>NZ_AP042420.1:3607500-3797180 GCF_055387865.1 Desulfosoma profundi | reverse complement strand
ATTCACAGGCCACCTGCCAAGCTTCCGCGTAGCGACCCAAACGGTACAGCGCGGCCGCTTGCCAAAACATGGCCTCGTCATGGGGGTTCTGGTAGGTCGAGCGACAAAACTCGTCGGCTTTTCGGGCCCATTGCAGGCATTTTTCCAAAGCCTGTTCACGGAAGGCGATCTTTGCCAAACGCACCAGGGCCTTGTGACGCCCGCGTCGATCCTTGTCCGCCGCGCGCAAGAGCACCCCTTTGGCGTGCTCCAAACGACCTTGAGCCGCCATCACATCCGCCTCAGTCCACAAGACGTAAGGACGGCGCCGATGAGGGGGAATCCTGCCCAGGGTCTTTTCGGCTTCGTCACATCGCCCTTGGGCTAAAGCCACGCGAGCGCGGAGTTCAAAAACATAGTCGTGGTCTCCAGGGTCCGCCTGGGTGCACGCGAAGTCGAGCGCTTTTTCGGCGTCCTTGAAGTTTCCCAACGCGTGGTGGACCTTGCCCAGGGCGAAATACTTATGCACCAGGGAAAGGTGCTGGGAGGCGCTGTCCTCTTCGATACAGCGGTTGAGAGCCGCCAGGGCCGCTTTGGCGTTGCCCGACTCCAGGAGGCACGAGGCGCATTGGTAGAGGGCTTTGATGACATTTTTTCGCTCTTGATGCCGGCTTTTTTTCTGATCTTCATCCAACGCATCCCAGTTGGCCACGGCAGTGCGAAACAGAGGCAGAGCCCGATCCGGCTTGTTCTGGATGGCTTTGTAGAGCATGCCTTGCCGGTAAAACTGGGTGACATTGTCGGGCCGCAGTTCTTGGGCCTTGGCCAAATGCTTATGGGCGAGCTCGATGCGGGCCTTCCGCTCTTCGGGATGGAGAAGGATTTCCCTGTTCTTCGCCGCATAAAGGCTGTTGTAGGCCACATAGGCAAGCCGGGCATGAGCCTGATAATCGTCGGGGCACTCCTGCACACAGCGGCGGGCCAGTTCCAATGCGGCATCGTGTTTCCCCAGTTGGCCGAGAGCGAAGACCGCCTCGCCCCAGAGGCTCGGGCCGAAACCCGCTTCCACCAGCTCGGGAAAACGCTCCTCGGCCGGATGAATCAAGTCCAGGATCTCCTGCCACCTGGCTTCTGCACGCAGGGCTTCCAGTTCACCCCACAACCGGCCGAATGCCCTGATCAGTTGTTGGGGGCTCTTTTCCTGAGCCGCCAAGTGGTCCAGAAAAGCGGCATCCTTGTCGGGCTGCCCGTGAGGGGGTGTTTGGGCCTCGGCGCGCGGTTCCGGGCCTGTGAGGGCCACAGGGGTGAGGGTCCGTTCGGTCATGGTGGTGTCTCCTGTCCAAAGGCGTCAAAAAGTTGTGCGCTCATTCTCCAGAATTGAACGGCCTTGCCGCCCGTTTTTGCAAAAGGGATCCGGCGTGGTCGAAACGAAATTCATCGGGAGGGGTCATTCAAAGAAGGGCAGGAGAGACTCGCACCGTGTCTTTGGAGGGGACCACACCCACGCCGTGGACCGAGGGTGAGGACAGGGTGCGGGCAGGCGCAAAGGTTTGCCACGACAACGCCCGCCCGGGGGCGAATCGCGGGCAGGCACGGGACCCTGGCCCGACGGATGGAAGTCATCCGTCGGGGTGTTCGTGTGCGGGAATACCCCGTGGGACCCGACGCGCCCCGATGATGATGTAGGGGCGGCCCCCCGTGGCCGCCCGTCAGGATAGCCCCCCGGACAGGCCGACCGGCCAGGCACAGGGAGAACCCGCGGGCAGGGACGGGGGAACATCCGGGCAGGGACAAAGGAACGTCCGGGCAGGGACAAAGGTTTGCCCCGACAAGGCCCACCCGGGGGCCGATTGCGGGCAGGCACGGGGGCCTGCCCCTAGTGCGCCTGGAAGCAGGTGCAATCAGAGAGGTGGAAGTCCTCTCCCGGGGGATGCCCGTCCCCGGAAGTCGAAGGTCACTGCGTCGCCGTGAGGCGGGGTGGGAAGCAATCGGAGACGAACACTTAGTCCGCAGGATGACGAACGCGATTCGGCCTTACGACCCGATGAGTCTTCTAGGGAAGGACGAAGTCCAGACCGAGGGCACACGGCAAGGTATGGTTGAGATACTGTGGCACTCGCAGACGAAAGGGCGAGAAACAGAGAACACAAACTTCAACCTGGAGCCGGCAGGTGGAGCCGAGGGAGCCTGCTACGCTGGGCGGGCAGCATGAAGCGATGGCAGGGGGCGTGGGGTGGTTGGCGGCGGAATGAGTGGAAGGTGGCATCGTGTGAACCAGGGAGACCTGTTCGGGCGAGAACGGCGCGGAGTGGTCCTAGAGGAGCACGAAGAGCCGGCCGGACAGGAGTCAGAGCTCTCATAGGAGCGATGAAGCAGCGTAACGGCTGTGGAGCGAAGGGGAGCAGGAAGGTGGATGCGAGAGGTCTAAGATGGACGAAAGAAAACCTGCGCACGTGCCAGGGGCTAGACAAGTAGGAGAAGCCGCAAGCCGATGGGGCTGGGTGGAACGGACCATATGGACCGATCGCATGCTGGAGGCCCTTGAGAAAGGGGTCAAAGGAGGCAAGTGGTTCAGTTTGATCGACAAGGTGTGTCGACGCGCGACGCTTGAGGCCGCCTGGAAGCAGGTGAGGGCCAACAAAGGAAGTGCGGGAACAGACCATCAAGGGATCAAGGACTTTGAGGCCCACAAGGATGAAGAACTGAGCAGGCTGGAAGAGGAACTGCGCCAAGGCCGTTATCGGCCGAGGCCGATCCGACGGGTCTCCATTGACAAACCGGGAAGTCGAGAGAAACGACCCCTAGGGATCCCGTGTGTGAGGGACCGGGTGGTGCAAAGTGCCCTAAAGTTAGGCATCGAGCCGATCTTGGAAGCGAGATTTGCAGAGGGCGGTTACGGGTTTCGACCACAGAGGGGATGCAAGGATGCCCTGAGGCAGGTCGACCAAGCCATCAAGGGTGGATACCGCTATGTGGTGGACGCGGACATACGGTCCTACTTCGACAACATCGACCCCCAGAGATTGATGGCCGATGTGAAGGCATCGATTGCAGACGGGCGGGTACTATCACTGATCGAAGCGTTTCTCCACCAAGACGTCCTGGAAGGAATGGAGACCTGGAGGCCGGAAGCAGGGACTCCTCAGGGAGCGGTGATCAGCCCCCTGCGAGCCAACCTCTACCTGAACCCACTGGACCATGCCATGGCCAAGGCAGGGCACCTGATGATCCGCTATGCGGATGACTTTGTGGTGTTGTGTCAAAGCCGTGAGGAAGCCGAACAAGCCTTGGAGCTTGTGCGCCAAGAGGTGGACCAACGAGGGTTGAGGCTTCATCCGGACAAGACCCACGTCGTGGATCTTGAGGAGCCAGGAAGCGGGTTTGACTTTCTGGGCTATCACTTCACGCGGACAAGACATTGGCCGCGGAAGAAGAGCCTGAAGAAACTCAAAGACGCCATCCGGCTCAGGACACGACGGACGAACGGCAAAAGCCTCCAAAGCATCATCACGGAGGTGAATCGCATTCTTAAGGGATGGATGGGCTATTTCAAACACAGCCCCAAGACCACGTTCAAAAGGATCGATTCATGGGTTCGTCGACGCCTGCGTAGCCTACTGCGCACGCGTAGCGGTCGAAAGGGGATCAGCCGAGGCCGAGATCATAATCGCTGGCCCAATGCCTACTTTGAACGCCAGGGGTTGTATAGTCTCGGTGCAGCCCATCGCGCAATGCTCCAGTCCTCGTTGAGGTAAAACCACCGACCGGAGAGCCGTATGCGGGAGATCCGCACGTACGGTTCGGAGGGGGGAGGGGCTCGGTAACGTGTCCTTCCTACCCCTATCAGGCCAGACACAGGGGACCTGGGTGCGCGCAGGGACGTCGGCCGGCCTTCAGATCCCCGAATCGATACGCCTGCGAGGTGAACAACTGTCAGAAAGGCCTGGGGCGTACCGCGCCGCCTAGATGTTTTTTGTCGAAAGACAGCGCATGTGGAGTGGGTGGGCAGGCGGTGCGTTGTTCGCGCTTGACACCCGGGCCGTTCTGGGAGAAATTTTTCACAATCTCGCATTTGTAAAATGCCATCCGGGGGCCGTCAAATCCCGTGACGAGGGGGAAATACACCATGATGGCCACGACTTCCTTACGATGTCTTCGTCTTCGCACGGAAATTCGAGCCCGCAGGGTTGTGGAACTGCCCAGCTACAAAGGCAGCACACTCCGCGGCGCCCTGGGCATGGCGCTCAAACACAGCTGCTGCGCCGCCCGTCGCCGCCCCTGCGACACGTGCCTTCTGCGGTTTTCGTGCCTTTACGTGTACCTTTTTGAAACCCCACTGGCCGGCGAATCCCCCGAGGATCTCCGATACCGCAACGCCCCTCACCCATTCGTGCTCCAACTCACCCTGGACGGACCTCTCAGGCTGGAACCCGGCGCCCTGTGGTCCTTCGACATGACTGTCATTGGACGGGCCATGCAATGGACCCCTTACCTTGTGCTGGCCACCCAGCGCATGGGGGAAATGGGTGTGGGCAAAGGACGGGGCACCTTTGATGTGGAACGGGTGGTGTCCCTGGACGAAGCGGGCGAACCCTGGGAAGAGATTTACAAAGACGGAATTTTGCGCCTTCCCGAAAAGACTCTGTGCCTCGGGGACGGGCAGGACCTTGGGCCGAGCGACGGCGAATCCGGAGGGGCGGACGGCTGGGTGCTTCGTTTTCTCACACCCTTGAGGCTCGTTTCCCAGGGTGAGCCTGTACGGGTGCCGGATTTTTCCTTGTTCTTGGCCACATTGTTGCGCCGCTTGGAAAATCTCCACCGTTTTCACGGCGAAAAGGATGGCGCCCCCCCATGGGCGTATCGAGAGCTCATGGAACAGGCGCAGTCGGTTCGGGTCCGGGAAAACCGCACCCGATGGTTCGACTGGGAACGGTATTCCCACCGTCAGGGCCGAAAGATGCACCTGGGGGGGCTCGTGGGTGAGGTGATGTACGAAGGGGACATCAGCCCCTTCCATCCATACCTCCTCGCCGGCCGGTGGGTGAACGTGGGAAAAGCAACCAGCTTCGGCCTCGGCCGCTACGAGGTGATCACCAGCAAGGAGGGGGGTTGATTTATGCTTTCCCGGGAAGAAAAGCTGTCGTTATGTTTGGCGGGGCTTCTGCACGATGTGGGAAAATTTAAACAGAGGGCCGAGTTTCCCGAAGATAAAGGACTGACCCACGGGCAGATCGGCTATGAGTGGCTCTGGGGGCATTTCGGGGAAGGCCTCGTGGCCTTGGGAGCCAAGAATCACCACGCCACCGACGAAGATGTGTGGTCTGTGAACGATTTGCTCATCCTGTACGAGGCCGACAACTGTTCGGCATCGGAGCGGCGGACGACTTTCGACAGAAATACAGACATTTCCGCTTCCTGGCATCGTCAAGTGTCGTTGGCCTGCGTGTTTTCCCGGGTGCGCAATCCCCATGAAGACCCCCCCAAGACCCTTCCTCCACCGGCTTATTGGGAACTCCCGGAGCCGCATAACGGGACCGTGAGCTGGCACCCCCCAAAGGCTACGAAGAGCCCGAATACGAATACGAAGGAAAAATACCGGAAGCTGTGGGAAGGCTTCGATCAAGATTTTTTACGCCTCAAAGCGCGCGGGAATCACCAGAATGTGGATGCCGTGCTGCATCTCCTCGAAAAATACACCGGCGCCGTCCCTTCCATCACTCTTCGCATCAAGGCCTCGACTGACGCGGAAACCTATCGGAAGCACCCGGATGTTTCCTTGTTTGATCACCTCAAAACAACGGCCGCTTTCGCCGTCTGCCTGGCGGAATACTATCAGCATAAATACCCCGGCATATGGAAACAGCGTGTGCTCAAAGAGGAAATGACCGGCGCGTCCACATGGGCGGAGGATGCCGAGTGTCCGTTTTTGCTCGTCGGCGGGGATCTTTCAGGCGTGCAACGCTTCCTCTACACCATCTCGTCCAAAGGCGCCTTGAAATCCCTCAAAGGGCGTTCCTTTTTCCTCGAACTGTTTCTGGAGCATTCCGTGGACGCCCTGCTGGAAGGATTGGGGCTCTTTCGATGTCAGGTCATCTTTACGGGCGGCGGTCATTTTTACCTCGTCGCTCCAAACACTCCTCAGGCCGAAGAGACGCTGGAGCAGGTCGGGCGCCGTTTGAACCGATACCTTTTCGAAAATTTCAACGGCGCTCTGGAGCTCTTTTTACGCTGGGTGCCTTTTCGAAAAGCGGACCTCAAAGACGTCACCCGGACGTGGAAACATCTGGCTCAGGAGCTGGAAGAAGCCAAAAAGAGAAAAGGGGAAGCCTTTCTTGGGGATCTTCTGGGGGAGCCTCAGGAGCCTCACCCGGACTGCTATACGGACAAATGCCACGTGTGCGGCCGTGAAGACCGTGCGTTGGAACAGCTGTGGATCGGCGAGGCGTCTGTACCTGTCTGTGAACCCTGTCGGGATCAATACATTCTGGGCGATGGGCTCCAGCAGGCTTGCCGTAAGGGTCCGTATCCCGTCATCTACCGATGGACGACACCACCGTCGGAGGCGGCCCGAGAGCGTTCCGTGCGCATCGAGGACCGCTATTATGAGCCGGCGACGGCGGATTTCGACCGGAAAGGTTTCACCCTGCCAGAGGATGCTGAAGCCGTTTTTCACATCAACGATTGGGATCTGGCTCACTATACCCACAAGGGCAGTCGGGCGCTTTTCGCCGCCGTCTATCTTCCCCCCGAAGAGGACGTCCGGGACCTGGAATCCATGGCGAAAAAGGGTTTCGGCATTCCCCGCATCGGGGTTTTGCGCATGGACGTGGACCGGCTCGGGCGCATCTTTTCCCTCGGCCTTCCACAGGGCGAAAGGACTTTTTCCCTGACGGCTTCCCTGTCTCGGCATCTCAGCCTTTTCTTCAAATTCCACCTCAACGGCGTTCTCCGTGGAGTGCCCCCCTACCCGCCAAGGACACGGTTGGCGGGACGGCCCGACGGGTCCAGACTGCTCACCGTCGTCTATTCCGGCGGGGATGACCTCTTTCTCATCGGTCATTGGTTGGATGTTTTGGAAGCCGCATTGGACATCCACAGCGCATTCGCCGCGTTTACGGCCAATCCGTACCTGACGGTTTCCGCCGGCATGGCTGTGGGGAGCGCCCACGAACCCGTGTATCGCCTCGCCGATGCGGCAGGGGACGCGGAAGATCGGGCAAAAGGCGATCGACGCGAAGGCCAAAAGATTGTTCCGGGGCGGCGCGCCTTTACGCTGCTGGGCACTCAAACCTTCCCGTGGAGCGACACCCAGCGGCCCGATATCGCCAAAGTTTTGGAAGCCGTGGGCCTTCTGGAACCGTTTGTCACGGTGGACAATTCGAGCCTCAAAAGCCGCTCCGGCGGGCCGGCCAAAGGGTTTTATTACAAGTTGCTCCAGCTCGTGAGGCGGCAACGCCGAGATGGGGTTTGGGTCCTCCCGAAGTTGGCCTACTTGTTCGGCAGAACTCGGGTGGCGGATTCCCTGGAAAAGCACTGGTCGGATCTCCGCCATTACATCTTTTCCAGCAAGGCCCAAGGGTGGCGCCATATAGAGGCGGCGCTCCTGATCCTTTTAATGATGATGCGTGAAGGAGGATCCCAGCAATGACAGAGCACAAAAACATTCCAGACATCGGCGCCTACAAGACCGAGTTGAGCGACCTGAAGAAAGTCACCATGGAACGCCTGGTGGAAATTGCGGACAAGGTCGGGTCCAACATCTCCAAGACGGTCAAAATGAACCAGATCCGTCGCTTTCTGGACGGAGCCCGAAAGGTGGAAGCGGAAATGAATCGGACCGACCAGTTTGATCAGGTCAAAGATCAGATCGTCCTGCTTCGGCCCAAACTGGCTTACGCCGCCGGCCGCCATGGCGATGTCAAACCGTTGGCCGAGCTTTTGGATGCCGCCGTGAAATCGGCCGCCCAAAATAGAGAGAATTTCATGAAATTCCTGCGCTTCATGGAAGGGATCATCGCCTATCACCGTTTTTATGGCGGAAAGGATTAAGAGGAGGGGAGGACCATGGCACCGAAGACGTATCGAAAACTTGCGGGAAAAATCGTTTTGGAAGGCGTCATGGAATGCCTGACCGGTCTGCATATCGGGTCGTCCAAGGAAAACCTGGAAATCGGCGCGTTGGACAGCCCTGTGGTGCGGGACCCCATTTCGTCGGAACCTTACGTCCCCGGGAGTTCCTTAAAAGGAAAGCTTCGGGCTCTTCTGGAAAAAGCCTATCCGGATCTTTTGCCCAACCGGGACGGCGGATCGGGGATCAGCCGTCACGAATGCAACGACTGGGAATCCGGTAAAAATAACAACAAAAATTATAGGGCGTCGTTCGAATATCCAGGAGCGCTCCATTGCCCGGTCTGCCGTCTTTTCGGCGCCACGGGAGCCGGGGACGGCCGGAACTTTCCTTCACGTCTCAAGGTGCGGGACATGCGCCTGACCAGGGAGAGCCGAGAAGAGCTGGAAGCCATTGACACAGGGCTTCTGTTCACCGAGTGGAAATTCGAAAACGGCATCGACCGGGTGACTTCGGCGGCCAACCCCAGGAACCTGGAAAGGGTCCCCCGCGGCACCAAATTCAACTTTTCCATGACCTACGATGTGGAAGATTTGGAGACGCTGACCGATGATCTCAAAAATCTCCAACTGGCGCTCTCCCTTCTCCAAGACGACGCTCTCGGCGGCCATGGATCCCGGGGATACGGCCATGTGAAATTTGCCTTCGACAAGATCGAAGCGCGAAAAATCGATCACTACCGAGGGAGAGAAAACCAGACCAAGACCGTGTCGGACCTGAGCAACCTGCCCGATTTGGTTCAGTTCTTTCATGACGCCAAAGGGGCTTAAGGCGAGGCATCGATGAAGACCTATCTCTATCATCTGGAATTTCCTGCGGGGGCCCATTTCGGCCGACAGGGCATTGGGTTGGAAGAGACCCAGGAATCTTTCCCGTCGGATTCCCTGGTTTCGGCGCTGATCAATGCCTTTTCGCTGATGGGTGAGGCGGAAGAGGTCGTGGAGGCCTTGAGGGGGGAAAGTCCACCGTTCCTTTTGAGTTCCCTTTTCCCGTACGGGCCGGATGGGCCGGACACGGAAGGGAAACGCCTCTATGCGCTGCCCCGCCCCTTGACCATGCCCTGCGTGAAGGACCCGGGAGTGCTCCAATCCGCCGGCAAGGACCTGAAAAAGATCCGTTACTTGGTCCCTTCGGATGTGGTGCGGTGGTTGGACGAGCGCCCTTTGAGCGAAGACGAGATCCAAGACGTGCGCACCCGGGCCGCTCGGCTGGCCAAACCCTGGAACGAAGAAACCGGGGAAGGGTGGCGGGCCGTTTTCTTGAGGCCCCGCGTCGCGTTGGACCGCATCTCTCAAAACAGCGCGATCTGGTGGTGCGGTGAGGTCCACTTTCGCCCGGGCGCCGGGCTCTACGGGTTGGTGCGCTGTGAGGATGAATCCTGGAGAGCTCGGCTGGATGCGGCCTTTCGGCTCCTGGGGGACATGGGCCTAGGCGGAGAACGCACCTACGGATTGGGCATCTTTCGTTTCGACGGCTTGACGCCACTCGACAAGGTGTGGCCTTTCGCCAAGGGCGTGGGGAGCCATCGTGTTTTGCTTTCTCGGTACGCGCCCACTCACCAAGAACTGGTCAGGCTCCCCCAAGTGCTCAAAGCCTGGGACATGGAAGAAAGCCGTGGCTTCGTGGTCTCCGGTAGATTGGCGACGACACTTAAAAGAAAACGGGTGCGATTCCTCACAGAAGGGTCGGTATCCTCCGAACCCCTATCCGGCCGGCTCGTGGACGTGACCCCGGACCACGGCCCTGCCCTGGGTTTGGCGCATCGCGTCTATCGTTCCGGTCTGGGGTTTTGGTTTCCCTAAAGGTCAGGTGAGGAGGCTTTTTATGGCCAGTCAGACGGCGCCCTTCTCTGCGGCGGGGACATCGGTGGAAAAACTCACCGTCTTTTTCACGGTGCTTTCTCCGATTCACATCGGGACACGTGACGGCGTCCTCCTACCCATGGAATACCTCTTTGACGGCGCGCAGGTCCATGTGGTGGACGAATCCAAACTCGGCGCTTTCCTCATGCAGAGGAACCTCATGGATATTTTCGTCCAGCACGCCTTTTCGGGGGACCTCGGGAAAAAAGGGCTCCAGGGGTTCCTCAAGGAAAAGGCTCGGGATACGGATTTCAAAAAGGTGGGGCCCCAGGTGGCCTCCTATTCAGTTCCAGGCGGGGCTTCAAACATAGGGGAGTTCCGGCCTTTTGTGCGGGACGGCTTCGGAAGGGTCTACCTTCCCGGAACATCCATCAAAGGGGTTCTGCGCACAGCTTTTCTCTATCACTTACTGAAGCGGGAGCGTGCCCAGGCGGCCACCGGCAGTGGGCACCCTCGGGAACACACGGTGAGAGGTTGGATCCAGAATTTAAAAAACGAGAAGAATAAGGAACGGGCCAAAAAATTTCTCTCAGAGTCCCTGCAAAAGACTCATCTTCAATCGTGGCAGCTTCCGGGTGGAGGGAAAGAGCAAAACCGGGACATCCTGCGCTGCCTCAAGGTTCGCGATGCTTACCCCATGAACGCCAAGGTGGAAACCAAAGTCATCCCCATCCGGTTTCTTTCTAAGAAAGCGGATGGAACGCACTATTGGAGTAAGTCAAAAAAGGGCATGGGCGATCTGGTCGTGTGGCTGGAAGCTGTGATCCGCGGCACGTTTCAAACCGAGATTCTCTGGGATCATGATTTGTGGCGGACTTTTGTCAAGGCAAACCCGAGGTTGAACCAAGAGAAGATGAGTCCGAAAAAAATCCTGGTCATGGCTGACGCCATGAACCAAGACCTTATCGCTCACGAAAAGGCGTTCTTCACACACAAGGGAACCGCTGATGGAGGGCTTGTCAAGCAGTGGTACGAGAAGGCGGGAGAATCCCTTTTTCGTATCGGGTTCGGCTCGGGCATGCTGTCCACCACGGTCAACCTCTTATGGAGTGAGCAACTTCGCCAGGAAATTCGCAATGTGTGCGGTCACCTCGGGGGGACGGACCCGGCACCCAAATCCCGAAGAGTCTGGGTCAAGAATGACAGGGAGTACCTTCCCATGGGGTGGGCCCGGATTCTGATCGCGAAACAGGACAAGACCGGGCAAGAAGATGACCATCCCAGTCCGGTCCCGGAGCCCCCGACCGCACCGCCTCGATCTCAGACTCCTGAGGGTGTTCCCCCTAAGAAAACTCCAAATGCGGCCGCGCCCAAGACTGACACGGCGCCTCCGGTTCCTCCTCAGCCCACAGGCTCGGAAAAGCCTGGAGAGAAGACCGCGCCGGGTCTCATGGACAAAGCCCGCGACGTGTCCTTGACAAACAAGTTGGCCATGGAGCGATTCCTGGAAGAACTGGACGCCGCCGACACGCTTCAGGCCCGAAAAGCGGCAAAGATTTTGAAAGAACGGATGATCAAACAAAAACTATGGAAACATTCTCCGTTTCAAACGTCCATCGAAGAAATCCTCGCGGACGAGGATTCCTGACGGCGGGATGCCACGGCCCCGTTCCCTTCGTCTGAAGGGACGTTTTCCTGCACGTGCGCTGCAATGTCCGGGTTCCGTGAACATCCCCGTGAAGGGTGGAAACCTCTGGACATTCGGAGGACGGGCAGGAAGACGTCCCTTCTCTCCACCTTCCTTGGAAAACGGCTGAGCCTGCAGAGCATTCAGCCGACATCGCCCCGCTATCCAAAGGCGGGATCCCCCAGTGCGCCTCGCAGAGATCATCGGAACAGCCCGTTTGCCGGTTGATCGGTGGGGAAGGGGTCGTCCCCGGGGGGCGGCGCCCCGGGCATATCAAAGACTCGAAGGCCCGGCGGTCGGAGGGTTTCCGAGGGTTTTTTCTGCGGAGCCTGATTCCAACGTTTTGATGTGATGGCGCCGTGAAGACCAAAGCAGGGGCTGCGCCGTGAGACCCGCGGAACATTACATGCATGCCGGCATGACAAGCCACGGGGAAAGCCTGCGTGGAAAAAGCCTTGTCCTGAGCCTTGGCTGGACTTGCGTGGTCTTCATGAGGTAGATTGAATCCTGGAAAGGGCGTGCGAGGGCAGAGGAAAGCGGTCAGCCGGTCCCTTGCGGAAATGGGTCCGGCATCGGACATGGAAGATCCGGCTTGAGGTTCTCAGGCGCCGGAAAAAGATGATGCACTAGGGACGCGGCAGGACCTCAAGCGCAGCGGGCGCCGCAAACCGATGGAGGGGACCGACCCCGTGGGCCTGCGGGTGCCGGACAGGCCACGGCCTCACCTGATCGTTTTCCACACAGGCCGGTTGTGAGGACCGAACGCGCGACGCCGCGGGAAAAAGAAATCTGACGCTGTTCTTTCGAACAAGGGAGGTGCAAGACATGTATGTCGGGTGGCACATGAAAACCAATCTCGTGACGGTTTCTCCGGAAACACCCGTGCTGAAAGCGCGCGAAATCATGGATACGAAAAAGATTTCCCACTTGCCCGTGACCGACGGAAAGGCTCGGCTCCTCGGCATCGTCACGGACCGGGACCTCAAGGAAGCCTGGGCGTCTCCGGCAAGCACCCTGAGCGTCTATGAGCTGACCTACGTGCTTCAAAAGCTTAAAGTGGAAGCCATCATGACCAAAAAGGTCCTGACGGCCACCCCCGACATGACCATCGAGCGGGCGGCGAGCATCCTGCACGCCCATCGCATCGGCGCCCTCCCGGTCATCCAAAATGAGAAGGTGGTGGGCATCATCACCTCCACGGATCTCATGGAGGTGCTCCTGCGGGCGCTGGGGATGAGTGACGACAGCGGCCGTTTCTCCATTCTTGTCCGCGATCGCATCGGCATTCTGGCGGAAGTCGGAAAGACGATGCAAGAGGCGGGCATCAACATTCGAAGCGTCATGACGTGCCCGCTGCAGAATTATCCCGATTTGTGGCATCTCATTTTGCGTGTCAACCTCGCCTCTCTGGAAAAGGCGGTCCAGCTGCTGAGGGACCGAGGCTTCAAGGTGATCACCAAGTACGTGGAAGACCTGACACCGTACCTGCCCTAGAGTCGCAGGGGGTATGCCAGGGGACCTCGGTGTCCATGAAGAGCGATGGCCACAGGACGGCACCATGGCCGACTTGATCGATTTGTTGGAAAGAAAAAAAACCTCGACTTTGATTTCCGCCCGTCCTGTGGAATTTCGTTGGGGGGAATGGGCTTCGGGACCGGCATGGCTGTGCGCCCGCAGTGAATCGGAAAAGTTCGAAGCGCATCGGCGTGAAGCTCTGCGGATTTCCGGCCATTCCCACCTGCGATGGCTTCCAAACCACGTCAAATTGGACGGCGGCAGCCACTATACGGTAGAGGCGCTGTTTCGGTATCGACATGAGGAAGACGCCATGCGACGGGTCTACCGATTGGCCGGGCTCATGGAATGCGTCACCCGCGGTGTCTCCCCAGTGTTGCGTTCCGACCTTTTGCGCCGCATCTACGAAGCCATCATCGCGGAACGAAACGCTCTTCAGGTGGTGTGGCGGGGACCCGTTGAACGTTTTCTTCTGCCCCTGTACCTTCACCACGGCGTTGTCGATCGCCTGCTCACGCTTTTGACACCCCTGGAGAGCCTCCAGGACCTCTTCTCCGTGGTGGACCGGGAAACCGCCCTACAGTTCGATCTCTTGTCCGCCCACTACGTCATCTATGTGCCTTTGGGCTTTGGACGAGGACACGACTGAAAACATCACCCCGAAGTCCATGCGGGCCGTGCCTTAAGGGAGCGGCCATGGAGTCGTTGTGGACCAGACTTAATTTGCGGAAGCGACGGGCGCCGGAGACCGTCGCAAACGTGGCCTGCGGCGTGCCGGGGCACTGGAGGGGAAACCCGCGGAGCGGCGCTTGACGGGATGTTTCCCGAGCCGCTTGACCGCGGGTGCTTTCACAAAAGAAAGAACGTCCATGCCAAAAACGTGTTGCATCGGGGTCGACATCGGGGGAACCTTCATCAAGATGGGCCTCTTTGACCGTGAGGGGGAAAAGCACGCCTTTGAAAGGATCCCGTCCAACGCCTCCGGGCCCCCCGACGCGCTCCTGGAAAGCCTCGTTGAGGTCTGCCGAAACCTCATGGCCGCCGCTCTCCACCGAGGCGATCGTGTTCTCGCCGTCGGGCTCGGCGTTGCCGGAAAGCTTGACACCGCGGAGGGCCGAGTCGTTTTTCCCCCAAATCTGCCCAACATGACGGGATTCCCCCTGGCGAAGCGCCTGGAGGAGGCGTTGGATGTCCCCGTGTATATGGATAACGATGCCAACGTCTTCGGCTTGGGAGAATTGTGGGCGGGGGAAGGCCGGCATGCGGCCAACTGGATCGGGATCACCTTGGGGACGGGTGTGGGGGGGTGTTTTGTAGCCAACGGCTCGCTCTGGCTGGGGGATCACCTGGGGTTTGTCGGTGAAATCGGCCACATGATCGTGGATCCCCAGGGGCCTTTGTGTGCGTGCGGGCAGACGGGGTGCCTGGAAGCCCATGCCTCGGGATCCGCCTTGACGCGGGGCATGACGGAGCTTTTTCATCAAGGAAAGCCGCTGCCTTCTTGGATAGGGGAGGTCATTGGGTCCGGGTCCCTGAGCCCCGAAGACGTCTTCGAAGCCGCCCGTTCAGGAAATCCCCATGCCCTCGCCCTCTTCCACCGGATGGGCTGGGCCTTGGGTCTGACGTTGGGCAATCTTTTTACCTTTCTTGGCATTCAAACAGCCATTATCGGGGGCGGGGTCAGCCAATCGTGGCCTTTGTTTTTTCCTTCCCTCATGGAAACCCTGAAAACCACGCCTCGAATGCTGGATCCCGCAAAGATCAGCATTAGGCGGAGCGCCCTCGGGCCCTTGGCGCCCCTTTACGGGGCGGCGCATTTGGCATGGCATGGCTTGCACGCCAGGTCTCAGGGGTCCGCATAAGCCTAACGCGGCGAAGGGCGAACACCGGCGAAGATCCGCGTGGGCGCCAAGACCTTCTGGCCGTGTCCGGGTATGATTTTGAGAAAAGACGGCCCGCAGGCGAAGCTTTGGCCGCCTCGTCCTGGGCTGCCCCCGGGATGACGGCATACCGTGTTCTCCACTGTGTCGTGCGGAGCGGAAGAGATCCCATCTCCCGTGTGTCGATCCAGGAACCCCGGGGCGGCCCACTCGGGGCGAGGCGCCTCATGGGGCAGTCAAAAAAAGATGACGCACCCGCAGGGCTTCCTCGACGACCTACCGCGCCGTCTTGACACCATCTTTGCCGTGTACTTGGGAGGGCCCCGTCTTCAAAACCGTTTCTGGCACGAGGGATTTTCCTCAATCCATGGGGTACCCCAGGGGCGGGATGCCGTGCAGGTGGTCACTTCTTCGCAGGGCGCTGCTCGGTCTTTCTTGTTCTGTCCCATGGCCGACAACACAGAAAAGACGGCGATCGCGTCAAGGGTTACAGGGGCGTAGCTTTCACGGTGTCGATCTCTTCCGAAGCCGTCCGGGAAGCCCTGCCCAAGTGTCCGGGCCGATCGTGCGGCGTGCGGACACCTGGGCAGGCCCTAATGAGATTTCCAGTGAGAACTTAAAAGTCCTCGTCAACGGAAATGATCTGCTGCGGTGGGGTTTTGGCGGAGACCTTCACCAAAGCGGGGTGGTCTTTGCCGTTTCCCGCATGGGTCTTGCCCGCTTCCAAGGCGGGTTTCTGCATTTGTTGATGCGGTGCGCTTGTTGCGCCCGTGCCGGCTTTTCTCTTTCTGAAAACTTTGAGGCTCTCGATCTCTTCGCGGCGCCCCACGAGCGCCGCGAGGTCTGCCACATAGTGACGCATCTGTTCCGCCTGAGCACTGAGCTCTTCCGCCGCCGAAGCGGATTCTTCCGCATTGGCCGCCGTCTGCTGGACCACCTTGTCTATCTGGGAAATCGCCGTATTCACCTGGCTGATCCCTTCGCTCTGTTCGTGGGACGCCGCCGCAATCTCGTTGACCAGGTCCGCCACCTTGACCACGCTTTGATGGACCTGAGCAAAGGCTCGGTTTGTAGTTTCCGTTAGATCCACCCCTTGTTGGACCCGAGCCACGGTGCCCTCGATGAGTCGGGCCGTGTTTTTGGCCGCTTCCGCCGCCCGCATGGCGAGGTTGCGCACTTCGTCGGCCACCACGGCAAACCCCGCTCCGGCTTCCCCCGCCCGGGCCGCTTCCACCGCGGCGTTCAAAGCCAGCAAGTTGGTCTGAAAGGCGATCTCATCGATGGTCTTGATGATCTTCTGGATTTCCTCACTGGACCGGGCCGCGTCCTGCATGGACTCCAAAAGTTCGGTCATGCTGGCCTTGGCCTTTTCGGCCGCGGCGGCCGCCTGCTGCGTGAGGGCGTTGGCCTGTGCGGCGTTGTCGGCGTTTTGCCGCGTCATGGAGGCCATCTCTTCCACGGCGGAAGAAGTCTCTTCAATGCCGGCCGCCTGTTGGGAAGAACCTTCCGCGAGCTGCCGGCCGGCCGAGGCCATCTGAACGGCCGCCGAAGCCACCTGTTCCGCGTTTTCTTCCAAGCCTTCAATGGACTTTTGCAGCACCGCGTTGATACCTCGGCTCATGAGAAATCCTAAAACCGCGGCAAGAGCGATCCCTGCAAGCGCCACACCGGCCATTACCGATTTCATGCGGGCTGCGAAGGACGCACTGTCATGGGCGTCCTTATGTCCGAGTGTATCTGTGACTTCCACCACCTTGTCGAGAAGAAGCAAGGCGGTATTCCCTTTTTCGCTGGCCCGTGTGAACAGCTGATCCTGATACGCGTGCATGACGGAGACCGCCTGGTCCGCGATGGCATCGATGGCATCCATGTGTCCCGCAACTTCTTGGTGAGCCGCGCGCAGTTGGTTTTCAGCGACGTGGCGGGCTTCCTCTGTTTTCCCGGAACGCACCAGTTCTTTGACCTCATGGACAGCTTCGTGGAAGCGACGATGCGGCTCAACCACAGAGGAAAGAGTTCTTTGCAGTTCCGGATTGTTGGAGGAAAACTGGGAAAGCCACGGGCCGAACCGGCACGCCGTATGATCCTCACCCCCTTCAAAGGACTCACCGGTTAAAATCACGTCCAGTATTTTGGCTTGCAGAGCGTAATGATCCGCTTTGAACATGGAAATCTTGGATTTGAGCTCATACGGATCCATAATTTCCAGGGCATCAAAGGTTTTGGCCAAATCCAACGCTTTGTTGTTTTCCACCTTCCACGCTTCCAGGGCTGTCTTGAACCGGTTCCAGACTTCGGCTTCTTCCGGCTCTTTAGGTATAGTCTCATAGGCTTTCATCGCCGCCTCATAGCCCTCTCGGCGTCTGGCGATATTGTCGTATTGGCGTTGGCGCTCCGCCGGGTCCAATCCCGAAATGGCCAAGGTGTTCAAGCTTGCCTGGATGTTTTCCAGTTTCCTGATCATGGTGAGTGAGTAGTCCATGCTGGGCAAATGGATAAAACCGACGTCCTCCAAAGCCCCCTGGCCGCGGGATGTCGTGAAATAACCCACGGCAGCAAGAAGCGCGACGATTGCACACATCACGGCAGTGCTCAACGCCAACTTTTTTCTCACCGTCCATTGTCGACTCATAGCCGTTCCTCGTTGTGTTTTGCGTCTTTTGACAGAGAAAAACCGCTGCGTGAAGTTCCACCTGCCACCAGTTTCCCGTCAAGGCATGGCCTTCCGGGTCTCACCTGCCCTTAAACATCCATCCCTACCTCCTTTCCACATCCTGCACGACGATAGGCGACACCCCATCTTGACCATGGCGCAAGGGTAAAAAGCATGGTCAGTACAGGTCAATGGATGGCACACATTTGTCACAAATCACATGGAAAAGCCTAAATTGACTTCATTTCGTTTATAGAAATATCTTAAATGATATTTATGGAGGCAGGACAAAAAGAGGGTATAGTGAACTTTTTGCGGGTCCTCTAGAGTCCCGCCCCGGCCTGATGCGACATGTCCACCCCGATGGTCATCCGAAGGTCAGAGCGGAAAAACCCTCCCTCAGGCGCCACTGTGGTTAATCGTCTTTAAATCCTTGGGATTTCTGGCATCGGTCAGTTGTGGGGTGGTCGTGACGTGGAATTCAGGCCGGTCTCGGGCGACGATCCCGCAGGTTTCCGTGCCTGCCCTGAACGGTGCGTTCCATTGAATCAGGGCGGAGCCAGGGAGGGGGGACACCACTGGGGCGCCCCGATGAGGACCACAGCCCCGGAGATGGGGGCCGGCATGACGATACTCCTGAGTCCGTGGAATGACATGGCATCAGCTGACCTTCAGACGTCCGACTCCCTGCGCCTGCCATGTGAAAATGTGACAGGAAACCCCACGACATAAAAGAGATGTCAATCCAACATGATCTCTTCAGTAGACAGTTTCATGCGTGAACGCGGACTCAGGGATCAAGGTGATCTCCCGGCTGACTGTTCGAAGACTTCCAGAGTCCGCCGTCGAGGTCCTCCGCAAGGCATCACCACCTCAGTTTGGGGTTCGGAGGAAGACGTCGATCCGATGGAAGAATTTTCCCTTTGGAGGGCTGGGGCGAGCAACGTGGGGGAACTGTCGCGTGGGGAGAAATCCATGGGCGATGTGAAGACCGTGGGGCGACATCGGCAGTCTTTTATTCGCGACAAGCTTTTTTTTGAAGCCGGGGTTGACAAAAATCGGGTGAAAGAAACGTCTTCGGCGGGATGGATGATAAACTTGGGTCAGCCCCCGATGGAGGTCATGGGTCGGGACTGGCATTTGCGGTGCACCAGGGAACCGTCGCTCATCGGATGACTTTTGGGTTTTCTTCCCACGGCATGAAGGATAACCCCGGCGATCTCCTCGTCCGAAAAGCCGCCGCGCAGCAAGCGGCGCAAATCCACGTGCCTGTCGTCAAAAAGGCATGTTCGGAGAGAACCTTCTGCGGTGATCCGGAGTCGGTTGCAGGTGGGACAAAAATGATGGCTCATGGGACTGATCAAACCGATCTTTCCCGGGGCGTGAGGGAACTGGTAATAGCGGGCCGGTCCGTTCCCGTTGCCCGAATCCGTGGGGATCAGCGTTCCCACGGCCGACAGACGCTGCATCACCATGTCCGACGAGAGGTAGCGTTCTTCATAGGCTTCCGGGCGAAAGGGCATGAGTTCGATGAACCGCACGTGAAAGGGATAGACGATGGTGAGTTGGGCGAGGGCCTCGATTTCGTCGTCGTTGACACCTTTCATGGCGACCACATTGATTTTGACGGGAGAAAAACCGAGCTCCAGCGCCGTCTGCAACCCGCGCCACACCTGCCAGAAAGCGTCAACGCCGGTGATGGCCGCATATTTTGCCGGCTCCAAAGTGTCCAAGCTCACATTGAGGCGCCGCACGCCGGCGGCCCAGATCCTTTCCGCCAACGGCTCCAACAGCACCCCGTTGGTGGTGAGGCTCACATCGTGAATCTCGGGCATGGCACAGAGGCGCGCCAGGAAATCCACAATCCCCTTACGCACGAAAGGTTCCCCCCCGGTCAGGCGGACCTTGGAAATGCCAAGGCCGGCGGCGATGTGCACCAGCCGCAACAATTCTTCGTAGCGCAAGATGTCTTGGTGGGGGAGAAAGCAAAACCCTTCCGAGGGCATACAGTAGGAGCATCGGAGATTGCACCGGTCCGTGACGGAAAGCCTGAGATAATCCACGCGCCGGTGATGGCCGTCCAAAAGCTCTTGGGGCATGCGTCCCACCCTCAGGGTTCAGGTCCAAGGCGCCAAACCTCGAGTCTAGATAAACCGCCACCCCGCGTTATGTCAAGATATGAATAACGAAAACACGGGTTGGTGGCCGTCCACTTTCGGTGCTAAGATAGCCACGCTTTCCGCCTCGGCGGCTTCCCCGACGCCTCAGGTCGTTTGGCGGGCACCCGAAGACGGAGGAAGGGGGGCAGGGCGCGGCGGTTGTGATATCCGGTTCGCTGGGGCGGACGGCCGAGAGTGCGGGCGGAGGGGTTCGAACATCGTCCTTGGGTGGAAAACGGCGTCCCCACCCCCAACGGGCAGCTCGAGATGCGTGTCCACGGTTCCGGGTGAAAGAAGGCCGGATGCGGGAAAACCATCGGTGCGCACAGCTGTAACGGGAAGGACTTTCTTGGGCAACACCTGAAAAGGGAGGCAGCGGCCATGCAAGGGAAAAAAGTGGGTGTTACAGTGACCGAGCACCTTCTTCGCCAACAGCGGTTGACGCCTCAGGCGACGGGTGCCTTCACGCTCCTTTTCAACGAGCTTGTGGTTGCAGCAAAACTCATCAACCGGGAGTTGAACAAGGCGGGCCTCAACGACATCTACGGCGTGACCGGGGAGACCAACGTCTACGGCGAACAAGTCCAAAAATTGGACGATTTCGCCCATCGCGTGCTGGTTCGGCGCCTGAGCCAATCCGAACAGTTGTGCGCCATCGCCTCGGAAGAGGATGCCGATATCATCGAGATTCCAACCCATGTTCCCCGAGGTCCCTATATTCTCCTCATGGACCCCTTGGACGGGTCGTCGAATATCGATGTGAATGTGAGCGTGGGGACCATTTTTTCGATTCGGCGGCGGATTCGTGACGTGGGCCCCGTGACTCTGGATGAAGTGTTGCGGAAAGGGACCGAACAGGTCGCCGCCGGATATTTTATTTATGGTTCCAGCACCATGTTGGTTTATACGACAGGACAGGGCGTGCATGGCTTCACGCTCCACCCGGGCCTCGGAGAGTTTTTCCTGAGCCATGAAAACATCCGCATCCCCTCGAGAGGTAATATCCTCAGCGTCAATGAAGGCAACTACAACTATTGGGATGACGGGGTGCGGCGCTACGTGGACTTTCTGAAAACCCCCGATCCGGGCAAAGGCCGCCCCTACACGGCGCGTTACATCGGTTCTCTGGTGAGCGATTTCCATCGCAACCTTTTGAAAGGGGGCATTTTCATGTACCCGGCCGACCGCAAGGACCCCAAGAAACCCACGGGCAAATTGCGGCTCATGTTCGAAGCCGCCCCCATGGCCATGGTGGCGGAACAGGCCGGCGGGGCCGCGACGGATGGAATCCGCCGCATTTTGGACATCGAACCCGAAACCCTCCATGACCGCGTGCCTCTCTTTGTGGGCAGTCAGGAGGATGTTCAGGAGGCGGCCCGCTTCCTTCAGGGGGAAAGGCCTTAGGGGGGCGCTCAGGCGAAAGGGCGTATGCTGATTCTGGGGATTGAGACATCCTGTGATGAGACGGCCGCGGCCGTGGTCCGAGACGGCCGGGTTATCTTGTCCGACGTCGTGGCCAGCCAGATCGCTGTGCACAGCCCCTATGGGGGGGTCGTGCCCGAACTGGCCTCGCGCAAACACGTGGAAACCATCTTGGCCGTGATTTCCGAAGCCTTGAGTTCTGCGGGCGTGGAGCTTCGGGATGTGGACGCTCTGGCGGTGACCCAAGGGCCGGGCCTCGTGGGGGCGCTCCTCGTGGGATTGAGCGCAGCCAAGGGTTTGGCCTACGCCCTGAAAAAGCCGCTCATCCCCGTCAATCACTTGGAAGGGCACATGGAAGCCGCTTTCGTGGACACCCGGCGGCCGGACGAACCCTTCGTGTGCTTGGTGGTTTCGGGAGGCCACACGGCGCTTTACTTCGTGAACTCGGAAGACACCGTCCGGTGCGTCGGAAGCACTCGAGACGACGCCGCCGGGGAAGCCTACGACAAAGTCGCCAAACTCCTGGGATTGGGATATCCCGGCGGGGTCATCATCGACCGTCTTGCCCAGGGCGGCAACCCGGAGGCGTTTTCTTTTCCCAAAGCGCAGTTGGACAAGGGGTCGCTGGATTTTAGTTTCAGCGGCATCAAGACCGCCGTGGCCTACTTTGTGAAAAAGCACGGATCGCCGACGGACCCGTCTTCTGCGCCCACCTACCGGTTGGAAGACTTGGCCGCGAGTTTTCAAGAGGCCGTGGTGGATATCCTCGTCGAAAAGACCATGGCGGCTGTGGAGCGTTTCGGTGCCCGCCATGTGGCCGTCGCGGGCGGGGTGGCGGCCAACAGCCGTTTGCGGGCGAAGCTTTCGGAGGAAACGGCGTACCGTCGAGTCCACCTCCATTTGCCCGCGATTCGATACTGCACGGACAACGCCGTCATGATCGCCATGGCCGGCTATCGCCTCTGGAGACGTCGGGGTTTCCACTGGGACCCCTTGCAGCTCGATGCCGTGTCCCGATGGATGGAGGGGTGAGGTCCCCATGAAGGGGTTTCTTTCCCCGCAAGAATACTTCAAAATCTCCGGAAGACGCCCCAGGAAGAGTCTCGGGCAGCACTTTCTGACCCAACCCAAGACGGCCGAAAAAATCGTCCGTGCCGCGGAGATCCATCCCGAAGACGTGGTGGTGGAAGTGGGACCGGGTTTGGGGATCCTCACCGCCTTTTTGGCCGGCGCGTGCCGACGGCTCCACCTGGTGGAAGTGGACCCGGATTTGGCCGACGTGGCCGAGGCGGCCCTCACGGACAAAGGCGACAATGTCCGGGTGCATCGGGTGGACGTCCTTCGTTTCGACTGGACCGGGCTGGCGCAGGAAGTCAAAAGGCGGCTCGTGGTCGTGGGCAATCTTCCCTATCAGATCAGTTCGCCCTTGATGTTTCACATTCTCGAACACCGCCGGTCGGTCCACCGCGGTGTTTTCATGGTCCAGAAGGAAGTGGGGAGACGCCTTGCCGCCGCCCCGGGATCGAAAGATTACGGAGTGTTGTCCGTTCTCTTGAATCTTTACGGTCGGGTGGAGACGTTGTTTCCGGTGGGCCCCGGGCAGTTCTATCCGCCCCCAAAGGTGGACTCCCTGGTCATTCGCATGGATTTTCCCGAGGACCGATGCGATTTGCGCGACGTGGATTTCGGGCTGCTCAGGCGTGTGGTCAATGCCGTATTCCAAAAGCGGAGAAAAACCATGGCCAACAGCCTGATCGGATTTCAGGGATTGAACGCCGCAGCTGCACGGGAGGTTCTTGAAGCTGCGGGCATCGATCCGGGGGTTCGGCCGGAAGCTTTGGCCCCGGAGGCGTACGCCGTTCTGGCCCGTGTCCTCCGAGCTTCCCGTCTCCCGATCCCGGGAAGCTCCATGACCCAGGGGCATTTTTCGGATGTGTGATCAAGGCCGCCCTGTGACCTCCACTCTCGAAACCCAGCGCCGCCAGGCGGCGGACAGCCTGACGATCAACGAAATTCAGCTCCTCCTGGCGGAGAAAAGAACGTACCTGGCCTTGTTGCGCACAGGGATCGCCGTCATTGCCTTGCCGTTGAGCATCATCAGTTTTCTCATTGCCACATCCCAGCATTATCGGGTGATTCAGGTCTGGCCGTTGATGGTGCCTTTGCTTTTGGCCTGCCTCGTTCTTGGGGTTTTCGGGGTCATGATGATCCGGTCCGCCGTTATGAAAATGCGTCACGCGGAGCAGTTGATCCAAAAGCTGAAAGAGAAGAACACGAGGCTTTCGGAGTTCGTGGAATGAGCCTCCAGGGGGGTCCGGCGCAAGGCCGGGTGAGCGTGGGCGCAGCTTTCGCGGAGAGGGGGTTTTTCGAAGGCGACGGTCTTTATTGACTTTGTGTCTCGAGCTTGATAGGGAAGCTGCGGCATCTGGAAAGATGCCGACGCACGCCGCTCGGATCCTCGGGGGACCGAGACGGCTGCGGTGGACAGAGGTTGCGGGCTTAGTGGGAAAGGGTTGTTCACGAAGCCTTCTGGGCATGGGTCTCGGGGGCTTTTTTTGTGAACGATCCGAAAAGCCGACGAAAGGAGAAGCCATGCGCGTCATCGACAATGTTGCCGAGATGCAGCAGCAGGCGAACCAGTGGCGTCGTGAAGGTGTTGTCATCGGGTTCGTCCCCACCATGGGGTACCTCCACGAAGGCCATCTGAGCCTCATGCGGTACGCCAAAGAAAAGAGCGATCGGGTTGTGGTCAGTGTTTTTGTCAACCCCATCCAGTTCGCTCCCGGCGAGGACTATGAACGGTACCCTCGTGACGTGGAGCGCGACCTGGCGCTGATGCGGTCCGTGGGGGTGGACGTGGTTTTCGTCCCAACGGTAGGGGACATGTACCCTGAAGGTTTCCAAACTTACGTCGAAGTGGGAACCCTCACCCAACCCCTGTGCGGTGCGAGAAGGCCGGGGCATTTTCGCGGGGTGGCCACCGTGGTGGCCAAGCTCTTTCACATCGTCAAACCTCATGTGGCGGTTTTTGGGGAAAAGGACTATCAACAGCTTTTGACCATTCGGCGCATGGTTCGGGATTTGGCCATGGACGTGGACATCATCGGGCATCCCATTGTGAGGGAACCTGATGGGTTGGCCATGAGCAGTCGCAACGTGTACTTGTCCCAAGAGGAACGCCGTCAGGCGCTCCTGTTGTCCCAAGCGTTGGCGGAAGCGTCCCGGTTGGTGCGAGCCGGGGAACGCCGCGCCACCACCTTGGTTTCGGCGGTTCAGAAGGTCCTTGGGCAAGGGTCTCGGATCCGTATTGATTACGCGGAACTGCGCGATGCCGAAACATTGGAGGAAATGAGCACGTTGGATCGGCCGGGGGTGATGGCTGTGGCCGCCTATGTGGGCAAAGCGCGCCTCATCGACAACACCGTCCTTCGACCCTAAAGTTCACGGGATCCGTCTTGGGGAGGACACGCCATGCGACGCACCATGATGAAATCAAAATTGCATCGGGCTCGTGTCACCGATGCCAATCTGAACTATGAAGGAAGCCTGACCATCGACGCCCAGCTCATGGAACTGGCCGACATTTTGCCCTACGAACAGGTGAGGGTGTACAACGTGAGCACGGGGGCACGATTTGAAACCTATGCCATCGAGGGGCCTCCAGGCCGCGGGGATATCTGCCTGAATGGGGCGGCGGCGCGCATGGGGGCGCCGGGGGATCTTATCATTATCGTCACCTATGCCGATTATGAAGACGCGGAGGCCCGGTGCCACACGCCTAAGGTGGTTCTTTTGGATGCAGTGAACAAGCCGAAGAAACCGGAGTTGGTGCAAAATTGCTATTCTTGAAAAAGCTGAGACACCGTATCCGAGGCTATTTCATCACGGGACTGCTCACCGTGGTGCCGCTTTCTTTTACGATTTACGTGATCAGCATTGTCCTGAAAAATTCCGACAAAATTTTCAATTTGTTACCAGAGCCTTACAATCCAAAGCGGCTGATCCCCTTTCCCATTCCGGGATTGGGGATTGTCGTCGTGTTGCTGATCATTTTCCTGATCGGCCTTATGGTGAAAAATTACGTGGGCAGCCGGATTGTGGAATTCGGCGAGAGAATCGTCTATCAAATCCCGCTGGTGCGCCCCATCTATTCGGCGGTGAAACAGCTTCTGGTGGCGATTTTCAGTCAAACCGGCGAAGGGTTTGAGCGCGTGGTCCTCATTGAGTATCCCCGCCGGGGAATCTACGCCCTCGGATTCGTGACGGGAGTGGCGCGGGGTGAGGTGCAGCAAATGACGGAGCAACGGGTTCTTAATGTTTTCTTGCCCACCACGCCGAATCCCACTTCGGGGTTTTACCTTTTGGTTCCGGACACTGATATCATCCCGTTGAAGATATCCGTGGAGGATGCCTTTAAATTGATCATTTCGGGAGGGCTCGTGAGCTCTCAAGAGGGTCTCGCGTGGAATGGCGCCATGATCGCCTCGACCCCACCAGGCGAGGCGCAGGCGCTGATCGCCGTTGAAAAAGGGAAGGGAGAATAACCATGTCCATGAGTCGATTTTTGTTCACATCGGAGTCCGTCACGGAAGGTCATCCCGACAAGGTTGCCGACCGGATTTCCGACTCCATCCTCGACGCCATTATCGCCGAAGACAAGAGCGCTCGAGTGGCGTGCGAGACTCTGGTGACCACAGGGTTGGCGTTCATCGCCGGCGAAATCACGACGTCCGCATGGGTGGACATGCCTCAGATCGTGAGGGAATGTATTCGTGATATCGGCTATAACGACTCGTCCATGGGGTTTGATTGGGAAACCTGTGCGGTCATCTCGTCCATCGACAAGCAGTCGCCGGATATTGCCATCGGCGTCAACGAAGGGGAAGGTCTTTTCGACGAACAAGGCGCCGGAGACCAGGGCCTGATGTTCGGCTACGCCTGCACGGAAACCCCCGTGCTCATGCCCATGCCCATCTACTACGCCCATCGGATCACTCGAAAGCTCGCCGAAGTGCGCAAGAACGGCCTCTTGGGATGGCTGCGCCCTGACGGCAAGAGTCAGGTCACCATCGAATACATCGATGGGAAGCCCGTTCGCGTGGACACGGTGGTCGTGGCGGCCCAGCACTCCCCTGATGTGACCTACAAGACCATTCAGGAAGGGATCATCGAGGAAGTGATCAAGAAGGTGTTTCCCCCTGAGCTTTTGGACGCAAAGACCCGGTATTTCATCAACAGCACGGGCCGTTTCGTCATCGGGGGACCCATGGGCGATTGCGGCATGACGGGCCGCAAGATCATCGTGGACACCTACGGCGGTCAAGGCAGTCACGGAGGCGGGTGTTTTTCCGGGAAAGACCCCACAAAGGTGGATCGCAGCGCCTCTTACATGGCTCGGTATGTGGCAAAGAACATCGTGGCGGCCGGTTTGTGCGAGCGGGTGGAAGTTCAAGTCGCTTACAGCATCGGTGTGGCGGAACCCGTCTCCCTCATGGTGGACACCCACGGCTCAAGCAAGATCCCCGCAGACGAGATTGCCAAGATCGTCCGGGAAGTCTTCAGCTTCAAGCCGGCCAACATGATTCGACACCTGAAACTGCTCCGCCCCATCTACAAAAAAACGTCCTGCTACGGACACTTCGGCAGGAACGATCCTGATTTTACATGGGAAAAGACGGACATGGTGGATGTGCTCATCGAAAGGGCGGGCCGTTACGGGGCGTCCTGAGAGCGGCCGGCGATGGTGCGGAAGGAACGCCGTGTCGAGATAGAGGAGAATCCATGGATTATCATGTGAAAGATCGAGCTCTTGCGGATAAAGGAAAACTTCGGATCGAATGGGCGGCGCGTTCCATGCCCGTCTTGCGCTCCATCCGGGAGCGTTTCGCTCAGGAAAAACCTCTCCGAGGGTTGCGCATATCCGCCTGTCTGCACGTGACCACGGAAACAGCGGCCCTGGCGCAAACGCTTCAAGCGGGAGGCGCCGAGGTGCGGCTGTGTGCATCCAACCCCCTGAGCACCCAAGACGACGTGGCGGCGTCCCTGGTGGTCCATGACGGCGTTGCCGTTTTTGCCATCAAGGGGGAGGATACGGACACGTACTACGCGCACATCCACCAGGCTCTAGCCCACAGGCCGCAGGTGACCATGGACGATGGGGCCGACCTAGTGAGCACCCTCCATGCGGACAAAAAGGATCTCTTGGTCGGCATTCTCGGGGGCACGGAAGAGACGACCACGGGGGTTATCCGGCTGCGCAGCATGGCGGAGCAAGGTGTGCTGAGGTATCCCATCATCGCGGTCAACGACGCCAAGACCAAACACCTGTTCGACAATCGCTACGGCACGGGACAAAGCACCATCGACGGCATAATTCGCGCCACCAACCGATTGTTGGCGGGATCCACTTTCGTCGTGAGCGGCTACGGCTGGTGCGGGCGTGGTGTGGCCATGCGGGCGGCCGGCATGGGAGCCAAGGTCGTCATCACCGAAGTGGACCCGCTGCGGGCCCTTGAGGCGGTCATGGACGGCTATCAGGTGATGCCCATGGCGGATGCCGCGCGGATAGGCGATTTCTTCTGCACGCTCACCGGCGACATCCATGTGATTCGCCGGGAACACTTTGAAGTGATGAAAGACGGGGCCATTGTCGCCAATTCAGGGCATTTCAATGTGGAGCTGGACTTGGAGGCTCTGGAAAGCCTGGCCGTCGCCAAACGTGCCGTCCGGGACTTTGTGGATGAATACCGTTTGGCCGACGGCCGATGTATCTATGTGCTTGGGGAAGGGCGATTGGTCAACCTGGCGGCGGCGGAAGGGCATCCGTCCAGCGTGATGGATATGAGTTTCGCGAATCAGGCGTTGTGTGTGGAACATTTGGTCACACAGGGCAGCGCCTTGGAAAACAAGGTCTATGGGGTTCCTGAAGCCATTGACCGGGAAATTGCCCGACTGAAATTGGCGAGCATGGGTGTGGCCATTGACCGGCTCACAGAGGAACAGGAAAAGTACCTCCATTCTTGGGAAATGGGGACGTAGTCGGGGCGCGGTGAAGGCGGTTCCGGCCGTAAAAGTCCAGGGGATGCAAAAAGCACGTTTTCAGGCTCTTGTGGCGGGCATGGTGTGGATTGTCGCCGCGGTATGCCTTGTGGGCGGGTGCGGCCTGTTCAAGCCCCGTCCCAAGCCCCCGGAACGGTTCGTCAAGGTGGCGCCTGGGGACATCCCTGGGCTGCTGGACGACCTCCAAGGCGAAGGGCTGGAAAAGGCCTTGGAACAGTCGTTGGTCTATGTGGACCGTGTGCGCGATTTTCGCGCCGTGGACATAAACGACCGCTCGGTCAGTCGAGACCTGGTCCGAGAGACCCTGATCCTTTTTCTCGACCGGCTTCGATCGGGCCGGCTGGATGAAGCCACGCTCTCCAAAGACTTTGACTGGTACGTGGCAAGAGATGATTCCGGCGGTGCGGGCGCCATGCTCGTCACCGGCTATTACGAACCCATCCTTTCGGCGCGCCGTCAGCCCGACGACCGATACCGCTATCCCATCTACGAGCCCCCATCGGACTTGATTCGCGTGGCTCTGGAACGATTTCCCGCGGTCAAACTGGATCCCGCGGGAGTACGGACATTGGTGGGACGTGTGGAAGGGCGTCTTCTTGTCCCTTATCATTCTCGGGAAGAAATCGACGGAGGTGGAGCGCTCCTCGGCAAAGCTTCGGCCATGGCATGGCTGGATAACCCTTTTGACGTCTTCATCCTTCATGTGCAGGGCTCAGGACTCCTCCAGTTTGAGGACGGGACGCTCCAGCGGGTGGGCTATGCGGCATCCAACGGCCACCCTTACGTCAGTGTGGGAAAGATTTTAATCGACGAGGGGGTTATCCCGAAAGAAGAGATGTCGTTACAGAGTCTGCGCCGGTATTTTGCCGCCCATCCGGAACGGGTCCCGGAGCTTTTGGGGCGCAATCCCAGTTACATTTTCTTCCGCTGGGTGGATGTGGGGCCGGTAGGCAGCTTGAATGTGCCGCTGACCGCCGGACGTTCCGTGGCCTTAGACGCCGAAGTCTACCCAAAGGCGCTTGTGGGGTTCCTGGAGGGGACGCTCCCCGATCCCAAGGATGGCCGGCCGACGGCGGCAAAACGGCTGGGGCGCTGGGTGGTTCATCAAGACAGCGGTGGAGCGATTCGGGGGCCGCTCCGCCTAGACCTCTTTTGCGGCACAGGGCTGGAGGCCGAACAGGTGGCCGGGCGGCTCAAAAACTCCGGACGGTTTTACGTTCTTTTGAAAAAGGCCCCTCGCCCCTAGGAGGAGGGCGATGGAGCGGCCTGATCCACAAGCGTGTGGAAGAGAAGCACCATCTCGTCGAAGCATCGACACAGGGTCCGGGCGGCTTCCAAAGTTTCCGGCGCCCCGCCGGCTCCTTCGCAGAGGCCTTGGAACAAAAACTGCTGGGCCGAACGAAAACGGTCCGTGGCCCTTTCGGACAAGGCAAGGAGGTGGCGCAGGAGGAGGTCCGAGGACAGTTCTCGGGCAAGATCTTCCAACTCCCGACGTTTCGTGTCGTAATCTTTGGCCAGAGCTACAAGTTCCTCAAGTGCCGCCGTTGTGACGTCCGTCATGGGAAGGCCTCCGTGAACCTGGATGTGGGCGGGCGGAGACGTCGGGGGGCTGACTGACGCGCCCTTCGTGATTAAATGACAAGAAACACAGTGGAATTGACCCGGCGCATTTCACGGTATGCGCGCCTTGCAAATTCACAGCGTTTTAGTGTAAAATCTCCGAAAATCGCTAAGATCAAGGAGCCATGGGTTTCGTGATGAGAAAAAGTTATCCTTTGCGCTATCCTGAGCATGTATCTCGTGGTCTGCAGCATGTCTTCGAAGGCGGTGAGAATCCAATGGCGGCTAAGCTCCTCAAAATCCATGTGGCCGAGCAGGTTCGCTTCCCTGTGAGCGATGTGTCGCCTCAGGTCCTTCGAAAGATACAGGATCGGCTGGTTTTTACCAATCCCGAATATGAGCAGCGGCATTTGCGAGGGGAATGGATCGGTGGGATTCCCGCGCAGATCCACTGTGTTCGCAAAGTGGGTTCCACCTATGTGGTTCCCCGGGGCTTTTTGGACCAGCTTCTGGATTTGTGCCGCAAGTTCCAGCAGCCATACAAGATCTTCGACAATCGACGGGTGTTGGACCCGGTGCCCATGGAGTTCCACGGGCAGTTGAAGGAATACCAGCTTCAGGCGGCCGAAGAAATCCTGGAACGGGATGCGGCGACACTCCGTGGAGGGTACAAGAGCGGCAAGACGGTCATTGCCCTTTACGTCATTGCTCAGCGCATGCAACCGACACTGGTGCTCATCCCCCGCATGGACCTGCTGGAGGGGTGGTTGACCAAGATTGTCAATTTCCTTCAGATTCCTCTCGAGGAAGTGGGCCTGTTCGTCCAGGGGGTTCATAAGATCGGGGAGAGAATTACGGTGGCCCACACCGCCGAAATGATGAAGGTCTGGCGGAAGGTCAAGGACAGGATCGGCTTTGTCGTTTTGGATGAATGCCAGCGGAGCCCCGCGAAGGTCTTGACACAGCTCATTCCCAATTTCGACAGTCGCTACCTTTTGGGACTGTGCAACGCGACCCAGCGCTACGATCAACTTTCTCGGTTCATTTACCTGTACATGGGCGATGTGGTCTATAGCATCAATGAACAAGACGCACGGGAAGGGCGAGGAATCATCCGAGCCCAGGTGGTGGCTCGGGCCACGAGTTTCGACTACCCATATCAGTCCCGAGACGACTACGCGCCAATGCTGGAAGCGCTGATGGCCGACAAAGGGCGCACGCGCCTGATCGCGGATGATATTGAAGCCGAGCTGCAGTCGGCCGAAGGGCCGCTGGTGGTGGTTTCCGGAGGTGCGACGCAGAATGCCGCGCTGCAATCGGAATTGAGTGAACGGGGGATCCAGGCGGTCATTCCCGAATGTCGGTGCAGCGAAGATGCCCAGGAAGATGAAGAATCTGTTCCGGCGGATGAGGATCCTGTCTCCACTGGAGTGGACAATTTTCCTCAGGGTCCCGCCGTGGTGCTCATGAGTGCGGACGATCTCCTGCGGTGCTATCGACATGTGAGCACGGGCGTGCTCTTTCTGGCCGTGCCCCTTTTCTTCAAGAAGAATGTCACCCAAGCCATCCGCGGCCTGATCGCCCATGCCGGATCCAACAACGGCAGCGGTGCGGCGGCTTCGTCCAACGGCCGGCGTGTCAAGATCTACGATTACGTGGATCACAAGATCGGCCTGTTCGAAAACTACTTCCGCATGCGCAGTTACAACTACGGGGTTCATCCTGACGTCTTGCTCAACAACAATTGATCCGGTTTGCGTCACAAAGCCGCTGCGTGGAGCACACCATGGCGCGGGAAGCCGCGGCATCCCAAAGGTGCCGCGTGCCCCCGCAGAGCTCAGAGTGCGGGTGGAGGCGGGTGGTGAGCCGTCCTCAAGCCGTGGAAACGCTTTTTGTCGCCCTCGCCCCTTTCTTGGCCCACGACCCACGGGTGCTGACCCTCGGTGTGCGGCCGACCTTGGGGGATTACTCGGAACAGGAGCGGCGTCGGCTCAGGAGGGCCGCCTGCATCTTGTTTCCCACGGTGCGGTTTGCGGACGTCCTGGAAGCCGCAGGGTGCCGTTGTGTCCCTTCGGCAGCCACATACCGATACCAAAGATGGCGGCCCCTCCAGTGGACTCTGGCCGCTTTTCTCAACGTCCCCATGGCGCCCTTCCGCTTGGGCTATGGAGGGAAGGGAAAGAAGGAGATTTCCCGGAGGTTTTGCCCACCGTTTCGGGCCTTCGGGCCTCGGGCGGACACGGATTCCATTGTCCTTGTGGAGTCATGGGGCACCTGGGACGCCGTGGCAGGATCCACCAATCCCATCATGGTCAGCGATTTTGTGCCTTACCGATGGCGGGATGAGGTATGGGTGGCGCTCGGCAGGGTCGTGGCCTGGAGGAGGGTGCCGTGGAACGGCGTTGCCGGCCCGGCGGTTGGTCCATGGATGCGCCGGCGGGATGACCCACGGTGTGGCCCGATCTGTGAGCGAAGCCTCTGGGTGTGCCGACAGGCGCAGATCGATGAGGCGGTTCTGTGCTGGGGGCGTGCCGACGGGTCTGAAGAGTTTTTCTTCGAAGGGATACGACGGCCGCCGCCGTCCGCGAACCGCCAAGGCGAACTTATCCGTCGCCATCAGGAGATCTTTTCGGCTCTGCTGGAAGACTTGGATCCCTCGGGAGGTGAAGCCCCGCGCAGATTCCCGACGGGAGAACCACCTTGACTTCCCGGGCGATGGATGTTCAAAAGGGCGGAGCAACGAGCCAGGGGATCATGAAACCCTTTGGATGAGTGCGCAACCGAATAGACAACACGGATTCGTCGGCTGAAGAGGGATACCGCAATGGTGCACGATTGGGAGAAGGAATACGAAAAATCCGCACAAATGGCGCAGCGGCATTTTCGCAAGGATGTGTCCGCCTTTCGGGAAAGAAGGCTCCTTGAACTGGAGGATCTTTTGCGAACGGAGCAGGAAAAACCGGAAGACTTGAGGGACGAAGAAAAAATCCGTTGGATTCTTGACGAATTGCAGAGCATCAAGCAATAGCTATGGAGTTCACTACCTTTCTTCGATTTACCGTCGCCCGTCAATGGGCAACCCCGCAATCCGGATCGCCCTTCCGGAAGGAATTCCCGGCGTGATCGGCATCTTTCATGAGGTATGATTCCGTGCGAGGACATTTCCTGAGTTCCCGGTTTTTTCTCTGCCTGTGCGTCCTGTGGCTTGGGCTGCAGGTTTGTGGCCCGGCGGTTTATGCCGGGCAAGCCGGAGTATCCGATTCCCAGTTCGAACGCACCCTCCCGTCCCAAGGACGGGATGTTTTTGTGGTTCTGCGGAACGGCTTAACGGTTCTGATCCGTCCTCGAGACGACACGGACGTGGTGGCGGCAAAGATCTTCGTCCGGGCGGGATCCATTTACGAAGATGTGAAAATGGGTGCCGGATTGTCCCATTATCTGGAACACGTCGTCTCCGGGGGAACCACACGCTCTTTTACCGAGCAGGAGGCTCGGGAGCGGCTGGAAAAGTTGGGGGGAGCCACCAATGCCTATACCAGTCACGATCGGACGGTTTACTACATCACCACCGGTGCGGAGCACTGGCGCGATGCCCTGGAGCTGCTCCTGTCCTATGTGACCGAATGCACGCTGGAGCCTTCGGAAGTGGCTCGGGAAAAAGCCGTGATCCAGCAGGAATTCAAGCTGGGGGAAAACGATCCCCATCGGGAGCTTTGGAAACTTTTTATGGCGACGGCCTATAGAGTGCATCCGGCCCGGCACCCGGTCATCGGTTACGAGGATGTGTTTGTGCGCACGACGCGTGAGGACCTCGAGCGTTATTACAGTGTTCGATATCAGCCGCACAACATGGTTCTGGCCGTCGTGGGCCGTGTGGATCCCGATGAGCTGCTTGCCTTTGTCAAGGAAAAGACGGCCCATGTCCCCCGAACGGCCTTGGCCGCCGTGAGCCTTCCTCAAGAACCGGCCCAGACAGGACCACGTCGTGCGCAGAAAGCCCTTCCCTTGGCGCGCATGGTGCAAGCCATGGTGGGGTTCCGATCTGTTTCCCTCGACCACCCGGACCTTTACCCTCTGGACGTCCTTGCCATTGTGTTGGGGGACGGGCGCACGAGCCGCCTCTATCAGACCCTGAAGGACCGGGATCAAAAAGTGCTTCAGATCAACGCCTTCAATTGGACGCCGGCGTATGTTGAAGGACAGTTCGTCGTGTCCATGACGCTTGCGCCGCAGCACTGGCCTCATGTCCTCGCCGGGCTCCAGGAGGAGATCCGAAAGATCCAGCGCCAAGGCATCTCCGACGCTGAGCTAGAAAGAGCGAAAAAGAAGGTAATTGCGGCCCGCGTCTTCGGCAAGGAAACCACAGAGGAAATGGCAACATCGCTCGCGTCGTCCTATTTCGACACGGGTGATCCTTACTTTGAAGACATGTACGTGGAAAAGGTGCGACGGGTCCGAAAAGAAGATGTGCAGAGGGCAGCCAAGCGTTATTTGGTGGACGGAGCCATGACGGTGGCGGCGGTCACGCCCCAAGATGTCTTTTCCGGCCCGAATCAGGGTCCATCGGGTTCCGAAGGCGCCGTCCACGGGGCGCCGCAGACGTCGGTCCGGCAGGCCAGGTTGAGCAACGGTCTTCGCCTTCTGCTTAAGGAAGATCACCGTTTCCCCTTTGTGACGCTCCAGCTTTTCGGCATCGGTGGGGTTCTGTTGGAAGAACCGGGGGAAGAAGGCTATTCGGCCATGACGGCCTCGCTGCTCACGGCTGGGACCAAGCGGCGCACGAAGCTGGAAATCGCCGACGCGCTGGAATCTGTCGGCGGGAGTATCTCCAGCGGGTCCCAACATAACTCATATTCCGTGGCGGCCAAGGTCCTGAAAGAAGATTTGCCGTTGGCCTTGGATATTTTGGCCGATGTGGTGATGCATCCTGTGTTTCCGCCTCAAGAAGTGGAAAAGAAAAAGCAGGAGACCCTTCTGGCCATCAAGAAGCAGGATGAGAATTGGCAGACCGAGCTCGTGCGGTTGTTCAAGAAGAATTATTTCCTTCGGCATCCCTATGGGCACGACATTCTGGGGACGGAAGAATCCGTTCAGGGGATCACCCGGGAGAAGCTTTTGCACTTTTATACCAAAATGGTCGTCCCGCAACGGGCGGTTCTTGCGGTCTATGGGGATTTCGACGAACATCGGCTCATGTCTCACCTTCGGAAGGCTTTTGAGCCATGGCGTCCATCCGGACCTTCGGGCATGCCCGACATCCATGAAGAGGAAAACGTGCTGCAGGGTATTCGTGTGGTGGAGAAAAACAGCGACAAGACCTCGTTGGGTCTTTTCGTGGGCACACGGGGTTTGTCTCTGGACGATCCCAGGATCGCCGCTTTGGATGTGTTGGACGCGGTGATTTCCGGAATCGGCTATCCCGGAGGTCGACTCCATACCGCACTCCGCGGGGGCGACAACAATATGGTCTACGTGGTGCACGCGTTTCCCTTCAGTGGGTACCGTGCGGGATATTTCGGCGTGATCACCCAGACGACGCAGAAAAACGCGCAACGTGTGGAATCCATCATCCATGAGCACTTGGACCGATTGATGAAAGAACCCGTCGGTGAGGAAGAGCTTCAAAAGGCCAAGGACATGGTGACGACCATGCACCTTCTCGGACTGGAAAGCTTGGAAGCTCAGGCGCGCAGTGCCGCGATCAATGAACTTCTCGGGCTGGGCTATGATTACGCGTCCCGTTATCCGGATCTCATCCGCGCCGTGACGGCGCAGGATGTGCAAAAGCTCGCCGAAGAACTTCTCCAGGCGCGGCTTGTGGTCCGAACGGTTCCCGAGAACCCGGTGGAAGTCCTACCCACACAGGAGTTGCCGTCTCCGGAGCATATCCGATAGGTTTTTAAGAGATCCATGGGTGCCGCGTTCTGATGCGGCATCCGTGCCCCACGGCGGGGACGACGTGCAGGCAATAATTCGCAAAGGCCCCCCCGGAAAGCCTCCGGAGTGCGGGGCCTATGGGGTGCCGAAGCGCCTCGAGGGCCCCCATTCACGAGGGGACCCACGTGACACGTGGCTCAAGGGGATGCGGGCGTGAGGCGTTTTCGCAGCCGTTCTGCATTTTCTCGAGCAAACTCCAAGGAAGGGTCCAGTTCCAGGGCCATCTCGTAAAGACGCACAGCTTCCTGAAAATGGCCCAGCTCGCGCAGATTGGATCCGATGTTGGCATAGTCGATGGCGGATCCAGGGTCGATCTCGATGGCTTTTTCGAACGCCTCGATGGCTTCGTCATGCCTCTTGAGCTTGTAGAGACAAAAACCTTTCAGGTTGTAAATCTCTTTCAGGGTCGGGTTCCATTGTTGGGCTTCACCCAGAGCTGCCAAGGCGGCGTCGTAGCGGCCCAATTCCTTGCGGCATGAAGCGATGTGCACGTAGATGCTGGCGATTTCGTGCCGGTCGGGATTCTGGGTGAGAGCGCGCTCGAAAAGCTCCAGGGCTTCTTCGTACCGTTCCATGCGTTCCAGACTGTGGGCGGCAAAGAAGGTGAGGTCGAATCGCGGCCCGAACAGCTCCACAAGACGCTGGAGTTGTTCCAGAGCGTCCCGGGGTTCGAGGCTTCTGAGGATCGTCCGTGCCATGTGCTGGGCAAAATCGGTGTTGCGGGTGTGCTCCAAAAAGTGGGCTCCGGGAACGATGACATAAACGCTTGGGATCTGCAGGGCTTCGTGGGTCACATTGACCGCCAGGACAGGCAGGCCGATGCAAGAGAGGCCGTGGACGGCCCGCAGGATTTCCACTCGGAGGTTGTCGTGGCTCAAGTCGGGCAAAGACCCGATGGGCACGGTGCGTTCGGATTCCATGAGATATCGGGCTTCTTCCAATGAGCTGTACTTGGGCAGTGTGGGCCTGTAAGTCGTTCGGTTTTCAAAGTCTCCGGCCAGCTGGGCCACTTCCGTCAGTGCGCGGCACAGGGATGTGGCCGGCCGGGGCGTCGTCCCCGCCGTGAAGACAATCTCACTTTTGTGGGGAAAAGTTTCGGGGTCATAGGCCAACACGCCCACGGTCGGAATGCCGGTATTCAGAGAGAAGTCGTGGGCGTACAGGCGGATCCCACACCTCCGGAACTTGTCCACGAGCTCTTTCGCCGCCGGGTCCGCGACGCTTTCGAGGTCCACGGCCGGGGTGATCCGCCGCTCGTGGGAGATGATGGAGCCCACGTGTCGTTCCACGACCTCGCAGAGGGCCTGCAGCACGGCTTCTTCCATGGTGTTGCCGGCCGCCGGACCGTTGTATTCGTTGATGAGATAAAACCAATCGATGGGAATCCACTGATCCCGGTCTTCCGTGAGGTTCCGGGCGGGAACCCAGCGCAATGGGCAGCCCTGAAGGAAACTGAGCGCACGGGCAAGCGGCGTGTGGGAGTCGTGCACCGATTGGAGCAGCAGTTCGGGGGGAATGCTGGGTCCCACCAAATCCCCCACGCGGGCGCTCAGAAACCGTTCTGAGCGCATGAAGGAAAAAAAGCTGAACCGTTCCATCAATTCCATGAGCGCACTGGCTTCCGACTGAGCCGGTGTGGCCCCTTTGCCCATTTGTTTTTTGGTGCCTGTGACGGCCGTGGCATCGGCGCCGCACAAACTGATGTAGACGGGAATCCCCAGACGTCCTGTGTCGATGCGCAGCGTCTTGGCGAGAATGTTCATCTTGAACGTTTCCAGGCGCCGACGCACCCACAGGACGGTGTCTTCCGGAGCTCGCGTCTTTTCCTGGTCATATCGAAAGGTTTTAAAACAGTCGTGGAGGATGATGCGGGAATCCAGCAACATTGGGCATTCTCCTGGTTGACTCTAACCCATCGGTCAGCCCGTGGGACATGGATTGGGTTTCCTTGGGTGAATTCATGAGGATTGCGTTTGAGGGGCGGGAGTGCTTTGGGCTTCCACCATGGAATTTTGAATGACGTCCAGAAGCTGGCGGGCGTGAAGGCCCGATTTGAAAGACTGGGGTAACCCTTTGATGGAACGAAGCTCGTCCAAAGTTTCCGGCATTCGTTGGGCGAGGCGGATGAGGGCGTCGTTGGGCAGAACGCGAAAGGGTGCCCGGTCCTGCTTTCTGGCGGTTTCGTCTCGAAAAGCGTACAAGGCCTTGAGGACGACTTTGGCTTTTCGGGTGAGACCCCGAATGCCTTGTAACCGTTGATAGCCGTTGGCGGGAAATCTCTCTCGAGGAGGCCCCTGGTCGCACACTTTGGCAAAGGCTGCAGAAGCTTGATCCCACAAACCTCGGCGGATCAATTCTTCGGCCAGCTTGTCCCTCAAAGGGATAAGGTAATGGGTGTCCAATCGGGCGTAATGGAGTTGTGAGTCCTTCAGCGGGCGGACTCCCCAGTCGCAACGTTGCCATTTTTTGTCCAGTTGGACCTGGAAGTGAGTTGCAAGGATATGAGAGAGGCCCAGTTGCTTTTCGCCGAGGATTTTGCAGGCCACGGCGGTATCGAAGACATTGCGAAAGGTGAAGTTGAAATCTCTTTTCAGAGCGCCGATGTCGTTGGAGGCGGCATGAAAGATTTTCTCCACGGACGGGTCTTCAAAAAGGTTTGACAAACAGCCCGGGTCGGCGATGCTTAATGGGTCGATGATGTAGTCGTCGTGGTCCGTGGAAATCTGGATCAGGCAGATCCGTTCGAAGTAGGCGTAGTACCCGTTGGATTCCGTGTCCACCGCAATGCGAGGGCAAGTGCGCAGGCTATTCACGGTCTCATGCAGCATTCGATCCGATTCGATAAGGATATAGGGTCGCATGAAAAGGTGTCGTGGCTCCTGCCCTTGGAATATGTGCCGAAAATCTTTGGAGTGCGGCCATGAGCCGAAGAAAGAAACAATCTTGCCCGCCGTCTCCTATGATTCCTCACAAGTCGGTGCCCGCAAAGGGGCTGGGCTTCTATACTCCTTTCTCCTGCTTGGATCAATACAGGAAGCGTGAACCCGAAGTTTCCGCGAGCGGAGATCCGGTTCGTCCGGTGGAGGCCGATAACTCACGCGCCGGGAAAGAACTGTCCGATGACACCCGCCTTTTCATGGACGCCGTCTCGGATGTGCGTCCCTTGCCCGAAAACGAAAGGCGGCGTGTGGCGCCCAAAGGACCGACCCGTGGTTTTCCTCGGTTTGCCGAACGGGAAGATTGGGAAGTGCTGACCCACTTGGCGGATCTTGTCAGCGGTGAAAGGGGTTTTTCGGTGCATTATTCGGACGAGTACATGGACGGCGCCGTGGTCGGCCTTGCCCCCAGTGTCCTCAAGAGATTGCGCAACGGGGACTACAGCTACCAAGACCACGTCGACCTGCACGGACTGACGCGCCAGGAGGCTCAGGAGCGCGTGACGGAGTTTGTCCTGCGCAGTCACACCCGAGGGGCACGGTGCGTGCTGATCATCTGCGGTCGAGGGCTGAATTCCCAGGGCAAAGAACCCGTTTTGAAACGCGAGCTCCTGGGGTGGCTGACTCGGGCTCCGCTCAAACGTTTAGTGCTGGCCTTTGCCACTGCGAGAACGTGGGACGGGGGGGCTGGAGCCGTCTACGTGCTGCTGCGCCGCCGCAAGGGAAAGGCTCCCGTACGCTCGCCGGCTCTTTAACCCAAAGTACGGCAGGCGTTTGAGCATTCGGCCGGGCAGAAGGTCACCTTCTGCGCGGGTGCTAATCCGCACTCCCACGAGAATGAGGATCGCCCCCAGCACCTGCGGCCAAGACAACGCCTCATTCAAAACCATACGGGCGGTGAGCACCGTGACCACCGGGATGACGTTGATGAAGACGGCCACCTGAGAAGCCGGCAGAGCCCTCAAGGAAAAGTTGTAAAGCCAAAATGCGCTTAACGTGGCGAAAAAAGATAGAAAAAGGAGGCTTGCCAGAGCAGGGCCCGTTGGGGGAAGCGGCCGGGCGCCCGAGTCCTCCCAAAGTGCGAAGACGGCGAAGAACAGCGTGGCGAAAACCGCTTGAATCGTGGTCAAGGTCATGGGGCGGTAGCGGGCGCTCAGTGACCGGCTGACAATGGTATAGACCGAAGCACACAGCGCCGCCCCCGCGATGTAAAGGTTCCCTTTAAGGGGAGAAAGACCAAGCGGTGGAGCCTCCAAGTCCTTTTGGACCAAAAAGGCGATCCCCAGGACCGTCATGAACACGCCGAAGCCTGCTTTCGCTCGGAGGGGTTCTTTGAGAAAAACGGCCGCCAGAATCATGACCACCACGGGAATCGCGCCGATGATCAAGGAGGCCACCGATGCGCTGGTGTAGAGAAGCCCACGGGTTTCACACAAAAAGTACAGACCTGGCTCCATAATGCCCAAAAGACAAAAAAGGCCCAAATCCCTGAGCTGGAGTCTTTCCCTCCTGAACCCGAGAAAAGCCGGGATGAGGAAGACGGCCGCAATGGCAAAGCGCAAGGCCAAGAGCGTATAAGGGGGGAAGCTCTGGAGGGCCACCTTTGTGGCCACAAAGGAAACTCCCCAAATGACGCAGGCTGCCGTGGCCGCAGCGAATCCTTTTGCCCGGTGATCCATCATGAGCCGTTTGTCGTCTAGGCACAAAAAAGAGAACCCGGAGGGACGAACGGCCCGGGTTCTCCATTCCGTCGGTGTCACTGCACGGAATCAGTCCCAACTGAGGATCTGATCGTCGTAAATTTCCTCGATTTTCCGTTTATGCTTGATCTCCTCTTGGGCAAGCATCTCGAAGACCTTGGCCGTCTTTTCGTGCATGCACTTTTCTTTCCATGCACTGTAGAACGCGTGAGCCTTTTCCTCTTTTTTCATGGCCAGGGTCAAAGCTTCCTGATACGTCATGTCTTCTCGAAAGGGGACGTCCATCAGGTAGTCGCTGATCTTGAGATCTTCAACCTTGTCGAGCTTGAATTCCTCCAGTCCTACGGGATCCAGCCCCTTGAGCAGTTCGCGATGCTTTTTTTCTTCCTCAACCATTTCGAGGAAGAATTCCTTGATGCCGGGGTTCTTGGCCTTATCTGCGCACTTCTGATAGAAATCCATGGCCGCTTCTTCTTTCTTGATGGCGAAATTCACCACGTCATCGAAGGATCGACAGGTCAAGACGGACATGATGGCCTCCTCTTTCGGTGCGGTGGTTGGCATGTTTCTCCTCGGCGTCGAGCCGAAAACCTAGATTTTCATAGCAGAATGGCACGCTGGGAAGCAACCGGTTTCACGATCCAGGGCAAGGCCCAGGCCGGGCCCCGGTTGTCTCATGGGCCATCCCCGCATTTTCCCCGGTTGGGATGGAGGTCCCTGTGCGGGCGCTTACAGGAACAGGGGGACAATCTCGAACCTTTGGACATCCACGAGGCCTCTTGAGCTCATTTTCAGGGCCGGGATGACCGGTAAAGCCAGAAACGAGAGCGCCATAAACGGGTGTTTCAAAGGCGACCCCAATGCATGCGCAGCGTTCGTTACCGTTTCCAGGGCACGACAGACCTCGGCCAGCGGTTCCGCACTCATGAGCCCGGCAAGGGGGAGGGGCATATGTGCGATGACGCCCTCTGTGGAGCTCACACTGAGTCCGCCGCGGCTCTCCACGATGGCCCGCACGGCATGGACGATGGCTTCATCGCTGGCTCCTACGGCAATGAGATGATGGGAATCGTGGGCGACCGTGCTGGCAAGAGCCCCTTCGCGCAGGCCGAATCCCCGGACGAAACCCATTGCCGGTCGTACAGGATCGTCCTGGGGGGTGTAGCGGTTGTACACCGCGATCTTTAAAAGATCCCGGGATGGGTCGCAGACGGCGAAACCGTCGCGAACGACGGCCGAAAGCACCAGCGAATCCGTGATGAGACTGCCTTCGCGGATTCCGATCACCCGAAGCTGGGTCCCTGACGCGGGTACACGGAGATGGGCCGGATCGATCGTGGTGATGGCCATGGGACTGGGGAGGCTTTCCAAAATTTCGTCTTTTTTTTGAGCTGTCGGGCGGCAGAGGCGGCCGGTGCGGGCGGCTGGCACGCCGTCTTTGAAGACGATCTCGGGTTTCCACGGATTTAACGTCGGGCTCACGGAAAAATCGGCGACATATCCCGGCGCGATGGCCCCTCGACGGCGCAGAGCGAAAGTGGTCGCCGGAGTCCAGGAAGCGAGAGCGATGGCCCTCACAGGGTCCATGCCCAAGGCCATGGCGCGATTCACGATGTGGTCCATGTGCCCCTCGTGGATCAGGGCTGTGGGATGACGGTCATCGGAGACGAAGAGGCAACGCGGCCAGGTGGCATCGGTCACGGCATGGATCAAGGCGGCAAGATCCTTGGACTGGCTGCCTTCACGGATCATCAGCGCCATGCCCTTCGCGAGTTTTTCTTCGGCCTCCTCGACAACCGTGGTCTCATGATCGGATCCGATGCCGCAGGAGATATAGGCGTTGAGGTCGAGGCCGGAAAGCCCTGGGCAGTGGCCGTCCATCAAGACGTCCTGAAACAGAACAATCTTTTCCAAGACATCGGGATCGGCGTGGAGCACGCCGGGAAAGTTCATGACTTCCGCCAGGCCGAGGACCCGAGGATGTCCGGCGAGTGTTCGGAGATCCGCGGCGCGCAGGGTGGCTCCAGATGGGTCCAAAGGCGTTGCGGGGACACAGCTTGGAAGCATAAAGAAAAAATCCAGCGGCAGTCCTTCCGTCGCTCGGATCAAGGCTCGCACGCCCTTCAGGCCCAGCACGTTGGCAATTTCATGAGGATCCAAGACGACCGCCGTCGTCCCGCGAGGCACAACGGCGGCGGCGAATTCGTCAGGGCTCAACAGTGTGCTTTCCAGATGCAGGTGGCCGTCGATGAACCCCGGCGCCACAAACGCGCCATGAAGATCCATTTCCTGCCGGCCTCGATACGGACCCCAGCCCACAACACGGCCGCGGTGCACCGCGAGATCCTGGGAAACAATGTTTCCGGTCCACACGTTGATTATCCGAGCGTTTCGCAAACACAGGTCGGCGGGCAGGCGGCCGCAGGCTACGGCAATCCATTCGGCCAAAGTCTCGGTGTCCATCATGGCGGCAGGCCACTCGGCAGGCATGGAAAAAGCTCACATCTTGTATTTCCCGAAATCTTCAGGATCGAGTTTCTCCAACAGCTCCTCCAGATTTTCCTTGTCGTCCTGGCGGAACACGGGATGGGCCTCCTTGTCCGGGACCTTTTGGGAACGCCGCAGCACGTCCTCTTTCACGTAGATCGGAGCGTTGGTGCGCAGCGCTATGGCAATGGCATCGCTCGGGCGGGAGTCGATGGGGCTGAGCCCCACCTCGGTGCGCAAGTAGATGAGCGCGTAATACGTGTTATCCCTCAAGTCACACACTTCGATCTTTTCCACTTGGACATGGAGATGGTCCAGGAGGTTTTTCACCAGATCGTGCGTCATGGGGCGCGGAAATTTGATTTTTTCCAGTTCCGTGGCGATGGATGTGGCTTCCAGCAGACCGATCCATATGGGGAGATGGTCGTCCCCTTGAGGATCGTTCAAGATCACGATGGGCGTGTTGGTCTGCGGGTCCATGACCAGACCGGCGACCTTCATCAATCGATACATGGGGTCTCCTTATGCGAGAAAAGCGCGGGCTGAGCCCTACGGTTGTCGGCATGCGCCGAGGTTCACGTTTCCGGTTCGTCCGATTCGCGCTCTGGGAAGATCAGCCGGCCTTTGAGCGAGTGTGCATAGGCTTCTTCAATTTTGACCGGAACGATTCGACCTTTCAATGCTTCGGGTCCAGGAAAATTGACGATGCGGTTTTGGGGAGTCCGTCCACTGACCAGCCCTTGTCCCGACTTGCTTGGGGCTTCCACGAGGACTTCTCGGATTCGGCCCACTTCTTCCAGATTTTTTTCCTGGGTGATGGCCGCTTGCAGAGCCTGGAGTTCAATGAGACGCCGGGTTTTGACCTCTTCGCTCACCTTATCGGGGAAAAACCGCGATGCCGCGTAAGGGCGGTCCGAATAGCGGAAAGAGAAAAGGGTATCGAAACGGACGGTTCGGATCAGGTCCAGGGTGGCTTGAAAATCAGCTTCCGTTTCTCCGGGAAAACCCACCATGACGTCCGCCGAAATCCCGATATGGGGGCACGCCGCCCGCAGAAGCTCCACTTTCCGGTGATAGTCTGCAGCCGTATAGGCCCGGTTCATTCGCTGGAGAATCCGGTCGGATCCCGCTTGGAAAGGCAAATGGATATGCGGGCACAATTGGGGGAGATCGACGAAACATTGGATCAAGTCTTCACTCAGATCTTTGGGGTGTGATGTGGTGAAACGGATGCGGGCCACATCGGTTTCCTTGGCGATCCGGCGCAGCAGGTCCGAGAAGCGCGTCTGTTCTTCCAGTCCTTTGCCGTAACTGTTCACATTCTGCCCGAGCAGGAGGATCTCACGGGCCCCTTTTTCCACCAGAAGCTGAACTTCCCGAAGAATCTCGTTACTCGGGCGGCTTCGCTCCCGTCCCCGGACGTAGGGCACAATGCAGTAGGTGCAGAAATTGTCACAACCCTGCATGACGGTCACAGGCCCGACCACATCGGTCGTCCAGGCATCGGTTTGATCAAAGAGCTCCCGCCAGCCCTCCTCATCGTGATCCGGCAGATGGGCCACCCTTGGCCCACCGTGCCGCACAGCGCGCAGCAGGTTCGGGAGGGAACCCAGTGCCCGCGTTCCCACCACAATGTCCACGTAGGGGAAACGCTCCAGTAAGGCGCGTCCCATTTGTTGCGCCACACAACCGCCGACGATGATCACCAGAGAAGGCTTTCGGTTTTTCAGCTTCCGCAGTCGCCCCAGGAGCGAAAAGACCTTTTGTTCGGCCTTTGCCCGTACCGAGCACGTGTTGACAAATATGACGTCCGCCTCCGCCGGCTCGGACGTCAGAACATAGCCGTCCTGAGCAAGCACGCGCTCAACGCGCAGCGAGTCGTATTCGTTCATCTGGCAGCCGAAAGTGTAAACGAAAAGCCCCAAGGGCCGGGCTGCCTGGGCTAGACAAAGTCCTTCCATTCTCGTGACCTGATGTCCTGTTCCGTCAATCGAATATTGGCCAAAGAAAGGCGTCGGGCCAAAGTCCCGATGAGCTTGATGGCCAGTTGGGGATTTTCCGAAATGATCTGTTCCAGCCGCTGGGGGCGGTAAACCTGCACCAGGCTGTCCCCCATGCTGGTGACTGTGGCTTGTCGAGGAGCTTTGAGAAGGCAGGCCATTTCCCCGAAAAAATCCCCCGGACGGTCAATTCTGCCGATCTCGACACCTTTCAGGGTGACCCGCAGACCGGCATCGGAGGAAATGAGCCGATAAAACTCCTGACTTTCTTCGCCTTCATTGATGACAACTTCGCCATCCCGATAGTGGCGCACTTCCACGTCGCCCGCCACGACGAAAGCCTCCTCACCGTTTGCGGAAAGAGCGGCCTCCGTGAGCTGGCGGAGCAAGGACAGCACCAGTTCCCGGAAAGCCCTGGGGCGGGAATACAAAAAGTCGTCGAAGGCTTCGGCGTCATAGGCCATCACCCGGCACGGGGTCAACGCTCTCGCGGTGTACGGTGATTTTCTTTTGAAGACGATGGCTTCGAGGCCAAAGACGTCCTTTTCCCCAAGAACCCGGATCTTGCGATCCCCTCGGGATAAACGCACGCTGCCCGAGAGCACGACAAAGAACCCTTGGACGGGCTGCTCCTCCTCGATGATGAGCTCCCCCTCCTGATACGTCCGGGCTTCCATCGGGTAAGGCTGCGCGTCTTCGGAACCGTCCGGGATGCCGCCAATGGGAGGGAAGGGTGCCTCGCTCATGGTGCCACCTTTTCCTTCATGTCGTCTTTGTTCACAGCTGTTGTCTTCCGTCGGGGCACGGGTTGGCTGAACCCCTTTCCTCTTAGACGAACGAAAGCCTTATTGCAAGCGGAGGCTGTTTTGGATGGAGCGGATTTCCAAACGTTTTTGCTCACTGTGGAGGATATGCAAAAGTTCCACTTCCCGGCCCGGGGCCGCCGCAATGCGCACAAGAGCCAGTCGGGGATCCTCTGTGCTGACCACACCGAGCCCCTCGTACGCCTCGATGATGGAGGTGAGCAGGTGGATATTGCGCGGATGAATCCAGACGTCGAAAACCGGGCACCGATCTTGGGTCATGAGGCGGAAATCCTCCCACTTTCAACTTTGTTTTGGGTGTGGGCTTATGATAGCAATGGAAGAACCGAAGAGAAAAGAGGGGATGCAGGGGGAGATGGGACTGTCTGCCGGTTCGTCTGCACCCCACAGGGTGCGCTGGGGAGCGTTTCGGCACCCGGCACCATGGCAGGGATGGCTCAAGGCTGTCGAGTCCCGCGTCCATAGGAGCGGAGGGAGAGGGCGTGCGGGGTACGGTGAGGGATCCATGAAGAGAAATCCCGGAGTGCGGTGGGCCATCGGCGCATTATGTGTGATCCTTGGGTGTGGAGGGATGGTCCGGCCGAGCGTCGCTCAGGAACCACGGCAAACCTTTGTGGCGCAAGGGACGGCACCCCTCCAGCCGACCAATCGTGCCCAGTCCCGGGCTCAAGCTTTGGAAGACCTCCTTCGTCAAGCGGTTCTTCAGGCGGTTGGCGCTTTGGTTCCAGGACAGGCGCTGGCTCAGAAAAACAAGGAAATCCGCAGAGACATCCTTTCCCAGGCCGAACGTTATGCCCAGAGCTTCAAAATCCTCGAGGAATATGTGAATGGGGATCTCTACAGAATCCAAGGGGCCGTTGATGTGGCCATGGGCCCTTTGCGGGTGGATTTAGAAAAGTTGGGTCTGGTTTCCACCGGACCATCCCAGGAAGGAGAACCTGCACGGAAGGAAACCGAAGCGGCAAGGCCGCCGGAGGAGGTGGGAAGTGCCCCCACATCGGAAGCTCAAAAACCGGCCCCGCCCGCCTCGCCCCGAGGGCTGCCCGAACGGCGGATTCTGTGGGCTGTGGCGGAAAATTGGCACGGCTCCTGGTATGCGCCCACGGGGCGAGACCCCGCTCCTGAAGGGAGCTTTGGAGCGTGGGTTGCGGAAGAAGCCGCCGACTATCCCTGGACTCTTGAATTTCCGGCCGAGGCGCCGAGCTCTTTGCCCTGGGATGGGGAAAACCAGAAACGGATCATGGAACTGGCCCGCAGACAGGGCCAATCGCATGTGGCGGTAGGGACGGCGACACGGGCGGGGGAGACCCTGGAGGTGCACCTGAACGTGATGGAATCGAACTCGGGCCGTGTTGTCGGCACCGTGGACGAGCGCCTTTCGGGGACGGGGCGCGAACTCGCTGAAGGATGGCTGACTCTTTCGGCGGTCACAGCGGCCAAGATAGACACGATCCTTTCCGGTGGAGCCGGCTCCCCGTCACCTTCTCGACAACCGAGACCGCCCTCGGCTTCCCCGCCTGCAGCGCCGGGTGATGCGTGGGAGATCATCGTCAAGGGCGATGCCTCTTATGCCGCCTGGTTGTCCTTGGAAAAGCGGCTATCCGAAATCTCAAAAGATTTCCTCGTGGATTCGATAGCCTTGGAAATGGAAGCCGTGGTGGTGCGCGCAAAGTCCGTGGACCCCAATGCGGTGCGTTCCTTGGACGGCATGCGCTTCGGTATGAACTTCGTGGTTCGGGTGGAGGGGATCGACCCATCCACCCGCAGGATTACGGTCACGGCAGGGCCCGCGGGGACGGATGCCGAGGCTCCTCCGCCTCAAGAATCGAAGGCGCCATGACCATTCCCAATCTCCTGACGCTCATTCGTATTCTGCTGACGCCGCTACTGGTCTGGCTCCTTTTGAACGAAAAGCTTACAGGGGCGTTGGCCGTTTTCTTTTTTGCCGGAGTGACCGACGCACTGGACGGCTTGATCGCCCGCCTGTTCCATCAAAAGAGCCGGCTGGGGGCCTACTTGGATCCTTTAGCCGACAAAATCCTTCTGGTAAGCAGTTTTATCCTTTTGGGACATCTCGGCCTCGTTCCCAGTTCGTTGGTGGTCATCGCCGTCAGCAGGGATGTGTTGATCCTGACAGGAGTCATGACCCTGACGTTCTTTCAGATCCCGCTGGAGATTCGACCGAGCCTTCTCAGCAAATTGACCACGCTGGCTCAGATCGTCACCGTCTTGGTCACCCTGTCCCAGCCGCTGATGAACTGGTCCTCCTGGGTGCGCACCACCTTGTATGTCATCACCGGGGTGATGACCGTGGCCAGCGGTCTGCACTATACCCTTTTGGGTTTTCGCATCTGGGAAGGTGGGCGCCCGGCAGGCTCGGACCCTTCCCTGTAAACAAAGACCGGCTTGCAGCATTTTCCTTGACACGCTGGGGGGTCATTGGCTAATAGGAAGGCCAACTTCGTAGGCACGTAGCTCAGTGGGAGAGCGCTACCTTGACGCGGTAGAAGTCGGCGGTTCAATCCCGCCCGTGCCTACCATCCAACCCATGAAAAAGGGTTCGCAGGATCGAAACAGGGCAGAGGCCGACACACCGAAGGATGGTTTAAGGCTCGCGGGTGGAACATCACGCTGTACGGATATTTCCTTCCAGCGCCCAGACAGGTTGAAATGAGTGCAAAGCATCAGATCCGTCTTGAGGCGGCTGATGCTTTTTTTATGGGATGCGCCGAGCTCGGGCGACGAGCGGCGCCATCAGGAGAAGAGGAACAAAAACATCATGGCAGAGCAAGCGGGAAGCGTTCGTGTGCGGTTTGCTGATGGGACGTCAATTGAAGTGCCCTATGGAGCGACGGTTCAGGAGGCTTTGGCGGCGTGGAAGAAAAGCCAAAACGGGTGGGTGGCCGCCCGTTTGAACGGCCGGCTTCTGGATCTACGCGCACCGATTCAGGAAAGCGGCACCTTGGAGCCCCTTGGGGCGGACACTCCCGAAGGGCTGGAAATTCTTCGCCATAGCACCTCCCATATCATGGCCCAAGCCGTCCAGGAGCTGTTCCCCGGAACCAAGATCGCCATCGGGCCGGCCATCGAAAACGGCTTTTACTACGACTTCGATGGAACCCACTCCTTCAGCCCGGAGGATCTCGAAAAGATTGAAGCCAAGATGGCGGAAATCATTGCTGCGGCACTCCCGTTTGAACGCCAGGAACTCCCGAGGGAAAAGGCCATCGAGCTGTTTCGGGAGCGTGGGGAACCGTACAAGGTGGAGCTGCTGGAAGAGCTCCAGGAGCCTTCGGTTTCCATTTATCGCCAAGGGAACTTTGTGGACCTGTGTCGAGGTCCCCACATTCCCGATACGAGTTACGTCAAGGCCTATAAGCTGCTTTCGCTGGCGGGCGCCTATTGGCGGGGGGACGAACGCAATCCCATGCTCCAGCGCATCTATGGGACCGTCTTCCCTGACCGCAAGGGCCTGAAAAAATACTTGGATTTCCTCGCTGAAGCCCAGCGGCGGGATCATCGCCGCCTGGGGCGCGAGCTGGATCTTTTCAGCTTTTCGGACGAGGTAGGTGCCGGCATGGTGATCTACCATCCGAAAGGCGCCCTCCTGCGGCATATTTTGGAAACCTTTGAGAAAAAAGAGCACTTGCGGCGCGGCTACCAGCTCGTCATGGGACCGACGCTTTTGAAGACCGATCTGTGGAAGCGCTCGGGCCACTTCGATAATTATCGTGAAAACATGTACTTTACGGAAATCGAAGGGCAATCCTACGGGATCAAGCCCATGAACTGCCTGTCGCACATGCTCATCTACAAATCCAAGGTGCGCAGCTACCGGGATCTGCCCATCCGGTACTTCGAACTGGGCACGGTGCATCGCCATGAAAAATCCGGCGTGCTCCACGGCCTCCTGCGCGTGCGCCAGTTCACCCAGGATGATGCCCACATCCTGTGCACCCCGGAGCAGCTCCATACGGAAATTCAAGGCATTGTGGATTTCGTCATCGAAGTCATGGGGCTCTTCGGCTTCTCCTATGAAATGGAAATCAGCACACGGCCGGAAAAATCCATCGGCACCGATGAAGATTGGGAGCGGGCAACCAAGGCTCTTATGGCGGCGCTGGAAGACAAGGGCATTCCGTTCCAGATCTGCGAGGGCGAGGGCGCGTTTTACGGTCCCAAGATTGACGTGAAACTGCGGGATGCTTTGGAGCGCAAATGGCAGTGCGCGACCATCCAATGTGATTTCACCTTGCCCGAACGGTTTGACCTGACCTATGTGGGCCCCGACGGCAACCGGCACCGGCCGGTAATGCTGCATCGCGTGATCCTGGGGGCCATCGAGAGGTTCCTCGGGGTGCTCATCGAACACTATGCCGGGGCTTTTCCCACATGGCTGGCCCCTGTGCAGGCTGTCATCGTGACGGTGACGGACAAACAACTGCCCTTTGCCCGCACCGTTTATGAGCGGTTGCGGGATGCGGGCGTACGGGTGGAAATCGACGAACGCAACGAAAAACTGGGCTTCAAGATTCGGGAAGCCCAGATGCAGAAGATCCCTTACATGCTGGTCATCGGGGACAGCGAGGTGGAGGCCGGAGCGGTACGGCCGAGAAAAAGGGACGGGCAACAACTGGAGCTGATGCGTCCCGAGATGGTGGTGGAACTTATCCGCGACGAGTGCCTCGAAGGCTCCGGTGGGCGGATCGGCTTAGGGGCGGTGTAATCAGGCCGCGGCGAAAGACAGGAACACGCAACGAAGGGAGGACCGGACTCTGAAGAAAGAACAAGAAAACATCAATGAGAAGATCCGCGCCAAGCAAGTGCGCGTTATAGGAGCGGACGGGAGCCAGCTCGGGATCATGTCCTTGCAGGATGCCTTGGACGCGGCTCGGGAGGAAGGGCTGGACCTTGTGGAAGTGGCCCCCAATGCGGATCCCCCGGTCTGCAAGATCATGGACTACGGGAAGTTCCGTTACCAGCAGAGCAAGCGCTCCCAGGAGGCCAAGAAAAAGCAAACCGTTATTCAAGTCAAAGAAGTGAAGCTCAGGCCCAAAACGGATGAGCACGATATTCAGACCAAGCTGCGCCATATCCGCCGCTTCTTAGCGCAGAAAGACAAGGCAAAAGTGACCGTGATCTTCCGAGGCCGGGAAATTGCCTTCAAAGACCGTGGGGAGATGGTCCTCCAAAAGGTCTTGGATGAGCTCAAGGAAGAAGTGGTGGTCGAGATGCCGCCGAAGATGGAGGGGCGGAACTTGGTCATGATCCTGGCACCCAAATCCTGAAGTGTGCCGCGACCGATCGCAAGGCCCCACATTCCGATAAAACGCTTGACACCTTTAGGGCGTGTCAATAGATTACACGCTTCGATTGCCGGAACGTCCCGGCGGCAGGCGACGTGTGCCGAATCCCCGGGGGTGTGACCCATTGACGAGGAGATTGTGGAGGAATTCATGCCGAAATTGAAAACCAAACGCGGAGCCGCCAAGCGTTTCCATCGCACAGGCGGCGGTCTTTTTGCGCGGGCCAAAGCGGGCAAAAGTCACATACTGACCAAAAAAAGCTCTAAACGGAAACGGGCTTTGCGTCAGTCCGCCCTTGTGGATGGAGCGAATTTCCGGGCCGTGTCGCGCATGCTTCCTTATGCCTGAGAAGGCCGTGTTCACAGCGCCGTACCCCGTTAGCGGCGTCCATGACGAAAGAATGAAGGAGCCGGAACCATGCCTCGAGTGAAGAAAGCGGTGAAGTCGCGAGAGCGACGGAAGAAGATCCTCCATATGGCCAAGGGCTACCGGGGGGGCCGGAGCAAGCTGCTGCGTACGGCCAAAGAGACGGTGCAGAGGGCTCTGGTCTATGCCTACAGGGATCGCAAGGCGCGGAAGCGCGATTTCAGAAGCCTGTGGATTATGCGCATCAATGCTGCTGCCCGTCAGCATGGTATGAGCTACGGTCGGTTCATGGACGGGCTCAAAAAGGCCCAAGTGCTCCTTGACCGAAAAGTCCTTGCCGGCCTGGCGGTCCATGACCCCAACGCCTTCGCCAAGCTGGTGGCTTTAGCCAAAGAGGCCGCGTAAAACCCATGGAAGACAAAGCTCGGGCCCTGCTCGCCCAGGCACAAGAGGCCGTTGCTGCCGCCGGCGCCGATCTGAAAGCCTTGGAAACCCTGCGCGTACGATATTTGGGGCGCAAGGGAGAGTTGACGGCTCTCTTTAAGGCATTGGGTCAAGTGGAAGCCGCCGCGCGTCCGGCTGTGGGAAAAACCCTCAACGAGGTCAAAACCCGCCTGGAAGCCCTTCTGGAATCGGCGATCCAAAAGGCCAAAGAAGAGGTGGCCCGGGAAGGCTATTTTCTGGATGTCACAACCCCGGGACGTCGGCCCCTTCGCGGCCGGCTGCATCCCATCACCCAGACAGCCATGGAAATCGCCGCCATTTTCAACCGACTCGGCTTCGAAACCGTGGAGGGTCCCGAGGTTGAGTTGGACTATTACAATTTCGAAGCTTTGAACATCCCCAAAGACCACCCTGCGCGGGACATGCAAGACACCTTTTATATCTCGGATGAGGTGGTTTTGCGCACCCACACCTCCCCGCTGCAAGTTCGGACCATGGAGCGGAAGAAGCCCCCCATCAAGATCATCGCGCCGGGCAAGGCATACCGCTGCGATTCCGACGTGACACATTCGCCGATGTTTCATCAGGTGGAGGGCCTCATGGTGGGGGAGGGGGTCTCGTTCGGGGACCTCAAAGGGGTCCTGACGGTGTTCGTCCATCAAATGTTCGGCCCCGATGTGGGTTTGCGCTTTCGCCCGAGTTTCTTTCCTTTTACGGAACCCAGTGCAGAGGTGGACATCCAGTGCGTCATCTGTAAGGGCGTTGGATGCCGGGTGTGTTCCCAGACCGGGTGGTTGGAGATCCTCGGTTCGGGAATGGTGGACCCGGAAGTGTTCAAGATGGTGGGCTACGATCCGGAGCAGGTGAGCGGTTTTGCCTTCGGCATGGGCATTGAGCGCATCGCCATGCTCAAATACGGCATCAACGACCTCAGGCTCTTCTACGAAAACGATTTGAGGTTTCTGCGTCAGTTCTGATTCGACGACCGTGGTGCGGTCAAATCTCCGGACAAAGAAAGGGCACGACATGGTCGTGCCCTTTGTTGTAAAAAGACCGGGACGGCTACTGAAGCTTGTAGAGAGGGGAATTCCATGATTGTCAGCGGTGCGTGGCTTCGAGATTATGTAACGCTCACCATGGACATGGAGCAGCTGGCGGAACGGCTCACCATGGTGGGACTCGAAGTGGAAGCCGTAGAAAAGCCGTACGCCTATCTGGAAACGGTGGTGGTGGGGCGGGTCACGGCCGTGGAGCCTCATCCCAAGGCTGATAAACTGAAAATTTGCCGTGTCCACGATGGTCGGACCGAACGGCGCGTTGTCTGCGGCGCACCTAACGTGGCGCCCGGACAGTGTGTGCCTCTGGCCCTCTCGGGAACCACGCTCCCTTCAGGGCTTACCCTCCAGGAAGCGACCATCCGGGGGGAAGTTTCCCAAGGGATGATTTGCTCGCAGAAAGAGCTGAATCTGGGCGAGGACGCGTCCGGGATTTGGGTGTTGCCGGACGATGCCCCGGTGGGCATGTCCCTGGGCGCATATTTGGGAGTGGACGATGTGCGTTTGGATGTCTCGGTGACGCCCAACCGGGGGGATTGTCTGTCCATGGTGGGTATGGCTCGAGAAGCAGCGGCCATCTGCGGTACCTCGGTCCGCTATCCCGTCATTGCCTTCGAAGAAACAGGCCCCCCCATCGAATCGCTGGCGTCGGTGACGTTGGAAGATCCCGTGGGTTGCCCGCGCTACGCCGCCCGGCTCATCCAGGGAGTCACCGTGGGGCCGTCCCCGGCATGGATGAAAAGACGCTTGGAATCCGCCGGTATTCGGTCCATCAACAACATCGTGGATGTGACCAACTATGTGCTGCTGGAACTGGGCCAGCCGCTGCACGCCTTCGACTACGACCGGCTGCGGGAAGGTCGGATTGTGGTCCGCCGAGCCGCACCGGGCGAAAAATTCGTCACCCTCGACGGTGTGGAACGCACCCTATTTGACGACACCCTGCTCATCTGTGACGGCCAAGGTCCTGTGGCCATTGCAGGCATCATGGGCGGGCTGGAATCGGAAATCACCGAGAGCACCACGCGGGTGTTCATTGAAAGCGCCCATTTCCAGCCGCTGGGCATCCGAAGGAGCAGTCGCAAACTGGGCCTGAAAACCGAATCCAGCTACCGCTTCGAGCGCGGCGTGGATCCGGAAGGGGTGGTGCGCGCCGCCGATCGGGCGGCGCAACTCATGCAGGAACTTGCCGGTGGATCCATTGCCAAGGGCATTTTGGACGCCTATCCGGTGCCCATTCGCCGCCCCGTCATCACCCTTCGGGTCCCCAAAGTGAATCGTTTTCTCGGGATGGATCTGTCCATATCCGCCATGGCCGATGTGCTCAGGTCTCTGGAAATGGACGTGGCAACGGTCGATGAGGAGACCCTCCGGGTGACTCCGCCCTCTTTTCGGCCGGATATCACTCGGGAAGTGGACTTGGCCGAAGAAATCGCCCGCCTGACCGGCTACGACAAAGTTCCCGTCACCCATGCTCAGGTGCCGCTTTACAGCGATCCAGCGGATCCACACGCCTTAGCCCGTCAGGAACTCAAGAGGCTCATGGAGGGCGCAGGGTTTTACGAAGTGCTCACCTTTTCCTTCACATCGGAAAAAGCACTTCGGAGCCTGCGCTTGCCGGAGAACGACCCGAGACTCCAGCCCGTCCGGCTGCTCAACCCTTTGAGCGAGGAGCAGGCGGTGATGCGCACCACCCTCATCCCCGGGCTGTTGCAGACGGCGCGCCTCAACCTGGATCGCGGCAATACGGACGTGCGGATCTTCGAATTGAGCAAAGTGTTCATTCCTCGGGAGGGCGAGCTTCTGCCTCGGGAAGATCATCACCTGGCAGGGGTCGTGGTGGGACGTCGAGACCCGCGCCCTGTGTACGGCTCAGAAGATGCAGTGGACTACACGGATGTGAAAGGCATTGTCGAGGAAATCCTCGGTGCCTGCCGTCTGGAAGAGTCCCAATACGGGTTTTCGTCCGAAAATCTTCCTCACTACAGTGATCCGAGGTTTTCTGCGACGGTGCTCGTCAAGGGCACACCCGTGGGCTCTTTGGGACGGATTCACCCCGAGGTCCAGGAAGCATTCGACCTGAAGAGGGAAGCTTACTATTTCGAGCTGGACTTTGAGGCCCTCTGGTCGTTAAGGAATCCTCATCCGGGCTTCGTCCCGCTGCCCAAATTTCCTTCGGTGACACGGGACATGGCTCTGGTTGTGGACGCCAACCTTCCTGTGGCCGATCCTTTGGCCTTTATCCGTTCGTTGCCCGAACCCCTCATGGAATCGGTATCCATCTTCGACTTGTACAGGGGCAAACCCTTGGCCGATCATCAGAAGGGTGTGGGATACCGGATTGTCTACCGGGCGCCGGATCGCAACCTCACCGATGAGGAAGTCAACGCGCTCCATCAGCGCATCACGGAGCAGGTCCTGCAACGCTTTCAGGCGACCTTGCGTTAGGCGATGCAGGAAATTTACGAGACCATCGGGCGGTGGTTTCAGCCGGGGCGCTCGGAGGCGAGCTCATCTGCCCCGGGGGTGTCGGGCGCGGGCGGGCAACCAGGATGTCCCCGGTCACCGACGAGAGGCCTTTTCCGGAAGCTCCCAAGATTGGGCGCCGAGAACGGAAGACACGAAAACCTCCTGAGGATGGGGGATGTTGGGGAACGGAGTTGCCAACGACCACGGCGAAGAAGAACGGCCCAAACCGTGTCAGGTCATCTTCGTCCACGAATCGAGAAAGGGCTCGGGGCAGGCCGTGCATTTCAATGAAATCGGCATGCTGGTGCTCTGCCGGGATCCCGCGCCGCTCTCGGCTCGAGTGCGCATAAGCCTCCATTTCCCCGGGCTCAAGAATCCCATTGAAGTCGACGCCGAGGTGGTGTGGACGAATCCTTACGGGCCGGACGATTCGGTGACACCCCGGGGCATGGGAGTGAAATTCGTCGAATTGGATCCGACTGCGGCTCGGCTTCTTGCGGACTTTTCCTTTCGCTACCGGGTCTACGGGACGCAGTACGAGATTTTTTATACCTGAGGCGCCCACGGACCGGTTTGGCGCTCTACAGAGGACCTTCAACCCAAGATCTTTCATGAATCCCTTGGAAACCTTTTTTCTCGCCGTGGCTTTGGGCTGCGATGCCTTTGCTGTGGGGCTTGGCGTCGGCACCCGGTTCTGCTCACCCCGGCAAATCTTCCGCCTGGCCTTTCATTTCGGTCTGTTTCAGTTCGGCATGCCGCTCTTGGGGTGGGCCATGGGGCTCTACCTCGTCGGGTTGGTCAAAACATGGGGGCCGTGGGTCGCTTTTTTTCTTCTTGTTTTCATCGGCGTCAAAATGGCTTATGAAAGCCTGCAAGGTGAGGACTCCCAGGAGGTCTGTGCCGACCCCACACGGGGCGTCAGCCTCATTGTGTTGTCGTTGGCGACCAGCATGGATGCGCTGGGAGTGGGATTCAGTCTTGGGATCCTGGGACGCCGGTTGTTGGGGGCGGCAGTCTGCATCGGGGTCACCGCCGCTCTGATGACGTGGGCGGCCATGCGCATCGGTAATCGCCTCTCCGTGCTTTGGGGCCGGCGCATGGGCGTCTTTGGGGGCGTCGTCCTCGTGGGCATTGCCTTCAAATTGCTCTTGGGCTGACTCGATCCACAACCGATGGGAGTGCTATGGCGGTCAGATTGGAAATTGCACTGAAGCCCCACCTCTTTGATGCCGAAGGTTCCGAACTGTGCCGGAAGATTCGAGATTATTTCGGCTGGCACGTGGGCGCCGCCCGGGTCATCCGGGTGATCATGCTGGAGACCAGCCTGACTCAACAGGAACTGGAAGCGATCCGCACAGAGATTTTTACGAACCCCGTCTCCCAAGTTTCTTCCTTTCGGCCTTTGGCTGCGGCTGCCGACTTCCAGTGGGCCGTGTGGGTCGGTTATCGTCCGGGGGTGCGGGACACGGCCGGGAGCGTCGCTCTGGAAGCCATTGCGGATTACCTTCAACGGCCTCTGCCGCGGGACGCCGCGGCTTACACCTCGAAGATTTTTCTCCTCCAGAACGCGGCCTTGGAACGCCATCACGTGGAAACCATCGCCCGTGAACTGATGGCCAACGACATCATTCAACAATGGCGGATTTACCACTGCGACGAATGGGACCCGGACGAGGGTGTGGGCATGATCTTGCCCAAAGTGGAACTGCACCACACACCCACCGTGGAAAAGATCGCCATCGGCAGTGATAAGGAATTGAAAGCTTTGAGCGATGCGCGCAACCTGGCGCTGAATCCTCGGGACATCCCCGTCATCCGTCGGTATTTTCTCCGCCCGGAGGTGCTGGAGGAAAGGGCCCGGGTGGGTTTGGACCTCCCCACCGATGTGGAACTCGAAGCCATCGGCCAGGCCCGCAGTGATCATTGCAACCACAATACGTTCCGCGGCCGGTTTGTCTACAAGGACTTGGATACGGGCTCCGAAACCGTCGTCGACAACCTTTTCAAAACCTGCATCGAAGCCCCCACTCTGGCCGTGAAAGCCCAAAAGGACTGGGTCGTTTCCGTGCTCTGGGACAATGCAGGAGCCGCACGCTTTGATGACGACCACCTCTATGTGATCACAGGGGAGACGCACAACAGCCCGTCCAACATGGAAGCCTACGGCGGCGCCCTCACCGGCATCGTCGGTGTGTATCGGGACCCCATGGGCACCGGAAAAGGATCCCGACTCGTGGCCGGGCTGTATGGCTACTGCGTCGGGCCTCGACATTACCCCGGCCCGCTGCGGCCGCACCTGCACCCCAGGCGGCTCTTGGACGGCGTTGTGGAAGGTGTGCGAGACGGGGGCAACAAGCATGGGGTCCCCACGGTCTTCGGCAACCTGCTCTATCATCCGTCGTATCTTGGAAAATGCTTGGTCTTCGTTGCGGCCATCGGGATCATGCCTCGGTTCATCCACGGCGAACCTGCGGAGCAGAAGAAACCCGAACCCGGGGATATCATCATTATGGCTGGCGGCCGTGTCGGCAAAGACGGCATCCACGGCGTCACGGCTTCCAGTGAAAGTTACAGCGAGCACACACCGGCGGGCCACGTCCAGATCGGCGACCCGTACACGCAGAAGAAAATGCACGACTTTCTCCTGGAAGCCCGCGACGAAGGTCTCATCACCTTTATTACCGACAACGGCGGGGGAGGGTTGTCGTCGTCCATCGGCGAGTCGGCTCACATGGCCGGCGGCGCCTATGTGGAACTGGATCGCGTGCCCCTGAAGTATGAGGGCCTCGATGTGTGGGAAATTTGGGTGTCGGAGTCGCAGGAACGCATGACGGTGGCGGTGCGGCCCGAAAACCTCGACCGGTTCATGGCTCTTGCGGCTCTACATGAAGTGGAATGCACCGCCATCGGCCGTTACGACGCCACAGGAAAACTCCACCTCACCTATCGGGGCCAAACGTGCGCTTACCTGGATTTGAACTTTTTCAAGGAAGATTTTCCTCAGTGGGAGTTCGAGGCCCATTGGCGTTCGCCGGAATCCAGGGGTCTCACGGAACCCGTGATGAGCGATCCCAAGGATTTTGGGAAGCTCCTCAACGAACTGCTCGCATCACCCAACCTCTGCAGCCGGGAATGGATTCATCGCCAGTATGACCACGAAGTCCAGGGAACCAGCGTGGTCAAATTTCTTGTGGGCCGGCACCGCGATGTACCCAACGACGCTGCGGTGCTCCGGCCGGTGCTCACCTCCCGGCGCGGCCTTGCGGTCACCCAGTCGCTCCATCCCACTTATGGTCAGATCGACACCTACCACATGGTGGAAGCCTCCATCGACGAATGTGTCCGCCGGCTTGTGGCCGTCGGCGGCCGCCTTGATGAAATCGGGGGGGTGGACAACTTCTGCTGGCCTTCCATCCAATACGACCCGGAAATGAATCCCGACGGCCGTTATAAAGCGGCGCAGCTTGTGCGGGCCAACTGGGCCTTAAAAGACATGTGCCTCGCCTACGGCATCCCGCTCCTTTCGGGAAAGGACAGCATGTACGTGGACGGCCATCTGCCGGGGGCTTTCGGGGAACGTCATAAGGTGTCAGGCCTGCCGACCATGCAGTTTACGGCGACTACCGTCGTCGACGACATCACCCGGTGCCTGACCATGGATTTGAAGATGCCCGGGGACTGGATCTATGTCCTGGGAACAACCCGGCACGAATTGGGGGGCTCCGAATACTACGAAAAGTTCGGTTACGTCGGGCTTACGGTCCCTCAAGCCCATCCGGAGGCGTTTCTGGACCTTTACCGTGCGGTGGCATCGGCCGTTCAGGAAGGATTGCTGGCTTCCTGCCGGGCCGTGGGGCGGGGCGGTCTGGCGGTTCATGGGGCCCTCAAGGCCATTGCCGGAGAATTGGGGATGCAATGGGACTTGGGAGCCGTACCTGTCCATGGGAAGCTCACCCCGGCCGCCGTCCTTTTCAGTGAATCTCTCGGTCGGTTTTTGGTCACGGTGGCCCCCGACCGCCGCCAGGCCTTCGAAGCCCATTTCCGGGGCCTGCCGCTAGGGCTTCTGGGGAAAGTGTGTGAAGAACCGGTATGGGAGATCCGGGACGGATCGGGCCGGGAGATCCTTCGGGAACCTGTGGCGAATCTGGGCAAAGCCTGGAGGTTGGGATCCGTCGGGTCTTAAGAGGCGGGGGACCAAGGGACAATCCCTGGGAAGAGATCCGTTCGCGGGATCGGGCCGGAATGGTGTGGCGCCGACGATCCCCTCCGACCGGACGACGGATTCGGGTCCACGACGAGGTTGATGCTCGGACGGGTTCCAAATGGCGGGATGACATGAAGTCGACCCGGGGGCCGCGCGACCCCGGTGTTCCGGGTGTTTTGGTGTGGAGGCGTTCATGACGGAAGTGCGGGCGTTGGTACTCACCGGCTTCGGGCTCAACTGCGACTGGGAAACGGCGCATATCTTGACCCTGGCGGGGGCCGCAGCCGAACGGGTGCATCTGAACCACATTGTCTCGGGAACCACACGCCTGAGCGATTACCAGATCTTTGTCATCGGCGGGGGGTTCTCCTGGGCGGACGACCACGGGGCCGGCGTCATCCTCGCCATGCGCCTCAAACACCGGCTGCGTGAGGCGCTGCTCGCCTTTGTAGAAAACGGTGGATTGGTGTTGGGCATCTGCAACGGTTTTCAGGTGCTCGTGAACACAGGGCTGCTCCCTGGGTTCGAACCCGGACGGTTGTTCCGGCACGTGGCCCTCATCGACAACGACTGCGGCCGGTTTCGGGATCAGTGGGTGCACTGCGTTTTCGAACCGTCCTCACCGTGCGTTTTCACGCGCGGGTTGACCTCCATGGACCTTCCCATCCGCCATGGGGAAGGGAAATTCTTCGCCGAACCGGAGATCCTCCGGCGGCTCGAAGAGAACCACCAGGTGGTCCTGCGCTACGCGTTTCCTGACGGCCGGCCTGCAGCCGGGGCCTTTCCTGAAAACCCCAACGGATCCTTAAACGACATTGCCGGCATCTGTGACGCGACCGGGCGCATCTTCGGGCTGATGCCCCATCCCGAAGCGTTTCATCACTGGACGAATCATCCGGATTGGACCTTGGAAAAAGAACGCCGCCGCCGCGCCGGTGTGCCTCTGCCGGAAGAAGGCGCCGGCGTGCGCCTCTTTCGCAACGCCGTGGCTTACATCCAAAACCATGGAGCGCCGTGATGAGCTCAGGCTCCCGGGATCTCGATGGAAACAGCGCCACGACCCGAACGCCGTCCTCCCGGTCCTCGGGGCGGCTGCGCGTCGCCGTTCTCATTTCCGGCGGCGGAACAAACCTCCAAGCTTTGATCGACCGGGCCAGAGCGGGGCGCCTGAACGCCGATATCGTCTGCGTGGGTAGCGATCGGGAATCCGCTCAGGGGTTGGTTCGGGCCCGGAAGGCGGGAATACCGACGTTTGTGGTCTCCTATGAAAAGTATCTAAAAGGCCACGCGGCCCACGATGTGGACGAGTCCATGGTTGCCGCGGTGGATGCCCGTCAGCGGATACTTCGGGATTTGGAGCCGGACGCCCGCCGAGACCGCCTCATGCGGCTCATTGCGGCGGAAAAAGAAATCCTTGCCCATGTGGAATCCCACGGCGCGGAACTGGTATGTCTTGCGGGCTTCATGCGATTACTGACCCCGTTTTTCTTAAGTCGTTTTCACCGGGACGACCGTCCGGGGGTCGTGAATATCCATCCGGCGCTCCTGCCGGCTTTTCCCGGCCAACACGGCTACCGCGATACCTACCGCTATGGGTGCAAGTGGGGCGGCATTACCATTCATTTCGTCGATGAAGGCGAAGATACCGGTCCGGTGATCGCCCAGGCCGTCTATCCCATCTGGGATGAGGATGCGTTTGAGGACGTGCAGCAGCGCGGCCTTTATTTGGAACATCTCATGTACGCCCAGGTGGTCAATTGGATTGCTGCGGATCAGGTCCGCCTTGTTTCTCGACCGGGGGATCGGCCGCGCGTCCGTATTGATGACCCGGCCTACCGCGAAGTGGTGGGATCGTGGATAGAGGCGGCTTTTCGATCCAAGCCCGACGTGCATTACCGGCGGACGTAGGCATGTAGGTCCAGAAGTTGACGGGTCGCGGTGCCTGGAGTCCCACGGGTAAAGAAAAGACGCCCCGGACGTGCTCCTTGATGAAAAGCCGCTGCATGAGCATCCCGCCGGCTTTTTTGTCAGTCCCTTTCCCCCAGCGGATACGCTGAGAGGACAAGGGCTTTCCGGCGTGGGGTTCGGCCTGCCTTCACTCACCCGCAAAGGTGCGGGAGGTCCACAACGATGGAGTTCCCGCGGCCGGAGAGGGTCAGCTTTCCATCGTTCGGAGATGTTCGACGATGCGGGCTTGGACGTCCGGCTCCAGGTAGGGGTGCATGGGCAGGCTGAAAATGCGCCGGGCCAAGTCCTCACTCACGGGCAAGTCCCCGGACCGATACCCGAGATGGGCGAAGACCGGTTGCCGATGAAGCGGGATGGGATAATAGACGGCGGTGGGAATCCCTGCCTTGTGGAGCCGTTCGAGGATGGCGTTGCGCTCTTGGGATGTGGGCGCCACTATGGAAAACTGAGCCCATGCGGACTCCACCCCTTCAGGGATTTTCTGGACGGTCAGGTCGGGACGGACCTTTTCCAAGAGGGCCGCATAACGTGCGGCAACTTCTCGGCGCAGCCGGCATTCTTCATGGAAGATCGTCCACTTGGCCAACAGGACGGCAGCTTGTAACGTGTCCAGACGGCCGTTCAGCCCGAGGCGCACGTGCTCGTAACGATGGCTTCCTTGCCCATGCACGCGGATGGATCGAAGCCGGTCGGCCAATGCGTCGTCATCGGTGAAGCACATGCCGCCGTCTCCGTACCCTCCCAAAGGTTTGGCCGGGAAAAAGGATGTGGCCGCCCCATGTCCGAATCGGCACGCGGGAATCCCATGGAGTGTCGCGCCGAAGGACTGGGCGGCGTCTTCCAGGATGAAAAGCCCTTCCTCCTCGGCAAAGTTTTCCAGTTCCGGGTAGTCGGCGGGCACCCCAAACAGATCGACGGCGATGATCCCTCGCGCCGTGGTTCCCAGCGCGGCTTCCGGCAAGGGATACAGGGAACGGTCATGTCTCTTCAGGGCTTCTACGGCCAACCGAAGCTTATCGGGGTCCATGTTGAACGTTTCCGGGTCCACATCGACGAATACGGGGACAGCCCCGAGAAACGCGATGACTTCGGCCGTGGCGATAAAAGTGAACGGCGTGGTGAAAACGGCGTGGCCCGGGCCCACATCGAGGGCCATGAGAAGCATCAGGAGGGCGTCCGTTCCCGAAGCGCAGCCGACGGCGTGACGGGTGCCCACGTGTCGGGCGAGCACCTGTTCAAGTTCCTGCACCTCGGGGCCGAGAATATACCGCCCGTGGTCGAGAACCCGACGGAGGCGATCTTCCAGAAGTTCCCGAATCTGCTTTTGTTGGCTTTTGAGGTCGATAAAATCCATGGGCTCCGCTCGTCTCCAGGGGGTTCAACCGGGTGCGGACACCGGTGAGCTTTCAGCGCCAATCCCGAGCCTTTTCCCTGTGGCCATGAACGGTCAAAGGGCTGTTTTCCGGCCGGAAGCGTCATCGTGCACTTATGAGCGAAGGCCGGTTCCATGTCAACGCTTTCTCTGAAACGGGGACGGAAACGCCGAGAGTAGAAAAAGGAGGAGTGGACTATGCCTGCTGTGTTTGTGGAAAAAATCGGTCCCATTGCCCACTTGGTGCTCAACAGCCCGGAAACCCGAAACGCCTTGTCCCTGGAAGTCATCCACAGCCTCATGAGTCATTTGGAGGACATTGCCCGGGATCCGGATCTGCGCGTGGTCATTTTGCGGGGAGAGGGACCGGCGTTCTGCGCCGGCCACAACCTCAAGGACATGGTCGCCGAAGGCGCGGACATCCATCTCTATCGGGAACTGTTTTCCACATGTTCCCAGATGATGCTTCAACTTCATGCCTTGCCTCAGCCTGTCATCGCCCAGGTCCATGGGATTGCCACGGCCGCCGGGTGCCAGCTTGTGGCCGCATGCGATTTGGCCGTTGCGGAAACCGGGGCACAATTTGCCACGCCGGGTGTGAAAATCGGCCTCTTTTGCTCCACCCCCATGGTCCCGCTGGTGCGCCTCATCGGTCGTCGCCGGGCTTTGGAGATGCTCATGACCGGCCGGTTGTTTCTGCCCAGGAGGCTCTGGACTGGGGCCTCGTCAACCGCGTCGTTCCCAAAGATCAGTTGGCGGACGCGACCCGGCAGTTGGCTGAAGAGATCGCCCAATATAGCCGGTACACACTCGCTTTCGGCAAAGACGCTTTCTACCGTCAGGTGGACCTGGATGAGGGGGCGGCGTACAGCTTTGCCAAGGAAGCCATTGCCGTCAATTGCCTTGCCGATGACGCCCAGGAAGGCATGAGGGCTTTTGTGGAAAAGCGTCGGCCGGTCTGGCGGCACAAATAACACCGCACCGTGGAGGGTTCCGGCATGTCTTTGTGCCGTCGTGCATGGAAAATCTGCGAAAGGATGATGTAGATTATCGAAAGTCGCCTTGCCGGACAGTGATCGGAAAGGAAACGTTTTTGAACCTCCGGGGGGACAGGCCGAATCCGGTCCCTCCGGAATGTCCGCACCATTTTTAGACGGTAAGTTTTTCCGTGCGGACGGGTGTGCCCCCGGGATTTTTCCTCTCCAGCGCTTGCCGCACGACCGCGGAAAGCTCCATGGCCCCATAGGGTTTCTACAAGAGGCCGGAAAACCCTTGGTTGAGGCCCGTCTCTTCCAGCGCCTCTTCCCCATATCCGGTAGTGAGCACAATGGGCAGATCCGGGATACAGCGGCAGGGTCGGTGATGAGAATGCCCGCATAATTGTAACCCGCTGTTTTGAGGAGTTGGAAAGAAAACGTCGGTGCTGAAAAAGGGGTCCGATTTCTCCCAAGATCTACACAAATGTTTTGAGGGTGGGGAATCGTCGGTTGCCCGTTTTTCTTCTTCAACGACCGGATCCTGCCCCCTTCGCCGGAAAAGAACCTAGGCGGGAATCTTGAGATGGATTTCGAACGATCGGCGTTGCTTTGCCTTATTCAGGGCCTCAACTGAACCTGGGCTCCCCCGAGGCCGTCGTTCACGGCGAAGATCCCCCGGCGTTTGTGGGCTGTTGGCTCGGCGTCTGTGACGGCGGTCACACCCAAGGCTCAGGCTCGAAAGTCCCCTGATGCAGAGGAACGTCTTGGCGTCGGGCGCGGCAATCTTCAGCGTCAAAGGCCCGGCAGGGGACGGGCTTGATGGGATGAATGGAGCAGAAGTGGTGCATGGACCCTGGAGACTGAAAGAGAAAAGGGCAGAGCTGCTGATTGTCCAGTTGTGTGCCTTCCAGAAAACCGCGCCAATGAGACGGGTACACCACACCTTGAGGAGGCACCGCCGGCACACCGCCGATTGCGCAACATGTGCCGCACATGCGGCACCACTGTCCCGAAGGTGGAACCAGACGTCGGCCGTCCAGGGGAGGGGCCGAGGGGCGAAGCGACGCCAGGTTGGCCAAGTCTTCTCGAATGTGCAGAAAAGCTTTTGCGAACTGGGTCAAGTCTCTCAGCAACACCGGCTGCATTTCAGGACGCTCTTTGTCGATATAAAAGCGCATGCCGGTCACGTGGGCAAAGAGGGTCTTTCGGATCATTTCGGCGGGAAAGTACGGGTCCAGAAGCGCCTGAGTGAGGATCGTCGCGTGCTTCGAAGCGCCGGGCCACTGAAGCAGGCGTTGGACAGCCTCCATGAGGGCATCCGGACAGCATGCCCGGGCACCCTCTGCCGTAAGGTCTTTTTCTCGAGGGAGCCGGGGGCGGCCGCCGCCATCCTGCTGGAAAACGGCAAGCGTCTTGCGGCGAACGGCCACAAAGTTCAGAAAAAGGCTTCGAAAAGAAAGGCTCATAAAAATCTCCAGGACCCGCAAGACCTGTCCGGCATGGACGAACCTTGGATGTGTACCACGAATCGCCCGCCGTCACCACGTCCGAAACCCGTGACATCTGCGCGTGGAGAAAAGTATGGCCCGCCGGGGATAGCCAAGGAAACACGAAAATCGGCCGTCCACGGCCCATGGGCACTTCGGGCGCAACCCTGCGCCGAGCGGGCCGTTTTCGGAGGGCCCGCGTCCCGTGAATCCACCCCGCCGACGCCGTGCGGCAGGCTCCTCGTGGGCGCCTGAGCCGCCATGTTCCGTGGAGTGCACGGCCGGCCCGCGGATGCCACGGCCTGAGAACGACTGTTGGAGACGGTCGACGGATTTACTTCACGCGGCGCCCTCGATAAACCTTGGTCGTTGACGCGGATGTGCACCTATGGCAGCTTTGCTGCGCACGGGAAAACGAAATCGGCGTCGGAGGAGGCCCACGTTCATGACACCTCGGTGCTGCACCAAAAGACCGTTGAAACACGCTCCAAATAAAGGTTTCCACCTGTTATTCCGTGGTTTTCTTCTCGGGATTGTGGCTGGGGCACTGATTTTCGTCATGGGGGTTTACCCGGCCCACACGGCGGATCCACCTATACGACTGGGCATTCTTCCCGTCTTGGATACGCTTCCGCTCCAGATCGCCGCCACTCACGGTCATTTCGCCAAGCAGGGTTTAAATGTCGAACTGGTCTCCTTTGACAGCGCCTTGGAAAGGGACGCGGCCATGCAAGCCGGGCAGCTTGAAGGCTATTTCGGCGACATGGTGAACACGGTCCTTATGGTGCGCAGTGGGGTTCCCATGCGCATGGTCACCGTGGCCTATGCCGGCCGACCGGGCCAGAGGCAGTTTGCCTTGGTGGGACGACCGGGGATAGACGCCGCGTCCGTGGATGCCATCGCCTCGGGGACCGTCGGGCTTTCCAATGCCACCATCATGGAATACCTTCTGGACCTCATGGAGGAACGGGGTCTTATCCCGCGCGGCCGTTTGGAACGTCTGGAAGTGAAAAAGATACCCGTGCGCATGCAGATGCTCCTTGGAGGTCGGCTGGATTTGGCTATTCTTCCGGAACCTTTGGTGACCCTAGCGGAATCCCAAGGGGCACGCGTCTATGCCACCGATGAAAGCCTCCAGGTGCCCTTGACCGTCGTCGGCCTGCTCCAGCGGCTTCTCACCGACGATGCCCGGACCGGCGAAAGGTTTCTGGCAGCTTACAGAGAAGCCCTGACGGCCTTATCCAGGGATCCGGAAAAGTATCGGTCGCTCATGGTGACGTCCTGCCGCATCCCGGACCAGCTTGCCGCCACGTTCCGCATCCCGGCGTTTCCGGACGCCGGTTTGCCGCCCCAGGCGGAAGTGGAACGGCTTTTGACCTGGATGCGCGCTCGAGGACTTGTGACGGACGCTCTGAGCGCCACGGATCTCATGTGGAGTGCCAGGCCGTGAGGGACGGCGCGGTTCTGGAAGCGCACAACCTGGTGAAGAGTTACCCTCATCGAGGGGTTGTGTTATCCGGGGTATCCCTGTGTCTGGAGCGGCATGACACGTGCGCCGTGGTCGGGCCGTCAGGGTGCGGCAAGAGCACGCTGTTGTACCTTCTGTGCGGCTTGACCGCTCCCGATGCCGGAACCGTGACGTACTTGGGACATCCCGTGGACCGTCCAAGGCGGGATATCGCCGTGGTACTTCAGGATTACGGCCTGCTGCCGTGGAAAACGGTCTGGGACAACGTGGTTTTGGGATTGACCATTCAGGGGGTGTCCAGAACCGAACGGCGCCGGCGCGCGTCGGCCTGGCTGCGCAGCTTGGGGCTGGAAGGCCGGGAACGATGCTTTCCGGCGCAACTCAGCGGCGGAGAACAACAACGTGTGGCCTTGGCCCGAGCGCTTGCTGCAGAACCCGGCGTCTTGCTGTTGGACGAACCGTTTTCGTCTTTGGATGCCATCACTCGAGAACGGCTGCAACACACGGTTTTGGACATGTGGCTGCGGGTGCGCGTGCCCTATGTGTTGGTGACCCACAGCGTGGATGAAGCGGTTTTCCTGGGGCGCAAGATTTGCCTCATGGCCGGGCATCCAGCCCGGTTCGTCAGCGTCCTGGACAACCCCCATTTTGGAAACCCGAACGGGCGAAGGGATCCCGCCTTTTACGGCATGGTGCAGCACGTGCGCGCCGCTTTGGATCAAGCGGTCCAAGGAGACGGCGCTTCATGAAATCCCCCGGGATTCCTTTTCTGCCTCGGCTGTTTCGGTTCGGCGCGGCGGTGCTTGTTTTGGCCTTGGGCTGGTGGGCCTTGGCCGAAAATTTCCGGGGCGGCGATCTTCTTCCTGGGCCGGGAAAAGCCGGGACGGCCTTTCTGGAAGCTTTGGCCACCAGAGCCTTTTGGGACCATTTTCAGGCCAGCGCCCTTCGAGTGGTGTCGGCCATGGCGCTGGCCTGGCTTGTCGCGTTTCCCTTAGGCATACTCATGGGAAGTTCCAAACGACTGGATGCCTGGCTGGCTCCGCTCGTCTTTCTCACGTACCCCGTCCCCAAAATCGTTCTCCTTCCGGTGGTGCTGCTTCTTTTCGGGCTTGGGGATTTTTCCAAGATTTTCCTCATTGCCTTGATCGTGGGCTATCAGGTGCTGGTGGCCGTGCGTGACGGCGTCGCCGGCCTCAACCCCAAATACGTGGATTCTGTGAGGACCCTTGGAGCCGGTCCATGGCCTTTGTTTCGTCATGTCTTTCTGCCGGCCGCTTTGCCCCATGGGTTCACGGCCCTGCGCTTGGGGACCGGGACGGGCATCGCGGTACTTTTTTTCGCGGAATCCTTCGCCACCTCCCGCGGCTTGGGCTACCTCATTATGGATGCGTGGGGCCGGCTGGACTACGGAGGCATGTTTGTGGGCATTTTGGGCATGAGCGTGCTCGGGGCGGCGCTCTTTGAAATTATCGGGGCTCTGGAAAGGGGGCTGTGTCGCTGGCAGGCCGCTCGAACCCGCGTCTGACCGGGGGAGGATCACGTTGGAGAGACGGGCGCCTGCGCGTCCGGGCCGCATCGGCGTGGGGATTGACAACCTTCGGGGATCCTGCGGCCGAACCGGCGATACCCGGTTTTTTTCATTCCTGCGGCCCGCTGGCCCCCGCGATGCCCTCATCGGCCGGAACAACGGAACCCGGGGGCCTTTGCCCAAGGGCTGCGGAACGCCGAGGACTCTCATTCCGCCGAAGCGCCCGAGAGGACCGGGGCGACGGGTGGTGTTGTCACTCTAGCGAAGTGCCGGCGCCGGTCACGATGAGCCGGACGGCGAGGGGGAATCCCCGGGAAGGAGGCTCAAGCCCAGCGGGAGACTTTCGCCGAACAGCCAGCTTTCCTCGTCGGGACGCAGCGCACTTTCAGGCCGGTGCAGGCGTTCCCGGGACGCCTCCGCTCCCGGTCCCAAACCAGCCAACCACCGGTCGATCCTCTGGAACAGATCTTCAGGAACGTCCCTGGCGCGGTCTCCGGTTTTTCTCGCCAAATGCACCACCGTTTGTGCGACGGGTTCCGTAGGTTCTCCATGGACGTCCAGGATCCTAGACACCCACTCCGTGACCGTCTCCGGGGGCACCACCCGATCGGCAGGCCCGTAAAACGGCCTGCGGGCTCCAAGCCGCGTCAAGACCCAGAGATCCTGCGGCTTCGGTTTTCGGACGAGCACCCGTTCCAGCACGACGCGCCCCAAGGATTCCTTGATTTCTGCGGGCAGCCTTTCAAAGTTGGCCAAGGCCATCCACACTTCCGTCATTTCCTGAGGGAGAAGGCGGACGGCAGGTTTTTTTTTGGTTTTTTTCTTGGCATCGTCGGCAAGGAGGGCCTGGCAGGATCTGCTGGGCGATGTGCCATTGGCGGCCGGCGGAAAGGCCTCCGGCGACGCGCCGCCAAAAGACCCACCATTCCACGCGGCATTGCACCTGGCGCGGGAAGAAAAGTCCTTGGGGAAAGATCTTCCAGATTTCCTGAATGCGCCATTCGTCCACGGGATCACCATAGCCGGGCCGCAGGCAATACCCCAAAAGATTCAGCCAGCGGGCTTCGTGATGCGCGCTTCGGCTTCGACCGTCCCGGTGTTCCAGAAGGACATCGGCCAGGGTCCGGATGAGGCTGGTGGGCCATTTGTGCCGAGGCATTTCCAGGATGTCCGCCAGATCCTTCATGAGCTTTTCCGGCGAGGTCTGGAGGTTCCCAAGGGGTTCTGTCTTGCCAAAGGTGGCGGCGCACCGGTCCTTGGCTTTCTGGACGATGGCCTCCTCGACCGTTTCCGCCGACACCTCGGCCGGCACGGGCCCCTCCTGGGCCTGTCGGCGCACGTCGAAACGCAACCGCCATCGGTGCGGCGTGGTCAGGGACTGGCACCACAGTTCCAACGTGCCCACTTCGGTGAGTTTCATGGCGATCTGCACGGGAAGTTTTTGGGCCGTTGCGCGTTTGCCGAAGCGCAAGGCCGTGCGGATGGGGGGCAGGTCCGTGACTTCGTCCGGCCTGAGGGTCACCAGGTCGCCTTGGGCGTCCCCGAGCCGCGTGTGGGAACTGGAAATGTGAAATTCAGCGGGCTGGTTGGTGAGCACGGCGAAGGTGGGGGCTGAAAGCACGCTTTCAAAGCCTTCTTCCGTCCCGCGGGGGATGAGGCACACCGCCCGAATATCTTCCTCCGATGGGCGCTCGGACGGTTCCGCCGCCACATGGAGGTAATAGGCCCGGGGTGTGCCGGCCCCAACACGCACGCCGGCTCCCCCTGAACGGACCAGCCCGTAGTAGGCCGCCCCGACGGCTACGGCCAGATCGGGTCGGGGATTTTCCAATTCTTCCGGGATCCAGCCGGAACCGGCCCGGTCCTGAAACCACCGACCGAGGACTTCGCGGAGACGTCGTCGGATTTCCGCCGGGCTGAGGGCCCCGCCGTTAAAGAGGATGAAGTCCGGGTAGGGATGTTCCCGCCCCGTTTGTTCCCGCAGCAACGCCTCGTGCTGTCGCCAGAAAGCCGCGAGATGCCGAGTCACGGCCGGATCTTGAACATACGGCAGGCCGAATTCGGTGATACCCGACCGACGCCCTTCCTGGGGATTGTCCTCATAGGGTACGTGCGGGAAAAAGCCTTCGAGAATCCACTGGAAGACTTCTTCCCGCGTGAAGGTGCCTTTCAAGGTGCCGGCGATGAGCTTTCCGCCGGTGCCCATGAGGGTCACATCGAAGCGGTCTCTGGGCCGAGTTTCCGACAGAAGTTCTTCTTTGGCCCGGCGGCACCCGTGGCAGAGTTGGTGCCAGCGCTGGGCGTCCAGTTTGCCCGGGCTCCCAAGCAGGCTCACTTCCATGCGGCGGGCGAGGGTCAGGTCCATGTTGTCGCCGCCGAGCATGAGGTGGTCGCCCACGGCGAGCCGGTCGAAACGCAATCCGGTGCGTCCGGATCGGACGGCGATGGCCGTAAAGTCTGTGGTACCACCGCCGACGTCACAGACCAACACCAACTGACCGGGCCGCACGCGGTGTTCCCAGGTGTCTTCATGGGCGGCCAGCCAAGCGTAGAAGGCGGCCAAGGGTTCTTCGAGAAGGACCACTTTCTTCAACCCGGCGTGGGCGGCCGCTTCCACGGTGAGTTCCCGGGCCACCTCGTCGAAAGAAGCCGGCACCGTCAGGATGACCAACTGCTCTTCCAAGAGGTTTTCTTCGTCGTCCGGCCCCCGAGTCATCACATGGTTCCACGCTTCACGGAGGTGCTGGAGGTAGCGCGCGGAGGCGTCCACAGGGGACACCCGGGGCACATCCTGCGGTGCCCCCCAGGGCAGGATCGGGGCTTTCCGGTCCACGGCGGCATGGCACAGCCACGATTTCGCGGAAGACACCAGCCGTCCGGGGACCAAGGCGCCTTGTTCCCGTGCGAATTCTCCCACGGCGTAGGCCCGGGACGGATCCCACGGCAGCGCCGTGGCTCCTCCCGGCAGATCGTAGGGTCCAGGCAGATAGAGGAACGAAGGTAACAACGGACGACGGGCCGTTTCCCCGGCCGCGACGAGTTGAGGGACGTCGAAAATCTTGACGGCGGCGGACCGCCGACCTTCGGCGGCCGACTCGCGGTCCAGATAGGCCATGGCCGAGTTGGTGGTTCCCAGGTCAATTCCCACCACATAGCGGGACGGGAGATGTGCGGACATCATAGAGATTTGTCGGACTCCCGCAGATTGAACACGAGCTTCCACCGGCGGTTGGGATCATCGCGGTGGACGCACCACAGTTCCAATACCCCGGTTTCCGTAAAGGCGGCTTCCAGCCGAACGGGTACCACAGTGCCGCCGGTTTCCGTTTCCGTCGGGCTGAGGACGGTTTCCATGGCGACGACTTCGGTGATTTCACCCGCCCAGTCTTCCACCACTTCGCCAGGGGGGTCTTCCTTTCGGGTCGTGGAAGCCAACAAAGGAAACACGGCGGATTCCCCCACCACCAGTCCGAATTCCCGTTGTTCCAGTGTCAAGGTGCTGCCTTCTTCCAACCCGAAAGGGATGACACACAAGGCCTTGACCGGCGTCGGGATCCCGGGAACCGCCGGCATGGCCGATTCAATGCCGATGTAATAACTTCGAGAAGCGCCTGCACGAATGCGCAAGCCATGGCCGCGGCGCACGCGCCCGTAGGCCGCCGCTCCTTTGGCCACGGCGAGATCGAGATCTTCCGCGGGCAGTTCCTGAGGTGGTGCCTGCGGGTACCACCGCGCCAGCACGTGGAGCAGGCGGTCTCGCACGGTTCGGGGTTTCATGACCCCGCCGTTGAAAAGCACATGGGTAGGTGCCGCAGGGCCGTGTCCGCGGAGATGCCGGTTTAAAAAGGCCGCCAGATGCCGTGTGACGGCCGGGTCCGTTTCGTACGGCAGCCCCATCTCCCGCACGCCCACCTTCACCGTCTGAACCGGTTCGGTATCCAGAGGGCATTCGGGGAAAAAGCCGTCGAGGAGGGTGTGCTCCAGATCCCGGCGCGTCAATTCCGTACGCACCGTTCCGGCAATGAGGGACGTGCCGCGGCCGAGCACACTCAACGGGACGCTCTCCAGCGCCGGTGTGCTCAACAGTTTCTCCTTGGCCTGACGACATTGATGCCACAAGCCTCGAAACTGCCAGGCGTCCAAACGGGTTCCCGCAGCGGCCAACTTGCCCCGCACGGCATGGGCCAAGGCCAAGTCCATGTTGTCCCCGCCCAGGAGCAAATGATGGCCTACGGCGATCCGCCGAAGCCCCAGCGCTCCGTTTTCTTCGATGACTTCGATGAGGCTGAAATCCGTGGTGCCGCCTCCCACGTCACACACAAGCACGACGTCCCCCACGTGGAGGATATCCCGCCAGGTGTCTTCGTGGGCGGCCAGCCAGGCATAGACGGCCGCCTGGGGTTCTTCGAGGAGGGTCAGGTGTTCTAATCCGGCGGCCCGCGCGGCCTGCACCGTGAGCTCCCGGGCGACCGCATCGAAAGAGGCGGGTACTGTCAGATAGACGTCCTGACGCTCCATGGCGCCGTTTGGGTCGTTTCGGCCGATGGTGTGATTCCAGGCGTCTTTGAGATGCCGAAGGTACAGGGTGGAAGCTTCCACAGGGGAGACTTTCCGCACGTCCGCAGGGCTGTCCCAGGGAAGAATCGGTGCCGTGCGGTCCACCCCAGGGTGACACAGCCAAGATTTCGCCGATGCCACCAATCGATTGGGGATTTCCGCGCCCCGTTCCCGAGCGAACTGTCCCACGACCCACCCGGGATCTTCCGACCAGGGCAGGGCCAGGCTTCCCGGCGGGACATCGTGGGGCCCCGGCAGAAACAAAAAAGACGGGAGCAACGGCCGGGGTTTGACTTCGCCCGGGGCTACCACCTGGGGCACCGGAGCGATCTGAATCGAAGGTGTTCCTTCCGGGGTGGCGTCCCCCCCGGCCCACGCCATGACCGAATGGGTGGTGCCGAGATCGACACCGATGACGTACGGTGAATCCGACAAAACCGGCCTCCTTTTATTCTTCCACGATTTCCACTTCCGCGGGAGCCACGATCCTTTCCTTGCCAATCTGCGCCGTCAACTTGGGCAGGTGCACAGACCGGATGCGCCAGCCCCGATGGCGCAGGACACCGCGAAACGGAGGATCCCCCGAAACGTTCCCCGTCAGGCGGATGGCCGCCGGGTCAAAGCCGGAGGGGACCGTGACCACGGAACCTTCTTCCTGTGTCATCACGGCTTCCAGATGGACACATTCGGCCAAAGCCGCCTTGCAGGATTCGTGGATGGTGCGGACCGCAGCCCCGATTTGCGCGTCTTCATAGCGGCTGAGGTCCTCTTCGAGAAAATCGATAAAGCGCCCCTGCCGCTGAAGCACGGACAGCATCTGCACGGCTCCGACCGTTTTGGGATCCATGTCTCCCGGCAGGACTTCCGCATCGTGCGGCGTGTCTCGAGCGACCGGTGCTTTCGCCGGTGCGGCTTCCGCCCGGGACGCTGAGGCGGCTTCGTGCACGGCGCGTCGGCCGACGGCCTGGACGACAATCCAGAGAAACAGCGTCCCCATGGCCCCCAACCCGAAAATGACCCACGGTGTGTAGTGGCGCAGTTGCTGGATGAGGCCGTCCATGCGCGTCAAGGCCGTGGTCAGTTCAGGGGGTGCCGCGCCGGCCTGAGATCCCAAGAAGGGCTGGATGAAGGCCGAGAGACTCTGCAGCGCATCCCGAGCGATCCAGAAAAAGGCGGTGAGCACCACTCCTTGAAAAAGCAGACAGACGATGAGTGTCTGTAAGGTGAGCTTGGATTTCGGCGACATGGATGTCCTCCTCATCGTTCGTGATCACGGCATGGGACCCGAAAGCGGGACGCTGTACATTACAGAAAGATCCGAACCGACACAAGCCGTGCCGAGGCGGGTCACAAAAACTGCCGAAGGATGAAAAAATAGGCCGTGCTGCACCCTACGAGCACGGCACAGGGGCGGGCCACAAGACGCAAAACCTTCATCAGGGACGTGCCGAAGTATTCGTTGGAAAGGAGCAGGCACAGATGCAGCGGCGACACGAGGACTCCGACGAAGCCGCTCACCAGAGCCAGCATCATGTAGCCTAGGATGGCATGGGCTTCCCCAAAACTTTGGATCAAGGAGATCAAGATGGGGAACGTCGTGCCCACGAAAGCGATGGTGATCCCCACGACCATGCCCACCAGGAACGGAAGGATCACGGTGATGGCCAGCAAAGGAATTTTCAACGCGAGCAGCTCGGCGCTGATGGCTTCCACGGCGTGGGCGCTGTCCAGGATGCCCTTGAAGACGAGGATGGATCCCACCATGTAGAACATGTCCCACAACTGACGGCTTTTGAGGATCCGGAGCCGTTGTGGAGGAGAAAGACGTCCGGTGTGCCACACCCAGAAAATACTCACAGCCAGGGCCACAATGAGGCCCAGTTCCTTGGAAACGGTGACTTTCCGCGGCAGCGTCATGGAAAGCAGGAATCCCAGTCCAAGCCCGCCGAGGATGACCATGGCGATAGGGGTGAGTTCGCGGAGGAACGGCCCTAGCGGGGCGCGGCTTCCTTGGATGTGCGCCTTGCCCCCCGCCTCGGGTTCTTCGGGGTTTGTCGCAAAGGACAAAGGAAGATAGCCGGCCGTCACGGCCACGATGGTCATGGGGAAAAGCGCCGCCACGAAGATCCACAGGTCCAGGCCGGCCAGCGTCGTCGTCAAGAGCACCCCGGGATACAGGGGCCACCAGTATTCCCAAATGTGTCGGAACCAGTAGTTGATGTAGCTCAACTGATCTCCGGTGAAATGAAACGCCCGCCCCAGGGTTTTCACCATGGGGGCGGAAAAAATGGCGCCGCCGGGCATGGGTAACAGGCCGATGAGCGACGGAAAAATGACAAGATTCAGTCGAGGGGTCCGGACCAGCCCTTGAAAATTGGCCAAGAGCCGCTCCATCTGGCCTGCGGCTTCCAGGCTGTGGCTGAGCACCAGGATGAGAGACACGATGACCGCCAAGGATAAAGTCTTGGCGTGGGTAAAGGAGCGGAACACGGAGAGCGCCACATCCCCCGGCCCCATGCCGAAAAAGAACCCCAAGGTCACGGAACCGAAAAAGAAAGCGTTGCCCAAGGACACTCTTTTGCGGATGGCAAAAAGCATTCCCACAAAGACGATGAGCACCCGCACCAGGGCGGGGATGTGATCCGGCATGATTCGACGACCTCCTTGTGCGTGACCTTTCAGCGGTGCTCGATGCAACGCGAATCCGTGAGATGACGACTTTGCACGAAATTTTTCCCTGTGGGATTGCCGTCCTCGTCCGGGCGCCCCCGTGGTCGCCCGGATACCGCGACCTTCATCTGATGATGCGCATTCATCCGGGCAGGCACAGGGGCCTGCCCGACATGAACGGTGAAACAATGTCCCAAAGGCCGGGATCGCACGGATTCCGCTGAAAGAAAATCCCACCGGGCCTTCCGGCGCCGTCAAGCGGCCGTTCGGAAAACGGCACGTGTCGGCGGCTGCGCCACACCTCTGAAATCCATAAAACGGCCGGAAAAACCTCCCCGGGAAAAGAAGATCCCAACGCGTTCATGAAGTCTTCGGTGTCCGAGGGGTTTCATGCCGAGCTTCGATCCTCGACAAACACCTTGCCAGAATGAACCGTTGGAACGATGCGGTATCAGGGCCGAAATCCAGATCCATCCGGAAAAAGACGGCCCTTTCGGCCAGGGGCACCGGCATCCGCACCGCGTCTTTTTCCGTGGTCACGATCCAGCGGGCTCCCGTGGATCGCAGCGTATCCAGAAGCCTGCGAACATCCTCAGCCGTCCAGCGGTGGTGATCCCCATAGGCGAGGGCACGGCGGCAGACGATCCCCGCACGCTGCACCGCAGCGAAAAAACGGCCCGGCCTAGCCGTTCCCGCCACAGCGAGACAAGGCTCGTGGAGGATCTCCGCCCAGCGGCGGTCCGGCCCGATGGTTTTTCCCCCATTTCCGTCCTGCGGCGGCTCCAGGGGCTGCAGGGAGTGAGCACGATACAGCCCGCAGAACACGGGAGACGCCCGAAAAACGGGGATGCCGCCCAGGGCCGCGTTGCCGGAAAGACCGGGCGTTTCCCGGGCGTGGTCGAAATCTCCCACGAGAACAAAGGCGTGTGCCCGGGCGGCGTGTGCCGGCGGTTCCCGAAGCGGCCCGGCGGGAAGCGCCCGCCCGTTCCCCAGAGGCCTGGCGGCGTCCATGACAAGGATGTCCGTGTCTCGATCCAACTGGAGATGCTGAAAGCCGTCGTCCAGAAGCAGCACGTCCAGCGGATCTCGCTCCAGGGCCATCCGTCCGGCCTGCCACCGGTCCGCCCCCACCCACACGGGGGCGTCCGGAAGGTTTCGGGCAAGAAGCACGGGTTCGTCCCCGTAGCGGCGAGAGAGCGCGTGGAAGGATCCGTCCAGCACCACCTTTTCCACCGCCCGCCCCGCACGCCCGTAACCCCGGCTCAAGATGCCGACGGCGATATGATGTTCCCGCAACTTCCGGGCGATCCACAGAACGACGGGGGTTTTCCCCGTGCCGCCCACCGTGATGTTGCCGACGCTGATCACCGGGCAGGGAAGCCTTCGGCGCCGCCGCCGCCGCGCCGCCTGGTCCAGGCGAAGACCCAGCAGATACAGTTTTTCCGCAGGCCACAGGGCGGCTTGGGCGATCCGGCGCCGCGGCTCGTCAAGCGTTCCATACCACAGCCATTCCCAAAAAACCTGTGTCGGCATCCTCATGCGATGCACTTTCCCCGTTGACAATGCGCCCTTCCTTTTACCCAAATGCCGACTCAGGAACAAGCGCGCCGACGGAAAGAGCGGCCTTTGCCCCGAAAAGAAAGGGTTCCGGCCCTCCGGTACGGGAGGACGACCGCATGGGTGCAGAGGCGCCGAGGCACAGGGGATGCGGACCTCAAGAGACGGAAAGGAGAGGACGGTATGGCGCAACTTCCGGCTTTGGAGCGACTGGCGTGGATGGATTCGGAAATCCGGGCAGGGCGGTATCCCAACGCACGAAAGATGGCCGAGAAGTTCGAGATCTCTTCCAAAACCGCCCAACGCGCCATCGACTGGATGCGGGACCGGTTCATGGCCCCATTGGAATATGTGCCCGAAAAAAAGGGTACCGGTACTATGAAGATTTCCGGTTGCCGGTCACCGGTTTGACCGTGACGGAACTCACCCATCTGCTGGCCATCCAAAAACTCTTGGAGGACGCCTCTAGGGGAGTGCTGGGCAAACAACTGGCGGGAATAGCCGGGAAAATCCAACGCTGCTTGGCCGAAAACTTCTTCGGCGGCGTCAATCCCCAACAGGTTTTTTCTCTGCGCTGGACCGCCACGGCGCCGTGCGCCGACGAGACTTTCCAGTGTGTCCTCAGGGCCGTGGTCACGCGTCACCGCTTGTCCTTCGAATACGCCTCACCCTACACGGGCGAGATGATGACCCGCACCGTCGAACCCCATCACCTGGTCAATTACCAAGGGACCTGGCACGTCCTGGCGTGGTGTCTCCTGCGGGAGGATTGGCGGGATTTTGTCCTGCCACGGATGAAACAGTGCCGTGTCCTGGACGACACCTTCCGTGTGAGGGACTCCAAAGAGTGGAAAGATCGGCTGGAGAGAGATTTTGGGATTTTTCGGGGTCCAACCCGGTTCCAGGTCACGGTGCGGTTCCTCCCGCCGTTGGCGCGGTGGGCGAAAGACCAGATCTGGCATCCGGACCAGAGGTTGGAAAACCTACCGACCGGGGAGGTGGAAGTGACCTTTCCCGCCTCCCACGAAACGGAAGTGCTGGGGGAAATCCTGCGCTACGGGTCCTCCGTGGAATTGATCGCCCCTCAATGGCTCCGGGACAAGCTGCGCGACGAACTGCGGCGCATGGTCGAGATTTATACAGACTCCACGGAGCCTCAGGAATCCCCAAGGTCTTGAGATTCGGGGGTTTGGCAGCAGGACCGCGCCGTCGAGGATGTCGCTCCTTGGGGCATCCTCGGCATCCATGAAAAAAAGTGTGCCCTATCCGGATGTAGGACACTCTTTGGGGGAGTGGCGCCTTCAGACTGGGCTCAAAATCGGGATTTTCCGTTGGCCGTCGCAACCTGGGGAGGTGAACTTCGATGAACTCCATGGACTATTCACATTTTTTTAAGAACGTCACCGGTGTGCAGCCCTATCCTTATCAACGCACACTGGGCGAGGAGGCGTGGCCGGAATTGCTCTGCATTCCCACGGGCCTGGGAAAAACCGCCGCTTTGGCCGTGGCGTGGCTGTGGAAGACCTTGAACGCGAATGCCGAAACGCCCAGGCGCTTGGTGTACTGCCTGCCCATGAGAGTCCTGGTGGAGCAGACGGCGTCTTGTGTTCAATGGTGGGTGGAGCGGGCGGCGGAACATTTTGACCGTGCCGGCCGACCGTGCCCGACGGTTCATGTGCTCATGGGTGGGGACGTCCAGGATGATTGGACGCTCAAACCCGAAAATCCTGTGATCCTCGTGGGGACGCAGGACATGCTCCTGTCCCGGGCCCTCATGCGCGGCTATGCCATGAGTCGTTACCTCTGGCCGGTGCATTTCGGCCTTTTGCACAACGACGCCTTTTGGATTTTTGACGAAGTGCAGCTCATGGGTTCCGGGCTTCCCACTGCGGTGCAATTGGAAGCTTTTCGCCGTCACCTGAAAACGTTTCTTCCCTGCCGATCCCTGTGGGCTTCTGCCACTCTTCAGCCGACATGGTTGGAAACCGTGGATTTTAAAGATCCCGAGGCGAATTGTTCCTTGCTCCGGTTGAGCGAAGAGGATACGCGTCAGGATTCCGTTCGAGAGCGGCTCCATGCGAAAAAAAATCTGCGTCGCGCCGCAACCCGCCTAGACAAAGCCTCTCAAAAGAAGTCTTGGGCGGCCTACGCCGAAGCCCTGGCGCAGGAGGTCGTCGGTGCCCACAAGGAGGGAACGACCACACTGGTCATGGTCAACACGGTGGAAAGGGCCCAAAAGATCGCAGAAGCGGTCGAACGCCTTACGGAACGTCGAAATGCACCTGAACGCCCCGAGGTTCTTTTGGTCCACTCGAGATTCCGCTCCGCAGAGCGGCAGCTTCTCCATGAGGCTGTGCAAAGGGATCTCCAGGCTCCGGGCCGCATTGTGGTGGCAACCCAGGCCTTGGAAGCCGGGGTGGACATAACCAGCCGAATCCTCTTTACCGAACTTGCCCCGTGGGCTTCCCTGGTCCAGCGGTTCGGCAGGTGCAACCGGGGCGGCGAATTTGAGAACGCCGATGTGTATTGGATCGACATGGATTTGGAAGAGCCACATCTTGTCGTGCCCTATGAAGCGAAAGATTTGCACAACGCCAGGGAAAAACTCGAAAGATTGTCCGATGTGTCCCCGGCCGGACTTCCCCCCGTGGACGATCCCGGCGTCATCCGAGCCGTCATCCGAAAAAAGGATCTGATGGATCTTTTCAACACCGATCCCGATCTCTCGGGATTCGACGTGGATGTGTCCCTTTATATCCGTGATGCCGAGGATGCCGACATCCAGATTTTTTGGCGGGATGTGTCCTCCGGGTGGGAAACACAGCCTCTCCCGCGCCCTGAAGAGCTTTGCCGGGCATCTTTGGCGCAGGCTCAAGAGCTTCTCCGCCGGTGGCGTAAAGCACAAAACCGCAATGCCCACGACTTTGGGCCTTTCATTTGGGACAGCTTGGATGGGAAATGGAGAAGATTTCCAGGGCGCCTTCGTCCGGGCATGGTCCTCATGGTCGGGGCCGAAGCGGGGGGATACTCACCAAAAATGGGACTGTGGCCGGAAGCGCAGGAGGCGGTCCCATGTCTTCCTCCCTCGGCAGAGGAATCTTACGAGGAAATCTATGAATCCGACCCGAGAAGCCGTTCGACGGTCCCCGTCCGTTTAGATATACATCTGGAAGACGTTTCCCGGGCTGCCCGGGATCTGTGCCGGGCGATCGGTTGGAATGCTCCGGAAGCGGAAGCCGTGGAACGAAGCGCAGCCTGGCACGATATGGGAAAAGCCCACCCGGTGTTCCAAGCTTCGATGCATGGGTGTTCCGTCGAAGAGGCCAAGGGCCGCGTGCCGCTTTTGGCCAAATCGGAGAAGGTCCGGCGACATGCCCGCAGGCACTTCCGCCATGAATTGGCATCCGCCTTGGCTTTCTTAGACGAGGCCGACGGCACTTCCCAAGACAACAATCTCATCGCCTACCTTATCGCGGCCCACCATGGGAAGGTTCGGATGTCCCTTCGGGCGATGCCCGATGAAGAAGAACCCCGGATGGGATATGGCCCCCGGTTTGCCCGCGGCGTGTGGGAAGGCGAAGAACTGCCACCGGTGCGCCTCCCCGGAGGGGCATGCTATCCCGGGGGAGAGATCCGCCTTGAAATCATGGAATTGGGTGAGGGTGCCATGGGTCCGTCGTGGACATGGCGTGCGGAAGAGCTCTTGAAAACCTACGGTCCGTTTTGTCTGGCGTGGATGGAAGCCCTTGTGCGGATCGCCGACTGGCGGGCTTCGGCAGAAGAAGAGAAGGAGAGGGCATGAAAAGCACAGTGCGGCTCATGGGTTGTCGGCCCGTTCCTTTGGCCGGTTATCTCAAAGGGTTGGGCGTTCTCAGGTTGGTGGCGGATTGCAAAGATCCGGAAGCCGCCGGCCGATGGCGGAACGAACACTTTGAACTTCGCACCCGCCTTTCGGAATCCGAGCTTACGTCCTTCTTTCTTCAAGAGTATTCACCCACGCCGATTCTTGCCCCGTGGAACAAAGGGAGCGGATTTTATCCAAAGGACAATCAAACCGGCATTCAAGCACTCCGGGCGTCCAAGGCCGCTCGCTTCGCCCCCTATCGGGACGCCCTCGAGACGGCGTTTCGACTCAAAAAGGAATTGGAAGCCCATTGCGGCCAGTCTGAGCCCACTGAAAACACCAAGGTTGTGTGGCTCCAGCATTTCCGCTCTCAGTTTCCCGAAAACGCCTTGCCATGGTTTGACGCGGCCGTTCTCCTGACGTCGGCGAAACCTCAGTTTCCCCCGCTTCTCGGCACGGGAGGCAATGACGGTCGTTTGGATTTCACCAACAATTTCATGCAGGTGCTCGTCAAAGAGCTCTTCGACCCCGACACCGGAAACCCTCGACAACCGGAAACCGGGCGTTGGTTGCGTGCGGCGCTTTTTGGAGAGGCCGTCCCGGGGTTGGTGAACCGGCCCATCGGACAGTTCTCTCCCGGCCATGCCGGCGGTCCGAACGCGGGTCTGGGGTTCGAAGGAGAACCTGTCACCAACCCGTGGGATTTTGCCTTGATGCTTGAAGGCGCCGTGCTTTTTGCCGGAGCGGCAACGCGCCGGCTGGAATCTCTGGAAACGGAAGCCTTGAGTTACCCGTTTACGGTGAAGACCACCCCCGTGGGGTGCGGCACGGGTCACATGGGGGACGAGGCGACGGCGCGGGCGGAGACCTGGGTCCCTTTGTGGGAGCGTTTCCTGACCCTGGCCGAGGTCCACCAATTGCTGAAAGAAGGCCGGGTCACCTTGGGCCGCCGCCCCGTTCGGGATGGACTGGATTTCGTCAGAGCCGTCTGCAGTTACGGGGTGGATCGGGGAATTTCGGCGTTCCAACGCTTCGCGTTCCTCCAGCGCGCCGGTCGGGCTTATCTGGCGACGCCCATGGGAAGGGTTCGGGTGCAGCGAGTACCCCAGGCGGATCTCCTCCATGAGCTGGAGGCCAACCGGTGGCTGGCCCAGGCCCGCTCCTTGGCCCGGGGGGATAATGCCCCGGGACAGTTCCTTCAATGGATGCGGCGCCTGGAAGAGGCCGTGTTCCAATTGGCCCAAGCGCCGGGGCGAAAGCCCGTGCAGGATATCCTCATGTGCCTTGGCCGGATTCAGTGGCTCCTTTCAAAAAGTTCCAAGTGCCGGGAGGCTCTCGGTCCCCTGCCTCTTCTCAGTGAATCCTGGGTGCGGGAGGCGGACGACAGGACCTGCGAATTCCGACTGGCCTGTGCCCTGGCCGGTCTTTCCGGGGCGAGGCGGTTTCTCTTCGGCGTGGAGGACACACACGACGGCAGGAACTCTTTCTGGGTGGATCAACCCCGATGGACAACCGCAGATGTGGTATCCAATCTCGTCGCCATGACCGAACGGCGATTACTTGCCTCGGCCAAGGACTCCGCCCCGAAACGGGACGCGTCCGAACTTTTTGAAAGCCCGGCGCCCGCCGATCTCTCATCGGTCATGGCCTTCTTGGAAGGGCGCACCGACGATGCCAGATTGTCGCTTCTCGTGGCCGCTTTGGCCACGACGCGCCTTCCCACAGACCTGCCCTCACGGGAAAAAGTGGATGTTCCGGTCCCCGCGGTGTACACGATCCTGAAGCCCTTTTTCACCCCCGCATGGATCCTGCGCGGACTCGGTCTGCTCCCTCCGGACGGAGCGCTGCCTTTTCCCAGAGAACTTTTGCGCAGGCTTCATTCCCATGATCGCCCCACATTCGCCGCGGCCGTCAAGGAAGCCTGGCAACGTTTGCGCCTGGCGGGCTTCCCGCTCCCCGCTCATCCCAACACGCCGCCGGAAACCGTTCCCTTTTGGGGCCCTCGCCTGTATGCCGCCTTGGTCGTGCCTGTGCATTTTTCCGACCTTCGAGGCCTTTATGCCCCCAGGATGCGACCCCGGGTCGCCTCGTCATGAACCCATAATAGAAGGAGGACTCACCATGTCGCTGGATTTCTCCCCACTGAAAAAAACCCCCCGTTTCCTCATGGAAGCCGAGCTCCAGCCGATGCAGGGGACGCGCTTTCAACCCACGGGCTTTCCGGACCTCGGCGCCGCCCTCTACTATGCACCGGACGGCACGCGCATGCTCTTGGTGGAATCGGCCCAGAGCATGGCCAACCGGCTGGAAACCGTCTGCTGGGACTTGAGCGCCGATGACTGGGTGGAGCCGCTCAAAGGACTGCCGGTGGTCAAGGTGGTCTTGCCGGACCACAGCCCGCTGACCAATTCCGTTCTCGAAGCCCACCGGCTGAATTCCCCGTACATCCTGGAAGGGCAGGACAAGACGGTCTTCGACATGCTCAAAAAAGAACTGGCCGGCATGGAAGAGCGACCGGTGGACCTGTGCAAACTGGCCCGCGTCGTCTTTCGCTACGACACCAATGCCCTGATTCACGGGGTTTTTCTTGCTAAAAAAGAACTGGCGGGCGGACGGCTGCGGCTGCCGCGGATGCTCTCCGCCTTTATCGAAGCGACGGATGTGAGTGTCGCTCAGAGCGGCGGGGTGAAAAACGATCATGTGAACCCTTCGGGGGACACGGCCAAAGGGTTTGGCAACGTCCCCTTTTCCCGTGATGAATACACGGCGGCCAAGATCACGGCCTATTTCAACGCGGATCTGAGCCAACTCAAGGGGTATGGCTTGGGTGACGAAGCCGAAGATTTGATCCTCGCGCTGATCTTTTTCAAGATTCAAAAATTTTTGAAGGAGGGTCTGCGATTGCGCACGGCCTGTGATCTCAAATGCACGCGGGTCACCGTCAAGAGCCCGGAGGCGTATGCGCTCCCTGCACTGGAGAATCTCGAAAAGCATCTCCCGGAACTCATCCAGGCCGCGGCCCAAAAGGGCCTCTTTGCCGACCCGAGGGTCACCACAGTGCAATGGAGGAAATAGCCATGTTGGCGATCGGTTTTCGGTTCCCGGCGGGCCGCTTCCATGCCACCCCGTGGGGGCGCCATGTGAACGAAGCCGAGGTGGAATGGCCCCCGTCGCCATGGCGCATCGTGCGGGCGCTCGTGGCGGTCTGGCATCGCCTGTCGCAAGAGAGTCGAGGTGAGATCCAACGGCTCGAGGATCTTCTGGCTCACCTTGCCCATTCCCCCCCTTTTTATGCCATCCCCCCGGCCATCCACAGTCATGTGCGCCATTACATGCCTATGCGGGAGGGGACCGAGGAAAAAAAGAGACTCGTTTTCGACGGATTTCTGCGGATTGATCCGTGGGCCGAACTCGTGGTCGCCTGGCCCCATGTGGAGCTCCAGTCCGAGGAGAAGGACCTGTTGGACCGACTCCTTTCCGGGCTCGGGTACCTGGGTCGGGCGGAAAGCTGGGTGGTGGCGCGACGCGTCGAGTCCACCGTCGAAGGGAACACGTTTCCCACCGACGAAGCGCGGACAGACGAATCTCTCGCCCGGCAAAGCGCACCGGAAGGGGAAACCCTTACCCCTGACGCCGAACCTGACCGGACGGATGAACGACAAGAAGGCGGTCCCCTCCGGGTGGAGGAACCGCATGGGGCTGTATCCGCCGAGGCGCCGCAGGGGGGTGATTTTCCGGAAAGGGCCCATGAACTCGTCCCGCTCCTGTGCCCGCTTTCCCCGCGGAACTATGCGGCCTTTGTTGAAAAGGAGCGGGGCGCCTCTTCGGTAAAAGGCTCGGCAAAGACGAGGGGCAAGGCAAAGACGGCAAAGGACGTCCTTCCCTCCACATGGCTCGAAGCCGTGAGCGTGGAGACGGCGACGCTGCGGTCCTCGGGATGGAGCCTGCCGCCGGGGGCCACGGTCGTCTGGTATCGGCGGCCCAAGGATGCGGTGAAAACCGTGGCACCTCCCGTGCCGGTAACGTCCATCGGCGGGGACGTTGGTCCCACCGTGGTCCGCTACGCCGTCTACGGGAAACCGCTTCCCCGCATCGAAGAGGCTCTCAAGGTGACGGAAGCCCTGAGAAAGGCCCTCATGGCGAGGCTTGAACGCCGGCTGGAAAGGATCCCGAACGTCCTCTCAGGCCATGACATGAACGGATCGAGCAACCACCGGCATGCGTTTTACTTGCCCGAACCCGACGGCGCCGGGCGCATTGCGCACCTCATGGTTTACGCTCCCGCAGGTCTTGAACCGGAGGCGGTGTCTGCCATTGGCGAGTTGCGAAGACTCTACCTGACGGGCGGCCAAGAATGGGAATTGTGGCTGGAAGGTGCAGGCGCGCCTTCGGCGTTTTCCCCGGCCTGTCCCGTCTTCCGTTCTTCCACCCGCTGGGTTTCTCTCACCCCGTACATGCACCCCTGGCATGTCAAGAAAGGATTTGGACCCTGGGACCAAATCCGCAAGGAATGCCGGCTTCGGGGGCTGCCGCTTCCGTCTCAGGCCACCCGTTTGGAAGAAATCGCTGTGTCCTCCCGCCCGTTAAGACCGTCCCAGTTCCATCGGTTTCGAGCCAAGCGGGGCTTGGTCCAGCCCGACCGGCGAGGCTCTTTCTGGATGCTGGAATTTCCCGATCCCGTTGCCGGCCCGCTGGTCCTAGGTTTTGCCTGCCATTTCGGCATGGGTTTGTTTGTCCCCGCGGAAGCCTGATGCGGTGCGGTGCCGAGGAGGGGACAAAATGGACGAACTTCAGGGAGAAATTCCTTTGGTTCCTGCGAGGATCCTCAATGAGTACGTTTACTGCCCGAGGCTGGCTTACCTCATGTGGGTGCAAGGGGAGTTCGCGCCCAACGTGTATACCGTGGAGGGATCCATCCGGCACCGCACCGTGGATGCGGGGGGAGGGTCCCTCCCGGAACAGCCTGCGGAAGACGAGGTGATCCACGCTCATTCCGTCATGCTGTCCTCGGCGGGACTGGGCCTGATCGCAAAGATCGACCTGGTGGAAGGCGTCGGTTCGGCGGTTATCCCCGTGGATTACAAGCGGGGCAAGCGCCCTCATACGGCGGGCGGAGTGTACGAGCCCGAGCGGGTCCAGCTGTGCGCTCAGGGTTTGTTGCTTCGAGAGCATGGGTATTCGTGCGAGGAGGGGATGATTTACTATGTGGGCTCCCGGGAACGCGTGCGGGTGAGGTTCGATGAGGCCCTTATGGAAAAGGTGACCAGGACGGTGCAAGAGATCCGCGCTCTTGTGGCTTCCGCTCAGATTCCTCCCCCCTTGGAGGACAGCCCCAAGTGTCCCCATTGCTCCCTCATCGGGATCTGTCTTCCCGATGAAGTCCGTTTTCTCTGTCACCTGGGACAGAAGCCCCGCCCCATCTTCCCCGGCGCCGAGGACGCCCTTCCCCTGATTGTGCAATCTCCCAGGGCTTACATACGCAAGGAGGGCGAGCTGTTCATCGTTGAGGAAAAGGGCAGGGAGCTGGCACGGGCGAGGCTTTCTGAAGTGTCTCAAATCGTGCTTTTTGGTGCGGCCTCCATGAGTGCCCCGGCACTTCAGGAATGTTTCCGCAGAGAAATCCCTGTCACCTGGATGACCTATGGAGGCTGGTTTTTGAGGCACACGGTGGGCGCCGGGCACCGAAACGTTGAAACGAAAACGTGGCAGTACCGTCGCAGCTTCGATCCTGCGGTTTGTCTGCATTTGGCCAAGCGCTGGGTTGTCGCCAAGTTGGCCAACGCGCGGACTTTGCTCCGCAGAAACTGGCGTTGCGGATCGGGAGAGGAGGAGGCGAAAATCCCCGCCGAGCTCCACCAGTCCTTGACGCGGTTGATGCGGCAGGCCATGAAAGCGCCTTCAATGGAGGTGCTCCTGGGCATCGAAGGCGCGGGGGCGAATCTGTATTTTCAGCATTTTTCTCGGATGCTCAAAAGGGACCATGGCGTCTCACAGGGTTTCGATTTCAAGACGAGAAACCGCAGACCCCCGAAGGATCCGGTCAATGCGCTTCTGTCCTTTGCCTATGCGATGTTGACCCGGGAGTGGACCGTGGTTCTTTCGGCGGTGGGGCTGGACCCGTACCGCGGTTTTTATCACCAGCCACGTTTCGGCCGCCCCTCCTTGTCTCTGGACATGATGGAGCCCTTTCGCCCTCTGGTGGCGGACTCCGTGGTTGTCACCGCCATCAACAACGGCGAAGTGCGCGACACGGATTTTTTGACGGCCGCGGGATCCTGCACGTTGAAGGATTCCGGGCGCAAGAGGTTTGTTGCAGTTTTTGAGCGTCGCCTGCAGCAGCAGGTCACCCACCCGATTTTCGGCTATCGGGTGACCTATCGGCAGTTGTTCGAAGTGCAGGCGCGGCTTTTCATCCGGTATCTTGCGGGGGAGATTCCGAGTTACCCGAATTTCGTGACGCGTTGAGGGGCGGCCATGGAACACCTCTTCATTGTGACCTACGATGTGCGGGATCCGCGAAGGTGGAAGCGTCTTTTTGATGTCATGAAGGGTTATGGGGAATGGTTGCAGCTTTCGGTGTTTCAATGTCGGCTGGATGCCATGAGGCGGTTGCGGTTGGAGGAGGCTGTGTCTCGGGTGGTGAAGACAGGGGAGGACCATGTGTTGATCCTGGATCTTGGGCCGGCGGATCGTGTCAGCCTGAAGGTGCAGAGCATTGGGAAGCGTTTTGAGCCGGTTCGGAGGGAACCTTGGATTGTGTGACGGGCGCCGCATGGCGGCGAGCGGTTGGGATCAGGGCATTGCACCGGGACCGCTCGCGTTGGAAAAATCCAGGCGAAGCAAAGAGATGGACACTAGCAGAGAAAAACCCATGGCCAAATTTCCTGAAAAAGTGCACAAAGGAAGGAAGCTCTCGCATTAGGTCCGGCAAACCCAACAGCACAGCCCGTTGGGAAGGGCGGAGTTTTCCGGGGTATTTATGCCCCGGCCCCATTGAAGCCTCGTAAGTGGGGGGGCATCCGAGATCCCAGGGGTGTTTTCCGGGGTATTTATGCCCCGGCCCCATTGAAGCAACGTATTCATCAATAGACTTCATCAATTCATGAAAGTTTTCCGGGGTATTTATGCCCCGGCCCCATTGAAGCGGTTCCGGGAAAATCACATGCCGCGAATAGAGGAAAGTTTTCCGGGGTATTTATGCCCCGGCCCCATTGAAGCCTTCCGCCAACCCCAAACCTGGAGCTTTCGAGAAGGGGGTTTTCCGGGGTATTTATGCCCCGGCCCCATTGAAGCAAGTCAGGGTGCTAACCACGGCGGTTAACAACATCAGTTTTCCGGGGTATTTATGCCCCGGCCCCATTGAAGCTGGACTCCTCCTCCCCTCCTTGCCTGTTCTTGTCCCCGGTTTTCCGGGGTATTTATGCCCCGGCCCCATTGAAGCTCAGTGTTCTGTGGACTTCATCTGCGGCGATGCTGAGTTTTCCGGGGTATTTATGCCCCGGCCCCATTGAAGCTAGGGATTTAGCCAATGTCGCCAGAAGTCGTGACAGTTTTCCGGGGTATTTATGCCCCGGCCCCATTGAAGCATCTGCAAATCGGAGACAAGCGCCATGTCTTCTATTGTTTTCCGGGGTATTTATGCCCCGGCCCCATTGAAGCCATGACGCGGGAAGGGTCGGTGGTTACTGTGACTAGTGTTTTCCGGGGTATTTATGCCCCGGCCCCATTGAAGCACTGTCCTAAAGGCCAAAGCCAAGGAGCTTAAAGCAGAGTTTTCCGGGGTATTTATGCCCCGGCCCCATTGAAGCACAATCAGGAATAAGGACTTATTTTGTTTTTAATTGTTTTCCGGGGTATTTATGCCCCGGCCCCATTGAAGCACTACTTTACCCCTCTTTTACACCCCCTATATATTAGTTTTCCGGGGTATTTATGCCCCGGCCCCATTGAAGCTCCCGGATCGGCCTTGCCTGCCGGCCAGATAATACTTGTTTTCCGGGGTATTTATGCCCCGGCCCCATTGAAGCAGGAGCCTTAATCGACGCAACACATAGAGTGTTTGTGGTTTTCCGGGGTATTTATGCCCCGGCCCCATTGAAGCGATAATCTCCCTTGTCTGGTCAGAATCTTTCCTCCGGTTTTCCGGGGTATTTATGCCCCGGCCCCATTGAAGCTATGCTCCATGAGCCAATACTTACCATCGACTTCCACAAGTTTTCCGGGGTATTTATGCCCCGGCCCCATTGAAGCCATTTATTCCTCCAGCTGCGTTGACAGCGGCTAGCAGAGTTTTCCGGGGTATTTATGCCCCGGCCCCATTGAAGCTGAGCATGGATCCGGTGCTGGAGGATCCTCAGGTCTAGTTTTCCGGGGTATTTATGCCCCGGCCCCATTGAAGCCGCAGAGCCTCGGCCTCAGGGAATGGTGGAATGCAAGTTTTCCGGGGTATTTATGCCCCGGCCCCATTGAAGCCTTTACCGTAATCCCCTCAGACATTCCGGGGATGGCGTTTTCCGGGGTATTTATGCCCCGGCCCCATTGAAGCTGCAACAGCGTTATACGGGGCGTACGTGAGGTGGGCTGTTTTCCGGGGTATTTATGCCCCGGCCCCATTGAAGCTGTTATTGATTGGGCATTGATAGCCGAATCCCGGCCCAGTTTTCCGGGGTATTTATGCCCCGGCCCCATTGAAGCAGCGCCCAACGCAACAAACGCCTGCACAAACCGCCGCTGGTTTTCCGGGGTATTTATGCCCCGGCCCCATTGAAGCGGACACTGTCCCCGATGCGCCTCATTGGAAATCACTAGTTTTCCGGGGTATTTATGCCCCGGCCCCATTGAAGCCACGTCCAGTCATCTATTGCGATGAGAATCTCCCGTTGTTTTCCGGGGTATTTATGCCCCGGCCCCATTGAAGCCTCGACGGAAGCGCCGGCGGCAATGTCGAGCTCACCACGTTTTCCGGGGTATTTATGCCCCGGCCCCATTGAAGCTCGCCATGCGCCGACGTAATCCGCTCCCCGTGCGAGGTTTTCCGGGGTATTTATGCCCCGGCCCCATTGAAGCGCCTACGAGGCCGAGACGCCCATCAGCGCCGTGGGCAAGTTTTCCGGGGTATTTATGCCCCGGCCCCATTGAAGCCATTTTGGGGGAAGTGGCCCATGAGGGGAGAATGCCCGTTTTCCGGGGTATTTATGCCCCGGCCCCATTGAAGCCGAGATCGTTTGTTTGTTGATTTTGCTGTTGAGGAGGTTTTCCGGGGTATTTATGCCCCGGCCCCATTGAAGCAAATTTTGGATCCAAAATGGCCTCTGAAAGCATTTTACGTTTTCCGGGGTATTTATGCCCCGGCCCCATTGAAGCTTTGCAGATAAAATGAGAAAAGTATGTGGGGTGTTATCGTTTTCCGGGGTATTTATGCCCCGGCCCCATTGAAGCATGCCGTAAAGGACGAGGCGGAGGCCACACGCGGCGCGGTTTTCCGGGGTATTTATGCCCCGGCCCCATTGAAGCTTGACAGCCGACCGCTTCACCAGTAGGCCGACGTTCGGGTTTTCCGGGGTATTTATGCCCCGGCCCCATTGAAGCGCATCTTCACGCGCAGGACCTTGGCATTCCTTATCGAGTTTTCCGGGGTATTTATGCCCCGGCCCCATTGAAGCGTGTAATCATCACATACGACAATATAGTCCTCGTTAGGTTTTCCGGGGTATTTATGCCCCGGCCCCATTGAAGCCATCCCCTCGTTAATTGTCCTCTTGTCGAATACGAAGTTTTCCGGGGTATTTATGCCCCGGCCCCATTGAAGCCACAGTGGCCAAGCCCCTAATCCGCCTGGAAGTGAGATGTTTTCCGGGGTATTTATGCCCCGGCCCCATTGAAGCCAGTGGTATGGGTGGGATGGACTGAGCTATTGGTTGTGTTTTCCGGGGTATTTATGCCCCGGCCCCATTGAAGCCACGTAATCGGCTGCCCCAGATCTCCACGCAGAGAAGTTTTCCGGGGTATTTATGCCCCGGCCCCATTGAAGCTGGGATGTGGAGAGACCCGGTGAGGGATTGCCCATGGGTTTTCCGGGGTATTTATGCCCCGGCCCCATTGAAGCTTAATTTGATGAATACGATGTTCAGCAAAGTATATAGTTTTCCGGGGTATTTATGCCCCGGCCCCATTGAAGCTTTTCCGGCCTTCCACATCGAGTAAAGCTTCTTTGGCCGTTTTCCGGGGTATTTATGCCCCGGCCCCATTGAAGCCCGGAGCTTTCCTGAAACAGGCCGCTTGAAGTAGCCTGGTTTTCCGGGGTATTTATGCCCCGGCCCCATTGAAGCGTGAGAAGGCCTGATTCTTCGAGTCGCTTAGCGATTGTTTTCCGGGGTATTTATGCCCCGGCCCCATTGAAGCTTACATAGTGAGACACATGATGCCCTATCATACAGGTGTTTTCCGGGGTATTTATGCCCCGGCCCCATTGAAGCTGCCGTGCCTCCCCGATCCGGTCCGGCGTTAGGTCGGTTTTCCGGGGTATTTATGCCCCGGCCCCATTGAAGCAACATAGCGATGCGTTGTCAGCCGGTGATCCCGATCGTGTTTTCCGGGGTATTTATGCCCCGGCCCCATTGAAGCGTCCCAGAACGTGGGGATGATTTAAAGATGTTTGAAGTTTTCCGGGGTATTTATGCCCCGGCCCCATTGAAGCGCTTCTGAACTCACTGATGAGGAAAAACAAGGTTGGTGTTTTCAGGGGTATTTATGCCCCGGCCCCATTGAAGCCACACCCTTCTATACAATTCGCGTGTGGACCAACAGGGTTTTCCGGGGTCCTGAATCCGTGAAGTGTGATTGCGTGGACTGACGTGCATGGATTCGGCACCCATCTTGGGGGTCACCGAGACCCTGATTCAGCCACTTTTTCGGGTCATCGCCTTTTCAAGGACTGAAAAGCCCTCATGACGATGCCATCTCAGACATTTTCGGACACACCTCACCCCCTTATGCCCAAAGGAGCTTTCAGGCTTTTGCGGCGGCGATCCCTACGCTGGGCAAAATTTGAGATAAACACTCCGAAAAGCGTGAAAAGCGGGACAATGCCGACCAAACTGCAGCTTCAACCGACGACCGGTCCGGATCACACGCCCTGCCAGATAGATCAGCTCCTGCATCACGGTCTTTATGCGACGCCGCTTGGCCCGATGCCGTACTGGCGAAAAATGGGCCAAGAGCCCGGTTTGGCCCAGGATGCGCAATATGTTGTAAGCCAATCCGCCCAGGGTCAGCACCAGCGCATTAGTGGCAAACTTTCCAGACGGCAATCGTTCCAAGTCCAGGTCGGACTTGATCTCACTGTGAAACTGCTCGCTCAGACCTCGGTTCTCGTACAACCGGATTACTTCATCTTCAGGGACGGAAAGCGACGTCCACCAGCCCTCCAGCTTGATATCAGGCCGGATCAAGATTTGTCCCTTGCTATCCGATATCCTCTCGGTCACCCGGATCAGCAGCCGAAACCGATAGGTCCCTTCTTCATGATGTCGCGTCACCCACGTGCTGAAGATCGCCACTTTCTTGCCGGGCCGGGGTTCACACACACGGCCTTCCCTGAAGGCCCGATCACGCCAGGAAAGGATGTCCGCCCTGCGCGGATTCCATCGGATGATGAAGCTCACCTTGGGATGTCGGCGAAGCTCCACAAGCGTTTCCAGGGCATCATGAGCCGCGTCCGTTCGCACCAGCAGGGGCTTGCGGGTCACCTTGCGCGCATGCACCAACATCTTGCGCAAAAAGTCAACAAATCCGCTCTGAGAATGCTGAGACCCAGGGCGAAGCTCCAGGCCCACACACCATCCCTCCTGGCCAAGGTAGGCCCCGATCGGCGCATATCCGTCGTAGTCCTGGTACGTCCGCGAAACCCCTTCTTTCTTTGTGTCGGAATTGTCCAGGCAGAAAACATCCAGGTCCAAAGGCACGTGCCCCGAGGAAAGAGCTGTCACGGGAACCTGGGTCCTCTCAAGCAGTTCTACGCTACTTGCGCTGGCAAGACGTTCGAAAACTATCGCGTGCTTGTCCAAACGTTGCCGCATGGTTTCTTGCGAAGGAACCTTCTGAATGTCCAGAGCGTCTTTGAACCAGTCATCGCCGGAAACGCCCTCAGCGGCTTCAAAGTCACTCTTGCCCAGACACAGAAGCCCCAAGTAGGTCTTGACCACATCCGCGTGCGAGATCATTGGTCGCCCTGGAACTTGCTTTTCCAACTGCTCGCACAGGCTCGTGTACCCGTTGATCAGATTCCCCACAAGGGCCAAGCCTGCCTGCCCGCTGTAGAAGGCCTTGGAAGATTGTTCGATCTCAATTTTCTTCATGAGTGCACCTGCCGGGTGAAAATGTGACAGGAGGTCCTATAGCATAAATGAGATGTAAATTCAATGAGATATCCACCACAAGATAGTCTTGTGCATAGGTGCAATTTCACGGATTAAGGGGGGTATTTATGCCCCGGCCCCATTGAAGCGGTGGATAACCTCACTTCACTCGTTCAGAAGGCAAACAGTTTTCCGGGGTATTTATGCCCCGGCCCCATTGAAGCAGGTGGAGCGAATTGAGGGCTTCCTCGAAACGCGCCAGTTTTCCGGGGTATTTATGCCCCGGCCCCATTGAAGCAGGTGGAGCGAGTTGAGGGCTTCCTCGAAACGCGCCAGTTTTCCGGGGTATTTATGCCCCGGCCCCATTGAAGCCACACCCTTCTATACAATTCGCGTGTGGACCAACAGGGTTTTCCGGGGTATTTATGCCCCGGCCCCATTGAAGCGGTGGATAACCTCACTTCACTCGTTCAGAAGGCAAACAGTTTTCCGGGGTATTTATGCCCCGGCCCCATTGAAGCAGGTGGAGCGAATTGAGGGCTTCCTCGAAACGCGCCAGTTTTCCGGGGTATTTATGCCCCGGCCCCATTGAAGCAGGTGGAGCGAGTTGAGGGCTTCCTCGAAACGCGCCAGTTTTCCGGGGTATTTATGCCCCGGCCCCATTGAAGCTCAGCCCACTGTTTTTCAGTGGCTCAAGGGCAAGAAGTTTTCCGGGGTATTTATGCCCCGGCCCCATTGAAGCTGACCTCGCTCCCCGGTGGGTTCGGGGCCGTGCCGCTAGTTTTCCGGGGTATTTATGCCCCGGCCCCATTGAAGCTGCAGTTTCCCATGCTTGTTCGGGTGTGTCACCGACGTTTTCCGGGGTATTTATGCCCCGGCCCCATTGAAGCAGGGTCCCGCACAAAGCGGCACCGACCAGTTCCGCCTGTTTTCCGGGGTATTTATGCCCCGGCCCCATTGAAGCATGCTCATCTTAAAGGGGTCGTAAGACCTAGCAATAGTTTTCCGGGGTATTTATGCCCCGGCCCCATTGAAGCATATAACTTAGGCTCACTCGCTCTTCGCTAGTGAGGTTTTCCGGGGTATTTATGCCCCGGCCCCATTGAAGCGTGGACAACTTGTTGGAATCCTCACAAGTTTTTTGGCCACGTTTTCCGGGGTATTTATGCCCCGGCCCCATTGAAGCTGTACTTCCCCGCCATCACTTGCTGGAGCGATGCCTGTTTTCCGGGGTATTTATGCCCCGGCCCCATTGAAGCGGCTGCCCGCTCGGCAAGGCCACGGGCCTGAGCACGGAGTTTTCCGGGGTATTTATGCCCCGGCCCCATTTGCTATTGTTATCGCATTTTTATCTGAGAGTTGAATCGATTCGGATAGGTGCAGGTCAGCCTGCGGTGTCTCTTTCCCCGTCTTTAGGTTGATCGCGATGCCAAACCCCATCCATGGCCCTGTTATCCAGGTCGCCGGCGACCTCCGGTGGTCGCCCTGCCGACAGGGTGCGCTCTCATCCAATGCACCGCACCGATTCAGGGCAAATGGGAGACTTGTTTCCACAAGTTCAGGGCAGGCACGGGGGCCTGCCCCTACAGGATCGTTTCCCGAGTTGGCTATTCGTGATCCATCAAGAAGAAAGCGTAAGGCACAGGGGCCTGGCCCTACAGGGCTGTTATCCAAGGCCGGCATCGATTCCAAAGCATGACCACCAAACGATGGAGCCTTGGCGGCGGTCGCAAGGGTTCAGAAAGACGCGGATCCCAACCTGGAATGCGAGTCACCATGCGTAGGAACGTCTTGTCACTTGCCTTTCGAGAATATTGACCTGCCCATGGTCAAGGACGAGGAGGGGTGCTCCAATGGACTCTTGGGTGCGCGTCCCGAATACGGTTCGAGCCGCCCTTGGGATCGGCTGGAAGACAAACCGGCTGGTGAAGCGCAACAAGGAAATCCGCTCCCGGAGTGGCATCTGCGCAAGCAGATGGACAGGCGGGCGGGAAACAAAGGCGGGGGGGCTTCCTGCCCCGAAAATGATGGGCCTAGAGCCGGACGGCCAGGGGAGGCTCAGGCCGCTTATGGCGTTTCCCGCGGTGTTCCAGGAAAGCTTTCCGCGCTGCCGCCCGGCCCGTTGCGCAAAAACCTTTTCCGGAGTATGTATGCCCCGGCCCCGGCGATCATCCGTGGCCTCGATGATGGAAAGCGTGCCGCAAAGCGCCGATACAGCCTCGGTGAGGACACAAGACGCCGCGAAGCGGGAGATGCCCCTTCCGTGCCGCGAGATATCAGCGCCCGAAACAGAGGACGCTGTCCGCGCGAAAACACAGGCGGTGCTGCGCGGGGTTCATGCGGACAACGTGTCCACACTCGGGCCTTCGGACCTCTCGGCTTCCCCGTGCTCGAGGTGCCACGATCCATCAACCCTCTTGAGCCCGCCGGTGCCCCTGGACGTGCACGTTGATGCCAAGGGGATCACGGCGCCGTGATCCACCGGCGGCCGCGGTTCCCCCGCAAGCCCACAGAGGAGTGTGCCATGCTCCCGCGCCACCCGTACCAGTTGGCCCTGATGGGCTTTTGGCTCGATGAAAGCCCGCACGAAGACCTCCCTCGGTACGTCGAGATTCTGGAAACATACACCGCCAAGCTCCAGGAGGAGCTGGACAAGCTGCGCGAGGAAAACGAGGAACTGCGCCGAAAACTCAGCAGCGCCCTGCGGGAAAAAGACGAAACCCGAAGAGCCTTTCAGATCTATACCGCACTTCAAGGCATCAAGCGGGCCGCCCCTGGCCCGAAAGCGCCTGCAGTGGATCCCAACGGCGTCGGCGCGGACAACGGCCCGGTCTGCCCCGATACGGCAGCAGTGGAGACGATACGCCGCTTCCGGGAAGACGTGGAACGGCTGCTTCGGTTTCTGGCGAAGTTTTTCGGGCCCCAGGACAACCCTTTCCTCACATCCCGAGGGATGGCGCACCGAGAAAAACTTCTTCGTTATGTGCGTTATATGACCAAACAACTGGCCGAGATCTTTTAGGACCCGCCCGAAACGCCAAGACAGCTTTCAAGGTCGTCACCCGTCTGCATCCACAGAATCCGCCCCGGCCCCCTAAATTTCCCGCCGTCCGTTCTGCCTCATCCCTCCCCCATAACGGGACCGCCCCCGCAGCGAATCATGTGAGGTGAGGCGTCACGACAAAAAAATTTTTCTCTCGCGCCGGATGTAGGACGCTTTTTGGGGGACCGGACCCTTTACCAATGAGGCCAAGATCCCCACAGGGGTGTGCACCCCACTGCAAGAAAAGGAGGTATCGATTATGGCCAGAGTCTCCGAATTTGTTCCCAAATCTATTTCCCCGGGAGAACCGTCCCACTACGCTTCCATGGCCGTGGTTCCCATCACCAACGGTGAAACGGTCCAAGAATTCGCCACGGTGGTCCTCCTCGAGGAAGCGTTGGAAAAGGGATGGGCGGAAATCACAGAAACAGACGCCGGCGGCCAGGTCCCTTTCCTTCGCGTGAAAAACCTCGGGCCCCAGCCGATCCTCATCCTGGACGGCGAAGAGCTCCGAGGGGGCAAGCAGAACCGCATTGTCAACACATCCATCTTGGTCGCCGCCGGGATGACCCTCAACATGCCGGTGTCCTGCATGGAGGCGGGACGGTGGCGGGAAACACGCAGGGACTTCGAGGCCGCCAAAGCCGTCTTCCCGGCGAGATCCCGGGTTCGCCACAAGGAGAGCGTCATGATGTCCCTGAGCACTCACAGGGAATTTTTCAGCGACCAACACGCCGTGTGGGACGAAGTGTCTTCTCGGCTGGAGGAAGTCGGAGCCTCCTCGCCGACCCAGGACTTTCAGGAAGCCCGCAGGCGTGCGGATGCACGCATGGAAGACTATTTGGAAAAACTCACGCCCCAACCGGACCAGCTGGGGGCGGTCTTCATCGGACCCCAAGGACTCCTGGGAGCTGAGCTGCTGGGATCGGTGGAACTCTTCCGCAAAGCTTTCCCGAAGATCCTGAAGAGCTTTGCGTTCGAGGTGCTCTATGGGCCGCAGGAGCCGCCTTCGGGTGTCGCCGACGCCGCCGGGTGGTGGCAGCGTGTGCTGGAGATCCCCGTGGCGGTGTTCCCGTCTCCCGGTCTCGGCAACGATCTTCGGGTGGATTCTCCCGACGTCATCGCCTCCGGGTTGGTGTGGTCGGAAAGGCTCTTGCACTTTTCCTGTTTTCCCAGGACCTCGAATCAGAGGCGGTCTTACGGGCACCGGGAGACACACCGTGTATCGGCCTCCGAGCGCAGGCGTCGCATGACGTTCTAAGGCGCGCGTCACCGTAACCGAGCGCACGGCGGCAGCGGACTTTTCCGATCACGAAGGGCGGCGGCGTTTTTCGCCGCGCCCTTCATGACACACTGTCCTCGCAGGAAGGACCCGTGATCGGCCCACGCTTATCCGGCGGCGGCGCGTCCGCATCGGCCGGTCCATGCGTGGAAGAGTTCCCCCCGCGGGACAGACCGGTTTCTCTCCCATAATCCGCCCGGGATGCCTGCGTGGCTCTTCTCCCGGCAAGGCGGGCGGTGGACGTCATGATCCAATCGGCCCCAAAAAGCATGACGGATGCCTGCCCGTCCTTTCCACCGACAAAGCGGGGTGTCCTCCACCTCCCGGCGGGACTCCCTGTCCCGAGCCGCGCCGAGGTTCCGCCTTGACATCCCCTGGGGTCGGCGCCCATAGTGCGGTCCGGGGCTTTCTATGAGATCCGCCCTTGAAGGGCGATTCCCCGCGCGGGCGATGTCCACAGGACCGGATGCAGAGGAGGGTTCGATCCATGTTCAGCGCCGACGAAGTGCTCAAGATGGCCGTGCGCATCGAAGAAAACGGAGAAAAATTCTACCGGCGGGCGGCGGGGCTCCAGAGCGATCCCCAACTCCAGGAAATCCTGCAGGATCTTGCGGGCGATGAAGCCCGCCATCGGGAATGGTTCGATACCATGCGGCAGCATCTCCCCCGGGAAGAGGGAGAGGCGCAGTGGGTCCGGGAGGTGAGCGGCGATTTGCTCCAGTCCATGATCGGCGATCAAGCCTTCAGCCTCAAAGAGGTTGACCCGGCAGAGTTGGTGACCATGGAAAAAATCTTCGAAACGGCCTTGGAGTTCGAAAAGGACAGCATCCTCTTTTACGAGATGCTCACCGGATTCATGGACGAAGGGGAGAGCGCCCGGGCCCTCGAAGAAATTATCGCGGAAGAAAAGCTCCATGTGGAAATCTTGGAGGCGCGCCTCAAGGCCCTCCGGTGCGGCACCGAGGCGGCACATCGTTGAAACCTTTTGAAGCTCGCGCCGCTGCCCGACGGCGGTAGTGCGCACGGGATTATCCGAGCCGTGAGGCGCCGTCGTCCGGAGGCAGCGGCCGGCCCAAAGCCCGTGGCGCCCGAGCCCGGATGAACCGCAGGATGCGCCCCGCCCACGGCCGCGCCGCCGCCCACCGTTCCACCTCGGGTCTTCCCCCTAAATGCATGAACACCAAGGTGAAGATCATGAGAGGGAAGGGCGCCGTCTGAAACACCTGGGAGGGAACGGACGGCCAGATGCCCTGCAGGGTGATGCCCAGCATTTGGAGCACCGCGAAAAGATAAGCCCCCACGGCCACCTTCACAGGGTGCCAGCCGCCGAAGATGACCAGGGCCAAAGCGATCCAGCCGATGCCTTCGGCCCCTTGAGGACGCCCCCATCCCGGCTTGACGCTGAGAGAGAAGGCCGCGCCGGCAAGCCCCACCAGCACACCGCCCACCGCCGCACACAGCACCTGCACATGCCGGGCATGTATCCCCCGGGCAAAGGCGGCCCGCGGATTTTCCCCCACAGCCCTTAAAACCAGCCCCGCCCGGGTGCGATAGAAGAGGAACCAGATCACGGCGATGCAGACCATCGAACCATAGGTGACCCAGGTATGCCGGAACAGGGCGGCTCCGAGACCCGGCAGGGCCTCCAGAAGCGGGATGGGCACGGGGGACGTCTGTGGGCCGGGCAGACGCGCATAGGGGTTGCCCAAAAAGTACGCCAGGTCTTTGGTCATGAGGGTAAGGACAAAGCCGACGGCCACCTGCGGCTGCCCGAAGTACAGGCTCATGACGGCGACGACCACCGCCGGAACGGCCCCCGTGACGGCACCGGCCAAGAACCCGGCAGCGAGGCTTTGGGTCTCGGAGGCCGTCACGAAAGCCGTCATGGCCGCCAAGAGGATCGTCCCGTCCAGGGACAAATTGATCAGCCCGGCTTTTTCCGTCAGGGTTTCCCCCATGGCGGCCAGGACCAAAGGCGCCGCCCCGGCGAGCACCCCGGCGGCAAACAGAGCGAGATGGCCGTCGGTCACGATGACCTCCTCCGCCGGCTCGACACGCCCTGCACGGCCAAAGCGGCGAGGACCAGGCTTCCTTGAAGGACGCCGGCAAGAGACGAATCCATGCGGAGCATCATGGGCAATTGGATACTTCCCACGTTCAGGACGGCAAAGAAGAGAGCGATCCACGGAATGAGCTGCCATCGTTCATGGGCCAGCATGACGACGAGCAGGGCCAGGTAGCCGTATTGGCTGGAGATGTTGGGGATGAGCCGATGATAGACGGCCAGGGCTTGGTAGGCCCCGGCGAGTCCCGCACAGCTTCCGGCGAGGAGCATGGCCAGGAGCATCCATCGGGAGGGGCTCAGCCCCAAGAGATACGACGCATGGGGATTTCGGCCGATGGCTTTCAGGGCCAGACCGACCCGGGTGCCGCGCAGACTCCATGCCGTGAATCCCAGGACAACGACGGTCGCCGCCACGGCATAGGGGGACACGGCCCAGCCGGGGACCCCCGGAAACCAATAGGCCTGAGGAAAGGTCTCCGTGCCGCTCATGCTCGCAATTCCCGGCTGTTTCCACGGACCGAAGATAAGATAGAGAAGGAGACCGGAGGCGACGAAATTCAAGCCCAAACCGGCGAAAATCTCGTTGACTCCGCCTCGGGTTTTCAAGATCCCGGCCGCCAGCGCCCACAATCCGCCGCACAAGGCGGCGCCGACCAAGGCCGCGGGCAGCACCAGTTCGGGCGCCGCCCCTCCGCCCCACCGGACTACGGCGGTGGCCCCCACGGCCCCCAAGACCACCTGGCCTTCCACGCCGATGTTCCACAGCCCGATCTGAAAGGTGAACAAGAGCCCGAGAGAGCACAGGGTGAGGGGCACCCAGACCCGGAGCACTTGGGCGAATTTGGCCCAAGATCCCAACGATCCCGCCAGGATGTGGCGGTAGGCTTCCAGGGGAGACGCGCCCCCCAAAGCGACCACGGCGGAGCTCAAGCCCACGGCCAGAACCACCGTCCAGAACAAGCGTCCACAGGTTTCTCCCCACGTCCCGGACTTCATGGACCCCTCGCAATTTTACAGGGAAACGCGCCCGGCGATGGCACTCCCCAAAAGCTCCGGCCGGGCGTCTTGGGCGTCCACATCCAAGAGGATCCGCCCGTTATAAAAAACAAGCACCCGATCGGCGGCCGTGAGGATTTCATCCAATTCCGCGGAACTGAACAGGATGGTGGCGCCGGCGTCGGCGAGCCGCAGCAAGTGCTCCCACACCCAATGGCTGGATTCCACATCCAAACCTCGGGTGGGTTGTTCCAAAAGCAGCAGGGTCGCCTCCGGCGGCACCAGAGAAAGGAGCAGCCGCTGCTGATTGCCGCCCGACAGCGCGTCGGCGGGGGATTCGGGGGTGCCGCGGATGCGGAATCTTTCCACGCGCTCTTGGGCCGTGCGGCGCGCCGTCTCCCATGGAACGCAGAGTTTCGGCGGACAGGCGGCCAGGGCGAAATGTTCCGTCAGGGTAAGACCCTCGATGAGGCCTTCTTCCAGACGGCCTTCCGGCACGAAAGCCACCCCGCGGCGGCGGAACGCATGGTGGTCCCGGCCCGTAACTTCCTCCCCGAAAAGCTCGATGGCACCGGAGACGGGCCGCTGCAGTCCCGCAGCGAGGCGAAGGAACACGCCCTGCCCGCTGCCTTCCAGGCCCGCCAAACCCACCACTTCGCCTTTGCGGAATGTCGCCGTGGCGTCCCGAAGTCCGGCCCGCCCCCCGAGACCGCTCACCCCGCGCATCTCCAGCACGATCTCCGTTGAGGTTCTCAGGCCCTTCTGCAGCGGTGCCGGCGGGCTGCCGAACATGAGCGCCAGGATCTCCCGAGGATCGAACGGGGCTTCCAAAGATCCGGTCACGGCCCCTTGCCTTAGGACCGTCACCGCGCCGCACAGGTTTTCCACGTCTTCCAACTTGTGGGACACCAGGAGGACCGTCTTGCCGTCTTCGGCGACCCGGCGCAAAGCCCGGAACAGGAGTTCTTTTTGCGCCGGAGAAATTCCCGTGGTGGGTTCGTCCAAAATGAGCAGTCGGCATCCCAAGGACAAGAGCCGCAGGAGCTCCACCTGCTGACGTTCCCCCAAGGTCAGGGTTTCCAAAGGGGCCTGGGGGTCCAAATAAAAGCCGAAATCCCGGCACATGGATTCCAAATGATCGGCCCAGACCTTCGGCGACGTCTTGGGGTATCGGGGACGGCCGACCATGAAATTTTCCAGAACGGTCAGCGGGGGAAAATCCAGAGGTTCCTGATACAGCATGCCGATCCCGGCTCGGGACGCTTCCGCAGGGTGCGCAAAATCCGTGGGTCGGCCGTCCAGCAGAATCTCCCCGGAAGAGCGGGGCACCGCTCCGGCAAGGATTTTCATCAGCGTGCTTTTCCCCGCGCCGTTTTCCCCGAGGATGCCGTGGATGGTGCCGGAACGCACCCGAAGATCGATCCCTCGATTGGCGTGCACGGGCCCGAAAAATTTATGAATGTTTCGAAGTTCGACGTCCACCCCGCAAAACCTTCACCCCGAAGATTTTCCCTCGGCTTTTTCGTTGATTCCCCCATGACCCGGTCGCCTTCGGGAGGGCTCCCGGCGATTTTCCCGTGAGCGGCCGCTGCCGTCCGTTGAAGAGACCGTTTGGATGATCTTTTCGGAAAACGAGAGGCGGTCCGCCTTTCGAAGCGCACCGCCCCTGACGCTCCCCTTCACCGTCTCGACCGTCATTTCGCGCTGCTGGGGCCTTCCATTCCTTTAAGCAACTGTTTCATGGTCCAGATGTCCTGATCGGAGGCCGTGGCGCCGGCCGGCACGAACACCGACCCGTCCTGGTAATACAGGGGCCCGGCAAAGAGATTGACGGCGCCGGAGGCCAAATCGGCGATGAAACGATCCAGCGCGTGGCTCACTTCCGGGCTCAAGGCCTTGCCTTTCATGAACCCCAAGGGACTGGTCGCTTCGTTGTTGAGGTCCTTCCAGTCCGGGCCCAGCCACAACCATTGGGATTTCCAACGGCCGGTCATGGCGGCCTGAACCAGCGGCACGTATCCGGGACCCCAGTTGTAGTAGGGCACTCCCAGGCAGGCGTTCGGAGCGGCTTCACAGGCACCTTTGTAGTCGTAAGGAACCGCCCAGGCATCCCGACCTTCTTGGCGTTTCTGGGCGGCCACGGTCAAGGCTTCCGTGGTGTCGATGCCGGAAACGACGACGTCATAGCCGCTGTGGAAAAAGTTTTGGGCCACCTGTGTGGGGTCGGCGGTCACCCCGGGGATGTTGAACCAAAACCCGATCCAGGTCACCGTAAACACCAGTTTGTCCGCAGGTTCCTTGCGCACCTGCGTCCAGGCATACCGAGCGCCAAGATAGGTCGATGCGGCGAGACGCCGCGTTTCTTCGTTGATGAGCGGGCCGAGGTAGCCGATCTTTCCCGTTTTGGTCGTCAAGGCGGCGGCGAAGCCCGCCATCATCTTTCCGTATTCCATGCGGACCATGAGATTGGACAAATTGGGCGGGGCCTTGCCGGTTAACACATCGTCTCCGGAAACGTGGACAAAAGCCACATTCGGGTGCTGGACGGCCGCTTCCCGAATGCCGTCTTTCATGTCGTCGGAATTGGCGATGATGAGCTTGGCGCCTTTGGAGACGAGATCATCCACCACCTGAGGGATGGTGACCCCCGGGCGGTCCGCCGGGTTGACTTTGTCAATGTAGAGCATCTTGGTACCCGGCACGGTGCGCTCGACGTACAGGCCCGCATCGTAGTGCGCCTGGCTCCATCCTTTGTCGTTGTACGGGCCCACCAAGAGCAGGCCGAAAACGAAAGGTTTGTCCTCGGCCCCCCCGAGCGCGGGTGCCCCCAAAAGCGCCAGACCCAGCACCACGGCTCCCCAGATTTTCCATCGGTGGTTTTGTGTTCCCATCATCCCCTCCCCGCTCCGATCGGTGGTGTGTTCCGCCACGTGGGTCAACCCCTCTGTGCCCCCCGTTTCCGCCGCACCAGGCCGCACCCGAGCATGGATCATAAAGAAAAGGCGCACCGATTGCAATCGAAGCCCGCCCAAAAAGCAGCCCCATCGGAATGCCAAGCCTTGACAAGGCGGGATCGAGCCTTATAATGCCCACGAAACATCTTGTGCGTCTCACACAAGTTTATTCCGCCTCAATCGGTAAGGAGGTACCGAGGTATGCCCATCTACGAATACGAATGCACCGAGTGCGGTCAGATCACCGAAGCCATGCAAAGGTTTTCCGATCCGCCCCTGACCGAATGCTCCCATTGCCGTGGGCCGCTGCGCAAGATGATTTCCATGAGCACGTTCCACCTCAAGGGGTCCGGCTGGTATGTCACGGATTACGCCGGAAGGAAACAAAACGAGAACACCCATTCCAAGAAGAGCACCGAGAGCGAATCCAAGAGTTCGGAAAGTTCCACGAGCACGTCTTCATCCGCCGGCAGTTCTTCATCTTCCGACGACTGATCCGGTGGCATCTCCCGATGAAAAAAGCGGGGTTTAGCCCGCTTTTTTCTTTTCACGGGTCATTTTTTTGGCGACGCCCGGGCACGGGCGCCAAAGAAATCGGGTCCCTCAGGCGCGTTCCCGGGTCACTCGTCGAGGCCCAAGGCGGCCCGAGTCGCCGGGCCGACGATGCCGTCCACCTTCAGTTTTCCCGTCGCCTTCTGAAACGCCATGACGGCCCGGTGGGTTTCCTGCCCGAAAACGCCGTCCACTTCCACCGGATATCCCGCATGGCGCAGGGCTTCCTGAAGCTTTCGGACATCGCCTCCTCGAAGGGCCGGGGTTTGCAAGCGAAGCAGGCGTCCCGCTTCCGGTTCTTCGGCGGAAACGCGCACCGGGGCGTCCAACAACACCGATGCGTCGATTCGTACGCCCCGAACGACAAAAGGGAGTTCCAGACCCCATTTGTTGTCGTCCATGAGGGTGCGGAAGCTTTCCATGCGATAGACCGTCTTGCGAAGCAGGCTGTTGGAATGCTGGGCGAGCCAATCCCGACGGCGCCGCACATAGCCTTCGATCCACGCCTTTTCCCCAATCCGGTGAGGATGCCCGATCTGTTCCGTGGTAAGGTCGCGCAGGCGCGGCCACGAGCCATGAATGCGGCTGTCATAAACCACAGCGACGCCCAAAGCCGATCCCACCCCGAGGGTGCCGGCCGCATGCAGGCTGGGTTCCCAATACACCCGGTCGAAAAGCGGTCCTGGCAGTCCCGCATCACGGGGTCTTGGCCGGCATCCCGCAGGATGCCCCGAAGCCGCTCATCGTAGTTGAGGGATGGATCCCGTCTGGCAAGTTGGTCCAGATACACGGCGAGCTGCGGCCCGAAAGCTCCGTCCGGCATGGCGCAGTAGTCCCTCACCAGAAGATACAGATTGCCGCTGGCCAGGGTGGTTTGGGAGCGGCCGTAGGTCAGTTCCCCCGGGTCCTTGGGGTGAAAGGTCACTTTGCCGTAATCCCCCTGGGGACGACCCGTTTCGAAAACATTGACGATGGCCTGGGCAGCCCTTTTCTGGAGATCGCTCAACATGGGGCCCTCCTTACGGTGTGGAAGGAAAACCGAAGACGCCGGGCCTTCCGCCCCTCCAAAGCGGGGTGGGGAAGGGAACACTGTCCGGAGTATACGCCATGGGCGTCGAAAAGGCCTCCATGTTTCGACGGACGGTTCCCGAAAACTTTTGTCGCGAAAGCGCACGCTGCCGGCTTGACAACCCCCGGCCCGAAACGCTATAAACCGTGTGCTTCCACACCGGGGATGTAGCTCAGTTGGGAGAGCGCAGCCTTCGCAAGGCTGAGGCCACGGGTTCGAATCCCGTCATCTCCACCATGAAAATCCTGCAGGCCGTTCAGAGAATCTGAACGGCCTTCGCTTTTTCCGAAACGGGAGCGCGTAAAGCGGCCACCCCATAAAAGACGGCACCCGCCACCAGCACGGCAACAAATCCCCAGCTCATGGCCGCCAAGGCTGCCGCAAGGGCGCTGACCACGGAAGCACATCCGTTGACGGCCCACGCCCAAGGGACAAGGTCTGGGTGGGTGCGGGCCACAGCGCGCAGGCCCAGGGGCATGGGCATGCCCATGAAAAACGCTGCAGGGGCCATGCCCAGAACCGCAAAAGCCCACCGGAACCCCGCAGGCAGTCCATGAGCCCACGGCACCAGAGCGATCCATGCCAGGCCGCACACACACACCATGACAGCCGTGAAGACGGCCGTCACAGCCAGAGGGGTCCCGAGCCGGGCGACACGACTTTCCTCGAGCCGGCGGGCCCACCGCTGCGACGCCAGACTCCCCAGCCCCGCCCACACAAGAAACGGCCCGACGGTTCCGGCGAAACCGGAGACGGGGTGTCCCAGAAGAAAAACATTTTTTTGAATCATAACCGTTTCGATAAAAAGAAACGCAAGCCCCAAGGATCCGAAATAGACCAGGATTTTTCCAGCCATCCGAGACGACGGCCGAAAAGAAGCCGTGCGGCGAAGAGCCAAGGGGAGGGCGATCCATAGCGCCGCCGCCAGAGTCGCCTGAACCGCCGCCGCCATGATCACCGGATAGCCCCACGACAGGAGGGATAGACCTCGGCCGTGCTGAGATCTCATCACATGGTTAAAGGTTCTCCAGCGGAAAAAATGAAACGCATAGGGCCGATTGTCCGTCACGGGATCGATGCGAAAGGGGTATGTCTTCAAAAAATTCCCCGCGCCGGGGCTCAAAAGGCTCGAAACGGCTTGGTGGAGGGGTTCGTCCTGGGAAACGTGAAATCGTGGGGATTGTTCTGGAATCATGCCGGGCAGGTAGGCGATGTCGAAGGAACGGGAAGAGCAAAACTTTTGGATAAATTGTTTTTCCAGAGCGGAAATCTCGGCTTTCTTTACCAAGAGGAGAGCCGTGTTCCAATCATGGATGACGGCCAGATGGCGAGACGGGTGCTCCACGCCGCGACGCTTCAACGCCTCCACGGCTGTGGCCACGAAGCGCAGGGTCGCCTGGGCGGGGACGGAAAGACTGTGTTCCAGGGCAAGAAAGCCTTGGGGAGACAAACGATCCAGATAGATTAAGAAAGCCTCCACGGTGGCCTCGTAGACTTCCATAAGGCTTGCCCCGCCCACGGCCGCGGTGCTGAGCGTTCCGACCGCCGCCGGATGAATCACGTCATAGGTGTGTGTTGTCGTGCGTAGGAACCGCCGCGGATCGGTGATGTCGACGCTGACGCGGCCGGGTCCCTCGTCCGGCCTGAGACCCCAGGCATGGTCGGTGACAGTCCGGGCCGCATCCCCGTGCCTTTCCACCACATCCAGGAACGAGGCACCCTCCGCCCGGGCGATCACTGTCTCCAGATTCCCGTGAAGGCCCAAAAGAAGACCTCGGATCTCCCCGGCTGAACGGCTGTGGAGCGCCGCCAGACGGTACGGCAGGGTCCGCAGGAGACAGTCGCGAAAGCCGAACCCCTTGGGAAATGCCTCCTTGGAAAACACGGGCATGGGGCCGGCACCGTCCACAAAGACGCCCAGGGGAGTGGACGGCGGTTCCGCGGCACAGGAGAGACTCCATCCGGAAAGGGACCGAAAGGGCACGTGGGGGCTTTCCACCACGGCGACCCATCCCATGGGGCCGAAACGCTCGGAGACGATTCGTGCCTCGGGAACTTTCAAAGCATAAGCCAGGCCTTTATAAGGATTGGGCATGGGTTTCAACGCGTCGGAGGGCACAAGGAGCTGGATGATTGATCCGGCCACGGCACACAGCAGAGCCCAAAAAACGAAGTTTCCAGATCGGAGCCTTTGAAATCGGGGAACATGCTTTTTCCGCAGACCGCTCCAAAAGGTGTGTGAAAAGATTGTGCGCCACGTTGTCCCTGAGCCGTCCGCAGGTGCTTCCAGGGGCCGGTCGTTGAGGCTTCGTGGCGGTGTGCAAAACAGCGCGGTGGCGGCGGTCCGCCCCTCTGGGGGCTGGATCCCGCACAGCACCGCAGACAGCACGGCCACGGCCGAAGCCGCTCTTAAAGCCCCGGCCGGATCGGCAACCTCAAGTAAACCCACCGCCAACGCCGCGCCCAAGCCGGCTCCGCAAAGATCCGCAAGGTAGAGCCGGTGCGTGCTTTCCGGCCGGCATCGAAAGGCCAATCCCAGCGCCATGCCTCCTGCACCAAAGGGCACACTGAGGCAGAGATAGAGGGCGGCGAGGTGCCCGATCTGGCGTCGATCCCAAAGGATTTCCAAGGGATTGAAAGAAAGGCGGGCGAGGGCGGCGGGGCTCAGAAGGACGGTCCAGGAGAGAAAAACGGCGGCGGCGGCAAAAGCGGCCCGCGGGCGCCGCCCCATGAGGTGCTGGGCCAGGGTGAGGGCCGTGGCGCCGGCACCGTAGCCCAAAAGCGCCAGGCTCAGGATCATGAATGCAAAATGGTGGTCATGAACGATGCGCAGAATGCGGACGAGAAGGACTTCATAGGTGAGGGCGGCACAGGACAAAAAAAACACGGCCGCTGCGGGAATCATGGTGTGCCGCCGCTTCGCGTCAGCGGGACAAAGGCCACGGGAAGCACACGGCGCGTGGTCACCGTGCCGTCTCGAGCCTTGTGGACCAGGGTAAGGAATTGGGTAAGAAACGGCGGCCCGACGGGAAGGATGAGTGTGCCTTCGGGCTTCAATTGGTCAAGGAGCGGCGGTGGGATGTGGGGGGCGGCGGCGGTCACCATGATGGCGTCAAAGGGGGCGTGCTCCTTCCAGCCGAAATAACCGTCGCCGGTTTTCACCTGCACGTTGGCATACCCGAGGGTTTTGAGCCGCGTTTCGGCGCTCCGGGCCAGTTCCGGAAGGATTTCCACGGTAAAGACCTCTTTTGCCACATGGGCCAAAACGGCGGCCTGATACCCGGAGCCCGTGCCGATTTCCAGCACTTTGTCGTTTTCGGTGAGATCGAGGAGTTCGGTCATGAGCGCCACGATAAAGGGTTGGGATATGGTCTGGCCGTAGCCGATGGGGAGCGGCCGATTGTCGTAGGCGTCGGGCACGAGACGGGCAGGGACGAAAAGATGCCGCGGCACTTGGCGCATGGCATTAAGGACAGGGGCGGACAGGGTGCTCCGGCCCGTTTCCGCCGCCGTTGCAGCCATATCCGCCACGACCTCTCGCAGCATGGACTCACGCCGGGCCGCAAAATCCGGCCCGTCCGCAGCCGACGAATGCAGCACCTCACCAAAGGCCAAGGCCCACACCAGCACCCATCGGACCCTCCATGCAGCCGCAACATGCTTTCGGCGAGGAATCATGAGCGCCACGCGTTTTCCCTTTCTCGCGGGTCGTGTCTGCCCATTATCTTTTGCATAGCATGGCGCCAAGTTCGACCATGGTCAAGCCCGATGCCGAGGCGGTCAAGCTGCCTGTCGTCGCCTTTTTCAAGCAAAGCTTTACTTGAATCGGTTTTGCTGAGTTCCGTGTGGTCGGCGGCTCGTTTGGCGCTTTTGAAGGAGCGCTCATTATGAGAGGACGCCAGAGCCCTTGATCCGGGCCATGGCGGGAAGCCTTCGAAGAGAGTCATAAAGGACCACCATCGGTCTGCTCCATGGAATCTCCAAACTTCTTGTGCACATGGCTTCTCGCAGGAAGCCGATCGCGCCTCGTGTCAAGATTTCCTGCGGAACGCATCACTTCGGCGGTTAAGGCGTGGATGTGGCCGTGATGCGGGGTGGATCGCGAAAGGAGGCGGCGGTTTGGGGAGGGGTGTCTTCAAAAAAGCTCCCTGATGCGGTAGCCCGTGCAAGATGCTGGGCGCGCAAAGAATCGCCGTATCGCACTTTGGGTCATCTCCTTATGGGAAAACGCCCGGCAAAAATCTTTCAATGCAGTTCGGCCGGCCGGTAAGACAAAAAAGGGGGCTTTTGCAGCCCCCGTTCGGATTTTTTCCGGTGATTGAAGAAACGGCCCGTCAAGATTTTCTCCGGCGGCGCAGGACCCGCCCCCCTAGGCCGCTGCCGATCAAGCCCGTGCCGACGAGCAGCAGAGTCCCGGGTTCCGGGATGGCTTGCGGTGGCCCGCCGCCATCTCTGTAGGTGACGTCATGCGACCCAGGGTTATTGACTATGGTTGACACTATGTCTGAATTTCTCTGGTCGTCCGTCTCGATGGCCATGACGTCAAAGTGAATCCTGTCGAAGCTGAGAGAGCCTGTCGTGAACGTGATCTCTTTGATTTCGCCTTTGGCGGAACCACTCCCGTCGGCAAAATCGGGTACAGTCTCGTCAGCCGCAAAATTCCCAATATCAAAATAAAAGAAATCAGCGACGTTGCTCTGGACGGGGTAGTGATTGTTGGGGAAATAACTGTTTTCCGAGAAATAAAAAGAAGTGATCGCGGTCGGACTGCCATCGATGTAAATCTTAAACTCGGTCGTATTTGATCCAGCATAGGAGTCCGGAACCGAGACGACCAAAATCGCGCCATGGCCATCGAATTCATCGGGAAGACTGGAGTCTATATCATTCCAATCCAGCCCGCCGTTGTACTGACCGCCGAGTTGGAGCGTCGGATCTTGGTTTGCATTTTGGGCACGCACCCCGGCTACGACGATGGTGTCCCCCGATGTGAAGGCGGTGTCCTCATCTGGGAAATCGTCCACGTAAGGCGCATACCCGGTGGAGGTGGGAACGCCCACCTGGAGGATGGGAACAGCCTGTGCGGGGATGGATGCCATGCCCAGGAGGGCAACAGTTCCGATGGCGAGTGCGATTGTCCGTTTCATGTGTTATTCCTCGCTTTTCTTGAGTATGGACCAGTGAAAAACTCTGGTTTGCCGACCCCATGCATAAACCTTCAGCCGTACGTTGTCCAAAGACTGTGCCAGAGTTTCCAGGTTCGGCAACTTCAATGATTTCATATGTAATGACGTGCAGTTAAGGGCTGCACGGAAAAAGTGCCCTCCTTCCCATAGCGCCCGGGTGTGCAATGGTTTGCCGGTTTTGTGTGCAGTTCGTTGGGTAAGAGTGGAAACAGTTTGCACAGCTTCCGTCTGGTGGGGAAGGGAGTGGAAGGTGGGATCAGAACGGTGCGGCCGATGCAAAGGCGGCCCCCGTGAATGATCGAGTGCTCCTTTTTTGCTTGAGCGCCGATGCCCACCGGCCCGGCGCCTTCGGTCATTCCAACGCTCATGGGTGCGGCTCACCGCCGGCGAAAGCCCATTCGGTTAAGGAGGCTTCATCCCTTGGTTGGGCCCATGAACCTCGCGGACATCATGTCCTGACACGGGGCTCCCCGACGCCGACGGGTGAGGGAAAACCCTGCTGATGGGAATGTCCGCCTTGAGGCCTCTGGATTCTGTCGATGCGTGTTTCTGGATTCGGAGGCCGTGTCTGTCCGTCTCAGGGGGCGAAAGCGCTCCCTGAGACGGGCGGGGTAGAAAATGACGAAAGGGATGGCAGTCCTATTTCGTCACGCGGATGGAAGTCTGCCCTTGGTTGCCTCCGGCGTCCGTGGCGACGGCCGTGATGGTGTGTGTGCCGGCAGCCACCGACGAGGTGTTCCAGCTGTACGTCAGGGACGACCCTGTGGTGGAAGCTTTCAGGACGCCGTCGATGTAGCATCGAAGGGCGGTGACCTTCACATTGTCCGTGGCGCTCATGGAAATGGTCACTTTCTTGCTCACTTTGGCGCCGTCGGCAGGACTGAGAATCTTCACCTGGGGCGGAGTGGCGTCCACGGGATCGGGAACATTATCCACCGTGATGGTCACAGCTTTGGAGCTTGCCCAATTTCCGGCCGCATCCCAGGCCTTGGCCGTCAGGGTGAGCGATCCGTCGGCAAAAACCGAGGTGTCCAGGCTGAAAGCGTAAGGCGCTTCAGAAGATTCGGCCACCAACTGGCCGTTGGCGTACAGTGCCACACGTTCGACGCCCACGTTATCCGATGCGGACACATCCACGGCCACACTGCCGGAAACCACCGCACCCGCCGCCGGGGCTGTGATAGAAACCGTCGGGGCCTGGGTGTCCACGCTATGCGCGTCCAGGGCCGCCAGGATCGCTGCATGCGCATTGACACGCCCATAGCCGTAGTAGGTATCCCAGCCGCTCGTGCCTAAATCCACGGCGGTCTGCTTCAAAACGGTTTCCACCTGATCCGGCGTAAAGGCGGGATTGACAGAAAAGACGAGGGCGGCGACCCCCGCGGCCGCAGGGCTGGAAAAGGACGTTCCGGACACACTGGCGTAGCCGCCGCCTCGAGCCGTGGTCAGAATGCCGGCACCTGGAGCGGCCAGGTCCACATAGTTCCCGTAACTGGACCAGCTGGCCTTGAGGTCTGAACTGGTGGTGGCGGAGACGCTGACAATGGATGGATTTTCCGGCGTGCTTTCAAAGGCTCCGGTGTTTCCGGCCGACGCGAACAAGAGCCCGCCTTTTTGTCGGAAATAATTGGCGGCGCTCGTCACGGTGGAGCTTCCCGTGACCATATAGCTGATGTTAGCCACGCGAGCCCCGTGATCCGCGGCCCAAATCACCCCGTTGGCGATGGTGCTGTAGTAGGCGTAGCCGTCCGGCTGACTGATGCGGACGGGCATGATTTTCGCGTTCCAGGCGAGACTCGCCACGCCGAGGCCGTTGTTGGCCGCAGCCCCGATGACTCCGGCCACGTTGGTCCCATGGCCGTAAACGTCGGAAGTGTCGGCGTTGTTGTCGTACATGTTCCAACCGGGGACGAGTTTTCCGGCAAGATCCGGATGCGCGGCGTCCACGCCTGTATCGAGGACCGCAGCTACCACGCCGTCCCCCAAAGTATAGTCCCACGCCGCCGGCGCCTTCACGAGAGGCAGGTGCCATTGACTCGCGTATTGAGGGTCGTTGGGGATCGTGTCGTCGGGAGGGATCAGGGCATCCGGTTCGGCAAAGGCGATCTTGGGATGCTTGGAAAGGGCGCGAGCCACGGCTTCTTCCGCCTGAGGGGGCACCGAAACCACATGGACACGGATCTTTTCCAGGGTTCCGAGACGCTGGCCGCCGTGTTCTGAAAGAACGTCATCCAGTTCGGCATCACTCACCCCGATCCGGGCCTGGACCAAAAGGCGCCCTTGGGCAAACGCCGGTTTTTCAGCCCAGGCACGAACGGCTCCAAATATAAGGTAAAAAGCAAGACAGGCAAAGAACGCCAGCGCACCGGCGCAATAAAAGAAGGCTGAGGTCCTCAAGGGAACAGTGGTCGCGGACCGAGGAAAACGGTTGGCTGAAAGCATAGTACACCTCCTGGGCATTTGGAATGTTCAGGCAAGAAACGGGAGAGACTGTCTTCCACAGGAGGAAGGAGGTGTTCCCGTTTCTTCGGCAGCCCGGCCGTCCCAAAGATTTTGGGACCCGTGGCTTTGCGTCCCCGCCTTACGGCGGGTTTGCCTTTTCGGAAACGCGGGGCTCTTCGGCCCACACTGAATTTATCGGAGGATCCGGGGGAAACCTTAAAAAAAATCTGAGGGCATCTTTCGAATTATTTCTTTGGTGCCATGTTCCCGGAATCCTGTGGAGGGACGGCGTCCCGGCCGTCCCCTCGGTTCCCGGAAAATCACCCACTTTACCGGGCCGGCTTCTTCGGGGTGAAGGCGACGCCGACCGTCCGCAAGACACGGCTATTTAAGGATCCGTGGGAAAGGTCAGGAGGCGTGGGGGTGATCGGACCCGTAGTAATCCAGGTACCAATCCACGAATTTTTGGATGCCTTCCCGGATGGAGGTGGAGGGACGGAATCCGAAATCGCGTGCCAGGTCGTCAATGTCGGCCGCGGTTGCGGGAACGTCGCCGGGTTGGATGGGCAGGAATTCCTTTTGAGCCTCCCTGCCGAGGCACTCTTCCAGCACGCGGATGAATTCCATGAGTTCCACCGGTCGGTTGTTGCCGATGTTGTAGATCCGATATGGGGCGGCGCTGGTGCCGGGATCCGGGGCGTCCCCGGTCCAAACGGGATCGGGTTGGGGAGCCTTGCGCATCACACGCACCACCCCTTCGATGATGTCATCAATGTAGGTGAAATCACGGCGCATTTTACCGTAATTGAACACCTTGATGGGTTCACCCTGGAGAATCGCCCGGGTGAACAGAAAAAGGGCCATGTCGGGCCGACCCCACGGGCCGTATACCGTGAAAAACCGCAGGCCTGTGCAAGGCAGGCCGTAGAGGTGCGCATAGGTATGGGCCATGAGTTCGTTGGCTTTTTTCGTGGCCGCATACAGAGACACGGGGTGGTCCACATTGTGGTGGACGGAAAACGGCATGCGTGTGTTGGCCCCATAAACGGAGCTGGAAGAAGCAAAGACCACATGGCCTGACCCATGCCGACGGCCGCCTTCCAGGATATTCAGGAAGCCCATGAGGTTGCTGTCCACATAGGCGTAAGGGTTGACGAGGGAGTAGCGCACGCCAGCTTGAGCCGCGAGATGGACCACCACCCGGAAGCCGTAGCGGTCAAAGACAGCTTCCATGGCCGCCCGGTCCGCCAAATCGATTCGATGGAAAACGAAGCCCGCGTGCGTTTCCAGGATCTTGAGGCGGTCCCATTTAATCCGCACATCGTAGTAAGGGTTCACATTGTCCACACCCACCACGGGGTATCCGTCCGCAAGGAGCCTTCGGGCGAGGTGAAACCCGATGAAGCCGGCGGCGCCGGTGACCAGCACGGGAACGGCAGGATCCAGCAGGGAATTGTCGGCCATGAACGTCTAATCCTTTTTCTTCAGGCGTACGGTGAGAACAGAACAAGGGGCTTTGCGCACCACACGATCCGCCGTGCTCCCGAAAAGGACGTGGGCGATGCCCGTCAGGCCCTGAGAGCCCATGACGACGAGATCGATACCGCGCTCCACGACGAAGCGGACGATTTCCGTGGCCGGGTACCCCGAAAGGATGTGGATCTCATAAGGCTGTTTTTCGCGCAGTTGGCTCACATACCGTTCTTCGATGGCGGCTTTGGCTCCTTCGGTGGCGCGTTCCACGAAATGGACATCCATTTCCAGCGGGACGTAAATCTCCCGGATCGGGGCGGTGGAAAAGGTGACCAGCACATGCACCAGGTGCAGGGTCGCCCCGTAGCGCCAGGCCAAATCTTTGGCGGCAATAAAGGCTTCGTCGGCGTTGTCGCTGAAATCCGTGCAAAAAGCGATGGACTTATAGAGATTCTCGCTCATGGTCGGTCTCCCCTTCAGACGTGGGTGGATGAATGGCTTAAGGGAATCAGGCGTCCACGATCCAGACCGTGACACCCCGGGCAAGGCCGATAACCGATTTAGACACACTCCCCAAAAAGAACTCCTTGACGCGGCTCAAACCCCGCCGGCCCAGGACCACGGTGGAACATTTCAAGGCCTTGGCGCGTTCCAGGATGATGTAGGCGATTTCCTGGCCTTCCACGCCGAAATCTTCTTGGATCTGGGACTCGCTGAAACCTCCATGGAGCAAAATGTCCCGGGCCGTGGCGAAGGTGCGCCGCATCTTCTCTTCGTCTTCCGGATTCCAGAAGTAGCCGCTCACATGGGGATGGGTTTCATGGATGGATTCGATGCGGCGGATCACATCCCGGGGGAGAAGATTGGGCGAGGCCGGCGGGAGCACATGAAACAGGATGCAATCCACGTGGGTCGCACCCTTGAGAAGACGGGTGACGTATTCCACGGCTTTTAACGACCCGGGGCGGTCGTCCAGGGCGATGAGCACGCGTTCCATGGGCACCATTCTCCAGAGCCTTACAGGTCCTTGAACACCTTGGCGAGGGAATCGCCCGCCACGTGGATTTTCCACTCGTTGAGATAGCCGAAAGGGGTCTCCAAAACGGTGAAACCTGTGCGTTCCAGCCGATGCCGGACCTCAACCGTCATGGCCCGGGCCGTTTCAGGGGAGGCCTTGGTTTCCGCCAGATGATTGAAGGAATGGAGGACAATCGTGAGGGTGTCGAATTTTCGGGCAAGCCACTTGGCGTTTTTCACCCACTTTTCCACCACCTTGTCTTGCCGCTCCTCATCCCGTGCTTCCGCATGAAAGAAGATGACCACGGCGTTTCGGCATTCCTTTTCTTCATCCCGGTCCGGCATGTCCGGGAGCGTCTTCACAAAGGTCCGGTACCAGAAGTGCGGTGCGTAAAACATGAGCAGTTTCATGGAGAGCCCCACCCTACGGCATTCCCACAAGCGGCTTCGGACCCGGTGAGGTGCAGGTTTTCCCCCGCTGCGGTTTCGGCAAGAACGGTCCCCTCGCCTGACGTCCTCTCATCGCCGTATCCTATACACCCAGAAAGCGGTGGGGCGCAAGGCACCTCCGTTCGGCCGGTGATGGATATTGAGCCGGAATCCACCTCTGTTTTGATTTCGCTCAGGGGCCCAAAGCGCCGGAAGGGGTGAGTCGGTTTTCCTTGACTTGTCTTGACATTGCGGGGGGGCACCGATAGGATTTGGCCGACTTCGGCATGGGCTGCGTGCGGAAGTCTGCGCACGGATGAGGGGGACATCGCCGTCGAGTGCTTGGATGGCGTGGTTCCCAAAGGTGTTCAAGGACAATCCGCAAAAGCGCATAGGAAGAGTTCAGGCGGGCTTTCAACGCATGGGGTGCGGGGCCGAACAGAGCGCCCGTTCGAGGCCGTAGGCGGCCGGTCCCGGTGGGAAGCGGCTTCTCGACCAGATTCCTTAGAGAAAACGGTGGAAAGGTGGTGACTGTGCGCTGGCGGGTCCTTGCGCTCCGATCGGTCCTCGGTGTTTTTTTTGCCTTTTTTCTCGGGAAATTTTTCTTTCCGGACGCATCCGGAGGGAAGATTCTCGTCCTGGCACTGCTGCTGATTTTTTCGGCCTACGTTTTGGAGTCCTTGCGATCCAGAGGGTCATGAAGGGCGGTTGGGGGTGAATGCTCCGGCGCGACGGTGCCGACGCACGAGGAGTTTCCGGCCGGAGGCGGCCGAAGGATCAGGAGGGACTACATGGATTGGCAGAGACCTCCGAATCGGGGGCAGGGCCCGGGGGTTCCACCGGACCTGGAGCAAGTGATCCAGCGATTACGCCAACGGTTCCAGTTTTCCGGGTTCAAAGGAAGCGCCTTTTGGGTGGTGGCCCTCATCGTCGCGGTTCTTGTGGTGGGCGGCAACGCCTATTACACGGTGGCGCCCCAAGAAACGGCCGTGGTCCAGCGTTTCGGACGCTTTGTGCGCACCGAAGGTCCCGGGTTGCATTTCAAAATTCCCTTCGGTGTGGAAACCATCACCAAAGTCCTCACCGGCCGGGTGCTTCAGCGGGAATACGGCTACCGCACCGTGACCCCCGGCGTGCGCAGCCGCTTCACCGAACAGGGTTTTGAAGAAGAAGCCCGCATGCTCAGCGGTGACCTTAACGTCATCGACCTCCAATGGACCGTCCAATACAAGATCCGGGAGCCCATGGAATACCTCTTTCGGCTCCACGATGTGGAAAGCACGCTGGATGACATTTCCGAATCCGTTATGCGCCGGATCGTGGGGAACCGCTACGCTGATGAAGTGCTCACCGTGGGGCGCGCGTCCATTGCGGAAATGGCCCGTCAAGAGATCCAAGAAATCATGGACACCTACCACACGGGATTACAGATCGTCACGGTGAAGCTTCAAAACGCCAACCCGCCCGATCCGGTCAAAGCGGCCTTCAACGAAGTCAATGAAGCCCGGCAGGAAAAAGAGCGGATGATCAATGAAGCCCAGCAGGCGTACAACGAGCGCATCCCCAAGGCGCGAGGCCAGGCCCGCCAGACCATCACCCAGGCGGAAGGTTATGCCACGGAGCGGATCAACCGGGCGGAAGGGGAAACAGCCCGGTTTCGCACCATTGTGGACGAGTATGAAAAAGCCCCGGATGTCACCCGCCGCCGGATGTACATCGAGGCCATGACGCAGTTTACCGCCAAGGCGGGCAATCTTCTTGTGCTGGATTCGGGAGGCGCGGGTGTGCTGCCCATTTTGGATTTGAACCAGGTGGTCCGCCAATGGGCGGATTCCAGCGCCGGGCCCCAAAAGAAAGGGGAATGACCGCCATGCCGCAAAATCTACGCATTCCCATTCTCATCGCCGTTGTGATCGCGGTGTTGGCGGCTGGATCGCTTTTCGTTGTCGCTGAAACGGAACAGGTGGTCATCACCCAGTGGGGAAGGCCTGTGGGCCGGCCGATCACCACGGCCGGGCTGCATTTCAAAATCCCACTCATTCAGAAAGCCAACTTTTTCGAGAAACGCGTCCTCAAATGGGACGGAAGCCCAAACCAAATCCCGACCCGCGACAAAAAATACATCTGGGTGGACACCACGGCCCGGTGGCGCATCAAAGACCCGTTGCTGTTCCTGCAGCGGGTAGGCACGGTGAGCACGGCCATGAGCCGATTGGACGGCATCATCGATTCCGTGGTGCGGGACCACGTCTCCAATAACAATTTGGTGGAACTGGTCCGCAGCGAAGGTTGGGAAAAGGCCAGGGAAATCCTCATCGAGGCCGGACTGGGAGATTACCAGTTCATCGCCGGCGAGGAAGGGGAAGGTGATCCGGAAGCCTCCGCGGCCTTGAGCAAAGGTCGGGAAAAAATCACCCGGGAAATGGTGGCGGACGCTTCCCGATTGCTTCCGGAATTCGGCATCGAACTGTTAGACATCCGCATCAAGCGGATCAACTATGTCCAGACTGTTCAGCAGCGGGTGTTCGAACGAATGATTTCGGAACGCAAGCGGATCGCCGCCCAATACCGTTCCGAAGGGGAAGGGGAGAGGGCGGCGATTCTCGGCCAGATGGAACGGGATCTGGCCAAAATCCAGTCGGAAGCCTATCGAACGGCGGAAGAGATTCGAGGAAAAGCTGACGCCCAGGCCACTCGGATCTACGCGGAAGCGTATGGAAAGAATCCAGAGTTTTACCAATTTTATCAAACGCTCGATTTCTATAAACGGTACGACAATCCTCGGGGGCTCTTCGTCATTGGAACGGACGCCGAACTGTTCCGCTACCTGAGGGAACGGGACCCGGAAACCCTGGAAATCCCGTGAAGTGGGGACCGGACAAATAAAAGCTCATGGGGTACCCTTGTGAAGACGCGCCGCAATTTTCGGACAGCGCGCGCTTTGCCGGTCACCCATGAGTTGAAGACATGGGGGAGCGCAGGTGGCGCCGGCGGTCGGTGCCCCGGCGAGCGGGAGGAATGGCCGATGAATCGGAGTTCGGGATGATTGCCGTGGAAGAGAATCCTCAACAGATTGAGCAGGTGGACATTGTGGTCGCCATTCCGACATTCAATGAGGCGGCCTTTATCGGGCGGGCCGTGGAAGTGGTGGGGCGGGGTCTTCGAGAAGCGTATCCCGATCGCTCATCGGTCATCATCAATTGCGACAACGCCTCGGTGGACGGCACCCTGGAGGCTTTTTTCCAGGCACACACAGACGTGCCGCGCGTGTACCTTTCGACGGCAGCCCATCAGCGTGGAAAAGGCGCCAACCTTCGGATGCTCTTCGAAAAGCTCACGGCGCTAGAGCCCAAAGCCGTGCTCGTCCTGGAAGTGGACATTACCAATGTGTCTCCTGTGTGGGTGCGCTTATTCATCGAGCCCATTTTCCGCGGGGCAGCTTATGTCACCCCGTTGTACCTGCGTCACAAGTACGAAAACACTTTGACCTCGGCGGTCGTCTATCCCATGCTCCGCTGCCTGTATGGTCGGCGGGTGCGTCAACCCGATGCGGGAGACTGCGCCTTCCGCGGCGATATGGTGGCCAGGTTCCTGGAAGCTCCCGCATGGTCCGAAGCCGTCGACGCCACCGGGATCGACGTGTGGATGGGGGCCGTCGCGCTCACGTCTCGGGCTCCTGTCTGGCAGACCATCATCGGGGCCCCCAAAAGACACCGGGCCAAGGACCCCTTCGCCCACCTCGGCGCCCGGTTTCGCCATGTCTTGACGGCCCTTTTCGACCAAATGGACGTCTATGCGGACTTCTGGAAACGGGTCAAATGGAGCAAGCCCACGGCGCTTTTCAATCTGGACGGCCAGGAAATGGACAACCCGCCGTTGGTGGAAGTCAATGCCGCCCGGCTTCATCAGCGGTTCCTGGAGGGTTTTCAGGAACACGAAGGCATGTGGCGCCAGGTGTTCGATCCCGCGGTCATGAACAAATTGGATGAAATCCGAGGCATGCCGTTTGAGCAGTTCGCCTTTCCCAGCCAGACGTGGGCGGCGGTCCTGTTCGACGCGGCATGTGCGTACCGCCGTTTTTCCCGCGAAACGCGGGGGCGTCTTCTCGATGCCTTGGTGCCGCTCTACCTTGGAAGGGTGGTCGCCTATGTGAAACGCACGGAACGCATGTCGATCCAGCAGGCGGAAGATCACGTGGAAGAGACGTGTACGATCTTTGAAGAATCCAAACCGTACCTGGTGGAACGTTGGCCTTCATGAAAAGAGCCGCCGAGATCCGACGGCGCGCGATTTCGCGGCAGGAGGAACCTTATGGCGAAGATTTTGGTCGTGGACGATGAAGAACACATCCGCCTGCTCTATTCGGAAGAGCTTCGCGACGCGGGATACGAAGTCATCACGGCCGACAGCGGCTATCAGCTCCTGGAGCGCATCGAGAAGGAAAAGCCGGATTTGGTCATCCTGGACATCAAGATGGTGGATTACGACGGGCTGGATTTGCTGCAGGACATCCGCGGCCGGTTTTACGACCTGCCGGTGATTCTTTCCACCGCCTACGACACGTTCAAGGAAGATTCCAAATCCATCGCCGCCGACTATTACGTGGTGAAGAGCTTCGATTTGACGGAGCTGAAAAAAAAGATCGCCATGGCCCTGGAAACCCATCTGCCGAGCTGAGGGGCCGCGGCGCCCACGGCCTCAGGAACGGGCGCACCGGAGAAAAGAAGGTCGTATGCCGTCGAAGTGACGGGCGATTCGGCCCGTGCCGACCGCTGCCTTTCCCTTCGATCGGAAGTGCCCTTCCCGCAAGGGGGCGTTCTGCACGGACCGGGTGACTCACTGCGGGGCGCGCCGCCATAGAGCGACACCCACGCCCGCGAACAGGATGTTGGGCGTCCAGACGCCAAAGCTCACGGGAAGCGTTTCCGAGCGGGCCAGAGAAACCCCCGTCTGGAACAGGACAAGGTAGGCGAAAGTCAGGGCGAGAGCCAGGGTGATCCCAAGGGCGATGCCGCCGCGATGCCCCAGATGTAGGCTGAGGCTCACCCCGATGAGGCCCAGGATGAACGCGGCGCACGCCGACGCGGCCCGCGTGTGCAGCTCCACTACATAGGGAACGGCGTTGTAGCCGTCGGCGGCGACTTTCTGCGCATAGCGAAAAAGTTGATCCCAGCGAAGATCTTCCGGCAGGGCCGACGCGGCGGAAAGATCCTTTGGTTCCAGGTTCAAAGGCACGGCCATGCGGTCGAAGGTGGTGTGCCGAGCGGTGCCGTCTTCCCATTCCAGCACGCTCCCTTTCTCCGCACTCCACGACGACCCGGTCCACACTACCCGTTGGGCGTCTAGGCGCTGGCGCAACCGAAAATGTTCGTCCAGACGATAGATAGAAACCCCTTGAAAAACTTGGGCGGCCGGATTGTACGTCCTCGCTTGCAGGAACACGTTTTCGCCGCGATACCAGACGTTTTCTTGGACAAAGCCCAGCGGGGCGCCTTTCTTGGCGATCCTTTCCTGCCAGAGGATTTCAGCCTTTCGGCTCAGGGAACGGCCCACGGTTTCGCTCCCCACGAAGGTCAAAACGCCCAAGACAATAGACGCCGCGACCATGGGACCGGCGTACACCCAGGCACGGCAACCGGCAGCGCGCAACGCGATGATTTCTCGGTTTCTCTGGAGCAGGCCCAAGCCGATGAGAGCTGCTAGAAGCCCGGCCATGGGAATCCCCTGGACAAGGATGGCGGGAAGCTTCAGGGTGAAATAGAAGAGCGCGTCGGCGGCCGCCGCTTTTTTTTCGATGATGTCGTCCAGCTTTTCGAAAAAGTCCACCACAAGGTAGATCCCCCCGAACCCGAAAAGGGCGACCCCGAATATGGAAGCAAAATGACGCAGGACGTACCGGGTGATGATCTTCATCGGCGATGGGCTTTCACCCAGAGGACAACGGCCGCGGCGCCTGTGGCCGCGTTGGGCAACCAAATGCCCACGGCGGGCGGGACCACGCCCTGTTCTCCCAACGCGTTGCCGGCGGAAAGGAGTATGTAATAAGCGAGAAACAAGGCGATGCCCGAGGTGATGCCGACCATGCGCCGCCCTTGGGCAAAGAGAACGCCGAAGGGAGCGGCGGCCAAGCCCAAAACCAAGCAGGCGAAGGGTAAGGCCAGGCGTTTGTGCCATTCCAAGGCAAAGCGCCGATCTTGGGTCTCCGCTAGCGCCCGGCTTAATTCTTCCATGGTCATTTCCCCTTTTTTCCAGCTGCCTTCTCTCTCTGTGCCGAGCAGAGCGTCCAAAGACAGCACCAGATCGTACCTCTGAAAAGAGATGGTTTGGCCGGTCTTCAAATCCGATCCCATGCGGGAGACCATCCCGTCCTGAACCTGGAGGACCACTTCCCTGCCGTCGGAGCGCTCACGGATTCTGGCTTCTCGAGCCGTGATGGTCACACGGGTTTGAGGGTTTCGAGCGTCATGGATAAGCACCCCCTGGACGGACTGATCCGCCGCATTCACATGATCGAAGAAAAAGACCATATTCGGCAGGGCGTCTATGAACCGGCCTTCGCGCAGCAACGCCGGAATGACCGCCCGGCTCAGGGATTTCAGGACGGTTTTCAACTCCCGATTTGCGGTTGGCAGGAGTTCGGTGGATGTGTAAAAGGACAAAGCCGAGAAAGCCAGGGCCAAGGTGAGGACGCCGGGGGCCAGCTGGGCGAAGCTGATGCCGGCACTGCGCAGGGCCGTGAGTTCGTTGTCGGCGTTGAGGCGCACGAAAGCGAGCACGGTCCCGATGAGGCCCGCCATGGGTAGAGCGTACAGGGCCAGTTTGGGCAAGGCCAGGGCGATGATCGTGACGATGACGGACAGGGACACCGACGCGGCGGTGAGATACTCGAGGAACTGCATGAGCCGTCCCGTGACGAGGATCATCAGCAGCCCGAAAAAACACAAGGATGCCGGTATCAGCTGCTCCAGCACAACGTATCTATAAAGAATCCAACCCATGGGTGCCGTGACGTCCTTCCGAGGGGCTCGCCGCCGACCGGTCGGACCGCGGGAGCCTCCGATGTGGGCGGCCCGGACTCTCTTTGCGAATTCGGGTCACGTCGAGATACGTTCATGGTGGGACACGCACTCGGGAACCCCCCGGAAATCTCTCCTGGTCCGATGAAAACGGTGCATTTTTTAGCGGCCGGGGACGACTGCTGTGCCCCAGATGCATCGCCCTCATTACCGAAAGGCTTCGAGGTGGTCAATGCTCAAAGGGGAAACGTTGGCTCGACGCGAGTTTGCCACGGTGCGCCAGTGGCTGGAGGCCCGGGAGTTTGAAGTGTTAGCCCCGCAGGCCCAAAAGAGCGCGGCCACCCGAGGCCGCCAGGAGCCTGACGAACCGGAATGCCCGTTGCGGACGGCCTACCAGAGGGACCGAGACCGCATCGTCCATTCCAAGGCGTTTCGGCGTTTGAAACACAAGACCCAGGTTTTCCTCTCCCCGACAGGCGACCACTACCGCACCCGGCTCACCCACACGCTCGAAGTCTCCCAGATCGCGCGGACCATCGGCCGGGCTTTGGCCTTGAACGAGGACCTTATCGAAGCTGTGGCCTTGGGCCACGATTTGGGCCACACGCCCTTCGGTCACGGAGGGGAACGCGTCCTTAATGAGATTCATCCCGGGGGATTCCGCCATCATGAACAAAGCTTGCGGGTGGTGGATGTCTTGGAAAAGGGCGGCCGCGGTCTCAACCTCACCGAGGAGGTCCGTGATGGCATTGTCAAGCACTCCAAAGGGAAAACCCATCCCATTTTGACGGAACCCGGCAAGAGGCCCATCACGCTGGAAGGTCAAGTGGTGCGTGTGGCCGATATCGTGGCCTACCTGAACCATGATCTGGACGACGCCGTGCGGGCGAAGGTGCTCTGCCCGGATGATCTTCCCGAATCCATCCGTGCAGGGCTGGGCGAGACCCATGGGCAGAGGATCCATACTTTGGTGGAAGATGTGATCATGGCCAGTCTGGAGGGAGGGCTGGAAGAAATCCGAATGAGCGAGAGGGTGCTGAAGCTCATGGAAGATCTTCGGGCTTTCCTTTTCGAAAAGGTGTACGAACTGACCGCCATCCGTCAGGAGTTTCAAAGAGCGCGAAAGATTATCGAGGACCTTTACACCGTGTTGCTCAAAGACAAGGACCTCTTCCGGCGCGAAGTGGGCCCGCGGGATCCTCGGATGTCCCGTGCCCAGCAGGTCTGTGACTACATCGCCGGCATGACCGATCGCTATGCCCTGGACCTGTATAAAAACATCTTTCTGCCGCGTCCCTGGATGCGATTGTAACCGGCAAGGGATATCACCGTGTGCTGACGAGGAGCGAACGGCGGTCCGCGAATTGCTTGACACTGATTTTTTCGGCGTGCTAACGCTTTCGTGCTTCGTGACCTGCCCATATGCTGTGCACCGAAGCTGTGTGCCTTTATGTCGGAGCCGCCCAAGCGGCGTTTTCCGGCTCCAGAAGGAGTAATTATGAAAGACCCTAAAAAACCGGATCATAAAAAAAATCTCGGTGCGGCGCCGCATGACGATATCCGTGACTTGTTCGCTACCGCGGAAGGCCTCGATACATCCCCCGAAGACGAAGAGGACGAAGACGTCCTCGAACTCGATGAAGTCGTGGACGACGGAGAAGACGGATTGAAAGACCTCCCGGATCTGGATGACGCCCTCCCGGACCTGGAGAATCTGGATGTGGATGAACCATTGTTGGACGAAACCGACATCGAAGAGTCGCTCTTCGATGATGAGGAAATGACTGTGGAATTGGCCCCATCCGGGAAAGGGACGGCACCGTTGCGTAAACCGCTGGAAGAAGACGTCCCGGCTGAGGAGCCGGTCGAGCCGGATGAAACGCTTCTGGCCAAAGAAGAAAACGCGGTAACAGACGCACTGGAAGAGGAATCCTGGCCGGAGGAAGAGCTTGACAACGAGGCGCCGGAGTCCGAAGAAGAGCAAGAAGCCGTGGAGGATCTCGCCGAGCCGCAACCCGTGGAAACGGAACTCTGGGACATCGATAAGGAACTTGAGGAAGCACTGAAAACCATCGAGGCTGAAGGCGAGGCGGCATCGGATCTGGACGGTGCCGCTCAGGAGTCGGGATCCGACACGGGAACGGCGTTGCCTGTTGAACCCGACGTTTTGTCCCGCGGACCTTCAGAAGATGAACCCCCGAAGCCGCAGAAAGCCCAAAAAGAACCGACGGCCGATCAGGGTTTGTCTAGGGAAGAGCTCACGGTGCATGCGGCCGCTGCGGCCGGAACGGCCATTGCGGCGGGCATGGCGCGGGAAATGGACAACCGTGGTTTCACGATGTTAACCGAATCCGCCGAGGAGATCGCGATGGAAGAACGGCCGGCCATGTTCCAACCGATTGTGGAAATCTTGGAGAAAAAACTGCAAGTCATGGTGCACAAGGCGGTGCAGGAGCAGTTGCCCGTCATTGTGCGACGGGTGTTGCAGGAAGAAATCGAACGGCTGAGCAAATCCTTGGGCTGATGCTGTGGATGCGATGGAAAAGGGTGGAGGGATCTTCTTGATGAGTCACGGGGCGTTACCGAAGGCATACGAATTCCGGGATGTGGAAGAACGATGGGTGGAATACTGGGGGAAAAGCCAGAGTTTCCGAGCGGACCCCGGGGCGTCGAAGCCTCCTTTCAGCATTGTGATCCCGCCGCCCAATGTCACAGGGCAGCTCCACATGGGCCATGCGCTCAACAATACCCTCCAAGATATCCTCTGCCGTTATAAAAGGCTCAGGGGCTACGAAGTCCTGTGGGTCCCCGGCACAGATCATGCCGGCATTGCCACCCAGAATGTGGTGGAACGTCAGATCGCCAAAGACGGTCTCACCCGTCACGATCTGGGACGGGAAAAGTTTTTGGAGAAGGTCTGGGAATGGAAACAGACCTACGGGGACTACATCATCCGGCAGCTGAAACGCCTGGGCGCAAGCTGCGATTGGACCCGGGAACGGTTCACCATGGATGAAGGGTTGTCGCATGCCGTGCGCCTCGTCTTTGTGAAACTTTACGAGGAAGGGCTCATCTACCGCGGTCACCGCATGATCAACTGGTGTCCCCGGTGCATGACGGCGTTGGCCAACATCGAAGTGGAAGGGGAAGAGACGGCGGGTTGTCTGTACCACATCCGGTACCCCTTGGCCGACGGGGGCGGAGCCGTCACGGTGGCCACCACCCGACCGGAAACCATGTTGGGCGATACCGCCGTGGCCGTGCATCCCGAGGACCCTCGGTACCGCAAGGTGGTCGGCAAAACGGTCATTCTCCCCTTGATGGAACGGCGCATTCCGGTGATCGCGGACCCGTACGTGGACCGGGAATTCGGCACCGGCGCGCTTAAGATCACCCCGGGACACGACTTCAACGATTTCGAGATCGGACTGAAGCATGGCCTCGAGGTCATCCAGGTCATCGGCGAGGACGGGATCATGACGGCCGAGGCCGGGCGCTATCAGGGGTTGGATCGGTACGAGTGTCGCAAAAGGGTGATCGAACATTTGGAAAAGGGCGGCTATTTGGTCGCGGTCCAGGACCATCTCCATCGTGTCGGCCATTGTTACCGGTGCAAGAGCGTCGTCGAACCCATGCGGTCGTTGCAATGGTTCGTGAAAACCCGTCCTTTGGCGGACGCGGCCATGGAAGCGGTTCGAGACGGACGAACGCGGATCATCCCGGAAAAGTGGGAAAAAGACTATTTCCAATGGCTGGAGAACATCGAGGATTGGTGTATCAGCCGTCAGATTTGGTGGGGACATCGCATTCCGGCGTGGTACTGCGCGGACTGCGGCGCCGTCACCGTGGCCGTGGAAGATCCTGCGGCGTGCTCTGCCTGTCAGGGCGGTCGTCTGGAACAGGATAACGACGTCCTGGACACGTGGTTCAGCTCGGCTTTGTGGCCGTTCACGACCATGGGGTGGCCGGAAAAGACGCTGGAATTGCAGAAGTTCTACCCCACATCCGTTCTCGTCACCGGCTTCGACATCCTCTTTTTCTGGGTCGCCCGCATGATGATGATGGGCCTGCACTTCATGCAGGAGGTGCCCTTCCGTGATGTGTACGTCCACGCTCTCGTGCGGGATGCCCAAGGGCAAAAGATGAGCAAGTCGAAGGGCAATGTCATCGATCCTTTGGTCATGATGGATCGGTACGGCACGGACGCCCTCCGGTTCACGCTCACGGCTTTCGCCGCCCAAGGCCGGGACATCAAACTCTCCGAGGAGCGCATCGAAGGGTATCGGCACTTCGTCAACAAGATCTGGAACGCCACCCGGCTGGTGCTCATGAACATCGAGGGCGCTGAGCTCCTGGAACAGATTCCTGAGAGGCCCATGCGTCTGGCCCACCGCTGGATCCTCAGCCGTTTCCAGTCCTTGCTCGACGAGGTGGAAACGGCTCTGGAAAACTATCATTTCAACCAGTACGCTCAGAGCCTGTATCAATTTTTCTGGCACGAATACTGTGACTGGTACCTCGAAGTCATCAAACCGGATCTCTACGGCGAAGACCCTGAAGCCAAGGTTTTGGCCCAGACTCTGGCCACAACTCTCCTGAAAAACCTCTTGGTTTTACTCCACCCCGTCATGCCTTTTGTCACAGAGGAGCTGTCGCAGCGGCTCCCGGGATCCCCCGAGAGTCTCGTTCAGGCGTCCTTCCCGCAAAGAGAGCCGTGGCGCGTGGATCCTCAGGCGGAAAGAGACATGGGCCTGCTCATGGACGTCATCACAGGCATGCGCAATATCCGAGGGGAAATGAACATCGCCCCCGGCGTGCGCCTCAAGGCCGTGTGTTTGTGCGCCTCCGCCGAGGAAGAGGATTTGTTGGAAAACAACCGTCAGACGGTTCTGGATCTGGCCCGGCTGGAGAGCTTGACCGTAGGGCGCCAGGGCGAAATGCGGAAACCCCGGTTGGCCGCCGGCACGGTGACGGCGGGTGTGGAAGCTTACGTCATCCTCGAAGGGGTGCTGGACTACGAAACCGAAGCTAAGCGTCTGGACAAAGAAATCGGTAAAATCCAAAAGGAACTGGAAGGCACGCGGAAAAAGCTTTCCAACGAAGACTTCCTCCGACGCGCTCCGGCGGACGTGGTGGAAAAAGAAAAAGAAAAGGCGGAGCGGCTTGGAGAAAAGCTCGGGAAACTGCGGGCCAACCGAGACCGCGTGGAAGCTCTGGTCAAAGAAGCGGCCCAGGGCCTGTGAGGGCGGATGCGGAAGCCGTGCCTTCCATGAACGAATCCGGGCGGTTTTACGGCCGGTGCGAGCTTATCCGGCATGCCATGGCGTCTTCTATCGAGAGATGGAATGAACGTGGATCAGGTTCAGCTTTCGGGGAACATTCATGCGACGTGTGCCGACCGAAATCCCTGAGGTGATTCTTTTCGAGCCCAAGGTGTTTGAAGACGAGCGCGGGTTTTTCTTCGAGAGCTACAACAGAAGGACTCTGGAAGCCCTCGGGCTTGCCGTGGACTTTGTGCAAGACAACCATTCCCGGTCCCGCCGCGGGGTGCTGCGCGGCCTCCACTACCAGATTGCTCCTCGGGCCCAGGGGAAGTTGGTGCGGGTCGTCGCCGGAGAAATCTACGATGTGGCTGTGGATCTGCGACGTTCTTCACCCACTTTCGGGCGTTGGATCGGCGTGCGGCTGTCCGCGGAAAACAAGAAGCAGATTTACATCCCCGAGGGGTTCGCCCACGGCTTTCTCGCTTTATCGCCGTGGGCCGAGGTGTGCTACAAGACCACGGACTATTACTCCCCGGTACATGAACGGTGCCTTCTGTGGAACGATCCGCGCTTGAACATCTCTTGGCCTCTGGGTGATGGGGAATCGCCCACGCTGTCGCCGAAAGACGCCCAGGGCGTGCCGCTGGACCAAGCGGATGTGTTCGATTGATGCGGTCCGGCAATCCCGCCTTCGACGGGTCCTTTCAGGATAGGAAAACCCCCTTCGATACGGCTCCCCACGGAGCTCTTCCGGCAATTCCGAAGCCCCTGACCGGACGGTTCGCGGGCCGGCGCATCAAGGGGAGATCGGCGTTTCCACGGAGTCTATCGCCATGAAAACCGTTGTGGTCACAGGCGCTCTGGGTCAACTCGGCTGGGAACTCCGGCGTTCGGCCCCGTCTTGGGTCCGTTTTGTCGGTGTGGATCTCCCGGAAACAGACATCACTCAGCCGGACCACGTGGTCCGACTCTTCGCGGCGCATGGCCCGGATGTCCTGATCAACGCGGCTGCGTACACGGCCGTGGACCGGGCGGAACACGAACCGGAGGCCGCCTATCGGGTCAACAGGGACGCCGTCCAGCATCTTGCGGCGGCCTGCGCTCGGACGGGAACCCATCTGGTGCAGATTTCCACGGATTTCGTTTTCGACGGGACGCAATCCCGGCCCTATGGACCCGAGGACAAGCCGAATCCTCTCGGGATTTACGGGGCGAGCAAAAGGGCCGGGGAAGAGGCGGCGCAGAACATCCTCGGGGCCCGGTGCACCATTGTGCGCACGGCCTGGCTGTATTCCAGTCATGGCGCCAACTTCGTCAAGACCATGCTCCGACTTTTCCACGATCGGGAGGACGTGCGCGTGGTGTCCGACCAAGTGGGGACGCCCACATGGGCGGCCAACCTGGCCGATTTCCTCTGGGAACTCATCGGCGCGGCCCCCGTACCTCCGGGCATCTACCACTTCACCGACGCCGGGGTGGCCTCTTGGTATGATTTCGCCGTGGCAGTGGAAGAGGAAACCCGGGAACAACGCGGAAAACGGGTGTCCGTGCGACCCATCCGGACCGAGGAATACCCCACACCGGCCCGGCGTCCGGCCTTCAGTGTTCTGGACAAATCCGCCAGCTGGGCTCTATGGTCCCGCCCGCCCCATCACTGGCGGGAGGCGCTGCGGCGCATGCTTCAGGAACTTCAGCCGTTGCGCCCCGAATGAACAACGCTCCGGGACTTTTCAGCTCCGGTCTTCATGGTTTTCCAGGCCTCGACGAAAAAACAGGCCTCGATACCGGGCGGCTCGATCTCTGAAAAGCCGGGGCACAACTTTACCATCCAGGGCCCGCACAGGCATGATCCCCACAAGGCTGTTAGTCATCCAGATTCCTTCAAAGGTTGGGATCTCCCCTGCCGTAATGTTGTCCTCACCCACCCACCACCCATCCTCGCGGAACAGGTCCACGATGCGCTTTTCGGCCGTTCCGGGCAGACGGGCGCGGCTGGCGGACAGGACACATCGGCCTTCCCGCAAAAATAGGAGAGATCCTGTAGCCGTTTCGGCGACTCGGCCGTCTTTGTCATAGATCAGGGTTTCGTCGAAGCCGGCGTCCATGGCTTCCTGCCGGGCACACAAATAAAAAAGGAAATTCAAGGTCTTCATGTTCGCCAAGGGAGGGCTCCAGCCGGTGCGGCAGGTGCAGAGCGACCAGCCCGAGGCGTACTCTTCCACCGACGGCGGCGTGTAGGGTTCTGCCAGGATGCAGAGGGTGGGCCGGACAGGGCGGGGAAGCCCCACGCCCGAAACCGCCCCACGAGTGACCAGGATCTTCAGCCGCGCAACCCCTCGCTCCAGTCCGTTTTCTTTCAGAAGTCGGACGCACCGATCCCGCCACGCGGCCGTGTCGTGAAAATCCAAGGTCGAACGGTGCCGCGGCCCCATGTCATCCAAGCGAAGCCGGACGGCCGCCGCACGCAGCCGCTCGAGATGGTCTTTCAAGTAAAGGATCCGGCCGTTTTCCGTGCGAAGGGTCTCGAAAAGGCCGTCCCCGAAGAGAAAACCCCGGTCGAACGGAGATACCCGCACGGCCTCTTCGGCCGCATACGCATGATTGACCCACACGATGCGGCGGCGTGGCAAAGGGCTTGTGCCGCTCAAGAACGAAAATCCTCCTGCTGTTCGGCGATGGCCCGAAACAGGGTGCGCCCCTTGTGCAGGGTTTCCTCATATTCGGCCGCTTCGTCCGAGTCATAGACCACGCCCCCGCCGACGGCGAAATGAAGCCGCCCGTCCTTGAGGATGGCGGTGCGGATAGCGATGTTCATATCCATGGTGTCATGCCAGCCCACATAGCCGATGGATCCTGTGTACACGTGGCGCACATGATGCTCCAACTCGTCGATGATTTCCATGGCGCGGATCTTGGGACATCCCGTGATGGACCCCCCGGGGAAAGTCGCGCGGAAAATCTCGCCCGGAGAGACCCCCGGGCGAAGCTTTCCCGTGACGATGGACACCAGGTGCCAGACGTTTTCATAACCTTCCACGCGCTTGTGTTCTTCCACGACGATGGACCGCGCCTCACAGACGCGCCCCAAGTCGTTCCGCAAAAGATCCACGATCATGGACAGTTCGGCGTCGTCCTTCGGACTTGTCCGGAGCTCCTCCCGCATGCGGTCGTCTTCGTCGGGTGTGGCCCCCCGAGGCCGTGTGCCCTTGATGGGGCGTGTCTCGATGCGGTCACCGCGCCGGAATAGAAACCGTTCCATGGAGGTGGACAGAATGTGGTGGTCGTCCAAGTGGAGAAAGGCATAGAATGGAGCGGGATTGCGCCGGAACAGGTGGGACCAGAACAACCACGGATCCCCATGGAACGGCGTGGAAAACCTTTGAGAAAGGTTCACCTGATAGACGTCGCCGTCGCGAATATAGGAGCGGATGCGCGCGATGGCATCCATGTAGGCCGCTCGTGAAAAGTCACTTTGAAGCCGAGCGGATTCCGGCTGAGGGCTCCCCCGGCGGGGTCCGTTGTGGGCGTGCGACCTGTGCACGGGATCGAGATCGCCCGTTTCCACGATGAGGTGCACGGTTTCGCCCGTGCGTCGATCGAAGACCAAAGTGTCCTTGGGAAGGAAAAACAAGGTTTCCGGCAATCCGAGATCGTCGTGGGCGGTTTGCGGAAGTTCTTCCAAAACGTTCTTCAGTTCGTAGGTCAGGTAGCCGACGAGACCGCCCGAAAAAGGTTCGACGAGCGGAGGGGAATCCGGGCGCGTGGCTTCAAGGAGATCGTCCAAAGCCTCCAGGGGATGGGCGTCCTGAAGCTCCGAGCCTTGGGAGGTGATCAGGGTCACCCGCAGCCCTTTGGAATGTTGGATGACCAAGGGATTCCAGAAAGCCATGGAGTAGCGGGCGCAATCCAGCGCGGTGCCGCTGACAAACACCGCACTGTAAGGTTGTTGCGCCACGCCCCTGACCCGCTCGAGAAAAGAGGCGTCTGTTTCCTGTGAAGAGACTTTTGTGAGGCGCATGCCGCGAACCGCACCTCGAAGCGCTTCAAAGATGTGCCCCATCCGCTGATGTCCTCTTCCCATGGTTTCCACCTCCAAGACCACGGGCTTTCATGCCGCGGCGCCCCCAATCGGGCGGTGACGATTTTCCTGGGCCTTGGATCCAGCGCGGGAATCGGTCCCACCCTTCAACTCCCTGAGGGATAGATGGGCAAAAGTCTTCTCGGGACGCCAGGAAATGTGCGGCGATTTCCAGGCCGTAATCGGAAAGGAAGGATTCGGGATGGAACTGGACACCCCAGAGCGGAAAGCGTTTGTGCTCCAACGCCATGAGCACGCCGTCATCGGCCCAGGCCGTTTCTTGAAGGTCGGCTGATTTGACGCGGCACTGGAGGGAATGGTATCGGGCGACCCGAAAGGGAGAGGGAAGTCCTTTGAAGATTCCGCCCCCTGTGTGGTGGACCATGGATGTTTTGCCGTGCACGGGAACGGGAGCCCGCTCGGTGGATCCGCCGTAGACTTCGTTGATGACCTGCATTCCCAAGCACACGCCCAGGATGGGCACCTTTCCGGCGAAACTCCGGACCACCTCCTTGCTGACCCCGGAATGGGCCGGGGATCGAGGCCCGGGACTGAGGACAATCCACCAGGGGGCGAGTGCGGCCAGGGACTCTGGAGAAATTTTGTCGTGCCGAAAGACCAAAACCTCGACGTCGAATTCGCAAAACAGCTGGTAAAGATTGAAGGTGAAAGAGTCGTAGTTATCAATCATGACAAGGCGCATAAAGCCTCTCCACGATCGAGACTGTGGATTCCCGCCAAAAGAAAAAGCCACCCGGCCGGTGAGGCTGGGTGGCTTTCGCCTGGCATACCTCAAAATGCCTTATGCCCTTTTTTGGGGTTTCCGTCAATGGAGTTGTCGGCCCTATCCGAGCGTCGGCCGGGCGAGGGCAGCGAGCCGATGATCCCAGGCCCCGAGAGGTTTTCCTTCTCACGGGGAGGAATCCACGTCATCCCAAGATCTCTCAGGAGAGGGCCCTTTTCCGAAAGTTTTGGACGGCTGAGAAACGGCACCCAAATATCGTTCCATAATACACAAAATCACCTGACCGTCTTGACGGTGGGGCGGGATGCCGTTAAATTCCGCCCAATTGGTCTGCCAGGACCATCGCACGCAGTTGGAAGGGACCAACAAAGTGATGATGCTCGGCCAAGGGCTCGGCAGGTCCCGAAAAGCCGGGCCGCGGGCCCCACGCCGAAAAGCGGCCGGAACGCCGAATGGCCGAGGCATCGGTTCTTTTCGGGACTCAGGAAATGGATCGGTTCCTCTCCCACGGTGGACGCTTCGGATTCTTGGCGGGTGGGAACGAGCCCCGATGTCGGACCTGGGCCATGGATCCGGACGGCCAAGGAACCGACGGGCATGGCCCACCGTCCAGGGCGCCTTTCTTCCGCGTGGGACGTTGGAGTGCACCCCATTTTCCGAGCGCCCGCAGTGTGCATCGCTCAGGAAAGAGGCGTAGCGGCGATTTCAGGTCCGCTTCTCAAAAGAGAACACGGGCGGGGAAGCATGGCGACGGGGTGTGTCGAGACCGCCAGAGGACAGGGTAGGGGATAAAGCATGCAGATGTGGTACGCGTTTTTGACGGGACCGGCATTGTGGTTGACCTTCATCATTTTTTTGGGAGGGCTTGCGCTCCGGCTGGCATTTCTCTACGGACTCAGCCGGGAAAGGGACCGGGTGTTCTACAACCACATGGACTGGAAATGGGGTTTGAAGTCCATCGTCCATTGGCTTGTTCCGTGGGGCAGCGCGTCCATGCGTCTTCAGCCCGTTTTCAGTGGGGTTTTCGTGCTGTTCCATGTCGGGCTTTTTGCCGTGCCCCTTTTTCTTTCCGCCCACAACATCTTGTGGGATCGCGCTTTTGGGGTGAGTCTCTGGTCCATGGGCGATGCCTGGGCGGACGCTTTGACGGTGGTCGTTTTGGTGTGCGGGGCATTCCTCTTGGGCCGCCGGATTGTGCGCCCGGAAGTGCGCATTTTGACCACGGCGTGGGATTACGCGCTCTTGGGCCTCACTCTGGCGCCTTTTATTACCGGGTTTCTCGCATACCACCAGTGGGGACCTTACGACCTGATGATGGTCCTTCATGTCTTGTCGGGTGAGATTCTTCTCATTCTCATTCCCTTCACCAAGCTGGGACACATGGTGCTCTTTTTCTTCACCCGAGCCTTTATTGGGTTTGAAATGGGAGCGCGGCGCGGCGCCCGGGCGTGGTGAGGGGGAGTCCAGAGTTGGAATAGACGGATGAACAATGGAGCGGTGGCCGTGGAGCAGCGAAGTCATGAAGCGCGTCCGGTGGACGTCAAAAAGATTCAGCACATTTTGGAGGCCAACAATGGGGCCCGCATCCGGACCTGGCTCGGGATATGTTCCCGATGCGGGCTTTGTGCGGAAAGCTGTTTTTTCTATCTGGCCCACGATTGCAACCCCAAACTAAGCCCGGCTTATAAGTTCAAGGCGACTCTCGGGGAACTGTACAAGCGCAAGGGGCAGGTGGACTGGGACTTTTTGCACCGGTGCGCCGACATCGTCTGGGGCGAATGCACCACGTGCAAGCGTTGCTCCATGTATTGCCCTTTTGGGATTGATGTGGCCACTTTGATTGCGACCACCCGCACCGTTTTGTATTCTCAGGGCATCGTCCCCCAGGGGCTGGCTCGGGCGGTGGTCAATTACCGGGAAACCGGCAACCAGATGGGCATGAGCACCGAAGACTTTGTGGACACCTGCGAGTGGATGGCGGAAGAAAGTCAAGATGAGATCAAGGGCGTGACGATTCCCATTGACAAGAAGGGGGCGAAATACATGTACACGGTCAATCCTCGGGAGCCCATGTTTTACCCGCAGGATCTCGCCATGGCCGCCAAGATCCTCACCGTGGCCGAAGAGGACTGGACCATGCCCACCACAGGATGGGATTGCACCAATCTGCCCATGTTCGCCGGAGATCGAGCCCTCGCCGGCCAGGTGGTCCGAAACATGTACGAGAAAGCCGTGGAATTGGGGGTGCAGGCGATCCTGATCACCGAATGCGGCCATGCTTTCCGATCCGCCCTGTTTGAAGGCCCTTACCTGGCGGGATACCCCGATGGAAAACCTCCGGTACCTGTGATCCATTCGGTGCAGCTCTTCTACGAATACATCCGCGACGGGCGCATCCGGATTGATCCGGCCAAGCGACTCAAAGAACCGGTGACCTATCAGGATCCGTGCAATGTGTCGAGAAACGGGGGTTTGTGGGAGGAAGGACGGAAGTTGGTGCAATTTCTGGCCGAAGACTTCCGGGACATGAACCCCAATCGCGAACACAACCACTGCTGCGGGGGTGGAGGCGGCTACATCCCCATGGGGCCGGAATACAAAGCGCGGCGCATGGCTTCGGGGCGTGTGAAAGCCGAGCAAATCCGGGCAACCGGCGCCAAGATCGTCATCGCCCCATGCCACAACTGTTTCGACCAGGTCAGCGATCTCAACAAGGAATACCACCTGGGGGTCAAGGTCATGTCGCTCAAGGAGATCATCTGCGAACTCATGGTCGTTCCCGAAAAATTCCAACCGGAGGAAAACGGGGACGAGGAAGGCCCGGGGACGGACGAATAGGGCTGGAGCCGCCGGGACGTCACAGGGGCACAGGAGGAGGGGAGCATGTATCGGAAGATCCTTTTTTGCGCAGATCTTTACGCCAGTTCCGACTATGCCTTTGCAGCCGCTCTGGACCTTGCGGAGCGCTCGGGTGCGGAGCTGATTATCCTCCATGTGTTGGAGTCCCGGCACCGGTACTCTGGCCATGTGATCACCGAGGACGGAGAAACGTGGGCCGGCCCGGAAGTCATCGAGAAGCTCAAGAAAAAATTGCGCGAATACTATCTCATTCGCATCGAGCGGGAGGACCCACAGGACGTACGGGTGGAAGTGCGCGCCGGCATCCCGTGGGTTGAAATTTGTCGGTTCGCCCGCAAGGAAAAGGTGGACCTGATCGTGCTCGGCCCCTACACCATCCACGATCCCACGGCCCCCCTGGATCTCGAGCAACCGCATCTGGGTCAAAATGCACAGGAAGTGTCCCTGCGGGCGCCGTGTCAGGTGTCCATCGTCACTTCGCCCAAGCAGCGTCTGGCTCTGGAAAAGGCGGGGATTCATCCTCGGGACAAGAAACGGAAACGGCAGACGGAGTGAACCGTGTCGGCGGCAGGAGGTTTCATGATGCGGAGCGCCTTGGCCCTGGTGGGGGGCCTTATCGTGATTTTCACAGTGTCTTGGGCTTGGCCTCAAGAGGACGTCATCGTTTTCAAGGGGGACGGTAAAAAATCTTTGGAACGCCCCGCCGTGTCTTTTCCCCACGAGAAACATGCCCAGGTGGTGGAATGCACGGGCTGTCATCACGATTACGACATCTACGGCGTCAACAAAGGCAGTGAAGGCCAGAAATGTTCCGACTGTCACGGAAACCCTTCCGTGCAAAACCCCATCCCATTACAACGAGCCTTCCATGAACAATGCTTGTCCTGCCATGAGCGTGTCCACGCCCGTCAGGGGCGTTCCCTCCCTGTGATGTGCGGGCAATGCCATGTGAAGTAACGGCCGGTCAGGAGACACGTCCGCCGAAAAGTATCCGCCGCCGGCTTAGGGCCCGGGGCCCGAGGGGTCCGGGCCAAGGGTTTTCAGAGCCGGTGTGGCCGGAGATTGGATTGTCCTTGACATTTCTTCATGAGCGAAGCACTAGGAGGCCGACCGAGTAGGCCGCCTTGTGGCTTTTGGGCGTCAGGCGGCAATGAGGCCCCTGGGGCTCGTGAGGACGTTCATGTTTTCCCTGTGGACCCTGACGGGGTAGGCATCGTCCCGGGGGAAAGGCTTTTTCGGTCGAAACGGGGTCGTGGACACCGAACGCGGTGATCTCATGCTGCAGCGCTACGATTTCAACTGGAGGAGGGCATCGAGGTATGGAACGGACACTGTCGATCATTAAGCCGGATGGCGTGCAGAGGGGTCTTGTGGGACCTATCGTGGGGCGTTTTGAAAGCGCCGGGATCCGCATTGTGGGCATGAAACGCGTGTCGTTGACCAAAAAGGAAGCGGAAGCCTTCTATGCCGTGCACAGGGAACGACCGTTCTTCGACAGCTTGACGTCGTACATGTCCTCAGGCCCGGTAGTGGTCATGGTCTTGGAAGGGCCGGATGTCATCCAGCGCAACCGCGAAATCATGGGGGCGACCAATCCGGCACAGGCCGCTCCGGGAACCTTGCGCAAAGAATACGGCTTGGACGTCGAGAAAAACACCGTGCACGGATCTGACGCGCCGGAGACGGCGGCCAAGGAAATCGCGTTTTTCTTCAGTGAATTGGAACTCATGCGTTAGGCTGCCGGACGACGCGGAGCGCCTTGCGTTGTGGAGAAAAAGAAACAGGGCGGCTCCGCCGAGATGTCCCTTTTGCCCGAGCGGTGATCCACTGCCCTCATAACGGAGGGCGTCCGGCATATCGGCCCAAGGAGACGAGGGGATTTTTCGGGAGGTGTTCCAATGCGGTGGCGGATTGCGCTCATGGCGGCGTTGAGCCTGGTGGTGTTTTCCTGTGCGGGGGTGGAGACGACCAAGCCGGTCCAGGAAGCGGCGGAGGTCGTACTGGCACACCGAGGGGGGGAAGCCGCACCCTCAGAGGCCGTGATCCCCATGGCGCCCTATGTGCCGCCTCCCCAAAAGCTGGACTTCTGCGGCGAACCGGTCCCTTTGCACATCCGGGACGTTTTGGAAAGGTTCGATCGGGAATTCACCATTGTGGTCTATTCCCATGCCCAGGTGTATTTATGGCTCAAGCGGGCGGAGCGCTTCTTCCCTTGGTTTGAAGAGGAACTGCGTCGGCGCGGCCTTCCTGACGATCTCAAGTATGTGGCCGTCGCCGAGAGTGATCTTCAGCATGGGGCGGTCTCCCCGGCCGGCGCGGCCGGCATGTGGCAGTTTATTCCATCAACGGGGAGCCGCTACGGGTTGGACCAGAGCCCGGAGCTCGACCAGCGCTATGATTTTGAACTGGCGACGGACAGCGCTCTGCGCTACCTGAGCGATCTTTACCGACGGTTCAATAATTGGACGTTGGCCGTTGCGGCTTACAACTGCGGCGAAAAACGGGTGTCCGACGAGATGGCCTTCCAGAGGGTGACGGACTACTATCAACTGAAGCTTCCTTTGGAAACGGAACGTTATGTGTTTCGCATCCTGGCCATCAAGACGGTGTTGTCGAATCCGAAAAAGTACGGCTATGAGCTTCCCCCCGGGGCGGGCTATCCGCCGGAACGGTACGACATCGTCACCATCAACGCGCGGTATCCTTTGCCCATTGTGGCCGTGGCCCAAAAAGCGGGCATGAGCTTTCGAGAATTTAAGAGACTCAACCCGGCCTTCACCACGACGACCATCCCGGCGGGAACACATCGGGTCCGAGTCCCCGAAGGGTGCGGCAAGGCATTGGAGCAGGGTCTGGAGTCCTTGTCGACAAGTTATCGGGCGCCGGAGGTCATCATCCATAAGGTCCGCCCGGGAGAAACCTTGAGCAGCATTGCGGATCGCTACGGGGTGTCGGTGTCGGACGTCAAGCGCTGGAACGACCTCACAAACCCCACGGTGAAGCCCGGCCAGAGCCTTCGCATCCAGCGATAAGACGCCGTGGGGGTGATCCTTGACAATGCAAGAACAACACCATTACCATGGCTCCGGCAGACGGAGAGAAACCGTGACATCACTGAGATCAAGAATATGTCGCTTTCGGTGATCCAACAAGCAGCCGAGCGCCTCCGGGCCAGTACGTGGGCGGTGGCGCTTACGGGCGCCGGCATATCGGTGGAAAGCGGGATTCCCGATTTCCGTAGCCCTGGAGGGCTATGGTCCAAGTACGATCCCATGGAATACGGAGATATCCGTTCTTTCCGCCTCAATCCCGGCAAGGTCTGGCGCATGTTGCTGGACATGGACCGCATGCTCCGCGAGGCGCCTCCGAACCCGGCCCACTACGCCTTGGCGGCCTTGGAACAGGCTGGACTTCTGAAGGGGGTCATCACCCAGAATGTGGACAGCCTCCACCAACGGGCGGGAAGCCGCACCGTGGTCGAATTTCACGGCCATGGGCGCAGCGCTCGGTGCGATCACTGCGGTCACGAGGTGCCCCGGGAAGCTCTGAATCTGGAGGAACTGCCTCCGCGGTGCGGCTGCGGCGGGCCCATGCGGCCCAATTTTGTGTTTTTCGGGGAGGATATCCCTCGCACCGCCTACCTTCATGCCTATTCTCTGGTGGAGCGCTGTGATGTGCTTTTGGTGGTCGGGACGTCGGCCACCGTGGCCCCGGCGTCCCAGTTGCCGATGGCAGCCAAGAGGCGCGGAGCGTTTCTGATAGAAGTCAACCCGAACGAAACAGAACTGACGCTGACCCACACCGACCTTTACGTTCCTTTGCCGGCCGGACAAGCCCTGCCGGCCATTGTTTCGGCGTTGGGCCTGTCCATCGAGAGCGAGAAAAAGGGAGTGGGGAATTCATGATAACCCTGAGTGCCTTTTTACCTATGTTGGTTTCCGTGGCCTGGGCGGCGCCGGATCCCGGGGCCGCCACCAATGGCGTCACGGACATGATCTGGAACGCCGGCCCCATGGTCAAGTTGGTGCTCTTGCTTCTTGTGGGCATGTCTCTGGCCTGTTGGGGAGTGGTGTTGGTGAAGTTCAAGCTGCTGCGGCGGGCGGAAAGACAATCAGAGGATTTTTACGAACTGTACCGGCAAAAGAAGAACTTCACCCAGCTTTATCGCGAAAGTCAGGTCCTTGCCGACAGTTATTTGGCCCAGGTGTTCCGTTCCGGCTTCACCGAATGGGGAAGGGTGACCAAAACCTTGGAGGCTTTAGGCAGCTCGGATACCGCTCTGGGAGAGGAAGCCCTGAGCACGGTGGCGAAAGCCATGGAAGGTGCCATGCTCTTGGAAACGCGCCGGTTGGAACGGTTTCTTCCTCTGCTGGCCACCACGGGGAATACGGCTCCCTTTATCGGTCTTTTCGGCACCGTGTGGGGAATCATGACTTCTTTCCACCACATTGGACTGAAAGGCGCGGCCAATTTGGCGGTGGTGGCTCCCGGCATTTCCGAAGCCTTGGTCGCCACGGCCATCGGCCTTTTTGCGGCCATTCCCGCCGTGATTTTCTTCAACTACTTCATGAACCGCATCCAGGCCATTCAAGGTCAGATGCAGTATTTTGCGGGAGATCTCTACACCGTGCTCAAGCGCGAGTGGTTGCGCCGCACCGCTCTCCCGACCAAAAACGGTGCCGAAGAATCCGCGGCTGTCTTGCGCACGACCCGCTGAGAGGGATTTCCCATGAAAACCAACGGTCCGTCTCGGCAGCTCATGTCGGAGATCAACGTCACGCCTTTTGTGGATGTGATGCTGGTGCTTCTCATTATTTTCATGGTAACCGCCCCCATGATGATGCAGGGCATTGACGTGGACTTACCCCATGCCGAAGCTCCTGCCATCCCATCCGAAGAAGAGCGCTTGGTTGTTACAGTGGATGCGCAAAGAAAGGTCTATATCAACGAGTACCCCGTGGAGATGGAATCCCTCGGACCAAAACTCAGTGCCATCTACAAAAACAAGGGCGTCAAACAGGGGGTTTTTCTTCGGGCCGACGCTTCGCTTCCTTACGGCTTTGTGATGGAAGTGATGGGGGCCATCCGACAGTCGGGCATCGATCAAATCGGAATGGTGACCGAGTCCTCTGAAAAGCCCCAAAAACCTTCCAGTGGATAAACGGCCATGACGGCAACGGACGCCTTCGATCGCTTGCGTTTTCCCCGCCAGGACGTGGTTTTTGGGATGGCGGTTTCCGTGCTCGTCCATGTGGTCATGATCTTTGGGGTGCTCTTTTTGCCCCATGTGCTGCCGCGAAAACCTGTGGAACTGCCTTACTATGCGGTGAAGTTGGTGAGCGCCGGGGATTTGGGGCTGGATCAGGGAACCGGGGGAAAAGGGCCGAAAGCTCAAGTGAAGGCGCCCCAGGCACCCCCGAGCCCTACAAAGAAAGAAACGGCTCCGGTTCCGGTGGTTCCCGTGAAGCGCCTTGCCGATGGCTTCAAAGTCTCCGAAACCAAGGTGGAAAAACTGGACTCCGACGTCCAACCCACCCTCGGGCGCATTGAAAAGCCTTCCATCGAAAAAAGTGTGGAACAGCTTTTGCCCAAGGAAAAGGCCGAACGCCCCAAACCCCCGCCGATGCCGGAGGCAGGATCGGGAAAAGCCGCGACCGGATCCCCGGCAGCCGGTGGAAAAGAGGGACCCTCCAAGGCGGAATCGGCATCGAGAGCGGATGCTGCCGGAGCGGGGGCATCGTCCAAGTCGGGGTCCGGCGCCGGATCCGGCGCGGCGGGAAGCGGCAAGGGCAGCCCCGGCCCCGCGGGCCCAGGCGGTGGGGGTGAAGAACTGGCGCTGGCTCGGCGCCTTTACTACACGGAAGTGTGGGCGGCCATCAAAAGACAATGGGTGTTACCCAAATCGCTTCTGAACGCTCAAGACCTCGAAGCGGTAGTGGTGATCGTGGTGCGTCGTGACGGCAAGATCGAAAAAATGCAGTTCGAAAAGCGATCGGGCAACCAACTCTTCGACGACTCGGTCCTGCGGGCGATCCAAAAGGCGGATCCGCTGCCGAAATTTCCGGACATCTACAGTCCGCCGCGGGATGAAATCGGAGTGCGGTTCCGACCCGAGGATCTGGGGTAAGGCCCTCTGTGAGGAAAAGGAAGCGGGTGAAGCGGTGCGTCGAACGAACGGTGTGCTAAACGGGACGATGCTTTTGGGGGCGGTGTGGGTCGTCATCTGGGGAATCCTCGGAGGGGTGGCCTGGGGGGCCGAACGGGTCTATATCGACATCACCCAGCCGGGTTTTGTCAAGCTGCCCATCGCCGTCCCTGAGTTTAAGATGCAAGGCCCTGAAGAAGCGTCTTTGGCACGGCAGATGGCGGCCGTGGTCAGTGAAGATCTGGATTTTTGTGGCTATTTCAAGGTCCTGGATCCTGCGGGTTTCCTGGAGTCTCCTCAGCAGATGGGGGTTCTGCCCTCGGAAATCCGCTTCGACAGCTGGAGGGCTATCGGTGCCGATTTCCTTGTGCGGGGGCTCTATCAAGCTCAAGGCGGCACTTTGAAGGTGGAGTTTCGACTTTTCGATGTCGTCTCTCAAAAAATGGTGATAGGAAAAGCTTACGAAGCCCGGGTTGTGGATGCGCGGGCCGTGGCGCACCGAATCGCCAACGAAATCATCGCGGCCCTGACCGGTGAGGCTGGGATTTTCGACACCCGACTCGCCTTTGTTCAGGCGGACGGGGACACCAAGGAAATTTACGTCATGGACGTGGACGGCCAAAACCTCACGCCGCTCACGAGGGATGGCAGCACGGCCTTGTCGCCGGCCTGGAGCCCCGATGGGACGCAGTTGGCCTACGTGAGCTATGTGGAAGGCCAGCCCAAGGTGTTCGTTGCCAACGTGTTCACCGGAGCTCGACGGGCGGTCAGCGGCTATCCCGGGATCAATATCACGCCCGCGTGGCATCCCTCCGGGGGACGCCTGGCGGTGACTCTGTCCAAAGACGGCAACCCCGACATCTTTTTGATGGATTCCCAAGGCTCGGTTCTGAAAACCTTGGTGTCCGGCTGGGCCATCGACGTCTCTCCCACATGGTCACCGGACGGATCCAAAATCGCGTATGTCTCCAACGAATCGGGGAACCCTCAAGTGTATGTGCTCGACATCTCCAGTGGCCACAAGAAGCGTTTGACCTATGAAGGCAAATACAACACGTCCCCGGCCTGGTCCCCGAAAGGAGACTGGATCGCCTTTTCCAGTTTGACGGGTGGCGCTCATAACATTTTTATCATCCGGCCGGACGGATCGGGCCTGAGGGCCTTGACCCATGGGGAAGGCAACAACGAAAGCCCTACCTGGTCGCCCGACGGTCGGCTTGTGGCGTTCAGTTCCACCAGGAACGGGTCGAGCGCCATATGGGCGGCAGTGGTGAATGGTGAGGGAACTCGGCGGTTGACCCGGTTGGGAGGGGCGCAGAGCCAGCCCAGTTGGTCGCCGCGGGCGAATCGTTAACGGCATCATGATCAAAGCAGGGAGGATTCTATGAATCATCGCGTGACGGCGGTATGGGTGTGGTGCTGTGTTTTGTTTGCCATGACGTTCATGACGTCTTGTTCGAAGAAAGCCGTACCGGGCCAGACGGGCTATCCGACGGGTACCGCGGTGCCCACGGCTCCCGGCGCCGGCGGACGATATACGCCCGGCGGTCCTATTGACGAGGCCACATGGCAGAAGCTGGGTCTGCGCACCGAAGAGGAACGCCAGCGTTTCTTGAAAGAAATGGATCAGTTCCAGAACGACGACATTTACTTTGAGTTCGACGCCTATGTGTTGATGGACGAGGCCAAGGCCATTCTGGACAGGAAGGTCGATTTTCTGCGCCGATACCCGGTGGTCCATGTCACCATTGAAGGGCATTGCGACGAACGCGGCACCAACGACTACAACCTGGCCCTCGGAGAAAGGCGTGCCAATAGCGCCTGGCAGTACTTGGTGAACTCCGGCATTGAGCCGTCCCGCTTGAACATGATCAGTTATGGGGAAGAACGCCCCATCGCTCTCGGCCACGATGAAGCGTCTTGGGCCAAGAACCGTCGAGCCCATTTTGTGGTGCAATTCTAAAGGAGGAAAGGAGCGGTCTATGGGCGGTGGAGTGCGACGCGGCTTCTTCGGTTTTTGCGGGCTCGTCGGGGCGCTGTCGATCCTGTCCGGGTGTGCCTCCACCCAGGAAACTCAAACGCTCCAAAGCAACCTTGTCGGCCTTCAGACACAAGTCCAGGAAATGGACGCCCGCATGCAGCGGTTAGAGCAGGCGGTTTTCGGGGCCAAGGGATCCGGGGGAGCCGGCGCGGGAGGCTTGGCCGCCCTCAATGCCCGCATGGACCAGATCCAATTGAACATGGCGCAGATCCAAGGGCAAATCGACGAACTGCGACATCTCCAGCAACAGACCGCCTCGGCGCCTCCGGCACCCAAGCCGGTCCAGGACCAGCCGGTGATCAGCATCCCGGGAGCTCCCCCGGTGTCGAGCCCTCAAGCACCTGCGCCGGCTCAAGCTGCTCCGCCGTCCCCAAGCGCTGCGGCCCCGGCGCCGACGGCCGTGGCGACGCCTTCGGCCCCGGCCCCCAACCCCGAAAAGGACCTGTACAACACGGCCATGACCCTTTTTCAAAAAGGGGATCATGGAGCAGCCCTACAGAAATTCAAGGAATTCACCACACGGTATCCGACCTCCGAGTTGATGGACAACGCCATCTTCTGGACCGGTGAATGCCACTTCATGATGGGCAGTTATCAGGAAGCCATCAACAGCTACCAAGAAGTCTTGGACCGTTTTCCCAAAGGCAACAAGGCCCCCCATGCGCTCCTCAAACAAGGGGCCGCCTTTGAAAAGCTGGGCGATTCCACCGCCGCCCGCATCTTGTACGAACGTGTGATCCAGCAATACCCCAAGACCCCACAGGCACAAGTGGCAAAGCAATGGCTTGAGAAGCTCAAATAGCAAGGTCTCCTCATTGATGGATCGCCTAGGCCGGTTCGGTATCGGCGTGGCCGTGTCCCTCCTTCTCTGTGGCGTGCCGTCCGCGCTTTCCGCGCAGACGGCGGCACCACCCGCTGTGCGCTTTATCCGCTTTGTCGGCATCAAAAGCTTCAATGCCGCCCGCCTCGAAAAGATCATGGAAACCCAAGCCAAGCGTTTCCGCTGGGGGCGGGGCAATCCCCTTGACGAGGCCGTGCTGCGGGAAGATCTGGAGCGCATCGAGAAGTTTTACCGAAGCCAGGGATTCTACGACGCGCGGGTGTTGGGCCATCGATTGATCCCTCTGGGCGGTCGCGAAGTGATCCTGGAGATCACGGTGGACGAAGGTTCACCCGTCATGGTGGAAAACGTCGAGCTCACCGTGGACGGCATGGCCTCCGGCCCGTGGCATGAAGACCTCATGGAGGTCATCCCGGTCAAATCCGGGGGCCGCTTCACGTCCCCCGATTTTTACGACACGGAAAAAGCGGTTCGCCGTTTCCTCAGCCAGTGGGGCTATCCTCGGGCGCACGTGGAAACCACCGGCACCATGGACAAGGAGGCGAAGATCGCCCGCATCCAGGTCCATGTCTCTCTAGGGCCCCTGTGTTCGTTCGGACCGGTGCGCGTGGAAGGCAACCGTCGTGTGGAAACCCCGCTGATCCTCAAAGAACTCGCCTTCCGGCCGGGTGAACGGTATCGGGCCAAGGCCCTGACGGATTCCCAGAAACGCCTCATGGATCTTAAACTCTTCACCTTTGTGGATGTCCAACCTCTGCTGGACGAATCCTCCGGGTCGGAAGTGCCCGTTTCGGTGGTCGTCAAGGAAGCCAAGAGCCAGACGGTGAGGCTGGGTGCGGGATACGGCACGGAAGACCGGATGCGTGGTCGGATCGGCTACGAATATCGGAATCTTCTCGGGGAAGGAAGGAATCTGGAATTCGACGCCAAGGCCAGTGCTCTCGTGCGGTTTTTTGAATCGCGTCTCGTCCAGCCCCACTTTCTGTGGGACCCGCTCCGACTGACGGTCGCCGGGGGAGTCTCCCGAGAAATCCAAGAAAGCTACGAGAATGAACAGTATTTTCTGAGGCCTCAGGTGGCCTGGCAGCTCAACGACCACTGGCTGCTTACGGCCGGCCCCAACGTGGAAGCCAACCGTTTGGTGGATGTGGGGCTTTCCCCAAAAGCCATTCGGCCGAGCGACCAAAAGGGTGAGGAGTATTACGTGTCGTCGCTGGTGTTCGGCACGACCTACCAGAGGGTGGACAACATCTTGGATCCCCGACGAGGCGTGCAGTTGTTCCATCGCCTGGAGTGGGGGGGCACGCCTGTCGGTTCTGAGGTGGCTTTTGTGAAACTGGGCCTCGAAGGGCGCTCCTACCTCCCCGTGGACCCCTTGGGTGTGTTGGCCTTTCGGGCCAAATGGGGCGGGATCGCCGCTTTGGAAGACACCCGCCGGATCCCCATCTTTAAAAGATATTTCAGCGGCGGCAGCACCAGCATTCGCGGATATCCCTATCAGCAGCTCGGCCCCTTGGACGAAGACGGCAATCCCTTGGGCGGGCTGACCCTGCTGGAACTCAGCAGTGAATGGCGTTTTCCTGTCCGGGGTTCCTGGGAAGGGGTGCTCTTTTTCGATGCCGGCAACGTTTTCCAAAGCGGCTATGAACTGCTTTGGGATCAACTGCGCACCAGCACAGGGGTCGGACTCCGCTACAAGACGCCCGTCGGACCCCTGCGGCTGGATTTCGGCTACCAACTCAACCCGCCCGACCAGGATTTTTTCAATCGCTACCAAATCCACTTGAGCATCGGCCAGGCGTTTTGATGTTCCCTATGAAACGGCGGGAACCGGCCGAGCAGAACCTTAATCTCGCCTGTGCCTCAATCCTGGCGCCCCCAAGGCTCGAACCTTTCAGACTAGGGGGCTGAACAGGATACAGGCCGTGATCACGCTTCGAACCTCGGCTGGAGCCTTGGCTATGGAATGAGTACACCGGTGCCTTCAATGCGGTCGCCCTTGAGGTCCTGAAGCGCCTCGTTGGCTGCGTCCAAAGGATAGGTCCGCACGGTCGGGCGGATCGGGATGGCGGCGGCCGTTTCGAGAAGTTCCAGCGCATCCTGACGGGTGTTGGCCGTGACGCTGTGGACGTTCTTTTCGTAGAAAAGATGTTTTTCGTAGTCCATGGGCGGAATCTGGGTCATGTAGATGCCGGCCAGCGCCAGAGTTCCGCCTTTGTCTAAATGTTCCAAAGCGGCAGGCACCAAAGAGCCGGCTGGAGCGAACACGATGGCGTGGTGGACCTTGACGGGAAGATCTTCGGCTGAAAAGCCCGCCCAGACGGCCCCCAGTTCCAAGGCAAGTTTTTGATGGCGTTGGGTGCGCGAGACGGCAAAGACCTCATACCCCCAATATCGGGCGATCTGGATCACGATATGCGCGGAAGAGCCAAACCCGTATAGCGCGAGCGTTCGAGGTTTGTGAGGATTTTTCCCGTGTAACGGGCCGCACAGAGCTCTCTTGAGGCTGCGATAGCCGATGATGCCGGCGCACAGCAGCGGTGTGGCTTCCGCATCCGAGAGATTGTGGGGAATGGGGTAGGCAAAATCTTCATGGACCACCGCGTGCGTGGCGTAGCCTCCAGGCGCGTGGTAGCCCGTGAACCGTGCCTTTTCACAGAGGTTTTCGCGCCCCTCCGCACAGGCGTCGCACACGCCGCAGGTGTGCCGAAGCCAGGCAATCCCCACGCGGTCCCCGACGCGGAACCGTGTCGTCCCGGGTCCCGTTTTGTCCACGCGCCCGACGATCTGATGGCCGGGAATGACCGCATGACCCAGCGGGGGCAATTCTCCTTCGATGACATGGAGGTCCGTGCGGCACACGCCGCACGCCAAAACCCGCACGCGGATTTCCCCTTGGGAAGGCTCCGGATCCGGAAGCTCGACCAGACTCAAAGGATTTTCTTCCACAGGGGCGCACCGGTGTAGGACCATAGCTCTCATGGGGATTCCTCCTTCGCGGACGGATAACCGTGAACATGAGTTGATTTAACCGGCCGAGTTGTTGATAATCGGCACATGACGATACACGACACACCACCACCCATCGGGAGATGATGGAACCGTGGGATCATTCACAGGTCAAGGGAAAACGCCATCGAGGCCGCCCCACCGGCAGCGGGCCGGAAATGGCGCCAAAGTTTTCCCCGGCATTGTCAAAGGACTCCTCGTTTTCGGCGCGCTCGGCCTGATTTTACTGTGTCTCCTTGGGCTTGCGATCCATACCCCCTGGATACAGAAACGGGCTGTCGAAAGCCTGAGCGCACGAATTCAGAAAGAGACCGGCCTTCAGATGGTGCTGGGCGGTTTCCGATGGTTTCCCACGGGACACCTTCGTCTGGAAAACCTTGCTGCGGAAGTGGACGGGCGTCCCTTGTTTTCTGCGGCATCCGTAGAGGTGGACTATGCGTTCCGGTGGAGCCGTCCTCATGTGAAAATCCGGAACCTGGTGCTGACTCAACCGGTCTTGCGGGTGGAAAAGACCCCTGAAGGGGCCTGGCGCGTCCCCGTGTCCGGCAGCAGAGGGGGAAACGGCATCTCGACCGGGGCGGGCCTTCGGATTCTCATGGATCCCGTTCCGGTGACCATGGTTTCGGGGCGCATTCAGGGCTTTGACGGGGATCGCTGCCTCCTGGATGTGCACGAAATCACCGGTCGGCTGTCACTGCGCGGCGCCCCAGATGGAAGCCCTTTGGGAATAGAAGTGTCCCTCGAACCGTGGCATATGGAGTTTCAGGAGCCCATCCGTGCAAAGGTGGCGCTGACCGGTGAGGCGTCCTACAGGCACGGCTTGCTGCAGGTGAAGGCTGTGCGGGCCACGGTCAATGAAACGTCACATGTGGTTCTTTCCGGAGTCTGGTATAACCTTCCCGAAGGGCATCTGTCCTTGGACGTGCAGCTCACCCCGTGGCAATGGACCATTGAAGGGCTGCCCGTTTTCGACAAAGGCGATCGGGGACCGCCCACCCTCGAAGGGGTAATCCGCGTCGAAGGCCCCATCAGGAGGTTGCAAGGTCATTACGATCTTCGAAGTGCGCACGGAAAGATTTCCGGCACGGCCTCGTGGATCGCGTCTGAAGGGTTGACCCAGCTTACGGCGGACACGGCGTTGCAGGACTTCTTTTTGCCGTGGGGATTGCAGGATTCGTCTCGGTTGTCGGCGACGGCCCGGATCCGCATGGAGCGCACAAAAGATGCTCCCCTTACCATGGCCCTTTCTTTGTCCCACGGGACATACACCACAGGCGCTGTGACAATGAGGGACGTGACCCTGGATGTGGAATTCAAAGATCAGCGCATCACGCTGCGACGGGCGGCGGTCCGAGTGGGCGCCGACGGCTTCCTGGAAACCTCGGGCACAATTACCCTCAGCAATCCAAAAGGCGTTCCACAAAACAAAGGGCCGGCGGTGGATTTGACCCTCAAAGCCGATCGGGTCCCCCTTGAACTTTTCGGGCACATGGCGGCCGACCGTTCTTTGTCGGGGCAGGTGTCGGGACACGGCCTCCTGCAAGGAACCTGGCCAATGCTCACCTGGACGGGACAGATTGCAGGGACGGACTTGATGGTTGCCGATTTCCGGGCCAAGACCGTAAAAATTGATGGCACCTCGAACTTTTCCCGAGCGCGGGAGGCCCGGAAACTCACCGTGGAGATCCTCTCTTTCGGTTACGGCCGTATGACCGGGGATTCCTTGCGGTTGAGGCTTCGCCAAGATGCCACAGCGGAGACGGTGCATTTCGACGCAGAGGGACGACGCCTCGCCGCCGTAGAGCGCATGAACATGAGAGGCGCCGTGGAGTCCCTTGACGATCCCCAAAGGGTGATCCGGATCGACAAAGGGGATTTTTCCTTGGGCGGCGAAATATACCAGATCTCCGGACAACTCAAGGCCGGCCAAGGCGGTGTGGACGTCTCTTCCCTACGCTGCACTCACGGCGCTGAATACGCCGCAGTACAGGGTACACTCAGGTCTTCAGGGACTCTGGATTTTTTCGTGCAGCTCACGGCGGTGGATCTGGGCCGATGGCTCTACAAGGCGATCCCTGGCGAACGAGACGGAAAGTCCTTGAAAGCGCTTTCCAATGGACGTCTGGACGGTCGATGCCGCATCCAGGGGTCGGCACAGAATCCCACAGGACATTTTGAGGGTTCTGTGTCCCGGATCGAAGTGCTTGGCCTGATGCCGGCTTCCTTGACTTTCTCGGGCCGTTACGAAAAAGGCAGATTTTCAGCGCGTGGAGAGCTCACCGCCGCGGCATGGGACAGCCCCGTGTCCTTGGAAGCCGATGTCCCCGTCACGGTGTCTTTCGTGCCGTGGGAGTTTCGTGTGCTATCGGCTGCTGGCGGGTCTCTTCGTTCCACGGCGAGGAATATTCCTCTCGACAGCTTACAGGGGCTCATTCCTCTCAAAGAGCTGAAAGGGCGCGCCTCTTGGGACCTGCGCCTGGCAGGTTCTTTGGATGCAATCCGTCTCGAAGGCGCAGGGACGGTCAACCACGCCGCTTTTCAGTGGCCCGGTTGGGGAGAACGTCTCGAAGACATGGAAATCCACTGGCGGGCCCAAGATCACGCCGTGCGGATCGAAAGCGCCGTCTTTACCCTGCTCGGCAGCCGGGCCCAAGCCCGTGGGGAGCTTTTTTTATCGGGGGCCCGCTTCGGCGGGTATTTTTTGGAAGTGGCCGGAGAACACGTCCGGTTTCCCGAAATCTTTGGCATTGACGGCGAAGGTGCGGTTTCCGGGACCATTTCCCAAGCGGGACCTGCGTTCGCACCGGACATCGCCGGAAAAGTGCGACTCACAAAGGCCGCCGTCAACCTTGGGGAACTGGAAAAAGACATCGCCCGGCAGATCCGCATCGTGGAGGAAATCGGATCCGGTTCTGTCGTCCGACTTGGGACACGGCCTGCCCATCCCCAAAAAACCAAGGGATTTGGGAGTCTGGCCATGGAATTGGAGATCCGACTTCCCGAAAAAGGTACCTGGGCACGCGGGTTTGGTCTGGAAGCCGAAGTTCAAGGGGGGGTGGTCCTTCATAAGGCCCGGGGTGGCCCGATCCAGCTTCTCGGCACCTTGGAGACGTCCAAAGGAGAATATGCATTTCAGGGGGTACGCCTCAAAATTGTGGAAGGGGAACTCACGTTTCGCGGCGACACACCTCCCGATCCCTTCCTCTCCCTCACCTGTCACAAAAACGTGCACGACTACAGCATCACGGCGTCCCTATCGGGGCAGCTCAGCCGCCCGACCTTGGTGTTTTCCAGTTCCCCGGAAATGGACCAGGTGGATATTGTGTCGCTCCTGCTTTACGGCCGTCCTGCCAGGGAACTGAGCCACAGTCAGGCTCGCGACATTCAAGACCGGGGTCTTCAGTTCGTCTGGGGCGACACCACCCCGGTGGTCAAAAGCCTTTTGGGCGGCACGCCCCTTTCGCCTGACGCCGTCGACATCAAGGGAACGGAAAACGGCAGCGTGCTGGAAATCGGCAAATACCTGACCCCTGAACTTTATGTGACATACCAAAAGGCTCTTGAAGGAGACGACAAAGACGAGCTGCGGGCAGAGTACCGCGTGAATCGATACCTTTCCATAGAAAGCCAGGTGGGGCGGGAAGATCGGGCAGGGGTCGACGTGTTTTTCCGCTACGACTTCGGAAATTGAGAAAGGAGTCGGGCCATGAAGATGCAGGACATTCGAGCCAAAGCCAAGGCGCTGGGGATCAATTCTTTCGGCAAGAAAAAGGCGGAGCTTATCCGCGAAATCCAACGGGCCGAAGGAAACTTCGATTGCTTCGGCACGGCCAAGGGCTATTGCGACCAACTTGAGTGCTGTTTTCGCCCGCTGTGCCTCACCGAAGACATGAACACGGCCACGCAGGGGCCGAAACGTGCCACCAAGGGAGAAAGCGCCTAGTGCGGAGGACGAGTGGCACACACCCGAACGGGAGCTCTTTTCGCGGATCCTCGGACCTCGGGGCCTCTTCGGCCTTCCATTCTTAAGAAAGGATAAACATGGAAATAGATCCTCACGAGAAGAAAATCGAACTCCTCAAGGTGCAAAATCAAAAAAAGCCGGAACAGGTGATCTCGGTGGTTCGGGATCCTCACGCCGATGGATTTCACACGGAAGGATTGACCCGGCTCTTTGGCCTGAAGGAGATCTGGATCGACACTCGGAATTTGTCCGAATCCGTCTTGGAATATGCCAAGGTGCTTTCCTTTATCATGGAAACCATCTCGGAGGCACAGGACTTGGGCCTGCCCTTCGGTTACCAAGACGAGTTCACCTTTCACGGGCTCCGCTATTCCTTGAAGGACAAAGGAGCCTACCGAGTGTTGCGCCGCATCCCCGAATTCGGCCAGGCGGCTTACGATGAATGAGCGCGGAAGGAGTCTCTGGTTTTTCGAGCCGAAGCTTATGAAGGCTCCTCGGCTTTTGTGAGGACATTTTTGGGCTGTCGGCGGGTGCTCTCATTGGGATCGACCCACTGCAGCGCACGGGGCATAAGGCAACGCAGGATGCCCCGGGGAGTTGCTTCCGTGTCAACCCTTGGAACCCAGAACCCCCCGCAGTGCGGCAGGCAGATCCGCCGGCAAGGTGATGACCTTGGCATTATGAGACTCCGCAAGCAGTTTGAGGCTTTCGATGTACCGCTCCCCTAAGATGAACATCAGGGGGAGCGGATTGTCCTTCGCGGCTTCAATGACCAGCTGAATGGCCTTTTTATTGGCTTCCGCCAAGACGATCTTGGCCTCGGCATCCCTCCGGGAAGCTTCCAGACGTCCTTCGGCCTGAAGAATCGCCGCCGTTTTTTCGCCCTCGGCTCGGGTCACCGTTGCCCGGCGCTGCCTTTCCGCCGCGGCCTGTTCCTCCATAGCCTTTTGCATGTTGGGCGAAGGGGCGATATCCTGAATCTCAACGGACTTTAAGGTGATGCCCCAATCCGAGATATCGTCGGAAATGGCTTCTTTGAGCTTTGCCTTGATGATTTCGCGCGACGACAGGGCATCGTCAAGATCCATTTCCCCGATGATCGAACGCAGTGACGTCTGCACCAAAGTCTGGATGGCCACCTTGTAATCTTCGACGCCATAAACGGCTTTCTCGGGGGAAACGATGTTGATATAGGCGACTGCATTGGCCACGATGACCGCGTTATCCCGAGTGATGACTTCTTGAGAGGGAATGTCGAAGACCTGGTCTTTCGTGGGGACTTTGTAGGCTACCGTATCCACATACGGGATGATGACGTTCAAACCTGGGGTCAAGGTCTTGTGGTATTTGCCGAGGCGTTGCACGACAAATTTGTAGCCCTGGGGCACAATGCGGACGCCCATGATAATGGTCACCAAGACGAGGATGAAAAAAATGATCGCCAGAATCAATCCAGGGGTCATGACTTCCCTCCTTTTGGGCGGATGATCAATGTATTTCCTGAGATTTCAGTCACTTCCACTCGATCTCCCACAGAAACCGCCTGCCCTTCCTCCGCCAGGCAAGGCCACTCTTCGGCGCCGAGCAGCGGGATTGGAAATCGAATCTTGCCTCGGGCGGCGCCCCGCGGCGCTTCGATGATCTGGCCGACAGCCCCCACGAGAACCTCCCGAGAAAGTCCCGCCTTGGTCTGATCTCGCATTCGGGGCTTGATGAAGAGAAACCACAGGCCCACAAACGCCAGCGAACTCAAGGCCCAGATGATGAGCTGGATCTTCAGCGAGACAGATGCGACGGCAACGAGAAGGCCCACACAGATCGCTCCCAAACCGAACCAGATGATGACGAAATTGGGAACGAAAATCTCGCAAATGGCGAGAATCATACCAAGGGAAATCCATACCCAGTATCGCATCCGATCACCTCACTTTTGCCCTAGGCCCGACTTTCAAACGCGGGGCGTGGGCATGTTTACGTCCTTGCGGAGTGAGCTGCTCTCGGGGATGGCTCTCATTCGACAGTGAATCCAAGGGAGATGTGTGAACCCAATCCGTGGTTCTCCCGAAACCCTGATCCTCCTTGTGCGGCAGATCGAATCGTGAATCCCTGCGGTCCCCGCCATTAGGGTATTTGTTCTGCGGTCACGGTTTTGAACGGAGGGCCCCCCTCGGGCAACCATCATGGATGGGCAGATCCCCGTGCCTGTCCTGAACCAAAGCCTGACCATAGGCAACGAAAAGAACGGAGAGCCGGGTTCAGGTGCCTGACCTGAATCGGCCCGGTCCATCGCATGAAGGCCGTGCCCGGAGTCGGGGCGACCGCTGGGGATCGCCCTGACACTACAAACAGGTGCATGCATGCCGCCCGGCATCACAATGGCTCTCAATCCGTGGAACGGGACGCCGTGGGTTGACCTTCCGACATCCGAATCAATGGACCCGCAAACTGAAAACGTGATGGCAGACCCTATCGCACCAAATCAACGTAAATTTACTACCATTGCAAAAATTGCTAATGCATAGACGCAGTCTGACCAATTGAGGACAGCCGCAACCAGCTCGGGGCAGGCCCCTTGCGAGGCGTTCCGGTGCGTGAGTGATTCGCCCCAGAGGGTTTTCGGCAAGAGGATTCGCCACACGCCCGAGAGCTGAAAACCCGCCGCTGCGGCGTGTCACTTAAGGCCGGGTCCAGTATGGGTGGGACAGGTCTTCGAAGATGGTCATCGCGGCGCCCGCCCCGGCACCGACCGCCGTGACGATCTGCTTATAACCGCCTTCCACATCTCCGGCGCAATAAATGCCCGGCACGTTGGTCCGATGAAAACCATCGTGCCGGATGTAACCTTCAGGGGTGAGGGCCACGCCCAAAGCCTGGGCGAGACGGGTTTCCGGGACGTAACCGATGGCCACGAAGACGGCATCGGCGGGCACATGGAAGGTTTCCCCCGTCTTGGTATTGAGCAGCTCCACATGGGTGACCCTTTTCTCGCCGTGGATCTCCTTGACTTGAGTGTTCCACAGGACGGGAATTCCCGCGTCGGTCAAGGCCTTCACGAGATGTTCCTGAGCCCGCAGATGATCGCGCCGGTGGACGAGGGTCGTGTGGACGCCGATATGATGCAAATGCAACGCCTCCGTGACGGCGCTGTTGCCCCCGCCGATGACCAGCGCCTTTTTCCCTTTGTAGAGAGGCCCGTCGCATGTGCTGCAAAAACTCACCCCGCGTCCCGAAAGCCGGCTTTCACCGGGGACCTCCAGCTTTCGGTAGGTCGCCCCTGTCGCCAAGAGCACGGCCCGGGCATGGAAGGTCCGTCGATTGGTGCGGACTTCCATGGATGGAGAAAGCTGAATCTCGAGGACTTCTTCGTTGGGGAAGATTTCCACGTATTCCATGGCGTGGGAGACCATAATGTCCACCAGGGTCTTGCCGGCAATGCGAGCAAACCCCGGATAGTTTTCCACCACCGGTGTTGTCGCCACCTGACCGCCCAGGGTGCCTCGTTCAATCACCGCCGTGCGAAGCCCGCTCCGCACCGCATAAATCCCCGCCGTCAAACCCGCCGGTCCGCCGCCGACGATGACCAGGTCGGTGTCCACCCGTTCGGCGTCGCTTTCGGGGATGAAGATGGTTTGGGGTTCCATCTTTTCCAAGGAGGCCATGAAAAGTTCTTCCGGTTGTGCCCCTTGGGCGATGAGAACGTCATCGGCAAAGGTCTGAGGGACGCTGAATGCGGAGTACTTTTCCGCAAGATCCGGATTGAACTGAATATCCACAATTTGGACGGAGACCAGGTCCGGGCGTTCGACGGCGGCTTTGACGGCATTGACGGCCTCTTGCGGGCAGTAGGGACAGGTGGCGCTGACAAAAACTTTGATCGTCCTCGGGTCGGTCAGTCGGCCCACGATTTTTCGCGACGCGGGGCTGAGAGCGCTGTCGCGGGTGCCCACAAGAAGAAGGATTTCGACAAAGGTTCGTCCTTCTTCTCCCAGGGGCAGGCCCAAGTAGGCGATGCGATATCGTTCGGGTTCAAAGACGAGAGCCGGTGCTCGATCGATTCCCCACGAGGCCACCCGGGGATCGCTTCGGTCCATTTCTCGGAAAATGACTTTTTCCGAAAGGGATCGAAACAGATCCGTAAATTCCTTGACCACCAGAGTGATCCCCTCAGACTGGGTTTTGTCCGTGATGACGTGGACGGAGACGGGGTAGGGGAGCTTGTTAAAAAGCTGTTTGAGGTGTTTTTCCACGTCCTTAGGTAACGACGCCTGTCGTGCCATGAGCTGCCTCCTGGTGTTCTCGCGACAGGAACGGAATGCACCTGCGGATTATTGAATCCACGGAAGAATTCTGGCCCATGCTTCATGGACCCCTTCCCGGGTGAGCGCCGAAAAGACCAGGATCTCGGTTGCAGGCACACCCAAAATCCGGGCGGCCGACTGGACAAAACTCAGGCGTTTTCCCCGGGGAACTTTATCCGCCTTGGTAAGCACAGGCAGAGTCCGGATTCCTTGGGTGCGGAGCCAATTCCACAACTGGACGTCGTCGGCCGTGGGGGGATGCCGGAGATCCATGATGTGCACCAGCCCGGCAAGTTCCTGACGGGAGGACAGGTATCTTTCCACCATGGGACCCCATTGGTCCCGGACCTTTTGTGGGACTTTCGCGTAGCCGTAACCCGGCAGGTCCACGAACAAAAAGGAGTCGTTGATTTTGAAAAAATTGAGGGTTTGCGTACGGCCCGGCGTTGCACTGGTCCGCACGAGCTTTTTGCGGCCGACAAGAGTATTGATGAGCGAAGATTTTCCCACGTTGGATCGGCCGGCAAAGGCCACTTCGGGAAGGCCTTCCCTTGGGTAGCCTTGAGGCGCCACCGCGGAGGTGATGAAAACAGCCGATCGGATCATCACAGGGGATGCGGCGTGGGGGATCGTTGCATCGTCCATGCGAACCTCTCAGCCCGACTCGGGTAACCGTGCGGTGGCATTCCGAGAGTGACGGGGTCATGGCGAACACCCCTCTATGGTCTCCTTTTATACCCCGGGACGGTCGGAATCGGGGCACCGTGGTCCCGCCAAGACCCGGCCCTGACGGCTGCGTTCGGCAAGGAACCGTTCCAGGCGATCCATGCCCTCGGCAATGTTTTCCAGTGAGTTGGCGTAGCTGAACCTCAGGTATCCTTCGCCCCGGCTGCCGAAGTCCACTCCCGGGGTCACCCCCACACGGGCCTTTTCCAAGATTTCAAAAGCAAAGTCTAAAGAGTTTGGAGAAAAGTTCTTGGCGTTGGCAAAGACGTAAAACGCTCCGGTCGGCTCCACGGCAATCCCAAAACCCATCGCTCGAAGCCTCTGGATCATAAACCGGCGCCGTTCGTCGTAGATCCGCACCATTCGGGCCACCTCGTCGCGGACCTCCGGGACCGTCAAGGCCGCCAAGCCCGCCCATTGAGACACCGAATTGGCGGAAATGAAAAAATTCTGCATGAGGGCTTGCATGGGGCGGACGAGATCCTTGGGCACGATGAGATAGCCCAGCCGAAATCCCGTCATGGCGAAGAGCTTGGAAAAACCGTTGAAGACGATGGCCTTCCGAGTGAATTCCAGAATGGAATGGGCCCGACCCTCATAGACCAACCCGTGGTAGATCTCGTCGCTCAGGATCCACAGTCCCAGATCGGCCAACGCCTCGAGGCGCTCCCTGTCCATGATCGTCCCCGTCGGGTTGGACGGCGAATTGATGAGCAGCGCCCGGGTCTTGGGCCCGATGGCCCGGCGCACAACTTCGGCCCGGAACTGGAACCCGTCTTCTTCTTCCACGGCCACCATTTTCGGCACGCCGTCCAAAAAGGTCACGAAGCTCGGGTAACAGGCGTAGTGCGGATCCGAAAGGATCACCTCATCGCCCCGATCCATGATGGTGCTGAGCGCCACGAGGAACGCCGGGGATGAACCGGAGGTCACCAGGATCTGATCCGGTTCCAAATCCTTCACCCCGTAGGTTTCGGCATAGTAGGCGCACAGAGCTTCTCGAAGCCGCACCAGCCCAAGGCTGTGGGTATAATGAGTCTCCCCGCGCTCCAGCGCCTCCTTGGCGGCTTCAAGCACAGCTTTGGGGGCGTTGAAATCGGGTTCCCCCACTTCGAGGTGGATGACCGATTCCCCGCAGCGTTCCATGGCCTGCGCCTTCTCTAGGACATCCATGACCAGGAACGGCTTGATGTCACGCACACGGCGGCAAATCATGGGTTCTGTCCTTCGGCTCCCAGTTTTCGAAGATAGATCGAGGCGGCATCGGCCAGGGCAGTGCCCGGTGCAAGCCGGATCACATGACGGAACGCCTTCACGGCTTCTTCGGTGCGGCCTTCGGTGGCACAGACTCTTCCATAGTGAAATTGGGCCTCGGCAAGATTCGGGCCGTACGTCACCGCGGCTTTGTAAGCCCGGCGGGCCTCAGCCTGTCTTCCCAGCGCATCCAGAGCCCGGCCACGGTAAAGGTGCGCCTCGGCGTAAGTGTTCTGAAAATGAAGAGCTTCGTCGAAATATCTCAAGGCTTCCGCATAGCGCCCTTGGTCCATCATCAACCGCCCAAGATTGAACAAAGGTTTTTCGGGTGTGCGGTAAAACGGGTTGGCCAAAGCCTTCTGAAAGTGTTCTTCGGCCTTTTCTCTTTGCTGCTGTTCCGCGTAAAAAGCGCCCAAGGCGTTATGCGCCTCGGAATAATCGGGTTTCAATTCCAGGGCTTTCTGAAAATGGAACAGGGCCTGGTCCGGCAGGCGGCGGGCCGCATAGGCCAAGGCCAGGCTGTAGTGGGTGCGGGGGTCTTTGGGATCTTTGTTTTCCGCGGCGGCCAAGTATTGCAAAGCTTGGCCGGTGTCCCCGGCGGCCAGGAATTTATCCCCGAGCGCCCGCAGTTCGTCGGCGTCCATCCATCTCGTGGGGTCGTGTCCAGAAGACGGCAAAGGTGTACATGAAGCCAGCAAGAGCGCCCCGAGCAGGGCCATGAGCCCCCCGGTGTTCCGTAAAGCCCTACTCGGCCCAACGCCTTGTGCCGCCGCACGTGGATGCCGCTTCATGGCTTCTCCCCGGGTCCCAGGAGTGTTATCCGATGACTTTGTTCAAACTGTATTCGATGATCCCTTCCGCCCCACGCTTGATGAGCTGTGGGACGAGTTCGCGCACGGTGTGTTTGGAGACCACCACTTCCACACTCACCCAGTCCGATTGATAGAGATGCGCCGTGGTCGGCGAGGTGAGGCTCGGCAAAATTTCGATAACGTCGTTAAGTTTGTTCTTGGGCACGTTCATCTTGAGGCCCACCAGATCTTCGGCCCGCAGCGCCGCTTGAAGCAGCAAGCTGATCTGCTCGATCTTTTCGCGCTTCCAGGGGTTGTTCCACGCCGCCTTGTTGGCGATGAGCTGGGTGTTGGTGAGCATGAGTTCCTTGACGATCCTCAGGCCGTTGGCGCGCATGGTCGCCCCCGTCTCTGTCACCTCCACAATGGCGTCGCACAGCCCGGCAATGACCTTGGCTTCGGTGGCCCCCCAGGAGAATTCGACATCCACGCGCACCCCGGCTTGGTCGAAATAGCGCCGGGTAAAATTGACCAATTCGGTGGCAACCTTCTTGCCTTCCAGGTCCTGCAGGTCTTTCACCGGGGAGTCGTAAGGAACAGCCAGGACCCAGCGGGCCGGGCGTTGACTCACCTTGGAATAGATGAGATCCGCCACCACATGGACATCGGAGTCGTTTTCCAGGATCCAGTCCTTTCCCGTCAAGCCCGCATCAAAGGTGCCGTTTTCCACATAACGGCTCATCTCTTGAGCCCGGCAGATACTGCACTGGATTTCCGGGTCGTTGATTTCGGGGAAATAATTCCGGTTTGTAAGGGAAATCTTCCAGCCGGATTTCCGGAACAGCTCGATGGTGGCTTCTTGTAAACTGCCTTTGGGAATACCGAGGATCAGCTGATTCACTCCTTATAAACCTCCTTGGGATTAAAGACTTGAGCTTCCGCCACTTGGAAGACACCGTTTTGAAGTCGGCGGAAAAAACACGAGGCGTAGCCTTCGTGGCACGCCGCCCCGGTTTGTTCGACGAGGATCAAAAGGGTGTCGGCGTCGCAGTCCAGGTACATGTCCCGAACCTTTTGGACGTGACCCGACGTTTCGCCTTTGAGCCACATCTTCTGTCGAGAGCGGCTCCAGTAATGGGCCAACCCCGTCTCCAGGGTCTTGGCCCACGCAGCCTCGTTCATGTACGCCAGCATGAGAACGCGACGGCTCGCCGCATCTTGGACGATCACGGGGAGCATTCCGTTTCCCTTAGCGAAATCAGGTTTCTCTGTCAACGCCGTCTCCTCTGCTTCTCTTCGCCTGTCTTGAGCACCATCCGTGGATGGGTGCGCTTTGGGCACTAAAATCCGCCAAGCTCGGCGAAACCTTAAGAGGATACCATCCGAGCGGCCAACTGTCCACAGGCCGCTCGGATATCCGCCCCGCGGCTCTGACGCACCGTGGCCGTAAGATGGGCCTGCTGAAGAATCTCCTGGAAATGGAGCACGGCTTCTTCGGACGGCCGTTGAAAAGGAAGGTCGGGGTGGGGGTTGAAGGGAATGAGATTCACCTTGGAACGCACCGAGGAGAGCAACTTCACCAAACGCCGGGCGTCTTCCGGACGATCGTTCACACCTTTCAGGAGAATGTACTCAAAAGTGATCCGCTTGCGAGACGGTGTGGGATACGCCCGACACGCTTCCATAAGGGCGGCCAAGGGATATTTCCGGTTGATGGGCATGAGGCGGCTTCGGGTGTCATCGTCCGCCGCGTGAAGGCTCACAGCGAGGTTTACCGGACTTTCCCTTCCCAAACGTGCCATCTGCGGCACCAGACCCACGGTGGAAACGGTGACCCGCCTGTGGGAAAAGCCCAGCCCGTTGGGGTCCAAGAGTATTGTGAGAGCCTTCAAGACGGCATCTTCATTCGCCAAGGGTTCGCCCATCCCCATAAAGACGATGTTGGTGATCCGCCCGTCCGTTCCGAGCGCCTGCTGCATGTGGATCAACTGATCGACGATTTCCGCTGTGCGCAGATTGCGTTTCAGGCCCATGGTTCCGGTGAGGCAGAACCGGCAGCCTAGGGCACAGCCCACCTGACTGGAGACACACGCGGTCAGGCGGGGTGGGTCGGGAATGAGCACGCTTTCGATGAGGTTTCCGTCATGGAGACGGAAGACGAACTTGCGCGTGCCGTCGGCGGCGTCTTCCGTCCCGATCATCTCCATGGCATTGAGCCACGTGCCGTATTCCAGCTGAGTGCGGAACGCTTTGGAGAGGTCGGAGCATTCGTCCCAGGAGCGGACAAAGCGACCATAGAGGTGACGGTAGATTTGGCGGGCGCGAAAAGGCCTCTCGCCGAGGCGTTGGACCCAGGCTTCCAAGGCGTCCAAAGGAAAATCTTTGATATAGACCCGATCCATGGGCATGGCCGATCACGCCGTCTTGACCTGATACCGGTTTATGGTGCGATCCTGCAGGAAAACCCGATCATAAGAGCGCAAACTCACCGAATCGAACCATTCATAGCCCAGGGCGACGCAGTCCGGACAGGCCTTCCGAGGAATGTGCACGGCATAGATATGATATCCCCGGTCAGTCAGGGAATCGATGGACAATACCCCGCTGCACACCGGGCACACGCGCAGGCGTTCTTTTTGGTTTTCCAGAATGTTGTCCGTATCGTAATAAATGGTGCGCTCGCGCTGCGCAAATTCTTTGGTGGCCCGGTTCTTGGCAATGAATTCAGGACATCGGCGCCAGTAGTCCATGATTTCCTGGGCCATTCGGTCAATATAGTCGTTCGTTTCCGGCGACTGTCGAATCCGTGCCGGGTCGTAGTCCGGTTCCATCACTTTGCTGTAATCCACCCCCGCGAGCGCGAGAATGATGCCCACATTCACATAGGGCAGAGCCCCTTCGATGGAGTACCCCCCTTCCAGCACGGCAATATGCGGGCGGAGCATGCTGGTGAGTGTGGCGTAACCTTGCGCCGAGAAATTCATGTTGGTGATGGGGTCCGTGTAATGATTGTCTTGTCCGGCGGAATTGACAATCAATTCCGGCCGGAATTCTTCGAGGATGGGCAGCACGATCTTTTCCATGGCCCGAAGGAAACCTTCTTCCGATGTCCTCGGGGGCAAGGGGATGTTGATCGTCGCCCCCATGGCCGTCGGGCCTCCCAGTTCGTGATGGAAGCCGGATCCGGGATACAAAGTGCGCCCATCCTGGTGCATGGAAATAAATAGAGTGTCGGGGTCGTGCCAATAGATGTCCTGTGTGCCGTCCCCGTGGTGGCAGTCCGTGTCCACAATGGCGATGCGATCGATCCCGTAGGCGGACCGGAGATACTCGATCATGATCGCTTCGATGTTGATGTTGCAAAAACCTCGCGCCCCATGCACCACCCGCATGGCATGATGGCCCGGAGGCCGGACCAACGCAAAGCCTCGTTCCACCTGACGCTCCATGACCGCCTTGGCGATGGTCATGGCGCCTCCGGCGCTGATGAGGTGGCTTTCGGTAAGCACGCTGCGTTCGTCCGGAGCACAAAAATGGACGCGCCGAACGTCCTCGATGGTGGCCAACTCGGGCTTGAATTCGACGATCCCCTCAATGTCCAGGAGACCTTCTTCAAAGATTTGGTCCTGAGTGTAAAGCAGTCTTTCTTCCCGTTCCGGATGTGTGGGGCTGATCGCCCAGTCGAAAGCGGGGAAAATCACCAGTCCGGTTTTGGAAGCGGCACGGAGCATGAGCAGCTCTCCTTGAATTCAGCCGGCGCGGGAACAGGATTCCGGCGCGTAAGCGGCTTGAATTTTTTCGATGACCGATCGGTAGTGGTGGATAAGACCCGGTTTCACTTGAGCTTTCACGCGGTAGTACTTGCCCGTGGTGTAAAAGCCCCGCACCATGTTGAACTGAAGCCTTTCCAGAACTTCCATTTCCAGGTCCTCGCGGGTCGCCCCCTCTCGGACGGCTTTTTCCGCGAGCAATTCCACGGCCAGTGAAACCGCTTTCTCCATGGTGAAATCGCGCTTCACCGGCTGATGGAAGGCTTCTTCCGGCGCTGTGGCGATCCCGCGTTCGGTGTCCACAAACAGGGTGAGCTCGCAGGTGGTCCGCGCCAGCGCCGCACCGACGGCGTTGGCCACCTGCCATTGGGGAACCACTCGAGCGGTATAAGGGGAAATCTCTTGGAGCCGCTTGGCGAAATAGGGAGCCGGTCCACCGAGGACAAGGAGCTCCTTGGGCCGGACTTGGTAGCCCTCCAGCAGTTCGTGGACGGTGTAAACCGGCTTGGCGTTGATGACACGCACCATTTCTTCGGCGGCATCCAAAATGCCTTGGCACGCGGCGTCAAAGACCTGTTGGGCGGCTTGCGCTACAGTCACGCCCAAGGCGTGCGCCACCTGAGCCATACCCCGTTGGGCGGCGTCCCGGTTGCCTTTCAAATCCCCGCCCAAGGTGATGATGGCATCGGTGGGCGTCGGCGTTGGTCCGCCGAAGGCCATGGCCGGCCCCTCGCGATCGGGTCCGACATGCAGGCGGCCGTCTTTGACCCGCACCGCACTGTCTCCCCCCAAAGCCAAGGAGGTGGTTCGCAAAGCGCGGATGAGTGTGCGGAATCGGCCGAGCTCGGCTCCCTGCGCCGCCAGAAGCGGGACGGTGCCCACCAGCACGGCCATGTCCGTGGTGGTTCCGCCGATGTCCAAGACGATGGTATCCACATCCTCCGCAGTGAACGGCAACGACCCCATGACGCTCGCCGCCGGACCGGAGAGAATGGTCTGTCCGGGGAGGTCCAACGAAGCGTCAAAGCTCATGGTCCCCCCGTCGGCCTTAAGGATATGGATGGGAATGGGCAGGCCGTTTTTCTTCAGAGAGCGGCGCACGGCATCGAAGAATCTTTTGTGGATGGGATAGACCGCTGCATTGAGGTACGCGGTGGCGATCCGACGGGGGAAATTCAGGTTCCCCGACAGCCGGTGTCCCAAGACCACATATTCAAAATGGTCTCCCAGAAGCTGTTGGATCTGGGTTTCATGTTTGGGATTGCGCACGGAAAATTTCCCCACCACCCCCACATGGCGCACGCCCTCTTTTCGCAGCTTGGACGCGATGGCCTCAATCTCCATGGGTTCAATGGGTTGGATTTCCCGACCTCGGTGGTCGATGGAGCCGGCGACTGAATAATAATGCTCATTTGTGCGGAAAAACTCGGGATCCAATCCCGGCCCGCCGGCCACGATCATGCCGACCGGCGGCAGCTTCTCCTCCGCGATGGCATTGGTCGTGAGCGTCGTGCTCAAGACGATGCGTTGCACCTCGTGGGGCTGCACCCCCAAGGTGACCGCTTCCAAGCCCTTCCACACACAGAGGAGCAGATCCTCGTGGGTTGTGGGTATTTTCGCCTGGCATTCAATCCCTTGTTCTCCCAACAAGACCACATCGGTGTGAGTGCCGCCCACATCCAGTCCTATGATCATGACCAACCTCGAAGTTTCAAAGGATTCGCCGGTGCCGCATGAATCCGTCCGTGATAGTCGCCGCAGGCATCGCCACGGTTCTTGCCGCTCGTCGGGAAAAGGCCGCGCAAGTCCTAGGGATGCTAGCCAAAAGGCCCTCGGGTGTCAATGAACCGTTTCTGCTTTCGGAACAGCAAACAAGCTTTTCTTTACAACAAAATGAAAAGAAGTTATTTTGTCTCGTTTTAGAAAGCACGAATGAGGACCTAAAGCCGAGAAGGGGCCGGAACTGATGATCCCCCTGCGCGATGCCAATCCGTCCCGGGAATTTCCTGCGGTGACCTATGGGATTATCGGGATTTGCATCGTCGCGTTCCTCTACGAGCTCCTGTTGGGACCTCAGTTGCGCGTATGGATCTTTCAATACGGCATTGTTCCGGTGCGCTACACCCACCCTGAAATCGCGGCGCGCTACAGCCTGGTGGAACAGACGATTCCCTTTGTCACCACCATGTTTCTCCACGGCGGATGGATGCATCTGATCGGCAACATGTGGGTGCTCCATATCTTTGGGGACAATGTGGAAAGTGCTCTGGGACGCGGCCGGTATCTTGTCTTTTACCTGCTCTGTGGACTGGCCGCGTCGTTACTCCACATCGTCACGAATCCGGCTTCGAGGATCCCGACCATCGGGGCAAGCGGGGCCATTGCCGGTGTCATGGGCGCCTACTTTTTGTTGTATCCTCGGGCTCGAGTTCTCACCTTGGTGCCCATTTTCTTTTATTTTTCCATCATCGAGTTGCCGGCCTATGTGTTTTTGGGCGTGTGGTTTCTGATGCAGTTCTTTAGCGGCACTTTTTCCCTGATGGGCGGCGGGGCCCAGGTGGGTGGGGTGGCCTGGTGGGCCCACATCGGCGGCTTCATCGCCGGTATGGTCCTCCTCAAAGTGTTCAGGGGGCGCCGATGATTCGGCATCCGAGGACTGATTTTCGGCCGGGAAAGGACTTTCCCGCGTATGTGCGGAGCCACCCTGAGGGGGCCGCGGTGTCGCTCCGGGTGCAGCCCAACGCCCGTAAGACCGAGTTGGCGGGAATCCAGGACGGGTTCTTGAAGCTTAAGGTCTGCGCTCCGCCTGTGGAAGGGGCGGCCAACCGAGAATGTCTGCGGTTTTTTTCCGACCTAACGGGAACGGCCAAAAATCGTGTGGTGCTGCTTCACGGGGATAGGAGCCGAAATAAGGTCGTTTTAATCCAGGGAACGAGCGCCGAGCGGCTTGTGGAAATCTTTCAGGCCCTTGGCATAGGCGAAGAGCGGCATTCGCCAACATCCAACGGAAGCTGAGAAGGAGGACAAGGTCATGCGGGAAGCGGTGATTGTGAGTGCGGTGAGAACGCCGCTGGGGAGTTTCAATGGGTCTCTTTCATGCATCGGCGCAACGGCTTTAGGCGCCGTGGTCATCGAAGAAGCCGTTCGGCGCGCCGGCATCCAGAAAAGCGACGTCAACGAGGTCATCATGGGCCAGGTGCTGCCCTGCGGCTATGGGCAAAACCCGGCTCGGCAGGCTGCTGTGAAAGCCGGAATGCCCTGGGAAGTGGAATGCCTCACTGTGAACAAGGTCTGTGGTTCCGGCCTCAAAGCGGTGATGCTTGCGGCCCAGGCGATTCAGACGGGCGACGCCGATGTGGTGGTGGCGGGCGGAATGGAAAATATGAGCATGGCTCCGTACTTTCTGGACAAAGCGCGCACCGGCTACCGCATGGGTCACGGGCAGTTGAAGGATCATATGATCCACGACGGCCTGTGGGACATCGTCAACGATTTCCACATGGGAATCTCCAACGAATTGTGCAGCGAACGCTACGGCGTGAGCCGTGAGGACCAGGACAAATATGCCGAAGAGTCCTATCGGCGGGCCTTGGCGGCCATTGCCGAGGGGAAGTTTCAGGAAGAAATTGTTCCGGTGCCCATCCCGCAGCGAAAGGGAGACCCGGTCCTTTTTGCCAAGGATGAATGCCCCCGGGAGACGTCCTACGAAATCCTGTCGAAGATGAAACCTGCCTTTAAGGAAGGCGGCGTGACCACAGCCGGCAACGCCTCCGTCATCTCCGATGGGGCGGCCGCCGTGGTGGTCATGGCCAAGGAAAAGGCGGAAGCCTTGGGATGCCGGATCTTGGCTACCGTGGGTGCCCAAGCGTCCGCCGGCATCGACATGAAATACGTTCTGGTGGCACCCATCTGGGCCGTGCCCAAATGCCTCAGAAAAGAGGGGATCGGTCTCGAGGATGTGGATCTTTATGAGATCAACGAGGCTTTCAGCGGATCCACCGTGGCCGTCCTTCGGGAACTGAAGCTGGATCCGGCCAAGGTGAACGTCAACGGCGGCAGCGTCTCCCTCGGGCATCCCATCGGTGCCAGCGGTGCCCGGGTCTTGGTCACCTTGATTTACGAACTCATTCGGCGGGACAAGAAAACCGGCTTGGCCTCCCTGTGCCTCGGCGGCGGCGAGGCCGTGGCTCTTGTGGTGAAGCGGTAGAGCGAAGGAGGAAAACCATGGAAGTCAAGACCTTTGGCGTGATCGGTGCCGGTCAGATGGGAAATGGCATTGCCCAGGTGGCGGCCATGAGCGGCTTGTCAGTGATCATGAACGATATCCAGGAAGAGTTCGTCCAGAGAGGCCTCAACACCATCAAGAAAAACCTGGCTCGAAGTGTGGAAAAAGGCAAGATGAGTCAGGAAGAGATGGACGCCGTCCTGGGGCGCATCCGCACCAGCGTGGACCTCAAAGATATGGCCGTTGCCGATTTCGTGGTGGAGGCGGCCACAGAAAACGAGCAGATCAAGTTTAAAATCTTCCAGGATCTGGACAATATCTGTCCACCCCATGCCGTGCTCGCCACCAACACGTCCTCCATCCCCATCGGGCGCATCGCCGGCAAGACCAAGCGGCCCGAAAAAGTCATCGGCATGCACTTCATGAACCCTGTGCCGGTCATGAAACTGGTGGAGATCATTCGCGGCATTGCCACCTCCGACGAGACGTTTCAGCTCACATGGCAGCTGTCGGAAAAAATGGGGAAAACGCCGGCCTTGGCGCAGGACTACCCGGGCTTCATCGCCAACCGGATCCTCATGCCCATGATCAATGAAGCCGTCTATTGCCTGTACCACGGCATCGGCACCCGAGAAGACATCGACACGGTCATGAAACTCGGCATGAATCATCCCATGGGACCCTTGGCCTTGGCCGACCTCATCGGCCTGGATACATGCCTGGCCATCATGGAAACCCTGTACCAAGGATTCTGTGATTCCAAGTACCGACCGTGTCCGCTGCTGCGCAAATACGTCGAGGCCGGGTGGCTGGGCCGCAAGACCGGACGGGGATTTTACGAGTACAGCTGAAACGGAGGCGTCCCTGATGCACTTTGAACTCACCGAGGAACAAAAAATCATTCAGGAAACGGCGGCCAAGTTCGCCAAGAACGAACTGGAACCCGTAGCGGCGGAACTGGATCGCACCAAAAACCGGGACATCCTCAAGAGAAACCTGAAAAAGTTGGCCGAATTGGGCTTCATGGGGCTTAATGTGGACCCGGAATACGGGGGAACGGGTGCCGGGGTCATCGCCTTTTCCTTGGCCATGACGGAGCTGGGGCGCGCTTGTGCGGCCACGACGGTGACCACGTCCGTGACCAACATGGTGGCGGAAGTCATCCAGGCCATGGGGACCGAAGAGCAGAAGCGGCGCTACATTCCGCCTTTGTGCAGTGGCGAATATGCGGCGGGAAGCTTTGCCCTTTCCGAACCCGGCGCCGGGTCGGACCCCGCGGGTATCCGCACGAGCGCTGTCAAAGACGGGAACCACTGGATCATCAACGGCACCAAGCTCTGGATCACCAGTGGAGAGTACGCCGGCATTTTCGTGGTGTGGGCCGTGACCGACAAGGAAGCTCCGAAAGGGAAGGGGATCACCTGCTTTCTCGTGGAACCGGGAACACCGGGATTCACCATCGGCAAAGACGAAAAGAAACTCGGCCAGCATGGTTCATCCACCAATGAGTTGCTCTTCGAAGATTGCCGCGTGCCGGAAAGCGCTGTGCTGGGGAGAGTCAACGACGGCTTTCGGATCGCCGTTTCCGAACTTGCCGGCGGGCGGATCGGCATCGGCTCCATGGCCTTGGGGATCGGCCTCGCCGCCATGGATTTTGCTTCCAATTACGCCAAGGAACGCATCCAGTTCGGGGTGCCCATCGCCAAACATCAAGCCATCCAGTGGATGATCGCGGACAACTACACGAGGCTGGAAGCGGCGCGGCTGCTGCTCCTTCGGGCGGCCTACCTCAAGGAAAACAAACGCCCCTATTCCAAAGAGGCCTCCATGGGAAAACTCTATGCCACCGAAGCCGCCAACAAGGCGTGCTACGATGCCATCCAGATCCTGGGAGGATACGGCTACACCCAAGACTTTCCGGTGGAACGCTACTACCGGGATGTTCGCGTCACCAGCATCTATGAAGGTACCAGCGAAATCCAACGTCTCATCATTGCCCGGGAACTCTTGAAATAGGAACCCCGGCAGGTCATCGCCAGCCAAGGGGCACGGTCCACCGTGCCCCTTTCAGTTTCCGTGGGAATGCCCCAGAAGACATACGAGCCTATTGTCAAGCACGCTTTTCGCGACTGGACGGTCCAGGACGGAAGACCTCAGCCAGCTGGGAAAGAATCATTCCGGCAAGCATGAGGACACAGCCGAAAACAGCTCGCAAAGAAAGCGTTTCTGCAAGGATGACCCAGCCCGCCACAGCCGCAATGGGTGATTCCATACTGAGCAAGATGGCGGCATGGGCCGGGTGCGCATCCTTTTGGGCGACCACCTGCAGCGTGTAGGCAATGCCCACGGAGACGAAGCCACCGTAGAGGATCGGGATCGCAGCGTCGTGGACCGCCTGCCACGTGATTTCCTCGAATCCGAGCGCCGAAAACACACTCAAAATGGAACAGACGGCAAATTGACAACACGCGAGTTTCACGGGATCGCGCCGCGGGGAAAGCCAGCCCAGGAGCAGGACGTGGCCCGTCCAAAAAAACGCCCCGACAAGAACCAGAGCATCCCCGAATTCCATGGTGAATTCTCTGGTGACACTCAAAAAATAGAGCCCCACGGCGGCAACAAGAGCGCCCACCCATGTGCCCAACGACGGGCGTTGCTTCCAGATCAACCCGAAAAGGGGGACCATGACCACGTACAGCCCGGTAATGAAACCGGCCTTTCCGGCTGTTGTGTAAACAATGCCGATTTGCTGGAGAGACGCCCCTCCGAAAAGGACCAAACCGAGCGTCAGGCCGGAGCGCCACGCCGCGCGCCATCCCGTGTCCGACCCGGGCAAAAGACGGGAACCGTTTTTCCGTCGGTCCATGATCAAAATGAGCGGGACCAAGGAGAGGCTTCCTAAAGCGAACCGAATGCCGTTGAAGCCCATGGGCCCGATAGCTTCCATGCCTTTGCGCTGGGCGACGAAAGCCACCCCCCAGAGGACGGCGGTGACGAGAAGCAACAGGTCTGCTTTGAGCGTCTGCGTGTGCATGAGGAAACCCCGCACGATAAAGTTGAAAAGGATTCTCTTCCGCGAGACGATGAATCACCATGGAATTGGGAGCCCCGAAGCGGTGCATTCTGGGTCAAGCACCTCATCGGAGTCAAGTCCAGGTTGGCGGTTCCCCTTGCGTGCGCTCATAAAAATTGGATATGTAAAACGAAACACAAAATGGAAACCGACTCTCCTTGATACCTGTCAATGAGGGGGATCGGCGCCGAGCACACGGTGAACGTCGAGACTTCTTCACAGAGAGGGCTGACCCATGCACGATGAGGATCGATTGGTGAAACCGATTCTGGTCACCGGGGCCACGGGATATGTTGGCGGGCGACTCACCCCGAGGCTGCTGTCCCAAGGATACCGGGTGCGCGTCATCGCCCGGTCCGCAGCCAAAGTCCGCTGCCGTCCCTGGGGGCGGCATCCCCACCTCGAGGTCGTTCGCGCCGACGTCATGGATCGCGACTCCCTTATTCGCGCCGCACAAGGCTGCCGGGCCGCTTACTACCTCGTGCATTCCATGACACCGGGAAAAAAGGATTTTGCCCATGCTGACCGCATCGCTGCGGAAAACATGGTCATCGCCGCGGGGAAAGCCCGATTGGAACGCATCATCTACCTGGGAGGGCTGGGTCGGGAAACACCGGATCTCAGCAAGCACCTGCGCTCAAGAATGGAAGTGGCCCATATCCTTCAATCGGGTCCCACCCCGACGACCTTCCTCAGGGCCGCCATGATTCTCGGCGCCGGCAGTGCTTCCTTTGAAATCCTTCGCTATCTTGTGGATCGCCTTCCCGTGATGATCACGCCACGATGGGTGCGGACACCCTGTCAGCCCATCGCCATCAGCAACGTGCTGCACTATCTATTGCACTGTTTGGAATCACCGCACGTGCGGGGGGAAACGCTCGATATCGGCGGCCCCGATGTCTTGACCTACGAAGATCTCATGCGCATTTATGCCGAAGAGGCCGGACTGCCGCGACGGTGGATCATCCCCGTGCCGGTGCTCACCCCGAGATTGAGTTCCTACTGGCTCAATTTGGTCACCCCTGTCCCCATGGCGTTGGCAAAACCCCTTGCCGAAGGGCTGCGAAACCCTGTGGTCTGCGAAGATTTCCGAATCCGCCAATGGATTCCCCAAAAACTTTTAAGCTGTCGGGAAGCCATCCGAGAAGCACTTCAAAAGATTCAGCAGGCCCAAGTGGAAACCTGCTGGACGGATGCGGGCTGGTCGACCCCGCCCGAATGGGTCCAATGCGGGGATGCACCTTATGCCGGCGGCACGGTCAGGGAGTGCGCCTACCGGATGATCCTCCCGGTGACCACCACAAAAGTCTGGGACGTCGTCGAGCACATCGGGGGCGGCCAGGGCTGGTTTTTCGGGGACGCCTTGTGGCGGGCCCGGGGCTGGATCGACCGCATCATGGGCGGTTTCGGCCACATGCGAGGGCGGCGCGATCCCAATCAGCTGCAGATCGGGGATACTGTGGATTACTGGCGCGTGCTGGAAATTGTTCCCGAAAGACGCCTCCTGCTTCTTGCGGAAATGAAAATGCCCGGTGAAGCTATCCTGGATTTCCGCCTTGCCCCCGTGGATACGGCCCAAAGCGAGGTGCAGGTCATCGCCCGGTTTCTCCCTCGAGGGCTCATGGGCGTATCGTATTGGGCTCTGTTGGCCCCTTTTCACAAGCGCATCTTTCGAGGCCTTTTAGAAGAGCTGGCCAGGATTCTTGGAAAGGCGCCGTCGGCCGGCCCAGAACCCTTTGATGCACGTCTGCCCCATGCGTGCCGTCTTGCGGCGTAGAAGCCCGTTCGACACCTTGGCGCCACCATGGCTTGTGGAAGGAAAAGCTTAGTTCGTTGGTGGCCTGTGGACCAGATTGGTTAGGCATCATCCACCCAGAGCGGGAAGACGTCGGGCGCCCGACACCGAAGATCCGTTCAGCTCATCGGCGGATGGATTCCCGAGCGTGTTTTAACTTTTAACGCAGGAGGGGACGATGAAGAGGGTAGTGCTTTCTTTGGTGATTCTTTTTGCCTGCCTTGGGAGTTTTGGGCGAGATGGACCGGGCGCTTTGGGGGTTTCCTGGGCTGGTCCGCCTCTGGTGGTCATAGGGGATAGCCTAGGGGAGGGGGTGCAGTCGGCGGACGCCAATGTGCGGACCCAACCCTACAGTTACGGCGTGTGGGTCGCCCGCCAGTCCGGACTGAATCTTGTGCTCCCTTACATTGTGAGCGGACCGTTGGGCGTCGTGGGGGACACCAGAGTTCGGCATCGCCTGTTCCCTTATGCCGAAGCGACCAATCTGGCCGTCTCTGGGGCCGATTCATGGTCCATACTCAACGACCGAGCCATGGCGACTTTGCCTCGTGAGATCTCCAGTGAGACGGAACTGGTGCTCTTTCCACGAACGGGAAGCCAGATTGAGATCGTGGAAGCTCTCAAGCCTGCAACGGTTCTGTGTTGGATCGGAAGTAACGACGTCCTCTCGGCGGTGCTGGCCTTCGACCAGTTGAATGAGACCCAAATTCGCCTCCTGATGACCGAACCGGAAGATTTTCGGGAAAACTATGAACAGATTTTGTCGCGCCTGAAAACAAGTGCGCAACGCGTCGTCGTCGCGGATATTCCCAACGTGACCGACATCGGCTTTTTGCTCGACAATGAGGACGTCGCCCGGTTCCTGGGACCTGGCGATTATGTTGCCGAGGGATCGAAAACCACCATCGCCGCTGTCTTCATGGTCCGCTTGGGTCTCGCTGATCTGGGGGTTTTTGAAGATCCCGACTACGTCCTGGATTCTGGAGAAATTGACGTGATTCAACAGAGAATCCAGGAATTGAACGAGATTATTGTCGAGACGGCGCAAATTCATGATTTTCCTGTGGTGAGAATTGGCGAAAAATTCCGGGAAAATGCGGAAAACCCGCCGGTATACGCCGGAGTCCCCATCAGTTCGCGGTATCTCGGCGGGATGTTCAGCCTGGATGGCGTGCATCCGTCGAATATCGGACATGCCTTGGTGGCCAACGAATTTCTCGCCACCTTGAGGACTCGCTACGGCTGGACCTCACCGGATTTAGATCGTTCCCTTTTGAACGACATCGCCGGCGCTGATCCCTTCGTGGATCTCGATGGGGACGGAAGGGTTCGAGGCCGCCCTCTGGCTGGTGCACTGGAAACCATCGGCCCGATCCTCGGCATTTCCGGTGATGTGGATGAGAATTCCCCTGGAAGGACAACTATGGGACTCAGCGAGCGAGACCGCCAGGACGCATTAAGCGTCTTGAACGAGCTGCGTGATCCCAAAGAGCGCGGAACCTCTCTCTGGACACAGGACCAGGTCCGCAAAGTGTTTCGTAAAATCTTCCGACTCTGAGACGGCCACAGAGGCGCCCCGATACGCCCACATCGGTGCAGGGTTTCAAGGGCGGCGGCGAGGTCGTGCAGGTAAAAACCCCGTGCGCGCAGCTTGTGCGCGTCGCGTGAGAGGCCGGAAGCGGTGGCGCTTCCGGCCGTGTCTTAGAAATAGAGATGAACGTTATGATTTCAATTGGTTTTTGACGGCGCCGAGGATGGTGAGGCGCCGTCGGGTTTTTCCGCGCCCGCAGGTGGTTGTGCCGGCGCGGTGATAGGGGCTTTGGCTTTCTTTTCCGGCACTCGGTGCAAAAAGTCGCTCTTGTTCCACAGAAACAGAGCTGCTGCAAGAATCGCAATGCCAAGAAGCCACAGTTTCCATAGCCCGGATTTTTCAGCGAAGGGATCCTCGAGCGTGCGTCGGGTCCCTTCGGGCAGTCGCGCAACTCCCGTTAAGGATTTGCCGAAGGGAATATTCAGCCGGGCACGCGTATTGATGGCCCAGCCACAGGCGTCGAGGATGGGGCCGAGATTTCTCTGTCGTAATTTCAGCCACGCGATGACCATGGACGGACCGGAAATGGCCAGGATAATCCCTGCGATGGCCATGGGGATCTGCCACCATAGCAAGGACAGGAGGCCGGTCATGAAAGAGGCCAGCGCCGTGCCGAGAGCGCCGACGGCCAGCCCGATGGCGGCAAAGATCCCGGCAAACTTTCCAATGTCGAAGGGCGCCGGGAGAGCGGCCGTCGCCGCAGGGGTGACGGGAACAGTTGCTGCCGCCGCCGATTTGGCTTCCACAGCTTTTTCTTTGGACGCGGCTAATTTTTCGATTTGCTCGGCGACCATTCGAGCGAATCGTTTGTAAGGCGCCCAAAAAGCCTGGCGGATACTAATGGGGTGTTCCACGATCTTGATGATGGTCGCATCCCAGTCTCGGCCTTGCCGATCATAAAAGACCCCATTTCTGCCGACACGCAGGTTGTCCGAATCTCCATCGGTAAAAGCCACCGCAATCTTCATTTGTTCTTGACCCCCTCGACGCGTGCATGCGCAGTAGGCCAAGTAGGTCCGGCTCAGACTTGCCAGGGCGCTGTGCGATTCCACATCGTCAACGTGGACGCACAGCGTGCAGCTGCGCTGGTCGAGGTAGAGCGTTCCGGCTTGGAAGATGGCATGGGCATTGGGATTGTAAAAATCACTGAAACACACAAAATTCCTCACCAGAGGGAACAGGTCTCGATGATAACGGACCAACCGATCCACATGATCTATGGCATCCGCCTCCGCTTGCAGGGCCTTGTCTCTGGCGAGGAGATCAAAGACAGCCTCTCGCCCGTTTTCTGTGAGGATTTCGCGGATGCGCGGAAGCCCCAGTTTTTCCACACTCGCACCTTTCTTTGCCTCGAGCCAGGCGTCCATCGCGGCAAACGTGGCGCACACGGCCTGCCACTCCTCAACACTCAATCGTGACCTTTCGCCCAGTAAAGGAATGACCACCTCGTCGCGAAACCTCTGGACAGCAGGTGCCCACGCGGGGTTCAGTCCCTCAGTGAGAGGCAGAGCTCCGTCGGGTTCGATACGCGCCAAAGGCAGAGCGGCAATTTCTTCCAAGGCCGTAGAGAGATCTTTGGACGCCAGGGAATGGTATTCTTCTGGGGATGGATTGAGAAGATCACCGGCACGGTTGTCGTAACGGGCTAAACGACACCTGAGGAAGTAATCGTCGATTTTTCCTTTCAGCGCCTTAAAGCCTGCGGCGGCGGCCTCCGTTTTTTCTCCCAAAGGCAGAATGCGATCGGCAGCCTCTTCGGCCGTGCGCCACCACTCCAGGTAAGCCTCCGCTTCGGAAAAAAAAGCCCGCAGTTTCTCCTCACCCACTCCCGGCCGACCGCTGCGGTCCATGTCTGTGCCCATGCACTCCATGATGTCCCGGATGAGGTTGGCGGTTTTTTCATCATCGTCAGATTCCGGACAAATGACGCCGTCCCCGTTGAAAGGCGTCTCGGCGAAAATCCGCGCGGTATCCCCGGTGTCTTCAACGCGGATCACGTCCGCATCAGGTTTCCCGAGGTTGGCCAAGATCCGCCGTGCCGACTTGAGAATCTCGGAGCCCTCTTCGGAACTGTTATTGATGGCCGAAAGAGGGAGACCTGACGAGCCGTGCAAGAGATCATCGGGATTTTTCAGATACTTTGCGGCCCACTGCACAGCGGCGATAAGCTCGGGAATGCGGATGCGGCCGTCCCCGTCCGTATCGATGAGCTGCAGCGTGCGTTCGTCAAAATAAACCCCGTGGATGGGGCAGCTCAGGGCCGTCCACACCTTAGGGTCCAGTTGGTCCAGGGCGAGCAGGTCCGCGCCGGAGGAGATGTGCACCTGATCAAAGCCCCCAAGTCGGACAAACTTCCAGGGATGCCGTTCCGTCTTTTGGTTGTTGTCGGCCATAATCGTCCTTTCCGGGCTATGGGCCAGGGGGATAAGGAAACAAAAAAGGGCTTTCCGTCTTCGGGAAAGCCCTTCTTGTGAGCTGGCGGGGACGACCGGACTTGAACCGGCGGCCTCCGGCGTGACAGGCCGGCGTTATAACCGTCTTAACTACGTCCCCGTGTGTTGTGGTGGGCGGAACAGGGCTCGAACCTGCGACCCCCGGCTTGTAAGGCCGATGCTCTCCCACCTGAGCTATCCGCCCCCGGAATTCCGTCGGGATCATGTCGGCCTCGCCCTTGCGTGAGGCCCCTTATTAGCCAACTCCCTTAGGGATGTCAAGCTCTTTTTGGCCCATCAATGGGCGTGGATGTCTTCGGGGCACGGAGCCGGTTCGCCGCCGAAGAACACCGTGTCCGCCGGAGGCGACGCGTCCTTGAAGAGCCGCTCCGGGTCGTCCAAAACGAGCGCCTTGCGCAGCACGTCATCCATGTGCCCCACAAGTTCCACATTCACCTCTTCGAGGATTTTGGCCGGAATATCCCGAAGATCCTTGGCGTTCTCCTCGGGAATGAGCACCGTCTTGATCAAGCCCCGATGCGCCGCCAGGATTTTTTCTTTCAGTCCACCGATAGGGAGAATCCGCCCGCGCAGCGTGATTTCCCCGGTCATGGCCACGTCACTGCGTACGGGGATTTTGGTCAGCGCGGAGACCATGGACGTTGCCATGGTGATGCCGGCAGACGGTCCGTCCTTCGGAATGGCTCCTTCCGGCACATGGACGTGCAGGTCTGTGTGCTCATAAAAGTCTTTGGCGATCCCCAGCCGTTCCGCTCTGGAACGCACGTAACTGAAGGCGGCTTGCGCCGATTCCTGCATGACATCGCCGAGTTTACCCGTGATGATGATCTTGCCCTTGCCCGGCATGGTCACCGTCTCGATGCCCAACAGATCCCCACCGAATTCCGTCCACGCCAACCCGATGGCCAAACCCACCTCGTCCCGCTCTTCCGCCCGCCCATAGCGGAACTTCGGCACACCCAGATATTCCTGAATGATTTCCTCCGTCAGAACCACTCGGGTCTGCGGTCCGCTCCTCACCACCTCCTTGGCGACCTTGCGGCAGATGGAAGCGATTTCCCGCTCCAGGTTGCGCACCCCTGCTTCCTTGGTGTAATGGCGGATGATGTGCAAGAGGTTTTCGTCGGTAAAGACCACATTTTCCTGAGTAATCCCGTTAGCCTCACATTGCTTCCGCACCAAAAAGCCTTTGGCGATCTGGAGCTTCTCGATTTCCGTATATCCTGGCAGCCGGATGATCTCCATTCGATCTTGGAGAGGCAACGGGATGGAATGGAGCGTGTTCGCCGTGGTGATGAAAAACACCGACGACAAATCAAAATCCAGGTCCAGGTAATGGTCGTTGAACGCAAAATTCTGTTCGGGATCGAGCACCTCCAAAAGGGCAGCCGCCGGATCCCCCCGGAAGTCCATGGTCATTTTGTCGATTTCGTCCAGGCAGAACACGGGGTTGTTGCTTTTGACCTTTCTCAGGCTCTGGATGATCTTGCCCGGCATGGCCCCGATGTAGGTCCGACGGTGGCCGCGGATTTCCGCTTCGTCACGCACCCCTCCCAAGGACAGACGGACAAAGTTCCGGTTCATGGCCCGGGCGATGGATCGGGCCAGGGAGGTTTTTCCGACACCCGGAGGCCCGACAAAGCACAAAATGGGGCCTTTAATCTTTTTCACCAGAGACTGGACGGCCAGGTATTCCAGAATCCGCTGTTTGGGTTTTTCCAGACCATAGTGGTCCTCGTCCAAAACAGCGGCCGCCTGCTCGATATCCAGCTTATCCTTGGTTTTTTCACACCACGGCAGGGACAAGATCCAGTCAATGTAATTGCGCACCACCGTGGCCTCGGCGCTCATGGGAGACATGAGCTTCAGCTTTTTAAACTCATGACGCACCTTGGCCGCCGCTTCCTTGCTGAGCCGTTTTTTCTTGATGCGTTTTTCCAGCTCCTCGAGCTCGGACTTGAAGTCGTCCTTTTCCCCCATCTCTTTTTGGATGGCACGCATCTGTTCGTTGAGATAGTACTCCCGCTGGGTCTTTTCCATCTGTTTTTTGACCCGGCCCTTGATGCGTTCCTCCGTTTTAATGATTTCGATCTCCGCTCGGATGTAACCGAAGAGTTTCTCCAGGCGCCGCACCGGATCCAGCACTTCCAACAGCTTTTGTTTCACCTCGATTTTAAAAGGCATATAAGCCGCTACGGTGTCAGCGAGCCGAGACGGTTCATCAATTTCATTGACGGCATCCAGGATTTCCTGGGTGATTTTCTTGTTGTGCTTCGCGTAGGCGGAAAAGGCCGAGCGTACCCCACGACGCAGGGCTTCCACTTCGGTGGGCTCGGCGTCGGTGGACTCCTGCAACGTTTCCAACTTGACGTAAAAAGCGTCGGCTTGAGACACCAGTTCCAGGATGCGGCACCGATATTCTCCTTCGACCAGGACCTTCACCGTGCCGTCCGGCAATCGCAGGAGCTGAAGAACGGTGGCTACCGTCCCAATGCGGTAAATGTCGTTAGGCCCTGGATTGTCTGTCTTCGCGTTCTTCTGGGCCGCCAGGAAAATCTTCTTGTCGGTGTTCATGGCCTTTTCCAAGGCATTGACCGACTTGTCCCGACCCACGAAAAGGGGGACCACCATGGCGGGATAGACCACGATATCCCTCAGCGGCAACAAGGGCATGGTCACTGTCCGGCCCGGGTGCACCGGGCCGTCTTTCTTTCGGATGATCTCAAACATAGGACTTCACTTTCCCGGTAGCAAATCTACGCCGATTCGCGACTCTGGCTGTGGTAGAGCAGTATAGGTCGGTCATTGTTGATCACGACCTCTTCGTTGACCACGCATTCCTCCACATCCGTTTGAGAGGGTAGGTCATACATCACATCCAACATGATGTTTTCCATGATGGAGCGTAACCCGCGAGCTCCAGATTTCCTCCGCAGCGCTTCCTTGGCGATGGCCCTCAGAGCCCCTTCTGTGAAGCGCAGTTTGACGTTTTCCAATTCAAAGAGTTTCCGATACTGTTTCACCAGGGCGTTGCGGGGTTCGGTGAGAATCTGAATCAGTTCCTCTTCGGTCAGTTCACCTAGGGTGGCAATGACCGGAAGACGCCCGACAAACTCCGGGATCAAGCCGAATTTGATCAAATCTTCGGGCTGGACCTGACACAGTGTTTCCCCCACATTCTTTTCGTCCTTGCTCTTGATATCGGCCGCAAAGCCTAAACCCTTGACGCCCGTGCGGGATCTGATGATGGCCTCCAGGTGGTTGAACGCCCCGCCGCAGATGAACAGGATGTTGGTGGTGTCGATCTTGATGAATTCCTGCTGCGGGTGCTTGCGCCCACCCTTGGGAGGTACATTGGCCACCGTGCCTTCCAAGATTTTCAGCAAGGCCTGCTGGACGCCTTCTCCCGACACGTCCCGGGTAATGGACGGGCTGTCGGATTTCTTCGCGATCTTGTCGATCTCGTCGATGTACACGATGCCTCGGGAGGCCCGTTCGATGTCATAGTCGGCCGCCTGGATGAGGCTCACCAGGATGTTCTCCACGTCTTCGCCCACATAACCGGCTTCGGTCAAGGTGGTGGCGTCGGCAATGGTGAACGGGACGTTCAAAATTTTGGCCAACGTTTGGGCCAGAAGCGTTTTCCCCGAACCCGTGGGGCCGATCATTAGGATGTTGCTTTTTTGGAGCTCCACATCATCTTTCTTGTCGGGGCGCAGCTCGATGCGCTTGTAATGATTATGAACGGCCACGGACAGAATCTTCTTCGCCCGTTCCTGCCCGATCACGTATTGGTCGAGGGCCGCCTTGATCTCGGCAGGCTTGGGAATCTGCGTGGCTCGATTGACCTCGTCCCGCTCGTATTCCTCCGCAATGATGTCGTTGCACAATTCCACACATTCGTCACAAATGTAGACGGTTGGACCGGCGATCAATTTCTTGACCTCGTTTTGGCTCTTTCCGCAAAAAGAGCATCGCAGCTCTCCGGTTCTTTCGTCACGCTTTTTGGCCATGGGATGTCCTCCTCCATTGCCGCCCGGGAAATTCGGCCTTTTCACCCACACGATTTCGCCGGGCTTCCTACCGCTTTTGAGATCGCCAGCCCAGTGAGCTGGATTGTTGCCTAATGATAACGCCTGTGCGGCGTCCTATCAACGGCCCTTCACCTATTCCGTCTTATAGAGCAAAATGCGCGCCAAAGAGAAGCTCTTTCTGCAGGGCAGGTGTCCAGGGCTCGGGTCGGGGAGCCAAAGGCTTACCCCCTCTGTGCCCAGAGTCTCAATGGAGAAAGGGGGATGAACCATATCCCCCTTGGGAACGACGAGAACGTCGTGGATATACCGGCTGAAAGGAAAGAAAGGCTGCGCTCCACAGGTCGACGGAACGCATGGTTTGTCTCTATCGGGACTTCTCCGCAGGTCCTTCCGCGCGCCGCACGATCACTTCATCCACTAAACCGTATTCCTTGGCCTGAAATCCCGACATGTAGAAATCCCGGTCGGTGTCTTTTTCAATCTGTTCGAGGGGCCTGCCGGTGTGGTGCATGAGAATTTTGTTGAGTTCCTCTCTGAGGCGCAGAATTTCCCGGGCTTGAATGTCCACATCCGTGGCCTGTCCTTGGAATCCGCCCATGGGTTGGTGGAGCATGATGCGGGCGTGGGGCAGGGCGTACCGCTTCCCCTTGACCCCGGCAGCCAAGAGCACGGCCGCCATGCTGGCCGCTTGCCCCATGCACAAGGTGGACACATTGGGCTTGATGTACTGCATCGTGTCGTAAATGGCCAAACCCGCCGTCACCAATCCCCCAGGTGAATTGATATAAAAGTGAATATCTTTGTCCGGATCTTCCGACTCGAGAAAAAGCATCTGGGCGATAATCACGTTGGCCACCTCGTCCGTGATGGCCGTGCCCAGGAAAATGATCCGGTCCCTGAGAAGGCGCGAATAGATATCAAAAGCCCTCTCTCCTCGGCTGCTTTGTTCAATGACGATGGGGATCAAAGACATCACGACTCCTCCGAACCTTCAGCCGTCGTCCCTTCATCACGTTCTTTGGCGACGGCATGGTCTTCTAAAAGCTTCAGCACCTTTTCTTCTAACTTATGATGGCACATCTCCAGGACAATGGCACTTTCCTGATATTCGGTTTTGACTTGAAGCGGTGTCGTTCGATAGAGTCGGGCGACTTCGCTGTAGACTTCTTCCTTTTCCTCTTCACTGAGTTCCAGGTTTTCCTGGGCGGCGATCTGTTCGACAATGAGTCGCCAGCGGATATCCCTCTCCGCGGCAGGCCGCTGCTCCGCTTTGACCTCCGGGGTTTGGAAACGGCTGGGATCGATCTTGAGCCCCTGAGCGGTCAGTTGATGGACAAAATGTTGGATCCTCCGATCGACTTCCCGATCAACGACTTTTTCCGGAACATCGAAGGTCACGGTGCTGAGCAGTTGATCCATGATGGCGGCACGGATATGATGCTTCGTCGCCTGTTGGGCCGCGTGGGTCAACCTTTCGCGCAGAGCGTTTTTCAGGGCTTCCACGGACGTGTGGCCACCCACTTTTTGAGCGAAGGCGTCGTCCAAATCGGGCAGCACTTTTTCCTTGATTTCCTTAAGGGTCACCTCAAAGCGGACCCTTTTCCCCGCGAGATCTCGAGCTTCCGCATCTTCTGGGAAGTCCAGTTCAAAGACGAGTGTCTCCCCGGCGCGATGTCCCACGATCTGCTCGTCAAAGTTCGGATGGATCTTCTGTGTTCCCAGTTCCACGTAGAAATTTTTGTGCACACCCTTGTCAAAAACTTCTCCATCCACGGAAGGCACCACATCCACGATGGCGAAGTCCCCCATCCGGGCGGGCCGATCGTCTTCCACGGATCGAATTTCGGCGTGTCTTTCCTGCAGCGCCTGCAATTCCGCCTCGACTCTTTCGTCGGAGATCTCCTCAGTCGGTGGGACAGCGATTTCCAAGCCCAAATAATCCTTCACCTCGAAAACGGGACGGACTTCCACAATGGCCGCATATGAAAAGGATCCGTCAGGTTCGAACCGATAATCCTCCACGTCGCCTTCCATTAAAGGCTTCAGGTCCGTCTGTTTCAATGCGTCGGGATAAGTGTCCTGGATGAGCTGGTTGGAAACCTCCCCCTGGACCGTTTTGCCATAGTAGGATTCCAAGATTTTTCGTGGGACCTTTCCGGGGCGAAAACCTTTGAGGCGAACTTGCCGACTCAGTTGGCGGTAGCGCCGATCCAACTCTTTTTTCACGTCTCGAGGTTCCACGACGACAAGCAACTTTTTCTGGGTTGGCCCCAGGTCCGTCACGGTGACTTTCATGTCCACGGTCAAACCTTCCTTCTGAATGCTCTTGAGATCCCCAAACCCTCGTCATTTGAGGAGGACCCTCCTTTGATGTGCAGGTCCCCACGGTCCTCAACGCGCTCACCCAAAAACGAAACGAAGTTAGCGACCCCCAGGGACTAACTTCGTTGCCGAAACCCATGCACTTTATTCGTTGGTGCACAGCCTCTTTGCGGTCTGTCAACGCGCCGCCCTGGGCACCAATCGGGTGCGAGAGGGGGGAGTCGAACCCCCAAGCCCGAGGGCGCTGGATCCTAAGTCCAGTGCGTTTGCCAATTCCGCCACTCTCGCGAAACCCCGGCGGAGCACAGAGTCTTGTAATCGCTCCCCATGCATACTGTCAAGGGAAAAGGAATCAATAGGTTAGCGTGCTCCTCTCCGGGGAGCCTCTGTCGTCCGCCGAAAAACATGCATCAGGAGTGTTCATACAGAGTAAAAATAGGTAAAATGGTTTTTAAGTCGACGCTTCGACCCAGGTTCCCGGTGGGTGCCTCAACGCGAACACTTACATGGTTTGTGGGCGAGAACAAGGAGGTGGCATGCATGGTCGTGTATCGTCGTAAGGAAGACAGTCAAACATGGCATTGGTGTTCCAACTGCAGTCAGTACCCGACGGGGCAAGACATCATCAAGAGGCAAAGCCGTCCCGAGTATGGAGACTTCTGCAGCGAATGCATGGTCAAGGAACAGACGGGGGACTGCAAATCGGATTCATTCTTTTCCGTGAGAAAATAGTCGTTGTGACAATGGTCCTCACAGGCCGCTCAGGACACCGCGCGACAAAGAGGTCTCCGGCGGCCCTGATGGGTGCGATGGAGCTTTTCAGGGGTTCCCATACCGAGGGAGGCATGGCATGAAGAGGCGTTTTCATGTCATTCCGGGGGGACGGACGCCCACGGTCGGCGGATCGCTGCAACCGTTGAGGCTCTATCGCGCCTATTCCGTTGGGGAAATCGAAAGGGATCGGATCACGTACTACGGGGTGCGGCTCCATTGGTACCGGCTGGACAGAGCAGAGCCCGTAGCCCCCCTCGAAAGACTTGTCGCCGACTATGAAAGGCTCAGCGAGCCCAAACGCCGGCAGGCCGTGGAACAGGTCTTGCGCTACCTCACGGAAGAAGAGGTGTGGGGACTGCGGGCTTACCTCCGGGAACGGCACGCGCTGGAGGTCATCGCCGAGGAGGTGCCCTTGCCTATCGAAGCGCCGACAGGCCCTTTTCACTCGCCTTACGGAGAGGTGTACGAGTTTCTTGAGCTCTCGGAAAAGGAAGACTATCCATTACCGTACAAAATCTGGGGGTATTATACACTCAGAGGCTGTCTCAGCGGTCCGAATGTGGCGGACGGCGCCCGGTTCCTCGAAAAAGCCCTCCAAAAGTTGCGCATCCCCCACCAATTGCAATCCAAGGATCTCGAAGGCATCGTGAAAGCCCTGTACTTCGAAGAAGGCCTGGTCGTAAGACCCCGGGATGCCGACGCGTCCTAAGCTCAAGGGCCGCCCCGCTTTTGGGGCGGCATCGCCTCCTCGGCCTCAGTACAGGAACATCGGTTTTCCTATGACATGGCGCACTTTGGGCCGGTAGTTTTCCACGTCGTAGAGTTCATGAACGTCCACTCGCTTTTGACCTGACGTGACAATGCTGACAGGCATGTCCGTATAAATTCCCTTGCTCAGGGCCACCATGCGGCCGAAATTTCTCCTTAAAGCCAAGTCCACAGCCATATTGGCAAAATTGACCGCCACCATGAGATCCAAAGAATCCGGAGCGCCGCTTCGCATCAAATAGGAGAGCTGTTGGTAGATGATCTCTTCGCCCGTGAGTTTCTTCAAGATTTCGCCCGTGACCAGTCCGATCCCCCCGAGTTTTTTGTGCCCGTAGGCGTCTTCTTCCCCGCGTTCCATGACCTTTCCGGTCATCATGCGAGCCCCTTCGCTGATGGTGAGCATGGCGTAATTGCTGGGGTTGTTTCTCTTGTCTTCCATAATGAGCGACGCCAATCGCTCGGGATCGAAGGGGACTTCACTGATGATCGCTCGATCTGTGCCTGCGAGATAGGCGCTGATGAGCGATGTTTCCCCACAGTGGCGCCCGAAGAGTTCGATGACGCCGATGCGTTCGTGGGACCCTGTGGAAGTCCGCAGCGCGTGGATAAAATTGACACTGCGCGTGACCGCGGTGGAAAAACCTATGCAATAATCCGTGCCGAACACATCGTTGTCCATGGTTTTGGGAACCGCCAGGACCGGAAACCCCTCCTGATGCAACCGCACGGCATAGCTCAGAGTATCGTCGCCGCCGATGGCCACCAGGCAGTCCACACCCAGTTTCTCCAAATTGGTGAGGATGTGGGCCGTGAAATCTTTTTTTTCCCCGTCCGAGGTAAATTGCGGTTTGAGAAAGGGTGGGGCTTCCTTGAGCCGCACCGCCGCCGGGTTGGTCCGGGACGTGTGAAGATATGTCCCTCCCGTGCGGTCGATCGTCCGGACCGTATTCTTTTCAAGCCACTGCAAACAACTCTTAAAAGTCTCTGGATCGTCAGGATTGTAATCCAAAAGGCCGGCCCATCCTCGGCGGATTCCCAGCACCCGAAAGCCTTCCTCTACGCAACGGTAGACCAAAATCTTGATGCAGGGATTAAGCCCTGGCACATCGCCCCCACCTGTCAAAATGCCGACGGTCTTGATGGGTTTCAGCTCACTCGCCATGGAATGCCTCCTCCCTCTCCGAGTCAGTGTCTCTGGATGACGTTCGGCGCGTTGGAGTCGCTACGTTCCACTTTATCCAATGCTCCGGCCCATGCAAAGGGAGACCTTTACGAATCGGGCCAGGACTGGTAAAACTCCGCCGGCTTGCGGAAGCTGGACTCGCCATGCAAAGGTGTGGGGCGTGCGGGTTCCCCGAGGATCCTTCGAGAACCGGCACGGCAAAGCCGCTTGATCCAAGAGATCCTCGGGTCCGGTACGTTGCCGTTCCGGTGACAAAGAAGCGATCTCCCCCTGAACGTTTGGACAAGAGCCGGTCCGGGGATTCCCCGGCGTTCGATAGACCTGTGAGATCATATGGGAGAGGTTCGGGCGATGAACGACAAGGCAATCCATGACTTTTGGCAGCACCACAGTGAGCGGTTTCTGGAAATGGCATTGCGTACCGATCGCATGGAAATCCTTACGCATCCCGACGGTTATGGAAAAAAAACAGGGGACTGCGGCGATACCGTGGAGTTTTTCATCCTGACCGATCCCGACGGAACGATCCGACGCATATCTTTTCAGGTCAACGGATGCCTCAACACCATAGCCTGCGCCAACACGGTGTGCGAACTCGTGGAAGGAAAATCCTTGGACGAAGCCTGGGATGTTACACCGGAGCAGGTCATCGACTATCTGGAGTCGCTCCCCAAGGGAGAACACCACTGCGCCGAATTGGCCGTCGGGGCTCTCTACCTCGGCATTGCGGACGTGCAACGGAAAGAAAAAGAGTCCTGGAAAAAAATCTACGGAAGAAGCTCCGAGATTCGCTGAAGGAAGACAGAGACATCCTCCAGAACCTCATGGATCCCGGTTCTTTGGGCAAAATCTGAATCCCAGTGGAAAACCGGGCCTCCGGCCACAAACTTCACGCCATGGGGAAGCCCTTGGGCGATGGAGGCAATGACGGATTCCGATTCTGCGTGGAGGACGGTGACACCGAGAATGTGCGGAGCTTGCCGAGCGCATTTTTCGAGTATTTCGGATGCCGAGCGCATGAGGCCGAGGCGGACCGTACGCGCCCCGACGGCTCGGGCCGCCGCTTCAATCACATCCAGACCGTGTCCCCAGCCGTCGTCGACGGTGGCCAGGTAGACCAAGGGAAAAGCCTCCGGTGGCGGCATGGCCTCCACCGGAATGGTACGTCGCAGACGCTCCAGGTCCTGAAGGTCCTGCACGATCCGCCACCGCCCCGGAAGCCCGGAATCCCGCCATTCATGGATGCGCTGCTGCAGCAGCGATTTAAAAGCAGCCCAGGTGAACGCCGGCATCCGACTAGTGGTGCTCATGGCTGCAAATGCCTTCCGAAAGAAGACGCTTTTCTTCCGCCAGCCTCTGCCGAAGCCACACGAGCACCTTGTCGAATTCCTCTCTGAACTCTCGAAGTGCCCGGCCTCGATGACTGACCTGCGCCTTCTCTTCCGGGCTCATTTCCGCGAAGGTCTTCCCCATGGGAGGATAGAAAAACACCGGATCATACCCAAACCCAAAGCTCCCTCGAGGCTCTGTGGTGATTTCCCCATCGCAGGTGGCCTCATAGGTCAGCGCAGGCCCCATAGGGACCGCCAAGGACAGGACGCACACAAAACGGGCCTTCCGGTTGGATTGCCCCTCCATGGCCTGGAGAAGTTTACGGTTGTTGTCGGCGTCGGTCGCGTCATCCCCTGCGTAGCGCGCCGAACGCACCCCCGGCGCACCCGCCAAGGCCTCCACTTCCAAACCCGAATCATCGGCCAGCGCCGGCAGCCCCAGGACCCGGGCCGTAAAGAGCGCCTTCTTATAGGCGTTTTCCTCAAAGGTCAGCCCGTCTTCAATGGGTTCGGGTATCGGGCCGAAGTCGGCGACATCTTTGATTTCCACTGGAAAGTCTTTTAAAAGGGCACGGATTTCGGAAGATTTGGCTCGGTTTCTCGTGGCAATCACCAAGGTGATGGGTTCCATAGAGCGATGATTCCTCTCCGAAGACAACGTTTATGCCGCGGAAGTGGATGTCTCCTTCTCTTCCTCGGCCTCGGTTTCTTCTTTTTTCCCGAAAAAATAGGCAATCCAGACGCTTGCCTCGTACAACAACAGCAGCGGGATGGCCATGAGGATTTGTGTGAAAACATCGGGAGGTGTCAAAATAGCCGCCACAATGAAAATTATGACAATGGCATACTTTCTTTGTCGCTGAAGAAAGCTTGCCTTCACCAAGCCCAGTTTGGCCAAGAATAAAGTGACGAGAGGGAGTTCGAAAACGAGTCCGAAGGCGATGAGGAGCCGTGTCGCAAAGGACAAGAATTCTTTCGTGCTGATCATGGGGGCGATATATTCGGTGGCAAAAGAGGCAAAGAACTGAAATCCATAGGGAAAAACTACGAGATACCCAAAGGCGGCTCCCCCGAGAAAAAAGACGGTGGATAAGATGACAATGGGGTAGAGGTAGCGCCGTTCGTGGTCGTAGAGTCCCGGGGCCACAAAGCGCCAAAACTGGTAAAGAATGACGGGAACGGCCAAGGCGACTCCCCCGAGAAAAGACACCTTGAGGTAGGTCATGAAGGCTTCATGGGGTGCCGTGTAGATCAACTTTTGGTGGCTGTCTTCTGGAAGAGCCTGAAGCAAGGGCTGCATCAGCCAGGCGAAGATTTTCTCCTTGAAAAAGTAGGCAATGATAAACCCGACGCCGATGGCGATGGCGCACACGATGAGCCGTCTTCGCAATTCCTCGAGATGTTCCGTAAAAGGCATTTTGTCGGTCGGCTGGCTCATGAGATCTTCCCATCTCCAGCGGTCTCGCTCTTGGGCATGGTTTCGTCCGCAGCTTGGGCCTCAGGCGTTGATGCAGTGAGAGCGTGCCCCGATGCCTCGTCCTTTGATGCCTCCCTCAAGGGCTCCTTTTGCCCAAAAGAAGGCGAGGCGCCGGCCGAACCGAGGTTTTCCAACATGATTTGGCTCTGTGCGGTCCGGAATTCCTTTTTCAGCTCTTGCACGGTTTCATCTTGGTCGAAGGTGCTTTTGAGCTCGTTGGTCGCTTTGCGGAACTCCGCCAGGCCCCGGCCGAGGGCGCGGGCCAGATCGGGCAATTTCCCGGGTCCCACCACGATCAAGGCGATAAAAAGAATCAACAGGACTTCTTGGAAACCCAACCCGAACATATCACACCTCCTTCTGGTCCGGAGGCTGCGCAGGCAGATCCTCGTGTCCCGGTAACGGCCGATATTCGGCGTCCCGCACCTGCGGCTTTTCGGTGCGAAAACCCGCTTTGAATTGGGTGACGCTTTCCCCCAGAGCCTTGCCGAGGTCGGCCACGCGCTTTCCGCCGTAGATGAAGATGACGATAATCAAAATGACGAGCAGTTCCGCCGGACCCAGCCCAAAAACCATGGCAATCCCCCTTTCCGCGCGGCCGACCGCATGGGCGTCAGACCCAGCTCACTTGGTCGCGTAGCTGTGCAGACCGCTCAACAGAAAATTCACGCCGAAATACGTGAAGAGGACGGAACAAAATCCAACGACAGAGAGCCAAGCAACCCGCGGCCCTCTCCATCCCCGGACCGCTCTCGCATGCAACACCGCAGCGTAAATCAACCATGTGATCAGGGACCAGGTCTCCTTGGGATCCCAGCTCCAGTAGGAACCCCACGCCGAATTGGCCCAAATGGCCCCTGTGATGATGCCGATGGACAACCAGAAGAATCCAAAGAGGACCATTTGGTAGTTGAACTCTTCCAATTCTCTGGACCCGGGCATCATGCTGGCGGAGAGCAGAGCCAAAGGACGGCCGTCTTTCCTGCGGCGCCATAAATAGGCGAGGCTTAGGCCGAAGGAAATGGCAAAGGCGCCATAGCCCATAAAACAGGTCACCACGTGGGCAATGAGCCAATTGCTTTTCAGGGCGGGAATAAGGGGCTGAATCTTGGAAACCACGCCTGGGGAAAAGGACGCATAGGCCATGGCAAGGAACGCAATTCCCGTGGGCACGAATCCGAGGGCGCGCTGCCCGATTTTTCGCTCATAGATGACATAGATGAGGACAAGCACCCAAGAACCGAAAACCAGGGATTCATAGAGATTGGACAAGGGGGCATGGCCGAAACCCAGATCGTAGGATTCCTTCCAGCGGAGTGCGATCCCCGCGGTCTGAACCCCGAGGGTCACCACGGCGCACACGGTTCCCCACGAGAGGATTTTCGGTTTGTGGAACGTGATCCCGGCCAGATAGACTGACGTTGCCAACAGGTAGGCGAAGGTGACGACACTCAAAAGGACCGAGCTGTTCATGACGCGCTATTTCCCCTCTTTGCGGCAATCCAGAGCTTCCGCAAGGCGATCACAAAAATGTTGGAATTCCTTTTCAAAGGCAAGGGTTTTCTTGTTACTCCACGCCGCCGCCACCACCGTCGTCCCCGGATTGCTCTTTTGCGCCCACAAGTACACCCTCTTGTGGGGGACGTAGAAGGTGATCAAAAGCCCGACAAGCAGCGCCACAAAGCCCGAAATGACGATGGGGACGCCGGGGTCTCGTTTCACCTGGAGCCCGGTGTAATAAGCGCGTTCTGCCTGAGAGACCGTCACGTGATAGCCCTGGATACGATTGCCATGAAAATCCGGATGGTTCATGAGAATCCAGGAACCGGAAGGCTGTTCGCCTTCCTTCCATGTGGCAATGGCGACGGCGGGTCCGAAGCCGCTGAAATTTTCAGTATAGTCCACCAGCTGCACCTTTCGGTCCGTGGGCCCGAAAGGGCGCGCATCCCCGAAAGGCAGATCCAGCTCGAAGCGTTCGCCTTGATCGGC
>NZ_AP042420.1:1607500-3600000 GCF_055387865.1 Desulfosoma profundi | reverse complement strand
GAAGATTTCCACGGTTTTCATGACAGGCTTTCCCGAACCGGATGTGGATGAATTGCCGCCTCGCACCACATCCCAAAAGCCTCCCCGACAAGGGTCCCCCGGTCTCATCTAAGAAGCGCGGAGCCGTTGGCGGACGAAGCGGGCATAAGCCGCAGAGCTCTTCCCCTTGACGACTTCTTCCAGACGTTCCAGAGGGATTTCCGCTCGAGCCGCCGCCCGGTGACCCCCGGCGCTTCCCCAGGGGCCGAAAGCTTTTTGAACCGTCCGACCGGCGTTTTTGCGATAGCCGTCATTGCGGACGACAACCACCAAGAGCTTGTCCACCACGGCGCTGACGATGCTCCAGGAGATGTCATGGACTTTGAGGAGAAAATCGGCCAGGATGACCAAAATGTCTGCGGAAGGAACTTTGGGCAGATGCGTGTAGATGCGATCCTTCACCACGGTCTTGTTTTTGATGGCATCGCAAAAATAGTTCAAATCCTTGAGGGACAGATCCGAGATTTCGATCTTGCGCAGGATGCCTTGGTAGACTTTATCATAAAGGTAATGGAACGCTCGCACGTCCTCTTCGCGGCTTTGGCGCTCAAAGTTCTGCGTGTCCGTCTTGATCCCGTAAATGAGCGCCGTGGCGAGGGCTCGGGACGGTTTGATCTTGGCCGCGATGAGGTATTCCGTCAAAATGGTGGATGTGGCCCCGTAGTCGGGTCGGATATCCAAAAAAGGGATATTGGGCAGGGCCGTGACGGGATGGTGGTCGATGACGAGCGAATAGGGAATTTTCTGAAAAAACTCGTTATGGGCGGGTTGGCCGTCCACGAGGAAAAATCGGTTGAATTCATCAAGGTTTTTGTCTTTGAGAGGGACAAGAGGAAGTTTGAGCAGGCGGACCATGGTGAGGTTGTTGAGCCGCCGGATGGGGCGGACGATGCCCACGGTGGTGGAATAGACATGACGCCACAGGAGCCTTTTGAGGGCAAAGGCCGCCGCGATGGAATCCGGGTCGGGATCGATGGTGATGAGCACGCGGTCTTTGGTATGCACCAGATTGTAGAGGCGGCTGAGGGCTTCCTTTCTGGAGCGCGGCCGAAGGGACGTGGGACATGTCGTGGAGGGAGGCAGCTTATAGGGCGCCATGGGAGCGATGCCGACCTGCACGTGAGGGTGGATGAAAAAAGGGGTGGATGGACCACCCCTTGGATTGGCGTGGAGCGGGAAACGGGATTCGAACCCGCGACTTCGACCTTGGCAAGGTCGCACTCTACCGCTGAGTTATTCCCGCTCAGCTCAGGGGCGTATTTACCCAAGAATTGGGGTGCCGTCAAGGGAAAATTTCTCCTTGCGTCCGATAATATATATTATGTCAACCTGCAAAACGAGGCGGCGCCATGACCACCGGAATTCTCTACCACCCCAGCTTCAGTCGCCGAAGTTACCTCACTCAGGGGTCACGACTCCAAGATTTCCCCCAAGCGCTGGAACCCCTCCTCAAAGACCCCCGATTTGTCCTCATGGAATCCCCACCCATCGACGAGGACTGGATCCTTAAGGTCCATACCCGGGAACTCTTGGAGGGGGTCTATCGCGACACACTCTGTTCCACAGCATGGCACTCCGCCGGCGGTGTGGTCTTGGGTGCAGAAAAGATCGCCTCTGGAGAAATCCAAAACGCTTTTGCCTTTATCGGCGCCGGAGGCCATCACAGCGGCCGCGATTTTTTCGGGGGCTACTGCTGCTTCAACGATGTGGTCTTGGCCATCACCGTCCTCAGAGAGCGCCACGGCCTTCGTCGCTTCGCCATCTTGGATACCGACGCCCATCACGGGGACGGCACCCGGGACTTGGTCCGCCATGACCCGGATGTGCTCCATGTGTGTCTGTGCTATAGCACATACGAGTCCCCCGACGGCACCAAGGTGGATGTCCCCGTGCCGGGTGGATCTTCGTTGTGGCGTCCCTTTTCCTGGCGGGATGACGGCACCACCGGGCAGCCTTCGGCAACGGACGTGGACCGCCGTTATTACGAAGTGGCCCGTGAGGCGTTCTATGACCGCTGTGTGCGGTTTCATCCCGAACTGATTTTCTGGTACTTCGGCTTTGACACACACCGTGGGGACTACGGCGACATCGGCCTGACCCGCAAGGCCTATCTGCTCATCGCCCACATGATGAAAGACCTCGCGGAAAAAGTCTGCGAGGGCCGTCTGGAGGTGGTTTTGGGTGGCGGGTCGAGGAGCGATATCGCCCGGATGTGCATTCCCCCGATCATTGCCGTTTTGGGAGGCTTACCATGAGCGGGCCGATCCCCCCGAAGACTTTGGCGAAGACCTTGGCGACCATCGCCTGCACCCTCCCCCACGAATACGGTCTTTTCTGGGATGAGGACGGCACCATGCCATGGAAGGAGTTCTATTGGGCTCTTCAAGAAGATCCCCGGCTGCGGTTCGTGCGGGAATCGACCCTCAAGGAGCTGACGCTTTTGGGCTACCCCCTCCCCTTCGCCCTGGATGGATCCCGCCTGAGACTTCGCGAAAGATCCCCCGAAACCATCTACGACCCGGTCGGTGAACCGCCGCCACGCCTTTTCACCGCGATCCGCAGACGACACCTCCCCGGGGTGCGAGCCCAAGGTCTTCGGGCTCTCCACCGATCCTACGTGCCCCTATGGACGGACCCCCACACGGCAGAGCGCATGGCAAAACGCCGGAATCCCGACTTCGTGATTCTGGAGATTCGCGCCCGAGACGCCAGCGCCTCCGGAACGATGTTTTTCCTCGCAGGACGGGATCTCTATCTCACGAAGTTCGTGGATGTGAGACACGTGGTTTTTCCGAAAACCCCTCTCGAAGACGACGACGAACCCTCACGCCGACCAAGCCGTGTCTCAAGACCCGAGGAGCAGGAGAACATTCATGCGGCCCCCGGATCGTTTCCCGTGGCCCCTCGGCACATCCAGAAGGTTTTTCCGAACTGGGCTTCCGAGACGGAACCGGCCAAGGGGGGATCAGGAAAGAGAGGCAAAAAGGAGGGAAACTGGAAGCGGGAAGCGCGAAAGGAACGGCGGAAACGCGAAATCTAATCAGCGGCTGACTCCACCCCCAAGATATGCGGTCTGCACTTGGGGATTGGTCAAGAGCTTCGAGGCGTCGTCCTCCAAAACGATGCGCCCCACTTCCATCACATAGCCTCTGTGGGCCAGTTTGAGTGCGGCTCGGGCGTTTTGTTCCACCAAAACCACTGTGACACCGGAGGCATTGATGGTCCTGATGGTTTCAAAGATGGTTTTGACGAGCAGCGGTGCCAAGCCGAGGCTGGGTTCATCGAGAAGCAGGATCCGGGGTTGACTCATGAGCCCCCTGGCGATGGCCAGCATTTGCTGCTCCCCCCCACTCAAGGTCCCCGCGAGCTGATGGCGCCGTTCTGCAAGAATGGGAAACAGTTCATAGATCCACTGGAGGGTTTGGTGTATCCGCCGGCCATCCGACTGGGTGAAAGCGCCGAGGTTCAGGTTTTCCTGGACGGTCAGGGTGCCAAACACACGTCGTCCTTCCGGCACATGAGCGACACCCCGCCGGACCACCTCGTGGGGTGGCAGTTTGTGCAAAGGGGTGTCTTCGAGGAAAATCGCCCCGGCGGACGGCTTAACCAACCCGCTGATGGTCAGCAAGGTCGTCGATTTCCCCGCGCCGTTGGCCCCGAGAATCGTCACGATCTCCCCCGATCTCACCGTGAGATGAATCCCGTGGAGAACCTCGATGTTGCCGTACTTGACGCGTAAATCCGTGAGCCGGAGCATCTCAGTCCTCTTCCGTCCCTAAGTAAGCTTCGATGACTCGGGGATCGGCCTTAATTTCGGCAGGTGTTCCCTCGGCGATCTTCGACCCGTACTCTAAAACCACAATCTTCTCGCACACTCGCATGACCAAGCTCATGTCATGTTCGATGAGCAGCACCGTGATGCCCTGGGCCTGGATCTTTCGGATGAGTTCGATCAGGGCAGCCGTTTCTTGTTCGTTCATTCCCCCTGCCGGTTCGTCCAGGATGAGCAGTTGAGGTTCGGTGGCCAGGGCGCGGGCGACCTCCAGGAGTCTTTGGTTGCCATAGGAGAGGTTCCTGGCATGCTGCAGAGCGCTCTTGTCAAGCCCCACAAAAGCAAGGGCATGCATGGCCTGGCGGAGCGCCGCGCTTTCTTCCCGTCGGTGGCGTCGTAAACCCAGCATGGCCGACAGAGCCCCGGAGCGCATCCGGCAGTGGCATCCCGCCAGCACATTTTCCAAGACGGTCAGGTTCTGAAAAAGGCGGATGGTTTGGAAAGTCCGGCCGATCCCCAGGGCGATGATCCGATGCGTGCGCAAGCCCAGGATCGAACTGTTCTTGAAAAGGATTTCTCCTTGGTCCGGCCGATAGATGCCGGTGATCAAGTTGAAGACCGTGGTTTTTCCCGCGCCGTTCGGTCCGATGAGACCCACGATGCTTCCGGCGTCCACGTCGAAGGAGACGTTGTGGACAGCCGTGAGGCCCCCAAAGGATTTGGTCAAACGCCGCAGGCGGAGCAGGCTCATGCCGATCACTCCCCCGCGGACTCTGCAGGCAAGGAATACCGGCGGGGCCGCGCGGGCAGAATGCCGCCGGTTCGGAAAATCATCATGGCGATCATGGCGGCCCCAAAGACCATCATCCGCGCATTGGTAAAACCTCGGAAGACTTCAGGCAGCCCGATGATGAGAAACGCCCCTAAGAGGACGCCCGGGATGCTTCCCGAGCCCCCCAGGATGATGAGGGTGAACATGACCACAGATTCCCAGAAGCTGAAGGATTCCGGGGCAATAATGGTCATTTTGGCGGCATAGATGGTGCCCACCATTCCGGCCCACGCCGCACCCAAAACAAAGGCCATCAGCTTGTAGTGGGCCGTATCGATGCCGCTGCCTTCGGCGGCTGTTTCATCTTCCCGAAGGTAATTCAACGCCCTCCCGAATCGGGAATTTTCCAAGCGGTGAAACAAAAAGACCGTCAGCGCGACGAACGCCCAAATGAGATAGAAAAACTCCTGGGGTTTTCGGATCACCCACCCGAACAGGTTGGGGCGGGCGATGCCAAAAATGCCGTTCGCACCTCCCGTGATGCCGAAAACGTTGTTGATGAGGGCGATCCGCACGATCTCTCCCACACCGATGGTGACAATGCACAGGTAATCGCCCCGGAGATGGATGATGGGGCGGGCAACGATCACGGCGAACAGTCCGGACGTCAGCCCACACAACGGCATGAGGGCGAGGATGGGAATGTGGTAACGGGTGTTGAGGATGGCGGCGGTGTAGGCCCCTACGGCGTAGAAGGCGGCGTGTCCAAGGTTGAAAAGGCCCGCATGGCCGACGATGAGATTCAAGCTGAGACCCAGCGCCGCGTAGAGGCCGATGCTGTTGAGCACATCGGTCCAGTAGGCGTTAAGGAACTGAGGGCAGACGGCCAAGACGACAGCCGTCACTCCATAAATCAGGGAGCGTCTTTCGATCATACTTTTTCCGCGACCCGTTCGCCGAGCAGTCCCGTTGGACGGACAATGAGGATGAAGATCAGGACCCCGAAAGCGATTGCATCCTTCCAGGCGACGGAAAGATAGGCGGCTCCGAGGGCTTCGATTACCCCGAGGAGGATCCCGCCCACCATGGCTCCAGGGATGTTGCCGATACCTCCCAAGATGGCCGCCGTAAAGGCTTTCAGGCCATAGACCCAGCCCATGGTGAAATTGATTTGGCCGTAGTGGAGCCCCACCATGAGTCCTGCGGCACCGCCCAGAGCCGGCCCGATGAGAAACACCAGGAGGATCACCCGGTTGACGTCTATGCCCATAAGGCGGGCCGCATCTTGGTCAATGGCCGCCGCCCGGATGGCCGTCCCGATCTTTGTCCGCTGAATGAAAATGTACAGCGCCACCATCATCACCAGGGATGAACCCAAGATGAGGACCCGGACCAAGGGGACGTAAAGCCCGAAAAGGCCGATGGCCGTTTTGGGCAAAATGCCTTGGGGATACACCTGAAACCGTGCGCCGTAGATGAGCATGAGGGTGTTGGAAAAGAAGATGGAAGCTCCGAGTGCGGAAACGACGGCGGACAGTCTCGGCGAGTGCCGTAAGGGCCGGTACGCCACCCGCTCAAGGAGGGCTCCCACCAGGGCCACAAGCCCCATGACCATCAAAGCGAGAACGGCGATGCCTGCGGCGGGGCCCAGCCGATCCGTCAAGGCCATGGACGTCAACAGCGTCAGGCCCAGGTACGATCCAATGGTGAACAAGTCCCCATGGGCAAAGTTGATGAGTTTGAGGACCCCGTAGACCATGGTGTAGCCCAAGGCGATCAGGGCGTAAATCCCGCCGACGGCGAGTCCGTTGGTGAGCTGTTGCAGGAATTCTTCCATGGGGTCAGCGCTTCAGCGGCGATCATGCCGACAATGGCCGAATGGGTGCAGGAGCGCCTCGACCCGAGGTCTCCTCGTCTCCGTCGCTCCTGCAAACAAAGGCGGGAACTCCACTGTCACGGCTGCAAAATGAAATTGCCTTCGGCGTCCACTTTGTAAACGCGGTACACCTCTCCAACACGATCGCCCTTGTCATTGAAGGCGATCTTCCCCGTCAATCCCGGAAAATCTTTCAGATCTTTATGCAGATAGGCGGCCAGCTTCTCCGGATCCGTGGACTGCGTCGCCGCAATGGCCTTCGTGATCACACGGAAACCGTCCCCGGCCAAGACGGCGTAAATGGAGTTGGGGGTGTGCCCGTATTTTTTCTTGAATTCCTCAAGAAACGCCTTGGCTTCCGCAGACGGAAGATCTTTGGGCAAAGGAGCGCTTAGGAAATAGAAACCTTGGGCGGCATCTTTACCGGCGATCTTGACCAAATCCGGGTTGTTCGTGGCATCCCCGCCGATAAAGGGCACGGCCCAATTCATTTCTTTCTTCTGCCTAAGGAGCAGGCCGGCTTCCGGATAGTAGCCCGTGAAGAAAACCACGTCGGGGTTGGCGCCCTTGAGCTTCGTCAGGATGGCCGTATAGTCCCGTTCCCCTGGAGTCAGCGCATCGAAGAAGACGATTTTGATGCCTTTTCCCTCGAGCAGTCCCTTGGCTTCGTCCGCAAGTCCCTTGGCGTAGGTGGTGTTGTCATGGAGGATGGCAACATTTTTGAATCCGAGCTTTTCAATGGTTTGGACAGCCACGCGCCCTTGCTCATCGTCCCGAGGACACGTGCGGAAAAAGGTTTTCAGCCCCTTTTCCGAAAGCCGAATGGCGGTCGAGCCGTTGGCAATCTGGATGATCTTGGATTCGTTGTAGATGTTTTGCGTGGCTTCGGTCACCGAAGATCCGTAGGTCCCGATGACGGCCACAATCCCCTGGGTCGCCAGACGCTGGGCCGCCAGAGCCGCTGTTCTGGGATCCCCACCGTCGTCATCGGCGATGACTTCCACTTTTTTCCCCAAAACACCCCCCTTGGCGTTCAAGTCTGCGGCGAGGAGGTCCAAAACCTGCTTCATCTCCTGCCCTTCGCTGGCCCACGAACCGGTCATGGGTCCCATGAGACCGATTTTGATCGTGTCGGCTGCCGCCGAAAGCGCACCACCTGCCAACAGACACAGCGCCGCTAATCCAACGAGCACTCTCTTCATGGGTACCTCCCTCCTTCGAAATCCTTGCCAAGACCCATCGCCTCTCACCCCTTCGATCCTCCGCAATGCAAAAGTGTGCGGAAGATATCAAAAAAAATGAATGGCTGTCAACTTGACAACCGGGGTTGAAAAGGGATTTGCTTCAGACATGAGCCACCGCACGCTGTGATGAACGATCCCAGGGCAGAGCCGTGATGATCTTTTGGCGGAAGAAAAAGGAGAAAAGCTCATGAACACGGATCTAGAGCGGAGGATTCGCCAAACGGGACTGTGGATGTACCAGCTGATCGAAGACGAAACTCCTTCCATCTTTCGAAAGGATTATTGGACAGGCAAAGTCATCGATTGGTGTCTGCAGAATGAAGCTTTCAAAATAGAAATGTTCCGTTTTATTGACGTCTTTCCATACCTGACCCGACCTGAGTCCGTGGCAAAGCATTTGCAAGAGTACTTCTGCCGACCCGATCAGTGTTTCCCGGTAGCGCTCCAATGGGGACTCCGCCAACTCTCCCCCACATCCTTTGCGGCCAAAATGGTGGCCAAGAGCATGGCCAAGAACATTGAATCCATGGGAGCTCAGTTCATCGCCGGGGCGACGCCGAAGGAGGCTTTAGGTGTCTTGGAAACTCTGAGAAACCAAGGTTTGGCTTTCACCGTGGATCTTTTGGGCGAAGCCGTGGTCTCCTCCGACGAAGAGGAACTCTATCTGCAACGCTATCTCGAGCTGCTGGACTTTCTCGGTGACGTTTCCAAAGCCTGGCCCCCCCTAGGAGGCGGTTCAGGGGATCTCGACTGGGGTTTTACACCCAAGGTGAACATTTCACTCAAACCTTCCGCCCTGTACTCCCAAATGAACGCTGTGGCCTTCGACTACAGCGTTGACAGGGCCAAGGAACGGCTGCGGCCCATCTTCCGCAAGGCCATGAACCTCGGGGCCTTTGTCTGTTTGGACATGGAGCACACCGGCCTCAAAAACTTGACCCTCGCCCTCTACAGGAGCCTCATGGACGAATCGGAATTTAAGGATTATCCCCACACCGGTTTTGTGATCCAGTCTTATCTGAGGGACAGCGAAGCGGATCTGCGCTCCATGATCGAGTGGGCGAAAAAGCGTGGCCGATTCTGCACCGTGCGCCTCGTCAAAGGAGCCTATTGGGACGCCGAGGTTGTGTGGGCCCGCCAGAATCATTGGCCGGTCCCCGTTTTTACCCGGAAGGCCGAAACGGACGCCAATTTTGAAAAGCTCGCCAGGATTCTTCTGGAAAACCATGCCGTCGTGGCCTGTGCCTGCGCTTCCCACAATATCCGAAACCTCGCCTTTATGGTGGAACTTTCTAAAGAGCTCAAGGTGCCCCCGGACCGCCTGGAGTATCAGGTCCTTTACGGCATGGCGGAACCTGTGCGCACGGCCCTGAAAAAGGCCGGACTTCCCTTGCGACTCTACACGCCCATCGGGGAAATCATACCCGGCATGGCGTACCTGGTCCGCCGGCTCCTGGAAAACACCAGCAATGAGTCTTTCCTCCGCTTGAGTTTTTCTGAAGGCGTGTCCCGGGAACTCTTACTTCGCAACCCCTCGGAGCTCTTAGCCGAACAACCTGCCGAAACATCTGTGGGGGATCCGCGGGGTGTTTCCGGGGACAAGGAAACTTTTCACAACGAGCCTCCATGGGATTGGACCAAAGAGGATGTCCGGCGACATTTCCAGAAGGCCTTGGAAAAGGTTCGGAAAACCTTCCCTGTCAAAGTTCCTCTGGTCATCGGGGGAACCTCGAGGAAAACCGCTCGTGAGTTTCGCTCCACCAACCCCAACGCCACCAAGGAAGTGGTCGGCATTGTGGCCGAGGCCGGCCGAGAAGAAGCCGAACAGGCCATAAACGCGGCGAAGGAAGCCTTGGCCTCATGGCGGGATACGCCTCCTGAAGAACGAGCGGCCTATCTTTTCAAGGCGGCCCAGATTGCCCGAAACCAGCGGTTCGAACTGGCGGCCCTTCAGGTTTTTGAGGTGGGAAAGAGCTGGAAGGAAGCCGATGCAGACGTTTGCGAAGCCATCGACTTTCTGGAATATTACGGCCGAGAAATGATTCGTCTGGGAACGCCCCGCCGTATGGGGCATGTCCCCGGAGAAATCAGCCGGCTTTTTTACGAACCTCGAGGGGTGACATCGGTCATCGCCCCGTGGAATTTTCCCATGGCCATTTCCATGGGCATGACCTCGGCCGCCTTGGTGACCGGGAACACAGTGGTCTACAAGCCTGCGTCTCAGTCCCCGGTGATCGGTTATCGAATCGTCAAGCTCTTCGAAGAGGCGGGGCTGCCTCCCGGGGTTTTGAACTTTGTCCCTGGACCTGGATCCATCGTGGGCGACGTCCTGGTCACCCATCCGGACGTCGCCATGATCGCTTTCACCGGCAGCAAAGATGTGGGATTGCGGATCATCGAGCAGGCGGCGCACACATCGGCCGGCGCGCAGTGCATCAAGAACGTGGTGGCGGAACTCGGCGGGAAGAACGCCATCATCATCGACGCCGACGCCGATTTGGATGAGGCCGTCGTTCACGTCCTGCAGTCGGCGTTCGGGTATCAGGGACAAAAATGCTCTGCGTGTTCCCGGCTCATTGTGCTTGAAGAGAACTACGACAAGCTCATCGGCCGCCTTCGCGCTGCGGCCGAGAGCGTGGAGCTGGGCCCGGTGGACGACCCCAAGAACATGATGGGTGCGGTGATCGATGCGGGAGCCAAGCAGAAAATCCTGGAGTACATCGAGATCGGCAAAAAAGAAGGGAAAGTGCTTGTGGAACGTCACTTCGGGGACGACAGCGGCCATTTTGTCCCCCTGACCATTTTTACGGACATCCAACCCCACCACCGTTTGGCCCAAGAGGAAATTTTCGGCCCTGTGCTGAGCGTGATCAAAGTGGCCACCTTTGAAGAAGCCCTGAATGTGGCCAATGGCACGCCCTATGCCTTGACGGGTGCCGTGTTCAGCCGTAGTCCTGCACACATCGAACAGGCCAAAAAATCCTTTCGAGTCGGAAATCTTTACATCAACCGGGGATGTACGGGAGCCATCGTGGGACGGCATCCCTTCGGTGGGTTTAAGATGTCGGGCATCGGTTCCAAGGCCGGTGGTCCCGATTATCTGCTCCAATTCATGGTCCCGAGAAACGTGGCTGAAAACACTTTACGGCGGGGTTTTGCCCCTGTGGAGTAGCGCCGGGTTCGAGACCCGACCGGAGGACCGGCTTAGCGGCCCAAAAGGATCAAGGCTCCCAGGACCATGCCCAGGACCATGCCGATGCCGAAGCGAATCCAGGGGATGCCGGCCGACACCTGAAGCATGCGGTCTTTGAAGGAAGCCGCCTGAGGCTGCGTCTGGTGTTCCTCCGTGTCCGGTTTCAAATGCACCACGGTCGCCCCCCACGACCCCAGGGCCGAAGGAGCGTCATGATAGGCCGCCACATGCGGGTGGCGGGCTAGAAGGGACCGGACGCGGTGTCGCAAAACCCCTCTGCCCTTTCCATGAATAATCACGACGCGCCGGAACCCTCGGGCGAGTGCTTCCGCGAGATAGTCTTCAAGAAGCGGCTGCAGCTCGCGAGGATTATAGGTATGCAGATCGAGTTCAGGTTCCACCGGAACACGCATTGCGCCACCTCTGGTGACGGTTGAGAAACAGTTCCGGAGGGGGACTGCCCCTCCGGGCTATGGCATATCCCATCTGGATTCGTAGGGGCAGGTCCCTGTGCCTGCCCGCATTTGGACCCCGGGTGGGCGTTGTCGTGGGAAACCTTTGCGCCTGCCCGAACGTTCCTTCGTGCCTGCACGCGGGTTCCCCCCTGTGCCTGCCCGATCTTCCTATCCGGGGGGGCCACCCTAACGGGCGGCCACGGGGGGCCGCCCCTACCATGACATCATCGGGGCACGCCAGTTCCCACGGACCATCCGCACATACGAACACCCTAGCGGATGTTTTCAATCCGTAGGGGCAGGCCCCTGTGCCTGCCCACACCCTGACCCCCCGTGTCTGGCCTGTAGGGGCAGACTCCTGTGCCTGCCCGCAATTGGCCCCCGGGCTGGCGTTGCCGGGGCAAACCTTTGCGCTTGCCCGAACGTTCCTCCGTGCCTGCACGCGGGTTCCCCCCTGTGCCTGCCCGATCTCCATGTCCGGGGGGCCACCCTAACGGGCGGCCACGGGGGGCCGCCCCTACCATGACATCATCGGGGCACGCCAGTTCCCACGGACCATCCGCACATACGAACACCCTAGCGGATGTTTTCAATCTGTAGGGGCAGGCCACTGTCCCTGCCCACACCCTGCCCCCCCGTGTCTGGCCTGTAGGGGCAGGCCCCCGTGCCTGCCCGCGGAATACCCCCATGTGTGCGTTATCGGGGCAGACCTCCGTGCCTGCCCGATATCCCTGCCCAATACCCCTGCCCGATCTCCCGCACGGGGCGGCCACGGGGGGCCGCCCCTACAGGTGTATCTCCGCTCCACAGGGGGCCGCCGGGGCATGGCCTTCTTTGCGTCGGAGGATGAGCTGTGTCTCCACTCCACGGGGCCTGCTCCCACAATAGCGGAACGCAACGAGCAGAGGAAGGCAACCGAGCAAAGGAAAACCGACAGGGATAGTGATCTTTCGGGCACAGAAATGATTACCCGTATGAAGGACAATCCGGTTGATGTCGTCGTCGACGGCTTGATATGTCGGTTGGAAGCTCTTATAAGATTTTGAATGGTCAAAGCTGAAAACAAGGAGGCTGCCTGTCATGAGTTCATCGGTCCGCGTGACCTTTCAACCGGAAAACAAAACCGTACTTGCTGAGCCTGGTGACAATCTTTTGGAAGTGGCCGGAGTTGCGGGAATATACATCAACAGCCTCTGCGGCGGCCAGGGTGTGTGCGGCAAGTGCCGTCTCAAAGTGGTCAAGGGATCAGTGGAGTTTTCGAGCAAAGGCGTCGGCTTTCTTGACCGCAAGGAAGTCGATGCCGGTTATGTCATTGCATGCCAAGCCAAGGTGCAAAACGAGGATGTGGAGGTGTGGATTCCACCCGAATCGCGACAGGAAGAAGAGCAGATTCTCATGGTGGACCACATCATCCAGTACACACAGCCCGAAATTCTCGAAAAAGAATCGGCAACCCCTTCCATCCCCTATTTCAATCCCCTGTGCGGGAAGATTTTTCTGTCACTTCCCGAACCCACCCTCCAAGACAACCTTTCGGATTTGGAAAGGATCTACAGGGAACTTCATAAAAAATACCCTGACGTCAAATGGGAGGTGGATTTCAGCTGCCTGAAAAACCTGGCCAGAACACTGAGGGGTAACAAGTGGCAGGTCACGGTTTTGGCCCACATGGTGGATCCGCACTGCTATCACATTCGAGCCGTGGAACCCGGCAATACCAGCCGACGCAGTTTCGGGGTGGCCATCGACGTCGGGACCACCACCATCGTTGCGCAGCTTGTCGATCTGAGAACAGGGCAAATCACGGCCGTAGAAGCCAGCCATAATCAACAGGCTCGATACGGTGAGGACGTCATTTCCCGAATGGTTTTTGCGTGTGGTCGCGGCGGGATGGACCCGTTGAAGAATGCCGTGGTGACTACCATCAATTCTTTGATTCATTCCCTGGTGGCTGCGGCGGACATTACGTCCCAGGACATCATCTGTTTTGTGGCCGCCGGCAACACCACCATGACGCACTTGTTACTCGGTCTGGAACCGTGCACCATCCGCCTCGAGCCTTACATTCCCACGGCGGCGCGCTTCCCATGGGCTCGAGCCGTTGATGTGGGTCTTGTCGGACACCCCGAAGCCGTCCTTCATTGCATGCCGTGCGTGAGCAGCTATGTGGGGGGTGATATTACGGCGGGGGTTTTGGCCTGTGGGATGAATGATCGGCCGGAGCTGAGCGCCCTTATCGACATCGGGACCAACGGAGAGATCGTCATCGGCAACAACGAATGGCTGGTGTGCTGTTCGGCGTCGGCAGGCCCCGCTTTCGAGGGAGGCGGGACCAAGTGCGGCATGCGAGCCACCAAGGGAGCCATCCAAAAAGTTCGGATTCGAGGAAACGATATCGCCTACGATACGGTTGGCGGTGGAAAAGCCAAAGGGATCTGCGGCTCCGGCCTCATTGATCTCATGGCCGAGTTGGTGGCGGAAGAGATCATTGACCAAAGCGGCAAATTCATCCGTCTGGATCATCCCCACGTCCAGGTGGTGGATGGGGTCCCCGAATTTGTGGTCGCTCCTCCCCACGAAAGTGAAACCGGGCAGCCCGTGGTCATCACCCAGGACGATATCGGCAACCTCATGAAGAGCAAGGCCGCCGTCTTGGCCGCCATGAAAGTTCTGCTGGAGAATCTCGGCCTCCGGTTCAGTGATCTGGAACGCATCTATGTGGCCGGAGGTTTCGGGGCCCACTTGGATATCGAAAAATCCATCCGGATCGGGCTTCTGCCCGATGTGCCTCTGGATCGGGTGCAATTCATCGGGAACAGCTCGGTCGCCGGAGCCAGACAGTGTCTTCTTTCGACACACGCTTTTCGAAAGGCGGGAGCCATCGCCCGGCAGATGACCTATTTAGAACTGTCCGTTCATCCGGGGTTTATGAACGAATTCATCGCGGCACTGTTTTTGCCCCATACCCAAATGGAACTTTTTCCTTCGGTGAAAAACTATCTGGCGGATCGAAGGAAGGCGGCTCTCACAGAAACTTGAGAGCGTGCACATTTGATAGGAACGCCTATAACATATAACAGTTTTGCGATACCTGCGCTACGATGGTTGTATGTATAAACCCAATTTCACGGATTCAGGAAAAAATATTTCATATCAGGAAAGGCGCACCTTCATGAGCTCATGCAGGGTTCACCCAGAACGAAAGGCTGTGGTTCGCTGCGAAAAGTTTGAATACGGGTACTGTCAGGAATGCCTTGATGCCTGCCGAGCGTGCACAGATCCGGCACTGTATTGCCGACACCGCACGGCCTGCATCATCTGGGAATTATGCCGCAAAGAAGTGAAAAAGCGTCGTCGCGAGCATGGTGCCGGCATGCCTCTCGACGCCCAAGCTCCGCCTTGCGCACCGTCGTGCACCCCCTAGCGGGATGACCGCGGCACTTTCACGATGATGGGTTTGTCCTTTTCCTGTTCGGCGATTTTTTGAGCGATCTTTTGTGCCTCGGCTTGAGAGGCGAAAGGCGCGATTCGAACGGCATAGAGAGGCCCCAGTCTGGGATGGTGAAACGGGGTCAATTCCGGCTGGAACCCGAATTTTTTGAGCCTTTCCAAAGCTTCATGAGCATTCTCTTTCTTCGAATAAGCGCCCACCTGAACGGCATAAGCCCAGGATATCGCCGAATCCCCTGCGGCACTTGGCTTTTGGGTCGCGGGAGCGGCGCTCTGGGGTCGATACTGAGACAGAGAGCTCGAGGCGGTTTCCGGGGCGGATGAGGTTTTGTCCGCCCTTGCCTGTTTAGGCGGAGCTGAACTTTGGCCTGCACCCGCAGTGGGCGATGGTGCTCCTGGGGAAATCGCCGGGAGGTGACCCCTGGGATCCGGCGCAGACGGAGTGCCGGCGCCGAGAGTCCCTTGGATTGGAGATTCCCCCGTTCCGGTTGGCGGGGCCAGACCAGGAGCAAAACTCGAAGCTCCTTGGGTGCCCGGATGATCTTGCTGACCCGTCGTCATGCGGGCGGTGTCGGACGCTGGGGCTGGGGCCGTCGCGACTTTGTCCATGGACAAGACCTGCGGCTCCGGCACGGTCCTTTTGGGGATTTCCCGGAAAAGCTTCGGCTTTCCCGCGTCCCCTTCGTCCCCGATGGGCGGTTGGGCGTTCTGCTTCCAGATGAAGGACAATATCAGCACGAAAATGACCCCGATGGACAGGGCGACGAAAATCCGCCCGAGCAGCGCTCTGGGGGTTCCGCCCGTGGAGTTTTGCGGGCGGGCTCTCGGCACGAAAACGTTTTTCTTGGGCATCACTTCACCTCAAAGAGCGGGCTTTGTCCATTGCCCTGGCCAAACCCGGGAAAGCCCCGTCAATGGTGGAATCATCCACACAGTAGGCCAAGCGGAAATATCCCGGACCTCCGAAACCGGTACCCGGAACGGCGAGAATTTTTTCTTCCACCAGCAGCTGCACAAAAGCCACATCATCTCGAAGCGGGCTCCTCGGGAACAGGTAAAAGGCACCCGGGGGCTCAAAACATTCATACCCGGCACTTCTTAATCCGTTGAGGAGTTTGTCCCGTTTCGCCCGATAGATGGAGACATCCACGGATTCTTCAAGCAAATCGGGGAGGATCCACTGCATGAGCGCCGGCGCGTTGACAAATCCCAAGATGCGGTTGGCGAGGATGAGGGCCCCCTGAAGAGCCCCTTGGTCTTCGGCTTCCGGGTGCACGGCAACGTAGCCGATGCGTTCGCCGGGCAAGGACAAATCTTTGGAAAAAGATGTGGCGATAAGAGCATTTTCATAGCATTGAAAGATGGACGGTGGTTTTTCGGAGGTATAGACAATTTTTCGATAGGGTTCGTCGGACACAAGGAAAATGGGGTGCCCCGCGGCGCGACTCTTCCTGTGAAGCAGTTCCCCAAGTTCTTTGAGCTCGGCGGCGGTGTAGATTTGACCTGTGGGATTGTTCGGCGAATTGATCAAAACCACTTTGGTCTTCAGGCCGATGGCAGCCTCCAAGGCGTTGAGATCCAGAGAAAAACCAGAGGTGGTGCGAACGGTTTTCAGGGTCCCGCCATGATTTTCCGCATAAAATCCGTATTCCACAAAAAACGGGGCCGGAACCACCACTTCGTCCCCGGGATCGAGAAGGGCCTTCAGAATCACGTTGAGCGCTCCGGCAGCCCCACAGGTCAATATGACATGATCCGCGGTCAGTTTGACCCCGTGTTCCCGTGACAGATAGGCTGCAAGCTTTTCCCGGGTTTGCGGCAGGCCCGCGTTGGGCATATAGGCGTGGATGGATTCGGCGCCGTGCTCAATCACGCGCCGAAGCGCCTCTTTTACAGACGGCGGCGGTGGAACGTTCGGATTGCCGAGGCTGAAGTCGAAAACCTTGTCCGCACCGTGAATTTTCTTCAGACGCGCTCCCTCTTCAAACATCTTGCGAATCCACGATGCCCGGTCGATATAGGTCCGCATTTGGTGCGAAATACTCATCAAGCCTCCTCCTTGATTGGAGCCATGGCTGAGCTCCCATCGGCCACGCCCATAGCCTGCGTGACGAAAAAAGTGGGAACATGGGGTCGGCCCACCAAAGCCGATGGAATCTTTGGGGCGCTTCAAGCCCCGCTTACAGCTAGCAAAATTGCAGCCTTTGAGCAAGGACGCAGTGCAGCCCCCCGTGTTTCTCCGAGGGCGTGCATCTCAAAAAGCCAATTTGGGTCGTCTCACGACCACTGATACAGCCGCAGCGTTTCTCTTTCCCAGGTGTAGGTCGTTACGGGCAACAGTCCTTGTGGGGGAAAATGTGGACCGTAGACGAGAAGCGCTCCCGACCATCCTTTCAGTTTTTTGTAGAGCGCGTCCAAGGGCTTGTCGGGATAGATGTAGAGAACGTCGAAAGAATCCAGCGGGACGTCCAGGAAGTCGGCACACACGAAAGCACACCGATCCCCCAGGCCCAGAGCCTGGGCGTTATCTCTCGCCTGTCGGCACAGCTCCAGGTCGGCTTCGATCCCGATGGCCCGTTCGACAAAAAGAGCGGCGCAGCATACCGCAACGCCGTCGCCACAACCTAGATCCCCGAACCGCCTATACTTTTTAAGCGTGAGGGTGTCGAAAAAACTGACCAGGGCTTCAGGTCGCGCTGAAGCCCACATCCCGCGCGATGTCGGTTTGTAGGCTTCTCCCGCTTTTTCAACACAACAGTGACGACCCGAAAAATAGCCGATGATGTCATCCCGACGTCCCGGTTCCCGCCGGGCCCTCACTTTTTTCCCCCGAGGATGCTGTGATCCTTGTAAACGCCTGCGGGCACGGAAGCGAGAGGGAAGACAAGGCATCGTTTGCCGAGGATCGTGCCGGGATTGGTCACGGCATTGCAGCCGATTTCGGTGCCGTCTCCAATGATGGCTCCCAACTTCCGGCGTCCCGTGTCCAAGGCCCCACCTTCCCTCCAGATGCGGATCGTGTTCCCTTTGATCTTGAGGTTGGCCAGCTTGGTTCCGGCGCCGAGGTTGACGTCGTTGCCGAGTATGCTGTCCCCAACATAGGCAAAATGGCCGGCCTTGGCTCCGTTGAGGAAGATGCTCCCTTTCACTTCCGTGGTATGGCCGACAACGCAGCGATCCCCCACCAGAGTGGTCCCGCGGATGTAGGCTCCCTGGCGCACTTCGGTGCCGTTGCCGATAATGGTCGGCCCTTTGATCAAGGCCCCCGGTTCCACGAGGGTTCCTTTGCCCAGCTGCACGGCCGCGTCCATGAAAACGCACCCGGCGTAAAGGACCGTGGCTTCCGAGGTTTCTTGACCCCGCACCCGAACCCGCAGGGTTCCTTTGGTGGCATCCCCCCCGAGAATCTCGAACCCATCGAACCAAACTTTACCTTCAAATAACACGACGGTTCTGGGGAGAGGCGTTCCATACGGGCTGAGACTCGTAATGGACGAGGTGAGATTTTGTTCCAGGTAACTCTTGAGCCGGGAAAGCGTTTCCCACACGGGCGTCCCGGAAAGAAAGACGTCTCGATGGGAAAACCGGTCCAGATCAAAAAGCATGGACGCCTCAATCGTCTGCATGGCTTACCTTTCTTCGGAGCCGAAGAGCCTCTTGTGTTCGATCTTGATGCATTTATTCATGACCACCTGCATCCCTGCTGTGCGCGCCTTATCCGCGGAGGCGTTATGGCACAGACCCAACTGCATCCACACGGCTTTGGCCCCCACTTCAATCGCCTCGTCCACAAGCCCGGGGATGGCGTCGATGTTTCGGAAAATATCTACGATATCCAGGGGCACGGGAACCGATTTGAGGTCTGGATAGCACGTTTCTCCAAGCACCTCTTTGTATTTGGGATTGACCGGAATCATGGTGTAGCCGTGTTCCTTGAGATAACGCGCGACCTTATGACTGTCTCGATCTTCCTTGTGAGAGACGCCGACCACCGCGATGGTCCGGGCAGTCTCCAAAAGATTTTTGATTTCCGGATCTGCCGGGTTTTCCAGGGGCAGTTCGCACTCCGCCATTTGGCACCTCCTTATCTCGGGACCGTCTTTGAATCAACCCTCGCCGACAAACCAATCGTTTCGACTCAACGATTCGCAGCCGTCGGCGGTCACCCGCACCATGTTTTCCAGTCGCACACCTCCAAGTCCCGAAAGATAGATCCCAGGCTCGACGGTGAGGACCACATTTTGTTGGAGCACCACAGATGTTTTTTTTCCGTATCCCGGTTTTTCATGCACGGCAAGCCCAATACCGTGACCCAGTCCGTGACCGAACGCGGGACCATAGCCGGCCTTGTCAATGATACCACGGGCAATCCCGTCCACCTGGTGGGAATCCACCCCCGGTCGGATGGCTTCCATCGCCGCCAATTGGGCTTCTCGAACAATCCTATAGATTTCCTTCAACTTTTCAGGCGCTTTCGGTCCAAGCCATGTTCGGGTCATATCCGAACAATAAAGATGACACCGGGCACCCAGGTCCATAATCACGGCGTCTTCTTCGGTAATCACCCGATCCGTAGGGACCGCATGGGGCAGGGCGCCGTTGGGCCCGGAAGCCACAATGGGCGGGAAGGAAACCGCCTCCGCTCCAGCTTCGCGAATGCCCTTTTCGATGGCCCAGGCCAGTTCCTTTTCTCTCCATCCCGGGCGCATTTCCTCCCAAATCCTTTGAAAGACCGATTCCGCCACCTGGAGCGCGTGCCGCATCCGATCAATCTCCGCCTCTGTTTTGATCATGCGAAAGGTTTCAACCACAGCCTCCTCACCCCAAAGTTCCGCCGCCGGCGCCACCTCTTCCAGGGCCTGCTGCAACTGACGGTAACGTTTCACGGTGAGGTGGTGCGCTTCCACGCCGAGCCGCCGGACATGCAAAGATCGCAGCACATCCGGAAGGACCTGGGTCCACCCTTCGCGATAGATCACGAGCTCATAGCCCGGAGCCTCCCGAGCGGCCTGTTCCTCATAACGGAAATCCGTCAACAGGACCTGCCGGTCCATGCCGATCAGAAGCTGCCCGGAGCTTTCCATCAGGTTCATGTCCTCCGCTTCAAAGCCGCTCAGATAATACCGGTTTTCCGGAACCGTGATGAGCATGGCATCCAGGGCCAATTGTTCCATCCGCGCTCTGAGTGCCCGAAGGCGCTCGCCGAAAAGCTCTGAAACCATGGTTTCTCCTTTGAGTCGTCTTGACAGAACTGTTGGGCTCCATTAAGCAGAATGCGCTTGACGTTTTCCAAATCTTGCCCCCGTTTCGGAAGATGGGGCGTCCGAAGGTGCACCCATGTATGCCCGTATGCTTGTTTTACGCTTCCCCAAAGAGATTGTCGATAAGCCCATCGTGACCAACCTGGTGCGGAATTACAACCTATCGTTCAACATTCTCAAGGCACAAATCTTCCCACGCAAAGAAGGTCTCATGGTCATGGAATTGCGGGGAAACCGCAAGGACTATGAACGTGGTCTGAAATATCTCAGGGATATCGGCGTCATCGTCGAATCCATCGCTCAAGGGATACGTCGAGACGAAGAAAAATGCTATCAGTGCGGCGCCTGTACGGCGGTGTGTCCCACGGGAGCTTTGCACATCAAGAGGCCGGAAATGGAAGTCCTTTTCGATTCGGAAAGATGCAGCGCCTGTGAATTGTGCGTGAAAACGTGTCCGTCTCGGGCCATGATCGTGTTGTTTGATCAAAAGATGACCTTGGAGGTCTAGCCCTTCGGCATCGGACATGTCCGGTACGGAACGCAGGGATTAAGGAGGCTGTCCCATGAATTACGGCGATATCGTCATGGACCACTTTATGAATCCCAGGAACGTCGGTGAGGTGGAGAACCCGGACGGCGTCGGCCAAATCGGCAACGTCAATTGCGGCGATATCATGCGCATGACGATCAAAGTGGCGGACAATCGCATCGCCGACATCAAATTCAAGACGTTCGGGTGTGGTGCGGCCATCGCCGTCAGTTCCATGGTCACCGAAATGGCCAAGGGTAAGACCCTGGAGGAGGCCGTAAAGATCAATCGGGACGACGTCGCTCGAGCCTTGGGGGGACTTCCGAAGAAGAAACTGCATTGTTCCAACCTAGGCACCGATGCCCTGAAGGCTGCCGTCAACGACTTCTGGAGGAGAAACGGGCACCTGGAAAAGATTGTCCCTCTGGAGGACGAGCATTTGGAGCAGGAGGCCGAAACACAGCATGCGTGTTGCCATAGCGATGAGCGGGGGGATGGACAGTCTTCGGGCCGCATGGCTTCTTAAAGAGGCCGGCCATGAGGTCCTGGCGTTCCATATGCTGCTCCCGCTCCCGGAATGCGGAGACGGCCTCCAGGCACATCGAGCAAGGGAATCCCGCCTTCGGGCCTTGGCCCACAGGCTGGATATCCCTCTTATCTTGGTCGATTGCCGAGAGGTCTTTCGCCGTTGCGTCATCGACCCTTTCATCCAGGCTTATGGACAGGGACTCACACCCAACCCCTGTGTGTTATGCAATCCCACCGTCAAGTTCGGCTATCTTTGGCATCAGGCCATGGAGGCCGGGGCGGAGATGTTCGCCACCGGTCATTACGTCAGGAAAAAGTCCCCGGCCGAACCGGACGGGCGTGTCGCTCTTCTTTCCGGACTGGACCCCCAGAAAGATCAATCCTACTTTCTTTACGGTTTGACTCAAGAGCAGTTATCCCAATCCATTTTCCCTCTGGGCAATGAGACGAAGGAGTCCACGCGCCGCTGGGCCCGAGCCACCGGTTTCGATGGGCTCATTCCGGAAGAAAGCCAGGAAATCTGCTTCATTCCGTCGGGGGATTATCGTCGGTTTGTCCTCGAACACATGGCGCATCAAGGGATCGACGCCGAAGGGCCCGTGCGGGATACGACGGGCGCCGTCATCGGGCGCCACAAGGGACTTTTTCGCTACACCGTCGGGCAGCGCCGTGGGATCGACATTCCGTCCACAGCTCCCTACTACGTGCTCCGCCTGGATCCGGAAACCAATACGCTGTGGGTCGCTCGGTCCCACGAACTCCTTTCGGGGGAGGCGGTGGTCGGCCGGATCAATTGGGTTTCCATGGACCCGCCCACGGATCCCGTCCGCGCCTCGGTGCGTCTCCGCCACCAACATCGGCCGGCTTCGGCCGTGGTGATTCCTCAGCCGGACGGCACTGTCCGGGTGCGCTTCGACGCGCCCCAGCGAGCCGTGACACCCGGGCAGGCGGCCGTCTTCTACGACGGGGATGTGGTGCTCGGCGGCGGCATCCTGCTGAAAAAGCCCTGGGAGTTTCCAGACGATGCGCGTTGCCCTTGAGACCCTGGGCTGTAAGGTCAACCAATACGAGAGTTCGGCTTTTCTCGAAGGCTTCGCCGAAGCGGGCTGGCAGGTCGTGTCTTTTTCTGAAATCGCCGATTTTTACGTCGTTCACAGCTGCACGGTGACGAACAAAGCCGCCTATCAGACACGGCAGCTGCTCCGGCGCGCTTGGCGGATGAATCCCCGCGCCAGGGTCGCCGTCGTCGGCTGCGACGCCCAAATCCAGTGGAAAAGATACACCCAGGAGCGATTGGCGACTCATATTGTGGGAAGTGAGGAGAAGTTTCGATTGCGCCACTGGCTCGAAAAGCCGGCGACGCCGGAAAGCCCCTGTGTCGCCGTGAGCGATTCCCGAGCCTACGGCCCGATGCAACCCCTTCCTGTCACGGCCATGATAGGCGATCGCAGCCGCGCCTTTTTGAAGATTCAAGACGGTTGTGACGCTTTCTGTGCTTATTGTATCGTCCCCTTCAGCCGCGGACGCAGCCGCAGTTTGGAACCCGAAGCAGTGCTCCGGCAGTTGGAGCGCTTGACTCGTTGCGGGTACCAGGAAGTGGTGTTCACGGGCATCCATCTCGGCCAATGGGGGAAGGATTTGCCCCCCGGGACGCTCTTCACATCTCACCTTCCCGTCGAAGGTGCCCCCCCACTCCCCGCGATTGAGACGGTGTTGCCGGAGCCGTCCCCCAATGTCCGCAGCCTTGGGCAGGCGTCTTTGACTCCACGCAGCCTCCCGGAGCTGCTGCGGGAAATCGACGGCAGGGTTCACCCACCGAGAGTCCGGCTGAGCTCTTTGGAATCCAGGGAGGTCACCGATGATCTCCTCAAAACGCTCGGCGCTCTGTCATGGGTCTGCCCCCATTTTCACATCCCTCTCCAGAGCGGCGATCCGCAGATCCTCGCCGCCATGGGCCGTCCTTACGATCCGGAACAGTATGCGGACACCCTGTATGCACTCCACCGGTTGTTTCCTCACGCCGCCCTCGGAGCGGACGTCATTGTGGGATTTCCAGGAGAAACGGAGGCCCAATTTGCCCGCACGGTTGAGCTCATCCAATCTCTCCCCATAACCTATCTCCATGTGTTTCCCTATTCACCGCGCCCGGGAACTCGCGCAGCCGCAATGGGCGAAAGAATCGTCGGGGATGTCCTCAAGACCCGGGCACATATCCTGCGCGACCTTGGCCGCCGCAAAAAGAGGCTTTTTCTGGAACGCTTTGTGAGCGCCGTCCTCGAAGTCTTGGTGGAGGCCCGTCCGGTCCCGCACCTGTGGCACGGGACCTCGGAAAATTATCTGTCCGTCCGTTTTACGGCCAAACGCCCCCCCGAGATAGGAAGCTTGGTGCGGGTCCGCGTGGATCGCGCGACCGATCAGGGGCTTTTGGGGACCGCTGTCGTCTGACGTGTCGGAGGATTTCCGGGCATATCATCACGGCTCAGACAGGCTCGAAAAGAAAAAGGCTCATCAGCCGGGGATCCGGACAGTTTTGGGGGCCGAAGGCTTCTGTTTCCTCCCGGTACCGATCCAGTAAGGAACTCACATACATCCACGCGAGGCGTCGCACAGCGGGATCCTTAATCCCGGAGGATACCGCGTCTTGAAAAACGCCCTCCAGTCGGTCCGGGGTGGCTTTGGAAAACAACGTCGGCCATTGGGATACCGGAACAGGGTGCGCCGCCCACGTCCCTTGCAAGAGTTTCATCCCTGCCGCCGTAAAAAGAAGGACGCCCAAGGTGACATCTTCCAAGACCCGCACTTGACCTTCCGGCCAGAGTCTCCCCTGGAGGTCTTCGGCCGCAACCTGGAGGGCCGCAAACAGGGGGCCGACGGATTCCACGACGGCGACACACTGTTTGGCTTCATGGAGGTCACGGCGGTCTTGGAGGAACGTTTCCACAGGACGCGGGTGCTGCCCACCCTCGATACGCCAAATTTTCGGGGTTTTCTGGAGGAGCGCGGTCACGGCATCCGCCCACGGCGGGTCGAGAATCGTTGTCCCTGTGGGCCATTGGGCCGGCCAGCCGGCAGCCACGAGGGCTTTGAGCTTCCTCTGGAGGCCATAAACTTTCGCTTGGGCCACGCGGAACAGATGCTCAAGGTAGACTTCTTTCAGCACCCGCCGGGCTAAGGATTCATCCCCTGCGGTGACCAAATCCAGCCCCAGGTTGACCATGGCCGCCGCTTTATCTGAAGCTTCGCGAAGGTTTTCCGGAAGATCCGGGGCTAGACTGTCGGCCACGACCACCTTGTTGGCAATGGCGGCCATTTCCCAACGCAGTGTATCGGCGAGGCGAGGATCCTCAATTCCCATGAGGGCCCTTTGGAGTAAGGCTCCCTCCCGAATCACCGTAAGTGCGAATTCCGGGGAAGCCCGTTCCTCATCGCTCGTGGGGGCGACGCTGAGGTCTTTGACAAAAGGAATCTCTTGCACCTTCAAAGGCTTGTAAATCTCGAGGGCGTCGTAATAGTCGGGGATCGCCCGATCTTCCAGGCGGCCGCGGTGGAATCGGTACGCAGCCTCCTCCATTTCCGCTTCCAAGGCCCAGAGCAGGTGATCCATGAGCTCCTTGTAAAAGCCATAGTGGGTTTCAAACAGGTAGCTCAGGACCTGCCGGATCAAGTCCTCAAACTGGGGGTAGGATGTCTCCCAGAAATACTGGTCGTCCAAAGTGTTCTTAGGAAGAAAGTCCCTCGCTTCCAAAGGGTCCGTGTCGTCGGGCATCTGAGCGACGCGGACCCATTTTTTGAAAAGAGAGACAAGGAGCTCGAAATCCGCCGCATAGAGCCAGGCCAGGAGGCGCTTTGGGTCCGCGCGAAAGAGCCGTTCCACCCACTGGAGCGCCGGACCGGGAAGGATTCTGTCCTTGCGCCACATTTCCAAATCGAGCACGTGAATGATCTGGTCGACGGAGGCCACGGCCAAAAGGGGCAGCGCGTCTTCCGCACCGATTTCTTTCACCGTGAGATAAAAGTCCTGTTCGGACATGGCGGCCGCCACGGCCTCCGCGTCGGACCTGGAAATGATCGTTTCCATGCGCTCTTTGGCAGGAAGCGCCATCAGATGCCGGGCCAACGTCCGTGCCGGCATTTTGCTCAGCCGCTTGGCTTCAAAATCGATGACATCTCTGTGCATGGCTTCCTAGGGTGATCCGCTCCGTTAGTCATGTCCTCGGGGCGCCTTCGTGTGGTCCCCTCCGTAAAAACTCGGCACGCTGTCACGGGAAGGCATAGTCTCTTACCTTAATCCGTGAAATAGCGCCTATGCATAAAACTATTTTACTTTAGATATCTCATTGGATTTACATCTCATTTATGCTATAGGGTCTCCTGTCACATTTTCACCCGGCAGGTGAACTCATGAAGAAAATTGAGATCGAACAATCTTCGAAGGCCTTCTACAGCGGACACGCGGGCTTGGCCCTTGTGGGGAATCTGATCAACGGCTACACGAGCCTGTGCGAGCAGTTGGAAAAGGAAGTTCCAGGACGGCCGATGATCTCGCACGCGGATGTGGTCAAGACCTACTTGGGGCTTCTGTGTCTGGGCAAGAGTGACTTTGAAGCCGCTGCAGAGGTCGCCGGCGATGACTGGTTCAAAGAGGCTCTGGACATTCAGAAGGTCCCTTCGCAAGAAACTTTGCGGCAACGTTTGGACAAGCACGCGAGAGTTTTCGAACGTCTTGTCGGCGCAAGTAGCGTAGAATTGCTTGAGAGGACCCAGGTTCCCGTGACGGCGCTTTCCACGGGGCATGTGCCTTTGGACATGGATGTTTTCTGCCTGGACAATTCCGACACAAAGAAAGAAGGGGTTTCGCGGACGTACCAGGACTACGACGGATATGCGCCGATCGGGGCCTACCTTGGCCAGGAGGGATGGTGTGTGGGCCTGGAGCTTCGCCCGGGGTCTCAGCATTCTCAGAGTGGATTTGTTGACTTTTTGCGTAAGGTGTTGGTGCATGCGCGCAAGGTGACCTGCAAGCCCCTTTTGGTGCGAACGGACGCGGCTCATGATGCCCTGGAAACGCTTGTGGAGCTTCGCCGACACCCCAAGCTGAGCTTTATCATCCAATGGAATCCGCGCAGGGCCGACGTCCTTTCCTGGCGTGATCGGGCCTTCAGGGAAGGCCGTGTGAGTGAGCCCCGGCCCGGCAAGAAAGTGGCGGTCTTCAGCACGTGGGTGACGCGACACCATGAAAAGAGAACCTATCGGTTTCGGCTGGTGATCCGGGTCACCGAGAGGATATGGGATAGCGAGGGACAAATCTTGATCCGGCCTGATATCAAGCTGGAGGGTTGGTGGACGTCGCTTTCCGTCCCTGAAGATGAAGTCATCGGGTTGTACGAGAAGCGGGGTCTGAGCGAGCAGTTTCACAGTGAGATCAAGTCCGACCTGGACTTGGAACGATTGCCGTCTGGAAAGTTTGCCACCAATGCGCTGGTGTTGACCCTGGGCGGACTGGCTTACAACATTTTGCGCATCCTGGGGCAAAACGGGCTCCTGGGCCATTTTTCGCCCGTACGGCATCGGGCCAAGCGACGTCGCGTAAAGACCGTGATCCAGGAGCTGATCTATATGGCAGCGCGCGTGATCCGAAGCGCTCGTCGGCTGAAGCTCCAGTTTGGTCGGCATTGTCCCGCTTTTCACGCTTTTCGGAGTGTTTATCTGAAATTTTGCCCAGCGTAGGGATCGCCGCCGCAAAAGCCTGAAAGCTCCTCTGGCCATAAGGGGGTGAAGAGTGTCCGAAAATGTCTGAGATGGCATCGTCATGAGAGCTTTTCAGTCCTTGAAAAGGCGATGACCCGAAAAAGTGGCTGAATCAGGGCATCAATGAGCCCCAAAATGGGTTCCGAATCCATGCTCGTCAGTCCACCCAATCACACTTCACTGATTCAGGTGTGGAATTTACATCTCCTTTATACCGTAGGATCTCCCATCACATTTTCACCTGGAAGGGGCATCCGTTGCGATGTCGGAAGAACGGCCCACGAGATCTTCGTCAAGACAGTTTCATGGATCGACGCGATCGCACGGATTCAGGTCTTATTCACCACAAACGCCAAAGTCAAGGAGCATCGAAAGATTCCGCTTGCTTGGATGAGGTCCGATGCTTAGGGTAAAGATCGAAATCTTGAGTCGAGGACATCCTGAAAAAAGGAGTTCATCCATGCTGGTGATCGAAGATTTGGAAGTCGAACTGGCGGGCAAGAAGATTTTGAAACACATCGACCTGGAAATCAAACCTGGGGAAACGCACATTCTTTTCGGGCCCAACGGCTCTGGCAAGACTTCTTTGCTCATGACCATTATGGGCTATCCCCAATACAAGGTGACGGGTGGAAAAATCTTTTTCAAAGGGGTGGATATCACCCATTTGCCGATCAACGAACGAGCCAAACTGGGTATCGGAATGGCGTACCAAAGGCCGCCTACGATTCATGGCGTCAAGACTCACCAAATGGTCAAGATCTGCGCCCATGAGCGGGAAGTCGACGTGCTGGAACTTGCACGCAAAGTGAACTTCCAGGATTTTCTGGATCGGGACGTCAACGCCGGCTTTTCCGGAGGCGAAATCAAGCGATCCGAACTCCTCCAACTCATGGCTCAGGATCCGGACCTCATGCTTTTCGACGAGCCGGAATCCGGCGTTGACATGGAAAACATCGCGCTGGTCGGCCACACCATCGCCCGGCTGCTCCAGAAGGAATGTGCCCCGACGGACATCAAATCCATGCTTCAAGTGAAACGAGAACGCACGAAAATGGGTTTGATCATCACCCACACGGGCTACATTTTGGAATACCTTACCGCAGACAAAGGCCAGGTTCTTTTCGATGGGGTGCTCAGCTGTTCGGATAATCCCCGTGAAATCCTGCAATGCATCAGTGAATTGGGATACGAGGAGTGTGTACGATGCGCAATCGCGAAGAACTGAAACAGATGGCCCTCAAGGCGGTGGACAAGCCCGCGGCGATCGGATCCGATATCAACCTCAGTCAATTCGATCACAGCGCGGTGGACCATCGCCCCATGGATATCGCCGAATTGGCGTCCCTGCCTGCCGTCGAAAAACAACGACTGTTGATGGCCGGCATTGATGTGACGGAATCTGAGCGCAGCGGCACTTACATCCAGAAGGACACCTCGGTGGTGCGCTGCGGCTCGAAGCAGGAAGGCATAGAAGTCATCTCCATAAAGAAGGCTTTGGAAGAATACGACTGGATCTGGGACTATTATTGGAAGCTTGTGGCGGTCGATGCGGATAAGTATACCGCCGCTGTGGAACTCAATCTCCACGACGGGTACGTCATCCGCGCCCTGCCCGGAGCCAAATCCATCTACCCCGTTCAGGCATGCTTGTATCTCGACAAACCCAATCTCCAGCAAAACGTTCACAATATCATTATCGCGGAAGAAGATTCCGAACTGCACATCATCACGGGGTGCTCCACATCGCCTCACATGAAACGTGGGGCCCATGTGGGCATCTCGGAATTTTTTGTCAAGAAGAATGCAAAATTGAGCTTCACCATGATCCACAACTGGGCGGAAGACATGGCCGTGCGGCCGAGGTCGGTGGCCCGCGTGGAAGAAGGCGGCCTGTTTCTCAATAACTACGTGTGCATGAAACCCGTGCGCTCCCTGCAAATGTACCCGACGACGCATCTCGTGGGTGAAAATGCCATCGCCCGATTCTACAGCATCATCGTCGGGAGCCCCGGATCGGAATACGATGTGGGCGGCCGCGTCTACCTCAAGAAACCCGGCACCCGTGCGGAAATCGTCGCGCGAACCATCAGCAACGGCGGAAAGATCATCGCCCGGGGTCATCTCATCGGCGAAGTTCCCGACATCAAAGCCCATCTCGAATGCAAGGGGTTGATCCTCAACGGTGGGATCATTCACGCCATCCCCGAACTGGAAGGCCATGTCGACGGGGTGGAAATGAGCCATGAGGCGGCGGTGGGGAAAATCGCCGCGGAAGAGATCGCTTACCTCATGTCCCGAGGGCTCTCCGAGGATGAAGCGACGTCCACCATCGTCCGAGGCTTCCTCAGCGTGGATATTCCAGGCCTGCCGCCCCAGCTCAAGGCCGAAATCGACCGAGCCGTGGAGCAAAGCGACAAGGACGTCATGTAGTCCCCGGTGCTGTGCGGTGGGGACGGGGGAGCCCCCTTCCCCACCTCATTGAAAAAGCCTGGAATATCAATAAACTTTCGGCAGGAAGGAAAACGCAATGAAGATGGCGACTCTCGCCGTGGCCGTACTTATGTTGTTCGCCCTCCAGAGCCCGCAGCTGCTGGCGGCCGACGGCCCCCTGCCCTCCCAACCCCAAAGGGACGACATCCCCGATGGCGGCGTGATGCTCGCCGATGTCCTGGTGGCCCGACCTTTGGGCATCGCGACCTGCGTTCTCGGGCTTGTGGGCACGGTCCTTGCCGCTCCATTTGCCGCCGCATCCGGAAACCTCGATCAAGTCACGCAAAGGCTCGTGGCCGATCCTTTCGCGTACACCTTTGAGCGGCCTGTTGGCCACTTTCCAAAGGAAATGGGACCTCGATAATCGTCGAGCCTCCGCAACGCCCGGCCGAACCTCGGCGGTACACCAAGGGGATTACCCTGCAATGACCTTTTTCAGATCGATGTGATAGCGTTTCATCCGATTCCAGACGGTCACCCGGCTGACCCCCAGGATCCGGGCGGCCTCACTCTGGTTGCCTCCCGCCTGCCGCAAAGCCTCGATGAGCTCCTGGCGCCGATCCCGGCGAGTCTGCCGAACGGAAGTCTGGACGTCCGCGGCCTGGGAACCACTCGGCGGAGACATAGGAAGGCATTGGCCGTCCTGGGATTGTGCCACGTGCGGCGGCAGATGTTCAGGACGAATCAGTCCGTTTTCAGCGACCACGCACGCATATTCGAGGGTGCTTTTGAGTTCGCGCACGTTGCCAGGCCAGCTGTAGGCCATGATCGCGGCCATGGCCTGGGGATGCACTCCCTGGATTTTCTTGCCCTTGCGACGCTGTTGATCGAGAAACAGATCGATGAGGAGAGGCACGTCTTCCATCCGCTGGCGCAACGGGGGAAGATGGATCGGAATGACGTTGATACGGAAAAAAAAGTCCTCGCGGAAGGTTCCCTCCCGCACCATCCGCGGCAGATCCCGGTTTGTCGCGGTGATGATCCGGACATCCACTCGAATGGGGCGGTGATCGCCGACGCGCTCCACCGTCTTGTTTTCGAGCACCCGCAAGAGCTTGACCTGGATGGAAAGGGGGACATCCCCGATCTCGTCGAGAAAGATATCGCCTCCGTTGGCCGCTTCAAAACGTCCTTCCCGATGGCTGGTCGCTCCCGTGAAGGCCCCTTTCACATGCCCAAACAATTCACTTTCCAAAAGGGATTCGTTCAGGGCGGCGCAGTTGACTTGGATATACGGACCGTCCCGGTGCGGTCCCAAGTCGTGGATAGCCCGAGCGATGAGTTCTTTTCCCGTCCCGCTTTCTCCATAAATAATCACCGGGGCGTCGCTCTGGGCCGCCTTTTCCGTGATGTCGAACACCTTCTGCATGGCGGGCGATGTGCCGATGATGCCCCGAAAACCTTTCTCGCTGTCAAGGAGACGCGACAAGCGGACAATTTGTTCGTCCTTACGATCCAGCTCGGAAATATCCGTGAGGGTTTCCACGGCGGCGATGATTTCACCCTTATCATCTTTCAACACCGCGGCGTTCTTGAGCACGTGGGCGTAGGTTCCATCCTTTCGCACCACCACGCAGCGCTTGTGATGCAGAGTGCCTACGCCAAAAAGCGAGCACCACAAGCCACCGCCTTCTCGTCGTTCTGTGTCGCAACTGTCGCAACGGAACAGCGCACAGGATCTTCCGACGAGTTCCTCATGCCGGTATCCCGTAATGCGGCATAGGGCCTCATTGGCCAACAAGATGGACCCATCCGGACCGACGACCATGAGGCCGTCGTTCATGGTGTTCACGATGTCTTCCAGATACTGCCGAATATCCGCCATGGTGCTGCGCCCCTGCGGCTTCAGTTCCGCTCGGGATCGAACCTTACCCGAGTTGTTTCTCCACCGGCTCTCAGTGATATCCGCCGGATTCGGCGTCTCTGTTGATCTTAAGTTTTGCAGACGATTCGATCAACACAAGGATGAAGTCCGCCGAGCACCACGGGGACCCGTTCCAGGGAGCCGCACTCCCCAAGACGGCGCACGAGAATTCAGGGTCGGGCGTCACGCCGAGGGGTGCGGCGGGGAACGGAGGAGGCAAAGCGTTTTCGGAGGAATTCCCATCCAAAAGCGGGACTTCGCGACGACCTGTGAATGTCGACTTCCGGAGGAGGGGAAGGCTTGATGAAGAGCTGATCGGCACCCGGAAAACCAAAGAGCCCCACACGGAGAAGATCTCCTGCGAGGTCCCCTGGTTCTCGGATTTTGAATCCGTGCGATCCCCGCCACCGGTAACGTGTTTTCCGGTCATGGTTTTGAATCGACGCCCAACCTCGGGCCCCAGTCATGTAGGGGCAGGCCCCTGTGCCGGCCCGAACGTTACCCACGGGCGGGCGTCGTCGGGGCAACCCCCCGTGCCGGCCCGATTTCCCTGCCCGCGGGTTGCCCCCATGCACCTGTTGTAGGGGCAGGCCCCCGTGCCTGCCCGATCTCCCTGGCCGCGGGTTGCCCCTATTCAGATGTTGTAGGGGCAGGCCCCCGTGCCTGCCCGCGGGGTGCCGTCCGGTGGGTCGATCGCGACGGGCGGCCACGGGGGGCCGCCCCTACAATGACCTTATCGGGGCGCGCCGGCTCTCATGGGGCATCCACACGCAGGAACCTCCCGACGGTTGCCTTCCATCCGTCAGGGCAGGCCCCTGTGCCGGCCCGAACGTTACCCACGGGCGGGCGTCGTCGGGCCAGGACCCTGTGCCGGCCCCATGTTTGCCATCGTGCCGGCCCGATCTCTCTGTCCGGACGGATTCAGGTGGATTTTTCCATAAATCTTGAGATTTCGGTTAATAGACCAGAGTCGCCTTGGCTTCCAGAATGTGCTGGGTCAGAGCGCCGGCCGCGGTTACTTGAGCACCGGGAATGAGTTCGCTTTCTTCGATGTGCCGTTCTTTGATGCACGGACTGCAGACCAAGATCTTGCCTCCCGCATCCACGTATTTCTGGACAAGGTCCTTCAGCGGGGGAAGTCCCGCCGCAAAAACGTGTTGCAGACATCCATGGGTGGCGAGAAAGACCGCCGGCCCTTGGAGGACCACCACGGCTTCCACGTCCATGGCCTGGGCGGCATTGGCCAAGACAAAGGGAAGACTCGCTCTTTCCGGATCATCCCCGGCATGCGTGACGATGTAGACGATTTTTTCCGAATCCGCCATTTTCCGACTCCTTTTCACGCTTAATTTCCAGAGTGTTTCAGGACATCTCGGACCAGAAAAGACGCGAGATCCTGAACCTCCGCGCTTTCCTTTTGAAGGTTGGCAAGGCAGATGGGACACATGGCCAAGATTTGGGCCCCGGTCTGTCGCAGCTGATTCAGGCGGCGTTGAATGATCTTGCGGGACATTTTTGGGGAAACCGACTCTGCCGGGCCACCGCAGCAATGCGTGAACGTTCCCGATTGTTGCACCTCACAGACCGTCACCCCGGCCTCACCGAGAAGCCGGCGCGGAACGTGGGATAACTTTAAGTATCGTCCGAAAAAGCAGGGGTCGTGCAACGTCACCCGATGGCCGTTTTTCGGCGCCGAAAGCCGTACCAGCTCGAAGTAAGGACGCACGTTGAAGGAAATGTCCGCATACTTGGGGTAGAGCACTCCGAAAGCGTAGGAGGTATGCGGATCCACGGTGATCAGGGTCCGGACGCCGGCTTCTTGTAGACGTTTTCCCACGTACCGGGCGTGCGCGACGAAAGCGTCATGGTCACCCAAATCGTAAAGCAAGACACCACTGTAGAAATCCAAATCCGGCCGATAAGCAAAGCGGATTCCCGAGTGCCGAAGGAGCGCCACGACGTCTTTCAAAATTCGGTCGTAGGGGGCGCGATCCTTCGGCGTCACCATGAAAAGGGAACCCAGCTGGACCAGTTTTTTGGGGATCCATGCACCATAACCCACATAAGAAGCCCACCGGGTGTCTTCCAACCGTTCCAGGTGGTGCGTGATTTTCTGGATAAACGGCACGGACTGCACCATGAGTCCCGTGGCCAACAGGGTGTCTCCCTCGCGAGGAAGTTCCATGTCCTTCCACCACCGGTTGACGGCAAACTGGAAAGCCCCGAACGGATTGCGGGTGGCGCGCACGTTCTCTGCAATGAGGTCAATGATGGGACGAGGATGGTACATGAGCGTTTCTCCTCCAATGATGGAGCACATAGCGGCGCAGGGCTAAAATGAGCTCGCCCGGGTCCGCTTCCCGAGGGCACGTCTGCGTGCACAGCCCACAGTGCAGGCAGCGCCACAGGTCTGTGCCTCGCTCCAGGATTCGATCCTTGGCCCCGATCTGCGCGTAGCGGATCATTTGCCGCGGGAAATGTTCATCTATAAGCGGGCAGATGGCAGCGCAGGTGCCGCAATGGAAACATTCCAGGGCTTTTGCCGCACCGAACCGTTCCAACTCTTCCGAAAACGAAAAATCCACACGAGCCATGGACGGCCTCCGTGATCCCCCTTCATAGACGGGACGTCTATCGGTCTGACGGTTCTTGAGAGTTCCCGGCTCCTTTGGCCTCACCCTGCACCAGCCGGTATGTGAAATAGGCGCCCCGTTTTTCACCCTCCATGATCCGGCCGTATTTCTTAAGGGATGCCATCCACCACAGCACTTCCTGGGTTGGGAGACCCGTGAGCTGCGCGATTTCCGGCACCGTTTTTGGACCGCTGCGCAGGGCGTCCAAGAGAGAAGCGATGGTCTTCTTCTGCGACTTCACCTGGGAGGTGACGCGCAGGACCGTTGCTCTGCGAAGAATCCGCAGATGTTTCAGGGTTTCCTTGTGTCGCGACGTGGTCAAAACGTGATCGGTTTCCATTGCCCGCCTCACTGATTCCTTACGGCTTTTTTCTACACACTCACGCGGCTTGATGCGCGGTGACGGCGTCCACCATGGCTTCGAACTGGGCCAGCGTGGATCCCTTGACTTGGATCGCACCCGTGGGGCAGACGGCGACGCAGGCACCGCAGCCAAGGCATAAGGCGGAGACCACCTGAGCCCGGCGCACCGTTCGACCGTCCTGATCCATGTCCACGAGTCGCAGAGCTCCTGGCCTGAGACAGGCTTCGACGCAGGCCCCTGTGCCCTCGCATCTGTCCAGATCCACCTCCGCCGTAAAGGGGTCGAGGGTAACGGCCTTGTGGGAAAGCAGGACGGCGGCCTTGGATGCGGCCGCAGAGGCAGCGTTGCAGGATTCCCCGATATCCATGGGCGCCTGGCAGGTGCCGGCCAACAGAAGCCCTGTGGTCGCCAGCTCCACCGGCCTCAGCTTGGGATGCACCTCCAGCAGGAATCCATCGGAGCCCACCGGAAGCTTCATCAACTGCACGAGATCGCTCACATCATTCGGCTCCATCCCCACCGCAAGCACGACCAAATCCACCGGAACCTCAACCTCTTCGCCGAAGGTCAAAGTATCCGGAACGCGGACAATGAGCGGAAATGGATCGGTGGCGTCGGCGCGATCCACCTTCGGCGGGTTTTCCGGTTCAAACCGGAAAAACAGGACCTTGTTCCTGGCCGCCGCCTGGTAGATCTCTTCCTGTCCACGCCCGTAAGTTCGAATATCCCGGTAAAATCCATAAACTCGGGTACCCGGAAAGCGTTCCCTGACCTGATTGGCGGCATAAAGGACGGCGGAACAACAGGTGCGGGAACAGTACTCGTTGAGACGCCCCGATTCATTTTCTTCGTGAACGCCCGGTATCTGGCGGCTTCCCACACAGTGAATCATGGCAAGGCTCCGGATGGGGCGGCCGTCCAAGGTCAGCATCGCTCCGTGGGGACCGCTCTCTCGGAGTAGCTCGAGAAATTTCGGGAGGGTCATGACTTCTTGGAACGCGCCGTACCCGTATTCGCCGTGTCTCGGCACATAGGGTTGGAAACCGGTCGCCAGGACCACCGCGCCCGTCTCCACCCGAAGCCGCCTTTTGTCCCTTGGAAGCGGCCGGATGAGGGCACCTTTCGATGGCACGAAAATGGGTTTTTTGCTGGAAAATGCTTCTTCGGCGAGCTCAAACACCTCGCTCGGCACATCCTCCGGCGGAACCGTTTCCACCTCCAAGGTAAAATTTCCCACATATCCGTCAAAACCGGCGACCCGAGCACATGGCACGAAGGTGATACGATCGTGATCCAAAATGCGCCGGACCAGAGACAAGACGAGTTCCGAAGCGAGCTCCCCGGTGGGCGCCACTCGATGAAGTGCAGCGACTCGGCCGCCCATCCACGGCGTTTTTTCGATCAAATGCACGCCGAAGCCACGATCCGCAAGATCGAGCGCCGCCCGCATTCCGGCGATCCCGGCCCCGATGACGGTGACATGCGGCTTGGCCTCCACTCGAAACGGTTCCAACGGCTCCAGGAGCCGAGCTTTGGCCGCTGCTGCGGAAATCAGGGTAAAAGCTTTGTGGGTGGCTGCGTCCCCGTGATGAACCCAGCTGACCTGTTCGCGGATATTGGCGTGTTCATAGAGGTACGGGTTGACCCCGGCGCGCTCCAGGACGCGTCGAAAGGTCATCTCATGCAAACTGGGCGAACAGGAAGCCACGACCACTCGATCCACGATCCCTTTCTTGAGATCCTCGAGGATGAGTTCCTGACCCGGATCAGAACACATGAACATGTTTCGGCGGGCCGTGACCACTCCGGGAATCTTCGCCAACCTTTCAGCCAAAGCTTCCACGTCCACGTGATCAGAGACGTTTCCCCCGCAATGGCAGATATATATGCCCACCCGGGCTTCCGTCGGGCCGATGGGCTTCGCGTCGTCTTGAACGCCCATAAGGATTCTCCTGTGCAATCGACCGAGAGCAATTAAGCCGCGCTCTCCAAAGCCTTCTTCCTTCCCGCGAGATAATTGGCCGCATGCGCCGCCGCGGCGCCGGCCTCCGCAATACTGTCCACAATGTCCTTGGGACCGAGGGCCGCTCCTGCGGCGAAGACGCCCTCAATGCCCGTCCACGTCGGGGCCGATTTGGGGTCGGGGCCCATCAGAAACCCATCCGTGGCCGTCGTCAGCGGTGTCTTCCCCAGAGGATTCCACCCAGGAATTTTGCCGAGGGATAGCACCACCAGGTCGTGGGACGCCACGGTGGCTCCCCCGCGCTGTTGATCTTCGTAATGCACCGTGACCGATCCATTCTCCCCGGGCTCAATCCACGCCACCTTGGCCCGCACGAAGTTGATGCCCATGGCCTGAGCGTTTTGGAAAAACTGCTCGTAATTTTTGCCGAACGCTCGGATGTCCATGTAATAGATCGTGATGTCTGCAAGAGGGAGCGCGCCGGAAAGGAGCATGGCCTGCTTGATGGCGTACATGCAGCACACCCGCGAACAATAGGGGATGCCCTGGCTTTTGTCCCGGGATCCCGCGCATTGGACGAAGGCGACGGAACCCGGTTCCATGCCGTCGGAAGGGCGAAGAACCCGATTGTATGGCCCATGGGGTGCCAGAAGCCGCTCCATCTGAAGTGCCGTGATCACGTTGGGAATCGTCCCTTTGCCGTACTGCGCCTTGTTTTCCAAAGGCGTCAGGGAAAACCCGGTAGCCACGATCACAGCCGAAGCCTCGATGACCATGGACCGAGGCTCCTGGTCATATCGCACGGCGTCTGTGGGACAAACTGTGGCGCACGTGCCGCACAACATACAGTTGTTTGGATCGAGAACGGCGATTTGCGGCACGGCGTTGGAAAAAGGCACGCAGATGGCTTTGCGCGCAGCAAAGCCACCTTGATCCGGGTCGGCGACGAAAACCGGGCAGTGGTATTCGCATTGCCGACAGCCAATGCAACGGGCTTCATCCACGTACCGAGGCTTCTTGAGGACCGTGGCACGGAGGGTCCCGTTTCCATCTCGCTCGAGAGCCTGCAGTTCACAAAAGGTAAACAGCGTGATTTTCTCATGGTGCGCCGCGGCAGCCATCTTGGGAGTGGTGATACAGCTGGCGCAATCCAGCGTGGGAAAAACTTTGGAAAGACGGATCATGACGCCGCCGATGGAGACATCCTTTTCCACTACGGCCACCGAGTACTGCTGATCCGCCAAATCCAAAGCGGCCTGAAGGCCCGCAATACCCCCTCCCACGACGAGCACGTCGAAACGTTGGGTCTCGCCCCGCGCCATGGTCTTCCTCCTGTTAGGCCGTCATCGCTTGGGCGGCTTCGTCAACGGTTCCCCGGGCTGCCGATTCTCGACCGGGCGGTCCCAGCTCCCGGACCACGGCGTTCATCTGGTTGACCTCATTGAGAAAGGCTCGGGTGCAGACGGTACAGATGGACGTGAGCCTCAGGCGCCGGATGTCCAAACCCCGTTCCTTCATCAACCGATAGACGCGGTCGATGCGTTCGGCTAAAGCCTCATAGGCTCCCTCGTACGGACACTCCACACCACAGCTCATGACGATGATCCCGGCGATGCCCTTTTCAAAACAATCCAGATAGAACTTTTCGGGGAACAACACCGGAGCCCTGACCTTCACCACATAGGTATTGGCAGGATAGGTCATGTGCGCCTGCCCCACCGCGTCAGCCCCGGGGTAGGCGCAGCTTTCCGTTGCCAAGATCAAGATTTTGCCCGTGGAAGAGGCTGGATCCATCACCTGTCCTCGTCACTTCTTTCGCATGACAAAGATGCGTTCATAGCCGTCTGCGGACAGATGCCCCAAATACTCGTGACCCACCTTTTTCGCCCACACGGGAATGTCATTCTTGGTCCCAGGGTCGTTGGAGAGGATTTCCAGGACATCTCCTACCTTGACCTTGCCGATGGCTTTTTTCGCTTCCAAAAGAGGGCCGGGGCAGGCACTGCCGCGGGCATCGACGACGGTCGCCGGCTGAAGGTTTTGCAGGTTCACCGCATCCATGGTAAATCTCCTTTCAAAAGGTTGGTGTGATGGCATTCGCTTCATGCCGTGCACCCCGACGGAGGGCAAAGGGTGTGCCAGGCACGTCCAGCCGACGCCGAGGTGTCGGAAATGGAGAAAAATCCGGCGCTTGACCGTCCCGTGCAGGAAAGGCGATCCCCAGAGGCCGGCTTGGGACAGAGGGTCCTGGATTGCCCGGCGCAAAGGGGAGCCATCGGCGTCGCCCACGCAGTTTTTCCACAGAGCACCGCTTCAACCGAGAGGTCTCATTATCGCGTTTCCCGGCCGTTTCACGTGTTAAAGATTTAGCAGCTGCTTCGTTCACTGTTTAACAGGCGTTAACAATTTGCTTAACAGGGCGAGGGCTGGGGTGGATTTTTTTGATTCCCACGAGGCGAGCGGACGGTCTGGGGGTGTCGGCAGGAAGATTGCTAAGAGAGTGAGTCTCGCCCGGAAGGGGCGAGGTCTCTGGAGCTGGTGGGCAACGGGTGCCGGAGAAGATTGGACCATTCGACACAAGGAGGGAAGAGATGAAGCTTTGTTTCGTGATTTCCATCGGATTTGAGCGCTCGGGGAGCGCCACACGGGCCATGCAGTTTGCGAGCCTGGCGGCGGAACAGGGTCATCAGGTGGAAGTGTTCCTCATCGACGATGCCATTCACTGGGCCCAGATGGGCATGGCGGAAGGCATTCGGTCGTCCACGGGGGAGCACATGAAAGATCTGTTGGACTCTCTCATCGCCCGGAAGACCCCGATCCACGTGTGTAAGGCGTGCGCAGACAAACGGCTCGTGTCTCCGGATGATCTCATTGAGGGGGCCGTCATTTCCCCCGCTCCGGTGCTGGTGAAAATGATGGCCGATCCTGAATTTAAGGTGCTCACCTTCTAAGGCGCAGGACCATCGAGGATGATTTTTCGAATTCTCGTCGCGTTCCGGTTTTCCCAGGGCGGTCTTGCGGCTCTGAAAATGGCGGCGTACCTCGCCAAAGTGCACCGCGCCCGCTTGCACGTTTTCCATGCTCTGGACTACCGGTTGATGCATCCCCAGACGCCCGATGAGGTCATCGAGGAGATGACGCGGGATGCAGAACAGCGCTTCGCGAGAGAATATCGAAGGATTCTCGAGGGTGTCCCACACTTCAGCTTCAATAGCTGGGAAGCAGACCCTGCGGTGGAACTCGTAAAGTTGGCCAAGGACACGGCGGCAGACCTTTTGGTCATCGGCTGCCACGAAGTCGGCAACCGGCCGGGGATCTCCCGTTTGGGCATGGTCGGCCTGACCATCGCCCAGACGGCCCCCTGCCCGGTGCTCGTTGTCCCCTGTCCCTGCGAGCGCAACAAGGAGGCGGCATGACCATGAATCGCCGGACGTTTCTAAAATGGGCCGTAACGGGGAGCGGCGCCGTGGCGGCCCCGCATTTCGCCCATGCGGGCACCGGGCGGAAGGTGCCTCAGGATCCTTACGGGGTTCTTGTAGATCTGACGCGATGCGTCGGGTGCCGCAAGTGCGAACAGGCCTGCAACTCGGTCAACCAGCTCCCGCCTCCCCCGACACCCTTTGACGATCCGCTGGTCTTCGATGTGAAACGCCGCCCGACACCGGAGGCGTTCACCGTGGTGAATCGGTACCATACCGGAAAGGTGGATGATCGAAATCGGCTGGTCCCCACCTATGTCAAAGTCCAGTGCATGCACTGCCAGGATCCGGCATGTGTTTCGGCATGCATCGTCGGGGCCCTCACGAAAAAAGACAACGGCGCCGTGCACTACGACGAATCCAAATGTATCGGCTGCCGCTATTGCATGGTGGCATGCCCGTTCCAAATCCCAAAATATGAATACTCCAATCCCCTGACCCCGCGTGTGCGCAAATGCACCTTTTGTTTCGAGCGCATTTCGCAGGCAGGCGGGACCCCGGGGTGCGCCGCCGTATGTCCCGTGGAAGCGCTCACCTTCGGGAAAAGAAACACTCTTTTGGAACTGGCCCAAAAAAGAATCGAAGAAAACCCTGCCCGCTACATCCCTTACATTTACGGGGCTTCCGAGGTGGGCGGGACGTCGTGGCTTTACATCAGCCAGGAACCTTTTGAAAAATTAGGTTTTCTCACGCTTCCCTCACGCCCCATCCCTCAGACTACCGAAGCCATCCAGCACGGCCTCTTTAAATACTTCTGGGCGCCTCTGACCCTATACGGGGTCCTGGGAGCCACCATGTACGGTGTCCACAGGAGGGCAAAGACCAAGAGCACCACCGACGTTAAGGGGGGTCAGCCATGAGTGCTCGTCATACGGCAGCCCCGCTGGCGGTTCCTTTGTGGACGCCCGGGGTCGGGGTAATGATCGCGCTGATGATTCCGGGCCTCATCTTCATTGTGGCTCGATTCATCGGGGGGCTGGCAGCGGTGACCAATCTCAGCCAATCCTCCCCATGGGGGATCTGGGTCGCCATCGATGTGGCTACGGGAGTCGCCCTGGCGGCCGGGGGATTCACGACGGCCGCTTTGGCCCATATTTTCGGCAGACGGGCCTACGAAACCGTCACACGCCCGGCTCTGCTGACGGCCTTGTTGGGATACACGTTCGTGCCCATCGCCCTCATGATTGACATCGGCCGTTCCTGGGCCATTTGGCATCCCATCATCTACTGGCAGGGCAATTCGGTCCTTTTCGAAGTGGCCATGTGCGTCATCATTTACACCACCGTCCTCTATATCGAATTCATCCCCATTGTCGCGGAACGCTTCCAAGACCGCGTGCATCTTCCCGGTCCTTTCGCGCTCCTGAACGCCTCCCTCGATAAACTTTTGCAATTCGCCGATCGGACACTGGATCGGGTGATGTGGGTCTTTCTCCTCGCCGGCATCGTCCTCTCCTGCATGCACCAATCGGGACTGGGTTCGCTCCTGCTCCTTGCTCCAACCAAGCTTCACGACCTCTGGGATACGCCTCTGCTCCCGCTGTTGTTCCTCCTTTCGGCCATCGCGGTGGGATTTCCCATGGTCATTTTTGAAAACACCCTCGCTGCCGCATCGCTTCCCATCGAGGACGAGACCCCGGTCTTGTCGGCTCTCAGCCGTTACACCACGGTTTTCCTCGGTCTCTACGGGGCCGTCAAAGTGGGAGACCTCATGTTCCGTGGGGCGCACCGCCTTCTCTTTCAGGCCGGTGCCGAGACCTTTTCCTTTCTCGTGGAAATGCTCGTGGGGGTCATTGTCCCCTTCATCCTCCTCATGAGCCCGCCCATCCGCCGATCACGAAAAGGTCTTTTTATCAGCTCCTGCATGATCATCGGGGGTGTCGTCTTGAACCGGCTCAACGTCTTTCTGGTCGGCTACCACGCTCCGTATGCCGAGACACGGTATTTCCCTTCCATTGGAGAATTGGCGGTCACAACGGCGCTCGTCGCGGCCATCATGTTTTTGTATCGCGTTCTGGTCACCCATCTGCCCGTGTTGACACCGCGCGCGAAGGCCGATCTTGCGCAACCTGACGAAGGGAGGGCCGTCCCATGAAACAATCGACACCGGCATCTTCCGAGAAAAGCCCAATGAAGCGTCGTTTCCTGCCATCCGTTAAGGGAGCGTGGGCGGTGGTCTGCGTCGCCGTTGCATTTTTGTTCTTTGGGAACTTCGGAACACTGCGGGGTGCCGAGGCCCCTAAGGGCCCTCCCCCACCGCCTCCCGCCGTCTTTGAAGACGGAACCCCGTGGCGGGCCGTGGATCTCGACGAAGCGTTGAAAAGGGCGCAGGAACCGGTTCCTTTGGTGAAAGATGTTCTTCGAGAGACACCGGTGGTGCGGAAGAAGCGACTCGGTGACGCCTTCCCCACTTTAAAAGATCTGAAAATCGAATACATGGTGCTGAAAAGCCCGATCCTTGAAGCCGAGGAGAATCACTTCGGCTATGTGCGGTTCATGCACAAGAAACACGCCGCGCTGATCGGAGATTGTACGGAATGCCATCACTATCGGCCGGCGGATCCTACGGCGAAAGAAACCGTGAAATGCGCCGCATGCCATCAGAAAGCCTTTAACCCGGAAATGCCCGAACGTGTCGGTTTGAAAGCGGCGTACCACCAGCAGTGCATGGGATGCCACCAGGAGCGGGAAAAGGGTCCCGTGGGCTGCACGGAATGCCACGCCAAGAACGTTCCGGACCACACGAATTTGGTGAAACTGCGGGCCAACCCGGAACCGTGGGAGGTCACCAGGGAATGCCTCCGATGCCATGAAAAGGCCGGAGAGGACATGCTCAGCAGCGCTCACTGGCTGTGGCGCGGGCCTTCTCCGTACACCGAGGGCCACGAGAAGAAGGTTTTGTTGGGCAAGGCCAGCCACACGGTGAACAACTTCTGCATCGCTTTGCCTTCCAACTGGCCCCGGTGCACCAGTTGTCATGCCGGCTATGGGTGGAAGGACGCAACTTTTGATTTTACCGATAAAAGTCGAATAGATTGCCTCGTGTGCCATGATGCCACGGGCACTTACGCGAAGATACCCACGGCCGCCGGAATGCCTTACAAAGAACTGGATTTGTCAAAAATCGCGCAAAACGTGGGCCGACCGAGCCGAAAAACCTGCGGCGACTGCCACTTTTCGGGAGGGGGCGGTGATGCGGTCAAGCATGGGGACCTGAACAGCATCCTTTACTATCCCAGTCGCAACTGCGATGTGCATATGGGGGGCATGGATTTTCAGTGTGTGGACTGCCACAAGACCCGCAACCACAAGATTTCCGGTCGAAGCACCTCGGTTCCCGTGGTAGAAGGCAGCCGCTCCTGCGAGGTTTGCCACACCGCCCAGCCCCATGCGGATCCCGACAATCTTTTGAGCCACCACTTGAACCGCCACACTGAACACGTGGCCTGCATTACCTGTCACAGCCCCATCTACGCCAAGTGCAAGCCCACCATTGTGTCCTGGGATTGGTCCAAAGCCGGAGACAAACAGCGTCAACCCAAGAAGGACAAGTACGGCATGCCGGACTATTCCTGGCAGAAGGGAGAGTTCGTTTGGAAAGAAAGCGCCAAACCCGAATATTACTGGTACAACGGCAAGGTGCGCCGCTATGTCCTCGGCGACCGCTTTGAACCCAACGGCCCCGTGTTGCTCACCCAACCCGTCGGGGATTTTCAGGACCCCAAGGCCAAAATCTACGCCTTCAAGGTCATGCGGGGACGTCAACCTGCCGATGCGGAAACGAACGTCATCGCCGTACCGCATCTTTTCGGGGAAGGCGGGTACTGGCAGACTTTGGATTGGCAGAAGTCGCTGGAAAACGGCATGAAGGCCGCCGGCTTGACCTACAGCGGCAAATACAAATGGGTGGACACGGTCATGTATTGGGGGCTGAATCACGAAATCACCCCGAAAGAGAGGGCGCTGTCATGCATTCAGTGTCATGAAAGCCTTCGGGAAGAACCCCACTGCGGCCGATGTCATCAGAACACCAAGTCGCTGGATTTTAAGGCGCTGGCTTCCCGGGGCATCGATTTTCAGCAGTTGTATTACGCAGGCCGGGATACCCTGGAGCTTTTGAACGTCACGGATTACATCGGCTTCAAGTCGCTGGGCTATCAGGGCGATCCCATTGTGTTCGGTGGGCGTTTTAAGAAACTCCCGTTGGGCAAAGGCCCTCCCTTGCCCAAGACCCCGTAAGGCACAGGCCCTGATGCCGTTGACAGAGGGCTGAACCCCGCGCGCCGGCGTGCGACATGGCCGGCACCTTCTCTGGGTCGATACGCCATACCTCGGCGGGTCAAGAGTCTTACACGCTTGACCCGCCGGAACTTTTTCCGTTAGACAATCACTCCAGAATCGCCGGAGGATGTTTTTCCCGGCTCTCAACGACCACGCCACGAACGTGGCTTGACATTCGGGAGGATCAGCGATGTGCCGGAACATGTTTTCGTTGGCGTTCTGGGGAGGGTCGGTCGGGATACTGGCTCTTGTCCTTACGGTGCTGGCGCCTTGGGATGTGGCCGCCGCAGCCCAAGCGGAAGACGTGCAGCCTCTGGTGGCCAACATTCACTGGCTGGGCCACGACAGCTTCCGAATCGACGGCAAGGAGCTCGTCATCTATATCGACCCCTATCGCCTGAAAGGAGGACCCCGCGCCGACGTGATCCTCATCACCCACGCCCATCACGATCATGCATCCCCGGCCGATGTGGAAAAAATCCGCAAAGCGGACACGGTCATCGTGACCACGGCTGAGGTGGCGACGAAATTTTCCGGCGAGATCAAGACCGTCAAACCCGGAGATGAACTCAGCGTGAAGGGAGTCGCGATTCGGGCGCTTCCCGCCTACAACCTCACCAAGTTTCGGAGTCCCGGCATCCCGTTTCATCCGAAGGAGGCCGGACATGTAGGGTTTGTCATGACCGTGGACGGGGTGCGGATTTACCATGCGGGAGACACGGATCATATCCCGGAAATGGCGGGGTTGGCGCCGGATGTGGCTCTTCTTCCAGTGAGCGGCACCTATGTCATGACCGTTGAAGAAGCCGTGGACGCCGCGGCAGCCATTCGTCCCCGAGTCGCTGTGCCCATGCATGTGGGTGAGGGGATCGGCACGTTGGACGATGCCAGGCGTTTCCAGGCCAAGGCCACCGTTCCGGTGATCGTTTTGCCTCTGGAAAAATAAGGCCTGGCTCCTCCACCTGTCGGGAAATTTCGGGGACGGGGAATGCACCCCAAGACATGCCGGATCTTGATCGCCGCTCCCACAATGAGCCCGTGCCCTTTCCCGGCGGCGCCGTTCGGGACGGTTGAAACGTCCCCTTGGGTCGCCCGTTCTTTGGGGCGCCTTCTTTCGTGACGGCGTCCTCAGCCATGTCCAAGATTGTCTTGCCTTGGTGAAAACACCTTGACCCCCAGAGCCTCCTCAGTGTTTTCATCCCGATCGCGCCGCACAATGGTCTTGCAGCCGCCATACGGCTGGTTTAAGGAACTTTGTCGAAGAGACAAGGACAAGGAAAAATCCGCAGTTTCCCCACAAGAAGGGGTGTGCCTTGCAACGAAGACGATCCGCGCGCGGTGACTCCATGGCAACCGGTCCTCTGTGCTCCGATTTATCATAATTCCGGAAACCGTTTTTCTGTCTGGGATGAAAAGGAATGGGCGGAAGAAAAGTTGTTGCGGAAAGTCCCGAAGGATTGAGTCCGGGCTCTTGGCATCCTTCGACCGTCGCAGCGGGAAAGACCTCCATGGAAGATCTCCGGCAAGGCTTCGCGGCCAATCTCCCGGCGGCGGCGAGCGTGGCGGCTTACGGCAGCGTTCTCGGAGTCATGGCAGTCCAAAAGGACATCAGCTGGTTCCAGCTGCTCTTCATGAATCTCAGCGTCTTTGCCGGATCCGCTCAGTTCGTCATGGTGGACATGTGGGTGCCGCCGCTTCCCATCGCCGAAATGACCCTGGCCGTCCTCGCCATCAATCTGCGCTATCTTTTGATCGGGGCCTCATTGGAACCTCTTTTCCGCGGGACCTCATTGTGGCACAAGGCGACTCGAATGCATTGGGTGGCAGATGAAAATTGGGCGGTGACCATGGCGGCTCGACGCCGATTCGGGGAAGTCTCGACGGCGTACCTCTTGGGTGGAGGATTGTGCATTGTGTCGGCGTGGTGTGCGGGAACTCTGTCCGGCCACAGCTTGGGGGCCGCACTCCACAATCCCACCGCCTATGCGTTGGATTTCGCATTTGTGGCCGTCTTTACCGCTCTGGCCACCTCTCTTTTCCGGGGCCGGGGCGACGCCCTCCCCTGGCTCATCGCGGCATGTGCCGCGATCCTTGTGGAAAAACTGCTTCCCGGAAAATGGTACGTTCTCGGAGGCGCCGTGACAGGCTCTTTCAGTGCCGTTCTGGCCCAAACGAAAAACGGAAAACACGTCGATGCCGGCCGAACTTCATGACTTCCGGCCTTACCTGGCCATCGGGGCTGCCGCCGTCGCCACCTACGCTTTGAGACTCGGTGGTTTGCTTCTTTCCAGCCGTCTGCCCCAGCGAGGGCAGGTTCGAACCTTTATGGACGCCCTCCCCGGAACCCTCTTGGTGTCTCTGGTGGCTCCGAGCATCCTTGCCTCGGGCCCGTCAGGTCTTTTGGGCGCCGCCTGTACGGCGGCCGTGGCCTACAAAACCAAAAATGTCTTTTTTGCCATGCTGGTGGGCATGGCCATTGTGGGTCTTAGTCGCCGTATAATGCCAGGCTGAAAGACCCGCTTGCGGTGTGAGTCCTTCACAGCCCTTTCGGGCTCGGGCAACGGAACTTGAAGCTTTTCAGCCCAGTGGTGGGAAAAAAGGAACCCACGCGGACGCCCGGGAGGCCAGGCTCTCAAGCGCTGGGAGAACCGATGACGGCATGAATTCCCCCAAGGGAAAACCGAATGATATGATCGGCCAACCGGTCCATGAGCTCAGCCGAAAGAGGCTGACCCAAAAGGTACTCCAAATCCTCCCGACGTACGGTAAAGACAGCCCGACATTGATTGATGATGCTCAATTCGCAGAAGAGAACCCGCTCGTCATGGGGGGGCAGCCCTGTGATCTCCGAAAGGAGCTTCAGGAGAAACATGCGTCGGGGCTCGATGAGCTCGTGCAGGGCGTCCTGAATGAGCCCGGTGGGGTTGGCCAATTCCTGGAAGTAGAGGCGGGTGAACTGGCCGTAACGACTTTTCTTTTCAAAAGACGTCAAGAGATATCGGATGAGCTGTGAAAAGCGTTCCTCGGGGGGCCGTCCTTCGGGGGCCGGCGGCCCCGTGGCCAAGTCCTTTTCAAACGCATACCTCCACGCCTCGACGTACAAAGAAGCCTTATCCCCAAAATGATAATTCACCGCGGCGATGTTGGCTCCCGCGCGGCGACAGATGTCCGCAAGGCGTGCCCCGTGATACCCCTTTTCGGCAAAGGTCTCGCAGGCGGCATCCAGAAGGCGCGTCCGCGTGGCCAACCCATCCCGTCGCTGTGCCATGATGTCTGTTCCTTTCACGTGGCTGCATGGAAAAGTCACGGAGCATGCCCGAAAGCGGCTCCCATTGCTCAGGGTCCTTCGAGCGGGAGCGCCCTCGCAGTGGGAGGGGCCGCCCCTTGGCCCATGCCATCAAAAGAACCGTTGACTTTTTTCGGACAAGCTTTTAAACGAGAAGTTCAAATCACCATTTGAAGTAGTTGTTTGGATTTGTCAATCCTTTCCTTGGGGGATGTTCATGAAAGCAAAGCCGCGATGCTTGAAGTTCCGCCGTCCCGTTTTCCAGATCCCATGCCGTGCGAAGGGGGGCACTGCACGGATGTACGCAGCCGAGACTTCGAAAACCCTCTGGATTTGGACCTTTGGGTTCCTCCTGTGGGCGGCCGCGACGCCGGCTCTCGCCGCACCTCCTGGGCCCACAGAGGGGGGACCCGTGGGAGTCGGGGTGGTTGTCGTGAGCCCAAAAGACGTGAATCCAGCGACGGAGTATGTGGGGCATGTGGAAGCCATCCAAGCCGTGGACATTCGAGCGCGCGTGGAAGGCTTTCTTCAAGAAGTGCGCTTCCGGGAAGGGGCTCGCGTGCGTTCCGGGGACGTGCTCTACGTCATCGAGCAGGACCTCTATAAAGCTCGCGTGGACGCCTCCAAGGCACAGGTGGCTCAGGCGGAGGCCGCCTTGGATCGGGCGGAACGGTATCTCAAAAGGCTCCAGGCTGCACGCGCCGAGAGTGTGCCCGCCACAGACATGGACAATGCTGTGGCAGCGCGCGCCGAAGCACTGGCACGCTTGCAGGCGGCCAAAGCTCAGTTAGCCATCGATCAGATCCACCTCGCCTACACGGTGGTGTCCGCGCCCATCACCGGCCGTATCGGTCGGACCGCCTTCACGGTCGGCAACCTCGTGGAACCCAGTTCAGGGGTCCTCGCTCGCATTGTGCAGGAAGATCCCATTCGCGTGGTCTACGGAGCCAGTGAGAACGACATGGCCATGGTGCAGACAGCTTTGCGCGAGGCGGCATCAGGGAAAAAGAACCGCATTCTCGCTCCTTCCTTGCGGCTTGCCGACGGCTCAGCGTACCCGCATCCTGGGCTTGTCCAGTTTGTGGATAACCAGGTGGACCCGTCCACGGGCACCATCGCGGTACGCGCCGTTTTCTCCAATCCCGACGGGGTGCTCATCCCCGGGCAGTATGTCACGGTGCTCGTCAAAGATCGCGATCCCCGGATTGTGCCGGTGGTGCCGCAATCGGCCGTTCTTGTGGACCAAAAAGGCCATTATGTCCTCACCGTGGACAACGCCAATCGAGTGGAGACTCGATATATCCGCGTGGGAGCCACATTGGGCACCGAATGGGCGGTGATGTCGGGACTGACCGAAGGGGATAAGGTCATCGTTCAGGGTCTTCAAAAGGTGCGCCCCGGCCAGGAGGTGCGGCCGGAAGTCCTCTCGGGGCACGGGAGGTAGCTGTCATGTTTTCCCGGATTTTTATTGAACGACCGCGCCTTGCGGCGGTGGTGTCCATTGTCATCACCATCGGCGGGCTGATCGCGCTGTTCAACATTCCGGTGGCCCAGTATCCCCAGATCACCCCCCCGGAAATTTTCGTCACCGCCACCTACCCTGGAGCCGGGGCCCAGGTGATTTCCCAAACGGTCGCCGCTCCCATCGAAAAGGAAGTGAACGGCGTGGAAGACATGCTTTACATGTCCTCCACCTGTTCCGACGACGGCACCTATCAGTTGGCCGTCACTTTCGCCGTCGGCACGAATCCCGACATCGACCAGGTCAACCTGCAGAACCGGGTGCAGTTGGCCACGCCGAAACTCCCTGCCGAAGTGGTGGCCCAAGGAATCACGGTCCGACGCCGATCATCGGACATCATGGCCGCGGTGAGCTTTTATTCTCCCAAAGGCACCCACAGCATGCTCAGCTTGAGCAACTACACGAGGAACATTGTCAAAGACGCTTTGGTGCGCCTGCCGGGGGTGAGCGACGTTTTCATTTTCGGGGAGAAAGAATACAGCATCCGCATCTGGATGAACCCCGATCGTTTGACGGCTTTAGGGCTGACCGCCGATGACGTGATCGCCGCCGTACGACGCCAGAATATCCAAGCTGCCGTAGGATCCATCGGGCGGGAGCCTATGGGGCCGGACCAGCAGGTGCAGTTTACGATCCGGGCGAAAGGCCGGTTGGATAACGCCGAGGAGTTTCGCAACATTGTGATCCGGGGAAACGAGCAAGGGGGACTGGTGCGTGTGGGGGATGTGGCCCGTGTGGAGCTGGCCGCAAAAGACTATTCCACCGAATCCATGCTCAACGGGAATCCCGACGCCACTCTGGCGGTCTATCGGGCCACGGGGGCCAATGCCCTGGAAACCATGCAAGCGGTCCGTGAGGAGCTCAAGCGCCTGTCCTCATCCATGCCTGAAGATATGGCGTATGAAATCATTCTGGACACCACCCGCTACGTCTCGGCCGCCATTCATGAAATTGAATGGACCTTGGTGCTGACATTTCTTTTGGTTCTTTTGGTCAACTATGTCTTTCTCCAGGATTGGCGGGCGACATTGGTCCCTACGGCGACCATTCCCGTCTCTATCATCGGGACCTTCGCGGTGCTGTTGGCGCTGGGCTACAATGCCAATACCATTTCCCTGTTCGCCCTCATCATGGCCATCGGGCTTGTGGTCGACGATGCCATCGTCGTTGTGGAAAATGTCTTCCGCCTTATGGCCGAGGAGAACCTGCCGCCCAAGGAGGCGGCCATCAAGAGCATGGAGCAGGTGACGGGTCCCATTATCGCCACCACTCTGGTGCTTTTGGCGATTTTCGTTCCAGTCGGCTTTATGCCCGGCATCACCGGACAGCTCTACAAGCAGTTTGCCGTGACCATTTGTACCTCGGTCTTGATTTCCACACTCTGCGCCTTGACCCTCAGCCCGGCCATGTGCGCTACCCTTCTGCGACCGCATCGGGAAGCTACCCGCGGGCCATTCGGTTGGTTCAACCGTTTTCTGGCGCGGGCCAGACGGGGCTACGTGGCGGGCTCGGCGCTGCTGATTCGCAAGGCCGTGCTCGGGGGGATTGTCCTGGTGGCGGTCATTTTCGGCAGCGGCATATTGTTTCAAAAGAGCCCGACGAGCTTTCTGCCCGAAGAGGACCAAGGATACTTTTTCGTGAACACCCAGCTCCCGGAAGGGGCGTCCTTGGGGCGAACTTATGAAATCATGAAGCGGATCACGGCAGAAATCCGCTCCGTCGAGGGCGTCAAAGACGTCATCGGTGTCAGCGGATTCAGCCTTTTGAGCGGCGGGGCGCCCAATGTCGGCTTCGGCATCGCCATCCTCAAACCGTGGGACGAAAGACCGGGGGCGCGCCTCCACGTGAACGCCATCGTCAAGGAGGTGCAAGGCCGTCTTGCAGCCATTGCGGAAGCCAACACCTTCGCGTTCACTCCGCCCGCCATTATCGGACTCGGAACCACCGGCGGGTTCGACTTTCGGCTTCTCGCCAAAGAAGGTCAAAGCCCGCAGGAACTCTTCGGGGTCGCCATGTCGCTGATGATGGCGGCCAATCAGAATCCCGTCCTTTCTCGGGTCTTCACGACCTACACCGCCAACACGCCGCAGATTTTTCTCAATGTGGACCGCACGCGGGCTGAATTCATGAAGGTGCCGGTGAGTCGCATTTTTTCAACGCTTCAGGCTCACCTGGGATCGGCCTACGTGAATGACTTCAATTTGAGCGACCGCACCTACCAGGTGAAAGTGCAGGCGGACGCGGCGTTTCGGGATGATCTCTCCGACATCCAAAGACTCTATGTGCGCAGCGACACGGGTGCCCTCGTTCCCCTGACCAGCTTGGCCACCTTGACCACTGTTCTCGGTCCGCAGCTGATCAAACGCTATAACCAGTTCCCCAGCGCGGACTTCAGCGGCCAGCCCGCCTTAGGGTATGCCTCGGGGCAGGCCATGGACGCCATGGAGCAGTTGGCCGCCAAGGTGTTGCCAAAGGGCTATGGGTTTGAATGGGCCTCGGTGTCTTTTCAGGAAAAACAAGCATCGGGCCAGGTGGTTTATCTTTTTTTCTTGGCGGTTCTCTTTGGCTATCTGTTCCTGGTCGGCCAATATGAGAGCTGGAATATTCCCTTGGCCATCATCTTTTATGTGCCTGTTGCGGCCCTTGGCGCCATGACGGGATTGGCGATCCTGGGCATGTCCCTGAGCATCTACGCCCAAATCGGCTTGGTGCTGCTTGTCGGGCTGGCTGCGAAAAACGCCATCTTGATCGTGGAATTCGCCCGGGACAGCCGAGTCCATGGACTCTCCATTTCCGAAGCCGCTTTGGCAGGGGCCGGCATTCGGTTTCGGCCGGTGCTCATGACGGCCTTCACCTTCATCCTCGGTGTCGCCCCCATGGTGATCGCCACGGGAGCCGGGGCTGGAAGCCGGCGAGCCATCGGAACCACGGTGTTTTCCGGCATGCTCGTCTGCACGGTTCTTGGGATTTTCATCATCCCTTACCTTTTTTACATCTTCCAATCGGCTCGTGAAAAAGGACGGGCATGGCGGGAACGGTACCGCAGCAGGAATTAAAAAACTTCACGGAGGATCGCAGCCCGATGGGGTGGTCTCGAGGAGCATTCACAACAAAAGTCCTAGGAGCAGTTTTCGGAATCTGGTTTTCGGTGCAGGCCTGCGCCCCCATAGGGCCGCGGTCCGCATCTCCGCAAGTGGCGGTTTCCAGCCGATGGCACGCCCAAGACCAAGGACCGTGGGAGAACAAGCCCCTGGATCCCGCCCTGCTTGCCGTCTGGTGGGAATCCCTCGGCGATCCCATTCTCTCCGATTTGGAAAACGAGGCCCTCGCCGCCAATATGGACCTCAGGGTCGCCGTGGCCCGCGTTCGAGAAGCCCGGGCTGTCGTCGGCGTGGAAAAGGCGGGGCTTTTCCCAACATTGGATGCCTCGGCAGAAACCTCTCGGCGGCGCACCAGCGCTCATGGGACCACAGGCCGGGCTAAGGAAACAGGATTCTATCAGCTCGGCTTTGACGCCGGCTGGGAGCTGGACCTTTTCGGCGGAACACGCCGGGCCGTGGAAGCGGCCATTGCCCAATGGGAGGCGGCGCAGGCGGCTCAAGACGCCATCCGGGTGAGCCTCATGGCCGAAACGGCCCTCGCCTACGTGGAGCTGCGCACCTATCAGGAGCGCCTGGCGCTGACGAAGCAAAACATCGCCGTGCAAGAAGAAACGTACACTTTGAATCTTTCCCGCTATACGGCCGGGTTGATCGATGAGCTGCCTGTCCAGCAGTCCTTGTACAATGTGGAACACACGAGGTCCGCCGTGGCCCCTTTGGAAGCGGGGCTGGAAGTCGCCAAGAACCGGCTGGCGGTGCTTACAGGAAAACCCCCCGGGGCCTGGGAAAACCTCCTGGCCGAACCCCGCCCTCTTCCTGCCGTGCCGGCGCGGATCGCAGTGGGTATCCCTGCCGAGACGCTTCGAAACCGACCCGACATCCGTCAGGCCGAACGGGAACTGGCGGCGGCGACGGCGCGCCTCGGACAGGCCGCGGCCGAGCTTTATCCCAAGTTTCGCCTCCTTGGAACCATTGGCTTAGAGTCGTTGAAAGCGGGTGATCTCCTCCAATGGGCCAGCCGTTTTTGGGCTCTCGGCCCTGGGGTGACTTGGCGGATCTTCGATGCGGGGCAGATCCGCAAGAACATAGAAATCCGAACGGCTCAGCAGGAACAGGCGTTTTTGAACTATCAGCGCGCCATATTAAAGGCATTGGAAGAAGTGGAAAGCGCTTTGGTGGCCTTCGCCAAGGAACAGAGACGTCTGGAGCAGTTGGAAAAAGCCGTGGCTGCCGCGCAAAAGGCGGAATTGACGGCCAAGGATCGGTATCAGGCCGGTCTTGTGGATTTCACGGATGTCTTGGACGCGCAGCGCACCCTTCAAACCTTTCAGGACGAACTGGCTCAAAGCCGCGGCGCGGTCACGGCAAATCTGATTCGACTCTACAAGGCTTTCGGTGGCGGATGGCAGGCGGGATATCCCCAGCAATGACGTCAGCCCGAAGACGGCACCCTGCCCCCGAAATGCCTCCACGGGGCACGAGCTTGTCGCCTCAAGGTGTTTTGTCGCCCTGAGTGTTCTTTGACACCTTGCCACAAGGGCCTCCGGGCCCCCATGCGGGGGAAGCCGACGCGGCGTTCCGCAGTCTCCCCAAAACTCAGGGGCTCATCGCGCCCATGGCCACGAATCGGCCTTGATCATTGGATGGACAAGGCCCGACTGCCCAGGGTCGGGCATGCCGGGCGATGTCCGAGGGTTGGAACCTGTTCCGCAGCCGCCTTTCAGGAAGACTCCGATGCGCCTAACACGTCGGCCAGCCGCTTTTTCTCCGCGGCGACGAGATCCCAGCGGGCAACGGCGCCGCCGAAAAAGAGCTGCGCCCATTCCTGGTAAACCGCGTCCAGAGTTTTCGGGAACGGCGCGCCGTCTGCGGCCATCAGCCGGCTGATCACATCCCAATCAGGCAGGCTTTCCCCGTGTTGGGCCAAGCCTTTGCCCAGAGCCAAAAAGCGGCCTTCTTGGTTCACGATGATCCCCTGCTGCTCCCCGAAGGCTGCCGTCGGCAGGACCACATGGGCCCACTGGGCGGCAGGACCGAGGATGTTTTCCTGCAACACGAGAAACTCCACGCGGCTTAAGGCTTCCAGGTCCTGTGCCGAGGTTTCTTCGAGGAGCACACTTTCCTGGAGGTACAAGGCCCGAATACGGCCGGACCTCACCGCTTCCATCACACCCCCTGCAGGCGCTTCGGGAATCTCGGCATTCTCCCACAACTGTCCAACGACCGTCCTGGTGTTCGGATCGTCCAAAGACAACCACCCCGGCAGGAGTCTGGGACTCATCCCCGCAAGACACGCCCCGATGGCATTGGCGTAAGGCGCAGCCAAGTAAAGTCCCGCACCGTCTTTTTTGACCATCCTTTTCATAATGGAGACCAGCGCCTTTGCGGCCCTCACGGTGCGGTCGATGTCGGATTCGCTCAAGCGTTCGAGAGCTGACAGATCCAAAACGACGGCCACCCCGCCGACCGCCCCCATGCCGTTGGCCAACCGTTCGAGGGCGTTTTTTTCGGAAGCCCCCAGAGTCACGGATCTGATGGCTTCAGGGGCGTCTGTCCCAAGAATGTGCTTGAGCTGGTCGACAGCCTTTTCTCCGGATTTTTCCGCGTATTGCAGCGCCACCCCCGCCAACAGATCGGGCCATTTTTCGACCTCGGCGGCGCAGGTCAGGGCCGCCAAACGCTCGAGGCCGGCCGGCATCCGGCCAATACCCCACAGAGGCACACGGCCGTTGTGCAGCGCTCGACGGATGGATGTCACCGTCACTGGATTCCTCTCTTCGACGCCATCGCCCACGAGAAGGATGGCATGGGCCTGGGCGAGCTGGGCCATGGGGGGCACCAAACCCGGTTTTCCGTCCGGCACCAGAGCGTGTTTCAGCGCCGCTTCGGCGCTCTTGCGTCCGAGAGCGTCCACAAAGGGGGTTCCCAGTCGCGTCCGCATCCATTTTTGGAGCAGGTAAAGCCCCTCGCAGGTGAGCCGAGGGGATCCCAAGGCGCCGACACTCTCCGGACCGTGTTTTTGGGCCGCGGCCCGCAAGCCCTGCAGGGTCAATTCGATGGCTTTGCCCCAGGACACCTCCCGCAATTCGCCGTTTTCGCGCACCAAGGGCCGGGACACCCTTCGACCTCGCCAGTGGTCATCGTAAGCTCGAAACCGGCCCTTGGAGCATGTGGACGCTCGGTTGGGAACCGTGTCCCGCCCGTCGGCGATCCACACCAACCTTTCGCCTTTCACCTTCAGGTCCAGTTCACAAGCGTATCCACAATGGATGCAGTGAGAGGGAACGGAGTTCCAGTCGAGGCGTTCCACAGCCCGGCCCTGGCGCCTTTCCATGAGGGCTCCCGTAGGACAGAGGTCGACGCACAGACCGCATGAGACGCAATTTTGGTTAAATCTCGGCCAGTCTTTGAAATCGATGGCATTGCTGCATTGAAAGGTTTGACAGGCCACGTAACAGCGCTCGCAACGGATGCACTTGTTGGGGTCGAGGGCAATGACGGGGTGCGTATCCACGGCGGCCACCCGTTGGAAATGGATCTTCTTGCTGGGTTGCTCACGCCAATCCACCTGGAACTCGTTCATGAGCTCCCGCAGGCGGCAGTCGAAGGCGGCGCTGCAGCCGCACACCAGGCACCGCTCGGCTTCCCTCTTGGCCTGAGCCTCGTCGAAGCCCAGCTCCACTTCCATGAAGTTGCGAAGCCGTCGGGACACCTCCACTTCCGGCATGCGCTCCCGCGGAAGGACCTTGTAGACCCCAAAGGGTTCCTTGTCGATGTGCTGGAGGTCTCCCTTGCTGATGTTGAAGTGAAGCGGTTCCGGTTCCACCTTGCCCGCTTGAAAGAAACGGTTCAGCGAGTACGCGGCCTTCCGGCCGTCGGCCAAAGCCGCCACGACGGTCATGGGGCCACGGAACAGGTCGCCGCCAACGAAGATCATTTCCGCCCCGGTGTGCATGCTGCGAGGATCACCGCCGATGGTGCTCCACCGGGTGATGGGGATTTTTTCCATGCTTGGGTCTTGGTCCGGCGTGAGGACCACCGGGTATTGACCGATGGCGCTGATGACTTGATCCACGTCCAAAAGCGTTTCTGAGCCCTCGACGGGCACCGGGCGCCGACGGCCGCTGGCATCGGGTTCCCCGAGTTCCATGCGGATGAATTCCAATTGGCGCACATGGCCGTTGTCCCCGACAACACGTGTCGGTGCGGCCAGGAGATGAATCTCCACGCCTTCCGCTTCCGCCGCTTCAATTTCTTCATGGCTTGCCGGCATCTCTTTTCGGGATCGGCGATACAAGATGGTCACCTTCTCCGCGCCGAGGCGCAAGGCGGACCGAGCGGCGTCGATGGCCACGTTGCCGCCCCCGATGACGACCACACGGCGGCCCACCTTGACCGGCCTGCCGGCGGCGATGTTTTCCAGAAAATCGACGCCGCTTTCCACCCCCTCGAGTTCTTCGCCGACAATACCCAGTTTGCGGCTCGCCCACGCGCCGATGGCAAGGAAGATGGCGCCGAAGCCTTCTTTTTTGAGATCATCCAGCGTGAAATCGCGGCCCCAGACCACCCCCGTGCGCACTTTCACTCCAAGACTCAGGATCCCCTCGATTTCCCAGTCCAGGATCTTTTTGGGCAGACGGTATTCCGGGATCCCGTAACGGAGCATCCCTCCCAGTTTTTCCCGGGCTTCAAAAATGGTCACGCCGTGCCCGAGGGCTCTCAGGTAGTATGCCGCGCTCAGCCCAGCCGGCCCGCCGCCGACGACGGCCACGTGATGACCCGTATCCGGGGGCACCTGGGGAAGGATCCGGATCCCGGATTTCATTTCAAAGTCGGCGACAAACCGCTTGCAATGGTTGATGTTGACGGGTTCATCCACAAGATGCCGACGGCAGGCACCCTCGCACGGGTGCGGACACACGCGGCCGATGGTGGCCGGCATGGGAATCTTTTCTTTGATGAGCCGCACCGCTTCCAAGTATTCGCCGTGACGGATGAGTGCAAGGTAGCCCTGGATGTCCACATTGGCGGGGCAGGTCACGGAACAAGGCGCCACGCAGTCCCCATAGTGGGTGTCCAGAAGCAGTTCTAAGAGCAGTTTTCGAGTTTGGGAGAGATCCTGGCCTGATGTGCGGATCACCATCCCCTCCCGGATCGGCGTGCTGCAGGCCGCTTTGAATTGCTTTTCCCCTTCCACAGCCACAACGCACAACCGGCAGTTTTCTAACGGACGCAGCAGATGCGTGTAGCACAGTGTCGGGATGTAGACCCCCTCCCTTTTGGCCACGTCCAAAATGGTGCTTCCTTCGGGTGCCTGGACCGTTCTTCCATCCAATGTGACCGTCACCGTCTTCGCCATAGGAGCCCTCCGCAGCACAATAAAATCGTTGGAAACAGCCCTCCGGTCCGGTAGGGGATGATTCACCGGAGGCTCTAGGAATTTCACACCAATGGCCAATTCCACCACATAGATCTTGACGTTGTTCTGGGGGCTTTCGTTGTTTCCTTCCAGCGCATGGCGCGGGGCGTGCCCCCACAGCTTGGTTTGTTGGACTGTTTCAGGCGCACCCCGCATGGGGCGGCCTCAAATCAGGGCCTGTCAACTTCGGCCGGGCCGTTTATCGGCCTGATGGAGGAATCATGAGCAATCACGGTCAACAAGGGCAGCAGGCGATTCCGCAGGAATGGAGCGTGGGACCAGGAGAACTCCGCCGCAGCATCGACGTCATGCCTCGCGTTTGAGGAGCAGCTCTATGTTATGGCGCAACGCCTGAGGATCCACCGGCTTTTCCATGAAGATGTCGGCGGCGATCCAATCCAGATCCTCTTCCACCGTGCGCGTGTAGCCTTTTTCCGACTCAGGCTGTGCGGAAACGATGATGATGGGGAGCTTGCGCAGGCTCTCGTTCTGCCGCAGCTTCACCGCAAAGCGCAGTCCCTCGTCCACCGTCGCCATCATGATGTCCAGCACCAAGAGATCGGGCCGTTCTTCTTCAATGAGGCGAAGGCCGTCCTGGGTGTTGCTCGCCGTCAAGACTTCATAACCGAAACGGCGGAGGATGGCCCCCGTGATCTCCAAGAAACTGGGATCGTCATCAATGATCACTATACGTTTCCCGCTCATTCATTCACCCTCCCCTTCCGTCAGCGACTCCGCTTGCGCCTCTAGACCCGGCGGCACTTCCAAAAGGAAAGTGACACCTTTTCCTTGAGCGCTCTCCACCCAAATGACGCCCCCGTGTCGCTCCACAACGGTCTTGGTGATAAAAAGCCCAAGGCCGGTACCCCGTGTGGCCGACCGGCGGGCGGACGGCAATCGTTGGAATTTTCGGAAAAGGCGCTTCTGCTCTTCCTCGGAAAGGCCCGGCCCGGAATTCCAGACCTTCATCCGCAAGCGCCCTTGCGCCGTTATGCGCGCCTTGACGAGAATTCGCCCCTGGGCTTCTCCGTACTTGACGGCGTTGCTCAGCAGATTGGTCAGGACCCCTCGAAACAGTTCCGGGTCCAAAACCCACGGCACATCCTCCGGTGGCAGCTCCACCTCCACACGCATCCCCCGCTCGTGGATGGTCGGCTCCAGCGCCCCCAGCACCGGGCGGATCAGATCGCGCTCCACAAGAACCTTTCTGGGCCGCACCGGCAACTCGTCCTTTTCGATCCGGGAAAGGTCGAGATAGTGGCGGATCATTTCCATGGACTGATCCAAGTTGTTGCAGATCGCCTCGACCATTCTCTTCTGGTCATCTCCCAGAGGGCCGAAGATTTCCTGCCGGAGAGCGTTCGCACTCATGTAGCCGTTGGCAATCGGGGACTTGAGTTCGTGAGTGACAAAACTCAGCATTTCCAAGTAATAGCGGTTGAGACGTTCCAGCTCGCGATTGGCCGCGTTCAGGTTTTCGTTGGTCTGAACCAACGCATCCATGTGGGCTTTCAATTCACTAAGGTCATGGAAGAACCCCACCACCGAATAGGACTCGCCCTCCTCGGGCAGCATGGTTGCCGAGAGGCGCACGGGCAGCAACCGCCCGTCTTTGGTCCGTACCGTGGTGTTATAGTCCACAAGGACCCCAGGGCCCCCGTAGTCATCGCTCAGCAAGGCCTTCTTGACCGCAGAGGCTTCTCCCGTAGGGTAGAAGTCGCGGACGTTCAGACGATAAATCGCCTCAGAGACCCCATAGCCGAGGAGCCTCTCCGCCCCTGTGTTATAGAGGATGACGCGGCCTGTCGCGTCGTTGGCGACAATGCCGTCGGGACAGGCCGCCAGGAGGCGTTCTTCAAACTCATAGCGTTTTTTCAGCTGCTCTTGATAGGAGCGGATTTCACTGGCCATGAAGTGGAAGCTGTAGAGCAGCCGGATGAGTTCATTTTCGCCGACTTCTTTGGGGACTCGGCACTCGGGGCATAAGGGATGCGCGGGCCGGTCCCTTTGCGTGCCCTGCTTCCGCCATGGGAAAAGACTTTCCGGTCCGGATCCGCCAAGATACGGGCACATCCCCGGGGCCGGAACTTCCCTCTCCCACATGCCGGCCGAGGGTTCGGGGCGACACAACGGCGGCACTTCGACGCTTTTGAGGACGTCGTGCATCCGCCCTCGGGCCACCAGCTGCGTCATTTCCAAGAGCCGCTGGACGGGCTGGGTGATCTTGGCCGTAAACCACCGACTGATGAAGTATCCGACAGCAAGGATCAGCGCTGTGATGAGCAGCAGGGTCTGGAGAAGCCGCTCCCGCAGGGATTTCATCATAGGAAACCGGAGGCCCGTGCGGACCGTGAGAGGCCCCTTGCCGTTCGGCCGAGTCGCCTGCAGGGCGATCTCATAGGCCGTATCCCCTAAGGTTCCCGAACGGTGCAGGACAAAGCCTTCCCCGCGGCGCCGCTCGACCCAACGATCGCCGAGACTCTCGAGAGACTGGCCCCCTGAGGCGAAGAATACCCGGCCGTCCGCGTCTTCCAGGCGTAACGAGCGAAAACCGGGATAGAAGGACAGTTTCTCCAGGAGTCGCGCGCCGAGCTCACCAGGCGTGGTTCGGGCAGGGACTTCCTCGATCCATTGCCGGAGGTTTCCGCCCAGCTCCTGCAGTTGATCCTCCACCTGTTCTTCCATCGTCGGCAGGATGGACATACGAATCCCAACCCAGGCCGCAAAAGCCACCGAAAAGATCATGGTGAGCGAAACAACGCTGATGGTCGTCTTGAACTTAAGCCGCTCGAGAAACTCCATGGGCACCCGTTCCGCAGAGGGTTCGCGTCCGCTTCGGCCTGTGGTGCACTGCAGGACGGATCAGTACGTTCACCTTATCACAAAGGTCCGTCCCTGTCACATCCCTTTTGCACCGTCGGGCTGTTGCCGAAACGCGCTGTCCATCCCTGGAATGGCCAGGGATAACGTCATCGCCGGAAACACTCCGATGAGTTTTAAGGATGTAAGACCGAGGGGACCCACAAGGTCAGAGGCGGCCAGAGAGAAATGAGAACGAGATCGAGGAGGAGGATGAGCAGAAACGGGCCGATGCGCGCGACCACCCTTTCCAGGCGGCATTGGGCGATGGTGCAGGACACCACCAAGCAGATGCCCAAAGGAGGCGTGAGCATCCCGATGGCCAAGTTGACGACGACGATGGCTCCCAATTGGGTCAGGTCGATCCCCAGCTGAGGGACCAAGGGCAGGATGACAGGCACGAGCAGAATGAGAGAAGCCGTGGTTTCCACGAAGGTTCCCGCGATGAGGAGCACGACGTTGACAAGCATGAGCAGGGCCGTCGGATGGGTCGTGAAGGACAGGAGCCCTCGGGCGAGACGGGCCGGAATGTCTTCAATGGCCATGAACCAACTGAAAATGGATGCCGTGGCGATGATGAAGAGGACCATACTGGCCGTAAGGGCGGAACGCATGAAGATGCCGGGAAGATCCGTCCAGTGTAGTTCCCTATGGATGCACAGGCCGACAAAAAGCGCGTAGAAAGTGGCCACCGCCGCCGATTCTGTTGCCGTGAAGACACCGGTGAGAATTCCCCCCAAAATGACCACGGGGGCTCCCATGGCCCACTTGGCGTCCCAAAAGGATTTGGCGAACCGAACCCACGAAAAGCCCGTCACCGTGCTGTAGCGGTTCTTCCAGGACAGTCCGGTAGAAACCGCAATGAGGCTCACACCCATGAGCACGCCCGGCAGGATGCCCGCGGCGAAAAGTTTGCCGATGGACGCGCCGGTAAGAAACCCGAAGATGATCATAGGGATGCTCGGCGGGATGACCACGCCGATGGAACCGCCGGCCGCTTGGACGGCGGCTGCGAATCCTTTGTCGTATCCGCGCCGGATCATGGAAGGAATGAGGATGGTGCCCACGGCGGCCGTATCTGCAGCGGCCGATCCCGAAATCCCCGCGAAAAACATGGCTGAAACGACGGCCACCGCCGCCAATCCCCCTGGAAGCCATCCCACAATGGATTCGGCAAGCTGCACCACACGCCTGGAAATCCCTCCGGCTTCCATGAGCGCTCCCGCACACATGAAAAGCGGCACGGCCATGAGCGGAAATGAGTCCACCCCGGCATACAACCTTTGGACCACCATCATGAGCGGCAGATCCCCATGGAGCGCCAAGGCGGCCAAAGATGCCATCCCGATGGCCAGGGCAATGGGCATGTTGGCCAGGAACAGAAGAATCAGCATGACGAAAAGCACCACAGGCAGCATGGTGGGTCTCCGCAGTTTGCGAAACCTAGGGACGACAAAGAAGACCACGAGACAAAATCCGAGTGATTTTATTCATCGTCCCGATGTGCAGGGGTCCGTTCCGGCGTTTTTCCGCTTCCCAGGGACAAGCTTGCCGCATGGACGAGGAATATGAGGCCGCTCAGAGGAATCACCGAGTAGGGTAAGCCCAAGGGCAGGCCCAGAGCCGCCGTTTTTTGGGAAGCGACAAAACGGATGAAACGGACACCCCACCCGATGAGCACAAGGAAAAAGAGCGACGACAATCCGAGGACACAGCGCTCCACAAGCCGTTGCTTCGCCAGGGCCAGACGGCCCACCACCAGGTCGATTCCCACATGGGCCTTTCTTCGGTAGGCCGCCGTGGCCCCGAGAAAGGTGATCCACACCAACAAGATCCGGCCCACTTCTTCCGACCAGAACAGGGAATGATTCAGTCCGTACCGGAAAAACACTTGAAGGCCGGTGACGACGGCCATGAGCATGGCCAAGAGGCCAATCACGAGTTCCACGGCGCGGTTCAGGCCATGGCTCAGTGCATGCACCCATCCCATGGAAAATCCTGGCTTTTACTTCCCGCGGATTGTCCCCACGGCGTCTAGGAAAAGCTGCAACATCCCTTGAACTTTGGGGTCTTTATAGATTTCGAGATCCTTGAGGACTGCCGCCTTGGCGCGAAAGGATTCCAGGTCCGGCGTTTCATTTACGATCATGCCCGCCTCTTTCGCTTTGGCCAGGAACTGCGCCTCATTGTCCCTGTTCCATTGCCTCTGGTAGGCGGCGGCATCTTTGATGGCCTGAAGGATCATTTCCTGATCTTTAGTCGAGAGGCTATTGTACCAGTCTAGGCTGGCCACATCGATGTGCGCCGAGTACACGTGTCCGGTGAGGCTGAGGTACTTTTGCACTTCAAACAGCTTGTAGTTCCAAATCACCCACAGTGGGTTTTCCTGGGCGTCAATGGTCCCCTGTTGCAGCTCAGTATAGATCGGCCACCCCATCGGCGTCGGGTTGGCTCCAAGCACCCGCCACAACTCTTTGTGCAGGATCGACTCCATGACGCGAATCTTCAGCCCTTTGACGTCGTCCACCCTGTGCACGGGGCGCACATTGTTGGTGAGGTGCCGGAAGCCGTTTTCAGAAAAGGCCAACCCTTTGAATCGGGCCCGTTCTAAAGCCTTAAGCAATGCCTGACCCGCCGGACCATCCAAGACTGCATCGGCTTCTTTGGCGTTGGCAAACAGGAAAGGGTAATCAATCACACGGGCTTCAGGCACAAAAACATCGAAAGGTCCGGAGGTGATCACTCCCATCTGGACGGAATTCATTTGAATTTGCTGGAGGATTTCCGTTTCGGTGCCAAGAGAGGCGCTGTGGAAAATCTTCACCTCGTAGTCGGATCGGGCCTCCACCAGTTCCTTAAATTTTTCCGCGCACACGTTCTGGGCCGACCCCGGCTTGGTGACCACCCCCAGCTTGATGACTCCACCCGCCCAGGTTACGGGACTCATCAAGAAAAAAAGAGCCGTGGCGAAAAGCGCGAAAACTCCTGCCCGTCCCTTGACCATGCTGCACCTCCTTTTCAAACGTTTAGGCGCGTTGATCCGTGATGTAGCCTTCCCGCTGCAGGTAGTCCCGGCTTCCCGCGACGACCTCATCGGGCGGCCGATCTCCACAATGCACCGAGATGATCACGTCTCCTTGGTACCCGGAATCTTCCAAACATCGCAAGAATGGCACCACCGGGAATTGCCCCTCACCCAGTTGGACATGACGATGGGCCTGCAGATCCTGCACGTCCGAGAGGCGGACAAAGGCCACGGCGTCTTTCAGCCGCATGAAAGTTTCGCAAGGATCTTCACCGACGACAAGAGCATGCACGGGATCAAAATCCACAGCCAGGGCCTCAGGTTCCGCCACCTCTTCGAGAAACTCCAGCGCTTGGGCTCCGGTCCGGATCAACTGGTCTGGATCCGGTTGGATGCAGAGTCGAACGCCCAGCTTCTTGGCCAGTGGTGCGACGCGATGCATATTCGCCACGAAAAGCCGCCAGGCTTCCTGCTGATTCATGGACTCGGGGATCGGTCCGCCGCCGTTTGTGGAAACCGACGGAATCCCGAGGGCAGCGGCCAGGCGCAGACAGTCCAAAGTGTATCGAATCCGCAGTTCCCGCTCTTTCCAGTCCTCTTCAAGCCAGCCGGGATGAGCGCCATCGCCCAGGGCGGTCACCCGGCACGCGTTGAGGTTGACCACCTTCATGTTTTTTTCCGTAAGGCATTGAAGGAATTCCGTCACCCGGGCGGCCCGAAAATCTTCCGGAAACAAATGAGGCCGATCGGCCAGGAGTTCCACGCGGCGGAAACCTCCTTTGGCCACTGCATCCACGGATTCCTTAAGGGTCTTCAGACGAAAGGAAAGTGTGCTGTATGCGAACTCCATAGTCCTCCTCGCTTGAAATCACTGTGCCCCGTCATGGTTTTTCCCCCGCGTGACGTCAGCTTCTCACGCACGTCTCAAAGGAACAGACTCTGCCGGCGAGGTCGCTTCAAACCGGCCGGGGAGCCACATCGCCGCCGCCCAAAAGAGAATGGTTCCCGAGGCACTCCACAAAAGGGTTTCGTGCGCTCACCAGCCCTTGAGACTCCGACACCCCAGGTGGAACGTCAGATTCGAGAAACCACGGCCCGCCAGTCCAAAACCTCACAGCCCACCTCGTAGACTCGAACGGGGTTCATATCCAGTTCCCGCACTTGGGGAAAGTCGTGAAGGAACCAAGACAACCGAACCAGCACATCCACCAGGGCGTCCTCGTCCAGAGGCTTCTGGCCCCGCACCCCCCGAAGCAGCGCGGCACCTCGGCACTTGTGCACCAGCTCGCGGGCTTGTTCATCGTCCACAGGAGCGATCCCCAAGGCCGTTTCCTTGAGAACCTCGACGTAAATGCCGCCGATCCCCACCACGACCACCGGACCGAAATGATTGTCCTGACGGCCTCCGACAATCCATTCCATGCCTGGATCGGCCATTTTTTGCACCAGCACCCGTGGACCGAAGGCGGCAAGTTCTCCATAGGCGGAACGCACCGCCTCCTCATCCGTCACATGGAGCCGCACAGCTCCGGCGTCGCTCTTATGGACCACCTCGTGCCCCGCGGTCTTGAGCACCACAGGAAAGCCCAGTCGGCGTGCCGCTTCCACGGCCGCGTGGGCACTGTCCACGACCGCCCACGGGACCATGGGAACACCGTAACAGGCCAATGCCGATGCCAAGAGGTCAGGATCAACCGGTCCTTCGCCGAAGGCAGAGAGAATTCGCCGAGCTCCCTCCTCATCCACACCGGGGGGTTTCTGCGTCGAAAACACGTGCCGGGGTTTTGGGGAGAAATCCCGATTCCAGGCGAGAGCCCGCACGGCGTCCCGAGGATCCGTAAAAATGGGATAACCTGCGCTCTTGCGGTTGTATTCCAGCTCCTTGTGCATGGTGAACACGCACACGGCAATAGGTTTTCCCACGGTGCGCATGACATTCCCTAATCGCCGCACCAGTTGACGCGATCCCTCCGCGTCGAAAATGCCCTGATAGTTGTGAATGAAGAGCAGCCCATGGATGTCGGAGCCCATCAAGGTTTGATGGGCAAGCTTTTCATAGAGCTCCAGATCGAACACATCGCCTAGATCCATGGGATTGTGAAACTGAATGACCCCGGCGCGGGCATGGCTCTCGGCCATTTTGACGAGATCTCCGGGAAACGGCGGGAGCTCGAAACCAAATTCATCCGCCGCATCCGCCGCCATGACGGCGTGTCCTCCAGAGCGGGAAATCACGGCGAGGCGGCGGCCTTCCATTTTGGGCAAAAGGAAACCCTTAATAGCCGTAAGGCCCTCGTTCTGGTCCGCCACACGCAAAATGCCGCACTGACGGAAGGCGGCGTTCGTCACCGCGTCGTCTGTGGTCAGAGATGCGGAATGGGAGCGGGCGATGACGGCTCCGGCCCCCCCACGATTCGATTTGTGAATCACGATGGGTTTCGTGCCCCGCCCCGCCACCTCCATGAGACGACGGCCCTGGGCGATGCCTTCCAGATAGCCAAAAATGACATCGGTCTGCGGGTCTCTGAGATAAAAGTCCAAGAGGTCGTTTTCGTTCACGTCCAGTTTGTTGCCGATGCTGGCAAACTTCGAAAAGCCGATGCCTTCTGCAGCACAGTTGTTGATCATGGTGGCGCCCACCCCGCCGCTTTGCGAAAAAATGGCCACCCGTCCCGGAGGGGCTTCGGCTTTCATGGGCATGAACGGCACCGCCAGCCCGTTGTAACGATTGATAATGCCGATACAATTGGGCCCGATCATGCGCATGTCGTATTGCGAGAGAGCTTCCCGGATCTCGTTTTCAAGTTCGGCTCGATCGTCCCCGAGTTCCCGAAAACCCGCAGATTCCACAATGATCCGACGAATGCCCACTTTCCCGCATTGCCGAACCACTTCGGGAACCGCCCGAGCGGGCACCAGCACAGCGGCCAGATCCACGGGTTCCGGCAATTCTTCCACACTCCGGTAAATCTTGTGGCCTGCAAAAACACCCCCTTTGGGACCGACCAAGTAAATCACGCCCTGATATTGAAACTCCATAAGATTAAACACCATGGCGCGACCAAGATTCGTCGGCGAGCTGGAAACACCGATCACTGCAACACTCCTCGCGTCGAAAAAGCGCTCCATATGACACCCTCCTCTCATGAGCTTGGCGCTGCAAAGTGATCTCTCGGAAGCCCCCTCCTCAAACTTTCCACACCTCGCTCGAAGTGTCCACACCATGCCACAACGAGGCACGAACTGGAAGCCCTGGGTCAATCACGCGTTGCAAGAATAGATTTTGCCATGTAAAAGAAAGGGCGAACGTGCGGACAAAGCCCCTTCATGAGTGAGGCACGTGAGCCAACAATGGGTCTGGACGCCCCTTTGCTGTCTATAGAAAACTTGACCACGGGTTTTCGAACCCATGCGGGAGCCGTCACCGCAGTGGACGGGGTTTCTCTTCGTTTGGAACCAAGGCGGGTCTTGGGCATTGTCGGAGAATCCGGGTGCGGGAAAACCGTTCTTTCTCTGTCCATCCTTCGACTGCTGCCCATGCCCCCGGCTTTCTTCAAAGCAGGCAAAATCTTTTTTGAGGGTCGGGATCTGCTGACTCTGTCCCCCGAAGAAATCCGCCGGATTCGAGGTGACCGCATCAGCATGATTTTTCAAGAACCCATGACGGCGCTCAACCCGGTCTTTACCGTAGGCGAGCAATTGGCGGAAGTCTATCGGGTTCACCGACGCTTCTCCCGCTCGGAATCTCGTCGGCGAGCTGTGGCCATGCTGGAGCGCGTCGGGGTCCCGGACCCCGAAGGCCGTGCGAGACAGTACCCCTTTCAACTTTCCGGTGGCATGCGTCAGCGTGTCATGATCGCTATGGCGTTGGCCTGCCGCCCGCAACTGCTCATTGCCGATGAGCCCACCACAGCTTTGGATGTCACGATCCAGGCCCAGATCCTTGACCTCATGGAACGTTTGAGGGAAGAGATCGGTATGGCGGTTCTGCTCATCACTCACGATTTGGGAGTTATCGCCCAGTCAGCGCACGATGTGGCCGTCATGTACATGGGGCGCATTGTGGAACAGGCGGAAACCACCGAGCTTTTTGATTACCCCGCACATCCTTACACTAAAGGCTTGATGCACGCCATCCCGCGCCCAGACACCTCCTCTGCGCAAGAACCCTTGTATGAAATCCCCGGGACAATTCCCAGCCCGACACAACTGCCCCAGGGGTGCACGTTTCATCCACGGTGCCCTTATGCAGCGTCCATCTGCCATGAGAAAACACCGCTGCTTGAATGCGTGCGCCCCAACCACTGGGCGGCATGCTGGAGAGCGAGTGAGGTGATGGATGCTTGAGGTGCGCAACCTGGTAAAGCATTTCCCCGTGCGCCGGGGATGGTGGCGGCACACAGGACCGGTTGTGCGCGCCGTGGACGACATCTCGTTTTCTCTCGCGCCTCACGAAACGCTGGGACTGGTGGGCGAATCCGGGTGCGGCAAATCCACGGCCGGCCGCACCATTTTACGACTCCTCGAACCCACATCCGGGCAGGTATTTTACAAAGGGCAGAACATCTTCGCCATGGACAGCTCGGCTCTGCGCCGTCTGCGCCGTGAGATCCAAATCATCTTTCAGGATCCTTTCGGCTCCTTAAACCCGCGGCTCTCCATTGGCCGTATTCTCCAAGAGCCGTTACGGACCCACGGGATCGGATCACGCGACGAACGACAACACCGCATGGTGGAGTCTCTCCGAAGCGTCGGACTCTTACCGGAACATGCCGCCCGATTTCCCCATGAGTTTTCCGGAGGTCAGCGCCAACGCATCATGATCGCGAGGGCTCTTATTCTGAACCCCCAGATTCTTGTCGCCGATGAACCCGTGTCTGCGCTCGATGTCTCTGTGCAAGCTCAAATCCTCAACCTCATCGTCCGGCTGCAGCAAGAGCTGGGGTTCGCCCTCATTTTTATCTCGCATGACCTCAGTGTGGTTCGGTATCTGTGCCATAGTGTGGCCGTCATGTATCTTGGAAAGATTGTGGAATGGGCTCCGGCGAAAGCCCTCTATGAAACGCCCTTGCACCCCTACACGCAAGCCCTTCTGTCGGCGGTCCCCCCTCCAAATCCGAAAGCCCGAAGCCGCCGCGTCGTGTTGTCGGGGGACGTTCCCAGCCCCATGTCTCCCCCACCGGGATGCCGGTTCCATCCGCGGTGCCCAAGGTGCATGGAAGTGTGCCGCTTCCTTGAGCCCGTTTTCGTTGAAGTGGAAAAAGGTCATTGGACGGCCTGCCATCTCTACGAGAGTGCAAGGCCGGAGGCTCGTTCTTTAGCCGCGCAGGCGCGGTGACAGGGCGAATTCTTTGCGGACGATAGCTTACGGAGGAGGATTGCGATGAAAAAAGCTGTGATGATCGCACTGGCCATGGGCATCACGTTGGCGTTGGGCTTGTCATCGGCACCCGCCAAAGCCCCGGACACTTTGGTGGTGATCCAGGAGGCCGAACCCGTTGGATTGGACCTTATGCAGAGTTCGATTCAAACGACCATGAGCGTTTGCTACAACATCCACGACACGCTCTTTCACCCTCAAGACGATGCGACCGTCAAACCCGCCCTGGCGGAAAAGTGGGAAAAGCTCTCAGACACCACCTGGAAAATTACATTGCGTAAAAATGTCACCTTCCACAACGGCGAACCGGTGACCGCTCAAGCCGTCAAGTTCTCTTTCGACCGGATTAAAAATCCCGACCTCAAGAGCCCCCACGCGGGCAAACTTTCCGCCTTCGTGGAACTCACCGTCCTCGATGACCACACCTTCACCATCCGCACGGAACAGCCTTACGCGCCGGGCCTCTATATCCTGGGTTATTACCTGCCCATTGTCCCACCCAAGTACATTCAGCAAGTGGGCGATACGGAATACAACGTCAATCCGGTAGGCTGCGGTCCATATAAGCTAGCCAAATGGGTTCGTGGGGATCAGGTGGTGCTGGAACGCTACGAAAAATACTACGGCCCCAAACCGGCCTATAAGACGGTAGTTTTCAAAGGCGTTCCCGAAGAGGCGTCTCGCATCGCGGCGATCCTCACGGGGGAAGCTGACGTGATCAGCGGGGTACCGGTTCACCAACGCAAGAAAATCGAAGACTCGGGCAAGGCTGTGTTGACGCCCCAGATGGGTGTGATGCACTACCTGGGCCTCGACACCTACAATCCACCCTTTAACGATGTGCGCGTGCGCCGCGCTGTCAATCACGCCATCAATCGCGAGATGATTAATAAGGCTTTATTTGCAGGCACCGCCATTCTGTGCGCCGGTGCTATCAGCCCGCGCACTTTTGGCGCGGACCCGACCCTGAAGCCGTATGCCTATGATCCGGAAAAAGCGAAGAGCCTACTTGCGGACGCCGGGTATCCCCAAGGCTTCCAGGCTCGGCTGGCGTACCCCACCTATATGTCCCAAATCCAGGAACAGGCGGAAGCCATTGCCTCGGATCTTGCTAAAGTGGGAATCCAGGTGACGTTGGAGCCTTTTGAACGAGCGGTCATGTGGGAACGCTACAAAGGGCGCCAACACCAAATGTTCATCTACTGGTGGGACGACGCCCCAGAACCCGACCGTTACGTGTACTCGCTTTTCCATTCTAAAAGCCGCGACTACTATTACAAAAACGCGGCACTGGACGAACTTCTGGACAAAGCCCGCACTATCATGGATCGGGACGCGCGGGCCAAAGCCTATCAAGAGATCGACCGATTGCTTTATGACGAGGCACCGTGGATCTTCCTGTATGTGGTCCCGGAAGTCTTTGCTGTGGCTAAGCACGTCGATTATGAGGGAAGGCGAGACGGTTTCCTGAATATGAGGGATGCAAAGCCGAAGAAGTGATTCTTTCCTCCCCCGGTCAGGTTGGCCTGACCGGGGTTTAACCAGTCGTTAAAAGACAACCCTTGGGGTTTGGATTCGACATGGGTCGTTATTTGTTCAAGCGGCTGTGGCATGCCGTTTACGTCCTGGTGGGAATTTCGGCCGTCAGCTTCTTTTTCATCCATTTATCCGGTGATCCCGTCATGCTGATGCTTCCCGCCGATGCAAGCCACCAACAGATCGAAGCTTTGCGCAAACAGCTCGGATTCGATGACCCTATCCCCATTCAATATCTGCGATTCCTCGCTCATGCTCTCCAAGGAGATTTCGGACAATCACTCTATTATCGGGTACCGGCCATGACCCTCATCCTGGAGCGGCTCCCAGCCAGCATGGAACTCGCCCTGGCGGCCATGGTCATTGCCTTGGGGGTATCTGTTCCTATTGGCATTCTTTCCGCCGTTAAACGAGGATCCTTTCTGGATATGGGCAGCATGCTCGGAGCGCTTCTCGGCCTTTCCATGCCCCATTTCTGGTTGGGGATCATGTTGATCCTGCTCTTTTCCGTCAAGCTCGGTTGGCTGCCGACCTCGGGTCGCGGCACCCTGCCACAGCTCATCATGCCGGCCTTGGCTTTAGGCATGGGGCTTATGGCCATGTTTGCCCGGCTGACCCGATCCGTGATGCTGGAAGTCCTCAGTCAGGACTATGTGCGGACCGCTCGAGCGAAGGGCCTGACAGAAACGCTGGTCATCGGCAAACACGCCCTGAAAAACGCCCTCATCCCCCTGGTGACGGTGGCCGGCATGCAATTCGGTTTCTTGATCGGCGGCACAGTCATCATTGAAACCGTCTTCGCCTGGCCCGGTGTTGGGCGGCTTGTGGTTCAGGCCATTTTTAATCGGGATTATCCCCTCGTGCAGGCGAGCGTGCTGGTCCTTGCCGTGGTTTTTGTAGTGGTCAACCTTGTCGTGGACATCCTTTATGTCTATTTGGATCCCCAAATTAGTTACCTCGAGGAAAAATAGCTGTGGTTTCTCAGTCGTCGATTCAGGATGTGGAGGAATCCCTGAAAGCCAGATTCAGCCTTTTCGCGGAAATTATTCGAGAACTCATGCGCCGCCCAAACGCCCTTGTTGGAGCCATGCTCCTCAGTGTCATCGTGATGACCAGCGCGTTCTTCCCAGTTTTTTATAAAACGGATCCCTTGGCCCAAGACCTCACGGCACGGTTTACCCCGCCTGCATGGGAAGACGGCGGTTCATGGCACCATCCTCTGGGAACGGATAATCTGGGCCGGGATGTTCTTTCTCGGATTCTCCATGGTAGCCGCATTTCTCTTCTTGTGGGATTGAGCGCGGTTCTCATCGCCGAACTGTTGGGGATCTTTTTGGGGCTAATCTCTGGCTATTATGGAGGGAAACTCGACACCCTCATCATGCGCGTGGCCGACGTCTTCATGGCTTATCCCTTTATGCTCTTGACCATCTCAATTATCGCGGTCCTGGGGCCATCTCTCTTTAATTTGATCCTTGTGCTCGGCCTCTCCGACTGGGTGACTTACGCCCGCACCATCCGCGGCACTGTCCTCTCCCTCAAAGAGAAAGCTTTTGTCGAAGCTGCGCGGGCCGTCGGCGTGTCCCACCCGGTGATTATCGTTCGTCACATTCTTCCGAACGTCATCTCGCCGCTCTTAGTGCTCGGAACCCTCCGCGTCGCCAACATCATCATCTGGGAAAGCGGTTTATCTTTCCTGGGCATGGGGGCGCCTCCACCAGCCCCCACCTGGGGACGGATGTTGGCCGAAGGGCGGGTGTACATCATGGACGCGTGGTGGCTGGTCACCTTTCCAGGGCTGGCCATCATGCTGACCATTCTCTCCATCAACCTGCTTGGCGACGGACTGCGGGATGCTCTGGATCCGCGCCTGCGCAACGTTTAGGAGAAGTCTATGAAGGTTTTGGTCCTAGGGACGGGCATGCAGGGGAAAGCCGTGTTGCATGACCTGAATCAAAGCGAGGGAATAACGCACGTCGTCGCCGCGGACTTGGATGCGGCAGCGGCTGAAGCTTATGTGCGCCAACACCAATTGGACAAGGTCTCGGTCACCGATTTGAACGCCGAAAACGTGGACGCCTTGGGCCGCCTCCTCCAACGTGAGCGCCCGCAGGCGCTCATCTGCATGTTGCCACCCCAATTCGGCCTGCAAGTGGCTCGGCGCGCCGTGGAAAGCGGGGTGCATTACGTCAGCTCCAGCTATACGGGGGAACTTGGACAGCTTGATGAGGCCGCCCGACAGGCGCAGGTGACCATTTTGCCGGAAATGGGCATGGACCCAGGCATCGATCTGATCCTGTGTCGCTTGGCCGTGGAAGCCTTGGACGAAGTCCACGGTCTGCACTCCTACGGCGCCGGGGTGCCCGAACCAGCCTGTGCCGATAGCAATCCGCTGCGATACAAAATCAGCTGGACCTTCGATGGGGTCTTAAAAGCCTATAAACGTCCGGCCAGGTTCCTCAAATGCGGACAAGAAATCTCTGTGCCGGAAGGACAGATCTTTCGCCCGGAGTACGGTCATCGTCTTAAAGTGGACGGGTTGGGCGTCCTGGAAGCCTACCCCAACGGAGACGCGCTGGCCTACATCGAGCGTTTCCGGTTGGGGCCGAAGGTGCGGGACATGGGACGGTTCGCCCTGCGCTGGCCTGGACATAACAGCCTTTGGAACGTCTGGGCGCAATTGGGTTTTCTTGAAGATAGCCCGGTGGAAGTGGACGGCTGCCTCGTGTCTCCACGTCGCTTCATGGTCCAGCAACTGACACCCCGCCTCCTTTACAACGATAAGGAAAGGGACGTGGCCGTGCTGTTGGCGCAAGCCTGGGGTAGGCGCGCAGGTCAACGTTGTCGGGTAACCTATTGGTTGGTGGATTACCGTGATCTGGAAACAGGACTATACGCCATGAACAGAACGGTGGGGTTCACCGCAAGCATTGGAGCCCAGCTCATTCTCAATGGCGTGATCACGGGCTACGGGGTCTTGTCACCCGCTCAAGACGTTCCGCCCGCTGTCATGGTCGCGGAATTAGAACGGCGAGGTATGCTGGTGCAAAGCCGGCTGGAACCATCCTGGGAAGATCCCGATGTCTAAGCGCTACGCGGTGGAAGAGCTGGCGGATTTCGTCTGCGGTTTCTCGCCCTCGAGCTTTCCAGAGACTACAATCGCCGCAGCGAAGCGATGCGTTCTGGATCTGCTGGGTGCGGCCGCCTCCGGGGTGGACAGCAATCCGGCGCGCGCGATGCGTCAAGTCATGGGCCGTCAGTTCCAAAGAGGAAAGGCTTCCGTATGGTATCTCTTGGATCAGGTGAATCCGCCTGCCGCCGCAGTCTCCAACAGCGCCGCCGCCTCGGCTTTGGATGTGGACGATGGCCATCGCGATGCAGGAGGTCATCCTGGATCCGCCGTGATTCCGGCAGCCATGGCCCTCGCGGAAGTGACCGGGACCTCCGGTCGGGACTTCCTTGGCGCCGTTGCCATAGGTTACGAGATCGGCGTGCGTATCGCAGCAGCCCGCGACTTTAACGCCTTGGATACCCTGTCCACCGGCCGATGGGCCGCCTATGGCGTGGCGGCGACCGTCGGTCGGCTCTTGGGTATGCCAGGATCCCAACTGGCCCATGCCCTGGCGATAGCCGGCGTTTTGTCGCCCGGGCTTTCCGCCGCCGGCTACAGCGCACTCATGGGCAATCACGTCAAAGAAGGCATCCCCTGGGCAACACTGACCGGGTTTCTCGCCGTGGACCTCGCATCCGAAGGTTTCACAGGCCCACTGGACATCCTGGATCATCCGGCCTATTTCGATGCGCAGAGAATCGTTTCCGGCTTAGGAGAGTCTTTTGCCATTGAAAAGACTTACTTCAAGGTCTTTTCATGTTGCCGCTGGATCCATAGTGCTCTCGAGGCATTGACAGCGCTGATGGAGGAACGAAATCTGGCCGCCCACGACATCAACCGAGTGGATGTTCACACCTTTTCCCGAGCTCTAAAATTGAACAATTATACCGCACCGCCCACTTTGGAATCGGCTCAATACAGCATCCCCTTTTGCCTGGCGGTGGCAGCGCTCCGAGGGAAACAGGCGCTGCTGCCTCTGGAGGCGGAAGCTCTCGCCGATTCTTCTGTGAGTGATTGGGCTCATCGGGTTGTCCTCCACCAAGACGATGTCATGGATTCCCTCTTCCCGGCCCGGACGGCCGCCCGGGTTCGAGTGGCGGCCAACGGTGAGGAACATGAGAAGACCGTTGTCGAAGCCTTGGGGGATCCGGCAAATCCCCTTTCCGATGAGCTGTTGGAAAACAAATTTCGCCATTTAAGCCGCGAGAAACTCTCCCCCAAGGCTCAGGCAGAGCTCATTGCGCTCGTCCACGTCCTGGAGGACCAACCGTCCCTCAGAGCGCTTGTCGGGCTCCTGAGCCCGGCGTCGTGAACCGCCATCGGCGCCAGCGATGGTCTTCTCGCGGGATGCCTCTGGTTCAACGAGGCCCGCATCAGGGTCCGAGAAATCTTTCCAGGTAGGCATAATTCTCCGTAAGCCGCCCCGATCGCACGATGAGTGCCGGCTGTAAGGGGCCTGGAAGTTTTCGGACCGCATCGGCCTCTTCAAGGTCGATTCCACACAGATGCGGGAGAAAGGGCATCAAGGCGGATCCGAAGGCCATTGAGGCCTCTTGGGGAAATTCGCACGGGAGATTGTCTACGGCCATGATGACGGGTCCTCGTCCTTGACTCAGATCGTCCAGCAAAGCGTCAGTATCTGTGTCGTAAACGTAGCACGGTTGGGACGGGCTGGTGGCCTTACGAGTCACGGCGATAGAGCCTTCAATGTCGCAGGTGATGTCCCCGATGACTTGGAGCTTCGGGTTCTGCGAGCGGTATAGCCGGCGGAGATTTTCCGCGCTCACCAGCACAGGGGATCGAGGATCCCAGTAAATGCCATTGATGAGTACCGTCAGGAAAGGGAGCCATGGAGCAAAGCTGGATTCGTATTTATCGGGATTATCCCAGTATTCCTGAAGGTTGAAGGGGCCGTTGTCGCGACGACGCACCGTGTGCTTTTCCTCGAAGACCACGACATGGACGACCTTTCCTGTGTCCGATGAAAGTCCGATGGAAAGCAATGCTTCGGGCTGGACAAACTTCACGGGAAAGCATTTTTCCAAAACATCCATGGCGCCGCGAGCCACATGACCGTAACCTAATACCCCAACGACAAAGGGCCTCAGTTGTGCTGGAAGACCCTTTTCGGCGATCTGACGACCGGCACCGGCCCGGATCGCCTCCAACGCCGCATCGACGGTGCCGTACTCATACGGCTGCTTGACTCCATGGAAAGGATTGTGCTCCGGGCTGAGCCCTTGAAAAGCCAAACGGCGCCCAAGCGCGTGAAGGGATTCGATCATGCCGGCGAGCCCTGCAAAATGGCCGAACAACACGAGTCGCCGCCCTTGGTCGTCCACGATCCGTTCATAATCCAGGAGATGAGCGCCGGCATCGAACAGGGCTCTGAGCATGGGCATATTATGGGCCTGCCCTTTGATGGTGTGCGAAAAGAAAACGTAGAGAACGTTTTTGCGGAAGAGCTCGGGCGGCATTTCCTTCACACCCAGCACGATGCGGCAGGGTGAAAGATCTTCCTGCACCACGGCCCCCGCCTCACGATAGGCGTCATCGCGGAAAACCCTGATACTTGAGGGTTGCACGTAGACCCGCATGTGATGCCTCTTGACCAATTCCGCCACATGCTCCGGTGATAAAGGGACGCGCCGTTCCCATTCATTCTTATCTTCCCGCCGTATGCCAATGGCATGCCCCATGAGATTCATCCTCCCGCTAATTTTTTGCGCCCTGGGATTTGTCTCCTCTTCTCGTCCCGCTCGGGCGAGAGGCCTGGTCACATTACAGAAAGAACGCTCTCCGCGACAAGAACTTTTCCTGTCATCGGTGGGTTTCGAGAGCGTCCCCAAAACCGGTAAATCCAGGGGAGTCAGAAGGGCAAAAAGCCGTGCACCGGCGCCGGTTAGGCGGTTTCATGCAGGGAGGATGCCCGTGTTTTTAGAAGTGCGATTTGGGGATTGGAATCAGGAGGCAAGACATGATCATCATCACAGGCCGTATTCTTGAAAAGCACAGATGCGGCAAGTTAAAAGAACTTAAATCACCTTTTGTCTAAATCTTGGACAGTTATTGGGAGGGAAAGCCATGTCAAGAACAATGCAAAGGGTGGTTTCGGCCTGCGCTCTTGTGCTCTGCGTGTGTTGGGGCGTGCAGGCTCAGGTGATGCCGCTTCCCTCGGCTCAGCAAGGATTTGAGTATCCTCCGACGGCTGATCCTGTTACGGCCGCCGATCCGGCCGTCGCCCGGCCCATCGGAGTCGGCCCTGTGGCCGAAGGAGGTGACACGGTTCGGCTGCGAATAGGGCTTCCCGCCTTCAGCGGGCCGGTGGACCTCTATGTGGGAATCATGGCCCCGGCCATCGATCCTTTCCATCTCTACATCGTGAACCCCAACGGCCAGCTCGTCGTCTTTGAAACCCAACTCATCGCCTGGAAAACCGCCGTGACGCAACCCGTGGACGAGTTTTTGTTCGGCGATATTCCGATTTCGGCCTTACCCCCGGGTCAATATCATTGCTACCTGTTGGCAAGCCCGGCAGGGAGTCTCTCCTCCTATTACCTATGGCACACGTTTTTCGTGGTTCGAAACAGCCTCGGCGGCTGTGGGGATTACAGCGGGAGCCGATCTTTTTCCATCACCTACAACCACCTTTATACAGTCGATTATGGATGTTACCATCAAGATCTTTGGTTCTCAGGGAGTGTTCCTTTTACAGTGCATGAAGACAACACCATCACCGGAAACGGAACAGTGACCTATGGCACCCATTACTTCACCACCTGCGAGGTTATGATATCTTGTAGCGGCTTAACAACCGTCGATGTGACCCTCGGTGGAAGACTCACTTTTAATGAATATTGCCAAGCGATGCTGGAGGTCCTCTTTACTGAAACAGTTCACCCCATGATCATCTCATGTGTCCCGTACGGCGGAGGATTTATCCCCGAAAGTTCGAATAAGTACACACTCACCTTCCCCGTCATCGATGGGGCGATTGTGTCCGGGCCGCCATATGGCCCCGGCGTGGGCGGTACTGCCAATTACATCCTCCATGTGGGACATTGAGCCCCGTGGTTTTTGTTTCGGGCTCCTCCCAAGAGGCATGGCGCGCTTGACAAGAAGGGGGCTTCTGGATAAAAGCGGCGCACGAAAGAAAAAATAATTTCCCAAGAAAGAGCCGGCGCCATGAAAAAGTGGGTTTTCTTGTTTCCTGGGCAAGGTTCGCAATATGTCGGCATGGGGAAGGATTTTTACGAAAACTACCCGGCCGTGAGGGAGTTGTTTGACCGCGCCGATGACATTCTGGGGATGGACATCAAGAGACTATGCTTCGAAGGACCGGAAGACGTCCTCACCCAGACGCAAAACGTGCAGCCGGCCATCACTGTGACGAACCTGGCCTGCCTCACTGTCCTGGCCCAGCACGAGATTTTTCCCGCCGCCGCCGCCGGCCACAGCCTCGGTGAGTACAGCGCCCTCTATGCAGCGGGGGTGCTATCTCTCAGCGATACGCTGAACCTGGTGCGGCACCGGGGACAGTACATGCACGAAGCCTCCTTGGAAACTCCAGGCGCGATGGCGGCCGTCATGGACATGCCGGAAGAGAAGTTGCAAGATATCTGCCGGCTCTATGACGTGGAAATCGCCAACATCAACTGCCCCGATCAGCTCATCATCACGGGGCCCGTTGAGGCCGTGGACAAGGCGTTGGAAGCCAGCGCCGCGGAAGGCGCCAAGAAATGCATCAAGCTCAATGTGAGCGGCCCCTGGCATAGTCGATGCATGGAATCAGCCCGCCGGAAATTCGAGCCCTACGTCAGGGCCGCCTCGTTTTCCGATCCGAAAATCCCCGTCGTCAATAACATCGATGCCCAGCCCTTGCGTGAGGCCGCCGAAGCTCCGGAGAAGCTCGTGCGACAACTGTGCGGGGCCGTCTTGTGGAAGCAATCTATTGAGTGGTTCCTCAATAACGGTTACGACCACTTCGTGGAAGTCGGCCCGAAAAAAGTCCTTCGCGGGCTGGTGCGGCGCATCGACCGGAACGTCACCATCCACAACGTGGAAGACTCCGCCACCCTCGCCGCGTTCCTCCGGGCCAACGGAGCCTAGTGATCTTTAGGATCCGCGATGCTTTTCAGGGCGTTCCGAACAAGACTTTCCGGAACGCCGGTCTTTCTTTCCACACGGCCCACATCCCGCGGCACGATCCAGACCAAACCACCCGCACCTTTCTTCTTATCGTGTTGAATATGGCGCAGCAGCGCGTCGAGATCCTTCGCCAGCGGCGTCGTGCGGGGCAAATGGTAGGCGTCCAGGATCCGGTCCAGGCGGTGCGCCAAGGCGGGATCTGTAATGCCTTGGAGGATGCCCATGTGGACCGCCGCTTTCATTCCAAGAGCGACGGCATGGCCGTGGGGAAGCGAGTACCCGCTAAGGGCCTCCAGTCCATGTCCTGTGGTGTGCCCCAAGTTTAGGAGCTGGCGCTGCCCAAAATCTCTTTCGTCGGCGGCGACGAAGCGCGCCTTGAGGCGGAGGCTTTGGTGGACGAGACGTTGGGTCATCTCTAGAGGCAGCGGGTACATCACGCCGTCAGGGCCTGAAGCTTCGGCGAAAGCCTCCAGATCGTCCATAAGCCCGGTGTCGTCGAGGAGGGCGTATTTGATGACTTCCGCCATGCCGTTTTGCCATTCCACGACGGGCAAAGTCTGAAGAAAAGCCGGGTCCACCAGGATGGCCTCCGGGTGATGGAATGTCCCGAGCAGGTTTTTCCCTTCAGGTAAATCCACGCCGGTTTTTCCGCCCAAACAACTATCCACCTGGGCCAGAAGCGTGGTCGGCACCTGAGCGACGGGAACCCCCCGCATGAATATCGAGGCGAGAAAGCCGATCACATCGCCTGTGACCCCGCCCCCCACGGCCACAAACACACTGCCGCGGTCCGCGCCGCGCTCCAAAGCGACCCGGGCCAGTGTTTCCACGGTCTCGAGACATTTCTTGTCTTCCCGGGCGTCCCATTCGATCCAGGCTGGACCAAAACTCCGGGCGCCGAGGGCTTCCCCCCACAAGGCGGCCACGCGTCGGTCCACAAAGAAAAGCGGGCGTCGGTTGGGAAAACGATCGTTCAGCCATGAAGCCAAGGATCGGGCGGCATGCGGGGCCAGAGTCACCTGAGCTAGCGCTGCGGGATCCTCTGTCTCGTTTTGGGTCACCGTCCCTTTCAAAGGAGCGCGGGGCTGCGGGGCGGTGTTCCCGCCGGGCGCGCTCGGGCGGCATAAGGACCAATTCGCCTCGGGGTCCAAAACGGGCAACGCCACGGTGCCGCTCGACTCGAGAGGTGATCGGATTTCGCCATTTCCAGAGGTCAATGCCCCATGGTGGGTGGGCGTGACCGATTGAACCTTGACGTGTGCATGGTTATTGGCATTGTGGTGCCACGTGAGAAGTCGGTTGGTTTCTTCCAAGGCCTGGAGACAAAAATCCCCAAAATGTGACCGGGTTTCTTCGAAAGCGCCCAAAAAGGTTTCCCAACGTTCGCGTTCCACGGCGTCGAGTGTTTCCGAGAAAACGCGGCGCAGCACCGCGAGCGCTTCGCCCTTGAAGGGATTTTGCATGGCGATGGCGGCATAGAGGGCCGGGTCCTGGGCAAAGAGCCGCCCGATCAGGTCCAGTTCCAGCCGATAGATCGGACTCGTAAAGCGAAGGCTTTCCACGGCATCGATGCCCATTTCCCGAAGGCAATGCCCCAACACCACGGTGGTCATATGGGGAAGGAGCTGGATGACGGTCATCATGCGGTCGTGCTCGTCGGCCGAGCAGACATGAACCTTGAGCCCGGCATCCCGGAGCACGCCCATGAGCCAGTCCCACGGTTCCCGAGCCACCCGACCCGGGCAGACGATCATGGTCTGACCGACAAAATCTCTCACGTAGGGGCCGTACATGGGATGGAGCCCCACGTACCAGGCCGCGGAGGCGGCCATGGCATGCAGCGGCGGCACCTTGAGAGAACAGATATCCACAACCAGTTGGCCCTCCCGGAATCGAAGCGCCAGACTCCGAAGAATATCCGAGGCCCTGTGGAGGGGCACACTGACGAGGACCATATCCGATCGGTCGATGACGTCCTCGTTGGTGAGCGGTGTCGCCACATCGGAAACGGCGACCGGAAGACCAAGATCCACAAAGAACCGGTGAAAAAGCCTTCCCATGGCCCCGCGGCCGCCGATGATTCCGATACGGGGTTGAACAGGCCAGCTTTTAAAGTCCGATGGGGTTTCCGTCATGGTGCCTCCAGTACATCGCACAGCGTTGGCAGCTCGAAGCGGCGCGTTCGCCCGCCTTCCACCCGGATGCGTCCCCTGAGGGGTGACCCATGGAGTTCACGACGTGCCACCCACGGCGTGGGCCACGTCCTGCCGCCCGGTTCTCGGGGTCCGCAGGATGGTGCGTCCCACCGCCTGAGCCACGGGCTCCAATCGGTCCAACAGTTCCTGCATGGCCTGAGGGGTAAGCGATTGAGAACCGTCACTCAAAGCCTCATGGGGCCGGACGTGGACTTCCAGCATGAGCCCGTCGGCACCGGCGGCCACGGCCGCAAGCGACATGGCCGGAATGAGATCCGTTCGGCCCAATGCGTGACTGGGATCGACGATGACAGGCAAGTGGGTCAGTTTCTTCAGCAGTGGGACGGCACTGAGATCGAGGGTGTTTCGGGTCTCCGTCTCAAAGGTCCGGATGCCGCGCTCGCACAGGATCACCTTTTCGTTCCCGTGACTCACAATGTATTCCGCCGACATGAGAAATTCCTTGATGGTCGCCGACATCCCCCGTTTGAGAATGACCGGCTTGTCCACTTGGCCGACTTCGGTCAAGAGCTTGAAATTCTGCATGTTGCGTGTCCCGATCTGCAGGACATCCGCGTACTTGTAAACGAGCAGGAGGTCCCGGGCATCCATGACTTCCGTGACCACGGGCATACCCGTGCGGCTCCGCACATCGCTCATGAACTTTAACGCCAATTCGCCAAGACCTTGAAAGCTGTAGGGAGACGTTCGGGGTTTGAAGGCCCCGCCGCGGAGCATCGGGATGCCCAAGTCGTGGAGGGCGTCTGCGATTTCATCCAGGACTTCACGGCCCTCCACGGCGCATGGTCCGGCGATGATCGGAATGGCCTTCCCCCCGAACTCCACATGTTCGCCGATACGGATCTTGGTGTCGTCTTCTTTGAATTCTCGGCTGACCAACTTGTAGGGCTGCAAGATAGGATGTGCCGCCTCGACACCGGGAAAGCTGGTAAAAGGAATCTCCTGGATGAGGTCCCTTTCCCCGATGATTCCCACAATGGTCCGCCGCTCACCTCGCGACAAATGGGTCCGCAATCCCATCTTTTCCACTCGGGCCACAAGTTGTCGGAGTTGCTCCTCGGTGTGTTCCGGTTTCATGACAACAATCATCGTCGGTCCTCCTTGTCGGACTTTGTGAGGAAAGGGGGCGAGCCCTTCCTCCTGTTGAAAATATCGGCACAAGCATGCCGACCCCATGAAACGAAAAAGGCCGTGAGCTGGTGCCCACGGCCTGGTCATGTCCATGAAAAAGGCCGTGGGCTTTGGGGTTAGCCCACGGCCTTGTTGCCGGCGTCCTGAGGTTTCGGACGGCTCAGCGCGGTGGTCGGCCAACCCCATCGGGGCCGTAATACCACCCATAATAAAAGTAAAAGCGCCGAGCCGTTCTGATCTGCTGCATTTTGTCGTCCGCGTCCCTTCTGGAGATTACGCCTCGCGTGCTATTACAGAGGCGATCCCTTTATAGCAGGTATTGTGTGGGTGTCAAGGGCATCGTTGTCTTTTTTTCCGGCAGGCGACCGGTCGTCGCAGTCCAACAGAACTTTTCCTTGACAACTCGCAGGGGATTGCCTATACGACTGTGCTTCGAGTCGGTCACGAGAGGCGGTTGAAATTTGGAGATATCCCCATGAAGACGACGAGTGCCAAGTTTGATGCTGACGGAAGAAAATGGATAGTGGTGGACGCCGACGGTCAAGTCCTCGGCAGACTTGCCAGTGAAATTGCGGTGAGGCTTCGGGGCAAACACCTGCCGACCTTTTCCCCGCACGTGGATACGGGCGATTTCGTGGTCGTGATCAATGCGGAAAAAGTGCGGCTGACCGGTCGGAAATGGGAACAAAAGAAGTACTATCGCCATTCCGGATATCCCGGGGGGCTGAAGGTCACCACGGCGAAGAAACTGAATCAGGAACATCCCGAACGGCTCATTGAATTCGCCGTGCGCGGCATGTTGCCCAAAAATCGCCTCGGCCGCAAGCTCTTGAAGAAACTGAAGGTCTACAGCGGTGCCGAGCATCCCCATGAAGCCCAGCAACCCACAGCCCTGAAACTGGGCAACCGCAGGTAGTCAAGGAGTCTTTACATGGCGGAACAAAGTTTCTATGCAACGGGAAAGCGTAAATCGGCGGTCGCCCGTGTGTGGCTGAAACCCGGAACCGGCCGCGTGGTGATCAACAACAAGCCCATTGATGAATACATTGTTCGGGAAACGAGCAAGATGCTCATTCATCAACCCCTCATGCTCACCGGCACCTTCGGCAAGCTGGACGTGTTCGTCAACGTGAACGGAGGGGGGTTGAGCGGTCAAGCCGGAGCCATCAAGCACGGTATTTCCAAGGCGCTCATCGAATTTAACCCTGAGTTCCGCCAGGTGCTCAAACGCGCCGGCTTCATCACTCGGGATTCCCGCGTTAAAGAACGCAAAAAATACGGCCAGCGAGGCGCACGGGCTCGGTTCCAATACTCCAAACGTTAGAAACGGGTTCGATCCACCACCGGAGGGGACGCCTGGGCCGGGTTCTTCCGATTCTTCTCTTCTGAACGGAAAACCTCCTCTTACGGCCCTGGACACACGGCGGATCCCATCCGCAATCGGATACCATCTCTCAGGGGCTCACGCCGACGGCGCGGGCCCCTGACGTTTGTTCGGGGGACACTCAACACGTCGCTGAGGGGGATCATCATGGTGCCAGTGTCCGTTGCCGGCGCGTCCGGGTACACGGGTTTTGAGCTCTTGCGGCTCTTGTGTGGACATCCTCGGGTTCGGATCACCACCATCACCTCCCGGGCGAACCAGGGCGAACGCTTGGCGGACGTCTATCCTGCTCTGCGCGGTCACGGGGATTTGTGCTTTGAGGACACCGATCCGGACAACCTGACCCGCGAAGCCCGTCTCGTCTTTACCGCCCTCCCCCACCATGCCGCCATGGAGATCATCCCATCCTTGCTGGATCGTGGGGTCAAGGTGGTGGATTTGAGCGCCGATTTTCGGTTTCGGGACCCTTCGGTGTATGAAGCCTGGTACCAGAAGCACAGTGCACCCCATCTCCTGGGCGAGGCCGTCTACGGCCTTCCGGAATTGTATCGGGATCGGATCGCCTCGGCGCGACTCGTGGGAAACCCGGGCTGCTACCCCACAAGCATCATTTTGGCTTGTGCCCCGTTGCTCAAAGAAAAACTTGTGGTGCCGGAGACGATCATCGCGGATTCCAAGTCAGGGGTGAGCGGCGCCGGCCGAGGGTTGTCCCTGACGACACATTACTGTGAGGTTAACGATGGGTTTCGGGCGTACAAGGTGGCCGAACACCGCCACACGCCGGAAGTGGAACAGGAACTGAGCCTGCTGGCGGGAAGGCCCGTGCGGATCAGTTTTACCCCGCATCTGGTGCCCATGAGCCGAGGCATTTTGAGCACCGTGTATGCCCAGATGGAACCGGGCGTCACCGACGACCGCGTTGCCGAAGCCTTCCGCTGTTTTTACGCGGGGTCGCGCTTTATCCGGCTGTGCCCGCCGGGACAATTTCCCACAACACTGCAAGTGCGAGGCAGCAACTACTGCGACTTGGCGTGGAAGACCGATCCCCGCACCGGTCGGGTGATCGTCATCTCCGTCATCGACAACCTTACCCGCGGTGCGTCGGGCCAGGCGGTATGCAACATGAACCTCATGCTCGGCTTTCCGGAAGATTGCGGGTTGGAAGCCGCACCATGGCAGCCCTGAACGACCCTTCCATCGACGATGCGGCTTCAGTGCGGATAGACGCCCGGCGATCCCCAGCACCTTTTGATCCTCAGGCGAAAAGAAACTTCAAGCTCATCTTGGAATACGATGGATCCCACTATCACGGCTGGCAGCGCCAAAAAGGGGTTCTCACCGTTCAGGAAGTCGTTGAATCCAAGCTCGGGATCATGTTGGGCCGCCCCGTGACCGTGCGGGCCTCCGGCCGGACGGATGCGGGTGTGCATGCCCTCGGGCAGGTGATCAACTTTTACGCCAAAACGCGTTTGAGCCCCGAGGACTTCCAGAGGGGGCTCAACGGGCTGCTGCCGCCGGACATTGTGGTCCGTCACGCCGAGGAAGTGCCGGATGCTTTCCATGCCTCGTATTCAGCCCTGAGCAAGGTTTACGAATACCGGATCCTCAATCGCCCCTTGCCGTCCGCCCTTGAGCGTCTCTACGCGTGGCATGTGCCGAAGCCTCTGGATCTGGATCGCATCCGCGACTGTCTTCCTGTTCTCATAGGCGAACATGACTTTCGGGCGTTCATGGCCGCGGGATCATCGGTGAACAACCCGGTGCGCACCATGATCCAGGCCGACGCATGGCGTCCCGATCCGGATCATCTTTACTTTCGTTTTCAGGCCACGGGATTCTTGCGACATATGGTTCGCAATCTCGTCGGCACGTTGGTGAATGCCGGCCGTGGCCTTATGGCCCCGAAGGATCTGGAGGCCATCCTTGCAAGCCGAGACCGTTCCCGCGCGGGGATCACGGCCCCGGCACACGGGCTCTACTTGGTGTGCGTCTTTTACGGGAGGGGTGAAGAAACGACTGTTCACCACAGAGGGGAAAAATCATGAAGCTTTCACAACGTGTCCTTCAAGTCAAACCGTCGGCGACGCTTGCCATCAACGCCAAAGCCAAGGCCTTGCGCAGCCAAGGGGTGAAAGTCATCAGTTTCGGTGTCGGCGAGCCGGATTTCGATACGCCCCATCATGTGAGCCAGATGGCTGTCCAAGCGGTGTTCCGGGGCCAGACGCGCTATACCCCTGTTCAAGGGATTGCCGAGCTGAAGGATGCCGTGATTCGGACAATCCACGCGGATTACGGTCTCCGCTACGACCCCGAGGAAGTCCTCGTATCCTGCGGGGGGAAACACTGCCTGTACAACTTGTTTCAGGCCGTCTTGGATCCTGGGGACGAAGTCATCATCCCCAGCCCCTATTGGGTTTCGTACCCTGATATGGTCCGGTTGGCCGGAGCCGAACCGGTGTTTGTGACGTGCGAAGAGAGCCGAGGATTTAAGATGAATCCCGAGGACTTGCGCCGAGCGATGACACCGCGCACCCGGATGCTTATCCTCAACAGCCCGTCGAACCCCACGGGAGCCCATTATCTGTCTCATGAACTTCGAGAACTGGCAGATGTGCTCCTGGATCACGACCACGTCCTGATCGTCTCTGACGACATCTACTACCGAATCCTCTTCGGCGGGTTAACCTGGGCAAATCTGCCGATGGTCGAACCTCGACTGAAGCAGAGAACCTTTATTGTCAACGGCGTGAGCAAAACCTACGCCATGACGGGCTGGCGCATCGGGTATCTCCTCGGTGATCGAGAGGTGATCAAAGCGGCGGGCAAGATTCAGAGCCAGTCCACGAGCAACCCGTCATCGGTGGCCCAGTGGGCTGCGGTTGCGGCCCTCGCAGGCGATCAGGAGACGTGCCGCCGCATGGTGCAGGTGTTTGAAGACAGAAAAGCCTACGTCATGGATCGCCTCGCTAAGATCCCCGGCGTCACGTGCCCGATGCCCGACGGGGCGTTCTATGTGTTTCCCAATGTGAGCGCCTATTACGGCAAATCCGCAGGGGGACGCACCGTGGAAGGGTCGCTCGCCATGGCCGACTACCTTATGGAAGAGGTCCACCTGGCCGTAGTCCCCGGGGAAGCCTTCGGCGAAGACCGTTGTATTCGGTTGTCTTTTGCCTTGTCTATGGAAGAACTGCGCGAAGGATTCGACCGGTTGGAAAGGGCGCTCCAGCGTCTGGAATAGTCGTGTGGCGGGTCTGCAACGGCCTCACCTTGGACCGGCAGGGACCCGCTTCGCAAGAGGAGAAGGCGGCGCGTTCGAGCAGGAAAGGGTTTCCCTTCGAACGCGCCCGGCCACCAATTATACGACACCTTTCACCTTGAGGTCCTGGAGCTTGCCCTTACCTAAGCCCAAGTACTTCTGATAGATAAACTCGTTATCCGCGCCCACGGGGCGACAGACCCATTTCACCCGACCCGGCGTGCGACTCATCGCCTTGAAGGACGAGTTCTGGATGAGCACTTCGCCGTAGTGAGGATCCGTGCGGCGGATAAAACTTTCTCGAACACGCCAATGTTCCCGGGTGAGCACATCCGTGGGCGTCTCCAAACGTCCTGTCACTACGGTGCCCTTCTTGTCGGGGCGCCGACTGTATTCGGTGAGCATCTGCAGGATCTCTTCCGAAGTGTAATTTTCCGTAAACTTTTCGATTTCGTGTTGAATTTTCGGCTGGTTCTCGGGGGTGAGCCGCTCCTTGATGGTCGGAAACATCTTCTGAAGATCCGGTCGGTTCATGATCTCGCACAAGGCCGCCCAATTGGGATCCGTGAAGCCGGACATAAAGGTGTAGCCATCCTTGCACTTCACGTACGTATAAGGAAACACGGCGTAGTCGTAATTCCCGGCCCGAGGCATTTCGTTTCCGGACATATGGTAGTACTGCATCACATAGTTTGAGATGGACAGAAGACCTTCAGGCGGTGAGCAGTCGACGAATTGGCCTTTTCCGGTTCGCCGCTTGACCAGCATGGCGGCTTGGATCCCGAAAGCCGCCCATGCGCCTCCCACATACCACCCCATCCAGTTGCCGTGCTTGAGCGGTCGCTTGTATTCGGGGGGCACTTCGGGGTCCAAGTCCGGCTCACCGGTAATGGACATGATCACGCCGCGCGCCTGAGCCACAATGTCATAATCCGGTTGGTTCGCGAACTTTTCCGAGTCTTCTCCGAAATGGCCGAAACTGTGCAAGCCACAGTAGATCAATCCGGGGTTCAGTTCTCGGAGCTGCTCGTAGCCGATGCCCAGCGAATCCATATAGCCGGGTTTAAAGGCCTCGATGACCACATCGGCCTTGGACGCCAAAGCGCGAAACATGGCTTGGCCTTCCGGGGATTCCAGGTTGAGGGTGATGTGAAATTTGTTTCGCGCCTCGGTTAAGTACGCCAATCCTGTGTCCTTGATCATGATGCCGTAAGGCGTCATTTTCCTGGCGAGATCTCCCGCCGGCGGCTCGATGCGGATCACCTCAGCCCCAAATTCCGCCAGGATCGAGGAGGCGTACAGCGCCCCGAAGTTGGCGTAGCTCACGTCCAAGACCACCATGTCATCCAAGGCTTCCGGTTTCCGAAAGGCGTCCCTGGGATTCGTTTCCGTATAAGCCCACTTGGCATAATCCTCATTGATCGCCAAGCCGACAATGGTCTTATCCTCCTTCAGCATTGCGGCTAGGGCGTCGTCGTCGAACATATCGTCGTAGGCCGAGGGTCCCAATTTCTTGTCCGTCATTCTCGTCCTCCTGAGGGCTATCGGTTGTCCCTGATCACTAGGCCAGTTTGAGTCCGCTCTTTCCGTCCCAATCGGGCGGCGGGCAATGGGACGGCACCGCCGGATTCCATTGGAATATGACTTTCTCCGCCTTGAGCTTTTCCACCTCTTCGTGAGGGAGCCCGAGGAGTTTGGTGAGCACGTACTCGTTGTCAAAGCCCAGAGGACGGCATCCCCAGAAAAGCCGACTGGGCGTTTCGCTCATCCGCGGCGGATAGACTTGCTGGACCATGGGACCATACAAGGCGTCATCGTATTCTTGCACAGCTCCCCTTTGCCGGAAATGGGGACGATGGTAAGCGTCCTTGGCCGTGATCACCCGGGATGCGGCAAAACCGTATTGGTTCCCCAGAGCTTCCACTTCTTCCACTTTCTTGGTGCGGGTCCATGCGTCGATGATTTTCAAAAGCTCGCGGGCGTTTTCGTCTTTCAGCCGTTCCAGAGGATCGGCGAAGCGTTGGCACAATTCCGGTCTGCCCATGGCTTGGCAGAGCCCTGTGAAAGAGGCCTCGTCGAAAGCGGCCAGAGCAATCCAGCCGTCGGCGCAATCGAAAAGATCGGACGGGCACACGGCCAGATCGCGGTTTCCGGACCGGGGTCGATCTTTTCCCGTGAGGTAGGTGTAGAGCCAGGTCCAATCCAGAAATCGAATGACGTTTTCCACCTGCATGTAATCGATGAATTGGCCTTCGCCGGTTCGTTCGCGGTAATTGAGAGCGGCCATGATGGCCACGGCGCACATGAGCGCGGTAATCCAGTCGGCGATCCACACCCCCGACTTGATGGGACCTCGCCCTTCAAAGCCTGTAATGGGCGAAAGGGCGCCCATGCTCTGGGCTACGGCGTCATAACTCGTGCGCCCGGTCCAGGGCCCCCAGCTGCCATAGCCGGATACGTGCAGTTGGATGATCCGCGGGTTGACCTCTCTAAGCTCCTTATAACTCAAGCCCCATTCGGCCATCCGACCGGGGGTCAAGTTGTCCGCCACCACATCGGCCTTTTTGACCAGTTCCAAAAAGAGTTCCTTGGCCTTGGGATGCCCCAAATGCATGCCAACCCAATACTTGTTGTGATTTTCTATTTCCAACCCAGGGGACATGTTTTTCCAAAAAAACGCATAGGGGGTCACAAACCGCATCTGATCCCCTTTTTGCCCCTCAAACTTGATGACCTCGGCGCCGAATTCGGCCAAGTAGTCGCAACACGCCGGGCCCAAGACCACGTAACAGACCTCCAAGACCCGCACGCCCTCCAAGGGCATTCGCTTTCCGAACAGATTCTCCACATTGAACAATTCCTTCATGCGCTGCTGGTAGGATTTGCCTTGGTCCATTCAATTCCCTCCTCTCGGTTGGCGGACCACTCTTTGGACCCAAACACTTTGGGCCGGCCTTGGGTGAAACGGGGTGGGACGTGAGCCTCACGGACCGGTCGGGGCAGGGCCGTCGCGCAGGATTGGGGTAGAGGCGAGGAGCCTAGGACGAGAAAGCCGCATGAACCACGGAAAGAGCGTGAGATAAAGAAGGTGCACAGGAAGTGTAGCCGCCGCGTGCGCCCGAGCGGTTTTTGTGAACCGAGTTTGCTTTTAGCAAAACGCCTTCCCCAGGGTCAAGGAAGATTTCCCGGCAGGCCCAGGTGCAAAAGGGGGGTTTTGGGGTTGACAGATGCCAATGAGTCCAGTAGAGAGCAGAGAGGCATTATTCAGTGAATAATCTTGACATGTTGGGAGATGTTTGGCTGCGGGTATCGGGTGCTCTTTGAGGATAACGAAGAACAAGGAGGGCATTATGGGATGGAGAAGATGGTTGGCGTGTGTGGCAGGGTTCTGCTGTCTGGCTGTCGCTTTCGCAGGACCCGCAGCGGCTGAGGACACCATCAAGATTGGGGCCTATCTCCCCATGACCGGTGCGGTGGCCGCTTACGGCCAAATGGAATGGGACGGTATCCAGATCGCCAATGAAATCAAGCCCACGGTTCTTGGCAAGAAAATTGAGCTCGTGCTTGTGGACACCAAGAGCGACAAAATTGAAGCCGCCAATGCCGTGAGCCGCCTTGTGGAAAAAGAGAAAGTCGTGGGAATCCTCGGGGAAGCGATCAGCGGCAACAGTATGGCCGGGAATCCCATTTCTGAGGCCGCCAAGATTGTGTCGGTCAGCCCGACGGCGACAAACCCCTTGGTAACTCAGGGCAAGCAATACGCCTTCCGCGCGTGTTTTATCGACCCGTTCCAGGGTGAGGTGGCCGCCCGATTTGCCGTCAACGAACTCAAGGCCAAAACGGCGGCTGTCATCATCGACATTGCCCAGGATTACTGCGTGGGTCTGGCCAACTTCTTCGTCAAGGAGTTCGTGAAGCTGGGCGGCAAGGTCGTGTCCACCACCTACATTCAAACGGGAGATCAGGACTTTTCTGCGCAGCTGTCCTCCGTGCAAGCGGCCAAGCCTGATATCATCTACGCCCCGAATTACTACACGGAAGATGCCCTTATGGCCAAACAGGCCAGAGATCTGGGCATCAACGTGCCCATCCTTACGGGTGACGGGGCCCAGGCCGAGGAGTTGATCAAGATCGGCGGCAAAGCGGTGGAAGAAATGTATTTCACCGGCCATTTCCATAAGCAAGCCGCGACGACCGAACTGGCCAAGGAATTCATCAAGCGATTCGAAGCCAAAAAGGGCAAGGAAGCGGATGCTTTCGGCGCTCTGGCCGCCGACGCTTACTTCCTGCTGATTGAAGCCATCGAGAAAGCGGGCAGCACGGACGGCCCCAAAGTCCGGGAAGCCATGGTGAACATTAAAAACTTTCCGGGAGTCTCCGGTTTGATCACCATGCAGGAAAACGGCAATCCCATCAAGAGCATGGTCATCAACAAGGTCAAAGACGGCAAGTTTGCCTACGTGACCACGGTCAACCCGTAGGCCGCTCAGCCGGGTCGGTTTTCCATACTTCATGTTCTTGGAAGACCGGCCCTCCGAGCCCGTGCCTTGACGCTCACGTAGGGGACGTCAGGAGGGTTGGACTGGCAGAACGCATTCACGCACAGATTCAGAAAGCGTTTCCTATGAACTCACAAGGAGCAGGGTGGGCGCCGTACACCCTGCTTCTTTTTGCGTAATACGGACAGCTAAGGGCAAAGGACGGCCTCGTGACGCTCACCATTTTTATGCAACAGGTCATCAACGGGATATCCCTGGGGAGCCTGTACGCTTTGGTGGCCATCGGCTACACCATGGTCTATGGGATCCTTCGGTTGATCAACTTCGCCCATGGCGACCTCCTCATGGTGGCTGCTTATGCCGCCATTTATGCGGTCACCCTGTTGAGCCTTCCGTGGCAGATCAGCTTTCCATTGGTCATGGTGCTGACGGGCCTCTTTGGAATCCTGTTGGACCGAGTGGCTTACAAACCTTTGAGAGACGCCCCTCGCATTTCTTTGCTCATTTCGGCCATCGGCGCCTCTTTTCTGTTGGAAAATCTGGCCATCGTACTGATCGGGGGGGTGCCGAAGGGGTTTCCTCGGCCGGAGGTCTTCGCTAAGGTCATCGATCTGTGGGGACTGCGCATCCAGGTGCTGACCATCTATACCCCTATTCTCACCCTGGCGCTTCTGATGGGCCTCCTGTACATCGTCCACCAGACCAAGGTCGGCAAGGCCATGCGCGCGGCCTCCAAGGATTTTGAAACGACCCGTCTCATGGGCATCAACTTAGACCGGATCATCGCGGTGACTTTTTTTCTGGGATCGAGCTTGGCCGCCGCCGGCGGGATCATGTGGGCCATGAAGTATCCCCAAGTGAATCCGTTCATGGGAGTCATCCCCGGCTTGAAAGCGTTTATTGCCGCGGTGCTCGGTGGCATCGGCAACGTTATCGGCGCCGTGGTCGGAGGATTTGTCCTCGGGCTCGGCGAGATCCTCATTGTGGCTTTGTTTCCCCAGATGGCTCAGTATCGTGACGCTTTTGCCTTTGCCGTCCTCATCCTGGTGCTGCTCTTCCGCCCCACGGGCATTATGGGAGAGCCCATCACGGACAAGACGTGAGCCGACCCGAGGATTCCAGTATGGACGCATCTAAACGAAACACCTTATGCAATATTGCGCTCCTGGCCGTTTTGGGCATTACCCTCTACTTGTTCCAAGAGCACGGCACGGAGTACCAGATCCGCATTCTCAACAACATGGCCATCTTCATCACTCTGGCCGTCAGTTACAACTTGGTCAACGGCATTTGCGGAATCCTGCATCTTGGGCCCAACGCTTTCATCACCATCGGGGCTTACACCTCCGCCCTGCTCACCATGACACCTGCAGAAAAGCAGATGAGTTTTATCATCGAGCCGCTGATCTGGCCGCTCAGCGTGATCCAGGTGCCGTTTTCGCTCTCCTTGATCATTGCTGGAATCACGGCCACGGCGTTCGCCTTCCTGATCAGTTTTCCCGTGTTTCGTGTCCGGGGCGATTACCTGGCCATTGTGACGTTGGGTTTCGGGGAAGTGGTGCGGGTGTTGTGCAACGCGTTGCAGGGGCTGACCAACGGCCCTCTGGGCCTGAAAGGCCTCACGCCGTACACGACCTTGTGGTGGTCTTGGGGGGTGGCCGTCTTTACAGTCGTGGTCATTACCAAGCTTGTGAACAGCAGCTACGGGAGGGCCATGAAAGCCATTCGGGAGGATGAAACCGCCGCCAAGGCCATGGGCGTGGATCCTTTTAAACACCTGCTCCTGGCCTTTCTGATCAGCGCCTTTTTTTCCGGCGTCGCCGGCGGACTGCTGGCGCATCTCATCACCACCATCTCGCCGACCCTCTTTACTTTCTTTCTCACTTTCAATCTCTTGATCATCATCGTCGTCGGCGGTTTGGGCAGCACCAGCGGCGCCGTGATCGCGGCAGCCCTGTTTGCTTGGGGTGGAGAAGCGCTGCGCGTCGTGGAAAGCCCGATGAACTTCGGTCTGTTCACTATTCCCGGCATACCCGGCATGCGCATGGTGTTGTTCAGCGTCATTCTCATGGTCGTCATTTTGTTTGCCCGGCGGGGGATTATGGGGCGGAGCGAGCTGTCCTGGAATCGAGTGTTCGCCGCGCTCCGTCTTCAGACTAAGGCATAGGTGTTGGGCATGAACGATTTCTTTCAACTGGATCATTTGGTCATGCAGTTCGGTGGACTGACCGCGGTGAAGGACTTTTCCATCGTCATCGAACCCGGGGAGCTGGTCGGCCTGATCGGTCCCAATGGAGCCGGCAAGACCACGGTCTTCAACATGATCACCGGTTTCCTCACCCCAACCTCCGGGACGGTGCGATGGAACGGTCGGGATATCACGGGACTGCCGCCGCACCAGGTGACCGCCCTCGGCATCGCCCGAACTTTCCAAAACATTCGACTTTTTGTGGACATGACCGTTTTGGAAAACGTCATGGTGTCCTTCCATCACACGATCCGCTCCAAGTTCTGGAAAGCCATGGTAGGGCTGCCGTCACACAAGAGGGAAGAAGCCAGGATTGAAAAAGAAGCCCGCGGTTTTTTGGAAGAACTCCACCTGGCGCATCTCACGGATGAAAAGGCCGGAGCCCTGCCCTACGGCCAGCAGCGCCGATTGGAAATCGCCCGGGCCTTGGCGGCCCGCCCGAAGCTGCTCCTGTTGGATGAACCCGCTGCCGGCATGAATCCCCAAGAGACCATGGAGCTGGCCCAGCTGGTGCGGGAAATTCGGGAACGGCATCATCTGACCATTTTTCTCATCGAGCACGACATGAAATTTGTGATGGGACTGTGCGAGCGGATTAAGGTGTTGGACTATGGAATCACCATTGCCGAGGGCAGTCCCGCGGAAATCCAGCGTCACCCGGACGTCATCAAGGCTTACCTGGGAGAGCCCAAGCATGCTTGAAGTCAAAGATTTGCATGTCTATTACGGTGGTATCCACGCCCTTAAAGGCGTCCATCTTAAGGTGCCCCAAGGCCGAATCGTGACACTCATCGGAGCGAACGGAGCCGGCAAGACCACGACTTTGCGAGCGATTTCGGGCCTCGTCCGCCCCAAACGGGGGAGCATTTCCTTTCTCGATCAAGAGCTGTCACGCTTGCCCACGTACAAGATCATTCGACTGGGTATCGGTGTCGCCCCTGAAGGGCGGAGGGTGTTTCCGAACCTCAGCGTGCTGGAAAATCTGGAGTTGGGCGCTTACAACCGCCCGTCCGGAGATTTTCGTAGGGATCTGGAGTGGATTTACTCCCTTTTCCCCCGCCTCAAGGAACGCTCGAAGCAACTGGCTGGAACCCTGAGCGGCGGCGAACAACAGATGCTCGCCTTGGGCCGAGCGCTCATGAGCCGCCCAAGCCTGGTGCTTTTGGACGAACCCTCCCTCGGCCTCGCCCCACTTGTCGTGGAGGAAGTCTTTCAGACCATTCAAACCATCAATGCCCAAGGGGCAACCATTTTGCTGGTGGAACAGAACGCCATGGCCGCCCTTCATGTGGCCCATTACGCCTACGTGCTGGAGACCGGGCGCATCACTCTGGAAGGGACCGGTAAAGACCTTCTCCGGGATGAACGGGTCCGAAAGGCCTATCTCGGAGAAGAGTAATCGACGTTTCCACGTCGTCTCGCGGGATGCACCGCGCCATCGCCTGGAAAGATTCCAAGGCCCCCATCCTCACGGGAAGGGACGCCTGAACGCTTGCCTCGGGGTCCGGATCTCTAATCTCCCGCTAAAGCTGGTATTGAAACGAAGGTCCACGGGATCAGCCGGCACGCATCCCCATGCGCTCCATCGCCGACAAGGGGGTTTTGCACGGCAGGGGCATGGCGGTCATGACGACCTGACGGCGAGTGCCTGGGAAGGGACGGCACATCAGGTCATCTTTCGCCAAAAGGCCGGCTTCGATCTTTTCGGGCACGCATCCCGGTTTATGTGCGGAGAGCAGCGAAGGCGGCGAACGCTTCTTTTAAGAAAGCGGCGACCTTGTGGAAATCTTTCCGTCCGGAAGAGTCTTCCAGGCCCGTATGGGCGTCCACTCCTTTCGGGCGGACTTTTCGGATCGCCTCAGCCACGTTATCCGGGTGAAGTCCCCCGGCTAGAATCACCGGTCTCGAAGATCTTTCGACCACCCATCGGCTCACCGTCCAATCGTGCGTTTTTCCCGTAGCCCCGCTGGCTCCCGTTTCCGGATCGAACGTATCCATGATCACGGCATCCACAAAAGGGGACACGATTCGGATCTCCTCAAGAAGACCTTCCGGGGGGATTCCGGGACGCACAATGACGCTTTTGATGACGAGCACATGAGGCTCTGCGGTTTTGAAACGGCGAATCTGGTCCACACCTACAGCCCCGTGCAGCTGTACGCCCCGAACCCCTAAGAACCGGCACAGATCGCGCACTTCTTTCCAGTGGGATGCGTACGTGATGAGCACGGATGTCACGTCGGATGGCAGCGACTGAATGATGCGGGCAGCCTCTTGTTCGCTCAAGTCTTCCCGATGGACGGCCAGACGCAATGGAAAGCCCAGCCAGCGGACGCCAAGATCCACCAACATCCTCGCCTCTTGGGCATCCCGCACTCCGGCGACCTGAACCACAGGCTTCTCGAACATGAAGGACATTCCACGCCTTTGCGCCTCAGGGCCGCGGTTCGGTCCCATCCCCCTTGCCGCACCGCACGGTGTCGAGGGAGCTCCGGAGGGCTGCAATCACCTGATCCACGTCGGACTCGTTCATGGCAGGCCCCATGGGAAGGCTCAACACCTCTGCGTGGAGTCGCTCGCTCAAGGGATACGACCGCCCCTGCATCTCCGCATAGGCTTTTTGCTGATGGAGCGGCACCGGGTAATGAATCAATGTCTCGATCCCTTGGTGCGACAACAGCTGCTGCACGCGATCTCTGTGTATCGTTCGGATCACGAAAAGGTGCCACACGGGCTCGGCCCAATCGGGCACAAAGGGTGTCACAATCCCCGGCACATCCCGCAACCCTGCAAGGTATCGCGCGGCAAGCAGCCGCCGGCGTTCGTTCCAGGCGTCCAGCTTCTGCAGCTTCACCCGGAGGAAAGCCGCTTGGAGTTCATCCAACCGCGAATTGAGTCCTTTGAGCTCATGGATGTATTTGATATGTGAACCGTAATTGCGCAACATTCGAAGGCGGTCCGCAAGGGCGTCGTCATTGGTCGTCACCGCCCCGCCGTCTCCAAAAGCGCCCAAATTCTTTCCGGGATAAAAACTAAACCCTGCAGCATCCCCAAGCCCGCCTGTTCTTTTTCCTTTATATCTGGCACCATGGGCTTGAGCGGCGTCTTCGATCACCCACATACCATGTCTTCGGGCGACATGGACGATAGGGTCCATATCGGCCGGTTGGCCGTAAAGGTGCACGGCGATCACGGCTCGAGTGCGCGGCGTCGCCACGGCGTCAATGCCGGCGGGGTTCATGTTATAGGTGGTTTCCAGGGGTTCGACGGGAACGGGAACGGCGCCCGCACAGGTAACGGCAAGCCATGTGGCAATGAAAGTATTGGTGGGCACAATGACTTCGTCGCCGGGTCCGATGCCCAGGGCACGAAGAATGAGATGGAGGGCGTCCAGCCCACTGCCTGTGCCGATGCAGTGCTTCACGCCGCAGTACGCGGCAAATTCTGCTTCAAATGCCTGGAGTTCCTCGCCCAGGATATACCGCCCGGAAGCCATCACTCGGTGATAGGCCGCGTCCAAGGCATCCTTCAGCTCGAGATATGTCATTTTGACGTCGACGAAAGGCAGCCTCACACCCTCTTTTCCCGGCAAAACTCCTCATAGTCTCGAATGTAATCCGCCTCATCATAAGGCAGCGAAGCCAGCACGAGACAGATGCCTCCCGAAGAAAAATTTTCCAGCCTCCTCCAGATCATCCTCGGCACATACAGCCCGTAATAAGCTCTGTCCAGATGGATCCGACGAGATTCGCACCCATCGTCCAGGATCACATCAAACGCGCCCATGACGGAAACGATCAGTTGCTGCAACTGCCGGTGAGCATGCCCCCCCGGCTTTCACCCCCGGGAACGTCGTAAAGATAATAGATCCTTTCGATGCTGAACGGCAAATGAACACCACCATAGATCGGCGTGATCGCTCCCTGTCGGTCACTGATCTTGGGAAGGTCGATGAGTCTGCAGTCATGAACCGTCGTTTTCACTTCTTCGCGTTCAACCTCTGGAATTCCTCATAGTCTCTCAAGTAGTCCTCCAGGTCATACGCTTTAGAGGCGAGAACCAATGCCACGGCATTGGTGGAAAAATACTGCATCCGGCGCCAAATGAGGTTGGGCACATAGAGCCCGTAGTAAGCGCGGTTGAGGGTGACGGTTTTCTGGGCCAGGCCGTCGTCTAGAAAAACCTCAAAACTGCCGGACAAGGCAATGATCACTTCGTGGAGCGTTCGATAAGCGTGGCTCCCTCTCGATTCCCCTCCGGGTACGTCGTAAATCCAGTACACTCGGGCAATCTCAAACGGGACGTGTCGGCGCGCTTCGATGAAGGTGAGGTTGCCTCGATCGTCTAAAATCTTGGGAAATTGGATGATGGCCGTATCGTACACGGACCGTGAAGCCAGTTGGGCCGCTTGGGAGACCACCCTCGCCTCCTTCGGATGGAATTTCCTATGTCTTTTTCGTGGCTTCCGGCGTCAGAAGCGCAGCCCATATTCCATGGCACGAAGCGTTTGTCAAGTGACAAACATGTGCTGTTGGAAACCCTCGGGAATTGCCGTATAAGTTATCTGCACGTCTTCCGACAGGAAAGGAAGGGACTTTGTCGAAAAACATTCAGAAGTTTTCCAATTCAGAGCCGGCGTCCCTCACGGCGCCTTTGGCGGAAAGACTTCGACCTCGGAAGCTCAACGAGTTCGTGGGGCAAAGGCATCTTTTGGGCGAAGGCAAAATCCTGCATCGGCTGCTCAGTCGTGGGCTTTTTCAGTCATTGATCTTGTGGGGTCCGCCGGGCTGTGGCAAAACCACACTCGCCCATCTCATTGCAACGCACACCGATGGGCACCTTATGGCTCTTTCGGCCGTCACGGCCGGCACCAAAGACATCCGCGACGCTGCGGAAGAAGCCCGCCGAGTGTTTGCGTCTGCGCGGAAGCGCTCGTGGCTTTTCATGGACGAAATCCACCGGCTGAACAAGGCGCAGCAGGATGTGCTTCTGCCTCACGTGGAAAAAGGGACTCTTTATCTCTTGGGCGCCACCACGGAGAACCCGTCTTTTGAGATCATCCGTCCCTTGTTGAGCCGCTGCCACGTCCTAGTGCTGGAACCCCTGTCACGGGAGGATCTTTCAGAGGTCATTCAAAGGGCATTGACCGATGCCGAGCGCGGCCTTGGGCTGCTCCGGCCCGTTGTGGGTGAAGATGCTTTAAGACTTCTTGTGGAGGCGGCCGGAGGCGACGCTCGGGTCGCTCTCAATGTTTTGGAGGCCGCCGTCCTCAGCACGCCTCCGGATGCAGACGGCCTCCGCCGTGTGGATGCGTCCGCAGTTGTGGATGTTTTGGAGCGACCTCCCCATTACGACAAAAGCGGGGAAGAACACTACAACCTCATTTCGGCTTTCCACAAAAGCCTCCGGGGCGGGGATCCCGACGCAGCACTCTATTGGTACACGAGGATGCTCCAGGCAGGCGAAGACCCTCTCTACATCGGCCGCAGGTTGGTTGTCGCCGCCTCAGAAGATGTGGGTCTTGCCGATCCGTTTGCTCTGGTGCTGGCCATGAACGCGGTTCGGGCATACGAGCTCCTGGGCAGCCCCGAGGGCGAACTGCACCTAGCGCAAGCCATCGTCTATGTGAGCCTTGCGCCGAAAAGCAACAGTGTCTACAAGGCCTTGCAGTCGGCCCGGGAAACAGCCCGAAAGACGCCATTCGAACCTGTTCCTTTCCATTTGAGGAACGCCCCGACGGCGCTTCTGAAAGAGCTGAAATACGGGAAAGCCTACCGATATCCCCATGATGATCCGGAAGGTTGGGTTCCTGAGGTGTATTTTCCTGAGAGGCTCACGGCGGCCGTTTTTTACGAACCCAGCGTGCGCGGCTGGGAAGGCAAATGGCGCGACACCCTTGCCCGACGTCGGGATTTGGTTAAAAAGTTAAAATCCTAGGAAGGCCCTTCGAGAACATGCCATGCGGACACGCTCGGCGGTGTCGAATCGACAGCGCCCCAAAAACTCCATAAGTGCGCAGAGGTCATCGAGGTCGTGTATCCGATGAAATCCTGGCGGCTGAAAACCGCCGCCCTCCCATTGAACACCCAGACCGAAGCCGCATCCTTGCCCCTGCCCGTTCCGAAAGGGAAACCCTTTCGACTGGTAAAGTATGTGGCGGCATCGAGCCTTGTGGTTATTTTGGTGAGCACCGTGTTTCTTTCAGGGTTCCTGTCCCACAAGGCAAAGGAGATTCTTGTCCAGAAGAGCGAAGAATACGCTTTTCTCACGGCGGAAAACTTGAACCACCAGGTTTTCTATGACTTTACGGCACCCACGTACAGGAGGGATGGGGAAATCCGGCTGAGCCGAAAGGAACAGTCCGAGCGGCTGGACAAAGTGGTGAAGAGCGCTATTCACGGCCTGGCCATCGAACGGGTGGACATTTACACGACGGATGGCATTTTGGCATACAGCACCGAGGATGTCCCCCTAGGCGAGCAGAGGGACCTCGGGGAGCCGTTTCAAAAGGCCTTGTCGGGGGATTTTTTTTCGGTCATGGATGGACATCGCTTCACACTTCTCGGGATCTCGTGGCCGATCGGACCGCAGAAGATGCGCACCTATCTGCCCATGTGGGTGGAACTGCCGCTCAGCTGGAAACGGGGGCATGTCATCGGGGTCTTCGAGATCACCCAAGACATCACGGCGGATCAGACGAACATCGCCAAATTCCAAACCATCATCTTCGCGAGCGTGGCGGCTTTTGTCGGAGTGCTCTTCGCCGCTCTGGTGGCAATCTTGCGCCGAGCCGAAAGCATTCTGGAAGCGCGTGCCCGCGAGCGTCAGAAACTGGAGGAGGAACTGAATCGGGCCGAGAGGCTGGCGGTGCTCGGAGAGATGATTGCAGGGGTGTCCCATGAGATCAAGAACCCTTTGGGGATTATCCGGAGCACGGCCGAGTTGTTGGAAAAACGTCTGGAAGAGCCGAAACAGAAAAAACTGGCGTCCATTTTGATTGAAGAAGCCACTCGGCTGAACAACATCGTCACCGAGTTTTTGGACTTTGCGCGGCCCAAGGAGCTGCGCCTGGCGCTCTGCCGGGTGGAAGACATCCTCGAGCGCAACCTGCGGGTCATCGAGGCGGAATGCCAAAAGCGGAACATACAGATCGAAAGAGACTATCAGACCGGGGATTACATCCTCGAAGCCGACGCCAATCTGCTCTATCGTGCCTTCATGAACCTTGTGGTCAATGCGGTCCAAGCGATGGACGGTGGAGGCACGCTTGCCGTGGAAACCTCTTTGCGCTGTTTGGACACGCGGAAAGACCCCACGGTGGAAGTGCGGATCAACGACACCGGAGTCGGGATTCCTGCAGAGGTCATGGGCAAGATCTTTAATCCTTTTTTTACGACCCGGGAGAAGGGAACAGGACTGGGATTGTCCATCGTGCAGACGATCGTTCAGAGTCACCGTGGCTCGGTGGAATTGGTCCCCCGGGAAGGAGGAGGCACAAGCGCTGTGGTGCGCTTGCCCCTGCGTCAGGTGCCCCCTCCCGAAAAGTAAGTCCATCCGAACGCAGAGGGCGCACGGTGCGGGCGCAACGGCCGAAGCTTTTTGACGGGTCCCTGGGAAGCCAAAAGCAGGACTGGGTGTTATGGGCAACATTCTCATCATCGACGACGAGAAAAACTATCTCATCGTCCTCGAAGATCTTCTTTCCGAGGAAGGCCATCACGTGCTGACGGCGGAAAGCGGCGCGGAAGGCCTGGATCTGGTCAAGAACAACGACCTGGACGTGGTGATTACCGACATGAAAATGCCGGGCATGGACGGGATGGAGGTTTTGGAGCAGGTGCGGGCCTGGGATCCGGACCTTCCGGTGATCATGATGACGGCTTTCGGCACAGTGGGAAAGGCCGTGGAGGCCATGAAAAAAGGGGCTTTTCACTACATCCTCAAACCTTTCGAAAATGAAGAACTCAAGGTCTTGGTGCAGAAGGCCGTGGAGCACCACCAGATCGTGCGCCAGAACCGACAAATGAAAGGCATCTTGGAGGAACGCCACCATTTTCATAACATTATCGGGAAAAGCGCACCGATGCGCCGGGTCTACGATCTGATCCGCAAAGTCGCCCCCACCAAAGCCACGGTCCTCATCACAGGTGAATCGGGCACCGGAAAGGAACTCGTTGCCCGGGCAATTCACTTCAACAGCCCCCGAAAGTCCGGACCTTTCATTTCTGTCAACTGCGGGGCACTCCCTGAAAATCTCTTGGAAAGCGAGCTGTTCGGCCATGAGCGGGGGGCTTTTACCGGAGCCGTGGGGTTACGCAAGGGCCGATTCGAATTAGCCCACGGAGGAACCCTCTTTCTGGACGAAATCAGCGAAATGTCTCCGCCGCTTCAGGTCAAACTCCTACGGGCTCTACAGGAAATGAGCTTTGAGCGAGTGGGCGGCACGGAGACCCTCCATGTGGATGTCCGCGTGGTGGCTGCATCGAACAGGAACCTCAAGGAGGAGGTGGCGGCCGGTCGATTCCGATCCGATCTTTTCTTCCGCCTGAACGTCGTTCATATTCAGCTGCCGCCCCTGAGGGAACGCACCGGCGATATCCCTCTGCTTGCGGCCCATTTTTTGAGAAAATACGAAAAACAGACGGGCCGCGAGGGAATGCGCATCGGTCCGGACGCCCTTCGGGCGCTGCTGGATTACCCATGGCCGGGAAACGTCAGGGAACTGGAAAATGTCGTGGAACGGGCCGTGATTCTTTGCGCTGATCAGGAGATCACGCCTGAGGACCTGCCCCCTGAAGTCCTTCGTCCCACCCCCGCGCCTTTTTCGCCACAGGACACGAGCTCTTCAGTGGAACCGGTGCCGAAAGATTCAACCGGCCTTGCCTACCGATCCGAAGCGGAAAGACTTCTTCCACCGGGGCCGCAGCGCGTGCGCCAACTGCGCGCTTTGAGTTTTATCCAATCTCAGGGCTACATCACCAACCGAGACTATGCTCGGCTCAACGAACTTTCCGAACGTCAAGCCCTCAGGGAACTGACGGAAATGGTGGACCGCGGCCTTCTGATCCGCATGGGCAAAGGCCGCGCGTGCCAATACGTCTTTCCGCGCGAACGCTCATGACAGGGGTCTCGGCTGGCTTTCGGGGCAAGATACACGCTGCGAGAGGTTCCGCGACTCCTTCTTCGCCGGTAAAGCGCTTGACATCGTGGGGCAAGCCAATAGAATTGCGCCGAGCCCCATGACGGCTACGGCCCATAACCCCTCCATGTGACCAGAATCAATAGGAGAATCACTTATGCAGACGGTGGCGGAAAAAATCAAAGAACTGCGGGAGCGCGAAGCGAAGATCAAGGAGATGGGCGGCGAAAAGGCCGTCGCCGCGCAGCACGAACGGGGAAAAATGACGGCGCGGGAGCGGTTGGAATACTTCTTTGATCCCGGCACATTCCGCGAATTGGACATCTTCGTCAAGCACCGCGGCACTCTTTTTGGCTTGGACAAAATGGACATCCCCGCGGACGGCGTCATCACCGGCTACGGGCTGGTCAACGGCCGACAAGTCTTCGCTTTTTCCCAGGATTTCACCGCACGGGCTGGCACATTGGGGGAAATGCATTCCCGCAAAATCTGCAAGGTCATGGATCTGGCGCTCAAGGCCGGCAAACCCTTTGTGGGCTTTAACGATTCCGGGGGCGCCCGCATTCAGGAAGGCGTGGACGCGCTGTCCGGCTATGGCCAGATCTTTTACCGCAATGCCATCAGTTCCGGGGTCATTCCCCAAATTTCCGCGATCATGGGCCCGTGTGCCGGAGGAGCGGTATATTCTCCCGCCATGACGGATTTTGTCTTTATGGTGAAAAACACCAGCTACATGTTCATTACCGGCCCGGACGTCATTAAATCCGTTCTCGGAGAAGAGATTACCCAAGAAGAACTGGGGGGTGCCATTGCGCACAGCACCAAAAGCGGGGTGGCGCATTTCGCCTGCGAAAACGACCGGCACGCCATTGATGAAATCAAGCGGCTTTTGAGCTATCTGCCTGACAACAACATGGAAGATCCTCCCATTGTGGACATGGGAGACGATCCCTGCCGGTTGGCTCCCGAGCTGGACACGATCATTCCGGACAACCCCATGGGCGCTTATGACATGAAGGATGTCATTCGAGCGATCGTGGACCGTGGCGACTTTTTTGAAGTTCACGAAGGATATGCCCAAAACATCGTGGTGGGCTTTGGGCGGCTCAACGGGCGCACCATCGGCATCATTGCGAACCAGCCCAAGGTGTTGGCCGGTTGTTTGGATGTGGATTCTTCCGATAAAGCCACCCGGTTCATCCGATGCTGCGACGCCTTCAACATCCCCCTGCTCACCTTGGCTGACGTCCCTGGGTATTTGCCTGGCAAGCAGCAGGAATGGGGCGGGATCATCCGCCACGGAGCCAAGCTATTGTGGTGTTACTCGGAGGCCACGGTGCCCAAAGTCACGCTGATCATCCGCAAAGATTACGGCGGCTCCTATCTCGCCATGTGTTCGAGAGATTTGGGGGCGGATATGGTTTTGGCATGGCCGACGGCCGAAATCGCGGTGATGGGGGCGGAAGGTGCCGCGAACATCATCTTCCGGAAGGACATTCAATCGGCACCGGACCCTGTGGCGAAAAGGAAGGAAAAGATCGAGGAATACCGAAATCTGCTCTATAATCCTTACATTGCCGCATCGCGTGGATATATCGACGGCGTCATCGTCCCGAGCGAGACGCGGATCCGTCTCGTGGAAGCTTATGAGCTGCTGGCAACGAAACGCCAGGCTTTGCCTCCCAAGAAGCATGGGAACATCCCCATGTAAGTCCGCCGCCATTTCCGGGGGGCGCATCTGCCGCTCCCCCCGGACATTCCTCCTTTTTGCCCGCCGTAGGGCTCCCGAAAATCCGCAAACGACCGCCCCGCTCTTCCACAGGAATCAGGGCCGGCACGGCAGCCGATAAGGACGGCCCGATATGGTGAGAATGTAGTCGTGGTTTGCAGGGTCAAACATGAGTCGGGAAGCCAGTTCATAATAAGCGGATTTACCGAACCGGGCCGGAAGGTTTTTGCGGGTCGCCAGACAATAGATGGCATTTTCCCCTCGAATCGAAAGGGTTTCCGGCCTTAAACGCTCACGTCGGCCGTCTTCCAATTGGATGTCCACAGCACCGATGCTCCCGTCAGGATCCACATGAAGAAAAACGTAGCGCACCCAAAGCGGTGCGTCAGCTATCCGCACGGGATGGACCTCGCCTTCACAACGCACAAAATAGCGCCCGTCCTTTTCAAAGAGCGAGCGGCTGAGCATCCGGAAGAGGTCGGGATCCGTCACCGGATTGCCTTCGCAAAACCAGTTCCCGTGCGCGTCGATATAGTAATCATAGATATGCCTCTGGTCCGCCACGACCCTTGATGCTCCCTTAGGATCCCACCGTTTCAAAAGGTGAAATCCACGGCGATGATCTGTTCACACATGGAACGGACCAATTCCAGCACTTTCAGGTGTTCGGGGTGTCCCTGATAGCGCTTCAAGGCATCCATGTCCCGGAAACTGGAAACCAAGGCGAAGTCAAAAGAACGTTCAGAATGAACAATATCCCGCCCAAAGTCGTAGGACAAAATCTCCGGAATGGTGCCGGGAAGGCGATCCAGCCCCTGCTCCAACTGTGCGATGTCTGTTTCATGGATACCCGGCTTGAACTTCATGACCACCACATGCTTGATCATCTGAACCTCCATTGACTTGTGGTTTTCCCCCTGGAACTCCTCGTCCCGTTCCGCCCAAAAACCCCAAGGGCACCGAAACTTCTGACGATAACAACGGGGACTCCGGATTGAGACTTCAGGCCTTATCCTGCCGTCTTACTTTCCCGCAAACGCCTCACATCCCCGATCCGGATGGTGAGTTTTTGTCCGTCGAAATATTCCAAAAGAGGGATCGTGTACTTGCGGCTTGCCTGAGTCATTTCTTTAAACTGTGCCGCCGACATCTCTCCGTGCTCCTGAAGGAACGCCACCATCCGTTCCTGAAGACCGGCGATGGCTTCCACATGAAAGAACAACTCTTCCTTAACCTTGACGAGCCGTCCTCGGTTTAGCATCCATTCCAAGACGTCCTTATGCTGTCGGGCGGTTCCGGGCAGTTGCGCGGAAACATCCTTGAAAAACGGGGGCTGTAGTCCCGCCTTTCGATAGATTTCCTCCAGCCGTTCTTGGATCTCTTTTTCCTCGTGGCTCAAATCTCCCGTGTGGCCGGCAAGCCGGACCCACTCCTTCTCCAAAACCACCGCCCCCTCATCCGCCAAACGCCGGAGCACATAATGGAGCAGCTTCGGCTCGACAGGGCGGTCCGTTTGGGCCGGGATTTCTTCTTTAGGCATACCGGGCTTTAACGGATTCTTGCCGTGGTATGTTTCCAGAATGGTCGTGATGTCCGCTTGTAATGCGCTCAACGCCTCGGGATCGATGAAGCGGCGGTTTTCCCGGTCGTAGAGCACGGCTTTCTTACGGGAAAGCAACATCTCCAAGGCGTCCGAAAACGCTTTGCCTGAAATGTTGGTTCGGATCTGAAGTTCTTTTTCGGACACGCCCAGCCAGCCCGCGTCCCGAAGGTGCCACTGAAGCACAGAGGCGGGTTCACCGTCCTCAAGCAGCTTCAACGCATGAGCTGCCAAGGGTTTGTCTTTGCCCTTGTGCTTTTTCGGCACAGGATGCAGCACCGCTCCACCGCCCAGCGTCCGAATGGGTGAATAAGACCGGAGCACGTATCGGTCCCCCCGCAGTACGGCCAACGGCCGATCCAGGCGAATCTGAGCGTATGTTTTTTCTCCGGGAGGGAGCTGTTGGCGGTCCAGCAGGACAACTGTGGCCACCGTTTCCGTGGTGCCCGTATGGAACCGGATTTTCTCCCGGTCTTTCAGAGGGTGCGGCGCGTCGGTCAGAAGTTCCAGAGACACATCGAGCATGTAGCTGGGCAGCAGCGAATCCGGCGTGGCGACCACTTCCCCACGCTGGATCGCGTCCCGGTCCACCCCTTGTAAGTTGATGGCCGTGCGCTGGCCCGGAAAGACTTCCTGGACCTCCTGATTGTGCACCTGAAGGCCCCGGACCTTGGTGGCAATGCCTGAAGGATAAACGGTTACCGGATCCCCGACTCGGATCGTCCCCGAAAGGCTTGTGCCGGTCACCACCGTGCCAAAGCCTCGCATGGTAAAAACCCGGTCAATAGACATCCGGAAAGGGCCGGATGTGTTTCGCGGCGGCACCCGCGGCACCATCTGGAAAAGGACCTGTTTGAGCGTCTCGAGCCCTTCGCCCGTCATCGCCGAAACACGGACAATGGGCGCCTTTTCTAAGAAGGTGCCTTTGAGGAAGTCCCGAATGTCCTCTTCCACCATGTCCACCCATTCGGGATCGTCCACCAGATCGATCTTGGTGAGGACCACCAGACCCTCTTTGACACGCAGCAACTGACAGATTTCCAGGTGTTCGCGCGTCTGGGGCATGACGCCCTCGTCGGCGGCGATGACGAGAGCCACCAAATCAATCCCCGTCGCCCCGGCGACCATGTGCTTCACGAAACGTTCATGGCCTGGCACATCGACGATCCCCAGCCGATTGCCGTCCGGCAGGTCCAGGTAGGCAAAGCCCAACTCGATGGTAATGCCTCGCTGCTTTTCTTCTTTCAGTCTGTCCGTGTCGATTCCCGTCAAGGCTCGAATGAGGGACGTCTTTCCATGGTCGATGTGGCCCGCGGTGCCGAGCACTACCTGGTGCATGATGCCTCACCTCGTCAAGACAAGGAAAATAAAAGATTTTGGTGTGTTCGCCGTCATAGTGCCATATCCTGCGCTGCAATTCAACGTCGGCTCAGTGCGGGGTGGTGCTTGAGAAAGCCGTGGCGCTATGATAGGAGGCAATGACGAGTCGAACGGAGCCCGTTCTGTGTTGAGGTGGAGGTGGATGATTCGGCCGAAGAAGTTCAGGATCGGGATGGCCGCGGTCCTGTTATGGATGATCCTGTCGGCAAGCGTGACGAGCGCGGTGTTTGCCATTCGGTTGGCCCTTTTCGGAATCACACCGACAGCGGCATCACAACCCTCATCAACCGTCCTCATCCGCGCCGGAACAGGGGCCCGATCGGTGGCTTCCATGCTGGCGAAACAAGGTATTGTCCGTGACGCCGAGCTCTTCTACTGGTACGCTCGGGCACGGCGCCTCGCCGACAAAATGCAAGCCGGGGAATACCAATTCCCGCGCATCATCTCTCCCAACCTCGTGCTGGAAACACTGGTCCAAGGCAAGGTGGTCGTCCACAAAGTGACCTTTCCCGAAGGGGTGACACTCAAGGATGTGGCCCGCATTGTCGCGGGCGCAGGTCTGGCCGACCCCAACGATATCCTGGAACTCGCCCAAGACCGGCATCTTATGGCGTCCTTGGACGTCCACAACGCCACATCGCTGGAAGGCTATCTGTTCCCGGCCACTTACGTCTTCCGGCGCACCGATCGACCTCGTGATGTGTTGCGCCGCATGGTGATGGAGTTTTGGCGACGGTTTTCGCCGGAACGGCAAACCAAGGCCCGGCAGATGGGCTTCACGATCCATGAGGCGGTCACTTTGGCTTCTTTGGTGGAAAAAGAGGCTGTGATCGATGCGGAACGGCCGGTTATCGCCGGGGTTTTCTTGAACCGGCTCCGGCGGGACATGCCCCTTCAGAGCGATCCGACGGCGGTTTACGATCTGAGTGATTTTGAAGGTCCCATCCTCCGCCGGCATCTGGAAAGGAAAAGCCCTTACAATACGTACATCCATAAAGGACTTCCCCCGGGGCCCATCTGCAATCCCGGCGAAAAATCGCTTCGTGCGGTGGTGGAGCCCAAGAAGATCCCCTATCTCTATTTTGTCAGTAACAACGACGGCTCCCACACGTTTTCCACCACCTACGAAGAACACCTCCAGGCCGTGGCACGCTATCGGTCCGTGAAACAGGAAAACCAAAACGGTCGAAACCCCCTACCTGAGGACTCCGGAGCCGAGGTGATTCCATGAACATGCCTCACAAGATGACTTCCACCGCCGTCAGCCTCGTGCTTGCCGCCGGAAAAGGCACCCGCATGACGGGCTATGACGGCAACAAGACCCTTTTACCTCTCGTCCCCTCGGGAAACGATCCTTATATCGGTTCTCGACCTCTTCTTGCGCACGTGCTGGAAAACCTCCCCCCGGGTCCCAAAGGGATTGTGGTCCATCATCGGGCCGAAGACGTGCACCGGGAAACGTCCCCTTATGGCTGCACCTACATTTACCAGCCGGTCACGGACGGCACGGGGGGGGCGGTGTTGGCTGCCCGCGCCTTCCTCGAATCCCAGCGGGAAGATGCCGTCATCATCACCATGGGCGACGTGCCCCTGATCCGGCGTCAGACCTACGAGCTCATGCTTCAGGCGCTCTATGACGCCCACATGGTGGTTCTCGCCTTCCAGCCCGAGGACCCGGCCCAGTATGGCAAACTCGAGGTGCAGGGACAGCGCGTGCGGCGCATTGTGGAATGGAAGTACTGGAACCAGATGGCCGGGGCAATGCGTGGCGCGCCTTGCAACGCCGGGGTCTATGCGATTCGGCGGGAAAATGTGCTGTCCGGATTGGACGCCCTGGAGAAGCGCCCTCATGAGGTGCGCAAGCTGCGGGATGGTCAATGGGTGATCATTCGCGAATATTTCCTCACCGACCTTGTGGAAATCTTTGGAGATCAAGGGTTGGAAGTCACCTTCCTTGTGGCGGAGCCGTGGGAAGTCATGGGGGTGGACACTCCCCAAGCCCTGCGGCGGGTCCAAGAGATTTACCGGGAAATATGCCGTTCACGTTAACGCAACAATTGACCGCCCGAGCCGAAGTATTATATTGTGCGATTTGTTACAAACCCAACGGGGAGGCCCAGTTTTTCGGAGGGGTTCAGAGCTCGTGCCTTATAAACATCGAAGGAGGAATCCATGCCAGTGAAGCTTGTCGAACGCACACCGTCCGCCTACCACTATCCGTTGCTCATCAAACATCTCCTGCACAAGCCTTTGCGATGCACCCCCAATCAAGAAATCGTCTACCGGGATCTTTACCGCTTCACCTACGCGGAATTATTCCAAAGGGTGCACAAGGCTGCGAACATGCTCCGCGCTCTGGGCATTGAGGAAGGATCCACGGTAGGTGTGATGGATTGGGACAGCCATCGGTATCTGGAGTTGTTCTACGCCGTCCCCATGATGGGCGCCATTCTCCACACGGTCAACATCCGGCTCTCTCCCGAACAGATCCTCTACACCATCAATCATGCCGAAGACGACATCCTGCTGGTGCACACGGACTTCCTGCCCGTCGTCGAAGCCATCCACGGGCAATTCCAAACCGTCAAAAAGATTGTTGTCTTAAAAGATGGCGGAGACGTTCCGGCCACCTCCGTTCCCATGGATGGGGAATATGAAGATTTACTGGCCCGGGCGTCCGAGGATTACGAATTTCCCGATTTCGACGAGAACGCCAAGGCGACGACCTTTTACACCACGGGCACGACGGGCCTTCCCAAGGGCGTGTACTTCAGCCACAGACAATTGGTGCTCCATACCTTATCGGTTTTGGCGGCTGCCGGAGCGTACCACACGGCGGCCACGTTCCGATCCAATGACGTGTACATGCCCCTGACCCCCATGTTCCATGTCCACGCGTGGGGCATCCCTTTTGTGGCCGGTCAATTGGGCGTCAAGCAAGTCTATCCGGGACGCTATGATCCAGCCGTGATTCTTAAACTCCTGATGACCGAAAAGGTGACCTTTTCCCATTGCGTCCCGACCATCCTGCACATGATTCTGACCAGTCCGGCAGCCAAAAACGTCGATTTGTCCGGCTGGAAAGTCCTCATCGGCGGATCCGCTTTGACGAAAGGGCTGTGCAAGGCGGCCATGGACCGGGGAATCGACCTGATTACCGGATACGGCATGTCTGAAACCTGCCCCGTGCTCACTTTGGCGCAGCCGCAGCCCGACATGATGGCATGGTCCCCGGACGACCAGATTCCCGTCCGATGTCGTACGGGCCAGCCCATCCCTTTGGTGGATCTCAGGATTGTCACCCCCGACGGCCAGCCGTTACCTCACGACGGCAAGAGCACCGGTGAGGTGGTGGTCCGCTCGCCGTGGCTGACCCAGGGGTACTTCAAGGATCCCGAAAGAGCGGAAGAGCTGTGGGAAGGGGGCTGGCTTCATACGGGCGATGTGGGTTTCATCGACGAACGCGGATACTTGCAAATCACCGACCGCATCAAGGACGTCATCAAGACCGGCGGAGAATGGATTTCCACGCTGATCCTCGAAGACATTCTCATGCAGCACCCGGCGGTCAGTGAGGCGGCGGCCATTGGAGTCCCGGACGAAAAATGGGGAGAACGCCCCATGGCTCTCGTGGTCCTGAAAGAGGACCAGCGAGGCAAAGTCAGTGAAGAAGACATCCGCAGCCATTTCATGCGTTTTGTGGAGGAGGGGACCATCACCAAATGGGCTGTCCCTGACAAGATCGGCTTTGTGGAAGCGCTCCCCAAGACCAGTGTGGGCAAACTCGACAAAAAGGTCATGCGCCAGCAATATCGTTAGGCTCCGAGATCCCATCCCGAAGAAGCGCTCGGAGACAGCAGCAAGCGGGCCCGACCCGAAACGGTGTATAACGGCCTTTCGGGCGGGCGCCCATCCATAAGGGTGGGGAAGACCCTTTCACGGCCGCCAGAACTCCGGGATCAGAAGCACCAATACCGTGTAGATTTCCAAACGCCCCAAAAGCATGCTCATTGACAACAGCCATTTGCCCATAGAGGGGATCGCCGCGTAGTTGTCCGTGGGGCCGACGCCGCCGAAGCCCGGGCCAATGTTGCCCAGGGTGGCCGCCACCGATGAGAAGGCGGTGATCATGTCCAGTCCCATGGCGGCCATAAGCAGCGAAAAGAAGATGAACAGCCCGAGATAAAGGATAAAGAACCCCCACACGCTGTGCAAGACATCCGCTGGCACCGCCCTGCCTCCCAACTTTACCGGCGAAACGGCATGGGGGTGGACAAGGCGCAACATTTCTCGATAACCGTGTTTGACCAATAGTATGATCCTCAAAGATTTGATGCCCCCTCCGGTGGATCCCGCAGACCCTCCAAGGAACATGCACAGAAAGAGAACCACCTGGCTCAAAGGTGGCCATGTTTCGTAATCCGCCGTGGCAAAGCCCGTGGTGGTCATAATGGAGGCAACCTGAAAGGCCGAGAATCGAAAAGCCTCGCCGATATCGTGATACACCGTCCCATAAAGAGACCCGGTGGTCACGGCAATGAACACGCTCGTCAACCCGAGAAAAAAGCGGCATTCTGGATCCCGCCAAAACGCCAAGGGCTTTCCGGTGAGCGCCAGATAGTGGAGCGAGAAGTTGATTCCTGCGATCAGCATAAAGACGACAATGACCCCATCCACATACGCGCTCTGATAATGGCCGATGGAAGCGTTTTTGGTGGAAAATCCTCCCGTGGCCAGCGTGGCGAAAGTATGGCATAGCGCTTCGAACAGACTCATTCCACCGGCCATCAAAAGTCCTGTTTCGAGCACGGTAAAGAGAATGTAGACCTTCCAAAGGGCCGAGGCGGTGTCCTTGATGCGGGGGCGCAGCTTGTCTGGAACAGGGGACGGCACTTCGGCTTTATAGAGCTGCAACCCACCGACACCGAGAAATGGAAGAATGGCCAGGGATAAAACGATGATCCCCATGCCGCCCAGCCAATGCGTCAAGGCACGCCAGAGGAGGAGACCTTTCGGGACCCCCTCGACGTTGGTGAGCACAGAAGCGCCGGTCGTGGTAAAACCTGACATGGATTCGAAGAAGGCGTCCGTAAAGCTGGCAAAGGTCTCGCCGAAATAAAAGGGCAAAGCACCCAGAGCCGCCGCGCCAACCCATCCAAAGGCCACAATGGCGATCCCTTCCCGGTGACCGATGATCTTTGGGGCCGCTTTCCTTGAAATGAGAAACAGCAAGCCACCCGAGGCCGCCGCCACGGCCATGGTCATGAGAATGGGCATGTGCGCGCCATCTCTGTAGGCAATGGAAAACGCGAGGGGCAAAATCAGGGTTCCCCCGATGCACCACAAGAGCGCTCCGATCACCCGGCACACAAAAACCCAAGGCATCATCGTGAATGTCTGACTCGCACCGAAAGACGCTGTTCAACCTGGGGGATGGCCGTTCGTGCGCACAGTATCGCGATCCGGTCACCCGGTCGGATAACCGTACTGCCTGAAGCAATGGCGGTCTCATTGGAGCGCACCACCGCCAGAACCAACGCACCTTTGGGAAACTTGACGTCTTTCAGCGGGCGGTTCACAATCGGTGAGTCCGCAATGGCTTCGGCCTCCAACACCTCAGCTTCTTCCCCTCTGAGAGAAACGGCGGAAAGAATCTTCCCCCGTCGCACATACCGCAAAATGCTGTTGATCGCTGACAGGCGCGGATTCACAACGCGCCCTAGGCCGACCGCTTGAGCGATGGACATGTAAGCAAACTTGCTGATGCGCGTGATGACCCTTTGAGCCCCCAGTCTTTGGGTCAACAGAGAGCACAAGATATTCGTTTCCTCGTCGCCTGTAAGTGAAAGGACCAATTCCACCTGACCGATATTTTCTTCCATCAGGATGTTCTGATCGGTCCCGTCTCCATGCAGAACGATGGTTTTGTCCAAAGACTGCGAGAGAACATCGCACCGGAGGCGATCTTTTTCGAGAACGCGGACTCGTAAGGCTCGACTTTCCAAATACCGTGCAACCCGCAGTCCAATGTCTCCACCCCCGACGATCAAAATGTTTTCCGGGGGTTTTCCTCGACACCCAAAAAAACCCAGCACCTTGTGCATTCTGTCATTGTCGGCGACTACGTAGATCAGGTCCCCGGCGCAAAGGACGTCTTTGCCTGTGGGGACGATGAGGGTCTCATTCCGGAAAATCGCCCCGATGATGTAAGGGAGGTCTTCCGCGAGAGAACCAAGTTCCGCCAGCGTTTTGCCCGTGAGACGGGAATGGGGGGGCACGCGGATCCCGATGAGCAGAATCCGCCCCTCGGCCAGATCCCACACGTCTTCCGCATCAGGCACGGCGATCAGCCTTCCGATGGTCCGGACCAATTCTTGGTCCGGATTTATGATTTTGTCCAGATTCAGGTACTTTTCCAAAAGCCCCGGCTGGAAATGGGTGTAGGCTTCGTTGCGGATGCGGACCAGTTTTTTGATGTGCGGCGCCAGGATATTGGCATAAAGGGAGGCGATGATATTGGTTTCGTCAGAGTCTGTCACCGCAAGAAACATCTGGGCTTCTTCAATACCGGCTTCCCGGAGCATCTTCGGGGCGCTACCGGAACCCTCCAGGACCTGAACATCGGCAAATTCCGTGACACGCTTCAAGGCTTCAGGGTTCTTGTCGATGACGACAACTTCTTTATTCTCCTGAGAAAGCCTATGGGCAATATGAAACCCGACCTCCCCTGCTCCCACGATGATCAGTTTCAAGAGGCCGCCTCCTCCGTTGCGATGTTCGTCTCTGCCGATCCTCATTTGTGTATCAGAACCTGAGGGGCGAGGGAAGCCGAGAGAAGGGCTTGCATGAGGCCGTGGAATCTGTTAAAGGCTTATGTTGTGAAATAAAGCTCACATGGGAGGAACATATGGCACAGTGGGCATGGCGGATCGGCATGTTGGTCGTCGGGGTCGTCCCCGCCATTATCGGCGGTGGATTGTTTTGGCATCTTTTTGAAAAGTGGACCGCGGTGATCGTGTGGGAAATCGTCCTCCTCTTCCTCTTAAGCCTCATCATCGCTAAAGGGGACAAGAAAGCGGGCCAGGAAGCCCATCACTGACAGAACACGCCGAGGGACCCCCATGGAGTGCCGAAAAGAAAAGAATCTGGAAATGTGCCTGTGCTCCTATGAGCCTTGTGCCAAAAAGGGGCTGTGTTGTGAATGCCTTCAGTATCATTTGAAGAGCCGTCAGCTCCCGGGCTGCTGCTTCCCTAAGGATGCCGAGCGCACCTACGATCGGTCCTTTGAGCACTTTGCCCGTCTGGTGCAACAGAAAAAAGTTTGACATCCCCCGCACGGTAGACCAGCCCTGACCTTCCTTTGCTCTTCACTTCCATGGATTCCCATTGACCCGCCTTGCGGGCTCGTGTAGATATGGCGCCCGATCGCCCCGACCCTCTCCGGAAGGGAGGGGTTTTTTTCCATGGCGTCCCGGGGCGGATGCGGCTCAACACGCCGCCCCATCATGAATCGACGGAGAAGCCGTGCTATGCAGACGGATCAACACCGCCATTTCCTCCAAGACATCGTGGATCTTTTGGTTTTTTCCTGGAAGTTCGTCGTGGTGTGCATCGCGATCACTGTGGCGGCCGCAGCCGTTTACCTCTGGCAGGCGACGCCGCTCTATGCCGTCAAAATGCAGGTCCGTCCCGGAATCACGGCATTTGACGAGACGGGAAAAGAGATCCGGAGTTGGAACGTCGGGGACGTCATGGATTTTTTCCGCCAGGATGCCTATCGTGCTTTTCTTCCCGACGGCAACGCCCCAGGCCGAACCGTGACGTTGTACCCGGCTCAGGGCCGCAGTGCCACCACCGTGACCTTGACCCTCTATCATCCCAATCCGGCCGAAGGTGTCCGGCTCCTCCAGCAGTTTTACGATAATCTGTTACATCATTACCAAACCTCGGGTAAGGAACCGCTCATCGCCGTTTCCACGAAAAAAATCCAGGAAAAGATCCAGTCGGTGGAAAGCCTGCTCCAGCACGTGGATGCCGTAGAGGGGCCGTCCTTGGATGGGGAAATGGAAGGGCGTCGGGCGGCGCTCCTTTCCAAGCGCCGGCTTTTGGAAACCTTGGAGAAACGCATCCAGGAAATGGCCTCCTTAAAGCCGGATCCCCACGTGTATCATGTGCTCTTGGAGCACGAGAAAACGGCGCAGACGCTCCGGGGTGAAATCGCCGAAGACGCGCAAACGTTGGCTTCTTTGAAGCTCGCCCGCGATTCGTTGGACCTGAAAAAACGCCGACTGGAAGCGGAAAAGAGCTTGGAGCAGCAAAAGCTCGCCGCCTTGGTCCCTCTCGAACAGGTCGTGCCCCCGGTAGCCAGTGCTCATCCGGTGCGCCCGCAAAAGAAATGGCACTTCATTGGGGCTGTTCTGGCCGGGGGAACCTTGGGACTGTTTCTCGGTCTGGTCATGCAGCAGCGACGAATGGGCATATCGATGGCGCGCTCAGCCTAAACCGCGCCCCCGTTGGCGGCGCTCAACGGAGCGAATAAAGGAGGGATCTCCATGCATCTGCAGAAACGGGTCCTTGTCACAGGCGGCGCCGGATTTCTCGGGTCGCATCTCTGTGAACGGCTGCTTGCCCAGGGTCATGACGTCCTGTGCGTGGACAATTTCTATACGGGCACCAAAGGAAACATCGTCCACCTTTTGAATAATCCGTTTTTTGAGCTCCACCGTCACGACATCACGTTTCCACTGTTCGTCGAGGTGGACCAGATCTACAACTTGGCCTGCCCCGCCTCACCCGTGCATTACCAAAATGATCCGGTGCAAACCACGAAAGTGTGTGTCCATGGAACCATCAATATGCTGGGGTTGGCGAAGAGACTCAAGGCCCGCATTCTCCAGGCCTCCACATCGGAAGTTTATGGCGACCCCACGGTACACCCTCAGACGGAAGACTACCGAGGCAACGTGAATCCCATCGGCCCCCGCTCATGCTATGATGAAGGCAAAAGATGTGCGGAAACCTTGTTTTTCGATTATCGTCGCCAACACAAACTGTCCATCAAGGTGGCTCGGATTTTCAATACGTACGGGCCGCGGATGCATCCCAACGACGGGCGGGTCGTCAGCAACTTCATCGTCCAGGCCTTGCTCAACAAGCCCTTGACGGTTTTCGGTGACGGGTCCCAGACACGGTCCTTCTGCTATGTGGACGACATGGTCGATGGGCTTATTCGGTTGATGGAGTCGCCCGAAGAGGTCACAGGTCCGATCAATTTGGGTAACCCCGACGAGTTCACCATCATGGAGCTGGCCGAGTTAGTCTTGGAACTGACGGGCTCCAAATCAGAGATTCAATTCGAGCCCTTGCCCAAAGATGATCCTGTGCGGCGCCGTCCGGACATCACTCGAGCGAAAAACCTCCTTGGATGGGCACCCAAGGTCCCGCTCCGCGAAGGACTGCGAAAGACCATCGACTATTTTGACAATTTCCTCCGCGAGCGCAACCTGAGCCTTGAAGGTGCAGGGACATCCGGCACGAATTCCGCGGGATTCTAGGCCGGATCGGCACTGCAGGCTTTTTCTTTGGGAGCACCGCGGGCGGATTTCCAAGGTCTCCCAAAAATGAAGCCTTGAGGATCAGGTGTGCGGAACCAGGCGTTGATGGGGACTTCACGAGGCGCTCGTTGAAACTGCCGGCGTCGGGATTGTTGATTCGGAACACGTTGTGGATGTTGGGCGGATTCGGCTTTCGCCTGGGTGTCCAGTTTGCCACTTTCGTCCTCGTAGCCCGGGTGCTTAAACCGGAAGCGTTCGGCGTCTTCTCCGGCTGCCTCGCCGTGGTGTCCGTTTTGGTGCCCTTTGCCACGTGGGGCACGGGCAACATACTTATCAAGCACACGGCCCGAACCCCCGAGCTGTTTTCGGCCTACTGGGGCGCCGCCTTGCTTACGGCGCTGCTTTCAGGTCTTGTTCTCATTGCCGGTGCCGTCGGCATCGGTGCCCTGCTCTTCAGCCCGCAGTTGGCATGGACGGTCATGGCGCCCATTGCCGTGGCCGATCTTCTGGGGACCCGGTGCGCTGACCTTGCCAGTCAGGCTTTCCAAGCTCAGCAGAAACTGTCCGGAACATCGGTCATCTGGAGCGCCGTGAGTCTATTGCGCCTTGTCGGTGCCGTGGCTTTGTGGCTTCTTCCCTGGGAGAAAACGGCGGGCTTGTGGTCTTTTTTTTACATGGTGAGCGGACTCGGCTCCGGTCTTTTCGGTGTCTTCTGGGTCCGCGCGCTATGGGGAAGCTCTCGCTGGTCCCTCCAACCCCTTCGAGGTCAATGGCGGGAGGGATTCTACTTTGCCATCAGCCTTTCTGCACAAGGGGCGTATAACGACATCGACAAGACACTCCTTCTGCGATTAGGCACTGGAGACATGGCCGGAGCCTACGCGGCGTGCTATCGCTTGGTGGACGCCGGGTTCACCCCGATCAAGGCCTTGCTCGCATCCACTTATCCTCGGTTCTTCCAGGAGGGAGCCAAAGGACTCGGCGCCGCGCTGCAATTTTCCCGAAAGCTCCTGCCGTGGTCTTGCGGCTACGGCGTTCTCGCATGGTTGGGGCTCGCAGCCTGCGCTCCGATCTTTCCGTGGATTCTCGGGCGTGATTATGCCTTGACCCCGCTCATCATCCCATGGCTTGCGCCTCTGCTGCTTATCCGCACGGTGCATTTTCTCGCCGCAGACGCTCTTACAGGCTCGGGCTACCAAGGTCATCGCAGCGCCGCTCAAGTCGCTGTCGCTCTGGTCAACCTGGCTCTCAACCTCTGGTGGATCCCGCACTACGGTTGGCGGGGTGCCGCGTGGAGTAGTCTGGTTTCGGACGGGGCCTTAGCCGTAGGGTTGTGGGTTCTGGCGTGGGTGTTGAGGAAGCGCTATGGGTAAGTCCCTGTGTTTCGCCGTAGAAAAAGTTCTGCATGCCACCGTGCTCATGCTGCTCATGGATTTCTTTCTCCCTCTGTGGGAGGAGCTGCATGGCCTTCCGGAAGCCTCCGGCGTTGATACCGAACAAGTGCTCATGGCGGCCTTTGCCGTGTGTTTTGTGGGGATCGTGATCGTCACGGCGCCGCAAAAGTGCCTTCGCACGGCAATGCGAACACCTCTTTTATGGATGTTGTTGATGTGGGCCGGGTTATCCTTCTTGTGGTCTGAAGCGCCGGACCTGACACTCCGAAGAACGGCGGGAGTGGCACTCACCGCCGTTTACGCCATGGCCTTACGCATCCGGTTTTCAGACCACGATTTCTTGAAACTCGTGGGCTGGACAGTGCTGATCACCTTGCTCACAAGTTTCGTTCTGGTGCTGTGTGCGCCGCATTGGTCGGTGATGGAGTATCCCCACGAAGGGGCTTGGAACGGCGCATTTCTCCACAAGAACGTGCTCGGTCGTATCTCGGCTGTGGGGATTCTTTTTTTTGCCTTTCTCCGTTGGGTTGACGAAAGAACCACTCTTTGGAACGTGGCTTTGGTTTTGGGCGGTTTGACCCTCTGGCGCTCCCAGTCCGCTTCGTCTTTGGTGCTCATCTGTGTTTTGACGGTTTTGGGACTCGGTCTGCGGGAACTCCCCCGGAGGCAGGTGTGGAAAGGATCCACGGCCCTCGTCCTCGCCCTGGGCCTGGTCACGTTGGGGTTCTACGCCGTTCTCAATTTCGACCTCATCCTGCAGCTCCTTCGCCGGGATATCACCTTGACGGGACGCACCCCGTTGTGGGCGGCACTGATCCCTCTCCTACGGGAAAGACTTTGGACGGGATACGGTTTTCGTGCTTTTTGGCTGGGGTGGGAGGGCCCCTCCGCTGAAGTGTACAGAGCGATGACATGGTTTCCGGAACACGCTCACAACGGCTTTTTAGACATCTGGTTGGAGCTTGGCCTTGTGGGGGTGATCCTGGCCGCCGGGTTCCTCCTCAGCCCCCTCTACTACCATGGTCGCGCCGCGGTACAGGGACGTCCGCTGGCGATCTTTTGGGTCTTCCTCGGGTTGTTTGTTTTGCTCTACAACCTCCCGGAGTCGTACCTCATGAGACCGAACAGCATCCTCTGGCTTCTGGCCGTATCTGCGGCCACAGCTCCGGAGACGCAGGAGGCGCACTTGTGACACAACGGCCGCGTGTGTTGATCTACAGGGATCATCTCCTTCCATTGAGCGAGACCTTTGTGGTGAATCAAAGTCTGGGTTTGGAGCGCTTCGAAGCCTTCCTCGTCGGCTCAAAACCCGGCCACCCCCCGCGGATCGAATTGCCCCGAGATCGGTTCCGCCTCTTGAATCACGGCGGGCCTCGGGGGTTCGTGCGTGAGGTCCTTTTCAAGTTTTTCGGAATAATTCCCCGGGACGTCTTGGCGTGGTGCCGATCCTTGCGTCCTGTTTTGGTCCATGCCCATTTCGGGCCGGACGGAACCCTCGCCATGCCTTTGGCCGAGCGCCTCAAGGTACCGCTCGTTGTGAGTTATCATGGAAGCGACGCCACCATCAAAGACGAATACGTGTGGGGTTCTCCCATTGGTCATCGGCTGTATCGCCTACGTCGGAAAAAATTGGCTGTCACGGCGAGGGCCTTTATAACTCCCAGCCGTTTCGTCAAAAGGATGGCTGTCTCCCGGCAAGGAATACCCGAGCACAAGATCGTCGTGATCCCCCACGGCATTGATCTCGAACGGTTCACGCCGGGGAACCAACCCCGATACGGTCGGATCCTTTTCGTCGGGCGCCTGGTGGAACTCAAGGGACTCCACCATCTCATCGAGGCCGTCTCGCGGATCCAGGAACAGTTTCCGGAGCTCCATCTGGTGGTCGTCGGAGATGGACCGGACCGGAGTCTTTACGAGAATCTGGCGACGCGGAAGCTCGGGGCACGATGCAGATTCCTCGGCGCGCAGCCTCACGACGCTGTCCGTGATGAAATGCAAAAAGCCTACGTCTTTTCCATGCCCAGCATCAGTATGCCCAACGGGGAGGCGGAAAGTTTCGGGATGGTTTTTCTGGAAGCTCAAGCCTGCGGCTTGCCCGTGGTGGCCTACGCCGTCGGCGGGATTCCGGAAGTGGTGGCCCACGGGACCACCGGATTTCTCGCCGAGGAAGGGGATGTGACGGCCCTGGCACAATATCTCAAGGCTTTTTTGGAAGATCCCGATCTCAGGGATGAGATGGGTCGAGCGGGCCCTTTGTGGGTGAAAGCCCATTTTGATCGGCGTCGTCAGAACGAAGCGCTGGAAAATCTTTACCGACAGGTATGCTACGAAGGTGGATGGACATGAAGAGGAGAACCTTAGGGTATTTATCCGGAGCTCCCCGCGTCTCCACAAGGCCGGAAGCGGAAGCGGCTGGACCCAAGTCCCATATCCTTGGTTTTATCGGTGCCTTTCGACAACTGGGCTGGGAGGTGAGGCCGTTCATCGTGGGCGACCGCATGCCCACCGGCTGGGTGGCACCGGGGTCGGAGCAAAAATTGCGCCGAGGTCTGTTCACTCGGGCTGCTGCAGATCTTGTCCGACTTGTCCTCGCCCACCGCAATCAGCGGGTGGCATGGGAAGAGATCGGCCCGGTGGACTGGGTCTACGAGCGCTTTGGGGTGTTTCAGTCCCTCGGACGGGACTTTCAGCGCCGTGGCATCCCTTGGATACTGGAAACCAACGGACCTTTTTTTTACGAAGCCAAGATGGAACGACGCAGCATCGCTTTGAGCCCGGTCGCTCGACGGCTGGAAATCCAGGCCTATCGTGACTGTGACGTGCTGGTCTGCATTACGAAACCGCTCCGGGACATCCTCGTCCGGGAAGCCGGAGTGCGTGAAGACAAAATCGTGCTCGTCCCCAACGGGGTGGACACCCAAAGGTTTGATCCTGCGAAGGCCGATGGTTCGCGATATTTCGACCTGCCCACCATAGGTTTCGTCGGAAGCCTTATTGCCTGGCAGGGCTTGGACCGGCTGATCACGGCCATGGCCGAGCTGAAACAACAGGGGACGGATTGGGCTTTGGTCGTGGCCGGCGACGGCCCGGAACGGGCGGCGTGGGAAAAACTGGTTCGAGACAAAGGCCTGGGCGATCGGGTGGTTTTCCTCGGGAACGTGCCGTGGGATCAGGTCCCCCTGGTGCTTGGTCGGATCGACGTGGGCTATTCTGGCCAGGTGCCGCTGAAAATCGGCAGCATGTATCATTCCCCGTTGAAGCTTTACGAATATTTGGCCATGGGCAAGCCCGTGGTGGCCGCCGCCTATGAAGACGCCGTGCGTGTCGTGGAACCCGGGGAAACAGGGTATCTTTTCTCTCCGGAGTCCATGGGCGAGCTCAAAGAAGCGCTCCGGGAGGCTTACCGCCAACGGAATCGCTGGGGAGACATGGGAATCAAGGCGCGCCGGAACATATTGAGCTATCATGGATGGGAAGTGCGCGTCACTCATCTCATCAAAGAAGTGGAACGCATCCTGTCGCGGAGAGGGGCGTGATGGAAGCCGTTCGTTTTTTGGGCATCACGGTCCATCGGCTGACAACGGCCGAGCTCACCCGATGTGTCGTCCAAGCGGTTGAAGACCGCCAAAAGATTGTGATCGCCAATCACAACCTCCACAGCGTGTATCTCTACCATCATCACCCCCAATTCCGCGCCTTCTGCGACGCTGCCCATCTCCTCCATGTGGACGGCATGTCGCTGATCTTGCTGGCCAAACTTTTGGGGGTTCCGCTTAACGCCACGCACCGGACGACATATGTGGACTGGATCGTTCCCCTGATGCAGGAGGCTGCCCGGAAAAACTACCGGGTGTTCCATCTGGGGGGACGCCCGGGAGTCGGTGAGAAAGCCGCTGCCATCCTCACATCGGCGGCCCCCGGCCTGAACCTCCGAACCCACCACGGCTATTTCGACGTCCACGGAGCGGAAAATCAGGCCGTGCTCCAAGAAATAGCCCGGTTCCAGCCCCACATCCTCATGGTGGGCATGGGCATGCCGCGGCAGGAATCATGGATTCTGGAGAATTTCCATGCCTTGCCCACCCACGTGATTCTCAATTCGGGAGCGTGTTTTGATTTTGTTGCCGGTGTTGTCCCGATGCCGCCTCGATGGCTGGGCCGCCTCGGATTGGAGTGGCTGTATCGGCTCCTGAGCGAACCAAAGCGTTTGTGGAAGCGCTATCTTATCGAACCTTTTTACTTAACCGGACTTGTGGCGAAGGAATTCGCAACCCGCCGCATCCTGCACCAACCCCATGGTCGAGGATAACCCCCTATGAGTGAAGGACGTCTTCGCTCTTACGAACCGTTACTCATTTCCACCCACCGGCTTTTGGACTCGATGCTCGCCGCTTTGTTATTTCTTGCCGTTAGTGTCTATTACCGCACCTATCATGAACCGTTGTACCCGGCGGCGGCCAGTGTCATTTTTCTTCAAGGATTCGTGATCTTCCATCTCGCCGGGATCTACCGTTCTTGGCGGGGAACGCCTCTCCATCAGGAGCTTTACCGGGTGCTCCTCGGCTGTCTGATCCTCTTCAGCAGCTCTCTCGTTCTCGCATACGCGCTGAAGCTGAACGCCATCTACACCAGAGAGGTGGTCCTGTCGTGGATGCTCATCCTGCCGCTCGTCCTGTGTTCGGAAAGATGGGTGCTGCGTACCATCGTCCGACGCCTGCGTGCCAAGGGCTGGAACATGCGCCACGGCGTCGTGGCCGGTCGCGGCCACTTGGCCGAACATCTCGTTGCCTGGTTCAGAGAAAACCCTTGGATTGGTGTGAAAATCAACGGGTTTTTCGACGACAAAAGCGATACGCCGCTGGATACCCTGCCCTACCTCGGGCCGCTCGTGGATCTTCCCCAATACGTTAAGGAAAACAATATCCACCACGTGTACTTGGCCTTACCCACCAAGGCCTACGAGAAGACCGAGTGGCTCGTGCGGGAACTCGCCGACACGACGGCCTCCGTCTTTGTCGTCCCCGATGTTTTTCTTTTGGACGTTTTTGTCGGCGGACACATCATTCGACTGGACAATATGGCTTTCGTGGGTCTGTGGGATTCCCCACACATGGGGGTCAATAACCTGCTGAAACGCGCAGAAGACCTGATCCTGGGAAGCTTGGCTCTTCTCTGCGCCGCCCCGGTCATGGCCGTCATCGCCGTGCTCGTGAAAGCCACCTCCCCCGGCCCGGTCCTCTTCAAGCAGTGGCGCTATGGCCTCGATGGCCGGCCCATTAAGGTTTACAAGTTCCGAACCATGAGCGTCTGTGAAGACGGCTATACTTTCAAGCAAGCCACCAAGGGAGACCCCCGCGTGACACCTCTTGGGCGGTTCCTCCGCAGAACCTCCCTCGACGAACTCCCGCAGCTCATCAACGTGATTCAAGGCCGTTTGTCTTTGGTGGGACCGCGTCCCCATCCGGTGGCCCTGAACGAAGAATTTCGAAAGAAAGTCTTTGGGTATATGTTGCGCCACAAGGTGCGGCCCGGCATCACCGGATTGGCTCAAATCAAGGGTTGGCGAGGCGAAACCGATACACTGGAAAAAATGCAAAAACGCGTCGAATTCGATTTGGAATATCTGCGCTCGTGGTCTCTGTGGCTCGACATCAAGATCCTGTTTCTCACCGTTTTCCAAGTCTGGAAAAGCGAAAACGCCTACTAGGAAGGTGACTTCGGGGGATTTGCGGCCATCAGCCGTCGATCTGCACAGCCCTCTTTGGCGTCCAGGTCGAGATAGGCATCGGCCGTTTCTGAATCCCAGAGCCCGGATTTCCTCTTGATGCGGAGGAGACCCGGGCTTGTGTGAAAGTACATATGAGGGGAACTCACCCCTAGAGCGAGAAAAACACTTTCGATGGCATCGAAAAGGACGGGACGGTCCGGATAGGTGAACATCCTTTCGGTCTCCCGAAGCCTTTGCCAAAGACCGGAGATGTTCGGCCGCCCCTGTAAGACACGCTCTTTGATCTCATCGCAATAGAACATGGCGCAAGAAATCGGAGGCAGCGTCCAGACACAGCCCTTCGGTCCGAGGTAGACGCAACGGTCCGGACGATAAGGCCGGACTAAGGCCTCAAAAATCCTTTCCCTTCCGTCGGCATCCGAAACAAGATAGGTGATCACCTGATCCGCAAAGAAGGTGAAGATGCTCTCAAATCCACAGCAGGCGCTCCGCGCGGAAGTGAAACACGTTGTCGCACAATGGGGAGCGAAAAACCTTTCGTGAAACCGTCGGAGGTCGCTGCGGAAGGCGAGGTAGGGCTCGACCGCGTTTCGCAATGCCGTCCGCTTCCGCTCCCCCATGGTTTCCATCGCCGATTTGATGGCCATGAAACTCACCCATTGGTCTCGATTGTATTCGCTCAGAGGATTCGCTATGTTCTTCTGCATGAGGATTCTGACCCTTAGGAAAACACCTGCTCAGGAGATAGGAGGACGAGCATGTCATCCGACGTCTTGATCACCTTCATTACGGTGGGCAATCCGGAACAAGCTTCCAAAATCGCCCAAGCCCTGGTTGATGAAAGTTTAGCCGCGTGTGTGAACATCATCCCTTCCGTACGTTCCATCTACCGGTGGAAGGGGGAAATCTGTGATGATGCGGAATGCCTCCTTCTGGTCAAAACCACACGTCATGTCTTCTCCCTCTTGGAGGCACGTGTCAAGGCCTTGCACAGTTATGAGGTTCCGGAGATTGTCGCGGTGCCCGTAGAACGGGGCTTCCCGGCGTACTTGAACTGGGTGGTGGAAAATACACAGAATCCATCACCGTGAGTTTCATCGTTGCGGGGCGCGATTCAGAAGGTGTCCCTCGGGAGACATCGACTCCTCAAACGCGCTGACGCACCTTCCCCCCAACTTTTTTTGGGGTCGGCTGCCGACTTTCCCACGTGTCGCCACCCGGGTGGCTGCACTGCTTTTTGACAGGGATGCCGTCGGTGCGGTCGAGAAGGCCGCCTCGACGACATCCCCCGTTCCAGGAAATCCTGGCGAACTTCTCAGGACGACGGAACCTCGCGAAACCCTTCCTTCCCCAGGACGGCGAACCGATACGGCGGGCCGACTTCTTCTTTATACCAGGTGAGCGATTCCATAGCGGCACGGAGTTCCTGAAGCATCTCGTCCACCGTCGCCCCTCTTTGGGCCATCTGGCTCAGGCGGTACTCCAGCGCCATCCGTCGGGGCACCGTGAAAGCATACCGAATCTCCTCACCGTCCAGCTGTGGTTGCTTTTTCTTGGTCCACACAAGATACAGTTTATACGGGTTCTCTTGATCCTGGAGGGAAACGCCCGCAAGGATAAAATGGATTTGGTGCACAGGATCCACCGGAACCACACGGCAGATCTTGCGCGCGAAGTCGTTAAATTGGGAAGACAGGAAAGAAAGTGCCGCCGGGTAGATGTCCTCGATTTCTTCCAGCTTCTCTTCAGCGATAAACCGGCTCAGGAGGCGTGCCATCTCCGCCCCTTCCGGAGCCCCTCCGGCGGCGACAGCCGCTCGAGGACCTAAGGGGTAGAGGCGATCCACCGTGGTATGCACGATGTTGCCTTGCATGTCCACGTCCACGGCTTTGGCGTCCACAGCCAACACAATCCCTTCTTTGGTCTGACCGGCGATGATTTGCGACATGGCTTATTCCTTCCTTCGTTGGTTGAACATGTTGCGGAAACCTCCGCAATCCGTTACAAAACGAAAAAACAACGACATTTTTCCGTTTTGCTTATTTTAAGGAGGAGCTATCCCATGGGCAAGAAACGGTATCCTTGGCCCATCATTTTGTGCCTCCTCGTTTTCCTGCGTGCGGAAACATCACAAGGTCAAATCTTTCGGGTCTGTTATTACGACGGTTTCCCGCTGACCTTTCGCAACGCCGATGGCAATCCGTCCGGCTTGTTCGTGGAAATCCTGAACGGCATCGCTCGGGAGGAAAGGTGGTCTTTACAATATCGCCACGAATCCTGGGAAAACTGCTTAAACGCGTTGAGAAATGACGACGTGGATTTAGTTTTGGCCATAGCCGAAAATGAGGATCGGGTGCGCTTCTCCCGGTTCAGCCGGGAAACCGTCCTCACCAACTGGGGCGTTCTCTTTTCCGCCAAAGGCCGCTCCGTTCAAAGCATCATGGAGCTTCAAGGAAAGCACATCGCGGTGCTGCGATCGGATGTCTACGGCCCGCCTTTAATGGACCTTCTAAACCGCTTCCATATTGAGGTCCGTTACACCGAGGTGCCGTCTTATGACACGGTCATGGCGATGGTGGAAAGCGGCCGGGCGGATCTCGGTCTCACCAATAGGATCTTCGGCACGTTTGCACAAAAGCGGTATGCCGTTCAGCCCACGCCCATCGTGGTGCATCCCGTGGAATTGAAATTCGCGGCCTCACTGAATGCTCCGGCCACAATCCTTTCGGCTATCGATCACCATGTCCAGCAATGGAAGACGGACGAGCACTCGCCCTTGTACCAAGCCATGTCACGATGGCTCCACATGCCGGCGGAAACCGCTCATGCCCGTATCCTGGAGAGCTATCTCTACCTCACGCTGGGGACTGTTCTGGTTCTCGGGACTGTCGCGTTTTTTGCGCCGGCAGCTTCGCCTCAAGGGCCGTCACGTGCAGGATGTCCACGGCCGCCTGGATGATGCGATTGCAAAACATCGCGCCACTCAAGCCGCGTTGGCCGAAGCGGAAAACTGGTACCGAGCCGTTTTTGAAAAAGCCAATGACGCTTTGTTGATTCTCAACGAGCAGGGGAGAATCTTGGAATGTAATCCGGCGGCCTGCCGTTTCTTCAAGGCCGGTGTCAGCGACATCGTCGGTCAAACCCCCATGCAGCTCTCCCCTGAGGTGCAGCCCGACGGCGAATCGTCTGACCGCAAGGGCAAGGTTTTCTTGGATGCCACTCTATCGGGATGTCCACAGCGGTTCGATTGGGTCCATAAGACCAAAAATGGCCAAAGCATCAGCACGGAAGTTCAGCTCAGCCTCCTTTTTGAGTCCGGTGAAGCGCGTGTTTTGGCGTGCATTCGAGACGTATCCCAACATAAAGCCTTGGAAAACGAGCAGGAAAAGCAAAGACAGTACCTGCAGACAGTTTTGGACGGCGTGCCCGTCGCGCTGTTCGTCATCGACCTTGAAGGGAATGTCGTCTTTTGGAATAGGATGTGTGAGACCATCACCGGGATGTCCCAAAAAGAGGTCATCGGGCGTCCCCTCACCCTTAAGCCTGTTTTGGAAGGGAAGGATTTACCCATCCCCGCCCTTTTGCTTCTAGATATGACCGTCGATGAACTTCTTGAACAACACCCCGACTGGCAGGCGCAGCCCCTTCCGTTCCATTCCGAGGGACTGCAGTTGACCGGAAAGATTACCGTTCGGGGAGAAAAACGGCACATGAGCATCGTGGCGGCACGGTTGCGCGACCGTGCGGGAGAGATGCTCGGTGTGATTCAATGCGCACGAGACATCACGCAAGAAGTGCACATGCAAAAACAGCTGCTGCACTCACAGAAAATGGAAGCCGTCGGCCGATTGTCGGCCGGCATCGCTCATGATTTCAACAATATCTTGACCATCATCCTGGGCTACTGCGATCTTATCCGGCACAAGAACGATCTGGATCCCTCAATAAAAAAGCGGGTTGACGAGATTGAAAAGACGGCCGAACGAGCAGCCAACCTGACACGGCAGCTTCTGGTTTTCAGCCGGAAGCAAGTCATGCAACCCGTGCCTCTCAATATGAACCAGCTCATCCAGGACCTTTCCCCAATGCTCCAGCGTGCCGTGGGCGAGGACATTGACCTCCATCGAGACCTCGCTGAAGATCTGTGGCCTGTCTATGGGGACCCTGTCTTTTTGGAACAAATTCTGTTGAATCTTGTGATCAACGCGAGAGACGCCATGCCGAAGGGCGGCCGGATCGCCATCGAGACCTGGAATCAGCCCTTGACCGGCGGTCGGGACCTTGGGCACTTTACGGTGAAACCCGGAAACTACGTGTGCCTGCGTGTGAGTGACAATGGGCACGGAATGACCCCGGAAGTTCAGCAGCGGATTTTCGAACCCTTCTTTACCACAAAAGCTGAAGGACGAGGAACCGGTCTTGGTCTCGCCACGGTGTATGGGATCGTCAAGCGGCTTGGAGGCTATATCCTCGTCGAGAGCGCCGTCGGCCAAGGCACCGCATTCGAGATTCTTTTTCCAAAAAGCTTGAAGGAGCCGGAACAGACCCACAAGCGGTCTTCGAAGGCTGTTAAGGGGTCGCACAGTGGAGAAACCATTCTCGTGGTGGAAGACGAGGACTCCCTGCGTGCCATGGTTTACGACGTCTTGCGGGGAGTCGGCTATCACGTGATAACGGCCGCCTCCGGTGCGGAAGCGCTGCAGACGCTGGGCCGCGCACCGAAAATCCACCTTGTGATCACCGATGTGGTTATGCCCGAAATGGACGGTGTGACGTTGAGCCGTCAACTGGCCCAGGTCTTGCCCGAGGTGCCGGTGCTTTTCATCTCAGGGTATACCGATGATCAGCTCGCACATCGAGGCATTCTGCTGCCCGAGGTTCATTTTCTGGCCAAACCCTTCAACGCCGATCAACTGCTTTGGGCGGTCCGCAACCTTCTGGATCGAAAATCCCAGGCAACCGCGTGAGCCGCACGCAAAAAAAGCCGAAGAATGATTCTTCGGCTTCGGATACCCCTCACAATGGTCGGGACGACTGGATTTGAACCAGCGACCTCTGCGTCCCGAACGCAGCGCTCTCCCAAACTGAGCCACGTCCCGCCGACGGTTCTTCTATCAGAACACGTCTTGCCTGTCCAGACTTTTCCTGCCGTGGCGTCTGTCCTTGGCATCCCTGGTGCGCGAAAAGCCTACAGGGCTGTCATGGATGATGAAAAACGTCCCCACGTCCCCTTTTTTGGTTCCATCGCATGCCCTGTCGGGGCGAGGCCGCGCGCCGAGTCGTGCGACCGAGTCGTCGTTTCAACACCGTCAGGGCCCATCCCACACCCACGCCAAAGCCCCCGTTTCTCCTGCCGGCGCCCAGGGGTTCATTTTGTCCGCGCCCGTCTGGATCAGATCGGCGGTGAAGCCTTGGCCCAATCCACGACGACATCCTCGCCCCCGAGGCGCGGCGATGATATAGAAGACAAGAAGAGGCATGACAGACCGAGAGAAATTCGAGAGGTGGCATTTGTGGAAAAGGAGAGCTGTTCCCCGCCCGGCGTCATCGAGGAAACCAACGGCGGATTGCACGTGGATGTCCCCCGCCTGCCCCATGAACCCGGTGTGTATCTTTTCAAGGATGGGACCGGACATGTCTTGTACGTGGGCAAGGCCCGTGATCTCCAAAAACGGGTGGCCGCCTACTTTCGCGGCGTCCATACGCTTCCCTTGAAGACACAGGCCCTGGTCAAGAACGCGAAACGTCTGGAATTCGTCGTCACGGGCAACGAAAAGGAAGCCTTGCTGCTGGAATCCAGCCTGATCAAACGCTATCAGCCTCGATACAACGTGGTGTTGCGGGACGACAAGAATTACCCTGCCTTGAGGCTGGACCCCCGGGAACCCTATCCTCGGCTGTCAGTGGTCCGGCGCTTTGAAAAAGACGGCGCGCTCTATTTCGGGCCGTATCACGCCGCCCATGCCCTCCGGGAAATCCTGAAGGTGCTCCACAAGGTGTTTCCTTTGCGTCTGTGCAAGTCTACCAAGCTCGTTCCTCGGGAACGCCCATGCCTGAACTATTCCCTGGGGCGGTGCCTCGGTGCCTGTGCCGGGAAAGTCTCCCAGGAAGAATATCGTCGCATGGTCGATGAGGTGATCCTCTTCCTCCAGGGCAAGACCCAAAAGCTCCAAAGTCTGCTTCGGGAAAGAATGCAGCAGGCCTCGGAAGCCCTGGATTTCGAAAAGGCGGCGTTCTATCGCGACCGGTTGCAGTACATCGAGGAACTTCAGGAGACTCAAAATATCGTCTCCACCCGGTCTACGGATCAGGATGTGTTGGGTGTGGTCCACGAAGACGACCGATGGACCCTGGTGGTGCTCTTTATTCGGCAAGGCGCTTTGGTGGGACAGAAGACGTACCACCTGGAAGGCATTTCCGGCGGTCCGCCGGATATCCTTGCCTCTTTCGTTCAACAGTTTTACGGTGAGGGGCGCTGGATTCCCGATGAAGTGATCGTTCCGGCGGAGGTGGAAGGCCGGGAAACGTTGGAAGAATGGCTCACAGAGATTCGAGGACGTCCCGTGCGCTTGTGGGCGGCGCAGCGGGGGGCGCGCCGCGCCTTGCTGGACCTGGCCCACAAAAACGCCTGGGAGCAGCATCGGAGTCACCTCCACCGCACGGATTCATCCCATGAGATCCTACAAAGCATCATGGAAATCTTTCACCTGCCCCGCCGACCCCGCCTCATTGTGTGTGTGGACATTTCCAACATGGGTGGGCGTCACGCCGTAGGGGCGGCAGTCACTTTCGTGGATGGAAAGCCTCGTCCTTCCCTTTACCGCCGTTTTCCCATCCGCTCCGTGTCCGAGCCCGACGATCCGGCCATGATGGCGGAAACCGTGGAGCGGCTTTTGGCCTCACGCCGTCGGTCCTTCCAAAACATCGACCTTTTGGTTTTGGACGGCGGTAAAAGCCAATTGAACCGCATTCGGCAGCTCCTGGAAACAAAGGGGCTTCATGCACAGGTACCGGTGCTGGCCCTGGCCAAGGAAAAAGAAGACGACGTGGGGCCGGAAGGTCGAGGGTTTTATGAAAAGGTCTATGTTCCGGGACGGAAAAATCCCGTGTTCCTGGCCCGCCATCCCCATGTGCTCCACTTTTTTCAGCGCCTTCGGGATGAAGCCCACCGATGTGCCATCAGCGGATACAAGTATCGGCACCGAAAAGAACTTCTCCGATCAGCCTTGGATGCCGTCCGGGGCCTGGGCCGAAAACGCAAACAGGCTCTTTTGAACCATTTTGACGATATGGAAAGCCTGCGCCAGGCCTCGCTGGAAGACCTCATGCAGCTTCCAGGCATTCCTGAAAGCGTGGCCCGAAACATCCTGGATTATTTTCAGAAAGAGCGCCCGACGTCCTCATGACCCGGACGTCTTGCGAGGAGGGCCCGAGGTCCCCGGGAAGGAGCCCATGACGGCGTGTTCTTGCAGGGCGTTACGTGGAGTCTTCGGAGGACGCGGGCGTGAAGCGTAAAAGTTTTTCGGCCATTTTTCGAAGATCTTTGTCGGGTAGGGACGCGATGAAATCCTTTTCGGCCTCGGTCAGTTTCCGTGAAACTGGCTTTTTCTTTCTTTTTGGGGTTTTTCGGGGGGCTAGGTTTTGAAGTTTCCGGTAATTGGCGTCCAGCGTCTCCGAAACCTCATGGACTTCGCCCACACGAATAACGATTTCTTGGACGACCAGACGGCCCCAGCGCTCGTTGATCCGTTGCCGAAGGGCTTCCTTGTGGAGTTCCAAATGGTGCTTCCAGACGCTGTCTTGGGCGATGATGACCAGCCGTCCGTTCTTGAGGGACCGAGGGGTGCAATGCTGCGCGACGCTCTCGCCCACCAGCTCTTTCCACTCCCCGAGAGGCCGGCAGGCGAAGGACGGCTGCTGCGCCAAGACTTCTTTGATGAACTGCCCCACAGGTACCGCTTCGGCGTTGGAATCCCTTCCCCGGACATTCTCCTGCATGCTTGCAATGCTCCCTTGCCTATGCTATGAGCGAGCAACCTTTCCCGAGAGCCCCCGTAGCTCAGGAGGATAGAGCACAGGATTCCTAATCCTGGTGCCGCAGGTTCGAATCCTGCCGGGGGCACCAAATTTCTAAACCACATTCCAAATCAAATCAACACATTGTAAAAGCATTTTGTTACCATCAAACCTCGTTTAGTGCCTTGGGGGAACCCGGGGGGAACCCGGGGGGAACCTTGGTATTTAAGTTGTTGTTATAACGCAGAGAATGCCACATATTCCGGCGGGACTTCATCATCCAATGGGTGAAGAAAAGTGAGTCAGAAGTGATCTTGCGTGCTTCCTCGCCGCCTCGCCGAATCCCAGGTCTTGAACAAGTACGGCGTTGGCGCGGGACAGACCGATGGCGGCGACGATGGATGTGAAAGCGCTCGCGCCCATGTATCGGGACGGGCCTATGAGACGCCTGAGGGCCATGGACCGGCATTCGGGAGCGGGGCAACCCATGAGGCGAAATCTTCGGGCATGCGAGCCCCGACGAATCCCGAAATGAGAAATCCCAGGAAAAGCCATGCGACCGGAACGCGTCGAAAATCCCTTACGGGATCCCCCATGGCCCGCCCCACACCTTGAGGCCACCCATGGTCGAACCCGCCTGTGCCGCGGACCCACCTCGGGCATCGGAAAACGCAGAGAATCTCTACCGGGGCGTGGGCAAGGCCCGAAGCCGTGCATGTTTTCCGCCGCGCGCGGCGGTTGCGGGAGGTGGTTGAACCACTGGGCACGTCGCAGGCGTCGTCGCCCATTTAAAGCGACGGCGACGGTTCTGGTTTGGATGTCATTTGTTGCAAAGCTTGAAGCTCTTCGGCATGAAACACACGGTCAATATCCAGCAGGGTGATCACCGTCCGGTCCTTTTTCGCCATGCCGAGGATAAAACGAGGCTCCACCTTCATGCCGAAGCGGGGCGCATCTTCAATGTCGTCGGCCCGAAGAGGCTGCACTTCTCTGACCTCGTCCACCACGGCTCCGAAGAGCAGCGGGATGCCGCTTCCCTGCACTTCCAAGACGATGATGCAGGTTCTTTGTCCGAACGGAGAAGCTTCCAGACCAAAGAGGCGGCGAAGGTCAACCACGGGAATGATTTTCCCTCGAAGATTGATCACCCCGTTGACAAAATCGGGGGTTTTGGGGACGCGGGTGATGGGCTGTATCCCAATAATCTCCTTGATTTTTACGATTTGGATGCCGTAGGCGACCTGGTTCAAGAGGAAGATGAGATACTTGCCTGCCCTTCTTTCGGCCCGCAGCCGTTCCATTTCGGCGCGCTTGTGTTCGGTGATGTCAATGAGGATGCCCATAACGCTGTCGATTTTTCCATCCTCATTGCAGATGATCTGCCCCCATTCCTGCAGCCATCGAACGCGTCCCGATTGGGTGCGAATCCGGTATTGGCGCACGTAGGTTTTGTCACCCTTGAGGGCATCCACAAAGGCCTGGCGGGCTGCCGGACGATCCTCCGCCTCGATGAGATCGATCCATTTGATTTTCTTTGTATTGAAGTCGTGGCGTCGATAGCCGGTCAATGTTTCAATGTGGTCCCCGAAAAATTCCACCGAGCCGTCTGCGTAGCCCTTGTAGGCAACATTTTGGGTGGCTGCCTGAACGACACTATGGACCTCTTGGATGGCCAGGGCCATGTCTACCCCCGCGTTTTTGGAATTTGACGACCTTGTCTGCAACTGCCATGGGGCACAAGGGACCTCGACAAGATGTGGCCAGACGAGCAGCCCTCATCTGTCTCCGAGGATGCAGCCCACGCAGCCCGGATCCTGCCAAAGGAGGATGCCTCATTCTGCATATCGGCACAATTCATGATGAACTTGAATGCAATTCAGCGGGCGATCCTCGGCGGAGGGTATCTCGCGGGGCTGAAGTGATAAGAACTCGCTTTTTTCGGGGAAGATGCGTAGTGAAAACGGGCTTGCGTGTCAAGGACAACCTGACCGCAGGATATTGTGGTCAGGGCAAGGCCAGACAATAGGGGCGCCTGAGCTCTGGGCGGACCTGCATGGGCTGAGTGTCGTTTGCACTCCTGTGGCACTGGGAAAGGCGGAAATGCTGGAAATTTGGGTAAAGTAACCCCTCGAACCCATCTTTCTTTCAAACATCAGGAAGAGGAAACCTCCGGATAAACCGGGTCCGCATAAAGCCGGTTATCGGCCCCTGGGAGTGGAGATACAGAGTAGTCTATGCTGTATTCGGGGGGCACGGTTAACTTTGGCGGCGGCCTTTGCTTGATTTCCCATAATCCCAGGTGCTTGAGGATTTTCTTGATGACTTCCTCGTCCTCTATGAAAGCAATGATATGCATCTTTCCCTGATATTTGGGACAGGTCAAGGGGGTCCACTTCATAGATTTTTTGGATAAGCCGGGCCCAGTTTCGTCTGTATTCCTTAGATGAGCCATCCGGTTCCAGGATCGAGGGAATGAGTTCGTCGCAGTCCTCTTTTTTCCGCTTGCCCCGGGAGACGTTACTGTAGTGACCATAATACCTGAGCATCTGTTCCCCTTTGTCGGGCACATGGGAACCCATGGCCGCCAACCATTCCAGAGCATCGAAGACCTTTCGCTCCTTTCCATCCTTCGACTGATAAATGACCTTTGACTCCTGTGGAATGTATGTCATTCTTTCGTGGGAAAAAGAGGCACGGATGATGTACCGGGCGAGATACTCCATGGCTTTTTCATCTCCGGGCTGGATCCTAGGCCCACAAAAAACATTGACCCCGGGTGGCGCCGGCTCAGGAGCATATCGACCAGGTCTTCGGTGATTTTCCCTTTTGAGAGAAGCATCTTGAAAACCTTATGAAGGAATATCTCCTCCAGGTGTTTCAACTCAAAAAAAGGGGCCACATGAAACATGCCTGGTCCATAAAAACAGCCATCCGTACATAGAATATGTAGGTGGGGATTGAATCCTAAGAAATCACCGAAGGTCTGTATGGCGATAAGAACCCCCGGTACAGCGTCACCTTCGGGAACCGTTTCCTTAAGAAACGATTTCAACGAGTCCCATCCACAACGGCTCAAATCGGTGAGCAATTTTCGATCATAAACGAAATACCGCCGCAGGATCTTGGGTATGCTCAAAACGAAATGACGGTGCGGAACAGCCTTAAGCACTTCTTCACAGAGCCATTCCCCGAACTCCACTACCCGTTTCTGGTGGGAGGACGGACAAAAATGGCGGCGCTTACGAGAAAATCCCAACAAATATTCGTGACCGCAGTCTTCACATTTCACCCTGGCGAAGCCGTTATGGAGGATCCCGCCGTTCGTCATAGACCCGCTCCAGCGCCTCAAAGTTAACCTCAACGCATGATAGTATTGCGACTCTTGCGGCTTTCGGGGCCGCTAGACAGGGGATGTGTCGGGCAATTTCCATCACCAGGCAAGAGGTTGAAAACCAACCCGACAAGAAACACTGTAAGTTTACCTGAAAGTCAATGGCCGCCAGATGAGCAATACCCTGTCTCAAGCTGCCAAATGATAGATAAAGGACAGTAAAACGGCATGGATCCTGTAGAAGGCGGAGAGATAAAGGTTTTAGGTGTTAAGGTTTGTTTTTTTCTGAAACCTGACACCCGAACACTGACACCTCACTTTGGTTGCGGCCAGTAGTCTGTCTTGGGTTGGCAAACATGAATGCCCCGGAAGCGGCTTATGGCCCAGGCCCGGATCTTTCACCAGGCGGTGGTCAGCGGGGTGGAGGAAACCGACATGGGCGGGGACCCCGCCGCCCAGGCGTGCGCGCTCGCAGAAAAAAAGGCCAGGAAGGTCTTTTCATTCATAGGCGCTCCTGGGTTCTGGGCACCGACACCATGGTGGTGGTGGAAAACCTGATCTTGGGCAAACCCGGGGATGCCGCTGACACGGGCGCCATGCTCATCCGGCTGGGAGGCAGGACCCATCAGGTCATCAATCCCCAATTACCGCAACTGCCCATAGAGATTGATCTCGTTTTCCATATCCAGGGCGCTGGTGGCCTCGTCCAGGACGGCGAACCGACGGCGGTTGATCAGCAGGCGGGCAAAGGCCAGCCGTTGTTGCTCGCCTAAGGAAAGCACATCGGCCCAGTCCAGTTCGATATCGAATCCGTCCACGCGCTCGGGCAGATCCTGCAGGTTGACGGTGGTCAGAATCGGTCTTAAATCCGCTTCCGGTTTTTTGTTTTCGAGCCGCGGATAGATCAGCTGCTCCCCCAGCGAACCGAGGAGCATATAAGGGCACTGGGGCAGGAAGAAAATGTCTTCCAGCGGCGGTCGTTTGACGATTCCCTTGCCCTGGTTCCACAGCCCGGCGATGGCTCTTAAAACTGACCCCCTACATCGTCCGCTCGTTCTTTTCCCAAGAGAGGATGGCTTACATCCCAGATCAGTCACAGGTCATTTATTGGTCAAAGGATGGAAAGGACGAGAAGGTTTTCCTTGCTCTGCCAGGGGTCCAAACAACACTCAGCCCATCCAGCATTACTAGGACCCCAGATCGACAAGAAGAGGCTGAACCCGGAGATAGCGCATAGAGACATACAGGATTACCTGCGCAAGCGCGAGGCTGACATAAGGGACGGGCTTGAGGAGGTGGACAAGAAATCCGCAGAGGATGACTATCGCCGCTATCGGAATGACCTCAGTTGCATCTACCTGGAGGAGGTGATGTGAAATTTTTGTTTCGAGCCTGCCTGCAGGTTAATGGTGATGTTGTACGAAAGGAGGAGCTTCTCATGACCGTGACCGCGCTTGCCTTAAAGGACACAGTTACCTCCTTTCCCACCCCCAACTCCAACTCCTCAATGGAATGGTTAGTCACATAGGCAACGAGAGGAAATCCGCACCAGAGATAGATCTTTTGGTAGTGTCCCATAGATAGGATTTTTACAATCTTGGCTCCAAGTATATTCCAGGAGCTCGTTCCATCATGAGATTCGTGAGTTGATATGGTAATATTTTCAGGCCAGATACACATAACCACCTTTTCTCCAATGTGGACCTCCCCCACTGCCTCGATCTCCTTGCCCTCTACCAGGGCGGTAAATGTCCACCCATCCCTTCTGATCACCTCCCCGGTCAGGATTGTCTCCACTCCCATGAACGATGCAGCCAATTCATTCACGGGCTGATTTCGTATCTCTTCAGGGGTTCCGATCTGAATGATTTGCCCCTTATCCATCACCGCAATCCGATCTGAAAGCCTCAACGCCTCCAGACGATCGTGAGTGGCAAGGATAACAGTCGTTCGGGTCTTCCGCAGGATATGCTCCAGGTCCTCTATTAGGGATTCACGGGTAGGAGAATCAAGGGAGGAAAAGGGTTCGTCAAGGAGGAGGATCTCAGGCCGAAGGACAAAGGCTCGTGCAAGGCTCGTCCTCTGTGCTTCCCCACTAGAGAGGGTTCTTGCGGAGCGCTGACTGAGATGGCTTATTCCAAATTGCTCCAGCTGCTCCATGACCCGATCACGAATCTCATCCTTTTTGACCTTCCGCATTTTCAGGCCGGATGCGACATTGTTGAACACTACTGTATCAAATAGGAGAGGCTCCTGGAAGACCATGGCGAGCTTCCTCCGGTACTCCAGGGCGGAATAATCCCACCCCACCAGGTTCCCTCTCAGAAAGATTTGCCCCTTAAAGGGCTTCAATAGATAGGCCAGGGTTTGAAGCAGGGTCGTCTTTCCAGCCCCGTTCGGTCCGATCAGAGAGAGTACCTCCCCTTCCCTGACAAAAAGTGAGGGGATGGAAATAAGGGTCGTTCCACCTCTGTTTACCTCAAGATTCTTTGCCTCAAGAATGGGTCTGGAATCTCCTTGGTCCATCATGATCTGGCCTTTGCCGGCTGCATATTGTCTGCGGACTCGTTCCTTTTCTCTTCCAAAAGTCCAATGCTTACCATTGATTATTTATTGGTTGCTGAACACATGCTGCTTTTGTGCTTGCCTCTGATTACCTCGGCCTTTTCCTCTGCTGGATCTGTGTGAGGACAAGATTAATGAAGAATGCAAGCATCAAAAGGATAATGCTTAATGCAATCGCCATAGCATAATTCCCGCGGCTTGTTTCCATCACGGTAGCTGTAGTCAGGACACGGGAATATCCTTTGATGTTGCCGCCTACCATCATAGAGGCACCCACCTCCGATATCACTCCGCCAAACCCTGCCATAACCGCTGCCAGAAGGGGAAGCCTCGCCTCCTTGATCAAGAGCCAGACCATCCAACGACGAGTCGCCCCGAGGGCCAGAATCTGATGCCGAAGTTTTTTGGGAAGGTGTTGTATGGCAGCCACGGTTATCCCCATGACGATTGGGGTAGCAATGATGGCCTGGGCTATAATCATCGCACAGGGCGTATAGAGTATGCCTAAAAAACCCAGAGGACCGTTCCTCCATAGGGAAATGGTCACAAAAAGGCCGACAACCACCGGGGGGAGAGACATACCGGTGTTGATAAGACTAATGACGATCCTTCTCCCTATAAACCGGGAAAGAGCAACAGCGATCCCAATAGACATCCCGATAACAATGCTGATCAGTGTTGCTAGCCCCGAAACCTTCAGTGATAGTAGAGTGATCCCTACGACCTCAGCGTCGAAGGTGATAAGTAACCAAAGGGCCTTCCTGATTCCCTCAAGAATGAGATCCATTGTTAATCCTGACGTATCAAAACGACAAGAGTCCTTCTGTTTCCGTCAAGGCCATTTGCTATTTCCCTAGTTCTTCCACCTTCTTACCGGCATCCGGGAAGAAAAGTGGGGAACCGAATGTCTCAACACCGAAGGTCCTGATGATCTCCTGGGGCTGCGATGAAACCATGAAATCGGCGAATCTCTTCCCTCCTTCAGCATTCACCTCGGGCCATTTCGCAGGATTGACCTGAATGACATGGTAAATATTTAAGAGGATTCCATCCCCCTCCACCAGGATATCGAGCCCGAGGCTCTTTTTTAACGCCAGATAAGTCCCCCGGTCTGCAAGCGTATAGCCCTTTTTCTCTGCTGCTACATTCAGCGTCTGTCCCATCCCGAGCCCTGTCTGCTGGTACCATCTCTTCTCTTCAGGGTTGATCCCTGCTGAATTCCAGATCTGCTTCTCCTTCGCATGGGTACCTGAATTGTCACCCCTTGAAATGAACAGTGCATTTTGGGAAGCAATCTTCTTAAACGCCTCCGACGCAGATGTCATACCCCTGATCTTAGCTGTGTCTTCCGGAGGGCCTAAAATGACAAAATCGTTATGCATCACTAACCTCCTGTTTATCCCATACCCGTCCTCAACAAACCTTTCCTCTTCCTCAGGGGAATGCACTAGGAGTACGTCCGCCTCCCCCTTCTGACCCATGGCCATAGCCTGACCAGAGCCTACGGCAATTGTCTTCACGAAATAACCAGTCTCCTTTTCAAAGATGGGTATGAGGACGTCGAGAAGTCCCGAATCCTGGATACTGGTGGTGGTGGCAAGGATGATGGTCTTTGGCTGCGCCTGAATAGGTGAAATCCAGCTGATGTAAGAGGATACAAGGATTAGTATCCCACTGATCCAGAACCTCGTCTTGATCTTTTGCATTGTACTGTCCCCCATTTATCAAGACAGGTGATAAGAACTCGCTTTTTTTCGGGGAAGATCGTAGTGAAAACAGGCTTGCGCGTCAAGGACAACCTGACCGCAGGATATTGTGGCGTGTCCCGGAAATCTCCACAGGATGCCCGGGGCGGGTCAGGGTCCCATCTTTTTGTGGCCATGCCACAGTTTGTGAGGTGCCGTCGGGGCGGCCACAGGGGACCGCCCGGGTTTGTCTCCTCCTGGGTGCCTGGGTCTGTTTCCCCCGGACGGCGATACCTTCTTTGTTATGGGGACGGCCGATGACCCCGTGTCTATGGACATGCCCCGGGTTGAGAGACCCTGTAGGGGCGGCCCCCCGTGGCCGCCCGTTTTATCCGGCCATCCGGAAATCCATCCCGCGGGCGGCGGTGCGGCGGGGTTGGCCCATGCGGAGGGGTGTTTTCGGGCACCCACAGGGGGCCGCCGCTAGTGCGCCTGGAAGCAGGTGCAATCAGAGAGGTGGAAGTCCTCTCCCGGGGGATGCCCGTCCCCGGAAGTCGAAGGTCACTGCGTCGCCGTGAGGCGGGGTGGGAAGCAATCGGAGACGAACACTTAGTCCGCAGGATGACGAACGCGATTCGGCCTTACGACCCGATGAGTCTTCTAGGGAAGGACGAAGTCCAGACCGAGGGCACACGGCAAGGTATGGTTGAGATACTGTGGCACTCGCAGACGAAAGGGCGAGAAACAGAGAACACAAACTTCAACCTGGAGCCGGCAGGTGGAGCCGAGGGAGCCTGTTACGCTGGGCGGGCAGCATGAAGCGATGGCAGGGGGCGTGGGGTGGTTGGCGGCGGAATGAGTGGAAGGTGGCATCGTGTGAACCAGGGAGACCTGTTCGGGCGAGAACGGCGCGGAGTGGTCCTAGAGGAGCACGAAGAGCCGGCCGGACAGGAGTCAGAGCTCTCATAGGAGCGATGAAGCAGCGTAACGGCTGTGGAGCGAAGGGGAGCAGGAAGGTGGATGCGAGAGGTCTAAGATGGACGAAAGAAAACCTGCGCACGTGCCAGGGGCTAGACAAGTAGGAGAAGCCGCAAGCCGATGGGGCTGGGTGGAACGGACCATATGGACCGATCGCATGCTGGAGGCCCTTGAGAAAGGGGTCAAAGGAGGCAAGTGGTTCAGTTTGATCGACAAGGTGTGTCGACGCGCGACGCTTGAGGCCGCCTGGAAGCAGGTGAGGGCCAACAAAGGAAGTGCGGGAACAGACCATCAAGGGATCAAGGACTTTGAGGCCCACAAGGATGAAGAACTGAGCAGGCTGGAAGAGGAACTGCGCCAAGGCCGTTATCGGCCGAGGCCGATCCGACGGGTCTCCATTGACAAACCGGGAAGTCGAGAGAAACGACCCCTAGGGATCCCGTGTGTGAGGGACCGGGTGGTGCAAAGTGCCCTAAAGTTAGGCATCGAGCCGATCTTGGAAGCGAGATTTGCAGAGGGCGGTTACGGGTTTCGACCACAGAGGGGATGCAAGGATGCCCTGAGGCAGGTCGACCAAGCCATCAAGGGTGGATACCGCTATGTGGTGGACGCGGACATACGGTCCTACTTCGACAACATCGACCCCCAGAGATTGATGGCCGATGTGAAGGCATCGATTGCAGACGGGCGGGTACTATCACTGATCGAAGCGTTTCTCCACCAAGACGTCCTGGAAGGAATGGAGACCTGGAGGCCGGAAGCAGGGACTCCTCAGGGAGCGGTGATCAGCCCCCTGCGAGCCAACCTCTACCTGAACCCACTGGACCATGCCATGGCCAAGGCAGGGCACCTGATGATCCGCTATGCGGATGACTTTGTGGTGTTGTGTCAAAGCCGTGAGGAAGCCGAACAAGCCTTGGAGCTTGTGCGCCAAGAGGTGGACCAACGAGGGTTGAGGCTTCATCCGGACAAGACCCACGTCGTGGATCTTGAGGAGCCAGGAAGCGGGTTTGACTTTCTGGGCTGTCACTTCACGCGGACAAGACATTGGCCGCGGAAGAAGAGCCTGAAGAAACTCAAAGACGCCATCCGGCTCAGGACACGACGGACGAACGGCAAAAGCCTCCAAAGCATCATCACGGAGGTGAATCGCATTCTTAAGGGATGGATGGGCTATTTCAAACACAGCCCCAAGACCACGTTCAAAAGGATCGATTCATGGGTTCGTCGACGCCTGCGTAGCCTACTGCGCACGCGTAGCGGTCGAAAGGGGATCAGCCGAGGCCGAGATCATAATCGCTGGCCCAATGCCTACTTTGAACGCCAGGGGTTGTATAGTCTCGGTGCAGCCCATCGCGCAATGCTCCAGTCCTCGTTGAGGTAAAACCACCGACCGGAGAGCCGTATGCGGGAGATCCGCACGTACGGTTCGGAGGGGGGAGGGGCTCGGTAACGTGTCCTTCCTACCCCTATAAGGATTTTCTTGGGGTACTGGGAGCGTCCCGGGAATGTCCGCGGAATGGCCGGGGCGGGTCAGGGCCCCATGTTTTTGTGGCCATCCCACGGTTCGGGAGGTGCCGTCGGGGCGGCCGCAGGGGACCGCCCCCACACTTTGGCACTAAATCCACCGCCCGCTCTAAAAATCTTGAAAGTCTTCATCAAAGGGGATGACCTCCTGCGGTGTGGCTTTTCCGGCCGTCTTCCCCGCAGCGCCACGAGCTTTGCCGTTCCCGGCCGTCTTTAGCATGCTGGGATGGCTTTTGTCGAACCCGTTCCTGGCTTTAGACGCTTCCGGCAAAAACTTCCCCTTTTCCTTGGGAGGAGTTCCCGCAGCTTTCTTCCTCCGTCCCAATAGCTTGAGGCTCTCCCCATCCCCGCGTCGCCCCACGAGCGCTTGAAGCTCCGCCACCAAGGCCAGTAACTGGCTCGCCTGGCCGCTGAGCTCTTCCGCCGCCGACGCCGACTCTTCCGCATTGGCCGCCGTCTGCTGGACCACCTTGTCCATCTGGGAAATCGCCGTGTTCACCTGGCCGATGCCTTCGCTCTGTTCGTGGGATGCCGCCGCAATCTCGTTGACCAGCTCCGCCACCTTGAGTACGTTCTCATGGACTTGGGCAAAAGCCTGGTTGGTGTTCTCGGTCAGGTTCGCCCCTTGTTTGACCTGAGCCACCGTGCCCTCGATGAGCTGGGCCGTGTTCTTGGCCGCTTCCGCCGCCCGCATGGCCAGGTTGCGCACTTCGTCGGCCACCACGGCAAACCCCGCACCGGCTTCCCCCGCCCGCGCCGCTTCCACCGCGGCGTTCAAAGCCAGCAAGTTGGTCTGAAAGGCGATCTCATCGATGGTCTTGATGATCTTTTGGGTTTCCTCACTGGATCGGGCCACGTCCTGCATGGACTCCAACAGTTCGGTCATGCTCGCCTTGGCCTTTTCGGCCGCAGCGGCTGCCTGCTGCATGAGGGCGTTGGCCTGCCCGGCGTTGTCGGCGTTTTGGCGCGTCATGGAGGCCATCTCTTCCACGGCGGACGAAGTCTCTTCGATGCCGGCCGCCTGTTGGGAAGAACCTTCCGCGAGCTGCTGGCTTGCCGAAGCCACCTGGCCGGCCGCCGAAGCCACCTGCTCGGCGCTTTCCGACAGTTCTTCCGAAGACTTTCGCAACACGGCGTTGATCCCCCGCGTGACCAGAGTTCCGAGAATCACGGCAAGAATGAGGCCTCCGAGCGCCACACCGGCCATGAAGCCTTTCATGCGCGTTGCGAAGCTCATATTCTCTTCGGCCACATCGTGGCCGACTTTTTTGTTGATTTCCACCACCTTGTCGAGAAGGGCCATGGCCGCGCGCTGCTTCTCGAGCGTCGGGCCAAGCAATTGCTCTTCCAGCGCGTGCATGTTGGAGAGCGCCTGGTCCGCGACCTCGTTGATGACGTCGAAGTCCTTAAAGACTTCTTCTCGAGCGGCCCGCAACTGATTATCCACGAGGAAGCGGGCGTCCTCCATCTTTCCCGCTCGCACCAGGTCCTTGACAACGCGGATCGCTTCGTGAAAACGGCGGTGGGGTTCCACCACGGAGGCGAGAACCTTTTTTAACTCCGGATTGTCGGTGGAATACTGGGAAACCCATCGGCCGAACCGACACGCCGTGTGGTCTTCACCCCCTTCAAAGGGTTTTCCGTTAAAAACCATATCCAAAGTTTTGGCCTCCAGCGCGAAATGATCGGCCCTGAACATGGAGATGTCCGCTTTGAGATCATCCGGATCGACGATCCCCAGGGCGTCGAAGGCTTTGGCCAGATCCAGCGCCTTGTTGTTTTCGGTCCTGAAGGCTTCCAGCGCCACCTTGAACTGTTTCCACACTTCCGCCTCTTCCGGCGTTTTGGGCAAGGGCTCATAGATGTTCATTGCCGCTTGATATATCTCTCGGGATTTGGCGATGTTGTCATATTGGCGCTGACGCACCGCAGGGTCCAGTCCCGAAATCGCCAAAGTGCGCAGGCTGCCCCGGATGTTTTCAAACTCCCTCGCCATGGTCAGGGTGGCTTCCACACTCGGCAACCGGACATGCCCGACCTCGTTCAAGGCCATCACACCGCGGGATGCCGTGAAGTAGCCCACGGCGCCAAGAACCGCCACGGCCGCACACAGCACGGCAAATGTCGTTGCCAACCTTTTCCCGACCGTCCATTGCTTTCCTGTCATCCTTCACCTCCTTTTCATCGCCTGTGCCGAAAAAATCACAGCTCGCTTGCACACTCTCTCTCGCAAGATACGTCGAAGTAACCATTCCGATGCCGATTCCCCTTCCAACGGCCAGAAGTGAGAATGGAGGGCAATGGGTCGCACCGTCGGCTTTCCATACGAGAGTATGGTCTTCTACTCCATACACACCATTCCTTTCATCGGCATCATCCGCTGAAAACTTGAGAAAAAATTTAAATCCAGAGTGCGTAACAATGTCGAGCGATGTGTTACTCACCAGAAGTTTTAATCATCACAGGGAATCGATATGCTGTTTATCTATGGATTTCGTGTACAAGATTCGGCAGAAGTCGGCGGTAAAAGAAATTTGACGTACAGTTATTGGTTATTGCGTGGCAGGTCAACCATGGGCGTCGCCGAAACGTCTAGTTATACCACGACGATCCGTTTTTGATGTGACTACCCGGTCGGGAGCCCGGCTCTGGCCACGGTGCGTGTCATCGACGTCAACGGAGCGTCTGGAATTCTTGAGGAGCATCATTTTTGGTCGGAGGGCACAGCGTTTCGTCCCGCATGAGGCGGGTGTGAGGGGGTATGGCCTTCGCCACCAGCTGGGGGGATTCTGCGCCTTTGTCCAAAACCACCCCCTTGCCCTTCTGCTCTCCCTTGGCGCCTCGGTTTCCGTTTCAGAACGTTCGGCATCCAATCCGAACGCCCCAGGGCCGAGGGTCACGCGCCCGGGCATTACGTCTTGAGCGTTTGATAAATCCGTCAGGACCTCAGCTTTCTGTGGTTTTCTCCCGGCGTCTCGGTTTAACAGGGTAAATCTTCGTTGGACCTCTCCAGAAGACTCCGCAGGCTCCGAAGCAGCGCCGAGCGTCTTATGGGTTTTTCCAGAAAAGCCGTTCGTGCCGTCAAGGTCTGGGGCAGCCCGTTGGTGCGACCCGTGTAGCCGCTGAGGAAAACGGCGGGAACCTTCGGGTTTGCGCGCCGTATGAGACCCACCGCCTCTTCGCCTCCCATGCCCGGCATGATAAGGTCGCACACGACCAAGTCCACGTTTTTTGGCGTGGTCAAAAAGAGTTCCACAGCGTCCAGTCCATTGCCCGCCTCTAAAACCTCATAGCCGGCTCCTCGAAGGACCTCGACCAGGTATTCTCGCACCGCGGCGTCGTCTTCCGCAACAAGGATCGTCTCCTTTCCACGAAGCGAAATTTCTTGACCATCTGCCATGCGTCCCGACGATTCCGATTCTTCACAAGGTCTGAGGTAAATGCGAAATGTGGTCCCTCGTCCAGGCTCGCTGTAAACATTTATGAGGCCGCCATGTTGTTTCACAATGCCGAAGGCCACCGAGAGCCCTAGACCCGTGCCCTTTCCCACCGCCTTCGTGGTGAAAAAGGGATCGAAAATGCGCCCGAGCACGTCCGGTGTCATGCCGCATCCCGTATCTGTGACGGCCACCATCACATAGGGTCCGGGCGTGGCGTACGGATGGCTCTTCACGTAATCCTCATCCAAAACCACATGGGCTGTCTCAAAAGTGATCTCGCCACCTTCCGGCATGGCATCCCGGGCGTTCACCACAAGGTTCCAAAAGACCTGTTCCATTAGATGCCGGTCGATCTTCACGCGCGCCTCGCTGGCCGCCGGAACGTGGCGGACCTGGATGCTTTCCCCGACCAGCTTCTGGGCCAGCTTCAGAAAAGCCCCCAGGAACTCGTCGAGGTTCACAGGTTCGGGCTGGAGGACCTGCTTTCGGCTGAAGGCCAGCAGCTGTTGGACGAGCCGGGCTCCCTTGAGACCGTTTTCCATGACCTTATGCAGGCGTTCGCGGTTAGGGCTCTCTTCCGGCGTGTCGGCGAGGGCCATCTCGGTAAACCCGTTGATCACCTGGAGGATGTTGTTGAATTCATGAGCCACGCCGCTGGACAGCTGCCCTATGGTCTCCATCTTTTGCGCCTGACGGAGCTGTTCCTGGAGTTTTTCTCGCTCCGTAACGTCATGAACAAAACACAGCAGGTAGGGAACTCCATTTAAAGTCACGGGGCCGATGGAGATTTCCACGGTTCTGATCTCCCCGGAAGCCGTTCGATGCCGTTCCAAAAAAATCTTTCCAGGCCCCGGCACGGACGGAGTCCATTTTTCTCTTTCAAGGCCTCCTGGATTCTGGCTTAAATCTCCATAGGATTTCTCCTTCATCTCGGTTCGGCTCCACCCGTAAAACCGTTCCGCCCTTTCGTTCACGTCCAGGATCTTGCCCGTGGATGGATCCACAAGAAGTTGAGGCTCTGCGGATTTTTCGAAAAGTTCCCGGAAAAAGGTTTCGCTGCGTCGGAGGGCTTCTTCGGCCTTTTTGCGCTCTGTGACATCGAAAAACAGGGTGACAAACTTTCCCGGCTCACTCTGGTAAGCGCGCACAGAAAAGTATCGGCCCAAAGAGGGCTCAAAGGCTTCGAACTCTTGGGGCTCTCCCTGAAGTGCCGTCTGACCGTACCGCTGCACCCAATCCTGCAGGGCGTCGGGAAGGACCTCGCGCAAGGTCCTTCCCAGGATTTCGTCGGCTTTCAACCCCGTGAGGGCTTCAAAGGCGCGGTTGACCTTGAGGAATCGATAATCCACCGGAATCCCGCGTTCGTCCGTCAAAATCTCGTGGAGGGCGAAACCGCCGAACATGTGATCAAAAAGAAGAGCCATCTCTCGATGACGCTCCGCCAGCTCCCTGCGGGCGTCCACCTCGTCGGTGATATCCCGAAAAGATTGAATAACGCCGGGCCCGTTTCCGCTTTCTTCGTCGAGGGGGCTGGACAGAACGTGAAAAACGCGGCTGGACCCGTCATGAAGCCGGATTTCCATGAGCCTGAAGCATGACCGATTGGTTTTCAACGTCTCGACGGCACAGCACCTTTCCGGTTCACACATTCCGGAATGCACATGCCAATGGGAAAAGACCTCGTGGCATGGCCGTCCCACGGCGTCTTCGGGCGCCACATCCGCCAAGGCGGCGGCTGCCGGGTTCAAGAGCTGCACGTGGAGATTTTGGTCCAAGAGGATGAGAGGATCTTGCAGAGCATTCAGAACGCTTCTCCAAAACTTTTCCGATGTGGAAATGCGAGCCAAAAGATTTTCGCGTTCGTGAAGACGTCGGTGGACGAAAAGGCATGCGAGGCCAATACCCATCATTCCGAAAAGCCACATCATTCCATGGCCTGTGACGATATGGTAGAAATGATGCGAAAGGCCGGACCTAGAGATGGGAACGGTCACGCGAATCCCACCGCGAATGGCCCCGACGACGTCTTGGGGATCGGTATGGCAGCGAAGGCATGGCTTTTCCAGCCGCAGAGGCACCATGACCTGAACGGCGTGTCCTTCGGGAATAGGGGTTTTCTCGGCGTAATAGGCATGGTGAGTATTTTCTTCCAGCCACAGCAGGGCTTTTTTTTCCCAAAGGTCCGCGCTGTTGGCGGGGTGGATCGGTCGCAGGCTTGCCAAATGGGACGGGGCCTTTCCCATTTCGACACCCAAGGCGTGAACCAACCGCGTCATGTATGCAGGGTTCACGAGGGTGAGTCTTTTGCCTGATGGTGTTTCTAAATCGCGCTCGGGCACAGACAGGTACGGGTTGGGTGAAAGCATGTCGCTGACAGGAGCATAGACGCCCCCGTGAAGGGCGACCCACTTGCGGTAGAGCAGGTCCTTTTCCACAAGGGAAAGCGCATGGTTTAGAGCGTTTTCCTCCTCGTGTTTGACATCACTTCGGTAAAACCAGAAACAGGAGGCGGCCGCCGCAACGGTCCAAGCGACAAAGGCGGCGCCGGCAAGAAGCCAAAACCAAAAGCGCATCCCACGAGGAGTCGCATGGGTCGCCTTGGGGGTGTGACCAGAAGTCAAGGGGAACGTCGTCATGATGGTTTTCCCGGGAGCCGAAGTTTTGAAATGGATCATTGTCGGGGCCGTTATGGGGCCCCGGGTTTTCGTCGCCATGGCAAGATTCATCCTGCCGTGTCGGGGCGGCCGCAGGTGCCGCCGGGGCATGTCCCCCGGACAGCCACACCGTCTTTTTCGTTGGGACGGCCGATGGCGCCATGTTCATGATCATACCCCGGGTCGAAAGACCCTGTAGGGGCGGCCCCCCGTGGCCGCCCGTTTTTTCCGGCCATCCGGAAATCCATCCCGCGGGCGACGGTGGGGCGTGGTTGCTTTGCGGGGGGATTGTCCCCACCCGGTTTTTATAGGGCATCCACGGGATGGTGGTGAGAGATTTTTCCCCGCATCGGCCGGCCCATGCGGGGAAATGTTTTGGGGCACCCACAGGGGGGTGCCCCTACAATTTTCACACATGGCACGTGGCCCATGTGGGGGGTGGGGCACCTCCGGGACGGTGGCTAAAGATTTTCCCCCGCATCGGCCGGCCCATGCGGGGAATCTTTTGGGGCACCCACAGGGGGGTGCCCCTACAGAATGATCTTGGGGGTTCGGGAGGTGCCGTCGGGGCGGCCGCAGGGGACCGCCCCCACACTTTGGCACTAAATCCACCGCCCGCTCTAAAAATCTTGAAAGTCTTCATCAAAGGGGATGACCTCCTGCGGTGTGGCTTTTCCGGCCGTCTTCCCCGCAGCGCCACGAGCTTTGCCGTTCCCGGCCGTCTTTAGCATGCTGGGATGGCTTTTGTCGAACCCGTTCCTGGCTTTAGACGCTTCCGGCAAAAACTTCCCCTTTTCCTTGGGAGGAGTTCCCGCAGCTTTCTTCCTCCGTCCCAATAGCTTGAGGCTCTCCCCATCCCCGCGTCGCCCCACGAGCGCTTGAAGCTCCGCCACCAAGGCCAGTAACTGGCTCGCCTGGCCGCTGAGCTCTTCCGCCGCCGACGCCGACTCTTCCGCATTGGCCGCCGTCTGCTGGACCACCTTGTCCATCTGGGAAATCGCCGTGTTCACCTGGCCGATGCCTTCGCTCTGTTCGTGGGATGCCGCCGCAATCTCGTTGACCAGCTCCGCCACCTTGAGTACGTTCTCATGGACTTGGGCAAAAGCCTGGTTGGTGTTCTCGGTCAGGTTCGCCCCTTGTTTGACCTGAGCCACCGTGCCCTCGATGAGCTGGGCCGTGTTCTTGGCCGCTTCCGCCGCCCGCATGGCCAGGTTGCGCACTTCGTCGGCCACCACGGCAAACCCCGCACCGGCTTCCCCCGCCCGCGCCGCTTCCACCGCGGCGTTCAAAGCCAGCAAGTTGGTCTGAAAGGCGATCTCATCGATGGTCTTGATGATCTTTTGGGTTTCCTCACTGGATCGGGCCACGTCCTGCATGGACTCCAACAGTTCGGTCATGCTCGCCTTGGCCTTTTCGGCCGCAGCGGCTGCCTGCTGCATGAGGGCGTTGGCCTGCCCGGCGTTGTCGGCGTTTTGGCGCGTCATGGAGGCCATCTCTTCCACGGCGGACGAAGTCTCTTCGATGCCGGCCGCCTGTTGGGAAGAACCTTCCGCGAGCTGCTGGCTTGCCGAAGCCACCTGGCCGGCCGCCGAAGCCACCTGCTCGGCGCTTTCCGACAGTTCTTCCGAAGACTTTCGCAACACGGCGTTGATCCCCCGCGTGACCAGAGTTCCGAGAATCACGGCAAGAATGAGGCCTCCGAGCGCCACACCGGCCATGAAGCCTTTCATGCGCGTTGCGAAGCTCATATTCTCTTCGGCCACATCGTGGCCGACTTTTTTGTTGATTTCCACCACCTTGTCGAGAAGGGCCATGGCCGCGCGCTGCTTCTCGAGCGTCGGGCCAAGCAATTGCTCTTCCAGCGCGTGCATGTTGGAGAGCGCCTGGTCCGCGACCTCGTTGATGACGTCGAAGTCCTTAAAGACTTCTTCTCGAGCGGCCCGCAACTGATTATCCACGAGGAAGCGGGCGTCCTCCATCTTTCCCGCTCGCACCAGGTCCTTGACAACGCGGATCGCTTCGTGAAAACGGCGGTGGGGTTCCACCACCGAGGCGAGAACCTTTTTCAGCTCTGGATTATCGGTGGAATACTGGGAAACCCATCGGCCGAACCGACACGCCGTGTGGTCTTCACCCCCTTCAAAGGGTTTTCCGTTAAAAACCATATCCAAAGTTTTGGCCTCCAGCGCGAAATGATCGGCCCTGAACATGGAGATGTCCGCTTTGAGATCATCCGGATCGACGATCCCCAGGGCGTCGAAGGCTTTGGCCAAATCCAACGCCTTGGTGTTTTCCACCTTCCACGCTTCCAGGGCTGTCTTGAACTGTTTCCATACTTCCGCCTCTTCCGGCGTTTGAGGCAAGGGCTCATAGATGTTCATGGCGGCTTGATAATTCTCTCGGGATTTGGCGATGTTGTCATATTGGCGCTGACGCACCGCAGGGTCCAGTCCCGAAATCGCCAAAGTGCGCAGGCTGCCCCGGATGTTTTCAACCTCCCTCGCCATGGTCAGGGTCGTATCCACGCTGGGCAACCTGACCTCGCCCACCTCTTTCAAGGCCATCACACCGCGGGATGCCGTGAAGTAGCCCACGGCGCCAAGAATCGCCACGGCCGCACACAGCACGGCAAAGGTCAATGCCAAACGCTTACCTACCGTCCATTGTCCTTTCATACGACTTCCCTCCTTTAGGTTGGTTTTGCCCATCGGTTTTCAGGTTACCGGGCGCATTCCGTGCCAAGGACTGCAGGACGCGGGCGTGACTCCCAGGGTCTCCGCTACCCGCCGCAACCCATCCATGCAGTCCTTCCCAGCGACTCCAAAATTTCCGGAACCGCGGCATCATCGCCCTCGTTTAACGCCACGAAGCACGGTGAAAACTTGTGCAAAGCCACCAAGAGATTGGGATCGTAAACCATTCCCACGGCCACCAACTGCCCGTGGGGAAACCGATCGCGAAACGTCGCCGCATCCTCGAGATCTTCCGCACTTCGAATGACCACAAGTCCCACCACCTTATCCGACGCTCGGACTTGAACATCCTTCGCATTCGCCAAATCCACCCAGGGACATCCTCTTCGGCATAGCCATTCCGAGAGGAGCACCCAAAGCCGACGTTCCCGGCGGCTTATCTTGGAAAAATTCGGCATGGGCGTGACCACCACCATTCCTGTGCCTCCCGTTTTAAGATCGCTCCAGAGCTGCCCTGAGCAAAAGGCAATGACTGTGCCAAGGCGGTGTTATCGGTGAAGTTTTGGACGGAAAATGATAATTTATTGAAATGACAACAATTCGTGCGCTTCCTCGAGAGACGCGAAGTGCCCCCTTCTTTGCTAGGATTTCACTGTGGTGGAAGAAAAGGGAATTTTTTCAGGACAGGTGTCTTCTGTTCCAGGAAAACAGGATCGCGCGGTCTTCTATGAAAGGGCGATCTTGGGGTGCACCTTCTCGCAAGGAGACTCCGTGGCGTCCTCCCCCGGAAAGTCCCTTTTTCTCACCGTGGGGGTGAGCCGAAACGTCCTCACGACAGGATTGACCCTTTCAGCAGATGATCCGACTTCGCTATCATCCCAGACGTTCAGCCCCGGCTTCCTGGATCGATGAGAAGGCATCTTCTTTTTGCGCGCCGGCTTCCTTCATCAGAGCGTACAAGCGGGATCGGGAAAGGCCGCTCATGCGGCAGGCTTGTCGGAGGTCCTGGCCGCATCTTTTGCGCAGCTCCTCAAGATAGCGTCGAGCAGCCCAGGCCAGGATCTTTTCTCGGTAGTCTTTGTAGACGGGCATTGGTCCTTCCCAAATGCAGGGCGGCATGGTTTTTTCCAGACCGCTCGGAGCGCCCTCTTGGAGAGGAGAAGAGTCTTTCGGGGGTATACGTGATGTGACGACATGGAGGCGAATGGGTTCCGGCAAATGGGCGGCGAAAAGCGTCGGGGCGTTCCCACAGAACGCCAGGGCGTGAAGGACCGCATGGATCAGCTCCCGCACATTTCCCGGCCAGGAGTATTGAAGCACGGTTTCGACAAAGTCGGGCGACAGCCCCTTGAGCTCCCCTCCGCTGCGCTGGGCCTCCCGTCGAAGTATGTCTTGGACTAGGGGAAGGATGTCTTCCTTGCGTTCCCGAAGGGGTGGCAGAGCCACCTTGATCCCGCTCATCCGATGGTAGAGATCTTCCCGAAAACGTCCTTCTTTGACAAGGGCTTCAAGGGGACGATGAGTGGCCGCCACGAGGCGGAAATTCGAGAACATTTCGTCTTTCGCGCCCAAGGGGCGGAACGTCTTTTCCTGGAGAAGGCGAAGGAGCTTCGCTTGGGCTCCCAAAGGAAGGTCCCCCACTTCGTCCAAGAAAAGGGTGCCGTTATGGGCCAGCTGCACGAGCCCCGGACGTTGCCGGTCCGCGCCTGTAAAAGCCCCCTTTTCATGGCCGAAGAGGTGGCTCTCGACAAGGGATTCCGGAATGACCGTGCAATCCACCACCACGAAAGCATGGGGCGCTCGAGAGCTGTTGTCGTGAATACCGCGGGCGAGCCGTTCTTTTCCCGTCCCGGTTTCTCCCGTAATGAGGACGGGGAGGTCTGAGGCCGCGGCTTGAGCCGCAGCCCGCAGGCATTCGGCCATGGCGGGCGCCGTGCTCACAAAGTCCGCAATGGTAAAGACGCCAGGCGTTATGCATTGCGTCGCACCCCGATACTCCATGGCGCGGGTGACGGCGAGACGTATCTCATAGACGCTCAGCGGTTTGCAAAGATAGTCCCACGCGCCGTGCTGAAGAGCCAACGCGGCCCCGTGAGGATCCCCCTGGGCCGTCATAATGATGACTTCGGGGCGGGTGGGACGATCGCGGAACCGGCCGATAAAATCCAGACCTGACCCGTCGGGAAGGAGCACATCGAGAAAGACCACGTCGAAAATGTCCGTTGCAGCGGCGTCCAGTCCTTCGCGGAGGGTTGCAGCCACAGAGATTGAAAAAACATGCCCTTGAAGAACCTCCACAAAGTAATCCCGTACGGAGGGATCGTCCTCCACCACCAACACCCGCCCGGCTTTCCCTCTTTCGGGTCCTCTAGGGGCCAAACCGCTGTCTCGTTCAGCTTCTCGAGTCATGAGGCGTCAGGACCCTCTTCCGCACCACTTTCATTCCCGCGTTGAAAAAGATCCGCGTTGGACATCAAGGTGTGATGCCTTGGACCGGATGTGACCCCGCCGTGCCGTTCCGACAGAATTTCGGCCAAGACCCGTGACAGCTCTGTCCTGCAGATGGGCTTGTAAAGCACACGCTCCACCAGGCGGGTTTTGTCTTCGGCCAGATCCTCCAGGCATCGGTATCCCGTCAGAAGGAGCACGGGAACGTCCGGTCGAAGGGTTCTGGCCGATTCGGCCACATCAAGGCCCGTCATTCCCGGCATGGAATAGTCGGTGAGGATAAGATCAAAATCCGAAGGATTCTCCTGAAACACGGCAAGGGCTTTCTCAGGAGTTTCGACCAAGGTCAGGCGGCGCACCATGGGAGTGAGGAAGGCTTTGAGGACGCTGCGCACGTCGGGATCATCGTCCACGGCCAAGACGTGCACGTCGAATGTCTCAGCAGGGAGGACGTCAAGGGCGGTCTCCACGGGTACCGTCCGGGGCGCCTCCGGGAGAAGCACATGAAACACTGCGCCCCCGTGCGCAGCGTTCTCCGCCCAGACCGCTCCCCCAAGGCGACGAACCACTCCAGCGGTGATGAAAAGGCCCAGCCCCGTTCCTTCTTCCGGGCTTTTCGTCGTGAAGTAGGGTTCGAAAATTTTTTCGTGCACATCCGGTGGAATGCCCGGACCGGTGTCTGTGACTCTCAAGTGGACATAGGGGCGGTCTAAGGAGCCGACGTGCTTCAGGGCTTCTTGATCTCGGCATGGGCAGTCCAGCCGCAAAACCACCTGACCGCCTTTCTCCCGCACGGCATGGTAGGCGTTGACGGCAAGGTTCAAAAGAATTTGGTGAAGTTCTGAGGGATCGGCCCGAACAGGCGCCGTTTCGGGAAGGGTCTCATAGAAGATGTCCACGTTTTTCGGCACACCGGCTCGAAGGAATTTCACGCATTCCTTAAGGATGGGCACCAGATCCGTCGCCTTTTCCACGTGCGGCATCTCACGGCTGATGAGAAGGATTTGATTCACCAATTCTTTCGCCCGCTGCGACGCATCGAGAATCCGCTGGAAATACCGGCACGCGGGATTGTCTGACGGAACCCGATCCAGACCTATTTGCGCGTAGCCCAGAATGGGCATGAGGAGATTGTTGAAGTCATGGGCAATACCGGCGGCCAGTGTGGCGAGGGCTTCCATCTTGTGTATGCGATGGATCTGCCGCAGAAGGTCGGCTTTCTCCGCTTCGGCCTTTCGCGCGGCGGTCTGGTCTTCATAGACGGCGACAATGTACCCGCACGGCAGACGAAACACGTAGTTTTCCACCCACAGCTCGAGGCGATCGTCCTTGTAGAGTGTCACAGGAAAGTGCTGCGCCACCCCCGTGTGCCGGACCTTTCGGAACACGTCCAGGAGTCCCATCGCTTCAACGCCCGGGTAGATCTCCGTCACCCGCCGGCCGAGATGGGCTTCTCGAGGAATCCTGCCAATGGCCGCCCCTGCCGGGTTGATGTCGATGAAGACAAAATCAGCGCCGTCCTCCACGGGTTCATAAACGGCGATCCCCGTGGCCATGTGGTTGAAAATCTCGCGAAATCCCTGCTCGTCCCAAATACGGCCGCCGCTCATGGCACTCATCTCCGTGATGACGTCGCCTCATCTGCCCCCGCACCGCGGGATCAAGCCCTTATGCCGAGTTCTGCAAGAACGCGTGCGCAGTGTGAATTGGCGGTGAACCGTGTATTTCTTAGCGTATAAAGCGCGGAATAGTAAATCACTTTGTGCGAAACTGAAACAGCGGCGCGATCTGTCTGGCAGCCCCCGGCAGGGGGAACGACGTGTTAAAGCTTTCCCGAATTCCTTCCGATTCTATACCGGAGACAGCCCCTCCGAAAAGCGCCTCGATGCAGCACTGCGCGGAGGACTGAACGGGGAGATGAGAAGCACACCGATGAGGGAAAATGATGAGCACGAAGAATGACTTGCAGATTTTGCTGGTGGAAGATTCGGCGATCACGCGCAAAATGGAGATTAAAACCCTCAACGCCTTGGGCTTCCACAACATCCTGGAAGCCGAAGACGGGCGGCACGCCGTGCGGATGTTGCAAGAACACCCGAAGATCGGTCTGGTCATCAGCGACTGGAACATGCCCGGAATGGGAGGGCTGGAGCTGTTGCGCCATGTGCGCTCATCCTCCGGGCCTTATCGAAACCTTCCTTTCATCATGGCCACCGGACGGGCGCAAATGAAGGAGCGCATGGAGGCGGCTCAAGCGGGCGCCAACACCGTCATCACGAAACCTTTCGCGCCCCAGGAACTCCAGAGCGCCATCGAGGAAACCCTGGCAGGGAAGACCCTCGCGGAACACGCCGTGTCTCAAAGGCGCCAGGCCGAAATCCTGCCATCGGGCAAGCTCAAGCTCAAAATCGCCCACATCCAGATCACCGACCACCTCACCCTCGGCGTGCTCAAGCATTTTATGGAAAGCGGCAAGCAGGTCCCCCGTTCGTTCCAGCTGGAAACCGTGTGCATGTCCAGTTGGAACCCGGTCCAGAAAGCGCTGGCGGAAGGCGAAGTGGACGCCGCTTTCATCCTGGGTCCCATCGCCGTGGATCTTTTCAGCTATGGTGTGCCGGTGCGCATAGTCCTCCTGGCCCACAAAAACGGGAGCATCGCTGTGCGGAAAAAAACCCCCGTCCAGTCTTTAAGGTCCTTTTTCGCAGGGAAGACATTTTACATTCCCCATGAGCTGTCCATCCATCACATTTTGTCCCACATGTTTTTGACCGGGTTGGGATTGAACCCCGGTCCCGCCGGGCGGGAGGGGTGCGACGTCACCTACGAAGTGGCACCTCCGGTGCGCATGCCCGAAATGCTGTCGAGCCAGGAAAACGCCTGCGGCTTTATGGTCGCCGAACCCATCGGGACCAAAGCCATTGCGGGAGGCGCTGCGGAAGAGCTCTTTCTTTCGGGCGAACTGTGGGAAAACCACCCGTGTTGCGTGGTCGCCGTGCGCGAAGAGATCATCCAGGACCACCCCGAGGCGGTCCAAGAGCTGGTGGCCATGTTGGTGCACGCAGGTCAATTCATCAGCAGGAACGCCGACACCGCCGCGGAAATCGGCGTGGAGTTCCTCGACCCTCAGGGAACCCTAGGCCTGAAAAAAGCCATTCTCAAAAGCGTACTCACGGACCCCATGGGCATCAAAACGGACGATCTTCTGCCCGTGGCCGAAGATTTTATCAAGATTCAGGACTATATGCTGGAATCCATGGGATTGGGCACGCGGATAGATATCCACCGGTTACTGGACCTGCGGTTTGCCGAAGCCGCCTGCCGCGAAACGGGAGGGTTCCGGCGCCGTTCGATCCTCCATGATGCCTCGACTTTCGCCCTCAAGAAAGCCGAAGCGCTGGAGACCGGCACCACCCTTTCCCACAAAACGAACCTCGACCGGGAAGGGCAGTATCTCATTTTCCATCTCATGGATCAGGCCTATGGTGTGGATGTGCTTTCCGTCAAGGAAATTGTGGGAATGATGCCCATTCGTTCCGTTCCGGGTTTGCCTCGGGCGTTCAAAGGCGTGTTGAACCTTCGAGGCACGGTGATCCCTGTGGTGGATCTTCGGCTCAAGTTTGGTCTGCCCGAGATTGCGTATCATGATCGCACGTGCATCATCATTTTGGAAACCCATCAAAACGGACGGCGACTTCCCCTGGGTGTGGTGGTCGATATGGTCTCGCACGTGGAGAACATCAAAGCTCAGCACATCGAAGACAGTCCATCTTACGGGTTGGGCGCCCCGCTGGATTACATCGCCGGCATGGCCAAAGACGGCGACACGGTCCGCATTCTTCTCGACGTCCAACGCCTCTTTTCCGCAAAGGACACCGCAGCCGTTTCGGAATCCCTGCGGGAACCCGAAGCCGCCTGAGAGGAGTCGAAGCTTTCCGGCGTGTTGGACAAGCGCGACGGGGTTGACGGCGGGACCTTTCCGCCGTAGACCGTGGGGGCGGGCACCGGGGCGGGCGCCTGCCGGCTCAAAGGGTGCGGGAACAAGGCGCTGGATGGCGTATTTCCCGATGGAGCTCAGCCACCCGGCAGAGAACGCCTCGTCCCTGCACTCCTGGAGAGCCCCGGCAAGGGAAACGGACACAAACCTGCACCGGAGTGAGCCAACCCCCAAAGCCCAGGTCCCTGCTCATAAGGGTTCCAAGAGGGCGTGGGCTGGTGCGAGAGGCCCAAAGACCTAAGCCGGGACCGTGCAACGGTTTATAAAAGGGAAAGGTTCGGCGGATAGGTTCCCCGAACGAGCGGGAGCCATGCCCAGGATGACGCGCCGTGGAGTGGCTTTCCACAAGGATCGGCACGGGCGGTGGACAAAACGAAGTTCTCGGCCCTCAAGAGGTATACGCCCCCGGCCCACATCCCCCGTGCATCAGCAACACGCCGCACCCCGTGGGCGGGCTCCTTCGGAGATGTCGCGCTCATTTCCGCTCTTGCGTTTGGTTGCCCAGTTCTCGTCCGGCGCCATCACCCTCTTCCAGAGGCAGCCAGATGGTGAACTCGGTGCCCTGGCCCACCTGACTCTGCACGCGGATCATCCCCCCGTGGCGGGAAACGATGCCGTAGGCGACCGCCAGGCCGAGGCCGGTGCCTTTGCCGACCTCCTTGGTGGAAAAGAACGGTTCAAAAATCTTTTCCAAGTTTTCCGGCGGCACGCCGCAGCCGGTGTCCTTTACGCTGAGTTCAACACCAAGGCGTTTGGCGCCTTCCCGGCTCATGGACAAGGCCACACGGCTGGACACCGTGACGGCTCCCCCTGGTTCCGTGGCGTCCAGCGCATTGAGCAAGAGGTTGAGCAGGACACTCTTCACTTGCTGCACATCCATTGCCACCAGGGGAACATCCCGGCCCGGGATGTATTGCAGCTGAACGCCCTTGACCGCCGCTTGATTTTCCACCAAAGGCAAGGTGTCCAGAACCACCCGGTGGAGGTCCGACGGTTCCATGCGCAAAGAGGTTTGCCGAGAAAAGTCCAGCAAGCTTTTGACAATGCGCCGCACCCTCTCGGTCGCCTCCACAATGACCGTGAGCATTTCCCGGGCTTCCTCGTCCAGATCGTCCCGCTGCAAAAGGAGATGGCTGCAGGTGAGGACCCCTGTCAGAGGGTTGTTCACCTCGTGAGCCACGCCCGCCGCCAGTCGCCCGATACTGCTCAGCTTTTGCGCCATGACGAGCTTGCTTTCCGTTTCCTGCCTCTGCCGCGTCTCTCGATCGCGCAGGGCTTCCAGCATGGAGGCAAAGGCCTTTTGCACCACACCGATCTCCCCCTTCACGGCGGGCCCGAGATCGGGCCGCATATTGCCTTGGGAAACCTCCGCAGCGGCGCGGCTCAGCCGCACCATGGGGGTGATGATCTTCCATTCCAAAAAATATCCCAGCCCAATGGCCACACTCATCCCCAAGATACTCAACACCGCAAAAAGCAAAATGGCCTTGTCGCGCACATCGGCGTAAGGTTTTTCCAGCACGCCCACGTAGAGCATGCCGAGGGGACGGCCGTCCAAATCCTCGATGGTTTCATAACAGGTGATGAACCAGTCGCGGACGACGTAGGCTCGGTCATTCCAGCGTTTTCCCTGACCCAAGACATGGCGGGCCACGGCCGGGGAAACCCGCGTGCCCAGAGCGCGGTGACCGTCTTCTTCCAAAACATTGGTGGCAATGCGAACATCCTTTAGGAAAATGGTCACGGTGCCGTGGCTCCCGCCGTCGGGCTCCGTGCCGCGGAACAGGCTGTCGCGAATGGCGTCCACAAAGGCTGAGTCTCCGTTGAGGACTTTGACGCCGAAAAGAACTGTCGAGCCTTCGCGAGGGTTTTCCACCGGCACGGCCGCCGTGAGCACCATGGCCTCTTCCAAAAAAGAGCTCGGCTCGGCGGTGTCCGGCGAAGAAGGCTTGAGGGGCAGTCGAGCCTTTTCAGCCAGGGCGGGATCGAGGCGCGCCATCTCGGCCAGCGGAAGCACCGTGGTTCCCCGGACCGGCCCCTGCCGTTGCCGGGCTTTTTCCACCCAAGGAAGGAATGTGGGGTCAGCCTGAATCCGTCGCAGCCGGTTTGAGGAGTAAACCCACAGGCCTTGGGTTTCGTGGGCCAGTCCGACTAGATCAAAGGATTTGTTTTCCGAGAGAATCCGAAGGGACGACTCCAAAACCTCTCCGCCGAATTCCTTGTGAAAGCGGGGAAAATCCGCCGTTTGGGCCGCCACGGACAGGGCCAGAGCCATCTTGTCCAAATGATCCGCGTACATTTGGCGGGCGGCGTTGAGGTCTTGAGTGACACGGATTTTCGCCTCGCGCAAAAAAGTGTCGTAGAGCACGCCGCCGCCGACCAAAAGGGGAACGCCTCCCGTGAGAAAGGAAAAGAGAAGAAAGGTGGCGATGAGCTTGGTGCGGGTGGAGGCCAAAGCGGCAGAGCTTTTTGAGAACCGGCCCATGGGAAGCCTCATATGTGGGGGAACATCGTCTTGGGCGCCCGCCACAGCTGGGTCAGCGTAAATCCGTCTTTGTCCCTCAGAGCAGGATCACCTCACCTCACGGTGCATGATCCCATCCTCACGGTAGAATTCGCCTGGGTCCTGCGGGCCTCCGCAGGCCCGTTGCCGAATCGGATGGTCTTGTGCAGCCGCAGCCTTCCCCTCTCCGAGGAAAAGCATCCGGAGTCCTCGGATTTCGCGGGACCGCGGCTCGTGCGGCGGCCTCTCTTGAACAATAGCGCCGTTCTGCTATCATGCGCAAACAAAACCCAAACGGAAGGTGCTGTTCCTATCCCACTCAAGGAGCTCGGGATGCCCCAAGGCCGGTTCGACCTCAAAGCGGTCATTTTCGATTTCGACGGTGTGCTCGTGGATTCGGAACCCCTTCACTACAAGGCCTTTTGTGAGGTCCTGAAGCCGTTGGGTTTGTCGCCTTCCTACGACGTCTATGTGGAGCGCTACATTGGGTTCGACGATCGGGACGCGTTTCGAGCCATGTTTCAAGACGCCGGTAAAGATCTGGACCCGGATCTTTTCGAGCGCCTCTTGCTCGCCAAGGAAGCCGCTTTTCATCGGATTGTCGCCGAAGGTGTGGTTCCCTTTGCCGGAGCCAGGGAGTTGGTGGAGGACATCCAGCGGGCCGGCCTTCCCTTGGCCATCGCCTCTGGTGCCAAGACGGCAGAGATCCGTATGATTCTGAGAAGTCTGGGCATGCTGGAGGCTTTTTCCGTCATCGTGTCGGCCGACGACGTGCGCGCCGGCAAGCCCCATCCGGAAACCTACGAACGGGCTTTGAAGGCGTTATATGCCATGCACCCCGCCCTTCGCGGGGATCCCGCGTCCGATGGCACTGCACCCTCGGGCGTTGTGGTTCTCGAAGACACTCCCACGGGCATCCAGGCGGCTCGAAGCGCCGGTCTTTTCGTGGTGGCCGTGGCTCATACCTATCCGATGGCCGACCTGCAGCAGGCCCATTGGGTCGTGCCTCGCCTTGCGGATCTTTCCCTCTCACGGCTTCGCCAAGCCGCGGAGGCACACGCTTCGCGGCCCGATGGATAATCTGAGAGGGCGGTTTGGAAAAAGATGCACCCCGCCATGCCCATGCCGACAGGACACCCTCTCCCACGCCGCACGGCATGGGACGGCGAAACGGCCTACCGACGGCCGCGGGCATGGCAAGCGTTCGATAAAAAGCATGTGCCTGTTTTGGGACAGGCTTTCCCGCGTGCCGCTTCATCAGGAAAGGAAATCCCCATGGAGCTTGTGCCTTCTTCGGAGATCGCCCAAAGAATCGTCGCCTTTCAGGCATTGCTTCAATCGCATCAAGTGGATGCGGCGCTCATTCGCCAAAATGCGGATCTCTACTATTTTGCCGGCACCGTGCAGGACGCCTGGCTGGTGATTCCCGCGTCGGGGCATCCCGTTTTTGCCGTACGCCGGGACGTGCTCCGGGCCCAACAGCAAACGCCTCTGAGGCCCGTGATCCCGTTGGAAACCCTCAAACAGCTCCCCTCCTTGGTGGATGAGGCTACAGGACGCGCCTCGCCCCGCACCCTCGGCATGGAACTGGACGTGTTGCCCGCCAACATATTCTTTTTCTTTGACGAGAAGCTTTTTCCCAAAGACCGCATTGTGGACGTCAGCGGGCTCATTCGCCAGGTTCGGATGGTGAAGTCGCCGTGGGAATTGGACATGATGCGGAGCGCCGCCGTGATTTCCGATGCCGTGGCTCGAGCGGTGCCTCAGTTTTTGCACGAAGGTCTGCGGGAATGGGATCTCTTGGCCGAACTGGAAAGAACAGCCAGGCGTGCGGGCCACTTGGGCTTCTCCCGAGTCCGCGGATTCAATCTGGAAATCTATTTCGGCCATGTCCTTTCAGGGCCGGAAGCCGCCGAAGCCGCGTATGCGGATCAGCCCACGGGCGGTCCCGGCATCAGCCCGGCTTTCAGCCAGGGGTCCGGGTGCCGCACCATTGCCCGAGGGGATTTGGTCAGTGTGGACACCATGATGAACCACAACGGGTACCTTAACGATCAAACGCGAAACTTCTGCCTCGGGCCTCCCCCCCAAGTGCTCCAAGACCGTTATGAGATGTGCCGGGAACTCCATCAATGGCTCAGGGAACATGCCGTCCCAGGGGCAGTCACTGGGGAGCTTTACGACCGTGTGTTGGAGAAAGTCAGGAAAGCTCACCGATCAGAGCACTTCATGGGGCCGAACGACAGCGGCGTGTCTTTTCTGGCTCATGGCTTGGGTCTGGAAGTGGACGAATTTCCTTTTATCGCCAAAGGCCAAAAGATGGTCCTGCGGGAAGGAATGACCTTCGCCTTTGAACCCAAATGGGTGATTCCAGGAACGGGCATCGCCGGCTACGAGAACACCTATGTGGTGAATGCCCATGGCGCCGAGCCGTTGAACGTGACTCCAGAGGACCTCGTCATTTTCGATTGAACGCGGAACGGGCGTGTTTCGGTCCGCGATTTTTTTAGGTCATCGCCGCGAGGTCCCTGAAGCCCTCAAACGTGGGATGATCTTCCCTCCGGCCCGGTGCTCGATGGATCACTGCAGAGCCAAATGCGGCGCCCGAAGAAGTCGGCTGATGCAGCGGCTGTAGTATTGGATCTGCTGACGCTCAGCCGTGTATTCAAACTTTTCTACGGCTTTGTCTTCACCTTTGGAGTCGTCGACCCGTCTTTCCAAGAGGCCCTTTTCCACGAAATAGGCCAGGGCATTCCCGGCGACGATCTTAGAGATGGATTCGGGCCTTTCGATGAGTCCCATCTTGAAATGCTTTTCCCCGGCGGAGAGGACCTTCTTGATGAAATCTTTTTCCAGGTAGGGTTTCTTCTGCACATAGCGCAGGGACCGAAGCACCAACCAATAGGTTTCGAAGAAGTTTCGAATCAAGCCGTGGAACGTTTGGGCGGCCATAAGCCCGCGGTGGGTGAGCATGTAAGGTTGGTCCTCTGCGGGCTCGAGACTGCGCAACCATCCCAGTCTTTCAAAAATATCCAGAACATTCTTGACCAACTGGTGGTCCCTTAGGTCCATGTCATAGACAAATTCATATTTGAAGAAATCCTTCATGAAAGCCAAGTCATCCAGGATGTCTCCCAAACTGAATCGGAAGGTTTCCTGCTTGAGGATGGATGTGGAGACGAAAGCCGCCGGAAGGAAGAAATGAATGATATTGTTTTTATAATATTCCAGTGTGAGTCGTTTTTCGTCGTCGATGATAAAAACTTCTTCCTCCAGTTCATCATCTTCGTCTTTGAGCCGGTCCAGAAGCTTGCTTTTGACTAAATCTTTAAGCGTGTCCTCGATGATGACGTCGAAGTTTTGGAAGCTTCGGGAAAAACGCACCCGGTTTTGTTCCAAGTATTGGAGGAACACCTGGATCGACTGGAGCAGTTGGCCTTTGGCCATACCCTTGCGGGCCCCGGACAGGAGCGCCGCGGAAACCAAGGCGTGGGGCGTCACCAGAGAGACCTGGTTGATGTTGGAAATGATCCGGAAGGCGAAGTCTCGGTACATGGCATGGCGCACCTTGGACGGCAGCGTTTTCAGGTCGTAACGCTGCCGCTCCAGGTAGCGCCGCAAGGATATGGGTTCAGCGAAACGGACATAAACCCGCCCGTATCGCTTCTTGAGAAACCTTCTGGCACGCACGAGTTGCCCCAGGCTTTCTTCTTTTTTGCTGCCCCCGGTGATCTCATTGACATAGACTTCCTCTTCCGGGATCCTGTCGTAACAGATGGACGTGGGCACAAAGACCAAATCGTCACAAAAACCTTCCTCCACCGCCTGAATCAGGATGGCTAAAAGCCCTAATTTCGGCAGCACCATTTTGCCCGTTCGGCTGCGGCCCCCTTCAATAAAAAATTCGATATTGTGTCCAAATTTCACCAAGGTCTTCACGTACAGGGAAAAGACTTCGGAGTAGAAGCGGGCACCTCGGAAAGTCCTGCGGATGAAAAACGCTCCGCCTCGGCGGAAAATCGGCCCAAGGGGCCAGAAGGACAAGTTTTTTCCCGCGGCGATAAATGGGCTATACAGGTTGTTACGGAAAAGAATGTAAGAAAGGATAAGGTAATCGATATGACTTTTATGGCACGGCACATAGACCAGGGTGTTGTGACGTGCGGCTTTGCGCACGCGATGCAGACTCTCCATATCCACTTCGATGCCGTCAAAAAGATTGTTCCACATCCACGTGAGCAGCTTTTCGCCCAACTGAATCAAGGTATAGCTATAATCTGCGGCGATTTCTTCCAAGTATTCATCGGCCTCTTTGCGGATTTTCCACACGGGTTCCCCGGAAGCCTTGGCCCGCCGCTTCATGAAGGCCTCGAGCTTCGGGTGGTGCAAGATGATGTCCTTGAGTTCCAGCTTGCTCTTAATTTCAGGGCCCACCACGGCCCGCCGAATCTCCTGAACGGACTCGATCAGGCTTCGGCGCAGTTCGAACACCTGTTTGCGGCGCTCCCACGGATCTTCGGAGAGTTCTTTTTGCACTTGGGAAAGGTCCACGGCTTCGCCCACTTCGATCGCCCCGTAGGAGTAATTGCGAACGAAGGAGACGAGCTTTCTCACCAAACCCGGGCTTTCCGGATTCCCGAAGGCAATGTCCCAAAAACCCCGGCGCTCCCGTCGAGGAGCCCGGCTGTAGAGGAGCATCAAAGGGACCACGTAGATCGGTCGGGAAAGGTCTTTCTGGATGGAGAGGAGATGTTCGAGAGGGTCGTGGCGCACCATGACAGTCCGTTGATAGTAGCCTTTTTCTCCCAGGAGAAAGAGCAGTCCCGATCGCCCCTGGCGCACCAAATCTTGGTAATATCCGTGCTCGTAAGGATCCGGGACCCCGTCGCGGGTGAGATGCTTGACGAAATTGCGGAGGGCGACGGCGGCGGCGTAGGATCTGGACTGCCAAAAATACGGGCGGAGATCGAACAGAAAGGTGGGCGTCGGAAGCCCCAACTGGTAGAGTCGCAGGCTCACGTAGACGAAATCCAGTTGGGATCGATGTCGGAGCGCGTAGATGATGACCCCTTTTTCGGCAAGACTTTCCAGGAGCTTTTGTTGATCTTCGGTGATGGATGTCTTGGCGATGAGTCTTTCAAAGATCGGGCTCAGGAAAAAACGGGGTTTAGACGGAACGGAAAAACCGAAGGGATCGTCTTTCAGAGTCTGTTTTTCCTTGCCTTTATTCCCGAAGACGGCATCCTTGACAGACTGGTACCACGTGCGCATCGTGCATCCTTCCTTGTGAAACAAATGGATCGATCTGTGGCCACGGAGCGCCGTAAATTATCAAAAGCCGATTCGTTTAGGGAAAAATTTTTCTGAGGAACCAACGGGAGGGGTTCCGTGCTGAGCGAACTTGTGGTCCATAATTTCGCCATCATCTCCCACCTTCAGGTGAGCTTCGATTCCGGCTTCACTGTGATTACGGGGGAAACGGGAGCCGGAAAATCCATCCTTGTGGGGGCCGTGAACTTGCTTTTGGGCAGCCGGGCATCCCAAGAAATGATCCGAACCGGGGCCGAAGAAGCCACAGTGGAGGCTCTTTTCACTTTCGAGTCCCCGGACATCCTGGCGCCTCGGCTCCTCAGCATGGGGGCGGATCCCTCGACGGAACTGGTCATCAAGCGCACCGTCAGCCGCTCCGGAAGAAATCGTGTGTTCATCAACGGCCGTCTGGCCACTTTATCCCAATTGCAGGCCTTGGCCACCGGACTGATATCCATCTCCGGCCAGCATGAACACCAGATCCTCCTCAATCCCGAGGTCCATCTGGACCTCCTGGATCAATACGGCACCCTGAGCGAAGAGGCCGACGCCGTGGCGGGTGCCTACCTCGAATGGACTCAAAAGCTCGAGGCCGTCAAGAGACTCCACCAGCTGAAGCAGCAGCGCCGGGAACAGATGGAGTTCATGCGTTTCCAACTTCACGAGCTGGAAGCGGCACGTCTTGTCCCCAACGAAGATGAAGAACTTCAAGCCGAGCGGAAGCTGCTTCAGAATGCCGCCACTTTGCATGAGGCCGGCGAGAGCGTGTATCGTTTACTGTACCGAGACCAAGGGGCCGTTCTGGAAAAACTCAACGAAATCGGCAAACACCTCCACACCATTGCAGGCATCGATCCGAGTCAGAAACCCGCCCTCGACCATGTGGAGCAAGCCCGCATTCATGCCGAAGAGTTAAGCTACCTCGTGCAACGTTACCTAGGGACGATCCGTTTCGATCCGGGACGACTGGCGGAGGTGGAGGATCGACTGGCGGTTTTGGGCCGATTATCGAAGAAGTACGGCCCCACCGTCGCGGATATGATCCGCAAACGCGACGACCTCCGGAAGGCGCTCGGCGACGAGAGCGCTGTGGAATGGGAAGAAGCAGCGCTCCAGAAAGAGGCAGCCCAAGCCGAGGCACGCTTGAGGCACCTGGCCGAAGAGCTATCCCGAAAGAGGCGGTCGGCAGCCGCGCGACTTCGAGAGGACGTGGAAGAAGTTCTGGCCCGTCTGGATCTTCCCAAAGCCCGATTTGATGTGATGTTCGCCACGCCGCCGACCGATGATCCCCGCGGAGTCACCGCACACCTTACCGCCAAAGGCATCGATCGGGTGGAATTCCTGCTTTCGGCCAATCCCGGTGAAGACCTGAAACCCCTTGCCAAGGTGGCCTCCGGAGGTGAACTCTCGAGAATCCTCCTCGCGCTTAAAACCCTGCTCAGCCGACAAGGCGAAGCGGAGACCTTGATCTTCGATGAAGTGGACTCGGGCATCGGCGGGCGCACGGCGGAACTCGTCGGCCGTCAGCTCCAGCAACTGGCCAAGCGCTTTCAGGTGATCTGTATCACCCATCTTCCCCAAATTGCCTGTTTCGCAACGCATCACTACAAAGTGGCCAAGGAAAGCCATGGGGAAACCACCCAAACGGCCATTAACCGACTCACGGCTCAGGAGCGGGTGGAGGAAACGGCGCGGATGCTGGGCGGCGTGGTCATTACCGACAAAACCTTGGCGCACGCCCGGGAATGGCTCGAACGCGCTCAGAGTTCAGCCGGCACTTCCGACGAAGTTTCCTGAAGCGTGGACGCTCATTGTTCACGCCCTGCGGCGGCGTCGTCTGCACCCACGGGGACGATCTGCGGCACCAGTTCGCCGGCTTTTCCCATGAGGCTTACGTGGAAAGCCCGACTGTAGGGCGTCGGCTCGAGATTGATTTCAACCACGAAGGCACCGTGATGTTGAGCGTAAAGCCCCATGGAAGCAGCGGGCTGAACCACCGCGGACGTCCCGATGACCAGCATGAGATCGCATTTTTCCAGTTTTTCGTAGGCCTTAGCCAGCACATTGGGGTCCAAAGATTCGCCGAACCACACCACATCGGGTCGCAGCAGGGCTCCGCAAGCTTCACAGTGCGGCGGAAACGGGATGGGAACCCTGCGGTCTTCGCTTTTCCGACCGCATCCCGTGCAACGGACCCACCAGATGTTGCCATGGAGTTCCACAACGGCGCGGGAACCGGCGGCTTGGTGCAACCCGTCGATGTTCTGGGTGAGGATAACGAAATCCTTGCCGTAAGATTCCAAGGCCGCCAGTGCCCGATGAGCGGCATTGGGTTTGAGGGGCTGCAAAACCTCCCGCCGATAATTGTAAAACTCCCACACTAACTGGGGATTACGGGAAAAGGCCTCCGGGGTTGCCAGGTCCGTGGCTCGATAAGTCCGCCATAATCCTCCGGCTCCTCGAAAGGTGGGCACTCCGGATTCCGCCGAGATCCCCGCCCCGGTAAGCACGACGATCCGCCGAGCGTGGCGCACCCTCCTTTGAACCTCAGCCATGTCTTTCGCCGCGTGGTCCGGGCGAGTCACAGGGCGCCTCCTTCGTCCAGGGATTGAAACATTGCGTAGATGTCCAGCCCGCGCCGTCGAAACCCTTCGAGCCCGTAAGCCATGTTGGCCTCAAGGACCCACCACTTTCCGTGCGCGTAACAAATGTCCAGGCCCACTTCGTCGAATCCACACACCGCGGCCGTCCATCGAGCGAACTCCAAACCGTCCTCGGGAATGTCCTCAAAACTGATCCTTCCCCCCTGAGAGACATTGTTTCGGAAATCCCCGGGTCGGGCGATGCGCCAGTAGGCATGAATCACCTGACGGGCGATGAGCACCACGCGCAGGTCTTTATCGATGGGGAGGTATTCTTGAATATACGCAGGATGATGATCCGCCAGGTAAGCTTTGAGGTCGTCTTCCGTGCGCACCAACCAGACGCCGTCACCCTGCGACGACCCCACAGGAATCTTGGCGACCATGGGGAAGGAAAAATCCGCCGCAATCCGACAAAGCCGATCTTTGCCGTAATAGAGCCGGGTGCGCGGGTGAGGAATGCCCAACAATTGAAATAGAGCGGTCTGCCGAATCTTGTTCCCCATGAAGAGATAGTAATTCCGAGGGAAAACGCGTTTTCCCAGAGACCGGAACAAGTCCTCATAGAGCCGGCTGGGATAATAGACCGTCGGGCTTCGAGCAAGAGCTTCCCGCACGTCTTCAGGGTAGTCCAAATAATTGGCTTGCACCCCGACACACCGCACAGAAGAGCACCGACGCAGACGTTTTCCTAATGAGACTTTGTCCTTTTTCATCTTCCGGAATCCGTGCGATCTCCGCCATCGCTCATCGCTTTACTGTTTTGGGGTCAGGATGTGAGTTCGACACCGGCCTGCGGCAACAATACCGTCGGGGCAGTTTCCCGTGACTGCCCTGAGTCGACGCGGTCCACTGGATCGGGTCGGAAGCCGGTGTTGGGGCGCCCCCGGGGGCGTACCCCTAAGAGGACAACGGTGCTGCAGACGTGTGTTGGCATAACGATATACCCGAATTCGTGGAACGAAATGGCTTAGGCCGACCTTCAGACATCCACATCGTTGCTCCTGCCAGGGGAACATTCCATAGGCGGCTCTATAGCATAAAAGAGACGGAAATTCATCATGGTGTCTTCGGGAAGACAGTTGTAGGCATAGAGGAAATCTCATGGATCATGGATGCTTCTTTGCCTCAGCGAAATTTCTGTGGCACAGATGGGGATCCCATGTCAAAATTTTCGCGGCTATTTTTCTCGAGAACGGAAGGAGCGTGGCCATGGTTCGGATCGTCGCCATACACGGAAGCCCAAGAAAGTCGGGGAACACCTCTACGCTGCTGGCCCATGCCGTGGAAGGGGCCCGGGAAGTCGCAGCCGTTGTCGATAGTTTCCATCTGCGGGACCTCAAGATCTCTCCATGCCTGGAACTCTATGGGTGCAAGACGTCCGGGCGATGCGTCATCGAAGACGATTTCCACAAAGTGGCCGACGCCATTGTCCAGGCGCACGGCATCATCATCGCCTCACCCGTCTTTTTCTATACGGTGTCCGCCCATACAAAGATCTTCATGGACCGCTGCCAGTCTTTTTGGGTCAAACGTTACTGGATCGACGGCACGCCTTTCGGTTCTCGGGCTTACCCACGCCGAGGGTTTTTTATCGCCGCGGGGGCCACACGCGGGAGAAAGCTTTTCGACGGTGTGCTCCTCACCGCCCGTTATTTCTTCGACGCCCTTGGAGCCGATCTGTGGGGCACCCTGCTGATTCGGGGGGTCGACGCCGAAGGTGACATTCTCAAACGCCCAGAGGACTTGCTCGAGGCGCGCGAAAAAGGTAAAGAGTTCGCCCGGGCACTCATGGATTCTCACTGAGGGCCCTGCAGGAGCCACACGGCGTGGCCGCCGCCCCAAGCGGACTTCCCCGAATCATGGAGGCACTATGGAAGAAAAGAGCCAACGAGCTTTCGTCATTCTCAACAGCTTGTTTGTGGGGAGTTTGATCATTGCCTCGGTTCTTGCCAGCAAGATTATCACGGTTTTTGGTTTGGTGGTTCCCGCCGGAGTGTTGGCGTATTGTGTCACCTTCATGGTCACCGATGTCATCAGCGAACTGTGGGGACGGGAAAAGGCCAACACGGTGGTTCTGGGCGGTTTTTGGGCCCTTCTCCTCTCGCTGGTTCTGGTGCGACTGGCCGTCCACTGGCCCCCCGCCGCTTTTTGGCCTCATGACCCGGCCTTTCGGACAGTTCTGGACAGCACCTCCCGGATCATTGTGGCCTCCTTCAGCGCTTACCTTCTCAGCCAATATCACGACGTGTGGGCTTTCCACGTTCTCCGGCGACTGACCCACGGGAAGTACTTGTGGGTGCGAAACAACCTCTCCACGGCGGCGTCCCAGCTCATCGATACGGTGGTCTTCATCACCATCGCGTTCTACGGGGTCATGCCCATCACCCCGTTGATCGTCGGTCAGTGGTTGATTAAATTGACGATCGCCCTATTGGATACACCAGTGGTCTACGCTGCTGTATGGCTCTTGAGAAGTCGGCGATGGGCGCCTGTCGAGCCAACGCTGCAGGCATCAACGAGTCGGTGAGTCTCTTGTGAGCCGCCCTAGGCCGAAAAGTTCACAGGGACAGGAACTCTGGCCCGCGCTGCTTTTCCTCAAGCCTTTCGTCCGCCATTATAAGTGGCGGCTTTTGTCGGGCTTCGTCTGCCTGGCCCTGGTGGACATCCTCCAGTTGTGGATCCCCCGGGTCATGAAACACGCCGTGGACGGCATATCGTCCGGCGGAGACACGACCCTTCTTGCCGTGCGGTCGGCACAGATCGTGGCCTTGGCCTTGCTTATTGCCGTCTTGCGTTATTTTTGGCGCTACTTTCTTTTGGGGTTTTCCCGATTTTTGGAAAAAGACCTGCGCCGGGACCTTGTCGAGCATGTGCTGACCCTGGACCGCACAGCCCTGCACCACCGCAGTCCAGGAGATATCCTCGCCCTTTCAGGCAACGATCTGGCCTCTGTGCAACTCGCCGCCGGCATGGGGACGGTTGCTTTCGTGGACGCGGTCTTCATGAGCGTCGCAGCCTTGGCTTTTATGGCCGCCCTCCACGGCGGGTTGACCGCTCTGGCCGTGGCTCCCCTTCCCTTTTTGGCGCTCGCGACCCGGTCTTTATCCGGCCGACTTCATCAACGCTTCGTCCAAGTTCAAGAAAAGTTTTCAGAACTGACGGAGTGCGCCCGAACCACCCTGGCATCGATACGATTGTTCAAGGCCTACAACCAAGAGGACGCCCAGACGGCCCGTTTCGACATGCTGGGCCGTGCTTACGTGCACCACAACCTGCGGGTAGCCATGGTGCAGGGCACGCTCTTTCCGTTTGCGGGTTTGGTGGGCAACGCCAGCGTCGTTCTCGTCCTCTACTTCGGCGGCCGGTTTGTCATGGAGCACGTTATCAGTCCCGGCGACTTTGTGGCCTTCATCGCGTACCTCCACCTGCTCACGTGGCCCATGATGGCTTTCGGCTGGGTCGCCAATCTCTTTCAGCGCGGGATGACAAGCCTCCATCGTCTCCGCAGTCTCCATGCAGACCGAGCAGCTCTTCGGGACCCCCCCCACCCGGCACCTCCTCCGCCAAAGCCTTTTACTCTTCGCCTCCATCAATGCACCTTCACTTACCCCGGCACGGCCAACCCCGTGCTCCAGGAATGCTCGCTCACCGTTGAACCCGGCATCACCGGTCTCATCGGACCTACCGGCTCAGGCAAATCCACGCTGTGCCACATTTTGACCCGAATCTATCCCGTGCCCGACAAGACCTATATGGTCAACGAGCGCGACGTGAACGACCTGCGCTGTGCCGACGTGCGGTCTCTGATCGCTTATGTGCCCCAAGAGGGAGTGCTTTTCTCTGACACTGTCGCGGCAAACATCGCTTTCGGGAAACCTGAGGCCAGACGCGAGGAAATCGAAGAAGCGGCTCGGGCGGCGGCGATCCACGACGAAATCCTCAGCATGGAGTCGGGTTACGACACGCGTATCGGCGAAAAAGGCATTCGCCTTTCCGGCGGCCAGCGACAACGAATCGCTTTGGCTCGGGCCCTTCTTCTTGATCGTCCTATTCTTATCATTGACGACGGGCTGTCCGCGGTGGATACGGAGACCGAACAGATCATCCTGCGCCGTCTCACCCACTATTGCCGTGGGAAAACGTGCCTGATGATCTCCCACAGGATCGCCCAGCTGGTCATGGCTCAGCGACTTTTGGTCATGGAAAACGGACGCATCGTCGATGCGGGCAGCCATTCTGAATTGCTTGAACGGAATCTCTTTTACAGAACCATCCATGCGCATCAAACCCGCACCGGGTCTACGAGCTGACGCGTTATGCATTACGGATACGGGTATTTTGAAGAGGCTCAACTTGAACGCGTCCGAGATCTGAAGCTCTGGCGACGCCTTCTGGGGATCCTTCGGCCCTATTGGAAGCCCCTCCTCGGGGCCGTGGTCCTTTCCATCCTGATTTCGGCTACCGGTTTGGCCATTCCTTATGTCGTGCGGTTGGGCGTGGACCGATACATCACCGTGGAAACCTTAGCTTTCGCGGAACGTCTCCACGGTCTTTGGACTTTGACCACCATTTTTGTGGCACTCATGACCGCAGGATTCGTGGCCAACTTTTTTCAAGTGGTTCTTTTGGAATGGGCCGGCCAACAGGTGATGCACGCGCTCCGACAGCGCCTCTTCCACCATGTCATGCACCTGGATGTCGCCTTCTTGAACCGACACCCCGTGGGAAAACTTGTCACCCGGCTCACCAATGACGTCCAAAACATGCACGAAGCCATGACTTCGGTCGTGGTCACGGTGTTTACCGACCTCATCCAGCTCTTCGGCATCATTGCCATTCTCTTTTGGATGGACTGGCAACTCACCGGCATGCTGTGCGCGGTGCTTCCGGTCGTGTTGGCGGTGACCTGGTGGTTCAGCCGCTTGGCCCGGGAGTCCTTTCGTGACCTCAGGACACGCTTGGCACGGATCAACGCGTTCCTTCAGGAGGCCATCGGGGGCCTTTTCATCATTCAAATCTTTCGCCGGGAGAAGGATGCGGCCGTCCGCTTTGAAGAACTCAACGAAGCTCATCGCCGGGCCGCCCTCCGTCAGATCCACATTTTCGGCTTTTTTATGCCGTTCATCGAGGTGGTGCATTCCACGGCCGTGGCCCTGATGATTTGGTTTGGAGGCCGGAAGATCATCGAAGGGCACATGTCTCTGGGAACCCTGATTGCTTTCTTCTCTTATCTCCGGTTGTGCTTTCAACCTCTGAGGGAATTATCCCAGAAATATTCCATAGTCCAATCCGCTCTCGCTTCCGCCGAGAGGATCTTTGAGCTTTTGGACACCCACCCGTCTCCACCGGCCCCCGAAGCGATCACGCTGCCTCGGGTGCGTGGGGCCATCACTTTTGAGCGGGTCGGCTTCGCGTACGATTCCGGTCGCCGAGTGCTCAACGACGTCTCTTTCCATATCGAGCCGGGAGAGACCTTCGCCGTCGTCGGCGCCACAGGAGCCGGCAAGACGACACTGATCAACTTGCTGGAACGTTTCTACGACCCGGTTGAAGGGCGTATTCTCCTGGACGGGCACGACCTCGCGCGCTTGGACGTCCATTGGCTGCGTCGTCAAATCGGCTTGGTCATGCAGGACGTTTTTCTTGTGCCTGGAACTCTTCGGGAAAATATCTGCTTGGATTTATCGCCCGATCCCCGCACACTGGAGCGGATCGTCACCCATGCGCAGCTCGGCCCCTGGGTTGACCGCCTCCCGGAAGGCCTCGATACATGGATCGGCCCCGGAGGCATGGATCTCTCCACTGGGCAAAAACAGCTCCTCGCGTTTGCTCGGGTGTTGGCACGGGACCCCAAGATCCTTATTCTTGACGAAGCGACATCCAATGTGGATTCGTCAACGGAGCGGGAAATCGAAAAAGCCGTGGACACGGTACTGGCCGGACGAACCGGCATTATCATCGCCCACCGGTTGTCCACGGTTCGGAGAGCTTCCCGCATCCTTGTGTTGGACGGCGGACAGGTTGCGGAAATCGGCCGCCACGACGATCTGCTTCGACAGGGTGGACTTTACGCCCAGTTGTTCTACGGGAGTTTGGCGCGTGTTCGAGAGGAAGAAAACCACTCGTTTCGACCTCCTCACGAAATGCCAATCCTCAAATAAAAGGAGCTGACCATGGCCACAAGACGTTTGCCGCCCTTCATCACCGCTTCCGTTCTTTGGGTCCTGATCCTCTGTTCCTCAGGTTTTTCCCCGGCCCAACCGCCTTCTGGTCAAATGGGTGGATGGGAAAAGGGCGGGACCTACGATCGCTTTTACAATCCGCAGGAGCTCGACAAGATCAAAGGAACGGTCATCAAGATCCAGGAAGTGATCCCCATGGAAGGGATGAGCCCTGGAGTGGCTTTGATGGTGGAAGACAAGGATGGCACCAAGACGTTGGTCCATCTTGGCCCGAAGTGGTTCATCGATCCGAAAACCATGGGCATCCAGGTCGGAGATACGGTCAAAGTGACGGGCTGCTGGGCGGACATCAACGGTCAGGAAGTTCTTATGGCCTCCAAAGTGAAAAAAGGTGATCACTTTGAGTTCAAGGTCCGGCTCACCAAAGACGGGACTCCATTCTGGACCATGAGCCCCGAAGAACTGGCCAAAGAGCGGTCCGGCGATTAAAGGCCCATGTGGACGTTCCTCCTCGTCTTTCTCACGGTCTATACCACCATGCACGCGGTATTCCTGTACCGCGTGCACACCCTTTTTGGAGATCGCAAAGGTTGGCTGGCCGCCTTCGTGGTCTTCCTCTTCTTCATGGTTTTGGCTCCAGTGGTGTGTCGCCTCCTGGAGCGCCTCGGGTGGGAAACACAAGCGCGTCTCGTGGCGCATGTGGGCTATCCGTGGATGGGCTTTCTGTTCCTGGCCTTCTGGTCTTCGGTGCTCATCGGCATGGCCAACGGCTTCCTGGGGATTCTTCACCGATATCACCTTACCCATCTCGCCCGCATTCCGGATAAAGCCGCCGCCGTGAGTGTCGTCGTCGTCGCCGCCGTCCTGACCTTGTACGGGGGGCTTGAAGCCCAAAATATCCAGATCGAACGTCTGCGTGTGGAGACGAACAAACTCCCTCCTCATCTGCCGCGACTCGTCGTGGCGCAAATTTCCGACGTCCACTTGGGCCTGAACGGGCGGGAAGCCCGTGCAGACAGGATCCTTCGTGCCCTGCAAGCCCTCAATCCGGATCTGGTCATCTCCACAGGGGACCTGGTTGATGGGGCGCCTCACTCACTCGAACCCCTGCTTCCCATGTTCCAAAAATTACAACCTCCGCTGGGCAAGGTGGCGATTGTCGGAAACCACGAATACTATGTCGGCCTGCACGGAGCCATGGATTGGACCCGACGAGCCGGTTTTATGCTGCTGAAAGACAACGGCACGACAGTCGCCGGCGCCCTTAACATTGTGGGCGTGGATGATACCTGGAAGGACCGCCCGGAGATAGAAACCCGTCTCCTCAAAAACTTTTCCAACGGCCTGTTTACCCTCTACCTCAAGCACAGGCCGCAAGTGTGTCCGGAAACAACCGGTCTTTTTGACATCCAACTTTCCGGCCACACTCATCGAGGTCAGATTTTTCCTTTTACTCTTTTTGTGGCGCTCATGTATCCTTTCTACAACGGCACCTATGAGCTGGATCGAGGCTCCTTGCTGCACACCAGCCGGGGTACAGGAACATGGGGACCTCCAATCCGCCTGCTGGCTCCGCCGGAAATCACCGTCCTGGAAATTGTGCGCCAACCCTAATCCGATGGGTTCGGTCCAGGCCAGTGGAAGCCTGGCCTGAGAAAAAGCCGACAAAGAGGAGGGTTTCAAGGTGGACAAAAACCGATGGCTCTATCTGAGTGGGGCTTTGCTTTACGTGAACCTGACCGCCCTCGTCGTTGTGGGATTGCTCCTCAAATTCGTCATTGCCACCGGGGGACGCGCAATGGGATCCCCGCCGACGTTCCTCGGCCTGACCCGCCACACGTGGGCGGACATCCACGGCACATTGGGAATCCTGTTCGTGGGGCTCATCGCGCTGCACCTTGCGCTCAACTGGAACTGGGTTGTGGCGTCTTCCAAACGTTACTTCCAAGACAAGTGGACAAAGGCCCTACTGATGCTCAGCGCCATGTGGATTCCTGTTCTTTTTGTCGGCTGGATCGTTTCACGGTTCTGAACACACCGGGGCGCAGCGGAAAGCATCCCGTGGCGTGAACGGGTCATGCCCAGTGACCCACCCCGAGCTCTCCCTCGGTTACGGCCTCGATGGGAGGCTCGGCGGCACCTTGGCGGAAGAATCCCTTCAACGGCCCATTAAAAAATGACGCCCTTATCGCTCCACTGAAAGCTTTCGCCGTTCAGGAGAAGCTTTTCTTTGGCAAACCACAAAGCCCGATCCTCTTCGTCCTTTTTCGCGTCCCCGATCTCTCGCTGTCCCCGGTCCTCGGGCAGCTTCTCCGCCATTGTGGATAAGGTGCGACCTCGTTCGGCAGAAAGGGATTCCGTGTATCGGAGAATCTTGGAGAGTTGCTCCTCTGAGGAAACGACCGTGACCGAAAAAATCATTTCGATGTGATAGGTCTCTTGGGCGGTTCTGTCCTCGGCGAGTTTCTCCCGGACCAGGGAAACGGCGATCCGGGCCTGGCGGTGTTTCTTGATGAACTTTTGGGTGGACAGGACATCTTTAAAAGTCAGGATGGTCACTTCCGGGTAATTGCGCAGTGGAGCCACCTCGGCCGGCTGGAATTTGCGCTCCCCCTCATCATCGAGGAGTCGGAGGTGCACGGTCAGATTGTCAGCCATCCAGCGCGTCGGGAGAAGAAGCGCGAGATTGTCGCCCCGGAACACGTTGAGGGGATTGAGCCTCGATTTGTTCTCGGCAATGAGCAACACTTGGTCGAATTCCGACTGGATCCTTCTCAAAATGTCCCGGTTGCGGAGCTGGCCGTAAAGCCATAGCACATCGTAGTTTTTGACCCGATCGTTCTTCAACAAGGCGTCCATGATGCGGTCAAACACATCACTGGATGCATTGACCAGCAGGGCCGGCCCGAGAATGCGCATCATTTCGGGGTCCTCAATGAATCCCATGTAGCCGTTGTCCAAGTTTCGCAAAATGAGCCGACCGGCCATCTCGCGATCTCCCAATCGCGCGTAGTGTAACGCCGCAAAAAGAATGTTGCCCCAATCTTCATCGTCGGAATTGGCCAAGACCACTTCCAGGTCCCGTTTGATCTCCGCGGGTGAGGCTTCCTGGACCGTAAGCATAACCTTGTGCATGGCGGTGGAAGCGGCGAAAGGATCCTTTCTCAAAATCCCCTGATGGATGCTCTGAAACTGGCTAAAGCAATACAGTGCCTCTTTTTTCTCTCCCATCTCATACGCGGATTGCCCTCGATAATACCAGTATGGGGGAAACTTCTGAAAAGCACTCTCCAGACGCTCCAATTTTCGATAGCGTCGTCCGATGTCAGACTCTTTGAGCACCGCCGTGTAATCGGTCAGCTGCTTTTCGTTCAGCCGCCACTCGTCGGGCAGCTGGTACCGTCGCATCAGCTCCCACGAATACTTGAGTAACTTTTTGTAAAAGTTGTTCAGCCCCTGGAGGGTGCTGACTTCAATTTTCCAAGCCGCCTCTTCCCTTTCCTTTCTGTATTCTTCCATGCGGTCACGGTAGTTGAAATAAAAAGACCCCACATTGAGCATGGCGTTGAGGACGCCCATATAAGGGTTGAGCAGCACGTCGGTCTCGAGGATGCGTTTTCGGAGTCTTCTCTTGAGTTCGGTTTGCACGTTCTTCTCGTAGTTGCGTGAGAGGTAGGCTTTTTCATGTTCTTGGATCTTGGAACTGGTAAGCAGGTCCATAAGTTCCTGGAGTAAATTGATGATATCCGCATCCGGGATTTTGTTGAGATTCAAGTTGTTGATGATGGTGTTGTATTCTTGATCGAGGACCACTTTGTCATTGTAGCTGAGAATATGACTCAGGGACACGGCAATTTGGTTCAGAGACTGTAAAACCTGCAATTGGACCTGCGGCTCCGCCGCCATAGATGTCTCCTGGGCCGCTCCACCAACTGGGGAAACCAAAAGTCCCATGCCGATGATCAGGCGGATCCAAAGATGGCGAAGCGGAAAAGCAGGTTGTCGTCGTTTGATCCTCATGATCCATCCACTCATTCTCATCGCCCCCGTCACCCCCGTACGGACTTTCTTGCGAGCATTGAGATTATCCAATAAAAACGGTTTCTGAATGAATCGCCCAGGTTATTTTACGACCATGGGGATGGTCCGGAACCGTTTCCGTGGAGGACCACGGCATGGGCTGAAAAAACGGCCCACACCGAATCCCCTTCCTTGATGGCCATCCGAGAGGCGCTCTCCGAAGAGAGGAGGGCGCACAATTCGGTTCCGTCAGAAAGCTCGACGGTCACTTCGCTCGTCACCTGCCCGCGCAAAATATGTCGGATCGTCCCCTGGAATTGGTTCTCCGCGCTCATCGCAGGTTCCTGAGAACCCAGAACAAGGATCACCCAAGGCGATTTCACTTCGGCGACCATAAACTTGCCTTCCTGGATGGCGAGGCGCTGCAGGCTGTGTGTGGTGATCACCGTGGTGATCCTATACCCGCCCATGGTGACGAGTCGGACCACGGCCTGGATGTCTCCCCGAAGCACGGCCTCAACCCGACCGTAAAAAGCGTTGCGGGCACTGGTTTGGCCGACGGATTCCCGCTCAACGAAAAGTTTCATGACCTTCCGGATATCGCTCTCCGTAAATGCCACATAGGCCGGGGGGGCACTGGACGGGGCCTGACCGAGCACCCGCTGGACGACATGCAAGGGAATGTGCCCTTTGAGAAGCTCCACGGCGCGGGATTTTCGAATCATTTCCGGCCCCCCCAATCGCCTGGAAAAACCGCACGCTTCCGCTCTTTCGTAAAACTTTCGGCGCACGAAGGCTGCATCGAGGCCGAGCTGTCCTTGGAGAACAGTGCTGGACTGGGGATCTTCCACGACGGCTCGGATTTGTTGAAGGCCATGGCGCGAAACGTCCACGGCTCGGCTGCTTTCTTCCCTGTCGTCGACGGCTCGGAAAACAACGCAGTGGTCATCCCAGTCGATGTCGCGGTAAGGGTTCAGTCGAAGGACTTCATTGAGCTTGGCTCCTGTATACCGAATGAGGAGGAAGATGAGGAAAATTCTGAGCCGAGCGGGCCGATGCACGGGAGATTCATTGACCCATTCTCGGAAGGAGTCTTCCATGCGTCGCAGTCCTTCGGTATCCAAACAGCCGTTGCGTTCGAATCGGGCGTCGGGCATCGCGGCCGTCGCTGTGGGCACAGATCGAGTGGTTCTGTGGCGCTTCGAACCCATAATGTCATCCAGGATCGTGTGCTGTGGTCAACCTAGGCAACCATCCACAGCGAGTCACACTCCCTGCCGAAAAACTTCAGATGCCGCCGGCATCCATTTCGTCGACGCCGTCCGGAAGCCGCGAGACCGGCGGCTTTTCGTGGGGCCGCCACGTGGGGGAACGCCGCTGAAAAGTCGCTGGACACCCCGACAACTGTGGCGGCGCTGTTTTCTCCGTGGGCCGTCACGGCCGTCAGCCGAGCTATGTATCATAAATGGAAGAGAAGTCTCCAGTGTCTGCCGGAGTGGGCCATCTTGCCCTTGACGCCCGGGGGGTGACGGCACTAAGTTGACACGAAAAAATGCATTTTCGTGTCAGTTTGGGGTGTGACAACCCGAGGCACAAGGAGGTGACCCGATGCTTTTTCCCACCGCGGGAATTGAGGTGGCTCCCTGGATTCCGCCGCTGGTCGCTTTTGGGATTTCCTTTTTCACTTCCATGGGGGGCGTTTCCGGAGCCTTTCTCTTGCTGCCTTTCCAGATGTCCGTCCTCGGCTACACCCATCCCTCGGTGAGCGCCACGAATCAGTTGTTCAACATTGTGGCCATCCCCAGTGGGGTCTATCGATACTGGAAAGAAGGACGCATGGTGTGGCCGCTCACATGGGTCGTCGTCATCGGCACCCTGCCGGGTGTGCTCATCGGGGCGGTCGTGCGGATCGCCTATCTTCCCAATCCCAAAAATTTTAAGCTTTTTGCGGGCGGCGTTCTCCTCTACATCGGTTTGAGGATGCTGCAAGATCTCCTGAAAAAGAACACCGGCGGAACGGCCAAAGCCGATGCAGAAAAGCGGTTTCAGGAGATGGTGCGCCGCCATCGGGCATCGGCGGCCCATGGCCATGGAGAGGCAGCCCGCACACTGCCTTCCGTCAGAGTGACCCACTTCAACCTCAAGAGGCTGGGTTACGTTTTTTATGAAGAGTCCTATGACGTGCCGTTCTGGGGCATTTTTATGCTGGCTTTCGCTGTCGGCATCGTGGGCGGCATCTACGGCATCGGTGGAGGGGCGATTATTGCTCCGTTTTTCGTCACTTTTTATAAGCTCCCGGTGTATACGGTGGCCGGAGCGGCCCTCATGGGCACTTTTGTCACCTCCGTGGCAGGGGTCGCCTTTTATCAGGCCCTGGCTCCTTTTTACCCCACGATGTCTGTGGCTCCCGACTGGCTCCTCGGTGTGCTTTTCGGCTTTGGAGGTATGGCCGGAATGTATCTCGGTGCCCGATGTCAAAAGTACGTCCCGGCAAAGGCCATCAAATGGATGCTTGCCGGAATCATCGTTTTTACCGCCGGGAAGTATGTTATAAGCTTTTTTCAATAAAATCCCTGACCGTGCGATCCCCGCCATCGGGATGTGGTTTGGGGGTCATGATGTGGAATCGATACCAGCCTCGGGCAACGATCCCGCAGGGGCAGGCCCCCGGGCCTGGGCTGAGTCGGTGCGATCCATTGGATCAGGGTGCAATCCGGTGGCGCAGCGACCTCAGGGGGAGGTCCCGAAACCATGAGAAGGCCGGGGCCGCCTTCACCAGCCGCGGATGCCCAACACAGGTCTCATCCATGGGGGGAAATCCGGTGCCGGACCAAAGGCGATCTCATGGTGGACATCTCCGTCCAGGGCGATTGAGGCGGCGCCGCGGGCCATCGGGACGTCCTCTCCCTCAAGAGATCTGACCACACCGGAGAATCAGCCGCGCCGCGGGCTCTGGACCAAAAAAGCACAGGCCATTGACAACGGGGTAATTTTCGCCCTAAAAAGTAAGCAACATTTGAGTATAGGCAATGAAGTCTGCCTGAACCGCCCCTTCCCGCAAGGTATGGGGATGATGACTTCTCCATGGGGGTTGGGGTCGTCGCATTGAGGCGGCCGCCCTCCCAGCCTGGGGTGGGGTTTTGAGGTAGACAGAGCGTGGGTAAAAACCCCACCCGTTCGGCGGGTGGGGTTTTTTGTTGATCCATCCTTTTGGAGGGTTGAACCATGCTCGAGCGTTATAGACAAACTCAAGCCCGACTCCTGAAAGTGTTAGAAGACATGCGTCACCTGAAAAGGGACGGTGTGGAAGAGGGGGTCGCAAGCCGGGTCGATGAACTGGCGGAAAAAATCCGTCAGAGCGCCTTTTACTTGGTTGTGCTGGGAGAGTTCAAAAGGGGCAAGAGCACACTGGTCAATGCGATTCTTAAAGACAATATCCTACCCACAGCCGTCGTCCCCCTGACCTCTATCGTCACCATGATCCGCTATGGTCCTGAGGAAGAAATTTGTGTGCGATTCAAAGACGGGCGCACACAAATCATCCCACGTCGCGCCCTTGCCGACTATGTGACCGAAAGGGGCAACCCGGAAAACGCCAAAGGTGTGGATCGCGTGGAGATTGCCTATCCGGCCGAAACCCTCCGGGGGGGTGTCCACCTCATCGACACTCCGGGGGTGGGGTCCATCTTCGAGTCCAACACCCAAGCCACGTATGATTTTTTGCCCAAGGTGGATGCGGCGCTGTTTTTGTTTACCGTGGATCCACCCATCAGCCAGTCGGAGCTTGCTTTCTTGCGGGACGTCCGCCAGTACGTGACAAAGATCTTTTTCGTCCAAAATAAAATCGACCATGTGGATCCCGAAGACCGGGAAGAATCCTTGGAATTTTCAAGAAGCGTTCTGAAAGAGGTCATCGGGGACGGGGAAATCCGCATTTTGCCCTTGTCCGCCAAGCTCGCCTTGGAAGGACGCCTCAAGGGGGATCCCGAGAAAATCACCCAGAGCTTCTTTCCCCAACTCGAAGAAGTCCTCACGCATTTCCTCACCCAAGAAAAGGGACGGGTGCTGCTGCAGTCCGCCGTGCAATCGGCACGAAAAATCCTCAGCGACGTGGAGTTTTCCGTACAACTGGAGCAGAAAGCCATCGAGATGCCCCTCCAGGATCTGGAGCAAAAGATTTCCCTGTTTCATCAAGAACTCCGGAAAATCCAAAAAGATCGAGAAGAAAACGGATACTACTTCGAAGCGGAAATCAAGCGGATCATGGATTGGTTGGACCGGGAATTGAAAAGGCTCCAAAAGGACCATCTGCCGGAACTCGTCGACCAGTTGCGCCGGGAGGGAGAGAAGCATCAGCACCTTCCCGTGTCCCAGTACGTGGAAAAAATGGAAAGCGTTCTCAACGAAGGCATTGTGCACACCTTCGACGATTGGATTGTGCAACAAGAAAAAGCGCTCAACGAGGAATTCGCCCGAGTGTCCCGCCAATATTCGGATCGGACGAATCAAGTCATTGAGCGCCTGATGCAGGCGTCGGCCAAACTTTTCGACATCGCTTTCGAAACCATCCATACGGATGAATCCCTCCGGGCGGACAGCCGCTTCTATTACCTTCTCGGCGATCCCCCTCGGTTTTTCGACATCGCCGGTGCCGTGGATTTCTTTTCTCGAAAACTGATGCCCAAAAGTTTTTCCCAGAAAAAAGTGCTCAGCGACCTTTTGAAAAAGCTCCCGGAACGCATCGACGCCAACTGCGGGCGAGTACGTTCCGATTTCATGCGGCGGCTTCAGGAGAGTTTCCTTTCTTTTCGCTGGAATTTGAACGCAAAAATTGACGAAACGGCGCAGGGCATACAAGCGGCTCTCGAGCAAGCCTTGGCCATGCAAAAGGTGGGGGCAGCCGAACGAGACAAGAAGAAGGCCTTGCTCACCGAGGAGATGCAAGGCATAGTAACCGTCAAAGAGACCTTGGCACAAATCGCCCGGGAAGTCAGCATCAACTGAGGGAGCCTTGCACGGGTGGAGCGATTGGCATGGCAATCAGTTTGGCGCTCATCATCGTTCTAGGTCTCGCCGCAGACTATCTCTTCAAAAAACTCAAGTTGCCGGGTCTTGTGGGCATGCTTCTCGTCGGTATCCTTGTCGGACCTTATGTCTTAGGCCTCATGCGCCCTGAGATGATGCAAGTTTCGGCGGATTTTCGAAAGATCGCCCTTATCGTCATCCTCCTTCGGGCCGGCTTTGAACTCCATCGGGATACATTGAACCGAGTCGGCCGGGCGGCATTGACCATGAGTGCCATTCCGGCCATCTTTGAAATCCTCGGCGTCATGTTGGTCGCCCCGAAATGGTTAGGCATAAGTCTGCTGGAAGCCGCCATTCTGGGCGCGATCCTCGGAGCCGTCTCCCCCGCCGTCGTCGTGCCTCTCATGATCGATTATATGGACCGCGGGCTGGGAACCCAAAAAGGGGTGCCCACACTCATTCTCGGCGCCTCCTCGGTCGACGATGTCTTTGTCATCGTCCTTTTCACCATTTTCCTCGGCATGTATGGTGGAAAAGAGGTCAACATCTGGGCAAAGCTCGCTGAAATTCCCATCTCCATCGCCTTGGGCATCCTTGTGGGGGCGATCCCCGGGTATTTACTCTACAAACTGTTCACCGTCTATGATTGGAAACCTCCCAAAAGAACTCTGATGGTCTTAGGGGTTTCCATCGTCTTGACGTGGCTGGAATCGGCCGTGGAACACTGGGTTCCTGTGGCCAGCCTGCTCGGTGTCATGGCCATCGGGTTCGTGATCCTGGAAAAGGCCGAACCCATTGCCCATTTAATCTCTCAAAAGCTCAAGAAACTGTGGGTCTTTGCGGAGCTCCTGCTGTTTGTCCTGGTCGGAGCTCAGGTCAACATTCATGTGGCCTGGAAGGCAGGATTGGCAGGGACGGCGGTCATCTTTGTGGGTCTTCTCTTTCGAAGCGTCGGCACTTGGGTGTCCTTGTACGGCACACCGCTCAATTGGAAAGAGAAGATTTTTTGCGTCGTCTCCTACATTCCCAAGGCCACCGTGCAAGCCGCCATCGGCGCCGTCCCCATGGCCGCCGGAGTCGCTTCGGGTGAGGTGATTCTGGCCGTGGCCGTTTTATCCATCATCTTGACGGCACCTCTTGGCGCCATCGGCATTATGCTCATTGGCGACAAGTGCTTGGATAAGGGCGACCTGAGTCCCTATCGATTTAAATCCCTGCGCGCCAAGTTGGATCTCCCGCGCGTTGGGGAGCGGGTGCGGAGCAAACGTTACGGCACCGTTTGGAAAATTATCGAAGAAAAAGAAACGTGGGTCCCCGTTCCCGCACACATGCAAGGCGTTTTTCCCGATGGGAAAATGCCGGCCATCGTCATCCGCTTCTGGAAAGAAAGCAGCGCCAAGGGTCCTGGTACCGGAAAAACCATGACGCACCGTTACAGTCAAATCGACCCGTCTTTCCAGGAACACTGGGAAGTGCTCTACGACTGGTGATCGCTCGATGAAAGGAGGACTGGGAATGGAAAAACCCTTGGAGCATTTCTGGCAACTGCGGCTCCAACGCGTGAAGGAACATCTGGAGAAGAACAATTTCGCCGTAGATGTGGTGGATAGCTTGGAGGGCGCCCGCCGCCTGGTGCTGGAAAAGATCCTGCCGACATGCCGTCCGAAATCTGTGTCCTGGGGCGGTTCCATGACTTTTGTCGCTTCCGGACTCTATGAGGCTTTAAAAAGCCAACCGGGGATAGATATCGTCGACACTTATGAAAAAGGTCTTCCTCTCGAAGAGATGGTGGAAAGGCGGCGCCGGGCGCTTCACGTGGATTTGTTTTTTACGGGAACGAATGCCGTGACCGAAGAGGGACAACTGGTTAACCTTGACATGATCGGCAACCGGGTGGCGGCCATGATGTTTGGACCACGGGCAGTGGTTCTCCTCACTGGCAGAAATAAAATTGTGCCGGATTTGGAAAGCGCATTTTATCGGGTCAAGGAATATGCTGCCCCCGTGAATGCCATGCGCTTGGACAAAAAGACCCCGTGCACCCAGACCGCGGTCTGCCAAGATTGTTCGAGTCCTGAACGCATCTGCAATTACTGGACTGTCATCGAAAAGAGCTTCCCGAAGGGGAGAATTCATGTGGTGTTGATCAATCAGGACTGCGGGATATGATCAATAGATTTCAGGATGGGTCATTGGTGACCAATCCCCGTATTCCAGAACACCAAGGCGGATCAGGTCCAAAGAACGGCGGCGGTCCAAGGGAGAGTACCGCCCACGAGGAGATCTAAGGATTCCCCATGGAACCCGAAAAGGCAGATGTGGTGATCATCGGCGCCGGTCCGGCCGGGCTGCAAGCAGCCATTCACGCGGCCCGCAGGAAAGTGAAGACGGTTGTTGTGGGCAAGCCGGCCAAGAGCAGCGTTTATCGGGCCCACATCGAAAACTTCTGTTGCCTTCCTCATGCCACGGGGGAAGAGCTTTTGATGCAGGGTCGCCTTCAGGCTGGACGCTTCGGGGCCGCTTTCTACGACGAGGATGTGCTTCACGTTGAGAAACAGGGGGATACGTTTCTGCTCACACTCGAATCCGGAAAGATCCTGGAAGCTCGGGCTCTGGTCCTGGCCATGGGGATTTCGAGAAACAAGCTCGGGGTGCCCGGAGAAAAGGAATTGTTGGGAAAAGGGGTCAGTTACTGTGTGGAATGCGACGCCAACTTTTTCCGAAATGTCCCGGTCGCCGTGGTCGGCTGCGAGAGCGCGGCGGTCTCGGGTGCCCTGACTTTGCTTTTCACCGCCTCTGAAGTCCATCTTGTCTGCGAAGAGTTCCGGGTCGCCGCCCCCTTGGCCGAAAGGCTTCGTGAAAGTCCCGTTCACATCCACGAGGGCCGAAAAGTCCTGCGCATCGAAGGAAACGACGCCGTGACGGGCGTGACTTTGGATGACGGAACACTTTTGTCGGTGCACGGCGTCTTTATCGAATTGGGAGCCAAGGGCGCCCTCGAACTGGCCACGGCGTTAAATGTGGCATTGGATCCGGAAAATTTTCAGTATATTGTGACCAACAAGAAACAGGAGACCAACGTTCCCGGCGTGTACGCCGCGGGCGACATCTGCGGCCCCCCGTGGCAGATGGCCAAGGCCGTGGGCGAAGGCTGTGTGGCAGGACTCGAAGCGGCCGCCTATGCCCGCCGAATGCGCGTGTCCTGAGTCCTTCCCGTAAGCACACCGGACTCGCCGCGGGTCGAGGAGAATTTCCCAATTCCTCCGGGAACGGCTCACCCGTTTGTCCCCTTCGGGCATGCCTTCTCGCTTTCAACGAACCCAACAGGCATCCATCAGCTTCATCAGAGATCGAGCCCGGTATCGAAAAATCCACCGGATAAGGGCCTCGATAACGGGCGCCGCCCATTCTCCCAAAGGATACAGTGGAAGAGCCCAAACCACCCGATCGAGCATCCATACGCCGTCCGGGCTGGAATGGAATTCATGAGTATGAACCCAAAGGCGGTATGGCCCTTCAATCTGCTCATCGACAAAACGATAGGGAGGGTTCCAAACGGTAATTCGGGTTTTCCAGCCAAAGGGAATCCCGAAAAGTCGCAATCGGTAGTCAATCAGCGTCCCCGCTTTCATGGGGATCGGCTGAGGAGTGAGGATGCGGAAATGCAGCGCAGGCGGCGTGATGAGTTCCAGGTTGGCAGCATCGGCGAAAAAAGGAAACACACAGTGAATCGGTTGGCGGATCAAAAGCTGCGTCTCAAAAGACCGGATCTTCATGTTCCTGTTCGTTCTCCTCAGGTCACGGTGACGATTGGAGCCTCGGGGCTTGAGGTTGAGATGTGGATCCGATAAAAGCTTCCGCACGGGGGATGCCGCTGAAAGAAAACAAGACGCACGACCATGACGGGAGGCGATGCGAATGGAGGAACTGCTCTTGGAATTTCCCGTGGTCATCGAACTGCCTGTGGTTTGGGGTGAAATGGATGCCTTTCAGCACGTGAACAATGTGGTTTATTTTCGGTACATGGAGACGGCTCGAATCGCGTATTTCCTCAAAATGAACTACCTCAAAATCATGGAAGAAACAGGCATTGGACCGATCCTTGCCTCCACGCAGTGCCGCTTCCGATATCCCTTGACTTACCCGGACACGATTTCCGTCGGCGCGCGCGTCCCCGAGCTGGATGTGGATCGGTTTGTCATGCACTACCGTATCGTCAGCCATCGCCACAAAAGGACTGCCGCTGAAGGGGAGGCGGTGATCGTTTCCTATGATTACCGCAACCAACGGAAAGCCCCTCTCCCGGACGCCGTGCGCCGCTATATCCTCCAACTTGAGAAGCGCAGCGCCTCGTCCACACCCTAGGATTCGGGAACTCCCTGGAGGAAAGTGGAAAACTCTCCATAGGGCAGCTTCACATGAGCTTTCAACAGTATGGCGGGCGTATCTTCCAGCGTCCACACACGGAGAGTGGATTTTTCGAGAGGATGCGGCTTTCCGGAAATCACTTGGATAGTGGCGCGCCATTCCTGGGCGGCTTTTGTGCCCAAAGGCGTCTCCATGGTCTGCCGCTCTGCAGGGATCATGCGAACCTCGAAAACCCGCGTGCCGTCGGTAATTCTCATAAGGTGCGACGCCGGACCCCGGGTGGCGGCTCCAAGGAAGCGGTAGAGGCCCCCGAGGGGATCCATGGTGCCGGGCGAGACAAGAAGTGTTCTGCGGAACTTTCCGTTTTTGAAAACATCCACGGTGTCTCCATTTGTGGCGAAAAGGAGGCGTTCTGTCTTCTCTTTTTTCCGACCTTCCTGGGTTTTTTCCTGGTATTGAAGGGGGACTGCGCCTTCAGAGAGGAGACGGGACTCGGCGACAATCTTCATGGGGTAGACGGCTTTAAAGATCACGTCCGTCTCCCCTTTCAGCAACACCAGATGCTGGTCCCCCAAGGTGGCAAACTCGAGACAAGCTTTTCCGGCGGGTACGCCGTTCCACAGGATATGATATTGAGAAAGCGAGCGTGACGCTGGGGAATCCACAGTCTTTGCCGCGGCCGTTTCAGGCTGCGTTCCCCACATCACGAGGAGAGCCGCGCCCAGGAGGAGTAAGCCGTGTCGATAATCCGATTTGTGCTCACTGGGGCATGTGTTTACGGGGCTTATTGTACACTTCTGTTTGTCCTGCAACGCCATCTTATTTTCCCCACGCTCTTCGTCGGCACCCCCGAGTTTTCCCCACCCCCGCAGCCCATGGAGCGGCTATGGTTTGAGATTCCTGGGGCCAAGGTTGAGGGCTGGTTCCTCCGCGGGGCCCCCCCTGAGGACGGCCCGAAACCGCTGGTAATCTTCGCACACGGCAACGGCGAACTCATCGACATCTGGCCCTTGACTTTTCAAGGCTTGAATCGCCGAGGGTTTCACGTTCTTCTCGTGGAGTACCCTGGATACGGCCGATCCACGGGGCAGCCAAGCCAAAAAAATATCACGCAAACTTTTTGCGCCGCCTATGACCTCGTCGTACAGAGGCCCGACGTGGACCCGTCCAAAATTGTCCTCTTCGGCCGGTCCATCGGCGGCGGTGCCGTTTGCGCCCTGGCGTCCCGCAGGTCCTCGGCGGCGCTCATCCTTATGTCCACCTTCACCAGCCTGCGTCCCTTTGCCCGCAGGTACCTGGCTCCAAGCTTTCTTATCCGTGACCCCTTTGACAACGAATCCGTCGTTTCCGCTTATTCGGGCCCTGTGCTCATCGTGCACGGAACGCACGATTCCGTGGTCCCCTACGCCCACGGTCGGGCCCTCGCCACGGCCGCCCGTCGCGGCCGATTCGTTTCTTACCATGCCGATCATAATGACTGCCCCCCGAACTGGGAAGACTTCTTTGAAACCATGAGGAATTTTCTCAAGGAAAACCGAGTGATCTGAGAATCCTGAGAGGCCTCTCATGACCACACCCGTGATCCAGGTGGAAGGACTTCGTAAGCGCTTTGGTTCCGTGGAAGCCGTGGCGGGCGTTTCTTTCCATGTGGCCGAGGGAGAAATTTTTGGACTCCTTGGGCCCAACGGCGCCGGAAAAACCACCACCATCAACATGCTCACAGGTCTGGCCCGGCCGGATGCCGGAACCATCTTCATCGCCGGAACGGACTGCACCCGGAACCCCAAAACGGCTCAGCATCTCATCGGTGTCGTCCCCGACGAGAGCAACCTGTACCCTGAATTGACCGGCTTTCAGAACTTGTGTTTCTGCGGGGCGCTCTACGGAATGCCCCGACGCGAAAGGGAGCGGCGCGCCGAGGAACTCCTAGAGGCCTTTGGCCTCACCGAGGCCGCCCACAGAAAGTTTTCTGGATATTCCAAGGGGATGAAAAGAAAGCTCACATTGGCGGCAGGCATCATTCATCGTCCCCCCATCCTGTTCCTAGACGAACCCACCACGGGGATCGATGTGGTCAGCGCACGGCACGTCCGTCAGCTCGTAGACCGACTCCATGAAGCCGGAACGACCATTTTTCTCACGACCCATTACATCGAAGAAGCAGAACGGCTCTGCCAGCGCATCGCCTTTCTTGTCCACGGTCGAATCGTGCGCACAGATTCTGTCGCCAATCTGCTCCAGCCCCTGAAGGACCATCATGTCGTGCACATGACCTGCGCTCAGGAACTTCCTGTCGGACTCCTCGGGGAATTGACGGTCATGTTCCCCCAGGTGAAGCTTTCCGTAGAAAATGGAGGGATCCTGCGTTTGGAAGCCTCGCAGCCCATTCGCGTGGGACCGCTGGTGCGAGCCATTGAAGACCATGGCGTGGAAGTTGTGGAAGCGAGGCTCGTCAGACCGTCTTTAGAAGACGTGTTCGTCCAGGTGACAGGTTTGGCCGCCGAGACCTTGAAAAAGGAAAAGGAGAAAGCGCAAGGAGGGAACGTCGCATGACCACGGCCATCGCATTCTGGAACATTCTGCTCAAAGACATGCGCACCTATTATCTCAAGCCCCCCACTATCAGCTGGGGAATGATTTTCCCCCTGGCATGGACCACCATGTTTTTCATCAAATCGGGCGAGGGGTGGCATGAGCTGGGTCGGATTCTTCCCGGTGTCGTCGCGGTGTCCATTCTTTTCGGGACGACCTCCATGCTGGCGGTCACAGTCACCTTCGAGAAAAAACCGGTCCTTCGAACGACTCCTTCTGGCTCCTATTCCCCTGACATATCTCATGCTTGCAAAAACAAGCGGTGCCATTCTCTTCGGCGTGGCGAACGCTTGCGTCCCCGTGACCCTCGCCGCTTTTTTTACCAGCTTGACTCACGTGCGGTGGCTACCCTTTGGAGCGGCGGTGGTTCTGATCGCCATGGCTTCCACCTTTCTGGGACTTTTTATCGCCGTGGCGGTCAGCGAAGTTTTTGAGGCCCAGACCTTCTCCAATTTTTTTCGCTTTCCCATGATCTTTCTATGCGGGCTGTTCTTTCCCATCGAACGCCTTCCCGCGTTGCTGCGTCCGGTAGCTTACGCTTTGCCGCTGACCTACGGGGCCGATGTGCTGCACAGCGCCATGGGCGGACAGGGTGTGCTCCCCGTCCCCGTGGATCTAGGCCTGCTTGGTCTGTTTTGTCTCGTGCTCTTTGGAGGGTGCCTGTGGAACATCAAAAGGCGATGGATTCTCTAGCCGAAACCGATAAGAAAAGTCCGTCAGGATACCGGATGCGCCATGACAAACCTGTGTTCATCGCTTTCATGAAAGGGCATAAGCCAACACCTCGACCGGGTGATGGACGGGGATGTCGAAAATATACGCAAATTGGAGACGGCAGCTCAGGCAATCGGTGACAATGGCTTCGGGGGCTTGCCTTTTGATTTTCTCCACAAGGGAAGTCCCAAGCTGCAGGGATTTGTCGTGAAAGTCCTTTTTATATCCCAGGCTTCCTCCCATGCCGCAGCAATCGACGCTGCTTCCTACCGGCGTGAGGTCCAGGCCCGGAATTTCCTGCAGCAGACTCAAGTACGGGGTGCCGATGCCTTGCTCTCTTTGATGGCATGGGGCGTAATAGACCCATCGGCCTGTCAGGGGGCGCCACCGGGGATTCCATCGCTTTTCCTCCCTCAGGCGGAGCAGATACTCGCCCACGTCCCAAAGATGCTCAGAGAGCCGAAGGCGTTTTGAAATGCTTACGCTTGGAAAAGCGTCGTCGGCGAGAGAGCTGGCTCCATAATGAGGCGCCGTCGCCCCTTTGGATGGGGCCGAAGGTGTTGCTGTTCCCGCGGAGGTGCGGACCGTTTCGTCCTCGAGATTTGTCGTTTGGACGCACCCGGTCGTCAAGCATGCGTTTTCCCTTAAAAGTTTCCGCATAAAATACCCGCACGTGGGACACGAGCACACCACATGAAAACCCTCGTCCACCGCATCGAGCAGTGTATGCAGATTCGCCTGAATACGCTCCAGGCTTCGAGGCATGTCCCCTTCCACAACGGTCGGCATGCCGCAGCACTGTTGGGGAGGCACGTAAATCTGCGCACCCATGGAGCGAAACACCCGAACCACGGCTTGGGCCACCTCCGGGAAGAGGTAGGCCGCTGTGCACCCTGTAAAATAGGCGATGCGCACCGTGGCTCCTGAGGCTGAACCTTTTCGGTGAAGACCTTCTCGGGCCGCCCAGGCAAAAAAACCTTCATGGGCCAGGCGGGGCAGCGTCCTTTGGGAATGCAGCTGAAAGATCTTTGCCACAAGGCGGCGCACTATGGGAAAGGACAACAGGGCGTTGGCCAGTCGAGGCGCTTTGCCGCCAAGACGGGCAAAGGTTTGGAGGTCCGAAAGCACGCGAGCTCCGGGCTCCAAACCTTGAACACGTGTTCGATCCGCCTTGCCCTGAATCACATTGGCGCGAACGTCCGGGCACGGACACAAGCCGCACAGGGTGCACCGATCCGTAAGATTCTGCAGAGCCTGGGGGTCAGGCGGCACTGTTTTCTTTCGGCTCTCGTCGTAGAGACGATAAATCTCGGGAAACAGCAGACAACTTTCGTCCATGAGAAACCGGCAGATGTCGCAGTCTGTGCACCCATTGAAGAATCGCCGCATGGCGTCTTGAGGTGTCTTTGCCGCAGGGTCATTAAAAGAGCCCATGAAAACCAACCTCTCGTTTCAATCCAGGTGCGACTTGAGGGCTTTTCTTTCTTCCGCCTCCATCCTCTTGAGAAAAACTTTGAGGAGCCGCAGCGCCTCATCCTTATCGCCGTCCAGGACAATCCCTTTCATGGCGATGTATTCTTCTGCTGTGACGGTCAAGACAGGCATTGTCCATGTCCTTTCTTATCATCCCCACGATTGCTTAACCCGTTGGGCGGCGTCATCGAGCAGGCTGTACATCCCAGGCGTGATCACAAGGGTCATGACTGTTCCCACAACGAGCCCGAAGCCTGCCGCCGTGGCTAAGGGGGACATGCGCTCCAGTCCCACGGCCGTTTCCAGAATCATGGGCAGCATTCCCACGAAGGTGGAAACCGTGGTCATGAGAACGGGGCGCAGCCGTACCCTCACCGCTTCTTCGACGGCCTGCTCCCGCTCCATCCGTTGCGCTCTTCCTTGGCCGATAAAATCAATAAGAAAGATCGAATTGTTGATCACCACACCGGCCAAAAGCACCATGCCCATCATGGCGGGCATGCACATGGGTTTGGCAAAAATGAGGAGTCCCCACATGGATCCGATCACGGCGAGGGGAATGGCCACAAGGAGGGGAAACGGGAGGATAAAGGACCGAAAGGTGCCGATCAGGAGGGCCACAAGGAGGGCCACACCGAGCATGAGGGCCCGCATGACCCGCTCCATGCTTTCCTGCATGTCCGCCGCCGTGCCGCTCATTTTCACTTTCACATCCCCTGGGAGCGGCGTGCTTGCCACAACATTTTTGATCCGTGCCAGCACATGGCTTAGCGGACGTCCGACGTTAAAAGCCGTGATGTCGAGGGTGTGGGCCAAATCCACGCGGGTGATCAGGGTTTGTGTCGTTTCTTCCCGCACAAGGGCGAGAGTGCGCAGGGGCACAGGCCCGAGTGCCGTGGGAATGGGAAGGCCCTCCAGCTTCATGGGGCTGTCGACCCACCGGTCCTCGTAGGCAACCCGGATGGGCACATCGAGAAATCCACGCAGCCGAAGCCCGGAGACGGGCATGCCGCCCACGGCCGTGCGAATCCACCGGGCCACGTTGGCCGGTGTGGTCCCATACACCCGCGCCACGTGGGAATCCACCTCCACGCGCACCTCTTCCTCGTCCGGCCACCACGCGGGCACTACGTCGGACAGGCCGGGTATCCCTTCCAGTTTCCTCCGCAGCTGCACTGCGCTGCTCCACAACACCGACGAATGCCAGCCCGCCATGATCACAAGATCCACCGGGGCCCGCGATGTGCTCATGACCGTCGCCCCGTACTCTTAGATCTGCAGGGATCGGATCCCCCGAATTTTCGCGATCCTCTCCCGCCACTCATTCTGAATCGCCCAGATGCTTCGATCGCTCTGCTCCCGAGTGGTCAAGGTGACGATGATACTTACCTTTTGGGCTGTCTGGGAGCCGGCGCCGAAGGAGACCTCGCCGGGTTCCGAGCCCACGATGGAGGACATCATGCGCACGCTGGGCTCTTGGTGAATGACAGATTCCACGGTTGTCAGCACCTCTTCCACGCGGCGCACCGATGCCGAGGGCGGCAACTCAAAGAGCACGTTGACAAAGCCCGCGTCCATGGGCGGCATGAGATCGCGGCCGATGAGGGGCTGGACGAGGGCCATGGTGCACACGAAGGCAGCCACGGCCAATCCCGAGGACAAGCGTCGATGGCGCAAAACCTTTCGGACCATGGCGACATAAAAAGTTCCAAGTTTTTCCACGACGCGATTGAAAGGCACCGCCATGCGTTCGACAAAGTTTCGGGAATGTCGAGTCCTCGTGGAACCCTCTGTGCCAATGAAGGTGAGTCACCTACCCCTTGTTAAATTTGAGTTGGGCGGGTAGGAGACAGGATCAGATGACATCAGTTCAGAATCGGCAAACGGGGGTAGGAATGGGGGTAACGGAAGGGGCCAGTAGGGCGTCTGGAGTTGCCCTCATGGCGACCAATCTCAACGCACCGGATCCGGAGGTCATGGAAAAAAAACGTCGCCGCAAATTCACGGCTGCTTATAAGTTGCGCATCCTCGAGGAAGCCGATGCCTGCACATTGCCTGGGCAGATCGGCGCCCTTCTCCGCCGGGAAGGCCTTTATTCATCGAATTTGACCACGTGGCGCAGACAACGAGATGAGGGGCAGCTCAAAGCATTGTCTCCCCGAAAACGGGGGCGAAAAGCGAACCCGGACCACCATCTTGCAAAACGTGTAGCCCAATTGGAGCGGGAAAATCAGCGCCTCAGAGACCAGATCAAAAAGGCGCAGACGATCATTGAGGTTCAAAAAAAAATCTCAGACCTCATGGGGATTCCCCAACCCAATCACGAAAGCGACGAGAGCAACTTATGAAAGCGGCGGTCCAATTGCGAACCGAGGTGGGAACCGTCCAGGCCTGTGATGCTTTGGGCATTGCCCGAGCAACCTTCTATCGTAGACTGAAACCCACCAGAGCCCAGGTAAATCGTCCGGCTCCGCCGTTGGCTCTTTCGGATCAGGAGAGGCAAACGGTGATAGACCTACTCCACTGCGAGAGATTTCAGGATGCTGCCCCTCGCCAGATCTTTGCGTGCCTGCTTGATGAGGGGACGTATCATTGCTCGGTGCGCACGATGTATCGCATTCTGAAAGACGAACATGGAAGCGTCAAGGAGCGTCGCCGGCAGGTGCAGCGCCCCGCTTACGAAAAGCCCGAGTTGCTCGCCACCCGCGCCAACGAGGTTTGGTCGTGGGACATTACAAAGTTATTGGGCCCCGTCAAGTGGACCTATTTTTACCTTTACGTGATCATGGACATCTTTAGCCGCTACGTGGTGGGATGGATGGTTGCCCACCGGGAAAGTGCGGCCCTGGCAAAGAGGCTCATTGAGGAGACCTGCAAAAAGCAGGGTATTGTTCACGGCCAACTTACAGTTCATGCGGATCGGGGATCCTCCATGACCTCGAAGTGTGTTGGCCAATTGCTATCGGACTTGGGGGTCACCAAAACCCATAGCCGGCCTCATGTGAGCAATGACAATCCCTATTCGGAAGCCCAGTTCAAGACCCTCAAGTACTGTCCGCAATTTCCAGGACGTTTCGGTTCCACCGAGGATGCCCGCTCCTTTTGCCGGAATTTTTTCAATTGGTACAATCGAGAACATCGCCACTCGGGTCTCGGGCTGGTCACACCGGAGCAGTTCCATTACGGGTTGGCGCCTCAGATCGTGGAGCATCGTCAACAGGTTCTCAAGCAAGCATTCGAGGCCAATCCTAGCCGTTTCAAAGGCAAGATACCCAGGCCTCCAGCATTGCCGACTGCCGCCTGGATCAACAAGCCTTCAAGCGACGCTGTAAGAGTCTAACATTTTACCGGAGGTGTCTCATTTTCATTGACACATTCCGAAGGAGGTGCGATAAGTTTTGAGGCGACAGGAGGAACGACAAAGACAGCCACCAGCAAAGACCCGACCAAAGCGTAGCAGAGCGTCGCGGTGAATTGCCGCAACACTTGTTGAACGTAGCCCCCCGCAAACATGATCGGCACCAGCATGACCACCGTGGTGAGCAATCCCGCTGTGATGGACAAGAGAATTTCTCCTACAGCCCCTTCCACACACCGCCGCGGGTCATGGGGACACGTCTGCTGGTGTCGATGAATGTTTTCCACCACGACTACCTTGGCGTCCACCACCATGCCCGTGGCGATGATCAAACCGGAGAGGGTGACCACGTTCAGCGTGTGGCCTGTGAGTCCCAGAAGGAACAGGGAAAAGATAAAAGACAAAGGGATGCTCACAAGGGCGATGGCCGATGTCCGCAGGTCCGCAAGAAAAAGAAAAATGATGACCACAGTGAGCCCGATGGACATGTAGAGGGAAGAACGCATGCCGCTGGTGTTTTGCTGAATGAGCGGCTCTTGGTCGTTCGTGACTTCAAATTCCAACTGGGGATACTTTGCCTGCAGGGCCGGTAAAGCTTCTTTAACCGCTCGAATGGCCCCCGTGACGTTGCCGCCTTCGGGCCGAAGCACATTGACGCCGACGGCCTCCTTGCCGTTACCATGATAAAGGCTACGCGGGTCCTCAATGCCCAGTTCGACGCGGGCCACATCTTTGAGGCGCACGTAGGCGTCGCGGCTTTGCTTGACCACAGTGTTTTCCACATCCCCGAGGTCGCGAAACTCGCCCACAGTTTTGACCAGGCTTTCCGAGTCGGCATCCTCCATGAATCCGGCCGGGGCCGTGATATTGTATTCCTGCACGGCCGTCATGACCTCCTGGGGCGTCAGCCCGTAAGCCTCCAGGCGGTCTCGATCCAACCACACATTCACCTGGAGTTTGTGGCCGCCAAAAGTATCCACATCCGCCACATTTGGCAGACGCAGGAGTTCATCTTTGATGTCGTTGTCCACAAGGAAACGCACCTCGGCGAGGGACAAATGCCAATCGGGTTTGGGCCGCACCGCCAGGGTGATCACGGGCCGCGTGGCATTCGTGATTCTGGAAATGCGAGGTTCTAAAATATCCTCCGGAAGATCCGCTCGAATGCGGCTTAACGCGTTCTGAATGTCCGTGACGGCTTCCCCGATGGGTTTCTCATAGCCGAATTGGACATTGATGGAAGCCACTTCGTCCCGGGACGTGGACGACAATTTGGTCAGGCCCGATAAGGAGGATAATTCCTTTTCCACCACTTTCGTGATGCGCCGATCCACATCGACCGCCGCCGCTCCCGGCTGCACGATGATGACCGCCGCCTGCGGCGGGTTGGTGTCCGGGAAAGACTCCACCGGCATGGTGAAGAAGGCCCGCAGCCCCATGACCGTCACCACGAGGACCCCTACCAGAACGGCCCAGGGATTTTTCATCGCCCAGGCATGGGGATTCATGAGCGTTCCTCCGTGGTCACCGGAAGTCCCTCATGCCAACGCACCCAATGAAGATATTCGCCCACGGCGACGGCCAGCCCTTCGGACACGGCTCCCTGCACCAAAACTTTTTCCCCCGCGGCCAAAACCACCTCGACCGGAACCTTCGTCAAACGTCCCTCGGCCACCACATAGACGAAGAACTTTCCACCGCTTTCAGGCACAAGGGCCCTTTGAGAGACGCTCAGGCCTGTCTCCTCTCGGATGAGCGCCTCAACGGCCACAAAGGATCCGGGGCGCAATGGGGCCTCGCAAGTCCAGGGAAACACCGCTTCCACCCGTACTGATTTGGCCGTCTCCAGAGCCGGAAAGATCCGGCTGATGCGAATCTCCCCGGGCAAAGCGCCGTAGCCTTCCGGCCAGTGAACACGAAGCTTTTGGCCGGGCCGCAAAAGAGGAACATCTTCCTGCACGGCGTCCAAAGCCAGCTTGGCTTCAGAACAATCCATGATTTCCAAAAGCGGCACTCCGGCTTTGGCCAGATCTCCAGGATCCACCAGCCGGCGGCGGACGACGCCGTCGAACGGTGCTTCCACACGCGTGTACGAAAACCGGGTTTTGGCTTCCTGGAGCTGAGCTTCCGCGGCTTTGATCTCACGCTGGGCACTGCGCACTTCGGCTTCCAGGGATTGAAGACGGCCCAGCGCGGCGTCCAAACGGTTGCGCGAGCTGTCCAATGCGGATGCACTGATGCCCTTTTTCCGGAAGAGCGCCTCATCTCTTTGGAATTCCTCACGGGCGTATTCCGCATCTTTGCGGGCCGAGGACTCCAGAGCCATCACCGCTTTGAGTTTTCCCTGAAGGGCCTCCATTTTGGCCGTGAGCGTCTCCACTTCAGCTTTCAAGTCCCGATCGTCCAGAAGAATCATGAGATCGCCTCGAGCGGCGCGGTCACCTTCGCGGACCAAAACTTCCTTCACCTCGGCGGTCAAGCGCGGTGAAACGGCTGCCTGCACGGCAGGCTCCAGGCGTGCCAGGTAACGGAGAGTTTCGGCCAGCGTTTCGTGACGCACTCGATCGGTTTCTACAGGAACGGGCCGTTCCCGCCACACGGGTGCCGAGGCGAGCCTTTTTCTGGCCTGATGAACAGCGAGCCCCAAACCGACCACGACAATCATCATCGCCGCCAACACTGCCCACCGCCGCGCCCAGTTCGTTTTACCCATCCCCTTCCCTCTCCATATTTTTTCGTGCCCGTCCTGGATTGGCATGAAGCTGTGGAGACTCCCGGTGGTGCAAAGGCCTGGGAAAGTCCCGCCGCTACTGAAAACTTTTCGCGAGATCGCGCCCCATGGCGCGGTCGCATTGCAGCACGGCGATCTGCCCATCGGTGAGCGCCTGGGAGTATTCCGTTTGAGCTTCCAACAAGGCAGCCTGAGCATCCAACACGTCATTGATGCTATTTTTCCCCGCCGCGTATTTTTCTTGCTCGATGCGCATGGTCTCTTGCGCCGCGCCGATGGCCGCCTTGGTCACCTCAATTCGTTCCACAGCATCCTTGAGAGTCGTCAAGGCCTGCTCCACCTCCTGGCGAACGGCCAGTTCTGTGGCGCGAAACTGTTCGTAGGTCCTGTGATAACCCAACGTGGCTTGTCGGACCCCGGCTTGAACCGCTTCGGCTCGGAACAAGGGAACATCCGACTGAAACCCCGCTGCCCACGTGTCCTCGTGGGACAATCCTTGGGAAGGGTGGTCCACCTCATCACCCACGGCACTGCGCACACCGTAGCGCCCAAACGCGGAAAGCTGCGGCCAATGGTCGGCCCGTGCCGCCTGAATACTTTCAAAAGCAAGCCTGACGGCGGCTTTCGCTGCTTTGATTTCCGGACGATTGTCCATGGCTTCCTGAAAAGCCTGACTCACTTCCATGAGCGGAACCGACGGTTCTTCCAGAGTGCCCGAAAGGTTTATGTTTATGGAGGGACGCTCCTCCACACGCACGCCCATGAGTCTTTCCAAAAAAGCCAGCACGACTTCACGGTTGGCTCGGAGCGAGGAAAGCTTCTGTGTCAGGCTGGACCCACGCACTTGAACCTTCATGAGGTCTACAGGCGCGGCTCGTCCCACGTCCAACTGATGCGAACCAGCTGTTCATGCGCGCGAAGGGCTTCCAAAGACCCTTCGGCGGCACGAATGACCTGGTCCAACTGAAGGATTTTGTAAAACACGGAGGCGACATTGATTATGACGTCTTGGGTGGTCGCCGTCAGGTCCCACAAAGACCGATCGGCGTTCACCCCGGCGGCGCGCATGGCGACCCGGCGGCGCCCTCCTTCAAAGAGACCAAGGCGCCCGATGAAGGCCACGTCCACGAGATCGCGGTCGAAAACCCCGGGATCGTTGTTGGCGTGGGCAGGTACAACCCGTTGCGGTTCACCGTATCGCGTGTAGGTGCCTTGGGCGTCCAGCGAAGGAAAATAGGCTGCGCGAGCCTTGATCTTGTCTTGTTGTGCCGCCTCATGACCGAAACGTTGCCCTTGGATGTCGGGATTTCTCTTCTAGGCAATGCGAATGCACTCGTGCAGCGTGTAGATCTGAGTATCTTCTGTTGAGGAAAGTCCACATGCCACAACAGCCGGCAGCACGGCCCAGATACCAAAGACCGCAAGGGCCTTCCTTCGTCCTGGACCCATCTTCACGCACGCCGGCAGGCCGAACATCTTCACGCTGCCTTCGCCGTCGTCTCGGCCCTCAGGCGAAAAAGAAGGGCCGGACAAGGAAATAGACACCCAAAAGACCGATCGCCACTCCGGCGGCTTTGCGCATCCACAGACTTCCTTGTTGAAAGTCGGCGTTGGCCATGCCTTTTCGAACCAGGGCCGTGAAACTTCCAGCCACGGCGATAGGAACACAGTGCCCGACGCCGAAAAAAAGGATGGCGACGATACCGGTGAGCACCTTTTCCTGGACGGTGATCATCGCCAATATGGGCGCGATGAACCCAAAAGTGCACGATCCCGACAGGATTCCATAGGCCAAGCCCAAGACAAAAGGTCCCCACAGGCCGCGCACCCGCAGCCAGGCCAGATTGGCTCCGGGAAACGAGCACACCGGCACCCCCACCATGTCCAGAGCCAGCCACAGAAGAATCACCCCCACAAGAATGGTCCAATAGGGGCTCACATCCCCCAACATGCGTCCCAAAAGAGAACAGACGATTCCTACGGCGGCAATGGTGAGGAACAATCCCAGTGTGAAGGTGACGGCGTAGCGGGCCGCTTCCCTATGAGCCAGAACACGATGTTGTCCGGCCACATAGATCACGACCAGTGGAATGGAAGCCATATGACAGGGACTGAGGACAACCGACACCATCCCCCACAGAAAGCACGCCGCAATCCCCGCAGTTCCAGGTTCGCTCATCCACTGGTTGACCAGCAGAAAAAAATCCAGCACGAACCCCCTCCCTTCCTCTGTCGGTCATTCCACGCCGAGCTTACCGAACACGTGCACAATGGTCTTCTTGTCCAAGAACCCTTCGTGCCGAAATACTTCCTTGCCCTCCTTGTCGTAAAAAATCTGCGTGGGAATGACGCGAATGCCAAACCGTGCGGCCGCCTGGCGGTTCTCCCAGACATCGATGAAAACCACCGCAGCCCGGCTTTCGTATTCCTTCTGCACATCCTTCAGAATGGGTTCCATCATTTTGCAGGGAATGCACTGGCGAGCTCCAAGATCCACCATGGTGACCATACCCTTTACGGGAACTTCGGGAATGGAGTCCGCCGCACGGCCGCTGCCCTACAGGCCGAGAATGCCCATTGTTGACATCATCAACAGCACAAGCCGTTTTTTCATACCTCGCCCCTCGGTTTCTCCTTTTGTGGTCTCGTGGCGTCGTTTACCTCGACGTTCGGCCCGACCTCATGACCCACCATGTGGCTCCCACTGCCATGGCGAGAAGCCCCAGATCGCGAAGGACACTGATTTTCATGGAGCTCCACCCGCCCGCCTTCTCCAGTCCAAAACAGCCGCAATCCACATCCACACCTCGAATCAGATTGAACACGAGAGATGCCGAAAACACGAAGAGAAGCCCCGTGGCCGTCGTCAGGGCTCCAGGCAAACACAACCCTGCCATCAGGCACACCCCAAGGACGACCTCCAGCCAGGGCACCACCAAGGCGACGAAGTTGACCGCCCAGGAAGGGAGAATCCGGTAGTTGTTAACGGTTTGAGCAAAATCGAGCGGATAAAGGATTTTTTCATAAGATGCATAAAGAAAGACGAGCCCCAATACGAGGCGCACGGCGATCAGCGCCCCTTCCGAGGTGCGGGCTCGCCATGCTGGAGCCTCATCGTAGCGGGGTGGTTGGTCCGATTGGAATGATTCTTTCGACCGGGTCTCGGGCGATGCTCCCGCGGCGTCCGCCATCGGCACGACCTGGCAAGATCCTTCGCACAGGAGGGATCCGTTGCCGCAGCAATGGGTTTCCAACTGAATGATGGGATGATCTATACCAAACCGGCGCTGTAACACCTCTGTGGCCAAGCGCCGGACCTGCTCCCCTTCGCTGAGTTTTTGGTCCGGAATCACCAAATGGCATGAAAAGGCAATGCTGGAAGAGCTCACGTTCCAGACGTGCAAATAATGGGCATTGACAACGCCGGGCAAGTCTTCGAGGGCTTCCTTTACCGCAGCGATATCCACATGGCGGGGTGCAGCGTTCATGAGCACGGCCACCGCTTCCTGCAAGACCCCCCAACAATTCTTGAGAATCAACGCCACGATGATCAAGGACAGCAAAGGATCCAACCAGGTCCACGGTTTGAAGAGAAGCACGGCTCCGTTGATCAAAACGGCCACGGAGGTCAAAAGATCCCCCATCATGTGCAGAAAGGCCCCGCGCACATTCAGATTATGCGCCGCATCGCGATGCAACAGGAAAGCGGAAAGGCCGTTCCCCACAACGCCCACAGCCGCCAAGGCCATGATCCATGCCCCGGACACATTCTGGGGGTGCCGAAATCTTTGGATCGCCTCAAAAAGAATGACCGAACAGGCGCCCACGAGAATGAGGACGTTAAGGAGCGCGGCAAGGATTTCCACGCGCCGAAAACCAAAAGTGTGGCGGGGCGTCGCCCCACGCCTCCCCACACGCCAAGCAATGTAGGCGATCAGTAAGGCGGCGAAGTCGCTGAAGTTGTGAACGGCGTCGGAAAGAAGAGCCACACTGTTGGCCAGAAAGCCACCGACGACCTGGGCCGAGGGGATTACCAGGTTGAGCAGCATGGTGAACAGCAATCGTTTTCCGGAAACCTCTCGTACCCCATGCCCATGGGGCACCCCATGGCCTGGATCACGGTCATGATGGCAGGGTCCTGCAGCCGCCTCGGCCGGGGATCGCTCCCCGTCACGAAAACCTTTGCCTTGTTCGGTGGGTCCCGGGGATACGGAATGGAGTCTCGGTGCAATCAGATCATCCGGCATGCAAAAGGAGCCTCCCTCGAGGATGTCATGGCGCCGGCAAAAATCGGCAATGGGGCCGACAGCGCGCGGCGCCCTTGGGTGAGGTGCACAGATCAGGGTTCCATAGCCACGGGGAGCCCGCTTCTAACCCACTCGGACCATCCATTCTCGAGAACCCTCACCTGCGTGTAACCCTGAGCGATCAAGGCTGCCGCCAGGTGTTCACTCAGAGTGCACCCTTCGTCACAATACGTGATGATGGGCTTCTCCTTGGGAATCTGTTCCAACACGTGCACAGATCGTTCGGCAAAATGAACCCACGGCAGGTTGAGAGCCTTTTCGATGTGACCGGCTCGGTAGGCGTCCGGGCTGCGAGCGTCCAGAAACACCGCCTGTTCCGTGAGGTAAAGCAATTGGGCTTCTTCAAGGGAAATCCCCAGCCCGCCTGCCGCCACGTCGGCTTCACTTGAGGAATGACCCCAGTCTCCGATCCAGGGAAGACCATCGGACCGAAGACTGTTGACCACAACGGCCAAAGTCAAAGCCAGCGCCAGAAGGCCGACGCTCTGAAGGCACGCACGACGCCATGGATGAACACCACTTTGTTGGTTCCGCACAGTACAGCCGTTCCTATTAACGATTCTTGGTTGGCGACACCCGCCTCGGGGGCGGGGCCTGACACCGGGCCGTCCCGCTCAGGATTCGTCAGAGCCACGGAAAACGTCGAAGAATCAGGGAGATGACGGCATGTCTGCCCGATCCGTTTCGCATCACCGGATTTTGCTTTTCAGCTCGTTCAGTTCTCCACGCATGCGAGCCATTTCATCCATGAGGCGCGCCACCGCTTCGTGCAGGTTCATCCCTTTGAGCCAGTCGGTGAACCAATGCCGCGTGGCTAAGCAGATTTTCACCAGCATGAGCATAACCGGCACTTCGATCAAGACACCGACGACGGTCGCCAAGGCCGCCCCGGAAGATAACCCGAAAAGCAGCGTCGCCGTGGCGATGGCCACCTCAAAATGGTTGGACGCCCCGATCATGGCGGAAGGAGCGGCGTCTTCATAGCGAAGCTTCAGGAGTTTCGCAAGCCCATAGGCGATCCAGAAAATGAAATTGGTTTGAATAAACAAGGGAATGGCGATCCACAGAATGGTCAAGGGATTGCCCACAATGACGTCGCCTTTGAAGGAAAACAGCAACACCAGGGTGATCAGCAAAGCAATGATGGTCACCGGGGTGAGAATGTGGAGAAACCGGGTTTCAAACCACTGGACTCCCTTGCTCCGGATGATGAGTTTTCGGGAGACATAGCCGGCCACCAAGGGCAAGGCCACATAGATGGCGATGGAGAGGACGAGGGCCTGCCACGGCACCGGAAGACGTCCGACTCCCAAGAGGTAACCGCCCAGAGGGCCGTAGAGAAAGAGCATGGTGAGGCTGTTGATGGCGACCATGACCAGGGTATGGCCGTCATTGCCTCGGGCGAGGTAGCCCCACACCAAAACCATGGCCGTGCACGGAGCGATCCCTAACAGGATGCAGCCGGCAAGACAGCTTCGCCACAAAGGCACCTGAAGCATCTTGACGCCCTCGTGGAGGACCACTGTGCCCACACCATGGGTGGCCCCCACGGGAAGATTCAACCCCAGAGGCATTTTCACATAGTCCACCGCGTCCGGGCCGATTAGGCCTTTAAAGGCATAGCCTAAGAAAAACAGGGCGATGGCATACATCGTGAACGGTTTGACGGCCCAATTCACGAAAAGGGTCAATCCCACAGGCTTCAGGCTCTTGCCGGCCATGACGACTTCGCCGAAGTCAATTTTCACCATGATGGGGTACATCATAAAAAAAAGGCACACGGCGATGGGGATGGAAACCACCGGTGCTTGGTTCACATAAATGGACAGACCGTCCAGATACCGCGCGAGGCCGGGAGCGATTCGGCCGAGGAGGATGCCCGCCGCGATACACAAGAGCACCCACACGGAAAGATACTTTTCAAAAACACTGAGGCCGCGGCCCCCTTTTTTGATGTCAGCATCCGCCGTCATCGCACGCCTCCCCGTCTCCTTATTCATCCCATTGGAGCGAATTCCAACTCATGCATGTTTTGCCTCCCTTGGGTGTGCCGGGCCGTGGGGCACCCCTGCCTGCGCCGTGGCCCTTTTGCCCGAAGGGGATCTCGCCGCTCGGTCTTGCATTCTTTTGTATGCATATATCCATGATGAAAAACTCTGTCAAGAACGCTATTTTCCTTGAACACTTGTGTCCGAAAGGCTTAAAAAGGGGTTGACAAGTCTTACTACATTGCTAGATAGTAATACATGCGTAAGGTGGCCACGGGGCCTTTCATGGAAAACGCGACCGATCAAAGGAGGATTGTCCCATGTCTCGTGTCAATGCCACACTCACCAAGACTTCAACGGAGCCGGTCCAGGCCGCCGAAGAGGAAGAAAGCCGGATTCAGTGGTCGGAAATTTGGAAACCTTTGAGCGTTATTGTGGCCACGTTCCTGATCCTTTTTGGGCTGCCCATGGAAAGTGAACGGTTTCGTGGCGCCGTTTTGGAGTCCCTCGCCCTGGGCAAATGGTACGCTCAAGAGCATGTGTTACTCTGCTTGGTGCCGGCATTTTTCATTGCCGGGGCGATTGCCACTTTTGTCTCCCAGGCGGCGGTCATGAAGTACTTGGGTGCCGGCGCCAAGAAAGTTTTAGCTTTTGGTGTGGCGTCGGTTTCCGGCAGCATCCTTGCCGTGTGCTCCTGCACCGTGCTTCCTCTTTTTGCCGGAATCTGGAAGCGGGGCGCGGGGCTGGGACCGGCGATCGCCTTTTTGTATTCGGGTCCGGCTATCAATGTCTTGGCCATTGTGCTCACCGCGCGCATCCTCGGCCTTCCCTTAGGGATTGCCCGCGCTGTCGGGGCCGTCGGCTTCAGTGTGGTCATCGGGCTCTTGATGCACCTCATCTTTTTCAAAGAGGAACAGGCCAAAGCAATCGCCGCCATGCACTTGCCTACACCGGAGGTGGAAAGGCCTTTGTGGCAGAACGTCGTGTATTTTGCCAGCATGGTGGGCGTCCTCATCTTTGCCACCTGGGGGCGTTCTTCCTCTCCCGTGGGATTCTGGAATGCGGTCTACAGCGTCAAATGGTACCTTTGTGGCGCTTTTGCCTTGCTTTTGGGATTTCTTTTGGTCCAATGGTTTCGAGTGAAGGCCTATAAAGTTGTCTTGTCCGCCATAGGGGTGGGGATTCTCGCTTGGTTGTTCCCTCACGAGCCGTTGATCGCCTTTTCCGCCGGCATTGTGCTCTTTACGGTATGTTTGGTCACCACCCGGGGCGAAACCGAAACGTGGTTTTTGTCCACGTGGGGTTTCACGAAACAGATCACACCGCTTCTTTTTGGAGGCGTCCTGGTTGCAGGCCTTCTGCTCGGGCGTCCGGACGGGGCGGAAGGCATCATTCCTTCGCGATGGGTGAGCGGCCTGGTGGGCGGCAACTCGTTGAGCGCCAATCTGTTCGCCGCCGTGGTGGGCGCCTTCATGTACTTCGCGACCCTGACGGAAGTGCCCATTTTGCAAGGATTGATCGGCGCCGGGATGGGGAAAGGACCCGCCTTGGCCCTGCTCCTGGCTGGCCCCGCATTAAGCCTTCCCAATATGCTGGTCATTCGAAGCGTCCTCGGCACCCTGAAAACCGCAGTGTATGTCACCTTGGTGGTGATCATGTCGACGGTGTGCGGCCTCATCTTCGGGGCGTATTTCTCATGAGCCTGAGCGATAAAGAGCTCTCCCTCGAGGGCCTAGACGTCAAGTTTTTCCACAAAGGCCCTGATTTCATCGCGAACACGTCGATACGCCTCCATGGCCTCCTCTTCCGTGGCGGCTTGGGCCGCCAGGAGAGGAGGATCGTCAAAGGGCACGTGCATGCGTTTGACGGTGGCGGGAAAAAACGGACAGGATTCTTGAGCGTGGCTGCAGAGGGTCACCACGTAGGCGTAGTCCTGGTTCGGAAGCTCTTCCACCGACTTGGACCGCTGCCCGCTGATGTCAATGCCCACTTCGGCCATGGCTTTCACGGCGCGGGGGTCGAGCCCTTTGGGGTCCACCCCGGCCGAAAAGGGCTCGTAAATGTCGCTTTTCAGAGCACGCGTCCAGGCTTCCGCCATCTGACTTCGACACGAATTGCCCGTACACAAGAACAGGATGCGTTTGCGTTCGGCCACGATGGATGACTCCTTTGTTTTTGGTCGGCTTTACCCGGAAAGCTCAAAGGGTTCCAGGTACTTCTCCAGAGCCTGAAGCTGTTCGACAGAAAGATGCGGGCAGTCACGGGGACCACGACCGCCTTCGGCCACATGCACGGCGAACACGGTGCACGTCGGATAGCCGCACTCCCCGCAATTGGTCTTCGGAAGGTGCTTCAAAATGGTAAAAACCTGAGGTTTCCTCAGGGGTTCAAACTTCGGGGTGATCTCTGCGCGCTTCTCCCAGATACTGTTGATTTCATCCCGAAGCCATTGCAGGATTTTGTCCGCTTCCTCGGACTCTTTCAAAGCGTTGATGGCGATTGCTCGGGGGTGCACCGTGATGAGCTTCCCATGGGTTTTGAAGGTGACCGATGGGGGCTCGCGGGTGAACTGCGACCCGCCGAGGACGGCATTCAAATAAGGAATGACTTCTGCGATGTCCTGGTCCAAATGCGCGATGCAATGGACCGACTGGAAACTGGGATTGCACTCGGGCCGAAAGATTTCTTTTCGGTAGCTGCGCAGCAACATAAGGCGCCTCCTTCATGCAAGGCACCTTCCAGGTTGCAACGGCATCCTTGCACGGCGTCGGGCTGCCCTTGTAAGGGTGCCCCAAAAACAGGTGGTCACGGGACAAAAGACACGATATCAGCTGCAGCAGGCAACCTCGGAAGGAGCGTCCGTCGGGAGATTCTTGCATGCGTCCCGGACGGCCGCTTTGACTTTTTCTATTGTTCCCCGTTCCAAGGTAAAGTTTTTGTTCTTTTCGATGCCCAGGTCCGTGAGGACGACGTAGGCCTTCAGGGGCACTTGGGCATGTTCGAGAATCGCCTTGGCACACCCGACCTGGCACCCGTCGATGGCCACCATGGCCGGGACGTCTTTGGCGGATTGGACAAAGCCCGAAAGATGCCCGCCGATACCTGCCAGGCAAAACATTTTTCCGAATCCTTCCACCGTGAGTTCCACTGCGGCCTGGTTGGACAACTGGCCCACGTTGGATCCCCCTGAACAGGCAAGGATCATCACGTTACCCTGGGATCCCGCCCCTGTGGGGCAACATTGCTCTGCCATAGGGAAGCCTCCTTTCCCGCGGGATCAAGATGCCGCCTTGATCCACGCCAAGACTTCTTCCTTCTTAGGGATTTTGCCCACGGATTTCACTTCGCCGTTGATCACCACGGCTGGTGTGCCGAAGACGCCGTAGCTGGCGATTTCCATGGCATCCGTCACATGATCCAAGACCGCCTGCACCCCGGATTCCGCCACCGCTTCCTTGACCACGGCCTCCGTCTGCTGGCATTTTTTACACCCGGGTCCAAGAACTTTGATTTCCATGTGTCACCTCCTATGAGCATCCCTGTCTCGACTTGACCTGTTGTGCGTTCCTCGTGGACTGGGCGGTTCCCGAGGGTGGCACGCAGCACTTGGCATTGACCATCAAGCCTCTTTGAGCGCCTGGAGTAAACGTTTTTTCAGTTCCGCCTTCAAGGGAACCCTGCCGGAAAACAACACCCGCCCTTTGACCACCAATGCGGGAACACCCAATATCCCCATCTCGCCGATGGTTCCAGGATCCCGCACATGATCCACGGAGACCGCAAGGTTTTCCTCGCTCAAGATCTCCATCACCGTTCTTTCTAAGGCGTCACACTGCGCGCACCCGGGACCCAGCACCAAAACCGACGCTTCCGGTCCCTCTTCTTTCACAGGCTCTCCCACATAGCGCCGCCATTCTCGATACAGCGCTTCTTGATAGGCCGGACGTGCGCCTGCAGGAATATAATTGTCCTCAGCCACTCTCTGCATCAGTATTTCCTGAATCTTGTCAGGGGACTGGCCTTTGAGCGATTCTGCCAGATCCTGCAAAACCTCGTCCAAGCCCACCAAGCCCACTGTGTGTCCCCCGATGCGAACTTGCCGGATGGATTTCATTCTCTCCCTTTCTCTGGTCGAGCACAAAGGACGCTTCGCTGGAGGTCGGGAACCCTGCGGAGCAAAGCCTGAATCTCGGCATCTTCGTTGAGCCAATGCTTGAGGCTACCCAGAAGCATGGCGGCATAAGGGCTGCTGTGTCCGTCCGCCGGTCGATAATTCACCCACAGGCCGTCTTTGCGCTTTTCCACAAGGCCGGCATCTTCGAGAATTTTTAAGTGCTTGGAGACGGTCGGCTGGGCCAGGCCGAGTCCTGCCTGAATTTCACATACGCACAGTTCCCGATGGTTGAGCATCTTGAGAATTTTCACCCGACTGGGGTCCGAAAGGGCCTTCATAACCCGAATGAATTCTTTCATGAGCCCACCCTCTTTTCTAGATGCGCATGTATGAATATATCTTTTTGGAGATGCCGTCAAGAGCTTTGGCTCCCATCACAGCACGGGGGTAATGTGAAACGGGATCTCCACACCTTGCAAGGTTTCCGAAGAGCCCAGGACCACCACCCGAGCTGCGTCCCGCACGGCCTCGAGCATCTCGCCGAAGGAGTGAAAATCTTTCAGGCCGGTCCCCAGCACCTCTTCCCGCATACGTTGCCGTGCCGCCTCATCATCCCCAGTGAGGTATCTCATAAAGGAAGTGAAGCCTTTGGCGTCAGGCAACAGATGCCTGTCCAAGTCGCCGATGACCCCGATGATGGCTTTGGTCAATTCGTCGGGGTTCAGACGGAGCTTTTTCAAAAAGTCCGCACACTGGTCGTAGGTTTCCAGGGTCCTCGCCACGTTGGGGTCCCGGTAAGACACCAGCGTAAAATCGCCGGAAAACCGCTCCAGTTGGCTGAAAGCTCCATAGGCGCCTCCTTGAACCCGCACGCGATCCCAAAGATAGGCGGTGCGCAGGTAATGACTCACCACCAGTGCCGATCCTTGAAAGCAAAACCCGGCATCCCGGAGGCTCACCCCTTTGGCCACGTAGTTCACGTGGAGAGGCCCTGTCAAGCCTTCCCTGGCGGGGAGACTGCGGGCCTGCCACATAAGAGGTGCCGTGTCGTGGGTGGGGAGTGCTTCGAGAAGCTCTTTCAAGATCGGAACGAGTGGCCGCCACGAGGCAGCATCCACGGTGACGTTGGCTCGAAGGTTTTTTGAAGAAAGAATGAGCTGACGCACCTGTTCCAGTTCGGCCAAGATCCCGTCCCAGTCCTTGTCCACGCGTTCGCACAGCTTCCTCACAAAGAAGAGGGATTCGATACCCTTCATGTTCTCCTCAACCCAATGGGCCGGATGTAAAGGAGCCTTGACCCTACGTGCGGCAAAGCGATGGCCTTCGGGAATGAGGTGAGCTTCCCTTCTCGCTTTGGATTCCAGCAGGATTTGTCGAAATCTCTCGCGGTTGTCCAGCCGAACCCCCGTGACAACGTCCTTAATGATGGCGCACAGATCCGCCACCTGTCGTGTGAGCGCCTTGCCTCGGATCATGAGCCAGCTGCCCACGCTCTGGCCGTCGGCGCACGGGCCGGTGTGAGCCTGAACCACAAGGCCTCCTGTCTTCCGGCTGATGCGCTCGTTGAGGCTGACGTAGTCTTCCTTGTCCGTGCCCATTTCCAGAAGGGCTCGGCCGAGCAGCGGCACATAACCCAGAAGCTCCTCCGGAACGGCCCTCGTGTCAAAAGCCAGATCCAGATAGAAGATCCCGTTGGTGAAGAGGTCATGGGTGAGTACCGGGACGTGTCCTAGGAGGTGCTCTTCGGCGGGGATTTTTTTGTTCTCCCTCTCCAAATCCTCCAGCCGAAGTCGAGGAATGGTGGCGAGGGCTTCCGGAGGATCCGGAGTTTCCTGGAGTCTTCGAAGTGTCTTGGTTTCTTCAACGAGACGCTGCAGTTCCTGCGGCGACATGGACGCCTTCACGGCAGCCAGTTTTCGAGATTCTTCGGCCCTCTGGCGTTCTTCCAGTGTCGCGTCCGGTTCCAAGAAAAGCGTGGCTCGATGCGGATTGCTTACCCAGTAACGGGCTAAAAGGTCTTCCAGATATCGTGTGCCGCTCAGAGCTTTTTCTTTCACCGTGGCCAAGGGTTTTTCGAAGGCCAGGAGTGCCAGAGGATCGCCATCGTAGAGCCAGGTGGTGAGAGACCGCAGCATGAGCGCAAGCCCTCTTGGGTAGGAGCCCGTGTTGTTTTCCCGCAGTCGAAATTCCAGCGTGTTCAAGGCCGCTTCCACGGTTTCCCTGGGGATGCCCTTTTCAGCCAGTTCCTCGAGAACCTGGAAAACGAGCCCTTCCACCTTTTCCAGGTTTTGCGGCGCCACCCCTTTCAGGCCGGTGGAAAACATGATCTGCCGCAGTTCACTTTCCAGACCGACGCCCGTGAGATCCTCTCCCAGCCCCGATTCAATCAGCGCTCGGCGCAACGGAGATCCCGGCATACCAAGAAGAATGTATTCGAGGACGTGTAACGCCAGATTGGTTTCCGGAGGTTCCGTGGTCGTCAGTAGCCAATTGACGGTCACCATGGCTTTGGGCGGTTGACTTCTCCCCACGGCGTAGGTCTTGTGCACACGACGAGGCGTCGACAAAGGGGGTTGCAGGGGAATAGAACTGTCCACCGGGCGTGCCTGAAAATCTTTGAGGAGGTCCTGAAGAATGAGAAAACGCCGCTGTGGATCGTCATCCCCGTAGAAGTAAAACCACGCGTTGGACGGGTGATAATAGGTCTCGTGAAAGGTTTTGAAACGGTCGTAGGTCAGAGTGGGTATGACCTGGGGATCCCCGCCGGAATCCAACCCATAGGGCGTATCAGGGAAGAGGCTCTGTTGGCTGTATTCCACCACCAGTCGATCCGGCGACGAGTACGCGCCGCGCATTTCATTATAGACGACCCCTTTGTAACGCAGCGGCTCCTGGGGATCCTCGATTTCGTAGTGCCACCCTTCCTGTTTGAAAATCCACGGTGAGATTGTGGGATAAAAGACAGCATCCAGGTAAACGTCGATAAGGTTATAGAAATCCTGATGATTTTGGCTGGCCACAGGATAACAGGTTTTGTCTGGGTAGGTGAAGGCGTTGAGAAAGGTATGCAGGGATCCTTTGAGGAGTTCCACGAAAGGCTCCTTGACAGGGTATTTGCGTGAGCCGCACAGGACGGAATGCTCGAGAATATGCGGAAGCCCCGACGCGTCCTTTGGGGGCGTCCGGAAGGTCACGCCGAACACCTTGTTCTCGTCATCGTTTTCCATGAAAAGGATGCGGGCGCCTGTGGGAACATGGGTGTAAATCCTTGCCGTCGTTTGGGTTTCCACAAGGAACGCCTCTCGCACCAACTGAAAGTCACGTTCGTTTGCCATTCAAAACCTCCTTTGCCCTCTCGCCGAGTCCAGCTCGGCGGCGGCTGTTCGTCCATTGTCACCGGCATGCATTGGTCTTAAGGGTTTGTTTCGAGCACAATTCCTGGTAGAAAGAAAGCCTAATCACGGTGGGCGCTAAAGAAAAGTCCTTTCTCCTCAAGGTACGCCGCCACAGGGAGAAGGAATCGAAGGAACAGGGGCCTCCGTGGGGTGATCCATGGGCATTTTTGAGAGCGAGTGCCTTCGCGGGCCACGGGATGTGCGTCGAGGAGGATGCTGCTCGGGGAAGAGTTTTGGTGCGCGGCCATTCAAGACACGCCAATGCCTTGCTCCATGTGTGCCCCGCGTTGTGTGATCCTTGGGATTGGAACGTGTTTTCAGGGGACAACCTGCAGGGACTCCGCTTTTGCCCGCGGCTCCATGTCCAAACATTTGTCTCCTGAGGACGCTCGCTCTTTTTCATGCGCCGGGAGGTCTTAAGTGTTCGGCCAACTCTTCGTTGCAAGGAACTCTGTTCGGCTCTTGCTACTGTTTGCCTGCATTGCGGCCTTTTTGCTCTGCGGCCCGCGCAGCGTCCGCGCCCAGCCCCAATTTGAAGGGGTCCTGAGGCTGTTGGAGGCCGAAGGGTGCTCAAAGAGTTCGCTGTCTGTGCTGTTTTCTTCCGTGCACAGCCCCGCATACGGAAACGTGGCGCTATCCATGAAGATTCGAGAAACGGCACTGAATTACGACGCCTTTTTGGAGCCTACGGTTTTGGCCAAGGCCAGGCATTTCTGGCGGACCCACGAGGTGGCCCTGCAACGGATCGGGACCACTTATGAGGTGGACCCCTCGATTATTGTCGCCATTTTGCTCGTGGAAAGCGCCCTGGGAGAGAAAACGGGAAGACACCCCGTGGCGGCGACGCTGGCCACTTTTGCCCTGATGTTGGATCCCGAGGAGAGAGGGCGCATTTGGAACATGCTTTCGGAACAAGACCGCGCTCGATGGACTCGAGACCGGTTCGAGGCCAAACTTCAACAACGGGCATACTGGGCTCTCGGCGAACTTCGAGCCCTGGTGGCCCTCATTGAAAAAGGGATTCCGGAAGCGGCGCAATGGCACGGATCATACATGGCGGCCGTCGGCTGGCCCCAGTTTCTCCCTTCCAGCCTTCTCCGTTACGGCGCGGATGGAGATGGGGACGGCAAGGTCAACCTGGACTGTCCTGAGGACGCCTTTGCCAGCATCGCTCATTATCTCAGGAGCCACGGCTGGAGGAAGGATATCTCTCCGGAACACCAAGAACAGGTTATCCTCAAATACAATAACAGCCGCCCTTACGCCCGAACCATTCTGGAGGCGGCCCGGCGCCTTCGAAAGGCCGAAGCGGTTGTGGGAGAGAGCCGCTGTCCGCACCCGGGCCACAGTCTTTTTCCCGGACAGCTTTCGTCCTTTGACCTTGCCCGGCACGGAGCACACCCGCCTTCCTCGGGCGCCCCAAGGTCGTGGACAGAGGATGGTTTTCACACCGCCCCTCAAGAGAAAGCCCCACCAGGTGAATTGGTGTTGAACTTTGATCTCAATCCTTCCTGAGAGTTAATCCACCAGGCGATAAGCCGATTTCAAAGAGGGATATCGGGTTCATTTTAGGTCTCTTGACCTAGTGCACCAATCGCCCCAGACGGTACTGGGGAGACAGACCCCACACACCTTGCCGTCGGGCCGCAAAGGCGACGAAGTCTCACAACTCCTGGTGCGGCATGCGCAGCGGCCACATCTCCTCCCGCGTGTATCGGCGTCTCGGATCATAGTCCGCCGGCCGCCAGAAGGCTTTCGTCGAGCTCCGCTTTCGATCAACGGTAAGCATAAACCACCGGGGTCAATGTAAGCTCTTTGGTGTCTGCTCCTAAAAGGGCAAATAAATCTCTTCTCCTTTGACGAGGGTTTTTCCATAACCAGCTCAAAGGAAAACCGCCCAATTAAAGTGGAGGGATATGTCGTTAAAGTCGTGCGTGTTTTCCAAGAAATTCAAAAAGGGTTCTCGAAGATTTTCGAGATGGGCCGTGTCATGACCACAAGACAATAAAGCGACGGCTGGGATCGCACGGATTCAGGGGAGCTGCACCGAGTCATATGCACCTCTCCTTGCTGCCACGGCCATCACATTCCAAGCAGCCATGAGCGAGAGGCGGTGAGGACTTTCGATCCAGTCCTGAAATCCAGCAAAAGGTTTTAAGGCCTGTTTCCCGGAGCAATAAAACCTGCTGGCGACGATGCTCGTGGAGATCTACGGGCAGATGAAGAGAGGAACTGAAGCGGTTGAGGCGACTCAGAGACCATCCGCACCCTGCATGAAAGAGCCTTGCGAAAAGGCACCGCGGTCTTGACACGAACTCGAGGTGCCTTACAATTTTTGTCAAGTTTAATGAAGTTGGCGCCTAATCCATGAAACCGAAATGTTACAGCCGGCCGGATCATCATCAACGCATTGTCGAGGCAATGGATCTCACCTTCAAAGTGTAAGAGATCGCTGTGAATCTTTCCCCGATGCACGTTGAATCGTTATTTAGCGTGATCGTCACCTGTCCAAATAATCGAACGATCGGCGCCCCAGTCCACAGTTTTGGGGGTTGTTGAGGGGACATCAGCAGGGTTACGGATGTGATCGAACGCCCTCGGCTGCCGACGCGCGCTCGATGGCCAGAGGATCAGTGCATGGTTACCCTGAGGCTGATGCCCATAGGGGAAGAAGCAGGAGAGTCACTCGAAGACATCTTCCATGAAATTGAGGTGGCGGTAAACGAGTTGCCAGAAGGCCCCCTGCCCGCTGTGCTACGCGCCACCCAAGTCATTGTCCGTCATATGGACCAAGGAGGGTATGCCACAGAATACGAGGTGTTTTGAGACTGCCAATTCTCCCTGAGAAATGCTCATATTGAGGACTCAGAGGCCCAGTATTGTGCCCATGACTTTGGATTGGATGTCTGCCAATTCTTCCTGAGAAATGCTCATATTGAGGATTCAGGCAGACCGATCGCTGTGCCTTCGGGCATGTTCCTTTAGTCGAAGCACACACCTATTTTGAGCGTTTCGATTTTGTGCCCAGGAAAACCCCGCGTAAGCTGAGGAGGTGATGCCACGCCCTTATCCCACAGGCTTTACGGCGGAGCACTTCGCGACGACACCAAGCGAATGGTCAACCGCCTGCGTGAACTCGCCGTTCCTATCCAGAAGTCCACATCGATCACGACTCCGAAGCCGAGCGAGTCTCTATCAGTCGCGCAAAACCCGCCACCCCTGCGCATTTGCCGTAATGGCAAGGTCAAAATCATTGTGTCTGACCAAACTAACTGATTAAAAGTTTGACCAGGTGCTTAAACGAGCAGCCGTCTGAGTTCCCGACAAAAAAATACAACCTGATCTTCCAGGAGCGTCTGATATGAACACGACAAATATCTCCGGTTACACGTATGGCACAGATCAAGTTTCTCGTTCTCCATTGAACGCGCAGGACCTGGAGAACCTGAAACAGGCCGTTCTCTTCGCCCCTGAGGATGAGCAATATTTGCGTCTGGCAGGTGAAGTTCTCGCAGATCAGATCGAGAACGTTCTTGACGTATGGTACGGCTTCGTTGGCTCTCATCCCCACCTGCTCTATTACTTCACCGATGGCAAGGGGAACGTGAACAGCGACTATCTTGCCGCCGTGCGCAAACGCTTTGGTCAATGGATTCTCGATACCTGCAACCGACCTTATGACCAGGCGTGGCTGGATTATGCTCATGAAATCGGCCTGCGCCATCACCGAACCAAAAAGAACAAGGTCGATGGGGTTACGTCTGTACCGAACGTGAGCCATCGCTACTTGGTTGCGTTCATCTACCCTATCACGGCAACGATCAAGCCGTTCCTGGCAAAGAAGGGCCACAGCCCCGACGAGGTTGAGAAGATGCACCAAGCTTGGTTCAAGTCGGTGGTCATGCAAGTGGCATTATGGAGCGCGCCTTACGTCAGAGATGAAGACTTTTAAGCATCGGTCGGAATGGACTCTCAACCGGCTGGATTCCTAGAAAATCCAGCCGGTTTCCTATTACCGGTCATGACGAGTGCGTATTTGCCGTGATCAGCCCAATGATTCGTGATTCACTGCGACGGTGTCATTCGGCGGAGTGGTGTAGAGTGGAAGTGCGGCATCACCACCGAGGAGACCTGGTCAGGCATCTGCTCTATTTCGTGTATTAGACCACGTAGAGCTTCTGTACACTGTGCACCTTGGTGGCTTCGCACATTACAGTCACGTTGATGGGTGCGGAATGTGTCAATGAAAATGAGACACCTCCGGCAAAAGATTAGACTCTCACGGTATCACTCGATGGCTTGTTGATCCAGGCGGCAGTCGGCAATGCCGCAGGCCTGGGTATCTTGCCTTTGAAACGGCCAGGATTGGCCTCGAACGCTGCTTTGAGGACCTGCTGACGATGGTCCACTATTTGGGGCGCCAATCCGTCATGGAACTGCTCAGGTGTGACCAGTCCGATACCCGAGTGACGATGTTCTCGGTTGTACCAGGTGAAAAAATCCCGGCAAAAAGATCGGGCATCCTCGATGGAGCCGAATCGTCCTGGAAATTGCGGGCAGTACTTGAGGGTCTTGAACTGGGCTTCCGAATAGGGATTGTCATTGCTGAGGTGAGGCCGGCTGTGGGTTTTGGCGACCCCTGGATCCGATAGCAGCTGAGCAACACACTTTGAGGTCATGGACGAACCCCGATCCGCATGAACTGTGAGTCGGCCGCGAACAATCCGCTGCTTCCCGCAGGTCTCCTCAATGAGCCTCTTTGCCAGGGTCGCACTCTCCCGGTGGGCAACCATCCATCCCACCACGTAGCGGCTGAAGATGTCCAGGATCACGTATAGGTAGTAATAGGTCCACTTCACGGGCCCCAACAATTTTGTGATGTCCCACGACCAAACCTCGTTGCCCTCGGGTGGCGAGCAGCTCGGGCTTCTCGTAAACGGGGCGCTGCACCTGCCGGCGACGCTCCTTGACGGCCCCATGTTCGTCTTTGAGAATTCGATACATAGTGCGCACCGAGCAGTGGTCGGCTCCCTCATCGAGCAGGCACGCAAAGACCTGGCGAGGAGCATCATCTTGAAATCTCTCACAATGGAGCAGCTCTTTCACCGTTTGCCTTTCCTGATCCGAGAGAGCCAACGGCGGAGCCGGGCGATCGGCCTCTGCCGTTGCGGGTTTCAGTCTACGATAGAAGGTTGCTCGGGCAATGCCCAAGGCATCACAAGCCTGGACGGTTCCCACCTCGGTTCGCAATCGGGTCGCCGCTTTATGAGGTGCTCCCGTCGGTCTCGTGATTGGGCTGGGGAATTCCCATTAGATCTGAGATTTTTTTTGAACCTCGATGATCGTCTGCGCCTTCTTGATTTGATCTCTGAGGCGTTGATTTTCCCGCTCCAATTGGGCTACCCGTTTTGCGAGATCACTGTCCGGGTTCGGTTTTCGACCCCGTTTTCGGGGAGACAATGCTTTCAGCCGCCCCTCGTCTCGTTGCCTGCGCCAGGTGGTCAAATTCGATGAATACAGACCTTCCCGGCGAAGAAGAGCGCCGATCTGCCCAGGCAGTGTGCAGGCCTCGGCTTGCTCAAGGATGCGCACCTTATAGGCAGCAGTGAATTTGCGGCGGCGTTTCTTTTCCATGACCTCCGGATCCGGTGCGTTGAGATTTGCCTCGATGGGGGCAACTCCAGTCGCCCTAAGGGCTCCTTGCGTCACCCCCATGCCTGCCCCTGTTTTCTGAAGGGATCTCATCCGAGCCTTTCTCCTACCCGCCCGACACTCATTTAACAAGAGGTAGGTGTCTCAATCACATTGGCACAGAGGGATGCCAGCGTTAAAATCATCAACCTTAAGTATGGGACACGAGCCTACGGGGTCTGTGCCGGTCAGTGCAACACTTCGTGGACCGCTATGGCTTTTCAGCGCCTGTGCCCCTGACCGCATTTGTTCTGAACGGCTGGTGCACTGTGACCAAACCGGTGCGTGATAAGTGGTCGGCCGCCTCCGCAACTCCCACAGACTCTTGAGTGAAGTCCATGGCTTGAAATGGGGCTTCCCACCTGGTTTTTCCTCCGGCGAAACTCAAAACCCGGAGAATCGAAACCCCTTCTGTCAAGGTGGTGATGCGGACTAAAAGGGGGGCCGACTCTTCTCCCTCGACAATTCCAGCCCGAAGTGTCCCAGTCGCTGCTCCAACTCCCGACAGAACCTCTCGGCGTCTCCCTGGTACTGGAAAACGCACACAAAATCGTCCTCGTCCCGTCTGTCGCGTACAGACCGTGATCCAAGAACTCATCAATCAGACACCGCCGGGGATCGGTGTGGTCGTCAATAAAACCTGCATTTCGGTCCGCACTTCCCCGCCTTTCGGGTGTTTCGCGGCGTCTATCTCACGTTCTGCCCAGGCTCGGATGCTGGGCGATCGCGGCAAATGCTTCGAGCGAGCGTTGTTCACAGGTGAACGGGGAGGAGGTGTGTCCGAAAACGGTTGAAAGGGCACGGCCATGAGCTCTTCTCCACCGCAGGCAAGTCAATGATCCGGTAAACCCTCTGAATCATGGCATTTTCGTCCTATCGAAGCAGGGCGGCCATGCCTGAAATTCAACCCGCTCAACAACAGCCCACGGACTCAGGATTCATTCATCCCCAGAGTGATTTTCACTTTATACCAGCACAGGCCGAAATCGGTCAGCCACGTATGGCCAGAGGGAAAGCATCCCTGCAGGCACGTTTAGGATCACCGCGCCGCGCTCTCTTGAGGAACCCCGCAGCGCCTTTTTAATCTGCAGGCTTCCCCCGCCCCCTCCTCTCGGAGCGGGTGCAAGAGTGGACGCCCCGCTCCCCACATGACCCGTTGCGGGGGCAGCTTCCCACACATCCTCAGGGCCTGAAACGCTCACAACGCATACCGTCAGGTGATGAAACGCGGGATGGGATTGGGTTCCTGCACATCGCCGCTGCGCCGGATCGGCGGGTTGGTCAGCCAGCCTCCAACTCCAGCGCTCACATGGAGGTTCCGCCCCGTTCACAATACGGACGGCCGCCCATGCCCTTTCCCGAACGTCAAAGGAATATATGTTTTGCCGGAATATCGAGGCGGGTGTTTCCCCTCGACTCTCTTCATGCCCCTCGACGCAACGGAGAAAGGAGCTAGGGTTTCCGTATCGAAGGCATTGAAGCTTCCATCGTCCGGAGAGCCGCAATCCACAGGGTCAGGATGTCCTTTCTCGGGAGCCGCCGCGGAGTCTTTCGACAAGTTTTTTTTCCACCACCTCGGGCACCAGTCCTTTGACATCGCCCCCGGAAACCACCACCTCCTTGATGATTCGGGAGCTGATGTAAATCCACCGCATGCCGGTCATTAAATACAGGGTCTCAATGTTATTGTTCAGTTTTCGGTTCATCAGGGCCATTTGAAACTCGTACTCAAAGTCGCTCACAGCGCGCAGCCCCCTCAAAATGGCCCGTGCCCCGACCCGGTCCACGTAATTGACCAGAAGGCCGTCAAAAGTGTCCACGTCAATGCGTTGCCCAAGGGGATGGTCCGCCAAGGATCGGCGGATCATGTCCATACGCTCTTCCAGGGAAAACAGGGGATTTTTGGCGGGATTGCTGGCAACAGCGATGATGACGCGATCGAAGATTTTCAGCGCCCGCTCGAGAAGATCCAGATGTCCGTTGGTGATGGGATCGAAAGAACCCGGATAGACGGCCAACTTGTCCATGCCCCCTCCTTCACGTGTCTCACAACGCTCTGCGGCAGCCCTGCCGCCCTTCAGAGAAGGTAGATACATAGCGCCTTGGGGGGCGAAAGTCAAAGAGGAGAAAGCTTTTCCGGCTCATCTGTCAGCGACGTCACCGTCAAGACCAAAGAGCGAGCTTCGGTGATCCGCACAAAATCCCCCGGAGAAAAGCACATGGAACTTTCTGCCTTCCATCGTTCTCCATCGATCATGACGATTCCATTCGTTTTGTTCCACTGGACCACCTGCGCACGCTTTCCCACAAAAGACTCAACGCCCGAGAGGGGCGGGCGGCGGCGGACCCTCCAGTTCCACACCAAAGGAAAGATGACATGCTCGAGGATTTCACACACGAGCACCGCCGCGGCGGCTCCCCAAAGAATCTTCCCCACACCCATCGTGAACGCCTGATGCCGTTGGGATTCACTCCCAACTCAATCCAAATAATGATGTCCGACGAACAGAAGCGCAAAGACCACAGCCCCAACGAGAGGATTCGTGTGCAATGAGCGAACCAGACGGCCCATAGGATGCGGAACCATCCGAAACTTCACCATCATCCCTGTGAGCCCCACGAGGGCCACAAAAAGCAACGCCCATTCCGGGAGGCTCGTGGACCGGCACCATGAAAACCGGAAATGGATCACAGCGATGGCAATGGCCGCCGGGTTGAGAACGTAATGGAAAGACATGAGATCTCTGCACCACGCGTACAAGGCTTTGGCGCTTGTTGAAAAAACGGATGAAGTCTTTCTGCGGAGAAACCATCGGGTGAGTCCGGTCCCCGTGACGGGGAGATTCGCCGCAACAAAAAGCCAAGCAGCGATCTGTCCGGTCTTTTCGTTTCCATGGTCTTCGCGGTGAAGACCTGCACCATACTTCTGAGAAACTTTGTGTTCACGGTCCCACTGGTGGTCGGCACCGGCAAGGGTGACCCATGCCGCCAGCGCAAGCCCGATGACAGCCAATGCAAAGATTTTCCGATGCATTTTGAGCCTCCTCTTTCTGGACGGTTTGCAGCGGCACCTTGCCTGAGTAAAAGTTCACAAAGTGACTTGGAGACCCTAGACCTTTGTGCCCGCCGTGTCCATCAGAAAAGACACCCCAACTCGAGCTCCACAAAAACGGCAAATTGACTTCAGTGGGCTTTAGAGGAGGACGTCTGTCACGCAAGGGGGGGGTCGATCCTTCGACCATAGAATGTCACGCAAACGGTGCCGTAAGATCTTTGGTCGATCACGTGCCAGGGCGGCAAAACCTCAGGAATGTCATCCTTGACATGATGTTCTGCGATGATCAGGGCCTCGGGAGCCGCGATGGGATCCAGAAGGGCCAGGGTCTTTCCGACCCAGCCGTGACCGTAAGGAGGATCCATGAAAATGAGGTCGAAACGCCGGCCTTGAGTTTCCAGCCGTGCAACAGCCGAGGGTACGGTGAGGCACATCAGATGGGCTTCCGATGGCTTGACCTGGCATCGTTCCAGGTTGGATCGGATGAGGGCCACCGACGACCGATGATAATCCACAAAAACGGCACACGCCGCCCCCCGGCTGAGGGCTTCCAACCCCAATGCTCCCGTACCGGCAAAGAGATCCAACACCCGACTCCCAACGACCCGCCCGCCGAGGATGCTGAAAACAGCTTCACGGACCCGGTCTGCTGTTGGGCGCAGGGCGCGGGATTTCGGGACGGCCAAAGATCTTCCGCGAAACCTTCCGGCAATGATCCGCATGCAATGGAGGCACGCTTCGGGAATAGTAGAGCGCAACGCTTCAGGGTTTGCCGAGCTCCACCGACCTTCTTGGAACCCCGCCACCCCAGGGTCTGGCCTTTCGGAACCACGGCACCGCCAGCTCAACCGGCCCCGTGAACACCTCATGGGTGCGCTCAGTGAATCCCGCCGAGTCCGTAACGGTCAGAGACCGCGGGCTCACGCCCCCGTCGGGTGTCGTTATCGGCTCCTCAACCGCGGGCCGTGGCGTGCGACGACGCCACCGTGTTTGTCCAAGTCAGGGGACGCGCAGCAGGTCTTCCCGATCCAGAATCTCCGCGATTTGAACGGCATTGGTCGCCGCACCTTTTCGGATATTGTCGGCCACAACCCACAGGACCAGTCCGTTTTCCACGGAAATATCTTGGCGGATCCTCCCCACGAACGTCTCGTCCCGGCCCGCGGCGTCGAGAGGCATGGGATAGCGGTTCTGGAGAGGATCGTCCACCACGACAACGCCCTCCGCCTTTTCCAAGAGCGCCCGGGCTTCCCCGGCGCTTAAAGGACGCCGAGTTTCCACGGCCACCGATTCGCTGTGCCCGTAATAGACCGGCACCCGCACCGTCGTGGCACAGACCTGGATGGAAGGGTCCTCGAAGATCTTGCGGGTTTCATTGACCATTTTCATTTCTTCTTCGGTGTAGCCTGAATCCAGAAAGGCGCCGATATGGGGCAGGCAGTTGTAGGCGATCTGGTGAGGGTAGACGGCTCGAGGCAGAGGTCGGCCCTGGATCAGCGCATTGACTTGAGCTTCCAGTTCAAACACGGCCTTTTGACCGGTTCCCGAAACCGCTTGAAACGTGGTCACCACAATCCTTTTGATTTTGGCGGCATCGTGGATAGGTTTCAGGGCCACCACCATCTGGATCGTGGAACAGTTCGGATTCGCAATGATCCCTTTGTGTCCTCGAAGCGCATGGGGGTTGACTTCGGGAACCACCAGTGGGACATCGGGATCCATGCGAAAGGCGCTGGAATTGTCCACAACCACGCAACCCGCCTGGGCCGCAATGGGGGCGAACCGGCGGCTGACCCCGGCCCCTGCGGAAAACAAAGCCAGCTGGATTCCTTCAAATGAGCGCTCGGTCAACTCTTCCACCGAGACGACCTTGCCACCGAACGATACCTTTTTCCCTACGGACCTGGCCGACGCCAAAGCTTTCAGGGTCGAGACCGGGAAATTCCGTTCCTCCAGCACCTTGATCATCATGGTTCCCACGGCGCCGGTCGCGCCCACCACCGCCACACGGTAATCTCGCTCAGTCATGCTCTTTTCAGCTCCTCGATTCCAGCAGATGACGTTTTTTCACGTAGGCCATGAGGCCCCCGGAGCGCAACAATTCGATCATGAAGGGCGGAACGGGCTCTGCCCGGTAGGTTTTTCCTTGGGTTTCATTGCGGATTTCCCCTGTTTCCAGACAGACCGCAAAAGTGTCCCCCTGTTGGGCCTCCCGAACCGCGTCCGGGCATTCCAAGATGGGCAGGCCCATGTTGAAAGCATTGCGGTAGAAAATTCGTGCGAAATTCACGGCGATGACGCAAGAGACGCCTGCGGCTTTTATAGCAATAGGCGCATGCTCCCGCGAAGACCCGCAGCCGAAGTTCTTCCCTGCAAGAAGGATGTCTCCGGGCCGGACCTTACCCGGAAAGTCGGGGTCGGCATCTTCCATGCAATGCCGGGCCAATTCCTGAGGATCGGAGGTGTTGAGATAGCGGGCAGGGATAATGGCGTCCGTATCCACGTCATCGCCAAAGATCCAGACACGCCCGGTCAGCTTTGTTGCGGTGCTGCTGCATGCATTTGTGCAAACCATAGTCTGTCCCGCTTCCAGTGAGGTTTCAGATATTCCGCCGCACGAACGGTCTCGGCCGCCGGAGATGGAGCGATGCACCGGCGTTTTGGAACAGCTGTACCGAAAATGGTCTCCGCCATAGGACCCCGCCGGTACGCCCGGGGCCACACGGCCGGCTCCTTATGGGCAGGAGATGATGAACGGCCGTAGCACCCTTCTGTGTGCCCCTGGTTTCACTCCAAGGAAACCATCGCCTGCCGTCTTCAGCGACCAGCCCGAGGCGCTCTTCAGCGCACTTCTTCCGGATGAGCGATGCGGCCCAGAACGGCCGACGCAGCGGCTACGGCCGGAGAGCTCAAATAGACTTCGCTGTCCGGATGGCCCATCCGCCCCACAAAGTTTCTGTTCGTTGTCGCGACGGCCCTTTCTCCCGCAGCCAAAATCCCCATGTGTCCACCGAGGCATGGCCCGCATGTGGGCGTGCTCACCGCCGCCTCCGCCTCCAAGAAAATCTGGATCAGCCCCTCATCCAAAGCTTCCCGATATATGCGTTGAGTGGCGGGGATGATGAGACAGCGCACGGACGAATGGACTTTTCGGCCCTTGAGCACTGCGGCGGCTTCGCGGAGGTCTTCGAGGCGTCCGTTGGTGCAACTGCCGATGACCACCTGATCGATAAGGATCGTCGGGAGTTCGGTCACCGGTTTGACGTTTTCCGGAAGGTGGGGCAGGGCCACCATCGGCTCCATACTGGACACATCCCAGTCGTAGACCCTTTCGTAGCGGGCGTCTGGGTCAGCGCTGAAAAACCGGTAAGGTCTTTGGGCCCGGCCCTCGACGTATTCCCTGGTGATTTCATCCGGGGCAATGAGTCCCACTTTTGCGCCCGCTTCGATGGCCATGTTGGACATGGTCATCCGGTGGCTCATGGACAGGCGATCGATGACCGGACCGGTGAATTCCATGGCCATATATCGAGCGCCGTCGACCCCGATTTGTCCGATGGTATAGAGAATGAGGTCCTTGCCTCCCACCCAGGGCCTGACCTTCCCGTGATAGACGAATTTTAGACTAGAGGGCACTCGGAACCACGTGGTGCCCGTAATCATCGCCGCGGCAAGGTCCGTACTCCCCACTCCGGTGGCAAAAGCCCCCAAGGCCCCGTAAGTGCAGGTGTGGCTGTCGGCTCCGATAATCACATCCCCCGGAAGCACCAGTCCCAATTCCGGGAGCAACGCATGTTCCACCCCCATGCGGCCCACTTCGAAATAATGGGCGATCCCGAATTCCCGGGCGAAATCGCGAAGCATCTTGACCTGCATGGCCGAGGCGATGTCTTTGTTGGGCGTAAAATGGTCGGGGATCAAGGCGATTCTTTGCGGATCAAACACCTTGCGCGCACCGGACTCGCGAAAGGCTTTGATGGCAATCGGTGCAGTGATATCATTGCCGAAACAGAAATCCACACGCACTTCCAACAGCTCACCGGCCCGGACTTCCGAGCGGTCTGTATGGGCGGCAAGAATCTTTTCCGCAAGAGTCATGGGCATGGGGGCGTTCCTTCCACTGAGAGTTCAGCACGCTGAGGATCCGTTTTCCCGGGGGACTTCCGGCGATTTCGTTCCAATCTCCGGCGTCTTGGTCCGTCGGAGTTTGTGGTATACATAGCGCGTCGGTCCGGACAAAACATAAAGGGTAAAGACAATAAAAAGCATGACACTGGGTTGAGACGCCACAACAGTCACCAAGAGCACCAGGACAAAAAGCACGGGCAAAGGTCGGCCCTTGACGACTTCCAGTTCCTTGAAACTGTCGAAGGGGATGCTGCTCACCATCAAAAATCCCAGAAGATAGGTCTCCAGCAGAAACGCAACGTTGGCCGGGCTGAAATCCGGGCCTTTGATCTTCAAAAGAAACAGCACGGTGGTGGCGACCATACACGCCGCCCCCGGGATGGGCAGCCCTGTAAAATACTTCTTACTTCCCGTGCCCGCCTGCACGTTGAACCGGGCAAGGCGCAAAGCGCCGCAAGCCACAAAGAGAAAGGCGGCGAGCCAACCGAGACGTCCGAAGGGTTTGAGCGCCCAGAGGTAGATCAAAAGCCCCGGGCCGACCCCAAAGGCAACCAGATCGGCCAAGGAATCGTATTCCACCCCAAACCGGCTCGTCGCGCCTGTCAACCGGGCGATTTTCCCGTCCAGGATATCGAAGACGCACGACACCAAAATCGCGATGGCCGCGTTGTCGTAATTGCCGTTGATGCTGCTGACGATGCCATAAAAGCCGGCGAACAGATTGGCCGTGGTAAATAGATTGGGAATGACGTAAGTGACCGGACCCGCTTGACCGTCTTCTGTCCATTTCCTCTTTTTTCGACGCCTCGCATAGAAACGGTTTACCGGATTCGACATAGTATCGTCTCCCCGGCAAAGACTTTTTGGCCCTTGCGGACCAACACTTCGCCTGTTGGAGGTAGGTAAACGTCCACGCGGGATCCAAAGCGGATCATGCCCAAGCGTTCCCCTTGCTGCAGGTGGTCACCAACCCGGGGCCAACATACGATACGGCGGGCGATAAGGCCCGCCACTTGCGTGACGACCACAGATCCCCCGGACTCCGTCTCGATGCGGATCCAGTTTTGCTCATTTTCCACGCCCGCCTTGGCCTTATCCGCCGCCATGAATTTCCCCTTCTGGTAGGCCATCTCGGCGACCCGACCCGATACGGGGGCGCGGTTCACGTGGACATCAAACACATTCATAAAAATGCTGATCTTCCAACAAGGTTGCTTCGTAAAGCGAGGCTCCGTGGTTTGTTCCACAAGGATGATCCGTCCGTCGGCTGGAGAGATCACGTCGCCTGAACCGGCGTTGGACCACCGCAGGGGGTCCCGAAAGAAATGCACCATGAGCACCGTGATCGTCGCAAGCACAATCGTCGGAACCACCCAGTGGAGCACCGCCGCCGTAAGTGTGAGAAACATCCCGGTGACAACATACGGAAGACCTTCCGGAATGAACGGCACATGGTTTCGAAGACGGCGAAAATCAGTGTGTGGAGATGAAGCTTGCATCACATTCCGGCCGAGAGCATCTCAAGGTTTCAATTTCGATCAGCGCGCGGGCATTCCCGGGTGCCCTGAGGCCGAACCCCACGTCACACCACGCGTTCCCAGTTCCTCAAAGCCTGTAACTTTCTGTCCAAAAGCCTAAGCCGGCTCTTTGGCATCGAGGAAAGGCATCATCGCCCGCAGCCTTTTGCCGACCTGTTCCACCAGATGGGCGCGCTCCCTCTGGCGGATGGCGCGAAACATCGGCGTCCCCGCCTGGTTTTCCAGGATCCATTCCCGGGCAAAGGCGCCGGTTTGGATCTCCTGCAAAATCTTTTTCATTTCCCGGCGAGTCTCTTCGGTAATGATGCGCTGGCCGCGGGTGTAGTCTCCGTATTCGGCCGTGTCGCTGATGGAATAGCGCATATACGACAGGCCTCCCTGGTAGATGAGATCGACGATGAGCTTCAGTTCGTGCATGCACTCAAAGAAAGCGATCTCCGGCTGGTACCCCGCTTCCACCAAGGTCTCGAAACCCGCCTTGATCAGCTCCGAAACCCCGCCGCAGAGCACGGTCTGTTCCCCAAATAGATCTGTCTCCGTCTCTTCCTGAAAGGTGGTTTCGATGACTCCGGCCCGTGTTGCGCCGATGCCTCGAGCGTAAGCCAAGGCTGTCTGGAGCGCCTGGCCGCTGGCGTCTTGATGCACGGCCACCAGGCCAGGCACACCGGCGCCTCGGACGTACTCGCTCCGCACGAGATGTCCCGGGCCCTTCGGGGCTACCATGACGACGTCCACATCCTTGGGCGGCACGATCTGTCCGAAGTGGATATTGAAACCATGGGAGAAAAGAAGCGTCTTGCCCCGGGTCATAAACGGGGCCACGTCGTTTCTGTAAAGACCGGCCTGAGTGTGGTCAGGGACGAGCATCTGTATGACATCGGCCTCTTCCGCCGCCTCGCGAGCACTCACGGGGTGGAAGCCGTCTTCCACGGCTTTCTCGTAGTTGGGCGAGCCCGGCCGTTGGCCGACGATGACCTGAATGCCGCTGTCCCGAAGGTTTTGTGCCTGAGCGTGCCCCTGGCTGCCGTAGCCGATGACGGCCACCGTTTTCCCCTGCAGAAATCTTGCATCGGCGTCCGCTTCGTAGAAAATCCGCATGGAATCCCCTCCTTGCGAAGAAAATCAGTTTTTCTTGGCCCGCGCAAGCGCCGCTTTGCCCGTCCGTGCCACTTCCACAATGCCGATCTGGCCCAAGAGCTCCAAGATGGCTTGAATTTTCCCGTCATCCCCGGTGACTTCGATGGTGTAAAAGTGGGGGCTGACATCCACCACCTTCGCCCGGAAGATGTCCACGATCCGAAGGACTTCGGCACGGGTATGCTGTTCGGCCCGCACCTTGATCAAGGCCATCTCCCGCTCGACAAACTCGGTGTCCCGGAAATCATAGACCTTGATCACGTTGATGAGCTTATTGAGCTGCTTGACGATTTGTTCCAAAATGTGTTGGTCCCCTTTGGTCACCAGGGTGATGCGCGAAAGGCCCGGCTCATTGGTTTCGGCCACAGTCAGGGATTCGATGTTGAACCCTCGGCCGCTGAAAAGCCCCGCCACACGGGACAACACTCCTGGCTGGTTTTCCACCAGCACGCCGATGGTATGCTTCAAGCCGTTATGTCGTGTCATGCTCATACGAGTAGCATCTCCGAAATTTCTTTGCCCGCCGGCACCATGGGATACACACCCTCTTCCGGATTCACCCAAAAGTCAATCAACACCGGCCTCCGAGTCGAAAAGGCCTCCCGCAAGACCGGTTCCACCTCTTCTGGTTTGGTCGCCCGAAGTCCTAGAGCGCCATAGGCTTCGGCCAATTTCACAAAATCGGGTGACGCATCCAAGCACGTGGCGCAGTAGTTCTTGCTGTAGAACAATTCCTGCCATTGGCGCACCATGCCAAGGAAGCGATTGTTCAAGATGGCCACCTTCACCGGCAGCTCGTGGCAGACGGCCGTCATCAGTTCCTGGATGTTCATCTGAATGCTTCCATCTCCCGCCACGTCGATCACCAATCGATCCGGAAAGGCCACTTGAGCGCCGATGGCCGCCGGCAGCCCGTAACCCATGGTCCCTAAGCCACCGGAGGTGAGCAAGGTTCGAGGTTTGGTGAAATGGAAATACTGAGCGGTCCACATCTGATTCTGGCCCACTTCCGTGGTGATGATGGCATTTTCCGAGGCCAGTTCAAAAATCTTTTCCACCACGAACTGAGGCTTAATGGTATCGCCTTCCTGCTTGTAGGCCAGAGGATACGTCTCGCGCCATTGGCGGATTTGGTCGAGCCACGGGAACCGAAGTTCCTCAAGATTTTGGATCGGTTCCTTCTCTGCCAGTTCGTTCAAACGCTGGAGAGCCTTCTTACAGTCCCCCACGATGGGAATGTGCACCAGGACGTTCTTGCTGATGCTCGTCGGGTCAACATCAATGTGGATGATTTTGGCTTTTGGGGCGAACCCGGCGATCTTCCCCGTCACGCGGTCGTCGAATCGCGCCCCGACGGCGAAAAGGACATCACAGTTTTGCACGGCCATATTGGCCCGGAATGTCCCGTGCATGCCCAGCATGCCCAACCACAGAGGGTGCAGAACCCTTTCCCCTTTGTCGTTCTTGACAACGGCCGGGAATCCCCCAAGGCCCATAAGTGTCGTGGTGACCGGGGCTTGAAGCGTTTCCGCCAAACGTTGCAATTCCTTGTGGGCACTGGAACTGATAACGCCTCCTCCGGCGTAAAACACGGGCCGTTTAGCGGTCTTCAGCAGCTCATAGGCCCGCAGTATCTGACCCTGATGAGGATCGACGGTCGGCCGGTAGCCCCGGAGATGCACCGTTTTCGGATACCGAAATTCGGTGGAAGCCTGAATCACGTCCTTGGGCAAATCCACCAACACGGGTCCAGGACGCCCCGTGCGGGCAAGGTAAAACGCTTCTCGGATAACCCTGGCCAAATCGTTGACGTCCTTCACCAGATAGTTGTGCTTGGTGCAAGGCCTTGTGATCCCCACAATGTCCACTTCCTGGAAGGCATCGTTGCCGATAAGCGGCGTGGGCACCTGACCCGTAAAGACAACCATGGGCACCGAATCCATGTAAGCCGTCGCAATGCCCGTGACCGTATTGGTGGCTCCAGGTCCCGACGTCACAAGGCAGACACCGACTTTGCCGGTAGCTCGGGCGTACCCGTCGGCCATGTGGGCTGCACCCTGTTCGTGGCGCACCAGAATGTGCCGAATGGGATGGTTCGACATCTCATGATAGATGTCCAACACCGCCCCCCCAGGAAAGCCGAAAATGATCTCGACACCTTCCTTTTTGAGACACTCAAAAAAAATCTGGGCTCCTGTGAGTTTCATGGGCTTCCTCAAAAGACCTCGAGGGCGCTTCCCTGGGACTCGGGTCCCTTTCGTGCCCTCGCAGAGGGTTTGATGGTGGATAACTCCTTTTGCTCCTTTAACTTTCCCTGCAGGTGAAGGGTCACTTTAGATAAATTGGTGGGCAGTGTCAACGTCCGCGCAATTGACAAACCTTTCCCGGTGTAGGATTTTGGAAAGCTACAGGCCGTGCCGCGCTGCGAAAGGTCCCGGATTCGTGGAGCAGAATTCTGCGGCCATCCCGAGGAGGCGCCCATGAAGGTTCAACCCCACTGTTCGGTCACGCTCTCATACACTTTAGAGCCGTCGGACACCGGCCCTTTTCCCTTCCCAAAGGGCCCCTTTCGCATGGAATGCTTGGTGGGTCATCGTGTGCTTCCGCCGTCCTTGGAACAGGCCATCCTGGGGTTGGAAGAAGGCGATAGCGTGGAGGTGCTGCTGTCCCCCGGCGAATTCATCGCGGATCCAAGTTCGGAAGGCCTGGTGCCGCTGCCGGTGGAAAATATCGCCGAACAGGGGCCGCACCCGCAAGGGTCCATCCGGCACATCATGGACGATGCCCGCCGCCTCCGGCCGTTCCGGGTTGTGAAACAGGACGGAGCCCTGGTTTGGGCGGATTTCAGCCACCCCCTCTCGGGACGGTCCTTCCGATTCCAAATTCGCGTGGAAAAGGTCCGTTGGGCCACATTGGAAGAAATCAAGAACGCCCTCCGTCACGGGGCGCTCCACTAAGGCATTGAAAGCATGTTCATGAATTCAAAAGACGAGACGACCGCTCCTGTGAAACCTGCTGACACGGTGCCTGCGCAGAAAGAAGCACTCAGTGCCGTCGCCCACTTCTTTTTCGAAATGGGAATGCTCAAACGAACCGAACGATCCGGATTTCAGTTCCTCGGCTCCGGAAAAGAATCCGTGGCCGACCACTCCTTTCGTGTGGCGGTCATCGGGTTTGCCTTGGCCCGTCTCACCGCGCATCCCGACCCGCATCGTGTCGTGTGTCTGTGCCTTTTTCATGATGTGGCGGAAGCCCGGACGGGTGACATGAACTATGTCAACAAACAGTATGTCACCGTCCATGAGTCCAAGGCCGTCCAGGATCTCACCCGTCCCCTTCCCTTCGGAGACGAGCTTCGGTCCTTCATCGAAGAATACCGGGAAGGCACATCGGAGGCCGCCCGATTGGCCCATGACGCGGATCAGCTGGACCTGCTGTTGGAGCTCAAACAGCAGAAGGATCTCGGTAACGCCTACGCGGCGGAATGGATTCGATACGCCATGGAACGGCTGCAAACCCCTGTGGGCCGGGAAGCCGCCAAAGTCATTGTGGAAACAGACTCCGCAGCCTGGTGGTTCGACGGCCATGAAGATTGGTGGACGGCGAAAAATCGGCACCGTGAGGAATCGTAACCCTCATCGGATGCCTTATACCTCGCCTTTTCAATGAGGCCTCGAGAGAAACCGAACAGCGCCGAGCCCAACGCTCAAGGTGTGTGGCCCCATCATACCGGGCCCCGAGGCAGGCGCAGCCCGGCCGTCCTCACCCATGGGACTTCATGAGGACGTCAGGCCAGGTCGCGCGGCACGGAGATCCTCCGGCCTTGTCCGCCCGCGGAGATGCGCGTCCCGTCCGCCCGGCGTGCACAAACGGTCGGTGGTCATCCCCCGGGAGGGTGCCGTCCGTCGACGCTCGGTTCCCACGGAAATGGGCCTCTTCTATCCTTTCTTCTTAGGCTTCCGGTCAAGAAGCGAAATCACTTTGGAGCCGGATTCGTCGTCGCCGTCTTTTCGGGCTTCCGTCGGCTCGCGTTGTCCAGGCGCTTCCTCCGAAGACGGAGGGGCATCCTCCGGTGGAGCTTCCACCTTGATCATCCGCATGGGATGCCCACCCATGGTGAACTCTTCCCCGTTGATATACGCCTCGCGCAAGATCCACGTCACCGTGATGAGCGGCACCTGAAAGACGAGCATCTTCACCTGCCACCATTCCGGTTTGGGATCGGGGGATATTTTCTCAATCCGAGCGAAAAACGCCGGTTTTCCTTCAATGTAAACGAGGACCACATCCCCTTCGCGCGTCATGGATCGTTCCCGTCCTTTTCCGCTGTGCTATGGGCCGTCATCTCTTCTTCCCGGCTTGATCTATCCGCTCGGCCCACTTTCGAATCTTGTCTCTGCATCGGAGGCCGTCCAGCCACGCCCTGGGGATCGCTGAAATCCCCAAGTGGGCCCCAAGGACCATACCCGCCAGGAGCCCACGTCCGGCCGAGTCCCCACCCGCCATGACATTTTGAATGAGTCCTTCGCGCAGATCCTCATCGTACCGGGCGATCAGATGCACCACGGAAGGAAACGCTCCGTCCACGGCGCAACTCTGCCCGAAGTCGACTATGGCGGCATCCGTGTCCATGGATGCGCTTTCCAGGCCTTGTTGCACCCAGGACGCAATGGGATCACCGAAAGCCCCTTCGCGGAGCGCATCTTGCAACGCATCCACAGGAGGGCTCCCCCAGAGAACCTTCAAGGTCACACGGGCAAAATACGCCGCAGCCTCAAGGACAAAAGGATGATTGTGGGTCATGGCCGTCTGGGCCTGGGCCGCAGCCACGCACCCTTCGAGGTCATCCCGATACGCATAGACTATCGGAGCCATCCGGCCTGCTCCGGCAAGGTCGGTCGATGAAGACCCCGAGGTCTCGGGACCGTGTCCCTCGGCAAAGCGCTCCAGGGTTCCGGTGCTCGCCTTGTCCTTATACCCTTTGTAATCTCGGAAAAGATCAAGCCATTTTGACGCAAAATGAGAAAGGACAAAACGCCCTTCACTCTCAGCTACCGACTCCAGAAGGACAAGCATCTGATCTCCGTAATGGGTGAGATCTCCTGCCTCTTTCCCCGGATGATAAGAGCCTGGTCCCGGTGACAGGTAGTGGTCCACACGCCCGAAACGTTCTTTGATCGCTTCGGGATCGTAGATCCAATGGGCCCCCAGAGCCAATGCATCAGCAGCGAACGCCGCCCAAAGCATTCCTTGAGCTTTATCTTGCATGTGCACGTCCTCTCTGCGTTACCACTCCCCTTAGGATTCGTGCATGGAGAGGATTTGGCGGCAACAACGGTTATGGTAGGTCACATCTAATCCATAACGCGAGTGGAGGCTGTCGTCCACCAGGAATTGTGAGGTGGGGAGATCCTGAACTAAACAGCCGTGATGAAGCAACACGGTCCGGTCTGTGAGGGCCGAGACGAAGCAAAGGTCGTGGCTGATCAGGACGAGTGTTGTATTCAGCTCGTCCAAGAGCCTCATGAGCCGCTCTTCGTTTTCAGGGTCCAAGTTGGCCGTGGGTTCGTCCAGAATGAGCACTTGCGGTTCCATGGCGAGGACCGCGGCGAGCGAAAGCCTTTTCCGTTCGCCGGCGCTGAGATGATGAGGTACTCGGTCCTCCATACCGACAAGGCCCACCTGCTCTAAAGCCTTTCGAACCCGACGGCTCAGCTCCGGCTCCCGAAAACCTAGATGCTTCAGGCCGAAGGCCACCTCATCGAAGGCGCTCGAGGAGACCATCTGGTCCATGGAATCCTGAAACACAATCCCTACGGACCGCCATAAGTCTTTCCGCACGCGTCCTTGAACGGGCCGACCCCCAAAGCGGTAAATGCCGAACCCGCTCTTGACCCCTACGAGCACCGAGGCCAACGTGGATTTTCCGGCTCCGTTTTCCCCTAGCACGGCAATCCGTTCCCCCTGGCGGATACAAAGGGAAACTCCTCGAAGGCCCCATGTTCCATCGGGATAACGATAGGAATAATTCTCCAGTTCCAGGAGCGGTGCCCGCCTTGTGTCGATTGGCCGATCTTGTCCTTCGGACGCATGAGTTGGGCTCCAAGAGGCCTTTCTTCGGTTTTCGTCGACACGGAGCGGTTCACCGGCCGTGACGGAGACGCCTTCCTGCACCGCTGGAGGATTGTCACTGCGGCCTGGACGGGGATTCGGTTCACGCGTCCCTCGGCAGCATTGGAAGCGGAAGGTGAAATCCAGCCCGTGTTCCCTCAGAGATGGACGATGCGCTATGAGGTCGGCAAAATCCATGTCGTGATGCAAGAAACCGCTGTGTAACACCAGAGCTCTGCGGCAGAGTCCGTGGAGAAAAATCAGGTCGTGGCTGATGCAGATGAGCGTCCCCGAAAAACGGGATAAAGCCTCCAGGAGTTTTTCTGTGCTTGCGGCGTCCAGATTCGCCGTGGGTTCATCGAGGATCAGCACCGAAGGTCCACACGCAAGAATCGAGGCCAGCGCCGCCCGTTTTCGTTGTCCATAGCTCAAATGGTGCGGAGCCTTTACCGCATGCATGCTCAGCCCCATAAGATCCAACATTTCGGCGGCAAGGGTCAATGCCTGAGCCTCGGACACGCCATAGTTCAGGGGTCCGAAAGTGACATCGTCCACCAGGCGAGTGCAAAACAGGTGATCATCGGGATCTTGAAAAAGAATCCCCACCTCCCGCCGAAGCCGCCTCAGTTCCTCTTTGCCCACCGCCTGCCTTTTGAAATAAAGCCGCCCTCCCGTGGGGCTGATCAAACCACAGAGAATTTTGGCTAAGGTGGTTTTCCCAGAACCGTTCTGGCCGACAAGAGCGATCTTTTCCCCGTATGACAGTGTGAAGGAAACACCTTGGATGGCGTCCTTGCCCCCGGGATAGCTATAGAAAATCTCCTCAAGATGAAAAAGGCTCGGTTCCGTCGTGGATACCTGGGGAACCCTCACCGCTTGCCAATGCATGAGCACCCTCGCGAAGAGGAGCGGCACCACGCTGGAGGCCGCTTCAAAAAGCGAAAAGCCGCCCCAGCGGCCCGCTCCACCGGTCTATAGCAACCATGGTGGATGAAAAGAGGACCCAGACCGCAACGTAGGACCAATCCCGGGGAGAAAGAGAAAACTTGACCGTGGAAGGAAACACTCCTGTGTAACCTCGACACAGCATCGCTTCATAAACCCGCTGCGTCCGTTCCATGCTGCGCACAAAAAGCATCCCCACAAAGCAGCCCAGGTAACCCAGGGTATCCCAGCCGCTTCGACCCCGAAAGCCTCGGACCGTCATGCCTATCCACATCCGGTGCATCTCGTGCCTGAAAACGAACACATACCGATACATGAGGAGCAGCATCTGGCAAAGAACAAGGGGAACACCCAGTTTTTGGACGGCTGCCATGGTCACCGAAAAAGGAGCCGTTCTCAGCATGGGTTCCATGATCAGCGCAACGGTCACGGCTTTGGTGCATATGCGGGCCGCCAGCTCCAAACCTCGAGGATTTACAGCCACGGCAGAAAAACCCTCGATGACCACGCGACGATCACATTCATGGAACGGTACGGTCAACGGCAGGATAACGAGCAGCATCAGGAGGAAGCCGCTCATGGCCGCGAGGCGCTTCAATGCCGATCGTCTCGGGGTGCGGGCAATCGCGACGGAGCTCAAGGCGATGCCCAGGCTGAGGAGCAAAGCAGGCCAATGTCTAAGGGACACAACAACGAAGGAGAAGAAAAAGAGGCAGAGGATCTTGCAGCGCGCATCCCAGAGGTGAAACAGGCTGGGGTGCGTCCCCGAGGCGTCCAGTTCGGGAATAGAGATATCTTCTTCCGCATCCTGAGGCAGCAATCGGGAGGACTTTTTCTTCTGAACCCAACGAAGAGCGAAAAAGACAATCGCAAGGATGACGGCGAGGAAACCGATCCCCGCGCCGACCCATCCTCGTGGAATGACCATCACGGGATTCAAATGGACCTCCGACCCATGGGTCCTTTGACCAGTTCAGGTTTCACCCTTTGGAGAAAAGTCACGACAAAAGCCGAAATCACGGCCTCGAGGATCACCACCGGCACGTGGGCGGCCACGGCGATCTTGGCCACACCAAAGAAATCTTCGCCTCCTGTCGCCAAAAGACCTGAGAGAATCAAGGCTGCGGCCGTCACGGCCAGCGCCGAGGCTGCCGCCGCCGCAGCCGCCGAGCCGATAGCGGAGCGCCCCGATAAGCCGCGAAAAAGCCCGGCGGCGAGCCATGCGGGCAGGCCCATCATGAGCGCATTGGCCCCAAGGGCCGTCAATCCTCCGAACTGAAAAAGAAAGGACTGAAGCACCAGCCCCATGAAGATCGAGACAAACGCGCTCCATCCCGTGAGAATCCCCACCAACCCTGGAAGGAGAAGATGGACACTGGTCGGTCCCAAGGGGACGTGGATCAACGAAGCGACGAAAAAGGCGGATGTCATCACGGCGATTTTGGGCAGATCATCGCCATCGGTTTTTTTGATGCTGACCGCCACACATGACCCCGCCGCCACAAACGAAGCTACGGCCACCGCCGTAGGAAGGACGCCGTCGGAAAGGTGCATGATCGAAGGTTTCCCCTTTCTGAACTACGATCCCTGTCGTCGGCGATCACGACGTGCATGCACGTAAAAAGCGATCCCGAAAAGACCGAGGATATAACCGATGCCTCCGATGACGTCTTTGAACTCCGGCTGATCCTGTGTGGCTTTCAAAGCCGCCAATTCTCTTTTAATGGATCGCAGTTCTTGGGCCATCTCCTGCTGCTGAGTGCGCATCACCTCGAGAATCCCAACGCAATCCTGCAAACCCTCCGGTGGGTTGGCACTTCCTGAAGTGGAGATTTCCTGGGTTCCGGAGGAAGCCCCCGCCAAGGGGGGGGCCGAAAGTCCCGCCCCTGCGAACCATATCCAAAGAAAAAGGAAGATCAAGAAACGAGCTTTCATGCCAAACCCTTCACATGTCGCTTTTTTTCAGGGTGAAAACGGCCCGGTGCCCCATGGATGCAGTGACTTCGATGGTGAGGTCCGTCTTCTCCTGTGGGGCTTTGAACTGGGCTCGGCCCTGCTCGTCTGTGCTCCCTTCGAAAACCTGTTTTCCTTGGGCATCCGTCACCCGCACGCCGCCCTTCACGACCGGAGAACCGTCCGGAAAATAGCTCTCCACAAAAACCGTTCCGCCTTCTGCATAGGCGAACACATTCACCTTGTGAGCCCACGCTGCCTCGAATGCCCATAGCGCACCTACGATAAAAGCAATCGTCATCCAGACCGATGCCCACCTCACTCGGCTGAATCTCTTCCGACCCATCACCTATCCTCCCTTCCACGGTGATTCATGACCTTTTCCCGCCAGTCTTGTCGAAAAGGGAAATCTTTCTTTCCCGTGGGACATACGACCTGCCGGTTGACGATCCGCTTTTGACCTCGAGCCGCCTTCATTCCCCGCGGTCAGTCCTTTCGTCGGCCCTATCGCCCCGGGGCTCCGAGTCGACCCGGGCCCTCAAGCGGACCGGAAACGCTCTCCGTATCATCTTGGAACATTCCATGACCCACAAGGAGTATCGATTCCTTCCGGCTGCAGGCGGTGTTGGCCATACGGCCGACTTTCCAACCTGGGGGACCAAAGGCTGCATCGCCCCGGGTCGTCTTGCCCCCACGCCTCGAACCCCACGAAAAGAAAAGGCCGAGCGTCTCCCTCAGACGTCGGCCTTCATGACCGTTCCTTTAAGCCATGAGAAGCGAGCTGCCTCTCTCGGACTTTTCCACCGGGCTTCTGCCCAAGGATCCGCGGTTCACCTCGGATCCCTTTCCGTCCGCACCTTAGCGCCTGCGGTCATCGTCGTCAAGACTGAGCGGTGCCGGCGGCGATGGCACCCATGGGTCTGGGAAGCTCAGCCGACCCTGGGTTGTCGAGGCACGACCACCGGGAAAACCGGGAAAACCAGTTGATTTTCCGCACATCTTAACCTATAAGGGACAGAGCAAAATGAGTTTACATGCCTTCGTCATAGAGGGTTATGGTTTATGAAGGAAAATGTGCCCGATCCACCGCCCCATGTTCTGGCCGCTTTCTTTCACGAAACCCCAGACGCTGTCCTCTTTGTGGATGCAAACGGCCGGATCGCCTTCGCCAATCCCGCCGCCTGCCGTCTTCTCGGCTATGAACATGAAGAGATTCTCAATGCCGATGTGGGCGTGTTCTTGCGTGGACAGGACGTCGCCCGGGCTTTGGGCGAAGCCTCCAAACAAGGCCAGGAGCGATCTCCCCGCTACGCGGAATACCGCCTGAAGCGGGCGGATGGGTCCTTCACGTGGGTGGAAGTGTCGGTCTGTCCTTTGCCCGAAGAGCACCAGGGACTGATGGGGTGGGTTTTTCGGGATGTCACCGCGCGAAAGGAGCTGGAGGCCGATATCGTCACCCGCACCAAACTCGAGGCCATCTCGACCATGGCCGGGGGCATCGCCCACGATTGGAACAATATCCTGTCCATCATTCTAGGGAACCTCGATCTCGCGCAAAGCCGATGTCGTCCTGAAGACGCCCTGATGCCGTTGATCCGGAGCGCCACCCAGGCCGCAGTGGAAGCACGGGAATTGGTTTTCAAATTCCTGTGCTTTGCCCGGAACGCGGTTCAAGAGGAGACGGTGGTCCACGCTGGTTCTTTGGCTGAGGAAGTTTGTCGGGCGACGTTATCCGGGAGGTCGGTGAACGGTGAGGTCAGTTTTCAAAACGGGCTGTGGAGCGTCAAAGGGGATCCACAGCTTTTGCGCACCGTTTTGGCGAACGTTCTGGAGAACGCCCGGGCCGCCACGCCGGCTGGGGGCACGATCCGCGTCCTTTTGCGAAACGTGGAGGTCGCCCCTGAGGACGGCATGAGCCGTCATCTCAAACCCGGACCGTATGTGCGCTTTGATGTCCAGGATGAAGGTCCGGGAATCCCGGCAGACATCATCGACCGCGTCTTCGATCCGTATTTTTCCACCAAGACCAGAGGGACTCAAAAGGGCATGGGGATGGGCCTTTCGGTGGCTTGGGGCATCGTCCAAAGCCATGGCGGCCACATCGGCATCACAAGCCAGGAGCAGACGGGCACAACGGTCACCTTCTATCTTCCCGCAGTCCCCAAGGCTCAACCGCTTAAGGGGGGACGATCGGAAATCAACGGCCCTCTGCGGGCCAAGATTTTGGTCATGGATGACGAACCCATGCTCCGGCAGCTGGCCGAAGCCGTGATGGAACATCTTGGTTACGAGTGTGAGACGGCGCGCCACGGGAAAGAAGCCGTCGCCAAATACAAGGAAGCCATGGAGAAAAGTGACCCCTTCGACATGGTTATCCTGGACCTCACCGTGAAAGGCGGCATGGGGGGCATCCCCACCATGGCGCAGCTCTTGAGCATCGACCCCCATGTCAAAGCGGTGATCTACACCGGGTATTCTGCGGATCCCATCCTCGATAATTACCGCCTTTACGGCTTCAAGGGAGCTCTGCCCAAGCCTTACGCCATTAAGGACATGGCGGACTTGATCCGCCGAGTGGTGGGGAAAAAAGAGCATTAATACCGGCCCTTGGAGCGAAAGTGCTCCGGAACCTGCATCCCGCCAAGGAAAACGGTCTCCCGTCCGGATCGACCGGGCTCTGCCGCCCACATGGACGAGTCCACCTCTTGGGTGGTCGGATGCTCCATCCTGGTGCCTTCACAAGCGCCGGAATCAACTCAGCGCCCCGACCGTCCGCCTCCCGGCACCCCCGGTGGACCCTCTTCAGGCGGGTCTCCGGCCCATTTCCTCAACCCTCTGTGCCAATGAAGGTGAGTCACCTACCCCTTGTTAAATTTGAGTTGGGCGGGTAGGAGACAGGATCAGATGACATCAGTTCAGAATCGGCAAACGGGGGTAGGAATGGGGGTAACGGAAGGGGCCAGTAGGGCGTCTGGAGTTGCCCTCATGGCGACCAATCTCAACGCACCGGATCCGGAGGTCATGGAAAAAAAACGTCGCCGCAAATTCACGGCTGCTTATAAGTTGCGCATCCTCGAGGAAGCCGATGCCTGCACATTGCCTGGGCAGATCGGCGCCCTTCTCCGCCGGGAAGGCCTTTATTCATCGAATTTGACCACGTGGCGCAGACAACGAGATGAGGGGCAGCTCAAAGCATTGTCTCCCCGAAAACGGGGGCGAAAAGCGAACCCGGACCACCATCTTGCAAAACGTGTAGCCCAATTGGAGCGGGAAAATCAGCGCCTCAGAGACCAGATCAAAAAGGCGCAGACGATCATTGAGGTTCAAAAAAAAATCTCAGACCTCATGGGGATTCCCCAACCCAATCACGAAAGCGACGAGAGCAACTTATGAAAGCGGCGGTCCAATTGCGAACCGAGGTGGGAACCGTCCAGGCTTGTGATGCTTTGGGCATTGCCCGAGCAACCTTCTATCGTAGACTGAAACCCACCAGAGCCCAGGTAAATCGTCCGGCTCCGCCGTTGGCTCTTTCGGATCAGGAGAGGCAAACGGTGATAGACCTACTCCACTGCGAGAGATTTCAGGATGCTGCCCCTCGCCAGATCTTTGCGTGCCTGCTTGATGAGGGGACGTATCATTGCTCGGTGCGCACGATGTATCGCATTCTGAAAGACGAACATGGAAGCGTCAAGGAGCGTCGCCGGCAGGTGCAGCGCCCCGCTTACGAAAAGCCCGAGTTGCTCGCCACCCGCGCCAACGAGGTTTGGTCGTGGGACATTACAAAGTTATTGGGCCCCGTCAAGTGGACCTATTTTTACCTTTACGTGATCATGGACATCTTTAGCCGCTACGTGGTGGGATGGATGGTTGCCCACCGGGAAAGTGCGGCCCTGGCAAAGAGGCTCATTGAGGAGACCTGCAAAAAGCAGGGTATTGTTCACGGCCAACTTACAGTTCATGCGGATCGGGGATCCTCCATGACCTCGAAGTGTGTTGGCCAATTGCTATCGGACTTGGGGGTCACCAAAACCCATAGCCGGCCTCATGTGAGCAATGACAATCCCTATTCGGAAGCCCAGTTCAAGACCCTCAAGTACTGTCCGCAATTTCCAGGACGTTTCGGTTCCACCGAGGATGCCCGCTCCTTTTGCCGGAATTTTTTCAATTGGTACAATCGAGAACATCGCCACTCGGGTCTCGGGCTGGTCACACCGGAGCAGTTCCATTACGGGTTGGCGCCTCAGATCGTGGAGCATCGTCAACAGGTTCTCAAGCAAGCATTCGAGGCCAATCCTAGCCGTTTCAAAGGCAAGATACCCAGGCCTCCAGCATTGCCGACTGCCGCCTGGATCAACAAGCCTTCAAGCGACGCTGTAAGAGTCTAACATTTTACCGGAGGTGTCTCATTTTCATTGACACATTCCGAACGATGTCTTGAATCGCTCCTTGGATTTTGCTCAGAGCCCCGAGCCGATTCTTAGCCCTTTCCAAGTACGGCAACGCTTCAGGATTCTTCTGACGTCCAAGAGCCTGGGCCGTCCAGTTGACCACGTAAGGATTTTCATGTTCGGTCATGCGGGCAAGGATCTTGAAACTCTGCTCGGTGGGGACGGCGCCCAGGACCATGAGAAGGCCGGTCTTCAGCTCATCAAAAGCATTGTTTTCAAAAAGGGTTTTTTCGATCACCGGGACCGCGGTCTCCCCCATTCCCTCCAAGTATTTCAGGCACATTTGCGAAAAATAAGGAAAGCGGAACATGGACAGCTCGGCCAAAAGCCGAGGGGATTCGGGATGCCCGACGGCGTGGAGCAGTTCGGGGACGAATAAGCTCGCCCAGGAAAAATTGTAGCATAGCGGCAGAAGATACGGTACCGACGCCGGTCCGTCTTTGCGGATTTCCTCGAGAACCGTCCATAGGGCTCGTCGGCGTGTTTCTATGCCTTCTGTCCCCTTTTGCGGAAACCGCTTGAGGTCGTTGGCGGTTTTGAGTTTAGCCGCTCGCTGGGCCTTTCGGGCATCGCCGTCCGGCGGAAACTCTTTGGCATAGGTGCGGGCACGCTGAGCAATCCAGAACTTTTCCAACCACGTGCTCGGGGAATAGATGTGCACCAGTTGGGTGCGTTCCACCCCTTCCCTTTTATGGTACCCGTTTTCCTGGAAAAAATCCTTTTCCTCGACCGCCACCTGGTAGCGGGTCCGTGCTCGGTAGAAAGCCGCGTCGTAGTCTCCCTGTCCCAGACAGGCAGACACGATGATATCGTGCAACCGGTCATCTTCCGGGAATTTCTCCAGCAGGTGCTCGGCAAGTTTGCGGGCTTTGCCGTAGGATTCTTCCATAAGGGCATGAAATCCTTTATCGACGTCCTCCTGGAGTTTTTCCCTAAGCTGGATGCGCTCCTCGAGTTTTTGGAGTTCATCTTTGGGCAAAGCTTTTCGCGCCTCCTCGTGGTGCGCCATGCAACATTTCTTGTATTTTTTTCCGGAGCCACACGGGCACGGATCATTCCGGCCCGTCTTGCGCACGATGAGGTCGTCAACAAGCGCCATTTGGCGCCGAGATATCTTGTAATCATCGATGAGTTTGTCCAGGTCTTGTTCCCGAAGGCCATAGCGGGCACAGACGGTTTCTCGACTGACCCCTTGGAAAACGTCATACACGGGCTGCCAAGGATTTGCGGGCAGGGTCACAGGCTTTGAAGAGGAAGATGCGGGCGTGTCGGTCATGCAAACGGTCCTTTCAGGAAGCGTCGGTCCAATCTTTACACACCACAAGCTCAAACCATGCTTGTCTATCATCCGGAAGCGTTTCTGTCAAAACGACTCTAAACTTTCCAGATGCCGCACAATGATGTCCACAAGCTCTTCCGGCGAGCCGCGGTCTGTATCCACAACGAGATGGGCCGTCGCTTCATACCACGGACGTCTTCGATGGAGCACCTCGCTCGTTTCCTCAACAACGCTCCGGCCTGTAAGAGAGGGTCTCTGTCCGGGGGTGTTTTCATCCGAGGCGAGGCGTCGACAAAGGGTTTGCACGCCGCAACGGAGCCATACGGTGAAAAAGTTCTGCCGGAGTATTGTGCGGTTTACCTCTTTTTCCACAACCCCGCCACCTGTGGCTGCCACGATATTTCGCCGCCGCGAAAGATCGACAAGCAGTCGAGTCTCCTCACGCCTAAAAGCCTCCCAACCGTATCGCTCCACCCACGCGGCGATGGAAAGCCCCATGCTTTCGGAGAGCACCTCATCCATATCCACAAAGTTCCATTCCAAAGCGCAAGCGAGCCGTGGCCCAAGCGAGCTTTTCCCCGAGGCTCGATAACCGATCAAGGCGATCCGACGTGGCATTGACACAAGGCATCCTCCTTTCTGCGGACTCTTACGACGTTTTGCCCGCCAGGACAAGAATGCCGACGCCTTCGTCACCGCGAAAAACCGTTAGCTTCATCACGTGCCGGTAAGCTACATAAGGGCTAACGACGGCAGACGAAGGGGTTTAGGACTAACTGGAGGATGGCCGTATGAAAAAAGTTTTGGTCCTTCATGGTGTCAATCTCAATATGTTCGGACGTCGGGATCCGCACCATTACGGAACATGGACCCTCGCCGAGATTGACAACGCATTGGTCCAGTTGGGGAAGATCTTAGGCGTGGAGGTGGAAACATTTCAGACCAACCACGAAGGGACCATGGTGGAACGCATCCACGCTGCACTGGATGACGGCACGCACGCCGTGGTCATCAACGCCGGAGCCTGGACACATTACAGCTACGCTTTGCGAGACGCCCTGGAAATGCTCCGGGTTCCCGTGGTGGAAGTGCATATGTCCCATATCGACGCACGGGATCCTTTCCGGCGCCGTTCTGTCTTGGCCTCTGTGGTCAATGGTCGGATCTCCGGTTTTGGCATCCAGAGTTATCTTTTGGGACTTCGGGCGGCTGTATCCCTTATGGAAAAAGAGCCCCAAGAGCAGACCACGGACGTGGTGTAGCTTTCCCATGACCGGGCCGTAAGTGGGAAGGAAAGGTTGTTTTCCTTGACGAGGGGGCCAGCAGCGATGTGCGCCGGTGGGCCCCTCAGCTCACGTTTGAACCGAGCCGACGCAGGACCTGCATGCGACCCCGTGCCGGCCCTTTCCGTTGAATGACGTTGTGGTGGGCCGTCCCTCTTCACCCGTCTTGACGAAAAATCCTCCGTTCGGCTAGGAGTGGTGGCCGATGGGTCAAGTTCCAGACTCTAAAACATTTGAGGTCTTGCGCGTGCGACGGGACGTCCTCACGCCCGATCATCCTCTGCTCCGGCGTCTCCCTTGCTGGGGGGCCTCCGTGCTTTCGGCTTGGCACCGGACCTGCCGATTCCTCGTCATCGGGGAAGCCCACCTCCGAAGGGCTTTGGACGGTTCACCTCCCGGTCTTTTGACCACGTGGCACTTCGCCTTCCCGACCGTACTCTATTTTTTCCGACAGCTGAACGGTGTGCTTATGGTCAGCCGATCCCGAGACGGGGAGTGGGCGGCACGGCTCGCCCAGTGTCTCGGATTTCAAACCGTCCGCGGCTCTTCACACCACGGAGGTGCCCAAGCCCTGAAGGCGATGCTCCATCTCGCCCGCAAAGGCTATCCTGCGGGACTCATCGCCGACGGATCCCAAGGCCCTCCCCTCGTGGCTCAAAAGGGGATCGTGTGGCTGGCATCGGCCACCGGACTGCCTCTCGTCCCCCTGAGCCTTGCGGCCGATCGTGCGTGGCGGGTACCCAGTTGGGACCGCACACTCGTTCCCTTGCCTTTTGCGCGGATTGTCATCGCTGCCGGAGAACCCATACAGGTCCCTCGCCCAGCCGGACAGGACGACTTGGAAGCGTCTCGACGATACCTGGAAACCGAACTCAATGAGCTTACAGAGCTCGCCCGTCGAAGCCTGCTGAAACGCAACGCTTTCCATGCCAGACCTCGGGGCGGGGGGTGGATTGAGCAGTTCCGGAGACAAGCATCGGTGTGAAGACGCATTGAACAAGAAAGGAAACCCCATGACCCGAAGCGCTATCGCCGGCATCGGCAGCTACGTCCCCCCGAAGGTGGTCACCAATGATGACCTCGCTCAGCTCATGACCACCAGCGATGAGTGGATCCAGACACGGACGGGAATTCGTGAGCGGCGTTTCGCCGAGACAGGGGTGAAGTGTTCAGACTTGGCCGCGGAGGCCTGCCGCAAAGCCTTGGAGGATGCGCGCTTAACCCCAGGAGAGATCGACTTTCTCATCTTTGCCACCCTCAGCCCGGATCATCATTTTCCAGGCTCCGGCTGTTATCTTCAGCCCAAACTGGGCCTAAGTCCCATCGGGTGCCTTGACGTGCGCAACCAATGCACCGGGTTTCTGTACTCCCTCACGATTGCCGACGCTCTGATTCGTGCCGGGACTTACAAGAACATTTTGATCGTCGGCGCCGAGGTGCATAGCAGCGCTCTTGATTTTTCCGACCGGGGACGCGATGTGGCCGTCTTGTTCGGGGATGGCGCCGCGGCCGTAGTGCTCTGCGCGTCCCCCTCTCCGGACCGTGGCGTCCTTTATACGGAATTGCATGCGGATGGCCGGTTTGCCCGAGCTTTATGCATGGATATCTGGGATATCTCGAGAAAACCTTATCTCTCCCAAGAGACGATAACCACGTCGGAGATCTGGCCCCAGATGGACGGCAAGACGGTCTTCAAGCATGCGGTCACGCGGTTGAGCGAGGTGATTCAGCACACGATGCAGGTCAATGGGCTGAAGGCTGAGGATATCAAGTACGTCATCCCTCACCAAGCCAACATGCGTATCAATCAGATGGTGGCTCAAAAATTGGGGTTTCCCGAGGAAAAGTTTCTCCACAACATGCAACGCTATGGAAACACCACGGCGGCGAGTATCCCGTTACTGCTGGATGAAACGGCCCGCAATGGGATGATCCAAAGTGGCGACCTGCTTCTGCTGGCGGCGTTCGGGTCTGGGTTCACGTGGGGCACGGCGCTCATCCGATGGTGAGGATCCAGAGGTCCGCGCCCTGATTTGTGATGACGAGAGGATTTTCACGGGAGACGCCGGCCAGGGGGATCAGGCCGAAATGTCCACGGGGCATTCGCCGACTTGGCCCTCGATGCCGAGGAAATCCTTGAGCTGGGCGATCACATCCTTCAGCGCATGGGGCTCGATGCGAACTCCTACAGCGGCGATCACCGAATGGCGCCGATATGGATCCACTTCAAATTGCCAGGGCCGCACGGCTTCGTCAATGCCCCGACGCCGCAGGAATGCTTGAAACTTCTGAACCTGCCGACATAATCTTTCATATTCGTCGCGGCCGTACACCACACCGTCGAATTCCCCGTAGGAACATCGGCCGAAGGCGAGAATATAGCCTGCCTCGGCCACGGTGTCCCCACCGGCCTTTTCCTTCATGATCCGAAACTCAGGGTAAGGGGCAAAAACCGGGTCGAGATAGTAAAGATCGATGAAGTCCCCCTCGGGCACGGCGCTTTGGAAGGTCATCGGACAACCATGTTTCGTTTGATCCAGAAATGTCCGAAGATACCGACACACGACGTCGAAATCTTCATCCGGTACAGCCAAACCGATGCTCACGATGCGGGCATGTCCTTGGCCCAAGGGAGGCTCCCCCTGGATCACCCGGAGCTTTTCCCGAAGTCGAGGGTTGATCTGCTGCAAATAGGAGAGAAAATTTCTCGCAAGAACTTCCTTTTCCGCATACTTCATGAGCCCAGGATTGATCTGGACACTGTCCAGATCCTGATCATATTCAAAGTTGCTCGCAAAAATGAGATAGTAGTAATGAGGGACGCGCATGAGGTGAAACCCTTCGGATTCAAACTCCTTGACGACGCTCATGGTGCGGTTCTTGATAAAAATATCCCGGATGACATCCCCTTCGTTTTCTCCACGCGCCCTGGCCTTTTCGACCATAATCTCGTGGATCCAATGGGTACGCCACGTGGTGCATAACATGAGTGCTCTCAAGATCTTGAGGACCTCCTGTCCCAGTCTATGGCCGCGATACACCAATGGAGGCCCAAGGTCGAACTGCTCCACGGCAACGTCTTTCAAAGCCAGCGTCCGTTCGCGGTCTCTTTCGGGAATGTAGAGGAGGTATGTGGCGAAGGCGTGCATCAATTCTTTTTCGGACACCGTCCGGTCGCCTTCCTTGAGGCGGATTTCCAGCCGCTGGTAATGGGCAAGTTCCAACTCCATTTGGTAATGGATATCCAGCAAGGTCTCATAGTCCAGCTCATGATAACCCGCTTTGTCAAACTGCTCCCGCAGGTATTCCCAATCGACGTAGAGCTTTTTTCTGATTTTTCGATCGACCAGATAGTCTTGCGCTTGGGTGAACCCCACAATACCCCGCTCTCCGTCCACGAAAACCTCTCGGCCCATATAAGCAGCCAAAGTGGCTTCTGGATTGAGTTCAATGCGCTCTTCGTCCACGATCAACAGGGGCCGCCCATGAATATCCGTGACGTTGATGAGATAGGGTTTGCTGTACGCCACCGCCGAGACGGCCTCATGGCCCGTGACGTTTCCATCGCACCGGATAATCCCTCGCACGTTGGGATGATTCACCGCCAGATCTGTTTCGCCATAGGGTCTTTTGCGCAGCATGATCACGGCCCGGCCCTGTCGCGCCAGTTCCAAGGCCGCCTCCGTACCAAATACAAGTGTGCCGTAGTCCGCCGTGTCCGTGATGGGCTCGCCTACGGCCAAAACTTCAAAGTCTCGAAACCCCTCACGGAGCATCTTTTCAGGCTGCTCCAATGCGGTATTGATGATGAGGGAAGCCATTTGAATGGTCGTTTTTCCTTCATCCACCAAATCCCACATGGCTCGGGCGGTGGCGGAAAACGTCATGCGCAAAGGACGGCGCTGGAGGATGTAGAGTTTTCGATCTTCCACGGTAAATTCCACATCAAGGGGCCTCTTGGCCCGTGCCTCCAAACGATCCCGAACGGTCATGAGCAATTCGAAAATGTCGGGAAATCGTTCTTCCAGGTCTTTGGTGTGGAGGAGTTCTTTGCGCAGTTTCCCTGAAACGATCTTGTCACACTGGACCTTCGGCGCCCATTCAATCACCGGCGCAGCGGCTCCGGTTCTGGGGTTCCTCGTGAAGAGGACCCCCCCAAACACCCGTACTCGTCCCGGTTGCCGAAGACCATGCTCTGAACGATGACCGCCGTGCCCATGTCATCCGGAACCTTGGGACTCCGACTGAGGCGCGCTTCAATTGCCGTTTCCCCCATCCAGGAATGAAACACGCTTTCGATGGCGGCTTTGAGTTGGCGCAGAGGGTCCGATTCCATTCGATACGCAGAGCCTTCCGGGGCGGCACGCAAAAGGACCTTCTTGTAGGCGTCAATCAGCGGAAAGAGCTCGTCCACAGGGACGGACCCCTCGTCGCCCACGTGAAACTTCTCCAACACTTCGTAGAAACGCTCGTATGGGATCCCCAACACGACTTCGCCGTACATGCGGATGGCTTCGAGATAAGTGCTCAGCAGAAAACCTTCGTCTTCTCCGGCTTCGATCAACGCCGTGACGATTTCATCGTTTAAGCCCACATTCAAAATGGTGCTGATGGCCCCGGGCAAAGACACCGGAGCCCCCCCGCGCACGGCCACGATGAGGGGCATCAGACCACTTGTGTCGCCGTAACGACGGCCCACCCGCTGTTCCAAATCGGCAAGAGCCAATGTCACGGCGGCAAACAACCCCTCCGGGAGCGACCCATCGTTGTCGCGAAAAGCTTTCCAGGCATCGGTCGTCAAAATAAATCCGTCCGGAACCGATATCCGATGTTCCATTCCCGGAAAGTCGGACCGCAGATTCTGGAAATCCTCCACCAATTTGGCCCCTTTGGCTCCCAGCTTATCGATCTGGGAAGGGTCGGCCTTCTCAAAAGAAATGACCATGGCATCGTAAGGCATGCGCGGCTCCTCGCCGTTGGGGAGGCGTGGGGTTCATCCAGGTTCACGGCATTTCTGCGTTGGATTGGTCTTCAATTGATGCCATAGCTGTGTTACAAAAAAAAGGTATGTGAATTTTTTCGACTGGCCGGCCGTGAAACCCTATTTGTTCGAGACCATGAAACGCGACGACGCACAGCGCATCCTGTACACCCGCCGGTTCTACCACGTGACGCTCTCACTGGAGATAGACCGAGATCGGTGCATCCGATGCGATCTCTGCTCCCTCGCGTGTCCCCGGGAAGCTCTCAGCCTCTGTGCGGACGAACAGGGCCTCACTCTCCGTCTGGATCACCTCCGGTGTGTCCTCTGTGAAGTCTGCGCCTTTGTGTGCCCTGTTTCGGCCATAACGCTCCGGTTTGACGATCGCCCGAAAGAAATTTTGCGTCAATCGGGAAGGCTGCCCCTTATCCCGGAAAAATTGCATGTCCAGGAACAAAGATGCCCCCACCGGTGTGAGCTGCTGGACGGCGAACATGAACACTGGTGCCGTCAGCTGCGCCGGATTGTGGAAAACCGCGAAACGGAGTGTCCCAAGTATTGTTTTCGGTGCGTCCAGAACTGTCCTCGCGGTGTCTACCGTGAGACCCCCGAAGGCACCTTGCCCAACCCGACACTCTGCCTGCGTTGCGCACAGTGCGTGGAAACCTGCCCCCAGGGCTCCATCCAAGTGATCCCTCTTTTCAAAGGTCGGGTCATCCTCGACGCCGAACGATGTCCGGAAGATTGCAACCTGTGTATTGATGTCTGTCCCGTGCAGGTGCTTCAGCGCCGCGAAGGTCGGGTGGTTTTGAACCGGGAAATCTGTGCCTTGTGCGGGGCGTGCGAGAATATCTGTGATCGGGAGGCCATCCGGGTTGTGCGTGAGGCGGTGCTCGTTGCTGACGAAGACACGTGTCCCTTGTGGAAGCGTATCCGGAGCGCGCTGACGAGCACGATCCACCAAAATTACACGGACTGTGAGCTTTCACCTGAGCTCCGGACGAGTTCCGATATCCGGGCGGGGCACACTCCATGAGTCGCGTCGGTGTTTATATCTGCCATTGCGGTCAAAACATCGCCGGGGTGATCGATGTGGAAGCCCTACGAGATCGCGTCGCGCACTCCTGTGATGTGGCGGTGGTCAAAACCAACGTGTTTTGCTGCTCCGAGCCCGGTCAGAAAGAAATTCAAACCGACATTGAAACCCATGGCCTCGAACGCATCCTGGTGGCCGCGTGCTCCCCACGGCTCCACGAAGTGACCTTCCGGCGGACCATCGCCCAAGCCGGCCTTAACCCGTACCTGCTGGAAATGGCCAACATCCGGGAACAGTGTTCTTGGGTTCACCGCGGGCCCGAGGCTCTAGAAAAGGCGCTGGATCTGATTCACATGGGGTTGGCCCGACTTGCCCGGCTGAAACCCTTGGATGACCGAGTGGTGCCCGTGACGCGGCGGGCCCTGGTCGTGGGCGGCGGGGTGGGTGGATTGAGAGCCGCTTTGGAACTGGCGGACTGCGGCGTGCCGGTGATTCTGGTCGAAAAAAACGGCGCCCTCGGCGGTCAATCCGTGCGGTGGAACATCACACCGCCGGAAACCGAACCCCTATCGTGCTTTCTGCGGCCTCTTATCACCCGAGCGACCCTCCATCCCCACATTCGCGTCTTGGAAGGATGCATGGTCGAGGATGTGGGCGGGTATGTGGGGCAGTTTACTGTATCTTTGCGGGACGCCTCCGGGGAAAGCCGCGGGACCGTCGACGTCGGCGCCTTGATTGTGGCAACGGGTTTCGAACCCTACCAGCCGGAAATCTCCCGTTATCCTTTTGCCGCGCTGCCACAGGTGATGACGTCGGTGGAGTTGGAAGAGCTCTTCAGATGGGACCGTCGCGACCCCAACGGTCGACCTGCGGGCCTGGACGGAGTGCGGTCCGTTGCCTTTGTGCAGTGCGTGGGGTCCCGCCTGGATGAGGCCTATCCGCATTGCTCCCGCATTTGCTGTGCCATAACGCTCAAGCAGGCGTTGGCGCTTCGGGCGTTGGGGATGACCGTGCGCGTTTTTCATCGCGATATTCGGCTCTATGATAAAAGCCAAGAGGAGGAGCTCTACGCACGGGCGCGCCGCCTGGGCGTGCAATTCCACCGCGGTTCGTTGACCAGCGTGGTCCCTGACGCAGCGGGCAAACTCCTCATCGACTGGCATGACGAATTCCTTGACGCGGATTTTCGCGTCCCCGTCGATCGATTGATCTGCGCCGTCGGCCTTCGACCTCGGACGAACGCCGACCACTTGCACCAGACCTTTCGTTTGGCGCGAAGTCAGGATGGATTTCTGCTGGAATCGCACCCTAAGCTTCATCCCTTAGAATCGGCCGTTGAAGGGGTTTTTCTTGCGGGCTCGTGCCAAGGGCCGAAAGATGTCCGAGAAACCGTGGCGGCCTCGGTCGGAGCGGCAGCCAAAGCGTACCAGCTTCTGTCCAAGGATTACCTGAAGCTGGACGGCATGATTGCCGTGATTGACCTGGACCGGTGCGTCGGCTGCGGCCAGTGCGCTGCCGAATGTCCGTATCAGGCCGTCAGGCTTCGCACAGATGCACAGGGCGCCCTCAAGGCTTTTGTGGAAACGGCGGCCTGCAAAGGGTGCGGCGTCTGCGCCGGGGCTTGCCCCACACAGGCGGCCGATCACTTGGGCTACCCGTTGGAGGCGATGATCGCCGCCGTGGACGCAGCCCTCGCCCAGAACCCCGGCGAAAAGATCCTTGCCTTTTGCTGCCACTGGTGTGCCTACGCCGGGGCCGATTCCGCGGGGATCTCGCGGATCCCTTACCCGGCCAACGTGCGCATCGTGCGGGTGCCGTGCTCAGGGCGGGTCAGTGCCCGGTTGATCCTCCACGCGTTCAAAAAAAGGGCCGGCCACGTCCTGGTTGCAGGATGCCACCCGCCAGGGGACTGCCATTACATTTCTGGAAACCTGCGGTTCGAGGGCCGAGTTCCCCGAATCCGCAAGCTGCTCTCCAAAAAAGGATTTGACCCAAATCGGCTGAGCTACCATTGGGTATCGGCAACCGAAGGCCCCAAATTTCAGCAAATCATCCGTCGGCTGGTTGGGGAAATGATGGAACGAACACAATCCTCATGACGACACGCCCAGAAGAAAAACCTCCTCGCCATGGGACCCTCGTCCTCTTGTGCCGGTGTTCCGATCGACATCCACGGCTCGACCTGAACCGCTCGGCCCAAATGCTGGCCGCCATGGGCATCCCCGTCCGCGTCGTGGATTTTTTGTGTGATCGGCACACGTTCCCTAAAGAAATCTCGGAACCGCACCTCCAGTCTGTGGAACAGCTGATCATCGGCGCCTGCTCGCCTTTCCTCCTCGGTGAACTTCTTGAACAAACGCTGGGGGTTCGGTCGGATCTCCGGTGGAATCTCGTGGACCTCCGGGATGCCCAAGATGAAACGGCGCTCTGTGGTCTCCTCAAGGCTCGAATGGACGTCTTTGAACGCTCCTCCGCCAAGGTGTGTGGGGCTCCGTCCACCGGAAGCCCCTGGGGCCAAATGCGCCCGCTGGGTCCTAAAGCCCCGAGACGGGTCTTGGTCGTGGGAGGAGGTGTGGGAGGATGCCAGGCCGCACTGGACCTGGCAGGCATGGACATTCCGGTCACGCTGGTGGAAGCCGAAGATTCTCTGGGCGGCAATATGGCCCGTCTGGATAAAACTTTTCCGACCTTGGATTGCTCCATCTGCATCTTGGGACCTCGTTTGGTGGATGTGGCCTCCCACCCGAACATCACCGTCCTTGCGTCCTGCCGTGTAAAGAGAATCAGCGGACGACCCGGCCACTTTCTCGCGGAAATCGAGCATCGCCCCCGATACGTGGACATGAACGTGTGTTCCGGTTGCGGCGCCTGCAGCGACGTTTGTCCGGTGATCGTTCCCAATGTCTGGAACGCCGGACTGCGGCCGCGCAAAGCCATCGGGATCGTCTTTGAACAAGCGGTACCCTTGCGTGCCGCCGTTCAAAAAGAGTTTTGCATCGAGTGCGGTCTGTGTGAGATGGCGTGTGAAAGGCAAGCCATTCGATTGGATGAAAAGCCCCGGGTCAGCCGCTGGCATGCATCGGCGGTAATCCTCGCGGAGGGAGCCCGGCCTTTTTCGGCGGCGCGGCTCGGTTCTTATGGCTACGGTCGCTTCCCGGAAGTGCTCACCAATGTCGAATTCGAGCGTTTGGTGTGCGCCACGGGACCGACCCAGGGAATCCTGATGACCCCGTCCGGAGCGAGACCCCAGTCCGTCGTATTCATCCAGTGTGCCGGATCCCGCAATCGCCGCTTCCTGCCCTATTGCTCGGTCACCTGCTGCACGGCGAGCATTAAAGAAGCCATGCTTGTCCTGGAACACGAACCGCACGCGTCGGTGACCATTTTTTACAACGACATCCGCACGGCTGGGAAAAGCTTTGAAGGTTTGTTTCTGCGCGCCCGAGAACGTGGCGTCCGGTTCATTAAGGCCCTCCCAGACCGGGTGGAACGGGTCGGGGAACACGGCAAGCTGGCCGTGCATTATCGGGCGGCCTCGCAATCCGGGACGCACAGTGTGGAAGCGGATTTGGTGGTTTTGGCCGTGGGCGTCGAAGCACCCAACGCGGATCATCGGTGGGTCGTGCGCACAGCCCCTGAAAGAGATCGGTATGGTTTCTATAAGGAAGGCTTCTTCTGGGGAGGACAGACGCACACCAGTGTGCCCGGAATCTTTGTCGTCGGTGGATGCCATGGGCCGAGGGATATCACCCAAACGGTGACCGAAGCATCCGCCGCCGCGGTTCACGCAGCCAAATGGTTGCGACGCATTTCGTCTTCTCCACAGGAGAGATTGGAGCCGTGAGCGGAAGAACCCGGGACTCCCTTGTGTGCTGCGGATGCAGCTGCCTGTGCGACGATATCGACGTCGTGGTCGAAGAGCAACGCGTTATGGAAACCACCAATGCCTGTCGATGGGGGGCGGCTCGATTCCTCGGCCTGAAAAAATTCAGCAGCTCACTGCCCCGAGCCCGGTGCGAAACCCACCGTCGACGCCGAGGGGGGCGTCAGTGGCACCCCATCAGTCTTGCCGAAGCCCTGGCGGAGTGTCGAGAACACCTGTTCCATGCCCAACGTGTGGCCATCTACGGCCTGGGTCAATTATCCACAGAATCCCTGTGGCTCCTTATGGAGGGGCTGTGGGATTGGAACACGCTGTGGATCCCCTCCGACGGCCCGCTTCTGAAAGCCTATGTGGAGACCTACCGGCGTCGCACACCGCCCCTCACAACGCTCGAATGCGTCCGAAATCATGCGGATTTCGTTCTCTTCTGGGGGGCAAACCCACTCAGGAGCAGTCCCCGGCTCTTGGCCCGCTATGCCCTGTTCCCACGAGGAAAGTTCACCGAGCGGGGCGCCGAAGATCGTGCGGCGTGGACGGTGGATGTCCACGTGACGGAGATGAGCCGTGCGACCCATCTGCTCACCATCTCCACGGAAGTTGAAAAGGAATGCATCCGGGCGCTGCACAGGGCAACCACTACGGGAACACTGGAAAGCCCACCGGAACTGAACGCCAAGAGGCTCGCACCGCTTCTCAAAGACTTGGAAAAAAGCCGCTACCGCGTTTTTTTCTTCGGCCGGGGTCCACTGTATCATGAGAGCGGCCCGGAGATAATGGACGCCTTGGCTGCGTGGGTGGAAGATCTGGGTTCCTCAGCTCCCACGTTTCTCATGCCTCTTCCCTGCGATTTCAACAGTATGGGGTTTCTCGAGGCTTTTACGGCGGCCGGCGGACTAGGCAACTCCAGATGGCACCTCCATGGCGACCTCCATGACTGGTCGCCACGCCAGGGAGACCTGCTCTTGGCCGTGTCGGGGGACTGTTTTTGGTTCTTGACGGACGAGCAAAAGCACGCCGTGCGAAAAAACCACGTCCCCGTTGTGGCGCTTTCCGCCTACGAGACCATGACGACCGCCGAAGCGGATCTCGTGATCAGCGTGGGACTCCAAGGCCTGGACGCGTCGGGGGCGGCCGTCAGACTCGACGGCGTGTCACTCCATGTGAAAAAGCTCTGGGACCGGAACGTCGTCTGTGATGCAGCCGTGATCCGAGACCTGTTCGAACCTCGCCCATAGGGACATTATGCGTCCGAAAACGCTTCTGATCCGATCCGGCAGGGTGTACGATCCTTTGAGTGACTGCGACGGTGAAGTCCGGGACATCGCCGTGTGCGGCGAAAGGATTGTGGCGCCGGATGCCGTCGCCGATCCCGATGAAATCGTGGACGCTTCCGGCATGGTCGTTACGGCGGCGGCCGTGGATTGCGCCGCCCACGTGGCTTTTCCGGGGGCCTGGGCGTTGCAGGCCGCCGGGCTTTTTCCCGACATTCGGACCTATGCCCGTCGTTACGCCGAAAGAGGTTTCGCCCATGTCCACGAAAGCTGGGCACCCCTGACGCATCTCGGCACAGTGCGCGGCGCGTTGGAGCGGATGGGCGGCCTGGACTTTTCCATCGGCCTGTGCGTGCCGCTTGACGATCTGATCTCCTGGATCGAAGCGCACGACCCGGGCACGGCTCAAAGGGTACTCGATCATCTCTCCCGAATCGTGGCGACACGAGGGTTTTATCTTCCCGAACCACGATTGCGGTTCCGCAATGAAGTCTACAAGCACCGGGAAAAATCGGCGCAGGACATTCTGCCTTTTCTGTGCGACGCCTGCGCAGGATTGGAAGGGCGGCTCGCGGTCCCGTTCCGTTCGTTCCTTCCCGGGGAGGTGTCGGCATTGTGCGCCGGTGTGCATCTGCATCGGGCCACAGACTATGAGAGAACGAACGGGACAAAGGATTCTTTTGTCCTTTCCCATCTGCTCCGTCCGGAGCTCACCGGTGACCTCGGCGTGGCATGGCCGGAAAAAAACATCCAGCTCACATGGGTGCCACCGGAACACCTCACAAAAGGGCCCTTCTGGGATGTAGGGACATACCTGCTTCTCAAAGCCTCCCCGCTTCCAGAAGAAGATTTTCGGGACAATGCTGAAATCCTCCGCTTTATGGCGCAGGCGGTCCGTGAAGGTTGGGCGTTTTCCTGCCGCCATGCCAGCCTTGCCCTCGTTGAGGGCTGGACCGGTTTGGTGCGCGCCGTTTTGGAAGTGTTGTCCGTGCGGGATTGGCTCCTGGCCACACGAGGGAACGCGGCCAAGGCTTTAGGGCTGGGGGATCGAGGACATCTGCGAGCCGGGGCCCGGGCGAATGTGGCGCTTTTCAGGGAACCTGCAGAGGATACCCCCGCGAGCTGGGCCGAGGCCTTCAGCCGATGCGAGCAGCTTTACGTCGGAGGGACCCTGATCTATCAGGCTCAGCGCGGTTTGTGTCCGTCATCACCCATCCCGGGCCGAAAAGAGGAAAGGGCCGAAACGGCCGTGAGTATGGATCTTATGGCGCCGTTTTTGGTGGGGACGAGCCTGCGCCTGGAAAGTTTCGAACGTTTGGGGCCTGGCCCTGATCCTGAAATCTCCTGCCAGCCCGGAATGCTGGGAGAAGACGGGCCGAGGACAAGATTTTCTCACTGCCAATGATCCAGAGCAACGGCAGGTTTGAAGAATGGGCGTGCCCCGGATCGGGGGATCCAAAAAGCTGAGCTTCCGGGGATGATTCGGCGCACGTTGGGGATGGACGCGGCCAGGTGCGGCGGGACAACGTCAGGGCGCCCTCTGGAATGGCCGACACTGCAGATGAGTGAGGGGTGATCTTTATGGCCGACGTGAATGAAGCGTCTAACGAAACCCATCAAAGGCCGTGCCTGGGAAGGGGTCCACATCTTGGACGTCGTGCCGCGAGACATCTCCGGAGCCCGTCAGGAAAGGGCAACATTGTGAAAGAGATATGAGGCAGAAAATTCTCGAGCACCTGCCTAAGACAGACTGTCAGATGTGCGGGATGACCTGCGCCGATTTCGCCGCTTTCCTTCTGTCGGGAGAATTGACTCCGCAAGAATGCCCGCTGCTTCAAGAAGAGGCATACGCGGCCCAGAAGGAAGCTCTTGCCGAGCTCTTGCACAGCCTAGAGGCGCGGGCAAAAACGGGACACCTCATCGACCCGGACAAATGCTCTGGATGCGGCATCTGCCTCATCGTCTGCGAATACAATGCGGCCAATGATCCCGAGAGCCGCCACGGGAAAGGTCCGTCACGGGAAGCCAAGGTGGTGCTGCGTATTGTCAACGGCCGGGTGGTTCTCGCCGACGAGAGCTTGTGCACGAGACTGTTGCAGGCCGCGGATAAATGCAGCAAATGCCAAGACCATTGCCCGACTCAGGCCATCGTGTTGATTTAGGGACAGTTGCCCACAGGCATTGGGACAAAGCGGATGCTTTAGCGCCGAGGCGTTGCGCGTTGTGGGGCGGGTGAGCGTTCGGGGAGCGACTCCAGAGCACGGAGATATAGGGTCCATGGATGCCAACATGCAGAAGGCGAGTGCAGAAATCCCCATCTTGAAAAGCGATCCCTATTTCGCGGAAGAGGTCATGGCGGGCCCGGGTGGCGACACACTCTCCCTGTGTTACCAATGTGGCCTATGTACGGGCTGTTGCCCTGTGAGCGCCATCGATGATGCGTTCAGTCCCGCTCTGATCATCCAGTGGATCCGATTGGGGCTGCGTGAGGCTGTCCTCAGCTCGCCGAAAATATGGCTTTGTCTGCGTTGTCACCGTTGTTCTTTTCTCTGCCCCCAAGGTGTGCGTTTTGCGGATATTAACGCCACTGTGGCCAATCTGGCGATCCGGGATGGATACATGAGTCGTGTGAAGGCGGATCGCCTCGCGGCCCTAGAATCGCGTCTGGGAGCATTGCGCCGGCTGGTCATCGAGAAGGCCTTGGACTTGCCAGAAACCGACCCTGTGAATGTGGACGCGTTCATCCAGGACGCCATGAGGGATCTCCATGGCTGAAGCGCTCGGCCGATTCGATGTCCCATGCAGGGACCCGCATCAGACCATTGTGGTCGTGGGCGGCGGCGTCGCCGGGATCCACGCAGCGCTCCAGGCTGCTGACTTGGGGCATTCGGTGGTCCTGCTGGAAAGGGATGTGGCCTTGGGAGGCCACATGGCCCAGCTGGACAAGACCTATCCCACCTTGGATTGCTCATTGTGCATCCTCTCACCCCGCCTTCTCGCCCTCGGTCGAAACCCGAGGATCCGCATCCTAGTGCGATGCCGGTTGGATCATGTGGAAGGCTGTGCCGGCGCTTTTCTCTGCTCCGTCACCCAAGAGCCGACCTACGTGGATGCAGAGAAATGTATCGGCTGCGGCTCCTGCCAGCGGGCTTGCCCGGTGGAAGCCCCTGACCCTTTCAATCTCGACCTTGGGCGGACCAAGGCCATCCGGAGTCTTTATCCCCAGGCTTTCCCTGCCGTTCCCGCCATTGATCCTGAGGCATGCCCGCAATTTCAAGGAAAAACGTGCCGGCGGTGTGCGGACGTCTGTCCTGCGGGAGCCATCCGTTTTGAAGACGAGCCCCGAGCGCTGCAGATCGAAGCAGGCGCTTTGATCCTCGCCGGGGGATTCGACCTGTTGGACCGACACGACATCCATGATCCCCATTGGTTGGACTCACCGCATGTTCTCACCAACCTGGCTTTGGAACGATATCTCAGTGCGACGGGACCCACGCGAGGCATGTTGCATCCAGCGGGTTTGACGAGGCCTCCCCGGCGTATTGTTTTTGCCCAGTGCGTGGGATCCCGGGATCCACTCCACGGCGTCCCCTACTGTTCCGAATACTGCTGCGCGGCTGCGCTGAAACAGATTCAGCTGGTGGCAGGATTACCCCATGTGGAACGCGTCACGATATGCGCCATGGATGTGCGTGCCCACGGTAGGGACTGCGAACCGTTTTTCCGCCGTGTACAGGCGTTGGAGAAAGTCCAGGTCGTCCACGGCAGGGTGGCGCACATTGTCCCCGTAGGTCGCGATCGAGGCGTTCAGGTCTGGGCGTCTCACGGCGGGCTCTCCTGGCACTCGGAAGCAGACTTGGTGGTCCTTGCCATGGGCATGCGTCCGTCCCGGGAAACCCTCCGCATCGCCCGCGATTTGAAGCTTCAGATGGACCCTTACGGTTTCGTCCGGATTAAGGAGCATCATACGGTCCACACCTCGGTGGATGGGATTTACGCCTGCGGCACCTTTATGGGGCCGAGAAGCATCCCCGCCACGGTTCAGGAAGCGGGCGCGGCGGCTGTCGCCGCCAGTGCCCGCTTGACCGGACGAGCCGAATCCCCAAAGCCCGTGACGGGATCCGCCCAGCCTGTGAGACCGTCTTTGCCGGCGACCGTCAAAGATGCCCGTCTTTTCGAGGAAAATCCGCAAAGCCCTTCCTCGGCTCCATGCCTTCGCATTGGTGTCTTTGTTTGTCGGTGCGGCTCAAATATCGCCGGGGTCATCGACACCGCGGAAGTGGTGCGGTGGGTGAAGGAAATGCCCGGTGTGGCGTATGCGGCCGAAAATCTCTTTTCCTGCTCCACGGATGCCACGACGCGGATGGCCCGCGTCATTGAAGAAAAGAGACTGGACCGTGTCGTCGTTGCGGCGTGTTCCCCGCGAAGTCATCTTCCGGTGTTTCAGGAGGTTTTGAGCAAAGCGGGACTGGCTCCTGGACACGTTCGAATGGTCAACATCCGGGAGCAGTGTTCTTGGGTGCACAAGGACACTCCTCAACAAGCGGTGCTCAAGGCCAAGGCTCTCGTCGCCGGAGCCCTCGCCCAGGTGCGTGCGGCCCGGCCGGCCCCGGCCATGGAAATCCCCATCACGCCGTCGGCCCTCGTGCTGGGTAGCAGCGTCGCCGCGCTGACGGCGGCCTTGCGCTTGGCAGACAACGGCATTCACGTCCTTGTGGTGGAATCCGGGCATGTTTTCGGCGGTCGACTGAGGCAAGCTTACTTTGGAAAGCCTGACGTGAACTTGGATCGCCTTTACCGCCACTTCCTCAGCCGCATCCGAACACAACCCCGGATCCGAGTCCTGATGCACACCCAGCTCGTGGATTGCCGAGGCAGCTTGGGCAATTTCCGAGTGGAACTGCGGTGTCGTGAGCCGGATCGATCCGGCCCGGAGCGTATGGAAGAGACCGTAGGCGCCATACTCATCGCCATGGGAGCGGAAACCTGGCAGCCGGACAATCTCTACGAATACGGACGCAGTTCCCTGGTGATGACCCAAGCCGAACTGGGGGAGCTGTTGGGCCAAGGACGATTGGATCTCCACAAGGCCCGGCGCGTAGTGATGATCCAATGCGTGGGGTCCAGAAACGAGCAGCGGCCGTACTGCAGCCGCTCGTGCTGCCAACAGGCGGTTTCCCACGCTCTCGAATTGAAAAAGCGTTTCCCGCAGCTCCAAATTACAGTCCTGCATCGCGATATGCGGACCTACGGCCTTGCGGAACTCATGTACCAACAGGCCCGCCAGGAGGGTATCCAGTTTTTGCGCTACGATGAGAAACACCCCCCCCGGGTGACGCCAACCCGTTTCGGTGGACGCTCCACCGTGGACATCCACTGGCGAGACCCCGATCTGGGGTGCTCCTTTCATGATAGAGCCGACCTCCTTGTCCTGAGCACACCGACCATCCCAAGCTCGGAAAACCACCACATCGCTTCCATCCTCAGGGTGCCGCTCACTACGGACGGCTTCTTCATGGAAAGGCACGTGAAGCTCGCCCCAGTGGAAACCGCTGTGGAAGGCATTTTCATTGCCGGACAGTGCCATTCCCCCAAAACCATTCCGGAAGCCCTCGTCCAAGGTGATGCGGCCGCGGCGAAAATGCTGGCCATATTCCGCCAAGGCACCCTGCGGCGCACGGCGTTCGTAGCCGCCATCAATCCCGGTCGCTGCTCGCGATGCTTGAGCTGTGCCGCGGTCTGCCCTGCACAAGCCATCCACGTGCCGCCCGTCGGCCCCCTGGAGGTCGACCCTGCCGCATGCCGGGGATGCGGCCTGTGCGTCGCGGAATGTCCGGCTCGAGCCATCGACGTTGCGGGAGCTGAAGATGAGGGTCTGCTGCAGAGTATGCCGTTCGTCTTCTGCGCCTGAAGTGGACCATTTGCCTAAAAAAGCTTGCGAGGAGCTGATGATGCAGACGGAAGCCCCCGAACGGAATTTGGGACTGGACCTGGTACGCGTGACGGAAGCTGCAGCTTTGGCCGCGGCACGATGGCTCGGCCGCGGTGACGGTAAAGCTGGAGACAAAGCGGCTGTGGATGCCATGCGCTTGAGCTTCAACGCCGTGGATATCGACGGCATTGTGGTCATCGGGGAAGGGGAAAAAGACAAAGCCCCGATGCTCTACAATGGGGAAAAACTAGGCACGGGACGGGGCCCCAAAATGGACGTCGCCGTGGACCCCGTTGAAGGCACCCGTCTTCTCGCCCACGGTCGCCCGAACGCGATCTCCGTTGTGGCCATGGCACCCCGCGGATCCATGTACAATCCAGGTCCCGCTTTTTACATGAACAAGCTGGCCGTTCCTGCCCCGGCGCGTGACGTCATCGATCTGGACGCTTCCCCGGAAGATAACTTGAGAAGGATCGCCAAAGCCCTCGGAAAAGATGTGGATGATCTCACGGTGTTCGTCCTGGACAAGCCGCGTCACAAGGACCTCATCGCCCACATCCGAAAAGCCGGTGCACGCATCCAGCTGCATACCGACGGCGATGTGGCGGGAGCCCTTATGGCCGTGCTGCCGGACACCTCGGTGGACGTCATGATGGGAACCGGGGGAACCCCCGAAGGCGTGCTGGCGGCCGCAGCCATCAAAGTGGTGGGGGGAGAGATGCTGGGACGCCTCGATCCGCAGTCCCCTTCCGAAAAGGAAGCACTCCTGAAAGCCGGATACGACCTCACAGGAGTGCTCTCCACAAGAGACTTGGTCCGGAGTGACGATGTCTTCTTTGCCGCCACCGGCATCAGCGGGGGGGATTTTCTTCCCGGAGTGCGCTTCACCGGACGTGGTGCTGTGACTTATTCACTGGTCATGCGAGGGAAGACCGGCACCGTCCGCCGCATCGAAGCTTTTCACTCCTTCGAGCAGCTCATGCAGATCAGCGCCATCAGCTACGATTGAAGAGCTCAGCGGGAAGGATCCTTTTCATCCGCAACGGCTGACTCGGCGTTCGGCTCTCGACGCGACCGGGGAACTTCGGCACGGCGGAAAGCGAGATTCGGGATGGGACTACCGATGCGGCGCGGCGTGAACCAAGGATGGCTCCGTCGCTCCCTGGAGGCTCGAGTTGTCCTGGATTTTGGGCAGGGAAATGGTGAAAACGGCGAAGGGCTCTTCCCACGAAAAACTGAGCACCCCTCCCATGGTGCGAATCAGACGGTAACTCAGCGGAAGCCCGATGCTTTGGCCTCCTTCGTCGAAGGGTAAGAACAAGGCCTCCGAGTGGGTCGGCATGGGCTTGCGGCACGGGTTCTGAAACCGAATGAGAACATGCTGGGCGCTGCCGTAAGCTCGAACCACCAGCTCGTCGCCCCTTTGCATCGCCTGAATGGCGTTACGCACCAAATTGATGAACACCTGAAGGAGCGCATTGGCATCCACGGTCAAAAATCCGATGCCGGGTTCGACTTCCAAGCGGCATCGCATGCCGCGGTTTTCCAATTCCAAGCTCATGAGTTCCTTGCAGCGATGGAGGATGTCCTCCAAGGAATGCGCCCTCAGAGTGACCTCGACCGGGGAAAGATAGTTGCGAATACGGTCCAGGATTCTTTCCAGCCTTCGGCACTCCTCCAAGATGATTTCCGCCTCGGAAGCTTCAGGATACCGGGTGTGGAGCCGCCGGGCAAAACCTCCAATGGCAACCAAAGGGTTCCGAATCTCATGGGCGACTTCGGCAGCCACCGCACCGAGGGTCTTGAGTTTTTCCTTTTGGACCAAAGCCTTTTCCAACAACACCCGATCCGTGATATCCAACGCAATGCCTTCCAACTGCTTCACGCGCCCGATTTTTATCGGCCTTGCGGAAACAAAAGTTTTCATCAGGCAGTGGAGCACATGTCCTTCCCGATGTCTCAGACGGCATTCGAGGTAGCCCGAATCCAACAGCCCTTCGAACACGCGTCGGACATGATCTTCAAGCCGTGCACGATCGTCTTCAACGACCCTTTCGAGCAACCATCCTGAGCGATCCACTGCCTCCGCCGGCTCATAGCCGAGGACGGTCCGACACGCCTGGTTGACAAAGCCAAGCGCAAAGTCTCGTCGCAAGGAAAAAATCATCATGGGGGCATGTTGCACCAGATCTGAATAGCGCTGTTCGGCCCGCCGAATCCTTTCCCGGAAGGCTTGCCTTTCCCGATGTCGGCGGATGCACATGAAGACATCTTCGATGCTGAAAGGTTTGCGGATGAAGTCGACAACCCCGACCTTGATGGCCTGAACAGCGTTGTCGACGGTGCCATATCCGGTCATGATGACCACGTCCCGGTGCGGTTCGCCGGCCTTGATCCGCTCCGTCAATTGCAACCCCGTCATGCCCGGGAGTTCAATGTCAACAAAAGCCAGTGAGAAAGGCTGCGTCTCTGCCAGCGCCATAGCCTCCTGGGGATGAGCAGCCAACAATGGCGTGCACCCTGCTTCCTGAAGGATTTCCTTCATCAAATCCAAAACATTGGGATCGTCATCGACAACGAGTACATGCTCGCTGGAGGGAAAAACCTCGTCGTGCATCGAAGCCTCCTTGTTCCCGGGACAAAGACCTGGTGGTGTGCAAGGAGCGTAGGGGCGGGATTGGCATCCCCGAAGCCTTTTGTGATTTTTGACGAATTGCAAAACAAAAAAAAGGGGGAGGATTCATTTTTTCCAGATCCTGATAAAGGCCCAGACGCAGCGCCCCGTCCTGGAATGATCAGCTCGATGATTTCGGGCTTTCATTCACCGAAGGAATCCCGAATGAAAACCAGCCCCGCCTTTGCGGCACAGCTGAGGACAATCGCGCGGGAAATCAAGGGATGACAAGAGGAAGACAACGACCCGTGAAAATCATGTCTCAATGCCGATTTGTCAGCGTCACCCCGATGCAGATAAAGAGACCACCGGCAAGCAAAGAGAGATCCAGGCGTTCCCCAAGGAACAGCACCGCCATCAGCACAGCACTTAAGGGCACGAGGTTGATAAACACCCCGGCCCTGGAGGGCCCAATGGCCTGAATGCCTTCGTAATACCACCGAAATCCTAGAAAAGAGCCGAAAAATCCCAAATAAAAAAGATTCGCCCATGCCCCGAGACTGTAGGACCACAGGTGCGTCCAGAGGCCTTCTGCAGAAGCCGGAATGGCCAGCAACAGGGTTCCGGTGAAGCACGAGTAGGCGACAGCCATTTCCGGGGATACCGTCTTCAAGATCGTCTTACCCACTAGGGAATAGGTCACCCAGCTCGCCACACACCCCAGGATCAGGACGTCACCCAGACCCATCCCGCCATCCCACATGGCTACGGGATTTCCCCTGGAAATCACGGTCAGGGCGCCGACCACGGAAAGGACGACCCCACCAGCCCGAACCGCTCCCAGCCGCTCTTTGAAAAACACTGACGAAAAAAGAGCAATCATCGCCGGATTGCAGGCGATGATTAAAGACGCTCGGCTTGCGGGAATGCGCTTGAGCCCGGAAAAGAAAAAAGCGTTGTAGGCGAAAATTCCCGTGAGTCCCAAAACCATGAAGGTCAGCAGGTGTTTTCGGTGCTCTGAGACCCGAACCCCACGGATCCAAAGAAAACCAAAAAGAAAGAGACAAGCCCAGACGAAGCGAAGAAAGGCCGCTGAAAACGGCGGCACTTCCTGAGCGATCAATCGGCCGGCAATAAAGGTGCCTCCCCAAAAAACAGCCGTAATGATCAACTTGAGATAGATTTTGCCCATCGAGCCTCGGACTTCCTCAGAACGAAAGCCGGCGCTCACGGACCGCCCCCACCGCCCATGATCCATAGAACGTCTGATTGTGTAAACACGAAATCCCCATGTCCATGGCACCTATCGACACCCGCCATACCTTTTCGCGACGCTTCACAAAAACAAAAAGAAAAACGTGGCCCGAAACAATGTCCGTGGACCAAAGTCACGCACCCAGCCACTGTGCATCCAACTTAACTGAGAGTCAAAAGAAAACGCTCCTTATTCCCCGTAGCCATAGTTAATCTATGTCTAAGCCGATTGTTATCACCCAATTCGTGCGCGCATCGAAGGCTGAATCCGTAATTTGTATTTTCTTTAACTGTAATGCACATGAGCGGATGCGCCGTTATTGAGCGAGTCCTGAACCCGCACGATCCCCTCCATTGGTCCATTGTTTCGTGGTCATCATTTGGAATCCATGCCAGCCTGGACACCATAGGCGCAGGTTTCCGCGCCTGCCCTGAATGATTCCGGTCCAGTGGATCAGGGCGCAGCCCGGTATCGCGGCGACCACGGGGGCGTCCGAGTCGATGCCACCACGGGAACATCGCCGGCGGCAATAATGCCTTCGGCAATTGCGGGGGGAGGTATTAAACTACATCAAGGGCTTGTAGACATAGGCGCAGGGTTCCCACTGGCCGCAGGAACAGTAGTCGGCGCCCGGATAGATGCATCGCTCATTAAACGCTTCAGACTGCCGCCTTGAAACTTATTTTTGGTCTCTATTTTTTTATGTTTCGGTAAATTTTCTCACTGGATATTTTGGTATATTGATCTGGTAAGTTGCGTACACAGTCAAAGGCATAAAGACTCCCCCAATAACCGCATCCACCCGGCCTGGCCATTCCGCTGCATTTCGTCGCCACCCGGCTGATCTGGGCGTCGGGTACAAAAGAACATCCGGCACTGAAAGCGATTATCTGAGATGGGAGCTCGGCAATAAGAACGGCCGCGTTTAATTTCGCTCAGCCTTGGGGCGGGACTGCCGGTGAACCAGGCACAGTAGATCTGCTCTCCTTTCTTCTCGTTGCCGCCGCTTTCTCAATCCAGAAAACCAGCATTTCGACGTGATCGCCATTTGGCTTTCGGAGCGCTCTTTTCGGCACTCTCGTGATGCTTTCCGCCTGTTTGCGCGGGCATCAAGAAACGAAGGGTGTTTTCATCATCGCTCCGCTATCTGCACGAGTGCTAGGACTTTGGAATATAGACGGAATTTCCCGCCAAACGAGAGGGATGGAATCGTGAGACTGCACGCGAGATCCTCCGTCCGTGAGATTGCGTCTATGCATAAGAGTATCTTACCGAAGATACCATTACGAATTTACCTCTCTTTTATGCTATGGGGTCCCCTGTTCATTTTGAGCCGGCAGGGGCATCGATGCGGAGGCCTGAAAGTCAGCCCACGCGGTCTCGTTCCTCGGACTTAGGCTTATCGTCGTGCCAAAACCTATCCACGGGACTGTTGTCCTCGTAAGAGCGGCCCCGCGTGGTCGCCACGATACCCGGCTGCGCCCTGATCCAGCGGACCGCACCGATTCAGGGCACGCACGGGGTCCGCCCCTGGGGTATCAGGCTGGCATCGATTCCAAATCGTGACCACAAAACAATGGACCAATGGCGGAAATCGCACGGATTCAGGAAGATTTCGTAAGACTAAATAAACCGTTGACCACGCTATTGAAGCGACAACAAGTGGTGTTCTTGAAAAGCATGCAATATGTATACATCGGGATCAGGCTCGCAATCGAAAAGAAGATCAGACAGGGAAGCCGCCGGTTTCTCATGGATCTTATGATTACTGTTCTATGAGTCGGCGCACGAATTCTTTGTCCTCCTCAGTCATATTCTCAAAACGCACGCCCACAAAATGCGATCCGCCATGTCCGTTGGTGGCGTTCCTCCGCGACCAGACGACCCGGCCTGTAAGCCGTCTGTCATGCTCATGGCCCTTTTTAAAACTTAGAAAAATCAGATTGTCCGGGTCCATAGAGGTCTCGCAGTCGATAAGCACCCCTTCTTCACTGAGGTTTACGGTCCTGGCCGTAAACGAGCCGTCTGTCATTTCGACGGCCAATTCATGCTGAACTTTCTTCCGTTCACAACGCCGCCGATCCACCCCATGCATGACCCTCTGGAGGGTGGCCGCAAGTTTTCGAATGGTGAAGGGCTTCGTCACCACGGCTAAAAATCCCATCTCTTGGTACCGGTCCGCAATCTCATCCTGTAGAGCTCCGCTGGAGACGATGGCCTTGGCCTCCGGATCCAATGCTCGGATTCTTTCCCACACTTCCTTGGCCCCCATCGCCCCGCGAACGGTGAGATCCAAAATGACCGCCGCGTAAGGCGTGCCCTGATGAAATGCTGTTTTGTATTTATGGAGAGCCTCCTGACCGTCTTTGGCAAGATCGGCATCGTAACCCAAGTGGGTCAACATTTCTTTAACGATGTTCCTCACAGATTCTTCATCATCCATGACCAAGATCCGATCGGAGCCCTTTTCAACCGGCTTATGCTTATGCGGCACTTCCCGTGGAGGAGAATCGGCTGCGGGTAAATACAAGTGGAATACCGCCCCCTTGCCTTCCTCCGACTCCACAGTCACGCATCCTCCATGACGCTTCATCACCGAATAGACGATGGCCAAACCAAGCCCCGTGCCTTTCTCGCTGCCTCGATCCTTGGTTGTGAAATAAGGATCGAAAATGCGGTCCAGATACTCGGCCTTGATCCCCGTCCCCTCATCCCTAAAGGCCACGTGCACATATGACCCTTCGGGCACAGGAAGGCCGGAACCTTCGCCCACTTCACAATTTTCCGCAGAGACCCACAATGCGCCCCCTTCAGGCATGGCATGTTTGGCGTTGATGCACAGATTGCTGATCACTTGATTGATCTGCGCGACGTCCACTTCCACGGGATGAAGGTCCTCAGGGATATCGAAATGCACGTGGACGTTGGACCCGGATAGGACGAAATCGGCGGTTTCCCGAAGAAGTTTGGCGATGGACGTCGCTTTCTTGGCGGGAGCCCCGCCTTTGGCCAGACTCAGCAGTTGCTGTGTCAGGTCCTTGGCGCGATGTACACCTTTTTCTGCTTCCACAAGGCGAGATTCGAGCTTATCCGGATCATTCAGGAACATGCGGGCCATGTTGAGGTTTCCGAGGATTCCCATCATGATGTTGTTGAAGTCATGAGCGATGCCTCCGGCCAAAATTCGGAGGGATTCCAGCTTCCGGGCGCGAAGCACCTCCGCTTCCATTTTCTTCTGGTCAGTGAGGTCGCGCAGGGCAAAAATGACGCCGACATTCCGACCTTCGTGATCCACAATGGGGGCGCCGCACCAAGCCACGGGCTTGAGCGCGCCCGCTGATGTCAAAAGGGCCACTTCGTTGGTGTATTCCACAGGTCCGTTTTTCTCCAGAACAAGGGATACCAGGTCCGGGAGCGGCTCATGAGACGGTTGGCGGATCAGATGCAGGAGTTCTCTCGCCTGTTTTCCCAGCGCATCTTTTTCTTCCACTCCGCACAACACGCAGGCGGCCCCGTTGAGAAGAACCACCTTTCCCGTCATGTCCGTGGCGATCACCGCTTCGGCAATGCTTTTGAGCGTCACGGCAAGACGTTCCTTTTCCTCCCTGTAGAGCGCTTGAGCCTGTCGGAGCTCCTTCATCAAGCGGCCGGCCTGAGCCAGGGCGGCGGAAAGCTTGTCGGTGAGGTCACGCGATTTTTCCACGAGCCGGATTTGGCGCACCGCGGACGACACGACGCGGCCGAGCTTTTCATAGACGGAAACCGGGCGAGCCGCCTGAGGTTCCTCCAAGAGCAGTGTTTCCTCATGGAGGATGATTTCCCCCACCACCCGATCTTCCACAAGGATAGGCACAGCAATGTAGGGCGGATGGTACTGCACACGACGGTCCATCACCGCCCCGCCAGCGGTGAAACTGTAGCGCTTTCGAAAACTGCCCATGATCTGGCGCACTTCCGAAGGCATGCCCGCGAAAACATCTTGGCCTTTTTTTTCTTCTTTTGACAACACGAAAGACCGCCCCGCATCTCCTCCTTTCCACCCACACCCGTAAACTGTGGCTCCAGCATCGTCCCATACGTAAATGACCCCATGGTCCGCGCCGAGAAAATCCGACACGCGCCCGGCCGTCTTCTCCAGCACAGTCGGGAGATCTTGAAGGCCCGGCAACACGGACTCGAGGGCATCCAAAGCCTCGACCTCCCGTTGGCTTTGGTGTGCCTTTTCCATGCGTAAACCGTGCGAAGCCATGCGGGACAGATGCTGATTGGCTCTTTGCAGGGCACTGAAATAAAAAGACAGCTCATCCTGCTCAAAATCCAGCAGGGCGGTGCGGGCACTGTAACGTTTGGCAATCCGGCTCTTGACGTGATCGCAGTCCAATGGGCTCAAACGAAAGTATTCCAAGAGCGCCGGATCTGGACTCCGGTACAGTTCCACGGCCACCGCGTCCGCCATCAATTCATGGGCCACATGATCAGAGAGATTGACCAAGACACTGAGGTCTCGGATCTCCGGGTCTGGAATGTCCATGAGCGAGAGGACATCGGGGCTGTGGTGGTGCCACCATAGCGGAAAAGTGAGAATCGGAGGCAGTTCCCATTTTTCTGCGAGCCATCGCCCAACCGTCGGATGATCGACTCCCATGATCTCCTGTTCCGCCGCCGCCATGGTTAAAGACCGTTCCCGAGCCACCTTTTCTACCGTTGAATATGTGTCGGCCGCGCATTCGAGGAAAAGCAGCTTGCCCACGTCGTGCAACAATCCGAGGACAAAGGCTTCCGACGATCGGTTCGGCATGACCTTTTCGGCGAACAACTCACAACACACCGCGCAGGCAAGAGAATGCTCCCACAAGGCCTGCTGGTCTTTTCGCGCCCGACGCCGCAGTTCCTTGATCAGTGATTCGGAAACGGTCACACTGAGGAAAATGCATCGGAGTTGTTCGGTTCCTAGCAGAGTCACGGCACGTCGCAATGTGGACACTGTTTTGCGAAGCCCGTAGTAACTGGAATTGACGACACGGAGGAGCTTCATGGCCAAACCTTGGTCAGTCTCCAAAAGCTTGACCACCCGCTCCACGTCCGGTCTCGCCTGAGTCAAGGCGTTGAGAATGTTGGTGGCGACGGCAGGGGCCGACGGCAGACATTCCAGCGTCCGCACGACTTGACGGACCTCGTCCTTGAGCGACCCGTTGGCATGCGCCATGGTGATGTCTTTATCGGTCATCGCAAAGCCTGTCTTGTCTAGGAATGATTTGCTATCGTAGCCATTATTGTGTCTCTTGTCCTTATTCGGCACTTGAGGCTTTTAAGACAAGAAAAAAATCACCCCACTAGGGTGACATTCTGATGATACGTGGATAAAGAAAATCCACAACGCTTTCTCCTGGATCAAACGGACTCAGGGGAAGTGTGGGGCAGAAATTGCCAGATGCGGAACGCCTTTGTGGAGCAATGGCACCGGATGCTGTGCTCCAATAATTCTTAAGCTGTGGGAAAATTACCCCCTAAGGCATCGGCGGGGCTTTCATGCTATCGAGAAGGCAATGCCGCCGATCCGGCAAAGCTTGGGATTTTTTGACGCTCCGGGCCGGCCTTGGCGCCGTCTCAACTTTGGCATGGGAAGGGAAGTGGGTACTGGCCTGTTTTTTGACAGTATTCGGTCGGACACATAAAGCCCAAAAAAGTCTTGGTGTTGGTGTTCGCCGCTTTGGCATCTCCTTGATTTGGGGAGTCAATGAAAGTGATGAAAAGCTTGCGACTGCCTCGATTGAAAAAAAAGCCGACCCCTTCCGAGGTTTCGCCGTGGCTGTCGCCGTGGCTCATCCTTGGATCCGCAGGACTCCTCGCGGTGATTCTGACCGTCGTCGCGTTTAGAAACGTGCAACGAGAACAGCGACTCATGGAAATGTCTCTATCCACCCAGGCGCACACGCTCATGGAGTCCCTCGAAGCCGGAAGCCGAACCGGGATGATGGGTCGCATGGGATGGGGACGCGGCCATCTGCAAATGCTCGTGGAACAAACGGCACAGGAACCTCACATCCTTTACATCCGTCTTGTGGATTCGTCAGGACGCGTCCTGGTTTCCAGCCATTCGGAAGAAGTCGGAGAAAAAATCCCTCCCAACCCTTCCGCAGAAACGGACGGACAGTCCTTTTCGGATTTTCAAGGGAAAAGGGCTTTTGAGGTCGTTCGAGCTTACGAGCCCTGGGCTCACTGTATAAGAACTTCTTCCGCCCCATGCGGAGAAGGCCGCCTCAACCGTGGCTCAGGAATGGGCCAGTGGAGCCATTGGCAAAATCCCTTCCCAGATGCGGGTCCTTTGCGGCTTGTGGTAGGTTTGGATGCTTCCCCCCTCCAAGAGGCTATACGACAAGACATCATCCATCATGCGTTCCTTTTGGCCATCCTTTTCTGCCTCGGCGCCACAGGTCTCATCGCCCTATTCTGGGCTCACGGCTACCACCTCGCCCGAAAGTCTCTGCGCAGCATGCAGGTGATGACAGACGCGATCTTTTCACGCATGCCCGTCGGCCTGATTGCAACGGACGCCCAGGGTGTCATCCTCAGAACCAATCCGGCTGCCGCACGACTTCTGGGCCCTGAGATCAGAGCCGGCGGCACGCTGGACGCCTTCCCCGCTTTGGAAGCCCTGCGAAAGCGATTGGAAAAGGGCGAAAATCCCATCGAAGACAACATGATTCACAACGCCGGGCCGAGTCAATCAAGGCCGCTTCTGATCCATGCCACCGTTGTCAAGGACGCGGACTCATCGCCCTCCGGCTTCGCCTTCTTGCTGTCGGACATGACCGCTGTCCGAACCCTGGAAGAAAAATTGCGCCGTCACGAACGCCTGGCGGCCTTGGGCAAACTCGCCTCTGGAGTGGCCCACGAAATCCGCAATCCCCTCAGCTCCATCAAAGGGTTTGCGGCCATCCTCGCTCGAAAAGTGGCCCACGATTCCACGGCTCAAGACGTCGCCCGAACCATGACCCACGAGGTCGATCGTCTGAACCGCGTCATCTCTGAACTCCTGGAATTCGCCCGACCCGCCGAATTGGACCTTAGGCCCGTGCGATTACAGGAAGTTATCGAACACACTGTAAAACTCGTGGAACGGGAGGCGCACCACGCGGGCGTTCGTCTTACCACGGAAATCGTCCCACCGGATTTGGAAGCCGTTGTGGACGCCGACCGGTTCGCCCAGGTTCTGTTGAACCTTTACTTGAATGCGATTCAGGCCATGGTGGAGGGCGGAGGACGCCTCACCGTGCGCGCTTTCATGGAGCGTGGGGTCCTTCGAGTGGACGTGGAGGATACCGGTACCGGCATTCCCGAGGACGCTTTGGGTCACATCTTTGACCCGTACTTTACCACCAAGCCCAATGGGGTAGGTCTGGGATTGGCCATTGTCCACAAGATTGTGGAGGCTCATGGGGGAGATATCCTTGTGGACAAGGCAGGAGCCGACGGCGCACGCTTCGTCATCCGGATTCCTCAAGACGTCCTGTGCGCCGATGGAGTGCATCTTTCGATCCAGGACCATCGATCCCAGGGGGAAAACCCGCACGACAGCCCAGAAAGGACGAAGACCCGCCTTCAGTGACCTGTGTGCGCTTGCCGAGAACCTCTTAGGGGTCAAAAACCGTTGAGACTTTTGGGTGCTAGGAATGGCAATGAAACCTCAGGTGTCCGCTCATGTGCTCATTGTCGATGACGACCCGGCTCATCGCCTGATGCTCACCACGCTGCTCGGCGAATGGGGATACCGGGTCCATGAGGCTGACGGGGGACTTTCGGCGGTCCATAAAGTGCAAGAGCAGCCGTTCGATGCCGTGATTATGGATGTGCGCATGCCGGATATGGACGGCATCGAGGCGACCCGCCATATTCACCGATACAATCCCGCTCTGCCGGTCATCATTTTGACAGCATTCTCGTCGGTTCCATCGGCCGTAGAAGCTCTGAAAGCCGGGGCGTACGACTACTTGACCAAGCCCTTGGATTTTGATGCGTTGCGCCTGGCCCTCAATCGTGCGCTGGAACACACCCAGCTGCGCACTGAAAACCAAGAGCTCCGTGAACAACTTGCTCGATTCCGTCTGCCGGAAATCATCGGAAAAAGCCCCGCCATGGAACGTCTTGTGGAACTGTTGGCCTTGGTGGCGCCCAGTGAAGCCACGGTGCTCATCACCGGGGAGAGCGGCACGGGGAAGGGTTTGGTGGCCCGGGCCATCCACGCCAACAGCCGACGCAGTCATGGACCCCTGGTTGAAGTCAACTGCGCTGCTCTTCCCGAAAACCTTGTGGAAACGGAACTGTTCGGGCACGACAAAGGGGCCTTTACCGGTGCGGAAAGAGCCCGCCGCGGTCGTTTCGCTCAAGCTGACGGCGGAACGATTTTCCTTGACGAGGTGGGGGAGTTGTCGTTGCCCATGCAGGCGAAACTGCTGAGAGTTCTTCAGGACGGTCAAATCCAGCGGGTCGGCAGCGACCAGCCCATTACGGTCGACGTGAGGATCATCGCCGCGACGAACAGGGACCTGGAAGGCATGGTCCGGGAAGGAACCTTTCGGGAAGACCTCTTTTACCGGCTCAACGTCGTCACCGTGGAAATGCCCCCCCTTCGCCAGCGTAAGGAGGACATCCCCGTCCTTGTGGACCATTTCCTGCGCAGTTTTTCTTCCAAGAACAAGAAAACCGTTCGGGGAATTACGCCCCGGGCCATGGACCTGATGCTCAGGTACGATTGGCCGGGGAATGTCAGGGAACTGGAAAACGTCATGGAGCGGGCCGTCATCCTGCTGCGAGGCGACTACGTCACCGAGGCTGAGCTGCCCCTGCATCTGCAACGGTTTGCCCCCCCCGAAGCTTCACGTCAGGAGGACGAGGCCGCCCTCGAAAACGGCGAACCGGGGTCGGCCATGACGCTGGCGGAAATGGAACGGCGACTTATCGAGAAAGTCTTGGAAGAAACAGGAGGAAACAAGAGCGAAGCGGCGCGCCGTCTGGGGATTACCCGCCGCACACTGAAGCTTAAGCTGAAAAAATACGCCGAAGAAACCCCTCCAGGGACCCGATAACTGAGCTCTTGCTTTCTCCATAGAAAATACGTTATGCGTAATTTGAATCTGTGCGTGCTTGCGGCCGATGCCGCCGCCTTGGATTGGACCTTATGATTTTCAGAAACATGCGGAACAAGGAGCCAGCCCCATGGTCACCCTCTCCACGCGAAGCCGTTACGGAACGCGACTTTTGATGTCTCTTGCCCGCTCTTCCACCCAAGGTCCGGTGCAAATTGCAGAGATCGCCAAAGATCAGGGGATCTCGGTCAAGTACCTGGAACAAATCGCTTTGACCTTAAAAAAGGCAGGCATCATTGAAACCGTACGCGGTCGCGGGGGTGGTCATCGGTTGGCGAAGAGTCCCCAAGAAATTACTCTTGATGAAATTATCGGCGTCCTGGAAGGAGGCCGGCAATTTGTCCGGTGCGTCTCGCAACCGGAATTGTGTTCCCGAGCACCCCGATGTGCTCCCCGACTGGTGTGGCAGGAATTGTCCCAAACCTTGTATGAGAAGCTTAGCCGTTGGACCCTGGAGGATCTTCTTCGCCTAGAGGACATGCTCGCAGGGCAGAGTCATCGTGGGCCGAGGGAGGATGAAACGACTTTGTGCTGCCCGGCTTTAGCGCCCACATTCTTTTCATGAGACGACGAACAGCTCCCCTCTCCAGAGAGGTCTAAATAGTTTCTTGCCGGGAAAGGGACGGTCCGGGGCTTATCATCGCCCGGCACCGTCTTTCGTGTTCCCGGCCTCTCGTGTCTGGTGTTTCTTCGAAGCCCTCGGCGCGCACACTAGCTTTCACTTAGTATCCGCTCAAGAACTCGTCGAGGACATCCACACTTTTTCTCTCCACCACGATGTCAAAGATTTTGTCCTTAACATTCCTGGGAAGCAGCTCAATGCTCTTGGTGGTCGCCGAATCAAATTTTGCCGTGGGAAAAACCTTAAGTATCTTATCCCGCTGGGCCGCATTGGCGTAGACGCGAATGACCTTCATGCCGGCCAGCATTTCTTCGCACATGTGGGCCAAGCCGGCTTCTTTGAGCTTTTCGTAACGTTCTTCATTGACCCAAATGTTGATGGGGAACTTTTCCTCGGCCATAACCTCACCTCCTGTCAGCCCGCCAAAGGCGGAATCGTGAAAACGGGCGTCCTCTTTGCCAGATATTCATCGGTGACGAACGGAGACCCGAAACCGTATTTCTCGGCGCATTCCATGACCAGATCGAACACTTCCGGCCGGAAAATCAGCCGAGGAGGCTTGACCCCATCTTCGACAATGCTGCGAATCAACGTCCCGCTGAATTTTTGCCACTCTTTTTTGTGATTGCACAGCCCTTCACTGGTGATTTCTCCACAGTGCGGACAGTATAGCCAGTTCATGGAATAGACCGGGGTGATGTTGAGCTCGTCTTGCACGGTCGCCAGCAAATGATGCGCGTCATACGGTCCGTAGTATGTTCCAACTCCGGCATGGTCCCGGCCGTACATGTGGTGTGTGAGCCCAAGATTGGTGCGCAAGGCCGCGTGGAAAACAGCTTCTTTGGGTCCGGCATAGCGCATATCCCAGAAAGTCAAGGAAGTCATGTGGTTATGATCCCCAAAATAGCCCGATTTGCGCAACTCGTCCTGCGTCAGGATGATCGCCTCGTCGATGTAGTCCCCTTTGCGTTTCTCCCCGATAATGGCGTTTACTAGGACGCCCACTAATGGTTTTTCAATGGGAAGTTCCGCATAGGTTTGCAACCATGCCCCCTTCATCAACCATTCATGGCCGGTGTGGGGCACGTTGCGGGTCTGATGGGCGACGATCCGCTGCCAGCCCTTTTCTCTGAAACGTTTGCGCATTTCCAGAGGGGGGATGAAGTAGGGATCAAAGGGCGGATTGATCTTGGGCGGGGTGACCAGGGTGATCTGTCCGCCCAGAAATTTATCTTTGTAGGCGTAGGTTCGGGCACATCCGGGATGCTTGGCCTCGGATGTCCCGAAGATGGATTTGCACATGGCCTCCTTGTCGTAAGAGTAGATCTCGCTGATTTCGAAAATGGCCATGGGGTTGCCATGATAGGTCAGACAAATGGTATCCCCTTCTTTGATGCCGTAGTCGGATAGTTCTTGATCGGATAGGTCAAACAAGATGGGAATGCTCCAGATGGTCCCATCCTTAAGGCGCATGCTCTTGACCACGGAATCCAGATCTTCCCTGCCCATAAAGCCGGTCAAAGGGCAGAAAAACCCGTAAGCGATGCCGATGATTTCGTTGGCAATCTGACTCCGGACCGGCACCTGTTTGAGTCCCCGCACCTTGGCGGGGGCGTCTTTGGGGTCCAGAATCCGTTCCACGATTTCTTTGCCGCCATGCCCGATTTCAGCCATGATCCACCTCTCCTGTCTCGCCGTCGTGTCTCTCGTGCCTTGCGTGGAGCAGGCAGGTCCTCCAGCCCAGTGACGAACCCGGTCTCCCACCCCCTCTCACAGAGAATTTACCGTCGCCGTCGCAGCGATCGGACCGCCTCAGCCTTCTTCTCGGCCCTTCCGCACGTGTGGCCGCAGGATGTCGCCTCTCGGTTTGAACGAAAAGGCCGCGGTCATGGGCTCAGGTCTCAGGATGAGGGCACCGTCACCGTATAAGACACTCGACAAAGAGCGCGAACATGGGCATAGGTAAAGAGGCATGGGGGAGTCACCAGGAGGTGCCCTCACACCTCCTGATTCCCGAGTTAAGGGCATTTTAGTTCTTTTTTTCTCAAATGGTCAACGGCCAAGAGCGGTTTTTCTCCACCGGCTCCCCGGGGAGGCCATGGGGAGTATGTCAACGCACAAAGGGAGGGTGACCATGTTCTTGAGAAAAGCGGAGATTTTCGAAGGAGTCAATCCTGAACTGTTGAATCGGATTCACGACATGGCCGAAGAAGACCACGTTCCGGAAGGGCATGTGTTTTTCCGAGCCGGGGATCCGGCCGCATTTCTTTACGTTCTGAAGGAAGGGCAAGTCGCCCTCACGACAGGGGGTGCCGCTCCCATCACCTTTCCCATCGGCGAACCAGGGGCCGTTTTCGGCTGGTCCGCTCTGGTGGAGCCCCGCACCTACACGGCCACCTGCGAAAGCACCATGCCGAGCTCGGTCCTCAAACTCGACGGCGGTGAACTCCTCAAGCTCTTTGAGGAAAACCCCAAGGATGGCTTGCTCGTGGTTCGGCGTTTGGCCCGCGTCATGGCCTCGCGCTTAAAAGTCAGCTACGAGCGGTTTGGACGGTGATTCAATCGCAGGCATTCACGGTGCAGCTGCCGCCCGAGTCCGTCGGGAACAAAAGATCCTGAGGGTCAGAGCCCCTCAAGGAAACATTCAGGGCGCTCAGGAGATAGCCTGGAACTTCAGGTCCAGCGACGATCCGCCCCTGATGGACAACGAGGGGAACATGGGATAATCCCCTTTCCATGCAGAATGCATTGTTGGCACGAACCACGGTCAGGGTGGACATGACGCACCGAAACTTGTCCGGCCACGAGGCACAGGTGCGGCAATGATTCTGAACCAATTTCCATACAGAACCCAGGCTCCAGGCCTCGGGACATAAACGAACCCGATCTCGGGACGCCATCTTTTCGAGCATTTCCAAAATACTGTGGCAGTATCTGCAGTTGGGTTCAAAAAAGAGGTACAAGTTTTGGTCGTCCCCGCTCACGGTGGTAAAAGGCGTATCACTGCACGTACAGACGGCCCGTGCAAGAGGGACGATGGCGAGAGCCGCGCATAAGGTCACGGCCGCCACACCCCACGCGGCTCTCTTGGCGACGGGAACAATTTCAGGACGGGCAAGGATCACCCATAGGACAAACATGAACGTGTACCCTAGGCATGCGGGGCAATAAAGGTTCAGGAGCACTTGGGTCAACACCAGGAAGCCTTCAACGGCCATGCCCACGACGACGAGAACACCTAAAGGGACTCGGCCGTAGCGGAAGGCCCATAGTAGCAGGGCTCCATACACAGCCCCGGCCCACCATAGGGCGCCTTCTTGAAGGGCCTGACAGCTAAAGGAACGACACAACAGGTTTCCTGTCCAGACCGCATTGACCACAGCATAAACGAGTAAGGCAATCCCTAGGGCGTAGAGCACGATGTGCCTTTTGCGCATCATTTCCGTCACTCCCACTCGACAATGCGAAGGTGTCAGCGGATGAAATCTTGTCATTGCACCCCGTTTATGTCAATGATGCGCTCGTTGACAGCGGGGGTACACAAAAATCATCGGGTTTGAAACCCGAGGAGATGAACCCTTTAGAAAGTCTCAGAAAAGGGAGGCCCTTATGAGCGTGACCGTCACGTGGTACAGCCATGCGTGTATTCTCATAGAAACCCGCGGGACGCATCTTTTGATCGACCCGTTCTTGACGGGAAATCCTCTGGCTCCCATAAGTCCCGACCATGTTCCCGCCGACTACATCTTCGTGTCCCACGGGCACGGGGATCACTTGGGAGACACCGTGGCCATCGCCACACGCACGGGAGCCACGGTAATTTCCAATTTTGAGATCTCCACCTGGCTTTCCAAGCAGGGGCTGACAAAGCTTCATCCTCATCACATCGGCGGTGGATCCAACCACCCATGGGGGCGCGTGAAATTGACCATCGCCCACCATGGATCGGCTCTCCCTGACGGGTCCTACGGCGGCAACCCGTGCGGATTTCTTTTCACGGTGGACGGCCTTAAGATCTACCATGCCTGTGATACCGGGCTCTTCTACGACATGGCTCTTATCGGCCAAGAGGGGATTGATCTGGCCGTTTTGCCCATCGGAGATAACTTCACCATGGGTCCGGAGGATGCCCTACGAGCCGTCAAACTGATCAAGCCGGCCAAGGTGCTGCCCATTCACTACGACACCTTTGACATCATCCATCAAGATCCGGCTGCGTGGAAAGAGCTGGTGGAAAAGGAAACCTCGACGCACGTTGTGCTTCTTAAGCCGGGAGAAAGCCTCGTGTTGTGATGGGCATCGCAATATGTTTGACAGGAGCGCGTTTCTATGCGAAGCTCGTCGCACATCCTGGCAGACCAAGACCGCCACGGAACCATTCTCGGCATGCCCTATCCACCCAAGCCCGCCATGCATGGTTCTTCGCGTTCGAGCCGGCCGTTGCCGCGTTTTCCGGGATGCGATGAAGCGTCACCGAGGGTCGGTGATGGGTCGGTCCTTCGTTCTCGTGGTTGGAATCGGCCGGCCCCTCCATTTCATGAAACCACGCGCAAAGGACACAACATGAATCTTTACGTCGGGAATCTCGCCTACAGCGTCACGGAAGACGATTTGCGGGCCGCCTTCGCCAAGTACGGTGAGGTGAGCAGCGTCAACATCATCGTTGATCGTCAGACGGGACAATCCAAGGGGTTCGGCTTTGTGGAAATGCCACTGAACGCCGACGCCGATAAGGCCATCAAGGGCCTGAACGGTGCAGACCTCAAGGGCCGCACTCTCAAAGTCAACCAGGCCAAGCCTCGGCCCAGCCGCCCTTCTCGCGGTCCACGTTATTCGTAGGCGACACGTTCCTCAGTAGCCACGAAACGCCTCGGTGCCTTGCGCCGAGGCGTTTTTGTCTCATCAAGGCGCGTTTTCTCGAAACCACCGCTCCAGACGCCCCATGGCTTCATCCAATTCGGCCTCAGGACCCCCGAATGAAAGCCGCACATGTCCCTCTCCTCCAGGGCCGAAGGCACCGCCCGGAATGGTAATGACCCGCGCTTCGTAGAGGAGTCGAAGGGCCACGTTCATGGAGTCCCCAAGGTGCGGCGGGAATTTCACCATGATGTAATAAGCTCCTTGGGGCTTAATGTAGGACACCCCGAACGCCATGGAATCCAAATGCCCGCACACCCGATCCCGCCTGCTCTGCAAGATCTCGCGAAATTCCGCGACACAACCTTGCGGCCCCTCCAACGCGGCTAAAGCCGCCACTTGCGACGGTGTCGGCGCACAAATGGCGGCGGCATCGTGAACCTTCATCACATGGTCCAAAATTTCCTGATGGGCCACGACGGCACCGACCCGCCATCCGGTCATGGCGTATTTTTTGGAAAAACTAAAAACCCCGATGAGTTGCCGCCTCAGATCGGGGATGGACAGCAGGCTGAAAAAAGGCCTTCCGTCGTAGGTCAAAAAGTCATAAGTCTCATCACAGATGATGAAAAAACCATGGGTCAAAGCCAATTCGGCCGCAACCCGAAGATCTTCCTCCGAGAAAACCGCACCTGTGGGATTGTGGGGATGACAGATGATGAGCGCTTTCGTCCGTGAGGTTACGGCTCGACGAAGAGCGTCCACATCCAACTGCCAATCCTCAATCCTCAAAGGAAAAAAGACCGGACGGCCCTCGGCGAGCAGGACCTGTTCGATGTGAGACGCGTAGTTGGGCGACGGGAGGAGAACCTCGTCATCGCGGTCCACCAGGGTGAGCACCGCAGCGCATAAACCTTCCATAGCGCCAACGGTAATACAGATTTCCGTTTCGGGATCGACACAAACCCCACGTTCTCTTCGCAGCATGTCCGCGAAGGCTCGCCGCAATTCGCGCAAGCCAGGTCCCAGGCTGTACTTTCCCGTCCAGGAGTCTTCTCGCAGGTGCCGACAGACCGCGTCAACAATGTGCTCCGGTGTAGCAAACGAAGGGATCCCCTGGCCTAAGGAGATGCAGCCGGGAACGTTCTGGGCCAAGAGGGGCATCTCTTTGATGGCCGAAACGGCGATTCCGCGAACCCTTCGGCTGATCCCTTCTTCCCGGTACCTTTTGCCTGCAGCTTTCAGAGCGGATCGTTCCAACGCCACCGTCATCCCCTCCTCGCTTCTTCTCCCCACGGAAAGATTTTTCCTGGGTTCAGGACAAAATTGGGATCGAAGACTCGCTTGATGGCCATCTGGAGCCGGATGCTTTCCGGTTCCAGCTCCATAGGGAGGTACCGTTGTTTGGCGACACCCACGCCATGTTCCCCGGAGATCGTCCCGCCACGGTGGACCACCTCGGCGAGCAAAGCCCGCACACCTTCCTCCACGCGTTCGGCACGAGATCCTTCACAGGCAGTGATGTTCAAATGAATATTGCCATCTCCCGCATGTCCGAAACAGTAGATCTTCAAGTCGAACCGTTTTTCCATTTCAGGAATGCATTGGACAAATCCCGCGATTTCACCTAGGGGCACGACCACGTCTTCGGGGATATACACGGCGGCACTGTGTTCGATGCGCAACGACACTTCCCGCCGCACCGACCACATTCGCTCCCTTTTGGCGGCATCCGGCGCCATGAGCACTTCCCAGGCCCCATGTTCCAGGCACGCGTGCCCCATTCGCTCGATTTCTTGGGAAATCACATGGGGATGCCCATCGGCCTCGACAAGCAGAAAAGACCCGGCTCCCTGAGCTTCCTGAAACGGCAATAGATCGCCCACCAGCTCCAGACACCGACGGTCCAGAAACTCCAAAGCCGACGGCACCAGACCCGCCGTGAGGATCCCGGAAACAGCGCTCATCGCGCGAGACATGTCGGGAAAGAGTGCCACCAGGGTTGTCAGCGCCGGGGGATGCGGGATCAGCTTCAAAATCAATTGGGTGATGACCCCCAATGTACCTTCGCTCCCCACGATCAACCGGGTGAGATCATAGCCGACGACGCCTTTGCGCGTCCTGACCCCTGTGCGAATCAACGCCCCTGTGGGAAGCACTACATGCATCCCGAGGACGTAGTCTCGGGTGACCCCATATTTCACGCAAGAAGGGCCGCCCGCATTAGTCGCCGCATTTCCACCAATGCTGCATGTTTCAATGCTCGCCGGATCAGGAGGGTAATACAGGCCGTGGGCTTTGGCGGCACGCTTGAGTTCGGCGGTTATTACGCCGGGTTCCACCACGGCGATGAGATTCACCGGATCAATGGTCAGAATGCGGTTCATCGCGGAGAGGTCGAGAACCACGCCGCCGTGAACAGGACTTGCCCCCCCGGCCAATCCCGTTCCCTGCCCCCGAGGCGTGACCGGAAAGCGAAATCGGTTGGCGCACTCCATGAGGCGCACGACCTGCTCTTCGTGACGCGCCCTCACCACCGCTGACGGGAACCCTCGGGTGTGTGAGGCATCTTCCGCGCATTCATTCAATTTGTCCGGATGCGTGGAGACGACCTCGTCCCCGAGCACCTCTCGAAGCACAGCAATGACTTCTGGCGTCAGTCTCTGATCGGAAAAATTTCTTTCTCGCCCCACAGCTTTTTTCTCTACCGTGTTTTTTAGAAACGAATTGATCGACGTGGCAAAAAGCAGTCTGCGGAAATCTCTTTGAAGAGCGCTCGAGCCCTCTTGGGTAAAAACCGTAGGGGCACGGCATGCCGTGCCCCTACTTCCGCCCGAAAACGGCCGGGGTGAGGCGTCGGCCTCTCAAGGCCCCACCCGCCGGCCCATATTCGGAAAAGATCTAGAGCTGATATTTCTCCCTAAGTTCTTGCCACTTGGGAGATTTCATCAATTTTTGCAAACCCTCATTGAGCATGTTTAAGAATTCGGGTTCACCCTTGCGCACGCCATAAGCGAAAGTTTCTTCCGGCATGCCGAAGGTGCCCAAGATCTTCAAAGGCTTTTCTCGAACCACTTCATGGGCCGGCGCATCGTCCATGGCCGCCGCGATAATTCTTCCGTTCAGCACATCCTCGGCAGCCAACGGCCCCGAATCATAGTAGACCAACTCAAAGTTTTTCCCCTTGTCGATGAGGTTCTCCTTCATCCACTTGGCTTCCGAGGTGCCCCGTTGCACTCCCACTTTGTGCCCACCGCCTAGGACCTGATCCAGGGTCAGGTTCGCATCCTTCTTGACCACGAGAACCTGTTTGATTTCCCAGTACGGAATGGTGAAGTCGATCTGTTTCTTGCGTTCTTCGGTGACGCTCAGCCCCGAAGCGATCACGTCAATCTTCCGTGCCGTCAGACTGGGAATGATGGCATCCCAGTCGATCGCTTTGTGTTGCACTTGGAACCCCATGGTTTGGGCAATCCAGTCGAGCGCTTCCACATCGAAACCGGCGGGTTTGCCGTCCTTATCGATGTACGCAAAAGGTGGAAAGTTGGCATCGATGCCATTGATGTACACTTTGTCGGCAGCCAGAACTCCATGACTCATGACGCCCACGACCAAAGCCACGCCAATCAACAGCCCGCACCATAAACCTCGTCGCATGCCCTCTCCTCCTTGTCTTTTCGTTCTAGATGAAAAGTTTGCCCAACGCTGCACCCCATACCTCGAAAGTCAGCGCCCTGACAAGATCATCCAAAGGCTTTCATGGCAGGTCCCCATCCTCCTCGGCACCGGCCTCCCACCATTCATGGCAGGCTTCCTCGATAGCTTCCCTCACCACGGGAGCCACCTCATGGCGGATTGACCAAGCCATGGACACCCACTCTTCCATAATCCTATGGGCCTCCGCTTCCTCACCTTCGTCGTCCAGTTGACTCACCATGTCCATCAACGCGGCCAGAGATTCCCCCACGGGACGGTGCCCTTCACTGGAAGCCAGAACAAACCCGTTGCGCACATATTCCCATCCCAGAAGCCCGCGGTCGGGCTCCCATGTCCATCGGATGCGCTTCTTTCGAGCCATGATTCTTCCTTTCGCGGCAGCCCTGCAAAAATCTTGTCATCAGCGCTCCCTCGCTGCGCCGTTGCCGTTGCCCTCCTCCAAGGTCAAGATACTCTTGGCCCGTGCCAGGGATTCTTCCACCGCATCCACAACGTCCGGATCGTCGCTGTTGAGCAGATCGCCTAAAACTTCCGGCGCTCTTTCCGGCATGACGGTGGCCACGGCCTCGATGGCGGCGAAAAGAAGGTCCTCGTCGATTTCTTCAAGGCGCAACAACCTCTCCAGCACAGGCGCGGCCTCGGGCAGTCCCCACGCCCCTGCGGCACACACGGCCTGGAAAAAAATCTCGGGGTCCTCCGATTCCAAGGATTCCAGAATTTCTTTCTCGAATCCGTCAACCCAACGCATGGCGAAGACGGCGGTAAGTTTCCAGCCGTCATCCCCGGAGGCATAGGCACTGGCCACGGCCTGTCGATGCCACTCCTGGGGCGCCCTCACCGATCCCTCCAGCACACTGCGCCGGACGTCGGTGGGTGTGCGCGGATCATGATAAAGTTCGTAGAATCTTTTTTGTATCTTCTGGAAAACTCTCTCCGAGAGAGGATCTTCCTCGGAATCGTCAAAGCCTTCCACGTCCGCATATTCCAAGGCCGACCCAAGGGCCACAGCCGCCATACTCCGAACCCCCGGATCCTCATCGTGATCGGAGGCCACATTGAGCAGCACGGAGGCAACGGCATCGTTCATCACAGAGATGTCGGACAAAAGTTCGGCCGCCATTTCGCGATCCGCCGCCGACGCTTTGGTGTCTTGCACCAATGCCAACAACCTCTCCGCGGTTCCTTCGGGCCATTCCCAAGACGGCAGATCGTACAATTGTTCCAGGTCCATCCTCGGTTTTCTCCTCTGGATATGAGTTACGGAGTCGCGTCGCCCCCCAGCGCTGAAATCACGCCGAACAGAGTGGACGCCATCATGAGTCCTACCACAAAACCCGCCGCACCGCGTTGAAAAAATGTCGCCTGCCCCAGTTCTTTTTTCCTTAAAGTCTTCCATGGACCTTTCCGAAACTTAAGATGAGCTTTTTTCGGCACTTCCCAGGACCTGCCCGGGACCAAAGGGAGACAGAAGTTTGGGCTCGGTCCAAGCACGCGGCTGCTGCTGATCCCTCGGCTGCATTTCGGCGCCTCATCGATGCCGGCGCCGCCAACGTCCTGCAGGCAAGGGAAGGCAGGCCCATTCTTTGGAAAACTCCTGGGAGCAGCGATCGAAACACGTGTGAATCATCAGACGGAGGAGTGACACAGATGCATCTCAGCCTGAAAGCGAAGCTCATCGTCCTGGCCGTCGGTCTCGTCGCCCTGCCCTTGGTGACAAACACTGCGGTCAACACCTTCCTGTCTCTCAAACAATCCAAGGACATCGGCCATTACCTGAACACGGTGCTCGAGGAAGACGCCGCACGTTATCTTACAGCGCTTCTCGAGGCGGACCATGGCGTGGTCAGCGGGGTTGTGTCCAAAGTGGAAGATGATGCCCGGCGTCTCGCGGCGTCCCCGAATCTTCGCCACTATGTGGCCATTCAAAGGGGAACCCAGGCGGAGCTGCGTTCGGCGGTGGAAGCACAGGCCATGGGTCAGCTCAAGCAAATCACATCGGTCTTTGATTCAGAACGCCAAGCCGTTTCAAGACAGCTCAAAAACGACATCAAACTGGCCGAAGCTTTGGTGCAGCGTTACGGAAAGCCGGACCTTTCCGACTCAACTTACCGATGGAACGCTGTGAATCAGTTCACCAAAGAAACCCAGACCGTCGATCTCCCGCTCATGCGTCTGGGGTCCCAGCTCCTGTATCCGGTAACCGACTTCGACACTCGAGCTTTCGTCGTGGATGAGCTCACGGAACTCACGGGGAGCACCTGCACGATCTTCCAAAAAATGAACGACTCCGGCGATATGCTCCGCGTGGCAACGACCGTGAAGAATCCCCAAGGTCAACGCGCCGTGGGCACTTTCATTCCCGCCGTGAACCCGGACGGCACGCCGAATCCCGTCGTGACCACTGTTTCCCTGGGAACAACCTATACAGGTCGGGCATTTGTGGTCGATGAGTGGTATCAAACCATCTACAAACCGCTCAGGAACCCTTTTGAAGATGTCATTGGAATGCTCTATGTCGGCCTGCCGGAAAAGAGCATAGGAACGATCCGAGATCTAGTGAGAGAAGCCCGGTTGGGCAAAACAGGCTTTGTTTTTATCGCAGACGAGGAAGGATGTCTCGTCCTGTATGCAGACCGAAGCGTGGAAGGACAGGACGCGGGGGCTGTTTTCGGCATCCCTTCTTGGCGGGACTACCTTAAAGACGCACTGAGCAAGAAAGAAACCTTCGTCTCTTTCAGAACGGCAGACGGCCGTGATCGTTTTCTTTCCCTCGTCCACTATCCCGATTGGAAATGGGTCCTCGTGGGGCTAGGGTCGTGGGACGAATTCACCGGGGATGCCGCCGAAAAGGCCTTCAGAGATTTTGCAGAAGAACTCAAAGCCCTCTGGCACGTCGGCGTCACACAAACATCTCACGGGGCCAAAGCTCTGTATGCCCAAATCCGTTACCTGGACCCTTCCGGCATGGAACGGCTCAAAGTGGTTGACGGAGTGTTCCGGGAGGATTTGGGGGCTCGAGCGGATGTCGACTGGTTTCAGCAAGCTCTCAAGACGGAAACGTTCTACAACACGGGTGTTGAAATCGCTAAAAATACTCAAAAACCGGAACTCCGCGTCGCAGTGCCCGTACGCACTGAAGGCCGCGTGGAAGGTGTCGTCGTAGTGAACCTGGACTGGTCCGTCGTGTGGGATCTGCTTAAGTCAAGGAAGCGCGGGGAAACGGGCTACGCATCCGTCATTGATCCCCGGGGGATGCTCGTTTCCCATCCCAAGTATTCGTTGGCCGACGGGGTTCGGGTCACCGAAGACAAATACGGGGACCTAGCTAGGCTGATCAAAGCCGGGCTGAGCGGCGCTTCCGGAACCGGAAAATACACTTTTGAAGGGGCCGCGAAATTTATGGCCTACAAGCCCCTTCCCATAGGATCCAAAACCTATTTGGTCGTCACCACTATGGCCGAGGACGAACTCATGACCATGGCGCATCAGGTCGCCGAAAGGCTTGATCAAGGTCGATCCCGTGCGATGAAGTGGGCCATGAGCGTTGCGGTGATTATGGTCCTCCTGGGCATCGGGGTCGCCGCCCTCTTTGGCCGCCGGATTGCCAACCCCATTGTTCGGGCTGTCCTGGGTCTGAGTGAGGGTGCCGACCAGGTGGCTGCCGCGTCGTCGCAAGTGGCAGGATCCAGTCAGCAGCTGGCAGAGGGCGCATCCGAGCAGGCGGCGTCTCTCGAGGAAACGTCATCCGCTCTGGAAGAGATGGCCTCCATGACCCGTCAGAACGCCGATAATGCTTCCCAAGCCGATGCCTTGGTCAAGAACTCGGGAAGTGATCTCAGAAAGGCCCAGGAAGCCATGGCAAGTCTTGAAAAAGCCATGGCGGAAATCGAAGCCGCCAGCGGAGAAACACAAAAGATCATCAAGACCATCGACGAGATCGCTTTTCAAACCAACCTGTTGGCCCTGAACGCGGCCGTGGAAGCGGCCCGGGCAGGCGAAGCCGGCGCGGGATTTGCCGTCGTGGCCGATGAAGTCCGCAGTCTCGCCATGAGGGCTGCCGAGGCGGCGCGCAACACTTCAAAAATCATCGATGAAACAGTGCAGAAGGTGCAAACCGGGCACGCAGCAGCGAGCCTCGTTTCCCGGTCCTTTGCAAAGGTGACTGAATCGGCGGTCAAAATCGGCGAACTCGTCGCGGAAATCGCCGCCGCCAGCGGAGAACAAGCTGAAGGGATCGATCAGGTCAACCGGGCGGTGGCCGAAATGGACAAGGTCGTTCAGCGAAACGCGGCCAATGCGGAAGAATCGGCATCGGCCAGTGAGGAACTGAGCGCTCAGGCGGCTTTGGTCCGCGAATATGTTCAACAACTGGCTCAGGTCGTCGGGATCGTGACCGACGCCGTGCGTGCCAAAACCCAGGAACTCGACCTTCAAGAATCCCAAGGCCCCTCGGAGGATTTTCAACTGGAAAAGAAAGGTCTTGGACCCGAGGCCGAGGCGCCGAAGACCTTACGCCCTCAAAAGCCCGTGGCCACAGAGGCCGCCAAAGTCAAGGCAGCAGCCCGTTCGCACCCCCCCCGCGGAATCGTTTCGCTGAACACACGGCGCATCAAACCCCTGATGGAGTGGAAGTCTGATTATTCTGTGGGAGACTTTGACATCGATCAGCAGCATCAAAAGCTCTTCAAGATGGTCAACCAACTCAACGAAGCCATGCAAGTGGGCCAGGGTCGCACCGTCTTGGAGCGGTTGCTCACCGACCTGTTGATCTACACTGAAAAACATTTCGAAGCGGAAGAAAGGCTGATGGAGAGGGCCGAATACCCAGAACTGGCAACCCATAGGGAAATCCATGTGAAATTGACCGACAAGGTCAGAGATATCGTTCAGCGGTTCCAGGGCGGCGAGACGAACCTGACCTTGGAAGTCATGCACTTTTTAGAAAACTGGCTGAGACAACATATTCTCGGAATGGATAAAAAATACGCCCCCTATTTGCACAAGAACAAAGAAGCAGTATTTTAAACGAGGTACTGTAATCTGAGAAGACCCCCCAAAACGTGATGCAGTGAAAGGCGTTGAGCACCCCTTTGGCAGGCGGCAGTCCAGAGATGGTCCGGGGAAGAATTGAGAAATGGGTCGTCTTTTGGGCGTGTATATGGCTGAGTGTTCTGGCTGTGGCTTGTGAGCGCAACCCCGTTCGGGTGGGGTTTGCCGGAACGCTCACTGGGCCGTACTCCGACCTGGGCATCCACGGCCGGAACGGCTGCCGTTTGGCCGTCGAGGACATCAACGCGGCTGGAGGTCTCCGAGGTCGACCCGTGGAGTTGATCGTCCGTAACGATGCGGGTACGCCGGACGGTGCTCGGCAGGCCTATCGGGAGCTGACGGCCAAGGGTGTGCTCGCCGTCATTGGTCACATGACAAGCGCTTTATCCTTGTCCACTCTTCCCTTGACCGAAGAAACAGGCGTCCCCCTGATTTCTCCGACAACGTCCACTCCGCTCTTGCGCGGCCGAAAAGATCTTTTTTTCAGGGTCCAGTCGGCCAGCGATGTGACTGCCCGCGCTTTGGCCCGCTGGCTCACAGGCAGACCGTCGATCCGAACCGTTTGCACGGTCCGCGACGTGAATAACGATGCCTACTCCAATCCTTGGGAAGCCGCTTTTGTGGAGGAATTTGAACGTCTCTCAGGTCATATCCTCTCTCGACTCGAATATCGTGAGCTCAATGCGGCCGATCTGGAATCCCTCACTGAGAGAATGACAGCCCTGCAGCCGGATGCCATCCTCTTCATCAGTTCCGCACGGGACGCGGCGCTCTTGGTGCGGTCTTTGGAAAACGCCGGGATCAAGAGTCTTCTGCTCAGCACCGCATGGGCACAAACGGAAGCCTTTCTCAACGATGTGGGTCCTCTCTCCGAAAGGCTTATCTTTGCGGCGGATAACGCGCCAACGGACATCACCACAACTCTACGGGAGTTTACGTGGCGGTACCGCAAACGTTTTGGTATCGCCCCCTCTTTCGCGGCCGTGCGGGCATACGAGGCGGTTCATTTCCTCGCGACCGCCTTCAATGAAGCTGAAGGCAAGAGGGAACGATTTGTCGAACGCCTTATGCAGCCGCGAATCGTTGACGGCTTGTACGGTAAGATCCGCATCGACGCTTTCGGGGACGCTTCGGGAGAGACTTACGTCGTTGGTGTCCGGAATGGTCGGTTCGTCGTGCTGGAGTGGATGTCCGGAGATCCGCTGTGAAGGAAAAGCCCCTTCTCCGAGACCTGGTGCAGCGATATTTCCGCACGCGGCTGATCGTCCCCTTAGGGGCACTCTCTGTTTTGGCCTTAATCGCGGTCACCGCGCTGCAACTTCAAAAGCTTTACAAAGATCACGCTTTCTTTGTCAAAACCATCGATCGTTATACCTCTGTGCTCTTCTCCGGTGCTCACAGCACCTTGCGCCAGATTGCCTTTTCGGCGGAAGAGTCCGGAGAAACCGTTCGGAATTTTGCCATATCCTCCCCCTTGGCTTTTCATCGGGTTTTTGTTTTTGAAGCTCCAGAAAATAAGCCATCAGACTTTCGGAAAGCCTTTACCCTGCCGCCGTCTGTGGACATCCCTCTGTCGCTTTTTCCCGATCCCCAAGAATGGCCGGCCCTTTCCAACCCCTATTTTAGCAGCCAGCTGAAAAACCTGACCGTGGCTGTCATGGTGCGCGCCCATCGTTTCTTTGCCTTTGGGGAACTGAACCTGGACTGCTTGGAACACCTGATTCGGGAATTTTCCCAAAGCGCTCCGGAAAACCTCGTGCTCGTCTTGGACCGTTTTGGGAATGTGATTTACCATCCCGATCCGAGTCTTATGCGATCCCAAGAAAACCTCGGTCACGAACCTTTAGTCAAACGCGCGCTCATCCATTGGCAGCCCCGTCGACTAATTGCTCAGTATGAAAACCAATACATGTTCGCTTATTGCTGGAGAGTTGCCCTGTGGGACTGGGTCATTATCGTCGGCACGCCGGTCGTCCAAACCTTGCTGCCCCCTCTATTGTGGGCCTTAGCAGGCGTCGTCGGTCTGTGGTCTGCCGTTTTTGCCCTATTGATCGCTTTCAAGAGGCACCTCGACCGCATCATCGTCCATCCCATCGTCCACATGAAATCCCTATTGGATGCCTTCGCGAGTCATCGAAACCTTCGCGTGCTGGAACAGGCCGCCGATACGGCCCCTTTTTTGGAACTTGACCTCTTTGCCCGTGAGCTCCACCACAGCTCGCAAGCCGTTATGGAACGAGAATCGGCCCTGGTCGCCCAAGGGCGCGAAATCCACCGCATCTTAGAATCCATCGAAGACGCTGTGATCGTCACCGATTCCGTCGGCCGGATCACGCGAATCAACGCCAAAGCGGAAGAACTCACAGGCTGGACGCGAACCCAGGCTTCCGGCCGTCCATCAAAACAGGTGGTCATGATCACTGATCCCAAATCCGGAAAACAACTGGAAGACCTCGTCCAAAAAGTGGTCGCCACCGGATCTGCCCACAAAACACCGGCCCACGGTGTGCTCCATGCAGCCGACGGCTCTCTGGTGATCGTAAGCTCCAGGGCGGCCCCCGTGCGGAATGACACCGGCGCCATTCAAGGCGTGGTCATGATTTTGAGTGATGCCACGGCGGAGTATGAGGCGAAAACGCTTATGGAGGAAAGCGAAAGAAAATACAGAGAAATTATGGAAAGCATGGAAGAAGCCTACATGGAACTGGATCCCACGGGCCGCGTCACCTTTTGCAACCCTGCCCTCTTGAAAATCTTGGGATGTTCCTGGGAAGAACTTCAAGATCGGACCTATCCAGATTTTACGGACGCCCCCACCGCGGAAAAGATGCGGGCTTTTTTTTCTGAAATTTTCGCCTCCGGAAGTTCTTTGGGGCTTCAGGACTTCGTCATCCACGACGCCCAGGGACGTCGCAAGACCGTGGAAATTTCCGCCGGGGTCCGGCGGGCGGAAGATGGGAGAAAGATCGGTTTCCGCGTGTTGGCCCGCGACATTACGGAAAAAGCGCAAGCCCAGGAACGAAGCCGCACTCTGGAAAAAATGCTCATGCACACGCAAAAAATGGAATCCCTCGGAACGCTGGCCAGCGGGATCGCTCATGAATTCAATAACCTGCTTCAAGCCATGTCGGGTTACCTGGAAATGGCCCTGAAACACACGGATCCTCAAGACCGACGCAGCCGGTGGTTGACCCGGGTTCAAGAGGCAGCCTTTAAAGCTCGAGATCTTATCCGAAGGCTCCTTTCGTTTGCTCGACAAACAGAGCCCATCCTGGAGCCGGTGGATTTCAACGCGATCGTGGAAGAGACTCTGGAATTGCTGAAAAAGAGCATCCCTCGGATGATCGAAATCCAAAAAGATTTGGGTCCCCATCTGCCGGTTCTCGTCGCGGACCGCCTCCAAATGGAACAGGTTGTGATCAACCTCACGGCCAACGCCCGAGATGCCATCGGCTCGGACAACGACGGCGTCATCCGGGTACGAACGGGCACATACAGTGACGACTACGGGCGGGCTTGGATTCGCTTGGAAGTCTCCGACACAGGGGCGGGCATCCCTAAAGAAATCCAGGAACGCATCTTCGATCCGTTCTTTACGACCAAAGAACCGGGAAAAGGCACGGGGTTGGGCCTTTCCACCGTCTACGGAATTGTGACGGCGCACGGAGGGCGCATCACGTGTGAGAGCCGATTGAATCACGGGACGACGTTTTTCGTGGACTTTCCCGTGCGACCTTGGGTAACCAAGGATGCTGCCCATGAAGCTGAGGGGGAAACGCCAGAGGAAACGGAAAAGTCAACGGGCGCGACGCTTCTTGTGGTGGATGACGAGGAGGCGCTTCTGGAATTAATTCATAACGCCTTGGAATCGGAAGGTTATACGGTCAAGACGGCTCGCTCGGGAGAAGACGCCTTGACGTGGCTCAGCGAGAACCATGGCCGGGTCGACGCTGTCGTTCTTGACCTGAGCATGCCTGGCATGGGGGGCCGTCAGTGCCTCCATATCTTAAGCCAGCAGTTCCCGCATATCCCGGTGATTGTCGCCAGCGGAGACGCGGCTCACGAAATCGTTCGGGAACCGGCAAAATTCCGGGTTCGGGGCGCCATCGTAAAACCCTATCGGCTGAAGTCTCTCTTGAAAATTCTGCATGATGTCCTTAAATCGCCGGCGCCCGCCGTCGGTGCGGAAAGGGATGGAGCATAAAATCTGCCAGAGTGAGGAGCACCATGGCCTCGCAGACGGGCACAATCCGAGGAATGGCCGAAACATCGTGACGCCCTTCAATCCGCACTGTGGTCTCACGACCGTCGCGCGTCACGGTTTTCTGGGGCACCGCCACCGACGGAATGGGTTTGACGGCAACTCTGACCACAAGATCCATTCCGGTGGATATCCCTCCCAAGATCCCACCGGCGTTGTTGGAGGCGTAGCCGTCCACGGTGAGAGGGTCGTTGTGGAGGCTGCCCAACATGGAGGCGGCTTGGAATCCCGCGCCGATTTCCACGCCTTTCACGGCACCGATGGACATCAGCGCCGCCGCCAACCGAGCATCCAGCTTGTCAAAGACGGGTTCCCCCAAGCCGGCGGGGCATCCCGTGGCCATGACGAGGACGATCCCGCCGACCGAGTCTCCGGCGGCTTTCACCTCCATGAGGTGTTCCACCATCGCTTGTGCCGCGTGACGATTGGGGCAAAAGACAGGGTTTCTCAGGGCTTCATCCCAATCCGTGGGCTCACAGCGCACCGATCCCAAAGCCACGGTCCCTGCGCGCACCTGAATCCCTTCCGAGGCGAGAAACTTTCTGGCGACGGCGCCGGCGGCGACTCGAGCCACCGTTTCACGACCGGAACTGCGCCCGCCGCCTCGCCAGTCCCTGACCCCGTATTTTTGTTCATAGGTGCGATCCGCATGTCCAGGCCGGTAAAGATCCTTTAGGGCTTCGTAATCTCGACTCCGTACATCCCTGTTTTCGATCATGAGGCTGATGGGAGTTCCCGTGGTGAGGCCTTCAAAAACCCCCGAAAGGATGCGGACCGTGTCGGGTTCTTTCCGAGCCGTCGTAATCTTTTTCCCGGGCCGACGGCGTTCCAAATCCTTTTGGATGTCGTCTTCGCACAGCGGGATGCCCGGTGGACACCCATCGATGACCGCACCCAAAGCAGGTCCATGGGATTCACCCCATGTCATGACCCGAAAGAGCCGTCCGAAGCTGTTGCCCGGCATGTCTTTCTCCTTTTTCTTCATCACCCTCTCGAGAAGTCGGCAAATCCGAGGTCTCATTCAGCCGCCGGCTTCCCCAATGCGGGAAATTTAGGGATGACCACAAGGGCTTCCCCGATCCTCTCACGCCTTGCGGGAGCGCTCGCTCCCGCCACAGCGCTTGACTCCACAGCTCAGGGCGTTATTTTTCAATAGCATGGCTCTGCAGGATAGAGAAAACACCGCCCCGTGAGAAGGAGAAATTGGGAAAGAGGCTGAGATCTATGAGTGAACACCATCCGGACATGCGGGAAAGCCTTGAAAGCCACCTCGAAGAGGAGCTGCTCGAACCCCCCATGTTCAAGGTTCTTTTGCACAATGACGATTACACCACCATGGAGTTTGTGGTGGAGATTTTGGAGAAAGTCTTCCACAAAACCACCGCGGAGGCGACGGAAATCATGCTCCACGTGCACAGAAACGGGGTGGGGGTCTGCGGGGTCTATCCCGAGGAAATTGCAGAGACCAAAGTGGAAATGGTACACCATTTGGCCAGAAAAAACGGGTTTCCTCTAAAATGCACTATGGAGCAGGCTTAAGGTAAGGAGCCCCCATGATCAGTCGGGAATTGGAAATGGCTTTTTCGGCGGCGGTGAAGGAAGCCAAAATTCGCCGTCACGAATTTTTCACTCTGGAACATATCCTCTATGCCATTCTGCAGGATGCCGGAGGGGCCGAGATCCTTTATCATTGCGGAGCGGACCTGGACCGATTGAAGCAGCAATTGGAAGACTTCTTTGATCAGCGTTTGGAAAGGTTGCCCAAATCGGTCGAGAGGGATCCCATTCAAACCTTGGCGGTCCAGAGGGTCCTCCAGAGAGCCGTCATGCACGCGCAAGGGGCCGAGAAACGGCACGTGGATGTGGGTGATATTCTGGCCGCCATGTTCCATGAAGAGAGTTCACATGCCGTGTACTTTTTGAAATCTCATGGCGTGACCCGGCTGGACGTTTTGGAATACATTTCCCACAGAATTTCCAAGGTCGCGGGCGTCGTAGAGGATCAATCGGAAAGGCCCGGCGCAGGCTTGGCCCCCCGTCCTCAGAGACAGTCGGCAAAGCCGTCGGCTTTGGAACGTTTTACGACCAACCTCACGGAGAAGGCAGCCCAAGGACTCATCGATCCGCTCATCGGACGAGAATCTGAAATTATGCGCACGCTCCAAATCCTCGGACGACGGACCAAGAACAACCCCATCCTCGTCGGGGATCCCGGTGTCGGGAAGACAGCTATTGCCGAGGGTTTGGCCTTGAAGATCCACCGCAAGGAGGTGCCCGAAAGTTTTCAAAAATCCGAGATTTATGCCCTGGATATGGGAGCACTGTTGGCAGGAACCAAGTTTCGCGGTGATTTTGAAGCCCGGTTGAAAGCCGTCATCAATGAGCTGAAGAGCAAGCCCGGGGCCATTCTGTTTATCGACGAAATCCACACGGTGGTGGGTGCCGGAGCGACCAGCGGCGGCTCCATGGACGCCTCCAACATCCTGAAGCCTGTTTTGGCCTCCGGGATTATCCGCTGCATCGGGTCCACAACCTACGAAGAATACAAGAATCACTTCGAAAAAGATCGGGCCCTCAGCCGCCGTTTCCAAAAGATTGAAATCCACGAACCCAGTGTGGACGAGACTTACCAGATCCTTCAAGGGCTCAGGAAGTCTTATGAGAAACATCACGGGGTGCGGTTTACCGCGCAAGCTTTGAAGGCCGCCGCTGAACTCTCGGCGCGACACATCAACGACAGGTATCTTCCGGACAAAGCCATCGACGTCATTGACGAGGCGGGCGCAAGCCTGCGGCTTAAAGCCGACCACAGGACCCGGCGCGTTGTGCACGTCAAGGACATCGAGGAGGTTGTGGCCAAGATGGCCAAGATTCCGCCCCGATCCGTCTCGGCGTCCGATCAGGTGCGGTTGCACAGCCTGGAAGAGGAACTCAAACGAAAGGTTTTCGGCCAGGACGAAGCCATCAAGGCGCTCGCCACCGCGATTAAGAGATCTCGAGCGGGGTTGCGTGTGCCTGATCGGCCTATCGGCTCTTTTCTTCTCATCGGGCCGACCGGTGTGGGCAAGACGGAGGTGGCCAAACAGCTGGCCGCCATCCTGGGAATTCATTTCCTGCGCTTCGATATGAGTGAATACATGGAAAAACATGCCGTCGCCCGCCTCATCGGCGCCCCTCCAGGCTACATCGGATTTGACCAGGGGGGACTCCTTACGGACGCCATCCGCAAACATCCACACTGCGTTCTGCTCATGGACGAAATCGAAAAGGCGCACCCGGATCTTTTCAGTATTCTTTTGCAAGTGATGGATTATGCGACTTTGACCGACAATAACGGCAAGAAGGCCGATTTTCGCAATGTGGTGCTTCTGATGACATCCAATGCCGGCGCCCGCGAAATGAGCAGCAGCTCCATTGGATTCGGGACGAGCAAAGACAAGGACGATCGTTCGGCCAAAGGGATGAAGGCTGTTGAACAATTATTCAGCCCGGAGTTTCGAAACCGTTTGGACGGCATTATTCCCTTTGCCGGCTTGGATCTTTCCATCATGGAAAAGATCGTGGACAAGTTCATGGAAGAGCTCAGGGGCCAGCTGGCGGAAAAGAAAATCACCATCGAACTGTCTCCCGAAGCTCGTCGCTGGCTGGCCGAAAAGGGTTATGACCCAACTTTCGGGGCTCGACCCTTGGCCAGGGTGCTGCAAGCGGAAATTAAGGACCCCTTGGCCGAAGAAATCCTTTTCGGTCGACTCCAAAAGGGCGGCCGTGTCATCGTCAGACACCGCGATGAAGGCGCCCAAGGGGCCGATGTGATGGTCACCGAATCCATGGTCTTTGAGTTTCCCGGAAATTGAACACGGGCACGGTGGAATGGTCGTCTTGAAGAGGTCATGGCCATTTTCAGTCTCAACAAAGACCTGGTGTTCCCCCCACCGGACCTCGCCGAACCTGACGGATTGTTGGCCATCGGAGGGGACTTGAGCCCGCGAAGGCTGCTTCTCGCCTATCGTCAGGGCATTTTCCCTTGGTATGCCCCGGGAACCCCCATTTTGTGGTGGTCTCCGGACCCTCGGCTCGTGTTGTTCCCCGATGAACTCAGAATCTCCCACAGTCTGCGCCGTGTCCTCAAGAAAGCCCGCTTTCGAGTGACGTTCGATGCCGCCTTCCGTGCCGTCATCGAGGCCTGTGCGCTGGTGCGGATCCGTCAAGGGGAGGAAACATGGCTGGTACCGGAGATGATTGAAGCCTACCACCGACTGCACCGAATGGGAGCGGCCCACAGTGTGGAAACCTGGCTGGATGGTCAGCTGGTGGGTGGCCTATATGGTGTGGCGGTGGGTCGCGTGTTTTTCGGAGAATCCATGTTCAGCATCGTCTCGGATGCTTCCAAGGTGGCTCTGGTCCATCTCGTGGAACGTCTCAAGGGTTCCGGGTACGATTTCATCGACTGCCAAGTCACCACGAAGCATCTGCTGCGCATGGGCGCCCGAGAAATCCCCCGAACTGAATTCCTTGAGAGATTGCAATCGGCCACCCGAGAACCGACACCCGTCTTCTGGCGCGACTCCCCAACATCCTAAACCGTTGAAGGGTGCCGTCTCCAAGATTTCCCTTGAATCACAACAAGTTTGTGCTAAAAGCGATGCGGCTTGAGGCGGCATTCCGCACGAAGGAGGATCCATCGCGATGGCCTTGGTGGTGCAAAAATATGGTGGAACATCCGTAGCCAACGTGGAGCGCATCCGCTCGGTGGCCCGACGGGTGGTGGAACGCAGAAGGTCGGGAGATGATCTGGTGGTGGTCCTGTCGGCCAGAGCGGGCGATACGGATCGCTTGATCGCCTTGGCACATGAAATGAGCCCCACACCTGATCCCCGGGAATTGGATGTGCTGTTGGCCACGGGAGAACAGGTGACCATTGCCCTTTTCAGCATGGCCGTCAAGGACATGGGCCTTGAGGCCGTCTCTATGACGGGCTACCAAGCCGGCATCATTACCGACCACCAGCACGGGCACGCTCGCATCAGCTGGATTGAGACGCTTCCAGTGGTGGAAAAACTCCGCGAAGGGAAGATTGTCGTGGTCGCCGGTTTTCAAGGCTATGACGATGAAGGCAACATCACCACACTGGGACGCGGCGGGTCGGATACGACGGCCGTCGCCTTGGCAGCAGCACTCAAAGCGGATGCGTGCGAAATCTACACTGATGTGGAAGGCGTCTACACCACCGACCCCAACGTCTACGCGAAGGCGCGCAAACTCCGGCGCATCAGTTACGAAGAAATGCTGGAAATGGCCAGCATGGGCGCTAAGGTTCTGCACATCCGATCAGTGGAATTCGGCATGAAATACAACGTGCCCATATGGGTCCGATCGTCCTTTACCGACGATCCCGGAACGCTTGTCACCCAGGAGGATGCGGATATGGAAAAGGTCGTGGTCTCAGGGATCACGTACAGCAAGAAGGAAGCTCGTGTGACTGTGACCGACGTGCCCGATGTGCCGGGCATGGCGTTCAAGCTGTTTCATCCCATCGGGGAGGCCGGTATCAATGTGGACATGATCATTCAGGGAAGCAGCGCCGTCCCTGGCCGGGCCAACATTTCCTTTACAGTCCCCAAGGCGGACTATGAGAGAACCCTGGCCTTGGCGGAAAAAATCTCCAAAGAAATCGGAGCGGGCCACGTCCACGGCAATCCCAATATCGCCAAAGTGTCTGTCATCGGGGTAGGGATGCGGAGTCATACAGGGGTGGCCAGCGTGATGTTTAACGCCCTGGCCAAGGAAAATATCAATATCCATATGATCAGCACGTCCGAAATCAAAATTTCGTGCGTTATCGACGAAAAATACACCGAATTGGCCGTGCGCGTCTTGCACGATGCCTTTGAGCTGCACAAGGATCCCAACAACGGCATCAAAGTAGGCGAAGAACGGTAACGGGCACAGAACGCTCATGGCGGCTCGCGGCCTTCTATTGGTTTTTACAGGAGACGGTAAGGGAAAAACCACGGCCGCGTTGGGCATGGCCCTGCGCGCCGCGGGCCACCACATGCGGGTGCTTGTCCTCCAATTCATCAAAGGAGCGTGGCATACCGGTGAACACAACGCGGCGCGGGCGTTGCCCAACATCGAATGGCTGACTCTCGGCAAAGGATTCACGTGGCGTCATGAGACCGCCGACGAAGACCGCGCCCTCGCCTCCTATGGTTGGGCCAAGGCCATGGAAGCCCTCACCTCGGACCGCTACGACCTCATCATTCTTGATGAACTCAATGTGGCCCTCTCCCACGGCCTACTGCCTCTCGCCACCGTGCTGGAAGGCCTGAGGCAAAAATCCCCTCGGTGCCACGTGGTGGTGACCGGTCGAAACGCACCGGCCGATCTGTGTGCCATGGCCGATTGCGTCACGGAGATGGTTCCGGTGAAACATCATTTCCGCGATCAAGGCATCAAGGCCCAAAAGGGCGTGGAATTTTAGGAAATCCATCCCAGAAGGACGCCGGGGCATAGACCATGAACACGCTTCTAAACAGCCCAGACGTCCCCCGATGCCGGGACGGAAACCTCTAAATCCCGACATTGGCCCACTACCTGTTGGATCTGCCGCCATTTTGTGCGGCGCACGTCCCTCTGAATGTGCACCAAAGCAAGCCGACGGATGGACGCCGCTCTCGCCCAGCGGATGCACCCCTCCACGGTGCCATGCCCGGGAACCGCATCGGAACCATCGAGCACAAAGGCTTCGTGAATCGCCACATCACAACCATCAGCCAGTTGTTCCGTCTCCGTCGTCGGGCGTCCGTCACCGCTGTAGAAAACGCACCATGAGCCGCCGTCGACGCGAACACTCAAGTTCTTTCGGCCATGCTCGGTCTGCGCCGCCCTCCATGTCGTCCCGTGCACATGCACCTCAGAGCCCGTCTCCAGGACCATGTCCTCAATGGGAAAAGTGAGTTTGTGGACAAAACCCGGGTAGGCGAGATCCATGGCCCGAAAGATGGTGTTCACACCACCGGTCTGAGTGACGATGGTGAGGGGCTTGCGTCTCTTCATTTCCCAAAAGCGCAGCAGCAATAAGGGAACGCCGAAGAAATGATCTCCATGAAAGTGCGACACCCACAGGACATCCAACGCCTCCGGATCAGCGCACACTTGAAAATACCGGTGGGTTGAGGAAAATCCGCAATCCAAGAGGATCTGTAGGGGCATCTGCTCATGATCCGGCCGTGCCGTCACAATGAGCAGGCTTGTGTTAGGCTGGGTTTCGTCGCACGCTTCTCCCACACCGAGAAAATGAATCGAAACTCCAGTCTGCTTGATCCCTTTTTCCATGAACCGCCACCTCCCTTCTTGACCAACCTTTCCCATGCTCTGTATGATGCGCCGGTGTTTTGAGGTCAACCGAAAAGCTCCCGCAGAGAGGACGAATATTATGGGCGCCACATTGACGGCAAGCGACCTGAGAAAAGGTCTCAAGTTGGAAATCGACGGAGAACCCTATCTCATTGTAGATTTTGAATTTTCAAAACCAGGAAAAGGTCAGGCTCTCTATCGATGCCGCTTGCGCAACATGATCACGGGCATCCAATTCGACCGCACCTATCGTTCGGGCGACAAGTTCATGGCGGCCGATTTGGAAGAGCAAGAAATGGAGTTCCTTTACAAAGAAGGCAACCGCTACCATTTCATGAACACTACCACTTATGAGCAGGTGGAATTGACGGAAGAAGCCGTCGGAGAAGCCAAGAACTTTCTCACCGAAAACCTCCATGTGGACATGCTTTTCTTTAAAGGATCTCCCATTGGCATCTCTTTGCCTAACTTTGTGGAACTCAAGGTGATCAAGTCGGACCCGGGAGTCAAGGGTGATACGGCCTCGGGAGCGACCAAGCCCGCCACCTTGCAAACCGGTTATGAGATCCAGGTTCCGCTTTTCATTGAGGAAGGAGATGTCCTCAAGCTCGATACCCGGACAGGAACTTACGTGGAAAGAGTGAAGACGTCCACCTGATGAATCCTCACGACGCTCTTGCGCTCAAACGCGGCCGACTGGAAATGCGGAGCCGCATCCTGCACGGGATGCGGCTCTTCTTTGTGGAACAGGGTTTTTTGGAAGTGCAGACCCCTGTCCGGACCCCGGCCCCTGCCCCGGAATTTCACATTGACGCCGTGCGTTCTGAAGATTGGTATCTTCAAACAAGTCCGGAGCTTTATATGAAGCGGCTCCTTGCTGCGGGTTACGAAAAGATTTTTCAAATCTGTCCTGTTTTCCGAAAAGGAGAGCGAGGACGCCGCCACCAGCCGGAGTTCACCCTTCTCGAATGGTACCGACGAGGAGCGGACAGCCATGCGCTCAAAAAAGACTGCACGGAGCTTCTCCTTTTCCTTTGTCGGTTCGTGGACCGATTCCCCCGATTCCCCTATGGGGGCCGCACGCTATCCGTTCTTCCGCCGTGGGATGACCGGAGCGTTCGCGACGTCTTCCGGCAGTGGGCCGGATGGGATCCTGTAAAGCATTACGACGAACAGCGGTTTTCAGAAGACCTGGTGGACAAAATTGAACCTCACTTGGGTTTCCCTCAGCCGGCTTTTCTTTCCAACTACCCACCCCAAGAAGCGGCCTTGGCACGGCTTCGAAAGCACGAGGACGTGTGGGTGGCCGAGCGCTTTGAGCTCTACTGGGCAGGTCTGGAGCTGGCCAACGGCTTTTCCGAACTGACCTCCCGCTCCGAGCAGGAAGCGCGTTTCCGGGAAACCCTCGCCAGGCGTCGAGCTGACGGCCGGGATGTGTATCCTTGGCCTCAACGCTTTTTGGAAAGCTTGGACCACCTTGATGAGGCGGCAGGCATCGCCCTCGGGGTCGACCGCCTAGTCATGCTCCTCACAGATGCCTCCTCCATCGACGAGGTGACCGCCTTCGAGCCCGAGCATGAACCGTGACCATCAGTCTCCAGTCAGATTCAAACCTCGGAAAGCCATAGCCGCGAAGGTCACGAAGGAACCTTGCGAATCCACCACGGCGTGATCGTGATGGAGCACCCATCCCTCGGCCCGGCCCTGCAAAACGCGGCTGAACACATAAAGCGGCGGAACCCCGCAGATCTTTCGCGCATTCCCATCGCGGACAATGGTGGTCATGAACAATTCAGGATCCGGCTTTTCCAAGGCGGCCAGCACCCTTCGGTCCGCTTCCAGGTGCTCTTGAATGGTCAGCCGACTGGGGTGAAAGTCATCACCGTATCGGGGACCGATGTGGGCCAGGTCCACACTGGCGAGAAAACCGACGGATTTTCCTGACTTTTCCACGGCCTCTCTCAAAGCGTCGCAGAACTGGTCGATCACAGGCTTTTGTGATTCCCAGTGTTCCACATCGAAAGAACACAACACAGGCACAAGTCGAGCCGTGGGCTGCACGTGGGCCAGGAAGACCGCCTGGAATTCTATGGTGTGCTCTCGGCTGTGAGCCAGTTCCCCGGCGAGAACGTCCTGAGGAGCCCGCCGAACAATCTCTTCCGCCAGCTCCCGGTCGCACGCCATGAGTCCTAAAGGAGTTTCAAAATCTTTGAGGGTGACAGAAAAAAAATTTTCAATGGGCTCGTGGCCGGTTCCCAAAACGACCCATACCTCAGGAGGCTCCATCCGGCGCAAGGTGTTGTAAGCAGCTCCGAAGGTCGCCGCACCCGCCCGAATATCAATGTGAGGTGCCACAAGGCCGACCAAACCAGGACAAGGAGTGCCCCGACCCGCGACATCCTTGGATGGGGGCAGGGCGCCCCTGCCCTGCCCCTCCGCAGCTTCCTCGGCTTTCTCATGCGGCGGGGAAGGTCCCATGGCGAGCACGGCATCCAGGAACGAGCGGAGTTCCTCAGGAGCAATCGGATAACTCTTTCCTCCATGGCGCATCCGTCTTACGGGACTCTCCCGGAATCTCCGAGTTTCCGCGTTGACATGCTCCGCGTAACGTTCATTATCGAGAAACAGATTTTCGTCCAGGACGTGGATCACCTCCTGGATCCTCTCGCTGTAGATGAGCTGGCCTGTGCGGCGCAGAAAAAACGCCTGAATGTCCCTCACGGAATGTCGGCCGTCCAAGAGTGCCAAAAAAGCGGCGAACTCCGTTTGCAGCAACACCGGTTTGTCGGTGTACCCCAAACGATCCCTTAGCAAGAGGTATGATTTCCCCTCATGTTCCACAGGTATGGCTTCTAAACCAGGTCGTAGTTTTGGATAGTCCATCAGCTCGGCCTCGACGTTGACGGTTCTCAGCAAATGTGATACGTGACAACGTCCATAGCTCCCAGAATCCGGTCATCTCTCGCGCTCGAAGGACAATGCCCCTATGCGGCACGCACAGAAGACATGGACGGCCTTTTTTCTTCTCATGCTCATGAACTCCCGCACCACCATCGGTTTGCGGTCCGGACCGTCCCTGCCGGGCGTTTCCCCGGAATTGCCCAAGTCTCCAGCGTACGCGGCCTATCTGTTAGCCCAATACCACCTTCGGGTCAACGAGCCCGAACAAGCCATTAAGGCTTACCATCAAGCTTTGGAATACGACCCCAACGATCCCACGATTCTCACGGATCTGGCGGTCCTTTACGTCCGCCAGGGCAAGGTCCATGAAGCCTTGAGGCTCGCGGAAAAAGCAGCTGAGGTTGCTCCTGCCTATGAGAACGCTTTTATCCTCCTGGGACGCCTCTATGCCGGCACGGGCAATAACGAAAAAGCCATCCAAGCCTACCAACGCGTGATTTCCCTTAATCCCTCGAACCACGATGCGTACCTCCTTTTGGGAACCTTGTACGCCCAAGAGAATCGATTTCGAGAGGCCCTGGAAGCTCTGGAACACCTGAAGACCCTGCTTCCCGACAATCCCCTGGCGTATTACTACAAGGCGCGCGTCTTTTTGGATATGAAGTTTTACGATCAAGCGGAAGCCGCTTATCAAGAAGCGCTTCAGATCAATCCGTTTTTCGACAGAGCCTTGTTGGACCTGGCCTACATTTATGAAGTCACGGAAAGGTTTCAGGAAGCCGAATCCGTTTACCAGCGGTTGTTGACCATGAACCCCGGGCATAGTCAAGCGCGCAATCGACTGAGCAACCTCTATATCCGTCAGAAGCAGTACGACAAAGCCCTTGACCAGCTGCGGATCTTGTCTCAGCAAGACGCCCAAGACCTGGAAAGCCGTCTCAAGATCGGCATCATTCACCTTCAGCAACGAAAGTACCAGGAGGCCATTTCCGATTTTCAGTCCCTCTTGAAAGATCGGCCGCAATACGATCAGGCTCTCTACTATCTCGCCACCTCCTACGAAGAGAAAGGCGAACGGGCGGATTTAGAACAGGCCGTCGTCAACTTTCGACTCATTCCGGAAAACAGCCCTTTGTGGGAGCCGGCCCAAATCCGTCTGGGCCTTCTCTTTTCTAAGCTCAATGATCATAAGTCGGGCATTCAGTGCTTGGAAAAGGCCATCAAAACCAGACCTCAGGTCATCGATTTCTACCTGTATCTCGCCTATCTCCATGAAGAGACCAAAAATTTTGCAAAAGCTTTGGAAGTCTTGAATGCCGGCATCACCGCGACCGGGGAAAACACGGCCCTGTTGTTTCGCAAAGGGATCGTGCTGGACCGAATGGACAGAAAAAACGAAGCCCTTGAGGTCATGAAAAAGATCCTCACGATGGACAAAGACCATGCCGGCGCTCTCAATTACGTGGGCTACACCTATGCGGATCAAGGAATCCACCTCGACGAAGCCTTGGAACTCATCGAGCGCGCCTTGGAAAAGGAACCCCAAGACGGCTACATCATGGATAGCTTGGCATGGGTTTACTACCGCATGGGCAATTTCATGAAAGCCCTCCAAGTCATCCGAAAGGCCCTGGAGCTTGTCCCGGACGACCCCATCATTTTGGAACACTACGGGGACATCTTGCAGGCTTTAGGACGGTTCAAAGAAGCTAGGGAAGCCTATGAAAAGGCTGTGGAGAAGGGGCATGAAAAGCCGGCCTCGATCCGTGAAAAGATCCAGCGCATTCAATGAAAGAGACTGCCCGGTTTCACGCCGTCATTATTCTTTTTCTTGTCGTCTTCGGAGTTGTGGGGTGCGCCCCTCGACGCTTTCCACCTTACGCCCCTGAAAAGCCAAGAGCTCCCTGGGATGCCGAAAAATGGCGCCTCGATATGCTGGCCCGGCTCCATCGTTGGGATAAGGTCCACATCGTTTACCAAGCCAAGTCGACGGATTCATTGGATCGGGTCTGGCGCGCCAGAGTGCTTGTCACGGCGTTGTTGCCTGATCGAGTGCGCGTCGAAATCCTGAATTCATGGGGGCAGATCCAGGGGCTGTTTCTTCTTAAGGGCACATCCGCAAGCCTGTGGCTCGTGTCGGAAAAAACCTTGTACACATCCACCCGCAGTGAGGCGCTCCTTGAAAAGCTCGTGGGTATCGGTGTGCCCGGGACCGAACTGGCACACGTCCTCCTGGGAACACCTCCCCAGTATATGCTTGAAGGATCTGTCCCCCGAAGACTTCAGGACGGGACGGTGGTCTGGGGTGGACCGGAGGAACAGCGGGAAACCTTCCGGCGCTATGGTCTTTGTCCTGATGAGGAACGCCTTTGCCGGATGGAGCTGAAGCTGTCGCAGACCCCTCTGACCATCCTCTTTCAGTACCAGGCGCTGGGTGATGACCGCGATATCCCGACGTCCGTCGTTTTTCAGAGCCCGACCGGGTCCTTAGAACTTTCCAGAACGCTCGTGATGCAGCCGGCCACTCTGCCTTCCGAAACATTCGATCTCCCGGTCCTCGGTGACGCCGTTCGAGTCGTGGAAATGCGATGAGCTCAAATCCGGCCGATCGTTCCTATGGAGCGGTTTTGGCCACACCCTGAGCGGTGCTCAAGAGCAGGAGGATCCCATGGAGCCTCGGGCACGGTTTTTTGTTGATCGTATGCTCGGAAAAGTGGCAAAATGGTTACGAATCCTCGGCTATGACGCGGTTTACGGATCCATCGAGACAGCGTCCCAGATCGAAACTTTGTGTGGCGAGGGTCGCATCATCGTCACAGGAAACACGCGGTGGCGCCATCTTCCGGGCGTCTTTTTGTGTGAATCCACTAGGTTTGAGGACCAGTGTCGCAAGCTGGCGGCAGCGGGGCTTATTCGGCGAGAACAGTTCAACCCGTTCAGCCGATGTCTTCAATGCAACCAGCTCCTGGAGGATGTGCCCAGAGAGGAGGTGTTCGGCCTGGTGCCTGAGTATGTTTATGCCACGGCCCTGTCGTTCAGTCGATGTCCGACGTGTGGAGGCGTGTACTGGCCGGGATCTCACTTGGACAAAATGACAGAGCGCTTTAGGCGGATCACAGGATGGAATCTTGAGGATATGAGCGAAAGGAGGCAAGAATGAGTGGAGTGATCCAAAGTATCATCTCCATGCTGACAAAACTGGGCTATTGGGCTTTGGAATATGCCACCATCATTTACTTATGGAAAATGAAGGTCTTGAAAACTCAACTGAAGCGGTTTTCCGTCAGCAAGTCCCAGAAGAGCTTGGCGAAAGCCTACAGTGGACTCGGCTCCGCGGTGTACGGCCTGCTGAAGGAGGGGCAGGAGTCCGTGAAATCCGACCCGGCGGTCCTGACCCAGATGCGCCTCGTGGAAGAGGCCGAAGCGAAGATGAAACGAATCGACGAAGAGATCCGAGAGATCTGCGAGGCGTTTGAAGCCAAGAAGAGGGCCGTTCAAGAAACTTATGCGGCCAAAAGGAGCGCGGTCGGAGCCGAGGAAGCATCGGAAGAAATTTAGCCACCCGTGTGGGGAACGGACGTTCCAATCATCCGGGCATGTCCAAAGAATCGCCGACAATGTGGGCCACAATGGGCGCACTTTCGGACAAGCGCAGCCTCGAGCCCTCCCCACGGGCGCTTGTCCGACAGTGAATTGTCCCACACAATCTCTCGATAGGCCGTTCCACCAAGCTTCTGTCTACTTTCACCCTCGCATCGACGATCATCATCGCCTTGGATGCATCGAAAAGTTCCGCGTCGATGTCCGTGGATGGGCACCGCCTTTATCCCCCGCATTCCTCCGGATCCCCTTGAATCTTTGCTAGAGCATGGGGTAACGCCGGCAGGAGAACCTCCAGGTTTTCCAGAGAGCCTTTGAGGCTTCCCGGAAGATTGACAATGAGACTCCCGCCCCGAATGCCCACCAGCGCACGAGAAAGCATGGCATGGGGTGTTTTTTTGAGGCTTTCTAGCCGCATGGCTTCGGCCATTCCAGGCACCAGCCGATCACAAACGGCTGCGGTCGCCTCTGGCGTCACGTCCCGGGGGGAAACCCCAGTCCCGCCGGTCGTGACCACCAAAGCCGCCTTTCGTCGATCCACCGCCTCCGCCAGAGCCTCCTGGATGGCGGGTGTTTCATCGGGGACTATGGTCCGCCACACACCGACGTATCCTTCCGCCTGGAGCCTTTCCCAGAGCTGAGCTCCGGCGGTATCCTCGCGCTCTCCTCGACTTCCTTTGTCGCTCACGGTGATGATGGCCACCGTTTTTTGAATCACCGAAAGCCTCCTCATCATTTTCAGGTCGGTCCGCGCTCCAATTGGCGCCGGGCAGCCTGCACGATGACGCTGGGCACCGACTTACTTTTGGCAAGGAGTTTCAAATCCTGAGGGATGAGGGTCGAAACCAATTTCAGCGCAATACCCACAGGGGTCTTGGGATTTTTCACCAAAGCAAGCCGCACGGAATAAAGCTTCGCCCATTCTCGATTTTCAGCGATCTTGCGTAAGGCGTCGTCGCTGATGTTTCTGGAATTGGCAAACCCCACCACTTCAGACGAGGTGATCTTCGGATTGTCCAACACGGCTATCTGGACCACGCGGTTGGGATCCTGCATCAGGAGTGTGCGGGCTTCCTTGCCGCCGGTGAGCGCCAACTTAACGCGCTCCGTCACGTTCATCTGCTGGATCTTTATCGCTAGGGGCACGCGGTCGCCGTTTTGGATTTCCTTTGTGTCCTTTTTATGTTCTCCCGTCACGGGCCCTCCTCGTCCGATTCCTGAAGAGAAGCTCTCCGACCCGATCCCCAATGTCACTATGGCTCTATGGTCATCAAAATCCAGAGGCAGCTTTTTATACCCGGATTTCGGCGGAAAAGGAAAGGTCACCCCGCGTCCGTCGAAAACAGAAAAGCGGAATCTCCGCAAGGAGTTCCGCTTTCCAGGGCGTATGCTCTTTGTCCCCTCTTCCCCCATGATCAAAACTGTCTGGGGCAATGTCACCAACGAACGCGCCTTTGACCTTCCTACGCTTTCTCGGCCTTGGCAGCTTCGATGATTTTTTCTTGAAGTTGCGCCGGCACTTCTTCGTAATGCGAGAATTTCATGGTGAACATACCCCGCCCAGCGGTCATGGATCGCAGGTCAGGAGCATATTTCAACACTTCGGCAAGAGGCACCTGGGCTCGAACGATCTGTTTGGTGCCTTGGCTGTCCATGCCCAGGACTTTGCCCCGACGGGAGTTGAGGTCGCCGATGACGTCTCCCAAGCAGTCGTCCGGGATGATCACCTCCAAGTGAACAATAGGTTCCAGCAGGGTCGGTTTGGCCTCCGCCACGGCTTTCTTGAAAGCCATGGAACCGGCGATCTTGAAAGCCATTTCCGAAGAATCCACTGCGTGGTAAGACCCGTCAACCAAGTCCACTTTGAAGTCGATCACCGGATAGCCGGCCACGACGCCTTCCTGCGCCGCTTCCACGATACCCTTTTCCACGGCGGGAATATACTGCCTGGGGATCACGCCCCCCACGATCTTGTCCACAAACTGGAACCCTTCCCCTCTCGGCAGCGGCTCCATTTCGATCCAGCAATCGCCGTACTGGCCTCGCCCACCCGTTTGCTTCTTGTATTTGCCTTGAACCCTAGCCTTCCCCTTGATGGTCTCCTTGTATGGGACTTTAGGAAGCCGAAGGTTCACTTCGACGCCGAATTTGCGCTTGAGCTTGTCGATCGTAGCCTCGATGTGGATTTCCCCCATGCCCGAAAGGATCATCTCTTTGGTTTCGTCGTTGCGCTCCAGTTTCAGCGCCAAATCCTCTTCCATGAGGCGGGCGAGGGAGCTGAAAATCTTCTCTTCATCACCTTTGCTCTTGGGCTCAATGGCCAGGGAATACACTGCAGCGGGCAGGTCCGGAAATTGGAACATAATGGGATTCTTTTCGTCGCAGAGCGTGTCGCCGGTAGTGGTTTCTTTGAGTTTGGCAACGGCCACAATGTCGCCAGGTCCGGCCTCTTGAATGCTCTCCTGACCCTTGCCTTTGATCCGGAGCAATTGTCCATACCGTTCTTTGGACTTCTTGGTGCTGTTGAAGACGGTGGCATCAGGTTTCATCGTCCCGGAAAAGATGCGCACTACGGACAGGCGGCCCGCATAGGGGTCACTGATGGTCTTAATGACCAGGCCGGAAAAGGGAGCCGCCGGATCGGGCTCACGACTCACAGTGTTTTCCCCGTCCGCAGAGAACCCTTTCTTGGGACCGCGGTCCAAAGGCGACGGGAAACAATCCACAATAATGTCCAGCACCTGGGCAGTTCCCACGTTGGCCGTACCGGAACCACAGGCGATGGGAATCAAGCGCCCGGCGATCACCGCGCCGCGCAGCCCCCCGACGATCTCTTCCTGCGTGAGCTCCTGACCTTCGAGATATTTTTCCAACAGAGCGTCGTTGGCTTCGCACACATTTTCCACAAGCATTTCTTTGTACTGAGCGGCCAGCTCGAGGGCGTCTGCTGGCGCGTCTTTCACATCATATTTCCCGGTTTCGCCATGAGCGTAAATGAAAGCTTTGCCGGTCAGTACATCCACAACGCCCTGAAAGTGCTCGGCACTGCCGATAGGCACGGTGAGGGGCACGCACCGGGTCCCGAGCTGCTGCCGGATGTTGTCCACCGTCTTGGCGAAATCCGCACGCTCCCGGTCCATCTTGCTCACAAAGATCATCCGGGGCAGAGCCAATTCCTCGGCAAATTCCCAGACTTTTTCGGTCTGCACTTTGACCCCGTCAATAGCATCGACCACCACCAGAGCCGCATCCGCCCCCTGCAGGGAACTTTTTGTTTCTGCGATGAAGTTGAAATCGCCCGGAGTATCGATCACCGTGCAGGAATGCTTCCTCCACGGGAAGGTGTTGAAGGCCGTGCTGATGGTGATCTTCCGGCTGACTTCCTCAGGCTCAAAATCCATCACGGACGTGCTTTCGTCCACCTTGCCCAAACGTGTGGTTACCCCGGCAGTAAACAACATGGCCTCTGCCAAAGAGGTTTTTCCCGCGCCTCCGTGGGAAATGATGGCGAATGTGCGGACCTTGGCTACCGATTCACTCATGAGCTGTTCCTTTCTGCGCTTGCGCCCCGTAGCTGATGGGGCGATCCTTCGATCATCCCCGAAAATCGAAAAAACGGCGATTTTTTCCCGAATCCAAAACCTTATGATGGTTGTGCAGCTATCGGTCAGTCTCGCCGCGGACTTTACGAGGAAAAGCACAAGTGACGTTCTTAGATGAAGGGGACGAGAAAAGTCAAGAACAATCCCAGGTTGGCTGGGAAGCCGGCCATTGTGCGAAGTGACCTAAAGAAAATGCTTTCTCTCCGGCTTTTTTTTTGATTGTTTATATTTTTTCAACGTCGAGTCATGTGGCAGATCATAGCAGGAGTCGCCCCATGGATGACCACGGGTCATCGACACTGGATCTCGTGTTGAACACCCTTGAAGGACCCGCCGTGAGCGCCCTTGAGGATTTTTTGGCATATCTTGCCGGTCAGCGGGCCCTGAGTCCGGCCACCGTGAAAGGCTATGGAGCCGACTTGGCGCAGTGGTTTCTCTTTCTTAAGGATGTCTTAGACCGGCCCTACCTGTCCATGGAAGATCTCTCGGAAGCACACCTGCGTCGCTTCATTTTCCACCGGCATCCGCGCCTGGCCAAGAGCAGTCAAGCGAGAGCCCTCGCCACCTACCGTTCCTTTTTCCGTTTCCTTACGGAAAGGTACGGACTCGAAGCCAATCCGGCCCGATCCTTGGGGTCCCCCAAGGTCGGCGTCAGTTTGCCCGCTTTTTTGGACGTGGACGATATGCTCGCTTTTCTCAGCGACCTGGAAGCAAAAGCCCGGAAGCCATCCGCCCCATGGACGTCGGCCCGAGATTGGGCGCTGTTTGAAACCCTCTATTCCACCGGGCTGCGCGTCGGGGAACTGGTGCACCTCAATCATAACCATATCGACATGGACGAAGGGATGGTGCGCACTGTGGGCAAAGGATCCAAGGAACGCATTGTTCCCATCGGATCCAAGGCCATAGAGGCCATCCGCTGTTACCTCAACGCCTTCCGGGAACAGTGGCACGGGCCCTGCGACCGGGAAGCCTTGTTTCTCAACGCCCGGGGAGGACGACTGACGGATCGGTCCGTGCGACGTCTGCTTGCGGCAAGACTTCGGGATGCGGGACAATGGCGCCCCCTCAGCCCCCACGGGCTGCGGCACAGCTTTGCGACGCATCTTCTCAGCTCTGGAGCGGACCTCAGGAGCATTCAGGAAATGTTGGGCCACGCAGGTCTTTCCACAACACAACGCTACACGAAAGTGGATCTGGATCGGCTGATGAGCGTCTACGATGCCGCCCATCCCCGAAGCCGCAAGAATTCCCCCTAATTCTCGGCGCACGAAAGGACACCCATGCCGACGCCTCGAACCCCAAAGACGCGATCCGCCGCTATTCATGCGACCACCGTGTTGGCCATTCATCGAGATCGAAAGGTGGTCATGGCCGGAGACGGCCAAGTGACGTTCGGCGACACGGTCATGAAGCAACATGCCCGCAAAGTGCGCAAGATGTACCACGACAGTATCCTCGCGGGCTTCGCCGGGGCCACCGCCGATGCGTTCACCCTTTTCGAAAGGCTGGAGACAAAACTGGAGCAATACAACGGCAATCTGAAACGGGCCGCTGTAGAATTGGCCAAGGACTGGCGCATGGATCGGGCCCTGCGGCGATTAGAGGCACTCCTCATCGCCGCCGATCGCACCCAATGCCTCATCCTCAGTGGAACCGGAGATGTCATCGAACCGGACGATGGGCTGGCCGCTGTGGGCTCGGGAGGACCCTATGCTCTGGCGGCGGCCCGGGCCCTTTTGGTCCATACAGATCTCCCTCTTCGCACCGTCGCCGAAGAAGCTATGAAGATCGCCGCCGAGCTATGTATTTACACCAATGAGGCTTTCACCATAGAGGAGTTGTAACGCCATGCAGCAGCCCTTGACCCCTGCGGAGATCGTGCGCGAATTGGACAAATTCATCATCGGGCAAAAAGATGCCAAACGCATGGTGGCCATCGCCCTGCGCAACCGGTGGCGGCGCCAACAGGTGCCGGAACATTTGCGCGACGAAATCGCCCCGAAAAACATCATCATGATCGGACCGACGGGCGTGGGAAAAACGGAAATCGCCCGACGGCTGGCCCGATTGGCTCAATCGCCGTTCCTTAAGGTGGAAGCCAGTAAATTCACCGAGGTGGGCTATGTGGGACGGGATGTGGAATCCATGATCCGGGACTTGACCGATCTTGCGGTCAACATGGTTCGATCGGAAGAGATGGAAGCGGTGCGGGTCAAGGCGGAAGAACTGGCGGAGGAAAAGCTCCTGGATATCCTCCTGCCGCCTTCCCGCCGGACTGCCCAGGCGCCGAGTCGTCCCCAGGAGGCGACCGATCTGAAAGCGGCTCAGGAAGAAACCCAAAAAGCCGATGCCACCCGGGAAAAACTTCGGAAACTCCTGCGCCAAGGCGCCCTGGACGACCGGTACGTAGAGCTGGAGGTGGAAGACCGGTCGATGCCTGTTTTCGATCTTTTTGCCAGTGCCGGAATGGAGGAAATGGATTACAACTTTCGGGAAATGCTCAGCTCCATGCTCCCCCGACGCACCAAGCGCCGCAAGGTCAAGATCCCCGAAGCCCGGGAAATCCTGGTCGAGGAAGAAGCCCAGCGCCTCATCGACATGGACAAGGTCATCCGGCAAGCCATCGAGCGGGTTGAGCATTGCGGGATCATTTTCATCGACGAAATCGATAAAATCGCCGGCAGAGAAGGCACCCACGGGCCGGACGTCTCCCGAGAAGGTGTCCAGCGGGACCTTTTGCCCATTGTGGAAGGCTCCACCGTGACCACCAAGTACGGCAGCATGGTGCGCACGGACCACATCCTGTTCATCGCCAGCGGAGCGTTCCACATCGCCAAACCCTCAGACCTCATTCCGGAACTTCAAGGGCGTTTTCCCATTCGCGTGGAACTGCAATCCCTCAGCAAGGAAGATTTCGTAAGAATTCTCAAAGAACCCGAAAACGCCCTGATCACCCAATACATCGCCCTTTTGGCAACGGAAGACGTGACCTTGGTTTTCGATGATGCGGCCATTGAAGAAATTGCCGAAATTGCCTACCAGGTGAACGCCCGCACGGAGAACATCGGGGCACGAAGACTGCACACGATCATGGAAAAGCTGCTTTCGGATATTTCCTTTAACGCTCCGGACCTTAAAGGCCAGACCCTTCGCATCACTCAAGACTACGTCAGGCAGACCTTGGAAGACATTGTCAAAGATGAAGACCTGAGCCGTTACATTTTGTGAAGCCGTTTTCAACAAGGAGGAATGCCATCGTGATGCGCGATACCGCCGCCCTGCTCATAGAGGCCCTGCCGTACATCCGGCAATTTTCGGGGAAAACCGTCGTCATCAAGTACGGCGGGCATGCCATGAAGGACGAAGCTTTAAAAGAGAGTTTCGCCCAGGACGTGGTGCTCATGAAATACATTGGCATTCACCCGGTGGTGGTCCATGGCGGAGGTCCACAAATCGGCCGCATGCTCGACCGTGTGGGAAAAAAGTCCGACTTTCGGGAAGGCATGCGTGTCACCGACGAGGAAACCATGGACGTCGTCGAGATGGTGCTGGCAGGCAAGGTCAACAAGGAAATCGTGGCCCTGATCAATCGGCATGGGGGACGCGCCATCGGGTTGAGCGGCAAAGATGGGATGCTCATTGAAGCCCGCAAGATGCATCTGTTCAAGTATCAAGGTGACGATCAGCCGCCCGAAATCATTGACATCGGTTTGGTGGGGGAAGTGGAACGCATCAACGTGGAAATCCTGGAAGTCCTGGAAAAAAGCCAGGTGATTCCCGTGATCGCCCCCGTGGGCGTGGGGAAATCCGGGGAGACGTACAACATCAACGCCGATCTGGTGGCCGGAAAGGTGGCGGCGGCGCTGAGTGCCGAAAAACTGGTCCTGATGACCGATGTTCAAGGCGTCCTCAACAGCGCAGGCGAATTGATCTCGAGCCTCACCGTGGCCGAAGCGGCGGAACTCATCCAAGAGGATGTCCTCAAAGGGGGGATGATTCCCAAGGTGCAGTGCGCCATGGACGCCGTCCAGGGCGGGGTGAAAAAAGTCGCTATCCTGGACGGACGAATTCCCCACGCGGTACTTCTGGAACTGTTCACCGACTCGGGGATCGGAACGGAAATTGTGCCCTCCAGACCTTTCCGGAGAACTAAAGAAAGGAAGCGATCATGACTCAGGCTGTGATGGAATTGTGCGACCGGGTCGTCTGCAGCACCTATATGCGATATCCCGTTGTGCTGGAAAAAGGACGTGGCAGCCGGCTCTGGGATGCGGACGGAAAGGAATACATTGATTTTGTGGCCGGCATCGCCGTGTGTAACCTGGGTCATTGCCACCCCGAGGTTACAGAAGTCATTTGTCATCAGGCCCAGAAGCTGGTCCACGTCTCCAATCTTTTTTACACCCGACCACAAGTGGAACTGGCCGCCGCGTTACGGCGCCTTTCCTTTGCCGACAGGGTCTTTTTTGCCAATAGCGGCGCCGAAGCCAACGAGGCCGCCATCAAGCTCGCCCGGAAATACAGTCGGGATAAATACGGACCTGGTCGTTTCCATGTCATCACCATGGAAGACTCCTTCCATGGCCGCACCTTGGCCACATTGTCGGCAACCGCTCAGGAAAAAGTTCATAAGGGTTTTGAACCTCTCGTCGAAGGATTTCACTTCGTGCCGTACAACGATGTGGAAGCCGTCCGGAAGGCTATGACGGAGCAGGTGTGCGCCGTTTTGGTCGAGCCTATCCAAGGGGAGGGGGGCGTGCGGCTGGGCGACAAGAACTACTTCCGAGCGTTGCGGCGTCTGTGCACGGAACGGGATGTGCTGCTCATCTTCGATGAAGTCCAGGTCGGCATGGGCCGCACCGGCACCCTTTTCGCCTATGAACAACTCGGGGTTGCCCCTGACGTCCTGACTCTGGCCAAAGCTTTGGGCAACGGGCTTCCCATCGGCGCGATGCTGGCCACGGAAAATGCCTCGAGGGCCTTCACGCCGGGAAGCCACGCCAGCACCTTCGGCGGGACCCCCCTCGTCACGGCTGCCGCCGGCAAGGTTCTCGAGCTCATCGCCCGGGAAGACTTTCTGGCTGATGTGCGGGACAAGGGGCGATATTTCATGGAAAGACTTCAAATGATCCACACACGCCATCCGAAAAAGGTCCGGGAGGTGCGCGGCCGAGGACTCATTCTGGGCATGGAACTGGCAGGCCCGGGGAAACCCGTCGTGGATCGATGTCTGGAACGGGGATTCCTAATTAACTGCACCCACGACACGGTGTTGCGGTTCGTACCGCCGTTGATCATCGAAAAAGACGAAATCGACCAACTCATGGCCGCCTTGGATGCGATCCTGCAGGAGTGGACTCCATGAAGAGAGACTTTCTCAGCCTATGGGATGTGACTCGGGAGGAAATCTTGCTCCTTATCGATGAGGCTCTGCGTTTGAAACACGACTGGGCCAAAGGTGTCTTAAAACCGGTGTTGCACCAAAAAACCCTCGGGCTTCTTTTTAACAAGCCTTCCACCCGGACTCGGGTTTCCTTCGAAGGGGCCATGCATCGATTGGGAGGGAATTGCACGTTCCTGAGTGTTCAGGACACCCAGCTGTCCCGAGCAGAACCCCTTTCGGACACAGCCCGGGTTCTTTCCCGCTACATCGATGCTCTGGTGGTCCGCACCTATGACCACAACGATGTGGTCACTCTGGCCCGGTATGCGTCCATTCCCGTCATTAACGGTTTGACGGATCTGTGTCATCCCTGCCAGGTCTTGAGCGACCTCATGACGGTTGTGGAAAAGAAAGAACGCCTCGAAGGCCAAGTGGTAGCCTGGATTGGGGACGGCAACAATATGGCCCATTCCTGGATCAACGCCTCGGGGCGATTAGGCTTTCGGCTGCACATTTCCTGCCCCGAAGGCTATTGGCCGTCGGCTCAGGTGCTCGAACGGGCCCGTCGCGAAGGAATCGCCGATATCGGGCTCTATGAGGACCCCGTCGAGGCCGTCAAGGAAGCCACGGTCATTAACACGGACGTGTGGGCGAGCATGGGTCACGAACACGAAGCAGAGAAGCGACGGCTCGTGTTCCAGCCGTTTCAGGTCAACGCCGCACTGTTGGCACGAGCCCCGAAGGAGGCCATCGTCCTCCATTGCCTGCCGGCGCATCGAGGTGAAGAAATTACAGAAGATGTCCTGGAAGGCCCTCAATCCGTGGTGTTCGACCAGGCAGAAAATCGTCTCCATGCCCAAGCGGCGCTGCTCCTTTGGCTCTTGGCCTCGTAGTATCTCTTGTCAAAACGCGGGCTCTTCCGTTATGAAGGACGTCTCGCGACCATTTCCGTGCACAACGATTCCTGAGGGTCTGTGCGCAACTGAGCCGATTTCGACAAGGAGTAACCAGTAATCATGGGCACAAGTAAAGTGGTTTTGGCCTATTCCGGAGGATTGGACACCTCGATCATCCTCAAGTGGCTCATCGAAACCTACAACTGTGAGGTGGTGGCCTTTGCCGCCGATTTGGGCCAAGGTGACGATCTCAAGGCTATCGAGCAAAAAGCGCTGGCTACGGGAGCCGTCAAGGCCCGGGTGGAAGATCTTCGCGAGGAGTTTGTTCGCGATTTTGTTTTCCCGGCTTTTCGAGCAAACGTCATCTACGAGGGCCAGTACCTTTTGGGCACCGCCATAGCCCGGCCGCTCATCGCCAGAAGACAGGTGGAAATCGCCCAAGAAGAAGGCGCCGATGCGGTCAGCCACGGCGCCACCGGAAAAGGCAACGACCAGGTCCGATTTGAACTCACGTACACCGCCCTTGCCCCGCACCTCAAGGTCATCGCCCCCTGGCGTGAGTGGAACCTGAAGTCCCGTCAAGCGCTCCTGGAGTTTGCTCGGAAGCATCATATACCCGTTCCGGTGACCCCGGAAAAACCTTACAGCTGCGACGCCAACCTCCTGCACATCAGTTACGAAGGCGGCATCTTGGAGGATCCTTGGAAAGAACCCGATCCGTCCATGTTTACCCTTACGGTCGATCCCCGGCATGCGCCCGACGAGCCGGAAGTGGTGGAACTGGACTTTGTTCGGGGGGATCCCGTGGCCATCAACGGCGAGGCGATGACCCCGGCCGTGCTTCTAGATACCTTGAACCGCATCGGAGGCCGCCATGGTGTGGGCCGGGCGGATGTCGTGGAGAGCCGGTTTGTGGGGATGAAATCTCGGGGGGTGTACGAAACGCCCGGCGGCACCATCCTCAGAATCGCCCACCGGGCGATGGAATCCATCACCATGGACAGGGAAGTGATGTTCCTGCGGGACTCCCTGATCCCCCAATATGCCAAGCTCATTTACAACGGCTTTTGGTTTGCGCCGGAACGGTTTGCCTTGCAGAGCCTCATCGACACCTCCCAGGAAAACGTGTCAGGAACCGTTCGGGTCAGACTCTACAAAGGCAGCTGTACGGTGATTGGCAGGAAATCCGACCGATCCCTGTATGATCCTCAATTGGCCACTTTTGAAGAAGAAGACGTGTATCGTCAGAGTGACGCCACAGGTTTCATCCGTCTGCAGGGACTGCGCCTGAGGGTCCAGAACTTGGTCAAAAAACGCGCATAAGGACACACACATGTCGGAAAAGATGTGGCAGGGCCGATTCGAACAGCCCACGGATACCCTGGTGGAAGAGTACACCGGATCCATCCATTTCGACCGGCGCCTGTATCGATACGATATCCAAGGGAGTATCGCCCACTGCCGCATGTTGGCCGAATGCGGCATCATCCCCCATGAAGAAGCCTCGCAGATCGTCCAAGGACTGGGGGAAATCCTGCGCGAAATCGAACGCGGCGAGCTATCTTTGGATGCCACGCAGGAAGATATCCACATGGCCGTCGAACAACGGCTTATGCAGAAAATCGGCGACGTGGGCGGAAAGCTCCATACCGCCCGCAGCCGTAACGATCAGATCGCTTTGGACACCAGGCTCTACATGAGGGATGTGCTCCTGGAATGTCGCCGGCTTCTCCTGGAAGCCGTGAGTTTGTTAAGTCACCTCGCTGAAGAACATCTCCATGTGATCATGCCGGGCTACACCCACATGCAGCATGCCCAACCTGTCCTGCTCGCCCATCATCTCATGGCCTACGCTGAAATGTTCCTTAGGGACGAAGAACGCATGGCGCAATGCTATGAGCGCACCAATGTGCTTCCACTGGGCAGTGCCGCTTTGGCTGGGACCACCTTTCCCATTGACATGGAAATCACGGCACGAGCGTTGGGGTTTCCCAAAATCACCCGCAACAGCATGGATGCGGTGAGCGATCGGGACTATTTGGTGGAGTTTTGCGCCGCTTCGGCCATTCTCATGATGCACGTGAGCCGCCTGGCGGAAGAGCTGGTTCTCTGGGCGACGACGGAATTCGGCTTTGTCGAGATCGGGGATGCCTTCTGCACAGGTTCGAGCATCATGCCCCAGAAAAAAAACCCCGATGTCCCGGAACTCATGCGCGGCAAAACAGCCCGAGTCTATGGGAACCTCATGACCCTGCTCACCCTTGTTAAAGGTCTGCCCCTCACCTACAATCGCGATCTGCAGGAAGACAAGGAACCCGTTTTTGATACGGCGGACACGGTGCGACAAACCCTGACCGTACTGAACAAGATGCTTCCCGAAATACGTTTCCGGGAAGATCGAATGCGGGCCGGCGCCGCCCAAGGATATGCGCTGGCAACAGAAGTGGCGGACTACTTGGTGCGTAAAGGCGTGCCTTTTCGAAAAGCCCATCACACGGTCGGTCAACTGGTTCATTACTGCGAGAAGCTGGGTAAAGAGCTCACCGACTTCACCGTAGACGAACTGAAGAAATTTCATAAAGCTTTGGACGCCGATCTTTTCCCGGCCCTGACTCTGGAAACTGCTGTGGAGAGGCGCACCTCCAAGGGAGGAACGAGCCCGCAGAGAGTGCGGGAGGCGATCGCGGCGGTGCGTGCCGAAACCCAAGGTCGGCTCGAGCGTGTGGACGCCGATACCCCGCGGCTTTCTTGACCGCGGCATCCCTGGGGCTCGATGGCGTCTCCGGCGAAGATCATAAAGGAATCCACCATGCGCGCGTGCCCTTTCAAGCTCGGGAAGTCAGGAAAAATCTGGCTTTTTCGCACTCCACTGATGCTCGCTCTGATGCTGACGGCGGGATCCTGTGGGAAAAAGGCTCCCCCCAGCCCCATGGGACTGGAGAAGCCCCCCCAAGTTTCAGCCATCCGCGCGGAAGTCGTAGACGGCTATGTGCAGCTCACCTGGCCCATCCCCGAGATTTTCCATGAAAAGAAGAAACGGGGAAATCTCCTGTTCGTCGTCCAGCGGGAGCAGACGGATTTGAAGAAAGCCGAGTGCAGCGATTGTCCCCCGGAAGCCGTGCACACCCTGGACCGCATTGACCCGGCAGCCCAAGGCCCGTGGATTACCGGGAAAGACACAATCCAATGGACGGACCGTTCCACCATACCCGGCGGAGTTTATCGCTACTGGATCGGGATCATGGATGGGCGAGAACGGATGATCTCCCTGTCGGCACCAGTCCGGGTCCATCTCGCCCCGCCCCCAAAACCTCTCAAAAAGGTGGAAACCTTGGCCGAACCCCGTGGGCTCCTTATCCGATGGGATGCCCCCCTTTCGGCAGCCAAAACACCGGACCTCCAAATGTCCTTCCTGATCGAAAGGCGCCAGAAAGGCCTCGACTGGGAACCTCTGAACCCTCAATTTTTCCAAGGGAACAGTTACCTGGACACCTCCGTCCAACCGCAATACCACTACCAGTATCGAGTCCGCCCGGTTCGACGGGTGTTGGACGCTGACATTTCTGGGCCTTGGACGGAAAGCTCGTTTACCAAGGCTCCCGAAAAGGTCCCGCCTCCCCCGCCGAGCACTGTGTGGGCCGTCCCATCAGGAGATAAAATGGAGGTCCACTGGACGGAATGCTCCCAGCCTGTGGCCGGCTATCATGTTTACCGCCGAGACGGGAAGACCATCGTGCGTCTGACCGCAGATCCCCTCAAGAGACCCCCGTACATGGACACCAAGGTGGAACCCAATAAAGTCTATGGTTATGCGGTGTCCTCAGTCAGTCCTGATGCTCCGCATAAGGAGGGGCTCCTATCCAAGTGGGTGGAAGTGCGCCATATTCGGTTCAAATAAGACACTCACTCCGGGCTGTACGAGGAGAGCTCATGCACCATTTTCAGTATCACGACGGGAAACTGTATGGAGAAGAGGTCCCAGTGGAGACCATTGCCCGAGAAGTGGGCACACCGGTGTATATCTATAGCCGGGCCACCTTGACCCATCACTTTACCGTCTTCGATGGGGCCTTTGCCCATATTCCCCATCTCACCTGTTACTCGGTGAAGGCCAATTCCAACGTGGCCATCCTTGCCTTATTCGGAAGCCTCGGCGGCGGCGTGGACATTGTCAGCGGAGGCGAACTTTTTCGGGCGCGGCGGGCGGGCATACCGCCGGAAAAAGTCGTTTATTCCGGCGTGGGGAAAACCCGCGAAGAAATCGACTACGCCCTCGCCGAAGACATCCTCATGTTCAACATCGAGTCGCGTCAGGAACTGGAAGCCATCAGCCAGAGGGCGCAGGCTTTAGGGCGTACCGCCAGGATCGCGCTTCGGGTCAATCCCGACGTGGACCCTCAAACCCATCCCTACATCACCACAGGGATGGAAAAGAACAAGTTCGGTATTCGTGTGGACGAAGCCGTGGAAAGTTATCGGCACGCCATGACCCTGCCGCACATCCAGGTGGTCGGCATCGACTGCCACATCGGCAGCCAACTCACGGATACAAAGCCCTTTGTGGACGCCCTGAAAAGGCTCCGCGCCCTCATGGAACGCCTCCACAACATGGGGATCTCAATTCAATATCTGGATTTGGGAGGCGGCCTGGGTATCACCTACGCGGATGAAGAACCTCCACACCCTACGGAGTACGCCGAGGCGATCCTCAAGGAAATGAACGGCCTTCCCTGCACACTCATCTTTGAGCCCGGGCGGGTCATTGTGGGTAATGCCGGCATCTTGGTCACCCGGGTCTTGTACACCAAGACGACCCCAACCAAACACTTCGTGATTGTGGACGCCGGAATGAACGACCTCATCCGCCCAAGCCTGTATGGGGCGTATCATCACATTCAGCCTGTGACCCCCAGGGAACAGGAAACGGAAACCGTGGACGTGGTCGGCCCCATCTGCGAAAGCGGGGATTTTCTTGCCCGCGATCGGGTTCTGCCCCGGGCCGTCCCGGGGGATTTGCTGGCGGTGATGAGCGCTGGAGCCTATGGGTTCAGCATGGCTTCCAATTATAATTCCCGGCCCCGGCCTGCCGAAGTGCTTGTGGATGGTGGGACCTATCATGTCATTCGGCGCCGCGAGACGTGGGACGATCTCGTGCGATTGGAAAACATTCCCCAGATCTGAGGCTCCTCGCATGAAACCCATTCCGTTTTTTAAGATGACCGGCTCTGGAAACGACTTCATCCTCATCGACAACCGCCGGGGTACGGTTCCTCCCGAACAATGCCAGGCGCTCGTCAAGGCCGCCTGCCGCAGAAAACTCTCCGTAGGCGCCGATGGCGTTATTTTCATCGAAAACGATCCAGAATGCGATTTCGTGTGGCGTTTCTACAACGCAGACGGCAGTGAAGCCGAAATGTGCGGCAATGGAGCCCGCTGTGCCGCCCGATTCGCACGCCTTACGGGCATCGTCTCACGGGATTCCATGACCTTTCGCACCCTTGCCGGAAAGATCCGCGCCCATGTGGACGGAGTTCGTGTGCGGGTGGAGATGACCACGCCCCATGGCTACCAGCCCGATGTGGACGTCACGGCGGCTGAACGGACCGTGCGCGTCCATTTCATCAACACTGGGGTCCCCCACGTCGTGCACTTTGTGGACACGCCCCACGCCTTGGCCCGATTCGACGTTGTCTCCCTAGGGCGAGCCCTGCGCTACCATCCTCGTTTTGCCCCTGCGGGCACGAACGCCAACTTCGTCACGGTCCTGGATTCCTCCCATTTAAAAATCCGCACCTATGAGCGGGGCGTGGAGGACGAAACCCTGGCATGCGGCACGGGTTCCATCGCTGCGGCCCTCACGGCCGCCGCGCATGACCTGGTCCGGCCTCCCGTACAGGTGGAAACCCAAAGCGGCGAGACCCTGGTCATTCACTTCACACGCATGGACGACGAATTTCGTGATGTTTTTCTGGAGGGAGACGCCAGGGTGGTCTATGAAGGGGCCTTATGGGAAGAAACACTCGGCGGAGGGTTTGGAACACAGGACCACTAGTTTTTCACTTTTGGCGAAGATGAGGAGGGAACCATGTTTCAAGGAGCCTTTGTGGCCATTGTCACGCCGTTTCAAAACGGGAAAATCGATGAACCGGCCCTGCGGGATCTCATCGAGTTTCAGATCCAAAACGGCACCCACGGCATCGTGCCCTGCGGGACCACCGGCGAATCGGCAACGCTGAGCCACGAAGAACACGAACGGGTGGTGGAAATCACCGTGGATCAGGTGAAAAAACGGGTGCCGGTCATCGCGGGCACAGGGTCCAACAACACCACCGAAGCCATCCGCCTGACCAAGCACGCTCAGGAATGCGGTGCCGACGCTGCCCTCATGATCGCCCCCTATTACAACAAACCCACCCAAGAAGGCTTGTACCAACACTTCAAACAAGTGGCGGAAACGGTGGATCTGCCCATCATCGTCTACAACATCCCGGGCCGCACGGCCGTCAACATGGAACCGGAAACCATCGCCCGGCTGGCCCAAATCCCAAACATTGTGGGCGTGAAGGAAGCGACGGGCTCCATGAAGCAGATCACCGACATCATTCGTCTGTGCGGCGATGATTTCGCGGTCCTTTCCGGAGAAGACTACATCACCTTCCCGCTCCTGTGCGTCGGCGGCAAGGGGGTCATCTCCGTGGTCTCCAACATCGCGCCCCGGGACATGGCAGACATGTGCGCCCACTTCCTGGAAGGTCGATTCCAGGAAGCTTATGAGCTGTACTATAAGCTGTTGCCCCTATGCCATGCCATGTTTGTGGAAACCAACCCCGCCCCGGTGAAAGCCGCCTTAAAGATGATGGGGAAGATCGCCAGCGACGAAGTGCGCCTCCCATTGGTAGGATTGAGTGAAGCCAGCAAGGCGAAAGTTTCCCGGGCCTTGAAGGACTACGGCCTGATATGAAGACGTGGACAACCGCGGGAGCCTGCATCAACGGCGAGGCAGAGGACTCGGCGTTCACCGGGAACCCCGCTCTCGTTCCTTGACGAGCATCTCGGGCGGAATGCCGGCAGTCGGCGCAGAGGAAACCAGGGAGGAAATCTATGGCCAAAGCAGCCTCAAAAACCACCCCGTCGGCCACGCGCCCCCGCAGGAAAAAACCGGAGAGCCCATCCACGATCAAAGCAGCGGTCGCCGGGATCGGGGGACGGATGGGATCACGCATCGCCCAGATCCTCCGAGAATCGGACGGAATCACACTCGCGGGGGGTCTCGAACGGGCGGATCATCCGATGCTCGGCTGGGATATCGGAACCCTCACCGGGGCTCAGCCCTGCGGGGTCTCCGTGGATCATAATCCACAAGCCGTTTTGCAGAGTTGCGACGTGCTGATCGACTTTACCGCACCCGAAGCCTCCCTCAAGCATCTGGAAGCGGCGGTGGCGGCGCAAAAGGCCATGGTCATCGGCACGACCGGATTTACGTCAGCGGACATGGAAAAGATCCGGCACCTTGCTCAGAAAATTCCTTGCGTCCTGGCGCCCAACATGAGCGTCGGGGTGAACGTGCTTTTTAAGATTCTTCGAGATATCACCCGTCTTCTCGGTCCGGACTACGACGTGGAGATTGTGGAAGCCCATCATCGGTTCAAGAAGGACGCCCCTAGTGGAACGGCCCTGCGTCTCGCCGAAGCGGTGGCCCAGGCTCGAGGCCGTACGCTGGAGGATGTGGGCCTCTACGCCCGCCACGGCCTCATCGGCGAAAGATCCCGCGATGTCATCGGGCTTCAAACCGTGCGTGGCGGCGATGTGGTCGGGGAACATACGGTGTATTTCCTCGGTATGGGGGAACGCATCGAGGTGACCCATCGAGCTCACAGTCGAGACAATTTCGCTCGTGGAGCCGTCACGGCGGCCAAGTGGGTGGTGGGACAATCCCCCGGCCTATACAGCATGATGGATGTGTTGGGGATTTCAGACTGAGCGGAGGCACTCATGAGTGTGGATTATGCGCATCGCGTGAAAAATCTTCCCCCGTACCTTTTCAAGGAGATCGATCGGCTCAAAGCGGAACTCTTGGCCAAAGGCGTGGATGTCATCAATCTGGGTGTCGGGGACCCCGATCTTCCCACCCCTTCACACATCATCCACCGGTTAAAGACAGCCGCCGAAGATCCAGCCAATCATCAATACCCGCTGTACTCCGGCATGAATGCCTTTCGCGATGCCGTAGCCCGCTGGTACAAGCGCCGTTTCGACGTGGATCTGGACCCGGCAACACAGGTGCTCACCCTGATCGGATCCAAGGAAGGCATCGCCCACCTGCCTTTGGCTTTCATCAATCCGGGCGATTCGGCCTTGGTCCCCAGTCCGGCCTATCCGGTGTACCAAGTTGCCGTGATGTTTGCCGGGGGCACATCGCACATCATGCCGCTGGTTAAAGAAAACGGCTTTCTTCCGGACCTGGACGCCATCCCCGAAGAGACGGCCCGGCGGGCCAAGTTGATGTTTATCAACTATCCCAACAACCCTACAGGCGCGGTGGCCGACCTCTCGTTCTTCGAAAAAGTGGTGGCTTTTGCCAAACGTTACGACATTATTGTCTGCCACGATGCAGCATATTCAGAGATGGCCTTCGACGGTTACCGGCCCATGAGCTTTCTTCAAGTGCCCGGAGCCCTCGATGTGGGCATCGAGTTTCATTCGCTGTCCAAAACCTATAACATGACCGGTTGGCGCATCGGGTTCGCCGTAGGGAACGCCCACGTCATTGGGGGACTCGCGCAGATCAAGAGCAATGTGGACTCCGGAGTTTTCAATGCCGTGCAGTTGGCGGGTGTAGAGGCTTTGGACGGCGATCAAAAGTGCGTCCAAGAAATGCAGGCCGTCTATCAAGAAAGGCGCGATATCCTAATCGAAGGGTTGCGTCGTGCCGGACTGCACGCAGAACCGCCTAAAGCGACCTTCTATGTCTGGTGCCCCACGCCTCAGGGCCTGTCATCCGCCGATTTTACCGCCATGCTCTTGAAACAGGCCGGGATTGTCACCACACCTGGGAGCGGCTTCGGCGAACCCGGCGAAGGCTATGTCCGCATGGCCCTCACCGTGGACAAGGAACGGATCCGTGAAGCCGTCCAGAGAATCCTCAAACTCCGATTTTAGCTTTCGCCGCCACGGCCATGATGCCGCGAATGGGGCCTCCGGCCACGGAGCTTCCCCTTCGGAGCGGGCGGAGAAACCGGTCCGAGTGCTCATCGGCTTCGGAGGAAACGAAGGCGACAGCGAAGCCTTCTGCCGCAGCGCCATGGCCGCTTTGTCGGAACTGGAAGGTTTGCGGGTTTTGGCCGTCTCCTCGCTCTATCGGACCGAGCCCATCGGCTACAGGGAGCAGCCGTGGTTTGTGAACGGCGTCATCCTGGGAGAAACAGTGTTAAGCCCCGAGGATCTTCTTGCAGGGCTTTTGGAAGTGGAAAAGAGCTTCGGCCGGGTCCGCACCGTTCGCTGGGGACCCCGCCCCTTGGATCTTGATATTATTTTTTTCGGGGATCGGGTCATTGAGTCCCACCAGCTGGTCATCCCGCATCCCCGAGCTCATGAACGCCGGTTTGTTTTGGAGCCGGCCGCGGAGGTGTGTCCGGAGTTCGTCCATCCCGTCTTGGGCCTCTCGGTGCAAGAGCTCCTGAGCCGACCTGAAGTGCAATCCCAAGATGTGCGCCTTTGGAAACCGTTATGATCCGACTGTTGATTCTCGCTCTCATCATTTACGCCGTCTATCGGTATCTGAAGCCTCGACTGGGCCTTGATAGGAAAACCTTCGGCGGCGAAAACGAGCCCCGAGAGGCGGAACTCATTAAAGACCCGCACTGCGGTGCGTACTTCCTCAAGAACCACGGGGTTTCCGCTTACATTGACGGCGAAACCGTGTACTTTTGCAGCACGCACTGCCGGGACAGCTACATTGCCCAACGGAGAAAGGAGCCGCATCAGACATGAAGTTCTTTATCGACACGGCCAACTTGAACGAAATACAAAAAGCCCATGCCTTAGGCATCCTGGACGGGGTGACCACGAATCCCTCCTTGATCGCCAAGGAAGGCATTGCCGATCGTGAAGGGTTCCGAGCCCATATCAAGAAAATCTGCGATATTGTCCAGGGCCCGGTGAGCGCCGAAGCCGTCAGCACCACCGCCCACAAGATGATCGAGGAGGCCCGGGAACTGGCGGCCATCGACGGCCATGTGGTCGTCAAGATCCCCATGACCGAAGAAGGACTCAAGGCGGTCAAGGTCTGTGCCGATGAAGGCATTAAGACCAATGTGACTTTGGTCTTTTCCCCGCTCCAGGCTTTGTTGGCGGCCAAAGCCGGGGCGACTTACGTGAGCCCGTTTGTGGGACGTTTGGATGATATCGCAGCTTCCGGCATGCAGGTGGTGTCTCAGATCGTGGATATTTTCTCCAACTATCTTTTTGATACCGAAATTATCGTGGCCAGCATCCGCAATCCGATCCATGTATTGGAGGCGGCGCGCATGGGCGCGGATATTGCCACCATCCCTTACGCCGTGATCGCTCAGCTCGTACAACATCCCTTGACGGACATCGGGCTGGAAAAGTTCTTGAAGGATTGGCAAAAAGTAGAGAAAACATAGCCCGGCTCGGCCCAGTGAGAAGAGGAGGACGAAGATGGATGAACGACCTGTGGCGCCATTTCGCCTCTCCCTGGCTCTCTTCGCCGTGACGCTCACCCTGGCGCTGGTGGACTGTTCACTGTTCAGTCCGGCTCTTGCGGGTGCCATCTACAAGTATGTGGACGAGAAGGGGGTGGTCCACTTCACCAACGTGCCGTCCAACCCCCGGTTTCAGAAGGTGGCCTTGCCGCCATTGCCGAAAATCACTGTGCCGCAGCGGAGCTTTCATGAGCCCTACGACATCCACATCTACAGAGCGGCGGAAGTGCACGGCATCGATCACCGATTGATTCGAGCTGTCATTAAGGCGGAGTCCAATTTCAACCCGCGGGCTGTGTCCCCCAAAGGCGCCATGGGCCTCATGCAGCTCATGCCTCAAACGGCCCGCGAGATGGGCGTGACGGATCCCTTTGATCCCATGGAAAACATCTTCGGCGGCACGAGATACCTCAAGGAGATGCTGCGCCGTTTCGACAACAGTCTTTTGCTGGCTCTGGCCGCATACAACGCCGGCCCACAGACCGTGGAGTCCTACGGTGGGATTCCCCCGATTGCCGAAACCAATGAATACTTGAGGGCGGTGCTGCGCAATTACATGCAGTACAAAAGGCAATGATTCGAGACGATTTTTCCAGAAAGAACCTGACGGCGCTGCCGAACCTGCTGACCTATCTCCGGGTTGCGGCCATTCCCGTCATCATCATGATCCTGATTCCTCCCATCAGTCCCCGAATGCAGAATACGGCATTCGCCCTCTATGTCATGGCGTCTTTGACCGATTATCTGGACGGCATTCTGGCACGGCGGCAAAATCTGGTCACCTCCGTGGGAAAGCTTCTCGACCCTTTGGCGGATAAGCTTCTGACGTGCGCCGTCCTCATCATGCTCATCGAACCGGGCAAGGTGGCCGGGTGGGTGGTTTTCCTCATTATCGGTCGGGAATTCATCATAACGGGTCTCCGCTCCATCGCTGCCAGCCAAGGGCTCATCTTGGATGCCAGCCGCATGGGTAAAAACAAGATGATCTCGCAAACCGTGGCCATCCTGTGCCTTCTTCTCCACGTAGAAGGGCTGCAGCGTCCCCTTCTTCTCACCGGAACGGGATTTCTATGGATGTCCATCGCCTTCGGGTATTGGTCCGCCGGCGCCTATTTTGTGGATTTTTACCGCAAAGCCAAAGCCCTCCATCGTCCACCCGTACCCAGCACCGCCCACGGGCCCGCGCAAACTGATTCTTGACACGAGAAACATTTTCCGTTAAGCAGAAGGCACGAATGGGCGGCATACCCAAGTGGTAAGGGAGCGGTCTGCAAAACCGTTATTCACCGGTTCGAATCCGGTTGCCGCCTCCAGAGCGAAATGACGGCCGGTCCGTAGGGCCGGCCTTTTTTTCTTGTTGTTTTAAGGCCCGTTGCCGCAAAGGTCCGAGGTTCGATGCCGATAACGAAAAGCTGCCTTGCGGCGTGAATGAGGCGCAAACCGTCAGACGGCAAGAATCCCCGCTTGCCGGTTGACGCGACGGACACCGGAGGCAAAAGGAGAAGAAAGAGATGAGTGAAGTCGCGGCGAGAATCCCTTTAATCGGCGAGAAGGCTCCGGAGTTTACAGCCAAAACCACACAGGGTGAAATTAACTTTCCTACAGATTACGAAGGCAGTTGGGTCGTGTTCTTCTCCCACCCGGCGGATTTTACCCCCGTGTGCACAACGGAATTTATGACATTCGCGTGCATGCAAGAGGAGTTTGCCAAGAGAAACTGCAAGCTGCTGGGTTTATCCATTGACAGCATTTACGCCCATATCGCGTGGCTCCGGACGATCAAGGAAAAAATAAACTACAAAGGCATGCAAGACGTTGAGATCAACTTCCCGGTCATCGAAGATCTGAAAATGGAGGTGTCTAAGGCTTTCGGCATGTTGCAGCCCGGCGCCAGCACAACACAGGCGGTAAGAGCTGTGTTTATCATCGACCCCAAAAGTATCATTCGGGCTATTCTCTACTATCCCCTGTCCAACGGACGCAATATGGATGAAATTCTCCGGCTCTTGATCGCCTTGCAGACCACTGACCAATATGGGGTCGCCACACCGGCGAATTGGCGACCTGGCGACGATGTGATCGTCCCACCTCCCGCGTCGTGTGGTGTCGCCAAGGATCGCAGTGAGAAGCCCGATCCCGATGTCACCTACCTCGATTGGTTCATGTGCTTAAAAAAGCTGCCGGACGTCAAATAGAAAAAAAACCTGTCATCCGAGAGTTCAGGTGACGCCTTACAGCGCACCTGACTCTTCCAAGCTGACCCGATAAATCGCACCTCTGAAACCTTACCCGGAAAAATCGCCAAGGCTTTATGAAGACTGAAATCCTAGAGCCGCCGATGCCCAGTTTGACCCATCGCCGAAATGATCGGCACTTCAAATCAGGATGAAATGGGCACGGTGAAGGGGGTGAACAGAACGCGACTCACCCTGCCCTGAGCTTGCGCCCTTTGGGAGAATCTGCTACAGGTCGGCCGTCTCCGGCATCAGGAGAAACTCGCCCTTCTAAAAGGGTAGTGCGTTTTTCGACCGTTTCGCAAAGGACACCACATGTCCCGGAAACCGCCGGTCCATTGGCCTCCGCCGTATCGCATTACGGAAAACCCCCGCGCCCGGAAGGTCATCCTGCGGGTTCGCCCCCCTGACGGTTTGGTCATCACCATCCCCAAAGGATTCGACAGGGGCCTTCTCCCAGGGATTCTCGAGAGACACCGTTCGTGGATCCAGACAAAGCTCCGTTGCGTCCACGAAGGCTTTTCCCAAAAGAAACCGGAAGAGATTCTTCCCAAGACCATGGATCTTGCGGCAATCGGCGAAAGCTGGGACGTCACTTACGCCCCCCACCCCGGAGCCCCCTTGGAACTCTACTGGGACGTCCATCCCCAGCCTCATATCTGCCTCCGAGGAGACGACTCCCGGCTGCCGGCAGTGTGTCGGCTCCTCAGAACGTGGCTCCAACAGTATGCCACACGCCGCTTGCCACCACTGGTGGAACAACTGAGTCAAAAAACGAAGCTTCCTTACAGAAGGCTTTCCATCCGATGTCAAAAAACGCGATGGGGAAGTTATTCGAACCTGGGAACCCTCAGCCTCAATGCCGCCGTCCTGTTCCTGCCTCCTCATTTGGCCCGGCTGGTGATCGTCCACGAATTGTGCCACAGCACACATCGACTCCACGATACGGCTTTTTGGAATCTACTCCAAAAGCACGAACCGGACTGCCGGCGCCTGGATGCAGAACTCCGGCACGATGCGCATCGGTTCCCCCGCTGGTATGTGGCATCATTTGAGTAAGGCAAGGCACCGGCGGCCATTTCGCAGGATTCAGCCTGGGAAAAAACCGGAACCGCAACCTGGCGGGTGGAAGAATCGCCGCCATCACTCATGGGTGTGCAAAGCGGGCTTCGAGAGTTCTCCCCGAACATTCAGGGACCTATAGCCGCTGGCGGTCAGCTGTATCCCCCCAGCCGATCCGGATGACGACCCGCATGGTCACCGAACAAGGCCAGACCGTCCATAGCCGCCACACTTGGGATCCAGAATCGGTTCACAATAAAAGTGCGCATGTTCTTTGGCTGGCCCGATGCCACTGAAAAAAGTGCTGAGGATCCTTGGAAAGAATGGAATTCCAGGAGATTGCGCCCCACAATGTTTGAAGAAAGTTTATTCCCTCCGGTGGGATCTCTTAGCTCTGGGCCGCTTTCTCCTGGTGTATCCAAATTTGTGGCCGATCCCAACGATTTGGCCCAAGCAAAAGCCTAGTAACAACGAACCGTTAAGTAGGGTCATACAGGTTGGGGACAAGACTCTTTAAACATCCGTTTGGAAAAAGTGTCTTGGCCTTCGTCTCCATTAGCGAATTGTAAGAGGACTGGAATAGCTTCTATTGTTGTTGTCGTTCGTACGAATTTGCACAACAAGATCAAACTGGTCGCCAAGGGTTTTCAGCTCTTCCACTACTTGGCTCGGGAGGAAAATTCCCCCCATGTGCGTGGGAACACGAAAGGATAATTCTCCGAACAAATTGCCGCTTCTATAGATGTCGATATACGCGCGGCACTGGGTGGCTACCGATGGATTCATCGTATAAAGCTCCATTGGTGTATCCCAACGCCACCATATATTCCCATCTTTCTTCTCAAACCTGAACGAGCGCTTTGAAACTATGGGCAGATCAATCTGTTGGTTGAACGTATAGGTCTTTACAAGAGTTTGTCCATCTGAGGTGGTCACCTTAAGTGTGTATTCACCTTCAAGCAATGAGCTTAGTATTTCATCATACCATCCACTCTCGGTTGAAGGATCTGGGAACACCCAATATCCGTTGTAGGCATCGTAATACCCGTATACCATATAGTCAATCGAATAAAATCCAAGTGATCCCTCGAGCGACACGGGTGTCCCTCCCGGACCTAGTAATTCAATATTCGTGACGACGTCTTTCGGGAGATTACGGTTGTTTGCCTCGTCTATTAAACCAAAAGCCACACGATTATAACTAGTTCCATCCTCATAAACCCGGTGCTGTACGTACATCCAATCGATTTGATAAGCGCCATACCCGTTGACTATGCCCATAAAACTACCCGCTACGACCGCCAACAAGAAAATGAAAAGCTTCGATTTCATGGCTTCCCCCCTTTATTCGGTGAAAGACACATGCTCCTGGTGAGAGTATTAAAAGATGGCTCATCAAGGATAGTTCGCAAAGGCCCGGTGAACATGGCGAAAACCAAAAGCTCATAAAAATGGTCTTGCAGGTAATTCTTACAAGTTTTTCAACGTCATTAGGGGGCATCGGCAACAATGCCGCCTTAGAGAGGTGCACACAATATTTAAAACGTTTTGGTGGTTAACTCTGCGTAACAGTAACTCGAGAGCCCATAGGGTGACGGAAAAATTCCTTGGTGGAAATGGCCTATAACATACAAAATGCCGCCCCGATTGTCATCGTTTTGTTTTCATGGCACTTCCCTCCTTTTTTATAGAGTCAACGGAATGTCTCAACGACAATGAGACACATCAATGATTCACAAACTTAGGTGTCCCATTGTCATGGGCACAAAGACCATCGGTAGAGCATTCCCCACAACGCACTAGATTTTCTCGGCCTAGCCGGTAGTTGACTTGAATTTTTTTTCTCCGCTCAACATGGTATCTGGATATTGCGATTGGTCTGCTCCCTCATGTGGCCAGCATCCTCTGGCCCCCAATGAAGACCAGCCAATTTATGTTCTACACCACCTGAGATTCACGGGCGTCGTCTCTGTAGAGGTCTGTCGCGTCCAAGAGTGCAAAACATGCTGGCTTTTCGCCTTAGGGGGGGCCATTAAACGGCTGTTTCCAGACGGTAATGTCCCGATTCGCCCCAGGGATAACGCACCCCTAGTTGGTCGTTACCATAGGAATGGCCCCTAGTCGTCACGTTCTCCCCCCCATCCCCCTCACATTTGTGGGCATTAACGTGCTATGGCCACTTTCATCCAGCGGCGTTCTGTTGAATGGTGGCAAAAGACAATGCATTTCTTAGGAGACCCCTTACTCCTTAAGTATGGACATGTCAATCTTTTTTTGGGGATTTTCGCCAAACTTCAGGTTTCCAGACTCTGCATACACATCCCGATCCTCCAAAACGAAACCGCTAGAATTGAATTCTGCATTTCCAGCCAAAGCTCTGGCACAAGAAAAGCTCAGCGTAAGGCCCAACGGAGGTCTCGATTTGAGGGAGGTGTCGACATCTTTAAAATAAAAACTATTCATGATAAGGGCTTAGCTATAAAATATATTATAAGGTGAAAATAAAATGAAATGCTAGTCAAATATATAAAATGAATAAACTTAAAATGTGGACTACGATAAAGAATTTATGGGAATGGGTATCCTTCGGACTCGGCGGTTCAAAAATCGTTGAGAGGCGTGGGAGGGTTGATCAGGGCCGGAGGAAAGGGGCGATGGACTCAGAGCACGACCGCCCGCGCAGGGTCTGCCTGTTTTGATTCTCGCCACGCCACATACCAGGCAAAGCGCCAAAGTTTTGCTCCCTCGGCGGCACTGAGCCCACGCAGGAAGGCGTGCGCCAGAGTCAGCCGCCAGGAGGACAAGCCGCTCCTGGGATCTACCCCGCCGCGAAATCCTTCTTTCTGTGCGCAGGCAAACAAAAAGGGCTCGGTGGGATCACCTCACCCTTGGACTTTCCTGGCGCGCCTGGGAGGATTCGAACCCCCGACCCGCGGATTAGAAGTCCGCTGCTCTGTCCTCCTGAGCTACAGGCGCACGATCATGCCCGCATGGCACGTCCGCCGAGGTCCCGATGCGACGTGCGCTTACTTTACGGAAACCCGATGCCGTGTCAATAGCGTTCCATGGAGCGTTCAGAGGACCCACTGGTATCGGTTATCCAGCGGCGGCCACCCTTTTTCTTTGCCATGTCGTTCAAAAATAGTTAAAGGTCAATGGACAGGCTGACGCTCCCCGCGTGTCGTCGGGAGAAAATTCAGGAGGTGGATTCGTGAGTCGCAACACCGCGTGGATGTGTCTCGGAGGCGGGGTAATTCTCTTTGTTCTCGGCGTTCAGCGCCTATGGCAGCACGGTGACTGGGCACTACTCCTTCTCAGCGTCCTCATCGGCGCCTTCAGCATCTCGGCCCTCTTGAAACACAAACCCCCTCAGTGATTCCTTTGCCGGGCATCCGGCACGGTCCGTGCTTGACGCCACGTTATAAATCAACTACGGTTCTCCCGCATTTTCCGGCCGCTTGTGCGGCTTTTCATCGCCCAACGGGAAAGGATATCGGCTCTTATGGAGGAACTCAGTCAGGTTCTGCGCGAGCGCCTAATCAAAGCGGAAGAGATGGAGCGGGAAGGAATTTGCCTTTACCCGAACGGATACCGGGTCGATCATGCCATCGGCGCCATAGTGAATGATTACTCCCACAAGAGCAAGGACGAACTGGAAACCGAATCTCCGTCGTTCCTCGTGGCCGGCCGGATTATGGCACTGCGCTCGTTCGGCCGTTCCGTGTTCATGCACATTCAGGACGGCTCCGGCCGGATCCAAGTCTACTGCCAACAGAACACCCTGGGGAAAGACGCCTACGGTCTGGTGAAAAAGCTCGACCTCGGCGACATCATCCGTGTGCGGGGAACACTTTTTCGCACAAAAACGGACGAGCTCACCCTGCTGGCTCAAGAAATCGTCCTTCTCACCAAGAATCTTCGCCCGCTTCCCGAGAAGTACCACGGCCTCAAGGACGTGGAAACCCGCTACCGGCAGCGCTACGTGGACCTCATTGTCAACCCTTCTGTACGGGACACTTTTATCAAAAGAACCCGGATCGTCCACGCCGTCCGGCAGTTTCTTTCCGAGCGGGGGTTTCTGGAAGTGGAGACGCCCATGATGCAGATCATCCCCGGGGGAGCCACCGCCAAACCCTTTAAGACCTTCCATAACGCTCTGGGCATCGATCTGTATCTGCGCATCGCCCCGGAACTGTACCTCAAGAGGCTATTGGTCGGCGGTTTCGAACGGGTTTTTGAGCTCAACCGCAACTTTCGCAATGAGGGGATTTCGACGCAGCACAACCCCGAATTCACGATGCTGGAGTTTTATCAAGCCTACGCCACCTACGAAGATCTTATGGCCCTCACTGAGGAGCTCTTCTGCCACGTGGCCCGACAGGTCAATGGCGGCAGTCTTCAGGTCACCTACCAGGGCACTCCTATCGATCTGACTCCTCCGTGGCGGCGTTACCGCCTTTCGCAGGCCCTCACCGAAATCGGGGGGGTCCCGGCGGAAGCCGTGGAGGAACCCGAAGCTGCGGCCGCCGTGGCCCGTTCCTTGGGACTTCCCGTGGAAAAATACGAGGGCCATGGAAAACTCCTCACCAAAATCTTCGATCTTGTGGTGGAGCCAAAACTTGTCCAACCGACCTTCATCACCCACTACCCGTTGGAGGTCTCTCCCCTGTCCAGAAAAAACGATCAGGACCCCCGGCTTACGGACCGCTTCGAGCTGTTCATTGCCGGTCGCGAAATGGCCAATGCCTTTTCGGAACTGAACGACCCAAGAGACCAGCGGGAACGGTTTCGACGCCAGGTCGAAGCACGAGAGGCCGGCGACGAAGAAGCGCATCTGATGGACGAAGACTACATTCGTGCGCTGGAATACGGGATGCCGCCGGCCGCCGGCGAGGGAATCGGCATTGACCGAATGGTCATGTTCTTCACGGACTCCCCGAGCATTCGGGACGTGATCCTTTTTCCGCACCTTCGCCCCGAAAAGAAAGTGTAGCGGAGTCGTCATGCACTTTGAGTTTTTCATCAGCCTCCGCTACTTGTTGGCCAAGAGACGACACGCCTTCATTTCCCTGATCACCCTGATTTCCGTAGCCGGCGTGGCCGTCGGTGTGATGGCGCTTATCGTGGTCTTGGCGGTGATGAACGGATTCCAGCATGACCTGAGGGACCGGATCCTGGGTGTGACGTCCCACGCCGTCGTCGGCCACTTCCAAGGCACCTTCGGGACGTATCATGAGCTGGTCCAGGAAATCCAGCAGGAAGAAGGAGTGGCCGCGGCAACCCCTTTTGTCCTGACTCAGGTGATGATGAATTCCGGCAAGTCCGTTTCAGGGGCGATCCTGCGGGGAATCGATCCAGAGAGCGCGCCCAAGGTGACGCGGCTGGAGCAAAGCCTTCTTCAAGGCACTTTGGCCTCATTGCTTGAGACACCCGCGGAGACGCCCGCCTCGGAGCGGCCCTCTCCGGGAATCATTCTTGGGGTGGAACTGGCCACACGATTGGGCGTCCGCCCTGACGAATATGTGACTCTGATTTCCCCGACGGGCCAGACCACTCCGGCAGGTCGCGTTCCCAAGAGTCAGCTTTTTCGTGTCGTCGGCCTGTTCAAATCCGGCATGTTCGAATACGACAACACCCTGGCTTATATCCACTTGAGGGACGCTCAGAGACTTTTGGGCATCGGCGATGCGGTCAACGGCATCGAGGTGAAAGTCATCGATATTTACGAGGCGGCGCAAGTGGCCGAGCGGCTCCAGAAAAAGCTGGGATATCCCTACTGGGTTCGAGACTGGATGCAGATGAATCACAACCTATTTTCGGCCCTCAAGCTGGAAAAGGTCGTCATGTTCATCATTCTCACTCTCATTATCCTGGTTGCAGCCTTCAATATCGTCAGCTCGCTCATCATGATGGTCATGGAAAAGACCAAAGACATCGCCATCCTCAAAGCCATGGGTGCCACAACCCACATGGTCCGGCGCATTTTCGTGCTCGAAGGTCTGCTCATCGGCGTCATCGGGACCGTGTTGGGGCTTGTGGGCGGGTTTGCCCTGTGTGAACTTCTCAAGCGCTATCAGTTTATTGAGCTGCCTCGAGACGTTTATTACATTTCGACGTTGCCGGTCCGAATGGAGGCGTTAGACGTGGTCATCATTGCCTGTGCGGCGGTAGCCATCTGCCTCGCGGCCACGTTCTACCCCTCAAAGCAAGCCGCCAAGCTCCACCCGGCGGAGGCCCTGCGCTATGAATGATCGATCTCAAGGCCTGCAGATCCATGCCGTAGGCATTTCCAAGGTTTTCAACAACGGACCGCAACGGGTGGAACTTTTTCGGGATCTGGAACTTCTTGTCTCCCGCGGCGAAATGGTGGCCATCGTCGGGGCATCCGGGGTCGGTAAATCCACCCTGCTGCACATCCTGGGCACCTTGGATCGGCCCACAGCCGGCAAGGTCCTTTTCGGCGGCAACGACGTGTTTCTCTGGTCCGAACCCAAACTGGCCGAATTTCGAAACCGCCATATCGGCTTCGTGTTTCAATTCCATTACCTTCTGCCGGAGTTTACGGCGCTGGAAAACGTCATGATGCCGGGACTCATCGCCGGCCTGCCCAAAAGGGACATTCGGGCTCAGGCGGAAGATCTTTTGGAAAAACTCCAGTTGAGCCACCGGCGCCACCACAGGCCGGCAGAACTTTCCGGGGGGGAACAGCAGCGGGTGGCCATCGCCCGGGCGTTAGTGTTGGGGCCGTCTCTTTTGTTGGCCGATGAACCTACAGGCAATCTGGACACCAGGACGGCCCGTCGGTTTCACGAGTTGTTGGTCGCCTTAAATGAAGATTTGGGCTTGACCATGATCGTGGTGACCCATAACCCAGAACTGGCCGCCATCATGCACCGCACCCTGCAATTGTCGGACGGACAACTCCGCCCGGCGGGGGCGTCCCTTTAAGGGCACGGAAGGGCTTTTCCGAACACACACGAGGAGACTCATGATGGTCAGAAAACTCGGCTGCGCATTGGGAGTTGTGCTGGTCTTGGCCTTAAGTGTGCAGGCGCAGGAATCCGCAGCGCCGGAACGGGTAACGGTCGCCGTCGCGCCCTTTGCCGTTTATACGGCGGAGCCCCAACCCCAGCTGGGTCTGCGTGTCCAAGAACTCCTGGCGCAAAGCCTCCTCAATCTCGGTGTGGAACTGGTGGCGCTTCCAGAGGTGAGGCGCGCCACAGGCAACCAACCGGTGGCGGACGAAAACCAAGCTCTCAATACGGCACGGCGGCTCAAGGCCCGCTATCTCATCTGGGGAAGTGTGACCCAACTGGGCGAAAAGGCCAGCATTGATGCGAGACTTGTGGATACCGAAGGCGTCGGCGCAGCCCGGGTTCTATTTGCCGAAGGCGATCTTGCCAACCTCGTGGACGTCACCCAGCAAGTGGCTCAGCAAGTGACCGTGCATGTGCTCGCCAAAGCCGTGGTGGCCGACGTGGCTGTCCAAGGCACAGAAAGGATCGAACCCGATGCGGTCCTTGTCCAGGTCAAAACCAAGAAAGGCGAACCGCTCAAAGATGATACCTTGCAGGAAGATATCCGCACCATCTATAAGATGGGGTTTTTCGAAACCGTCGCGGCAGATGTGACCGACACAGATCAAGGAAAGCGGGTCACTTTCGTCGTCCGGGAGAAGCCCTCGGTGGTGGAAGTGAAACTCGAAGGGAATAAAGAGATTAAGGAAAAGGATATCCTGGCGGCCATTTCCACCAAACCTTTTACCGTACTCCGCAAAAACGTCGTCAACGACGATGTCAACCGCATCGTCAAGCTCTACCATCAGAAAGCCTTTTTCAACGCCGAAGTCACCTCCACCATCGATTTCCCTCAGGATCCCCGAAAAGCTGTGGTTGTCTTCCGGATCAAGGAAGGCAAGAAAATTTACGTCAAGGGGATCGACTTTACGGGAAACGCACATTTTTCCGACCGAAAGCTCCGCGGTGTCATGGAAACCAAAAGCCGAGGAATCTTTTCGTGGTTTTCGGATAAAGGCGTCTTGGACCGCGAAGTGCTGGATACGGATCTGGACCGGGTGACCGCTTTCTATCACGACCACGGATTCATGGATGCCCGGGTGGGAAGCCCGACCGTGGAGAAAAGAGAAGACGGTTTTTATATCGTCCTCCCTGTGGTGGAGGGCCAACGGTACCGTGTGGCTGCCGTGGACGTGCGGGGAGATCTTTTGGAAACCACCCCGGAGGTCGCCAAGCGACTGGAGCTAAAAAAGGAGCAGTATTTCAGCCGAGAAAAGCTCCGCAAGGATTTGGACACCCTCACCAAACACCTGATGGACGCCGGTTATGCCTACGCGCAAGTCGATCCCGCGGTTTCCAAGAATCCTGAAAGCCATACCAGTGATGTGGTCTATCAATTGCGCAAGGGACCAATGGTTCACATTGAGAAGATCACCATTACGGGAAACACCCGGACTCGGGATAACGTTATCCGCCGGCAGATCCAGCTCGCCGAAGGGGATCGTTTCAGCGCATCGGCCATGGAACGCAGCCAACTCAACCTGAGACGCGTGGATTATTTCGAAGAAGTCGACATCCAATCCTCGGAAGGCTCGACACCGGAAGCCATGAACCTGAACGTCAAGGTGAAAGAAAAGCCGACGGGAGCCCTGAGTGTTGGGGGCGGCTATTCGTCCGAAGACGGGGTTTTCGTCGGTGGGAACATCCTGCAACGCAATCTCTTCGGCCGCGGCCAATACTTGGCCCTCAAAGCCTATTTAGGGGGTGAAACATCACGGTATTCTTTGAGTTTTACGGAGCCATGGCTCTTCGACACCCCTTTATCGGCCGGGTTTGATATCTATGACTGGTACCGGGAATATAACGATTTCAATAAGGACGCCATGGGCGGTAAGCTTCGGATCAGCCACCCCTTCGGGACATGGAGCCGGTGGCATCTGGCGTACGTTTTTGAAAACGCAAAGGTCTCCGATGTGGACGAGGACGCCGCTTTGATTATCAAAGACCAGGAGGGTCGCCAGATTAAGAGCAGTATTATGGCTTCCGTCGAGCGGGACAGCACGGACCACCCGTTCCTGCCCACCCGAGGTTCAATGCACACGGTTTCTTTGGAATACTCCATCCCCTACCTGGGCAGTGATTCGGATTTCGTGAGCCTTGTCGCCGGCGCGGGACGATACTTCCCGCTGTTCTGGAAGTTTGTGGGATTCGCTCACGTTAAAGGCGGCTACATCTTCGAACTGGATTCCGATAAGCCGGCACCCATTTATGAAAGGTTTTTCCTGGGAGGAATCAACTCCATCCGCGCCTTCGATTGGGGCGACGTGGGACCTAAAGATCCCGAAACAGGCGATAGCATCGGGGGGATCAAATTCGGCCAAGTCAATCTGGAATTGCTTTTTCCGCTGGCGGAAAAGATCGGCATGCGGGGCGTACTCTTTTTCGATGCCGGGAACGCCTTTGACGACGGAGAAGACTTTCGCATCGAAGACTTTCGAACGGCCGCGGGGGCGGGGGTGCGCTGGAATTCCCCCATGGGGCCCCTGCGTATCGAGTGGGGTTACAATCTGGATCGCAAGCCGGGCGAAGACTCAAGCAACTGGCAATTCTCCATGGGTGTGTTTTTCTAAGGCTCACACCCTGGACGTCGATCGCTTAACACTTTCACCTCAAGGAGGCACAGTCGCTCATGAAACACCGTCTTTTCCCACTGCTTCTCTGTATGTTGGCCCTTGGCATGTGGAGCTTCCCATCATATGCGGCCGATCTTAAGATTGGGTACTTTGATTTGCAGGCGGTCCTCGATCGATCTCAATGGGGTCAGGAAGTCAAAAAGGAATTCAACACCAAAAAGGCGCAACTGGAAGCCGAGGTCCAGGCCAAGGCCAAAGAATTCCAGGAATCGAAGCAATCCTATGAGAAGCAGCTCCAGATGATGGACGAGAAGTCCAAGAAGCAAAAGGCTCAAGAGCTCAGACAAAAGCAGGTCGAGGGCGAGAAGCTCCTGATGGAGAGCAATGCGGAGCTCAACAAATTGTCCCAACAACTGAGTAAGCCGCTCATCGACAAGGTCATGGACATCGTGCAGACCATCGGCAAAAACGACAAATATGACTACATCTTTGAAGTTCAAAAAGCCGGTCTGGTCTACGCCACAGAAAAGACGGACTTGACCCAGACCATCATTAAAGAATTGGATAAGGTTAAGCGCTGAAAATCTCGGAAAGGCGCCGTGGGGTGGAAAAAAGAACTTACAGCCTCTTCGAACTCTCCCGCCTTTTGGACGTCCCCTTGAAAGGCGATGGGAATGTGGTCATTGACGGAGTCGGGCCTTTGGAAACGGCAGGTCCGACCCATTTGACCTTCTTGGCCAATCCGAAATATCGAGGCAAGCTGGATGGTTCCCGTGCGGCGGCGGTGATCGTGGATCCGAGCCTCCAGGATGTGGGGCGGCCCGTCCTGATCTCCTCCAATCCCTATTGGACCATGGCCAAGGCGGCCCAACTTTTTTACAGTCCGCCCCGGTTGGATCCGGGTATTCACCCCACGGCCCTGGTGTCCCCGCACGCCTCGATAGCGTCCGATGCCGCCATCGGCCCGTGGGTGCATGTGGGCCCTGGGAGCACCGTGGGCACCCGTTCCCGTCTTTACGGGCATGTCTATGTGGGGGCCGACGTGACTATCGGGCAAGAATGCCTGATCTATCCCCACGTGACCATCCTTGACGGGTGTCGACTGGGCAATCGAGTGATCATCCATTCCGGCACGGTCATCGGCAGCGATGGATTCGGCTTCGCTCAAGACGCCCAAGGCCGTTCCACCAAGATCCCTCAGACCGGCATCGTCCACATCGACGACGACGTGGAAATCGGCGCCAACTGCGCCGTGGACCGGGCGACCTTCGGCAAGACATGGATTCAGGAGGGTGTCAAGATCGACAACCTTGTCCAGATCGCCCATAACGTGACCATCGGGCGATACAGCATCATTGTGGCCCAGGTGGGCATCGCGGGCAGTGTGACCCTGGGAAACCACGTGGTTCTTGGAGGCCAGGTGGGCATTGCGGGGCACCTGAAGGTGGGGGATCGAGTCCGCATCGCGGCCAAATCGGCCATTTCCCACTCTGTGGAAGCCGACCAAGATCTCATGGGCGTTCCCGCGATGCCCCACAAGCAATGGCTGCGTCACTACGCCGCATGGCTACGACTACCCCGCTGGCAGCAAGAGTTGGCGTCGCTCAAACAGCGGGTGCGCTCTTTGGAAGAGGCCTTGGCACGAACCCAGACCCCAACCGAGGACGGAAGCCATGGAAATGCACGCTGAAGAAATCCTCAGGAAGCTGCCCCATCGCTACCCTTTTCTCCTGGTGGATCGCATTCTGGAAATGGGCGAAGAGGAAGTCATCGGGCTGAAAAACGTCACTCTCAACGAGCCCTATTTCCAGGGGCATTTTCCGGGCCATCCCGTCATGCCCGGCGTGCTTATCATGGAAGCCTTGGCGCAAACCGGCGGTGTCCTGGCCTTTGCGTTGAACCAGGCGGATTCCGCAGGACCTGTCTACTTCATGGGCATGGACAAAGTGCGATTCCGCCGACCCGTGCGCCCAGGAGACCAGTTGATTTTGAAGTTGAAACTCCTGCGCCGTAAAGGGCCCGTGTTCAAGATGAAAGGGGAAGCCTACGTCGGAGATGAATTGGTCGCCGAAGGCGAACTCCTGGCCACCATTGAACCCTAGGTCCACAGCTCCCCCAGACAAGCTCAAAGCTCCCGCAGAAAGGAGGATCACACCTTCTCATGAACATTCATTCGACGGCAATTGTCGATCCTAAGGCGGAACTGGCCGACGATGTGGTCATCGGCCCCTATGCCGTCATCGGCCCGCATGTCCAGATCGACTCCGGGACGTCCATCGGCTCACACACCGTCATTGACGGCTGGACGCGGATCGGTCGGAACAACCGCATCAGTTCCTTTGTCTCCATGGGTTTCCCGCCGCAGGATCTGAAATACAAAGGAGGTCCGACACAGCTCGTTATCGGGGACGGCAACACCATCCGGGAATACGCCACCATACACCGGGGAACCGAGCACGGTGGCGGAATCACCCAGATCGGCAACCACAACCTCATCATGGCCTATGCCCATGTGGCCCACGATTGCATCCTGCAAGACCGTGTGATCATGGCCAACGCCGCCATGCTGGCCGGCCACGTGCTCATCGAGAATGATGCGGTCATCGGCGGTCTTGCGGCCATTCACCAATTCTCCAGAATCGGCACACATGCCTATGTGGGAGCCAAGGCCGGGATCAAGAAAGACATACCGCCCTATATGTTGGCCACGGGATATCCGGCCAAACTTTACGGGCCCAATACCGTGGGGTTGAAGAGGAAGGGCTTTTCCAGCGAAGCCATCCAGGCTTTGAAGAAAGCGTACAAAATCATCTTCCGAAGCGGCCTGACCCTTGGCGAAGCGCTCGAACAGGTACGGCAGGAGGTGGGGAATTTTGCCGAAGTGGGCAACCTCCTTCGGTTCATCGAAGGCACGCAGAGGGGTTTGACACGCTGACATTACCAACGACGAAATCGGCAGGACGCTGCGAAACAACCGACGAGAACCATGGCGAACGATACTCTCATCGGACTTATTGCAGGGGGCGGACAATTTCCGCTCCTTTTTGCTGAAGGGGCCAAAGAAGCTGGATACCAGGTGGTGGCGGTGGGATTTGATGGGGAGACGGATCCCAATCTGGCGGCTCATGTGGCCGCCTTCCACCTGCTCAAGCTGGGCCAGCTCAGCAAACTCATCCGAGTGTTCCAAAAAGCGGGTATCCGGCGGGTCGCCATGGCCGGCGCCATCAACAAGACCCGACTTTACACCAGGATTCGGCCGGACTGGAGGGCCTTCAAGTTGTTGGCGTCCCTGCGCAACAAGAAGGATGACCATATCTTAAGGTCTCTCGCAGGAGAGCTGGAAAAGGAGGGGATTCAAGTCGAGCCCTCGACGCTCTTTCTCCCCGGACTCTTGGCGCCCGAGGGACTGCTGACCCGCCGGCATCTCAATGCCAGGGAACAACGGGATGTGATCTTCGGTTGGGAAATGGCCAAGGCCGTCGGACATTTGGATATCGGCCAGTGTCTGGTGGTCAAGGACCAGGCGGTTTTGGCCGTGGAAGGCATGGATGGGACGGATGAAACCATCCTCCGAGGCGGTCGTCTGTGCCGGGAAGGGGCGGTGGTCATCAAGGTGAGCAAGCCCATACAGGACTTGCGCTTTGACGTGCCTGCCGTCGGCCTGCAGACCATCGAGACCATGCAGGCCGTCAAGGCCCGGGTCTTGGTGGTGGAAGCCGGCAAAACGCTGCTGTTCGATCGCGACAGAGTCGTGGAAAGGGCCGATCGGTATGGCATGACCATTGTGGCCGTTTCCGAGCCGCGGCAGACGGGCGACCTTCATTCCTCAAAGGAGGGCTCAGTTCCCCAGAGGCGCGAAGTTCTGCAGCCGTTGAAGCCCGTGGCGCTCATTCGTCCGGCGGATCCCGGGGCGTTACGCACGGCCGTCGTGGGCGTTGGATATCTCGGGACCTTTCACGCCGAAAAATATGCCCGCCTTAAGGAAGCTCAGTTGGTGGGGGTGGTGGATACGGACCCCAAGCGGGCGGAAACGGTGGCCGCCCGTTTGAACTGCACCCCCTATACCGATCATCGGCGTCTTCTCGGGAAGGTGGATGCGGTGAGCGTGGTGACGCCGACCACGTATCATTTCGCGGTCGCTCGGGATTTCCTCGAGGCCGGGGTCCACGTTCTGGTGGAAAAACCCCTGACCGAATCGATTCACGAAGCCGAAGAACTGGTAAGGCTGGCCGACACGAAGGGCGTCATTCTGCAGGTTGGACACCTGGAGCGGTTCAATCCCGCCTTTCGGGCCGTGGAACCGTATGTGTCCAATCCCATGTTTCTGGAAGCCCATCGCCTGGCTCTCTTCAACGAACGCGGCTTGGAAGTGGATGTGATCCTGGACCTGATGATTCACGACCTGGACATCGTGCTCCACTTGGTGCGCTCACCCCTGGCGACCCTTTCGGCCTCAGGGGTCCAGGTCCTGACGCGTCTTCCCGACATAGCCAATGTGCGATTGGAATTTCAAAACGGCGCCGTCGCCAACCTTACGGCCAGTCGGATATCCATGAAAAACATGAGACGGCTTCGCATTTTTCAAGAGAACCGATATTTGGTGGCCGACTACGGCAATCGGCGCGCTTTTTCCTTTCTTAAAGAGGACACTGTGAGCGAGGACGGCTATCCGGAAATCGCCACGGAAGAGCTGGAAGTGGAAAATCGAGATCCCTTGGAAGAAGAAATTCGATCGTTTCTCGAGTCCGTCCGTTCCAAGTCTCCTCCTGTGGTCGACGGTCGACAGGGCATGGAAGCGGTCCGCCTCGCCTTGGCCATCTCGCGGCAAATTCACGCTCGGATGAACTCTGCCCGCCCCAAGGACGGACGATGAAACGGCCGAAGATTTTCCTGAGCGCCGGGGAGGCTTCTGGAGATCTCCACGGGGCACGGTTGGTGACGGAGATCTTCAATTCCAGGCCGTCGGTTCGGGTGGACGCCATGGGGGGGCCTCGGTTGCGCACGGCCGGGGCAAACCTCTTGGTGGACTACCGGGATTTGTCCCTCATCGGGGTCCTGCAGGTCTTTTCGAAATCCCGCGCCATCTATCGGGCATGGAGGAGGCTTCGCCGCTACCTGGAGCGGGAACGGCCTGACGTGGTGGTTTTAGTGGACTTTCCCGATTTCAACTTCCTTCTTGGGCGCGCAGCCCGTGCACTGGGATTAAAGGTTTTTTACTACATCAGCCCTCAGGTCTGGGCGTGGAGGCCGGGCAGGGTCAGGACTCTCAAACGGTTCGTCAATGCCATGGCCGTCATCCTGCCCTTTGAAGAAGCCTTTTACCGGAAACGCGGGATGGCCGTGCGCTTCGTCGGCCATCCTTTGGTGGATGAGGTGCGCCCTGTGGAAGATCACGCCACGTGCCGGAACCTGCTCGGGCTGGGATCGGAAACCGTGATTTGTCTCCTCCCTGGAAGTCGTCCGGGGGAAATGAAAACTTTTCTGCCGATCCTCCTGGAAGCTGCCCGTCTTTTGCTCAAAGAGGTCCCTGCGGCGACCCTCTTGCTTCCGGTAGCGCCCGGTCTGGACCCCGCGGAGGTTGCCTCTATGGTCCAGGCGGCTTCGGTCCCCGTGCGTCTCGTGACAGGCGACACGTATCGGGCCATCCGGGCTTCCCAGGTGGCTTTGGCCGTCTCGGGAACCGTCACCTTGGAATCGGCCCTTCTCGGCACACCTTTGGTGGTCGTTTACAAGGTTTCGCCCGTGGAATATCATTTGGCTCGGCACCTTATCCGTGTGCCTTTCATCGCCTTGCCCAATGTGATCCTCGGACGGAGGGTATGTCCCGAACTCATTCAACAGGAAGCGCGGCCGGAACGGCTTACGGAAGAAGCGCTGCACCTGATTCGAAACCCGAAACGTGCCGCTGAGCAACGCCTGTGGTTTGAGCGCCTGGTTGCCATGTTGGGGCACCCCGGCGCGGCGCGACGCGCGGCCGCCATGGTTTTAGAACTATGCTGACAAAAGATTCTCCCGCCCTCATGGCCTTGCACCGCATGACAGGTCTACTCCGGCCTCACTGGCGCCGGCTGGCCTTGGCCGTGGTGTGCATGCTCATGGTCTCCGTTTCCACCGGGTTGACGGCCTACCTCATCAAACCGGCTATGGACGAAATCTTTATCAAAAAAGATGTGTTCATGCTGACCCTTTTGCCGGCTTTGTTTCTTGTGGTCTCCTTGGTCAAGGCGTTGAGCGATTGGGGAAGCACGTATTTTCTCCAATCCGTCGGGCTTCGTGTGGTCGCTGGTTTGCGTCAGGAACTGTTTGACCACATCCACGGCCTGTCCCTGTCCTTTTTCGACAAAGCCAGTACAGGCACGCTCATGAGCCGTATCACCAACGACATCAAAGAAATTCAGGTGGCCGTCAATCAGGCCATCTCGGGTGTGGTTCGGGATACCGTCACCATCGTGGGTCTCATTTTCGTGGTCTTCTATCAAAACTGGCGGCTGGCAACTATTGCCGTGGCCGTGCTCCCCTTGGCCTTTTTCCCTCTCGTTCACTTCGGCCAAAAACTGCGAAAACTTGCCCGTCGGGGCCAAGAAAAAGTGGCGCATCTCAGTGTGGTGCTCCACGAGTCTTTCACGGGTGTGCGGATTGTCAAAGCCTTCGGGATGGAAGAGTATGAAAAGAAGCGGTTCGCTCGGCAAAATGCCGCGGTTTTGGACAATCAGCTGAAGGCCCTGCGCATTGACGCCCTGTCGAGCCCTCTGATGGAATTCATCGGCGCCATCGGCATTTCCGCCATCATTGCCTACGGAGGCTATCAGGTGGTGCAGGGAACTTCCACCCCGGGAACGTTCTTTTCATTCCTCGGCGCCATGATCATGCTCTATAAACCCGTCAAGAGCTTGAACAAACTGAACAGCACCCTCCAGAAGGGAATCGCGTCCATCCTTCGGGTCCAGGAAGTGCTTTCCCAAAGGAGTGAGATCGTGGAGCGCCCCGGCGCCGTCGAACTCACCCGGGTTCACGGCGCCGTGGAATTCCGTAATGTTTCTTTCGCCTATGACACGACCCCCATTCTCCGCAATATCTCTTTGAAGGTGAGCCCAGGTGAAGTGGTGGCATTGGTCGGGAGCAGCGGTGGCGGCAAGACCACACTGGTCCATCTTATCCCGCGTTTCTATGACGTGACCCAAGGGGCGATCCTCATCGACGGCATAGACGTACGGGATGTGACGGTGCGGTCCCTTCGACGCCATATCGCCATGGTCACTCAGCACAGCTTTCTCTTTAACGACACGGTTCGAAACAACATCGCCTACGGCGATCCCACCAAATCGGAGGAAGATATCCTCGAGGCCGCCAAAGCGGCCTATGCTTATGACTTCATCTGCCGGCTGCCGCACGGCCTCGACACGGTGGTGGGTGAACAAGGGGTGATGCTTTCTGGGGGCCAAAGGCAGCGAATCTGCATCGCCCGCGCTTTGCTCAAGGATGCCCCGATCCTCATCCTGGATGAAGCCACCTCCGCTCTGGACAGCGAAGCGGAGCTGGAAGTGCAGCGAGCCTTAGAAAATCTGATGCGGGGCCGAACCACCTTTGTGATTGCCCATAGGCTGTCCACGGTCAAAATCGCCCACCGTATCCTGGTCATCAGCCACGGGTGCATCGTCGAAGAAGGGTCCCACCACAGCCTCATGGAACGCCGTGGCGAATACCGGCGCCTCTACGACATCCAGTTTCAGCAGCCGGATTAAGCGTCGAGGACCCTATGGACGCATGGTGGTTCCTCTACAATGCCGTTTTGAGCGTTTCCTGGCCCCTGCTCTGGTTGTATTACCGAATCCGCAAAGAGACTTCAGGGAAATACGGCACGTCATATCGATTCCGCCTGGGATTGGAATTTCCCCATGTTTTCCAGTGGGCTTCCAGCCCACTGTGGGTGCACGCCCTGTCCGTCGGTGAAGTCCTGTCCGCCATACCGCTCGTCGAAAGGATTCGACGCTCTCGGCCGGATGTGGCCGTCGTCTTTTCGGTCGCGACGGAAAAGGGATTCCGGGTTGCCCGCAAGGAACTGGAACACCTGGCGACGGCTGTCTTCTACATGCCCCACGATCACCTCTGGACTACGGTTCGACTTGTGCGCCGGATCAACCCCGCCGTCTTTGTCCTCGTGGAAACGGATCTATGGCCCAATTTGCTGAGGACTCTCAAGAAACAAAATGTGCCCGTCTTCTTGGTGAACGCTCGGCTCTCTTCCCGGTCCTTTGGACGCTACCGTCGCTTGGGAAAGATCGGCCTAGGTGTCCTTGATCACCTTGAGCGCATCTATACGCAGTCCGAGGAAGATGCGCGACGATTTGCTATGCTGGGAGTGGCTCGGGATCGGCTTTCTGTGGCCGGCAATCTGAAATACGACTTGGCCGTGTACCAAAAAGACAGGTCCGCCCGCACACTTTCCGGCTATGCCGAGTTTTTCGGGCAACGACGTCTGATATGGGTCGCCGGCAGCACCCATGAAGGAGAAGAAACCACCATGGTGCTCGCTCATCAACGAGTCCTGCAAGATCATCCCGACGCGCTGCTGGTGCTGGCTCCTCGGCACATTGAGAGAGCCCCTCGTCTCGCGGCCTTGTGTGAACGCCATGGACTCCGATGGAGGTCTAGGAGCGCACATCACCCCCTCGGCGACGCCCAGGTTTTTCTCCTGGATACCATAGGGGAACTGGCGATGTTCTATCCCCTGGCAAAAGGGGCGTTCGTGGGCGGAAGCTTAGTTCCCCGAGGCGGCCACAATCCTTTAGAAGCCGCCGTCCACGGCGTTCCCTGTTGCTGGGGTCCGTTCCTTGACAATTTTCGGGAAATCGAAAGTTTTCTTGTAGAGCATGGGTGCGGCCGTTGTGTACAAAGTGTCGAGGACTTGAGCGGCTTTGTCCTGGAGTCCATGGACGACGGGCTGTGGGACGGCCGACGCCGGTCGGCCTGTGCCCAGAGAGTGTGCTCGCGCGCTGGAACGGCCGGCGTTATTGCTCGAGACCTGATCGCTCGATGGCCTGTGGCACGGGCGTTGACTTGTGACCGACCCTATGCTAAGAAACATGCGCAATTCTTCAAGGAATGACGGGCAGCAAGCGGAGGCGATCTGGAATTCGGTGGCCGAAGTCGAGCAGGATTTCATCGTTCCCAATAAACTTGGTTTTCACGCGCGGGTTGCAGCCAAAATCGTCAAGGTGGCCACCCAATTTCAAGCCGACGTCCTGATCGCGAAGGATCATGTGACCGTCAATGGGAAGAGCATCCTGGACATTCTTAGCTTAGAATGCCCTCGAGGCACAAAGGTCAAGATCATTTCGCGAGGTGAAGACGCCGAGGCGGCGCTCAAAGCTCTGGCGCACCTGTTCCACAGTAACTTTGGGGAAACATAGGATCTGAAACGGCCCCAATTGAACGGCCCATGCGTTTGACCGAGACGAGCCCAGGCCTGGGAGTCACCCGAGAGCCATTGCGGTCCGCTCGGTTTTTTATTGTCGCGTGACATGGGTGTGGGGATTTTTCCGGGACTAGGAAAAGGCATGGAGAAAGAACCAATCCGCTTAAAAGGCTTCGGGGTTTCCCCTGGAATCGCCATCGGGAAAGCATTCCTTGCGGAAGAAAACCATATCCCTGTGCCGCATCATAGCTTGAACAGCGAGGAAGAAGTCGAGCAAGAGTGCGTTCTTTTCAAAGAGGCTGTCACGAAGGTGGAGCACGATTTGGAACGAACCAAACAATCTCTGCGGTCCGACATCAAGGATCATGCACATATTCTCGACGCCCATCAGCTCATCCTCAGGGATCCGCTTTTCTTCGATCAGACCTTGGAAGCCATCCGCACGGAACGCATGAATGCCATGCAGGCTCTCAAGAAGTCGATCCGAAGGATTTCCGAACTCTTTGCGGTCATGGACGACGATTACATTCGCGGTCGTATTGCGGATGTCAAGAGCATCGGAGAGCGGATCTTGAGCCATCTGGCGGGACAAAGCTCAAGCCGTTTTGAAGAAATCCGGGAACGGGTTGTGATCGTCGCCCGGGACATTTCCCCGGCCGACGCCGTGAAGATCCAGTTGGAAAAGACGCTTGGATTCATTACAGAAGCGGGTGGTCGAACCTCCCACACGGCCATCATCGCCCGCGCCTTGGGAATCCCGGCGATCGTGGGTGCGGAGAAAGCCTCAAAAATCATCCGGACAGGGGATCTCGTCATTCTGGACGGCGCCAGCGGCCGGATCATCGTCCATCCCACGGATGAACAAATTGCGTTCTATTACGAACTCCAGGACGCCCTGGAGACCTATATCAAAGATATCACTCGCAAGGCCCACCTTCCGGCGGTCACACTGGACGGCCGCAAGATCCGTGTCGAGGCGAATATCGAACTCATCGAGGAAGTGGTCGCCGCCAAAGATCACGGGGCAGAGGCCATCGGCCTCTACCGCACCGAATTCGCCTATTTGAATCGAGAAACCCCTCCCGACGAAGAGGAATTGTACGGCGAGTACAAAGAACTTGCCGAACTCATGGCGCCTTCTTCGGTCACCATCCGCAGCTTGGATCTCGGCGCGGAAAAGTTGGGCGGCTGGATGGTCCCCATTGAGCAGGAAAATCCGGCTCTGGGATTACGCGGCATTCGTTTGTGTCTGCAGCAGAAAGAATTTTTCAAAACCCAACTTCGGGCCATCTTAAGAGCCAGCGCGGTGGCTCGCAACCTCCGCCTCATGTTTCCTTTGGTTTCGGGAATGGGTGAGTTGCTCCAAGGCAAAGCCATTTTGGAGGAGGCCAAGACGGAACTGCGGCAACGCGGGGTTCCCTTCGATGAGCAGATGCCTTTCGGGGTGATGATCGAGATCCCATCCGCCGTGGCCGTCGCGGATATCCTCGCACGCGAGGTGGACTTTTTCAGCATCGGCACCAACGACCTCATCCAGTACGCCCTCGGCATCGACCGGGTCAATCCCCACGTGGCCCATCTCTATGATCCGCTCCATCCCGCCGTGGTGAGGCTCATTCGGCAGGTGGTCAGCACGGCCCATGAAGCCGGCATCCCCGTGACCATCTGTGGCGAGATGGCCGGAGAACCTCTTTTCGTTCCTCTTCTGCTGGGCCTCGAACTGGATTGTCTGAGCATGAACCCACAGGCTATCCCCCGGGTCAAGAACCTGATCCGTCGTTCCACTCTGGAAGAATGCCGTCGTTTCGTGCAGAAGGCTCTCTCACTGACCACAGCGGTCCATATCCGGGATGCTTTGCAGGAGTTGGTTCTGAAAATCTTTCCGGAGGAATTCAAATTCTTCGACCCTCAGGCCGTCAAACCCAATTCCCGAGCGGCCTGAGAATGTCGCACTCAAGGTTTTCCAAATGAAGAAATCGCAAAGTGCCATCAAAAACGGCATCAAAATTGTCTGCCAAAACAAGAAGGCCTTCCACGACTACGAAATCATCGAGAGCCTGGAAGCCGGCATGGTGCTCACAGGCACCGAGGTGAAATCGCTCCGGGAAGGGCGGGCGAACCTGAAGGACAGCTACGCCCGGGTCAAGGGGGGCGAAATCTGGCTGCATGATTTTCATATCAGCCCCTACCCTCATGCCTCATACAACAACCACGAACCGGAAAGGACCCGCAAGCTTCTGATGCACAAGCGGGAAATCCGCCGCCTTGCCGGAAAGACTCAGGAGAAGGGTCTTACCCTCGTGCCTTTGAAAGTCTATTTCTCAAAAGGCAAGGCCAAGGTGGAAATCGGGCTGGCACGAGGAAAGAAGGACTACGACAAGAGAGAACGGATCAAGCAGAAAGAAGAAGCTAGGGAAATGGACCGGTTGCGGAAGAAGTACAACATCTCGTCCTAGGCCGGAAAGCACCCCGAATTCGGTCCATGGACCCACGGGGTCTGGAGGCGCGGCAAACGGTGCGCCGCCATACGAGAACAGCAACTTCGGAAAGGATCGTGCATTTTTCTACGACCCAATCCATCTCGTTTTTGAAATCCGCCCTCCCACTCGTCTGCGTTGTCTATGCCTCTCGGATGCGTCCCAGAGCGGATCGCCCCCTCTCCTCCCCGTTCGTGGGCCCGTTGGGCGTGACAGCCTCTCGCAAACTGGCGCAGGGACTTTTCCTTGACAGGATCCGGCGCAATTTTTTAATATGTGCCCGCTTTGCCGGAGTGGTGAAACAGGTAGACGCGCTGGACTCAAAATCCAGTGGGCCTCGAGCCCGTGAGAGTTCGAGTCTCTCCTCCGGCACCAGACAAGAAAGGGGCTGCGGTGAGTCGCAGCCCCTTTTCATGTTCAAGATCGAAGATCCCGAGAGGTTTCCTCTTTCGGTCCCGTGATGTTTAGACTCCGCGTTTTGCGCGTCCCCTCCGACCTCCGGACATTTCTTCGTAAAGGATCAAGATCGGGCTGGCAATGAAGACGGACGAATAAGTTCCGACAATAATGCCGACCAACAGGGCGAAGGCAAAATCGTGGATGACGGTCCCCCCAAGGACGAACAAAAAGAAAACCACCAATAGGGTCGTCCCGGAAGTGAGAAGGGTGCGGCTCAAGGTTTGGTTGATGCTTCGGTTGACAAGTTCTTTCAGGTCGCCCTTGCGCGATCCCCGGAGATTTTCCCGGATACGATCGTAGACGATGATGGTGTCATTCAGGGAATACCCCACAATGGTCAGCAGCGCCGCCACGATGGTGAGATTGAATTCCTTATTCAGCAGGGCGAAAAGGCCCACGGTGATGAACACGTCATGGATCAGAGCCACAACGGCACCCAAGGCGTACGGAAGTTTCAGGATCCAACACAACACCAGCGTGATCACCAAGGCGCTCACAATCAGGTAGGACATGGACAATCCGGTCAAACCCAAAAGATAAACCCCCAAGAGTAGTGCTCCCGCCATGACACCGCTCGTTCCCCATTTGAGTTCGAACCGGCCGGAAATGTAAAGAGCGATGAAAAGCAAGGCGTAGTAAATGGCCAGCAAGGCCTTTTGCCTGAGGTCATGGCCCACTTTCGGCCCCACCATTTCGACCCGCAGGATCGTCGACTTCCCGGGACCAAAGGCTTGATTCAGGCGCCCTTGAATGTCATCGGACATCCTTTGGGCTTTTTCTTCACCGATGTCCGAACGGATGATGAACTCATTGTCCGCGTCCGCCCCCACTTGCTGGATGGCGCTTCGCCCGATGCCCAGTCCCTGAAGCGCATCGCGGATGGCGTCCGGTGTCGTCCGTTCCGTAAACTTCACCTGAATAAGGGTGCCCCCGGCAAAGTCGACGCCCATGTTCAGCCCGCCTCGCCACACAATGGCGAAGACGCCCACAAGGATCAGCAGGCATGAAAAAATGAACGCCTTGACCCTCATGCCCACGAAATTGATGTTGATGTCCGGTCTGATTAATTCCATAGGCGGTCCCGCCCTCCGCTAGATACTCAGCGTCCTCATGCGCCTTTCGATAAACAAGTAATCAAAAATCAATCGTGTCACGACAATGGCCGTAAAGAGACTGGCGACAATGCCGATGCTCAGGGTCACGGCAAATCCCTTCACTGGTCCGGTCCCGAATTGAAACATGACCAGGGCCGCAATAAGGGTGGTGATGTTGGCATCCAAGATGGTCAAGGTGGCTCGCCCATACCCCGCATCCAGCGCCGCCTTGGGCGTTTTCCCCAGGCGCATCTCTTCTCGGATGCGTTCAAAGATGAGCACATTGGCGTCCACCGCCATGCCGATGGTCAAGATGATGCCGGCAATACCGGGCAGTGTGAGTGTGGCTTGGAAGGCAGCCAACCCGGCCATGATCAAAAGGACATTTAAAATCAAGGCGATATCCGCCACCACCCCGGAAAAGCGATAATAAAGAACCATAAACGCCACGATACCGATGGCGCCGACGACCATGGAAAGGAATCCTTTGCGCATGGAGTCTGCCCCGAGGGACGGCCCGACGGTCCTTTCCTCCAGGATGACCACAGGTGCGGGAAGCGCGCCGGCCCGCAGCACGATGGCCAAATCCCTGGCCTCTTCCATGGTGAATGATCCGGTGATGCTCGCCCTACCGCCGGAAATTTTCTCTTGGATGACCGGCGCCGAATACACGACACCGTCCAGCACAATGGCCAGTTGTTTCTTGACGTTTTCTCCCGTGATCCTCTCAAAAATGCGTGCCCCCTGAGGGTCGAATTCGAGGGCCACGTAAGGAGTGTTGTACTGGCTGTCGATGCGGACATTGGCGTTGGTGATGTATTCTCCCGTGAGCAATGTCCGGTCTTTCAGGGCGATTTTGCCTTCCACGGTCCGTCCCGTTGTGGGATCGAAGCGGCGCATGGGATACACTTTCACCCCGGCAGGCAGTGCCGTCGCATCGGCCTGGGGATCAACCCCTTCGGCCACAAGCCGAAATTCCAGAACCGCGGTTTTCCCAATAAGGTCTAAGGCACGCTTTGGGTCTTTGATACCGGGCAGCTGGACCAGGATGCGGTTTTCCCCTTGAGGCCGAATGTCGGGCTCGCTGACCCCGAATTGGTCGATGCGATTCCGGATGGTTTCCAAGGCCTGGCTCACGGCGAGTTGCCGGATATGCGCGGCTTCCTTCTCCTTGACGCGGCATATCACTCGGAATCCCTCCGACGTCTCGGCGGCTTCCGCCCATTCCAAAATGGGAAATTCTTTTTCCAGAACCTCTCGCAGACGATCCCGCCGGCTCCCGTCCGCGAGCTGCAGTGCCAGGTCCCCGGTCTGTCGCCGTTCGATGGACCGAAAACCGATTTTTTCCTTGCGCAGCAACTCCTTGACCTCATCGATGAGGCGGTCCACCGTGGTCTTGACGGCTTCGTCGGCCTGAACTTCCAGAACCAGGTGCATGCCGCCTTGAAGGTCCAACCCAAGGTGGATCTTCTCATCGGGCAGCGTGCCGTGCCACCATTGGGGCAGCGACACCGGCAAAGACGGCAAGAGATACACAACGGCCGCCACAATCACCAAACATACCAAAATGGCTCGCCATTTCAGGCCCTTCAACCCGTATCCTCCCGCTTCCGATAAAACCTCTTGAAAAAGGCGGGACCAACGTGCGCGCCGATCCCGCCCTGAAAGTCTCTCGCGCTCCGCTTTTGGGCCGCGTGCTCACAACCCCGAGCGGGACTCGACTCCAGGGTACCGAGCCCGCCATGGCTCGGCACATCCAGGATCGCGACCCGGCGGGCATGTCCCACGTCGGCAGGTCCTTAGGCCTTCTCCTCGCTTTCCTCTTTGGCTTCGCCTCGGGAGATCAGACCGGCGATGTAGCCCCGCTGAACCTTCACCCGGACTTTGTCAGCGATTTCCAGGGTCACCACGGAATCGGTCAAACCGGTGACCCGACCGTGGATTCCCCCTTGAGTCATGACCACATCCCCTTTACGAAGACTCTGCAGCATCGCACGATGCTCTTTTTGGCGTTTTTGCTGTGGACGAATAAGAAGAAAGTAAAAAATCACCACCATCAAAATCAAAGGCAAAAAAGCCGCCAGACCCCCTCCTGCGGCTTGACCTCCTCCGCTTTGTTGCCCTGCCGTTCCCATCGCGTGGGCCATGGTCACCCAGTTCATGGATTCCTCCGTTTCCGTTTTCCGTGAGATGGACAAAGATTCCCTTGGAACAATCGAGCCTTTAAACGATATTTTGCTCTCGATGTCAATCGCCTATCGGTTCACCCCTTTCGCGTTGCCGGTAAAATTCGGCGCAAAACTCTTCAAAGCGGCCGTGGATAATGGATTCTCGAATACCGTTCATCAGGCTCAGGAAATAATGCAGATTATGCAGGGAGTTCAAACGATAGGCCAAAAGTTCTCTGGCCATAAAGAGGTGCCTGAGATAGGCACGGGAAAACGTACGGCACGTGTAGCACGAACAGCCCGGCTCAATGGGTTTCGGATCGTCGGCGTATCGGCTGTTTTTGATCTGAAGCGCTCCCCAGGACGTGAAAAGCATGCCGTTTCGGGCGTTTCGCGTCGGAACCACGCAATCGAACATGTCAATGCCGTGCCGCACCCCTTCGATGAGGTCCTCCGGCATCCCCACGCCCATGAGATATCTCGGCTTGTGCCGAGGGAGCTCCGGAACCACCGCCTCCAAAACCTCAAACATGATCTCCTTGGGCTCCCCTACGGCCAGACTGCCTATGGCGTACCCGGGGAAGTCCATGGCCTTGAGGGCTTCGGCGCATTCCCGACGCAGATCCGGAAAGACCCCTCCCTGCACAATGGCAAAAAGCGCTTGGTCATCTCTCATGAGAGCGTTCTGACATCTCTTGGCCCATCGCAGGGTTCTCTCCATGGACTCGCGGGCATAGTCCCGACTCACCGGATACGGCGTGCACTCATCGAAGCACATGGCAATGTCTGAACCGAGAAGCCCTTGAATTTCCATGCAGATTTCCGGCGTGATGCGGTGACGGGACCCGTCGATATGGGACTGAAAGGTCACGCCGTCCTCATCGATGGTTCGGATGGTAGCCAGACTGAAGACTTGAAAGCCCCCGCTGTCCGTCAGGATGGCGCCGGGCCATGCCATAAAGCTATGCAGGCCGCCGAGACGGGCGATTCTTTCGGCTCCAGGCCGCAACGACAAGTGATACGTGTTCCCTAGGATAATCTCCGCCCCAAGAGCATGCACTTCATCGGGGGAGAGGCTCTTAATGGTCGCCTGAGTCCCCACGGGCATAAACACGGGGGTTTCCACCGTCCCGTGCGCCGTATGGAGACGGCCCCGCCGCGCCCTGGTTTTCGTGTCTTCAACGATTAGTTCAAATCCCAACATCATGACGCCCCTAGATGATCAGCATCGCGTCCCCATAGCTGAAGAATCGGTACTGCCGGCGAACGGCCTCCCTGTAGGCGGCAAGGATCTTTTCCCGTCCGGCAAAGGCGGAAACCAATAGCAGAAGAGATGTTTTCGGAAGATGGAAATTGGTGATCAAGGCATCCACGACCCGGAAGACATAGCCGGGATAGATGTAATGATCGCACAAGCCGGAAACAGCCGTGAGCGATCCGAATCGGCAGGCCGCCCATTCCAATGTTCGAACCACCGTCGTCCCCACGGCGATCACGCGCCGACCTTCTCTTTTCGCGTCCCGGATCACGTCCGCCGTTTCGGCAGACACCCGCACATACTCCGAATGCATCACGTGATCGCGGATGTCGTCCGCCCTTACGGGAGCAAAAGTGCCAAACCCGACGTGTAAAGTGATCCATACAAGTCGGACCCCTTGGCTCTCCAGTTCTTCGAGGAGTTCCCGGGTAAAGTGCAATCCCGCCGTCGGTGCCGCCACGGCTCCGGGTTCCCGTGCATAGACCGTTTGGTAATCAGAGCGGTCCTCTTCTCTTTCCTGGGACGTATCTCGATGAATGTAGGGCGGCAAAGGCACCCGGCCCTTTTGTTCCAGAAGATCCAAGAGATTGTCCTCATCAAAACGCAGAACCACCTGACCGTCTTCACACCTTTTGGAGACGACCGCCGTCACATCCCCCTCGAGAAACAACCGGGTGCCAACCTTGGGAGGCTTGGACGATTTCAGAAGACAGCGGTACCCTTGGCGTTGTCCTTCCTCTGCGGGTTTGTACGGGTCAAGAACGAGGACTTCGGCGCGTCCCCCGGTTTCCTTGACTCCGACGAGACGGGCCGGCACCACGCGGGTGTCGTTGAGGGCGAGGACGTCACCGGCGCGCAGATAAGACAAAAGATCCCGAAACTGCCGATGTTCCACGAGCCCGGTGCGGCGATGAAGCACCATCAGGGCACATCGGTCCCGGTGGGGGCTGGGCGTCTGCGCCACCAGATGTTCCGGAAGGTCGTAGTCATAATCCTCCAAACGATAGCTCATCTATGGCCCTCCATGCCGACGGCCGAAGTAGACCATGATCAGCCCGACGATCATCAGAACAGCCCCTAAAACCCTAAGCTGCTCCGAAGGCAACCGAAGGATCTCTTGCAACCACTTTTTCATGCGGTCCGGAAAGGCCAAATAGGGCAATCCTTCGAGAAAGCACAGCAAACCAACGGCCGTCAGAAAAGATTCCATTCCGCACTCTCCCGTCAGATGAGCGGTGTTTGTACGGGAACATCTTGGCACAAAAACCCGGATCGCCTATCATGTTTGCTCCGGTTCTGTAAAGAGGTTGGGCCACGAGAAGCGTCAGCCCATCCGTTGGAAACATCCTGCCAAAAAATGCAGTTTCTCGGGTGGAAGGGAATCCCCATGGCGTTAAACTGGGTGGAAATCGATCTGGCTGCCTTGCGACATAATTTTCTTCAAGTCCAAAGCCGCGTCGGCCCACAGGCGAAGATCCTCGCCGTTGTGAAATCGGACGCCTACGGGCACGGGATGATCCCCGTCGCCGAAGAACTCGCCGGCGCAGGAGCGGATTTCTTCGGCGTGAGCAAGTGCTGGGAAGCCTTGAAGCTGCGTTCGGCCGGGATCCGTCAGCCCATTGTCATTTTGGCCGGCATCGAACCTGCCGATGCCCCGAGTGTGATCGAAAAAGATCTTCGGCCTGCCGTCTACCGGATCGATCACCTTCGTATGCTCGAGGCAGCGGCCCACGAAGCAGGCAAACGCGTCCGCATTCATGTGAAGATCGATACCGGCATGGGACGTTTGGGAATCCCCATCCACGACGTGGGGGCATTTCTCGACCAATGGGCCGCCACGCGTCACGTGGATATCGAAGGGGTCTTTTCCCATCTGGCCACATCCGACGAAGCCGATAAGACGTTCAGCGTCTCACAGCTTCGGCACTTTCGAAACACCCTCCAGCTGTTCCACGATCGGGGCATTCCGTTTCAGTATGCTCACATCGCCAACAGCGGTGCCGTTTTGGACATCCCGGAAGCCCACTACCAGCTGGTGCGGCCGGGCATCATGCTTTACGGTTCAGCCCCTTCCGACCAAATTCTCGCCCCGGCACCTCTGCAGCCGGTGATGTCCCTTAAAACCAAAATCCTCCAGGTCAAATGGGTCCCTGCGGGCCTGAGTATCGGCTACGGACGCAGCTTTGTGTGCCCGCACAAGACACGCATTGCCACCGTGGCTGTGGGCTACGACGATGGTTATCCGCGGGTGCTTTCCAATCGTGGACAAGCCCTCGTGCACGGAGTTCGCGTGCCGATCGTGGGACGGGTTTCCATGAACCTGATCACCCTCGATGTCACGAAGGTGCCGCACGCCGCCGAAGACGATGAGGTCGTCCTCCTGGGCGCCCAAGGATCGGAGAGAATCACGGCGGAAGAAATCGCCGAAAAAGCTCAGACCATCAGCTATGAAATCTATTGCGCCATTGGCAAGAATCCCCAACGTCGTTTCCTCAACCGCTCCAACCATCTTGCATGAGCTCACACAGCGCATTATAAAGGCACGCTTCAGGCACATCACGCCATGTTTTCGTTCTGAGGAGGCAAACCCTAATGAGTGTTGTTCGAACCCGGCTGTACGCCATGATCCACCGAGCGGCGCAAGCGCTTTTGGCGGATCACGGCGTGTCCCACGAAGAAGATCTTGTCCTTGAGTTGGAAATTCCCAAGGTCGCCCAACACGGGGATTACGCCACCAACGCCGCCTTGACTCTGACACGGATGCTCAAGAAAAATCCAAGAACCATCGCTCAAGATCTCGTGGAGCGGATGGAAGAACGGAACAGCCTTGTGACCAAAACGGAAATCGCCGGCCCTGGATTCATCAACTTTTTCGTGCGTCCGGACCTCTGGGCCGACATCCTCAAGACCATCCACCAAGAAAGAGAGGCCTACGGTCAACAGGATTTCGGAAAGGGCACACGGGTCCAGGTGGAGTTCGTGAGCGCCAATCCGACAGGGCCCCTCCACATCGGGCACGGTCGAGGTGCCGCCGTGGGTGACGTGGTCGCCAACATCCTCAAAATCTGCGGGTACAGGGTGGACAAGGAATACTACATCAACGACACCGGCAAGCAGATGGATACCCTGGGTCGGAGCCTCTACCTGCGCTATCTGGAAGCTTTGGGCAAGCCCGTGGACTTCCCCGACGATCATTACAAAGGCGACTACATGAAGGACCTGGCAAGGGAAGTCGTCGAGCGTTGGGGAAACCGTTATGTGGAAGTCCCCGAAGAAGAGGCCTTGCCCTTTTTCACCCAGTATGCCGGTGAGCGCATTCTCCAAGGCATCAAAGAGGATCTGGAAGCTTTCGGGGTGATCCACGACGTGTGGTTCAGTGAGCGCTCGCTTCATGAAAACGGCGCTCTCCAGAAGACCATTGAAGCCTTGGAAAAGAGCGGGATGATCTACGAACAGGACGGCGCCAAATGGTTTCGCAGCACGGCTTACGGCGACGAGAAAGACCGTGTGGTGGTGCGGGCCAACGGCATCACCACCTACTTCGCAGCTGACTTGGCCTATCACAAGAACAAATACGAAAGGCATTACGACGTGGTCATCGACGTCTGGGGAGCGGACCACCACGGTTACGTGCCTCGGATGTCCGCGGGCATTCAGGCGCTCGGCCGCCGTCCCTCGGACTTGCGGATTATTCTCGTGCAGCTCGTGAACCTGCTTCGCGGTGGAAAACCCGTTGCCATGTCCACCCGAGCCGGAGAGTTTGTCACCCTCCGGGAAGTCGTGGACGAAGTGGGCAGAGACGCCGCTCGGTTCCTTTTCCTGACGCGCCGCTCCGACAGTCCCCTGGATTTCGACCTGGAAACGGCAAAAAAACACAGCAACGATAACCCGGTCTACTACGTCCAGTATGCCCACGCGCGATTGTGCAGCGTGTTCGAGGTGGCGGAGGAAAGAGGCGTGCCCACGTCCTGGGAGGCTCCCCCGGATCTGCGTCGGCTCACGGAACCCGCAGAATGGGAACTGATGAAACAGCTGGGAGAGTTTCCTCACGTGCTGGAAACCGCGGCCCGAAATCTGGAACCGCACCGGATCCCGTATTACTTGACGGATCTCGTTTCGGCTTTTCATAGCTACTACAATCATAACCGAATTCTCGGCGAGGACCCGGAGCTGACTCAGGCTCGGCTTTACTTGGCTGACGCCTTGAGAACGGTCATCCGAAACGGGCTTGCCGTCCTGGGGGTGTCGGCACCGCAAAAGATGTGACACCCCCTGAGGGTCACGACCGTCCGGACACCGCGTCCCGAGGAGTGCCGCCATGAGCCGCCTCAAGGAACGCCTTCATCAGTACGAGGAAGAACACGAACCGCGCCGGATACGGATTCACCTGACCGGTCTGCAAGCCTTTCTATGCATCCTCGTTTTCTTCTTGTCGCTGACCTGCGTCTTTGTCGCCGGGGTCTTGACCGGACGGGGCGTTCCCAAAGAAGCTAAAGACTCCATGACGCTCACGGGGGCGGTGTATCGCCTCCTAGGGGTCCGCCCTTCCGAGGAAGAGCCGGTTCCCAACGCCTCCGAGACGTGGATCCCCGCGGAAAAGATCCTCGGATCCCTGGAATCGGAAAAGGAATTGGCCTCCGTCCAAAAGTCGGCTCCGCCCGTGACCCCTCGGGCCGCCGCTCCCCCACCCCCCGCGACGGGTCGGAATCCTGCGCTCCCTGCGATTCCGGAATCACCCAGCGTCGCCGAACAGACCGCCCCCCTGCAGCCCGCCCAAGAAGAACCCCTGGAAACGTCGCTGTCCACTCCCACAACGTCAGACTCCTATGCCCTGATGGTCGCCTCCATGCGCCGTCAGGAAAATGCCGTTGCCCTCATGGATCGTTTGAAGAAGAAAGGCCATAAGGCGGCCATGGAACGCATAGCCGTCGGGGACCAGGATGTGTGGTACCGGGTGATCCTTGAGGGATTCGATTCTCGGCAGAAAGCTTTGGAATACGCCGCCCGTCTCAACAAAGAGGAAAAGCTTCAAGCCATTGTTATTCGTCGGGAGGGCTCAGGTTCCGGGGAGAATTGACCTTGTCCCCGGCTCCCGGATCTGACTTCGTCCGAGGGGGCCGACCCTTCGGCAGCCGGAATGCTGCGGCATTTATCGGGAAAACCGCCCTTCATCTTTCGGGATTCCCCCGTATCGGCCTAAGATGGCATGGGCCGTACGGGTTTCTTCTTCCCCGTAAAACTTGATGTAGTGTTGCACCGAGGTGTTTTCAAAACCTCGGAACGTCTTATGTTCTCCGCCGAAACCGGGGTCGAAGGTCCTGATCCCCTCGGCAATGGCGTAGCGGATAGGTTCGTAATAACAGACGGCAAAATGGAGAAAAGGGACCTGGCGGAAACACCCCCAGTAGCGGCCGTAGAGATGGTCACCCTTACGGTAAAAAAGTGCCAGTGCGATGAGCTCTCGGCCTTTGTGGGCTACGGAAAAAACGAGCCTGTGCCGGAACAGACGCCCGAGCATGTGAAAGAACCGGCGATTGAGGAACGGTCGAACGTCATCGCCCATGTACTTTCTCCACGTCATGCCGTAGAGATCGTAAATGGCGTCGTAGTAATCTTCGGGAACGTTTGCTCCAGGCACCATAGCCAAACGAATCCCCTCGGTTTCAATGTCCCGGATTTCCCTTCTAATCTTGTGGCGCCTCGGGGCTCGAAAACCTGCGAGGAAATCATCGAAGGTCGTGTAACCTTTATTTTTCCAGAGGCAATATTCGCTACGAACGCCGACGAAACCCTGCTGCAACAGAGCTTCATGGAGACCCGGCGAGGGATCGGCAAAAAAATAGATTCGGCTGGTGGTAAACCCTCTGGTCTCGCACACGAAATCCATGTATTCCCCGATGAGCTCATAGACCCTCAGGGCGTGGTGCTCCGAACCGTAAAGAAACCGATAGGCGGGAACGGGGGTCAGAGGCACTGTGGCCATGAGGCCCATGTAGTAGGGGTAGCCCGTGAGCTCGCCGAGAAAGCGCAACAAGCCCCCATCGCCAAATTCCACCCATGGCCGCGTCCTTTCATACAGGGGAGCCAGGGCCATAAGCCTTCCGTCTTCGTAGGCCAGGATGTGCCGAGGCACAAAACCCCGCTCCGGACTCAGCACCCCTGAGCGTTCCAGGCAATACAGGTATTCCCACTCCATCATGGGAGCAGCCAATCGGCCCAAGTGGTTCCACACCGCCGGATCCACCCTCTCAACGCCGGATACCATTTCAAAACGCACAGCCATGGGCTGGAACCTCTCTTTTTCCGAAATGTGGTAGGGCGATCCTATTCCAGGAGATCAACCAGGTCAACGGACAGGAAGGTTCTTTGCGCAGGCGCCAAAAGATTGTATGGTGCACTACGGTCGACTACGGTGTCTGCGAACCACAGTGCCCCAAAGGAGTGATCTTCATGAACTTGACGGACGTGTTCCAAAAAATCGACAGCAATCATGACCGATACGTCAGAGAGCTGAAGGAGCTGCTCGCGATCCCCAGTGTGAGCACCTATTCCCATCATCGCAGTGATGTGCGTCGGGCCGCCGAATGGGTACTCAACCATTGTAAAAGAATCGGGCTGGATGCCCATCTCCACGATACCGGCGGACATCCCGTGGTCACCGCGTCTCGTTGCCCTCATCCGGGTCGGCCCACCTTGCTCATTTACGGTCATTACGACGTTCAACCTGCGGAACCGGAAGACGAATGGAACACGCCCCCTTTTCAGCCGACCGTTCGCGAAGGTTTTCTTTACGCCCGGGGTGCCAGCGACGATAAAGGACAATTCTTCACCTACCTCAAGGCTCTGGAAGTGATTCTCGGGATCAAAGGGGATCTGCCCATCAACGTGAAGATCCTGGTGGAAGGAGAAGAGGAAGTGGGGAGCCCTCATCTCGGGGCCTTTCTGCTCAAGAATCGGGAAGCTCTGCGAGCCGACGCCATCGCCATCTCAGATGGCTCACAGTTCTCAGACACCATCCCGGCCATCACTTACGGCCTGCGGGGACTGTCCTATCTGGAACTCAATGTCCGAGGTGCCCGAACGGACCTCCACTCCGGAAGCTTCGGTGGGATCGCCCCCAATCCCATCCATGCGCTGGTGAGCATCTTGGCCAGGCTGAAAAACCCGGACGGAACCGTGGCAATCCCCGGGTTTTACGATGCCGTCGCCCCGTTGGAACCTTGGGAGCGCGAAGCCATGCGGGCCCTGCCTTACGACGAAGATCGGCTCAAAGCCTATCTTGGTTTGGAAGTCCTCTGCGGAGAATCGGGCTATAACGCGCTGGAATCCAAGACCGCCCGTCCGACCTTGGACGTCAACGGCATCTGGGGTGGCTTTGCAGGAGAAGGGGCCAAGACGGTGATTCCGGCCAAGGCCGGCGCCAAAGTGAGCATGCGGCTTGTGCCCCATCAACAACCAAAGGAAATCGCCGAGCTTTTCACACGGTATGTCATGGAGCTGTGTCCCAGGGAAGTGAGCCTTCAAGTAAAAGCGTTGCACGGCGCCGACCCGGTCCTGGTGTCTCGAGACCTGCCCCAGGTGCAGGCGGCCGCGCGTGCCATTCATACGGGATTCGGGGTCGCTCCCGTGTTCATCCGTGAAGGAGGATCCATCCCGATCGTCAATCTCTTCAAGGAAGTGCTCGGCTTGGAGGCGATTCTTCTCATGGGTTGGGGACGCCCCGACGATGGAGCCCACGCTCCCAATGAGCGGTTTTCGCTGAGTGATTTCAAGAAAGGCATCCGCTCGGCCGCCGCCCTCCTGTTCGAACTCCAGGCGTGCGGATGTCATTGACAGCTAGTGACGATCTCCCTCGTAGAGCACCAGGGGTTTCTGATCGCCGTAGGCGGCTCGGATTTCTTCCAAAAGCTGGTTTGTCGCCTGTTCGATCCGAGTGACATCCTGCTCACTCACGTTGGCGTCGGAAACGTGTTGCAACGACTCTTTGAGCCGAAGGAATTGTTTGATGATCTCCGGGCGGATTTTCCCTTCCCCCAAGTGATTGTTCAAATCGAGGATGGTGTTCACACAGCTTTCCACCCGCGCTCGAAAATGCTTCGAGCACTGGCCGTCCCTTCCGCGACGAAACATCCGAATCCACGATTTCCCGATCAGATCTGCCCCCTTTCTTCCAAAGCCTCCTTGAAAATGCGGTAAAAGCTCCGGGCCTTTTTCATCTCGCTATGCAGCACGGGCTGCATTCTTTCCAGATCGTCTTGATGGATCACCAGATCCACCTCCTTGCGGAACGCGGCCAGAGAGTCCATGGTGCGGTCGCGAAGGGTGAGAAGACAGACGAAAAGGCTGCGGCGCTGTGCCATGGGAAGGGATCTGAGAAAGTCAACGATCACGTGACGGCGGTCCGTCTCCTGGGGAGGTTCCCCCAAAACCAGCACCTCATAGCCCCCTTGGCGCAATCTGCGCACCGTCCGATCGGGATCTTCCTCAACGTAGGTCAGGAAGCCCATATCTTTGAGCCCCTGGATCAGAACGGCCTGCTGGGAGGGGTCGGAGACGCATACCAAAGCCGCCTTGGCCTCCTGCTCGATGACGTCAAGAAAGGCATCGTCGTCCGCACTTCCTTCCGCCATGAGGACTTCATCGGTCGAAGGGCGCGCTGTGCCGGGGTCCTCTCCGGTGGGGCTGTGCACCAGTATCGACTGTCGGCATCGGGGGCATTGCACTCGAAAGGTTTTCCCCTGAGGAACCTTTTCATCAGGCAGGCTCAGCGAAGTGTGGCAGTGTCCGCACGTAATCTTCACGGGCATCGTCCTTTGATCGTCGCGCGATGAATTTCCTTCCCCACCCTCTTGCCCTGTTTTTATGCGATCGATGGCCGTGAGGTCAACCTGCTATCCACTTTCCAGTATCCTCCGGCCGCCGTCTCCCCGTGGCGATCGCGGCAAGGGGCACAGTCCAGAATATCGCGCATCTTTTGGGGACGCGTCCCTCCACGAGCGCGGCCTTGCTTCACGGTAGCGGCCCGTGTGTCCTCAGCCGCGCTTTGCGGTTGCTCCCCTGTCCCAAGCCGCCGTGCGAACTTGCACAGACCGGGCATGGGCGTCCAAACGTTCCAGTGCAGCCAGAGCGGTGACCGCAGAAGCATCCCGTTCAAACGCTTTTCGGCTATAGGCCAAGACGGTGGTCTTCTTGAGAAAGGTCTCCACCCCCAAGGCGGAGGCAAATCTTGCCGTCCCACTTGTGGGCAGCACGTGATTGGGCCCCGCAAAATAATCGCCCAAGGCTTCCGGCGTGTGGGCCCCCATGAACACTGCGCCGGCATTGCGCACTGCGGGCAACAGCGCCCACGGATCCTCCACAAGGAGCTCCAGGTGTTCCGGAGCGAGCATGTTGGCCACTTCGACAGCCTCCTCCAGAGTGGACGTCCGGATAATGGCCCCGTACGCCGACAAGGCCTGGCGGGCGATCTCCTGCCGAGGAAGCCGACCCAATTGGTCCTCCAAAGCGCTCAGAATATCCACTCCTAACTGCGCGTCATCGGTGACACAGACGGCGCTGGCCATGGGGTCGTGTTCCGCCTGGCTCAGGAGGTCCGCAGCCACATGATGAGGGTCGGCTGTCTTGTCGGCAATGACCACCACTTCGCTGGGACCGGCCAGCCCGTCGATGCCCACTCGACCGGAAACCAGTTTTTTCGCAAGCGTCACATAGATGTTCCCCGGCCCGACAAGAACGTCCACGGGGCGGATGCTTTCCGTGCCGTAGGCCAAAGCCGCTACCGCCCAGGCGCTCCCCACTCGGTGAATACGATGAACTCCTGCCTCCCGAGCCGCCACAAGCAGATAGGGATTGAGGCTCCCGTCCCGCCGAGGGGGTGACACCATGGCAATGTCGGCGACCCCGGCCACTCCGGCGGGTACGGCCGTCATGAGCACCGTGGAAACCAGGGGGGTTTCCCCTCCTTGCCCCCCGGGCACATAGAGGCCGGCGGCCGAAACAGGCTGCACGAGCTGTCCCATGTAGCAACCGTCTGCACGGGTCATAAACCATGAGGACTGCTTTTGGTTTTCGTGAAAGCAACGGATGTTGTCCCGAGCCTGCCGGATAATGTCCACAAGAGTGCGGTCTGCCGACTCGTACGCACGGTCGATCTCCTCCGGATGGACCGTAATCCGATCCGCTGTAAAATCCGGGGCATCGAACCGCCGGGTCAACCGCACCAGGGCTTCATCCCCTTCGCGGCGCACCGCATCGATGATCTCCTGAACACGCCTTTCCACCTCAGGATCCACGGCCACTTGCCGCCGAGTCACCGCGCTGAAAAACAGATCGGCGTCCGCCGATGGATACATCAAGACCGGCACCATCTCACTGCCCCTCCAAAGCGATCACGAAGGCATCACGATACCCGTGTCGCTGAAATGTTTCCATGGACTGCATGGCCTGGTCCAGGTCCGGAAAAACCCCCACCTGCACCCTGTAAAAAATGGCACCGTCGACGGCCGCCGTGCGTACGGAAGCCGATCCGTAGCGCTTGTCCATTTCCTTTTTCAGGCGATGGGCATTGGTGGCGTTCTGGAAAGAGCCGACTTGAACGGCAAAAGGACCTTGACGGTAGGCTCGAAGAGGTTCCACCTGCCAGGAGGGACCCGAACCGGCAACCATCACAGGTGTCGTCACACGGACGGCTTCCACGACGACCGGAACCACCCCGTCGTTGTGGACGCCCAAGGCGCGGGCCGCTTCGTAGGATAAATCAATGATCCGTCCCGCCACAAATGGCCCTCGATCGTTTATCCGCACGATGATTGAACGCCCTGTGCGTTTATCCGTGACTTTGACATGGGTTCCAATGGGCAGGATTTTATGAGCCGCGGTCAGGGCATACATGTCGAACGGCTCCCCACAGGCCGTCGGCCGGCCGTGAAAGTCCCGCCCGTACCAACTGGCATAGCCTTCTTCACGAAAACCCTCGGCACTGGGAATGGGATAGTACCATACCCCATTGATTTGATAAGGCTTTTGAGTGCCTAACGGCGGAGGAGTTCCCGGGCGCGGGACACTGGGCGCGGGAGGTTTCTTCGGCGCACAGCCCAATCCCACCGCCACGACGACGACCAGTGCAGCCCCTAGGGCCCGCCACATCCACCGCACCGTCAACCGCTCCACGAGCGACCGTTCTTTTCCATCTCTTCCATTTTGGCCAGATCTTCAAATCGGATGTCGATGCCCAAAATGCCCACGATTTCTTCCATTTCGTTGCGGATGGGCGCCGACACCGTGATGCACAAGGCACCGGTGTAGCGAGACGTGTAAAAATCGGTGACGTGCACTTTGCCGTCCCGCATGGGCTCAATAAACCACGGACGATCCGAAAGATCCTCGCCCACTTGGGCCGACTCGTACTTGGCCCGATCCACGATGTGGACAATGTTCCGGGTGATCTTCCGGCCTTCGGCATCCGTGACGTACACATACTGAATGAAGGGATTGAGCTCCAGGAGTGTCTGCAACACGGGTTCCTGCAAAGAAGGGTCCATGCTCTTGACGGCAGCGTTTTCCACCACCTCCGCGACCAGGTGGGCCGCCAGGGAGCGGGCCCGTTCCTTGAGGCGATCGAACTCGCTGATGAAGTATTCGGGCAGATACCGTCTGGCCCACCGCTCCAGTTCCTCATTGGATATGGATGTGGTCCGCCCGGCGGCATACTCCTCCATGACGCGCTTGTGAATCTTGATAATCCCGGGATGCCGTTTGTCCAACCGCTGTTCACCAGTCAATCGCAGTCGGTTGTTCACCCAGTAGGCAATGCCCGCCACGCCGGATTTGTCCGTGATAATGACACTCACGGGGCGTTTCAGGAGCAGTCTCGTGTCGAAGATGTTGTAGATCTCTTCGTCTTTGACCAAACCGTCGGCATGAATGCCGGCTTTCGTCGCATTGAAATCTTCACCGACGAACGGATAATTGGGAGGAATCCGGTAGCCCAATTCCTTTTCAAAGTATTCTGCGGCATCGGTAATGGCGGTGGTGTCGATCCCGTCCATGGAGCCCCGAAGCCCGATGTATTCCATGATCAGGCCTTCGATGGGGGCGTTCCCGGTGCGCTCCCCGAAGCCCAGCAAAGTCCCGTTGGCGCCGCTGCAGCCATAAAGCCACGCCGTGGCGGCGCAGACCAGCACCTTGTGGAAATCATTATGCCCGTGCCATTCCAGGAGATGTCCCGGCACCCCGGCTTCGTCAATGAACGCTCGCACCAGCTTGGGGACGCTGCGCGGCAGAGCGGCTCCTGGATAAGTCACCCCAAAACCCATCGTATCGCAAAGGCGAATCTTGATATCAATGCCGCTCTCTTCCCTGAGTTTCATGAGTTCGATGGCGAAAGGGATGCAAAAACCGTACGTGTCCGCCCGGGTCACATCTTCAAAGTGACACCGCGGCTTGATGCCCTTTTCCAAGGCGGCGTGCACAATCGCGAGATATTTTTGGAGGGCTTCCTTTCGAGTGATCTTCATCTTGAGGAAGATGTGGTAGTCGGACACCGAGGTGAGTATCCCCGTTTCTTTGAGGCCCGCATCGACCACCAGTTGTAAATCGGCAGCGACAGCCCGCACCCACCCCGTGATTTCCGGATAGGTGTACCCCTTGGCCAAGCAGGCTTCCAATGCCCGACGGTCCTTTTCCGTGTAGAGGAAAAACTCCGACTGGCGAATCACACCCTTGGGCCCGGACATGCGGTGAAGAAACTCGAAGATCCGTTCGATCTGTTCCACCGTATAGGGCGGCCGGGCCTGCTGGCCGTCCCGGAAGGTAGTGTCCGTGATGAAAATGTCCTCCGCCGGGTCGATGGGCAAGAGTTTATGATCGAAATCGATCCTCGGCACTTCCACATACGGAAACACATTGCGCATGAGGTTGGGTTCGGGGACATCGACCAAGCGATGACGCCAAAACCCGGAATGCTCATGGTCCAACACGCGCTTTTTTTCATTCCACCGGGCCATGGAGATCTATCTCCCCCCTTGTTCTATGAGATTGCATCTATACCCAAAACTGTCTTGCCGAAGATATCATTTTGAATCCACGTCTCTTCCGTGCTCTAGGGTCTCCTATCGGATGTTCACCAGACAAGGGCGTCGATCCGGACGTTTGAACATCAGCCCACGCGGTCTCGTTCCACCGCTTCAGGTCTCTCGTTGGGCCGAATCCCATGCACAGGACTGTTGCTCTCGTCGGGGCGCCCCCGTGGTCGCCCCGATACCGCGCCGCACCCTGGTCCCATGGACCGCACCATTTCAGGGCAGATTCGGGGCTCTGCCCCTACGGTATTGATGCCCCAGGCGGGCATCGATTCCATATCACGACCCCTAAACAATAGTACCTTGGCGGGGACGGCCCGGATTCAGCTCCCCCCTGTTTCCACCTTGATACACAGTTCCAGCAACTGATTCACATCCGGCTCCGACGGGGCTCCGCTCATGAGGCACGTGGCTTTCTGCGTCTTTGGAAATGCGATGACATCCCGAATGGATGGAACGCCCGTCATGAGCATCACCAGACGGTCGAAACCGAAAGCGATCCCGCCATGGGGTGGTGCGCCGTATTGCAAGGCATCCAAAAGGAAGCCGAACTTTTCCCGCGCTTCCCTATCGCCGATACCCAGCGCCGCAAAGATCCTTTTCTGGACATCCTCGCGATGAATCCGGATGCTTCCCCCACCGATTTCGGTGCCGTTCAAGACGAGATCGTAGGCGCGGCTGCGCACCTTCAACGGGTCTTTTTCGAGGAAATCCATATCCTCTTCCAGTGGGGATGTGAAGGGGTGATGAACGGCAACATAGCGCTTTTCATCCGGATCCCACTCCAGGAGAGGAAAATGGGTGACCCAACAAAACCGGTAATCCCCTTTTCGGACAAGACCAAGCTGATGGGCAAGACGTGTGCGCACATTCCCAAGAGTTTCGTGGACCACGTGTGGCTGATCCGCCATGAAAAAGAGGATGTCTCCGGGGTGCCCGTGCATCCTTTCCGTGATGGCGTCCCGGATCGATTGGCTCAAGAACTTGGCGATGGGAGACTGCCAGCCGTCGGGCTGGAGTTTGGCCCAGGCCATGCCTTTGGCGCCGAACCCTTGAGCGTAGTGGACCAGATCGTCCAGGTCTTTTCTGGACAGGCGCCCCCCGTCGGGCAGCCGAAGGCTTTTCACAAGGCCACCCCGCTCGGCGGCCTCTCGAAACACACGAAAATCGCAGCCGTGAACTATGTCCGTCAGATCGGTCAGCTCCAGGCCGAAACGCAGGTCAGGCCGGTCCGTGCCGTAACGATCCATGGCCTCTCGGTAAGCCAGCCGGGGAAAGGGTGTCGAGAGATCCATCCCCAGCAGCTCCTTAAACAAGAGGCTGATCCAGCCTTCGATCAAGGAGTAGACGTCTTCTTCTTCAATGAAACTCATCTCCAAGTCCAATTGGGTGAATTCGGGCTGCCGGTCAGCCCGCAGGTCTTCATCCCGGAAACATTTGACGATCTGCATGTAGCGTTCGAAACCGGCCACCATGAGCAACTGCTTGAAGAGCTGCGGAGACTGAGGCAGGGCGTAGAATTTCCCAGGATTGACCCGACTCGGCACCAAGTAGTCCCGGGCGCCTTCGGGTGTGCTTTTGGTGAGCACCGGGGTTTCCACCTCGATGAACCCGCGTTCGGCAAAATAGTTCCGCGTCAGAAAGGCCACCCGGTGCCTCAACCGCAGATTGGCCTGCATGGAAGGGCGCCGCAGATCCAAATACCGGTATTTCAACCGCACGCTCTCACTGGCCTCGGTCTCGTCTTCAATGAGGAACGGCGGCGTCTTGGACACGTTAAGGATTTTTAGCGAATCCACCAAGACTTCGATGTCCCCCGTCTGGAGCTTGGGGTTCGCCATGCCTTCGGGGCGTTTGCGCACCGTTCCTTTCACGGCGATGACGTACTCGCTGCGCAAACCATGGGCCGTTTCGTGGGCGAAGACGTCAGCCTGTGGGTCGAAGACGATTTGAGTTATGCCCTCTCGGTCTCTCAAGTCCACAAAGATGAGGCCTCCGTGATCGCGGCGCCTCTGGACCCACCCCATCAAAACCACCTCTTGGCCGGTATGCTCGAGCCGCAGGCTGCCGCAGTCATGGGTACGACGCCAACCGTTCAAAGAACTCAATTCCAAGCTCTGAGATTCCAGCTGTTTTGCTTCCTGATCCACTGCATGCTCCTGTCCGTTTTTGATCTCAATGGCCTTTAGGCCGTTTCGCAACGAAGCCCCCGGGTGAGGTATTCCACCACGAGCGTGCGCGGAACTTCGCGTTGTTCTTTTTCCACCATGTGCCGGACCACCACCACTCCCTTGTGCAATTCCTCTTCGCCCAGAATGACCACCACTGCAGCGCCCAGCTTATCCGCCCGGCGCATCTGGCTCTTCAGGCTCCCCCCACCGTGGGCCAGCTCCACGGCTACCCCATGGCGGCGGAGATCCTGGGCAATTTGAAATCCTGCGGTTGTGGGTTTTTCCCCGAGGATGGCAATGAAGACATCCGGTGCTTTAGGGGACAGTGTTTCCTCTTGCTGCAATAGGAGGATCAGCCGCTCCATGCCGATGGCAAATCCAATGCCCGGAAGGTCCGGTCCTCCGAGATCGCGCATCAGGCCGTCGTAGCGCCCACCGCCGCCCACGGCGTTTTGGGCCCCAAGCCGGTCCGTGATGACCTCAAAAGTGGTCCGCATGTAGTAGTCCAAACCGCGCACCATCCGCGGATCCACGTCGAAAGCCACATGGAGCTGTGACAAGTAATCCAGAACCTTGTCAAAATGCCGGGCGCAGCCGTCGCACAAATACCGCCCCAGCTCCGGAGCGCCGGTCAGGGCCTCGCGGCATCGACCCACCTTGCAATCGAAAACCCGCAGGGGATTCACATGACGACGCCGATCGCAATCCGGGCACAACTGCGATGCGCGCTCCTCGAGGAACTTTTTCAGGTCCTCGCGGAAAACGGGGCGGCACTCGGGACAGCCCAAGGAATTGACATGCAGTCCAACATCCGAAAGACCGATGCGCTCGAGAAAATCGCAAAGCATGATCATGACTTCGGCGTCCAGCAAAGGATCGTCGATCCCAAACACTTCAGCGTCGATCTGATGGAATTGACGATACCGACCCTTCTGGGGCCGCTCATGTCGAAACATGGGACCGATGGTGTAGAACTTGCGGGCCAAGGGGTCCGCCTGAAGGTTGTGTTCGATAAAGGCGCGGACCACCGAAGCTGTCGCCTCCGGCCGCAAAGCGAGCCACTGGCCCTTGCGATCCGGAAAAGCGTACATCTCCTTTTCCACAATATCCGTGCTCTCCCCGATGCTTCGAGCGAAAAGCTCCAGCTTCTCCACCACAGGGGTCCGGATTTCCCGGAACCCGTAAAGCTCCAGCACTTCCCGCGCCGTCGCCTCCACCTTCTGCCACCAATGGACGGCATCCGGCAAAATGTCGTTCATGCCGCGAACCGCTTGCACTCGCTCCACACCCTCACCCTCATGCTCCGCTCCGGGAAGCGTCCTCAGCCCGGATAGCGGGAAGATTCTCGCACAATGCCTCCGTCGGCCTTTTGCAGGTCATAAAGGGTTTCTAGTAGAAAACGACCTGGGCAAAGTCAAGGAAAACCTTGGACAAACCTCAACGAGACCGTTCGATGGAGAAAACCATGGTCTAAGACGTCAAAGTCTTGACTGAGCACCAAAATTCTTTACACTGCGGTCAGCGATCACGCGTCAACCCACGAAGGCCCTGTGAGGCGGGGGAGCGTCAGATGGATGCAGGGGCACCTTTAAGTGAGATTCTCGTCGTGGATGACACTCCGGAAACCCTTCAGACCATTGTGGAAGGGCTCCAAGAAGAGGGCTACAGCGTGGACATGGCTTCCAGCGGCATGGAGGCCGTCAAGAAAGCGTCGGAACACACCTACGATATCGTCCTGACCGATTTGGTCATGCCCGGTATCGACGGATTGCAGGTGTTGGCCCATTTCGCCGAAAACTATCCCGATACGGTGGTCATCCTCCTCACCGGGTACGCGACCATCGAGACGGCCGTGGAGGCCATGAAACGCGGCGCCTTCGACTACCTCACCAAGCCTGCAAAACTGGACGAGATTCTCGTGGTCCTGGAACGGGCGCGCGAATTTATCGCGCTGCGTTCTGAAAACGATCTTTTGAAGTCCCAGCTCCAGGCGCGATACGGTTTTGACAAGATCATCGGCCAAAGTTCGGCCATGCAGGCCATCTATCGCATTATCGAGCGGGTGGCGCGGACCGACACCACCGTGCTCATCACAGGCGAAAGCGGCACGGGCAAAGAACTTATCGCCAATGCCATCCATTATAACAGCGAGCGGCGGGACAAGCCGCTGGTGCCCATCAATTGCGGAGCCATTCCCGAAGAACTCTTGGAAAGCGAGCTCTTCGGACATGAAAAAGGAGCTTTTACGGGAGCTTTACGGGACCGTAAGGGGCGCTTCGAACTTGCCCACCAGGGTACGGTTTTCCTGGATGAAATCGGTGACATGAGTCCAAAGCTCCAGGTGAAACTCTTGCGCTTTCTTCAGGAACGAAAATTCGAACGCGTGGGCGGCTCGCGAACCATCGAAGTTGACGTGCGCATCATCGCCGCCACCAACAAGGACTTAGAAAGCGCCGTAAAAGACGGGACCTTTAGAGAAGACCTCTATTTCCGGCTCAACGTCATTCCCATTCATGTGCCGGCTCTCCGGGAACGTGAAGGGGATATCCCCCTTCTGGCCCAGCACTTCCTACGCCAGCACTGTCAGAAAAAGGGACTGTCGCCCAAGAAAATGAGCAAGGAAGCCTTGGGATGCTTGGAATCCTACGAATGGCCCGGTAATGTCCGGGAACTGGAAAACCTCATCGAGCGGCTCGTGATCCTCACCGAAGGTGACGTCATCCAAGTTCAGGATCTGCCGGACCGCATTCGAAAAGCCGCCCCCAAATCCGTAGCTCCCGCCATCGAAATCGGGGAAGAAGGCATCGACCTGAAACAGATTCTCGAAGACTTGGAAAACAAACTCATCCTGGACGCTCTGCGAAAGGCCGGTGGCGTCAAAAACCAAGCGGCCAAGCTCCTAGGGCTCAATCGCACAACCCTCATCGAAAAACTCAAGAAAAAGCAACTGGAGGTTCCACTTTAGCTTCCCTTAAAGCCGATCCGCCCGTCTGACTTATAGGTCACCCTTGACGAACGTGCCGCCGTTGCGGCGTGTCCGGATCGTCTCTCAATTCCGGAAGCTCGGCAACTCTCACCGGCCGCCTCATGGGCGAGCGCCCTCGTCTGTATCTTCTTTTGAGTCACCCCGTGCCTTTTTGGATGCTGGATTCCATCGCGTCTTCGCTTCATCCATCTTTCGGCGTCCCCGTGTCCGCGTCCAGATTATCCCTTCAGGTCCGCCCCAACGCTTCATCTTCCGTTCCTTCATCGGCCATGAGATCCCCTGCCCATCGTCATGTCGCCGTTCCCAGGTTTCGTCTGCACGTCCCTCGTTTGCCCCGTCACGAGAAGGTTATCCGGGACGGTCAAACCCGCCTTCAGCGGTAATGGTCTCTTCCTTCCACAGGCCAACGACACGGAGTCTTCACCGCAGCGAAACAAAGTTGTCATTTGAGGACGGTACATGAACCCTCACCGTTCTTTCAAAGCCCCATTAGTGAACCTTGCACTTGTTGACGATTCACCGGCGATCCCGCCCAATGCATCCAAGAAAGGAGGTGACAGGAAGTCATCAACGGGAAGCCCGCAGAAAGGGTCACACGCGAACGGCATTGGGGTCACGCACACCAAAGGGGGTTTACAAGGAGATTTCGACAAAGGAGAAGATAGGCATGAGGCTCAGAAAAGCACTTGCTCTTGGCTTCGCGCTCACCCTGGCGGCATTCGCCCTTGGTCCATCCATTTCTCTCGCGGGATCTCAGAAGGGCTTGGCGAAGTGGCTTTGCGGCGATTTCCATCAGCATAGCTTCTTCACCGACGGCAGCTGGCCCATGAACGATCTGGACGCGATGGGGCAGCCCGTCACCAGCGCCATCCCCCTGCCTTTACCCCAAGGCTATAAACAGGGGGTCATCCCCACAGGATACCGGTACGGCCTGGATTTCCAGGCCAATTCCGAACACGGCGGCAAGTTCAGCCGTGACGGATATGGGAAAAACTGGTCCACCTATAACCCCAATCCCATCATCGGCGACGGGGCGAGCCCAACCGCGACCTCCATGTGGCGTTGGCAATCTCTCATTTCCCCGCTCGACATCCCCGGGTATAACGCCGCGCCGTATTTAGGAGCTTTCGACTGGCTGACTCAAATCCGGGCAAACTATCCCGACAAGATCACAATGGCGGGATTGGAATGGAACGTTCCAGGCCATGAGCACTGCAGCACCGGTATTGTGGGGGAGGATGCGCTCCCCATTGCCGAATTCGAGTATCGATTCGACAACAACGACACCGATGGCACATGGACCTCATCGACGGCCACCCTCATGGGCTGGACGGGAAAGAAACAAAACAGTGCATACACCGTGGCCTATCCCGAACTTGGACTCAACGCCACTCACGAGAAGGCCATCGATGCCGTCAAATGGATGCAGGAAAATTATCCAACCACCGGCTGGATCATACCAGCTCACCCCGAACGCCGTGGATGCGGCGGCGTGGGGAACTCGGGCTATACCATTGCGGCTTTCCGTGACATGAACGACAACGGACCAACAGTGGCTTTCGGTTTCGAGGGGATCCCCGGGCACCAAAAGTCTTCCCAGCGGGGGGAATTCGGCAGTGCGTCCTGCGGGCAAGGCACCTACGGCGGCGCAGGCATTTACATTGCCCAAGTCGGCGGCCTCTGGGATAACCTTTTGGCAGACGGGCGCCGTTTTTTTACCTTTGCCAATTCCGATTTCCATGATGTTCGCAATGACTTCTGGCCTGGGGAATATCAAAAGACGTATGTGCTGGTCAGAGACGACACCTTAAAAAACGGCACCTTCACCCACGAAGATGTTGTCCATGGGCTTCGCTCCGGGAATTCCTTCTCGGTCAGCGGAGATTTGATCAATGCGCTCGACTTCAGGGTGTTTCCCGGAAACTCGGTAAAGAACCAGAGCGGCTCAAACAGCGCCACCATGGGACAAACGCTCGAAGTGGGGAAAGGGGAGAAGATTACGGTCCAGATCCGTTTCAAATCGCCGTCTTCCAACAACTGCCAGCCCGGGGTCAACGCATCGGCGGGCTTTAACTGCGCGGACTACCCGCCTGTTGTCCACCATGTCCAACTGATCCAGGGGCGCGTCAATCCGTCGAGGGCTTCCAAGTTCCTTGCCGATGGAGTGACCCCAAATCCCGAATACAATGTCATCGACCCGTCGGTTGCTCAGGTGGTGAAGGTTTTCGATGCGTCTTCGTGGAAAATCGATGAGGAAGGGTTCACCACCATGACCTATACGGTGCCCCACGTCCAGCACGACATGTTTTTCCGCATCCGTGGCACGAATCTGGGGTACAGTGTGGAAAAAAGGGATTCGAGTGGCAATATCCAATACGGTACGGACGCCATGGGAAGTCCGCTAAGAAACACGCCAGGCACCAACAACGCCGATATCGCCTGGCAAGATCTGTGGTTCTATTCGAACCCGATTTTCGTCACCGTCAGGTAGCCGATCCCGCGCCGTGCCGCCGGCTTACGGTGGCAGAAAAACACGCCGAAGCGTCCGGCGGCATGGCGGTATTTTTCCTTTCGGCTCACTGCCTCTTCTCGGCTCCCCCCACAAATTGTCCCGCACACGAGACTTCATGAACGGCCGCCATCATCGACCCTCAAATCGGGGCAAGAGAGCGGGAAACCTATTGGGAAAATTGGGAAAATTCCCAGAGTTCCGGGCATCGCCCCTACCAGAAAAAAAGCTCTCTGGAAACACGGGAAGGCTTGAGGCCGAAGACCGTCTGAATCTCTTTGAGGAGAGTCCGCTGCATCGCCGGAGGACCGCATAGATAAAACGCTTGGTCGGCCCGCAGGTGACGTTTCAGGACCTCGGCCGTGATGTGCCCCTGAAGGAAGGTAACCCCCGAGCCGTCCTCAGGAAACCCATTGGGGAAGGACTCCCGGCTGAGGACATGGACCACCTGAAGAGGCAGGGTTTGAGCCATGGCGGCGAGGTTTTCTCGGGCAATGATGTCCTCAAGGGTCTTGTTGGCATACAGCAAGACCGTAGGCACGGCGCGGCCTGTGGCCTGGAAATGCCTCAGGAGGCTCAAAAAGGGTGTGATGCCGACACCTCCCGCAATCAAGGCGAGGGAAGAACGAGTGGGGGCGTCGGCTAAAAACACCCCGAAAGGTCCTTCGCACAGGGTGACAGCCCCAGGAGACAGGGTGTGGATCCGCTGCGTGAATCGCCCGGCCCGTTTGATGGTGAAGCGGAGCAGCTCATCTTCGGGAGCCCCCGAGATGGTGAAAGGGTGGGGCTCACTCCATCCTCGGTGTGCGGCAACGCGCACCAGCGCAAATTGCCCTGCCCGCCGTCGGGCCAACCGGTCTGGTCCTCGCAAGGGCCGAAGAAAGATAGAGACCGTATTGTGCGTTTCACGAACGACTCGGTCCACCTGGCATAAAACTCCCCTTCCCTGAAGCACCGCCGCCAGACGTCCAATGGAGGCGATGATGAAAACCCCCGCCAGGATGACCCACACTCCAAACCGAGGTCCCTCGCCCATGCTGGTCCCTCGAAAGAGGGAATGGACAAACGCCAAGGGAACAGCTCCATACGCCAAGCCATGCACCGGCTTCCAGAGGGAAAAAGGAACACGAAGCCATTTTCCCATTACGGCTGCCATGGCGGCGAACACGAGCAAGAGAAGGGCCACGCGTCCGACGGTCATTTCCCAAACCGTGGTGGTGAGAAGCGCCGACAGGACGAGATCCTTTCCTCCCAGAGCATAAAACCGCACGGCCTGAAGCATCACATGGCACAGGAGCAGACCGAGTGTGACGAGCGCCAGGGGTCTATGGCTGCGGATCATTCGGTCCAACCCCACGAAACGTTCCACAACACGCGCCCGACTCCCCAACACGACGAGAGCCACCAGGCAAATCAAAGCGTTTTGGGCGATAATCGAACTTAACGCGGCGGCCCCTTGGGAGATTCCCAGCTCCTGCACTCGTGGCAGGTGACCCCACGCCCATGACCCGGTCAGGATCAAAGACAGAGACGCCCCTGCACCGACGAAGATTTTCGCCGCGTGTCCATGCATCGTCCGAGCTTCGGCCTAAAGTTCTTTTCCGGATTTTAGAGATGATAGGAAGTTGACGATGACTTCCTTTTCGGCATCTGTCACGCGGGCCCCGTGTTTTTGCATGCGCGAGACATAGGCGTGCCACGCATTCCTGTCGTTCTTGGTGATATGGTCCCGAACGCGTGTGAGGTTGTGGCAGACAGTGCAGCGATTTTGCACGAGCTGACGTCCTTCGGCACTCCCCTCCGCTCCGTTGGGGGTCAGAAACACCGCCGATACCAGAAACGCCGCACATCCGATGGTTGCCAAGACTGTTCTAATCATGGATTTTTCCTTTTCGAAAAGAGTCACCGCACACGATGGATCATCCAACCCGGGGCCATGATAACCCAAAATCGTTTCGCGGCTGGGTTCTTTCTCGACGGTCGGCCACAGCCCCAAGTCCGCCCGCCAGCTCGCCTTTTCACCAATGTGAAAGAGTTGACCACAATGACTCACAAGATGTCCCACGTCCCATAACACATTCCATATCCGGGGCTTGAATCCAAGGTATAGCCGTAATAGGTTTTTTGCACCACCACCGAGATGCAGCCAGGGCACACCCGCACCGGCATGTCAGACGGCAGGATAAAATTTTTCTATACGGCCCAGCGTTTCTTCCAATTCCTCGATGAGGAATCCCACGGCCCCCGCCTCCCGAAAGGCGGCGATCACGGAACGGTAGAACCATAACTGCTCTTCTTTTCCGGCTCGAAACCGCATCCACACGGCATCTCCAACCTGCCTGAGGTCTAACAGTATCCTCCGGGCATTGTCCAGTTTGTCGGCAAGCGCGACTCGCAAGGCTCCCGAAGGGGCCTTACGGACACTCTCGAGGTATGCTTCTTTGCGCTCTCGCCATGGGGGTTTGGGGCCTCCTCTGTAGTCCGGTGGTGTGTCCGTACAGGCTTCCACCATGTCCAGCACATCGGCGCCGAACCGTTCAACGATCGTCTCTCGGGTGAGCACTTCAGGGTGATCCTCCAGGGCGTCATGAAGCAGCGCCGCAATGGCTTCGGCTTCGGTACCCCCGTCATCAAGCACCAGGGCACAGACCCCGAGCACATGGGCCACGTAAGGCACACGAGTGCCCTTTCGGAAATCATCCCCGTGAAGTTTCACGGCAAGATTCAGGGCTTCCAGGAAACGATGGCTCAACTTCGATAACGAACCGCTCACTTTCGACCTCCACTTCTGGTTCCTAGTCCACACGAAAAGTCACCCGCACCTGTCGACGCCCCGGCTCCACGGCCACTCGAGGGCTGCGGGGCATCAGGTCTGTCACGTGCCCGATTTTTCCCACTGAACCCCCGTGACCTTTTCCCACCGACCGAAAGATTTCTTCAGCCTGACGGGGATTGAGCTTTTGGACCCGGAGGTCATCCGAGAATCTGCGATATGGAAAAAATATCGAGCCCATGGAAGAGCCCAGGTGCAGGACCAGGGACACCCCCCGGCCCTCTTAAACTACGGCCGGGATGACGATCCAAACAACTCCATCCGACACGCCCTGATGCACATGCCGGATCCCAACCATTATGGGAGCCTCATGGATTCAGCGGTCCACAAAATTTGCGCCCCATATCGGCAGACATCCGGGGTGACTCACGCGGCCGACATTTTCCCTTCTTGGTTCTCCATGGCATTTAGGTGTATAGAACCGCGGTTTGCGACAAGATCATCTTCTCGGCGCGGCGATTCTTTAAGGTGGAGCGTCTGGTTTGGAAACGGCCATCGTCATCTTGTTTGTCATCGCCTATATCGGCATCGCCCTTGGGCATTTTCCCGGTTTGGCTTTGGATCGAACGGGCATCGCTCTCCTCGGGGCCATGGCCATGGTGTCCATCGGCGCCGTGACCACCGACGAAGCCCTGAAATCCATTGACATCCCCACCATTCTCCTTCTTTACGGGCTCATGATCCTTTCCGCCCAGTTTCGATTGGCCGGGTTTTACACCTGGACGGCCCTCAAGATCACCCGGTGGCTGGACCATCCGTGGCGTTTCCTATTTCTCTTGATGATCACCACGGCAGTCTTTTCCGCGGTTCTCGCCAACGACATCGTGTGTTTGGCCTTCACTCCGGTGCTTACCGTCACATTGGCCCGAAAATCGCTCAATCCCACCCCATTTCTCATTGCCGTCGCCGTGGCCAGTAACCTCGGCTCCGCGGCCACCATTATCGGCAACCCGCAAAATATGCTCATCGGGCAATTGGGAAGATTGGATTTTTTGCACTTCTTTCTCTGGAATTTGCCCCCAGTGGCGGCATCTCTGCTAGCCGCCTATGGATTGATCATTCTTTTGTCCCGAAAACGCCTGTTCTTGGATACGTCTCGGGCACATACCGTCATTGAAGGGACATGGCCCTCCTTAGACGGTCATCAAGCCCGCAAAGGGCTTTTCTATACCGTCCTTCTCATCGGATTGTTTTTTTCACCGGTTCCGAGGCATGTGACGGCCCTCGCCGTGGCCGGATGCCTCCTCTGCAGCCGCAGGATGAAAACCCGATCCATTCTCGGCCTGGTGGACTGGCACCTCATCACCCTCTTCTGCGGCCTTTTCATCTTGGTGGGCGCCGTGGAAAAAGCCGGACTTCCCCGCATGATCATGGCAGGCCTCAACGGGCACGCCGTGCATATCACGGACCCGTATGTGCTCACCGTGATTTCGGTGGTGCTTTCCAACGTCACCAGCAACGTGCCCGCAGTCATGCTGCTGTCCAAGTTTCTCCCGATGGATGCACAAACGCTCTGGTACATCTTGGCGGCGTCCAGTACTTTTGCGGGCAACCTTGTCACCATCGGCAGCATCGCAAACCTCATCGTCATCGAGGAAGCGGCGGCCCACGGAGTTTCCATCTCTTTTCGTGAACATGCTCGGTATGGCCTGCCGGTCACAGTGATTTCTTTGGCAATCTTGTTCTTCTGGATCGGCCTGTCAAAAGCGCTTTAAGATCGGCAAAGCTTTTCGAAACTCCGCCGTTCCGGCCCGGTTCAGCCATTCAAAGGTTACCATTTCCGTTGAGGTAATGACCGCTCCGGCCCGATCGAGGCGCTGCAATCCGATATTCCAGTTATGCTCGCTGCGGCTCGCCACGGCGTCACTCACCACATGAACGGTGTAGCCCAAACGCACTCCGTGGGCCCCCGTATGGAAGATGCAGACATGGGTTTCGATTCCGGCCAAGATCAGGCTCTTTCTTCCGGAAGCGGCCACCGCCCGGGCCATGGCGTCGTTGTCGAAGCAGCTGAATTCCAGTTTATTCAAAATCCATGGATTGGAGACTTTGGCCGTGAGTTCCGGCAGGAACGGTCCCAACTTATCGGCATTGTGCTGGGAGAAGAGCACAGGGATGTTGAACAGGGCGGCCATATCCAATAAGGCGTCCACATTTCGGACTACGTCGTCGCGGCGGACACAGAGGTCCAGCATGACTTTCTGAATGTCGACCAAGAAAAGCAAACTGTCTTCAGGACGAACAAATTGGGCATGGGCATGTGCGCTCATGGAATCTCCTTGTCTCGCAGGCTCTGACGGCAAAAAGGAAGCCTGGAGCCGAGTCTCCAGGCTTTGTGAGGTGTGGGCCCGGCGCTGGAACGAACCAAGGGGCCGACCTTCTAAGAAGGCCGGCGCGAGGCGCCCCACAAGAGGCGCCATGCCGGCTCGTCCCTTTTCCCTCCTGCGGGGACGCCCTCCACTTTCCCGCTTCGATTTTAGGCACAACTCATGTCTTCACCCGCGGGGTGTCTAAAATTTATAGGAGAAGCTGACCCCGATGAGATGCGCGTCGCCGTTATCAAACTCGGACTGGAGAATCCCGTCCGCGAGGCGTGCATCCACCTTCCGCTCTTCGATCATGAGGTAGGTGTAAGAAAGATCCAACGCCCAGGCGTTGCGGTGGAAACCGGTGCCAACGCCGATCATGTGCCGATCGTTGGCCGGAACCAGGTAGTCCGCTGTGGAGTCCGGAATGGGGGATTCGTCGAACACATAGCTCGCCCGCAAATCGAACCAGTCCGTCACTTTGTATTCCGCCCCGACACTCATTCGCCACACATCGTTCCAGTTTTTCTCTTTTGTCACCACGGTTCGACCGGGCAGGATGGCCGTGTCATACTGGATCGTAAGCTCCCGATAACTGCTCCACCCGGTCCAGATGGCCCCAAGTTCCACGAGAAGTCGATCCGTCGCACGGATGCCCGCTCCCAAAAAGAGCATATCGGGGAGGGTCACGCTGCCCTCGGCTCCCGTGTCATTGAACCAGGTGGCGGTGGGCGCGGCGAGAGGGCCGGAGGTGAGCGCGGCGGGTTTTGTGAAGTCGGCGTCCCCGTCGAGATGCTGTTTCACTTTGCTATGATAGGAGGCGCCCAATGCAAGCCAATCCGTAGGCTTGACATGAAGCCCCAAAGTAAATCCGTAGCCGAAAGTGTCTCCTTTGAGTTCACTGTCCACGTCCAAGGCACTGGTCGTCGGATCGTTGATTTTGGTCGAATAGCCCAGGGCCGCCAACGTCGGTCCGAAGCCACCCAGGACAAACGGCGCCGTAGCGTCGATCTTTTGTTCCAAGGTTAGGTCGAACCACATGACCTCAACGCCCGCAGCGACGGACACGGCGTCGTTAAGCTTGACGGACAGGTTGGGATTAAAGGACAGGGTCTGAATGACCGCGTTGTAACTGTTGTACCGACCCCACCAATTCTGATCGAATTCGGTGCCGAGACCAAATCGCGAGTAAAAGCCCGCCCCGAACCACAGCGCGTCAGAAAATTGATACGTGGCGTAAAAATGCGGAGGAATCCACACATTGCTTTCCGCGGACGTCGTATTGCTCTGGCCCGTGTAAGGATTGACCGTGGTCACATCCGTCATGGGGGAAATGAACGTCGCCCCGACCATAAGCTGGGTCCCTGGAAACTGGGTCATCCCTGCCGGGTTGTAAAAAAGCGCCGAAAGGTCATCGGCGCTTCCTGCGAGATTGGCCCCCAATGCATTGGCACGGGCGCCGCCTTCATACAATGCAAAACCCGCCGCATGCCCCTGGGCCGCTGCCGTCAGGACCAGCAACACCGCTACCAAGCCACCCCCAAACCAACGCTTTCCTCTCATGTCCTCCTCCTCGAATGTTACGGACACTGCGCCAAAACATCGCCCCCGTGTCTTGGGAAAATTGTCCGTGGTCCCATAGTCCCCGTGTCCTCCGTGTGTCACACCTTTCTGCCCCGGCAGAGGACACCGGTACGCCGTCCGTTTACAGGCCTGCAGACAAGCTTCCTCTTGACAAGACCCGACGACCTTTCACCCCCTTTCTTCAAAAGCTTTCCTAACGGGCTCAACACACGTCATACTCTTGCGGTAACGGCCAAAGACAATTCCGCACGCAGGGATCGTCCCTCTCAGACGACAATTGCCAGGGAACACTCCCGGCCTCTTCAGGTGGCCGAGCTCGATTTCTGAAAACAGGCGCGGTTCATGAAAACAAAAGGAGTTTGGATGCAAATCGCTTTCACCCTAGCGAAGCCCCTAGAGTCGGTCAATGGGAAAGTGATAAATAGCACACCGTAACGGGTCCTGTGCTTCCGAAAGCGAAAGGAAATCCTATGTCCAATTCGGTGCCCATTGTCCGTCGCCCATATCGTTTGCAAAACCCCATTCGCCACTATGAGTGGGGCGAACGGGGTCCATCAGCCTTTATCGCTAAACTTCTACGTCTTTCGGCCCCAGAACCTGTCCCCTATGCCGAACTGTGGGTCGGTGCCCATCTATCGGCACCGTCCATCCTGGAGCGACCCGACGGCCCACCCGTCCCGCTGCTCGAGGCCGTACGTATGTGGCCCGTGGAAATCATGGGGACACGGGTGACACAGAGTTTTGGTGGAGCCTGGCCCTTTCTTTTCAAGATCTTGTCTGCAGCGGAACCCCTGTCCATCCAATCCCACCCCGACCGCATCCAGGCGGTCGCCTTGCACCGACGACACCCTCATGACTATCCTGATCCGAACCCCAAGCCGGAAATCGCTGTGGCGGTCGACCGCTTTCGTGCCCTCGCCGGATTCAAACCCGTGAAAGACTGGCAGACCATTTTCCGCACCTTCCCTGAAATCGGCGCTTTTGTGGATTCCGACTCCCTTCCCGCCCGACAGGAGGAGGACTTCTTGAAGAGCGCCTTCCATCGGTTGCTCTCCAAAGCCCAAAAGAGCCCTGAGGAGCTGGCCCGGGTTGTGGAAAAGACGGCAAACCGCATGGCCGAAGGTCCAAGATCTTTTGCGGCCATGGCAGAACTTTTTCACAAGCTCCTCGGGAAATACGGCCCCACGGATGTGGGATTGATCGTCTTGCTTTTCCTCAACCCATTGGAACTTTCTCCCGGAGAGGCTGTCTTTCTTCCTCCGGGTCTTCCTCACGCGTATCTTGGGGGAAACATCGTGGAGTGCATGGCCAATTCGGACAACGTGGTTCGTCTGGGGCTCACCCCCAAGCCCAAAGATTTTGAAGCCCTTCTGGAAGTCTTGGACTTCAGGCCTCACAGGCCGTCGGTGATCCGCCCGCAGGACGTTCATCATACGGTTTACCGTGTGCCGTGTGACGCTTTTCAACTCCACCGCTGGACCCTGGAGCCGGGCCGGATGGAGCACATCGGACGGCCGGATGGTCCCGAAATCCTTTTCATCCTCGAAGGTTGCGGCCACATCTTCTGGGATGACGCAACCTGTCGCTCATCCATGCCTTATGACGCCGGTCAAGCTTTTTTGATGCCGGCCGTTCTTCTGGATTACGACCTGGGTGCCCAAGCACGGACCGTCGCGTTCAGCGCACGTGTTCCAGTCGTTGAGGAAAACAGGGCCGCAAGAGTCGAGGTGTGATGAAAGAAACCATTGTCCTTCACGGGAATCCCGGCGAACCCCGACACGCACACTGTGCGATTTCGCTTCCGACGGTGATGCCCCCGGAAATACCGTTCCAGGCCGCGGCGCCTCTCCACCTTTCTTAAGCCCGATCCAGGGGACGGTCCCTTTGACGGTGCGCGTCTCCACGCGCAAGCTTCCACGGCAGGCACGTGGGGATTCGGGACCGATCCATCGGGCGAAAGCCTTCTGGCGGCCCAGTGGGGGGAGAACGGAACCCGCCGGGCCGCGAAAAGGTGCGGGAGGTCGCCCACCGCGCAATCCCGCCTCGGGACGACGCCAAGGGTGAGAACATATTTTCATGGGAAAACGCGCGTGTTCACGTGTCGCGGCCGAGGGCCCTCGACAATGAGGCAGGCACGCACGGATCCACGACTAGGTCTTTATCATGCCGTGGAGGAATAGATCAGCGATTTCCTGGGCGACCTCTTCGAGAGACAAGGGTCCGTGCGGCTTGAACCAAAAATAGAGCCAGTGCAGGGAGCTGATCAGGGTAAACGTCATGACCGTGGGATTCACGCGACGGATGAGGCCCTGGTCCATCAAAGAGACGAGAAACGCCCGCAATTGATGGACGTTTTCCTTTTCCTTGTCCAGGATGATCCGCTTTTTGTCGTCCGGCAGGTATTCCATGTCATGGAAAAGGATTTTGTTGAAGTTTTCGTTCTTCATGTAGGTTCGCAGATATTCAATGAGGATATCCGTGAGCTGTTCTTTTAGCGGTTTGCCGGATTGGACGTTTCTTGCGATGGCACGGCGCATGTTTTCCACCAGCTCATCGGCGGCTTCCAGACAGATGCGGAAAAGGATTTCTTCCTTGTTTTTGAAGTGATGATATAAGGCGGCCTTGCTGATGCCCACCCGCGCGGAGATCTCTCGCGTGCTGGCGGCTTCATAACTTTTTTCGTAAAAAAGCTGGCGGGCGGCCTCGAGGATCTCGGCCGCCGTGTCCTTTTTCTCGTCCTTCACGAAACGCCTTCCCGTACCGAAGCTTTATCCTTTCGCGTATTCCTTAAGCACGATCTTGGCGATGGTCATCTTTTCCGCTTCCTTCGTTCCCTCGTAGATCTCCAAGATCTTGGCATCCCGATAGAAACGTTGCACGTCGTATTCGTCGATGTATCCATAGCCGCCGTGAAGCTGCAGGGCCTTGTCCGCCACCCATACGGCCGTTTCTCCGGCATAGTATTTGGCCATCGCACTCAATTTGGGGTCGATCCGGCCCTGATCCACCAGCCATGCCGCTTTGTAGGTGAGTTGGCGAGCCAGCTCGATGCGCGTGGCCATTTCCGCGAGCTGGAATTGGACCCCCTGGAAGTTGGCCAAAGGCTGGCCGAAAGCCGTGCGCTCCTGAACATATTGGGCGGCCTTGTCCAGTGCGCCCTGAGCAAGCCCCACACCCTGCCCGGCGACCATGGCGCGAGTGGTGTTGAAAAAGTCCATGAGCTGGTAAAACCCGTTGCCTTCCTGACCCACCAAATTTTCCACCGGGACCTTCACGTCTTCAAAACTGATCTCCGCCGTATCGCTGGCTCGAATCCCCATCTTGCCGTGAATCTTGTTGCGGGTGATCCCCGGAGATTTCGCGTCCACAATGATCAGGCTGAAGCGCTTGTGCCGGGGCGCATCGGGGTTGGTCACACAAAAAACACAAAAGTAGTCGCACACCGTCCCGTTGGTGATGAACATCTTCTGACCGTTCAAAATGTAATGGTCCCCTTCGCGAACGGCCCGAGTGCGAATGCCCGCCACATCCGTCCCGGCATTGGGTTCCGTGTAAGCCCCCGCAAAAATAATCTCTCCGGAAGCCAACTTGGGAAGATAAGTCTTCTTCTGTTCTTCCGACCCATAGAGATAAATGTTTTCCGAACCGAAACAGGCCGCGGTGATGAGGCCGATCCCCATATCGATGCGGCTGAACTGTTCCGTGATGATTGTGTTGGCCAGAAATCCCGCCCCGGCCCCGCCGTACTGCTCTGGAATCCATGCCCCGATAAAACCGTACTCACACGCCTTTTTCCACACCTCGCGAGGAAACTTTTCGTCTCGATCGCATTCTTTCGACACGGGCGTAAATTCCCGCACGGCGAACTTGTACGCTTCCTCTTTCAAAATTTTGAGTTCTTCGGGCAGATCGAAATTCATGGGCTTTCTCCTTTGGATTTTCAAATGAGCTGCATCCGCTTGGCCACAATCAGTTTCATCACCTCGGTCGTCCCTGCAAAAATGGGAATCGGTCGCACGTCTCGGTAAAAACGGCTGATGGGATATTCCTCCATATAGCCGTATCCCCCGTGGAGCTGCACGCACCGATAAGCCACCCGATTGGCCATTTCGGCGATCCATGCCTTGCCCATGGAGACCTCCGTGACCAGCTCTTTGCCGGCCATGTGGTCGGCGATGAGGCGATCCAGGAAGGTCCTTCCCAGCTTCACCTCCGTCGCCATATCCACGATGGTGAATGCGTTGTGCTGGAAGGACGCGATCGGACGACCGAAGGCGGTCCGGCTTCGGGCGTACTCGATGGTCATGGCGAGCATGGCTTCGGCCATGGCTTGGGCCATGATGCAGGCCATAAGCCGTTCCTGTTGGAGGTGGTCCATCATATGGTAGAAGCCGCGGTTCAGGGTCCCAAGGAGGTTTTCCTCCGGCACCCGACATTCTTCGAAGATCAGCTCCGCCGTATCCTGAGCATGGAGCCCCATCTTCTTCAGATGACGGCCTCGCAGAAAACCCGGGGTTCCCCGCTCCACCCCGATGAGACTGATTCCCTTGGCTCCAGAATCCCCGCTTCCCGTGCGGCACGCCACGATGACCAAATCCGCAAGAATCCCGTTGGAAATAAAAGTCTTCTGGCCGTTGATCACCCAGTGGTGTCCGTCTTTTTCAGCGCGGGTGCGGATGGCCGCCAGATCGGAGCCGGTGTTGGGTTCCGTCATGGCCACCGCCAAAATGATGTCTCCCCGCGCTGCTCCGGGAAGCCACCGTTTTTTCTGCTCTTCGGTGCCCAAGGCGGCGATGTAAGGGGCGACGATGTCGCTGTGCAACGGGGCCATGAAGCTTACAGCCCCCGCCTTTGCCAGCTCTTCGGTGATGATCACCGAATAGAGGAAGTCCGCGCCGCTTCCGCCGTATTCTTCAGGAAGCCAGGGGCACAGAAATCCCGCGTTCCCCATGGCCCGCCACGCTTCCCGGGACACCATCCCTTCCGTTTCCCACTGTTCCAGATGCGGGACAACTTCTCGATCCAGAAACCGTCGGAAGGATTCTCGAAAGATGTGGTGCTCTTCTTGATATAAATCCCCCATGCCTTACCCTTTCCCTCGCCGGGAGGCGCATCCCGGGCGGCCGACCGGCCCCTTTATGCCTTACCGAACGCTCGTTCGTCAACGCGGGAATCCCTCGGCACTCGCTCCCTTGACGGGGCGGGGCAGGGTCCCCTGCCCCGTCCGCTGGCTCATGACCGCCCCCCTCGCTTCACGAAGTCACCACGTCCTGTGAGTCTTCCAGGGCGACACCGCCTGGATCTTTGGGAAGAACGCCCGAAGCATCCGTCCGCGCCGTCAGCGACCGTCCGTCCGGGCGTCACAGGCCCGAGCACTGATGACTTTCTCTCAAGACTCCGGGCTCACCTCAGCCAGAGCATGAGACAGCACGATGGAACGCTCCGTGGCTGCTTCGATGACGTACCGACCGTTTCCCAGATGCCACCCCCGGGTCGTGATGGTCTCTCCGGGATAAACCACATCGGCAAACCGGACCTGAAAGGCTTTGAATCGGCTGATGTCTCCACCGCACGCCCCTGTGAGGACCGCCCGGGTGGCAAAACCGAACGTGCACAGTCCATGGAGGATCGGCCGGGGAAAACCCGCCGCTTCAGCAACTTTGGGGTCGATGTGCAAGGGATTCACATCCCCGGACAACCTGTAGACCGCCGCTTGGTCTTCTGTAGTCTTGTAGGCGATTTCAAAGTCCGGCGTCTTGTCTTTGGGCACGGACAGAGGCTCCGCCTTCGGTCCAGGATCGCCGCCCCACCCGCCGAGCCCGCGGCAGAACAGGCTCATGCGTGTTTCACAGATCATCCTGCCCTTTTCATCCTGGGTTTCTGTTTCAAGGACAACCACAGCCGCCTTTTTCTTGTCGTAAATCCCCGCGACTTTCACCGTGCTCCACAGTTTTCCCGAGGATGGAATCCGCCCATGCACCCGGATGGCCTCTTCGCCATGCAACACGGTCCGAAGATCAATCTTGAGACGGTCCAACACCTGGAAAAACGGCTCAAAGACAGGAATCACCGCATAAGAGGGACAGACCTTCAGGCCCCCTTCGGCGCGTTCGTACACATAATCGAGATCCGATGCCCCAAAGCCGATCCCGAGGTGATAAAGAATGATGTCGCGCCAGTGCATGCGGTGCTCGAAGGGGCCGATGGTCGAGCCCACTTGGCTGATGTCAATCATGGGACACCTCCTTCGCCGAAGCTGGGTTATTTCCCGTTAGGAATCGAGTCACCTCGCAGGCCCCATCACCATCCCCCGGTCACCTTGATCACCTGCCCGGACACATAATCCGAAAGGGGCGACGCCAAAAAGAGCATCACCCGCGCCGCCTCTTCGGGCGTCCCCGGACGGCCGAGGGGGATCATCATCCGAAAGGCCTCCAGTTGGTTTTTGGGTACACCGATGGCAATCTTCTTGCCATCTTTTTCCAAAACCGTGTCTTCAGCCTTGGGTTGGGTCAGGCGGGTCTCGATCCAGCCATAGGCCACGGCGTTCACGTTGACGTTGAGCCGCCCCCATTCCTTGGCCAATGTCTTGGTGAAGCCCAAAATGCCCGACTTGGCGGTGGAATAATTGGCTTGGCCGGCGTTGCCGTCGGTTCCGGCAACCGAACTCACATTGATGATCTTGCGCATCACCACCCGACCTTGTTCCGATTCCTTTTTCGCATTTTCCCGGATGTACGCTGCCGCAGCCCTCACAATTCGGAAGGGCGCCGTGCAATGGACCTTGAGCATGGCTTCCCACTGCTCATCGGTCATCTTGTGCACCACGGCATCCCACGTGTATCCTGCGTTATTGACGATCACATGAATGTCCGGCCCGTAGGCATCGACGGCCGCCTGAACGAACTTTTGCGCAAAATCATCGGCGGTCACATCCCCGACCACGGCCACGGCTTCTCCTCCCCGGTCCTTGATTTCCTGAACGAGCTCCTCCACAGGTGCCCGATCCAAGTCGCTCAACACGAGCTTCGCGCCTTCCGCCGCGAAAAGCAGCGCCGCCGCACGACCGATCCCGCGGCCGGCTCCCGTAATCAAGCACACTCGTCCTTGCAGCATTTTCTCCATGGATTATCCCTCCCTGATGCGTCTCTGATCCCCACAGATCGCCAAAAGCCTCCCCGGCCGCGGCCATGGGGAATCATTCCCTGAGTTTTTCATCCCGTAAGACCCCACGGGCGTGCCCTCATGAAGCAGCGGCGTCCCGCGGAATGTCCGAAATCCACCAAGGCCATCCGCCACCCCGAGCGACAACATCCCTGAAATTGTGGATCACTCGCCAGGCGTGTTCGGCCCACCCGTCCATGACTCCAGTCGCCCTCCTAGAGACCCATTTTCTTCCGGATATCGCGGCGCAGCTCTTTTTTCAGAATCTTACCCACAGGGTTTCGTGGAATGGCCTCCACCACCTCTAGACGCTCGGGCAATTTGTAGGTCGCCACACCCTGTTCTTTCATGTACGCCGTCAGGCTTTCCAAAGTGACCATCTGGCCCGGTTTCGGAACTACGTAAACACAGGTTCTTTCCCCCAAGTTTTCATCAGGCATGCCCACGGCGGCCACATCCTGAACGGCGGGGTGAGCCAGCAGGACGTTTTCCACTTCTTGGGCGCTGATGTTGTAGCCGCCCCGGATGATAATGTCCTTGGCGCGTTCGAAAAATTTCAGGTAGCGGTCACCCGCGATTTGGAAAAGGTCACCGGTGCGGAAATATCCTTCGGAATCGAATGCCTCGGCATTGAGGTCCGGTCTTTTGAAGTAACCGGGGATGACGTTAGGACCGCGGTACAGCAACTCACCGACGGCACCGTCCTCGGTCAGTTCCCTCCCGTCCGGGCTGACCACCTTCGTCTGGATGAACCGGGCCATCGGGGTGGCCCATTCCACGCCGGCAGCTCCGTAACGGGGCAAATGGTCCACACGGATCTTCATGTCCGGAACTTCCTGAACCCCGGAAACCAACGCCGTGCCCTCGTTCTGGCCCCAAATGTTTCCAATCTCCACGTTCCAACGCTTTTTGAATTCCTCCATGGCCCACAAGGACGGCGGGGCGGAACCCACGGTGATCACCCGCACGGAACTCAAATCCACACCTTGGGCCGCGGGATGCTTGAGGATCAGGTTGACCACAGCGGGCACGAGCAGTGTGTATTGGATGCGTTCCTGCACCATCTGTTTGAGAAGAAGCTGAGGGTCAAACGGATGGTGCAAAACGACGGTGCCACCGAAGCGTAACCAAGGCACATAAACGGTCCCGACGGAAGCCATGTTCACGAGCGGCCCGGCGGTGAGCATGACGTCCCCAGGCTGCATGCCGCTGGCCAAGGCGACGGCCGCCTGGCATCGCCAGTTGTTATGGCTCAGGGGACAGCCCTTGGGCTGCGCCTCTGTACCGGAAGTCCAGCAAATGGTAAACACATCATCCGCATCGACCCGAACGATACTGAGGCCGGGATCCGGTTTTTCCCGGATCATGAGGCGCAAGTCTTCGTAAGTGTAGATTCTCTTCAGGCTCGGAACCTTCTGGCGCACCTCTTCGGCCATGGCCCGATGGCCGAACCCGTGGAATTGGTTGACGGTTATCATGGCCTTGGCCTGGGTCAGATCCGCCACGTAGGCAATTTCTTTTGAACGCCACTGCATGGGCATAGGGGAGATCACACCTCCGGCCCGTGCAATGGCAAGGTAGAGCATGGCCAGCTCCCAACAGTTGGGAAGTTGCACCAAGACGATGTCATCCTTGTCGATGCCTTCGGCGCGCAGAGCCGATGCCGTGGCCTCCACCGCCCGGTCGAAATCGGCATAGCACATCCGTTCCGGTATCGTCCCGAGCAGGTCCTCTTTGTTGAGTGGATCCACGATGGCCGTCGCATCGGGCGTGTTGCGGGCGTGCTGTTTGAAATCATCAAGGAGCGTTCGGCTCCCCCAGCAGCCTTTTGTGGTGTACTCCGTGATCCGTTCCGGTGAGGCAAGAATCATGGTGGTCTCCTATAAGTAGTGTGGGTCGCCCGGACGTGTGGACCAGGCGGTTTGTGGTTGGTTAAGTTGTCCGGGCCACGGCGTCGGGGACCAGGTCGTCATGGTCCCCTTGTGATTTCAAGGTCTAAAGACCGAAGATACCGACACTGCACACGCTGAACGAGGGGATCCCGCCGAGATTGTGGGTCAAACCCAGTTTCGGGTCACGGACCTGGCGCGGACCGGCACGATGCAAAAGCTGGTTGTAAACCTCATAAATCATTCGGATGCCGGAAGCTCCGATGGGATGCCCAAAACACTTGAGGCCCCCGTCGGACTGGCAGGGTATTTTCCCCTCCAATTCGAAGAAGCCGTCGTTGATGTCTCGAATGGCGCGACCGCGCTCGGAAATCTGCAGGTCTTCGTAGGTGACGAGTTCCGTGATGGAAAAACAATCGTGGACTTCGAGGACACTGAGTTCCTCGCGGGGCCGGGTGATTCCCGCCTCCGCATAGGCCCGCTTGGCCGCTTCGGTGGTCGTCTTCATGTACGTTCCATCCCACCGTGTCGTGACCATCTCTTCGCCCGATGTGGCCGCGATTTGCAAGGCTTTGACGAATACCGGGGTTTTTCCTAAACCTCTGGCCACGTCCGGGGTTGTCACGATGGCAGCGGCCGCCCCGTCACTCACCCCGCAACAATCGAAAAGTCCCAAAGGCCACGCGATAATGGGCGCCTTGATCACCTGTTCCGGAGTGACCTCCTTTCTCAGATGCGCCTTCGGGTTCAAGGCTCCGCATCGATGGCTCTTGGAGGAAATCTTGGCCAAGGCCATCTTCCCCTCTTCGGGGGAAATGCCATACTTGGCAAAATAGCGGGTGGCCATGAGGGCAAAGCCGCCTGGAGCCGTGAAGTTGGGGAGGATGAATCGGTTAAGAGTGCCCATGGCCGTGTCGAACCCGGGAAGCCCCCCGTAACCGGTGTCTTTGAGTTTCTCGACCCCCAAGGCCAGAGCGATCCGACAGGCGCCGGAGGCCACAGCGTAACACGCGCCCCGGAAGGCTTCCGTGCCCGTCGCGCAAAAGTTTTCAACGCGCGTCACCGGAATGCTGGGAAGCTTCAACGCTTGTGCCAAAGGGATGGCGCTCTTGCCGACGTTCACTTCATCAAAACAAGTGCCCAGCCACGCCGCATCAATCTCCTTTTTCTCAATCCCCGCATCCTGCAGCGCTTCCAGAAAGGCCTCCACCATGAGGTCTTCTGCCCCGTCATTCCAGCGCTCGCCAAATCGGGTGCACCCCATGCCGATGATTGCCACCTTGTCCTTGATCCCTGTCGCCATGGTCGTCGCCTCCTTACCGTCCCGCCGATTCGACGGGAACAGCCTTCCAGAAGTAGGTGTGCACACCCCGTTGGGCATCATGGTATTTTCGTCTCAGGTGCAGCTCCACCGGCTGATCCACACGGATGGCATCAAGGGAACAGTCCGTGAAATCCAACATCATGCGTCCCCCGCCGTCGAAGTCCACGATGCCGTAGATTTGGGGCGGATCCAGGGAGAAAGCCAAATGATCGCCCGTGTAGCTGAAAATCCGGGCCGGCTTGTCGGAAAAAAGGTAGGGCTCGGTTTCATCCACAGCCTGACATTCGCTGACGGCACAAATGCGCTGGGGCGGGAACTGAGGAGTACCGCACCGACGACATCGGGTGCCCTCCAGCCCGAGCACGGCCCGCCGATAACGCCACTGGACAGAAAGCGGGGTCTCCGCTTGGAATTCTCCCCGAAGTCCGGTTTCTATGGGAACGAGCTCGCGAAACGCCACAGCTTTTTCGTACGGGGTCAGAGGAGCTTTGCGCGCCAGGAGGGCTTCAAAAGACCATGCCGGCGTGAACGCGGGCGCCGCCTCGGTGACGCGGAAATGGAGCACATCCACACCGCTTCCGTACCCTACCACCAGGAGGTGATCCCCAACGGAAGCGGCTTCCAAAGCCCGGCAGAGCATGAGCAACGGATGGGCCGCCCCTGTATCCCCCACGAAACCGGCGAGAGAGTCTGCGATCTTCTCCTGAGGCAGTCCCAGCTTCGCCCCGATCACCCCGTGTTCCCTCGGATAGGGGCAGGGATAAATCACGGTGGAGAAGAGATCCATGCTGATATGCTCCCGAGCGAGATACGCCTGGACCGCTCTGGGAATGAGAGCCACATAGCCCTCATCCCTCATCCAGCGTTCTTCCCAAGAACGCGCCAGCTTCTTTTCATTTTCCCGGATGGGGCCTGGAAAGTCGGCGCTTAGAGAAAAGGATCCCACCAGTTCGGCAACAACCCCTTCGGTGCCCAAGACAACGGCGGCGCCGGCATCGCCGAAAAGGAGTTCTTCCGCACTGCCCATCTTGGAGCGTCGCGCTTCCCCGGCCACGGCGACGGCTCGCCGTGACATCCCGGCCGCCACATGGTTTGCCGCGGCGAGTACAGCCGCCGTCCCTGCCCGTGTTGACCCTGTCAGATCCACGGCCAGGGAAGACTCGGGCAGGCTCAGGGCTTCCCGAAGAATGGCGGCGTTTTGGCGTTCTCCATAGGGAAACGTGGACGATGCGGCAAAAAGGGCCTCACAGGTGGGGTCGGGCTGAAAATGGAGGGCGTTTCGGGCTGCGGCAGCAGCCAGGGTGATGGCATCTTCGTCTGCACCGGCCACGGCCTTTTCACCGCCGGCGAGTCCCCAGGCGGCGGGGTTGATCCAGGCCATGGCTTTTGTCACCGATTTTCTTTCCAATCGATATCGGGGCAGATAGGCGCCGTAGGCAGTAATGCCGATCATGGGATCCTCCTTGCATTGGGGGTCATGGAGAGAGACGCGACAGGACATCTAACCGAGCGCTCGTTCAGTTCCTGACAGACCCAAGCCATCCTGTCAAGAAAAAGATGCGCTTTGGCCTAAACCCGGTTTGGCATTACAATGCCATCGGTGCCGCTTCGCCGATCGGTCCCGGAAAATGGCCGCATGTCCTTGTCCAACGCCCGCATGGGCAGCCGGCTCGAGGCGGCCGGACAAGTCCCACGGCCGGCTCCATCGCAATGGAGCTCTTATGCGGTCAGGCCACGACAATGCCCAAGAGGCTTCAAACCTTGAATCTAGAGGATATTCTTCATGAGGATGCCACAAGCCGCCACGGTTCGGGAACATGCCCAGCATGTCCTCCAAGCCTGTCGCCTCTATGACGAACTGGGAGAGGAAATCCTTGCCGACGAGGAGATCTCGCAGGCTCTCCACCAATACCGATCGGCCATTGAAAAAACCCGCGCAGCTTTTGCGGACGCGGGCATTTTCGACGCTTGCACAGCCTGTGCGACTCACGTCTTCGGCGGGTGTTGTTTTCCCAACATGGAGTGGAACTACACCGTGGTCCATCTCCTCATCAACCGCCTCCTCGGCTGCCAACTTCCCGTTCGTCATGCCTATGAGGACCAATGCCTGTTCCTCGGCGATCACGGCTGCCTCCTCACGGCCAAGAACCACTTTTGCCTCAACTATTTCTGTCAGGACATCCAGCGGAAGTTGGGCCCCACGGCGATGAAGGCGCTCTTGCAGATTGTCGGCCAGGAAATCATGGCCGGGTGGCAGGTGGAGCTCCTGTTGATCCATCGGTATCGATCCGAGATGTTCGTCTAGATCTGTCATTGTCTTGTGCGAGCCGCCGCCGATCTTTGTCTTCTCTCTTGGAGGCTGCGCCAGGGACGCCGTGACGCCCACGGAATGTCCTTCCCAGATCACGGGAGGTCTCATGTTTTCCACATCCCTTTCCATTCGGCATCTCCAGTCGGGAGGCATCATCACGAACTACTTTTGCACCGCCCAATGCCGGCACTGTCTTTATTGCTGTAGCCCCCAATGGCCCAAGGAATATATCGATGCAGCAACGGCCTACGAAAATTTTCGAGCCGTGCGAAAGCTGGGGTGCACGTCAGTGCATCTGGGGGGAGGCGAACCTTTTCTTCGTCCTTCGGAACTCCTTGCCGTCCTCGAAGCCTCAAAAGAGGCCGGAGTGACTGTGGATTACGTGGAAACCAACGCCTCGTGGTTCGTCGACGAGACCGAGGGACTCGAACTCCTCAGGCAGTGCCGATCCGCCGGACTGACAACCGTCCTTGTCTCCATCAGCCCGTTTCACAACGAAACCATTCCATTCTCCAAGACTCGAAAACTCCTCGAGGCCCTCTCCGTGGCCCGACTGCGCGCCTTTCCTTGGGTTGAGGATTTCTGCCGGGACTTGGAAACCTTGGGGGCCGATCGGCCTCACCGACTAGAAGAAACGGCCCGCGTGTTCGGCCATGACTATCTGCGCCGCATCCCGAGGCGTTACTGGATTCATTTCGGCGGCCGAGCCGTCGTTTTCTTCGGGAACGTTTTCGGCAAAAAACCCGCCTCTTCTATACTCGAGGCCAACCCTTGGCCCTGCACGGAGCTGGGCGATGTCACCCACTTCCATCTTGATCTCTACGGACGTTACATCCCGGGGCTGTGCACCGGGCTGGGCATCTTTCGCGAAGACCTCGGCGGTTCCTTGCCCAAAGGTCGGTATCGGTTAATCGAGCGACTTTATTCCAAGGGGATTCGAGGGCTTTACGACCTGGCCGTCACCGACCATGGATATGTCCCATCCAGATCCTTCTTGAACAAGTGCGACTTGTGTCTGGATATTCGGCGCCATCTTATCGAGACGTCCCCAGGGCGCTACGTGGAGTTACATCCGGCGACCTTTTACCAAGAGTGGGCCGGAACCGTTGCCAACGATGGCCCTTTGTCCACGGAAGGAATCTAACGGAAGCTCCGCGGTCGAGGCGTTGTCCCGAAAATCCCATGGCATCACCTGGACTCGAAAACCAAACCCTCACGCCCGCCCCCCGCTCCGTCCCGTCCGGGTTCTGGGAAATAAATCGGTCCCTTTGAAACCTTGGGCTTCATTCGGAGGGGCGCCGGCACACCACATTTTTTCCTCAAGTTTCCTCATGAGCGTGCCGTTGACTTACCCGAATGGATCCCTCTTGCATGGAAGGATGTCCCGTGGGAACGAACAATGTGGTCTTTCTGGAGGTCATCGAGTGGTTTGATCCGACCGGAACGGAGATGGTGCATCGCATCCCCGAAGACGGATCCGGCGAAATCAAGTTCGGGGCGCAACTCACCGTCCGTGAAAGCCAGGCGGCGGTTCTTTTTTACCAAGGAAAGGCTGTGGCCGCTTTCGGTCCGGGTCGTCATACCCTGAAGACGGCCAATATCCCCATTCTGACCAAACTCTTGAGTTTTCCCTGGGCGTTGACCAGCCCCCTTCGGGCGGAAGTCTATTTTGTCAACACCAAGGTCTTTACCAACCTCAAGTGGGGCACGCGTGACCCCGTGGCCTTTAGAGATGCAGCGTTGGGTCTCATCCGGGTTCGGGCTCACGGCGTCGTCAACGTGAGGATCGTCCAGCCGCTGCTTTTCATCAATCGTTTGGTGGGCACCTTAGGCCGCTTCACGACGGAAAATGTCGAAGAGTATCTAAGCCGGGTGATCGTCTCGCGGCTCAACGACCTCATGGGAGAAGAGCTCACCAGCCTCTTGGACCTCCCCGGCCGGTACGACACCTGGGCAGATCGGCTCAGAGCCCGCCTTGCCGAAGACGCCTCCCACTTCGGTATGGCCCTGACGCATCTTTATATCAACGCCATCACGCCGCCCGAAGAGGTGCAGCGGGCCATCGACGACCGAAGCAAGCTTGGCGCATTTGACGATTTGAACAAACTGCTGCAGCTCAAAGCCGCCATGGCCATGGAGAAAGCCGCTGAAAACTCCGGCACAGGCGGTGAAGCCGCCGGTATCGGACTGGCTTTTATGATCCCGGGCCTCATGGCCGAAGCCCTTCGGGAGAAGAAACCCGATTCAAACTCCAGCCCCACAGGACCCCAGTGTCCGGACTGCCGTTCTCCTGTCCCCAAGGACGCCCAGTTTTGCCCTGCGTGCGGGCATCAATTGGTCGTCTTCAATCAATGTCCCTACTGCGGCAAGAATCTGACGCCCACCGCCCGGTTCTGCCCGCGCTGTGGCAATGCGGTTTCCAAACAACTCCTTGAAAAGAAGTGCCGACATTGCGGTGCATCGAATCTGCCGCAGGCCGTCTTTTGCGATCAGTGCGGTGAACGGCTCTAAATCCCTCATCCAGCATCCCTGCCCGCAGTGTGGCGGACAAGTGACCCTGGAAGATACCGACCGAATCTTTCAGTGCCCTTACTGCCGCGTCCGCCTTGTCGTCCAAGCGTCTCCGCGGTTCATTTACGTGCTTCCCGCCGCCGAAACATCTCGGGATCGCCCGCTCATCCATGTCCCCTATTGGCGATTTCGAGGCTTGGTTTTCGCTTTGAGCGCCCTTGCCGTCAATCACAGAATCCTGGACGTGAGCTCTATCGCCGTTGCTGGAACCGGTCTTCCCCCCTCGCTGGGACTTCGCCCTCAGGTGGTGACCATGTCTTTCTATACCCCGGAGTTGCCCGGAAAGTTCATTCCCCCGACGCTTTCCCATACGGGTTTTCTCCAGAAGTTGGGATCCGGACTGAAAGGGCGACTGGAAGATCCACTGGCTCCAATGACCTATCATGCCTTCATCGGGGAAAACGTCAGCCTCATCTATGCCCCTTTTTTTGAAAAAAACGGCATGCTGCACGACGCCCTCACGGGCCGTCCCATCATACCCCGGCCTCACGACACGCCCTTCGAGGCTTCGGGATCGAGTCCAGCCGACGTGCTGCAGTTTCACCCCACGCTTTGTCCCCAATGCGGGGGAGACATGGAAGGAGAGCGCGATGCCTTGGTCCTTCGGTGTCGCACCTGCTCAACTTTCTGGGAAACCAGCCCTTCGGGCTTTCATCGGGTTGAGGCGGCGTTCACAGCTGGTGGAACGACAGACTCGGTCTGGGCGCCGTTCTGGGTGCTGGAGGTGACGGCCCATCCATTTTCTTTGGAAACCTTTGGCGATTTCGTCGCCTTGACGCAAGTCCCCACTCCTGGGATTTCCACCAAAGCGGACCGGCAATTCTATTTCTGGATTCCGGCCTTCAAACTTGCGCCTCAATTTTTCCTGAGAGCCGCTCGGGTGGCCACCATGGCGCAACCTGAGCTCGTGCCCCTCGAGGATGCCCACCTTGGCTATCCATATCCGGTGAGCCTTCCTTCCGTGGAAGCGTTCCAGGCATGTCCGGTCCTCTTAGGTGCCTTGAGCCCCGCCAAGGAAGAACTCTTTCCCAAGATCCGAAAAGGCCGATTGGCCTTTCGCGGAAAACGCCTGGCCTATCTCCCGCTGCGTCGCTTGAGCTCCGAGTGGGTTCTCGACACCTTCGGGATCGCCTTTCCGTTGCATGCCCTGCGCTGGGGCCGCGCTCTGTAAGAGCGGGCAGGGCAACGTCGATCCCAAGGAATGCCGGCGTTCATCCCCCTCCGACGGCCCCGCCATCAAACACGCTCGCCCTGTCCCCCCGCGGCTGCTGTATGGAAGCACTTCCGCGCCTCTCGGGATCGGCGCAATCCCCCTCTTGGGGGGTCTCTCCGGCCTCCAGGGTGATGCATTACCGGAAGGGTCATGGCCACTGATTTCCCCCTCACGGCGCATCGCTTTTCCGAATAGCGTCCCTTGAGCTGACCGAGAATCCACAGACGGCGTCGGATGATCAGAACACAGGGCGTGCTTCGGCGCCCGGCGCGACACCGGGTTGTTCACTATCCAGGAGCTCAATGCCTTTCTGGGGGCATGGGACCCCCGCCATCCTCGTGCGAGGGGCTCCCGAGGCATGGTTTCGTGCCGCCGCCCGAGTTTACTCAGATCAGGAAAACAGGCTGCTGTAGTGGCGCCGGAGATCCCTCTTGAGGATTTTTCCGGTCGGCGTCTTGGGTAGAGCCTCGACCACCACCACCGCCTTTGGAACTTTGAAAGGAGCCAATTCCTTCCGGCACAAACCGACGATTTCTTCCTCGGTGATCGTCTCCCCCGCTTTGGGCACCACAATGGCGGTGACCGCTTCGACCCATTTGGGATGCGGCACACCAATGACGGCCACTTCCGAAACCCGAGAATCCCTGTAAATGACCTCTTCCACCTCACGCGTGGAGACGTTTTCCCCGCCTGTCTTCACCATGTCCTTTTTGCGGTCCACCACTGTGATGTATCGGTCCTGATCGAGCACCCCCACATCGCCCGAGTGAAACCACCCGCCCGCCATGGCTTCTTCCGTCTTTTCCGGATCCTTGAAATACATCAGCATGACATGGGGACCCCGACCGCAGATCTCGCCGGGAATTCCCGGAGCCGTCACGGGTCGGCACAGGTCGTCCAGGAGGGTTGTTTCCATATTGAGGCCGCCCATGCCGGCCGATCCCGGTTTGGTGAGTTGATCGGCGGGCTTGAGAATGGTGTGATACGGGGAAAGCTCGGTCTGTCCGTAGTAATTGTAAAGCCGCTGACACGAGGGAAGTCTTCGCTGAATCTCCTTGAGGATCTCCACAGGCATAATGGATGCCCCGTAATAGCCTTTCTGCACAGATGACAGATCCCGTTTGTCAAAGTCTGGGTGGCGGAGCAGCCCGATCCATACCGTTGGCGGGGCGAAGAAAACCGTCGCCCGATGCTCCTCGATCTTTTGGAGGATGGTGGGCACATCGGCCGTCGGGAGCAGCACGTTGGTAGCCCCGAGCCAGAAAAACGGGGTCAAGAACACATCCCGCTGGGCGCAATGGAAGATGGGCAGGGCGTTGAGGTTGACGTCCTGCGGGCTGTATTCCCCGTCCACAATGCATCCCATGTATTGCGCCATGAGGGACTGGTTGGTAAGCACCACACCCTTGGGCAACGCTTCGGTGCCGCTGGTGTAGGTCATCTGTACCGGATCTTCGATGTAAAGCTCCACATCCGGTTCTTCCGCCGACTGGCCGCCCACCCAGACGTCGAAGTCCAGCCACCCTTCCGGCGCCGGTCGCCCTGCCCCTTGGGTGGACCAGATTCGGTGGGCCACCGATGGCATGTCGTGGAGAACGCCGTCCACGAGTTCCGCCAGAGCGTCCTCCACAATGAAAAAGCGAGCTTCGGAATGGTTGATGCAGTAGGCAATATCCTTACCCCGTAGGAGGTAGTTGATGGCCAAATAGATACCGCCGGCTTTGGCCGTCCCGAGCCACGTGAGCACGTGGTGGATCGTGTTGTGTGCCAAAATGGCCACTCGGTCAAAGCGTTTCAAGCCTAAGGCGAGAAGTCCTTGCGCCACCCGGTTTGTGGCCTCCTCCAGCTCGGCGTAAGTGAGCACGCGGTCGCCGAAAATCAAGGCGGGCTTTTCAGGATACCGGTAGGCACTGCGCCGTACGATGTCCGCAATGACCCATCGGGTGATCCGGTTGTAACGCGAACGGAGAAAAGCGATGCTTTCTCGGTCGAAGCGATGATAGTGCAATACGGCATCCTCGGTCAGCGGTCTCGCGATGGTCATGGGTGTTCTCCTTCTCCACGAGCTCCAGGTTGCTGGGGCCGGCGACACATGCCCGGCCTGGGTTAGAAGAAATGCGGTTTTCTTTTTTCCACAAAGGCCCGAAGACCTTCCTGGCCGTCTTGATGTCGGGCGCACCCCACCAAATATCGGCGCTCCCATTCCGTCTGCTCTTCAAAGGATCTGTGGAACGATCCGTTAAACAATGCCTTACAGCAGTGAAACGAATGCAGGGATCGCCGAACAAGCACGTTCAGCATCTCGAGGGCCGCCTCTTTGGCCGTGCCGTCGGGCACCAGACGCGTGATGAGCCCCCAATCCAGGGCTTTCGCCGCCGGAATGCGTTCATCAAAAGCGGCGATTTCCAAAGCTCTGGCCAACCCCACCAGACGCGGCAGGGTAAAGGTTCCGCCGCCGTCGATGCATAGCCCGTTGGATGTGTAAGCCTGTTGGAAAAAGGCGGATTCTTCCATGACTCGAAAGTCGCAGGCCAAAGCCAACATAAAGCCGGCGCTGGCCGCCGCTCCCTGCACAGCGGCCACCACGGGCTTGGGCATGGAGCGAAGCTCCACGGCGAGGCGATTCAAATGGGCGGCCAGCACATGGAGCGATGTTCCCGGGTCAGAGGAATAGTCGACGACCCACTTTAAATCCCCGCCGGCGCAAAAGGCCCGCCCGCGCCCCGTGAGTAACACGCCACGCACCTCAGGCGCAGAGGCGGCTTCAAGCATGGCGTCGGCCAATTCGGCCATCAACCCCAGGTTCAAGGCGTTCAAGGCCTTGGGACGGTTCATGGCGACTTCCCGTATGGGGCCGTGATTCACAATTTCCAAAAACTCCGGCATATTTTCACCTTTCCCAATGTGTTCCACGCCCATTTGGGCTGGACACGTTTCTGATCGTCTCATGCCCCGTAGTGCCCGGAGTACTGTTCTCGGGCGATGCGTTTGGCAAACTTGCCGACGCTCGTCTTCGGAATGGCATCCACAAAGAGCACGTCGTCGGGAAGCTGCCATTTGGCAAAGTGCGGCCGGATGAAATCCAAGATGGCTTCTTTGGTCACGGATCCTTTTGCGGCTTCCTTCACGACCACCAGGGCCAACGGCCGCTCCTCCCATTTCGGGTGGGGAATGCCGATGACCGCCGCTTCCAAAACGTCGGGATGCGCCATGATGGCGTTTTCCAGACTAATGGACGAAATCCATTCTCCGCCACTCTTGATGAGATCTTTGAAGCGATCAGTGATCTTGAGATAGCCTTGGGGATCAATGGTTCCCGCATCCCCGCTTCGCCAATAACCGTCCTCGGTAAAGGATTCGCCGCTCCGTGGGTCATTGTAGTAGGTGCGCGTGATCCAGGGACCTCGGATGAGCACTTCCCCGACACTCTTCCCGTCTCGGGGAAGCTCCTTGCCATCGGGACCCATGACCGTCACATCGAGCCCGACAACGGGAAGTCCCTGTTTTTTGAGCAGTTCCCATTTGTCGGCATCGGGAAGGCTTCGGAGGGTCGGTTTGAGATGATTGATGGTGACCAGAGGGGCCGTTTCCGTGGCCCCGTAGGCGTGGATGACCTGAGCTCCGCCCAGCTCGTAGTAGCCTTTCATCAGGGCCAAGGGAGGTTCGGTGGCCCCACTGATCATGCGCAAGCCCGTGAGGTCCGGTTTGGTGGAGCGGTTTTTGATGTGATGGAGCATCGGGAGGAAAATGGCCGGCGCACCGCAGGTGACGGTGACCTTTTCTTCCACGATGAGGTCCACGAGGGGTGACGGGTCTTCCATGGTGTACCGGCCGGGGAAGACCAGCTTGGCTCCCAGCATGGGCCCGCAGAAAAACATGCCCCAGCCTTGAGCGTGGAACATGGGCACGATCTGCATGATGACGTCATTTTGGGTCATGTGAAGGGCTTGGGCGATGGCCAAAGTGTGGAGATACATGGCGCGGTGAGAGTTGTACACCCCTTTGGGTTTTCCTGTGGTCCCCGATGTATAGCAGGCGGTGCAGGCGGAGGTTTCGTCAACCCACGGGAAATCGAAAACCTCGTCGCTTTCGGCGATCAGCGCTTCGTAGTCGTAGGCGGCCGGAAAGGCGCTTTCACCGACCCCTTGTCCCGTATCGTCCAGGACGATAATTCCCTTGACCGTGGGGCAATCTGCGGCCAGAGGTTCCATGAGAGGGCGCAGCGAGGCGGCCACGGCCACAAATTTCGCTCCGCTGTGATTGACGACGTAGGCGCGTTCCATGGCGGAAATGCGCGGGTTGAGCTCCAAAAGCACCGCCCCGATCCCGGAGACGGCGAAATAAAGTTCCATAAACCGGGAAGTGTTCCAATCCAAGGCGCCCACGCGGTCTCCGGGAGCGATCCCAAGTTTTGTCAAACCCTTAGCCAAACGTCGCACACGCCGGTCAATCTCCCCGTACGTTGTCCGATGGAGGCTTCCGTCCAGGTTGCGGGAGACGACTTCCGTTTCCGGGTAATTTCGTGCGGCGTGTTTGAGAAACGTGATCATGTTCAAAGGATAGGCATCGTTGGATGTGGCGGGAAAACCTTTAATGACGTGGTGAGACATGAGGGGCACCTCCTGTGTGGGTTGGACCGCATCCGCTTCCCCGAAGGGCGCACCGAGGCCTGAGGCGTCATGGCATCGCATTGGCCGACGGAGATCGTCGCCGTTTTGTGCGGCGGGCGCCAGAAGCTTCGGCCGGGGCGGTGAAGGAGGTGGAGCCTGAGGAGGGGAGGTCCGCGCCTGAGATTTCGGGAGGTGAAGGCATGCCCAGCACAGGTCCCGGCCAATTCAACTGGGCGCTCGTTTAGTTCCATGCCCCAAATCGCCGATGACGTCAAGGAGAAAGACCCACCGGAAAGAGTGCTTGACAGGAGTTCAGACATATCGTTAACGTCAACTGTAAAGGAGGAATCCTCATGACCCCGGATACAAAAAAATCGCAAGCCACCTTCACCATTTCCGAATTGGCCGCCCAGCTCGACATCAGTCCACGAACCATCCGGTTCTATGAAGAAAAAGGCCTCATCAGCCCACGGCGGACCCCGGGAAACCAGCGGGTTTATACCCCCAAGGACCGCGCCCGCCTGAAGCTCATCCTCCGAGGAAAACGCTTCGGCTTCTCCCTGGACGAAATCGCGGAGATGATCGGGCTGGCCGATACGGACATGGATGAAGTGGCCCAAATCCGGAAAAGCCTTGATTACGGCCTGAAGAAGCTCGAAGAAATCCGCAACCGCATGAAGGACCTCATCATTCTGGAACAGGACCTCTTAGCCGTGCAGAAAAAGCTCCAAAAACGCCTGGAAGAACTCACTAAGGAGGGAAAAACATGAATGTGGTGGAGATGTTGGACCGCAACGCCCGAAAGTTCTCCGGCAAAGAGGCGGTTCGGGCCGCGGACCGAAGTGTCACCTACGCTGAGCTCAAGGACAAGTCCGAACGAGCCGCCGCCGTGTTCCGCGCCCAGGGTCTCCGCCCCGGCGATGTGGCGGCCATCATGAGCCAAAACACCGTGGATTTCGTCTATGCGTTTTTTGGGGCCCAAAAAGCCGGGGCGGCCGTGGTCCCCGTCAACCACAAGTTAACCCCTCCGGAGGTGCGGTACATTCTCGAGCACAGCCAAGCCCGGATTTTTCTTTTCGATGGATCATTGGCTCCCATCGCCGACGCTCTATCGCTCTCCATCCCTGTGATGGCCCTGGACAGCCCACCAGAGGGTTGGCCGTTCTTCGGAGATGCCCTGGCTGAAGCCCCGCCTTTTGAGCCCGTACCGATTCAAGACGACGCCCCGGCGGAAATCCTCTATACCAGCGGCACCACAGGGAAACCCAAAGGGTGTGTTTTGACCCATCGCAGTGTGCTTATGGCCGCAATCACAGGCGCTTTGGCCATCAAGATGGATGAGAACGACCGGCTGCTCATGGCCATGCCCATCTGGCACTCTTCGCCGCTCAACAACTGGTTTCTCGGAGCGTCCTACGTCGGGGCGACCACGGTGCTCCTCCGCGAATATCATCCCCTCCATTTCCTCCAAGCCGTCCAGAACGAACGATGCACGGTCTATTTCGGAGCCCCCGTCTCTTATCTGCTTCCTTTGCAGATGGTTCCCAACTTCGACGACTTCGACCTGTCTTCCATGCGCGCGTGGATTTACGGAGGAGGTCCCATTGCACCCGAAACGGTCCGGATCTTGCGGACGCGTTATAAAAGTGACCGTTTTTACCAAGTCTACGGCATGACGGAAACGGGTCCCACAGGGACGATGCTTCCGCCGGAAGCCCATGCCACCAAAGCTGGATCCATCGGCAACAAAGGCCTCCCGGGAACAGATCTGGTCGTCATGAAGTCGGTGTCGGAACCGGCCCGACCTGGGGAGACCGGGGAGATCTGGCTGAAAGCCGATTCCATGATGCAAGGTTATCTGAACGATCCCGACGCCACACAGCAGGCTTTCTGCAACGGGTGGTACCGCACCGGGGATATGGCCCGCATCGATGAAGACGGGTATCTCTACATCGTGGACCGCCTCAAGGACATGATCATCACGGGCGGGGAAAATGTTTACTCCAAGGAGGTGGAAGACGCTCTGGCCGAACATCCCCATGTGGCCCAGGTGGCGGTAATCGGCACACCCCACTCCGATTGGGGAGAAACGGTCACGGCGATCGTCGTCCCCTCCCCGGGATCCCAGGTCACCCCGGAAGAACTCACCGCATTTCTTCAGACGCGCCTCGCCAAATACAAGATCCCCCGCATGTTCCACTTTGCGGACGCTCTGCCTCACACTCCCACGGGAAAAGTTATGAAATACAAACTTCGCGAGATGTTTTCAGCATCGGAGGGGGCCTGATGTTCGATTACCTGCTGGATGAAAAAACTCGACAATGGCGGGATGAAGTCCGTGATTTCGTGAAATCCATCCCCCGGCAAATGATCCTGGATATGGATGCGGACAAGATCCGATTCCCTAAAGAGTTTCTTCAGGAAGCGGGCCGCAGGAACCTCCTGGGATGCCGCTATCCGAAACAATGGGGCGGCCGAGAAATGGACTGGGTGAGCACCTGTGTGGCCATGGAAGAAGTGGGCACGCTCGGCTACATCTTCGCCTGCACCTTCGGGGTGGGCGCGGAGCTGGTCTGCGATGCCATCGTGATCCACGGGACGGACACCCAAAAAGAACGTTACGTGGCGCCTCTGCTCAAGGGAGAAATCTTCGCCGCCGAGTGCCTCACCGAACCGCGGGGAGGATCAGATTTTTTCGGCACCACGACAACCGCCGTGGACAAAGGCGACTATTTTGTTCTTAACGGTCAAAAGCGTTTCATTGTGGGCGGCGAAGGCGCTGATTACTTCCTCGTCTATGCCCGCACGGATCCCACAGCCAAACCCCATGAGGGCATCACCTGTTTCATCGTGGATCGGAGCCCCGGCGTCGAAACCGCCTATCTCTACGGACTCATGGGCTGTCGCGGAGGCGGCACCAGCCGGTTGGTGTTCAAGGATGTGAAGGTCCCTAAGGAGAACGTCCTCGGTCGGGTCAATGGAGGCTTTGAGGTTTTCAAGACCATGATGATTCCCGAACGGTTGGGAACCGCCGCCATGACCATCGGGGCCGCCCGGCCGGCTCTGGAAGTGGCCACCGGATATTCGACACGCCGCAAAGCCTTCGGCCGGCCCATTCAGGAGTTTCAAGGAGTGAGTTTCCAAGTCGCCGAAGCGGTGATGCTCTTGGACGCCTCCCGAGCCATGGTCCACGCCACGGCCCAGGCCGTGGACCGGCACGCTCCGGCGGCTACCGTGCGGCGCATGATCTCGGAGACGAAGAAATTTGTCACCGAATCCTGCCAGAAGGTGGTGCACAATGCCATGCAGGTCATGGGCGGCATCGGCTACACCACGGTCTTTCCCGTGGAACGCATTTATCGGGACCTGCGCTTGGCTTCCATCTGGACGGGGACCAACGAGATCATGGCCACCATCATCGCCCATGAATGGTACAAGGAATACTGGGCCATGAAAGAGGCACGCCTCACTCGCGATGCCGAACGAGACGCCGCCGCGGCCGACGCAGAGGAGGAGAAGGTCTACGAATAAAATCCCCACGACCGTGGGTTGCCTTGGAGGCCGAGCTGGACCCGGCTAGGACGGCTCCGAACGCACCACGAGGACCTCTCGGGAAACCATGCGCGCCCAATAGCGGCCGTTGTGGGCATGGACCTCCATGGGTACCCCGAAAGCCGAAGTGAGAACAGGGGCCGTGAGCACGTCGTCTTTGGGTCCGCTGGCGGCGCACCTCCCCTGTTTCAAGACGAACACGTGGGAAAATACGGGCGTAATTTCTTCCAAATGATGGGTGACCAAAATCAGGGTGGGGCCTTTCGGGGTCCTGCCCATCCGGTCCAAAGTTTCCAAGAGCTGTTCCCGAGCGACCAAATCCAGCCCTGAGCAGGGTTCATCCAAGATGAGCAGCTGGGGTTCGGCCATCAGCGCACGCGCAATGAGAATCCTCTGCTTTTCCCCTTGGGACAGCACCCCGTAGGGTTTCTTGAGCACGGAAGCGCATCCCAGGGTTTCCGCCAACATTTCCGCATGTTGGTAATCTTGAGGCGTGGGTTTTTCGAAAACCCCGATGGAAGCGAATTTCCCGCCCACAATGAGGTCCAAGGGTTTCTGGTGCGGCGGCACCTGTTCTTGGAGGAAAGATCCCACCCAGCCGATGTGTCTTCGCAATTCCCTCAGGTCCACGGTCCCGAACCGATGTCCGATCACCGTGAGGGAACCCTGCGTCGGCCAGAGATAGCCGGCCAGGAGGAGCAGAAGCGTCGTTTTCCCCGATCCGTTGGCTCCCAGCACGACCCAGTGGTCACCGGGGTTGAGCCTCCATGTGATATCGGTCAAGATGGGTTGGCGGGACCTCACGAAATAAACGCCTTCAAGGGCAATCCAGGTCCCTGAGGTCTCGGAAGCACCAGGGGCCGACGACGTGGGACCTCCCGCCGCCACGGAATCGCTCAGGTCTACTCTTTCCATCGGATGACCACCTTGCCGAAATGTTTTCCTTCCCGGACATGAAGGTGCGCGGCTTCCACTTGTTCGGCGCTGAAGATTCTGTCCACCACGGGCCGAACGAGGCCCTTTTCCAAGAGGGGGAGGAGCTCCGTGCGGCATCGCTTGATGATGGCCGCTTTTTCCGCGTCGGAACGGCTGCGCAACACGGAGCCGATGATCCGGATTCTTTTCGTCAGGACGGGAGCTATGGAACACGAAGCGATGTGGCCGCCCATGAGTCCGATGAGGATCAAGCGCCCCCGGGTGGTCAGAATTTTCAGGTGCTTTTCCAGGTAAGGCGCCCCGATGAAGTCCAGGATCCCATCCACGCCTCGACCGCCGGTCCAGGACAGGACCGCTTGCGCGAAATCCTCCTGTTTGTAATGGATGACGAGATCAGCACCGAGTTCTCGGCACTTGGATGCCTTCCAGTCGCTCCCACATGTGGTGGCCACACGAACGCCCCGCGCCTTGGCCAACTGAATGGCCGCCGTGCCCACACCGCTTCCGCCCCCGTGGACCAAAAGACTATCGCCGGAGCGCATCTCGGCTTCCTCGAAGAGATTGAGGTGAGCCACCACGAACACTTCGGCTGCGGCTGCCGCTTCCACAAAGGACAAATTTTCCGGAATCGGCAGGAGATGATCCGCGGCGGCCACGGCATACCGGGCGTACCCTCCCCCGGCCACGATGCCGAACACGCGGTCCCCTTCGGACCATGGAACGTCTTGTGAGCCCTGCTGGACCACGTAGCCCGCCAGATCCAGTCCGAGAATGGGAGACGCTCCGGGCGGCGGTGGGTAGAGCCCACGCCGTTGCAATAAGTCTGCCCGATTCACGGAAAACGCTTCCACCTGCACCAGGACCTCCCCAGGCTTGGGTTCCGGAATCGGCACAGCTTCCACCGCCACAGCGTTCCACCCCCCCGGCTCCCCCGTCTCCCGAATCACAACGGCCGGCATGAGCCTTTCCATCAATCCATCTCCCCTCTTTCCGCAAAGGAATAGTACTGGGTTCCCGCCAGGATGATGTGGTCGTGGACCGCAATATCCAATTCCTGCAAGAGACGTCTGAGCTTTCTTGTCATTTGCCGGTCGGCCGCAGACGGCAGCGGATCGCCGCTCGGATGATTGTGGGCGAAAATGACCGCCGTCGCTCGATGCTTCAAGGCGGCTTCCACCACCAATCGTGGGAAAACGGCGGTGCGATTCACGGTGCCTTCCTGCAACCGTTCCATGGCGATGAGGCCGTTTTGGCTGTTGAGGGCCAGAAGGCAAAAGACTTCGATACGCTCCGCTTCGAAATGTCCCATGAGATACCGCACCGCCTCCTGGGTGGAGCTCAGCGTTTTGACCGCCCGCCAACGATCCTTATGATACCGCTCCAACAAGCGAGGGATTAAGGCGAGCAGCACGGCGGCGTGGACGCCGATACCCGAAACCTGCCTGAGCGCTTCAGGCGCGGCGTCCAAAACGGCCGAAAGAGAGTGGAAATGGTCCAAAAGAGCCTTGGCTGCGGGTTTGACGTCCCGCCGAGGGATGGCAAAGGTCAGCAAAAGTTCGAGGACTTCATGATCGTGGAAAGCATCCAAGCCTCCAGCCAGGAAACGTTCCCGGAGCCGCCGACGATGTCCTTCAGCTCCCAAGGCGGTCATTTTTTTCCAACTCCACCACCTTTTGCCGCAAAGATTCCAGAAAGTCGGTCACAGAACGGTTGACGAGGGCGCCATCGAATTGCGCCCGATAGTTGTTCACATAGCTGATCCCTTCGATGACCACATCATAGACCATCCATCGATCCCCGCTCTGCAGCATTCGGTATTCCACGGCCACATCCTCATTTTGATAGCGCACCCGCGTCTTCACCAGCGCGTAGCGGCCCTCCACGCGCTCTTCAATGTAGCGGATGACCTCCTCCTGGCCGCACGTGTAGGTGTCCACTTTTCCGATGTAGGTGAAATACAAAAGGTCCTTGAACAGGCGGATGAATTCAGCGCGCTGCTCCGGGGTAAAAGTCTTCCAGTGTCGGCCGAGTGTCCGTTTGCCCGCTTCTTCAAAATCCACGTAATCCAAGGCGATGGTTCGAACAGCTTCGCGGCGTGCCTTGATATTTTCCGGGGTGTCCCCTCCGCATGTGCTCAGGACATGGAGGACCCGCTTGGTGGCGTCTTGGACCACCTGAGTGGGGCTCATTTGGGCCGATACCGCAGCGCCTCTTCCCGCCAGAACGACCACCATCGCCAGCACACTTAAAGCACGGCAGCCACCGCAATAAGAGCTTCTCATGGATAATCCTCCTTATCCTTTCTCCTTGGACAGGCATTGTTAATGCACAGGCATTGCCGTTGTAAAGGCTCCGGATGCATTCAGCGGACTTCGAGAAAAGCACATTTCAGGTACCGGGTTTCCGGCATGGCCAGAAGCGCGGGATGATCGACGGCCTGACCTCTGGCTTCCAAAAGCCTCAGGGAGCGCCCTGCCGCCTGAGCCGCCCGAAGAAGCATCTCGTAAAAAGCCTCCTCTTGAAGATGGTAAGAGCATGAACATGTGACCAGCAATCCTCCCCGGCGCACCGCCAGCATGGCCCGGCGGTTCAGGTCCGTGTAGCCTTTGACGGCGTTCGGCAGTGCACTCTTGCTTTTGGCGAAAGCCGGTGGGTCCATGATGATCACATCAAAACTTTCCCGCTTAGTTCGTTTGAGAAAATCCAGCACATCTTCGACGCGAAATTGACAACGATCCGCCAGCCCGTTGACTGTTGCATCCTGTTGGGCCCGCTGCACCGCGTCCCGCGCCCGATCCACCCCCAGCACCCGAGATGCCCCGGCCTGAGCCGCCACAAGGCTCCAAAGCCCTTGATAACAAAAAAGGTCCAACACTTCGGCGCCGGACACGTAGCGGCGAATGGCTTCCCGGTTATCTCGCTGGTCCAGAAAGAGTCCCGTCTTCTGCCCTTCCAGGAGGTCCACGTGGACCGTAAGGTTGTGCACGGGAGCAGGCACAAGGCCGGAAACCTCACCGCAGAGCACTTCTTTGTGGATGGGCAGCCCCTCCAAGGCGCGGGCCGAAGCGTCGTTTCGCGCCACAAGAATCTGCGGACGGAACACCCGAAGCAACGCTTCGACAATCATCTCCTGAATGGCGGCCATGCCCGCTGTCGTGATTTGCATGACCCATGCCGAATCATAGCGGTCAACCACAAGGCCGGGGAGTCCGTCCGATTCCCCATAGACGGCCCGAAAGGTCTTCTCTCCAGGGTAGAGCTTCTCACGAAACCCGGCGGATTCGCGAAACCTCCCTTCGAGGAACTCCGGGGTGATGTCCACGCCGGGCGGTCCCACAATTCGGCAGGCGATAAGGCAATGCGGATTGACATAGCCCGTCCCCCAACGAAGACCGGAAGCGGACACCACCTGGACCCACTCCCCAGGGGCATAGGTCTTGAGCGATCCGTCCACTTCGTTGCTAAACACCCATCGATGTCCTTGCATAAGCCGCCTCTCGCCGCTGCGTGTCACCTTCAGTTCTTGCATCCTCTGTCCTCCAAACCCCGTAGCCGCAAGGCATTCGCGGAAAATAAAAAAGCGCTCCCGAGGAGCGCCTGCAAGATCTCAGGCAACGCCGCCCGCTAGCCCGCATCCGATCGGATCGACTCCAGCACAATCCGATAATCTTCATAAATCCGTGCGTCGCTTTCGATCACTTCGTAAAGATCATCCAGATCCATGGCGATGACGGCATCCTTGTCCGGTGCCTCTTCCTTGAGTTCGATCCAGATCCAATCCAAAAGCATCTCTTCAGGATCCGTGTAGCCTTCCTCATTTTTATCCAAAACGCCGTCCGCTAGCTTGCGGTTGACCTTTTTCAAAGCCGCCTTCACGAACTCTTTCATCTCCATATGGCATTGCCTCCATGTCTTGGAAAAAGCTGACTTCGCCTGATATAGTATTTCGGCTTGGGCACAGAGCCCAGCACCGCCCCGGGCCGCGGCGAGCGGACAGCCGTTCTCGAAAGGGAAATTCCCGACAATGTGTCCGATGTCGTCCTGTCGACCCCTTTCATCGGCAGCCGCCTTTAACAGTCAGGGGACAATCCCGAGCGTCCGCCGGGCCGGCATCATCCCATTCAACCCATGCGCAAAAGGCCCCTGTTCGGGGTATTGGGCTCCATGCGGCCTTCTCACTGGGAGAAGGCCCGCAATCCCTACCAGCTCACGCCCTTTAGGGCCCCGCCCCGAGGCGCACACGGCTTGATAGCTGATTTGGCGAACCTTTTCAACATGCAAACGCTCGCTCATCCAGGAAAGGGTGTGAGTTTCTCTTTCCGAGCCCGCGGAGGCTGTGATAAGTTTTCGCCGTTCTCAACCCATAAATATCCCGTCATGCAGGGAGTTCAAAGCGATCATGAAAGAGCGTCAATACGTGATTGATGCCATGACCATTCAGGACTCGTGGCGCCTTTTCAAGATCTTGGCGGAATTCGTCGAAGGTTTCGAGATCCTCGGAGATATCTATCCGGCCGTCTCCATCTTTGGCTCAGCACGAGTGCGTCCCGGAGATCCCACGTATGAACTGACCGTAGAGATCGCCAGGAAATTGGCACAGAACGGGTATCACGTGATTACCGGCGGCGGCCCCGGGGTGATGGAAGCGGGCAACAAAGGGGCTCGGGAGGGTGGTGCCCGGTCCATAGGCCTCAATATTGAATTGCCTATGGAACAAGAGCCCAACACCTATGCCGATGTGCGGATTAGTTTCAAATACTTTTTCGTTCGAAAGGTTATGTTCGTCAAGTACGCCCAAGCCTATGTGGCCATGCCCGGCGGCTACGGGACGCTGGACGAAGTGTTTGAGGCGCTGACGCTGATCCAAACCCGGCGCATCAAGCCTTTTCCCATCATTCTCGTGGGCAGCGAGTACTGGGGGCCACTGCTCCACTGGATGCGACACACGTTGCTGCCTCGAGGCCTTATTTCTCCGGAAGACCCTGAGCTGATCATGCTGGCCGATGACGCCGATCAGGTCGTGAAGATCATCAAGAAGTACGTCATTGTGTAGGAGAAATCGGGACTTCTGCCGTCACAAATTCCAGATGCCCTTCATGGGGAGCGAGATCCGCAGAAGCCTCGATGAAAATTTCTTTTTTGAAGTGGTCTTCCAGGTGAAGGAGGTCTTTTCTTTTACGATTCAGCAGATAATGGGCAACGTCGGGTGACAGCCGGGCTCGAACCGCCGTCACGTCGTCTTTGAGGAATCCGTTCCAGATCTTTCTCAAGTACCACACCGCTGAGGCCTCCGTAGAACGCACCATTCCCGTCCCTTCGCAAAAAGGACACGCTCGGTATGATCCCAGCTGAATACTTAACCCCAAATGCTCACGGGAAATTTCCAATAGGCCGAAGGAAGAGATCTTCCCCACCTTGACCTTGGCCTTGTCCTTCTTGACTTCCTCGCGGATCCGGCGCTCCACGTTGCGGATGTGTTGGGTCTGCCGCATATCGATGAAATCCACCACGACCAGGCCCCCCAGGTCTCTCAGCCGCAATTGCCGAGGGATCTCTTCCGCGGCTTCCATGTTCACGCGGTAGATGTTTTCCTCCTGGACCGTTTCGCGAGTCGCCTTGCCGGAATTGACGTCGATGGCCACCAGGGCTTCCGTGCTGTCTATGACGAGATAGCCGCCGGATTTGAGCGGCACTTTTTTTTGAAACAGCTGATCGATTTGGTCTTCCAAATGAAATTTGTTGAAAAGGGGAGCCTCCCCTTTGTGAAGCTTAACCAACCGCTGGTGTCTGGGGCTGATAATCCGGATGAATTCCTTGACCTGTTTATGGACTTCGGGGTTGTCCACCATGATGGACTTGATGGCCGGGTGGAAGTAGTCCCGCACCACCCGAATGGCCAGGTCGCGTTCCCGATAAATGAGGGCCGGTGCCGGTGTTTCCTGAACCTTCTCGAGAATGCCCTCCCAGAGGCGGATGAGGTAGCGCAAATCTCTTTGAATTTCCCGCTTTGTTCGGTTCTCTGCGGCCGTGCGCACAATGACGCCCATCTCCTGGGGGAGTTCCAGTTCCTGGGCGATCTGTTTCAACCGTTCCCTCTGGGCTTCATCCTCGATTTTTCTCGACACCCCCCTTTGGTTTTGCCCCGGGGCCAGGACAACGTAGCGTCCCGCAAGGGACACGTACGTCGTGAGGGCCGCGCCTTTGTTCCCGACTTCCTCTTTCGTCACCTGGACCAAAACCTCCTGCCCCAAGCGAATGACATCTTGGATCTTGGGCGGCCCCTCAATTTCAACGGCGTAGTAGTCGGGATGAATCTCGCTCAGAGGCAGAAACCCGTTGCGTTCCCCACCATAGTCCACAAAGGCGGCCTGCAAGGATGGCTGCACGTTGACCACTAAGCCTTTGTAGATATTTCCCACCATCTTGCCACGGCTGGCCGTTTCGATGAAAAAGGCTTCGAGGGACTGGCCTTCCACCAAAGCCACGCGGAGTTCTTCCGGGTATTGAGCGTTGATCAGCAGATGCTGTGCGGTCATAGGCTCTCGGTATGTGAGGCGCGCGCGGTGCGGCGCTGTTGGGCTTGATAGATGAAGGTCTTGAGGATGACATCCCGGTTCGGCTGAAACGTTCCATCATACGGAGCGTCCACATACGGGACACGCTTTTTGACAAGCAGCGGTTTGAGTACAGCGGCACACACGGTGCTTGGCATGCACGTAAAGGGAAAGACGTTGACGATGCCGTCGAACCCTTCGTGGACGTATGCCAAAGCCCCACCGATACTCAAAGCGGCCTCCGTCCCAATATCAAAGCTGAAATGCCGGTCATGGTCGAGAAAACGTTCAATGTGCCGCACGGAATGGTCCGGTTGAATATCCAAATGGCGGAGCACTCGAGCATAGACTTGGTGGAGGCGCCATGCCTGATAGCCGTTTTCGATGCGCTGGTGGATCACGGCCTTGGCCGATCGCAGCGCCGCCGCGCGCCGACCCGCACGCCAGTTGGCCACGCACGCCTTTTTTTCCTTTCGCAGCCGTTCATAACTCACGAAGTTGATCCACTCCGCAATGGAGGCGTCCACGACCTCCCCTCCATAAGCCTCAATCTGCCGAATGATGTTCTGGTTCGACTCGGGGTGGCTTCTTAAGTAAATCTCCCCAATGATCCCGATTCTGGGTCTTCTCGGTTTCCTCGGGTCCACGAAGGCGGCCGCCGTTTGGGCCACATTCTCCAGGAGATCGTAAAGCCGGGTGAAATCCCGCTTCGGACCGAACGCCACCACCGCTTTTTCCATGGCTTGGAGGGCTTCTTCCATGAAAGCATCCGTCAGACCCTCGCGGATTTCGTAGGGACGCACCCGCCACACGATCCGTTCCATCACGTCTGCGATCACCGCGGCCACATAAGCCACTCGACGAAAATACCGGGCTTTTTTCTTGGGAAGCAATCCGGCCACGGAGTAGGCGTCTTGCGTAGAAAGATACGTGATGGGAATTCCTCGATATTCCGGAAATCCATCCAAAACGAGACGTTGGAACTTGTTGTACATCCCGAACCGGCATGGCCCGTCGGATTCTGGCAGAAAGTAGACGTAGCGCTCAGGGTCGAAATGCTTTCCCAGCCGACGTTTTTCTTCCTGGAGGAAGTAAAGGATGTCCCCGAGGGTCACCTGGCATGGAAAGCATTCCTTGCCCGACGTGAACTCCTTACCTAGCGCCAATCCCTTGTAGGTTTCCAACACGAGAGCTGGAACATCGAAGGCACGAAAGCTCGCCGCCAGGAGTCGCGTGCCGAAGGGGGTCATCTGAGGCAAAAGTAAGATGCGCCCGGTGACATCCAGACGATGGACTCCCTGGTGGAGGCGATCCAAAACCTTGTGCTGTGCCATCGTGGAACCTCCAGAAACGGATCCTTCAGTTGCTCAACTTGGCGGCCAAGACACTCCAGTCGGCCGACCGTAATGCCGCCTCATGCACGTTTTTCACCACGTTTCGAAAGGCTTCCACGCGGGTCAAAAGGCCCGCCACGGCGCTATGTTCGTCCAGTTCCACGATTAAGGCCGGTTTGTGTGTCAGGATGTGTCGATAGAAATGTTCCACAAAGGAATCGGGGCCACAACTGAAATTGCTCAAGTGTACCCCGAACCACTGCGGGGTAAGGGCGATACGTTTGGCGCTCTTCAAGACGCGGGCGCCTAGGCCCCAGTACATTTTCGGAAAGTCACTCAGGTCTTCCTGATCCACGTCCAATAAGTCCGCCGGAATGGCCCAGATGCCAAGTTTCGCCAAATGCCGTCCCAATCTCAGATTCAACCGCTCGTCGTAGAGGTTGTAAGGCCGACCCGTAACCACCCACACCGGCTCTAAAGGCGGTACGCGGGAAAGGAAGGTCCGTCCCAAGTCCATGATGCGCTGACGGAACCGCTGCTGGTACGCCCACGCAGCCCGAACGGCCGCGCCCACACGACGCTTGCCCACCCCCCACGACCGAGGCAAGGCTCGGAACACAGCGGTCGCAACGGCCTCAGGACCCTCCTTTATATACAATGTCGGACGGATCAATCGCTCATCCGGAAGGTTCAGGGCCGCCCGAACCATGTATTGGGAGCTTTCCACCAAAGGGCAGAACATCCCCGCTTCATGCCGGGCCGCCACAGGCATGTTGATGACGTTGGGCAGGAAGAGATAGTCCACCTGGTCTCGAAGGATGTGGACGTGCCCATGAAACACCTTGACGGGAAAACACGTTTCCGCCGTCATGGACTCCACGCCCTTTAAGACAATCCGGTTGTCCGTCTTGGGGCTTACCACCACCCGGCATCCTAAGGCCGCAAGGAGACGCACCCAAAACGGTGCCCATTCCAAGGAGTGCAGCCCCATGGGCACGCCCACCACAGGTGACCCGGTGTCGCGTGGCGAAGCTTCCACAAGCTCCCCCGCCACATCCGCATATTCTCGAAGCATTTCCCAAAACAGGTTCTGACGGGCCTCAAACGCATTTTCCGCCGCCGGACCCCGATAATGGCTCACCTCGAAACGTCCGCAGTCTCCTCCCCAGATACTTTTCCGCCCCACGAAATCGTAAATCTTCAGCTTGCACTCGTTGTGACAATTCTTGTCAGCCCGGCACAGCGATTCCGTGAAGTGCACCGTGGCTTCGGCCAAGGCCTGAAGATCCCGACGTTTCTCGGAAACCTCACCCCTTTCGAAGACCTCCTTGACTGCCAAAGCCGCCCCATAAGCCCCCATGACCTCTCGATGCCGAGGCACCACCAGCGGGCGATTGAGCACCCTTTCAAAAGCCGCCACCACGGCCTTGTTGAGCGATGGTCCTCCGAGGAACATGACTTTTTTCCCGATGGGCCTCTTGCCCACCACGCGGTTGAGGTAGTTATGGACGACCGCGTAACACAAGCCGGCAATGAGGTCCTCGCGCCGAGCCCCTTTCTGGAAGTAGCTGAAGAGGTCCGATTCCATAAACACCGTGCAGCGTTCCGCGAGACTGATGGGGCTCAGAGAAGCCAACGCCAGCTCTTGAAACTCCCCCACAATATTGATTTTTAGTTTGTTGGCGAGTTCATGAAGAAAACTTCCCGTCCCAGCGGCACACACCTTGTTCATGTCGAAGTCGAGCGGATGCGTTTTCTCAAGCCGAATATACTTGGAATCCTGACCGCCGATTTCGAAAATCGTGTCCACTTCGGGGTCCACCGCCACGGCTCCTTTCGCGTGAGCCGTAATTTCGTCCAAGATCACATCGGCATTGAGAAAATCACCGACCACATTTCGGCCTGAACCGGTGGTCGCCACGGCTTTGATGCGGACTTTCGACCCCACGTGGGTCAGCAGGGTCCGGAGAAGATTTTGGGTCACTTCGATGGGCTTTCCCTGCGTCTGCACATAACACTTGTGGCAAATCACGCCCGATTCGTCGATCAAAGCATATTTCGTCGTGGTCGACCCAATATCCACTCCCAGGTAAACGGGAACAGGATTCTTTTCCCTCACGCCCCACGGCTCCAGATTGTTGCACGAATCAAAAGCCGTCCACCGCAATTCCAACCTCGGGGCCCGAGGAAAATCCTCTTCCGCGATATCCGTCTCCCCGGCCAGCATCGCCGGATCCACCCCATGGGTGCGCCCGGCGCGGTGGCTGATCAATGCCGCTCCCAAGGCTCCTAGAGACGTGTGGTGCGGCGGAACTGTAAGAGACGGATAATATTGACGAAAGGCCTCCACCTGAAGCGGATTGGAGGCCATGCCGCCGATGAAGATGACCGGGGATTCCAAATCCCGATCCGCCACAATGGTGCTCACATAATTGGCCGCGTTGCCGTAATGCAGCCCCGCAATGATGTTGGGCAGGGGTTCGCCTTTGTTCTGGAGGTGGATCATGTCGGATTTCGTGAAAACCGTACAGCGGCAGGCTACAGGAGCCGGGGTCCCATGCTGCAGCCCGAGTGCGATGAAATCGTCGAGGGTTTTTTGGATCTTTTCCTGGCTCATCTCAAATTCGGCGCCGTAAATGGACGACGCGAGCCGAGCGCTCTGTTGGTCCATAAAAGACCCCGTGCCCGACGCGCACGGCCCGTTCATATTGAAAGTTTCAAGATGCCAGGACCCGTCCGCGTAACTCACTTGGAAAAGAGATGCGTCTTGCCCGCCGATGCTGATAATGCTTCGAACGCCCGGGGACACATGAACGGCTCCTGTCACCTGAGCGATGGTTTCCACTTCAAACGGCGCACCGAGAAGCCTCGCAACCCTTTCCCCATGAACCCCGGTAAACGTCACGGAACGCACGGATGCCCGGCCAAACCTCGCGACAACCTCCTCCAACAGGCGCCGGACCTCAGGGATCACCATGCCGAAGTGCCTGACGTAAGGGGCTTCCCAGACGATCTTTTCGTTGTCATCGATGACGATCACATTGACGCTCACCGATCCCACATCCACACCGACATCGAACGCCATGACGGCTCCTCCATCCCGGGCTGAGATTATGGGACTCCAGATCGCCCCAGTAAAATACCCCAAGACGTTTTCGCGGGAAAGGCTCTCCTCGGCTCAAAGACGCTGAAGCTTCATCCTGAATGGCATCCCCAATGGGATCGTTTGTCTTTAAACCAAGAAAAATCTCCGGCGTTCCATCCAATCTCGACCAGACCTCCGATGTTCATCGACCTTCCTGGTATGAGGGATCACAGGACCCAGCCGGGAGGAATGGGATCCAAGGCACTTTTTGGAAAACAACCTACGGAGGACTTCCCAGTCTTTCCGCCACCACGAAGACGCGGCCATTATAGACTTCCCTGCGAACACGCCCGCGCTTTTCGAGCTTTTCAACGGTCTGTGTCACCCTTTGGGGCGAAACCCCTAAGGCATCGGCCATTTCGTCTACGGCACAGGGCCTGCGGCGGACCAACTCCACAAGGCGTTCATCCAGAGTTTCTTCGCGATCAAAGGTCCCTGTGAGTGCGTAGGCTCCCAAAACATCGACGGGGCAAGCGGAAAAAAACATGGCCGCCTCCGCCATGGCCTCGGCAGACAACCCCTGAATCCCGGCCACCGCCGGTGGGCGAACCACCGTATTCAGCTCCACACGATCCGGGCCGATGGAACGAACCAACGCCCCGAGATCCCTCAAATGCCCTGGGCTGTCGTTGATGCCCTTGGCCAGAAGAACTTCGAGATGATACGCCCCCCGATACTCGCGGCGAAACGCCATCAACCCTTCCAGCACATGATCCAAGGACAGGCTAGGATGAGGCCGATTGAGCCGGGCGAAGATCTCCGGGTGTGCCGCATCCAAAGACGGCACCACTCGATCGGCGGCAACGAGGCTGCGGCGCACTTCAGGATCCCATAAAAGAGTTCCGTTGGTCAAAACCACCAAGGGAATTTTCGGATACTTTCTTTTGATCGCAGGAATCAGTTCTCCCAGCATGAGATAAAGAGTGGGCTCCCCCGCCGAGGAAAACGTCAGGGCGTCCACGGATTCCGGATGGGCGGCGAGAAAGGCGTCCAGTTGGGCCACAACGTCATCCGCAGGAATAAAGGTTCTTCGCCGAACGCTGAGATGCGTCGTGGGGCCGGATTCACAATAAAGACAATCCAGGGTGCAGGTCTTTGGGGGAATGACGTCGATACCGAGAGAACGTCCAAGCCGGCGCGAAGGGACCGGTCCAAAGAGCGCATTCGTCACATGGGGAGCCTTCATGCCTTTGGTTCCTGAGGCGACCCTTCATGGCAGCGCTGCATCATCACATGGTTCTTCTTTTTGATGTAAACTTCGCATTCAGTGCACACCTGCCCTTTCTCTCTGCACGTTCGAGGAACCAAGTCCCAGCACGGCACGGGGAAATTGAGAATCGCCGGACAGTTCTTGCGCACCGCTTCATCACAGCCGCGAATTTCCCAGCATGGGGCGACGGTGAGCAGCTTCTTGACGCCGGCAATGTTCAAGCCGTCTTCACTGAGGAGCCGGCGCAAGCACTTGAGCCATTGGAGATCGTTGTTGGAGTAAAACCGTTTGCCACCTCGCCGGGCTGGCTTGATGAGCCCCTCCTGCTCGTAAATGCGCAATGTGCGCGGGTGGATGTTGAGCAGTTCGGCCACGATTCCAATCGGGTAAAGGGCTTTTCCATTTTCCACCTCCACGACGACTACCTCCTTCGTGGGTCAGATAGACAAAGTGACTTGGCAATGCATCTGATACATAATTATCAAGAAAGTTGTCAAGCCATGAGAGGCAGCCCCTCATGGACAACCTCAGGAAGCCGTTCGCCCGAGAAAGTTTCGATACACTTCTTTCAGCCAGGCTCGGCGCCAGCTTCCCACGGTCCCTGCATTGGGGATCAGCCATTCCCATATGGGGACCGAAAAACCGGTTTTCGCCCGACGCACAATGGCGTCAGGGGGATTTCCGTTCCATGCGCATTGCGCGACAAGCTGCTTGTAATTCCACGGGCTGCGACCCAAGACGGCCGCCACACTTTTCAGAAAGACCACGTCCACGAGGGGCACCCGAATCTCCAGGGAGTGGGCCATCCCCGCCCAGTCGCTGTCCCGAAGAAGCATGTTGCGCATATACTGAGTGACTTCCAACGCCGAAACTGCACGAAACGGATCCGTTTCCTGACGAGCGCTCCGGTGCAGGGCGTCCATGGTCGCAAGTCTGTCCCATCCCTCCCGCGCCATGTCGGGATCCATGAGTCGTGGAAGTTCCCAAGGCATGTACACTGCACGGCGCAGGAGGTATGCGCCCCCGTAGTTTCCTCCGTACTCCAGAATTCCCGCATATTTCGGAGAAGCGTATCGGCGCAGCACCGGCTCCACCATGGCCCGCACCAGACCTCCGATGGCCTGAAAAGGTTTGGCCACTTTCACGATCATGGGAACGTGCCGAAAGGAAGGATAACCGCCGAAGAGTTCGTCCCCGCCCAGGCCAGAAAGCGCGACTTTGAGCCCCCTTTCCGCCGCTCCTTTGCTGACCAGGTAGGTGTTCACCCCGTCGATGGACGGCTGGTCCATGGCGTCGAAAACGCGCTCCAAGTCGTCCATGAGGTCTTCTTTCTTCACCCAACCCGTCTCATGGTGCGTCCCCAGTCTTTGGGCGACCAATTCAGCCACAGGGGTTTCGTCGTCCATTTTCCCCCGAAACTCATCAAAGCCCAAGGTGAAGGTCCGCAGAGGAATCGGAGAACATCGGGACGCAAGAGCCGCCAAGGATGTGGAATCGACGCCGGCGGACAGAAAGACCCCAACGGGCACGTCGGAAACCATATGGTAGCGCATGGTTTCCTCCAGAGCCCGACCGAGCGTTTCTTCCACTTCCGCGCGGCTCAGCGGCCGTGAAGGAGGTTCCACGCCCGCAATTTCATGGGCCACATCGCAGAACACTTCCGGGACCGGAACATCACCATCCTTTTGGACCCACAGCGTCGATCCCGCCGGAAGGGATCGAATGCCTCGATACAAGGTAAAGGGTTCCGGTACCCATCCCCAAAGGAAGAAACCCGCATGACCGGCGGGCTCCTGGGACGTGTCCGACACGCCCGCCGCCAGCAGCGCTTTGACTTGGCTGGCGACTTTGAGGGTACCGGCATCGTCGGCATAGTAAAGAGGTTTGATGCCGAAAGGATCCCGGGCAAGAAAAAGGCCCCTTGCCGCTTCATCCCACAGGGCAAAGGCATACATCCCGCGCAGGTGCTCCACCATACGCCGGCCGTAGCGCCGATAGAGATGGATCAACACCTCGGTGTCACTATGGGATCGGAAACGGTACCCCTGAGCCTCGAGACCCGCCCGCAAATCTTTGTAATTGTAAATCTCGCCGTTAAAGGTCACCCGGACAAGACCGTCATCGGACGCCATGGGCTGGGCCCCTGCGGGTGAAAGGTCGATGATGGCCAACCGCCTATGCCCGAGTCCCACCGTGTGGTCTTCGGAAACCCACACGCCTTCGCCGTCTGGACCTCGCGGCTTTTGGCGGGCGTTGACCGTTTCCAGCCAGGCTCGGGGATCGGTGTCCGCAGAATTGTTCTTGTATCGAAAAATCGCACCAATGCCGCACATAGAGATTCTCCGTTCCTTTCCCTCACAGGTCGCTCATCACGGCAACACTCGTTCTCACCATCGCACAAGAAAAAGCCTCCAGTGGGCCCATCGGAACGGCATTTTCTCACGATTTCCGAAAAAGTCGAGAAGCCAGAACATTAAAGAACCCAGCCAAAACGGCGCTCCCGCCTTTTCCCTTGCCAAGACTCTGAAGCCTAAAGTAACTTTTTAAATCTCCCACCTCCTGCGGGAATGGCCTTATGGGGGACCGAAAAGACCCGATGCCGAAAACCCACACGCTGAGATAATGACCGAACAGCCAACAGGCGATAAGGAGAAAAAGCCATGCGCAGCGATCTGATGAAAAAAGGACCAGAAAAAGCCCCTCATCGATCTCTTTTCAAAGCCATGGGCTATACGCGGGAAGAAATCGATCGCCCGTTGATCGGCATTGTCAACTCCTTCAATGAGATCATTCCGGGGCACATTCATCTGGACAAAATCGCTCAGGCCGTCAAGGCGGGCGTGCGCATGGCGGGAGGCACCCCCATAGAGTTCTCAACCATCGGCATCTGCGATGGGATCGCCATGAACCACGACGGCATGCGTTACAGCCTGGCCAGCCGGGAACTCATCGCCGATTCGGTGGAGGTTATGGCAATGGCCCATCCTTTCGATGGACTGGTGCTCATTCCCAACTGCGACAAGATCATCCCGGGGATGATCATGGCCGCATTCCGCTTGAACATCCCATGCATTGTGGTGAGCGGCGGCCCCATGCTGGCTGGCCGAGTGGGGCAGCATCCCGTGGATTTAATCTCCGTGTTTGAAGGTGTGGGGGCCTTGAAGGGAGGACGAATCACGGAGCGGGATCTGGAGGATCTGGAGGACAATGCGTGTCCCGGCTGTGGCTCTTGTGCGGGCATGTTCACCGCCAATTCCATGAATTGCTTGAGCGAAGCGCTCGGCCTGGCCCTTCCAGGAAACGGGACAATCCCCGCCGTCACCGCTGCCCGCTACCGACTGGCGAAAACAGCCGGGGTGAAAATCATGGAATTGGTCCGGGAAAACAAAAAACCCAGGGACATCATCACCATGGAATCGTTTGAAAATGCCATTGCGGTGGATATGGCACTGGGATGCTCCACCAACACAGTCCTTCACGTCCCGGCCATCGCCCATGAAGCAGGCTACACGCTCGATCTCGGCCTGTTCAACTCCATCAGCGCCAAAACCCCGCACCTGTGCTCCTTGCGTCCCGGCGGCCCCCACTTTTTGGAAGATCTCAATGCGGCGGGAGGCGTTCAGGCGGTGATGAAAGAATTGGCCAAGATCGGCGCCATCCACCTGGACGCCCAAACGGTCACCGGTTACTCCGTGGGAAAGAATTTGGAATCGGTGAAGAACGCGGACCCCACCGTCATTCGGCCGATCGATAATCCGTATCACCAACAGGGCGGCATCGCCATTCTCTACGGCAACCTGGCCCCTCAGGGCGCTGTGGTGAAGCAAAGCGCCGTCGCTCCGGAGATGCTCCAGAGGACCGGGCGGGCCCGTGTGTTCGAAAGCGAAAACGATGCCGCCGCCGCCATCCTCGATGGAAAAATCCAGCCGGGAGACGTGGTGGTCATCCGCTACGAAGGTCCCAAAGGCGGCCCTGGAATGCAGGAAATGCTCACCCCGACGGCGGCGATTATCGGCATGGGTTTGGGGAAAGAGGTGGCTTTGATCACCGACGGCCGGTTCAGCGGCGGCACCCAAGGCGCTGCCATCGGGCACATCAGCCCCGAAGCGGCTGCGGGCGGCCCCATTGCTCTGGTGGAAGAGGGCGACCTCATCGCCATTGACATCCCGGCCAAGAAGCTGGAGCTGCTTGTGGATGAGAGCACGCTGCGGGCACGGCGTGAGGCTTGGAGCCCGAAACCGCCGAGAGTCCGCCATGGATATCTGGCGCGTTATGCCAAGATGGTCACCAGCGGCGCCACCGGGGCCGTTTTCGAAGAGTGAGAGTGACTCGTGGGATACGTGTTTCGTTTGGAAGATGCCCTGAGCATGGAGCAATGGGCCGCAGAGGAGCCTGGTCGGACGGCGCTGCGCCTGGAAAGGAACTTGCTCCGGCGACTGTGGGCTCCGTTGGCCCCCCAAAGGGTCCTGGACGTGGGGTGCGGCACCGGCTTGACGCTCCAGTGGTTGGCCCAAAACGGGCATCAGGTCACCGGCGTGGAGCCCTCCCGGGAACTGGTGCGTTATGCCCAGAAGAAACTCCCCGACCGCATCTCTGTTCACCAGGGATTTGCTGAAGATCTCCCATTCAGTGACAACGAATTCGACACGGTGACCCTGATCACCACTCTGGAATTCGTGGAGAACCCCCGAGCCGCCCTTGCGGAGGCTTGTCGGGTGGCCCGCTACCACGTACTCATCGGCACCCTCAATAAATGGTCTCTCACCGGCTGCTACCGCCGCATGGAATGCCTCTGGAAGCCCTCGCTTTACCGCCATGCGGCCTTTCAATCTGTGCTTTCTCTGAAGCGCCTTCTGGAAGACGTCCTCTCTGGACCACCGGTCTGCCGGTGGAGAACGTGCTTGTTTTTTCCGCTCTGGCTCATCGCGCGGGTGGACTCCCTGGAAGACCATCCCTTGTTCCAATATCAACCCTTTGGGCATTTTCTTGCCATGCGCGTGGATCTTCGTGCCCGATACAGACCGGTTCAGGAGCCGCTGATGGAGCGGGTGGTCGGGGCGGGCGCAGCGGGTCCCCCACGGTCGTGCTGGCGCCTCCCTGGGCAATGCGGCCTTCCGAAACCCTGGAGCGCGCCTCGCCGGAGTCGCCGCACTCCATCCCCGGAAGCCCAAAAGAACGCGAGACAGCTCGGTGAGGGGAGTGGCTATGCATGAGGCTCGTTTCTATGTCACGGAAGAAAAAAATACCGTCCGTTGTCACCTGTGCGCCCACCGCTGTCACATCAAACCGGGAAAGACCGGCATATGCGGTGTTCGCCGAAATGAAAACGGCCGATTGCACTCCTTGGTTTATGGCCGGCTTATTGCGGCCAATATCGATCCCATCGAAAAGAAACCTCTTTTTCATTACCTTCCGGGGAGCTTGAGTTATTCGATCGCCACGGTAGGCTGCAATTTTCAGTGCCTGTTCTGCCAAAATGCCGATATTTCACAGGCGCCGCGAGACCACGGCGCCATTTTCGGCAGGGAAACAGATCCGGACGCGGTCGTCCAGGAGGCTCTCAAAACCCGATGCGCCAGTATCAGCTATACGTACACGGAACCCACCATCTTCATGGAGTTCGCCATGGATGTGGGCCTCCGTGCACGTCAAGCCGGCCTGAAAAACGTTTTTGTCTCTAACGGGTACATGACCCCAGAAGCTTTGCACGAGGCCGCGGCGACATTCCTCGACGCTGCGAACGTGGACCTGAAAGCTTTCCGAGATCGATTTTATAAAGACATGTGCGGCGCCCGGTTGGAACCTGTCCTGGAAACCCTGAAGGTGATGAAACGCCTCGGTGTCTGGGTCGAAGTCACCACCCTGCTCATCCCCGGCCTCAACGACGATCCTAGGGAACTGGAAGAGCTCGCCCAGTTTCTTGTGTCGCTCGGACCCGAAACCCCGTGGCATGTCAGCCGTTTCCATCCCACATACCGGTTGACGGATCGACCGCCGACACCTGTGGCAACCCTGCGTCAAGCCCGGGATATCGGTCGTCAAGCGGGGCTTTTGTATGTGTACACGGGGAATGTGCCTGGAGACGAGGGGGAAAACACCTATTGTGCCCAATGCGGTGCCGTGGTCCTGCAGCGCCATGGATTTTCCACGAAGGTCAAGGGCATCCGCAACGGCGCCTGCACCGCATGTGGCGCCCGCATTCACGGAGTCGGTCTGCCGTAAATGCACCCCCCTCAAGCCGGACTCCTGTTGAATCTCTTTGAAACTCTTCTGGAGGCTTTCGGGCCCCAAGGATGGTGGCCGGCCGAGACTCCTTTTGAAGTCCTTGTCGGCGCCATTTTGACGCAAAACACTTCGTGGAAGAATGTCACTCTGGCCATTGATCGCCTCAAAAGCAAAGACCTTCTCGATCCAGGCAAGATCCTCGTCGTCGATGAGGACATCCTCCGTGAGTGCGTCAAGCCATCCGGCTTCTACAATCAAAAAACCCGGTATCTTCTCGCCTTCTGCCGACATCTTCACATCCATCACCGGGGCGATCTGTCGGCTTTCTTGGCCCAAGAGCTCCCTCCCTTAAGGGAAGAACTTTTGTCTATCCCGGGCATCGGGCACGAAACCGCCGACAGCATCATCCTCTACGCGGCACATAAGCCAAGTTTTGTCGTGGATGCCTACACCCGACGGATCCTTGCCAACCACGGTTGGATCCCACCGACCATCGGCTACGAGGCGCTGAGGCAAATTTTTATGGACGCTCTCCCACCGGATGTGTATCTTTTTCAAGAATTTCACGCCCTGCTGGTCCGACTGGGGCATCTTTTCTGCCGGAAGACGCCTCGTTGCGGCGGGTGCCCGGTGGACGGCTATGCAAGGGAAGAATCACCGGAAACGAGGAGATCGCTATGATTCAACTGAAGAAAGTTCTGGTGCCCGTGGACTTTTCTGATTTTTCCCAAAAAGCGCTTCGTTACGGCGTGGAAGTCGCCCGGGACAGACAAGCCTCTTTGACCTTAATCCACGTGATCAACCAGAGGATCATAGACGCCGTCCATGAACTCAGCGTGAAGGGCTACAAAGGGGATTTTGTTGAGGCCATGCGGAGGATGGTCCAGGATCGGGAAGAGGAACTCCGTCAGGTGCTGCCTGCGGAATGGCGGGAAGGCATTCCCGAGATCCGGTTCGAGATTCGCAAGGGACGTCCTGCGGAGGAGATCATTAACTACGCGAAAGAGAACGCCATCGACTTGATCGTTGTGGGCACCCACGGCCGATCTGCCCTTTTGAGCACTCTTATCGGAAGTGTCGCCAACACCGTGGTCCTTCGGGCTCCGTGCCCTGTGCTGGTCGTTCGAGCCCTGCAACACGACTTTGTCCGATAGGCCCGAATGACGTCTGCTCCTGTGGCCCCGCCCCATCGTTTGATCATGACGGACGCACGGTGGCGGGAGCACTTTCAGACCCTACAGCGGAATCTCCCCACCACGACACTCGGGGAGCTTCGGCCCCTCGGGATCCAGACGCGCCACGCCATCGAAGAGCTGGATCCCGTCATGTCACGATATTGTGCCGAAACGTGCCCCCAGTGTGTGGACGTGTGCTGCACAGCTCTTTACGTTGTGTACAACCCCACGGACATGATCTACCTGCATGCTTTGGGATATGCCGTGCCCGTGGGGCAAACCCGCGAGCACTACGGGGAACCTTGTCGGTATCTCCAGTCCACGGGCTGCGCTTTGCCTCGCATTCTGCGACCCTACGTATGCACGTGGTTTTTGTGCGACGCCCACATGGGCCTGTTCTCCCTTGAACGGCCATCTTTCCAGAGACGTATTATCGCGGTTCTCATGAATATCCGAAATTTGAGGACGTCCATGCTGGAGGCGGCTCGCCCCTTTCTCCCGGCCGACTGGTTCGATGCGTAAATTCCTATGGTCTCCCGGCCATTGCCATGGGGCACGGTCGGTGGCATCGGCCAGGCGACAGGGAGACGGACCCTGCCCCGAGGATCTTCCGAAAAGTCAAGGGCCGATCATGGGGTCAGGGGCCTTCGCTGTTTGAAGGAGTTATGGTGAAATCATCGCCCTCGAGACGGCCATTTCTCTCCCGCAATCTGGTGCTCATCGGAATGCCCGGTGTCGGGAAAAGCACGCTTGGGGTCCTATTGGCCAAAGAGCTGGCGGCGCCGTTTGTGGACACGGACCTGCTCATCCAAGCCGCCTATGGCAAGCGGCTTCAAGAAATTATCCTGGAAAAAGGTTTGGCAGGCTTCCGGGCGATCGAAGAAGCCATGGTGTGTTCCCTCAGCGTGTCGGGTACCGTCATCGCCACAGGAGGAAGCGTCGTGTACAGCACGAAAGCCATGGAGCACCTCAAAGCCCACGGGGTTGTCATATGGCTTGATTTATCTTGTTCCCTGTTGGAAAAACGCCTGGGAGATCTGGATGCCCGAGGGGTCGTCCGCGTCCCTGGCCAAAGCCTCGAAGAACTTTATGAAGAGCGAAAACCACTGTATGCGCAACATGCTCATGCCCACATAGTTCTGGACGGTTTGCCTCACGACCAAGCCGTTCAGACCATCCTCGAAATGCTGGCCACACCCCGTCCCTCGGAATGACCTTGGGATGCGAGGACTCGCCTTCGCCTGTGATATTCAAAAGCGCGGCTTCCATCTCAGTGCCCCTCTTCCCGGAGGAGTACCGCAGGGCTTTGGAGAAACGCCAGCCGCAACGCTGGAATGGTCGCGGCCAAGGAAGCCGCGGCGATCAGGGGCAAGGCCACGCCCAGCTGTCCCCAGGGAACGTGGTACACAAAAGTCCACCCAAAAGACTGGGCATTGATGACTTCAATCAGGATCACCGAAAGAACGAACCCACAAGCCACGCCCAAAACCAACCCGATGGCGGTCATAAAGGCCGCTTCCCACAGGAGCATGCGGCGCACTTGGCCTGTGGAAGCCCCCAAAGCTTTCAGTGTGTTCAAAGAGACCACGCGCTCGAGGGTCATCACCGTAAGGGTGGTCATCATCCCCAATCCGGCGACCATTAAGGCCAAGACCAACAAAACGGTCGTCACGGCAAAAGTCTGGTCAAAAACCCTGAGGATATCCCGACGGAGATCGCCGCCCACCAAAACGTCAAGGTCGTAGCGGTCACCGAAACGCATCAGGATTTCTTCACGAAGTCGAGCCGCCCGGGCCGCCGATGCTTCTTTGGACTCCCCAAAGAAAATCCGGGCACCGCTCCATGACCGATCCCCCGTTCGGTCCTGAAAGATTTTTAAATCCATGTAGATGACGGCACCTTGCGTTCGATAATCCCTGTAGACGCCGGCGACGGTCAATGTCATGGGGACTCCGTGAACCACAAGAGGCATCCGGTCGCCCAGGCGAAGCCCCGTCCGACGGGAAAACACTTCGCTGATGATCACCCCGTCGCCGGATCGCATGGCCTGATACGCCTCTTCAGCTCGTCCTTTGAGGAAAAGGAATCCCCCGTGCTTTGTCAGCCGATCCAAATCAATGCCTTCCAAGGCACAATCCACGCCTTGGTAGGTCATGGCAATGCGCCGATAGGCCACCACATCGGCATCGGCACGTCCGCTGATCTCGACGACAACTTCGGCCGGGAGGGGATCCCGATATCCGTTCAGGTCTGCCAGCATCGGACGAAGAAAAAGATCACCGCTCACTGTCTGGAAAACCCAAGCTTCCACCGTTTTTCGAAAACTGGAGATCATGATCACCAGCGCCGCAAAGAGGGCAACGGCCGTGATCAGTGCTCCGATGGACACAGCGATGCGTGATCCGGCCTTGCCGAGATTTTTCAAGGCAAGGACGCAGGGTTCCCCTCCCACGAAACGGACGTGGCGCGAAGGAAGCGTCGCGATGCGCATGAGGACGCCGGGGGTTAACAGGGAAAATCCGCAAAAGAGAAAGAAAACGGAGGCATAGCCCGCCACAGGGACGCCTCCGAAAGATGGGGCCATAGACAGAAGCCCGACGAGACCGAGAAGGACACCTCCCACAATGGTCAATCTTCCAGGTCCCCGAGTCGGCACCATTTCTGAGCTTCGAGGCCGGATGGCCTCCGTGGGCGGCACGGCCATCAGACTCCGAGCCGGCTGTAAAGCCGCCAGCGCCGAAACCCCTGCTGTCAACACAATGGAGACGATCACATCGGAAAGGCTCACAGATACGGCACGCACCTCCACCCGGGCAAAAAGTGCGCTCACCGTAGCACTCACCGCTTCCAGTAAATCCCTGGCGAAGATAAGGCTCGTCGGAATCCCTACCGCCCAGCCCACAACACCCAAAAGCAGGCCGTCCAAAAGCAGCAACAAGAACACGAACCCTGAAGACGCGCCCAATGAACGGAGCACGGCCGCTTCGCGACGCCGAGAAACGCTGTTGAACGCTGTCAGACTGTAAACCAGAAACATTCCCACGAACAAGGAAACGAAACTGAGGACCGAGAGGTTTTGTTCATAGGCGGAGACCATGGACAGAGTGGATTTTTGGCGCTCTTCCGGGCGATGCAGCGCATAGGCGTCCCCCAAAAGTTTTCGCAGCTCCTGAAATCCCTCTTCTTCCCAACCCTCCGTGAAGGCCCCTTCCACTCGGTCGACGCCGCCGAAATCCCCAAGAAACTCTTGGACCGTCGACACGTCGGCAAGAAGGATCATGCCTCCTTCGGCCAACCCCAACCCTTCATCCTCCAGGATGCCCAAGACCTTGAGGTTCTTCCACCGATCTTGATAATGGATTGTGATCTCCGAGCCGGGCTCCAAACGCAAATGACGCGCCGCCGCAGATCCGATGAAAACCGTCCCGGGTTCGCTCATCAGACGTGACCATTGCTGGACCTTTTCCGGCGAATCCGCCCCTCGAGCGGCCCACGGTCGCAACGGTCGATCCAAGATGGGGTCAAAACCCATGAGGCGAACGACAGCCGTTTTCTGGGCCCCACTCTTTTCGACGTGGGCGCGCACGGTCACACTTGTCACCGGCGACGCCGTCTTGACGAAAGGGCGACCCAAAATCTCTCGAAGAACCTCATGAGGCACACGGCTTCCCGGACGTGTGACCACGAAGTCGGCATTTTTCGTGACGGCTTCCATGCTCTGCTGAAAGGAGCGCACCGAGGTGGCCACGGCAAGCCGCACCGCCACAAACACCCCTGCCCCCAGACTCAGTCCCAGAACCACCGCGGCCACCCGCCACGGATGCCGCCGGCTGTACCGCAGGGAAAACCACCCGTAAATGCGCAGCATCATGAAGAGTGACATTGATCGTCCACAATGACGCCGTCACGAAGGCACAAAAGCCGTGTCCCCAACTCGTCCGCAATGGTGCTATGGGTGGCCATGACGACGGTTCGGGCGAAGTCCCGATGGAGGGTCCCCAGAATCTCCACGACGCGTTCGCCGTTGCGCGTATCCAGGTTTCCTGTCGGTTCGTCGGCGAGGATTAAGGGAGGATCGTTGATGAGAGCTCTGGCGATGGCGGTGCGTTGGGCTTCGCCGCCCGAGAGTTCGCCAGGTAAATGGTGGAGGCGATGGCCCATGCCAAGCCACTCCAGCCAGCGGAGCGCTTTCGCCTGAGCGAGATCAAAGGCGTCCCCGGCAAGGAGTGCCGGGAGACACACATTTTCCAGTACAGTCAGCGTCGGCAGGAGATGGAAACTCTGAAACACAATGCCCACTTTTCGGCGACGATACTGGGTGAGCTCCCTTTCGCTGAACGCCAGGAGATCTTGTCCCGCAACCCACAGACGGCCGGCCGTCGGTCGATCCAGGCCCCCCAGGAGCGCCAAAAGGGTACTCTTGCCGGATCCGCTGTTGCCTTTGAGAACGACAAATGCCCCAGAGGCCACTTCAAAGCTGACACCATTGACCCCGGCGACACCGACGGTGCCCAGCTGATAAATTCGTGTCAGGTTTTCAGCCCGGATGATCGGAATGTCTTCCATGAAGGTTGAACGAGCAGCACACGTTTTTGGATTCGTCTCGTCGCCTAGACGGGTCGGAACACGTAAGGACACACTCTAAACGATCCCCGCAGGCGTGGCTGACAAACTTTCCGTCCGCTCTCAGGTGACCGACGACGGAGTCAATAATCAGGACAGTGGCCGTGCAGCTCGGGAAAACCCGGCGCCGGCGGATGGTCCGATCGGTCTCTTCAAGCGTTTCGCCACACACACCCTTCTCAAGGATTCGTCCGAGCCCGACGGATTTTTTCCACGATGCCCGTGGTCGAGTAGCCTTCGACAATGGGGACGCGAACCACAACACCACCGCGCTGCCTCACCCAATCGGCGCCAACGATGGACTCCAACGGCCAATCAGACCCTTTCACCAGGACGTGGGGGTCCACAATCTGGATCAACGCCAAAGGATCCGGGGTGTCGAACAAAACCACACAATCCACGCAATGCAGTCCCGCAACCAATTCGGCACGAGCGTTTTCGTCGACAAACGGTCGCGGCGGGCCTTTAATCTGACCTACGGACGCATCGGTATTGACGCCCACAATCAGCAGGTCGCCGTAAGACCGCGCACTCTCCAAATAGCGCAAATGCCCCACGTGAAGGAGGTCAAAGCATCCATTCGTAAAAACAACTCGCCGCCCTTGGACCCTCGCATCCCGACTTAGGGCGGCGGCTTCATCAAGCGGTTTCACTTTTTCCCTAGCCCGCATCCTCGGCACCGCCGTCCAACACCGCACGTCCTTCGGTCATTTCCCGGTACAGCCGCTCCGCCTCTTCCCGAGGTGTTTCATGGGTGAGCCGGACATTCTCACTTTCCAAGGCGTCGATGATCCCTTCCAAATACATCTTGATCCAGAAAGGCAAACTCGCCATGTCTGCGTTGGTGACACGGATGACGCGCCCGGGATCTTCAACGAATACCTCGCCCCGAAAAATCGTTTTGAGGCACAGAAGCGCCTGCCTGCCCTTGCCGTGCCGCTTCGGGCCTTCCACCTCCAAATGATAAATGGTGATCTCTTTCGTTCCGCTGGGTGTCAAGGAGACACTCAAATCGCCCCAAAAAGCCCCGGGCTTGCGAAACCGGAGCACCTCCATGGGCCCGTGCCCCTTGAGGATAGTCAGGAGATCTTTAATGGGCAGATCACCATAAGCAGCTTTCCAAATGATGCCTTTCCATTCGATTTCCGCCACTTTTTTTCACTCCAGAGGTCTGAGACAACCGCTTGGACTGGACCATCGTCGCTGAGCGCTTGGATTCGGAGAGCTTCTTCTCCGCTTCTCGAACGGCGCGCCTCAGGTCGAGCTCCCACTGGGTGCCGTTAGGCGATGGGGATCTTTTGATCACGAAGGAACTTAAGGGGGGATCTTTTTTCGAGCAGTCCCTGCTCTCGAAAAAAACCACTCAGTAATGGCTTCCTCGACCGATCACCACGGAATAGAGGCCCATTTCTTCGATTTCGGGGCACAGCTCGATCATCCTGATTATAAGGCTTTCTTTGGACAGCGTCTCCATGGAACCCCTTTGCCTTTCGGCCGTCAGAGCATGTTCCGAGCCCGCGCCCCTTGCGCTAAAGGGACTGCGCCGCCTGCGGTCGGCTCCAGGCCGACCGTTCCCTCAACTGCCTCCTCGCTTCAAACAGAGCGATCCCCACCGCTGTGGACAGGTTGAGGCTGCGGACATGTTCATTTTCCATAGGAATCCGCACAACTCTGTCGGGGTGCGCTTCCAGAAGCCACATGGGAAGGCCCTTTGTTTCGGCGCCGAAAACGAGGCAATCCCCCGGTTCAAAGGAAAACCTATCGTAGTCGATGAAGCCTTTCTTGGAAAAAAGTACAAGCCTCCGCGACTGCATGTCGTGGAGAAAGTCGTGGAGGGAGCGGTGTACGGTCACCTGGACATGTGGCCAATAATCCAAACCGGCGCGCTTGAGATACCGGTCTGTCAGACGAAATCCCAGCGGCTCAACCAAATGGAGTGGCGTGCTGACCGCTGCACAGGTGCGAGCCACGTTGCCCGTATTCGGGGGGATTTCCGGCTCGACCAAGGCAACTTCGAGGAGGCCACCGATGTGGTGCGCCCGTGGTGTGCCGATATCTCGAATTCCGGAGGCACTCTTTGGCAGCACGCCCGCTCTCCGTCGTTGATGTCCATGACGGATAGACTCTTAACTAAATCCGATCACCTCGAACGGCACGGACAAAATGGTTGGCGTATTTTTGTTCCACCAGGTAGAGGTCCCCGTAGTAGAAATCGGCATAGACAGCCTTATGATGTCCCGCTTTCGTGCTGCTCCATACACAGCGCTGCTCACCGAAAACAGGATCGATGTAAAGCCCTGTGTTTGGGTTCTCCTCCGCGGTGAGCAACGTGGCGAGTTCCTCCTGCGTCGGGTAACGCCAGTCGTCGAACCCGGCCCAGGCCGAGCGATTGAGTTCTTGGATGTAGGCAAATCCTTCCGGCCACATGAGCCGGTCGGCAGAAGCCTCCCGTTGCCACATCAACCCTGTGTGACGATCCATGACGATCACATCCTTGAAGACGCTGAAACGCGCCGCCATAGGCTCCTCCTCGAACGCGAAAGCGGATGAACGGCTTGCCTGAAAGCGCGAAACATGGGAAAAGGATTCGGTCTGTTGCATTTCGTCCATGGCGCTCCCCATTTTTCTCGTTGCACGGGATCGTCTCAAAATACATGCAGTGTACACCAACTCGTGAACCGTTCGCAAACGTCAACTGAATCCGCGAAAAATGCTCAATGGTTAGAGCCAAAGAAAGGGAAAAAAGACCATGCCCGTCCTCACAACGTCCTCGCTGAAACTCTATTACGAAGTTCATGGAGCCGGCCCGAATCTTCTTTTCGTGAGCGGCCTCGGCGGGGGCACGTGGTCGTGGTACGGCCAGGTGCCCTTTTTCCGTCGGCATTATCGCACCATTGTGTTCGACAACCGCGGCGCCGGGCGGTCGACCATGCCGCCTGGTCCCTATTCCATGAGAGATTTCGCCCAGGACACGATGGAACTCTTGGACCATCTGAACATCCGTCGATGTTTCATGGTCGGTCTTTCCATGGGGGGCATGATCGCCCAAGAGGCAGCGCTTTTGGCGCCAGATCGGTTTGACGCGTTGGTTCTTGGATGCACCCATTGTGGGGGGTCAATAAAAATCCCACCATCCCCTCAGGTCATCACCCGCTTTACGGACAACGCAGGGCTCAGCCTGGAAGAAATCGTGGAGAAGAACCTCTCCTTTTTTTTCAGTCCGAAAGCCTTCATGGACCGCAAGGACGCCGTCGAAGAGTACAAACGGGTCCAGACCAGCGTACCGCTCCAGCCGGAATACGCCTTCTCGGCCCAGTTGGCGGCCATTCAGAGCTTTGATGCCTCAGATCGTCTCAAGAATCTGGCCGTTCCCACTCTGGTGGTCACAGGAACCGAAGATGTTCTCGTACCTCCGACAAACGCCCGGATTCTCTGCGACTTCTTGCCTCAGGCCTCCCTGGTGGAACTGGAAGGGGCGGGTCATGCCATCCATGCGGAGTGTCGGGACACCTTTAACGCCCTGGTTCATGAATTCTTGTCCGACCCCCAAAAGGCGGTGAGAAACGCCCCAAGGAGTCGTCGGATTTCATGTTCCCGCCCCCAATAGAAATGGTCTCCCCCGGGGCAGACATCCAGCTGGACACGGCACCCTTGCGCTCGCTGGGCTTCAACCCAGGAGCGCACCCGAGCGACCTCGGCAAAGGTATCGTTGTCACCGACAACCACCCACGTGGGGCATGAAGGGATGGAGAGGCCGGAAAAATCCAAAAAATTCACAGGAGGGGAGACCAGAGCGAGGCTCTCCGGTACGAATCCCGAGCGGCAGGCTTTGAGGGCCACCCAAGCCCCGAACGAATAACCGGCTAGGTGAATTCGTTCCACACCGATTTCTTTCAGGAAACGCCGGACGCACAAAGTGTCTTCCGCTTCGCCGTCGCCCTCCTCGTATACCCCTGTGCTTTGCCCGACTCCTCGGAAATTGAACCTCAGGGTCGTCCATCCCCTTTGCCGATAAGTGTCTTCCAAGGCCAGGACCACATTGTTGTCCATGGATCCCCCATACAACGGATGGGGATGGCAGACAACGGCCCCGTCGGTGACAAGCCCTCGGTGCAGTCGACCTTCCAGATGATGCGCGGTGCAGTGGACATCGATCCTTTCCATGGCCTTCATCCTTGTGGAATCTCCCTGGAATCCCTAAGCGCAACGCGCTATAAAGCAAGGGCGGACCTGGGAACCCCAGCGCCTGCCGACCCGCACGCCCTTAATGGGGTGCATGGGCGGCCCCCACTCCCAGGCGCCCGTCCGATCAGCCGGATTTTTTGACATCGGACCTAGAGAAGAGCTATCTGGAGCCGTTCGCGAGGGGTGTGGATGCGAAAAACCGCCTTGGTCTTAAGCGGAGGAGCTGCCAGGGGTATCGCCCACTTGGGAGTCCTTCAGAACCTGAACGATAAAACTTTTCCCGTTCACATGATCCTGGGCACCAGCATGGGAGCCATCGTCGGCGCGCTTTACGCTTACCACGGATCGGCCGCCGCCGCGGAAGACAAGATCCGCACCTTTGTCGCCAGCACGCCTTTCCGGGAAACCCTTTCCCTCGCCGTGGATGACGCGCCACCTCTTTCGCCTCTCCAGTCCCTCTTCGACCGATTTGGACAGCAGATCCGAAAAAGCTACTTGTACACCCGCTTGGTCACTCGTCCCAGCCTCATTCCCGAAGAGGCTTATTGGAAACTCCTGGCGGAGATCATCCCCGACATCCGCATCGAAGATCTGCCATTGCCTTTCGGTGCCATCGCCCTAGATATCCTGACGGGCGAGGAAGTGGTCCTCACCACGGGATCTCTTCGGAAGGCTTTAGGAGCCAGCGCCTCCATTCCCGGAATGGGGCCGCCTGTGCGTTACAGAGGGAGACTCCTTGTGGACGGAGGGTGGATCGACAACGTTCCCTGCATGCCGGCTCGACTCCTCGGGGCACAATTCGTCGTGGCCGTAGACACCTCAACCGAGGTGGCTGACATTCAGCCCCTCCCGAGCTGCGCCCTGGAATACGCTCTCAGAAGCAGCGAAGCATCGCGCATTGCTTTGAACAAAATTCGTCTTCAACATGCGGATGTCGTTGTGCGGCCGGCCGTGTCTCACCTCCGCTGGTGCGATTTTCATCTATTCGAGCAAACCGTCCGCGCGGGCCATGAAGCGTGGGTTTCGGCCGTGCCGTCAATCAAGAAGTTTTACCGTCGGCAACAATGGAATCTTTTGTCCCGCTTTCGGCTCGGTCAGCCGAGCCAGAGCTCCCCGAAGTATCATTCCATGGTGATCCTCTAAGCCGAAGGAGTACAAACGATAAAAAAAGGGGCGCCCATGGAGCGTCCCTCTTTTTTGCAGCCGCATCTTCAAGCTCAGCACCCCGCCGTTATCCCTCTGCGGGGCCGACTCCTTCACCCTGAGCGGGCATTGTCTCCAATTGCTCCAGGTAACTGGCCAAAAGGCGTTGCTGATCTTTCTTTGTGATTTTCTTACGGATCCTTTCTTCAGCCAATGAGACGGCTTTATCCACCACTTCGGCACGAAACCTTTTCTTGGCTTCCTCGAATTCCCGGGCGGCGTAAAGTTCCGCATCCTCGAGAATCTGTCGCCGAATCCGCTCCGCTTGGGCCAGGATCTTCGCTTTCTCCTCCTGGCCGATCTCATGGTAGTAAGCCTTAATACTCTCGATCTTCTCATCCAGCTGCGCCAGAAGCGCTTCCTGTTCTCGACGGCGACTCTCCAAGGCCTGTTCTTTTTCGCGGAGCTGGTCAAAGAGCCCCGAGATGGCCTCCCGGCGTCCCTTGATAAAACTAACCAACGGCCCCTTGAGGTACTTCATGATGAAGTAGACGAGGATCCCAAAATTGATCCATCGCCAACACAAATCCCACAAGGACCGGTCGATCCCGAAAACTGTGGACGATGCACCGTAGGCTTCTTCGACCCCCACGAGAGCGGCCGCCGCCAGGCCCCACATGATCCCACAGGTATGCAGCATTCTCAGACTCCAGGCCATGCGCTAAAGTTTCCGCCCTACGACCTTGGTGGAAATCTCATAGGACAGCGCTTCCGCCAATTTCTTCAGACCTTTTCTTGCCCTGACCAGCTCTTCTTCCACCTCCGTGCGCACCCGTTGGCGCAGCGCCGCAATCTCTTCCTGGACATCGAGCATCGCGCGATGCGCATCCTCCTCCGCTCGTGCCCTCATGCCCGCCCGGGCGCTCTGGGCCTCCGACTCCGCCGCACGCACTCGACTCCTATAGGCCTCCGCCATCTTTTCCAGCTCGGCCCCCGCGGCTTCCAGTGCCTTTTCTTTTTCCCGAATAGACTGTTCCCTCTCCAGAATGATTCTTTGGAGAGGCTGAATCATCAGCCGGTTCAAAATGAAAAGCAGCACCAGAAATAGCGTCACTTGAACGAAGATCGTTGCATTTAAGCTGATCATGGCTCACTCGTCACTCCGCCTTTCGGCGCGTTCATTTCACCACGAACATGAGCAGCAGGGCGACGACCAATGAGTAAATACCGGTCGACTCCGACACGGCTTGGCCCACAAGCATGGTGCGTGTGAGCAGACCGGCTTCTTCCGGACGACGACCCACGGCCTCGCAGGCTTTTCCTGCAGCGTAGCCTTCCCCGACTCCCGGCCCAATCGCTCCTAGACCCATCGCGATCCCTGCCCCAAGCAGCGCCATCCCTCGAACGAAATCAGCTCCCGAAATTTCCATTTTTTCGACCTCCTGTAATCACAGACCTAGAATCAGCAACAAAGCCACAACCAAAGAATATATGGACGTCGATTCCGTCACCGCTTGGCCGATCAGCATCGTGCGCGTCATCAACTCCACATTTTCGGGGTTTCGCGCCACCCCGTCGACGGCGTTTTCGGCGGCTATGCCCAATCCGATACCTGGTCCCACCGCCCCGAAACCCATGGCCAGGCCTGAGCCGAGCAGCGCGCATAGGGCAGGGAAAGTCGTGACCTCCGGCATCTGCTTAAAAAGGAGAAGCAACGAAACCAAAAACCCGTAAATGGTAGGGGACTGGGAAACGCTGGCTCCCACGAGCATGATCGTCGTAATGGGTCCCGAGGCTGTCGGCTGACGCCCAATCCCTCGACAGGCACCGCCTGCGGGAAATCCCGATCCAACCCCGGATCCCACTCCAGCCAGGCCCATAGACAGTCCCGCGGCCAGGTATGCCCAGCCGGCCAGGGTGGGCTGGCCCTCCCCCGAAGTGAACAACAAAACGACGGCAATCACCAGACCGAAGATACCTGACGTCTCGGCCACCGCTTGGCCCACAAGCATCGTCTTGAGGATATCTCCTGCCAGTTTCGGCCTATAGGAAACTGTCTGATTGGCAATGCCTGCAGCGTAGCCTTCCCCGATCGCCGATCCGATGGCTGCAAAGCCGACCGATACACCTGCACCGAGACCCGCAGCCGCCCTTATCCAATCCAACTGTTCCCATGCCATGGTTATTTCACCTGAACCGAGATGTAGACGAGGGTAAGCATCGTGAACACGAAGGCTTGCACCGTCCCCACAAACAGCCCAAAGAAAGCATTCAACGCGGGGGGCAAAATAAGGTTGTAAACGAGATGACTGACGACAAGGATTATGATCGATCCTCCCATGATGTTGCCATACAAACGGAAGGAGATCGAAACCACCTTCGCCAGCTCCCCAATCACATTGAGCGGCATCATAAAAAAGATCGGCTGAAAGTATTCCTTAAGGTACGTCCCCAGCCCCTTGTGCTTGATCCCTGCGTAGTGGGCGATAAAAAAGCCCATGACCCCGAGTCCCAATGTTGTATTGAGATCCTTCGTCGGTTCTTCCATGTGGGGAACCACCCCGATCCAATTGCACAGCAGGAGAAACATAAAGAGCGTACAAATGAGCGGGTGGTAGGTTTTGGCCATGTGCTCGTCCAAGGCGTCTCGGGTGAGATTCCAGAAGGTCCCCACGAAAAGTTCGGCAACCATCTGGCACGGATTGGGAACCAAACCCTTTTGCTTCGTCGCCAGCCAACCGAACAGGATCAAAAGTCCCCCGATGACCAGCGTCATGGTGATGGTCGTGGCATTCAACACCACACGATACCCCATGACTTGGAACGTCCACGTTGCGATGTGAGCCAAATTTTCCATATCCGCCTCGCCTCTTCACCCCCATCGCCGGGGCGGTCGAGTCACTTGCACCACAGGCTGCACTCGAATTTCCCTCTCAACCTAGGGCACCGCGCCTCTTCCCGGCCAAAGCAGCCACCACATTCCCGCACAAAATCCCTATCGGGACGGCAAACAACCCCACGACGACAGCCCAGAAGGAAAACATTTCGGATTTCCATCCCACCACCAGGGGTATGCACAAAAGGATCATACGTACCGCCATGGACCCCAGGGCGACCAATGTTGCCTTGCGCCGGTTGGTTCCACAGGCCAGTTGGAGCGGGAGTACCTGCCCCATAGCCATGAAATTGATGACGCTGAAAAGAGCTCCCAACGCCAGTCCTTTGGCTTCGGGCACGAGTCCAAGGAGATACGCCCCCACAGCGACCGCCACCGAGCCGTTGAAGATCCTTTTTGCCAGTCTGCGTTGAAACACGTAGTACTGTTGGTAGTCCGCACCGGATTCCATTCCGGCTCAATCCTTTGTCTGCCCGTCTTCCAGCTTGCGAATCTGGCGATACACGGTGACGGCCCCTCCGATGATCCCGAACAAGATGAACACGACCAGGAGGACACCTCCTGTTTTGAGCCATTTTTCCAGGGTATATCCAATGAACAAGCAAAACGCGATGCTCCCTGCCATGGTCAACCCCACCTGGGTGACCAAAGCCAGGTATTCAATCGTGTCCCGCTTTTTTTTGAAATCCTTCACGGTGTCGACTTTTCCCTTCTTCGGGCACGCTGCCCTTTCGCAGGCTTTTTGTTATCAGAAGGCGCGGCTTTTGTGAAATATTTTTTTTTCGACGGCAGCCCCTTTTTTTCTCTCAAGGTGTGGTTGTCTCTTGGCACAATGCCGTGGGATATGTCAAATAGGCCGGACCGGCCATCAATGCCGACCTTTTCACCACATTTGGACACAGGAGAACGTCTAAGGTGATCGCGGTATTTCGCTTCATTCCAACGTTTGTTGTTTCCGTAGGTCTCTTCTTGTGGACCCCGGCCATCATCCCTTCCTTAGCCGCATCCGAGGCCGCTGCCCAGGTGGCATCCGTCCAAGAGGCGCTGCGCCACCTTCTGTCCCAGCCCGGCGCAGAGGAGGACCTTTTTGTCGCCTGCCAAAGGCTCTATTCGGCTCAGGAAATTGCCAATTTCTATCGGGACCGATCCTACGCGCCGGCCTGGCTCGACGCGTCCGAGCCGTCCGCAGCGGCACGAGACTTGGTGCACTTTGTCCAACAAGAAGCCGCCAACCACGGCCTCAACCCCGAAGACTATCACCTGTCATGTTTGACGGCGCTTTTCCAGGTCATCGACACGGCCCGCAGGCAACAGCGCGACATCTCGGTAAATCTTTTGGCGAACCTCGATCTTGTCTTGACCGACGCTTTTTTCGTCCTTTTTTCACATTTGTCTACGGGCCGTGTGGACCCTTCAGCCCTAGACCCCCAATGGGTAGCCCACGCCCATGAGGCTGACCTGCGTGCCGGACTCGAGGAACTTCTGGCGCATCGGGACATTCGGCGCACGGTTCGGCATTTCGCCCCGCCCGATGAGGACTACTGGAGGCTGGTGGCCGCTGTCCCCGCGCAACGCAAAATTGCCGCTCAAGGTTCTTGGCCTGTTCTTCCCGAAGGACCAAGCCTCCATCCCGGCCAGAGGGACCCCAGAGTGTCCACCTTGCGATACCAGCTTTATCAACTAGGGGATTATCCGCACTTGCCGGCCAAAACCTCTGATCTTTATGACACCGACCTAGTGAAAGCGGTCCGCCGGTTTCAAGAACGTCACGGACTTGGAACTGACGGTGTTTTAGGCAAAAAGACCGTGGAAGCCCTCAATGTCCCGCCTCGAGACCGCCTTTTGCAAATGCTGGCAAACATTGAACGACGCCGGTGGCTTCCCCGCACCTGGGGCGAACGGTACCTGGTCGTCAACACGGCGGATTTTGCGTTGACCGCCTATGAACACGGCACGAGCGTGCTGAAGATGCGGGTCATTGTGGGGGGCAGCGCCACGTCCACCCCCGTTTTCAGCGAAGTCATGCGCTACGTGGAACTCAACCCTTACTGGAACGTGCCTAAAAGTATTGCCACGGAGGAGTTGCTGCCGAAAATCCGAAGAGACCCCAGCTATTTGGAACGCCATCACTACGAACTGCTGGTCAATGTCGATGACAAGATTGTCCGTCTCGACCCCGGTTCCATTGATTGGGAACAGGTGCGCCAAGGCAACTTTCCCGGACGGCTGCGCCAAGTTCCGGGGCCTTGGAACGCCTTAGGGCGCATTAAGTTCGTGCTTCCGAATCGCTTTAACGTGTATCTGCACGACACCCCCGAACGGCATCTGTTCCAGAGGCCGCACCGGGCTCTGAGCCACGGCTGTATTCGCTTGGAAAAACCACTGGACCTGGCCTTGTTCGTTCTTCAAGACGATCCCAAATGGACCCGTGAATCCTTGGAAAAACTGATCTCCACCGGCAAGCATCACATGATTTCCTTAAGGAAACCATGCACCGTGCACCTGCTCTACATCACCGCATGGGTCAGCGAAGACGGCACCGTCCATTTTCGGCAGGACATTTACGAGCGAGACAAGCTCTTGGTGGCGGCTCTGAAGCTGGAAAGGTTCGCTTTCAACGTTACCAGTAACGAACGGGACCGACATCCAGGTGGATGAAATCGTTGTAGGTTCCCACGCCCCCGGCTCTAAAGGCAGCGGCGGCCGATCTCAAGGCATCCAGGGAAACCCCCTCGATGACCACGTCGGCCGCCATCGCCTTGACGTGATAACTCTTTTCCGCCACGGAATGTCCCTGTTGCCGGAGGTATTCGTTGTAGGCCGGAGATCGATATCCGGAAAAAAGGAGATACGGCCGCCCGCCTGCCCTCAACCGCTGTCGCACTGCGTCCAAAAGGATATAAACATGACGGTCTATGGCCCGGACGGTGTTGGTAAAATGGCACCTGAAGAGGTAGTCCAAGCGGCGTAAGGCTCGAAGGTCAAAACGGCCATTCCGGTTGATATAGCGCACGGTCAGAAATTCGTCCGTATGCAGGTTATAGAAACTGAGCACCCCGGAGCACACCCTGGCATAGGGTGCGGCCAAAGCAACGTTGCCGGCCAGAAGGGTTATTCCCGAACCAAGACCAGTTCCCACCAGTCCTTTGAAGAACTCACGCCGCGTCATTTTCCCCTCTCATGCAAGCCGACTTTACTGACCAACGCTTTTTCCCGGGTATGTCTGGTGCAAGGCCGCTTGGGTTCCCAGGCCTGCGTAACAGATGACCGGCGCTCTGTCAATCCGCAGAAAGCGAGGTCCAAAGAGTGCGTGAGCGCAGATTCGGCTTCTTGGTCAGGGGCCTTGGCGGGTGCAACAAAAGTGAATCAGGCTCTGAGCCGTGTATTCCGCCACATCGGCCAAAGCGTCCAGAGGCATAAAGGAGGTACAGTCGGCACCAAAAAGGCAGGTCACCGCGGCGGGAAACTCATCGTCCGCCTCATGGATTATGTAGTACAGTGGGACTCGTGGGAGCGGATACAAAGTGAAGGAAAAATCCCCCGACGGGGCATCGGTGTTTCGGTGGCCGGAAAAGGTCGAGAGAATGCTCTCCATATGTTTTCGAATCTGGCCGACGTAAGGCACGAGCGCCTGTTCTGCATGCACGGCAAAAGCGGCCTGGTATGGGCCGCTGTTGGGAATTTCTTTAAATGCTTTGAGGGGGTGCAGCGGGGTTGTGCGTTCCGGCACCATCGCGAGGTAAATGGCCGCAAGGACGGCTCTGGGTCCGTGATCTAAGTTCCCATCGAACAACACCCTGTCGCGGTGAACGACACAGCGAAGCCCAAAAGCCGGAAAGGCCAATGCGCCGGCCGCGTCAAAAACACCGGGGGCGGCTTTTTGCAGAACCGTTTCGGAGCGAGCCCATGCCTTGTCTAAATATCCTCGGATGATTGCTTCATAGCCGCTCATGCTCTGTGCTCTCCCTTCTATGCCATTGTGAGTGATCTCCTCGAGCCGCCCGTCTTGAGACACAGCGTCCTGAACCGATGCCTCAACAGCGCTTTCCCCCTTGACGGCTGCGGACGAAAAGTTTATACGATGAGCGTGGCAAAGTGAAGAAAGGTATGGGTTTTGCCTTCTTGCCAAGACGCCTACCTCGCGAACGGGGGCGAAATGGGTTCGACGGAGGTCGTGAAGCTTAAGAAGCATGCCGGGGGTCCTGGCCGCCCGTATTCCGGTCGGGGTTAAAGCAAACGCAGACGACTATGCGTACGCTGCAGCCGCCTAAGCCGGCTGCCGTTCCTTCGGCCTAAGCCCGTACGGCCGAAAGGGGCGTCGACTCCTCGGGCTGGTTTCCAAGGCTTTGCCCAGAGCCGCGGAAACGAGAAATCTCAGGGCTAGCTTCCAGTGGATCCGGCTCACGGGGAGCCCGCGGAAGCAAAATGAAAAACCGTGGCTAAGCATGTAGAAGCTTAAGCGGAAGGCTTTCGGACGCGGGTTCGATTCCCGCCGCCTCCACCATGAGTTTGAAGTTCTCGACCACGAAGCGAAGGACTTGACGGCCCACCCGTGGGACATTTAAGTAGGTATGGTTCATGAAAACACAACGGCATTGTGTAGCCACACTGAAGTGTGGAGGTTTTGCCATGGAGCAAAAGCGACTGACATTCCCAGACTATATCCGGCTCCAATTGCAGGAGATCCAGAAACACAAATGGATCGAAAGCGAAAAAGTCGGGAGAGACCTTGGGCAGGAGGCGGTCTTCGATTGGATTGAAAGATACGCGGAAGCTTTTCGTCGTCATTACGAGCCCATGCTTAAAGACGATTGAAGCTCCTCCATAAGATCCTCGCTGGTTCTCAGAACCGGGGCGCCGGTTCCACTCTCCTGTTCGAGGATAGCGATTCAGAGACCCCATCGCCTTCCAGCCCACAGTTTCCACGCCCACCAGCCTGAGCCAAGATTTTGACGCCGTTGGCCAAATGCCTCGGTGAAGATGACGTTTCAGCCAGGCTCTTTTGGGGGCGTCGGCCAGGGACGCTGTTTTTCTTCACCTCGTCCGTTGACACAGATCCTAAGAGACATAATGTTTTGGAATAAATTGGTTGGTTCTTGGATCGCCGACGAAAAAGGTGCATCAAATCGCAAAGGAGGGACTGAGATCATGGCCGGACCTGCGGATTGTTATCGCTGCGGAGGACCCACGTGCGGATACGTCTACGACCCCGACCGCGGGGACAAGAAAGGTAAGGTTGCCAAAGGCACACCCTTTGACGAACTTCCCGATGACTGGAAATGTCCAGTCTGTGGGGCGACAAAAAGAAGTTTTTGTTGTGTGGCAGAGACAGAAGCGGCCCGATAAGTTTTGCAGTGAAATTCTGAGAGCCGAGACAAGGAGCAGTCCATGGCAGTGTTTCAATGCACCAAATGTGGTTTTGAAAAAGACAGTCGGTGTAAGCCCCAGAAATGTCCTCAGTGTGGGGAAAAGAAAACCTTTGAGAAAAAATCAGACGGAGGGAAGGCTTGATGAGAGTGCTTATCGCTTACGTGAGTCGGACCGGACACACGGAAAAAATGGCCAACTATATTGCCGAAGGCGTGCGCTTTGCGGGCCATGAACCCGTGCTCAAAAAGATTTCGGAAATCAAAAATGCCGAGGAGATCAAGGGCTATGATGCTTATATCTTTGGGTCTCCCACATACCATCGAGACATGACCCAAAGCATGAAAACCTTTCTCTTCATGGCCCAAGAAGCCGGTTTGGAAGGCAAGGTGGGTGGCGCTTTCGGATCCTACACGCACAGCGGTGACGCTCCCAAGTACATTTACGACACCATGGAACACGTCTTCAAGATGCGCATGACAAGTTTGGGTTCGTTTAATTTGTTGGAACACAAAGTCGGCACCCCCGAAGGCATGAGGGCATGTCAGGACTACGGTCGGGTCCTTGCCGAAATGCTTAATGTTTAGTGTCGCCTTGCCTTCCGACACGCTCATGCAAAAGGGGGTTGACACGGCGAGGTGCGGCTGCTATACGAACGCCCACATGCCGCTGGGGCTGTAGCTCAGTTGGGAGAGCGCTTGAATGGCATTCAAGAGGTCAGGGGTTCGACTCCCCTCAGCTCCACCAGGAAATCGAAGGGTTAGCCGAGCGGGCTAACCTTTTGTTTTGGAAGCGGCCGCGGGATCCGACCCGTGGCGGCACATGACAGCCGAGCACTTTTTCCGTGGCGAAGGTCGAACAGGGGAGAATGCCATGCCGTCCAACACGCACAAAACGCGTCTCATTCGCAAAAAGAAAGACAAACCCAACAAGGAAAACCGCAAGGCCGACCTAAAGCGGATGCTCAAGAATTTGGAAATCCTTGCGAAAGCCGCTCAGGCCTCAGAACACTGATAGGGCTTTTCTTTGGGCTTTTCCGCCATGGAGTGTGTTTGAAAAAGGCGCGTTTCCTTGACAGGAAGGATTCGGCGCCTTTTTTGTGCCCCTCCCTGTGCCGGCGTCATGAATCTTTTTCATTCCTTCGATCCGCCGCACCTGCCGAACGCAAGACTTTCAGAGTTCGATGACTTTGACCATGTTGGTGGTGCCGCTTGTGCCCACGGGCACCCCGGCCGTAAGCACGAGTTTGTCGCCGGAGCGGGCAAGCCCTTGATCCAGGGACCATCGCCGGGCCATCGCGAACAAGGTGTCCGTTTCCGCACACCGGGGAACCAAGACAGGATAAACGCCCCAGGACAGTGACAGTTGACGGACGGTGGCTTGGGAGTGGGTGAAGCCCACAATGGGACTTTTCGGCCGGAGCCGACTGACCAGGCGGGCTGTCTCTCCAGAGGCCGTGGAAGCGATGACGGCGGCAGCTTGGAGATCGTCGGCCAACCCGATGACCGCTTGACTGATGGCTGCAGCCGTCCCGGGAAGGAAGGCCGAGGAGAAACCCATGTGGTGTAGCGTATCGAACATATACTTCTCCGCCGCCACGGCGATGCGATCCAACATGAGCACGGACTCCACCGGATAGGACCCCATAGCGGTTTCCTCCGAGAGCATGACCGCGTCGGTCCCATCGAGAACCGCATTGGCCACGTCGGTGGTTTCCGCTCGCGTGGGTCGTGGACTGGACACCATGGAGCGGAGCATCTGCGTCGCCGTAATCACCGGCTTGGCCCGGTCACGAGCCGCTTGGATGATCCTTTTCTGAATGACGGGCACCTCGTGGAGAGGCGTTTCCACGCCCAGATCTCCTCGTGCCACCATGACACCGTCCACGGCATCCAGAATAGCTTCCAGGCGTTCCAGCGCCTGAGGCTTTTCGATCTTGGCGATGACCATGGGTCTGGGATCGACGGTCTTGAGGATCTCCAGAACGGGGGTCACATCCCTTTCATGTCTGACAAAAGACAACCCGACAAAATCCACGCCGTGCTCGAGACCGAACAGCAAATCCTGCCTATCCTTTTCCGTAAAGGCGGGAATGCGCAGGCTGCTGGATGGGAGGTTGACCCCTTTATGGGAATGGATCACCCCTCCCACCATGACTTCACATCGAAGGCCATTGGCTGTTTTGTCGGCGACCAGCAGCTCCACCAATCCATCCGCCAGGAGAATGCGATCCCCGGGGGAAACGTCTTCAAGCAGGTAGGGATAATTCACTGGAAGGGCGTCCCCTTCAGCGATTTGCCCGGGAAAGAGCCGAACCCTCTCCCCGACAGCCAATACCCGCTCCCCTTGGGGGAGTTCCCCGAGGCGGATCTTCGGTCCGCCCAGATCCTGGAGAATCCCCACTTCTCTGCCTTCTTCGGCGGCCACGCGGCGCAGCGTGTGAATTGTGCGCGCGTGCGTCTGGTGATCCCCGTGGGACAGGTTCAGCCGGGCCACATCCATGCCGGCGCGCAGGAGATCGCGCAGCATGCCCTCGTCCTGGCTTGCCGGGCCGATGGTACACACGATTTTCGTCCGTCGTTGTCTGATCATTCGATGACCACCCCAATAAAGTCCATGACGTTGGTTCGTGTAGGGCCTGTGACCACGAGGTCCCCAAGAACTTCAAAAAAGGGATAAGCATTGTGGCCATCCAAAAACATGTGGGCGTCCATACCCAAGCGTCGGGATCGGCTCATGGTCCCCCCGTCCGCAAAGGCGCCGGCGGCATCCGTCGGCCCATCGGTGCCGTCCGTACCTGCACAAAGCACCGTGATGCGGTCCCACCCGTCCAAAGATACGGCGCAGGCCAAAGCCATTTCTAGATTCCGACCGCCCTTTCCCGGGGACGGCCCAAGGGTGACCGTGGTTTCCCCACCGAAAAGGAGGCAGGCGGGCGGCTCAACGGGCCTGCCCGAAGCGGCCGCTTCCTTGGCCATGGCCACGATGGCTTTGGCCGTTTCCCGGGCTTCGCCTTCCAGACGGGAAGTCAAGATCAAAGGCCGGTACCCCCTTCGGGCCGCCTCTTGCTCCGCCGCCGTCAAGGCGGCCATGTTGTTTGCCACAATGGTATGGAAAACGCGTCGGAACAAGGGATCTCCAGGTTTCGGGGTTTCGGGACGCCTTCCGTCAATCCCCTCCTGAAGCACCTGAAAGACGGCTTTGGGAATCTTGTCCTCCAGACCGTAGCGCCGGATGACTCGCACGGCGTCCTCAAAGGTTGACGAATCGGGCACGGTCGGCCCTGAGGCGATGACGTCCACGGGATCTCCGATGACGTCTGAGACGATCAGCGTCATCAGCGTTGCGGGCGCCGCTGCGCGAGCCAAACCTCCCCCCTTGAACCGCGACAGATGCTTGCGCACCGCGTTGATTTCGTGAATGGTTGCCCCGGCCGACAGAAGGAGTTCCGTCGTGCGCTGCTTGTGCTCCAAAGTCAAGGGTGGCACAGGGGCCGGTGTCAATGCACTGCCACCCCCGGAAAGTGCTGCAAACACCAGATCCGTCTCGCCAGCTTGTCGTGCCAAATCCAGAATCACCTCGGTTGCCTTCACCCCGGCTTCATCCGGCACAGGATGAGCGGCCTCACAGACCCTAACGCGCTGAAGCGGCATTCCGTGCCCGTATTTGACCACAATCACCCCGTCCGTCAGGGACGCCTCGAAGAGATCCTCCAAGGCTTTGGCCATGGGGGCTGTGCCTTTTCCGGCCCCCACCAGGAAAATCCTTTCGAAATGCCGCAGGTCTAACTCCCGTTCCCCAACGCGAAGGTGCATTCCCACACGATGGACATGAGCACGCACGGCTGATTCAGGATCTACCGCCGTCAGCGCGGCGCGATAAATGCCCATGAGGTCTTCGCGAGCTTTTGTGCACATCGCTTTTTCCTTTTCCCTTACATCGGCGCCCTATCGGAAGCCCATGCTTCCCCCGCCGGCCGACCTCGGCTCTTGCCACCCAAGTGAAAACTGATTAGGAAAAGACCTTGTCAGCGGACGATCCGAGGATGACCATGTTTTGTTCGCGCTCAAGGAGAAACCCCATGGAAATCCCTCCTGAGATGTTTAAGCGCTTTTTTCCACTCCCTGTCACGGTGATCACGACGGTGGACAACAACGGGATACCCAATGCCGCCCCATACAGCTGCGTCATGCCTATCCTGAGACCCTTGCCTTTGATTGCCGTCGCTTCGGCCCTCCCTCGAGACACACTGCGCAACATTCGACTCACGCGCCAGTTTATCGTCAATGTGATCGGCCGTCCCCAATTTCGGGAAGCCATGCGCACGGCCCGGGCTTATCCGCCTGGGGTCAACGAACTGGAAAAAGTCGGCCTGGAGACCGTGCCCGCTAAGCATGTGGCCGCGCCCCGCATTGCAGCGGCCATAGGGTGGATCGAAGCCACCTTGGAACGGGAACTGACCGAGGATCAATACTCGCTTGTCGTCGGACGCGTCGTGTGTTCAGAAATTAACGACCGTTACCTGGAAAACGGAAAGCTCGCAGAATTGCCCCTGGCACTGCTCATGCCTTACTTCCGTTCCCTAGGTGATGTGGTGCTCAGCCGTGACGCTTTGGAAGAGGATCTGAACCTTTCATGACAACCGTCACTTTCAAACCCATCGGCGTGGTTCGCACGGATGCTGCGGTGGTCCCTCGTCACTGGACCGTCTCCGACGTGGTCGGAACGCTCGTCATCGACGAAACCTACCAGGACGGTCTGAAAGACATCCGGCCGGGCCACAAAATCATTGTCCTGTTCCACTTTCACAAAAGTCAACCGTTTTCGCTTCAGGACCTCATTCAGAAGCCGCCGCATCGAAACGAGTTCTTGGGGGTCTTCAGCACATGTTCCCCCCGAAGGCCAAATCCCCTCGGGCTTTCAGTCGTCGAAGTCCTGGACGTCCACGGATCGACCCTTCGGGTCAAAGGGATCGACATGATCGACGGCACCCCCATCCTGGACCTGAAGCCATGGATAACCGAAAATTCTTGAGGCCGGCATCATGAAGGAGAAATCCGTCGGAATCAGCTTAGCCGTGGGACCGTTGCTCGACGGCGTCCCCATGCTCCCGGACACGGCCTTCAGCGTTATGGAGATGATGCACAAACCCGACACGGACCCCAAAGTCTTGGCCAAAGTCGTCGCTCAAGATCCTGGGCTGACAGTGCAAACCCTGCATCTGTGCAACTCCCCCTTCTATTCGCTCCCCGTGGAAGTCGCCTCTGTCGAGCATGCCGTGCGATTGCTGGGTTTGCCCACCGTGTGCGGGATAGTCATGGCGGCGTATGTGCATGGGTTTATCGCGCGTTTTTCCGGAGAAGGAGCCCGCATATGGCTCGCCGGAGCCCGGCGTCACGTGTTGCGGGTCGCCGACTGCGCCCAGTCCTTGGCCTCCCGATGTCCCTTAGGGATTTCCAAAAGCGAAGCGTTCACCCTTGGCCTCCTGCACGACATCGGGAAGCTTGTTTTCGCTCAATTGGATGAAGCCACCGCCCGAACCGTGGAACGAAGCGTCGGCGAAGTCCATAGCTCCATGATCGACGCCGAATGGGAAATTTTAGGGTTGGATCATGCCGAGGCGGGGTTCCTTCTCGCTCAACGCTGGGGACTCCCGGAATTGATCGCCCATGTGGTCCGATGGCATCACCGGCCTGAAAAAAGCGAAGAACCTTTGGCGATGCTCGCTTTCGTCGCCAATGAACTGGCCCACGTCCTTGAAGCTCAAGTCGCTTTGGAAGCCTTTCTGGACCGAGAACCGGTGCTGTCGCTCGTGGAGGACCGCCTTGGGCTGAGCCCTGAGGACTTTTCGGATTTCAGCCGCGCTTGGCTTGAGGGCGCCAAAGAACGTTGAAAATCTTCAAGTGATGCACTATGAGCTTGTCCGAGAAGGGTGTGGCCCCGGGACGGCGGTCGTTCCCTCCCGGCAGACGGGGCAGGAACAAAACCACGGTGTGGGCGGCTCGAAGCAGGTGTCTGGATGCCGAGCCGGCCAGTCGCAAAAAGCCGACCCAGGCGAATCGCCGTGCGGCGGATCTTGTGCCAAACCCCTCGTGATCTCAAGCTCCCGTATCCTTTTCCCCTGAAGGATAAAAGACCATGGCCAAAAGCGAACAATCGTCCAAGAAACGAAAACCACAGTCGGTTCAGGCATCACCCTCAGAACCGGATGTTGTCCAAAAAATGGGTGTGGAAAGCGAGACAGGGACCGAGCCGGTCGCGGAAGAGCAAGAAAAGCCGAAGCGGTCGTTTGAAATCGCCATTTTCACAGGCTGGTGCAAGGGATGCGGCATATGCGCCGCGTTTTGTCCGAGGGAATGCATTGCCATGGGTGAGGACGGCAGCCCGGTAGTGAAAGATGAACAACGATGCACGGGATGTGGATTTTGCGAAATTCACTGTCCTGATTTCGCCATCAGCGTGCGGCCTCGGAAGAAGGCGTCGGCCACCGAAGACTAGGGGGATAGGCATCGTGAGCGGTCCAAGTATTTCGGGAAAACAGGTGCTGCTGCAGGGCAATGAAGCGATGGTGGAAGGAGCGCTCGCGGCCGGGTGCACCTTTTTTGCGGGTTACCCCATTACGCCGGCGACGGAAATCAGCGAAGTCATGTCGGTAAAACTTCCGGCCGTGGGCGGGACGTTCATCCAAATGGAAGACGAAATCGCGAGCATGGGCGCCATCATCGGGGCGTCCCTGGCCGGCGCCAAGTCCATGACGGCCACAAGCGGCCCGGGATTTTCGTTAATGCAGGAAAACCTGGGATTCGCCTGCGTCGCCGAAGTGCCCTGTGTCATTGTGAATGTCATGCGTGGAGGGCCCAGCACGGGCCTTCCCACCAACGTGGCCCAAGGCGACGTTATGCAAGCCCGGTGGGGTACCCATGGGGATCATCCCATCATCGTCCTGGCAGTTTCGACAACCAAAGACTGTTTTGACATTACCGTCAAGGCGTTCAACCTGGCCGAGAAATATCGAACGCCGGTCATCGTTCTCTCTGATGAAGTCGTCGGTCACACCCGAGAAAAGATTCGGATCCCCCACCCTGAGGAGATCGAGGTGGTCGATCGAATCCGGCCGAACATGCCCCCGGAGTGGTACATTCCTTATGAAGACAACAGCCGAGGGGTGCCGCCCATGGGCATTTTCGGGGACGGCTACCGCTATCACGTGACGGGCCTCATTCACGATGTCCGCGGCTTCCCCACCCAAAGGGCCGACGAAATCGTACCGTTCCTTCATCGCATCCATCGGAAGATATCCCAGAATTTCTTCGACATCCTCATGGTGGAAACCGAGCAGACCGAGGATGCCGAGGTGCTGGTCATCGCCTATGGATCCGTGGCCCGGTCGGCGCGCCGGGCGGTGAAGGAAGCCCGCACCCGGGGGGTTCGAGCCGGATTGTTGCAGCTGATCACCCTATGGCCCTTTCCGCGTCAGATCCTGGAGCCTTACTTGAAGCGGGTGAAGGCCGTCTTGGTGCCAGAACTGAACATGGGCCAAATCTCCCGCGAAGTGAAGAGGGTGAACCAAGGGATGACCCGAGTGGAGACCCTGAACCGCATCGACGGCAACCTCATCACCCCCGATGAGATCCTCGTGAAACTGCTGAAGATCTGAATCCTTTGAGACGATAGGACGATAATCCACACAGCGAGGCTATCCATGGCTGAGGTGACGAAACTGATTCACAAATATCTTCGCCACGACAAGAAATTCCCCCACGTGTGGTGCCCGGGTTGCGGCAACGGGATTCTCCTGGGAGCGCTCATTCGGGCCATCGATCGCACGGGGTACGAAAAAGACGACATCGTCCTGGTTTCGGGTATCGGCTGTGCCGGAAGGCTGCCGGTGTACGTGGATTTCAATACCCTCCACACAACCCACGGTCGAGCCCTGACCTTCGCCACGGGCATCAAGCTCGCCAACCCTCGGCTCCAGGTGATCGTCATCATGGGGGATGGGGATGCCACAGCCATCGGAGGCAACCATTTCATTCACGCAGCCCGTCGCAATCTGAATCTCACGGCCATCATCGTCAATAACAACATTTACGGCATGACCGGCGGGCAGTACTCCCCGACGACGCCGTACGGTGCCCTGGCCACGACGGCTGTTTACAGAAATGTCGAGCAGGCCTTTTCCATTGCGGAACTGGCTGTCACGGCCGGGGCGAGTCTGGTGGCGCGCGGAACAGTTTACCACGCCACCCTGCTGGACCGATTGATCGAACAGGCTATCCGCAAGCGTGGTTTCTCCGTGGTCGAAGTGATCAGCCACTGTCATACCCAGTATGGACGTCGCAATAAAATGGGCGATGCCGTGGACATGCTCAGGTGGCAAAAGGAAAACGCCATCCGCGTGGAAAAGGCCGCCGAGTTGAGCGAAGAGGAAAAGGCGGGGAAATTCACCATCGGCATTTTGGTGGATCGAGATCTCCCGATCTACACCGAAGAATACCGAAAAATCCGTGAAGCGGCCCGGGCCAGGCTCGGCGCCGCGAAGTAGAACGACCGGGCGGCAGGCAACGCCGCAATAAGGGGAGCACGGATGGGTTACCGATATGAAGTGCGGTTGAGCGGCTCCGGTGGGCAAGGCATCATCATGGCCGGGATCATCTTGGCGGAAGCCGCCGGAATCTACGACGGGAAGTTCGTTTGCCAAACGCAAAGCTATGGTCCGGAAGCCCGCGGGGGGGCCAGCAAATCCGAAGTTGTCATCAGCGATGAAGAAATCGATTATCCCAAAGCCATCAAACCCGACGTCCTTTTGGCCATGAACCAAAAATCATGCGATGCTTACTTCTTTGACCTCAAGCCCGACGGAATGCTCATCGTCGACAGCACCCTCGTGAAACAAGTGCCGACAACCCGCGTCGTGGCCATCCCCTTTACCCACATCGCCCGATCGGAACTCAAAAAGGAGATGACCGCCAACATTGTGGCCCTGGGGGCCTTGGCCCTGTTGACCCGGTCGGTGTCCCTGAGCGCGCTGGAAGCCGCGGTCTTGGCCCGGGTGCCGCCGGGAACCGAGGAACTGAACAAGAAAGCCCTGGAGGCTGGCATCACCGCGGCCAAAAATTACGGGAAAGGAACTTAGAAAACCTATGCGAATCCTCCTGACCAACGATGACGGTATTTTCGCCAAAGGGATCGAAGCCCTCCACGAAGCCTTGAGCCGCGATCACGACGTGTATGTCATCGCCCCTGAAACGGAGCGCAGCGCTGTCGGCCATGCGATCACCTTTCTTGATCCTTTGCTGGTCAAGCCGGTGAAGCGCAATGGAGCTTTTTTCGGCTACGCGTGCACTGGAACGCCGGCCGACTGTGTCAAACTGGGCATTTGCGAACTCATGCGTCCACTTCCCGACGTGGTGATTTCCGGCATTAACCTGGGAGCCAACGTGGGAATCAACGTGCTTTATTCAGGCACCGTTTCTGCGGCCACAGAAGGAGCGATTTTGGGGTTTCCCGCCGTAGCCGTTTCCATTGACGCCTTTGAACCGCAAGACTTTTCCGGAGCCACCTCGGCGGTGCGGCATCTTTTGAGTGTTATAGAAAAACGGGGACTTCCCCAGGGTGTTTGCCTCAATGTGAATGTCCCCAACCTGCCGTCCAAGGAAATCCGCGGCATGCGCATCACCCACCAAGGCCGCTTGACCTATCGGGAAAACTACGAACGCCGCATCGACCCTCGAAACCGCGTCTATTACTGGCTTACCGGATCGATTCGCGAGGCCGAAAACAGCCCGGATGCGGACGTTCAAGCCTTGGCCGACGGCTATATCTCCATCACCCCCATTCACCATGATCTCACCCATTATGCCATGCTGGAGGAACTGAAACGCTGGGGCCTGGACGCCCCCCCAAGCCGGCTGCATGTGGCGGCATCCCGAAGATGAGATCGGGATTTTTCCCTTGCTCCGCAAAACCCAAAGTGGTATGAAGCCGACGTTTCCGCGCACGTGCGCCCGTAGCTCAGCTGGATAGAGTGCCGGACTACGAATCCGTAGGTCGCAGGTTCGAATCCTGCCGGGCGCACCAGGAAAATGAAAGGGCCAGGGGCTGTTCCCCTGGCTCTTTTTTTTTGCGCGCAAACGAAACGCCCCGCTTCCACGCCCGGCTTCACTTGTCGGGACGTCGCCTTTTCCTTGTGGGCATTGTCACCCAGCAGATGGTGACAGTGGAAGAACTCATGGAGAGTCATGACTCGCCCGGCGCGGATGGAGAACAAACGGCATCTAAGAGATATACGATACGTGGACGGCAGGGGCCGCCGAAACGCATTTTTCGAGCAGGATGGTCAGGGCTGCATGCAAAAGCCCAGTCTGCCAGGGCCGCAGCTGAAGTTGTCGGTGGGTCTGAAGTCGTTTTCGGCACAGGTGCTGGTAGACCAGCAGGAACGAAAGGTCTCCATGAAGCCGGAGACGACTTCAGGTTTTCCGGTCAAGAAAACCTCGCCGGGGTCAGACGAGAGCTTCTTTTCCCCGAAGAGCGATTTGTGGCATGGAAATAGAGTTCGCTTCCCCGATGTGCTTTTTTTCTCCAAAAGGAGCCTTTGTCGGCGGGATCGCCGGCGGCGCGCACCGGGCCCTACTGCACGCTGGAATGAGCGAGCCCGCCTTGAAGTCGATCATTCCGCCAATTCATATTCGATCTCAAGGATTCGCCCGCGCCAATACGTCTTCTCCCCTTCAGGAAGCAGCCAGGACACCTCGCCTTCAAGGGGCACCAGCATTCCCCCACGCTCCTGGTAATTCCAGAAACGCCCTTGCCACGGTGTGGGAATCACCTGTTGGCCCACGGTGCGCCCTCGTGCCTCGGCCTTTACCGTTTCAATGCCACCGAAGTTGCTGAATGTGAACAGCATCGTGATGCTTACGGGCCCGTCGGTGAGTGTCGCGCGGGCAGACCGCGCATCATGCGCGTCCCATCGCACGCCTTGGCTGGGCAAGAGGGCGGTCGGATACCATGCCGCTTCGGCCAAAAAGCGCATAAGCTCCCCTCGGGCGATATCACCGACCCCACGAAGGTCAACGAGAGGGATCAGGCCGAGTAAAGCGGCATGGAGGACGCCTTCGCCCGCAACATACGCATCGTGCACACGGACTGTCAGGCCCGGCATCATTGTCACGCGGCCATCCCAATCAAAACCTGGGCGTCGAGTCACCACCCATTGATCGGAACTGAACGGCCGCCACCGGTCGGTCGTCTCTCCCATGTTAAAAGTGCCTTGATGCCGCACCCGCACTCCGGTCACCATTGGGTTCCCTTCCCGAAGCACCGTGCGGAAATAGCGCTGGACCGGCTCCGGCAGCCCGTCAATCTCGCGGAAGTCGACAATCAGAGGGGCCATCGGCACACGGGCATTCACAATGCGGGCTCGCAACTGCCGGGTGCCGTCGGCCCAACTTCGTGCGCCCCACACAACGGCACCGGCTACGGCCGAAAAGGCCAGCAGTCCCCCAACGATGAAAATCTTGAACATACCTAGACCCTCTCCACCACATCTTCTATCGGGCGCCGCGGAGAAGCCGATGGCTGCTCCTTGGAGTAACCCAGCCGAAGCAGGATCTGTGGGAATCCGCCGCCCACGAGGTTTTGGAGCTTCGGACGCAGTTCGGCCACCTGGATCGGCTGATTCAGATACGACGCGTGCAGGCCGCTTTGGCATCCAACCAGGAGCAGGCGCTGGAGGGCCTGTCCGGCCAGTATCCAGTCGTGTTTGGTATCCCCGTCTGTCCCGAGCACCGCAAGCAAGGGGGAGGTTTCCGCGAGCTGCCGGTTTTTGCCCCGACGAAGTCACCCATGTTAAAGCTGCGAACGATGAACCGGGCAAGCATCGCAAACAAAGCCGGGACGATCAAGCCGTCACCGTGGCGGCGCCGACGCATCCAAACAGCCAGCTCACGCCGCCAGCTCGGATTCCGCCACTGAACCGCGTCGCCCAGGGCCACGAGTCGTGCCGCCTGTTGTCTTGCCTCTTTGGTCACCAGGGGACGCAGCCAGGCTCCCTCTATGCTGGAAGCTTCCAACAAATGACCGACCGTTACCGAATCCACATCCCGAGATGCAAAACTTTTGCGGTCGGTCCGACGCTTGTCGATGAATTCCAAAAGAACACTTTCGGGGACATTCACACTCGACGCCGGCATGATCGTCACCCGCGCCAATAAATCCGATGCGTTCCCGTCGGGCAAAAGGTTGATCTGCACATCAAACCCGGCCCCTGCCGCAGCAACACGCAGGTTCATCAGGGCGCAGCCGCAACTTATGGTCAGTTCCCGATCGTGCGGATCATTCACCGGCAGCGCGCGCCTCCGGTCTGCAAAGACATCAATGGTTTTGTTCGAGACGCGAAAGAACCACGGCTGGGTGTTATGGCTCGATGGAGCCCGGACCGTTTTGCGGATCAGAGCCGGTATACTATCGTTTGCGTCTAAGACTTCAGTCATTTCGGTACCTTGTTTTTTTGATTTTGACATTGAATCCACTAAAAGGCAGTAGCGCCAACCATTCACACCCATCCCCGTTCTGAGCCCACTCTCCTTACGGCTCCCCGAGAATTACAAAGTAAGGGTCGTCCCTACACGCGTTTGGGTCGCCCGAGGTCAAGTCCCACATTTCCACAACCCGCAACGGACCCACGGATTCACTCCCGGCCGGGCCAAATCCTGTGGGGTTGTCCCTTCCTCGAGGGTAATTTCCTTGATAACTCGCACGTATTTTTCATCATTGTCCTGATGCTCCACCATCCACTGGAGAAGTTTGACTCGATCGGCCAACGTTCGCCGTTTTTCCTCAGGGGCAAGGCCTGCGTCCCTTTCGAGTTTCTTCCAATCGAAACCCAGCACCAGTCCCGTCGCCATCTTAGTGTTCTGGTCCCACCGGAAGAACAAGCCAACAGCATCTCTGGCGTGCTCGAGCAGACATTCCTTATCCTGCGCATTCATGGGAATCGCTGCCAAGGAACGTTTCCCAGGGGTAACATTGAGAAGGGTTTGAATCGCGTCATCTTTGCAATACATTGGTGTCGAAAGGACCGAATAGCTTTGGCCGGAGCCCAGGGGCAAATGTCGGCGAAGATAACGGCTCACATAGTAGCCGCTGACGACCCCAGGACACAGATGATCGTGGAAGAGTGCCGCTGTGCGTATTTCTGGGTTTGCGTTTTGACTCCACAGCCAGCTAAAAAGGACGAGCCGCATGCCCTGGCCTCCGAAAAAGCTTTCGTTCATTCGGGACTCGAGAAGCGTTGGGTCTTTGAGATAGGAGGCAAAATCCCGCTGGAACGTTTCTTCATAAGCATTTTGAGCGCCCAATGGCGTCGTTCCACCCGTTGCATCTTTTCTCCGTTCCAGGTACAGCGCCGCGCCTGAACGGGCGTGGTAGAAGAAAACAAACAGAGGCTTGTCAGAGGCCTCATGAACCAGGAGCAAGTTTCCCCTTCCGAGACTTGCCCCGGCTTTGTCTGTCAACGCATCAATAACTGGTGCACTATCTTTACCGTCAATTTGGACGTAACCGGCATTGGTCACCGCCAAGACGGAGCCTTTTTTCCAATCGGAAAATCTTTGACTGGCCGCTTTGCAAGCCTGTGCCCCAAGGCCGTAGACTAATGTGTAAGGGTCTGTCATGCCATGTGTTTGAGCGCACAGTGTGTCCACAAAAACTCCGGACGTGTATAGCCCACCCAGAAGGATCAATACGCATAGGGCTCTCTTGTCCATCGTCTCCCCCCTTTTTCCAAAACCGATAGCCATGGTCGCTTCGCCGCTTCGCACCTTTGCTCAGGTGCTGACAGTGTCGGGCCTTTGGATTTTCCAAGGTGTTCTCGAGATTCTCTCAGAAGTCCGCCCCAGGTTGACTTTAAAATTTATAGGTCATCTGAGCTGTCACAAAGACTCCCGGAGCCTCATCGTCGGCGGTTTCCATGTATTTTTGATCCAGCAGGTTTTCGACGTGGAGAGAAAAAACAAGATTCTTGCCCCATTCCTTCCAGATCTTAGCGTCTACTGTGAAGTAGGGATCCACCTTGTCGACGGTCTGTTTCATCTCGTTCGTGTACACATATTGACTACCCTTGTAGAGAGCCAATACACTTACATTGACATACGGATTCACATAGGTAATACCGCCCTTGATTTGATGGTTTGGTGTGCGCGTCAGTTCTTGATCTTCAGCCAGAGGGTTTTCTTCGAATTTATCGATTTTACCCATGCTATAAGTATAGTTAAGAAATGAGTAAATACTAGGATTCCATATGTATCTGGATTCCAGCTCCAAGCCGTAGGAGAAAACCGTATCAATGTTTTCTCTTCGATAGATCGGTCGATTGTCTAAGGATTTTCCTGTGGGGACGTAGTAGAGAAAATCCTTTCCTATGGAATAATAGGCAGATCCATGAAAACTGAGCTTTTCTTGGGGGCGATAATCAAAACCCACTTCAAAGGAATCGAGGGTTTCCGGGTCCAGGTGGGGATTGGCCACTTTGTAGATCCCCCACATGATACCGGACCGGCATAAATCGTCCAAAATGGAGGCGCGAAACCCTCTCCCGTATGAGGCGTAGGTGGCGAGCGCCGGCGTCCATCTGTAGCGCGCCGAAAGCTTTGGGGAGATGGCGCTCCAGCTATTTTCTTCCAACTCGCCGTTCAACTGATTAAACGGTGATAAGGTCGAATAAAACTCACCGCCGAAAAACTCCGCGCGATCCCACCTCAAAGCCCCCACAATGGACAGGCGCTCCTTGAAGAAAAACAATTCGTCCTGAATCCAAAGCCCCCCGATTCTCAATCGACCTTTGTTATTCGCGCGGTCGGGCGACGTCTTGTAAATGTCGGAAGCGTCCACTCTGCCTTCCCGGACATCGGCACCAAATGTGAGCAACTGAGTGTCTCCCAAGGATATGGAATAGCTTCCGTCAATCCCCATATCCGTGCGATCTGAGTCCACAAAGAATTGCGTGTATTGTGTACCGCGGAGGGATTCGCTGATTCGTTGATAATTTTCATTCTGCCAGAAAACCGCCGTATGCCATCTCCCAGACCCAGCACTGCCTCGGTATCGGAGGGAACCCGCAGTTGTGTCGAAATCCCGACTCACACCGTCTTTGGCTTGAATCTTGGTCCCTTCTCCCCGATGGTCATTAAAGTAGTTGATCTTAAAATCGAAGCCGGTGTCTCGGTCCATATCGTAACCCATTTGAAAAGAACCGATTTCTTCATCTACAAACCTCTTTACAGTATATGGCGCTCTTTTCTCCTCGGGCGTCGATACGTAGCCGTCACTTTTCAGGTATTGGCCAGAGGCACGTGCCCATAACCCGGAATCCCCATGAGAGGCTCGAGCCGAAAGAATCCCTTCAGCCCCAGAGCTCTCATGACTGCCGTAGAAAGTGTTGAAGGATCCGTGAGGTCCCGGATCAGGTTTTTTTGTCAGAATATTGATGACGCCTCCCATGGCATTGTTGCCGTAAATCGAGGACGCTGGACCTTTAAAGATCTCGATGCGTTCCACATCATCGAGATTGATCCGATTAAAGTTGACTTCCCCGGTGTCGCTTTTGTTGATGGGAACACCGTCGACGAGCACCAGTGTTCGAGCGCCTTCATTGGAAAGTCCTCTGAGCGTGGCACTGACCCCTAGGCTGTAAATGCCATTTCCTCTGACCACGGTCAGTCCGGAGATATATTTCAGAAGGTCGTCGACTTTTGTCAGGCTACCACTGTAATTTTGGATCTGTTCCTTGGTGATGATCTCTACCCTGCCGGGGACATCATCCATGGATTTAAGGGTCTTGGTGCCAGTGACCACAATTTCCTCCAGTTTGGCCGATGTCGAGGGCTGTTGTCCCCACCCTGGAACCGCCACCGAGCACAAAGTGGTGGCGATGGCGCACCCGATCAAAACCCACCTTTTCATTTTCCTCCTCCCGCCGATTCTTGAGGTTTTCTTTGGCCCTGCGTCTTCCTTGTTGCCGCGTCCCAATCCCGCAGAGTGTTTCCATCCCCATTGGCGCGAAACGGCCCTTGGGCAACGGCCCAATTCTCCGCCTCCATAGCGTCCAATGATGCGATGCGCGTGTGATGAGCCTTCAGGCCGGATTGTGGGTTCACGAGTCCGCACGCGGGCCGAAATGCAAGACTCTTTGGACTCTTGCGGCCCTCAGAACGAGGTCGTTAAGTTTTCCCTTCGAGGAATTGGAGCCCGGCTTCGTGGCGGGATGAATAGACCGTGCAGACGGCTGCCACCGCAAGCCCCCCGGTGGCAACGGAGTCAGGGTCGGTCCCTAGGTTCTCAGAGGCAGGATCGCTGAAAATGTCCTGCGTATAAGCATGCTCTCCATGAGCACGCTTTCCCTATCTCACAGAGAGAGCGAATGTCAAGCGTCGACCAGACTGCTTCCCCGAATCCGCCTCGGCTCAAGAACGGGGAGTCGCCACCCCTGAGTCTCCTTTATGGATGGCGATGTTCAAGTGTCGCCCTCTCAGAGAGACTCCGGCCCCACGCAATCATCTTCGGCGATCGAAACGGAACGGGGTCTGCGCGTTCTGCGGGGTCATCGGAGCTCGGATCAATCACACGACTCTCAGGAAAAGCCCACGGAGGCAGCGGGGCCCGCATTTTCATGGCATCTTCTCAGTGGATCTTGCCGCTGACCCGAAAACGCCTTTCCAACCAGGACGAGAGCCAGGAGATGACACCCGTACACACAAAATAAAGGGCCCCGACGGCCAAGTAGACTTCAAAGGCTCGAAAGGTTCTCGTGTAAACCAGCTGACTCATTCGAGTCAGTTCCGTAATGGCCAAAACCGACACCAAAGATGATTCTTTGAGTAGGGAGGAAAAGGAATTGACCAAAGGGGGTAAAGCAACCCGCAGAGCCTGGGGAACGATCACGTGAACCATGGCCTGAACCCAGGTGAAGCCGAGGGCCCGTGCCGCATCCATCTGCCCTTGCTCGATGGAGCGCAAAGCTCCACGAATCGTCTCCGAAATGTAGGCTCCCCCATTGAGTCCTAGACCCAACACCGCGGCTGTCGGCGCGCTCATTTTGATTCCTACGGTTGGAAGGCCGTAGTAGAGAAAAAAGAGTTGGATGAGAAGAGGTGTCCCTCGGAAGAGCTCCACATAAGGCGCAAATATCCAGCGCGCGCTCTTAAATCTCGACCGCAGCACCCCCACCGCCAGGCCCAGGGCACACGCGAAGGCGAAAGAAGTCAAAGACACGGCGAGGGTGACGGTCAACCCTTCAACAAGGAGAGGGGCAGCGCCCAGGAGGATATCCAGCCGAAATACGTCCACCGGATGTCGCCCCGATCCCTGAAACACCTCACTCAATCTTCAGCCATTTGTCGTGGATCTGTTGATAGGTCCCGTCTTGCCGAAGCTCTCCCAAGGCGCTGTTAAGCTTTGCCGTGAGTTCGTCCGCACCCTTACGCAGGACCATCACGATTTCGGCTTCTGCGAGAGGTTCTCCCACCACCTTATAGGTAGGGTCCACTTTGATCTGATTCACGGCGTAGGCGTAGCCGACAATGACCGCATCAATGCGACCGAACTTGAGATCGGTGAAGGCTTCCGGATTATAGTTATATCTTTTGATCTCCTTAAAAGTATCTTTCATTTGATCGGCCAACTGCTCACTTGCGGAACCCAATTGAACGCCCACAATCTTTCCTTGAAGATCTGCCTTACCACGAATGCCTTGATTATCCTTCGAGACAACAATGACATCTGGTAACCGATAGTAGACATCACTGAAATTCACATTTTCTCCTCGAGTCTCCGATTTCGACATGCAGGTAATGAGCACATCATAGTCCCCTTTTTTCAGCCCACCCAACAATCCCTGCCATTCGGCATCCACAATCTTCGCGGAGACACCAAGCTTCTGGGCCAAAGCTCTGGCCAAATCGATATCGAATCCCTCCAGTTCTTTCGTCTTCTCGTTTTTGGACTCGAACGGCGGGTACTGGGCGCACAATCCGACGATCATCTCCTTGCGCTCTTGAACTTTTTTCCAAGAGTCATCCGCGTGCGCGAGGGTCGCACAGAGGCATGTTCCGAGAAGAAAAATCCAGGCAAGCTGACGAATTTTCATTGCATGACTCCTTGTCCCAAAGGATTGCTGTCGTATCCCCTTCCGATTCTTTTAAAGCCCCAAAAGGCAAGCACAGCCCAGTTTTTCGAAGAGCTTCGTCCAAGATCTCAAAAAAGACCCCCTTGCCTGGAATCCACGTGAGATTCTCTATCTGGGCAAGCACGCTTCTATGGTCCAATTCCCCCCCTTGATACCCCGAGCAGGTGAAGTTCACTCCGCAATTGGGGCTGCCATCCATCCCGACAACCCCAAGGACCTGGATGCCCCCAGCGGCCATGGCCTGAAGCTGATGGACCACAGGCCGCAGAATCGTTCCACAGTGGGCCCGGAAGTTTGGGTGGTCGTACTGTTCTCGTGTCATTCCCCAACGGTTAAGCCCGAGGTAGCTGAGCTCAGGGCACGGCAGTTGGACAAACCCTACGCCCTGGCGAAGATAGGGATCCAGAACTTCCTGATACACCCCGGGGACCAGCGCCAAGGGGAAAACCTTGGCGTTGGCATTGAGCAAACAATGACAGAGGACGAGAACGCGCCGTGATCTTCTCATCGGGAGCTCTCCGCCATGGACGCGGCGTCCAACCCCACAAGCGCGGCACCCAAAGCCCCGATGACATCCGGGTTTTCGGCAACCACAAGCCCATCGCCCAGAGCCTCATGGAGAAGCCGGCAGATACAAGGGTTATGCGCCACACCCCCTGCAAAAACGACGGGTTTTTCCAGACCTACCCGCCGAATCATCCCCAACACCCTTTGGACGATAGCCAGGTGAAGGCCCATGGCAATGTTTTGGGGCGGCTCACCCCGAGCCATCAAAGAAGTGGCCTCCGATTCGGCAAAGACGGTGCACATGCTATGGATCTGTACCCTGCGGTCCGCCTCCAGAGCAAAATCGCCAAAGGATTCAATGGGAATCTGCAGCGCCGTGGCCATGAACTCCAAGAACTTCCCGGTCCCTGCCGCACACCGGTCATTCATCTCAAACTTGACCACCCGTCCCGTCCCGGGGGCCAAGGCGATGACCTTCGTGTCCTGCCCCCCAATGTCAAGCACCGTCCGCGCATGGGGGTACAGATAATGGACTCCTCGCGCGTAGGCCTGAATCTCCGTCAGGGTCTGGACCCGCAGATGGGGAAAATTTTCCTCCACTAAACGCCGGCCGTAGCCTGTGGCCACTACGGGCGTGTTATCGACATCTGCCAGCAGCCGTCGACACTGCCCTAGGGGATCATAGGTCGTGGGCAGTTTCTCCCAACTCCACGTTCTCCCGGAACCCTCAAAGACCACCCTTTCAATGGAGCGGCTGCCAATATCTATTCCGATCACACGCATGGAAGGCCGCGACCCAATGACGGTTATCGGATCATTTCCACAAACGCTTCGACCCGCGTTTTCAGTTGTTCCACATCTTCCATGCTGTAATCGGTTTCGATGGCCAGCATGGGAATCCCGGCTTTCGCGAGGGTCTTTTCTACTTTGAAGCTCTCGATGGCATAGGGATGGCAAAAGGAAAGACCATAGTGGATCACACCCTTCACGTGGAGACCACGGGCCATTTCCACGATGTGTTCGAGGCGTTCCTGATTGGGAGTGAAACACGCGCAGTCGATCCGCATGTAGCGATCCACAAGGGCGTCGATCAACTCATTCAGTGTCTCACCGCCCTCGTCCACCAAATCCCGCGTATTTCTGGTGCCGACACAGGACTCCTCACCGACGACGATCGCCCCGGAAGATTCGATAATATACGGGAGCTTCCAGTTGGGAATGGCCATGGGGCACCCGGAGAGCATGACCCGCACCGCACCGTCGGCGACACCTTCCTTCCGTTGGATCTTGTGTTCCAATTCATCGCACAATTCACCGATTTTCTGGGTAAAACGTGCGGGATCATCGTAGAAACTCACCTGGTTGACTAAGAGCACATCCCGACCAGAGATGGGTAAGGGCTCCGCGGCCCGCAACTGGTTCAGGCGCTGGAGCACCCGACGCCGGGCATTGATAAGCTTAATGGCCTCTTTCAGCCTGTCCGCCGTAATCTCCCGACCCGTCAAATTCTCCACCGCAGACTTGAACCGAAGGACTTCCGCTTTCCACAGGTCTCGATCGCAGGACTGTTTCATCTGGGGGATTTCCATGACGTAGATCGGCGCATATTCAGAAAAAACTTCATAGGCTTTCTTTTTTCCGTCACAGGTGGTCTCCCCGACAATCAGGTCGCACGATTCGAAAAACGGGCATAACCGTGCAAGCTTAAAACCGACGAAAGACTTGATCAGGGCACATGTGTTGCGTGGAAGAATCTTTTCGGCCGCTTCCGTCCCGGCTTCCGCTCCCGCGCACAAACCCACTTGAATGGCATCGGCGGCCCATACGATCTCTTCCGGGACAAAGACACAGAAGGTCCCAACGACCTTTCTGCCCTGACTTTTAGCCTCCTGCAGCTCTCGGATTCGAAGTCCGTGGATCTCTGAAAGGACGAAATCCAGATATTCCATTCCTTTCAGGCGCCCCTGTTGGGAGAGATAGATGTCCCCGTAGAATTTACCCAAGACCTGAAGCAGCGAGCTGTGCGCATCCAGGTCTAAGTGAAGTTTTTCCCACATCGCCTCATAGTTTGCCGTCATGCTTTTCTCCCCTGACTCCAGAGCCGAATACGTCATTTGTTGGGTCTATGCCGCCTCCGTGAACCCCCTGAGCCGATCGCCGTCTGCGAAGCCCCCGGATAGCTCCTTCTAAGAAAAGTGGGGATAGACGGCAAATAGGAAATCCTCGAGGAAAAGTTGAAAAAGTATAGACTTCCCCAATCGTTGAAAAGCGCCGGAGGTCGCGTCACGGAAAAGGCTTGAGCTTCCTTAGCTCTTTCCTGTCAGGAGTTTCTCTTCACCCCCAGAGCCTTACAGACCTGCTGAATAGGTGGTGTTTCTCGGCGCAATGTGCGGGTCAGGGCTGCCGTGAAAGGAGGAACTCCAACCGGCAAGGTGTTCCACCGGCGCTTTCGTCCGGTCCGGACATCCAAGGGCACAACGCGGGTGTGGTCAGGTTGTGGCGTTCTCCGCACGATCTCCTTGTTCCTGAATCTCGCAGGACTGGATGAGAGGATGGCCCGTGGAGGCCAGGGATTATCCTCGGATGGCGTGGCCGCCCGCGTGTTCGCCAATACGACCCAAGCTTCTCGGGGCGGGTCCCGTTCACGAGCTGTCTTTGACGAAGCTGTAGGCCACCATGGCGGCACCGACGCCGAGAGCGCAGAGCACAAAGAGCATGTGATAGTCTGGATGTCCCGCAGGGTTTCGAGCCCAGCCGTGATCAAGCATCCAACCCAGGCCCTGGAGCAAGGCCGCGCCTCCGAGCATGGTAAACAGATTGATGCCCGTCAAGGCGGAGCCCGTCATATGGGCGGGCATGAGTTCCTTGATGTGGGCGTACATGACGATGCCAAAAGAGCCGAACAAACCGAAACTGAAGAGCAATCCTCCGAGAATCCAGAGGCTTTTTCCCGCCCACCCCAAGGCTAATCCGAATAGATCCACAGCCATCATGCTCAATCCCAAAAGGACGACTTTCTTGCGGGAGCGCAGCGCTCGATCGGAAAGCCATCCCCCCAGTGGTGAGCCCAAGACCAGGCCGATGTTGAGGGCGCAGAGGAGGTTCCCCGCCGTGATGGGGGACAGCCCCAACTGCTGGATCATGTATGGGCCGATCCACAGTCCTTGAATGGCCACCAAGGTTCCGTATCGAAAGAAGGTCGCAGCGGATATGATCCAATAGTTTCGGCTGGCATAAAGGGTTCGCAGGCCGGGCCAGAACCCCGCCCCTGTAGGGGGCGCCGGCGGAACCTGTGCCCCTGAGGGGTGTTCTTCCACGCAGAAGAAAAACACGGCTGCGAGCAGAAATGTCACGGTGCCGGCAATCACGAAAGACCCTCTCCAACCGATGGCTTCATTGGCCACCGCCAAGGGTGTTGCCGCAAGAATGTTGCCCAGAGTGCCCAAGGCCAGCATCATGCCCGAGAGAGTGGCAAACTCCCGAGGGGAAAACCACTGGCTGAAAAGCTTCATCGAACCCATAAGGTTCCCCGCCATCCCGAACCCAAGCAGACCGCGCCCGAGCAACGCAACGGGAAAAGACGTGGCACCGGCAAAAATCAACGCCCCTCCCGCCCCTCCTGCCGTAAGCACCGCCATGGTTAATCGACCCCCGAATCGGTCGATGGCCATGCCCAAAGGAATCTGCACGAAAGCAAATGCATAGAAAAACACGGCGCTTAGCAGCCCCAACTGCTGTGCCGTAAGCGCCAAGTCCCGCTGCAGGCTTGGGGCGATCACGGCATTGGCTACACGGTAAAATTGCGACAGGACAAAAAGAAGAGATGCCAGTGAAAAAACAACCCACCGCTTTCTCATCGAAAAATTCCTCAGAACACCCCGACTCACAGGAACCACACCACGCCGTTGAACCTCAGCCTCCGTCTTATCCAGGACGCACCCATGACTCACCCGCCAAAACGTAGCTCGAAAGCCCAGCCTTTCCGCTCTATTGTCCTCGTCCTTTCGATCGCCGGGCTTCCACTATCTTCAGGCACACGGAGCTCGGGTCAAAAAAGCCGCCGTCCTCTTTTCCAACTTCCCTTAGTCCGTGAAATTGTGTTTGCGCATAAAACCGCCTTACCGGAGATAGGATTTCGAACTGACGTGTCTTTTGTGCTCCAGGGTTTTCCATCACATTTTCACCTGGCGTCCGATGTCGGAAGGTCAGTCCACGCCGTCTCGTTTCACGGACTCACGTGGTTCGTCATGCCAAACCCCATCCACTGCACGGTTGTCCTCGTCAGGGTCCCCGGAGTCGCCCCGATACCGGGCTGCGGCCTCACTGAGAGGAGCGCACCCATTCAGGGCAGCCACGGAGGCCGTCCCTACGGGATCGTCGCCCGAGGCCGGCATCGATTCCACGTCATGACCCCAAAACAATAGCGCGATGACGCGGATCGCCCGCGTTCGAGCGCTTGTTGAAATCATCCCGAAGAAGTCGCCCTCTCGGATCGGACGCCCCTCGCCTTCCGCACCGCGAACTTCGCCATCCGGCCCCAACGGAGGCCGACGAGATGTTCAACTCCAATGTGGCTGAATCTTTAGTATTTCTTATCTTTATCCGGCTTTGCCGACTTTTTTTGCTGGCCTGGAGGATATTTTTTCTGCACCTCCTTATGATGTATGTAAGGTTTATCGACATCCATTTCCAGGATCACGTAGCGTCCGGCATCTATGGAAACATTGCGTGGTAGTGTCGCCCCCGCAGTCCATCGCCCATTTTCGACATAGAAGTACAGCCCTCGCCCTACATCCAAATAGACAGCCGCATCGGGATAATAGCGGTATTGATACTTGGCTCGATAACCATGAGCAGGGGCCCACGGTGGAGGTCCCCCACCGGGATGAGTCGTGAGTCCACCCTCCCCCGTCCCGAGGCTGACATGAGTCCAACATCCTTGGGCCGCCAGGAGCAACCACCCGATGATCAGAAATACTGAGAGGTATCTCATGCGTTCCCCTTGTTCTCTTCAAGGCGTTGGAGGTGGCCTCGAAGAATCGTAGAACTTTTGCTCAGCGAAAGAGGACCGAAACGCCTCCAGCCGTTCCAGAACCTGGTCCTCCTCTAAATCGCACCACGCCTGGTAGGCATCCGCGACGGCAAAACGCCGAAAGCGCCCGATGTGCGGGCATATCACACGGTCGGCTTTGGATTCAAGGCGCCGGACAGCCTCCATGGACGCCGTGGGCACGGCAACCAGCACCGCACGGGGACGTCGAGAGCGGATGCCGGCGACGGCGGCCTCCATGGTCAATCCCGAGGCCAGCCCGTCGTCCACGATGATGACCGAAGCGTCCTGCAGCGGTGGAAGGTCCGTCCACAAGGTCCCAAAGCGCGCCTGCCGAAGGCGCAGGCTGGCCAATGCCTTTTCCTTTTGACGTTCCACCACGGACGACGAAATCCCGAAGCGGTTCACGAGGTCATGATTGAGGAACAAAAATCCCTCAACAGTCACCGCGCCGAAACCCGCCTCGGGGTTTTCCGGAAACTGGAGTTTTCTCACAAGAAGGAGTCTCAAAGGTGCCGGCAGCGCGCGAGCGATGGCAATCCCCACAGGGACACCCCCGTTGGGTATGGCACAGACCCAGGGGTTGGGAAGGTCCAACCCTTTGAGCCTTTCGGCCAGGACCTGCCCGGCATGGTCTCTGTCCCTATAGAGCTCATCGGATTCATCCAAGGCCATGACTTCTCCACTCCTCGCCGTGCCCGCTTTTACTCATGAAATTCTGTCAAGAAAGTCCAGAGGTGGAAGCTCTCCTCGATGAGGGGAACAGATGCTCTAATCCGTGAGATTGCGTCTATGCAACAAACTGTCTTACAGAAGATATACTTTTGACCCTATCCTCGTTTACGCTATAATGTTTTCCATAGAAATTTCACCTGGCAGGGCCGGCAATTCCGATGCCTGAAGGTCGGCCCAGGCTGTTTCGTCCCTCGGATTCACGTTTATCGTCATGCCAAACCCCATCCCCGGCACGGTTGTCTTCGTCGGGGCGCTCCCCGTAGTCGCCTCGATACCGGGCTGCGCCTTCATCCAGAGGAGCGCAACCGTTCACGGCGGGCGCGGGGGCCGCCCCTGCGGAGTCGTTGCCAGGGGCCGGCATCGGTCCCACATCATGATCCCAAAACAATAGAGCAAGGGCAGGGATCGCTCGGATTCAGGAGATTGACAAATATCGGTGTTCATCGGACATTAGAGGACGCAACGCATAGCTCAAGGGGATAAGTCAATGATCCGAATGTCCCAAAGCCTTTTTCCCTCGCTTCATGGAGAAAATCTCGTCCTCGTCATCTGTCAACCTCAAGGAGCAAAGGTGTCGCCATGCTGCAATGGATATCCTGGACCGAAACGGCACGCTTTCACAACCCCCTTCGAAACGGCGATTTGGACGAACAGATCATCGAAGTCCGCCGGGACCCTTTGACAGGACATCAGAGCATATACAATGCCGCCTTAGAGGGGAAAACCGCCATCCTTTTCCCATCAACCGACGAAACGTACTTGGAAGAGCGAGCCGCCGCCTCCATGTCCACGTGCTTCCTCTGCGACGGGAAATGGAGGACCATGACGCCCAGTTACCCGGACACCCTTATCCCAGGGGGACGGTTGGTTCGAGGGGAAGCCGTTCTCTTTCCCAATCTCTTTCCTCTGTCCGCTCACCACGCCGTGGTCATGGTGGGCAACCGTCATCATCGGCGTCTGAACGATTTCCCTGAGGACCTGTTGATCGACGCTCTAACGGTCGCCGTGGATTTCGTCCGAGCCTGCGCGGAAAAAACGCCCGAGGTCGGTTTTTTCACTATCAACGCGAACTACCTCTTTCCTGCCGGGGCCAGTGTGACCCATCCCCACTTGCAGATTCTCGGCGGAGTCCAGCCCACAACACACCACCGGCTCCTTCTGGACGCGTCCCGTGCCTATCGGGACCGAACAGGCACACGCTACTGGGATGATCTCGTGGCCGCTGAGCGCACGGAAGGCCATCGCTACATCGCACAGATCAACGACACGCATTGGATTGCCGCCTATTCCCCCATGGGGGTGAATGAAGTCGTCGGTGTCTACCCCAACGCCCCGACTTTTTTGGATTGGACGGAGGCTCACATCCGCGCCACAGGCCGGGCGTTGAGTCGCGTGCTTATCGGCTACCATGCCTTGGGTTTTTCCACGTTCAATTTTTCCTGCTTCAGCGGCCCTGTGCAAGGGAACGACGGCACCTTCGCGTGCGTTCTACGGATCGTCAATCGGCAAAACGTGACGCCCCATTACCGGACGGACGACTATTATTTTCAGAAACTGCTCAAGAACGAAATTATGATCCTGCGCCCGGAAAAGCTTGCCGAACATCTGCGCGGCTTTTTTTAGGAGCTGCTCGACGGCGACGCGTGGACCATCGCGGTAGGACGGCCAGTTACCCAGCCTCCCCCGCACAGAACCCGGCGTGCAGTTTTCCCGCACCGGGTTCTTCTGGAATACTCGCTTGCGCAATCCGGCCCTAAGCCCCCAAAGCAGCCCTTCTCGCCTTCGGCCGCCCCACGATGCGCGGCCGTTCTACTTGGAATTGTTCCAATAGTTCACGAAAGCCTGCCCAATTGTAACTCCGCCGCTGACCGCGGCGGTTCAGCCACTTGAACAGGATGCGCATCGCCGCTCGGAAAAACCGGTTCAGACCGGTATCATTGCCGATGACGCCATAGTAGTTGCAGTATCCCCGTAACTTGGCGTTCAACTCCCTGAACAAGTCCTTCAACCGGTAGCGGCACTTGACCTTGCACCATTCGGTGAACCGCTTCAGCGAGTCCCGCAGCCTCTTGCGTGACGTACGTCCCTTGAGATGGGGTCTCCCTTTCGGGTCCATCCCCCAGCGGAACTCAAAGCCCAGAAAGTCGAAACTGGTCCTGCCCAGGTCGTGATGTGGACTGAACGGGATGACCCGCGTCTTCTCCCCCGACAATTCCAGTCCGAACTTGCCAAGCCTTTCTCCCACTTCCCGGTAGAACCTCTCGGCGTCCTCCTGATACTGAAACGCGCACACGAAATTATCCGGGCAGCGCATCAGACACGCTTCTCCACGACAGTGTGGCCTCACCACCCTGTGAAACCAGAGGTGCAGCACATAGAGCAGGTACACATTCGCCAGGATAGGCGATACGATACCGCCTTGCGGCGTCCCCGTCACCGGATGGAGCACCTGGCCGTCTGTGTCCAGCACCCCCGCCTTCAGCCACTTACGGATAAGCCGCAAAAACCTTTTGTCCTCAATGCGTTGCTCCAACATCCTCATCAACCAGTCATGGTCTATGGTGTCGAAGAACGCCTGGATGTCCGCTTCCACCACGTGGTTTTACCGCCCAAACCGGAGCATGATGGTCAGTTTACCGCATCTACTGCCCCACGTTCGGACGATAGCCATAACCCTGAATCAGTGAAGTGTGATTGGGTGGACTGACGAGCATGGATTCGGAACCCATTTTGGGGCTCACCGATGCCCTGATTCAGCCACTTTTTCGGGTCATCGCCTTTTCAAGGCCTGAAAAGCCCTCATGGCGATGCCATTTCAGACATTTTCGGACACACCTCACCCCCTTATGGCCAAAGGAGCTTTCAGGCTTTTGCGGCGGCGATCCCTATGCTGGGCAAAATTTGAGATAAACACTCCGAAAAGCGTGAAAAGCGGGACAATGCCGACCAAACTGGAGCTTCAGCCGACGAGCGCTTCGGATCACGCGCGCTGCCAGATAGATCAGCTCCTGGATCACGGTCTTTATACGACGCCGCTTCGCCCGATGCCGTACGGGCGAAAAATGGGCCAGGAGGCCGTTTTGCCCCAGGATGCGCAAAATGTTGTAAGCCAGTCCGCCCAGGGTCAACACCAGCGCATTGGTGGCAAATTTTCCAGACGGCAACCGCTCCAAGTCCAGGTCGGACTTGATCTCACTGTGAAACTGCTCGCTCAGACCCCGCTTCTCGTACAACCCGATGACTTCCTCTTCAGGGACGGAAAGCGACGTCCACCAGCCCTCCAGCTTGATATCCGGCCGGATCAAGATTTGCCCCTCGCTATCCGATATCCTCTCGGTGACCCGGATCACCAGCCGAAACCGATAGGTTCTCTCTTCATGGTGTCGCGTCACCCACGTGCTGAAGACCGCCACTTTCTGGCCGGGGCGGGGCTCACTCACACGGCCTTCACTGAAGGCCCGATCACGCCAGGAAAGGACGTCGGCCCGGCGCGGATTCCATTGGATGATAAAGCTCACCTTGGGGTGTCGGCGAAGCTCCACAAGCGTTTCCAGGGCGTCGTGAGCCGAGTCCGTTCGCACCAAAAGGGGCTTGCAGGTCACCTTGCGCGCATGCACCAACATCTTGCGCAAAAAGTCAACAAATCCGCTCTGAGAATGCTGAGAACCAGGGCGAAGCTCCAGGCCCAGACACCATCCCTCCTGCCCAAGGTAGGCCCCGATCGGCGCGTATCCGTCATAGTCCCGGTACGTGCGCGACACCCCTTCTTTCTTTGTGTCGGAATTGTCCAGGCAGAAAACATCCAGGTCCAAAGGCACGTGCCCCGTGGAAAGCGCCGTCACGGGAACCTGAGTCCTCTCAAGCAGTTCTACGCTACTTGCGCCGGCAACACGTTCGAAAACTCTCGCGTGCTTGTCCAAACGTTGCCGCAAAGTTTCTTGCGAAGGAACCTTCTGAATGTCCAGAGCCTCTTTGAACCAGTCATCGCCGGCGACCTCTGCAGCGGCTTCAAAGTCACTCTTGCCCAGACACAGAAGCCCCAAGTAGGTCTTGACCACATCCGCGTGCGAGATCATTGGTCGCCCTGGAACTTCCTTTTCCAACTGCTCGCACAGGCTCGTGTAGCCGTTGATCAGATTCCCCACAAGGGCCAAGCCTGCCTGCCCGCTGTAGAAGGCCTTCGAAGATTGTTCGATCTCAATTTTCTTCATGAGTGCACCTGCCGGGTGAAAATGTGACAGGAGACCCTATAGCACAAAAAGGGATTAAATTCAACAGGATGTCTTCAGTAACATAATTTTATGTATAGACGCACCCTCACGGATTAAGGATAACTACAACGCAGGAAATCCTGCTCGTAGATGGCTTGTCGTATCCGCGTAACCGCCAGTTGCAGCCGCTTGTCCTCGACGGCGGGTATCCCTAACGGACGCCATTTTCCGTCGCCCTTGGGGGTTATATTGCCTTCTGACGAGTTTGGCTCGGTATCGCTTCTGTTTGAGCCGCTCCACTAAGTCAAAGATATTCTCATCGAGGTTGCACTCATATTCTTCGGCGCTTATCCGGTCAACACCGTAAGCGGCGTCTTTCCGAATATCCCGCCAACACTCTTGGAGAAACTCCTCGTTGAGCAACTCGTACAGATTGCCAAACCGATGCTTCGGTTGCTCTCGGGCCTTCTTCACTATCCCCTGCAAGAAGGTTAACACTGTTTGCCCTGCCCTCCCTGTCGGGTCAATGTGCCCTATGCAGGCTACGTATCCCCGTCAGCCCCTTCCCCTTGTGACCGGCCCTACCGTCTCCGAGTCCTATGGGCTGATCGGACTCCCCGGCGTCTTCAGTCCCCGACTCCTGCTTTCGGTCGGCTTACCTGCCCCTGGCGGGGAGTCTCTCCACACCCCAGGTCAGGAACAACCAGGGTCTCGCAAGTCCCTGATGCTTCTCTCCACGCATCCCGCGCTCTTCGTGAACCCCGGCAGACCCTCGCAGCACTCACCCTATCGTGCTCTCTGTGTGGGCTTCCCGTCCGTTGTCACGGTCGCCGTCTGCTTCAATGCTCGCTAACGGGGCTGTATCAACCTTCAGGGAGTGCGGTCTCCCTTACGGGCTGCGTGGTTCCCTGTGTACGCTTCAACGATGCCGTTCGGCAGGCTGATTCCAGAACTCTGTGTCGCTGCTCTCCGGGCGCGTAAGGGTCGCTGGTCCCCCCCTTGCGCCGAGGTATTCCTTCGGTAACTCCTCAAACCGACCTTAGCCTCCTCCATCGCTGCAACACTCGGTACAGGTGGGTGGTTACCGCTTGCCCGATGGGGACTTGCACCCCATAAGAAGCACCAATTTGGCTTGACGCACCAACGGATAACGCTTCACCTGCGACGCGAAAGCGGCGTCAGGTGGAAGCGCGGATTAGGCGCATTCCCTATAAGAAAGTTTGCCGATCACCTGTATTTCAAGAACTCTTCCAGGGAAAGTCCAAGATCTTTGGCTATCTGCCGTAGCAGAATAGGTGAGATGTCTCGTCCTTGGTGAAAAGGGACAGTTGTACTCCGACCCTCTGGATGCCGATACTGCTTGTGTGAGCCTCTTTGGCGCACTTCAACAAAGCCAAGTTTTTCCAAGATTGCCACTACTTCGTGCGGCTTGAGAACCGGATATTTGCCCATCGTCAGGCAACCACCACCATTTGTGTACCGACAAACTCGGTTTCAAGTGTTGGCTCGCCATCCTCAAGCAGCATTTCAATAACCTCGCGAAGGTTTCTTAATAATTCATCGAGTGTTTCTGCTTGTGTGTGAGCACCTGGAAATCCTGGCACATAGCCAACGTACAAACCAGTATCGGGACATTTTTCAACAATCGCTGGAAAAGCTCTCATGGTATTTACCTCCATTGCAATTCTATACCGCGACACGCTTTGCGCCTAACGCTCAGCATCAGCGGCGGCGCCCAGCGACGTCAGGTTACGGTCCACGCTGAACTTGGACCCCAGGGTTGTGGGCTTCGAATGAACATGGTAGAGGCGCTGCTCTACCTCCTGCCAAATGAAATTCTGGATCTTCCAGTCGATGTGAATACTGATCGCGGACTCCACCAACGGGGCGACTTGGCGCTTCAGTTGCGGCCGGAGATGAAAGTACCGGGAGAGGAATACGCCGTCCATGGGTTCCACCATGTCGCAGAGCTGGACTCCTGGAATGCGTTGCTGGACTATAACCGGAGCTGTGTGTAGGCCGAAAAGCCAGCGGGGCCATGCCGGAACAACGAAACGGCTATCGGGAAGGCCGACCACTTCCACCTCACGAAGTCGGGCACGCTGAAAACGGTGAACTAGAAGGAAATGAGGGCACTGCTCACCGAACGACTCCCGTGTCGCCTTGAACTCGGGGAAGCGCTCTGTGGTTCTCTCCAGATTCTGAAAGCGCTCCAACTTCTCGTTGCGGCGGATATCTTGAGGGTCCGTGAGTCCCCTCCTGACGTACTTGTCGATGTCGGTCCTTCCGCGATCGGCTGGCACCTTCAGAACGAGATCCCAAAGGGAGCCTAGATGTAGGCTGCCGGACGATTGCATAGACGCCAAACGTCGTGCACTCGTAATGGGTCGTGAAGCGATCCGCGACCTGATTGAGGAACTCTGGCGCCAACCCCTATGAACATTCGTCAGCACAAGAATGCCAAAACCACGCCGGCATGGTGCGCCTATATCCAATTCTCGCCTTTGTCGGTGGCGGCTCTGGCGGCGGAGTTGGCTGTATCGGGAGACACCATCCGACGCTGGAAGTCTCGTGACACCGCGGAAGACCGACCGCATACCGCTCATCGCTTGGGGACCACGCTGACACCGGCTCAGGAGGTCGTCGTCCTCGCCCTGCGCAAAACGCTCTGGCTGCCCCTGGACGATGTGCCGGTGGTCACCCGGAAGTTCATCAACGAGAAGGTCTCCCGCTCGGGGCTGCAGCGGTTGCTCAAGCGCAATGGCGTGTCCCGGTTGCCCCGCGACTCCAAGGATGCGGCCGGCCACAAGCCGTTCAAGGCCTTTGAGTCTGGGTTCTTGCACCACGACGTCAAATACCTGCCCCAGACGGCCAACGAGACGTCTCGCCGATATCTCTTCGTGGCCATCGACCGCGCCACCCGCTGGGTCTTCATCCAGATCAGGTCGAACAAGACCGCGGCCGCTGCCCGGGCCTTCCTGGCCGCTTTGCACAAGGCCTGCCCGATCAAGATCACCAAGGTGCTGACTGACAATGGCAAGGAGTTCACTGATCGCCTGACCAAGCCACGAAGCCCGCAAACCAATGGCATGGTCGAGCGCTTCAATGAAATTCTCGCTACCCATCGTTTTGACAGCGCCCAAGACCTGGAGACCACTCTGCGGCGCTACGTGTGGCTGCACAATTATCATCTTCCCCAGAACGCTCCCGGCCACACCACGCCCTTCGAGGCCATGAAAAACTGGTACGCTAAAAAACCTGATTTATTCATTTCAAAGCCAAGCAATCGTCCGGGACCCGACAGATAGTCAAAACTACAACGCAGAAAATCCTGCTCGTAGATGGCTTGTCGTATCCGCGTAACCGCCAGTTGCAGCCGCTTGTCCTCGACGGCGGGTATCCCTAACGGACGCCATTTCCCGTCGCCCTTTGGGATTATATTGCCTTCTGACGAGTTTGGCCCGGTATCGGTTCTGTTTGATCCGCTCTACAAGGTCGTGCGTGTTCTCATCGAGGTTGTGTTCATATTCTTCGGCGCTTACCCGGTCAACGCCATACGCAGCGTCTTTCCGGATATCCCGCCGGCATTCTTTGAGATACCCCTCGTTGAGCAACTCGTACAGATTACCAAAACGATGCTTGGGTTGCTCTCGGGCCTTCTTCACTATCCCCTGCAAGAAGGTTAACACTGTTTAACCGGCCCTCCTTGTCCGGTCAATGGTTCTTGTGCAGGCTACGTACCCCTGTCAGCCCCTTCCCCTTGTGACCGGCCCTACCGCCTCCGAGTCCTATGGGCTGATCCGACTCCCGGGCGTCTTCAGCTCCCCCTACTCCTGCTTTCGGTCGGCTTACCTGCCCCTGGCGGGGAGTCTTTCCACACCCCAGGTCAGGAACAACCAGTGCCTCCCAAGTCCCTGATGCTTCTCTCCACGCATCCCGCGCTCTTCGTGAACCCCGGCAGACCCTCGCAGCACTCACCCTATCGCGCTCTCTGTGTGGGCTTCCCGTCCGTTGTCACGGTCGCCGTCTGCTTCAATGCTCGCTAACGGGGCTGTATCAACCATCAGGGAATGCGGTCTTCCTTACGGGCTGCGTGGTTCCCTTTGTGCGCTTCAACGATGTCGTTGGGCTCCCCTACCAGGGAAAGAGACCGATAGGCGGTTCGGCCAGGTTTCCCTCTCGCACTCGTGGGTATCGTGCGGTGTGTCCTCTGAACCTCCTCTCCTATCCGTCTCTCCCTCTTCCACTTCCTTCATCGCTGCAACACCCGGTACGGGTGGGTGGTTGGCCCTTAACCGATGGGGACTTGCACCCCATAAGAAGCACCAATTTGGCTTGGCGCACCAACGGCGAGCGGCTTTAACCACTGTCGTGATCCAGCCTGTCCCTTGAACGGGCGGTCGTCCCTCCACCCCTCATGGGATAACCCCATACGGAGGACTGACCGTCCATGACGCATTGCGCACGCCGCCCCGTGTCGCTGGTGTGCCCCCAGGCGATGCTCGAAGAGGTCTCGGCACGGCTGCCGACGCCCAGGTCCTTATCCCGGTTGTCGGGGCCGGCGATCTTTTGCCCGGCCCATATCGGGGGAGCGGAAAAACGGCTCGGCCACGGCGATGTTGACCGACGGGTTCCACGGCGATGAGGCGCGCCAGGCGTTCCAGGTGTCCCATAGTATGGCAAGGCATAAGCACATCGCACATAGGTCGGTAGACATTTATGACCGAATCGCCCGTATCCCATAAGGGTTCAGGCTCAGGGTTCAGCCAGACCAGGCGTCGCACTCTGTCCCGAATGCGGCGGAACGCCCCTTCGGCGGGGTCGTCATGGTTGTTACGCGCATCGCCGAGCACAACCATTGTCGTCCTGCGGGAAATGCTCTTCAGGTATCGGGCGGCAAAATCTTCAAAGGTCTTTCCGTAGTCGGTCAGGCCCATGATCACGGCCAGGCCCTGGCCCGTTTCGATGCGGGCCAAGGCTCGTTCCAGCGGCTCCCGGCGGAAAATGTCCGTCACCTCCACGAGGTTGGAACAGAAGACGAAACTGCGGATTTTTGAAACCAGCCGATTCAGATTGTAGAGGAAAAAAAGAAAAAACCGCGTCACATGCCGTACGGAACGGCTCACATCACAAAGCACCACAACTTCGGGACGATCCGGTCGGGGTCTTTTCCATTGCGGATCAAAAATGAGACCTTGTGTGCCGAGACTCCGGCGAATGCTGTCTTTGAAGTCCAAACGGCCGAGACGTTCCCTGGTTCTCCTTCTGCCGTATCTCGCCTGAATCCTTCGGATCATGGCGGCCGTCAGCCGATGCATCTCGTCCACATCCCGCCGCTCTCCATGCGAAAGGCGCACCCGGTCCCACTCAGTCCTGTCCAAGTTTGGAGACGCCGAGGGTTCATGGTGAAGACGCAATCGCACATCCACGTAGGACCGCACCATGGTCACCAGGGCTTCCCGGGCCTCCTCGAGATACTGGCTCTTGGCCGCAGCCCCGCCCGAGCTGCGGAGGAAATCTACGTCCTGGTTCAAAAGATCCACATTGAGGCGACGCAAGATCGCCTGCACATACAGCCCCCTCTGAAACATGGACACGGCCCCTTGAAGCCCGACACTTTGCGCGGCATCCGCCACAGCCGCCGCCAAATGCCCCTGGTCCCCCGAAAGCAGCACGGAGGCCAGAGAAGAAAGACCATCCCCCGTCACTCCCCCAATCCCTTTGACGTGGGACCATCCGACAAAAAAAGGCTGCACCGAAAAGAACGCGTCGAAGCATTTATCAAAAATTTTTTGTGCCGACGGAGACTTGGCGAGGCAAGCCGCCAGGGCGGCCTTCAGGACGGCTCTGTCGGCACAGCCTGTCGTCGCCGCGGCCTCCAAAGCATCCATATGTTCCGCTGGGGACACCCCGACGCCTGCTTGCCTGAGGATCCCCACAAACTCGGCGATCGCTCGATGCATCAATTGACCTCGGTGCGGGTGGCCACAAGGAGTTCAGGAATCAGGGAGCCGAGATGTCGAAGATCCTCCTCGTGTTTCAGAATAACATTTAGGGTTTGCGCTACGAATTCTCGGGTGAGCGTACCCACATTCAGCACCAAGAGCACTTTGGCCCAATCGAGGGTTTCGCTGACCGAGGGCACCTTGCGCAGCTCCAGCTTGCGCACCTTTTGGATGAAGGCAACGAGTTGGGCGGCAAGGTGCGGGGGGAGGTCCGGCACGCGGGCCTGAAGGATCTCTTGTTCCAATTCCGGGGTCGGGAACTCCAGGTAAAGGTAAAGGCACCGCCGTTTTAAGGCTTCACCCAATTCCCGCGTGCTGTTGCTGGTCATCACCACGAAAGGACGGCGAAGCGCACGGATGGTGCCTAGTTCGGGAATGGACACTTGAAAATCCGAGAGCACCTCCAACAGGAACGCTTCGAACTCTTCATCTGCCTTGTCCACTTCATCGATAAGGAGTACGGTGCCCCGTTCTTCGCGAAGGGCTTTGAGAAGTGGGCGCGGTTCCAGGAAATGCTCGGAAAAGAAAAGGTCTTTGACTTCATGCAACCGAGCCATGGATTCGTGCATGTTGCGGGATCCTTGAAGCACAGTGTCCATGCGGTCTTTGAGGATCTGGGAATACAGCAGCTGCTTGCCGTATTGCCATTCGTAAAGCGCTTTGGACTCATCCAACCCGTCGTAGCATTGAAGCCGAATAAGAGGTCGGCCGAGCACACGGGCCGCCGTTTTCGCGATTTCGGTCTTGCCGACCCCGGCCGGTCCTTCCACCAAGAGCGGTTTTTCCAGACGGTGAGCCAAGAAGAGGGTTGTCGCCACCTCGCCCGAACAGACGTAACCTTCCCTGAGAAAGGCTTGTCGCACTGCATCTCCTGAAGTAAAGTCGCGCTCGTTCATTTGCCCTCGCCACTGTGCGTTGTCATTCTTTGGAAAGACGGCTCGGACCGCCGATGTCTCAACACGGCGGACCATGCCATAATCTCAGCACGCCGCGCAATGGAAATGGGCCAATCCCACAGAAAGGAACGACCATGCAGAGAAAGCAATGCGAAGTGACTGATTCGGAAGCCATTCGTACCCTGTTGGAATCTTGCACCATTGGACGGCTGGCGACGACCGACGTCCATGGGTATCCCTATGTCACCCCGGTAAACTATGTCTTTTGGAACAACCGAATTTATTTTCATTCGGCACCGGAAGGAGAAAAGATCGAAAATATCCGAAGGGATAACCGCGTCTGTTTTCAGGTCGACATCCCTCTGGCCTATGTGGACCTAAAATTTCGCTCCGGCCAAGAGCCGTGCCGGCTTCACCAATTATATCAGAGCGTGATCATCCGTGGGCGGGCCCGATTCGTGGAGAATGTGCAAGAAAAGACCGCTGCACTGAACGCGTTGGTGGCGGCCCATGAAAAAGGGCACCCTGTGCCCCTTGTGGATGAAAGCGCTCCCGCCGTGCAGGCGTGCTGCGTCATCAAAATCACGCCTGAAAAAACCTCAGCCAAATTCGACCTGTGGCAAAGAAAATCTCCCGAAGAGAGGAAAGCCCTTGCCGTCTACCTCTTGCAAAGAAACCGCCCGGGAGACCGAGAGACGGTGACCGCCTTGGAAACCTCCGTCTTGTGAACAAGGTTTCATCCCACAAGTGCGTCGAAGTTTGCCCCGAATGTGGACGATTCTCGCTCAATTTCACTGACTTTTTCTTTTGTCGAAGCATAAGCGATTGTCTGTTGACACACCGCAGCTTTCCATTTAAGTATAAACAAATTCACATGCACCCTTGGCTGACGCGCAATAGTGGCCGGGTACGCCGGAGACAAGGCGGTCGAGGGTCGCCGAGATGAGACCCCTCGCAGGAGGGCACGTTCATGAAGCGTTGGGTGAAAGCCTCTCTGTGGATCGTTGTCGGGGTCGTGTTGGCTTTCCCTTTGTTTTCCATGACCTACTATACCATGGTCCGCACCTCCACGCCCCAGTTCTGCGCCACCTGCCATGAGATCCGTTTTGCTTACAACACGTGGAAGACGTCGACCCACACCAACAATGCCCAGGGCTTCGTTGCCGACTGCATGGACTGTCATCTCCCCGCCCCTCACGATACGGTCGAGTTTTTCTATGCCAAGACCATGCACGGCATTAAAGACATATACATCCATTTCCGTGACGGACCTCAAGCCTATGATCACGCCAAAGCCCGTGAGGCAACCTACGCGTCCATGAAAAACGACCAATGCCAAAAATGCCATCGCAACATCCTCTACATGCCGGAGAAAAGAGGGGCCATGCTGGCGCACCGTTCGGTGCTCTATGCCAGGCCGGGCTATGAAAAACGCTGTGTGGACTGCCACCGCAATCTGGTGCACATCGCGCGGGATCGCTACGGGTACAAACAACTGGAGGCCAATTACAGGGGTCTAGGCCTATGACGTCAGGCACTCAAACACCGAAAGGGGGACGCTATGGGGCAGCGAGACCGGCTCGCAAAATCTCTGGGTTATGGAATCCTCATGGTCATCACCCTTGTCGCTGTGGCCATCGCCCAGACGACAACCAACACGCCGAAGGCCAAGGAGTTTCGTATCGAACGCAGCCTACCCAAGGAAGCTGTGGCATGCATTGAATGCCACCGTCGTGAGAGCCCCGGGGTCTTCGCCGATTGGGCCAACAGTCGGCACGCCAGTGCCAACATTACGTGCCTGGACTGCCATCAGGCCGAAGCGTTTGACCCCGACGTCAGCCGCGAGCATGACAAACAGTACGAGCGAAGCAGCGCCCCTTACGGCACCAAGGAATATCGAGTGCCCATAGCCGCGGTGGTGACCCCGAAGGATTGTTCACGCTGCCATCCAGATGAGGCCAAGCAGTACAGCCGGAGCAAACATGCCAACACCGTGGAGATTATTTGGAAAATCGACCCATGGCTAAAACTCGGGATGAACAGCGACACAGAACGCGAAGCTGGTTGTTTTCATTGTCACGGGACGGTCCTTCGAGTCAAGGACGGAAAACTCGATCCGGCGACGTGGCCCAATGTGGGCGTTGGGCGGGTCAACCTGGACGGCAGTAAAGGCAGTTGCACCAGCTGCCACACTCGGCACCGTTTCTCCGTCATGGAGGCGCGCAAACCGGAAGCGTGCGGCCAATGCCATCTGGGACCGGATCACCCGCAGATCGAAATCTATATGGAATCGAAGCATGGAGACATCTACACGGCTTTTGGGGATGAATACAATTGGAACGCCGCTCCAGGAACATGGACACCCGGTGTGGACTTTCGGGGCCCGACCTGTGCTTCCTGTCATATCTCAGGAGCAGGCACGGTGCTTACCTCCCACGATGTCACCGAACGCCTGTCTTGGGAAACCCAGGCGCCTCTCACCGTAAGACCGTCTGAGTTTGCGGCTTTCCCCGCCCAGACGAATTGGCAGGTGGAGCGGGAGAAGATGCAAGCGATCTGCATGCAGTGCCACGGCAAGACCTGGGTGACCGATCATTACCTCAAACTCGACAAGGTGATCCACGAGTACAACGAAGTCTACTTTAAGCCCGCCAAGGCCATGTTGGATGAACTTTACGGTAAGGGACTGCTGGATCAAACGAAATACTTCGATGAGCGTTTAGAAGTGGAATACTACGAGCTCTGGCACCACGAGGGACGAAGAGCTCGAATGGGAGCGGCCATGATGGCGCCGGACTATTCCTGGTGGCACGGGTTTTATGAGTGTAAGAAGCGATACAATAATTTTATGGAAGAAGCGCGCCATCTTGTTCATTCCAACCAGAAAGCCTACAGAGCCACGGATTTTCCCAATGCCACGGGCAGTACAGAACGTCCAAAGGAGGTCTTCGGCCAATAAAATCTCAACCCGCCGTGGGAGGCGCGCGGAGCACTACCGGTTCCGCGCGCCTCTGGTCCTTTATAGGGCCCGCCCTCCTATAGGCCGGATGCCTTTCCGGTATGTCCATTCGACCTTGGGGATTCGGCCGTGACGGCTTCCAAGTGTCTACTGTGCTTTCTCTCCGTTGTTCGCTTCCCGAACCCACGAAACGACATCACGTGGACACAATTTCAGGTATCCCAACCGATGCCCCTGAACATCTAAGAGCATCCTGAATCCGTGCGATCCCCGCCCGTGATCAACCGTTTTGGGGCTATGGTGCGGAATCGATGCCGGGCTCGGCCAACGACACCATTGGGACAGACCCTCATGTCTGCTGTAAAACGCTGCCGTCCATTGGATGAGGGCCGCGCCCGGGCTCGCGCCAACCACGGCGGCGCGCCGATGACGACAACCGGCCCGGAGTTCGGCTTTGGCATAACGATCCATAAACGTTAATCCGTGGTGCAAGACGGCGCGGACTGACCTTCAGGTACCAAGCGATTCCCGTCAGGGCTAAAAGTTTGATGGAAACCCCTATGCTATAAAAGAGACGTAAATTCATCATGATGTCTTCGTTAAGGGAGTTTTGTGCCTAGACGCAATCTCAAGCATCAAGGTGGATATCATCCAACTGTCCCATAGGTCGTCACCCCGGCCTCGAGATTTCATAAAGCGGCTCCATGAGCTGGGTAAAGTCTGATAAAAGATCAAGACGCGGTCCCTTTGGGGGACACGCCTCGCTCGTCCACTAGGGCATACTTGTCCACCCTTCTCACCTTAGGATCGGACATGAAGCAAGGAAAGAAAGGCGGAAAAATCTACGGGACTGGTGGAAGAACGACTCAGGCCCTTTCGCGGGGAAGGCCGGGTCTGAAAAAGGGTCTCCTTGAGGTGGTCATCAAATCGGATACCGTAGGGACAGGCGAGGCCATTGAGGCGGCCGTGGAAAGTCTCAATCGAGGGGGGCCACGGGTCAAGATCGTTCATCGAGGCGTGGGGTCGATTTCCAAGTCCGATGTCTTGTTGGCGGCGACGGCAAGTCGCCTTCTGCTGGGGCTTGGGGTCGACTTGGCGCCGAAAGTTGCCGAGGCCGCACGGAATATGGGCGTCGAGATTCACCTCTTTGAACTCATCCAGGATCTCCTCAACGCCCTTGAAGTGCGGTCGGCTCCCCCTCCCAAAGGCGACGTCGCACCTGAAGCCGAGAGAATTGTCGGTCACGGGAAAATCATTGCCCTCTTTAAAAGCAGCCGCCGCGGAATTATCATCGGGTGCGAGATCACAGAGGGTGTTTTTCGCGAAGGCGGCCGCTTCCGTATCATTTCAGCCATGGGGCCTGTATACTCCGGTGTGATCCAGTCCATGCAGATCGATCGCAAGCCTGTCAAGGAAGCCTCCAGAGGCCGACAAGTGGGCATTAAGATCCCTGACTGGAAAGAAGCCAAAATAGGCGACCTGGTAGAGGTTTATGAGACCCCCTGAGTCTGCCCGCGACGAGTATGGGAAAATTGCCACATGCTATGATCGATTGGAGAGCTTTCTGAAACGGGCCCGGCAGGGGGTCACGCGAGCCGTTTTAATAGCGCAGTGTCGCCGGGTTTTGGATGTGTGTTGCGGCACGGGTACCCAAGTTTTTTTGCTGCGCGCTGCGGGCGTTCCCGCCTTTGGAATCGACCTCTCCTTCGAAATGCTCCGCCGGGCTGTCCGCAAGGCCGGCGGGCAAGCCGCTTTCGTCCGCGGAGATGCCCGCCGTCTCCCTTATCCTGCCGAGTCCTTCGACGGTGTGGTTATTTCTTTTGCGCTTCACGAAAAACCTTTTCCTCACCGTCGAATCATGCTTGCCGAAAGTCGCCGAGTCTTAACCCCCGGCGGCACGTTGTTCCTCATGGACTATGTCCGCCCAACTCATCTGCGCGCCCGGCTTTTCCTCGGTGCCGTGGCCCTCATCGAGCGCTCCGCGGGCTGGACACACTATCGGGCCTTCCGGGACCACCTGCGGCGGGGCGGGACGGACACCCTCTTGGCCGAGCTCGGGATCCAGATTCTTTCCCGCACGCTCTTCCTCCACGACACCGTCGGGTTGTACGTCGGACGTTGGTAATTTCAGCGTTTGTTTTCTTATTTCAGACCCAGTTTGCGTCGGTTTTTTTCGATATGCGCCAGCAGGGCGTTTGCCGCTTCTTCCGGATTGGGATTCACGTCAAGAAGCCCTCCCGTGACGTCCTTCAGTTCCTGGGTCAAAAGCTTCACCAGATTTGGAGCTCCCGTGACGTTGGGGACGGGATTCACATAGGTGTACAAACCGAAAGCGAGCGCAAAAATGGCGTCGATGGTGGCTTTCTGTTCCATGTATTCTGGAGCGCAGGCGACCACGGGAAGATCGGGAATGGCCACTCCGCCCAGCGCCGCCGACACCGCCCCCACCAAGTCGGCACAGCGCCCCGTGTCCGTACACGTGCCGTAGCTCAAAACGGGGGGCACCCCCAAAGCTTCACAAACGCCTCTGAGGCCCGGTCCGGCCAAGTCTTTGGCTTCCGGGAGACACAATCCGGCCACCTGTAGCGCCGCGTTGCCGCATCCCATGGAGAGCACCAGGATGTCCCTTTTGATGAGTTCTTTGGCCATGCGCACGCTGTGCACATCCTGTCCCGTATCCCTCAGGGTGGTGCACGAGACGAACCCCGCCACACCACGAATCGCCCCGTCCTTGATGGCGTTCAACAGAGGATCCAATGAACCACCCAAAGCCTCCACAATGCTCTCGTTGGAAAAACCGACCACAGCCTCACCCAAACGTAAGCCCGAAACAGGTTCCACGATTTTTCGCCGTTTCGGAAAATTCTCAATGGCCATCTCCAGTAGGGCCGCCGCCTGTTCGGCCGCCTTTTCCGGAACGTAATCCAGCCTGTCTGAAATCCCTTCGAAGGCCACGAGATCGCTCACCGGGATGAGTTTGAAGTGATACTTTTCCGCGTAGAGCGGATCAATGGGCATGGAGCAGTTCATGTCGCAGGCGAAAAGATCCACACACCCGCTGGCCAGAACGGCTTCCTGCATGATCCAGTTCCCCGTGAAGCCGAAAAAGACGTCGTCCATGGTCCAGCGTTGGATCATTTCTTGTCCCGTTTCGATGGACGCAATGACCCGCAGACCTTTTGCGCCCACCGCGGTGGCCTTTTGCTGCCACTGAGGCGTTCGGGCAAGCTGGACAAGGGCAAAACCCAGAAAAGGTTCGTGCCCATTGGGAAGCACATTCACGTAATCCGGGTCCAACACCCCTAAGTCCACCCGCATCCTGTGCGGTCGAGGGATGCCGTAAAGCACGTCCTGGCAGTATTCATTGACGATCTGGCTCTGGTAGGCCATAGCCACCGCCATGCGCATGGCCTTGAGAGCCAGGCTGACGTAGTAGCCGTCCACATTGGTCAGGCAAGAACTCGTGGCCCGGAGCATTTCCCCGTAGACGCCGCCGGGAAAGACATCCAATTTTTTCCACAGCGCCTGGCGATCTGGTGGGGCGAGCCGGGTGACGATCTCACTGGGTTCGTGGGCCGGCTTGTGAAAATCCTTCTGCGCAAAATCGCACAGCCGCACAGCCGTTTCTTCGGTCGAGCCCGCCGTGTCGATACCGAGCCGCTCGGCGAAGGTCTTTAATTTTTCCGGCTCGGTGATCCGAAAGGGTGTTTTTCCCTGAGCTGTGGCGCGCAGAGTGCGTAGGGTTTGTTCCGTGTGATAATGGTAAGTGGAGGTTCCCATAACATTGCGGAGAAGCATCATCCGCATGGCCATGCCGTCGGCCTTAATGCCACAGACCCCCCGCTTGTCCTTTTCAGCATCGGCCCGGCATGGCCCGTTGGAACAAAAATCGCACCTCACCCCGCCCATACAGAAGGGGCATCGCTTATCCGGATCGTTGCCGAGACCTTGGGCCGCATACCGATCCCAAATGTTTGTCATCCCGTCGCGGCGGATACGCTCCACCATTGCCTGCACCGATCCATGGTAGGACAATCGCTCCTTCTCCATTGCTTTCCTCCGTGCTAAGAGAGTCCTTGTTGTGACGTCATGGCCTCGCCGGCCCCTCAGGGAAGTGAAAAAATTTTCACTCATTAGAGCTTTCGGGGATGAATCCGTCAAGGGGGGTATAGGCTGTGGGCAGAGCGGCTTTTTCCCGCGCATCCATGCAGATGAAGACATGACCGTTTCACCGGTGACGGCAGAAGACCGGAAAATGAAGCCGGAAGGGTCTCGGTCACGGCCTCCAACTTATAGGCGCTCGAGGTGGGTTCGATGAAAGTGAAAAACGATTCTCCCCAACGACAGCACAGAAAAGCTACGGTTCTCAGCGGACGGAAAGCTGAAATCGTTGAAACCGCCTTAAGGCTGGTGAATCAAGAGGGAATGAAGCGATTGAGCGTCATTCGGCTTGCCGAAAAGTTAGGGGTGGTCCCTTCCGCCCTGTATCGCCATTATCCGAACAAAGATGCGATCTTGGATGCCGTCCTCGAGCTGGTGGGGGAACGTTTGGCGCAACATGTGGAAAAGGTCCGCCGGGAGCACTTCTCGGCTCTGTCCCGATTGGACGCCTTGCTGGCCCAGCACGTCTATTTCATCACATCCAATCAAGCCATTCCTAGAATTCTGTTTTCGGAAGAGATCATCGGCGATGCGGACCGACGGCGGGCTCGGCTGGGGGAAATCATCCATAGCCACGTGATGCGGATTGCCGACATCGTCCGCGAAGGGCAGCAGGAGGGAGAGATTCGTTCCGATGTGCCGGCGGAAGCCGCCGCCGTCATGTTTCTCGGCATTGTTCAACCGGCGGCGATTTTGTGGCATGTGAGCGGTGGTCAATTCGATTTTTCCCAACACGCCCGAACAGCGTGGAAACTCTACCGTCAATGCCTCACGCCTTGAAACGAGACCGCCGTCTTCACGGCGGTCCCTTCGTCATAATCTATTGAACCCTGGCTAATCCTCGTCGACGATGCTCTCTTTAAGGGCCCGAAGGTGGGGGACGGGTACCGGCAAAAGCACGTCTCGGTCCGGATTGTACATCATCCGGTAGGAGAAGCCTCGGTTCCCCTGGGCTTCCATAACGCTCCACCCCCGAAGGAGATACGGACAGGCGTCATTGAAACAAATGTACATAAACTCGTTATCCCATTCGGTGAAGGGAGTCTGCGGGATCTTCCACTTTTTCATGCGTTCCCCGCAATAGGGACACTGGAGGGTCCGACTCACCCGGCGTTTCCGCTCCTCGAGCTCCTCGGGAGACACGGGCTCGCCGGCGCTTAAAGCCACCACGGGTCGCTGTCGGCGGCCTTTAGGCATCCCCTTCTTTTCCGCCCAGACGGCATAGATCGGGTCGCTGGGAATCCCAAGATGGGCGTATTTGTCGTCCGCGGGACGAGGCTTACCCTTAGCGACAATCACGTGGGTGTCCCCGAAGTCCGCTACACTGGAGAAAAAATCCTCCACGAGAATGATCCGCTCTTCCTCACTGCTTTCCCGCCAAACCTTCACGGCCTTTTGGGGGAACATGCGGTTGGAAAAAATGACCAAAAACATTCCTCCCGGCTTCAGAATCCGGGCCACCTCCGCAAACACCTGAAAAGGCCGAGTCATGTAGTCCACGGACACCGTATTCAAGACCACGTCGAAGGTGGCGTCCGCAAAAGGTAATACGGGATCTGCGTTGAGATCGTGGAGGACGTAACGGGTGAGCGCTTTGTTGGCCTTAAGTTCGTTCTCGTTGAGTCCAAGCCCGACCACTTCCGTCGCGCTGACGTTGCCTGGGATATGGGAGTCCCAGCCGGCCATGAGATCCAAAATCACCGGATGATCTTCGATGATCAAAGTCCCGATGATTTGTTCTACGGTCTCCAACGCCGTCCGGTCGAGGTGGGAAACGAACCGGTCTGTCTTGTAAAAGACCGCATCATCCGTGTCGTCCAGCCTCTGAAAAGCATCCTCGCTGTAAACCCACCGGTGAATCTTCTCTTGAATCGCGTTTTTTCCAGCCATGCCTTGCTCCTTTCGTGGGGTGGACAAAGACCTGTCGGGGGTTTGTCCGATGACAAAGGAAAGCATCCTCGACGGGCATGGCAAGGGGGGCATCTCCGAGAAGATTCCCGGAAACGTCATCAAGGCGTTTCTCTGTGGCTGGGAAAGATCGCCAATGCCCGAATGGGTTTCAAGAGCCGCGGTGTTATCCACACAAAAGGCTTCTTCGCAACCGGGCGGCATTTATGCCGTTCTCTGAGAAAATAATCCGCGATGTCCCTTTACCTACGCGGTTTTTCAGGAGTGCAGGTCGGCTACCTTTCTCAGCCCGATGTCACCGTGATATGGGTCGCCTTTTCCGGCCCTTCCAGAAGAAGCAAACCTTTGACCTTCACCGCAATGGTGGCCGAAAGAGGGTCTTCCAATAATCTGCGGATCTGAGGATGCCTCTCCCCAAGGCGTCGGCGCACCTCGTTGTCTTCGGCCGCGTCTTCTATAGGGCTGGCCAGTCCTTCCACGGTGACGGAACGGATGCGGGACCGCTCCCCCGGATTCTGCACTCGAGTGTCCACAAGGAGACTGACTCGGGGATTCACCATAAGATTTTGAAATTTTGTGGTATCTTTCCGAGTGGCCATATAGACGGTCAATCCGTCTTCATCCGTCACATAGGCCATCAAGGAACAGTGGGGCTTGTGGTCGCGGCAGGTGGCAAGAACGCACATGTCGTTGGATTTCAGCAGAGCCGTCACTTTCTCCAACATTGTCGACTCCTCTTTTCGCGGTGTTTGCCAAGGTGCTGTTCGTCCGAGCATAGCGAGCCGGCCGATGGAGTGCAAGAAAAGGCGCATCGCCAAAAGGCAAAGACGGTGTTGACATTCGGTCACGCTCAAGGCACCAATGATCACGGCATCCGTTCCGGCCCCAGGCGATGCCAAGGCTCTACGGGGGAACAGGATGAACCGGGCAGATCGGTGTTATCCCGCCAACACGACAAAAAAGGAGGCTCAACCATGAAAAAACACGCGGTGTGGGGGATCCTGGCAGTATTCGTCTTTTTATCTCTGGCGCCCATTGTGGGGATGGCTGGAACCTACAAAGACGAATACAAAATGAGCATCGTCGTGGGCCCTAAGGGACCGTGGGGCGAAGGGGCTCAGAAATTCGCCGATCTCGTGAACGAAAGGACCAAGGGGCGCATTAACATTAAGTGCTACTTCGCGGGTCAGCTTTTTGCGGGCAAACAAACCAATGAATTCATGCTCATGCGTCAAGGGGTCATCGATTTCGCCCTGGCTTCCACCATCAACTGGTCCCCTCAGGTGCCTTCACTGAATCTTTTTGCGCTTCCCTTCTTCTTTGAAACCTATGAACAGTTGGACGCCGTGAAAAACGGCGCACCCGGTCAGGAACTCTTCCGCCAGATTGAAGAACGTGGAGTCGTGCCCCTGGCGTGGGGTGAAAACGGATTCAGGGAGCTGACCAATCGTCTGCGGGCTGTGGATTCTCCTGACGCCCTCAAAGGTCTGAAAGTCCGCGTCGTGGGTTCCCCGATTTTCATTGACACCTTTCGTGCCTTGGAAGCCAACCCCATCAACATGAATTGGGGCGAAGCCCAAACGGCTTTCCAGCAGGGCACGGTGGACGGGCAGGAAAACCCGGTGAATGCGGTCATCATCCCTTATCAGCTCTGGCAGGTCCACAAGTACATCAGCCTCTGGCACTATGCCATTGATCCCTTGATCTTGGGGGCCAGTCAAGAAACATGGAAAACGTTCTCGCCCGAGGACCAAGCAATCCTCAAACAGGCCGCTTTAGATGCGTGCGCCTGGGAAGTCCAACAGGCCCGCCAGGGACTTCAGGGGGACATGGCCGCTTTGCAGACCCTGCGGCAAAACGGCATGGAAGTGACAGTCTTCACACCCCAGATGCGTGCCGCCTTCCGAGAGAAGACCCGCTCCGTCTACAATGATTGGAAGGAAAAGATCGGGGTGGATTTGGTCCAGCAGGCTGAAAAAATTCTCGGGCGTTAAACCCTTCACGGGAATCAAGGTTCAAGCTCATGAATCGGACGAGGCTGCTGTGGCTTCGGGATCATTTCGAGGAAGCCGCCTGCGCTTTCCTCCTGTTATTCATGGCCGTTGTGGCATTTGTCAATGTGGCCCTCCGGTACGGCACGAATTATTCTTTTGCTTTTGTGGAAGAGGTGGAAGTGAGCGCGCTGGTCTATCTCACCGTGTTCGGGAGCGCCTCGGCGTTCCGCCGAGGCCTTCACCTCGGGCTGCATTTTGTCTTTGTCCGATTTCCGCTTCCGGTTCGGCGTGGGGTGTTGATTTTCACTATGCTCTTGGTCGTCCTTGTGTTCGGCACCCTGACATATTATGCGATTCTCCAGATGCGCGATGAGGTAGAGTTGAACACCCTCTCCGAAGCCCTTCAAGTGCCCCAATGGACCTACACGCTGGCAGTCCCTTTAGGAAGCCTGCTGATCATTGTGAGAGCTTGGCAACGCACCCGGGTTCTGTGGCACGACCATGGCTAGAGAGTGAGTATGGATCCGGCTTTCTGGCTTTTTTTCGCCTTCTTGGTGTTGCTTTTCTTGGGCATTCCCATCGCGGTGGCCTTGGGTGGTGTGGCCATTTTCATGATTTGGTATTTCAACCTCGGCATCCCAGTGATTTCGTCTAATTTTTATGCCGGCATCGCCAAGTACCCTCTCTTGGCCATCCCGTTTTTCATCCTCGCGGGGATGATCCTGGAACGTTGTGGGGTCTCGCAAAGATTAGTTCACCTGGCAAGCCTTCTTGTCGGATCCCTCCCCGGGGGATTGGCCATTGTGGCCATTCTTGTTTGTGTGTTTTTCGGTGGGGTGAGCGGGTCCGGACCTGCCGATGCCGCCGCCATGGGCGCAGTCTTGATTCCCGCTATGGCCCGAAAGAATTACGCGAAAGATTTCAGCGCCGCTCTCATCGCCGCCGGGGGCTCCACCGCCATCGTTGTGCCTCCAAGCATCGCCTTCATCCTCTATGGCGTCATCACCACCACGTCTGTACCCGCTCTTTTCGCAGCAGGGGTTTTTCCCGGCATCCTCGCCGGTCTGTCCCTCATTCTCCCGGCCTACTGGATCTCAAAAAGCCGCGGGTACATGGGGGAACGACGCGGAAGTTTTAAGGAAACGGTCAAAGCCTTTCGGGAGGCCTTTTGGGGACTGGCCGCCCCTTTGGTCATTTTAGGAGGCATCTACGGGGGCATCTTCACCGCTACGGAAGCCGCCATCGTGGCCGTCTTTTACGGCGTGTTCCTTGGGTTCGTTGTCTACAGGACCCTAACCTTCAAAAGCTTTTATGAGATTCTTGTGGATGCCGCTGTTTCCTCTGCGGTCGTTCTCCTCATTGTCGCCTTGGCGGGTCTTTATAGCTGGGCGGGAGCAACCCTTGGGATCATGGAGAAAATCGCCCGATCTCTATTGAGCCTTTCAACCCATCCCGCGGTGGTTTTAGTCCTCGTGAACCTGCTCATCTTTATCGCCGGGATGCTCCTGGACGCCATTTCCATCTATTATGTCTTCCTCCCGATTCTGCTGCCCATTATGACCCATTTCGGTTGGGATCCCCTGTGGTTCGGCGTGGTCATGACTCTCAATCTGGCCATCGGCCAGTTCACGCCCCCTGTGGCCGTCAATCTCTACGTGACAACCAACCTTGCAGGCATTTCCCTGGAAAAGGCCTCCTTAGCGACAATCCCGTTCATTATCGCCATGGTTGCGGCACTCGTTGTGGTTGCTCTGTTCCCGGCCCTGAGTTTGTGGCTGCCAAGAGTCTGGGGGCTTTACGGGGGGTGACCCTCCCCGACAATCCTCTGAGGTGTGCGGTCATGCATGATGTGGATGTCCCCCATGAGCGGGTCCGTACGGTGAACGGACAGGAGGTGCGGCCGAACGGGGATTATGTCGTTTATTGGATGACGGCGTACCGGCGCGTTACGGGAAACTTCGCTCTGGACCGCGCCGTAGGTTGGGCGATCCGATTGAGAAAACCCTTGGTGATTCTCGAAGCCTTGCGCCTAGACTATCCTTGGGCCAGCGACCGCTTCCACTCCTTCATCCTTCAAGGAATGCAAGAGAATTACGCCGCAGTCCGTGCTACAGCGGCGACCTACTATGCTTACGTGGAAAGAGCCGCCGGAGAAGGAAAAGGGTTGCTGAGCACGCTGGCCAAAGGCGCCTGTGTCGTCGTCACCGACGATTACCCTGCTTTTTTCATCCCCCGGATGATTGAAACGGCGGGTCGGAAAATCGATGTGCTTTTGGAAAAGGTGGACAGCAACGGCCTCTTGCCCTTGGACGCCCCTGGCAAGGTTTTCGGCACCGCGTTTGCCTTTCGACGGTACTTGCAAAGTGTGCTGAGAAAACACCTGGACAGCCCACCCCGGGAAAACCCCCTGGCTTCCTTGCCCCCTCCAGGGCAGCCTCCAGATCTCGCCCGCCTTTATCAGCGCTGGGTCCCTCTGACAGAACAGGACTTTGATCGGATCCCCGAGCTGGTGTCCACGTTACCGGTGAATCACAGGGTCGGGGCATGTCTCCTTCGGGGTGGATCCGAAGCGGCCGCAAGCCGTCTTCATGAGTTCCTCAACCGCAAATTGTCACGTTACGCCGAGGACCGCAACCATCCCGACCAAGACGCCACAAGCGGCCTTTCTCCCTATTTGCATTTCGGCCACCTGAGCTCTCACCAAGTCCTGGCAGCCGTCTGCCGTCATGAAGGATGGACACCCGATAAGCTCGCCGCACAGGCCACAGGATCGCGCCGGGGATGGTGGGGCATGAGCGATGGGGCCGAGGCGTTCCTGGATCAGCTTGTGACGTGGCGGGAGTTGGGCTTTAACCTGTGCCGATTTGTTCCCCGTTACGACGCCTACGAGTCCTTACCCTCGTGGGCTTTGGAAACCCTGGAAAAACACGCCGCGGATCCTCGGCCCTATGTTTATCCACTGGAACAGCTCGAGAGTGCCGCCTCCTACGACCCTGTCTGGAACGCCGCCCAAAGGCAACTTCTGGAAGAAGGAGTGATTCACAATTACCTTCGCATGCTTTGGGGGAAAAAAATCCTGCACTGGACGGCATCTCCCAGGGATGCGTTGGAAATCATGATTGAACTGAATAACAAATACGGCTTGGACGGCCGGGACCCAAACTCCTACAGCGGTATCTTCTGGATCCTCGGCCGCTATGATCGACCCTGGGGCCCAGAGCGCCCCATCTTTGGAAAGATCCGCTACATGTCCTCGGAAAACACGATTCGGAAGATTCGCATAGAACAGTACTTGGCACGCTATCGGTAGAACACGGCTCATTCGCTCAAGGCATAGTTCCTTTCGTTGTAAGCCTTGATGAGGAAGTATCTCATCTGCGTATCTTTCGCCTTGACACGCCTTTCTGTCATCGTGCTCACCAATTTGGCCTTATTCACCCGATAATATTCCGCCTTTTCTTTTGCATCCTGCGCACAGTTTCTCAAGACTTCGGACCGGCTGTTTTCCATCCCCGATTGTCTTTCGGCCTGGACGATCAGCTGGTCCACGCACGCCTCATAGGCCGCCGTCTCCGGAGTCTCCGCCCGGAGAGCCGTCGGCGCAAGAAACATCACCGCGGCCGATGCACAAATCCAAAATATTTTCGTCTTCATGGGGTCCTCCTCGTTTGGGTTCTTTGGGTCGGACAAGAGCTTTGAGTTCCCAGACATGGATCACAATGTATGCCAAGCCTTCAAAACCCAGAGGAAAGCCCTGAAGAGCCGAAAGCGTCTTCGGCGCAGGGAACACCGTATACCCAAACGACTCACGTCACCGGCAACCTCGCTTTCACCCTCCTGGGTGGATACGGCGTCGGCGGCTCATGGAAAAGGCCCGGTTGGGCGCCCGAACACTTCGCATGTCATTGAAGTGTCATTGAAAAAAACGATTTTCTGTCCTTCGGAGATTGGCGGGACCTATTACGGGAGTGCTCTGGCAACGAGGTCGTCAGGATGCCTATTGAGTTGACTTCTTTTCGGGCCCTGCCAATCCATAGCGCTTCATATTTTTGGCGAGCCCATACCGGCTTAAACCCAACTGTTTCGCCGCTTGTGTCTTGTTGCCTCCGCAACATTTCAAAGCTTCCATCACGGCCCTTCTTTCGACATCTTCAACAAGCCTCCGGATCCTCCCCTGAGGCCCCTCCGGGAGCAGCATGTCAAAATGCCGGGAGACTTGAGGGCTTAAATGTTCCATTCGGATATAATCTCCCTCCTCCGCCAGGACCACCGCTTGTTCGATTTCGTTTTTCAGCTGACGGACATTTCCTGGAAAGGGATATTTTTGGAGACACTCCAAGGCTTCACGGGCGATACCCCGCAGTTTCTTTCCATATCGGCGGCTGGCCCGTTCCATAAAGAAGCTGGCCAATAGCGGAACATCCTGAGGCCGCTCCCTTAACGGGGGCAGCGCAATCCGAAACACGTTGATGCGATAATACAAATCCTCACGAAACAGCCCCATGGCCACGAGGTTTTCCAGGTTCCTGTGAGTCGCCGTGATCAACCGGAAGTCCACCGCACGCCCCTGGTTGCAGCCCACGGGCCGCACCTCTCCTGTCTCCAGAACCCTCAAGAGGGCTTTTTGAATAGAGGCGGGCATATCTCCAATTTCATCCAAAAAAAGGGTTCCCCCGTGGGCTTTTTCGATGAGTCCGACTCGGTCACGTTCGGCGCCGGAAAAGGATCCCTTGACGTGGCCAAAGAGCTCGGATGCGAAAAGATTCTCGGGAATAGCGGCACAGTTTTCCGCAATAAAAGGGCCTTTGCTCCGAGAACTGTTTCGGTGCACCATCCTTGCAAGCAAATCTTTGCCGGTTCCGGATTCCCCCACCAGGATCACCGTCACGTCGCAGGCTGCCGCCCGCCGGCACAGATCTAAGGTCTGCTGCATCTTTTCGCTCACGCCGATGACCGTGCCGAATTCTGAGCATTCTCGAACGGTTCGTTCCAGCTGGGCCTTTTCATGAATGACTTCGCGCAACGCGGCTCTGCGTCGTCGCGCCGTTTCCTTGAGTTTTTCATGGGCGTTGGTCAGTTGTTGCAGGAGCAAGGATTTTTCGAGGGTAACGGCAAAAAAAATGGCCACAGCCTCACCTAAGGCGATGTCGCGGTCGTTAAAACACCCAAGGCATTTGTTAATGCACTGCATAACCCCGATCATGGACCCCTTGGATCGGATCGGGATCATCAGCATGTCCGTCGTCTGAAGCCCGGATTTCTCGTCCACATGACCGCAATGTCGAGAATCCCACCGCACGTCGGGGACAATCTCATAACGGCCGGTCACATAGACGGCTCCCGCAAGACTCGTGTCTATGGGGACTTTGATCTCCGTAAGATCTGAGCTCCAGAAAGTGGGATCGTTGTCATACCACGCGAGTTGCAGATGTTTTCCATCAGGACATGGCATCCATATGGACACAGCCTGAACCTCCAGGAGGCGGCGCAATTCCGGAAGGATTTCACGCGCAAAACCTTGCGGGTCCCTATGGGCTTGGAACGCCTGTGCCAAGCATGTGACGAAACGTTCCTTGGAGGGTTCATTTTCCCCAAACATGGCAAAGCTCCTTGATTTTCAGTCACAATGCTCGGTGTTCGAAGGGGAGAAGCAGTCAGTCCGAAACGCAGAAAGCTGCCATTGATATTTGTATATTATCAAAAAGAGCGTCAAAGGGCACTTCTTTGTTTTCTAGGAACACTTTTCGGGGTTTCTCCCTACCCGATCGGTTCCAGTCACGCAGGCACTCCAAAGCGTGTTCCTTTTCCAAGAGAATCCCCCGTCGAAGCAGCATCGGCCCCAATTCGGGGATCAGATGGTTGAAAAGTTTGATGCGCACGCGCTGAGGACCGGTCGCTCCCACGGAAGGCCCATGAACCGGACACCTCCGGTCATGCCGCAACACGCTCAAAGGACTGTTCTTCCTAAGGATCGCTCCCGCAAGTCCCGGCATGGGTCCCGAAAGTGCTAAAACATCGCCCTCGAGCAGGCATGATGTTTCCAAATCGTCCAGAGGGATGCCGTTCAAAAAGACGGTCCCGACACGTTCTTCGATGACTTCTCGGGAAAGACCCCATTCCCGGGTGAGCAGGCCACCCACGGTGGTCTGCGCAGGGACAACCACCCACACGCCCGCCTGAAACCATGGGAAGAAGGCCCCCACAACATCACCTCCATGCAGCTCGATATGGCACACCGTCTCCGTTGCTTTTTCGGGCACAAGGACCATGGCATCCCTTTCCGGAAAATGTTAAGGATAAGCGACAGCCCGAGGCCGTCCCGGCCGGGGCACTCCATGAACAAAGGAGCTCCCCATGACCCAAATTTTTGGCTACCATACACCGCACACCATCCTTTTGGCCACAGACAGTTTGGCCCTATGCCCGGATTCCAGAGGGGGATGGGAGCGGAAGACGGTGCGAAAGATCGTCCCTCTTTCTCCTTCCGTCCTCATCCTTTCGGCAGGGTCCGGTATGGGGCTGGCGTTGAGCCATCAATTCGCCGAGGTGGTCCGTGCTCAAGGGCTTTGGGACGTGGAGAGCATCTTTCCTCGGGCGTTGCCTTTCGCCCGTGCCCAGGCGCCGCTGATGAAAGAGAGACCGGATTTTTCCATTCGCCCGGAAACTTCCCATCTGGACCGATACTACATCCTGCTGGCGGGAATCTCCTTGCGCTCGGATCCTCCGTCAGCCCATTGGTTGCTGCTCGGGGCGGAATCCGCCCAGGAGCCTGTGGAACGCCTCGCCTTGAGTTCCGCCCTGGCCATCCCTCGTCACCTGGGATTCGAAGTTCGAGCGAGCCGGCTGTCGGGAGCCCCGGAAGATCTCCAGACCATGGAACAACTCATGGGAGAGTTATTGCGTCGTCGAGCCGCAGACACTCAAGATGCCTCCCCGCCTTTTTATATGCTGCGCATCGATGCGGCGGGCATTAGCCAGTGGGAACTTCCCCCATAGCCGCACCCTCCTTGGGAGCCCAGTCCCAGCCAGCACCCGCCGAAGCCATGGCCACAGCCTCAGTTCCATGACCTTATGGGAAGGGGGATGAACGCTGAACCGAAGGCGATAGTTCGCAGGATTCAATACGGCACTGAGATCGCACCGGCCCATTGGAAAGTGCCGATTTGTGTTCTTTAAAGGCTTCGGGCATGGTGTCGCCGATTCAGGGCACAACTTTAGCTCTTCGTCTTAGCCGTCGCCGACGCGTTCTGCGGAAGTTCGGAAAATTTCCATACCCCGGCCGCCGAGCTTCTTTCTCAAATCTTGCAAAGACCTTTTGAGGTGTGGGCTTTCTTCGTCGGGAACGACGACCACCACGGCGCAATTGTAGCCCGGCCAGACGGCGTTATCCATTCTGGGGACGGCGTGCGGGCCTTTGCCCAACACGCGGTCCCACTTGGTAAACCCTGTAACACAGCAACGCTCCAAGATTTCCGTAACATCCTCGTCAAAGGCCGCATCGTAGAAAATCCAGTACATGTCCATGGTCACCTCGGCACGCCGGCGGCTTCCGGCGCTTTGGCGGCTTGGCGGCGGCTTTCCAGAAGATAGTAGAAGGTCGGCACCACAATTAGTGTCACCGCGCTGGACAGGGTCAGACCTCCCAACATGGTGATCCCGAGTGGATTCCACGTCTCTGCGCCGACACCAGTGGAGACGGCCATAGGCAGCATCCCGAAAAATGTGGTCAAAGTCGTCATGAGGACCGGCCGGAGGCGGTTGCGCCCGGCTTGGGTGACCGCTTCCATCAGATTGAGGCCTCTTTTTTCCAAAAGGTGCGTATAATCCAACAAGACGATGGCGTTGTTGACCACGATGCCCACCAGCATCACCACACCCATGAAGGAGACCACGCCCAGGGTCGTTCCGGTAAAGTAAAACGCATACAAGACCCCGCTCACTGCAAAAGGCACCGAAAACATGATGATCAGAGGGTCTCTGAGATTCCCGAAAAGAGAAGCCATCACCATATAGACCAACACAATGCCAAGGATGAAGAGCGTGGTGAGTTCCCGGAAGGCTTTCTGTTGCTCTTCCACGTCGCCCCCGAAAGAGAGGCTGATCCCTTCGGGGATGTCCATGGCCGCCAAACGTTCCCGGATCTCCTCACTGGCCGAGCCCAGGGAGCGCCCGAGCAGGTCGGCTTCCACCTTGACGATCTTCTGCCGGTTCTTGCGCTCGATCTCAATGGGACCGCTGCCTTCCCGCAACGTGACGAAATTCTTGAGCTCCACGACACGGCCGTCCGGCAGAGGCACAGGGGAACGAAGAAGGTTTTCCAACCGGTTCTTGTCCACTTCCGTCAATCTTGTGAAGATATCGAAACTATCCCCTGCATCGCGATACAAACTCGCTTCTTTACCGTAGAAAAAGTTTCTTAAAATCCCGGCCACCTGAGCGACCCGGAGCCCCAGGGCCGCCGCCTTTTCCCGATCGATGATCACCCACAATTCTGGACGTGGCGGCTTCTGACTGATTTCCACGTCCACCAGTCCTTGCATCGACAAAAAGATTTTTTCAATTTTTTGCGCTGTTTCCATCAGGGCATCCATGTCCGGACCCTGGATTTCCAAGGACACGGCTTTCCCCCGCCCTTTCAAGATTTGGGCGATCGGATCCTGGGCGCTCACCATAATACGGCTGATACCCGGAATCTTGACCACCTCCTTTCTTAAAAGGGCGGCGATTTCTTGGGCGCTCCGCTCACGCTTATCCCGATCCACCAATTTGAAGCCGATGGAACCCACATTGGCGCCTTCCTCAAAGCCCAAAGCCACTCCGATCCCTTCCTCGGACTGCCCGGAAAAAGCATAGGAATGTCGAAACTCTTCAGGTTTCACGACCTTCTCGATGTTGTCCAGAATGGCCTCGACCACCCGATTGGTCTCTTCGATGCGTGTCCCTTCCGGAAGTCGAAAATCCACGAGGACGTCCCCGCTGTCCACCTCCGGCATAAAAGACGTCGACAAAAACGGCAGGAGAGAAAGGCTGCTCACAAAAATGGCGCAAGCAAGAAACAGCGTGGTCTTCCCGTGCTGCACGGCCCAAGAAAGGCAGACTTCGTAGCTTTTTTCGAGCTTCTGGAAAGCCGCTTCGCTCCACTGATACAAGGCGCCCACGATGCCGCGGTGGCGCCCCGGCTGAAAGTGCCTCCGGTGAAGCCATTGAGAGCATAGCATGGGGGTCAAAGTCAGTGCCGTAAAGAGGGACGCGCCCAGAGTCACCACAATGACGAAACCCAACTGCTTGAACATGATGCCGGCGAGCCCTGTAAGAAACATGAGGGGCACGAAGACCACCACGGTGGTGAGCGTGGAAGCCGTGATGGCCAAGCCCATTTCGCTCGCCCCAAACATCGCCGCGGAGGTCCTCCGGCTCCCCCGCTCCATGTAGCGGACGATGTTTTCTAAGACGACAATCCCGTTATCCACCACCATGCCGGAGGCGATGGCCAAGGACATCAGCGAAATGAGGTTGATCGTATAACCGAAAAGAAACAGCAAGATAAACGAAAGAATAAGCGAAAAGGGGATACTCAAAGCGATGATGAGTGCGGACCGGATTTGCCGAAGAAAGACGACGGTGACGAGAACCACCAGGGCAATGCCGTAATACAAAGTGCTGCGCAGGTTTTTGATGGAGGTGAGGATGTTTTCCGCGGTCTCCATGACGATGTGAATCCGCACATCACTGGGCAGACCCTTCTGTATCTCTGCAATTTTGGCACGGACCCTCCGGGATACCTCCACGGTGTTTTGGCCCGTCTGTTTTTGCAAGATGAGCACAATGGCCGGGCGTCCGTCCCCCCAACCGTTCAATTCCATGGGCTTAAAGTCATCTTCCACGCGGGCGACGTCCCGCAGATAGATGGGGCGCCCTTCAAAAAACCCTACCACCGTCGCTTGCATTTCCCGGACATCGGCAAACCGCGCCGGCACTCGGACAAAGTATTCTTTCTGCCCGGCCTTAATCGCCCCCGCCGGGATATTGACGTTTTCGGCCGCAAGCACGCGATTGATCTGGTCTAGGGCCAACCGGTATCCCTGGATCTTCTCCAGGTCGAAATAGACATTGATCCGGCGCCTTAAACCACCGTAGAGCTGAATCGCCCCCACGCCAGGCACCCTTTTGAGCTCGTCCGAGATGCGCTTGTCCACGAGATGATACAACCGCGGCCAACTGGTGTCTCCCGTCACCGTAATGAAAAAAATAGGTGCCGTGGCACTGCTGAACTTGTAGAGCATGGGGGCTTCAGCATCAGGGGGAGATCTCTCTTGGCTCTTTCCAACCAGTCGCGGATGTCGTTGGTCGCCACCGACAAATCGGTCCCCCAGTTAAAACGGCACACCACAACGGAAAGATTGTCCAAGGATTTGGAGGTCAAGGTATCTAGGTTGCTCACGGCGTTAACCTGATCTTCGATGACCTTGGTCACCTCCGTTTCCACATCCGAGGCACTGGCCCCAGGCCATGTGGTGAGGATGGTCACCACCGGCGGGCTGATGTCGGGAAACATGTCCACACTCAGGCGAAAGAGAGACATGATTCCAAGGAGAAGGCCCGCGGAGAGGAGCATCAACGTGGCCACGGGCTGACGAACGGCAAATTCGGGCAGTCGCATGATCCGCTATTTCCACCTTACAGGAAGCTCCATCCGGGGTCGCTCTTGGGCTCCCTTAGGATGCCTCGACGGCCGTGATCTCTACAGGTGAGCCGTCCACAACCCGGTTTTGGCCCCGCACGATCACCGGCTCTCCAAGGCGCACCCCTTCCACCACCTCCACTACAGTTTCCTGCTCCAGACCGAGACGCACATTGCGCATGCGGGCCTTCCCCTCTTCGATCACAAACAGGTAAGGCTGTCCCGTTCCCGGCAGGCGCACTAAAGCGTCTCGATCAACCACCAAAGTTTCCCGGGTTTTTAGAGGAACCGTCACGTGGGCAAACATGCCCGAACGCAAAACGAAATCAGGGTTCGGCACGTGCAATTCCGCCATGGCCGTGCGGGTTTTCGGGTCCAGCACCGGGGAGGTCACCATCACGGTTCCTTCAAAACGTTGCCCGGGAAAACCATCCAGCCGGCAAAAGCCTTTCAGGCCCGGCTGAAGCAAAACAAAATCTTTTTCCGGGACGTGAAAGACGACCTTGAGGACCGTTTCGTCCGTGATGCGGACTATGGGCCTTCTGACGTCCGTGAGGTTTCCCGGGTCCACATAGCGTTCCGCCAGGATGCCGCGAATGGGTGAATGCAGGAAAAAATCGCGATGAACTTCCCTCAGGGCTTTCAATGCGGCTTGCGCCTCCGCCAGGCGCGCCAGGGCCGCCCGGTGTTCTGCCTGGATGTGGTCCAGCCTCTGTTTCGCGACAGCCTGATGGCGGTAGAGGTTTTCAAACCTCATTTTGTCTTTGTCCAATAGTTCCACCTGGATCCGCGCCGCCTCCACCGCAGCTTCCGCTTGTCGAAGGCGCGCCGCTACTTCCGCATCGTCCAGCTGAGCGACCAGGGCGCCTTCGACCACCGGTTGACCCCGGTCGAAAAACACCTGCTGGATTTTTTTTCCGGGCACCGCGGGATAGAGATAAACGTCTTGAATCGGCACAAGATCCCCTGTGGTCTTGATGGCTTCCTCAACGAGAGCCATTCGGGCCGCACGAACGGCTACGGGCACAACGGCGGCCACCTCCTTGGTTTCCGAAGGTCTCGACCGCAAACGCACGATATTGAAACCGCTCACCATGAGCAGAACCGCTGCCACCCCGAGAACGAGCACCGTGGCACCGCGTCGTTTCGGCTTCTTCGTTGCCTTGTCCTCCACGCCCAACCCCCTCCTTACGGCTTACGGCGCCCGACGGCCGAGAGCGCGATCCAGTTCCGCCTGGGCAATAGACCGGCCGTAACGGGCCGCGTAAAAATTCGCTTCGGCCTGGGTGAGATATGTTCTTGCATCCAGCACCTCGGTAACCGTGGTCACCTGCTGTTGATACTGCAAGCGCGTGATCCTCAGGTTTTCCTTCGCCTGTTCAAGGGCCTTTCGGGCTGTCTGGATATTTTCTTCAGCCACTTCCAGGTCTGCCAAGGCGGCTTTGACTTCCAGTCGGACGCTGTTTTCGATGTCCGCCAGTTTTTCCTGAACCGCCTTAAGGGTGTGGCGCTGGCGGAGCACCTGTGACCGGGTCCGGCCCCATTCGAAGATGGACCAATCCATCCGCATCCCCACGGCGGCCGTTTCCGGGTTTCGATAGTCATTTTCCTCCCCCAGGGGATCCTTCCCAGTCCTTTCGTAAGTTCCCACAGCAAACAGCTTGGGATACAGATCGCTTCCTGCCAGCCGGACGGCTTCCGTCGCCTTCTGGACTTCCAATTTCAAGATGGTCAGTTCCGGCCGGGATCGTTCGGCTTCGGCGAGGAGATCCTCGAGAGGGGGCGATTTTGCCGTCGGTGGGGACACATCTTCCAAACGGACAGGCTGCGAAAGATTCCGCCCCAACAGGCGGTTCAAATCCGCGGAAGCAATTTCCAGATCTTTTTGGCGCCTCACTAGGACTTGCTGGGCTTGGGCAAGCGCCACTTGGGATTTCAAAACATCGTTCAGTGGAATCAATCCCTGATCGTAAAAGCGCTGGGCATCCTCCACGTGTGCGCTCAGTTGCTCCACTTCCTCCCGCGCGACGTCAAGGTAACGCTGTGCCAGGAGAACCCGGTAATACGCCGTCTTGACATGCTTGATGACATCCAGGACGGCCATTTCTTTTCGAACTTGGGACACCGAAACGTCCAAGGCGGCGATCTTCTTTTTTGTAGATAGGGCAAAGCCGGTGAAGAGGGGCTGGGTTAGTGTCATATCCCACGTATAGGTCCCACGGTGGCCCATATCCACTTGTTGAACGCCCAGATTGGTTCGAAAGATGGCGTAAGGATGGTCTTCAAGGCGGAAAAATTGGTAGTGCGCCGATAGGGAGGGTTTCAAGGCGGCCTGGGCGCTCTTTTCCTCGTTCATAGCCGCCTTTTCCAGCTCCTCCGCCTCCCGGATGAGGTGATGGTTCGTCAAGGCTTCTTGGAGGGCCGATTCCAGGGTCAGGGAATCGGGCGATATGTCGTTCGCCCTCAGTGCCGAGGGTATCGGCGCAAGGGACAAGAATGTCAGAATCCCCCAGAGACCCACAAAAACTTTGGTCCTGATCCCCAGAAAAGACGGCCTCCCCTTCATGGAGCCTCCCCCTGCCCCTGCAATCTTCCCCGCAGATGTCTCAGCGAACGATAGGGGCACGGGACCCCGTGCCCCTGCACCGCGCGGACGCCGTTTTAGCCGACATCCCTCATGCTTCATGGACTATTTTGCCAGCGTCGTCAACGCCTACAATGGTCTTGCGGTCTGCGCCGGCAGCACACAATTTTTCTTTTGACGAAGGGAGCTAATATCGTGTATGAGATAGCGGTTGCGCGTCGTGGCATCGACCGAGCCGCATGGGATTGCACGGCATGAATCAGAAGAAGTCTCGGGCCTTCCATTCCTCGAAAAAAGTTCTTGACGTCCCCTTTCACCTAGGTTACATACCGCCGCCCTCTGAGAGGGCCAGTTTATTTCCTTGAGTCTGGAGGAACATTTATGGACGTGGCGTGCTGGGCCATCGCCGCTGCAGGGTTTCTTCTTTTGGGGATGTTGTGTAAGCGTTCCGCCGATCGGTGAGGGACACACATGTGATCGAAAAAAAGTTGGTTTGACCCCGGAATATTTTTGATTCTCCACAGGAGGTCTGGATGATGCGACAGTCTTCCCAGCGGTGTGCCGCTTCCACGCCCCAGCCTCTCCCCAACCCCGTGAAATGCAAGGAAGGCAAAGGGCTGCGCAATTTTGACTGCCTGCACTATGACGACTGTCTGGATAAAGCCGCCAAGGGGATGTGGAGCGGCTTTACGTGCGAAAAGTGCGCGTACTTTCAATAAGTCCGTCAGATCTGGCCGGAAAGAACCCGCCTCTCCCGAGGCGGGTTTTTTTGTGCCATTCGCCGTTCTCTATTGGAGCGCCCGATTTTCCGGGTTATTTTCCATGCCGTGGGTGATCAAACCGCATCGGCGAAAATAACGAAAACGAGGAGCACGCCATGAAGATTCTCATCACCGGAGCTTCGGGTTTTGTGGGCACCCAACTCTGTCTTCGCCTCGTCGCCCTCGGTCATGAGGTCACCGGGATAGGGCAGGGGCCGAAACCCAGTCCCGCTATGCCCTCCCAAATGCATTACATTTCGGCGGACACCACCCAAAGCGGTCCATGGCAGGATGCCGTGGCCGACCAAAACGTGCTGATCAACCTCGCCGGCGCTTCCATTTTCCGAAGGTGGACGGCCAAATCGAAAGAGCTGATTTATCAGTCTCGGATTCTCACCACCCGTAACCTCGTGCAAGCCATTCCGGAGGGATCTTCCATTACACTCCTCAACGCCTCAGCTGTCGGCTATTACGGCTCTCGGGGTGATGCCAGTCTGACGGAAGACGAACCGCCCGGTTCCGATTTCTTGGCTTCGGTCTGTGTGGATTGGGAAGCCGCGGCTTCGGAGGCTCAGACGAAAGGCGCCCGAGTGGTGTGCATGCGATTCGGCATCATTCTCGGCAAAACGGGCGGGGCTCTCGGCCAGATGATCCCGGCTTTTAAGCGTTTTGTGGGTGGGCCTTTGGGAGATGGCCGCCAGTGGTTCTCCTGGATTCACATGGAAGATCTCCTCGGGGCCATGCTGTTCGTCATGGACAAGGAAGCCATCCACGGGCCGGTCAATTTCTGTGCTCCGAACCCCGTGCGGAACGAAACCCTGGCCCATGTCCTCGGCAAACTGCTTCATCGGCCCAGCTTTCTGAGAACCCCGGCCGTGGCCCTCAAATGGATTCTCGGGGAATTCGGCTCGGTGCTCCTTGAAGGTCAAAGAGTGTTTCCCGCCGTGCTCTTACGGCATGGCTACACGTTTCGGTATCCTGAAATCGAAGGGGCCTTGGCGGAAGTCCTCAAAACCTAGTTGAGATCCATTCGTGCGACTAAGCCCACCACTCCGCCATCCCAAGCCCTCTGAACTGTGCTCGTGAAGAAACGCCGACCGGTCCCGGCGTGCTCACGGAACCGGTCTGCGCTGCACTTCGCGGTGCCGATCGACGGGCGCCCGTAGGTATACGCGCTTTGTCCGCGGGGACGAATCTCTCAACAAAGGCGTTCACGGAATCTCCCAGGCCACAATCCCCACCTCAAGGGTGCAAAGGTCCGATCTCGGCCTCCACAGCCCGCACGAGCCTCCCGCTGCGGATCAGTTCCACCACCGCGTGGATATCGGGGGCGAGCACCCGATCCTGATCCAGATGAAAAACCCTTTCACGGACACACTTGTAGGCCGCCAGGGTTCCAACTCCCGGTTTCATGTTGGTGAAAAGATCCAGAGCCTGGGCACCACATAGGAGTTCGATGGCCAGCACGGTTTCCACGTTCCGCAAAATATCCCGGCATTTGCGCGCCGCAAAAGTCCCCATGCTCACGTGATCTTCTTTGTTGGCTGACGTGGGGATGGAATCCACGGACGCGGGATGGGCCAAGGTCTTATTTTCCGAAACCAGTGCCGCTGCAGTGTATTGCGCGATCATGAAGCCGGACTGGAGCCCTCCTTGGGAAACTAAAAACGCCGGGAGCCCGCTCAGTTGAGGATTGACGAGCCGCTCAATCCGCCTCTCTGAAATGTCGGCCAGTTCGGCCAAGGCAATCCCCAAAAAGTCCATGGCCAAGGCCACCGGTTGACCGTGGAAGTTGCCGCCGAGGAGCAAGTCACCGCTGTCGGCGAAAATCAGAGGATTGTTGGTGGCCGAATTCATTTCGATTTCAATGACTTCCCGGCAGTACCGAATGGTGTCCTTGGAGGCCCCATGCACTTGGGGGGAGCACCGCAAGGTGTAGGCGTCCTGAACTCGAGAGCAATCTTTATGGGAAGAAATGATTTCGCTGTTGTGAGTGATTCGGCGCATGTTGTGGGCAGCTTTGGCTTGCCCGGGGTGGGGCCGCACGCGGTGGATTCTCGGGTCGAATTCCATGCGGCTCCCCATGAGCACTTCCAAGCTCATAGAGGCGGCGATATCTGCGATTTTGGACAGATTTTCGGCATCGTGAACGGCCAGTGCCCCCAAGGCGGTCATGAGTTGCGTGCCGTTGACAAGGGCCAAACCTTCGCCGGCTTCGAGATCCAAGGAATCCCACCCCAGCCGTTGCAGCGCGATCCGGCTGGGCAGCCTTTCCCCGTGGAGCAGCACCTCCCCGAGGCCGATCAACGGGAGAGCCATGTGGGCCATGGGAGCCAAGTCGCCGCTGGCCCCCACAGACCCTTTTTCAGGAACCACGGGCAGAACGTCGGCATTCAAAAAATCCCGCAACCTTGCAGCCGTTTCCCAGCGAATGCCGGAATGTCCCCGGGCCAAATCCTTCAAGCGCAGAGCCATTAGGGCACGCACCTCATCGGGCGCCAGTTCCGGGCCCACCCCGGCGGCGTGACTCATGAGAATGTTGCGCTGTAAAATCCGCACGTCCCGCTGAGAAATGACCACATCGCTTAAAGCCCCGAAGCCTGTGGTGACGCCGTAAACGACACGGCCTTTGGCAACCCAGTCCTCCACCAAAACCCGGGCTTTCATGATCCTCCGTCGGGCGGCTTCGGTGAAGTCCACGGGCACCTTTCGGCGGGCTACAGCCGTCAATTGTTCCAGAGTCATGCCGTCTTTATCCAGGAAGACCATCGTGCAACCTTCTTAATGCGCTGAAATCCGGCGGGTGGCGTGGGTCATGAAGCCGAGCAGGAACCCGTCCATGACAAGATGCAGCAGATGATGGCACACACAAAAAACCAAGGCTTCTCCATATTGGGGAAATACGGCCGTTTGAATGAGTACCGAAAGCGGCAAGGTCTTTTGACCTCCCATGAAGATCACGGCCTCCCGTCGGCCAGGCGACAGTCCAAATCCTTTGGCAGCCAAAAAAGCGGCGACGAGAAGGCCTCCATGGAAAACGATGGAGAGGGCGATCACGCCGGGCATCCACCCCAGCCCACCCATAATCGTGCCTCGCGAACTCGACAAGCCGATCCAGACGATGACGATCACCAAAAAGGTGTTCACGGTCCCCGGACTCGGGCATCTCACCGATTGCAACCAGGATAAATACGGGCGGCGCATCACCATCCCCATGGCGAGAGGCAGCAAAACCCAAAAGGCCAAAGTGCCCGTGAGGGCTTGTGAGTCAAAAACAGCGGCAGATTCGAGAGCTTTTCCTGTCAGAAACTTGAGGATCAGCGGTGTCGCAAAAACGGCCGCCGCATTGCCAACAACGGTAATGAGAAGCGCCGTGGCGGGATTGCCCCCGGCCGAGCTCGTCATGACCACCCCGCTGCTCAGGGTGGTCGGCATGGCGGCAACCAAAAAAAGGCCGACGGCAAGACCCGTTCCCATGGGCCATTGGGCCAATGTGAACGCCCATAAAGGGGCAACGCCGAACATCAGGCCCAGTGCGAGGACACACGCCTTGAAATCCAAGATGCCTCGAGAAAGATTTTCTCTCTCCAAAGCGAGTCCCGAAAAGAAAAAAATCCCCGCAATGACGACATCCGGGCCGTGATGGGCTCTGAGCCATTGTCCCCACCGGACGCTTGTCTCGGTGGCATCGGCCAAGGTGAGCGCCGTCACCAGCATAAGACCAGCCACAAAGCCGTGGCGCCGAAAAAACGAGAGCATGGAAACTTGTCCTTCCCCCCTTCTCAACCGAGGTCTCTTTCCCGCCAACAGGTTCGACCGTGAAAGGATGTCCAACGCCGTCCAGAAAATTCACGCCACCACCAGAAAGGGCACTCTCTGGGAAACCCATGCGCCAGCGGGAATCGATCCGCAAACACCGGACAACGGCGAAACCGTCCCGTCAGTCCGCAGGGGGCTCACATTCAAGCGCACATATAGGGAGGCGGCTGGGGCACCCGAGGCAGGAACGCCTGCCTTGTTCACCCCAAAAGGTTGATCGGTCGAGCACCTTATCACCCGTCGGCACTAGGGTCTGTCTACCGTGTGCAGCCTACCGACTCACTTCTATATGTCACGCCACGGCGAACAGTCCAGACTTGAAATCTTAGCTCCTTTCGAGTAATGAAGCCGAGTGTCGGTATCAAGCCCGCAATGCAAGTACTTCAGATTTGCCAAAGGATGAGCTGGGTTGCCACTGACAGCGGAACCCTCACGACCTCGCTCTGGACTTCCTGTCGCCACCGCGATCCTCCGGCTCACCTTGCAGAGTCCCAAATTTAAGTAATGTGCTGTTTCCCGATCATCCGGATCCATCGCTACCAGGCGAGCACCGGAACGGATACCAGTGGGGAGGATTCCGGTTATGCGCACGTTCGGCAGGACCCAGGGGACGAGTTCTGACGTGCAGCCGGCCATGGGATTTCAGGGGGCCGCGGCCACCGAACATTATTTGTCGGCCCAAGCCGCCATGGAAGTGCTCAAGGCCGGTGGAAACGCTTTTGACGGCGCCGCAGCGGCCGCCTTTGTGGAAAGCTTGGTGAATCCCCACATGTTCACCGTGGGCGGGGAATGTCCCATGGTGCTTTACACGGCCCACGACGGGGCGGTCACCGTGGTGAACGGCAACACCCAAGCGCCCGCACAAGCCTCACTGGAAGCCTACCGAAAACGAGGCATTGAGCTGATCCCGCCACAAGGCGTGCTGGCGGCCGGGGTTCCGGCGGCCGTCGCCGCTCTTTTGCGCATGCTGGAAGAATTCGGCCGTCTGAACCTCCACGACGTTTTAGCGCCAGCTCGAGCGCTGGCTTCCTCAGGCTTCCCCGTCCATGAGGGTCTTTTGGACATGCCTCGCTTCGGCATTCGTGAGAACGAGGAACTCTTCCGCACACAGTGGCCCGCTTCCGCCGATCTCTACCTCACGTCAAACGGCCATCCTCCGCCTCTCGGTTCGCGCCTCATCAACCTCGCCTACGGGCGCCTGTTGGATTATTTGATGGATACGGCCCGCCGGTTCGGTGAGGACCGCAAACGGGGCATCCGTGCCGCGGTCAATGCCTTTTATCAAGGGGATATCGCCCGGGAGATCGACCAATTCGTCCGGGAACGCGATGGTTTTCTCACCCGGTCCGATCTCGAAGGTTATGAAACCCTGTTCGAAAAACCCGTGACGGTCACCTTTAGAAATACGCAGGTTTTCAAGTGCGGTCCTTGGTCGCAAGGTCCCGTATTTCTTCAGATGCTTCGCCTCTTGGAAGGTTTCGATCTGGAGTCCATGGAGTGGAATTCCGCGGCTTATCTCCACACGTGGCTCGAGGCCGCCAAACTGGCCTTTGCGGACCGAGAACAATACTACGCGGATCCACGGTTCGTCCACGTGCCGTTGGATGCACTTCTCAGTCCGTCCTACGCCGAAATTCGGAGAAAGCTCATTGACGTGAACCAAGCCAGCAGGTCTCATCGTCCCGGAGACCCCCGAAACGCCCAGGCGCTCCTGTCTCCCGAGTCTGTCTTTCAGTGGAATTCATGGGGATACGGAACCGTTCATGTGGCCGTCGCCGATGCCTTCGGCAACCTCGCGGCACTTACCCCAAGCGGCGGCTGGATTTCAGGCAATGAGGTCATTCCATCTTTAGGTTTCCCATTGGGGACAAGGCTCCAGACCTTTTACCTTGACCCGGCCCATCCCAACGTTCTGAGCCCGGGGAAACGACCCCGGACCACCCTGACGCCCTCTCTCGCCTTTCGCGACGGTATGCCGTGGATGGCTTTCGGCACCATGGGCGGAGATCAGCAGGATCAGTGGACCTTGCAATTTTTCCTTTATCGAGTGGTCTTCGGCATGGATCTCGGTGAGGCCATTGCCGCTCCAAAGGTCTGTTCGGACCATTTTCCCGGCACGTTCTACCCGCACGAGGCTTATCCGGCACGTGTGCGCATGGAATCCCGGTTTCCAAAGGACACACGACACCTTTTACAATCTCTTGGTCACGAGGTGGTCGTGGAAGCCCCGTGGAGTTTGGGTTTTATTTGTGCGGTTTCCCTGGAAAAAGAAGGATTATGCATTGCCGGAGCTGACCCGCGGGGACATCGCAGCGGTGTCTTTCCCGCATGCGCCTTGGCTTGGTGAGCCCCTTGACTCGATCTGTGGAGGATGAAATTTCCCATGGAGAAGCTCGAGAAGTTCTGCCACCGTGTGGATGCCATCAACCGCGCCGTGGGGCGCGGCGTTTCCTGGGTGTCGCTACTGATGATCGTGGTGGTGACCCTGGATGTCATCATGCGATATGCGTTTAAAACGACCTTTGTCTTCGTTCAGGAATTGGAATGGCATCTCTTTGGTGTCCTGTTTCTACTGGGCGCAGGGTATACCCTACTCTACGATGCCCATGTGCGGGTGGACGTCTTTTACCAGCGCCTTTCGCCAAAGAGCCAAGCCTGGATCAATTTCCTCGGCTGCGTGTTTTTCCTTTTCCCCGGCTGCTACCTCATCGCCGCCACTTCCATGAAATTCGTGGCCGCCTCCTGGGCCGTCCAGGAGGGATCTCCGGATCCGGGCGGGCTTCCCGCGCGCTACATTATCAAAGCCATGATTCCCTTGGGCTTCACCCTCATCGCCATTCAAGGCATCCCTATGACCCTGAGGAGCCTCATCATCCTTTTGGGCAAATCCACAGAGTCGGGTCACGCCAAGAAAGGAGAGCACTGATGGAATCCTTGCCGGGCCTGATGTTCCTTGCGCTGACAATCCTCCTGATGTTTGGCTTTCCGGTGGCTTTCACACTCTTAGGAACGGCCCTCTTTTTCGGCCTCTACGGGTTCGGTTGGAACTTCTTCAATCTGCTGCCTCTGCGCGTTTGGGGTGTCACGACCAATTTTACGCTCCTTGCCGTGCCGCTTTTCATCTTTATGGGAGTGATGCTGGAACGGTCAGGCATTGCAGAAGAGCTCCTGGAAACCATGGCGCTCCTGTTCGGTCGGATTCGCGGGGGACTAGCCGTGTCCGTGGTTGTGGTCGGGGCGCTTCTTGGAGCCTCCACCGGGATCGTCGGTGCCACGGTGGTCACCATGGGACTTCTGAGTCTTCCCACCATGCTGCGACGAGGCTATCAGCCGGAACTGGCCACGGGAACCATCTCCGCTTCGGGAACCTTGGGGCAGATCATCCCCCCCAGCATCGTCCTGGTCCTCTTGGGCGACATCATCGGGGTCTCCGTCGGTGATCTTTTTGTCGGCGCTGTCATTCCCGGTCTCGTTTTGGTCGTGCTCTACATCATCTACATTTTCATTGTGGCGCATCTCAAGCCCCATTGGGCTCCACTCATCCCTCTCGAAGAATGGAAGAGTATTCTCGCCGCCGGGCTCTTCAGGCGCCTCGCCAAAGCTCTCATCCCGCCTATGGTGCTCATCGTCAGCGTTCTGGGATCCATCTTCGCGGGGATCGCTTCTCCGACCGAAGCCGCTGCCGTCGGCGCTACGGGCGCCATGGTATTGGCTGCGTTCAACAGGAAATTTACGTTGGATATCCTGCAACAGGTCATGCAAACCACCACGCGCCTCACATGCATGGTGTTTATCATCCTGGTCGGCGCCGGAGCCTTCGGACTGGTTTTTCGGGGCTTGGGCGGGGATCATTGGGTCCGAAACATTCTCACCCATATTCCCTACGGCAAATGGGGCGTTTTATTTATTTGCATGAGCATCGTTTTCGTCATTGGGTTTTTCTTAGACTTTATTGAAATCACATTCATTCACATTCCGGTATTAGCGCCCATTATGAAAGAGCTTGGATTCGATCCGCTATGGTTCTCTATTCTTTTCGCCGTCAACCTGCAGACGTCCTTTATGACGCCGCCGTTTGGATTCTCTCTATTTTACCTGAAAGGCGTAGCCCCTCCGGAAATCACCACCGGGCACATTTACCGGGGCATTGTCGCCTTCGTTATTCTACAGCTCCTCGGGCTGCTCATTGTGGCTTTTTTCCCGCCTTTGGCCACTTGGCTTCCCCATGCGCTTTTGCGCTGATGGCTGGAAGAGAGAAAGGGGGCACGCTTTTGAGCCGCTCTGGACGCCCTTTTGCGCGTGCCACGCAGAAGAACATCCGCGCATCGGAAGCGTGGCCCCCACCCTCTTCATGGCCGTGTTGAAAAGTCGAGAGTACTCGACCCGCCCCCCTCAGCGTCTGCTCCTCCCAAAAGTCACAGCCAGAGGAGTGGCCGATTCCCCACCGATTCAAAGAGCGAACGCCCCCAAGGGACAATGCCCCGCAGGAGCACGTCCCTCATAGAGTGCCGGCAGCCGATTAACAGGCGCTCATGGGGAGAAGTTCTCGACCGGCCGAGGGAGCACCAGGGTGCCTTAGATTTTCACCCCGCGGCTCCCTCGGACCTCTTGGCAGGGGGATTAAGCACCAATCTTCGCGGCGATCAAATCGTAGTACGCCTTTTCAGATACCGTGCCCCACGGCCCGAGTTTGGCTTTGAACGCTTTAAAGGCTTCGTGGACTTTTCGAGCCATGGGATCCTTATTGGCTTCTTCCTCGATGGTTTCCTCAGACATCTTTCGTAGCGCATCCAACACTTGGTCGGGGAAACGCACCAGCTGGACTTTATGGTCCTTGACCAACGTTTCCAAAGCCGCTCCGTTTTGCGCTTCAAACTCGCACAAACTCCACAAGTTTGTTTCCATAGCCACTGAATCGAGAATGGCCTGCAGGTCTTTCGGAAGCGATTCGTAAGCCTTCTTGTTGAAAATCACTTCCAAGGTGGTTCCCGGTTCATGCCATCCCGGATAGTAGTAATACTTGGCGGCTTGGTAAAAGCCCATGCGCAGGTCGTGGAGCGGCCCAACCCATTCCGTGGCGTCGATCACACCGCGCTCCAACGAGGTGTAAATTTCCCCGCCCGCCAAAAGCACAACCGTCCCGCCGGCCTTCGCGACCACTTTACCTCCAAGACCCGGGATGCGCATTTTGAGGCCTTTGAAATCCTCGATGGTCTCGATCTTTTTGTTGAACCATCCGCCCATCTGTACGCCGGTGTTCCCTTGAGGACGGGGAACGACGTTGAAAGGCGCGTAGACTTCCTCCCAAAGAGCCAGACCGCCTCCGGAGTAAAACCAGGCATTGATCCCTTGGGGATTGAACCCAAAAGGAACGGCGGAGAACCACTGGGCCGCCGGGCTCTTGCCGGCCCAGTAATAGGATGCGCCGCTGCCGCACTCCACGGTGCCTTGGGATACCGCGTCAAAAGTCCCCAGAGGAGGAACCAACTCCCCGCCCGCATACACCTGGATCTTGAGTCGTCCCTCACTGGCTTCCTCTACTCGCTTAGCGAATCGTTCCGCCCCTGTCTGGAGCACGGGCATCTGAGGAGGCCATGTGGTGACCATACGCCACTGGTAAGTTTGTCCCTTCGGCCAGACGTAGGGGGCGTGTACAGCCGTTGTCACCGCAGCCGCCGCCGTGCCGAGGCCGACCTTCTTCACGAACGATCTCCTGTCCATCCGATCCTCCTTTGTTCCCGTTTGATACAACCTGACTCCACCTTGGCCCCTCGTGTCGCGGCAGCTCTCGCAGTCATGGGTGATGCGTCGCGGGAGAGGAAGATAAGAGTAGGAAAGGGACCTCAACCGAATCATCTCGGGATTTCCCTTTACCATAGCCCACCTCTCATGCCAAATAGTCTCTTGTCTGAAGATCCAGACTCGGTACGCCAATCCTTTTTCGAACACTCCCCATACCGGACCTAGGGGGAAATGCACAAATGATTCGATTGGTTCTTTTGGGATTGGCCGCTTCGGCTTTTTTCAGTGCCACATTCATTTTGAACCGGGCCATGAGTTTATCCGGTGGTCACTGGATGTGGTCGGCGGTTCTGCGCTATGTGCATATGCTCTGGATTCTCATTCTTTGGTTGAGCATCCGCCACGGCTGGAAATACGTCGGTGCCGTAATGGGCATCTTTCGTGCCCACCTGGTCTTTTGGATAACGGCAGGGTCGGTGGGGTTCGGGATCTTCTACGGCGCTTTGTGCTTCGCCGCAGACCATGCTCCCGGCTGGATTGTCGCCGCCACTTGGCAAATGACCATCCTAGCCACCCCCGTTGTGCTCTGGGCTTTTCGTCGTCCTGTCCCCTATTTCGGTGTTTTGTTCACCGCGCTCATCTTTGTCGGGATACTCCTCGTTCATGCGGAACAGATAGAGGATGCCGCAAACTTTAAAGACGCCTTTCTGGGGGCCGTTTTTGTGCTCGTGGCGGCCTTTGCGTACCCCACGGGCAACCAAATGCTCAATGCGGCCCGCCACGGGGGCTATAAATGGATTCCCGCCGTGCCACACCCGCCTGTGCAGGACGCTCCCACCTGCGTGCTCTTGATGACCCTAGGATCGATCCCTTTTTGGATCCTTTTGTGGGCCGGGGTGCGCCCGGAGTCCCCGAATCCATCTCAATGGCTGCACACCGCCATCGTGGCTTTGTCTTCAGGCGTTGTGGCCACGTCGCTTTTCTACAAGGCCCGCAACGCGTCTCATGACCCGTTGGCCATTGCCGCTGTGGACGCCACCCAAGCCGGAGAAGTCGTTTTTTCGCTTTTCGGCGAAATTCTCTTCCTCCACGGCGCCTGGCCGGGACTATGCGGCTGGTGGGGATTGGGGCTCATCGTGGGCGGCCTCGTGGGCTATTGTCTCGGCCATCCTCAAGCGCGATCCCTATCCAAAGCCATGTCGCTCAGCCCATCGGCTCAATCCGGTGACGGGAAATCGTCATGACCGGTCGCCAATCCTGATCTCAAACCACATCTCAGCCGAGCTTTTCCCCTTGGACCAAAGCAATGAGGCCGTCCCGGTCCTTTATGCGAATGGTGCGACCCTGCATATCGATGAGTCCTGCAGCGATCATTTTTGAAAAAATGCGCGATAAGGTCTCCGGAATCGTGCCGAGCAGCGCCGCGAGCTGCGTCTTCGAAATATCCAAGTCGAAGGTATCCCCTGATCCGGTGCGTTCGCTGGCGTAAAGCAGATACGAGGCGAGCCTCCCGGGAACCTCTTTTAGAGAAAGGGTCTCCACCAGGGAGGTGAAATAGCGGAGTTTGCGGGAAAGTACCGCGAGCATGGTCAGTGCCAAGCCGGTTTCTTCGTGGACGAGACGGGTAAAGCCATCGCGGGGAATGAACAAGGCCTCCACTTCCGTCAGGGCCTCGGCATGGGCGGGATAGGCGCCGCCGGCAAACACGGGCACTTCCCCTAAAATGTTACCGGCGTCGAAGAGATGGAGGATCTGTTCCCGACCGTCAAAAGAGACTTTATAGACTTTCACCCGACCTTTACAAACGACAAAAAAACCCTCGGCCCGCTTGCCTTCGGCAAAAAGCGCTTCCCCCTTGCGATAAGAACGGAAACTGGCGATGCGCGCAATTTTTGCCAGTTGCTCCCGCGAAAGGTTTTCAAACAAGAGCCCGTGGCTTAAGCATTCCAGTCGGTGGTCCCAGGATCCCTCGTCCGCAGCAGCCCTCACGTCTCGCCTCCACTCCGGGTCCTTGTGTCCCCACTTGAAAGCCATCGGACCCACCGCATCGGGCGGGTCCGACAGATTGCCAATCTTTCTATCACATCATCCCCGGAGAAATTGATGGAAAAACGGTGCGGCGCCGGACTGTGACGATCCGGAAACTAGAAATCGCTCAAACCTCCTTCCCCTTTCGGCAAGGAGCTTTCCAGCCTGCCTCGAGCTATCGGGAACGCCTCCCTTTGTCCAGGCGACGCCGGCTCGCGGTGATCCGAAACGGCCCGACCGTTTCCTTTGTGAGGCTTTCTTTTCCCCCGGGGTTCGCCAAGATCGACGGATTCCCCGGCGGATGCCCCAACGATGTTTTGCAGTTCGTCCACAAAATGCTTCATGCGTTCGGCCAGATGCTGCAGCTCATTCGCCGCCGAAGCGGTTTCTTCGGCATGGGCGGCGTTTTGCTGGACCACTTGATCCAATTGAGAAACCGCCTTGTTGATCTGGTCGATCCCTTCAGCCTGCTCGCTGCTGGCCGCGGCGATTTCCGCCACAAGATCCCCGATACGACGACTGCCCCCTTCCACCTTGGTGAACGCCCCGTTGGCCCGAGTCACCATGTTCGAGCATTCTCGAACCTTTTTCACTGTGTCTTCAATGATTTCTGCTGTGCTCCGAGCCGCCTCCGCAGCCCTCATGGCCAGATTCCGCACTTCATCGGCCACCACCGCAAAGCCCGCCCCCGCCTCGCCGGCTCGAGCCGCTTCCACGGCGGCGTTCAGCGCCAGCAAATTCGTTTGAAACGCGATCTCGTCAATCGTTTTAATAATCTTCTGGGTTTGTTCGCTCGCCGCGGAGATGGCATGAATCGCCTTGGTGAGATCACCCATGGCCATGGTGGCTTCTTCGATATCCCGGGCCGAATCTTTCACAATGCTGTGGGCCTGGCCCGCGTTGTCGGCGTTTTGGCGGGTCATGGACGCCAGTTCTTCCAAGGCGGACGAGGTCTCCTCTATAGAAGCCGCCTGTTGGGATGCACCGTCAGCGAGGGACTGGCTCGCTTGGGCCACTTGATCGGACGCGGCACCCACCTGCTCCGAACCGGTGTGAAGGCCATGGACCACGGTGTAAATCGGCCGGGTTATTGACCGCACAATCCCCCACGTCACCAATAGGCCCAAAATCAACATGCCACCGGCAATCCCGCCAAAAACCATCCGGGTTCGGTGTGCTTGCGCCTTGACGTCATCCACATAAATGCCGCTGCCGACAATCCATCCCCAGGGTTGAAAGAGTTTGACATAGGACACCTTTGGCACCGGTTTTTCAAAACCCGGCTTGGGCCACAGATAATCCACGAATCCGGCGCCTTGTTCCCGGCAGACTTTGACGAACTCCACAAAGAGATGTTTGCCGTTGGGATCTTTATAATCGCTGAGGTCCTTCCCATCCAACTCCGGTTTTATGGGATGCATGACCATTGCCGGCTTGAGGTCATTGATCCAGAAGTAATCATTTTCTCGATACCGCAACGCGCGGATGTGGTCTAAAGCGAGTCGTTTGGCCACATCCTCGGTCACGGCGCCTTCCTGGACCATTTTGGTGTGCTTTTCCAACAGTGAGTACGCCACGTCCACCACATGCTTCGTGGCAGTTCTCTTTTCCTCCATGAGGCGCGATTCCTGAGAAAAAGAAATCCAGGCCAAAATCCCCGTGAAGGCCAACACACCGCCGATGCCGAAGACAAAAAGCCTGGTGGACAGTTTCCCCTTCTTGAGGCCGATTTCTCCCATCTTGTCCCTCCTCCGTCCAGTTCACAACGATACCTTTCCCTATAATGGGGTTCGGAAGAGGGAGGCAAAAACTTGACAGGAAAAATAGGCCTATCGGGCTGTCATTCAAGGACGGAGGTGCTCGGGAAGTTCCTCGAAATACACGTCTTCTCCAGTGAATTTCGGCCGGTAAGCCCTGACTGCGTCGCGAAATCCATCCCGAAGACCACGCCAGAAATTTCTGGGCACCGTGCCGTGAACGGCAAGGAGGTCCCTTTTCATTTCCGCATAGCGACCTGCCGTGATCGATGGATCTTTCGCCTTATATGTTTCCGCGTCACGAAAGCCAATGACATAACCTGCCCGATAGAGATTGTTCTCGGCAGCATAGGCGCTGGAACAAAAAAGGCCGCCTATCGCCGCACAGAGCCAAAAGCCCGCGATGATTTTCTTGATGGTGTCGTGCACTGCAATGCCTCCTTCTTAGGTTGCCCCTCAAGAGTTTTTTCCCGTTTCGGCCCGAACCCCACTCATGCTCTGAACGAGAACGACGGTGTCGTTCGTCCGAGAGGGGCCAGGGGCGACTCTATCCTGGGAGCCGGTCTTCCGGGCTTTGGGCTCGCCGTAGCATCCGCTCCCACACCTCTCTCGACTCCGCCTCTTCGCAGGAACATACCCTTTAAAGACGTCCCGACTGCGAGATGCCGGCCCAAAGACGGCGGTCCTCCTCGAGAGCACGATCCTCGAAAGCGCCCCTATGATGCTAACGCCACAATGGCGGCTCCCGTGACCATGAGCGCCGCTCCGATCCCACGCCACATCAAATGTTTTTCCTTGAACAGCCAGCCTCCATACAGCACACCGAAGACAGCGCTCAGCCTCTTCAAAGCAATCATATATGCCGCCTGAGTCATGGAGATGGCCCATACGTGCAGGATCACGTGGAAATAGTACAAAACCCCCACGACGAGTCCTTGGTGGCTTGGGAACGCCCCCAACAGCCGCCGCCCATCCACATGGCGGGTGATGAGGGCCCATGCCGCCAGCAAAAAATTCTGAAGAAAGAAAAAGAAAACTCCGAAAAACAATGGAGAGGAATGGAGGATGGCCTTCTTACCCAGTACGGCCGAAAGGCTGTAGATGAGGGCCACAGCGATCATCAGCACGGAACCTTTCTCTGTGACGATGGCACGCAGCGGCTCCAGAAGGCCTCCCCGTGCGGAAGGGGCATGGAGAAGATAGCCCCCGCAGATAATGACTGCAATCCCCAAGATGGCGGGCAGCGAGGCGGTTTCCTGCAAAACGGCGTAGCCCGTGATGAGCATGAAAGCCGGCGTCAAGGTCAAGAACGGCAGGGTCAGTGACAAAGGCGAAAGACGGATGGCTTCCATATAGAGCACGAAACTGATGCAGTTGACGGGCACCGAGAGGCCGAAACACCACCAAAAGGTGGTATCCAAGGACGGGATCGGCACAAATGGGAAAGTCACGGCAAAGAGCGGTAAACTGTAAGCCAGCGGGTAGAAGGCCATGCTGACGGCGTCGCGGTCTCCGAAAAATTTTTTGGTCCACGCATCAACGGAGGCGGAAGCCAGCGCTGTGAGGACGGAAAGCGCCACCCACATCATGTTCTCCCTTCGCTGGGCGCATGGGGCTTTGCTGAAAAAAACCTGGACGGTTATGGCAGAAGTGGGGATTTTTGGGAAGCGGTTCCGGCTTTCGCTCGGCCCATCCAGGAGGATGCCGGGTGGGTTTAGAGAAATGATCGAGCGTCTTTGGCGAGGTTGACCGTGACACCGTAGAGACCCTCCGGCCGAAAGCGCTTTGGAAAATACAGATGAAGAACGGGAAAACCCTCATCCCTCCACAAGAACCCGAATGTCGGCTCGCCATGAAGTCCACCGAGGCGATCTTGTCTGTGGGGTGCGCCACGGAAAGTTTCATTGCCCGACAACCCATCTTCGATCGACGTTTACAAGTCTACGGGTACGAGATCCTCTACCGGGCCGCCCGCCAGGATGACCATGCCGTCATTCAGGATGGAGATCGCGCCTCCTTCTGCGTTTTGCATAACCTCTTCTTTTCCATGGGGACGGAAATCTTCGCCGGAGGAAGAAAGGCCTTTGTCAATTTCACCCAGAATCTGCTCTTGGACGAGGCGCCCTATCTTCTGCCCAGGGAATGGGCGGTTATCGAAATTTTGGAAGACGTGGAGCCAACCCCAGCCATCCACAAGGCCTGCCAGCGTCTCAAGGAAAACGGCTATCTCCTCGCCTTAGATGACGTGGTCACGCTCCAAGACGCCTACCGCGAACTCCTGGCTCTGGTGGACATCGTCAAAGTGGACTTCCGGGCGGCGAGTCCGGACATTCAGGCTCAGGTCGCCCGGGATTTGGGATCCCGAGTGCCCCATTTGCTTGCCGAAAAAACCGAAACCCGCGAAGAGTTCCACAAGGCCCTGGAATCCGGCTATACGCTCTTCCAGGGTTATTTTTTCAGCCGTCCCGTCATCATCCAGCGAAAGGACGTCCCGGTATCCAAAATCAACGCTCTGAAGCTCGTCGGCGAATTGAATCGATCCAGAATGGATGTGGACGCCGTGCACGCCGTGATCAAACGGGACCCCGCTTTGGTTTACAAATTGCTCCGTTATATCAATTCGGCATTTTTCGGACTGCGCCACCGGGTGACATCCATTCGGCACGCCTTGGCCCTGCTTGGGGAACGCGAAATCCGCAAGTGGGCCACTCTGAGCGTGTATTCCCGCTTGACCGCCAAGCAACCTTACGAGCTGGTCAAACTCTCCTTGATTCGAGCCCAGTTTCTCGAACTCCTGGCGGACCTTGTGGGCATGGCAGCGGAAAAAGACCAGCTTTTCCTCATGGGAATTTTTTCCGTGATGGATACGCTCCTTGGCCGGCCCATGGAAGAGGCCCTGCAAGAGGTGCCCCTAGAAGATGAGATCCGGGAAGCCTTGCTTGGCGGAATCAACCGATACCGGGTCCTTTTCGAAATCGTGCTGGCCTACGAACAAGCCAAATGGGAAACCCTCCTCCAAATCGCCTCACAACTGCGCCTTGACGCCTCCAGTCTGACGTCCCGATACCTCCAGGCCGTGGAGTGGACGGAGCGCGTCATCCGGGTCTAGCACCCAGGCCCCGGCGTTTATTCCGGGCGGTATGCGCAGTACTCAATCCAGTTGTGGACTTCGGAAAGGAGGGAGCGGTACTTTTCCCGACCCTTGCTGTACATGATGGCGTTTTCGATGGCAATGCCGCACTGCTCCGCCACCGCCATGGCGTACTCGACCTCATACTTGTGGAAACGCCGCTTGTTCTCCGTAAAGATGCGCATACTCCCGATCACGCGGTCCCGGATCACGATGGGTACCGCCAGGATGGACCCAATCCCTTCCATGGCCGCTTCGGCTGGATACTGCACCCGTGGATCGTTTTGCACGTCGTAAATCTGCACCGGAGTTCCCGAGGTGGTTTCGGCAATGCTTCGGGCGGCATCCACCGGTCCCTTTTCCAGATATTTCTCACTCAAGCCATACGCCGCGGCCTGATCCAGCCGCGATTTTTCTTTGTCCAGCAGCAAAAGGGTGCAGCCCTTGGCCTGGAAAATCTTCGTAACTTCTTCCACGATCACTTGCAGCACCTTGCGATATTCCAGAGTGGATGTGACCGTTCGGCTGATATTCATAAAACCTTGAAGATAGGGGTTCTTGAAAAGTCGCAGCATGGCCACCGAATCTTCATCAATGTCTTCGGCGACGAAGGCCTGACGATGGAAACATTCTAAGGACAGGGCTGTAAAAGGACACGCTTCCAAATCGGAAACATCCTTGATGTTCAGCGGACAGCATCCGTCTTGCTGCACCTTCTTGGCCAGGCGATCCACCACGAGATCGGTCACCTGCGGCTCCGAAAGGCTTTCCAATAGACCCTGGAGCACCAGGGTGATCGCCCGTTGTACCTGTGGACTGGTTTTCTTTTCCATGACTTTTCCTTTCGTGCCGGCTATGGATCGGAACGCCTAAAAGAGGACGTGCACGGCCTGTCTTGCCAGATTCCAAAAGGCGTGAGGCCAAATCCCCACGAGAACCGTCAAAGCGCCCGCTCCGAGCAGCGCCCCTCGTTCCCCGGCGGACAGCGGTGCCACCACGCTTTCCGCACCTGTCGCCGCATTCTCCTCTCCAGGCTTGTACATCAGGATGACAACCCGCAAATAATAATATGCGGCGACCACCGAATTGATCACGGCAATGATCACCAGCCATGTATAACCGGATTGGATCGCCGCCGAAAAGACCACGAACTTCCCGACAAAACCCGCTGTGGGCGGGATTCCGGCCAAGGAAAAGAGAAATATTGCCATAAAGGCCGCCAGGAAAGGCGACCGGCGCCCGAGACCGAGGAAATCTGTAAGTCGTTCCCCGCTTTCCTGACGGTTTTGCACCGTCACCATGACGCCGAAGGCCCCGACGTTCATCACCGTATAGGCCAGAAGATAGAGTAACAGGGCGGTTAGTCCTTCCTGAGAGCCCGCGACGACGGCCACAAGCAAGTACCCCGCATGGGCGATGCTGGAGAAGGCCAGCATTCTCTTGACGCTGTCCTGAGCCAAGGCCATGAGGTTTCCCACGGTCATGGTGAGCGCCGCCAAGGCCCACAAAAAGACAGTCCAATGGGGATGCACCGTGGGAAGAGCCACCCAGAAGGTGCGGACCAAAGCCCCGAACACCGCGGCTTTCACCCCCACGGCCATATAGGCCGTTATGGGTGTCGGCGCCCCTTCGTACACGTCCGGAGTCCAGAGATGGAACGGCACCAGGGCCAGCTTAAAGGCAAATCCAGTGAGCACCAACGCGGAACCGAAAAGCAGGTACGCGTTGAAAACCGTCTGCCCCTGTCCAAGAAAGGCTGCCATGGCACTCATGGAGAGGGAACCCGTGGCGGCGTAGACGAAGGTGAGGCCGTAAAGGAAAAACCCGGAAGCAAAGCCGCCGAGCAGGACGTATTTCACGGCTGCTTCATTGGCCCGCTTTTCATGACGTGGCATGCCCACCAAGATGTAAATGGCGATGGAGAAAATCTCTAACCCCAAAAAAAGCATGATGAAATGAGAAGCCTGCACCATGAGGATCATCCCCGTGGTGGCGAAAAGCACCAAGGCGTAATACTCGCCGCACTCCAGCATGCTTCGCCGCAAATGATCGAAGGACTGGAAGAAGACGAGCAAAGCCCCCACCATGAGGACGCCGCTCAGAAAAACGCTGAACCGGTCCCAGATCACCATGCCGTGGAAGAATTCCCTTCCCGAGGGATCGAGCCCCAAGGAGGCCAGAGCGAACAAGGTCCCTGTGACGGCCACGGCACCGAGTTGGCCTTTTCGCCCCAAGGGAGAAAAGGCATCCAAGAGCAGCAGGATAACCGCTGTCCCGGATAGGATTAAAGCCGGAAGGATGCCTTGACATTCATAGAGAACGGTCAGAGCCGACATGCACGATGCCTCACTTTCCCTTGATCTGTTCCCATGCTGCACAGGCCGTCATCCATGGCGACTTCTGTCCGTCTGCCATGCGCACACTCTCTTGGACTTTTTGCAGCGCGTGCTTGACGGCCGGCTCAGACTTCTCCAAAAAGCTCGTGGGCGCCACGCCAATCCAGACCATCATGGCCACCACAGGCACGAGCAGGCCGATTTCCCGAGGGAGCAAATCCTTGAGGCTTTTGTTCTCCTCACGGGTGACCCCGCCGAAGAAGACGCGCTGGAACATCCACAGCATGTACCACGCTGCGAGGATGACCCCTGTGGCGCCCAAGGCCGCCCAATAGGGTTTGACATGAAAGGTTCCCAGTAAGATGAGGAATTCCCCGACGAAACCGTTCAGTCCCGGCAAGCCGATGGACGCCAACGTGGCAATCATGAAAAATGTGGTCAGAGTGGGCACCGGCGCAGATAACCCGCCGAAATCGGCGATCATCCGCGTATGGCGCCTCTCGTACAACATCCCCACGAGGAGAAACAGAGCCCCTGTGCTCAACCCGTGATTGATCATCTGGATGAGGCCGCCCTGAACGCCTTGAAGGGTGAAACTGAAAAGCCCCAGAACGACAAATCCCAGATGGCTGACACTGGAAAAGGCAATGAGCCGCTTGAGGTCCTTTTGCACCAGACACATGAACGCCCCGTACACAATGCCCACCAAAGCCAGAGCCACCATCGCCGGCATAAAGAAAACCGACGCGTCGGGAAAAAGGGGCAGGTTGAATCGAAGGAAACCGTAGGTGCCCATCTTCAACAGCACCGCGGCCAGGACCACACTGCCCACCGTCGGGGCTTCGGTGTGGGCGTCAGGGAGCCAAGTGTGGAAAGGAAACATGGGTACCTTGATGGCAAAGGCCACCCCGAAAGCAAGGAACAGCCACAGCTGCAAGGAAAACGGCAGCGTTAGGCGCCCAAGGTCGACCAAGTCAAAGGAAGACACACCGGTCGTGCGGGCCTGATAGAAATAGAGCACCAGAATGCCGACCAGCATGAACACCGATCCGGCCATTGTGTACAGAAAGAATTTCACCGCCGCATAGACCCGCCGGGCAGGATGACCCCACACGAGGATGAGCAGGGCCATGGGAATGAGCATGACTTCCCAGAACACGTAGAAAAGCACGAGATCCAGACTGACGAACACTCCCAGCATCCCGGTCTGCAAAAGAAGAAGACACACCAGGAACTCTTTGAGCCGATACCGGATGTCCGTCCAGCAGGCCAAGACACAGAGAGGTCCAAGGAAAGCCGTCAGCATGACGAGAAGGAGGCTGATGCCGTCCACGCCCACATGATAGGATATCCCGAGGCCGGGGATCCAACGGTACCTTTCCTCGAACTGAAAGCGGATATCGGCGGGGTCGAATCCCCCGTAGACAAACAGAGCCAAAGCAAATCCGGCGCCCATGACCGTCAGGGCCGTCCATCGCTGGACCGTTTCATTGTCCCGGTCCACAAAAAGGAGCACCAGCACCCCGAGCAACGGGAGAAAAACAAGCGCGGAAAGCAATGGAAACGACACAGACTCCATCACGTCATCCTTTTATCGAGACCTTGTGCGTCACAACGCCATGATAAACAACAGCAGCACACACGCTCCGGCCACCACCGACAGGGCATAGTGTTGAAAGACGCCCGTCTGAATTCGGCGAACCACTCCGCTCATCGCGCGAAACAGGGAACCTGTACCGTCCACGGCGCCGTCGATGGTCCGACGGTCCACCCATTGATGCGAACTTTCGGCCAATTGTTTGAGCGGATCCACGATCGCCGCCTGATAGAATTCGTCCACATAGTATTTGTGGAAAAGCCAGCGATAGAGTCTCACGAAGCGCTGCGCGGTCCGCACGGGGCGTTGGGGATCGGCGATGTACCACCGGTAGGCCAGGAAGATGCCGACCAGAGCCACGGCCACGGAAACCCCCATGAGGGCGCCTTCGAGCCATAACGAGGGATGAGCGGCCTCCCCATGATGTCCGAGAAGTCGCGACGCCTCGTGGAAGACCGGCTCAAGAAAGTGCCCGAATCTGCGTCCCCCTTCGACGCCGGGGACCTGCACCCATCCCCCGATCAAGGACAGCCCTGCAAGAATCGTCAAAGGCACCGCCATGGTTTTGGGGGCTTCATGGACATGGTGCATCACGTGCGGGTCCATCCGGCTCTCCCCAAAAAAAGTGAGGAAGACCAGCCGGAACATATAGAATGCCGTAAGCCCTGCACCGCCAAGGGCCAAGCCGTAGAGCAGCCCGTGGCCGGTCATGAGCGTTTCGAACAGGATCTCGTCTTTGCTGAAAAACCCGGCAAACGGAAAGATGCCCGCGATAGCCAGAGTCCCCGCCATGAAGGTCGTAAAAGTGACGGGCAGCGCGCGACGCAGTCCACCCATGCGTTGGATGTCTTGTTCCCCGGAAAGCGCGTGGATGACGCTCCCCGCCCCCAGAAAGAGCAGCGCCTTGAAGAAGGCGTGAGTCATCAGGTGGAAGATGCCGGCCACGAAAGCCCCCACCCCGCAGCCGAGAAACATATAACCCAGCTGGCTGACGGTGGAATAGGCGAGGACCCGCTTAATGTCATTTTGGACCAGACCGATGGAAGCCGCGAAAACGGCCGTAATGCCCCCGATCATGGCCACAAAACCCATGGAAAAAGGCGAAAGGGCATACAACACGCTGCATCGGGCGACCATGTAAACCCCGGCGGTGACCATGGTGGCGGCATGTATCAGGGCGGAAACAGGCGTCGGGCCCTCCATGGCGTCGGGGAGCCACACATAGAGGGGAATCTGGGCCGATTTGCCCATGGCACCGACGAAAAGCAGGAGGGTGATCCCCACCAGAATCATGTCGCCCGCAGGGTACCTGATCACGGCCGCCTCGAAGACTTCTCGAAAGTTCAACGTCCCGAAGGTCCAAAAGGTGAGAAAGATTCCGAGCAGAAAACCGAAGTCGCCGATCCGGTTGACAATGAACGCCTTCTTCCCGGCATCACTGGCCGATTGCTTCTCGTACCAGAAGCCGATAAGTAGGTACGAACACAACCCCACGCCTTCCCAACCCACGAACATGAGCAGCAGGTTATTCGCCATGACGAGGAGCAACATGGCCGAGGCGAACAGGTTGAGGTAGGCGAAATATCGGGCGTACCCGGGATCGTCGTGCATGTACCCAATGGAGTAGACATGGATGAGAAAGCCGACGCCCGTCACCACCAGGATCATGACCAGGCTCAAAGGGTCGATGAGAAAAGACACGTCGACCTGAAAATCCCCCACGCGCATCCACGTGTAATAGACGGGCTCCCAGAACCTCTGAGACGGCGTCTCTTGCACAACGCCCCAGAAGAGCCTCACAGCCCAAAGAAACGCCAGGCCCATGGCACCGCAGGCAATCCCACCCACAAGCCTTTTGGAAAGACGCCGCCCCCCCAGGCCGTTGATCAAAAATCCGGCAAAGGGCAAGGCCGGAATGATCCAAGCAGTATCCATAGCGACCTCTTTTTCCCCTGGCTCAACCTTTGAGAAGCCGGACCTCGTCGACGAAAATCGTTTTCCAGTTCCGGAACAAGGTGACGATAATGGCCAAACCCACCGTCACTTCCGCTGCTGCCACCACCATGACGAAAAAGACGAACAGTTGCCCGTCGAGACCTTCCAGGGCTTTGGAAAAGGCGACAAAGCTCAGATTCGCCGCATTGAGCATCAACTCGATGGACATGAAGATGACGATGGCATTGCGCCGGGTCAGAACGCCCAATACCCCTAAGGCAAACAGTACAGCACTCACCATCACGTAATAGTGAACCGGTACAGCCATCTCCTTCCCCTTTCTCAATCCGCCCACGCGTTGCGCCGTTCGGCGCGCCACCGAAAAAACCCGCCTCCTGCTTCCCCTACTTCCGTTCTCTCTTGGCCAGGACGATCACCCCGACGACGGCCACCAACAACACGATGGAAGTCACCTCAAAAGGCAAGAAAGCCGTCGTGAATAGAGCCCGGCCGACCGCCCGCACATTGCCCCCTTGGCTTTCCACCCACTGCACCCCGCGTCCCGCCGCAGGACCTAACTGTGCCAAGGGGCTGGTGAGGGCCGTGAGCGTCGCTCCAACGAAGACGAGGACGAAAGGGAGAGCCCAACGGAGGCGTCTTTTGAAGGCGGACCGATCCTCACCCCGAGGCTTCAAGTTCAGCAGCATGATGACGAAGAGAAACAGCACCATGACGGCGCCGGCGTAGACCAGCACCTGCATCAACGCGATGAATTCCGCCTGCATGAGCAGGTAAAGGCCCCCCATGGCGAAAAAGGACACAATGAGAAACAGGGCGCTCTTCACAGGATGGGGATGTACGACCACGGCGGCCGCACTGGCCAAAGTGATCAGCGAAAAGACCACGAACAGAAAAAGTTCCATGGAACGGTCCTCACCATGTCCTAATCTTGAAGGAGCTTCTCCTTGTCATAGACCAGAGCCCGCTTGTCATACTGAGCCAGTTCGTATTTTCGATTCAGCATGATGGCCCCTTTGGGGCAGGCTTCCTGACAGAAACCGCAGAAAATGCACCGGGTGAGATCCACGACGAATTGGCGAGGCCGCTTTTCGTGCATGGTTTCACCGGGTTCCGGTTCGATGGAAATGGCTTTGGACGGGCACACCGTTTCGCACAAGTGGCAGGCCACACACTTGAGGCGACCGTTTTCGTCCCGAAGCAGCCTCGGATGTCCGCGAAACCTCTCGGACACCTCCCTCTTCTTTTCCGGATATTCAATGGTGATCGGCTTGCGGAAAAGCTGCTCGAACGTCTTGGCAAGCCCTTTAACGAGCGGTCCCAGCATGTGTCCTCCCGACACTCCTCACCCCCAAATCATGACAAAACATCCCGTGACCACGATGTTCGCCAGGGATAACGGCAACAGCACCTTCCATCCGAAATGCATGAGCTGATCGAACCGCACCCGAGGGTACGTCGCTCGAACCCAGATGAAGAAAAAAACCAGGGCGGCCGTCTTCACCACAAACCACATTCCCGAAGGGAGCCACGGCCCTTGCCAACCTCCCAGGTAGAGAGTCACCGCCACGGCGCTGACGGTGATGATGTGGGCGTATTCGGCCAACTGAAAAAGTGCGAACCTCATGGAGCTGTATTCCGTGTGGTATCCGGCGACCAGCTCGTTTTCGCACTCGATGAGGTCGAATGGGGTCCGGCACGCCTCCGCAAACGCGGCGATCAGAAAGATGACGAACCCGATCGGCTGATAAACCACGAAGGGCAGATGACGCTGGGCGTCCACGATCTCCGTAAGCCTCATGGACCCCGCCACCATGAGCACGCCCACCACGGCCATGCCCAAGGCGAGTTCATAGCTGATCATTTGCGCCGTCACCCGGATGCCCCCGAGAAGGGAGTACCGGTTGTCCGAAGCCCAGCCCCCCAAGACCACCCCATAGGTGGAAAGAGAAGATATGGCCAAAATAAACAGCACCGCTCCCGGCAGATCGGCGATGACGCCTCGGTGGATGTTGTAGATGGTGAGGTCCACCGTTCGGCCGAAAATGCTGACCGTCTCGGGGAACAGAGTGTCGGCGAAGGGGATGGCCGCAAAAGGCGTAAGCGCCGCCACCGCCGTCACCCACGGGGCGAGGGAGTAGAGGCGTGGTTCGGAAACCGGAAGATCGATATCTTCCTTGAAAAAGAGCTTGACGCCATCGGCCAGCGGCTGCAGCAGTCCCCAGGGCCCCACGCGGTTTGGACCCAAACGCAGCTGCATGAACCCCAAGACCTTGCGTTCCATGAGCGTCGCGTAAGCCACGGCCGTGAGCAGGACGAAGAGCACGAGAGCCGTCTTCGCCAAGGTCAGAACGCCGTAAACGATCCAATCCATGGTGCGCCGCCTTTCACCGCTCCAAGAGTGTTTCTAAGAACCCACCTTTTCCACCCGTACGGGGGTGAGCCCACTGCCGTTGGTCAAACGGCCCAGCGGCAGGTTTTCAAAGTAGAGAGCCGCTTGGACAACGCCTCGGGGCACACGGCGATCGATCCCCGCCCGAGCGAGGAGGCTTCCGTCCACTGTGGTCAGCGCCACCTCTTGTCCCTCATGGATTCCCAACGAGGTGGCGTCTTCAGGGCACACCCACACGGCCCCGTCAGGTTCCAGGGTCTTGGCCCCAGTCCCGTAGCGACCGTAGGTCCCGGACTGAAACAGCGACCGGGTCACCCACAACAGCATGGGGTAAGCTTCCGAAGGTTGCGGCGGAAAATCCAGCCACGGGATCACAGCCCCCAATGTGGGATCCAAAACCCGACGCCAGCTGGCCGATCCGTACTTGGTCCGGTACATGCGATTCCACCAGTACCCCTGATTGGGAATCTCGGAAAACGGGTACTGGTCGTAGTGCGGGAACACGGCGCAGATCTCGCGGAACACGTCCTGCGTCGAGCGGTATCCCAAATCCACGCCCAGGCGCCGTGAGAGCTCCTGCAGGATCTTCCAGTCGTCCCACGGACCCTCCACAAAGGAACGCGGCCCCTGCCGCTGGACTCGAAGTTCGCCGCTGGTGAGGGTCCCTTCGCTTTCCACGGCGGTCTTGGCTGGAAAGACCACATGAGCCTGAGCCGCCGTTTCGTTGAGGAAGACCTCCTGGCACATGAGGAACCCGGCCTTCTGGAGCGCCTTGTCCACCACAGGGCGCGAATTGATGGTCCCCAGAAGGTTGGTGCCCATGAGAAGCAGGGCCTTGGGGGCTTCCGGCCCGCCTTCTGCCATCGCTCCCAGAAGACGGTCCAAGGACAATCCCGGCTCCTTGGGAAACGGCAGCCCCCAGACCTGCTCCACAGCCTCGGCGTCTTCAAAGGCGATGTAGCCCGGCAGCCAGTAGGGGCTCACCCCCATATCGGAGCATCCCTGGGTGTTCGCTTTTTCGGCCGTGAGATGCAATCGCAGTTTTTTGCCCAGAACCAGCAACAGGTCCGCCACGTAACACATGGCCCCGTAGCCGTCTGCCAGGCCCGCCAGATCATAGCCGACAATGAGGGACGGCCTTTCCGCATCCATGAGCTTCTGAGCCACATGGGCCAGGTCTTTTCGATGCAACCCGGTGGCTTCTTCCACCAAAGTCCAGTCCGTGGCGTCCAGGCGTTTCCTCAAGACCTCCTCACGACGAAAATCGCCCAAGCCCCGGAGCCGCTCGTCACCGGTTTCGAAAAGGGATTTCAATACTCCGAGGATCACGAATCCGTCACTTCCCGGCCGAGACGCCGCGGACCACTGGGCGGCCGAACGAAACCTGAGGCGACGCGAACTGATGATGAGAAGTTCACGGAGCCGCTTGTCTTTCTGAGCCTCATTGACCTTCCAGGCCAGCGGCGGCATTTCATTTTTCACATCCGCCCCGACCACAAGGACCGTGTCGGCCCTTTGCAGATCCTCGTACGTGCCCAAGGCCAACTGAAACCCGGATACACCGCGAATCGTCCGAGGCAGGCTCTCTTTTTCGCTGCCGTAGGTGACTTTGGGACGGCCCAAGACGTCAACGAGCGCTTTAAGCATGCGTTGGTGGTCCAGGCTCGTGGCGGCGTCGACGTGAGGTGTACCCACCACGGCCCGACAAAATTTTTGGAAGACGTAATTGCTTTCGTTGGTCGCCCGCGCCGATCCCACCCCGGCGAACGCCTTGGGGCCGCACTCGGCCCGGAGTTGCCGGATCCGATCGGCGGCGAAATCCAGGGCTTCGTCCCACGACACGGGCACAAGCCGGCCGTCCTTGCGCACCAGGGGCTCTCGCAACCGGGAGTCCTCTTGGACGATATTCAGCCCGAACCGGCCTCGACTGCAGATAATCCCCCCGTTGACCGGCTCGTCGAAGGAAGTCGTCACCCTTTTGAGGCGGCCTTTTTTCACATTAAGCACGAGATGACAGCCGCCGCCGCAGTACGGGCACACGGCCGTAGCCCTTTCCATTTGCCAGGCCCGCGCACTGTACTTGAAAGTCTTGTCGATGATGGCCCCCACGGGACAGACCCCGATGCAGGAGCCGCAAAATTCGCAGTCCATGACCGCGCCCCCGGCCGTCACCGCGGTGCGGTATCCCCGGTTGTCGAAATAGAGGGCGGCGGCGCCCACTCGATCCCGACACACCCGCACACATCGTTCACAATTGACGCATCGGTCGGGATAGCGCTCGATGAGGGGAGACTGGGCATCGTAGCGCGGGGTGAGTCGAGCGGCCGCATAGGGCTGTTCGTGGATCTTCAGGTGCCGGGTGAGGTTTTGGAGCTCGCATTCGCCGCCCTTGTCGCAAATGGGGCAGTCAAGCGGGTGGTTGATGAGCAGGAGTTGGAGCAGCTCACGGCGATAATGGGTGAGCCGATCCGATTCGGTGGTCACCTCCATCTTGTCCGTCACCGGGGTGGTGCAGGCGGGCACAGGACGCGGTGGCCCCGGCTTGACCTCCACCACACAGATCCGGCATGCCCCGATGGGACTGAGTGCCTTGTGGTAGCAGAGTCTCGGGATGTAGATCCCGTTCTTGTCCGCCACTTCCATGATGGTCATGCCCGGTTGGGCTTCCAAAGCTCTGCCGTTGATGGTCACTGTGATCATCGTTATCGATCCACGTCCGCGAGCACGATATCAATGGTTCCGATGAGGGCGATGAGATCCGCCAAAAGCCGGCCTTGGGCCATCTTGCTCAGCACTTGCAAATTCACGAAGCTGGGCGTGCGCACCTTTACGCGAAAGGGGTGGGACGACCCATCGCTCACGATGTAAAATCCCAATTCCCCTTTGGGGGCTTCAGTGTGATGGAACACCTCGCCCTTCGGCGGCCGAATGCCTTCTTCCACCAGGAGAAAATGTTGGATGAGGGATTCGATTTTCGTGTACACACTCTGTTTCGGGGGATAGGCGATGGTCGGATCGTCCACAGTGATATCCCCGGGGGGCAAGCGGTCCAGAGCCTGCAGAATGATCCGGGCGCTCTGGCGCATCTCTTCCAGGCGCACCAAGTACCGGTCGTAGGTGTCGCCGTTTTCCCCCACAGGAACAATAAAATCGAATTCCTCGTAGCCGCAGTAAGGGTCTGCCCGGCGGACATCCCAGGCGATGCCGGACCCTCGGGCGACAGGCCCGCTCAGTCCATAGTCCAGCACCTCGTCCACCGTCAGCACACCGACTCCTTTCGTGCGTCGGATCCAGATGGGATTTTGCGTGAGAAGGGTTTCATAGTCCTTCATCTTCTCCGGAAATGTGCGGCAAAATTCCCTCACCGAATCGGTCCAGCCCTCGGGGACATCCCGGGCCACACCGCCGATGCGGAAATAACACGGAAACAGACGCCCGCCGGCGACGGCCTCAAAAAGGTCCATGAGCTGCTCGCGTTCTCGGAACGTGTAGAAAAGCGGCGTCATGGCGCCGAGATCATGGGCGTGGGTGGCCAGCCAAAAAAGATGACTGGAAATTCGGGTCATTTCCGCCATGATGACGCGAAGATAACGTGCTCGAGGCGGCACTTCGATCCCAAGGAGCTTTTCCACCGCCAGGACGAACCCCAAATTGTTGGCCGATCCGGCCAGGTAATCGATGCGGTCGGTTAAGGGGAGACACTGATGGTAGGTTTTGGATTCCATGAGTTTTTCGATGCCGCGGTGGAGGTAACCGATATCGGGCGTGCAGCGCACAATGACCTCGCCTTCCAGTTCCACCACGACGCGTAAAACCCCATGGGTGCTGGGATGTTGAGGGCCCACATTGAGGATCAACCGTTCGGTGAGTTCGCTCATGGCACAATCCTAATCCAAATCCCAGTCAGGGCCTTCTGTCGGATAATCTTTCCGCAAAGGATGCCCCTCCCACGCTTCGGGAAGGAGGATGCGTCGAAGGTCCGGATGCCCGTCAAAGAGGATGCCAAAAAGGTCGTAGCATTCTCGTTCATGCCAGTCGGCCGTCGTCCATAGCCCGGTGACGGACGGCACACACGGGGGATCCGCGTCCACCCATGTTTTGACGCGCATCAGCGCGTTCCGCTCATGGCACCACAAATGGTAGACCATTTGAAAACGCGGGGTCCGGGGGTGGAAATCCACGGCGGTGACATCGATGAGATATCGAAATCCCCACCGGTCCCGAAGTTGGCTCAGGACGTCCAGCAAAGAGTTCATGGCCACGAGGACAGCCCACTGACCCCGAAACTGTTCCCGCCCCCTGACGGCTTCCGCGGGCAGAGCCTCCAGAACTTCTTCCACATATGTCTTTTGGACCGTTTCCCCACTCACGCTCGCACCTCCCGAAGAGCCTCCGGCGCATCGGCGGCATCTACGACAATGGGCCCTTCCCTGCGTGTGAGAAACGGATCCTTGAGAATCTTGTCGTGGAGCTTCAGGATGCCGTAGAGGAGCGCCTCCGGCCGCGGCGGGCACCCGGGCACATACACGTCCACGGGAAGATAGCGGTCGATGCCCTGCACCACAGCGTAGCTGCGAAAGATTCCCCCCGAGCAGGCACAGGCACCCATGGCGATGACCCATTTGGGCTCCGGCATCTGTTCGTAGATCCGCACCACCGCCGGCACCATCTTCTTGGTCACTGTGCCGGCCACAATCATGAGATCGGCCTGTCTGGGAGACGCTCGAAACGCCTCCATCCCAAACCGGGCGATGTCAAAGCGGTTGGCCGCCGTGCAGATCATTTCAATGGCACAGCAGGCCAATCCGAAGGTCGCCGGCCATACGGACGATTTGCGGGCCCAGTTGACGAATTTTTCCAGGGTGGAGGTGAGAATCTGGCTTCGGATCTGTTGCTCTAGTCCCATTCCAAAGCCCCCTTTCGGTACAAGTAGACCAGACCGATGAGCAAAATCACGGTGAAAAGCAGCATTTCGACAAATCCAAACCACCCCAAGTCCCGAAAAACCACACCCCATGGGTAGAGAAACACGGTTTCGATGTCGAAGATGATGAAAATCATGGCCAGCACATAGAACTTGACGGGAAAGTGGATTTCCAGGGTGCCGATGGGGTCCATGCCGCATTCATAGGGCAGCATCTTTTCCCGCGTGATCTTGCGGGTGCCGATACGCCGGGAAAGAAAGATGATGGCCCCCATCACGCCCATGGTGATTACGAGATACAACAACGCCGGGAGATACATCGCCGTCATAGACCGGCCTCCTCACACCCCTGCCCCGCACCCTCATGCGGGACAAACCCCCACGGGGCATTTCTTGTCCACAATGTGCGCCAGGTATTCGTCTTTGAACCGTTCGATGGTGGTGCGAACAAAAAAGATGGGAGACATGGCCAAGGCGCAGTTGGCCGTGGCCGACATGGTCTGGGCTAGGTCGATCATCATCGGCAGGTCACTTTCCCGCCCTTCGCCTTGAGCAATGCGGGACATGGTTTCGTAGAGCACACGGGTGCCGCGTCGGCACGGCGTGCAAAAGCCGCAAGATTCATGCTGGAAAAAGTGCATGATGTTGCGCACGACATCCACCACGCACGTCCTCTCGTTCATCACCAGCATGGTGCCGGAACCCAACGCCCCGCCTTTCTTTTGCATGGAGGCGTAGTCCATGACGGTGTCCAGGTGTTCCGCCGTAAAAAACCCAAAGGAGGCCCCGCCCGTTTGGCACATTTTAAAGGGGATCCCATCTTTCATGCCCCCGCCGTAGTTTTCGATGAGTTCACGGAGGGTCAGACCGAGAGGCGCTTCCACGATTTGGGGTTCGTTGACGTGGCCGCAAATTTGATAGAGCTTCACGCCCGGAGAATCTTCCGTGCCGAAAGACCGATACCATTCCGCCCCGTTTTTGATAATGGCCGGCACGTTCGCCAAGGTTTCCACATTGTTGACCACCGTGGGCATGGCCCAGAGGCCGCGAACTCCCGGGAAAGGCGGCTTCACCCGGGGGTTGCCTCGCAAGCCCTCGATGGATTCAATGAGGGCCGTCTCTTCGCCGCACACGTACGCTCCCGCGCCGGAACGGATTTCCACATCGAACGAGAAAGACGTCCCGAGGATTCGTTCTCCCAGCAAACCCTTCTCCCGAGCCTGCTCCACAGCCCGCCGCAACCGGTGCATGGACAGGGCGTATTCGCCCCGCACATAGATGAATCCCCTGCACGCCCCAATGGCGTACCCGGCGATGATCAGTCCTTCGAGCAGCCGATGGGGGTTGCCTTCCATGATGTAACGGTCTTTGAACGTCCCGGGCTCGCCTTCGTCCGCATTGCAAATGACGTATTTTTCCGGAGCCTTAAGCGGCAGGGTGAACGACCATTTCATACCCGTGGGGAATCCCGCTCCCCCACGGCCGCGGAGTCCGGACGCTTTGACTTCCTCGACCACCTCTTCCGGGGACATCCCCAAGACCACCTTGCGCAATGCTTCGTAGCCACCGATGGCGACGTAGTCCTCGATGTTTTCCGGATCGATCTCCCCCACCCCATGAAGCAAAAGCGCGCGCCGGTGCACCTCCCAGTCCGTGCGCACCCGCCCTCCCGAACCGGGCAGCGTTCGATAGTCCACAATGTCACCGCGCCGATACCGCTCGATGACAGCCTGGATCTTTTCGCGGGTGAGATTCCCAAAGACGACTTCGTTGATCTGCATGGCGGGGGCCACTTCGCACACCCCCAAGCACGAGGACAATTCAAGGGTGAACAATCCGTCGGGCGTGGTCTGCCCTTCACGGACACCCAAAACGGCTCGAAGCGCCTCCAGGACCGTCTCCGTCCCCATGATGTGGCATGCCGGGGATTCGCACACCCGGATGATGAACTTCCCTCGCGGCTCCAAGGACAGCATCGTGTAAAACGTGGCAATGCCGTAGAGATAACTCAGATGGACGTCGTATTCGTCGGCAATCCACGCCAGCACGTTGGCCGGGAGCCAGTTGCCGCACACCTGTTGGGCTTCGGTCAGCAACGGGAGCAACGCCCCTTTTTTGCCGCGATAGGCTTCGATGATTTCCTGGATCCGGACGACCTCGGACGGGCTGAGGTCTTTGGAGGGGTTTTGAAACACTGCTGGGCGCCTCATGAAATCCCTACCCGCTTTCTCGATCTTAGGAGCGTCCACACACCGATGATCCGCAACCATGTCCACGGGAACCGTCAGGTTGCACAACTATGGGGCAAGTCCCGGGCCCTGTCAATGAAATTGTTCACAAGCTTTCTCCCCATGTTGTGCTTCCTTGAGGCAACGCCCTCGGGTGTGGCTCTCAGCCTAAGAAAAAACTTCCCTTAAGCCCCTGCCCTGTTTTAATGAAATCGTGAAAACACCATTGGGCCTTCACCAGGGGGCTGTCGTCCCATGAAGGCCGCCGCCGGCCCAAGAGCGCTGCGGCATGGCTGTTCGGCTTTTACCAACGGAATGCCGGGCCGTGGGGCAAGGTGGCTCACGGTCTCCACAAAGGGGTGGGCACATCGCGACTGCAGGGTGACAAGATCACCGCAAGAATGCCTCGGCACCTCAAAATCTCCTATTCTCGACCAGTTGGCATGTTTTGCTTAAGGAGTTTTCATGGAAGAACGCTTACGGACCTTGGCCAGTATTCATGCCCACCATTTCAGCGCCCACTTGGATGCCGTGCGCCTGCGCACCGGCCGTGTCACCGAAAGAATCCGCATGGAACATCCCGAAGCGGCCGCCATTCTGGCCTTCACCGATCGGGCATGCACGAAGGTCCTCATGGTGCGCCAATGGCGTTATGCCATCGGCCGGGAGACTTTAGAAATTCCGGCAGGCAAGTTGGATCCCGGAGAATCGCCCGAAGACGGCGCCCGTCGGGAACTTCTGGAAGAGACGGGGTATCGCCCCACGGTGCTGGTGCCCATTTTCCGGTATCATCCGGCCATTGGCTATTCGGATGAAGCGATCATCATCTTCGCCGCCTGGGGCCTCGAGCCCGGCCATACGGGCCGGGATGAAGACGAAATCTCCCACGTGGAGGTTCTTTCCGTGGACGATGTCATGGAAGGCGTGTATCGAGGCGACATTACCGACGGCAAGACGGTCATCGCTTTATGTCTTTACCAGAGCCTTCGCGAACGGGGCGCGCTGCCGGCCGGAACGGCCGCCCCTTAGAGGGTCCCATGGAAAAGATTCCCATTACGCGGCAAGGCTTCCGAAACCTCAACGCCCAGCTCATCTACCTGCGGCGGGTGGTGCGGCCTCGTGTGCTCGAAGAATTGCAAGAGGCCCGGCTCTACGGCGTCAAGATTGACAATCAGCAATATCTGGTGGCTCGGGAACAACACCGGGTGCTCCAACGCAAGATCGACGATCTCCAGGCCAAAATCGCCCAATGTGAGATCGTTGTGGGACGCAAATTTTTGGTCCGTCAGGTGGCCTTCGGCACCCACATTGTGGTCCTCAACGTGGACACAGGCCAAACCTTCCATTTCCAGATGGTCGGCCCTTTTGAATCGGACGTGCGCAACGGCAAGCTCTCCATCGACTCCCCTGTCGGCCGAGGTCTCATGGGTCGTCACCCAGGTGAGGAAATCACCGTGCTGACCCCGGCCGGTGAACGCACCTATCGCATTCTCCACGTGGACGTCGAATGATTTGCAAATTTTGAAACGTCGTCCGGCAGACGAGCCGCCCGGGCATCTCATGGAGCGCCTCGTCTGCTGCCCCTCGGAGTCCGAAAGTGGGCAGGAGCCGTTCCCCTCGAAATGTTCTCACGCCGGGGGCGGCCCCTTCGCGGAAAGCCTGACGGGCTTGTTCTAACCTTTCATGACCCCCAGGGGGCGAAGCCGAGCCACCGGACGGCTGATGCCCGCCTGGGCGACCACCTCGACCACGTCGCTCACATCTTTGTAGGCTTCAGGCATCTCCTCCACCAGGGTCGCCTTACTGGCTCCCAGGACGAAAATGCCTCGATCTTCCATTTCCTTGAGTACACTGCGGCCTTTGGCGCTCTTGACGGCTTGGTGGCGGCTCAGCACCCTGCCGGCTCCGTGGCATGTGCTCCCAAAGGTTTCCTCCATGGCCATTTCCGTCCCCACCAACACATAACTGTAGCGGCCCATATCTCCAGGGATGAGCACAGGTTGGCCCACGGATCGGTAGATCGCCGGAACAGCCGGATGGCCCGCTGCAAAAGCCCGCGTGGCCCCCTTGCGGTGCACGCACAGTCTTCGGCGCTCTCCGTGCCAGAGGTGCTCTTCGATTTTGGCCATGTTGTGGCACACGTCATAGAGGAGGGATAAGCCCAACCGTTCGGACGATTGGCCGAAGAACTGCTCGAAGGTTTCCCGCACCCAGTGGCTGATCATCTGGCGGTTGGCAAAAGCAAAGTTGGCCGCCGCGCCCATGGCCCCGAGGTAGCTCCGTCCCTCCGCGGAAGCGACGGGAGCACAGCACAATTGCTTGTCGGGAAGATCGATCCCGTATTTTTGACTGCTCTTGAGGAGGATACGGATGAAATCGTCACACACCTGATGCCCCAGCCCCCTGGAACCTGTATGCACAAACACGGTCAGTTGCCCCTGGATAAGGCCGAAGACCTCGGCCGTCGAGGGATCGTAAATTTCTTCCACCACGCCGATTTCCACAAAATGGTTTCCCGAGCCCAAAGTCCCCAATTGAGAACGGCCACGATCCCGGGCTTTGGCGGAGACTTCCCCGGGGTCGGCCCACGGGATGCATCCGCCTTCTTCGATGCGTTCCAAATCGCTGACATCTCCAAAGCCTTTGGCTACGGCCCACTGGGCCCCTTTGAGGAGCACCTTGTCCAGTTCGGCTTCGGTGAGTTTGAAATCCTTCCGCGAAGAGCCGACGCCGGAGGGAATGTTTCGAAAGAGCGCTGTGACCAAGTCGCGGATTTTCTCCGCCCCCAACTCCCGGGCCATTAAGTGGGTTGTCATGAGACGCACGCCACAGTTGATGTCGTAGCCCACACCGCCCGGGGACACGATCCCTTCCTCCATGGAAAACGCGGCAACTCCGCCGATGGGAAAGCCGTACCCCCAATGGATATCCGGCATGGCCATGGAATAGCCCACGATGCCCGGAAGACAGGCCACATTGGCCACCTGCTCCATGGCCTGGTCCTGGCGGATAGCGTCCAGCATCTTCTCACCGGCGTAAATCATCCCGTCTGTGCGCATGGCGCCGGTTCGGGGAATCTTCCAACGCCATCCGTCGATCCTCTCCAATATCAAACGATCTTTGGCACCCATGGCCTGACCTCCTATAAGTAGTGTGGGTCGCTCGGACGTGTGGACCAGGCGGTTTGTGGTTGGTTAAGTTGTCCGGGCCACGGCGTCGGGAACCAGGTCGTCATGGTCCGTGCGCTACGAGCGCGACAAGGAGACTGACCCCTCGGCGCCCGGCCCGGAGCTTTGATTGCAACCTGCGGCACGACCGCGCAATTCAGGAGGCGAAGCGGGGCTGGCGCGTTGGGGGATTTCCCTCGCCGGTGGTAACAGTTTGCACATGGAGGTATGCGATGAATGGAGACAAACTGTGCGTGGGTCTGGACGTATCGAACGCGAAGATCGACGCCTCCTTTGTCGACAGTGAGGGGCGCACAGTGCGCCAACCTTCGACCTACGTGAACGATCAGCAGGGCTGGACAGAGCTGCGGGCTGCCATCGTGTCGGCCAGTGCTCTGGTCGGCCCGAAGGCGCAGGTGGTCTGCGGTATGGAGTCCACCTCGAACATGCACAAGCGCTTGGAGCAGGCCCTGCGTGGCGAGAAGCGGCGGCAGGTCGAGGTGCACGTGCTGAACCCGCGGGCGGTCAAGCACTTCGGCAAGGCACTGCTCAAGGACGCCAAGACCGACCGCCTGGACAGTCATCTCATCGCGCTGTTCCTGCTGCGGATGCAGCCCAGGGCGCAGGCCGTCCAGCCCGAGCTGTTCGAGGAGCTCAAGGAGGCCACGCGGACGCGGCGTCGTCTCGTCGAAGAGCGCACCGACCACAAGAACCGGCTCCACAAGCTGCTGCGCTACCACCTGCCGGGCTACCGGAAGGTGCTGGGCATCCAGACGTTTTCCAAGCGCCTGCTGGTCGTGCTTGCCGAGTTTGGCTCGCCGCACCTGTTGATCGAGCGCAGCGTCGAGGATCTGGCCGCGATGCGCTACGGCCCCAGGCACCGCGTGGGCACGGCCTTCGCTGAAAAGCTCCACGCCCTGGCGGCAGAGGCACCCTGTGCTGAGCTTGCCAAGGTCACGCGTATGCTCGTGGAGATGACGGCGCGGCGGATTCTCGACCTGGATGCCCTGCTCGTGGAGATTGATGGTGCCATTTCCGAACTGCTCGAGCGGGTCTTTCCCGACCAGGTGCTGACGTCCATCCCGGGGATCGGCGCGGTGTCGGCGGCGGCGATTCTCGCCGAGGTGGGCGACATCGCACGCTTTGAGACGAAGAGCGACTTCGTGGGCTACTGCGGTCTGTACCCGATTGTGTGGGAGAGCGGCGAGGCGAAGCGCCGCTATCGCATGACGTACAAGGGCAACCGGATGCTGAAGATGACGCTGCTGGTGGCCTCGGCGGCCGCCCGGCAGTACAACCCGGTCATCGGAAGCTTCTACGAGCGGTTGCGGGCCCGCGGCAAGACCAAGAAGGCCGCCGGGGGTGCCATCGCGCGCAAGCTGGCGGAGCTGGTGTTCACATTGCTGGTACGCAACGAGCCGTGGTCGGCCCACAAGGCGATGCGCGGCATGCGCAAAGCCGCCGCCATGGTCAAGGCCGCGTAGAAACAGGTTGCGGGCGCTCCATGCCCCATTGGAGAAATCCTGACGCGCCGTAAAGGCCCGCAGGCGTACTCGAGGTCCCGGACCGCCCGCTTTTCTAGGATAGCACCCTAACAGTGGCGAGGCAACCTGGAGCCCGGAGCCCCCGCCGGAGGCACCCGTATGCCCATCGCCCACGGTAATGGCGGCTCGTCGCGCACAGATCGTGTCAAGGGCGGCAAAGCCGGCGAGCGCAGCGAGCGCACCCTTGACGCGGGCGAGCACGACGAGACGATCCGTGCCGCGATGGGCCGGCGGCTCGCAGGCGCGGGCATTCGCCAGCACAGGAGTCAGCCCACATAGGTGATGTCGCTTCAGGGTTGACATCCCTTATTGCATCTCCTTGTCGTTCACTCCCTTCCTCAGGGAAGACCGGTCACACATCAAAAATCACCTGGGCTGTCCACACCCCATCCTCAAAGGCCACGAAAGCTTTGTGATAGGTGATGGCCTTATAGAGAAGCTTCACATCGTGCCGATTCGGGTCGAGCCCTTCACCATGCACGGTCGCCGTCAACCTCCACCCTGGCTCGAGCTCCACCCGCACGGCTTTGCCAAGAAATCCCTCGACCTCGAAAAGATAGAGGAGCTCGGACAACCACTGGACCAGAAGCTCGTCCAAAGCATGCGCTTCGACGACAAGAGAATGGTTCTTGCGCACCTCGACGGAATCGAGCCCAACCATAAGGTCGTAAAACCCAAGCGCGGCTTTTTCAAAGATCTCGGGCAAATCATGCGCCCGTACGCGGAGCCCCACGTCCGCTGTGTGATCGACGATTTCGTAACCCGCTTTGTCCATTGTCGTGTCCTTCCTTGGTGTTTACCCGCTCATGTTTATAGAGGTAACCGGTCGGCGTCCTTAAGAGAAGCGTTTGTCACTTCGGCCCCAATTCAATTTCTCCGCCCCGGGGGATCTCTCAGCAGGCTCTCACCTCACCCGGGGCTGTGTGGAAACGCCCAGAAGGCAAAGCGCTCACTTTGCGGAGCCTGACAAACTCGACGCACCGCTGTGGATTCTCTGGAAACGCCTTCCCAAGATGACGTGCCCTTCCAGCGAGATCCCATGCCCAAACCATGAATCTTGTGCCCACGGCTCCGGGAACCTGTGGGATGAATCCTGTCCCAAGGGGGGGGTAGACTTTTCATTCTCAAAGGAGGGGAAAGGATCTGGGGCTGTGGGTCCTGAAAGTTCTCCTTGCGGGAGGACCTGGCCAAGATTTCTAGAAAACGTTAGATTTCAGTGACGGCCCATCCGGTATGGAGCTCGGCGACATTGGGCTTGACTTCCCAAGGGGAACTCACTACGATGGCCGCGTTGTGGCGGTTAAGCGGGCATAGCTCAGTTGGTAGAGCACGAGCTTCCCAAGCTTGGGGTCGCGGGTTCGAATCCCGTTGCCCGCTCCACACGACGAGAAGCTCACCCTTCCAAAAGTGGAAGGCTTCCCTTTTTGAGGTGGCGTGGGCGCGGCTTTTGGCGGACGCCGACTTCGATTAGTGGATGACAATGTTCAATACGGTCTTTTGTGAACGTCGCACCTCACGGCACTGAAGCCGGATTTTCTGTGATCATTGCTCTACTAATGGGAGTGGGCTTAACGCCCACTTTTTTTTTGCACGGGAACGGTCCATGGACGTGAAGGAAGATCCGACACGGGCGGTTGTTCAAAAGATCTGGGAACTGGTCACCCCCGTGATTACCGCCGAAGGGATGGACCTTGTGGAAGTGGAGTACCGGCGGGAGAGTCAAGGTTGGGTGCTTCGACTGTTTGTGGATCGTGACGGCGGGGTGAATGTGGAGGATTGCGCCGCGGTGAGTCGCGTGGTGGGCGACCTGCTGGATGTGGCGGATCCCATCACGGGTCCGTATCATTTGGAAGTGTCCTCCCCTGGTTTGGACCGCCCCCTTCGACGTTGGGAGCACTTCCAGCGCCAGATCGGCAAGGTGGTCACCGTGCGCACACGCGTGGCCGTGGGCGCTCGAAAGAATTTCAAGGGCATCTTGGTCGATGCTCGCCCAGAGTCCATCCGCGTGAACTGTGACGGGACGCTTTTTGACATCCCTTTAGACATTGTGGAACGAGCCCGTCTGCGTTACTTCGAATCGCTCGGTGCGGACCCCGGATCGACTCGGGAAGACTGAAAGACCCACGCACGTCCCCATTGGGTCGAGCCTGAATGAAGGCACAGGAGGAGAAAAGGCAATATGGCCAGTGAACTGAAGCGGTTGATCGATCAAGTGAGTCGCGAAAAGGGGATCGACCGCGCCGTGTTGATCGAGACCCTGGTCGAAGCGGTGAAATCGGCCATCAAGAAGCGCTACGGGTCGAAGATGGACGTGGAGGTTTCCTTCAATGAAGAATTCGGGGAAATGGAGGCCTTCACTTTCAAGGAAGTCGTCGAAGAAGTCCACGATCCGGAAAAACAGATCTCTTTGGAGCAGGCCAGGGAGCTGGACCCGGAATCGGAAATTGGTGATGAATTGGGAGTCCGCATGGATACGGACACCCTCGGCCGAATCGCCGCGCAATCCGCCAAACAGGTCATCATCCAGAAGATGAAGGACGCCGAAAGGGAAGCCACCTACGACGAATACAAGGAGCGCAAGAGGGAAATCGTCACCGGGATCGTCCAGAAGGTGGACCGCACGGGGATCATCGTCAATCTCGGCCGCGCCGAAGCCATCCTGCCTGTGAAAGAACAGATCCCTCGGGAGGTGTACCGTCAGGGGGACCGGATTCGGGCTTACATCCTGGACGTCAAAAAAATCAGCAAAGGCCCGCAGATTGTTCTGAGCCGAACGCATCCGGACTTCCTCATTCAGCTTTTCCGCATCGAAGTGCCCGAAGTTTCCGACGGCACGGTGAGCATTCTGGCCGCCGCGAGAGAGCCCGGATCGCGAGCCAAGATCGCCGTGGTGTCCAAGGACCCGGACGTGGATCCTGTGGGGGCGTGCGTCGGCATGAAAGGCTCGCGGGTCCAGGCGGTGGTTCAGGAATTGCGCGGGGAAAAGATCGATATCGTCCCGTGGAACATGGACCCGGCCAAGTTTGTGGTCAACGCCTTGGCTCCGGCCATCATCACCAAGGTCATCATCGACCAGACAAACCGGAGCATGGAAGTCATTGTGCCCGACGATCAACTCTCCTTGGCCATTGGGCGGCGCGGACAGAATGTGCGGCTGGCGTCCCGGATCACGGGCTGGCACATCGACGTGAAGAGCGAATCCCGCTATGAACGGCAGAAACAGGCCGGCTATCAGGCCTTGCTCCATATCGACAACCTTTCCGAAGAAATGGCGGATAAGCTCTACGAGGCGGGCATCACATCGCTTCACGACTTTTGTGAGGCGGGCATCGATGAATTGGAGGCCCTGACGGGCCTTTCGGCAACGGCCTTGGAAGCCATGCAACACCAGGCGCGGTCCTTGATCGATTCCGGTCGTCTGGCCGAAGTGACGGCATCCGAGGTCCACGAGGAAGAAAACGACACCGAGGACGGGACCGAAGCTTGAAAGGCCGGAGTCTGAGGTCGAGGGGAACCCGGCGGAGTGAAGACGAAACCCTCGGGGCATGTGCCCTATCGCACCTGTATCGTGTGCCGGTCGAAACGCCCAAAGGGGGATCTTCTGCGGCTCGTGCTGGATCAAGACCGACGAGTGACGCCCGATCCTCGACAGCGGCTGCCGGGGCGCGGGGCGTATGTGTGTCCGTCCTGTGTGGGTTCCGTCACGAGAGGGAAAGCCCTCGCTCGGGCTTTCCGAGGCCGGCTTCATGAATTGTCTCCATCTTTGATGGAGTGGATCCAACGGGCGCAGGAGGATTCAACGGGCAGCCAAAACACGGAGGACCAGTCATTATGTGTGCGTGATGCCAAACAACGTCCAGGGCTCGGGTCCGGGGGACGCGGCCGCTGAAGATTTCCAGGGGGTTTTTTCCATGGCACGAATGAGGGTGCACGAACTAGCCAAAGAGTTGGATATGAATACCAAGGAGCTCCTCGACCGGATCCTCAAGATGGGGATCTCCGTAAAAAACCACATGAGCACCTTGAGTGACTCGGCCATAGCCAAGATCCGCGATCACCTCCAGGGAGAAACGGCGAAGCACGTGGAGGAGAAACGGATCGGCCGACAGGTGATTCGAAGACGAAAGCGCACGGCAGCCGAGGAGGCCGCAGAGGCGGAAACCGTGGCGGCCGTGGAAGACGTCGGAGTTTACCCCGAGGAAGAGGTCACACCCCTGCAGGAAGAGGCAGTGCAGGAAGAAGAAACACCGGCCGCACCTTCGCCAGCGGGACCGTCGGCTCCGATACCGGAGGAATCGGTGCCCCCTGTATCCCCCGTCGTCGAGATTCCTCCTGCCGAAGAACCCCCGGCACCGCCACCGGAACGCACGCCCGAACCCGCCGAAGTCGTCCAGCCCGTCCCGGAAGAGCCGGTCCTTGTCGAGCCTGTTGTCAGAGAAGCCGCCGAGGAGGCTGTGCCTGAAGAACCATCGGCGATGGAACCGGTGGCTTTCAAGAGGCCGGAGGCTGAGCCCGAACCGGTTCCCAAAGCCCCCGAGGAACCTCTGCCACCTTCTGAGGAAGAGCCCATGGCGGAAGAGATTGAGACGGAAGGTGTCGTGGCCGAACCTGTCTCCCTTGAGCCCGCTGAGGCGGAAGCCGCCCGGGTTATTCCGCTAAGGGACGTGGAAGCCGAAGCAGCGGTTGAAGAAGGGGAAGAAGAGGACAAAGGCAAGAAGAAGAAAGCCAAACGGCGTCGCCGAAAACGCCGAAAAGACGAGCCGGCACGCATCATCAGTCTCCCTGAGGTTATCCCGGTGGAACCCGAGGAGGAACCTGAGGTGCCCCCGACGGTGGTGCGATTCATCCCCGAACAGGAAATCACGCGGGAGCCTTTGCGCAAGAAACGCATCCGAGCTGATGAAGAACCGGTATCTCCCGAGAAAAAGTTGCGCAAAGGCCGCAAAGAGGTAGTCGGTCGCGAAGAGCTCTACACCAAGAAAGAACTGCGGGCTCAGGACGAAAGGGGCAAAGCGGGCCCCCGTCGAGAAGAGCTTGGTCCGCAAAAGCCGGTGGTAACGGTCCCCAAGGCCATCAAACGCCGCATCCGCATTGACGAAGCCATTACGGTGGCCAATTTGGCCAAGCACATCGGCGTCAAGGCTACGGAGATTATCAAAAAGCTGCTCCTTCTCGGCCTCCCGGCCAACATCAATCAGGCCATCGATTACGACGCCGCGGCACTGGTGGCGGCGGAATTCGGCTACGAAGTGGAAAAAGCCGGTTTCGAGGAAGAGGACATCCTTCACAGCGCGGAAGATCGTCCGGAAGACCTCCAGCCGCGGCCGCCCGTCGTTACGGTGATGGGGCACGTGGACCACGGCAAGACCTCGCTCTTGGACGCCATCCGCCACACCAAAGTCATTGACCAGGAAGCGGGCGGGATCACGCAGCACATCGGCGCGTACTTCGTGGAGCTGGACGGGCGCCATATCACCTTTTTGGACACCCCGGGCCATGAGGCCTTCACGGCCATGCGGGCCAGGGGCGCGAAGGTGACCGACATTGTTATCCTTGTGGTGGCCGCCGACGACGGCGTCATGCAGCAAACCGTGGAGGCCATCAACCATGCCAAAGCGGCCGGCGTCCCCATCATGGTGGCCATCAACAAGATCGACAAACCGAACGCCAACCCCGATCGAGTGAAAAGGGAATTGTCCGAACACGGCCTCCTGCCGGAGGAATGGGGCGGAGACGTGACCATGGTGGAAATTTCCGCCAAAAAGAAGATCGGTATCGAGGATCTTTTGGAAATGGTTCTCCTCCAGGCGGAACTTCTGGAACTCAAGGCCAACCCCAACAAGACGGCTCGAGGACGTGTCATCGAAGCCAAGCTGGACAAAGGTCGAGGTCCCGTCGCCACGATCCTCGTCCAGGAAGGGACCCTTCGGGAAGGGGACGCCTACGTCTGCGGGACCTATTCAGGCCGTGTGCGCAGCATGTTTAATGACAAGGGGCAAAAGATCACCTCTGCCGGCCCATCGGTTCCCGTGGAAGTTTTGGGACTTTCCGGGGTCCCCAATGCCGGCGACGACTTCGTGGTCCTGGCAGACGAAAAGCAGGCAAAACTCGTCGCCGAACATCGGCAACTCAAGGCTCGAGAAAAGGAACTCTCCCGGACCACCAAGGTCACCCTGGAAAAACTTTACGAACAGATCCGCGACGGCCAGGTCAAGGAAATCAACGTTATTTTGAAGACGGACGTCCAAGGATCCATGGAAGCCATTCGGGATTCCTTGCTGAAGCTTTCGACTGCGGACGTCAAAGTGAACCTCATCCATGCAGGCACCGGCGCCGTTTCCGAAAGCGACGTCATGCTCGCTTCGGCCTCCAACGCCGTCATCATTGGGTTCAACGTGCGTGCCGACGCGAAGGCCCAAGATCTGGCCGAGCAGGAAAAGGTGAGCATCCGCTACTATGACGTGATTTACCAAATACTGGACGACATCAAAGACGCCATGGTGGGCCTGCTCGAACCGCAGTACGAGGAGCAGGTCGTGGGGCGGGCCGAAGTGCGCCAAACATTCCATATTTCCCGCATCGGCACCGTGGCTGGATGCTATGTCACCGATGGGAAGGTGGAACGCAACGCCAAGGTCCGCTTGATTCGAGACGGCGTGGTGGTCTGGGACGGCAAGATTTCCTCCTTGAAACGATTCAAGGATGATGCGCGAGAGGTGAAGGCCGGTTTTGAATGCGGTCTCACCATCGAGAACTTTAACGACATCAAGGTGGGCGATCTGCTGGAAGTTTACCAGATGGTGGAAGTCGCCCCGACATTGGAAACCGGTCCATCCCAGGAGGAACGCCGCCCATCCTAGGAGGCCGTGGGAGCGCACTCATTCGCCCCGATTGGGCCCACGACCCTTGACGCTTTAGGAAACGTTCAGAAGTCTGGGGCTGGGGCGGAACGGCACTCGGCCCTTGTGAGGGCAAGCTCAGCCGGCGGTGGGCATACAGCCACTGGGATGATCATGGAGGACAGTGCGGTGAACGTCGGCGTGGCCAGAGTGACCTTTCGGCTGCATGGAAACGACTCGCTGAAAGGCAAGCGCAAAATCGTCAAGAGCCTCATCGAAAAAAGCCGCAACCGCTTTCCCGTCTCCATTGCCGAGGTGGACGACCTCGACCGCTATCAGCGGGCCACGTTGGGCATTGCGGTCATCGGGAACGACTCCCGATTGCTCAATTCCATCCTGGACAAGGTTGTGGATTACATGGCGGGCATGGGACTTGCCGATTTGGAAAGTCACGACATTGAGCTGATCCCGCTCTAGGGGCGTGCCGGAGAATGCGCGAACCCCGGGCTCAGATGAATCGCCGCGGAAAGGCCGGGCATTCGATACAGCACTTCCGGTCGGTCCTTGCCGGCGGGCAGTGTGGCTCTCCCGTGGTCCCGTCCTGGAGGCGGGCAGCCCCAGGGGACGACACCTGTGAACAGGCTTTCCGGAAGGGGACAATGGATTGACCATGGAATTTAAAAGAGCGGACCGTGTGGCGGATCTCCTGCAGCGCACCGTCGCCGAAATTCTGTTGCGGCGCGTCAGGGATCCCCGCTTGAGTAAACTGACTGTCACCGGCGTGGAAGTCACCGCCGATCTTCGGTACGCAAAAATTTTCTATTGTTTTGTGGGAAAACCGGAAGAAAGGCCCGAGGTGGCCAAAGCTCTGGAAAAGGCACGTTCTTTTATCCGTCGTGAGATCGGCCGGCGTGTGGAACTGCGTTATGTGCCGGACATTCAATTCTTTTTCGACGCTTCCTTTGACTACGGAGAAAAAATTGAACGGTTGCTCCATCGAATCCACGAAGAGTCATGACTCCCCCAGGGGGATCTCGAGCGCGGAGCCGAGCCTGCCGCCCTTGGATGACGCCGGGCGGATGCGGATTTTGACGGCTGTGAAGCAGGTGATCGACACCGGACGCCGTTTCGCCGTCGCCACGCATGTGCGTCCCGACGGCGACGCCGTGGGGTCCGTACTGGCCTTGACCACCATGCTGCGACTTTTGGGAAAAAGTGCCGATCCCTATTGCGAAGATCCTCCACCGCCGGGTCACGATTTCCTGGACGGCGTCCATCAGATCCGCCACGTGTGGAACGCCGCTGCAGATTACGATACGGCCATCCTTGTGGATTGTGGGGAATTCAATCGGGTGGGGACGGTGCTCGCCGAACCCCTTTCCCGAGTCCCGGTCCTCGTCAACATCGACCATCACGTGAGCCATGAGGTTTTCGGCACGGTCTCCTGGGTGGATTCCAAGGCCAGCAGCACCTGTGAGCTCCTCTATGATCTGGCCGTGTTCCTGGATGTGCCCTTCACGCCGGAATTGGCTGCGCAACTCTATACCGGCATCTTGACCGATACGGGGTCCTTTCGCTTTTCCAACACGACCCGAAAGGTTCTCGCCATTGCGACAGACCTCGTGGGCCATGGCGCCCAGCCGGCTTTTATTGCGGGGCAGATCTACGATTCCGGATCACCGCAGAGGTTAAGGCTTTTGGCCCGCGTGCTGGCGACAGTGGCTTTTGAAGCCGGCCATCGACTGGCGACGGCCGAACTGAGTCAGGCCATGTTCCGGGAAACGGACACCACCCGGGCCGATGCGGAAAGTTTCATTAACCATTTGCGCAGCGTGCGCACCGTGCTCATGGCCGCCTTGTTTCGCGAGGAACGCGACGGCACCGTCCATGTGAGCCTGAGGTCCAAGGACCCGGTGGACGTGGCGGCCTTTGCCCGGCGATATGGCGGGGGCGGTCACCGGCACGCCTCGGCGTTTCGGACCCATGGGACGCTGGCCCACGTGCGGGCCGTCGTCACCAAGGAAGCTCTGGAGTACCTGAACGGCCATGTATGAGAAGGCAACCGGCGCATTGGTGAAGACCAAATCCGTGGGCATCGAGGAAGCCTGTCCCTCCGTGAGTGGTGTCCTGTTGGTGGACAAACCCGAAGGGTGGACCTCCCACCAGGTGGTGGACGTGCTGCGCCGTCGGCTTGGCGTGCCCAAAATCGGCCACACGGGGACTTTGGACCCCTTCGCCACCGGTCTTCTTGTCCTGTGCCTCGGCGAGGCCACCCGCGTCGCCGATCTCCTGACCCACACGGATAAACGATACGTCTTCCGGATGCGCTTGGGCGTTGAGACGGACACACTGGACCGAACGGGCCGGATCACGCACGTCTATGACGGCCCTCCTGTGGACGGCGCACGTCTGCGGGACATCGTCTCCCGGATGGTGGGCCCACAAATGCAGCCTGTCCCTCGGTACTCTGCCGTAAAGGTTCAGGGACGCCGCCTCTACCAGTGGACGCGGGACGGCCAAGAGGTGGAAAGGCCTGTCAAGCCTGTGGAGATTTACGCCTTTCACATCCTGGAGGCCGCGTGGCCGGACGTGACGTGCAGCGTCCACTGTTCCAAAGGGACGTATGTGCGGCAATTGGCTGCCGATGTGGGCCGTCTGCTGGGCTGCGGGGCTCATGTCTCGGCGCTTCGTCGAATGGAAAGTGGCCCTTTCTCGGTCCACCACGCGCTCTCTTTAGACGCCCTGGAACGGATGGCTCATGAGGATCGGGAGTGGATCCGCCATGTGATTCCCATGCACGTGGCGCTCTCCCATCTGCCTGCCGTGGTGGTGAAGGATTCCGCCACCCGAAACCGACTGCGCCATGGACAACTGCCCGACACCTGGCCGGAACTCCTCGCCGCTGTGGCGCACGGACACCCCGGACCCGTTCGGCTCATGGGTCCCGACAACGTGCTGCTGGCCTTGTGGTGGCCCGTGCCCCAGGCCGGCGGGCGTTGCCTGAAGGTTTTTCAATCAACGGAAAATCTCACTTCAAAGAAGGAGGACAACCGTGGTTCTCACCCCTGAAAGGAAGAAAGAAATCATCGACACCTACAAAATTCACCCCAGCGATACGGGTTCGCCCGAAGTCCAAATTGCTTTGCTTAGCGAACGCATCAATTATTTGACCGAGCACTTCAAGATCCACAAAAAGGATCATCATTCCCGGCGCGGCCTGCTCAAGCTGGTGGGCCAACGACGGCAGCTCCTCAATTATTTGAAGCGCAAGAACATTGATCGATACCATACGCTGATCGAGCGTTTGGGGCTGCGCCGGTAAACACACGTTGCCGATGGACCCCGGAAAGACGAGGAACATATCTATGAAGAAAACGGTTCAGGTTGATGTGGGTGGACGCCCCCTCATCTTCGAAACGGGCCATGCGGTCCGGCAAGCCAGCGGTGCGGTGTTCATGCGCTACGGCGACACGGTGGTCATGGTGGCCGCCGTGAAAGAAGACCGGATTCGCGAAGGCATCGATTTCGTCCCGCTCATGGTGGAATATCAGGAGATGAGTTACGCAGCCGGGCGGATTCCGGGCGGTTTCTTCCGCAGGGAAATCGGTAGACCCAGCGAAAAAGAAACCCTGACCTCCCGACTCATCGACCGCCCCATCCGGCCCTTGTTCCCCAAAGGGTTCGCGTACGAAACCCAGGTGATCGCCACGGTGCTGTCCGTGGATCAGGAAAACGAGCCCGACGTGGTGGCACTTACAGGAGCCTCGGCGGCTTTACACATCTCTGCTTTGCCCTTTGCAGGGCCGGTGGCCGCCGTGCGTGTCGGTCGCGTGAACGGTCAGTACATCATCAATCCCAGTGCCGCCCAAATCGAACGCAGTGACATGAACATCGTCGTGGCCGGAAGCCGGGATGCTGTCGTCATGGTGGAGGGAGGAGCTCGGTTCGTCCCCGAAGCGGATATCCCGGAAGCCATCGACCAAGCGCATCGCGCCATCCTGCCCATTTTGGATGCTCAGGAAGAACTGCGCCGCTTGGCGGGTGTCCCCAAGGAAGCCATCGTCGAACCCGCGGTGGATCCCGCAGTGGAGCAGGCGGTCAGGGAAATGGCCGCGGAGGCCATGCGGGAGGTCATGACGACGGCCGAAAAGCTGGCGCGCCGTGACAAGAAGAAAACCTTGCAACAGAATGTCATGGCCGCCATGGCGGAAAGATTCCCCGGCTCGGAAAAAGACGTGGAACGCGTCTTTGAGAAACTGGAAAAGGAAATCGTGCGGCGGATGATGGTTCAAGAACGACGTCGCATCGACGGCCGGGCGTTCCATGAAATCCGCCCCATCAGTATCGACGTGGGACTCCTGCCCCGCACCCACGGATCGGCTTTATTCCGACGGGGAGAAACCCAGGTGCTGGCCGTGACCACCTTGGGCTCGTCCAGCGACGAACAAAAAATCGAAGCCCTCACGGGGGAATCGTTTAAATCCTTCATGCTCCATTACAATTTCCCGCCCTACTCGGTCGGGGAAGTCCGTCCCTTGCGGGGGCCGGGCCGCCGCGAAATCGGCCACGGCGCGTTGGCCGAACGGGCCGTCAAGCCCATCTTGCCCTCCGATGGCAGCTTCCCGTACACCATCCGTGTGGTCTGTGAAGTTCTGGAATCCAATGGGAGCAGTTCCATGGCCAGCGTCTGCGGGGCCTGCCTGGCTCTCATGGATGCGGGCGTGCCCGTCCAGGACATGGTCGCCGGGATCGCCATGGGGTTGGTGAAGGAAGGGGAGGACTTCCTCGTGCTTTCCGACATCCTGGGTGATGAGGACCACCTGGGGGACATGGATTTTAAGGTGACCGGCAATGAAAAGGGCGTGACGGCCATCCAGATGGACGTGAAAATCGCCGGCATCAGCCGGGAGATCATGACGCGCGCTTTGGAGCAAGCCCGTCAGGGACGACTGTTCATTCTGTCCAAGATGCGGGAAGTCATCGACACGCCGCGCCCCGAATTGTCCCCCTACGCTCCGCGCATGGAAGTCATCCACATCAACCCGGAAAAAATCCGCGACGTCATCGGGCCTGGAGGCAAGATCATCCGAGGAATCGTTGCGGAAACAGGCGCGAAGATCGATATCGAAGACTCCGGCCGCGTGGTCATCATGAGCCCCGATAAGGAGGCCTGTCAAAAAGCCATTGACAAAATCCGAGGGCTCACCATGGAACCCGAAGTCGGTCAGGTCTATATGGCTCGGGTCACCAAGGTCACGGATTTCGGTGCCTTCGCGGAAATCCTCCCGCACACGGAAGGCCTTATCCACATCTCCCAATTGGATCACAAGCGGGTTCAGAAAGTCACCGATGTGGTCAAGGAAGGCGATGAGGTCTTGGTGAAGGTCATCGATATCGACCGTGAAGGCCGCATCCGGCTCAGCCGAAAGGCCGTGCTGGGAAACCCGGAACATCGCAAATGACGAGGACACCGTGGTTCGCAAGACCATACTTCCCAACGGCATTCGGATCGTGACAGAAAAGATGCCCGGGTTCCATTCGGTGTCCACGGGCATCTGGGTCAATGTGGGATCGCGGGACGAGGAACCTCATGAGCAAGGGGTGACCCATCTCATTGAGCACATGTTGTTCAAAGGCACGGCCAAACGATCTGCGCTGGAGATTGCGAAAGCCCTGGATGCCGTGGGCGGATTTGCCAATGCGTTCACGTCCAAAGAAAACCTGTGCATCCACGCCAAAGTCATGGACACGCACCTGGACCTGGTGGTGGATGTGCTCACGGATATTTTTCTCAATTCCGTATTCGCCGACGAAGAGATCGAAAGGGAACGCCAGGTCGTCGTCCAAGAGATCAACATGATCGAAGACTCCCCCGAAGACCTGGTGCACATTCTCTTTCAGCAACATTTCTGGAAGGACCATCCCCTGGGCGTCCCCATCTACGGCACCGAAGCGTCGGTTCTGGCGCTGGACCGAAGCAAGATTCTGAATTTCCTCGGGAGACGCTTCGCCCCGGAAGCGGTGGTCGTGGCGGCGGCAGGGAACGTGGACCATGCGGCATTTGTGGACCTCGTGGCCCCGCACCTGGAATCTTTGAACCACACCCGACGCGCCCCGCAGCGGCAGGCGCCGCCCGTGTCCAACCATCGGACCATTTTGCCCAAAGACCTGGAACAGGTGCACATCTGCATGGGTTTTCCCGGATGCTCCCAATCGGATCCTCAGCGATTCGCCTGCCATGTGCTCAACGTGGTTCTCGGCAACAGCATGAGCAGCCGCCTCTTTCAGGAAGTGCGGGAAAAGCGGGGCCTGGCCTATTCCATCTATTCTTTTGTCAACAGCCACGAGGATACGGGCCTCATGGGCGTCTACGCCGCCGTGGCGCCGGGGGATGTGGATGAAACCTTGGCCGTGATCACCGCGGAAATGGACGCAATCCACCGCGATTCCATCACCGCCCTGGAGCTCTCCGCCGCCAAGGAATATCTCAAAGGGAGCATGTACCTCAACGCGGAAAGCACCGATGCGCGCATGAACCGGCTGGCAAAGAACGAATTCGTCTTCGGGCGTCACGTGCCCCTGGAAGAGGTCGAGGAAGCCATCGATAGGGTGAGCGCCGAAGACGTCCAGGAGTGGTTCCGAGAGCACTATCGACCGGAGTCAACGGCTTTGATGCTCCTCGGACCGCTCGACCACGGCCTCAACGGCGTCGCGGCGGCGTGAGCGTAGGGGCCATGGCGCTGGTTTTTCAAATTCTTGGCAGTGGATCCAAAGGCAACGCCATCTATGTGGCCGGAGGATCAACGGCCGTGCTGGTGGACGCCGGGCTGAGCGCCAAGGAAATCGTGCGCCGCATGGAGGGTGTCGGCCTTCACCCGAGACGGCTTGCCGCCGTGTTGATCAGCCATGAACACACCGATCACATCCGCGGGGTCGGTGTCCTCAGCCGGCGGTTCGACCTTCCCGTTTACCTGACCCAAGGCTCCCTGGAATCGCTCCCGAACCAGCTGGGAGAACTGGCGGGCGTCCATATCATCCAGTCGGGCCGACCCTTCGCCGTTGGGGAATTGGCCGTGCATCCTTTCTCCCTGTCTCATGACGCCGCCGACCCCGTCGGCTACATCGTGGAACACAACGGATGCCGATTGGCCGTCTGCACCGACTGCGGAACGGCAACCCAACTGGTGCGCGCCCGCCTTCAGCATTGCCACGGCTTGATCGTGGAAGCCAATCACGACGTGGATCGGCTGATTCACGGTCCCTATGCCTGGCACCTCAAGCAACGCATCCGCAGTCGCCATGGACATCTCAGCAACGAGGAGTGCTGCGATCTGTTGCAGAACGTCCATCACGAGAAGTTGCAAGTCGTGGTCATGGCACATTTGAGCGAGATCAACAATCACCCGAAGATCGTTCAAGATACCCTTGGACAACGGCTGGAAGGGGAAAAGTGGAGTCACGTCCGCTTTCTTATCGCTGCACAGCATGAGGCCACGCCTCTATGCGAATTGACCCCCTAAGGAGTTCGTGATGGATTCGACGCCTAAGTCTTTCCTGCTGCCCATCGACGGGACGGAAGAGTCCCTCCGCCCGATCCGCTTTCTCACCCGACTTTACGCCGACCGCTCTCAAATCAACCTCACCATCCACTACTTGGTGCCACCCCTGCCTCCCGTGTACTCCGAAGGGCGACTGAGCCCCGCCCAGGTGGCTAAAAAGAAAGAGTTCCTTAAACAACGGGAAGATGCGGCACAGAAGGCCTGCGCTCGAGCCAAGCAGGTGTTGTTGGAGTCGGGTTTTAGCGAGGATATCATCCACGAGCTCGTCCAGGAAAAAGAGCTGAGTGTCGCTCATCATGCGTGCCGGCTGGCGGACATCAAGCGTGTGGATGCCGTGCTGTTTCCAAAACAGTCCAGCAGCCGATTGGAAGGATTCCTCAAAGGAGACCACACGTCCGCCCTGCTCCACCACTGCCTGGTGAGCCCCATTTGGTTCGTGGACGATCCCGTGGACACCTCTCGGGCCGTGGTGTGCGTCTCTGAACACGCCGCTTCGGTTCGAGCTTTGGATCATGCGCTGTTCATGCTCGAACACACGGCCACGCGAATCGATGTGGTGCATTTTTCCAGGCGGCTTTCCAAGAAGATCGTCGTCGCAGGCCGCGAACCCACGGCAGAAATGGATCGGTGGGTGGCCGATCAGCCCAAAGAGGTGCGGGAAAATTACGCGCAGGCCCTCAAAATGATTGCCGACACCGCCATCCCCGCCGAGCGCCTGCGCCTCGTGGCCGCACCCCACTCCGGCAAGATCGCCTCGGACATTCTCGCGTACTGCAGCGAACATCACGCCGGAATCGTCGTTCTCGGCCACGGGGGCGCCGAGGGCACATGGGGGTTTCTGAAAAGCTCCGTGACGAAAAAAATCCTTGCGGATTTTCACCACCAAGCCGTCTGGGTGAATCAATAGGGATGTCGGCCCACGACCGTGCGCCGCCCCGATCCCCCATGGACCCTTGACCGACGGCTTGGCTCATGAAGCTCGTTTGTCTCGGTGTTTCACCAGGGGTTGTCGTAAACTTCGCACCGTATCGCCGCCTCAGGGGGCGCCGCATCGGCCGGTCTGTGTCCTGTGCACGCTCGGGGAACAGGACGCCCGACTTTCAATGAAGGACCTTGGCAATGGAAACCGCCCCCACTTTAAACTCGGGAATCTTCGCCAGCGGGTCATAGGCCTCGACGCTGGTCAGAATGTTGGCCGGGCTTTCCCCGAAGTGAATGGGAACGAAGACCGTTCCTCGGGCGACGCGTCGTGTCAAGCGCGCCGGGGCTTCCAGCTCGCCACGCTGAGAAGAAACTCGGACCAGTTCTCCCTCCCGAATCCCCATCTCCCGGGCATCTTCCGGGTGCATCTCCACGTAGCCATCTTTCTGTTCAGCGTCCAACTGCGGGGTAATCCGCGTCATGGTGCCCGTGTGGTAATGTGCAAACATGCGCCCCGTGGTGAGCTGAAAAGGCATAGCCGGCGTGGGCAGCTCCGCTGGATCCCTGTGTTCAACCACGTGGAACTTGCCCAAACCCCGACTGAACTGGTCTCTATGAAGAAAGGGCGTTCCGGGATGATCAATCGTAGGGCAGGGCCACTGCAAACCATCGATTCCCAAACGGTCGTGACGCATCCCGCCATAAAGCTTGGGGGCCAGCAGCGCGATCTCTTCCATGACCTCGCTCGGGCCGCTGTAGTCCATGGGGTAACCCATGGCCTGAGCCAGCAGGCAAAGGATCCGCCAATCGGGGAGACTTTCACCTACAGGATCCACGGCGCGCCGAATCCGTAAACATCGGCGTTCGGTATTGGTAAAAGTACCGTCTTTTTCGGCGGAAGATGCCGCCGCCAAAACCACATCGGCCACCTGGGCCGTTTCACTCAAGAAAATATCCTGAACCAATAAGAATTCCAGACGTTTCATGGCGTGGCGCAGATGATTCCAGTCCGGGTCGCTGAGGCGCGGATTTTCACCGATGACATACAAGGCTTTCAACTTTCCTTCCGCCATGGCCTGAGCCATCTCTGTGATGGTCAGGCCGGGCTGAGAAGGAATGGGCACCCCCCACACCTGAGCGAATCTTTCGCGCACCTCCATGTCGGTCACCGGCTGGTAGCCAGGGAGCACATTGGGCAGACCGCCCATGTCACAGGCCCCCTGCACATTATTTTGCCCCCTTAACGGATTGACCCCTCCGCCCCGCACACCCACATTGCCGCACAACAAGGCCAAATTGCAGATGGCTTTGACGTTGTCGACACCGGTGATGTGCTGGGTGATCCCCATGGCGTACAAAATGGACGCGGGTCTGTTCTGCGCGTAGAGTCGAGCCATCTTTTCCACGACGCCCGCTTCAACCCCCGTGAGCGCTTCAACCCTTTCTGGAGTGTAGGCGGTCACCGAGCGCGAAAAGTCCTCAAAGCCTTCGGTCCTCGCTTGAATGTAGGCCCGATTATGCCACCCGTTTCGCAGAATGTGATACATCATGCCGTTCAGCAAGGCCACATCCGAACCTAACCGATGCTGGACCGCCACATCGGCAAATCGGCCGAGATGAATCTTTCTGGGATCCGCCACGACCAATGCCGCTCCTTTTTCTCGTGCACGCAGCACACGTGCGGCGATCAGGGAATGGCATTCTGTGGTGTTGGATCCAATGACGAACAGGCAGGCACTGTCCTCCATCTCGGCAATAGAGTTGCTCATGGCTCCACTTCCAAACGCGGCGGCAAGACCTACCACCGTGGAGGAGTGTCAAAGTCTGGCACAATGGTCAATGTTGTTGGTGCCCAGGACCGCACGGGCAAATTTCTGGGCCAGGTAGTTCTCTTCGTTGGTTATCTTGGCGGACACAAGCACACCGATGGCTTCAGGTCCATACCGTTCTTTGATCTGGGAGAGCCGCTCTGCCGTGACTTCAAGGGCTCGTTGCCAACTGACCTTATGCAGGCGTCCAAGCGTTCGCACGAGGGGGGCTTTGAGCCGCAACGGATGGTGCACGAAGGCATGGGCATTCCAGCCTTTGATGCACAATTTTCCTTCACTGACCGGGTGGCCTTTGAAGGGCAGCACACCGGTGATCCTGCCGTTCATGACCTTGTAGAGCAGGCCGCAGCCCACACCACAGTAGGGACAGATGGACGGGACAAGCTTGTAGTCCATCGCTGTTCCTCCCTGATTTCTTTTCCCGGCGCCCCGACAACGCCCTGCCCTTTGTCAGGCGCTCGACCCTAAGGTCTCCTGTTCCCCTTCTTTCAACGGCCCCAAGATGAGCGGGACTGACTCCTCGCCCGGCACATACCCGAAGAGCTCTCGCACTAAGAGACCAACTTTTTGGTACAGCACACGCAAGGGGATGTGAGCCGGACATGCCTCTTCGCACAGCCCGCAATCGATACACCGACCCGCCATGTGGACCGCTCGCACAAGATGAAACAAAGGCACGTCCGTGGGGAGGCTCCCCGTTTCGATGAGTTGGGGATCCTGAAGCGTGCATTCGCGGCAGACGCACACCGGACAGATATCCCGACATCCGTAGCACTTGAAGCACTTCTCGAATTCATACATCCATCGGGAAAATCTCTCTTCGGCATCCATGGCTTCCACGGTCTCGAGAGTTTGCCCTTTGGGAATGCCCTCTTGGGGAATGTGAGAAGACGTGGCGCGCATGGCGAGGGCGGAACAGACCACTTGACTCTGCACGGGAGACGCACAGCACGGTTCCTGCCAGAGGTGGATTCTTTCCCGATCCATGGCTCGCAGAGCGTGCATGACGGTGACGGCTCTTTCCGTGCACCGGCGGGCCAGCAGGCCCACCCGCAGCTGGGGATCCTCCAAGAGCATCTCCCGGGCGATCTTTTCCAAGGGATACCGAAACGGTCCTTCGCGAAAGTCGTCCAGTTCATCCAGAGCGGATTTGCGAAACACCCACGGGATCGCATGCCCGTCTACGGCTCTGTAGGCTATAAAAACATCCACGACCCCGTCTTCCAGCCACTTTCGAATCGTGTCATGCATCGTAGCCTCCTGCACGTTCCCGGATCAGAGACAGGCGTGCCCCCTTTTCGGTTTTCAAAACCTCCCGGAGTCGCTCCGTTGCCACGACACCTTTGAGTGCTTCCTCCAGCGCTTTTTTCCGCGCCGTGATCGGGTTCGGACCCAAGGCTCGAATTTCCTCTGAAAAGTCACGGACCACCTTGGCAAATTTTTGAGCCTCGGCAGAAGAAATCCATTCCAGACGCAGACGGCCGTCGAGCCCCACGAAGGCAAGGAGATCTTGCAAAAAACGGATTCTTTTTAAAGCCATGTGATTACCCACCTGGTAATGGCAATCCCCCACATGACAACCTCCGACCAAGATCCCGTCGGCCCCGCTTTGAAAAGCCCTCAGAATGTGGTGCGGCGAAACGGATGCCGAACACATGACCCGGATAGGGCGAAGGTGCACCGGATACCTCAGGCGGCTCATGCCCGCCAGGTCCGCCGCCCCGTAAGCGCACCAATTGCACAGAAAGGCCAGAATCTTCGGACGAAAGCTTTCCTCTCTCATGCGCTCCTCCCCACATCGGCTCCCTTCAGCAGGCCGACCACGCCTCAAGCGGCCAAGGCGCTTTTGATCTGGGCATACATCTGCCCATGGGTGAACCCGTGCACAGCAGGGGCTTCGGCCGGACAGGCGGCCGCACAGGCACCGCATCCTTTGCACAAGGCCGGCACAACACGGGCCGTTTTCGTCGTTTCGTCCCGTTCGATGGCACCAAAGGGGCAAAGCTCCATACACACACCACAGCCTGTACATCGCGCCGGATCAATGGAACTGGTGATAGCCCCCACCGTGACCTGGTCCCGACTCAAAACAGCCATAGCTCGAGCGGAGGCAGCCAGAGCCTGCGCTATACTCTCTTCCAAAGGCTTGGGGTAATGCGCCATGCCACACAAGAAGATGCCTTCGTTGGAAAAATCCACGGGGCGAAGCTTCGGATGCGCTTCGAGGAACCAACCGTCCCGATCCAAAGGCAGCTTGTAAAGTCGAGCCAGCTCCGAGTTGTCCTGAGGCACTGTAGCGGCGGCCAGACACAGAAGATCGGTCTTCCACGCCACGGCACGGTCAAGAATGTGGTCTTGGATTTCAATACGCAATCCATCCCCCTCATGGCGGACTTTGGGTTTCTCTTCCGGGCGATACCGAAGGAAAAGAACACCGGCACGGCGGGCACGCTCGTATAGCTCTTCCCAGATCCCGTACGTTCTCATGTCCCTGTAGATCACGGCGATGTTCATGTCCGGATTGAGGGCTTTGAGTTCCAGAGCGTTTCGAATGGTATGGCCGCAGCATACCCGCGAGCAATACGGGCGCCCCTCGTCCCGGGATCCCACACACTGAATGAAGGTGACCGTGGAAAGATTTTTCAATCGTGGATCGCCCCGTTCCAACATCTCGTCCAATTCCACATTCGTGACCACCGCCGGATGTTCTCCGTAGAGATATTCCGTCGGCTTTCTTTCCCGAGCTCCGGTGGCCATAAGAACCACGCCGTGATCGATGGTCTTCAGCGAGCCGTTTTCCCGAAGGGTTGTGCGAAAGTTGCCCACGAACCCTTGCGCATCGACAATCGTCGCCTGGAGGTGCAGCTGAATCTTGGGATGGGCACACATCTTTTCTTTCAGCTGATCCACAAAAGCCCGAACGGATTCTCCACGCCATGTCTTGTGCAGGCGCGCGGCCATGCCGCCAGGTTCGCTTGCTTTTTCCACCACATGCACGGAATAGCCGTTTTCCGCCAGATTCACGGCGGCCGCCATGCCCGCGACTCCGGCCCCCACCACCAAAGCCGACGGGATGACCGCAAGCGAGGTATCCTGGAGCGGGGTCAGCAACGCGGCCTTGGCCACCGCCATCCGCACCATGTCTTGAGCCTTTCGTGTGGCCTCCTCTTTTTCTTCACTATGAACCCAGGAGTCCAGGTTTCGAATGTTGGCCATTTCAAGAAGGTACTTGTTCAGCCCCGCTTGGGTCAGGGTTTCCTGAAACAACGCCTCGTGGGTTCGCGGTGAACAAGAAGCGACGACGATGCGGTTCAGTCGCTTTTCACGGATCACCTGTACCATATGCTGCTGGCTGTCTTCGGAGCACGTAAACAGCTGATCTTCCACGTGAACAACATAAGGCAGGTTCCGCGCATGCTCCATCACCTGGGCCACATCCACCACGCCGCCGATGTTGATACCGCAATGACAGACAAAGACTCCGATGCGCGGAGCTTCACGCGACACGTCTCTTTGCGGCCTCTTTTCAACACCTCGTGTTCTGGTGTGGCGCCCTGCCGCCAATGCCGCTCCTGCAGCCGCCGCAGCCGCCGAGGCCTCCACGACCGACTGAGGAATATCCTTGGGGCCTTGGAAGGCGCCGCAGACAAAAATGCCGGGACGTGAGCAGGACACGGGAACCCATGAGGTGTGCTGCGCGAACAAATGATCGGTCAAACGCACGTCCAGTCTTTCGGCCAACTTCGCCGCCTCTTGGGAGATTTCCAAGCCCACGGACAACACCACCAGGTCGAATTCTTCGGCGTGCACAGCCCCCTTTTCGTCCACGTAGGAAATCATGAGATTCCCGTTGGTCGCCGGCACCTCTTCCAGGCTGTGCACTCGTGAGCGGATGAAACGCACCCCGTACTCTTCCCTGGCTCGCGTCACATACCGATCGAAGTCCTTCCCGTACGAACGCAGGTCCATGTAGAAAATGGCCGTATCGAGGTCTTTTCCTACATGGTCCTTGGCAATCACGGCTTCCTTGACGGCATACATACAGCAGACGCTTGAACAATATGGATGATTGCAATGATGAATATCTCGAGAGCCCACACACTGCAGCCAGGCGATCTTCCGAGGTTCTTTTTTGTCCGAAGGCCGAACCACATGGCCTGCCGTGGGACCCGATGCCGAAAGGATCCTCTCAAACTCCATGGCCGTCACCACATTGGCAAATCGCCCGTAGCCGTAGGTGTCGTACACGCTCGGATCGAACGGCTTAAAACCTGGAGCCAAAATCACAGCCCCCACTTCAAGCTCCAGCGTCTCGGGTTTGTCGTCGTGGTTCACCGCACCGGCCAAGCACGCCTCCACACACTGGTAGCATTCGGAACACACGGCACAATCGAGGCACCTCTGGGCTTCGCGGCGCACCTGCTCTGTGGTCAGGCCTAGCTGGACTTCCTTGAAATTATTCTTGCGCGCTTCCGGCACAAGCCGAGCGACCCGCTCCCGCACCGCGGGCTGCACCCCCGCCTTGGGAACTTCCTGCAAGGGCTCCCATTTCCTGTCGCGGCCTTCCCGAAGGTCTTGTCCCTGCAAGAACCGGTGGATGGAAACGGCCGCTTCCTTTCCGGCTGCAATGGCCTCCACGACTGTCCTGGGACCCGTGACGGCATCGCCCCCCGCAAAGATGTCCGGCTCATCGGACTGGAACGTCACCGGATCCACCTGAAGTGTCTTTTGGTTCGTGAGCCTACAGGCACACGCCGGCGTCAAACACGCCCAGTCGGATTCCTGACCGATGGCTGCAATCACTGCATCCACCTCCAGGATAAAATTGGACCCTTGGATGGGCACGGGGCGCCTGCGGCCGTCGGCACCCGCTTCACCCAAGGCCATCCGCACACATTCAAGACCTCGTGCGCGGCCGTCCTCTCCAAGAACGCGCACGGGAGCGACCAACGTGTGGATTTCAATCCCTTCCTCGCGGCACTCCTCGATTTCTTCCCGGCTGGCGGGCATTTCCTCCATACTGCGTCGATAAAGAATCAAAGGTCGGGAAGAACCTGTGCGCAAGGCCGTGCGCGCGCAATCCATGGCCACGTTGCCGCCTCCCACCACAGCCACTCGGTCGCCCAAAAATACGGATTCTCCCAAATTCACCCGGCGCAAGAAATCCACCCCGGAATAAACCCCCTCCAGGTCCTCCCCCTCGATGCCAAGTTTCTTGCATTCGTGAGCCCCGATGCCGATAAAGATGGCCTTGTAGCCATCCGCACGCAGCTCGGCGATAGTGAAGTCTTTGCCGATCTCGACGCCCGTTCGAAATTCTACGCCCATGTCCCGAATGACCTGAATCTCCGCCTCAACGACATCACGAGGGAGTCGGTAGGCGGGAATGCCGACCGTCAGCATTCCACCCAGGACTGGAAGTTTTTCAAAGACCGTCACCCGGTAACCTTCCAGAGCAAGAAAGTAGGCGCAAGATAGCCCTGCCGGCCCTGATCCGATAACGGCCACCTTTTCCCGGCGTTTTTCCTTGATTTGAGGGACAAAACGGGTGTCTGCGCGAAGATCCAGGTCCGCGAGATAGCGCTTGACGGCCTTGATGGCCAAGGGCTCGTCCACCCCGGCACGCGTGCAGGCCGTCTCGCACGGATGATGGCACACACGCCCACACACGGCCGGAAGAGGATTGTCCCGCTTGATGAGTTCCAGAGCCTCCCGCTCACGCCCCTGGGCCGCCAAAGCCATGTAGCCCTGGACGGAAATGTGCACCGGACAGGCTGCCTTGCACGGGCTCGTGCCACGCTTATCAATGGCAAAGGAGCCGGGCACCGCTTGGGCGTAGCGCCGATAGGCGGCGCGGCGTTCACTGAGACCCATGTCGTACTCATTTTTCACAGAAACCGGACAGACGCGGGCACACTCCCCACACCCCGTACACTTGCGGGGGTCAATAAAACGGGGCTTTCGGCGTACTGTGACGCGAAAGCGTCCGGGGACCCCGTCAATGGCTTCCACTTCCCCCAGGGTCAAAAGCTCGATGTTTCGATGCCGGCCGACCTCGACCAGTTTGGGCGAGATGATTCACATGGCGCAGTCGTTCGTGGGAAAAGTTTTGTCGAGCTGCGCCATGGCCCCCCCAATGGATGCCTCTTTTTCCACCAAATACACGGAGAAGCCCATCTCGGCCAAGTCCAAGGCCGACTGCATTCCCGCGATGCCGCCGCCCACCACCAGGACAGAACCCACCGGTTGTTGCCCATGCACCTTCACGCTGTTCATGGCCCCGCCTCCTTACCTGAGGGGCTTACCAGAGGGCTGTTTCCATACGCTTGTGCAGAAAGAGCATTTGTTTTTGCGTGAGTTCTCCAATGTGCTCGTTGATCCATGAAAGATCCCCCGAAACAATGGCCGCTTTCGCTTCCACGCTCAGGTTGTATTCACTCAAAGCCTTCGCCCCCTCTTCCATGAGTTCTCTCCAAAACTCCGGATCGTCCGCTGCACGATTTAAGACCCGCATCACTTCCCTACGCTCGATGATCCTGCCGGGATGCGTATCCTCAACCTTCGAAAGCCCCTTCGTCAAAGCCTCGAGATGCTCCCTCAGCGCCTCGTTGACCACCTTTTTGAATTCCTCTTCCGTAAAAGGCTTGGGAAGATAGTCTCGGGCTCCGATTTTCATGGCCTCCACCGCCGTCTCCACAGAAGAATAGCCCGTGATCACAACAACTTCTGTTTCAGGGCGGTGTCCTTTCACATGCCGAATGACGTCCATGCCGTTCATGTCCGGCAACTTGAGATCCGCCACCAAAAGGTCGAAGGATCTCTGGGCGCATTTTTCCAGAGCGCTCCTGCCCGTCATGGCCCACTCTACATCGTAGCCCTCCTCGGTCAGGATCATTTCCAGACCCTTGGCCACATGGATTTCATCCTCCATGAGAAGGATGTGGGGCGACCGCTCGCCCTTCGTTTGCATCTTTTCTGCGACGACACTCATAAACTCCCTCCCTTCTTGGCCTTCTCTCTCCTCGGCCTCACATGACCATAGGGCAAGTTCTATACCCAACGAAAGGAATGCCCATCGGACGCTCCGATCGTCCGAAAGGCTTGGAAAGTTGCGACATCGAGCTCCGAGCGATCGCTGCGGCGCAATGCCTCCGCACCCCAAGCGTTCAAGAACACATACGGCGTCATTCGCGTGAAAAGGAAAAATACTAAGGAAGTAAATGGCTTATGGAATGTATAACGACTTATACGGGTGGGCGCTTTTGCGCTCCCGAAGGGATACGGTGGCGTTTCATGAGTGCGGAAAAGTTGGAACGTTGCATCCCTACGGCTTGGGCGGCTTTGGAAATGTTCCCTCCGTGCTCTTTTAACGCTTGGAGCAGAAAGAGTTTTTCGATGCGGTCGTAGTGCTCATGGAGTAAAGCTTTTTTATAGTTTTTCAGTTCCGCCAAAGTCGGGGGAATCCCTTTGGGGGCCCAGGTGCGTCGGGTGTCCAGGTGGTCCAGGAGGGTGGAAAGCTCCACCACGGGATCATCCGTCATGATCACGAGCCTTTCCACGACGTTTTTAAGCTGGCGCACGTTGCCGGGCCATGGATGGTTCACCAAGGCTTCCAGGGCCTCCTCCGTAAACCCTTCAATGCGCTTGGACATTTTGCGGCAAAAATACTGGAGAAAGTGATACGCCAGTCGCGGAATGTCGTCCTTGCGTTCACGCAGCGGCGGCAGAAAGATGACGAATACGCTCAGTCGGTAATAAAGGTCCTCGCGAAAGAGTCCCTGAGCCGTCAAGGATCGAAGGTCTTTGTTGGTTGCGGAAATGACGCGCGCCTCGGTGATCTTGAACTCCGAAGCCCCCACCGGCTTGTATTCTTTCGACTCCAACACGCGGAGCAGCTTTGCCTGGGTTTCCAGGTTCAGGTTGGCGATATCATCGAGAAAGAGCGTGCCTTTGGTGGCAATTTGAAAGATGCCGGCCTTGTCCTGAACGGCGCCTGTGAAGGCCCCCTTGACGTGCCCGAAGAGTTCGCTTTCCAGCAAAGCAGGGGACAAGGTGCTGCAGTCGATCGCAATGAATTTCTCCGACGCTCGACGACTGTGCGCATGAATGGCTCTGGCCACCAGTTCTTTCCCTGTGCCGTGTTCTCCACAGATCAACACAGTGCAATCCGTGGGGGCTACACGCTGGATCTGATGGAAGACTTCGAGAATTTTCGAGTTTTCGCCCACAATGTTGGAAAATGCATAGCGGTTCACCAGCTCGGTTTTCAGTCGCACATTTTCTTCCACCAGTCTCTTTTTTTCCACGGCGCGCTGAACGCATAAAACGAGCTGGTCGTCCGTAAAAGGCTTGGTCAGGTAGTCAAAGGCCCCCAGTTTCATGGCCCTCACCGCGTTGGGCACGGTCGAAAAAGCGGTCATGATCACGATGCAAGCTTTGCAATTTTCCCTGTGGGCCTCCTCGAGAATATGCATTCCGTCCATATCCCCCAGGCGCAGGTCGAGCAGCACTACATCGAAGTCATTTTGCCGAAGCAAAGCAAGCCCCTCGGAACCTTTAAGACTATGCCAGACCTGGTGGCCCTGTTCTTCCAGAATGGATCGGCAAGCGAGGGCCAATCTCTTTTCATCGTCGATGATAAGAATACGACCCTTGTAGGCCGCTTCCGCACTGGAACACATCATGATGCTCCTCGGAACCCCTCTTCCAAGGGCAGGGTGATGGTAAAGCATGTCCCCTGACCCGGGGTGCTCTCCACTTTAATGTCGCCGCCGTGGGCTTTCACAATGCCGTAGCTCACCGCAAGACCCAAGCCCACCCCTTTGGGTTTGGTGGAAAAGAAGGGCTCAAAGATTTTGTGAAGAATCTCAGGAGCAATGCCGCAGCCGTCATCCTGCACCGACGCTCCATGAACACCATGGATTCTATCCACAAAAGTTCGAATCTGCATGGTGCCGCCGGGACTCATCGCTTCGACGGCGTTGAGCACGATGTTGATGAATACCTGCTGCATCTGGCGGGCGTCGAGGAGGGTATCGGGCATGTCCGGAGCCAGATGTTTCTGAAGGTGCAGATGGTGCAACATAAAGTCGTTTTGCAACACCGTGAGCACCCTTTCGATAATTTTATTGAGGTTTTCCAAAGACCTTTGGGGTTTCCGATCCCGGCTGAATTCCAGAAGATCCTGGAGAATGCTACGACACCGGTTCGTTTCGCTGACAATGATTTTCAGCGCCTCCTGCAGCGGACTGTTGGGTGGAGCTTTTTTCAAAGCCCTGGAACTGTACAGAAGAATACTCGCCAGGGGATTGTTGATTTCATGGGCGATGCCCGCGGCCATACGGCCCAGTGCCAGAAATTTCTCGGCCTGCAATGCCAACTGATCGTAGCGGCGTTTTTGTTCTTCGAGAAGCCGAACATTGTCCAAAGCACACGAGGTCGATTGGGCCACGGCACTGATGAAATCCAGTTCCTTTTGACTGAAGGAGCGGCGCTGCGAAAAGAAAATTCTCAGTATCCCCAGAACGTTTTCCCGGACGCACAGAGGCGCGTCAACGATCATCTGAATCCCTTCCGCGGAGGCTTCCTGGGGCGACACCACTCGAGGATCATGGAAAATATCGTCGATGACGATCACGCGATCCTCTTTACACCATCGCATCATCAAGCTCTGGTTTGAGACGCGTTCTCTGGCCAGGTAGTCTTCGCTGAGTCCATGGGCCGCATAAAGTTCAATTTCTTGTGTGGCCAGGTTCAGCACGCGAAGAATAGCGCCCTGAGCTCCCAAAAGCTCTGTAATCTTCCAAACCACCAGCTGGGAGACCTCGCGAGGGTCCGTGCTTGAATGCACCACAGTCGCCACATCTCGAAAAGCATAAAAATAATCTTCAAGACCCGTCGGTGGCATGGACTCTTCTCCAGACCCGGGAACGGCAAAATGGGCCCTGGACCTTCGGCACGATCCGGTATGTCGCCCTACCTTCGGCAAAGGGATCCGGCCCGCCGAGGCTCTCCACCTCCACGTCCCCCAGGCATCGGCCAAGGAAAGCTTCCGTGGAATCACGGCGCGCATCCCGGATTTTTTAAAAATTTTAAATAATTTGCAGCCCATGGGTCAAGCCCGCTCCAAAGGCCCCTTTGAGCTCCTCAAAACCCGAAGAATCTTTCGGGGCAAACCCCCGTGTCCGCTTTGCCGATGCCCGTCGCCACACGCACCCGGGCAGCCGCTCAAACCCTCTGGGCGGCTTTTCTCGTCGAGAAAACACGGGGGGATACCGCTGCATTTCTAAAACAAAAACCCCGTCCCTTCGGCGGGGTTTTTCTGGAAACACACGGGTCCTTCACGTGTAAGCCGACAGATAGGGTGACGTTTACCGGCATCAAATGGCAGATTCGCCGCGTTCTCCTGTACGGATGCGAATCACCTGTGTCAGGGGATAAACAAAGATCTTGCCGTCACCGATTTTCCCCGTACGCGCGGCTTTTTGAATCGTTTCCACGACCTCTTCCGTTCGAGCTTCCGGGACCACGGTTTCCACCTTGATCTTGGGCTGAAATTCCACGAGGTATTCGGCGCCTCGGTAGATTTCCCGGTGACCCTTCTGCCTGCCGAATCCCCGCACCTCCGTCACCGTAAGGCCTGTCACACCGATTGAGTTCAGGGACTCCTTGACCTGTTCCAGAACAAAAGGCTTGATGATGGCTTCGATTTTGACCATGGCTCGGTCCTTTCTTCCTCGGTGACCCTGTTGCTATGAAAACAACCTGGATGGAGTGGCACTAAAAGCACGTGACGCAGAATCTAAAACACATAGCCGGTTTCACTGTGCTGTGAGAGGTCCAAACCCTGCACTTCTTCTTCATCCGACACGCGCAGCCCCGTGACAACTCCGGTGAGCTTCAGGAGAATCCAGGAGACGATGAAGGAATAGACGACGGCCGCAAAGGCCCCGACGGCCTGGACGAGGAGTTGGTTCGGATTACCGAAAAAGAGCCCGTCAGCCCCGGCGGCGTTGTAGGCCGTGGAAGCGAAAAGCCCCGTGGCCAGGGCGCCCCAGAGTCCCCCAACGCCGTGGATGCCCACCACGTCCAGCGCGTCGTCGTAGCCGAACTTTTCTTTCGCCAGGACGGCCCCGTAGCAGAAAAAGCCCGCGAGAATCCCGATGAACAGCGCCGCCATGGGACTCACGAATCCGGCCGCTGGGGTCACGGCCACAAGACCGGCCACGGCTCCGGACGCAGCACCCAAGGTGGTGGGTTTTCCGATTTTGATCCATTCCGCCGTAATCCACGCCACCGAGGCCGCTCCCGTGGCCACCTGGGTATTGAAGAAGGCCACGGCCGCTACGGTCCCGGCGGTCAGCGCACTGCCCGCGTTGAATCCAAACCACCCGAACCACAGGAGCCCGGCCCCAAGGACCGTCAGAGGCAGACTGTGCGGCTGGAATGGTTCCTTGCGATACCCACGCCGTTTCCCCACCACCAGAGCCGAGGCCAAAGCCGCCGCTCCGGAATTGATATGGATGACCGTCCCGCCGGCAAAATCCAGTGCACCCAGCTTCCCGATCCAACCACCACCCCACACCCAGTGGCAGACGGGAAAGTACACGAACACCGTCCACAAAACCGTAAAGAGCAAAAATCCCGAAAACTTCATCCGCTCCGCGAAGGCGCCCGTGATGAGGGCGGGCGTGATGATGGCAAACATGAGCTGAAAGGCCGAATAGACGAGGTGCGGAATGGTTGCGGCGTACGGCCCGGGCTCCAATCCCACCGACCGCAAGAACACCCAATCCAGCCCCCCGATCACGCCGCCTTTGTCCGGCCCGAAAGCCAAACTGTACCCGAACAAAACCCACAGAATGGAAACAACCCCGAGACTCATGAAGCTCTGCATCATGGTGCTCAGGACGTTCTTCGAACGCACCAGCCCCCCATAAAAGAGCGCCAAACCCGGGGTCATGAGCATGACCAGAGCCGTTGCCATAAGCATGAAAGCTGTATCACCGCTGTCCATCTGTTCCCTCCCTTTCGGTTTCTCTATTTCCGTTCCACATCTTTGTGGCAGCTCACTGAGCCCGGCCTCATGTCCGGACTTACCCCCTGAAGTGGCGGACCCACGAAAGGATTGCCGCCACACCGCCATAGCCTCCAAACCCGAGAGCCCACGCCTGGGGAAAGCCGTACTCCGGGCTGACCTCATGTTGAGTTTTCTTAGGCAAGGCTTGAGCCAAGTTCGCCGCCACGGACGGCAGAAGCCGCGAAGGCCGCATCAGCGAACGGAAAAAATTCCGCCTCGGGCTGCATCCGCCCCAAAAGAGCTGAAGAACGTCTCACTCAGGTATGACAATTTTGTTTCGTGATGATCCGAGCGGATGCCCGCAACGCCCGAAAGCCCGCAGAAAGCCGAGGATTAGGCTTTTAGGGCCGAGGGCACAAAATTGTGCAGCGGGTTTGCCGAGGTTATGATATGGGAGATGCAACCTGGATTTCGGCAGCGAACGCGTTGGAGGCGGGAGCGGGGATCAAGAAGCCCTTAAGGGGGCATAAGGAGTGGATCATGAAATGGATAGCTGTGCTCGCCGTTTCGGCACTGTGGTTCATCGGGACACCCGAACTCGCGTTTTCTCAGGGTTCGTTGTCCTCGCTTCGCTGCGGTTCCCGGCTCATTCTCATCGGGGAAACAAAAGCCGATGTGGCAGTCAAATGCGGCCCGCCTCTTTACCAGCAATACGTCGGGGAGAGGATCGTCCGAACCCGGTACGGATACGACAAGATCATTGTGGAAGAATGGGTTTACAATTTCGGCCCGACAGACTTCCTCCATACCCTGAGGTTTGAAGGGGGACGCCTCGCGGACATCCGTCGTGGAGAACGCGGCTATTAGCCTCATGACTCCTCGAGGACCTCACGGACCTTGGCCGCCAGCCGGCCCATTGTAAAAGGCTTATGAATGAAGGGAACCTTTCCCTCGTGCATCCCATGACGAATGATGGTTTCATCGGTATGCCCGGACATGAAAAGAACCTTGAGTCCTGGGACTTTTTCTTTCAGTTTCTCCGCGAGTTGAGCGCCACCCATGCCCGGCATGACCACATCCGTGATCAGCAAATCCGGCCGGAAAAACCCCTCCTCCACCTGTTGGATCGCTTCCTGCCCACTGGCCGCGCTGAAGACTTGGTAACCCAAGCGTTCCAATAGAATCTTCGTGAGCTCCCGGACGCCAGGCTCGTCCTCGATGACCATCACCCGTTCGGTGCCGTGTTTTTTCCAGAGTGATCATGGATTCTCCTGCGTATTGACCCCCGCCAAAAATTCATGTTAACAGTCACATTGTCCTAGGCCACTCGGCGCCGAAACGCCACGATGAAAGACATTCCATGCCGTGGGGCATCTCGTCTTCAGGCTCTTTTTAAGGGATCGATCCTTATATCCCCCGGCCGGACATCTCTCCGACGCGATTGAAGCACAAAGCGCAGGAACAATCCGAACGCATGGGAGAAGGTCAACATGACCACGTTGAGGACATCCGGGAGCCTTCGCCCCTTGGACTTCCCAACTCTTAGGATTCTTGTGGTCCTGCCCAGCGTCGCGTTCCTTGTCGCTCTCAGCTTTTATAACTATCTGCTCTTCCACAGTCTGGTGGAACTCTTCAGCGTTGTGGTGGCCGCCTTGATTTTCGTTTTGGCGCGAACCACTCAAAACTTCATGGCAAACCACTACTTTCTCTTTTTAGGAATTTCCTATTTCTATGTCGGACTGATCGACTTGGTCCACACGCTGGCCTACAAGGGCATGGGGGTTTTTCAGGACGCCACAGTAAACGAACCGACGCAGCTGTGGATTCTCGCACGTTATATTGAAAGCGCCTCCCTCCTGACCGCCCCAACCTACGCGCGCCGCAAGGCGCCGGTGGTGTTGGTGGGCATGCTGTACACGGCGGTGACTTTCGTCGGGCTTTTGGCCGTTTTCCAGTGGAAAGTGTTTCCCGACTGCTTTGTGGAGGGAAAAGGACTCACTCCGTTCAAGATCGTCAGCGAATATGTGATCTGTGTCGTGCTTCTGGCAGGCGCCATCAGGCTCTACGGGGTCAGGACCATTCTGGACACCAAAATTTTCCGTCTGCTTCTTGCCGCCGTCGTCACCACCGTGCTCGCAGAACTGTCCTTTACTTTTTATGTCCATGTCTACGGCTTATCCAACATGGCGGGGCATCTTTTCAAGCTGCTCTCTTTTCTTTTCGTTTTCGAAGCCATCGTGGTCACTGGAATTCGAGATCCATTCGCGATCCTGTTTCGTGAAATCAAGGAAAACGAAAAGAATCTGCGCGAAGAAAAAGAGAAATTGGAAGCCGCCCTTAAGGAGATCAAAACCCTTCAAGGACTGCTTCCCATGTGTTCCTACTGCAAAAAAATCCGAGATGATCAAGGCGACTGGCACAGTGTGGAAACCTACATCCGGGCGCATACGAACGCCACATTCTCTCATGGGATCTGCCCTGACTGTCTGAGGAGATATTTTCCTGACATGGCCGAGGATGTCTTAAGGGGACTCGAGAGCCAAAAGCCCCCTGTAAAAAAATAGCTGCCGGAAGTCCTGAGGGTCTTATGGAAACAGAAGGGACATTTTATAGAGAACTTTTGGACTGCTTGGCGGACGGTGTCCATTTCGTGGACCGAAAGAGGCGAATCACCTTCTGGAACAAGGGAGCGGAACGGCTGAGCGGCTATACGGCTCAGGAGGTTCTTGGAAAATCCTGCGCCGACAATGTGCTTCGGCATGTGGACGCATCGGGGAGAGAACTGTGCGTCGAGGGTTGCCCCCTCGCGGCGGTGATGGAGGACGGCCGGATGCGGGAGGCCCAAGTTTTCATGCATCACAAGATGGGCCACCGGGTGCAGGTGACCGTTCGGGCCACTCCCATGCGCCGGAAAGTCGGCGAGATTGTAGGCGCTGTCGAGGTGTTCAACATGGTGCCTCAGGAGATCAATGTCCTGAAAGAAATCGAGCAGCTCCGAAAAGAGGTGTTCACGGACCCACTGACAGCTGTGGGAAATCGCCGTTACGCGCAGATACGTCTGCAGGAATGCGCCGAGGATCAGCGGGCGTATGGGGTTCCTTACGCGATCCTGTTTGTGGACATCGACCATTTTAAGACCATCAATGATACCTGGGGCCATGGTGTCGGCGATCGGGTGTTGTGTATGGTCGCTTCCGTTTTGGCCGATGCCGTTCGAGGTTTGGATACCGTCTGCCGGTGGGGCGGTGAGGGATTCGTGGTCATTTGTCGAAACCTTGGCGTGGAGGGCCTTCAGGCACTGGCGGAACGATTGCGCATGCTCGTTGAAACGAGTTGGCTGGATCATCAGCAGAAGCGCATTTTCGTCACGGCCTCTTTTGGCGGTGCCGTGTCCTATCCCGGTGAGGCTCCAGAGGAGGTTGTGGAACGGGCGGACAGGCAACTCTATCGCAGCAAAGCCCTAGGGCGAAATCGAGTGAGCGTCGATACCGCCTCTCTCGATTCACCGGGCATTGAGGCGGGCGGGGCCCCCGATGGTGCTCCAGATCGCCCTATCCCCCCACGCAGTGAGGCGACTTCGCCGCCGAATCCTGGAGCCCAACTTACATCGTCGAAAAGGCCCTTGAGCGGGGGCCGTTCCCCGCATAATTCTTTGGAGCGTGCTGAATTGCGCGCCGCTCTTAGATTCCAGAAGGTCAAGTCGTCCAGACACGCGGCATTCAATCCATCGATGAAAAAAAAGGGCCGCAAGCCCTTTAAAACACTCCATTTATAAAACCTCCTATGGCGCTGGGCATCATGACGACTTAAGATTTGAGTTAATCGCTCGATGAGCAGTTCCTCGGATCGGCATTGTTTTTCTTTAAGGGCAGAACACGGAGGCGTTCATGGTGCACCGAAAGTCCCCGAGATTCTGGCTTGTGCCTCTCGTGCTTCTTGTGGGCGTGGCGTGGGCCTTGGCTTCCGCCCCATCCGCACAGGGTCCTCGAGTCGGTTACCCCTGCGATAACTGCCTCGCCACGCCTCAATGGCTCCTCAAACACCACAGTGACCCCGATATCGTCATTGTGGATGTGCGCACCGACAAGGATATGGACGGGCGTTTCATTCCCGGGGCTGTGCGTCTTCCGTGGACAAAGTTTCAGGGCCACGATATGGTTCGGGGCATCGGCGCCGTCTTCGTCGGCGCAGGACCGGCACAAGAGATTCTCGGCCGGGCGGGAATCTCCCGGACAGATACGGTCGTCCTTTACGATTCCGTGGAAAGGGACGGCGGGGCCACCGCTTCCTATGTTTTTTGGGTCTTGGATTACCTTGGTCACCCAGCCAAGCGTCTTCTCGAATGCGGGATTGACGGGTGGGCGGAGGCCGGGGGGCAGATCACGGGGCAACCGACCGAACGGGCTCCGGTTCTTTACCAGGCGCCGACCAACGAAATCCAGGCCCTTCGCATGGTCGATGGTTCATTTGTGCAGAGCCGGCTCGGGGATCCTTACTATCAAATTCTGGATGTGCGTTCTTCCGAGGAGTATCTAGGACTTGAGCAGAATCGCGGCTTGGATGGAACCCCATTGGCTGCCGGCCACATCCCCGGCGCCTATAATGTGCATTACCAATCCAACTGGCAAAACGCGACCACCAAAGCTCTTCTTCCTTATGGCGACCTGCAGAAGCTCTACGCGGGGTTGGATCCGACTCGAGCCGTGATCGTCTATTGCCATTCAGGGCGTCGCGCCTCTTTTGGCTATTTCGTGCTGCGACTCATGGGGTTTCGAGACGTGCGCCTTTACGAAGCTTCATGGAATGAGTGGGGACATCCTCGTTTATATTACCCGGTGGAAAAAACAGAAAATCGCTTGCACGGGGAGATGCTGGTGCCTTCGGTCTCGGGGGTTTCAGGCGTTCCCTCCGTTCCTCGACTTCCTGAAAAGCCGCGAACCGAACCGGCTTCGCCCAGCGGTTACGTTTCCTGCGGAGGGTAAAGTCCCATGACGAAAAGATCCCGGTTGACCAATCTGAACGGCGCCGGCACCGACTCCACGTGGCCGGTGCTGCCCTCGGCGCTCGCCCTGGCGGGAATCATTGTCTTCATCTTCGCCACGTACGGGCCTCCGGCCTCTTCAAGCAGCTTTGTGAGTCTGCTCAAGGGCCTGTTGAGCCCATTTGCTCCGGAGTATTTCGCCCATAAAGCCCACTATCGGACCCTCCCCGGGCCGGGGTCCTGGCTTTTTGCCTTTGTGCTCGGCATGGCCCTCGGAGGGTATGTGGGAGGGGTCACTTCCCTCCGTCCCGTAGCCCCCGTCCCAGCCTTGTGGTCTCAGCGCTTTGGGTCTCGACCGGCGCTCCGCTACGCGGCCTGTTTTTTGGGAGGTTTCCTTATTCTCTTCGGCGCGCGCCTCGCGGGTGGCTGCACCTTGGGTCTGTTCATCTCCGGAGCCACCCAACTCGCGGTGAGCGGTCTGTATTTCGGTGCAGTGATTTTCCCGGCAGCCATGATGACGGCACGTCTCGTGTATGGGCCGAGAAAAGGAGGTCTCCGATGATCCAGGTCCTGCTCGGACTTTTTTCCGGCATGGCTTTCGGTTTCGTGATTCAGAGGATAGGGGCCACGGACCCGGATAAAATGGCTCGAGCCCACCTGATGGAGGAGCCGGAAATCCCTCAGTTCATGATGCTCGCGGTGGCCTTTTCCGCATTGGGCTTGGCCGGTCTCCAGGCGGCGGGAATCGGTCGGACACTGATTTTACCCACCAGTCTGTTGGCGACGGGCATAGGAGCGCTCATTTTTGGCGTGGGATGGGGTCTGTGCGGCTATTGTCCTGGGACCTGTTGGGCCGCCGCCGGCGAAGGACGCACGGATGCCGTGTTCGCTCTTTTGGGCGGCCTGACGGGAACCGCCGTTTTCGCCCATTTTCACGAGTCACTGATCCCTTGGCTCTATCTTTCCACAAATCAAGGACAGCTCACCCTAACCCAATGGGTGGGCCACCGATTCGCTGCAGCATCCCTCCTTGCCCTCGCTTTCCTAGGCGCAGTCTGGATCATCGGTCGCGTTTGGGGTTCGGACAATGGCCACACGTAGCCCTGGAGGACTCGTGCTTGGGGTCTTCACGGTCATGGTCTCCGTCCTGTGGGCATGTGGCTCTCCATCGACGGAAGACAGCGCGGCTCCGCGCATACCTCGAGGCTACCTCAAAGCATTGGAATTTGTGCACAACGAACGCCTGCTGCGTTTCGGACCTTTCGTCGGTTACTATTTTCGACCGGAGATTCCCGGAGATTTTCGAAGGCTCCACCTGCTGTGCTATAATGAAGGCCGATTCTACGCTTCTGACGCTCCGGACGGGGCACTCCTTTTCGAAGGGACAGCCGTCCTCACAGATCTTCCCCCTCTCCCCGTATCGCTCCCCCAAAGCGAGGAACGGATCCAACCGGTGTTTTTCCAAGACGCTCCGCCACCCTGGATCGCCTCCCGACCCGAGCCCCAAGACGTTTATCGGCATTTCCACTCATGCTCCGACGCCACGGGTGCTGTGCTCACAGGTTATTGGCTCCGGCACACTCCAGTACGGGATTTCACTTACGACATGGGCGGACGGGTCGGGCCCGCAAGCCCGCTGTATCACCAGGTTCGTATGGGTGATGAGACGGGGTTTCCCCAAATCATGGAATTCGACCGGGGCTTGAGGTGATCCAGGGGAACAGCGGAAAACCCGCTGAATCCAGTGTCAAGCCGAGTCCCCTGTTCTTTGGACCACGATCCCGGCATGGTCGGAACCGCTGGTGGGGCCAAAACCCCCTTGAGCTGTGCAAATCTTTCCCTGAGGTCCGTTTTGGAAGAACGGGCCCTGAGCTTCTCGATTGTGCGGCCCCGAAAGGCCTTTCGTTGCTGACGCGCGAAGAAAAACCCCGAGGGGCGTCAGCTTCCAATCCCCGTATCTCTGGAAGGATACCGGTCTTCTCCAAAGGTCCCGAGGTGGAGCCGGCGGCGGAGGATTCTCCCGTCCGGCTTGACGCTTGGGAAAAATCTTCTGTATAAGGCATCCGCACGCGGCACGAACCCCACGACGAGGACGACTTTTCATGCGCTTGTTTCTGGAACAGCTCCTGAACGGCGTGGCCATCGGTTCCATCTACGCACTGGTCACCTTGGGGCTCGCCCTCGTGTATGGTATTCTGCGCATCCTCCATGTGGCTCACGCCGCCGTTTACACCGTGGGAGCCTATCTCGGGCTGTTCATCTTTCAATGGACCGGGAGCCTGCTCTTGGGCTGTGCGGGTGCCATGGTAGGGTGCGCCGTCCTGGGCGTGACCATCGAGCGTTTGGTTTATTTTCCTTTGCTCAAATACCCGCCCTATGTGCCGCTCATCGCCAGCATCGCCATTCTTCTCGCGTTGGAAGAAGTCTGCCGTCTTGTGGCCGGCCCGTATATCCTCACCTTCCCGGCTCACCTGCCTTTCCCTTCGATCCATATCTGGGGTGTGGACGTCCCATCATCGGTGACGACCATCCTCGCCGTCACTGCAGCGATCCTGATCTCTCTGTGGTTCCTCACCACCCGCACGGAAACCGGCTTAGCCATGCGGGCCGTCTCTCAAGATTTGGCCATTGCGGGGGCCATGGGGATCAACAGCCATGCCGTGGTGAGCTTCACCTTCGTCATCGGATCGGCCATTGCCGCCTTGGCGGGAATCCTCGTGGGCATCTATTACAATCAGGTATACTCCACCATGGGTTCCGTGCCGGCCTACAAAACTTTGGCCCTCATCGTGGTGGGCGGTTTGGGGTCCGTCCCCGGCGCCGTGGCCGCCTCCATTCTGCTGGGGATCGCAGAAACTCTCCTTATCGGCTACGCCCACATTCCCCTGCCTCGAGACGCCCTGGCCTTCATCGCCATGATCGCGGTCCTCATGTGGCGTTCCGAGGGCTTGTTCGGCTCACGCTGAGGAGCTTATGAACGCCTACCTCATCACGGTCGCGACCCTTGTGACCATCCAATCCATCGTGGCCTGCGGACTGAACGTCATCGTGGGCTACGCGGGACAAATCTCTCTGGGCCACGCCGCCTTTTTCGGAATCGGCGCCTACGCCTCCGCGTTGCTCACCACCAAGGCGGGCCTTTCTTTCTGGACGGCCCTGCCCTTGGCCGTGGCCATCACGGCCGCTGTGGGCTTGATGTTGGGCCTTCCGAGCCTGCGGGTAAGGGACGATTTTCTGGCCATAACGACCATCGGTGTTAATTTTATCGTCGAAGCGATTTTCCTCTACATCCCTTTTTTCGGCGGGGCACTGGGCATCGGCGGCATCCCCCGGCCGACTTTCTTCGGACTGTCTCTCAAAGGTCTGCCCTACCTCATCCTGTGCGTCGTCTTCCTCGCCGTGGTGCTGGGTCTGTGCCGGGGATTTACCAAAAGCTGGGCGGGCCTTGCGTGCTTCGCCCTGAGAGAAGAGGAAACGGCGGCCTCGAGCATGGGGATCTCGCCCGTTCGGTTCAAGCTCCTGGCCTTCCTCATCGGTACGGCCATGGCCGGGCTCGGCGGCGTGCTCTACGCCCATTTCATGCGATTCATCAGTGCGGGTGACTTTAGTTTTCCCGTCTCCGTCATGCTGCTTTCCACAATCGTTTTAGGGGGCATGGGCACCTTGTGGGGTCCCGTGCTGGGAGCCCTCATTCTTGTGAGCCTTCCCGAATTCTTCCGACCTCTCCTGGAGGTGCGTTTTCTTCTTTACACCGTCCTCCTGCTGGTGATGATCCGTTTTCAACCGGGAGGCCTTCTGGGGGAGGCCAGCGCGGCGCGTCGGGTCCTTGCTCGACTACGGCCGGGAAAGGGGCACGAGCCGTGAACGAAATACTCCTGCAGGTTCAGGATTTGGTCAAACATTTCGGTGGCCTTCGTGCCGTAGACGGTGTGAGCTTTAACCTCCATGCCCGTGAAATCTTGGGGTTGCTCGGCCCCAACGGCGCGGGAAAAACCGTCTGCTTCAATCTCATTTCCGGGGTCTATGCGCCCACGTCCGGGCAGATTCACTTCGCCGGACGGCGTTCGGACGGCCTTCCCCCGCATCGTTTGGCGGCTTTAGGGCTCGGCCGCACCTTTCAAATTGTCAAGCCCTTCGCACACCTCACCGTGCTGGACAACGTCATCGTCGCCTGCGGCGTGAAGCACTACCGGAGCCTCTGGCGGGCTTTCGGGTCCTGGACGGGAAAGGCCGTTCGACAACAGGCGATGGAACTCCTGGAGAAGGTCGGTTTGGCCGACGACGCCGACCGCACGGCCGGCCTGCTTCCATTGGGGCACCTGCGCCGTCTGGAAATCGCTCGAGCCTTGGCCGTCGGGCATCGGCTCCTCCTCCTGGACGAATGCTTCTCGGGGCTGCGGGAAGAAGAAATCGCGCCTCTGATGGCACTGGTTTCGGCCATCCGACGGGAAGGCATCTCGGTGCTGCTCATCGAACACAATATGCGCGTGGCCATGCAACTCTCGGACCGTATCGTAGTGCTGGATCACGGCCGAAAAATCGCTGAAGGAACCCCGGGGGACATTGCCAAGGACCCTCGGGTCATCGAAGCATATCTGGGTCGAGGAGGGCGTGCGCGTGGTGCTTGAGGTGCACGGGATGCACATCGCCTACGGAGATGTGCAGGCGGTCCGGGGAGTGAGCTTTGGGGTGGCCCAAGGGGAACTGGTGTCCATCATCGGCGCCAACGGGGCCGGAAAGAGCTCCATCCTGAACGGGCTTATGGGTCTTGTCCCGCTGCGCTCCGGCACCGTGCGGTTTCAGGGAACGGATATTTCCGGGGAACCGGCCCACAAGCGGGCGCATCGAGGCATCCGATTGGTTCCTGAAAGAGCCCGACTTTTCCCTCGGCTTTCTGTTGCAGAAAACCTGTTGATCGGCGCCTACGGACTTCGGCGGAAAATCCCCGTCCAAAACCGCCTGGAATGGCTCTTCCAGCTTTTTCCGATCCTCAAGGAACGTCGAGACCAGCCGGCCCAAACCCTCTCCGGCGGCGAACAACAGCAGCTCGCCATCGCCCGGGCTCTCGTGTCGGAGCCTCGGCTTCTCCTGGTGGACGAAATCTCCATGGGCCTCATGCCCAAATTGGTGGACCAGGTTTTTGATCTTTTGGAATCGCTGAATCGAGACCATGGGTTGACCATCCTGTTGGTGGAACAGAACGCTCGAGCCTCCCTGGAGATTTCCCACAGGGCCTACGTCTTGGAAACAGGGGTAGTGGTCATGGAAGGCCCCGCCCGAGATCTCATGGAGAACGCGCAGATCCAGAAAGCCTATTTAGGGCTTGTCCACGATGAGTCCGAAAGGAGACAATGAGCTCGATGTGAGGCGAAGGCGGGATGACAATGAGCTCTTAAGGCGCGATGAGGGAGGCTGGGACAAGCTTGCGGGTTGAGGCGGTGTCAAGACCAACAAAGACGAACTGGAAAGAGGAGGTCGGAGTGATGAGGAGAATCGTGCTTTGGTCTTTGGTCGCGTTTTTGGTGCTGCTTCCCTGGAGCGCCGTCCGTGCGGCGGACACCATTAAGATCGGCCTGTTGAGCCCGCTCACGGGTCCTGCAGCCGCAGACGGCGCCAGCGTGAACAATTCGGTGCAGCTGGCCTTGGAAAAGGTGAATAAAGGCGGCGGAATCTTGGGTAAGAAGGTGGAGCTGGTGGTCTATGATGATCGCGCCGACGGCAAGGAAGCCGTCGGGCTTGCCCAAAAACTCATTCAACAGGATCGTGTGGTGGGTGTGGTCGGCGGATCCTATAGCACACCGAGCCGCGCTGTGGCCCCCATTTTTCAGGAAGAGCGCATCCCGTTCATTGCGGCCTATGCCGTCCACCCGGACATCACCACCGCCGGTGATTATTGCTTCCGAAACGGTTTTCTCGGCATGGTGGAAGGCCGGGCCGCCGCCTATGTCGCTGTCAACAAACTGAAAGCCAAAAAGATCGCCTTGCTGGTGAGCGACAACGACTTCGGCAGGACCCTGTCCGCCGGTTTCAAGGAATATCTCAGCAAAAACGCCCCCACGGTGGAACTGGTCTATGAGCAGGCCTATCCCTTTAAAGAACAGGATTTCAAGCCGTATCTCGCCGCCATCAAGGAAAAGAATCCTGATCTGATCTTTGCCAGCGGCTACTATTTCCAGACGGGGCCCATCGTGAGCCAAGCCCGGGAGATGGGGATCACGGCGACCATTTTCGGGGAGGAAGGCGCCGACTCTCCAAAATTTCTGGAAATCGCCGGCAAGGCAGCCGAAGGTTTCCTGATCGTGACCAATCTGAACCGGGACGACCCCAGACCGGAAGTCCAGGAGTTCCTCAAGCTCTACAGGGAACGTTACCACATTGAACCTGACATGGTCGGCGCTTCGGCTTACGACGCTTTCATGATTCTCTGTGATGCCATCCGACGGGCCGGAAGCACCGACGGGGCCGCCGTCCAAAAAGCCGTGGCCGCCACCAAGAATTTTAACGGACTGACCGGCATCATCCAGGGATTCACCCCAGTCGGGGAAGTGGTCAAAGATGTCCAGGTGCAAATCGTCAAAGACGGCGCCTTCCGCTTCTTCGATGTGGTGAAAGATCCCGCGGTGATCACCCCTTAGGCCACTGTCCGCCGGGTGCCCCGGGCCTGGAGCGTGCATGACGGAGACGAGATCCGGGACGACCAACGGGGGATGCCCCTGGGGCGCTGGAATCCGTAACGATCAACCCCGCCGGCCCTGGGGCGGCCCGGCGGGATTGACTTTTTTCAACGAGGACGGACGCCTACGGACGCGTCCCATCAGAACTTGGTTCAAAACCAATCCGAGGGAGGACCCAAAATGAGCCTCGGTCCCAAGGAAAAACTCCTTCAGGAGCTGGGCATCGGATGCGGAAAGCCTCGACCGGTCAGAGCCCCGAGAGGCACACAGCTCCATTGCAAGGGCTGGCATCAGGAAGCCGCCTTGCGCATGCTCTGCAACAATTTGGACCCCGAAACGGGGGAAAAACCGGATGAACTGATCGTCTACGGCGGTACCGGCAAAGCGGCCCGCAACTGGGCTTGTTTCGACGCCTTGGTGCAGTCCCTCCTGGAGCTGGAAAACGACGAAACCCTCCTTGTCCAATCGGGAAAGCCGGTCGGCATCCTCAGGACTTACCCCACGGCCCCGAGGGTGCTCATCGCCAACGCCAACTTGGTTCCCGCCTGGGCCACCTGGGAGTACTTCCATGAACTGGAAGCCAAAGGGCTGATCATGTTCGGCCAAATGACCGCCGGTTCTTGGATCTACATCGGCACCCAGGGGATTCTCCAGGGCACCTACGAGACCTTCGCCGCCTTGGCAGAAAAACACTTTCACGGATCTTTGGCCGGGAAGATCACCGTCACCGGCGGCTTAGGGGGCATGGGCGGTGCGCAACCCCTGGCTGTCACCATGAACGAAGGGGTGGCCATCTGTGTGGAAGTGGACCGCCACCGCATCCAAAGGCGGCTGGATACCCGTTATCTCGACTGCATGGTGGACAGCCTGGATCAGGCCATCGCCATGGCCCGGGAAGCCGCCGCGGCGAAGAAACCCCTCTCCATCGGCCTTTTGGGCAACTGCGCCGAGATTCTACCCAAAATGGTGGCCATGGGATTCATCCCCGATGTGGTCACCGATCAGACCAGTGCCCATGACGAACTCAACGGGTACGTCCCCGCAGGGATCCCGTATGAGGAAGCTTTGGTCCTCCGCACAAGAGACCCGAAGCGCTACATCGACATGGCCATGGATTCCATGGCCGTGCATTGTCGTGCCATCTTGGACATGAAACAGCGAGGCGCGGTCGCTTTCGACTACGGCAACAACCTGCGCGGCCAAGCCTTGAAACGGGGTGTCCGGAACGCCTTCGATTATCCGGGGTTCGTTCCGGCCTACATCCGACCGCTTTTCTGCGAAGGCGAAGGGCCCTTCCGATGGGCGGCCTTGTCCGGAGATCCCCAAGATATCGTCGTCACAGATCATGCCCTCATGGAAGCCTTCCCCAACAAAACCCGCATGGTCCGATGGCTCCAGATGGCGGAAGCCCGTGTGGCCCACATGGGCCTTCCCGCGCGGATCTGCTGGCTCGGCTATGGGGAACGGGATAAAGCAGGGAAAATCTTCAACGACTTGGTTCGGAAAGGTGCGGTGAAGGCGCCCATCGTCATCGGCCGCGACCATCTTGACTGCGGTTCCGTGGCTTCCCCCAATCGGGAAACGGAAGCCATGAAGGACGGCTCTGACGCCATCGCGGATTGGCCTGTGTTGAACGCCTTGGTGAATACGGCTTCGGGAGCCAGCTGGGTGAGCTTCCACCATGGGGGCGGCGTCGGCATCGGCTACGCCTTGCACGCCGGTCAGGTGACCGTGGCCGACGGCACCGATGACGGAGAAGTCCGGGTGACCACCGTACTGCGGAACGATCCGGCCACGGGAATCCTCCGTCATGCGGATGCCGGCTACGCGCGGGCGATCCAATTGGCCGAAGAACGGGGTGTCAAGATCCCCATGAAGCCGAACGCCTGATCCGAGGACGAAAGCCGATGAGCATGTGGATCGAATGTGTTCCGAACTTCAGCGAAGGCCGGCGGCCCGACGTCATCGAAGCCATCGTGGCCCCGTTTCGCGCCAAGCGCGGCTGCGCCCTCCTGGACTACCGTGCGGACCCCGACCACAACCGGTTGGTGGTCAGCCTCGTCGGGGCGCCGGACCCCATCCAGGAGGCGCTTCTGGAATCCACCAAGACCGCCATGGCCCTGATTGACTTGAACCGACACCACGGGGCCCATCCCCGAATCGGGGCCGTGGATGTCATCCCTTTCGTGCCGCTGCGGGGGATCACCATGGAGCAATGCGTCGCCCTGGCCCATGAGTTCGGCCGACGCTACCATGAGGAGACCGGCATTCCCGTGTATTTTTACGAAGAAGCCGCACTGCGGCCCGAACGTCGCCGGCTGGAGGTTGTCCGCAAAGGCCAGTTCGAAGGGTTGAAGGATGCCATTGCCGACCCGGAAAGGCATCCGGACGTGGGGCCCCCCCGGCTGCATCCGACGGCGGGAGCGACCGTCATCGGAGCCCGCAAATTCCTGGTGGCTTTCAACGTCAACCTCGGCACTTCCGACGTGCGCATCGCCAAAGAAATCGCCCAAACCGTACGCGCGTCCAGCGGGGGACTGTGCCATGTGAAGGGAATCGGGCTGGCTTTGGAAGACCGTTCTCTGGTCCAGGTGAGTCTCAACATCACGGATTACGAAAAAAACGCCTTGTATCGTGTCACGGAACTCATCCGTATGGAGGCCAAGCGCTGGGGAGTGCCCGTCGTGGAAACCGAAGTCTACGGCATGGTACCGGCAGCCGCCCTCCTGGAAAGCGCCGCCTACTACCTTCAGATCTCGGGATTTTCCCCTGATCAGGTCCTGGAACTCAAGATGCTGGAAATGCTCGGGGACGATACCTCATGATCACCAAGTTGTTTCGAAACGCCACCGTTTTCACGCCTGTGGACACCGGAAAGCCCAAGGGGGGGACTTCTCAGGGCGCGATCCGGATTCTGGAAAAAGCCGCCTTGCTCTGCCGAAACGGCCTCATCGAAGCCGTCGGCACTGAAAACGAGGTTTTGAAAGGGCTTCACCCCGCGGATCTCGACCTGGAAGTGGACCTGCAGGGACGCTGCGTCATTCCGGGCTTTGTGGATCCCCATACGCATCTGTGTTTTGTCGTGCCACGGGAGCGGGAATTCTCCCTGCGCCTCCAGGGAGTGGAATACCTGGAGATTCTTCGACGCGGGGGGGGGATTTTATCCACCGTGCGCTCGGTTCGGGCCAGCGACGAGGAGACCCTCTTTCAGGCAACCCGCCGGAGAGCTCTGGACGCCCTGCGCCTCGGCACCACCGCCATGGAAATCAAAAGCGGCTACGGGCTCGAGACGAGCACCGAGCTGAAGATGTTGCACGTCATCCGGCGCATCGGCCGGGAAACACCCCTCGATGTGGCAGCGACGTTCATGGGAGCCCACGCGGTGCCGGAAGAATACCGGGAACGCAGCGACGCTTATGTGGATCTGATCATCGGCGAGATGATCCCGCAGGTGGTGCACCAAGGAATTGCCAAGTTCTGCGATGTGTTTTGCGAAAAAGGAGTGTTTTCCATCGACCAGAGCCGGCGTATCCTGCGTGCGGCGCAGGCGGCGGGACTTAAGGCAAAGATCCATGCCGACGAAGTCCACGACTTGGGCGGAGCGGCCTTAGCCGCAGAAGTCGGCGCCGTTTCGGCCGAACATCTGCTGGCCGCAGGAAAAGAGAATCTGCGCGCCTTGGCCGAGGCCGGGACCATCGCCGTGGTTCTTCCTGCAACGGCTTACAGCTTGCGCACGCCTTTGGCCCCGGTGCGTTCCATGATCGACCTCGGGGTTCCGGTAGCGCTGGCCACAGATGCCAACCCGGGGTCGTCCTATACGGAATCCATGCCGTTTGTCTTCGGGTTAGCCGTCCTGATGATGGGTCTGTCCGTGGAAGAAGCCCTCAATGCGGCCACTCTGAACGCGGCCTATGCCATGGGGATGGCTCATCGCCTCGGAAGCCTGGAGGTGGGCAAGCAGGCGGATTTTCTTGTGCTGGATGGAGAAACCCCGGCGGTAATCGCCTACCACGCCGGAGCCAATCCCGTGAGGGAAGTTTACAAGAAAGGGGAAAAGTGCGCCCCATGAGGCGGCGGGAGTCTCAAAGATGAAAGACCTCAACCAACTCACCCTAAGTGTGTTTCTCGAGGAACTCGCTTCGGCTCAGCCTGTCCCCGGCGGGGGAAGTGTGGCGGCGCTGGGGGGCGCACTGGCCGCGGCGCTCACCGCAATGGTGGCGCGCCTCACCCTGGGCAGAGAAAAATTCCAGGACCGTCATGCGCTCATGGCCTCGCTGGAAACACGGGCCGTGGAACACCTCTCGGCATTCCAGTCCCTGGTGCAGCAGGATACCGAAGCCTACCAGGCCGTGGTGGACAGTTTGCGTCTGCCCAAAGGGACGCAGGAAGAAAAAGCGCGCCGTGCCGCCGCCCTGGAGAACGCTTTTCACCAGGCGGCTGATGTTCCTTTGCAAACCCTTTTCCGTTTAGATGAACTCATGGAAGATGCGCAGAAAGCGCTTCTTTCGGGAAACCCCAACGCGGCAAGTGATGCGGGCGCCGCGGTGCAGCTCATCCGTGCGGCCGCCACCATTGCGGCCTATAATGTGTGGATCAATCTCCAATCCATCCAAGACGAAACCTTGAAAACCGACGCCCGCCAAAAGGTCGAAGATGTACTGCAAAGGATCGAGGCCCGCGCCGCCTCGAGTCATCAGGAGCTCAGAGCCACGCTTGGCGCATAAAACCAGCGTCCATCGTGGATCTCCACAGGCCATGCCCGGCCGCACCACGAGCCGCCGTCCGTCCTTGCCGCCTTTCGGGAAAACGTGCCGCTTCGTGTTCCGGCCTGCGTGAAGGCTGCGCTCACCAGCACCCGAGGTCACCGGATCGAGACATTCCTGTCCTGGGGACCGGTGTCCTGGAAAGCGCTACGTCCGTTTCGGCCTCTTCAAAGAATCATTGAACCAGGCCGGATGCCGGGCCGGGTCAATGGATCAATCGCCTTCTCATGGCACGGATCGCAAGCACCATAAAGAGCCCGGAAAAAACACAGAGGTACACCGCACTCCACCACGGCGACGCCTCTGCTGTGCCGATTTGCGCCCGGCGGCACAGCTCCACAAGGTGATAAAGCGGGAAGGCCCGAGCGGCCATGCCGGCCCACGACGGCAAGGCCGACACGGGAAAAAAGGTTCCTGAAAAGAGAAACATGGGAGTAATCAGGAGAAACACCGGCAAGTTAAACATTTCGATGTGGGGGGTGATCCCCGTCATCCACAGCCCCACGGCGCCGAAGGCCAATCCGCCCACAAACGCCGTCGGAATGAGGCTCACCACGGAGATCGGGTTCACCAAGCCCAAGATCGCCAAGACGGTGCTCATGAGTGAAGCCGCCACCACTGATTTTGTCGCGCTCCACACAATCTCCCCGATCATGATCTCTTCCAGGCTGAGCGGGGTGGCCAGCATGCCGTCAAAAGTCTTTTGGTAGTACATGCGTACAAAGGAGGCGTAGGTCGTCTCGAAGAAGGCGTTGTTCATCATGGCGGTGGCGACCAACCCGGGGGCAATGAAAGTCGGGTAGTCGAAATGCCTCCCGCCGTAGGCGATGTCCCCGACAAAACCGCTCAGCCCCAACCCGAAAGCGGCCACAAAGAAGAGAGGTTCCAGAAGCGGTGTGAGAAAACTTACCTTCCAGATGCGTCGGTAAGTCCATAGATTCCGCCTCCAGACTTTGACGAATCTCCAGGATACGGTTCTTGTCTCTTTCATTCCCGAAGTTCTCTGCCTGTCAGCCGCAGGAACACATCTTCCAAGGTGCTGCGACGCCAGGTGCAGTGCCGAATACAGAACCGACGGCGGATGATATCCAGAATGGGGGAGCCTTCAGGAACATAGATTAAAAGACGATCCCCCAAATCATCGTGTTCCAGCCCATTGTCCCGAAGATAACGGCGCAGCGCCCCGTCCGGCTGTCCGACTTCCAGGACATCGGCTCCCGCGTATTGCGTCACGAGAGTCTCCGGGGCTCCTTCCACCAAAATTCGTCCATGATCCATGATCACCAAGCGATCGCACAGCCGGGCCGCCTCTTCCATGTAATGTGTGGTGAGGAGCACCGTCAGGCCGTCGGCTTTCAGGGATTCCAGCTTTTGCCAGAGGATGTGACGGCTTTGGGGGTCCAACCCCGTTGTCGGCTCATCAAGAATCAGGAGTTCCGGACGGTTGATCATGGCCCGGGCCAGAATCAGCCGTCGAGTCATGCCTCCGGACAGATCCGCCACTTTGGAGGACCGTTTGTGGGTCAAGGCAAAAAATTCCAGGAGTTCCGACGCCCGGATCCTGGCTTCGGCCAAGGGAATGCCGAAATATCCGGCAAAGATCCACAAATTTTCTTCCACACTGAGATCTGGATCCAAGGTGTTTTCCTGGTGGCAGACACCGAGACGGCTCTTGATGGTGCGCCAATGGGTGCGGATGTCCAGACCGAAGATGCGAATCCGGCCGGAGGTTGGTGGAGAAAATCCGTAAAGCGCCCGAATGGTTGTGCTTTTGCCCGCTCCGTTGGGGCCGAGCAACCCGAAGCATTCACCACGCCGCACGCGAAAGGACACGCCGTCTACCGCGGTCAACCGGCGGAAGCGCTTCACCAGGTCCTCCACCTCCACCACGAAAGCCATGCCGCTCATCTCAAAAGACAGTCCACGGCCTGATGAAGTGTGCAGCCGAGACCAGCACGAGGCCGCGCCGATAACCACCGCTGCGGCGCGTCCACCCACTCGGAATCGGAAATTGAAAAAGACCCCGGGCCACCCCCATCACCTCCAAAAGAGGAAATAGGATATCTCCGTGCAGACGAGGTTTCTTCGGCTTCGGCGCCCTGCCCAGATCAAGATCCCGTCTCACCGAACCAGGCTCACCAAGGCGTGAAGGCCGTGGGGGTCCGTATCCTGCCCGAAGGTTTCGCATAGGGTCACTGTGGACGGGGTTTCCAGGGTGTCCCACCGGATGGGATTTCGATTGGGGATCTGTCGCTGGCGGGCGACCCGGGGATCGAACCCGGGACCTTTGGTTCCGGAGACCAACGCTCTCTCCACTGAGCTAGTCGCCCGCATCGGCACCTCGTTTGGATGGCGTTGTGTGTAGCATACGGCTGAGGTTGTGTCAACGTCGCGGAACCCACGAGAGTTTTCCGGAGAACCGGACGGGGCCGGCGGAGAAAGGGCTCGGCGGAGTGGAAAGGTGGGAGGAAACGCCGATGCCGTCAGTCTTCCGTGGGGTTTTCGGGATTAAGCCAGCTTTCCAGCTCTTCCAGGACGCAGTGGACCAGCGCTGCAGCCTCCCACAAGCAGCCCAAAACGGAATAAAAAGCGCTTTCGGTCATCCCAGCCTTGGTGTCAGCCACCGTTTCCACCATACATCGTGCGTCATTGATATAGCCCATGGCCGGCTGGAGCATCTCTTCGAAGTCCACGATCTTCTCCGTGTAGATCCGGCACTTGTTGATTTCAAACCAAGCTTCCGCCAGGTCCCCCATGAGGGTCACCGCGGAGACGGCCCCTCGGCACACGTCTTCTTGAGACTGTTCGATGAGCTTCAACGCGCCGTAAAGATGCTCGATGGCCTTGGTCAGTTCTCGACCTCCCAGGGAGATGGGCCGGGTCGGCAGCGGGGTGTAGAGAGAAATCTTGTCCACGGAGAGCCTCCTTCCTGTTTCGCCGACCTCCCGGCAGACCCAAAACCCCTCAGGGCCGAATGGAGGTGCCGCGCTCCTAACGATCCGCTGGAAGCCTCGCCGCCCCATGGCTCACACTGGAAATCCAGGCCCCACGGAGTAAAGTTTCCCCTATCCGAGTATCCGAGGCGGTTCAAAAGTTCAAATGAAAAGATCGGCATGGCAGGCCTTGTGCCGCCTTCTTTCCACCTTAGGGGCCCTGTGGTCTTTTCTCGCGAACGCTTGTGCTGTCCGAGCATTCCTGCTCTCGGCGGATCTGGATCGCTGGGGCTTCCGAAGAGATTCTCCCTCCCGGGGTGCGGGCGGAGGCCCTTTTGGCTTTCCTTGCAAGGCTCACTCGCTTAAAATTTCTTTGTCGTCTCGGATGCTTTTTCTGTCGGAGCCAACCGTTCCTCCGCACGCTCGACACCGCAGACGCATTTCGGCCGTCACAGCACGCTCATGCGCCTTCCTGTTCCTAGTGCCGCCGCTTAACAGCGCATTGTCGCTCTAGGAGGCTTTTCGCGCCTACGGCCTTACTTACGGGGCCGGGGGCGGCCGTCAGAAGGTCCTCCGGGACCTGGAGGAGCCGATCCGTACAAAGGGAGAGGATCATGATCACGGTGGGCGAGGGAGAAATTTTGGCCAAGGTCCAGACCTATGAACTCATCCGCGGCGCCGAACGATTCCTTATCGATGTCTATGAGATTGTCGCCGGGGAGAGCCCCTATCGGTACTGGGCGTTTCCCAATCTCATCTTCGTCAAGGGCCGGCGCCGATATTTCGGCAAAGGTCAAACGGAACGGGAAGCTTTGCGCGACTGCCTGAGCCGGGTCCGGGCTGCCTCCATGGAGGATATTTTCCCGGATTTGGACGACAGTCCCAGGGGACCCGGCGAAGTGGTGAGGTTGCGCCTTTAGGGCGTGGGGCGGGGTGCAGCCCGCCCCTTGAGGTATCACCGGACCAGGCGGTTTTTGACGAGATCGTCCACCACAGCCGGTTCAGCGAGGGTGGACGTATCGCCCAAGTCTTGAATTTCGTTGGCGGCGACCTTTCTCAGGATCCGGCGCATGATCTTTCCCGACCGGGTCTTGGGCAACGCGGGGGCCCACTGGATGAAATCGGGCGTGGCGATGGGGCCGATTTCTTTCCGGACCCACTGGACGAGCTGCTTGCGCAGTTCTTCGGTGGCGTCCACGCCTTCTACCAACGTGACATAGGCGTAGATGCCCTGCCCTTTGATGTCATGAGGGCACCCCACCACGGCGGCTTCCGCCACGGCTTCGTGAGCCACCAAGGCGCTTTCGATTTCGGCGGTCCCCAACCGATGGCCGGAAACATTGATCACGTCGTCCACGCGACCGGTGATCCAGTAATACCCATCTTCATCCCGTCTGGCTCCGTCGCCCGTAAAGTACATTCCCGGATACTGAACGAAGTAAGTGTTTACAAAACGCTGATGGTCCCCATAGACGGTGCGCATTTGCCCCGGCCAGGAATCCAAAAGCACCAAGTAGCCGGAGCAGGGCCCGTGGAGAATCTGTCCTTCTTGATTGATGATGGCGGGTTGAATCCCGAAAAAGGGCCGAGTGGCCGATCCCGGCTTGAGATCTGTCGCACCGGGCAGCGGGGTGATGAGGATACCGCCCGTTTCCGTCTGCCACCACGTGTCCACAATGGGACAGCGCCTTTCACCCACAACGTTGTAGTACCAAAGCCAGGCTTCGGGGTTGATGGGTTCACCGACCGTGCCGAGAAGTTTGAGCGATTGTCTGGAGGTGACCGTGACCGGCGCTTCGCCTTGCCTCATGAGAGCTCGAATAGCCGTCGGGGCCGTATAAAAAATGTTCACCTGGTGTTTGTCCACAACCCGCCAAAACCGGGAATAGTCCGGATAGTTGGGCACGCCTTCAAACATGAGGGACGTTGCCCCGTTGGCCAGCGGGCCGTACACGATATAGCTGTGACCGGTGATCCAGCCGATATCGGCCGTACACCAGTAGATGTCGCCCTCCTTGTAGTCGAACACATACTGGTGCGTGCAGCTCGCATACACCAGATAGCCGCCGGTCGTGTGGAGCACGCCTTTGGGTTTGCCGGTGGAACCCGAAGTGTACAGAATGAACAGCGGATCCTCGGCGTCCATGACTTCAGGCGGGCAGTCCGAGGAGGCCCCTTGCATGAGCTCATGCCAATAGAAGTCCCGGCCCGCCACCATGGGAATGGCGGCGCCCGTCCGTCGGACCACGATGACTGTGTTGACTTCCGGACACTTGGTGAGGGCCTCATCGCAGTTGGCCTTCAAGGGCACCCTTTTGCCGCCGCGAAGTCCTTCGTCCGCCGTGATGAGCACCTGAGCTTCACAGTCCTGAATACGGTCCGCCAAGGAATCAGGGGAAAACCCACCGAAAACCACCGAATGGATAGCCCCGATCCGGGCACACGCCAACATGGCCACGGGCAGCTCGGGGATCATGGGCATGTAGATGGTGACCCGATCCCCTTTTTTGACGCCTTTGGCCTTGAGCACATTGGCGAATTTGCAGACCTCTTCGTAGAGTTCTCGGTACGTGACCCTGCGGTCTTCCCCGGGGTCGTCCCCCTCCCAAATAAACGCCACTTGGGATCCTCGCCGCTCCAGATGGCGGTCCAGGCAATTATAACTGGCGTTGAGCTTCGCCCCCTCAAACCATCGGATGTGAACGTCTCCGTGGAACGAAACGTCCTTAACCTTGTGCCACGGGTGGAACCAATCTAAACGCTTGGCTTGCTCCGCCCAAAACCATTCGGGATCTTTCACCGATCGCTCGTACATCTTGAGGTACGTGTCGTTGTCACACCACGCGCTCTTCTTCCACTGTTCGGGTACCGGGAACACGGCATTGGCGTTCATCTATCTCCTCCACACGGGTTTTCTCATGATCTCATGCTCCAGCCAGGCAGCCTCACAGGAGTTCTTTCCGGACCCAGACGGCACCACACAACTTTCCGCCCGACCCGAAGACAAGGTCACCGTGAAGATGCGAACGAGACATCGTGAATCGGCGGGCCGCCTTTTGGGAGGGGGCCCCCGCGGCCCCAAAACACTCTTCATGAACGGGATACCCTCCCCTCCTTCGGATGGCAGAAAAACGCCACCAGTTCGCCCTTCTCCAACGGCCGCGAAGCCGCGTCCACAACACGCCGCCACCGCCATGGCCACCGGCGGCGGATGGAGCGGCCCGCCCAAAACCGTCCGGAACGCCAAGCTTTCGCGAGGAAACCACCGACAGCCTTAAGCGATCCGACGTTTGGGCACGCCTCGGGTAATCGAGCCTCGTGCGGGCAGGGAATTTTGTGCGGCAGGGTTTTCCACGGACGACCGCATTCCACCAGCCCAGCAGGTTCGTGTAAGGGATTTAGAGAGGGAAAAAACGACAGAATGAGGAAATGAAGTCAGAGAAACCGATCATCCCGCGTGAAGATCCGTTCGCACAGCGCAATGCCACCGCATCATGAGGCGCAGGGACATCATCCTCCAGCGCGTTTTGTGCATCGGGTGAATCTATTATCAAGCTCTTGATGTCATGTCAACCCATGGGCACACATTAAGTCAATGCCGCATCCCATCATGGCTGTGGTTGTATTTCATAAATTCAATATTTTTTCACTGATACAAAAACATGCATACGCCTTATTTCCGATGACCGCCTCTGAGGGGTGCGCCGAACGCTTCTGATGCGAATCACGGCGGGCCGGACAGATAACCTCGGAAAAGTCAGAGAACCCATGGATCCACCATGGCAGGGGTCCGTCGTCCCCACCCGGAACCACTCTCGGCGGTGGAGAAGAGTGCCGCGAGTCCACAGCCCCGACCTCCGCCGGGTTTGGGCCGGCTTTGTGCGGCTTCTGGCCGGACATCTTTTTCTCAAGCGTTCGGCGGATCGTGACGATAAACAAAGCGATGCTGATGTGCCGGCAGCGAAAGCGCAACGTTCAAAACATGGCGTGAGCACGGTATCCGCTGTATGGGCTATATTTTGGAACAAACATCTCCCGTGACGGCCGAAGCCAAGGGTCGTCAGTTCTTTTTTTTGAGCTTTCACGGGCGCCTTCAGGTGGATCGGGCTCACGACGTCACCTTCGAGGCGGTCTATGAACCTTTTGAGGGGTGGAGGATCCACCGCGCATCGGACCCGGAGACTCTGCATCGGACGATCCCCGACGGCTATTTCCAAGCATTTTGCCTTGACGTGCTCAAGGAATGCCATATGGATTGTATGGTGCGATGGCACCTAGAACCCCAAGGGGCAAAACTCCATATCCGCAAGCTCAGGGCTCTGATGTCCCAACGTGCCTAGAAACACTTACGCCACAAAGGGAGCCGGAGGGCCGCTTCATGGGACGGCCATGGCGTGTCGGCACATCAGGATGGACTTACGGGCACTGGCGCGGCCGCTTTTACCCGCCGGAACTGCCCGGTTCCAGATGGCTTGACCATTACGCCGCCCATTTTGACACCGTGGAATGCAACGCCACCTTTTATCGACTGCCCGTGGCAAAGACCTTTGAGAACTGGCGGGAGAGGACACCCGAAGGGTTCCTTTGGGCCGTGAAGGCCTCTCGCCTCATCACCCACGTCCGGCGCCTTCGCGACGTCGAAGAACCTCTCCAAGTCTTTTTCTCCCGGGTTGTCCTCCTCGGGGAGAAGCTCGGCCCAGTGCTCTTTCAACTGCCTCCAAGCCTCCGTTACGACGGCGCGCTTTTTTCGGATTTCGCCCCGCTGCTCGCGCCATTGCCAATGGCAGCCATAGAGGTGCGCCACACGTCGTGGATCACCGACCGGTTCTTCGACCAGCTCCAATCCCACAGGCTGGCTTTCTGCATCTCCGACACGGCTGGTCGCTACCCATACCATGAAGCCGTCACCGCAGACTTTGTCTATATCCGCCTACACGGCTCGCAAAAATTGTACGCCTCCAGCTACACAGACGCCGAGCTCGCCCTATGGGCCGGAAAAATCCGCACCTGGAACCGCACGACCTTCATTTATTTCGACAACGACTTCGAAGGCCACGCCGTTTCGAACGCCCTGCAACTCAAGAGCTTCCTTGAGATTTCGTAGGTCCGCAGAAGCAAAATTATTTCTGGCATTGCGCTCTTCTTCATGTTACGTGTTCGCGCGTTTTACGGAATACCGTTTTTGCTCGACCCGAGGACGACAAGCATGACGTTGCAGCAACAGGAACGTGACCTACGCCTTCAGAAAGCCTATTTTGAAGCCATCTTCGAATACTCCCCCGACGCCGTGGCCATTCTTGACGCCAACGACCAAGTGGTGATGATCAACAGGGCCTTCACCAAGCTCTTCCAGTACACGCCGGAGGAAGCTCAAGGAAGATTCATCAACGATCTGGTCGCTCCACGACAAATGCGTCCAGACGCGGAGGCATTGTCCGCCAAGGCTTTGCAGGGAATCCCTTTCGAGGTGGAAACCCGCCGGGAGCGCAAGGATGGCGTCCTGGTGGATGTGGCCGTCACCGCGGCACCCATTTACATCGACGGGGCCATGGCGGCCATTTATGCGAGTTACCGAGACATCACGGCCCGGAAGCGTGCGGAACGGGCTTTGCGGGAAGTGGACGAAAAATACCGGCTCATCGTGGACCATTCCAACGATGCCGTCTTTGTCATCCAGGACGGGTTCGTCAGGTTCTGGAATCCCCGGTTCCGAGAGTTGACGGGGTATTCTGATGAAGAGATTTTCCGGACCCCCATAGAGAATTTCCTCCACCCGGAGGACCGTGCCCGGGTCCTTGAGCTGCACCGCAGAAGGCTTTCCGGTGAGGCGGTCACCAGTTCCTACACCTTTCGGGGCCAATCCAAAGACGGTCGGACCTTGTGGATCAACATTAACGCCATCACCGTCCAATGGGACGGCCGACCGGCGACCATCAACTTCGCCCGGGACTTCACCCGAGAAAAGGAACTGGAAGCCCAGCTCGCCCACGCCCAAAAAATGGAGGCCGTGGGAACGCTGGCCGGAGGCATCGCCCACGACTTCAACAATTTATTGCAGACGATCCAAGGCTACGCCGAGCTGCTAAGCCAAGATCCCCGGCGCAGCGAGAGCGATCGACACCGCCTGGAGAAAATCTACGATGCGGTGCACCGCGGCCGGGAACTCACCCGGAATCTCCTCACCTTCAGCCGCAAGATGGAACCCCACCTTCGGCGCGTGGACCTCAACCGGGAGTTGTTGAGGATTCGGGACATGCTTATCCGCACCCTGCCCAGGATGATCACAGTCACCGTGGATCTCTGCCCGCGTCTTCCGGCCGTTTACGCCGACGACTCGCAAGTGGCCCAAGTGGTGATGAACCTAGCCCTCAACGCCAAAGATGCCATGCCTGAGGGCGGCCGGCTGATGCTCAAAACATCCCTGGTGGATCTTCCCGTAGGGCATCCTTCGGGTCTCAAATCCGGTTCTTACGTGTGCATGAGCGTTGAGGACACGGGAACGGGAATCCCCGAGGAGGTGCGCGATCGCATTTTCGAGCCTTTTTTCACCACAAAAAAACCCGGGTCGGGCACCGGACTGGGCCTTTCCATGGTTTATGGGATCATGGCCAACCATCAGGGCGCCGTGGTATGCCGGAGCCAGGCCGGCCGAGGCAGCCGGTTCGATTGCTTCTTCCCCGCATCGTCCGAGGCTTTCCAAGAGTCGGAAAGCTCCACTGAGGAAAAAAAATCCTCCCCACTTCCCCCTCCGGCAACGGTGCTCCTGGTGGACGACGAGGAAAACCTGAGAACTGCCGGGCGCGAAATGCTGGAACTTTTCGGCCATCGGGTGCTCACGGCCGCTGACGGCGAAGAAGCCCTTTCCATCTACGCCCAGGAAGGCCCCGGCATCGACGTGGTCCTCCTGGACCTCATCATGCCCGGCATGGGCGGTCGCAAATGTCTCGAAAAACTTTTGGCCTTGCGGCCCGATGCCAAGATCATCGTCGCCAGCGGTTTTTCCGCGAACCATTCCGTTCAGGACATCCTCATTGCGGGTGCCTTCGATTTTCTCGCCAAGCCGTATTCCGCAGACCAGCTTCTCGAAAAAATCGCCAAGGCTCTCAGTGCCCCATGACGGCCCCGGGCGGCCGCTTGGGGCCGCGCATAACGAAGGTCAGGGGCACTAGAGCGGCGGTAAACCAGGTAAATAACCAAAAGGTGTCGTTGAAGGCCATCATGGCGGCCTGCCGAAGGGTTTCCTGATAGATCCCGGCGAGTGCCAGTTTCCGGTCGTAAAATGAGGTCGGATCGCCGCCCGTGACGGCCATCATCTTGTCGAAGGCGATCTGGAACGGCTTATCAAACGGGGTGAGTCGATCCACCAGCATGTTCTGGTGCCACTGCGACCGCTGGGAAAGGACCGTGGTGCTGAAGGCCACTCCGAAACTGCCGCCGAGGTTGCGCAGCAGATTAAAAATCCCCGTAGCGTTGCCCATTTGTTCCCGAGGGATGTTGACGTACGTCGCCGCCGACAAAGGCACGAAAAACAACCCCATCCCCAGAGCCTGAACAATGCGCGGCCAGGCCGCCGAGAAAAAATCCGCCTGGAGATTGAACCGAGACATGAGGGATAAAGCCACCGCGGCCAAGGTCAGTCCCACGGCGAGCAAACGGTTGGGACGGACCCCACGTTTCATCAATAGCCCCGCCACAGGCATGACCATGAGGCTTGCCAAGCCTCCGGGGCCCAAAACCAAACCGGCCCACAGGGCCGTGTAACCCATGAGATTTTGCAGGTACAAGGGCAGAAGGACGATGCTGCCGAACAGGCAGAAATAGCCGGTGAACATCGTCACGTTCCCCGCGGAGAACGTGGTGTCCTTGAACACCCGAAGGTTCACCACGGGGTGGGGCACCCGGAGTTCCACCAGGATGAAAGCCGTCAAGGCGACAACAGCGATGATGCTCAACGTGACGATGAACTGTGAGGCAAACCAGTCCTCCCGTTCCCCTTTGTCCAAAACGACCTGCAGACAAGCCAACCCCACCGTCAAGAGCGCCAAACCCCAGCGGTCCACGCGAATGGTCCGCGCCCGGATGTATGGCGGGTCATGAACGAAGATCCCGGCCAGGAAAACGGCCAGGACCCCCATGGGGACGTTGATGTAAAAAACCCAGCGCCACGACCAATTGTCCGTGATAAATCCCCCCAAAACCGGGCCCAAAATCGGGGCAAACACCACGCCCATGCCGAAGACGGCCATGGCCACCCCGTGTTCCCGGACGGGAAAAGTTTCCAAAAGGATGGCCTGGGACAAGGGCTGAAGGCCGCCACCCCCCAACCCCTGAAGCACCCGGGCGATCACGAGCACCTTGAGCGACGGGGCGGCTCCGCACAGCACCGAACTCACAGTAAACACCACAATGGAAAACAAAAGGTAGTTGCGCCGGCCGAATAGACTTGCCAGCCATCCAGTAATGGGAATGATGACGGCGTTGGACACCAAATAGGATGTGAGCACCCAGGTGACTTCGTCCAGACCGGCATTCAGGCTTCCCTGAATGTGGGGCAACGAGACGTTGACCACACTGGTGTCCATGACTTCAATGAATGTGGGAATAATGACCGTGAGCGCAATGGCCCACTTGCGCCCCTGCGGATTCGGCGCGTTCATCGGGAGGCCCTCTGCACTGGCATGCGCAGCCTCGGGCCGCTCCGATCGCGGGTGTCCACCGTGACTTCAAGGGAAAACCCGAGCCTTAACGGATAATCCGCGGAAAAAGGCTCAGTTAAACGGATTTTTACAGGCACGCGCTGCGTGATCTTGATCCAGTTTCCCGTGGCATTTTCTGGAGGAAGCAAGGAAAACACGGCGCCGGTCCCTGCACGAATCCCTTCCACCCTGCCGGCAAACCGCCGCCCCGGGTAGCAATCGGCACGGATTTCGGCCGGTTGACCGACACGGATGTGCTCCACCTGAGTTTCCTTAAAATTGGCCTCCACGTAAACGTCCTGGAGCGGCACCACGGCCAGCAGGGGCTGGCCGGGGGCGATTCTTTCCCCCACCTGGATCTTTTTTTGGGCCACATAACCGGCAATGGGCGCGGCAATGCGGCAGTAAGAGAGGTTCAACCGGACGACGTCCCGCCGCGCTTCCAGCTCTTTTTCGTGGGCTGCAAGGGCCTTAAGACGTTCCTGTTCCACCCGCACCCGGAGGCTCCCCGCCTGGGCTTCCCGCAGCCGAGCTTCCGCCTTGGCGGCTTCTTTCTCCGCCGCCTCCACGGCGGCCCGGGCGGCCCGAAGGCGGGCTTCGGAAGCCCCTACGGCGGACTGCGCTTTGCTGAGGGCCGTTCTCATGCGGTCTCGATCCCGCACGGAGGATGCCCCTTGGGCGGCCAAGGCGTCGAATCGTTCCCAGTCGCGTCGGGCATGCCGATACTCCGCAAGCACCCCTTCATGCTGTTGCGCGATTTCGTCCAGGTTTCCTCGAGCCGCCTGCACTTGCGCGAGCGCCGCGTTGAGCGCCGCCTGCGCGGCCTTTTCGGCGGCTTGGGTCGTCGCTGCCACATAATCCACGGTGACACGGGCCGCCCGCATCTCTGCCTGGACGCGGGCCAAGGCCGCCTCCACTTCCCGGAGCTGGGCCTCGGTATCCGCGGGGTCGAGTTCCACGAGGACTTGCCCCTGGACGACAGGATCGTCGTTTTCCACAAAAACGGCGGCAATGGTGCCGGGAATCCGGGAGGATACCGCGGCGGCGTCGGCCGTGACGTAGGCGTTGTCCGTGGTTTCCTTGCCTTTGAGGAAAAGCCACCAGTAAAGCCCGCCGCCCACGAGAGCGGCCGTCAGCCCCAGGGCGAACACGCGTTTGAAAAACTGCTTGTTATTGCGCGGCGGCTTGGAAGGCACCGCTTCCGGACCATGGAGAGCCGGGTTTTCCACCATGAGTTGCCTCGCGCCGTTATGTCTTCCTGGTCTCGAAGCCTTCAAAGCGAGGTGTCAAATCCCCACCGTGATCCCCCATTGAAGCGGACGAAGAGCCTTTTCAGGTCCATGCGCGGCGCCATGGAAGGCTCTCCCCTCATTTTTTCTCTATGGCGCGGGATGACGGATGACGTCAACGGAAAAAACCGCTCCAGCCTCGCCGGGAGCTTTTCCCTTGACAGACCTTTCCATAGCCCATTACAGATCGAAATTTACAAGGTTTTCTCGATAAAAGTCCGTGGCTTCCTCCAGGGGCCGTGATCCGCGGGTGGTTTGATTGCAGGGCGAACCTGCACAGGGAAGGAGTCAACATGACGTTTCAGGAACTCATCCACGCCTTGAACGCCTTTTGGTCCGAAAGAGGCTGCGTCATCCAGCAGCCGTATGACTTGGAAGTGGGCGCGGGAACGTTCAACCCGGCCACCTTCCTTCGGGTTCTGGGTCCGGAGCCCTGGAAAGTGGCCTACGTGGAGCCCTCCCGACGCCCGACGGACGGCCGGTACGGCGAAAACCCAAACCGGTTGCAGCACTATTACCAATACCAGGTGATCCTCAAGCCATCTCCCCCGGACAGCCAAGAGATCTACCTGGAGAGCCTGAGGAGCTTCGGCATCGACCCTCTGGATCACGACATCCGTTTTGTGGAAGACGACTGGGAGTCCCCCACCTTGGGCGCTTCCGGGCTGGGATGGGAGGTGTGGCTGGACGGGATGGAGATCACCCAGTTCACCTATTTCCAACAGGCAGGAGGGATCACCCTGAGTCCCGTTTGCGTCGAACTCACCTACGGCCTGGAACGCATCGCCATGTACCTCCAAGGCGTGGACAACGTCTACGACCTCCAGTGGACCAATGGGGTCACTTACGGCGACGTCCACCACAAAGGCGAAGTGGAGTGGTCCCACTACAATTTCGAGGAAGCAGACGTGCCCATGCTCCTAGAGCTTTTCAATATGTACGAGAAAGAATCCCTGCGCATGTCCGACCGCGGCCTCGTGCTCCCCTGCTACGACTACTGCCTCAAATGCTCCCACGTCTTTAACCTGCTGGACGCTCGCGGGGCCATCAGCGTCACCGAACGCACCAATTACATCGCCAGGGTGCGCAATTTGGCCCGACTGGCCGCCCACGGCTACGCCGCCCAAAGAGAAGCCATGGGCTATCCGCTGTTGAAAAAGCACGCTTTCAAGGCATAGGACGCCCGCGGGGTCGAAAAGGTCGGAGTGATTTTTCGCACAGCAGAAAACGAGGGACCATATGGGACAAGAATTTTACTTGGAAATCGGCAGTGAAGAAATTCCGGCGGGCTACATCGCCCCAGCGTTGGAATCCATGGCGCAACAGATGGTGCGTTTTCTGGACGATCATCGCATTGGCCATGGAACGCCTTTCACCACGGGAACACCCCGAAGGCTGTGTCTGTGGATCCCCGACGTCGCCGAACGACAGGAACCCACAGTGGTGGAGATCATCGGCCCGCCCAAATCGGTGGCCTTCGACGAACACGGCCGGCCCACCAAGGCGGCCGAAGGGTTCGCCAAGAACCAAGGCATCGACGTCTCGCAGCTCACCGTGAAAAGCACCCCCAAGGGAGAATACATCTCTCTGGTGAAAGAAGAAGCCGGCGGCCCCACCAAGGAACTCCTGGAAAGGATGCTCCCTGACTTCGTGGCGCATATTCCCTTCCCCAAATCCATGCGCTGGGGCAGCCTGAGTGTCACCTTCGCCCGACCTGTTCACTGGATCGTGTGTCTTTTGGGGGGGGAGGTCGTAGATTTCACCTACGGGGACGTTCGAAGCGGCCGCATGTCTTTCGGACATCGGTTCATGAGTCCTCAATGGGTGGAGGTCAAGAACTTCGCCGACCATCGGGAAAATCTCCGCCGCCACAAGGTCATCTTGGACACTGCGGAACGCAAACAGCTCATCTTGGAAGGCATCCGCGAAAAGGCGGCGTCCATCGGCGGGCGCATTCTCGAGGACGAAGATCTTTTGGACGAAGTCGCTCATCTTGTGGAATACCCTTACCCGCTGCTCGGATCCTTCGAGGAAAAATACCTGGCCCTCCCCCCGGAACTGCTCATTACGGTCATGAAGGAACATCAACGCTATTTTGCGGTTGTGGACGATTCCGGCCAACTCAAGGCCCATTTCGTCACCGTCGCCAACACGGTACCCCGCAACGCCGATGTGGTCGCCGCCGGAAACGCCCGCGTCGTCCGCGCGAGGCTGGAAGATGCCCGGTTTTACTATGAAGAGGATCAGAAGGTCCGCCTGGAAGACCGAGCGGAAGCGCTCAAATCCGTGGTGTTCCACGCCAAGCTGGGCACCAGCTGGGAAAAGGTGGAGCGGTTCACGGCTCTGGCCGAGTGGTTGGGCACGAGGTTGTGTCCGGAGTCCATGGAGCACGTGCGGCGTGCCGCTCTTCTGTGCAAGGCGGATCTGGTGAGCGGCATGGTGGGCGAATTCCCTGAGCTCCAAGGGGTCATGGGGCGAGCCTATGCCCGACTCCAAGGGGAACCCGAACCGGTGGCTCAAGCCATTTACGAGCATTACCTACCCATCCGGGCGGGTGGCCCGATCCCGGAGGGCATGGTCGGCACCGTGCTCAGTATCGCAGACAAAATGGACACCATTGTGGGCTGCTTCGGCGTAGGACTTCTGCCCACAGGAACCGCGGACCCCTTTGCCCTACGCCGGCAAACCCTGGGTATCCTTCGAATTATCCTGGAGAAACAGCTCCGCTTCTCCCTCGAAGACCTGATCGACCAGGCCATACCGCTGTTGCGTTCCAAAATGACCGAACCGGGGGACACGGTGAAGAAAGGAGTGCTGGACTTCTTCCGGGGACGCCTCCATCACCATCTGGTGACCCAAGAGGGTTTCGCCTCCGACATCGTGGAAGCGGCCCTCGCTTCGGGGATCGCCTACCCTGTGGACGCCGTTTCCCGGGTCAAGGCTCTGGCGGCTTTTACGCAACGTGACGACTTTGAAGCGCTGGCCATGGCCTTCAAGCGCGTGGGCAACATCATCAAGGACGGGGAACCGGAACCTGTGCGGCCGGAAGCCTTTACGGTCCGGCCGAAAAGGAACTCTACGACACCTACGTTCGTGTGGAAGCCGAAGTGGCGGCCAGAGTCTCTCAAGGGGATTACGACGGAGCCTTGGAAAGCCTGACGGTGCTTCGCGGACCCATTGACACCTTTTTTGAAGCCGTCCTGGTCATGGATCCCGATCCGGCGCTCCGCCGGAACCGGCTGGCGCTTCTCACCGCGATCCATGAGCTGTTCAACCGCATTGCGGATTTCAAGAAGGTCCAGACCGGCTAAACACATCGTCGGCAGGCCCTTTTCGGGGGATATCCTCAAAGGTGGCCCGATCCGGAGCGGCATCACGGGCAGTGCCTTCCTCCCGCAGCGGGGGGAGAACAACCGCAGAGCCGGCCCCTATGCCGGGGTCGGCTCCTGACGGTCCCAAGATTGCGCCCCAGCCTCCCCCCAAGGGTTTCGGCCAAACCCGCACGCACCGACCCACACCCCAGTCCCGAAGGGCCACTCAGGCCGTCGGGGCCGGAATGTGAAGAACCCTTTTGATCCACGGCAACAGGAGGAAGGTCGCCACAAGCACAAGGACGCCACTTCCCACGAACGCACCGCGATACCCCAGGACGGGAACCACCACCCCCGCAGCATAGTTGCCCACAAACACCCCCAAGGTCCTGACGGCATAGACCACGGCACTGTGGCCGCCCAAACGCCCCTGAGGGAAAAACGCCGCCGTCATGATTCCCATGGCCAAAATGACAGGAACGTCGCCGGTGGTGTGAAGGAGGCGTACGGCAATCATCTGGGGAAGGGATTGCACATAGGCTGTCAGTATTTCCTTAATCCGTGAGGGTGCGTCTATACATAAAATTATGTTACTGAAGACATCCTGTTGAATTTAATCCCTTTTTGTGCTATAGGGTCTCCTGTCACATTTTCACCCGGCAGGTGCACTCATGAAGAAAATTGAGATCGAACAATCTTCGAAGGCCTTCTACAGCGGGCAGGCAGGCTTGGCCCTTGTGGGGAATCTGATCAACGGCTACACGAGCCTGTGCGAGCAGTTGGAAAAGGAAGTTCCAGGGCGACCAATGATCTCGCACGCGGATGTGGTCAAGACCTACTTGGGGCTTCTGTGTCTGGGCAAGAGTGACTTTGAAGCCGCTGCAGAGGTCGCCGGCGATGACTGGTTCAAAGAGGCTCTGGACATTCAGAAGGTTCCTTCGCAAGAAACTTTGCGGCAACGTTTGGACAAGCACGCGAGAGTTTTCGAACGTGTTGCCGGCGCAAGTAGCGTAGAACTGCTTGAGAGGACTCAGGTTCCCGTGACGGCGCTTTCCACGGGGCACGTGCCTTTGGACCTGGATGTTTTCTGCCTGGACAATTCCGACACAAAGAAAGAAGGGGTGTCGCGCACGTACCGGGACTATGACGGATACGCGCCGATCGGGGCCTACCTTGGGCAGGAGGGATGGTGTCTGGGCCTGGAGCTTCGCCCTGGTTCTCAGCATTCTCAGAGCGGATTTGTTGACTTTTTGCGCAAGATGTTGGTGCATGCGCGCAAGGTGACCTGCAAGCCCCTTTTGGTGCGAACGGACTCGGCTCACGACGCCCTGGAAACGCTTGTGGAGCTTCGCCGACACCCCAAGGTGAGCTTTATCATCCAATGGAATCCGCGCCGGGCCGACGTCCTTTCCTGGCGTGATCGGGCCTTCAGTGAAGGCCGTGTGAGTGAGCCCCGCCCCGGCCAGAAAGTGGCGGTCTTCAGCACGTGGGTGACGCGACACCATGAAGAGAGAACCTATCGGTTTCGGCTGGTGATCCGGGTCACCGAGAGGATATCGGATAGCGAGGGGCAAATCTTGATCCGGCCGGATATCAAGCTGGAGGGCTGGTGGACGTCGCTTTCCGTCCCTGAAGAGGAAGTCATCGGGTTGTACGAGAAGCGGGGTCTGAGCGAGCAGTTTCACAGTGAGATCAAGTCCGACCTGGACTTGGAGCGGTTGCCGTCTGGAAAATTTGCCACCAATGCGCTGGTGTTGACCCTGGGCGGACTGGCTTACAACATTTTGCGCATCCTGGGGCAAAACGGCCTCCTGGCCCATTTTTCGCCCGTACGGCATCGGGCGAAGCGGCGTCGTATAAAGACCGTGATCCAGGAGCTGATCTATCTGGCAGCGCGCGTGATCCGAAGCGCTCGTCGGCTGAAGCTCCAGTTTGGTCGGCATTGTCCCGCTTTTCACGCTTTTCGGAGTGTTTATCTCAAATTTTGCCCAGCATAGGGATCGCCGCCGCAAAAGCCTGAAAGCTCCTTTGGCCATAAGGGGGTGAGGTGTGTCCGAAAATGTCTGAAATGGCATCGCCATGAGGGCTTTTCAGGCCTTGAAAAGGCGATGACCCGAAAAAGTGGCTGAATCAGGGCATCGGTGAGCCCCAAAATGGGTTCCGAATCCATGCTCGTCAGTCCACCCAATCACACTTCACTGATTCAGGTATTTGAAAGACGGAGGACACGACCAACCCCAGCCCGAGTAATCGCAGGACGCTTTGCCGCGCATCGAAGCCGCGCCCGGTGGCCGGGGCCATCACGGCCATCCACAGGCCGACGGACAGAAAAGCCCAGCCGACCTCCGCATTGGAAAACCCTAGGTCACGGCGCATGAGGAGCGTGTAGGAGGCCTGTTCCACACCGAAATGGGTCGCATAGACCACCCACACCACGAGAAACGCCAGCGCCCGCGGCTGTTTGAGGTCTTCGCGGTAATCTCCCAGGTTGAACCGAATGGGATCGCTGTCCTGGAGCGCAAGGACACACACGATGAGGACGACGGCCCCTCCAAGGGCAACCCCCAACATGCGCACGTAGTCCGTATCGCCCCAAAGGGTCCCCGCCAAAAGGGGCCCCACGCCGAAACCCAAATAGCTGCCCATTTGGAAAACCGCAATCTTCACTCCCCTTCCAGTGGGCGATACCACTTTGAGGAACAGCGCCTGCAGCACAGTCTGGAAAATGGCCCACGACAGGCCGCCCACTGCAGCGAGGCCAAGGTAGACATACCAGGCGGAGGCCGTGCGCAATCCGGCAAGGTGGACAAAGAGAAGGCACGCCCCGGTCAAGAGCACTTTTTTGGGACTGACCCTGTCAGACAAAATCCCCAACGGGATCATCAGAAGCAAAGCGGAGATGGAATAGAAGCCCATGATGAGCCCGATCATGGAATCGGCAAGGCCCTGGATTTTGAGATGAACAGGAAGAAACGCGAACATCATCCACATCACCGCAGTGTACAGGAATCCGCACACGGGGAACATGATGAGCCGTACCGGAGGAACGAGAGAACCCGCTGCCGCAGTGCCGATTTTCATCGCTTGAGGTAGCCTCCATCACTCAAGTCTGACATCAAAAATAGGCACTCTACACCATTCAGTGCGGGACACAAGGTTCTTGATCGGGCGGTCCGGGATTTGACACTCGAACCATCTTCAGGTACGCGTAGAGCGGTCATCATGTGTGGGCCGGTCCTCGCCTCACGAAGGCAACCGCCATGGCGGGGCCAAAAACCTGAGAAAAACACGCCGCATCAGGAGGGATATGGAATGAACGCAAAGAAGCATCGCACCGTAGGCATCGCTTTGGGGCTCATCGCCGCCTTGGCCATGACATCTTGCGCTGGCCCCCGGAACAGAACCGAAAAAGGAGCGCTTGTGGGCACAGGGGTCGGAGCCGCCACCGGCGCCGTTTTGGGTCAAGCCATAGGGCGGAACACGGAATCCACTCTGATCGGGGCGGCTGCCGGCGCGCTCGTGGGGGGCATCGCCGGGGGCATGATCGGCAACTACATGGACCGCCAGGAGCAGGAAATGCGTCAGGCCTTGGCGGCCACGGATGCGGCGAGCGTGCAACGATCCCAAGATCTTCTCGCGGTGACTTTCAAATCCGATGTGCTCTTCGATTTTAATTCGGCGGCCCTGAAACCCGGAGCCGCCAGTGAGATCGACCGGGTGGCCCAGGTGCTCAACCGTTATCCAGAAACCCGCATCACCGTCGAAGGTCATACGGACGGCGTGGGTTCCATTCAGTACAACCAGCAACTTTCCGAAAAGCGGGCACAGTCGGTCAAAGAGGCGTTGGTGAGCCGAGGTGTGAATCCGGCCCGCATCGATACCGTAGGCTACGGGGAAGCACGTCCCATCGCTTCCAACGATACGGAGGCTGGGCGGCAGCTGAACCGCCGCGTCACCATCCTGATCGTGCCTGTCCAGGGATAGCCGACAGGGAAGCCGTCAGGCTCATAGCCCGGTAAGCGGCACGGGTGGACACCTCACCGCGAAGGTCCAAAAGACCGATCGGTGCGGCTCCACATAAAGGCGGCCCACCCGTCTTTCTCATGGGGGAAGATGGAGTCCTGCAACCGACGAACACGCCGGGAGAGCAGAATGTTATGAGGCGGGGCGGGACGTTGGAGGTCGAGAAGCCCTCAGACGGTCCGCCCCAGTGCCTTTCTTCCGGCGCCGCCATTCATAGAGGGCGACGGCCACGGCCGTGGCTGCGTTGAGGGATTCCGTCCCGAAGGCCATAGGGATGGCCGCAGCCCTGTGCCTCCAGAGTTCCGGCAGGCCCGGTCCCTCCAAACCCGCCAGCAGCCCGAAAGACTGCGGGAATGACACCTTTTCCAAGGGACGGCCGTCTTGGGACAAGGCAACCATGGGCAACGTCGTGGGAAGATCCGCCAAGGAAGGCCCGGCGCGCAGCCGAAGACGAAAAACGGTTCCTGCCGAGGCACGGATGGCCTTGGGATGGAACGGGTGGGCACTTTCCTTGAGCAGCACGACGGACGTCACACCGAAAGCCGCCGCTGTGCGAAGAACCGCTCCCACGTTTTCCGGATCTTGAAAGGGGGCAAAAAGCGTACAGCCGGGTTCCAGCCCTTCCTCGGGCGACCACAAAGGCAACGGCGGCACTTGGACACTCAAAAGCGGATACGCCGTCCCGAAAATGTCCAGCGTTTCGAATAGGTCCTTGTCCAATTCCACCCACGTGGCGTGTTCGGGACATGCGGGAGGAGGCGGCGGCCCACCCTGTACCGTAACCCACGACTGGACCAGGTCCGGTCGAGTCGCCAAAACATCGAGAACCACTTTACTACCGGAAACCACACAGAGGCCTTCCTTCTTGATTCCTTTTGGGGTGAGGGCCTTGAGAAGCTTTTTATATTCTGCGTTGTCGCGGCTGAGGATGAGCCGATGCCGCCCCTGAGCGGCTGCCGCCCGGCGTGCTATATGGGGTCGTTCGACAAGCCGGGTAAAAACCACCAAACGTCTTCGATGGGAGGTTCCGGGGATGACGTAGGCTCGATCCTCCGTTAAGGCATACCGACCGGAAAAAAGCCTGAGTGCCCGTTCCAGCTCTTCATCGCAGTGAGGGCCCTTCATGAAGATGACGCTGCCGCCCTGTTCCAAACACCCGTCGATGCGCTCCAAAGTCTCTGCCATGGACTCCACGGCTCGCGTAATCACCCCGCGTACGGCCCGATCGTAATAGGGCCCGATGCGTCGCCCTTCCACGGAAACACCCTTCAGCTGGAGCGCTTCGCAGACGCTTTGGAGGAATCGGACCCGGTTCTGACGGCTTTCTGCGAGCAGCAGATGGAGGTCTGGATTGAAAATCTTCAGCGGAATGCCGGGCATGCCGGGTCCAGTGCCCAGGTCCAACAGTGGGGACGGAAGTCGGACCATGAGACCCGGCAGAATGGAATCCACATAGAGCTTGCGGACCATGTTTTCGAAGTTGTGAATCCGGGTGAGGTTCAATTCTTCGTTGTGCTTCCGGAGCCATTGGTGATAGGTCCACAGTTGCCGGAGCTGTTCCGAAGTGCCTCGGATGCCGCTCTTTTCCAGGACGGCCGCAAGCGCCTGGAGACTCGGCGCAAGGGGATTTTGGGAAGACGAGTGTGCTGTCAAGGAATCGCGCGTCCTTTCCTTTCCGACCGGATGCAGGGCTTGTCCCCCGGGGTCGGTCATGAGTCACCATGAACTCACTATGGGTGTTTCTGTGAAGACGGTTTACACCGCGGCCGGTAAATCCATACCATTCGTGCACCCGCGTTGGCCTGTCTTTTATGCCGACAACCATCTTCTGGCCGTTTATAAGCCTGCCGGGCTTCTGGTTCAAGGTGATCCGACAGGGGATCCCTGCCTCCTGGATCTGGCCAAAATGTGGGTCAAGAATCGGTACGGAAAACCGGGAAATGTCTTTCTCGGGCTGATCCACCGGCTGGATCGACCGGTTTCCGGGCTGGTGGTCTTCGCCCGCACTTCCAAGGCCGCGGCCCGGCTCAGCACGCTGTTCCGGGAAAAGCGCGTCAAAAAAGTCTATCTCGCGGTCGTCGAAGGGTGCCCGGAAAAGAAGACGGCTACACTCATCCACGGTCTGGAACGGCGGGAGGAAGGTCGTGTGACGGTCCATCCGGCGCACACCCCCGGCACCCAACAAGCCGTGCTCCACTATCAGACGCTGGCGACCGCCCTCGGTCGGTGCCTCCTGGCCATCCAGTTGGAAACCGGCCGCAAACACCAGATCCGGGCGCAACTGGCCCACGTGGGCTGCCCCATTGTGGGAGATGCGCGATACGGGGCATCCACCCTTTTACCGCATCGGGCGATCGCCCTCCATGCCTGGCACATGGAGTTGGAGCATCCCACACAGAAGGTGCCCGTCCGGTTATTCTGCCCAATCCCCATCAGCTGGCCGTGGACCGATGGAGATAATGATGCGGATGCGCACGGGAGCACCGGCCGCCCCCTATGGCATTGGAAGGACTACGGCGGCGCGCTGGACTGATTTGACCGCTCTCGGCCCCGCGTGCTTGTCACCACGACACTTTTGTGAAACAATGCCTTGGGTTGCCGATGTCCATGTCCCTGAGCTCACACAAAAGGAGGAGACCCATGGCCGAGTTGATGGACGTGATCCGCTCCCGTCGGAGTATTCGCAATTTTGAAGACAAAGACGTCCCGGATGAACTGCTCCAAAAGGTTTTGGACGCCGTCAAGTGGTCCCAGTCATGGGCCAACACCCAATGCTGGGAAGCCATCGTCGTGCGTCACCCGGAAACCAAAGCCAAGCTTCAAGAAACACTGGCGAAAGGAAACCCCGCCACCAAATCGATCACGGCGGCTCCGGTGGTTGTGGCCTTGTGCGGCAAATTGCAAAGCGCCGGGTACTACAAGGGAGAAAAAACGACCAAATTCGGCGACTGGTTCATGTTCGACCTCGGCATCGCCACCCAGAATTTCTGTCTGGCCGCCACTGATGCCGGCCTGGGCACGGTGGTCGTCGGACTCTTCGACCACGACAAGGCCAAGGAAATCCTCGGGGTCCCCGAAGGCTACGAGCTGGTGGTGCTTCTGCCCTTAGGCTATCCGTCCAAAGTGCCGTCGGCGCCCAAGCGCCGCGAAATCGAAGAATTTACCCATTACGAAAAATTCTAATGGGCGCTCATGCCGGATGCGGACGCCCCTAGCTGGGGAACCCTGCGGAAGGACATTTTGCACCCGCGCGGGACAGTGAGCCTCCCGGGTTCGCGGCCATCCAACCCGCCGCCGGCCACCAGGCAGGAAAACACTTGTTCGGATGGGCGGCTGCGTGGCCGCCCACGGAAACCCTTTTTTCCACGCACCCCCATTATCCTGTCCCACCTTCGGTCAAAAGGATACGGCCCCATGCAGGACAGACGGTATCGCTTCTCCCGTGAGGATTTTCTTCCCTTTCCCGTCACCATCCAACACATGGACATAGAGATTCGGTTCTTCGAGGACCGCGTTGAGGCCACCAACGCGCTGCATCTTCGAGCTCTCGAACCCCAAACCGTGATCACTTTGGACGCCAGGGACCTGGAAATCCATACGGTACGCTGGCGCCCCGCGGGTACCTCATCAGGAGACGCCCGGGCCGTGTCGTACCGTCTTGACAGGGAAAACCATAAACTCCTCGTCAGTCCGCCGGCTCCCATTACTGCCGGGGACAGCTTCATCATCGAAACGGTCAGCATCTGCCGGCCTTCGGACCACTTGCTGGAAGGGATTTACAAGGATGTCACGCCGCCGGGAGCCCCCCAACAATACATGTCGCAGTGTCAGCAGTGGGGTTTTCAGCGCATCATGCCCGTCATCGATGATTGCCGGGCCAAGTGCACCCTGACCACCACCCTGGAGGGCGATGCCCGATACACCCACCTCATCAGCAACGGCAACATCAGCCGGCGGCACAACCCCGACGGGATCCCTGTGCCCGTTCCCGGCCAGCCCTCCCGAAAACGGATCACCTATCACAATCCCGTCCCCATGGCGCCCTATCTCTTTATCGCGTGTGCCGGCACATGGGATGAACTGGTGGACTCCGTCACGTATCCTTCCGGCCGCACTGTGCGGCTGGAATACCTGGTGCCGCCGGGCCGTCGGGAGGATGCCAGGGTCCCCATGGCCATCTTGAAAGACGCCGTGTTGTGGGTTTTTCAGAACCAGGGCTATGAATACCCCGCGGAGACGTACCGGACCATTTGCATGACGAAGTCCAACTACGGTGGCATGGAAAATGTGGGCAATACGACTATCGTCACCGATGCCGCTTTGGTCACGGAACACAGTCTCGACAGTCATCTCGTCTATACCCATGGAGTCATCGTCCACGAGTTCGAACATAACCAGTGCGGCAGTGAAACCACCATGGAAACCCCGTTCGATATGTGGCTCAACGAAGCCTACACCGTGGATGTGGAACGCCGCTATTTGGCCGATCGCTTCGACCCCACCTTTGTCCGACTGCAGCATGTGGACGATATCCGAAATCCCCTTCTCGGCCCTTTGGCCATTGAAGACGGGGGACACTCGGTGGCCGTTGTCCGACAGGGATTTAATGATCCTGATGAACTCGTGGACTCGGTCACCTACGTCAAGGCGGCCGAAGTCATTCGCATGCTGCGGCTGGTCCTCGGCCCCGAGGTCTTCGAGGCCGGAACACGGCTGTATTTTTCCCGATTTAAGAACGCAAACGCGAATACGGACCAGTTTTTCCAATGTTTCGAAGAGGTTTCGGGAAACTCCCTGACCTCATTCAAAAGAAAATGGCTGGAAAAACCCGGTTATCCTAAAATGACTGCACGCACTGCCTACGACGCATCGACACGGACCTTCTCGGTGACGCTGCGCCAAGATCTTGAGCCCGGTGATGAGCCGTTTCCAGTCCCCGTGCTCATGGCTCTGGTGGATGCACAGGGTCGCGACATGCCTGGCACCTCACAGGTCCTGGTCATGACCCGCTCGGAACAAACCTTTAACTTTCCACAGCTCCCCGGGCCACCGGCCTTTGCCTCCCTGAATCGAGACGCGTCGTTTTACGGAACATTCATCGATGAGACCGCCGACGAATCGGTGCTCCACCGGCAGGCCCTCCAAGATCCGAATGCCTTCAACCGCGTAGAAGCCGTCCGAAGACTCACGGACCTTCAACGGATTCGGCAAATCACCTGCCCCGGTACGGCAATATCCGAAGCGTGGCTCGACCTCTACGGCCGGCTGCTCCACGACACCAACCTGCCTCCGGCCGTAAAGGCTTCCATGCTCCGCATCGACGAGCAACCCTTGGACCGAAGATATGCCGCGTGGTTCCCCGAGCTTGTCAGAGCCAGGGAAGCTTTGATGCGCGCCGTGAACACCCGGTTTCACGACGATCTCACAGCATCTTTTCGTGACCTGAAAAAATCCATGGATCCCTCGGATCCCCTTCAGGAAGCGATCCAAAAACGCCAGCTTTACGGAACCCTTGTGGAATTGATCGCCGTGGCGGATACACCGGCCGTGCACAACATGCTGTACGAACATTTCACCACGGCCCGAACCGCCACGGAACGCTATCACGCCCTCCTGGCCCTCCATCGGAGCTCCTGGCCAGAACGGTACGCCCTTTTGGAACACACTTATGAAAAATGGCACGGGGCTATTACCGGCTATGCCAACTACTTGAAGGTGGTCGCCTTGGGAACCCACCCCGACTTGTGGGCTTTGGTGGAAAAAGAAAAAAACCGTCCGAGTTTCGATCTCACCCAGCCGACGCTCAGCCGCTCGCTACTCGTCACGGTGGCCTTAAACACCAAACAGGTCTGGACCGACGCAGGCATCGACTGGATCCGGCGCCATGTCATCGAGATGGCCCCGGTCAACGCCAATGTCGCCCGCCGTCTCCTCAAGACTTTCCAACACGTGACGAAACTCCAGCCCGAATGGCGCCGCCGTGTCTGCGCCGCGTTGGAAGACATCGTCGCGCACGTCTCCTTCACGGAAAACCCCAGCATTGCCGGACAGGCTCAAAGCTATCGTGCAGCCTGCCAGCGGGACCTCTGACATTGTCGAAGACCGGTTCGGAAAAGGCAGCCCGCGACGCTGAATCTGGTTTTCCAAGGGCGGCACGGCCGGCGCGAAGGGCAGGACGCTCTGCCAGCAAGCACGAAGAGAAGCCCGGCAGCATCGTCGTTTGAGCACTCCACAACAGCCCTGAATCCGTGCGATCCCCGTAATCGCCCTGTTGTTTTGCGGTCATGGTGTGATGCCGCTTCGGGTAAAGATACCGGAGCGGCGGGACCCATTGCCCGCCTTGAAGGGGTGCGTTTCATGGAATCAGGGCGGAGCCCCGTATCCGGGCGACCACGGGGGACGCCCCGACGAGGACAACAGTGCCGTGGATGGGGTTTGGCAAGTCGATCAACCTGAACTCGCGGCACGAGACGACATGGGCTGATTTTGAGACATCCCAATCGATGCCCAAGCCAGGTGAAAATTGGATAGGAGACCCCATGGCATAAAAGAATCGTCCATGCATCCTGATTTCCTGGATAGGATGATTTTCTGCATCGACCGAATCTTATGGGTTAAGGAGAATCTTCTAACGGCTTTGGGGCACCTCGCCCGAATCGGGCCAGGGACGCACTTGGCCGCTTTAATTTACCCTACGCTGCTCCCGCCGGTCTCGTCTTTCCCCCTCAGGGTCGGCCTCTTGGGAACCGGGGAGCATCGACTTTCCATGACGCCGCCCCTCTTGACGAGACATCGTGTCGTGCTTTTATTAGGAATCGTTACTAGCTGTAATTTCATTCTTCAGGGGTGAGCACCATGGTCAGAATGACCCGACAGCGTCAAGCCATTCTCCACATTTTGCGTCGCTCCTGTGAGCACATGACGGCCGATCAGGTCTATGACGCTGTGCGCGCAACGGTTCCCCGCATCAGCCTGGGCACCGTGTACCGGAATCTGGAAGTCTTGGCCGCCCAAGGCCTGATCCAGAAGATCACCTCAGGCACAGGACCCATGCGGTTTGACGGAAATCCGCGCCGACACGCGCATCTGCGATGTGAGCGGTGCGGCGCGTTGGAAGATGTTTCTATGAAAAAATCCTTCGATCTTCATGAATTTGTGGACGTCAGCTCTGGCCAGCTGGTCCGATCCTACGTCCTGGAGTTTACCGGCCTGTGCCGTCGCTGCGCCGCCACCTCCTCCACATGAGGCATGGCGGCCGCGGCGCAGACCGCGGCCGGCGCGGCCCCGTGCCCGTAAATGGGGCCTACGATCCCACCGGAAGGTGCGGTTCCCGCCGATCCACGTGGGCGCCCCCATAACAGAGGGGACGGGAATATTGAGGCAATGGATGAGATGATCCACAGACCCAAAAGAATGGAGGAGTGAAATGACTCGCTTGAAAGGCACCCGGACCGAAAAGAACCTACTCACAGCCTTCGCCGGAGAATCCCAGGCGCGAAACCGGTACACCTACTTCGCGTCGCAAGCCCGCGAAGAAGGCTATATCCAGATGGCACTCATTTTTGAGGAAACCGCCAATCAGGAAAAGGAGCACGCCAAACGCTTTTTCAAATTCCTGGAAGGCGGAGAAGCGGAAGTGCAGGCCGCCTTTCCCGCGGGAAAAATAGGATCCACACTGGAAAATCTCAAAGCGGCGGCGGCCGGGGAACACTATGAACATACGGAAATGTATCCAGCGTTTGCGGCCGTGGCCAAGGAAGAAGGCTTTGACGACATCGCGGCTGTCTTCATGAACGTGGCCGTGGCTGAAAAACAGCATGAGAAACGCTATCGGGATTTGGCGGAAAACATCGAGAAAGGTCGAGTGTTCAAACGGGAGGCTCCCGTGAAATGGCGATGCCTGAACTGCGGCTATATTTACGAAGCGCAGGAAGCCCCCAAGCAATGTCCGGCCTGCGCCCACCCGCAAGCCTTTTTTGAACTCTTGGGAGAGAATTGGTAAGGTCAAAGGGGGCGCCTCGGCGGCCCGCCGGGCGCCCCCCTTTTTCTATGAAAGGAGGTGAAGAACTCATGGCGCCTACAGCCATCAAGGATGGGGTTTTCAACGTCGGCGTGGTGGATTGGGATATCCGAGATTTCCACGGTTATTCCACGTACAAAGGAACCACTTACAACGCCTATTTGGTACTTGACGACAAGGTCACCCTTTTTGATACGGTGAAAAAACCCTTTAAGAATGAGCTTCTGCACCACATCCGCAGGATCGTCGACCCGCAGAAGATCGACTACCTCGTGGTGAACCATGTGGAAATGGACCACTCCGGGGCGATCCCAGAAATCCTCGAGGCCATAAAGCCACAAAAGGTTTTCTGCTCCGTCATGGGTAAAAAGGCCCTGGAAGCCCACTTCGGTTCCCATGCGTGGCCCTTGGAAGTCGTTCAAAACGGTCAGGAGATTTCTTTGGGACGGCGCACGGTGCGGTTCTTGGAAACCCGCATGCTCCATTGGCCGGACAGCATGTTCAGTTACATCCCTCAAGAAAAACTGCTCATCTCCAGTGACGCCTTCGGGCAGCATTGGGCCACCAGCGAAACTTTCGACGACCAGGTGGCCTTATCGGAACTCGTGCGTCACGCCGCCAAGTATTACGCCAACATCCTCCTGCCGTATTCTCCTTTGGTCCAAAAACTTTTGGCAGCCGTGAGCGAGATGAAGCTGGAGATCGACATGATCGCCCCTGATCACGGGATCATCTGGCGCAGCCGCCCGGACGTCATCCTGGATGCTTACAAGACCTGGAGCCTGCAGAAGGCCCAGCGCAAAGCCTTGGTGATCTACGACACCATGTGGCATTCCACGGAAAAAATGGCGCATGCCATCGCTTCCGGTCTGGGCGAAGAGGGTATCTCCTACAAGGTGTTGAACCTCAAGCGCAACCACCGCAGTGATGTCGTCACCGAAGTCCTGGACAGCAAAGCCTTGATCTTCGGCTCCCCCACCTTGAACAACGGCATGCTTCCTACCATGGCCGATATGCTCTGCTACCTCAAGGGACTCCGGCCCACTGGTAAAATCGGTTCGGCTTTCGGTTCTTACGGCTGGAGCGGGGAAGCGGTCAAAGAGATCGTCCGGTGGATGGAAGACATGAAGATCGACATCGTGGAGCCGCCTGTGCGAGTGCAGTACGTCCCCAACCACGAGATTCTGTCTCAATGCGTGGAACTCGGACGGCGGATTGGGCGGGCAGTGAAAGAACGGACGGACTAAAGGGAAGGACAAATCTCCATCATGGCCGAAGCGGTCCACGGGGAATCCTCCCGAGAACCTGTCCTGATCATGGTCGTCGACATGCCTCACGATCCTTCAATGGGTTCCGTCCGAGCCGTTTGCGCCTTCCCACAGCGGCCATTCCTCCCACTTGGCGGGCGGGACGCCGCTGCGTCTCCGGCAAAGTGGATCGGGCGCCGTGTGTTCGGATACGCTCCGTTGACACCCGTGGGAAGGCGCCCGAACGCCTTTATGTCCTCAGGATCACCGACAGGCGGCTTTCTCGTCGGGAAAGACGAGCGGCCGCACAAGCTTACAGGAGGACGCAATGGATGCCTTGCTTTTGTCGCGTCTACAATTTGCCGCCGCGACTTACTTCCACTTTTTGTTCGTTCCTTTGACCCTGGGTCTCTCCATTTTGATCGCGCTTATGGAAACACGTTACGCGCGATCGGGGGATCCAGAGTATCAAAGGATGGCCAAGTTCTGGGGAAAAATCTTCCTCATCAACTTCGCCATCGGCGTGGTGACGGGAATCACATTGGAATTTCAGTTCGGCACCAATTGGTCCCGGTATTCTCGCTACGTGGGCGATATCTTCGGATCCTTATTGGCGATTGAAGCCACGGCGGCTTTTTTCCTGGAATCCACCTTTATCGCCGTCTGGGCGCTCACCTGGAACCGTCTTTCCGCCAAAGCCCACGCGGTGACCATCTGGCTCGTGGCCTTCGCCTCCAATCTTTCCGCCGTATGGATTCTTACAGCCAATGCGTGGATGCAACACCCCGTGGGATACACGATTCGCGGTGGCCGAGCGGAACTGACAGATTTCCTGGCCGTGGTCACCCAACCCTTTGCATGGCACACCATTTTGCACACGCTGAGCGGCGCCTACATTCTGTCCGGGATGTTCGTCATGGGGGTGAGTGCCTACCACCTCTTGCGGCGTCAGGAGGTGAATTTCTTCAGCCGCTCGTTCCGCATGGGAACGGTCATGGCGCTGATTTTTTCCGTGGTGGCGGTGGTTCACGGCCATGTCCAGGGATCCGAAGTCGCACGCACTCAGCCCACAAAACTGGCGGCCATGGAATCCTTGTGGGACACCAAGCAGAAGGCGCCACAGCACTTGCTGGTCATCCCGGATGAAAAAGGGGAACGCAACCGTCTGGAACTGGGAGCCATTCCAGGACTCTTGAGCCTTTTGGCCTACCACGACATCAATGCCACGGTGAAGGGACTCAAGGATTTTCCCAAAGAAGACCGCCCGCCGGTGACCCTGACTTTTCTCGCTTTTCGAATCATGATCGGGTTGGGCTTTCTGTTTCCCGTCCTGGCTCTGTGGGCCTGGTGGAAACGCCACCGCCTCCTGGAAAGTCCTCGGATGCTCAAGGTGATGCTCTACGCCATCCCCCTCCCCTACATTGCGTGCCAGGCCGGCTGGACGGTCACCGAAGTCGGCCGTCAGCCGTGGGTCGTCTACGGCGTCATGCGCACAGCGGATGCCGTTTCTCCCATTGCCCCTTCCCAGGTGGCCCTATCGTTGACGGCCTTCGTCGTGGTCTACTCGCTGTTGGGGCTGGCGGCCTTCGCGCTCATGGCCCGCTATGCTAAACGGGGACCCGCGGCGGAAACCGTTGCATCATGACAGAGGATTGAAACAGGAGGGTATTCCATGCTTGCCACCGTATGGTTTTTGCTCTGGGGCCTGCTATGGGCCGTCTATTTCATGCTGGGAGGGTTTGATCTCGGCCTCGGCGTCCTCCAGCCTTTCGTGGCTCGATCCGAGCACGATCGACGCGTCATCGGCCAAGCCATGGGGCCGTATTGGAACGGCAACGAGGTGTGGCTCATCGCCGCCGGTGGAGTGACCTTCGCCGCGTTCCCCACGACCTATGCCGTCATGTTCAGCGGCCTGTACACCGCTCTGATGCTCATCCTTTTCGGGCTTATTCTGCGAGGCGTCGCCCTGGAGTTCCGGTACCTGAGTTCCGACCCCATGTGGAAAAGGCTTTGGGATGTCTGCCTGTTTGTGGGCAGTTTTCTGCCGGCGTTTCTTCTCGGGGTGGCTTTCGCCAACATTTTTCACGGCCTTCCCATCGATGAAAACGGGGTATTTCGGGGCACCCTGTGGACTCTGTTAAACGCTTATGGAATCTTGGGTGGTCTGTTCTTCCTTTTGCTCTTTATGGAACATGGCGCTCTATGGCTGGCCCTGAAGACCACGGGAGAGCTGCATGAAAGGGCCTGGCTGGCCACGGGCCTGTGGTGGGCCCTCGCCGCGGTGGCCGTGGGCTTTCTTGCGGCAACATGGCCGGCGACGCGCCTGTACGCCAATTATCTGCAGAATCCCATGCTCTTTTCTATTCCCATTGTGATCATCCCGGTGGGAACCGTGGCGGCCCTGGTGGCCGTTCGGTTTTTTGCCGCCACGCAGCGGTGGGGCCGGGCCTGGATCGCTTCGGCTTTGACCATCCTTGGGGCAACCTTTTTTGGTGTCGTCGGCTTGTATCCCAACATGCTCCCCTCAAGCCTCAATCCCACTTACAGCCTGACGGTGCACAATGCCGCGTCGAGTCCTCTCACCCTAAAAATCATGCTTGTTGTCGCCCTTATCTTCGTTCCCATCGTCATCGGCTACCAAGCCTGGGCGTACAAACTGTTTCATGGCAAGGTGCCCGAGGAGGCGGCGGGCGGGGAGCCGTACGGGGAGCTTCCTGCCCTTCGGGCGGGAGAATAGGATCGGGGTGATGGATTTCGAGACGTGACGGGGCATGGATGGCCATGCCCCGCCGTCCTGTAACGCCCCGGACAGGAAGAGCGCCTCGCCGGGGCGGCGGCACAGTCAATTGTGTGGATCGTCTTCTCGTTTGTCCTTCGCTTCCTTTTGCGTCGTCGGTTCGTCCCTTCAGGTGCTTGACAATCCAATTAAATTGTCGGTAAAAGATCCTTGTTTGTGAAAAATTGCGTTTAGCTCCGGGCCAAACCCGGAGTGATCCCGGCCTTTCCCAGTTTGAATAGCCTGGATTTTATACCGTTAACCCTTGAAAAACGTGGGGCGGACTCATGGGCGAAGTGAAAAAGAGCGCGTCACAAAAGGGCGTCGGCATGATCGCTTTTCTTGCCGGATTCATCGGAGCGCTTCTGGTCGGGTGGATCGTCTTTCCCAACGTGCTGTACTCCACAAAGACCCAACCAATCACATTCCTCCATTCCTCCCATCAGGACAGCAGCTGTGAAGACTGTCACTATTTTCGAGAAGACGGCTCTTATAACGGGCTTCCCAAACTGGAAAAGTGCGCCGAATGCCATGCCGAACCCATGGGGGACAGCCCCGATGAAAAGAAACTGGTGGAGGAATATATTCAGCAAGAAAAAGAAATCCCATGGCTGGTTTACGCCTGGCAGCCGGATAACGTCTATTTTTCCCACGCCGCTCACACCCAAGACCAGGGCATTGAATGCGTCCGTTGCCATCGGGACGTGACCAAGGAAAAGAAGAATCCTCCCTTCAAAGAAAACCGCCTGACGGGCTACAGCGACAAGACCATGAAGATGGTCGAGTGCGAAAAATGTCACGCGGATCGCGGGGCCAGCAACGCCTGCCACGTGTGCCACAAGTAGTGCCGCGGCGGGCCGTAGATTTGGCGAAGACCCATGAGGTCCCTAACCGAATGAACGCGAGGGATTTGGAATGAGTCTCGGGCGAAGAGCGTTTTTACAGTTTGTGGGCGGAGCCATCGGGGGCACGCTGCTCACTCCCATCCCCTGGAAATTGGCCGACGATTCTGCGATCTGGACCCAAAACTGGTCCTGGCGGCCGTCGCCGGAGCGTGGGGAAATCACGCGGGTGGCCAGCATCTGCCAACTGTGCCCTGGGGGATGCGGGATCACGGCCCGTCTGGTGAACGGACGCCGGGCTGTGTCCATCTCGGGCAATGCAGCCCATGCCGTAAGCGGGGGCGGAGTGTGCCCTGTAGGGGCATCCGGGCTCCAGTATCTCTATGCCCCCTACCGGATCCAACAGCCCTTGAAACAGACGGGCACCCGAGGAGACGCGAAAGGTTTCAAGCCGGTGTCCTGGGACGAGGCCCTGAAGCTCGTCTCCGAGAAGCTGATCCAACTGCGTTCCGGTGGAAAATCTCACTCCGTGGCGTGCCTCACCGGCCAAAAACGCTCAACGACGAGCCAACTGTGGAAGCAGTTTCTGACGGCTTACGGATCTCCCAACTTTTACACTATGCCGGATGCCGCTGACAGCCTGCGCCTTGCCGTCGCGCTGACCACCGGCATGGACGCGGACTTGGGTTTCCAGTGGGACAAAGCGACCTACGTGCTCAGCTTCGGAGCTCCTCTGTTGGAAGGCTGGGGCGGTCCGGTTTACCTCCAGCAGGTGTTTGGACGATGGCAAACGGAAAAACCCGGGGTACCTCGAACCCTGTGGGTCCACGTGGAACCTCGCGCAAGCCTCACGGCTTCCAAGGCCCATCGTTGGATTGCGTGCAATCCGGGCACTGAAGCCGCGGTGGCCATGGGCATCGCTCATGTGCTCGTGCGCGACAGGCTCTACGATGCGGCCTTCATGGCCGAGAAAGTTTTTGGATTTGAGGACTGGGTGGATTTCGCGGGAGCCCAGCGCAAGGGCTTCAAAAATATAGTGCTTTCCAAGTATGGCCCGGACGAGGTGGCCAAGATTAGTGGGGTTTCTCCCCAAACCTTGCAAGAACTGGCCCGGCAGTTGGCCAATCAAAAGCATTCCCTTGTGGTCTGGGGACAGGACAAGGGGGACAAACCCAACACCCTTTATCATGACCTGGCTTTCCTGGCCTTGAATGCGCTCCTCGGGAACCTTTCCCCCTCTGGAACTCTCGCCCTTGTCCCCCGTGACCCGGGACACGATTTCCATGAACCTGTCTTGGACGCGGAAGCGCATCGGGGCTTGGGACAACCTCCCCTAGGACGCCCGGCTACGGTGCCTCGGACGAAAGTTCCGGTGAACACGGTCATGCCGTTTTTGGAAGCCCTGTCTTCCGGATCCGAATATCCCATTGAGCTGCTGTTCGTCCATGAGGCCAACCCCGCCTACAGCCTTCAGGAGAGCGCCTTGGTGACCCAAGCCTTGCAGAAGGCGGGAATGGTCGTGTCCTTTTCGTCCTACATGGATGAAACCACTCAATGGGCGGACCTCGTCCTCCCGAACCACAACGCCCTGGAGCGGCTCGATGACGTGATTGGCATTCCCGGGGCGCCTTTTGCCTACTATGCGCTGGCCACACCCATCCTCAAGGCCCATTACGACACGAAATCCACCGCCGACCTCATCCTGACCCTGGGGGCCCAGGTCGGCGGCGCCGTTGCCGAAAGCCTTCCGTGGAAAACCTACGAGGAGGTCCTCAAAAAGAAGGTGGCGGCCATCGCCCAAGCCGGTTCGGGGTTCGTGGCAACACCCGGTGCTTTCGATCCCTCCTCGTTCCAGCCCGGTAAAATCGGATCTCCCAACTACAAGGATGCATCCGATCTGTGGAACAAACTCAAAGCGGGCGCCTGCTGGGTCAACGCCCCCATGGCCTTGGAATCCTTCGCCACACCATCGAATCGTTACGAACTCGCCTGTCAGGGACTCATGACCAGCGTGTCGGCCACAGCATCGGACGAACTCTTCCTGCCCAGGTTCCATCTCCTGAAACCTTCGGGAGAGGAGGCGGAATACCCTCTCTTGCTCACCGGCTATACCTCCTTGATGGTCTCGGAAGGGTACGTGCCCACCGCACCGTTTATGAACAAACTCCTTCCCGACGATGTGCTGCGCAAGCAGGACGTGTTCGTGGAAATTCACCCGGAAACCGCCCGCACACGGGGACTGGCCGACAAAGCCGCTGCAGTGCTGAAAACCCCGCGTGGCGAAGCCACCGTGCGCGTGCGGGTCACAAGCGCCATCAAGCCTGGGATTGTGGCGGTACCGTATGGCTTTGGCCACACGGCTTATGACGAATACGTGCACAACAAGGGCTTCAACGCCAACAGCCTGATGGAGGTGCAACTGGACCCCGTCACAGGGCTTGGCACAGTGTGGGCCACGCGGGCGCAATTGCGACGGGTGTAAAGTATCGGATGCATCCGCCGCGGCGGGACAATTCAGGCGGCTCGAAGTCGTCAGCCTAACAGAGGATGTCACCCATGAGTGGAAACGCACATTCGGAGCATGCGGAAAGCAAGGTCCGTTACGGTATGGTCATTGACCTGGACAAGTGCACGGGCTGTGGGGCTTGCTCGGTCGCGTGCCAGCAGGAAAACAACATTTCCTTTCGGCCCGATGAAAGCGACAAGCTGCGCACCTTGTCTTGGATGACCCTGTATCGGCTGGAAAACGGCGCGGATTATCCCGATTATCGGGCTGCGATGCTGCCTCGGCCGTGTATGCACTGTGATTCGCCCCATCATTCCCCCTGCACTTTTGTGTGCCCGGTGAACGCCACCATCCGCGATGAGCTCACAGGGATCGTGGACCACGTGGCCGTGCGGTGCATCGGCTGTCGGTATTGCATGGTGGCCTGCCCGTATCACGCCCGGTCTTTTAACTGGTGGGATCCCAAATGGCCGAAATCCATGGAAGCCATGTTGACGCCGGAGGTGAGCCCACGGATGCGCGGTGTGGTGGAAAAATGCACCTTCTGCCATCACCGCCTCAATCTTGCTCGGGACCGGGCACGATTGAACGGGGAAGATCCCGATAGCGTCGTCTACACCCCGGCATGCGTGGAAGCCTGCCCGACACACGCCATCACTTTCGGCAATCTGAAAGATCCCAACAGCGAAGTGGCCAAACTGGCCAAGGACCCAAGGGCTTTCAGAATACTGGAAAAGCTGCGCACGGAGCCCAAGGTTTACTACCTGAGTTCTGCGCAGTGGATACGACGTCAATCGGACAACGGCCTGTGATCACCGGAGCACCCCTAGACTTTTTCAGGAGTCCATCATGGATAAGGCATTGATCCCGGAAGGTGTGAAACGTTGCCCGCTGCCGGTTTTCAGCCTTTGGATGCTTTTTCTATTCGCCGTGATCGGCTGGGGCATTTACGCCGGTCTCACCGTGCTCATCAAAGGGCTGAACGTCACCGGCTTGAACAACTACTTCGGGTTCGGCCTTTACATCACGGTCGACCTGGGTATCATCGCCCTGGGTGCCGGCGCGTTCTTCTCCGGCTTTATGTATTACGGGCTGTCCCGATTTTTCCCAAGGCTCAAGGAACTTCACAAGATCATCAACCTCGCCGTCATCGTGGGATTTTGCTGCTATACCGGGGCGCTCCTGGTCCTCTTGCTGGAAATCGGGCAACCGCTGCGAGGCTGGTTCGGCTATTGGCACGCCAACGTTCATTCCATGCTGACGGAAGTCATTTTTTGTATTTCCTGTTACGCCATTGTTCTTGTCATCGAGTTTGTGCCCATCATCCTGGAAAACCGTAAACTGGACGCCATCAAACCCTTGCATGTGTTTGGACATAACCTCCATGAAATCATGGCGGTCTTCGCCATGACCGGCACTTTTTTGAGTTTCTTCCATCAAGGATCGCTGGGCGGAGTCCCCGGCGTCATGTTTGCCCGACCCTTTGCGTACCGCACCGGGTTCTTTATCTGGCCGTGGACGTTTTTCCTGTTCACCCTGTCGGCCATGGCGTGCGGCCCGGCTTTTACGGCCATCATCTGCCGGATCATCGAAAAGGTGAGTCGAAAAACCTTGGTGGATCGCAGCGTCTATGAACTCATTGCCAAGATCACCGGCGCCCTGCTTCTGGTCTATTTCATCTTTAAGAGTCTGGACACGTTGTATTGGGCTTTGGATACGGCCCCGGGATTCGGGCAAAAGCTCAGTGACTTCTATCGAGCCCCTTACGGTATGTGGCTTCTCTTTGCGGAGCTTGGATTGTGCGGCGTCGTCCCCATTGTCCTGCTGCTGACGCCTCAAACCCGCAAATCCAACGGTCTGCTGTTTTTGGGCTTTTTCCTCAACTGCGCCGGCATCGTCATCAATCGGTTCGCCATGACCGTTGAAACCCTGGCAATCCCCGTGATGCCTTTCGATCAGTGGGCGGTCTACATCCCGACGTGGGCCGAATGGGCCCCGTGTATCGCCATGTTAGCCTACGGGGCCGTCATCGTCTCGCTCTCCTATCGGTATTTACCCCTTTTCCCGAGAGAAAAGGAATTGAACCCCTGAAATCCGCCGGCTGAGTCAGGGCTCGCCGAGGGTTCTCAGAGCAGGCACGCCGCCGGAAAACACACATCCATGAGGCGCTCCGCTGATGGCCGGGAGGCCGATCCTCCGGCGTCGACGAGTGCACGCCAGAGTTTAAAAGCCAGGGAGCCGGGCCGCGGTTGGCCCCGCTCCCTGGACCTTTTTTCCGCCGCCTTTGGGTTTGACACGCCTTGTTCCCGGTGTTACTTTTCGACGTCCGGATCCATTCTATGACGGCTGAGGCGATAGTTTCCCATGCGCACGGAAAAACCCAGGTTACTGGACTTTTTTGAGAGCAACCACCATCTGAAATTGGTTCTTTCCCTGACGGTGCTGTTTCTCCTGATCCTTGAAACGCTGATCTATCTGACGGCGGCGAGCCAAGCGGGGCAACGCACGCGGTTGATCATCACGAACACGGAAGGGCAGAAGGTTTACGAGACGACGGGCAGCACCCTGTCCAGCTACGAAAAGATGGTCTTCGAGAGCACTTTTGGGCCTCTAGACCGCTACCGCATGCATCTCCAAAGCGAGGAACGACCTTTCCCGTTTCGCGCATGGCTTTCCGCCGCGGTGGGCGTCCCGGTGGGACTGATCTTGATCATCGCCTTCGCCATCAAGGCCTTCCTGAATCTCCTCTACGGAGATCCAGAGCACTCTCCCCAGCAGGGATCCGGCACGGTTCCTCCCGAAGGCCGCTTGGGGTCCTTGTTCGAACTGTTCAAAGGGATCTCCGTCTTTCACGTGGGGGTGCTGGTGGTCGTGGGTGTCATCCTGTTTTGGATGGTGCCCAATCTGCTCGGCGACTTCGGCCGTGTGGCTTGGACCTTTCTGAGCGAATACAAACTCTTGGTCTTTGGAGGCGCGTTATTCCTGGCCGGCGTCTTGATCTGGGTCATTTATCTGCGGTATCGACTGTCAAAGCAAGTTCTCCAAAATCAGGTGGAAATCGAAAAACTCAGGCTCGAATATCACCGCACGTGTGAAGACAGGCCTCTGGAACTCTTGACGGCCTCGCAAACCGAACCCCGCTCCGACGCCTAAGGCTTTACGGGAAAGGATCCGTCCATGTTCTTCAGCCGCATTTTCAAGAAAAAAAAGCAAGAGCCCGAAGAGAAAAAGCCCGACATCAACCAGGGCATTTTCTATCTTTACCTCATTATCGGTCTTCAGGTTCTTTTTGTGTTCGGCCTGATGGCCGTGATCATCACCCTGGGGAAAGTGCTGGCGACCCCTCTGTGGGTCTTCCTTTTCAGCCTGGGGGTGGGCGTGACGGCATGCTACTACATTTACAAAAAGGCCCAGCGGCAATTCCGCAAAATGCGTGAAGCTTTGAAGCGCGTGGATTTATCGGACCGCAATTACGAAATCAGCTTCATGGGCGGAATGCTCACCATGAAGGTGGAACATAACCCGCGTAAACTCCTCGAGGACCACTCCAACGGGGTCGTGGACGCCGAAACCCTGGACGCCGCGACAGCCATTCCCCCGAAAATCGCCGGCCTGTCTCGATAGGGGGCCGCCCTCGGAAGGCCTGATCCTTTGGCTGGTTATAGACCGTAATCCCTTGGAGGGACGTCCATTTGGAGGTCCCTTTTCTTTGTGCCTCCGGAAAGGATCTCTCCGCGAAAACGTCACGCGGCCCGTGATCGGTCTTAGGAATCCTGAGTCGCAATCCTCGAAAGGCTCCTGGCCGGTAAGGTGGGTTCCTTCCACTTGGTCAACACTGTATCTTTGCGCCAGTTGAGATCGTCCTTGTGCGGATGATCCACGTTGTAATGCAGTCCCCGGCTTTCTTTTCGTGAAATGGCGCACCGCACGATCAGTTCCGCCACGAGGGCCAGGTTCTGTAATTCCACCAAATCCGGATGCAAGGGGATGTGCGGCAGGTGTTCTTTGATTTCCATCCGCACCTGGGCGATGTGAAGGCTCGCCAGGTGGAGCCGTTTGTCTGTGCGCACAATGCCCACATAGTTCCACATGAGCCGCCGGATGACATCCCAGTTGTGGGAGATGAGGATCATTTCGCTCTGGGCGCCGTTGCCGGCCGACGTCTCGATGCTCACCTCGGGCACCTGAGGAAAATTCCTCTTCTGCCATCGGGGAAGATTTTCCGAGCCATGCACCGCTGCCCGGTGAGAAAACACGGCCGCCTCTAATAAGGAATTGCTGGCGAGCCGGTTGGCGCCATGCAACCCCGTGCAGGCACACTCGCCGATGGCGTACAGATTTTCAATGGACGTTTGCCCCCAAACGTCCGTCACGATGCCCCCGCACATGTAGTGCGCCGCCGGGACCACCGGTATGGGATCCTTGGTGATGTCGATCCCCAAGCTGAGGCATTTCTTGTAAATGTTCGGGAATCTTTCTTTGAGAAAATCCGCATCCCGATGGCTGATATCGAGATAGACACAATCGTCGCCCGTGCGTTTCATTTCCGTATCAATGGCCCGGGCCACCACATCCCGAAAGGCCAGATCTTTGAGTGGATGATATTTCTCCATGAAGGCACGGCCGCGTTTGTCGATGAGACGGCCTCCTTCGCCACGCACGGCTTCAGAGATGAGAAAGTTTTTGGCATGGGGATGATAAAGGCACGTGGGATGAAACTGGACGAACTCCAGATTAGCCAAAGCCGCTCCGGCCCGATAGGCCATGGCCAAGCCGTCGCCTGTCGCCACGTCGGGATTGCTCGTGTACAGATAAACTTTTCCGGCTCCGCCCGTGCACAGCAGCGTGGCATGAGCCATAAAGGTATGAATCTCTCCGGTCTTCTCGTCCAAAACACATGCCCCCCAACAGCATTGCTTTTGCTTTACGGCCACGGACCCCACCCGGACGGCCTGATGATCGATAATGAGATCCAAGGCGAGATGGTTTTCGAATATGGCCACGTTAGGGTGACTTTCCACGGCCTCCACCAGCACCCGTTCGATGGCCTGTCCGGTCATGTCCTCGGCATGGACAATGCGGTTACGGCTGTGCCCCCCTTCCCGCCCCAGGTCAAACAGGCAATTGGACGAACGACCTCGAGAAAAAGGCACACCGATTTGGGCCAGTTCCTGGATCCGCTCCGGAGCCGACCGCACCACCAGCTCCACCACTTCGGGCTTGCACAAGCCGTCCCCGGATTTCAACGTATCCTCAATGTGTAACTGAAAAGAATCGTCCGGCCCCATAGCGGAAGCGATGCCGCCCTGGGCGTAGTTGGTGCTGGTCTCCAGTTTGTCTTTCTTGGTGACAATGGCCACCGTCGCGTCCCGGGCCACCTTTAAGGCAAAGGTCAAGCCCGCAATTCCACTCCCAATGACAAGAAAATCAAAGCGATGTTCCATGGAAGGTCCTTTTTCTAAAGAATCTTTCGGCGGCTCGAATGTACTCCCATTCCCCTCACACGTCCGCTTAGGAGCGGCCAAGAGCGTGCCTTCTTGACAGCCGAGACTCTAGTGCATTAGACAAAGACTGTAAAGTATCGGAACATCAAACACTTTTTTTAACACCGGGACCCCATGAATCATATCGCACCAAGACGCGCTCGAGAAATGTGTCGCCGTGAGCCTCTCTTCCCTGTGGGACTCCCTTCCGTGGTGGTGTTTGACTGCGACGGAGTGCTCTTCGATTCCCGCGAGGCGAACATCCGCTTTTACAACTTTGTCATGGAACGGTTCAAGAAACCGCCCTTGAGACCCGATCAAGTGGACTACATCCACATGCATTCCGCCCGGGAATCCTTGGAATATCTCCTCGGAGGCGGTCCGGAATTGGAAGAGGTGTGGGAGTTTTGTCAAAGCTTGGATTTTCGCATCTTTAACCGTTATCTGAGGAAAGAGCCTGGACTGGACGATTTGTTGCGCTATCTGAAACCCCGTTGCCGCGTGGCGCTGGCGACCAATCGCACCGTTTCCACGCGCGACCTTTTGGCTTCCTTTCACTTGGACCACGCCTTCGATCTTGTGGTCACGGCCGCCGATGTGGCCTATCCCAAGCCTCATCCCGAAAGCATGCAAAAGATCCTGAAAACTTTCGGGGCGTTACCTGACCAGGTCCTTTTCGTGGGGGACTCCCAAGTGGACGCGCTCCTTGCGCAAGACACCGGCGTGGTGTTTGCCGCGTATAAGAACCCCTCTCTGGCCGCTCGGATCCACGTGCTCTCCTTTGCGGAACTCCAGGCCGTCCTGGCTCTGTCTTTGGACGGCACATCGCAGGCATGATCTGCCCGATTCCATGGAATCCGTTGAAAAATCAAGGCAGACCGTCTTCCTTGTCGGGACATGTCACCGAGACCTTCAGGGGTTCAACCGTTCCCGCAGGCTGTTGGAGGTCCTTCGCCCCGACGTGGTTTTGGTGGAAGTGAGTCCCTTCGCCGTGCGAATCCGCCAAAAACACGGCAGGTTTTTCCTGAAGCTCTTTCGAAATCACCTGAAAAGGGCGGCGGCGCTGACGAGCATGAGCCCTGCGGCGGCCCTCCGCACGCTCCCCGTACTCTACATCTTGAGGCAACTGACCCTGCCCTTTGAATTCCGCGCCGTCCGTCGATGGAGCGCGGATGCAGGCCGACCTTACTTTTGCGCGGATTTCAGTGAAGCCAGCCGTGTGTTCGTCTTGGATTGGCCGGAAATGGTGTCCCTGAAGAACCTGGAGAACCTTTTGCGCCGTGGACTGGATACGGCGGTTCCCGCTTCCGAAGAATATCGTCGGGCCCGGGCTGCACTGACCGATCCGCCCCTTCGGCGGAACCGTTCGATGTGGGGGAAGGACGACGCCGTGTGGGAAAATCGGGAGCGATGGCTTGAGAAAGCGGTGCGGCGCACGCTCCACGTCCTGCACCCTCACCGGTTGGTCTACCTCGGGGGATGGGCCCACGTGGTCCCCAACGGCGGCAGAAGCCTTCGGGATCGACTGCGGGACCTCAAACCCCGAAGTGTCCTTTTGGAGGACGCCGATCGCCCGACGCCCTTGGAATAAACGGGAAAACCAATGACCTTGGATTCCACACCCACCTGCCCCCTGAGGTGCTTCCCGACACCATCGGCACGCCAACAGCAGCTGTCGCCCCGGTGTCGGCACAAGCACGTCTGAACCTCTCCCTGGGGGGCGCAGGGTCATGTCCCGAACCAAACGCAAAGGGAGGCAATCCCGCAATCAAGGCGCCAAAGCCGTCATGGGCTCCCGCCGATCATTCGACGAAAACCTGAGATGTCCCGAGTTTTCCGGCCTTGGGGCCGCACGAGCTGTTGTGCATTGCCATGGGCCCGTGTTTCTGTTAAAAGGAGATCGTCAGGAAAAACCAAGGCTCGAGCGGCTGCCTCTTGAGACGTGGTGAGCCCTTGGTCGTGCTAGGTGGGGAGCTAGCGGTTCCCTGGACCCGAAATCCGCTCAGCGGGGCTGAATTCCCTTTCGAGGGATCGGCCGAGGTGGCACGATCGGAACTGCATCATCGGTCGGACACCTCGCAACAGACGGATGTGAACCCCGTCAGGTCCGGAAGGAAGCAGCGGTAAGCATTGCGGTCTGTGTCGAGGTTTATTCTGACAGGATGCGGCGGGGAAGACGGGCAGATCTCGGACGGCTCGACAAAGGGTGCACGACCAAGGGTCTTTTTGTGCCGCGCCTAATCCCCCGTTTCCCGTCTTCGGTCATTCGTCCAAAGTGTGGGTCACGATATTGTAATGTTCGGCGAATACCGGCCCTCGCCCTTTGAACATGCCCACGTGGGTGAGGATCCATTCCGCGACCTCCATGCGTTTGTGTTCGGAGAGCCCATTAAAGAAGGAAAACATCGCCGCCTCCGTGGGGGCCTGTTCCATCTGTCGCCAAATATCCGAGGGATCCATGCTTTTCTCCTTGTCCTGTGCCGATAAAGCCTGCATGTGCTCGACCGCTTCCTTGGCCTGCCGAAGGACTCCATCCAGGTCGTTTTTGAGCCCCCGAACGACGTCATCCAGCTCCTGAAAGGATCCGCACCGAAAGACCGCTCCCGAGACTTGGGTTTGAGCGTCCCAGGTGAGGCAATAGATCAGCTGGTTGGGATCCTTGGAGTGTGGCGGAGTCTCCACTTCCAAGCGAATGCATGGACGAGTCGGGATCATGGGTTTTCCTTTCCTTGGAACGAGGATTTTGGGTTCATGTTGTCCTCAAACTAAAGCCTCCTTCAATCCATGACAACCGCCCGCCAAGCTTTTCGTGGCATGGGCTGTTCGCGCATGGAAAAAACTCTTGATCCCAAAGCAGACTTTCCTCAAGCTCGTGGACACTCGCGCCCGAGAGACGTGCGCGCCCGGACAACACGGCGAGGGTCTGGAAACGGCTTCTGCAGGATCTGCTCAAAACGGAACGTCTTCCTGGACGCGAACCAACTTTGAGGGGGAGGAGACCATCTCGGTGCACCACTCTTTCACAGACACTGTCGAACAGGGAGGCCGTTGGGACGGGCCCCCCGTGGCTGTATTCTGGGACCAGTCCCTGGTCTGGGGTCTTTTGTTGGTGGAAGCTCTGGAAGTTATGAACGTCCCGTACCATCTGGTCACCGCCTCCCAGATCCACGGACATATCCTGGCGAATTACCGCATCCTGGTCGTTCCGGGAGGATGGGCGGCCCACAAGGCCCGTGCCCTGGGCGCCCACGGGCTTGAAAACATTAAAGAATTCGTCGCCAATGGGGGCAATTACATTGGGTTCTGCGGCGGGGCGGGACTTGCCCTCGCGGGCGGTTCGTCGCTCAATCTCGTGCCGATCCAAAGAAAAACCCTTTCCCAACGTCTTCCCAACGCCAGTGGAGAAGTGTGGATCGAAGGGAACCCCGAACACCCTTTGTGGCAGGGCCTTCCTCCGAGGATTCCCGTATCCGTATGGTGGCCGTCTCAATTTGCTTGGGATAACGGCATGGGCGTGGAAGCCGTTGCCCGATACTGCGGCTTCGGGGAAGATTTCTGGGTCGCGGATCTGTGTGCCGCCGATGTGGCCGCGTGTGGCGGATCTTGGAAGGAATGGGAAACGGGGTACGGCATCAACCTCGATCCGACGCTGCTGTGCGGGCAGGCGGCGATTTTGGGTTGCCAGGTGGGCAAAGGCTTCGCCGTGCTTTCCTATCCCCACCTCGAATGCCCCAGCGGCTGGGGAAGGCGGCTCTTCCGCCACATTCTTGGGCTTCTTCAGGACGGATATCCCGCCCTCCCCGGTCGGGAAGTGTCACCGGACACGGAGCGAAAATCAGAGAGCGGAAACTGCCCGCACCGCGGCACATCCGTGTGGGCCCACGGTCTGGGCTTGGCAAAGGGGGTGCCTCAGGCGGCAATCGAGGTCGGACCATGCGTCTCCTTTCCCGACCATTCCACGGGGGATCCCCCCAGTGTGCAGGCCTTTCGTGTCCTGCAAGAGGCCTATGAGGACGCGGGCGCTTTGATCACTTTTGGGCAAAGGCACCTTCTGTGGCGCTGGCGGCGCCCGTGGGTGCTCCACTGGCAAAGGGGCGTCCGGGGACTGGAGTATGGTTCTTTGTTTGTGGGCTTGCGTTTCATGGTATCTCATTGGGCTAAGGACCGTCTGGCCTCTGGTCCCACGAAACCTTGGGATGACCTGGCCACAGGCGTCCGTGAGAAAACGCGGACCTTTTGCCAACTTGCCCGAAAGCTGCTCTTGGAGGAAAAGGCAGCGAGTCATCGGGGGCCCATAGGCAAGCTGCAATCCGTCAACCCGTCGGTGGATGCCCTGCGGGAGATCCTTTTCGGCCGAGGCATGAGCCACGCCGGACTTTCGCAACAGGTCTTCGATGCTTTGGATGCCCTGCTCTATCTCACGCTGCAACGCCGCCGGGAGACCCGCCAATTCCCGAAGACCTTTTGGACCGAGGAGGCATACCCGTGATGCCGGTCTCTGCGGGAGAATTCATGTCCAGCGAACTCGAAAAGATCAGTCGAGCTTCCACCTACTTGGCAACGCTCCTCCGGCGTTCTCCACAAGATGCCGAATGGCTTTGGAACCATAAAAATCTCCTTCGCCGTTACGCCGTCCCCGATCTCTACAATGACCTCACCCACACCGTCCAGACCGCTGTTTCCTGGCCCGACGTGCTGAAGGCTTTCCGCCGATTTAAACAAAGACATTTTCTTCGCATCGGTGGACGCGATCTCCTCGGGTTGGCAGACTTGGGGGAAACAACGGCGCAATTGAGCGATCTGGCTCAAGTGGCCCTGGAGGTCGGACTGCGGTGGCTTCGGGATCACCCCCAGTTGTGGGCTCCGTCTTCTGTCGCCGGGCGCATATCCAATGTTTTTGAACGCTATTCGCTGGCGGTGCTCGGTCTGGGAAAGCTGGGCGGCCGGGAACTCAACTATGTCTCCGACGTGGACCTTTTTTTCCTCAGGGAGGACAAGGAAGGTCTCGTTTCCATCGAAGATCCCGAAGAGCTCTATGAAGCCCTGTGCCTCATGTGCCAGAAATTGGTCAGCCTTCTCGCCGATACCGTCGAGGGGGACAGGGTGTTTCACGTGGACCTTCGCCTTCGGCCTCAGGGAAAAGACGGGGAACTGATCCCGCGGCTCGCGGGAGCCGCGTCCTATTATCTGCTCCATGGGCGTGCCTGGGAACGCCAGATGCTTCTGAAGGCGCGACCCGTCGCCGGCGACCGCGCCTTAGGGACGGCATTTTTGCAAGAGGTGCGACCGTTCGTGTTTCGCCGGTTCTTGGATTTTCAGGCCTTGGATGAACTGAAAGGCATGCGCGATCGGATCTTGCAGGAGCTCCGCTCCGAACCGTCGGGAGGCCCTTTTGACGTCAAGCTGGGTGTGGGGGGCATCCGTGAAGTGGAGTTTCTCGTTCAGTCTTTCCAGCTGATTTACGGCGGCCGCATGCCCCAATTGGACGAGCCCAACACCTTGGCGGCCTTGGAAAAATTAAGGTCGCAGAAGCTCTTGCCCTCCGAAGCCGCCGAAGAATTGCACGCCGCCTATGTGTTCCTGCGTCGGGTGGAGCACTGGGTCCAGCTGGACCAAAACCGTCAAACGCAAAAGATCCCGTCTTCTGCGGAAGCCCGCCGAAGGCTTGCGGAAGCCCTTGGCTTCGAAGGCGATTGGGATCGGTTGTCTAGGGTGTTGGCAGCCCATTGCCGAGCCGTCCACAACCATTTCACGGCCCTGTTCCAAAAAAACGGTGCGCTCCGGAACCGGGAAGAAGAAACGGGCCAGGCCGCAGAATCCCGGGCGCTCGGAAAACATGGTCCGCCGTCTCCATTTGTTCACCTTGTTCCTTCCCTTTCGGAGATCGCCAAATCTTTGAGCACCGCCATCCTCGATGCGCTCAAGGACCATGAAGCCCGAATCGATTCCGAGACGGCGACAGCCATGGCAGCGCGCATTGACCGTTATTTGGCCCAAGTGCGCCGACGACCGGGGCTTCTCCATTTTCTGACCGGCCATAAGGGGTTGATCCGCGAAATTTTCTCGGCCCTGTCCCGTTGCGAGTTGGTGGCGGATCTTCTAGGCCGCCAGCCCAGTTTGGTGGAGGCGCTGAGCACGTGGGACAGTCTGGACGTGCCTCATGCCCAGTGGGAACGCTCGGCCGTGGACATTCTCGCCAAAGCCTCGTCTTACGAAGAACGTGTGGAATGGCTGCGAAGGCTGAAAAACGAGCGGTTCCTCCTGCTCACCCTGGCGGACTTGGGGGGCCTCCTACCCCACGGCGCGTTGGAGACCGCCCTGTCGGACCTTGCGGACTTTGTGGTCCGCCGCACTTTGGAGGCCGTCCAGGATGCCGTCGGACTCCCCCCCGACCTCCCAATTGCCGTCATCGCCCTGGGCTCCCTGGGCAGCCGGGAAATGGACTATCTCTCGGACCTGGACCTCATGTTCGTTTATGAACCCAGAGCCGGCGAAAAGAGCGACGAGATCCCTCTCCCTGTAATCCGCATGCTGCAACGCTTTATGCGCATGTTGAGCACGCCTCTTCAGGAAGGCCCCGGCTACAATGTAGATGCGCGCCTACGCCCCACTGGATCCTATGGGCCTCTGGTGGTCACCCGGTCCACGTGGCATGACTACTACGCCCACAAGGCGGACATCTGGGAGATTCAAGCCCTCCTGCGCTTTCGGCCCGTCGCCGGCGATACCCTCCTCGGGCTGGAGCTGCACCGCAGCGTGGGACGTCTCTGCTTTCAGAAGCGGCATCCTGCGGCCGTCTGGCCCCGACTGTGGAGCCTGAGAGGACGCATGGAAGCCGAGCGCACCACAGAAAGAGACGATGCTGTGGATCTCAAGCTGGGCATCGGTGGACTGGCGGATTTGGAGTTTGTGACCCAAGGAATGCAACTGATTCACGGCCACGACGACCCGTCGCTCCGGGAAGGTTCCACAAAGGCGCTGCTGGGGGCTGCCTTGACTCATGTCCCGGACGGCCCCAAGATCTCGGCGGATATGCTCGAGGCCTTCACCTCGCTGAAAAATCTGGAACACCGCCTCCACCTGATGACTCATCGATCGGGATCGCTGCTCAGCAAAGAGCAATTTTCCCGGATGATTCAGCTTTCCTTGTGGCCCCCGCAGGCAGACAGCAGCCGGATCGAAGCCTGGGAAGATCTCGTGGCCGTGCGCCGCCGCGTGCGCCGTCTTTTTCAAAACGTCTGCGCCCAATGGAGCCAAGCGCCCGAACCCTAACCCAATTTTCTCGCCAATCATGGGGAACAGGCCCCGTAGAATCCGTCTTGTTCAGAGATGTGTTGGAAAAAGTGTCGCCGGGTGGGGAAAGGGCGATGATGCGTGTGCCCGAGTATCCCGGGCCGGGGCATGTCGGGGGGACCCCCCCGTGATCGCCCAAATACCGGGCTCCGCCCTAATTCAATGGACCGCACCGATTCGGGGCGGGCACGCGGGGGAGTGCCCGAAAACTATCTTTGGCCGAAGCCGGCATCGATTCCAAATCATGACACAAAGCGAGGGAGCGACGGTGGAAATCGCCCGGATTCAGGATTTTCTTCAGCCCTCCAACGCATGAATTTTTTGTTTGACAGAAATTGTCATTCTTGTCAGTGTGAAGCTCCTTCCAAACAAAGAGGTTTGGATTCCACCATCGAACACCGCAGTTCGAAAAGGCTCTCCGTGTCGGCGGAGAGCCTTTTGTGCCTTGTTTTCCGGACAACGTCGTCCCGATCAATAGGAACAATAGGAAGGAGAATGATCCACCATGTGTCGGCTGTGTGCCATGACCAGCACAGAACCTTTGTCTCCCATGAGGGCTATCGAGGCCTTGGACGTCATGCGCGAGGGCCACGACGGCTCAGGGGTGGGGCTTTTCCTGAGCGACCTTGGAGGGCCGTGGGAAGAACTGGAAGGCGCTCCCATCCTTTCCGGCATTTTCACCAATGACGGTCTGAAACGTTTGGACCGGTTCATGATGGAAATCGGCTTCATGACCAAATACAAGCTGTCCATCAAGATCCCCAAGACACCCCCGCCAGGCGTGCCCAAAAGAGACGTCTACCTCATTCGGGCTTATGAATTGCCCGAGGAGTGGGACTCCCTGTCGGCACCGGAAGTCGAAAACCGGCTCATGAACGTCCGTCTCCAGTTGCGCCAGATGGGCTTGGAAAAGGAGGACATGATCGTCTTCAGCTTCTGGCCCGACTGCATCATGATCAAGGAGATCGGCGACCCCATGACCGTTGCCGAGTATCTGCGGCTGGACCGCAAAGAACTTCATGCCCGGGTGATTTTGGCTCAAGGGCGGCAGAACACCAACTATGCCATCAACCTCTACGCGTGCCATCCCTTTTTCATTCAAGGGATCGCCACCATGACCAACGGGGAGAACACGGCTTTTGTTCCCATCCGTGAGTTCCTCACGTCCCGGGGCTTCCCGGGTTACATGGGGTATCAGTCCGATTCCGAAGTCTTCACGCACATCATGCATTACATGCAGCGCTTTTTGGGACTGGACATCGAATATTACAAGCACATTATCACTCCCTTGCAGGACGAAATTCTCGAAAGGCATCCCAACGGCACCTTCTTGAAACACCTCAAACGGTGCTGCCGCCGCCTGATCATCGACGGCCCCAACTGCGTCATCGGCTGTCTGCCGGACAAGCGCGTCTTTATGGTGCAGGACCGGAAAAAACTACGTCCCGGCGTTGTGGGCGGCAAACCGGGCCTCTATGCCTTTTCCTCGGAAATGTGCGGTCTGGATGCCATGATTCCTGACCGGGATAGGTCCAAGGACATCCAACCCATGCATTTGGATACGGTGATCGTGGGACCCGATCGCCAGGAGGTTCAATTATGCTCTCAGATGGATACATCAGCCCGAGTTCTTTGAGTCTTCGGGATCTCCCGTGGCAGGTGCACTGGAGTCTCGAGAAATGCACCCTATGCGGCCGTTGCACGACGGTGTGCCCAGTGCATGCCATCGAGCTGGGAGTTTTTCGCAAACGCGTGGTGAACACCGCCTTGGGGATCGCTCAAGCGCCGTCCCAAACATTCAAAGTCTTTTATGGGATTCGTCAAAAGACCGACCCCGCCTACGCCTGTATCGGCTGCGGCATGTGTTCCATGGTGTGCCCCAACGATGCCATCATGGCGTATCGTGCCGAAGAGGCGGACAAGCTGCGTTTTCACATCAACCGAGGAGGCCAACCGCGGCGCCGCGGCGGTCGCCGGAACGTCCCGGGAGGTCTCCTGGACCGCATCAAGTTCATCCGCATTTCCATGCTCACCGACCCGGCTTTGGATGCCGGCCGTCATGAATTCGAACTGCGCACCCTTTTGGGACGCGTGTTGCCGCCCGAGGAGAACCTCAAGCTTCTCAAAGAAAACGGCTGGATTCCCCCCGTTCGGGAAATTTACCCCCTTATCATCGGGGGCATGTCCTTCGGGGCCCTTTCCCCCACCATGTGGGAAGGCTTGCAGATGGGCGTCGCTTACCTCAACGAGGAGCTGGGCATGCCCGTGCGGATGTGCACGGGGGAAGGAGGTTGCCCGCCGCGTCTTTTGCGCTCCCGCTTCCTCAAATACGTTATTTTGCAGATCGCCAGTGGGTACTTCGGCTGGGACGAAATCCTCCATGCCATTCCGGAAATGAAGGAAGACCCTTGCGCGGTGGAAATCAAGTACGGCCAGGGGGCGAAGCCCGGGGACGGCGGGCTCCTCATGTGGTACAAAGTCAACAAACTCATTGCCGCCATCCGTGGAGTGCCGCCTGGGGTGAGCCTGCCCAGCCCCCCGACGCACCAGACCAAATACTCCATCGAAGAGGCTGTGGCCAAGATGATCCAATCCATGTCCATGGCCTGGGGCTTCAGGGTTCCCGTATATCCAAAAATTTCAGGAACATCCACGGCCCTTGCCGTGCTGAACAACCTCACCCGAAACCCCTATGCGGCGGGACTGGCCATCGACGGAGAAGACGGCGGCACGGGCGCTGCGTACAACGTGTCCATGGACCACATGGGGCACCCCATCGCCTCCAACATCCGAGACTGTTACCTGACCTTGGTGCGCCTCGGAAAGCAGAATGAAGTGCCACTATTTGCCGGAGGCGGCATCGGCAAGAATGGAAACCTCGCGGCCAACGCCGCAGCGCTCATTATGCTGGGCGCCAGTGGAGTGCAAACCGGCAAGTACATCATGCAGGCGACGGCCGGCTGCCTAGGGTCCGAATCCGACCGGTGCAACGTGTGCAATATCGGGGTCTGTCCCAAAGGCATCACATCCCAAGATCCTCGGTTGTATCGGCGCCTGGATCCCGAAAAGGTGGCGGAGCGCCTCGTGGACGTCTTCCTTGCCTTCGACACGGAACTCAAGAAAATCGTCGCTCCTTTGGGCCGATCCACGTCACTTCCCATCGGCATGTCCGACGCCTTGGGGATCGACGACGCAGCAGCGGCCGAACGACTGCGCATTGCTTACGTGGTCTAGACGACACCGACAATAAAGGGATGGATTTATGCAACGGACGACAGCGCAAGACGCCTACTGGATTTCCGGGCGCGAACAAGGTCGGCGCCTGGAATCGCGCATTTTGGAAGAGCGCCTCCAGCGGGCCGTGGCCCAAGGCCATCGCCGGCTGGAAGTGGAAGCCTTTGGACAGCACGGCATCGGAGGACGGCTGTGGTGCTCCGACGGGAACCCCATTCATGTCACCGTCCACGGCACTTCGGGACAGCGCTTGGGATCCATGGGCTTCCCCAACACGTTCATCGAAGTCCTGGGAGCCGCTTCCGACGACGTGGGCTGGCTGAACGCTGGGGCGGAAATCGTCGTGCACGGCCATGCGGCCAACGGTGTGGCCAACGCCATGGCCCAAGGAAAGATTTTCATCGCCGGCAATATCGGGGCCCGGGGCATGACCATGACCAAACACAACCCGCGTTTTGCCCCGCCGGAACTATGGGTCTTGGGATCCGTGGGCGATTATTTCGCGGAATTCATGGCCGGGGGGATCGCCGTCATCTGCGGCCATGAGCCGGCAAATCCCAGCAATGTGTTGGGTTACCGGCCTTGTGTGGGCATGGTGGGAGGCAAAATCTTTTTCCGAGGTCCCCACGGCGGGTACAGTCAGGCGGACGCCAAGCTCGTGCCTTTGAGCGACGACGACTGGCATTGGCTGGTGAAAAATCTTCAAAACTTTCTGGAAAAAATCAAACGGGTGGATCTTTTCCCATTCTTTGCCCAACGGAGCCAATGGCAACTCTTGGAGGCCCGCAAGCCCCACGAAAAAGCGGCCGTGCCCAGAAAGTCCATGAGCGCCTTTCACCGGGAGGTGTGGGACCGAGAGCTGGGCCCCGGCGGTCTCATCGGCGACCTGACGAATCTGGACCGCAGCCCCATCCCCGTCATTGTCTCCGGAAACCTGCGGCGATACGTGCCCGTGTGGGAAAACAAGAAATACGCCGCACCCTGCGAGGCGTCCTGTCCGACGGGAATTCCGGTGCACGAGAGGTGGCGGCTCATTCGGGAAGGCCGGGTGGACGAAGCCGTGGACATGGCCCTGGCCTATACGCCCTTTCCGGCCACGGTCTGCGGCTATCTGTGCCCGAACCTATGTATGCAATCCTGCACGAGGCACGGGCTGCGCATGGCACCGGTGGACGTCACCCAACTGGGCAAAGCGAGCCTCAAGGCCAAGCTTCCCGATCTGCCGCCGCTGAGCGGCAAACGAATCGCCGTTATCGGCGGGGGGCCTGCGGGACTCTCCGTTGCCTGGCAACTGCGCCGCAAGGGTCATGAAACCGTTCTGTATGACCGAAGCCGTGAGCTGGGCGGTAAGGTGAGCGAGGCGGTCCCCAAGAGTCGGATTCCCGACGAAATCCTGCACGCCGAGCTCGATCGTATCCGCCAGGCTTTGCCCCACGTTCATTTGCAGCAAGAACTGACCCGGGAGGATGTGGAACAGCTCAAGGCGGATTTCGACATGGTCGTCATCGCCGTAGGGGCCCAAAAACCCCGCCTGTTGCCTGTCCCCGGCAAGGAGCGCCTGATCCCGGCCCTGGAGTTTCTTCAAAAGGCGAAGAAGGACGCCGCAGAAGTGGGACCTCGCGTGGTCGTCATCGGCGCCGGTAACGTCGGCTGTGATGCGGCGACGGAAGCCTACCGGCTCGGCGCTGAAAAGGTGACGCTCATCGACATCCAGGAACCGGCTTCCTTCGGCAAGGAACGCGACGCGGCCCAAGCGGCCGGTGCCGAATTCCGATGGCCATGTTTCACCAAGGCCATCACAGCCGAAGGGGTGGAACTCACCACCGGGGAAATCCTACCGGCCGATACGGTCATCATCGCCATCGGGGATCAGCCCGAACTCGGCTTCCTGCCGGAGACCGTCCATACGGAACGAGGATTCATCAAAGTCGATGAATACTACCAGACGAGCGATCCAAAGATTTTTGCCATCGGCGACGCCGTCCGCTTAGGCCTTCTCACCGACGCCATCGGCGCCGGAAGAAAGGCGGCTCAAGCCATCGACGACATCTTGTCCGGGCGCCGGCCGACCCACCCAATCCGACCCATGATCGACCCCAGGCGGGTCAAACTGGAGTATTTTGACCCGCGCCGCCTCCGGTTCCACAGCGTCGACGAGTGTCCGGCGAATGCGCCTCGTGTGGTTCCTGCAGGGACTGCGGGATTTGTGTCGCCATTTGTCCCCAGGCCGCTATTCAGAGGGTGGGCGCCCACAACGGCGGCTTCGAAATGGTCGTGGACCCGGAGCGGTGCATCGGATGCGGATTTTGCGCCGGGGCGTGCCCCTGCGGCATCTGGAACCTGGTGGAAAACGATCCTCTGGAATGACACCCCGGGGCGGGAGGATCCGCTCCTCCCGCACTACTCCTTCATGTGTCCCTGTGCCCTGAGAACCTGCCTGGAAATCCGCTCATCCCCACGATCCGGCATGGCCGGGATCGGCGGCTGTCGGTCCCCGCGGACTCCCAAGAGCCTCCCGCCCCGACGAACCCATCCGGAATCGCGGCCAACGAGCGGCTCGGGACTGTCGGACAAGGGCTTCAGGGATCTCAGAGAGATCCTTAGGACCCTCCCTAAAGAATCCTTTCACCACCTCACCACATGCACGTTGGCCAAGGTGCGCCCCAAAAAGCGCTCCCCAATGGTTTGAAAACGCAAAGGGACATCTGACACGTAAAAGACGTACTCCGGGGGCTTTTCTTCCACCGCGGCCAACCCCGTGGCATGCAGCACTTCCGCCGTTTGATCCGCCATGGCCTCTGCCGAATCCACCAGCTGGACTCCGGGGCCCACCACCTCCTGCAACAATGGTTTGAGCAGGGGATAGTGGGTACAGCCCAGGACCATGGTATCTATGGGATGACAGAGAACGGGTTTGAAGTATTCTTCCGCCGTCAGTCGCGTCACCGGATGGTCCAGCCATCCTTCCTCCACCAAGGGCACGAATAACGGGCACGCCTGTGAAAAGATGCGCACGGAAGGATCGTAGCGGTGAATGGCCCGCGCATAGGCGTTGCTGTTGATGGTGGCCGGCGTGCCGATCACCGCCACGTAACGGGCTCGCGTGACGTGGACGGCATTGCGCGCTCCTGCGTCGATGACGTCCAAGACGGGAATGTGGGACCGTTCTTCCACCACATGCCGAGCCACGGCGGCCATGGTGTTGCAGGCGATGATCAGGAGTTTCACGCCTTGGTTCAGGAGAAAGTCGGTGATTTGCTCGGCAAAGCTGCAAATGGTCTCCACCGATTTCACCCCGTAGGGGACCCTCGCCGTATCCCCGAAATAGATGATGTTCTCAAAGGGGAGCCGCTCCATGAGCGCGCGGACGACGGTGAGCCCCCCTACGCCCGAGTCGAAAACGCCGATGGGTAACTGCTGTGCCGATCGAACCGTCACGAAATCTTCTGCCTTTCTCTATCCTCAGAGTTCCTGATTGACTTCCCATAAAACGCGCCAGACTTTTTCCACCTTCGGCGCCAAACGCCACTCTTCGGGCCGGGTGACGTAGGCTTCAGCCCCCGGCGCGAAACGATAAAAATGCACCGTGCACCCTCGGTATTCCTGATTTTCCCCGTTCCATCGGATGAAGTTGCCCGGAAAAATCCCCGCGATTTTCCAGCCCCCCTTCACGCACCACTGTTGGGTGATGTCATGCCACGTTTCGCAAAATGTGGTGAAGTATTCGGCGCCTGTGCCGGCGGCGACCTTTCGGACGAAACGACGCAGTTCGGCGGTGAGGTTCTTTTGTCGAAAATCCGGAAGAGTGGTCACCAGGGAGTATTCCACCTGGAGGTTTTTCTCATATTTGGTGAGCACCGACCCGCTCACGGCTTCACCGGTTTTCATGTCTTCCAAAACCGCCATGCAATAGACTTTGGAGCCGGCATCCTGTTCCCAGCGTTCCCACAGCGCCACCCACCGGTCATATTCGTCGGGGTCCAACAGGAATTCATGAGGGGAGCCGTAGAGTTCAGGGTAACCGAGACGCCAGAGCCGCGCGGCGGATTCAATGAGATCCTCACGCAGCAGGGTGACGCGATATTTCCCAGGCTCTACCTCCACGGGGCCGAGCTTCGGCCACCTGAGCCGCTTTACGGAAACGGGACGTGTACGACACGTGGTCGCCATGTTCCGATACGGTCGAATGCCTTCCATGGAAACCGCCATGATCTCACCCTCCTGTTCTCTTTCGGCCGTTTCCCGACAGGTTTCCATCCCGGCCTTCCCGTGCATCCCGGCGGGTCTCCCCGCTGTGGGGAGGTCATCGAGAAAATGTTTTCCCGCGCCGAGGTTCCCTCCCCCGAAGCGTTTCGGGCGGATCGGCTCCGGCGGACCAAGGCGATCTGTTCCCCAGTCCCTCAAAGGCCATCGCGTCCCGCGGCAGCCTTTGCTTCCGGTCCATTCTCCTTCTGGACACGCCTCGCAAAAAGTCTGTGTTCGGTCCCCGCGGGAAGCGACGATTTCCCCCGCTCCTGATGCCACGTCCGTTCTAGAGGGCTTTTCTCAATAGAGTGAGCAGATCCGATACCGTCGCCCGGCGGGGGTTCGTCAACACCGTGGGGTCCGACATGGCCTGTCGGGCGATCAAGGGAAGATCCTCTTCGGTCACACCGATGGCCCCCAGCTGCTCCGGCACCCCCAAATCCTTTTGGAAAACCCGCAACACGTCGATGGCCTTCTGCGCCCGAACGCGGACCGATCCCGATTCCGGCGCCTTCCCCATGGCCTCGCCAATCCGCCCGAGTCGTTCCATGCACGCGGTCAGATTATATTCCAGAACCCAAGGGAGCAGCACGGCATTGCACAATCCGTGCGGCAGGTTGTACAGGCCCCCCAGCTGGTGCGCAATGGCATGCACGGCGCCGGCACTGGCATTATTGGAGGCGAGCCCTGCAAGGTACTGGGCGTAGGCCATGGCCGCACGCGCTTCCACATCGGGGCCGCAGGCGTAGGCTCGAGGCAGGTGCGTGGCGATCAGGCCGATGGCCTCCAAAGCGCAGGCATCGGTGAGCGGCGTCGCTATCCGGGACAGATAGGCCTCGATGGCGTGCGTGAGGGCGTCCATGCCGGTCTGGACGGTGAGTTCAGGCGTCAGACCCACCATGAGCTCCGGGTCGTTCACGGCAATGAGCGGCGTCAACCGTCGATCCACGAGGGTGAGCTTTGTCTTCTTTTCCACATGGGTGAGCACCGCAAAGCGGGTGACTTCACTTCCCGTTCCCGCCGTGGTGTTGACGGCGATGAGAGGCGGGGGGGTGTTTTTGAGCTTGTTTATTCCCACGAACTCCCACAGCATGCCGTCATGCGAAACCATGACACCGACGGCCTTTGCCGCATCGTGGGCGCTGCCGCCGCCGACAGAGACAATCATGTCACAGTGCTGGTTCTGATAGAGCTCGTAACCCTCCCGAACACACGCCTCCGTGGGGTTGGCCACCACGCCGTCAAAAAGCACCACATCGAGTTGGGCGGTGTGCCTCAGGATGGTGGTCAGTTCATCGGCGATGCCCGCCGTCACAATCCCTTTATCGGTGCACACAAGAACCCGCCGGGCCGCAAACGCCCGAAGATGCCCGACAAGTTTCCGTCGGGCGCCCAAACCGAAAAGGCTGACGGGCTGAGCGAAAAACTCCGCATATCGGGTGACGTCGGCCATATTCGTTGTCCTTTGCAATCCCCCGGATTTTTCATTCACGATCTGTTCCCGTCTCTTGTCACGATCCAAGACAAGCCCATCAATCGGGCCCATGAAAACCCATCCCGAACATCCCCCGCATCCCCCATGCGTATCTGGGGTGATTAGCCTCTTCGGCGAACTTTTACGGCACAGTCCACATCTTCAGTGTCACCGACTCGGTCATGGGACGTTGAAGTTCGTCCACAGTCAAAGGCAAAAGTTGCAGGCTTTCTGGGACATCTTCCGCCTGAAAAATCTCTTCTTTGCCCGATGCGGCCGCCGGCGTTCTGCTCTGTCGGGAAGATGAAACCCGGCTCTACCCACCCGAGCGCCTCGCCAAACGCCGGCGCGAACGGGGCGGCCGGGTCATCGTCAGCGGCGCGGACGGCATGGGATCATCCGGCGGCGTTCACTGCACGCGGCCGGCGAAAAGCAGACCGTCCTATTGCTGTGGGGTCTTTCCGTCCGCACTTAGGGTTCGTCGAAAAGCCCGAGACGTGCCGCCGTGTCCTTGTAAGGTGCGGGAAATTCCGGCTCGAAATTCTGATAGAAGGTCACGGGATACCGAGCCCCGATAGCCTTGCCGGCTTCCTTAAGCCCCGTCGCCACTTGAGGCAGAAACCGTCCCGGGAAAGCCACCACCAGCTCATCGTCCTGCGTCATGGAAAAAATGCGGTCCCCCAAGCCGGGAATGGACAGCCGCGGTGCATTCAGAGCGTGCGGGGCATAAAGGGTCTGAAGGCATTCCACCTTGCCGGCGAACGATCCGGTCACCGATGGGCAGGTGCCATGACGGCCTTCGCCGCCGTTGCCACAGTACGTCAAAGCCTGAACCAAACGCATGGCCTGCGCGGGATTGCAATAAACTGCCACCGTGTGCGGCTCGGTGTGGGCTTTGGCCAAGGGACTGAGCAGAATGCCGTGAACGGTGCCTTCCGGAACGCATATCATGCCTTTGAGCTGGGCTTCGGCCGCCTCGGGGCCTGAAGCGAAACCCACGGACTGCAAGAGCTGTTTCATTTCTTCCTCTCGGTTCGAAGCCCCACTCATGCCCCAACCCAAGAGTGCCGGGACACAGATGATGTCCTCCTTTTTCAGACCCACAGTCCACCCGTAAAGCCGCGCCATGGTAATGCCTTGGCAAATCGTCACCCGCTTTTTCAAAAAAGCCTTGGGACGGCGCGTCTTCTCGGGAAAATCCTCATCCCCGGCAAGAAACCGCACCGCCAGAGGCAGGCTTCTGGGCTTCAGAGCCTCCTGAATCATGGTCTGCATCGCCGCGTAATCCACCATCATGTGTCCCCCCTATGGTTGTGGTTCGGGTAAGGTGAAAATGCCTCCCTCATGCGACCTCTACTTGGGAAAGATGTCCGGCGGCGCCATGGGATACCTCTGCCGCAGTTTCCGATAGTACCTCGTGGCATTGTCGCCGTCGGGATCATCAGCACTCTCCCCACAACACGGACGGTGCTCCCGGACAACCCATCCCTCTGACACTTTTTGCAGCAAAGCACCCATCGGCTCAAATTCGCTCATGCCGTCCCCGCCGTATGGCTCGGTTTCAATCCAGACCCAGTCTCGTCCAGCCCCGAAATGGGTGACCCAGAAAACCCAGGAACACTCTGGTGACCCTGACACCAAAGCCTCCAGCACACTGCGGTGTTCCTCGGAAACCGAAGGAAAAATCATTGCAGGAACTTCGGGAAACTTCAGCCGCATCTGTGTGTAAACCCATTGTCGAAGGTCACGGCAGTTCGGGGTGTCCTGGGTGCACACGACCCGATCGGGTCGAACCATGCCCGCCACGGTCCATGATCCGGCTTTTTTTTGCAAGAGTCCACAGAGTCGCATTCCATAGTTGTGGCCGCGCACCTCGACCCACGCCCAGGAGCCTTGGATTTTCATCCAATCCACCAAGAACCGGATGGGCTGGTCATAAAGAACCCGCACGTCGTCACGACGGTATTGAAAGCCTGGATTATACCGTTGGGGAAAGGTTTGGAGTCCTGACCTGAGGGCATCCAGGACGGCTCGCCGTTCCGTGCTTCCCGGAGCCGGAGTGTAGGGATTCTGAGCCGCACCGTGCCCTGAAAGCAGTCCCAGAAAAGCCCACAAACACAGCGCGGGAACACCGATGCGTTTCATGAGCCCCCTCCGGCATGATGCTGAATGGATGAGATCAGCTCTCCTGGGAATTTTCCCCGTTTTCCCCGATGGCATCGGACACGGCGGCTTCCATGCCGCCGGTGATGTCCAGAAGCTGATCGACGGTGACGGGAACCGCCGAACGGTCATTGCCAGCCGCCGCATAAACCACGGGAAACCGGCGCATGGAGGAATCGATGAGGACTTTGACCGATTTTGGAAGTAAGAAAGGGCATACACCCCCAGGTGCATAACCGGTGAAACGCAGGACTTCATCCTCGCCGGGAAGGCGCACCTTGCCTTTCAGGCCCGTCGCCTGTTTCAACCTGGACCCTTTGATGCGGCGGTCTCCGCACGTGACCACCACCACGGGCTGATCGCCCACCAGGAAAAGGATGCTTTTGGCGATTTCGGCCACCGTGCATCCCACGGCCTGGGCCGCCGTTTCTGACGTCGGGGTCAGTGCGTCAAATTCCCACACTTCGATTCCGTGGGTCTTCAAAAAGGCTTTCACATCCGCAATGTCAGGCATCTTGAAGGTCCTTTCCGTTCTTTGCCGTGGGCCGGGGGTTCACCTTCCGAAAGAAAAAGCTTTTTTGTCCGAACCGTGGAACGCATAAACGGTTTGGCGGTGGGAGCATTGACCCCGGTGGCCTTCGTCCACACGAGCGTGCGCCCGTCCCGTCTTCACTCCACATCGCCGGTCGGCATCAGAGCCCCGCGCGCTCTTGAAGTCCTCGGGCGATCTCGGCCACGATCTCTTCCACGAGCCGTTCCGGGTGCGCCGCATCGCGGATGGGTCGTCCCACCACGATGTGATCCGCCCCCGAGGCAAAAGCCCGGCGGGCGTCCACAGTTCTTTTTTGGTCGTCCACGTTGGCAACCGGTCGAATGCCCGGAGCCACCACCAGGAAGCCCTGCCCCAATTCGCGGCGCAGACGTGGAATCTCCAAACCTGAGGAAATCAGGCCATCGCAGCCCAAGGCCAAGGCCCTCTTTGCCCGCGACAGCACCAGGTCTTCCACAGAGCACTGAAACCCAAGGTCATGGAGATCCGCCTGATCCAAACTGGTCAAGGCGGTGACGGCCAAAACCTTCACCGACCCTTTCGCCTCCACGGCAGCTTTAAGCATGCCATCGTTGCCGTGCACCGTGGTCACCGCCACATCTCTCTTGGCCACCTGAGCCATAGCGCGTCGGACCGTCTCGGGCACATCGAAAAGTTTCAGATCCAAAAAAACCTTGGCGTCCCGGTTCTGGATCCACTCCACCATGGGAAAACCCCCGGCGAGAAACAATTCGAAACCCACCTTGAAAAACTTCACCTGGGGTTCCAGCCTTTCCACCCACGCTTTGGCCTCTTCCGGAGAAGGCAGGTCCAAGGCGAAAATCAGCCTTTCGTGCAAAGGGATGGTGTCCACTTACACCTCCAAACCGAAGAAGTTCATGAGCAGGAAATTCAACCGCCGACGCAACACGCCGTAGGAAAAATGTCTCATGGCCAGCCCGTAGTTGTGTTCCACCATGGCCCGAAGCCGTTCTTCCGACTGCAACACAGCACGGATGCGGCCCACCAACCTCCGGCTCACATATCCGTCCATGATCAGGAGATCAAACCCCAAGGGCTCGATATCCCGCACAAAGGTGGCGTACCGGTTGACGACCAACGGCTTGCGGAAATAGATGGCCTCCAGAAAAGCGTTCCCGAACCCTTCGTAAAGACTGGGGTAAGTGATGAGGTCGGCGTGGGGGTAGATGTCCCATAGCGTGATTTTTTCTCCAGGAAGCTCCCCTTCCACCCACGGATCCACCACGTGAGTGCCCAGGAAATGCAACGACACGCCGTGCTCTCGGGCTTGATAATGAAGCCAGGCGGCGTAGTCTGGATCCCCTTCGCCGATGTGGTGGGTGATCACCAAATGGTAGTTCAGATCCTTCAGGGCGGCGGCAATCTCCACGGCATATTCGATACCCTTGCGGCGGATGACCCGGGTCGGTTGGACGATGATCCTGTCCCGGGGATTCAGCCCCACCAGCCGACGCAGCAGCGCCCCTTTTTCCGGATCGGGCTGCGGCGGGTGATCGAAATCCAACACGTTGGGGATAATGCAGGAGGCCACTCCGCGCCGATGGGCCAGGTCTTCGTGGGCGGCCGAACTGATGACCACATGCTGGATCGTGGGCAGCACGGGCGGAAAGGCCATGGAGAGAAAATCCTGCACGCAGTTGATGGCGTATCGGCTCTGTTCCCAGTAAAATTCGTGGTGATGGGCGATGGTGGGGATTTTCTTTTCCGCGATGATCTCCGTCAAGGCGAGCCCCAAGGGGATGTGGAGGGGACTTGCCAAGGCGTTTTCTACAACGAGGAGGCGGATGTCGAACGCGTTGAGAAACTCTTCCAGCTTTTCCTTGAGCATGGCCCGATAGTCATGGATCCTTCGGGTCAGCTCTTGAGATCGCATCTCGCCGCTGAACGCTTCGGCGTGGATTTTCTGGTTTTCCGAATACAGGAAATGGGCTTCGGGAACGACCATGGAACGCGAGGGATCCTTATGGACTTCACCACCCCACCAAAAACATTCATGACCCGACTCCCGAAAGATTTCCGCCCACTTGCCCGCCTCCATGGTGACGCCGTCGGCGCCCGTGAAACGTGTGGACACGAAGCCGATATGGGTGCACATACAAACCCCCGATAAAGGTTGATCCGCGACGGGAATTGTGCACATAGTTCCGATAAAATGCAAGGACACCCCATGATGGAAGAACCCCACAAACTGGTTCTTTTTCATTATCATCTGTTGCGGGGCGGCGTGCGCACGGCCTTGCTCCGAAGCCTTCAATGCCTCGCTCAAGAGGGGTGGCTTTCCAGCCGCACGGTGATCCTCGCCGTAGGGCGCCCTGACGGGGTGCAAAGTTTCGCCCACAGCCTGAAGACTTTGGTCCATGACGTGCGGGTCGTTGTCGATGAACGGCTGGACTATCGGGACACCCCATGGCCTGACGAAGAGACATTCCGCCGCGACGTGCGGACGCTGCGGGACACCATCCTCTCGTGGGCGGATGGGCCGACTCTCTTTTGGCCGCACAACCCCACCCTGGGCAAAAACCCTGCGGTGACCGCGGCGTGGAAGGCCGCCGCCGAGCAGGCCTGGGCGGAAGGTCGTCCTTGCCGTTTTCTCTATCATATCCACGACTTTCCCGAATGCGGTCGGGTACAGAACATGGCACGACTCCGGCGCTGCTGGTCCCACGGCGGTCTCACGGCCATTTACCCTCAAACGCCCAACACAGCCTATGCCGTGCTCAACTCCGCGGATCACGACAGGCTGCGCCAATGCGGACTCCCCTCCGACCGGGTCTTTTGGCTGCCCAACGTGATGATTCCGCCCACCGAACCCCGGCTGGTTCTCGGCGATTCCAGGCGGCGCGTTCTCGAAGACTCCCTAGCCCGGTATGCGCTGGACCACGGCTATACGTTCGATCCCCGCCGGCCCCGCTGGCTTGTTCCCGTTCGGCTGATCCGACGCAAGAATATCTTGGAGGCGTTGTTCCTATCGGCAGGCCACCCTGAGACTCCTCAGATTCTGATCACCTTGGATGCCACGTCGGCCCAGGAAAAACCCTACGCGCAGGAGGTGAAAAATTTCGTGCGCCGTAGAAGGCTTCCGTGCGTCATCGGGTTCGGCACCGAGCTGGTCGGCCAATCCTTTTCCTTCGAAGAGCTCATGGCCTGGAGTGATGCCGTCATGACCACATCCCTTTTGGAAGGTTTCGGCTTCGCCTTCTTGGAAGGCCCGCTGCAAGGCCGCCCGCTTTACGGGCGGAACCTTCCGGACGTCACGGCCGATTTCGCCGCCGTCGGCTTCGAAGCCCGGTCTTTGTACGACACGCTCCCGGTTCCGGTCAGCGAGAAACACCGGGCTCGCCTCTTGGCCCAAGGCCGTCGCTTCGCCGAATCCTACTCGAGAATGCTTCGAACCCTTTCTCGAGAAGCTGTGGAGCGGTTTCTCACGCGGCTTGAAGACGTCTATGGTGCGCCCGAGGTGGATTTCGGCATGTTGGATATGGAGGCCCAAAAAGAGCTGGTAGATCAAGTCCGGAACCAAATGACGCCATGGGATGCCCACGGGCGGCTTGCGCCGGCCGCTCTGGATGAATCGGTTTTTGACCGTTTCTTCGCCCGCTTCGGCCCCACGGCCCATGCGCGGCGCCTGACGGCGGCCTTCTACGGGATCGAATCCCCGCACGCGGCCCATGGGACATCGGAAGGAATCGGAAAGACCCCCAGCCCGGAAGGAGCGCACGACGGCCCGATGAGAGCGCCCGAGGAGCCGGCGCTGCTTTCATCCGTTCCGTCTGAGCTCGACATCGGTATGACCGGCTTGTTTTTTGATCCTTCCTACCAGCGCCCGCTGTTCGGAGGGTGGTGATGGAAAGGTGGCGGGAATGGCTGGAGGCTCACGTGACGCGAACCCCCAAACCCACGGGTGGCAGCGGGGTGGTCCCGCACTTCGATCCCAAACCGCGCGTGGTGCTCTTCGACGTGTATGGGACCCTCCTGGCCGCCAAACACGGTGATCTAGAACACCAGATGCGCCAGCGCCTGAGCGAGGAAAGCTTTGCGGAAACCGCCCGCCGTTTCGGCTTTTCTCAAAGGGCCGCGAGGATCTGGGCAGACGGCTTCTTTCGGGCTGTGGCCGAAGAACACGAACGATGCCGGACCATCGGCATCCAACGGCCGGAAGTCCTGGTGGAACGCATTTGGGAAGATCTGCTCCGCAGTGTTCCCGATCCGCCGGCAACTCTCCCGGATCCTCTGGATACGGCCATATATCGAGAACTTGTGGCCAATCCGGTCTGCCCCTTTCAAGGCGCTGGGGACATGCTGTGCACCTTGCGCCGGCACGGCTGCGCTCTGGGCCTGGCCTCCAACGCCCAGTTTTACACCCGGCCCATCTTGGAATATATTTTTGAGGCAGCGTTGGACGATCTCTTCGATCCCGAGTGGACGTTCTTTTCTTTCGAATTGGGATTTGCCAAACCGGACCCGTACTTCTTTCGCCTCGTGGTCACCCGGGCCCGACGGCGGGGTTTGAATCCCGAAGCCCTCCTCGTGGTGGGCAACGACCCCGTCAACGACATGGAAGCCGCCCGAAACCAAGGGTTACAGGCGGTGTTGTTCACCCCGGGTCTTGCGGCATCGTCCCCAAACACCCACTGGCCCGGGCCCCGGATCGACAGCTTTGACGCGTTGGTCCAGGCCCTTGTCGGCCGCTGATCTGTGGAAAAGGAGTCCCCTATGTCCAACTTTGCCCAAAAGCATACAAAAATCGCCACCTTTTATCTGCTCACGCCAAGCAACGCAAAAATGAAAGAAGAACTCATTCACCATTCACGGTGGAAGAAAACGGTGTTGGTTATCCCGTTGCTGGCAAGCGAATTCACGGACCCGGAAAACCGCCCGGTTTTTGAAAATATTTTGGATGAGCTCCAAGGCGCCCCGTACATTTCCCGAATTCTCTTCGGGCTGGACGGGGCCACGGAAGAAGAAACGCAAGAACTGTGGAACATGGTTCGCCGGCGCAAATTGCACAACAGCTTTGTCGTGCACAACGACGGGCCGGGGTTTCGAAGCATTTACGATCAACTGTCCCAGGCCGGCTTTGCACTGGATGTGCGAGGCAAGGGCCGCAACATGTTTTTGACCTTCGGCATCGCGCTGGCTTTGGGCGCCCAAACCGTAGCTCTGCTGGATGCGGATATCCGAACCTTTACCTGCGACCAACTGGACCGGCTCATCTACCCCGTGCAGGTCCTGAACTATCAGTTTTCCAAAGCCTTCTACGCCCGGCTGAAAAACGGCGAACTTTACGGCCGGGTGAAACGGCTGCTTCTGGATCCCCTCCTCATCGCCCTCAAACGCAAATTCACCGAAAGCCAAGAAGAAAAAGTCCTGCGCCTCGTGGACTTTCTGCTCACCTTCAACTATCAGCTGTCCGGCGAAGTCGTTTTCGACATGAGCCTCTTGAAGCGCATGCACTTCGCCATGAACTGGGGTGTGGAAATCTTCACGCTCATCGAAGTCTACCGAAAGGCCAACAATATCGCTCAGGTGGAAATCTCCCACGAACCTTTCGATCACAAGCACCAACCCGTCTCTCCCGATGACAAGGATCGAGGCCTGCACAAGATGGCCATTGACATTGTGACGACCCTGTTGAGCGCTCTCGTGATCGAGGAAGGCCTGGAAATTTCGGATCATTTCATTCGGGATCTCACCTTGACCTACCTCAACGTCGCCGACACACTCATCAAGATGTACGCGGACAACGCCGCTTTTTGCGGCCTGGACTACGACCCGGACCGGGAAGAAGCCATGGCGCACGGGGTGTTCAAAAACGCCATCCTCTATGCGGGAGACCTGTTGCTGGCGCCGTATCGGCTGGCCGATCGGTTCATTTCCTTTGTGGGAAGCCAACCCGCCTTTCAACCCTACGTTTCCTCGGGTCTTATTCAAACCATTCATCAATGCGCCCAGAACGCCCGCACCCAGCTTTTCGAAACCCCGCAGACCATGTCCTGGGACCGAGTCCTTCGCAAGGTTCCCGGCATCATTTACGACATCATCAATGTGGTGGAGGAGGAAAAACAGAAGTACAGCGCCTGACCACCTCGTGGATTCGCGCCGTTCCGTCCGATGCCTCCACAGGATCTCCAGCCCGAAGAATGCGCATTTGAAGTTGTGATAGACACTCCGCCGCCGCGGTCCCTGTGGGCGGCTTCCCCATGACGGGGGGAAGCCGGGGCACGCCCGTTGCCCCACCGCGGTCTCCAAACCGAGAGACGGGATCGTTCGCACGGGAGACCGGGTTACCCTCCCGTGCACATGGACTGGAATGGCGTGAAGCTCAGTCTTTCATCAAACATGACGTTTGACACTGCACGAGAATATTAATCCATGTAATTGTTTTTCTGCATGGAACTGTCTTATATAAAATATCAATCTTCGGTTACATCCATTTTATGCTCTCCAGTCTCCGACCACATTTTCACCACACAGGTGCATCGAATAGGATGTCTGAAGGTGAGCTCACACCCTCTCGTTCCACGGATTCAGGTCTATGCTTTAATCCGTGAGAGTGCGCCTATGCATAAGACTGTCTTAAGGAAGATATCTTATTACAACTCCCTTAATCCGTGATATTGCGCCTATGCCTAAGGCCGACTTACTGGATATAATCAATTGAGTCTGCAACTCATTTATATTGTAGGGTCTCCTGTCATATTTTCACCCGGCGGCTGCACTCATGAAGAAAACTGGGATCGAACAGTCTTTGAAAGCCTTCTCCAGCGGACACGCGGGCATGGCCCTAGTGGGGAATCCGACCGACGGCACCACGCGCCTGTGCGGGCAGTTGGGAAGGGAAGTTCCAGAGAGCGGCCGATGATCCCGCTCGCGGATGTGCTCAAGACCACCTTGGGGTTTCTGTATCCGGGCAAGAGTGACTTTGAAACCGCTGCACGGGTCGCCGGCGATGAGGTGTTCAAAGAGGCTCTGGACATTGAGAAGGTGCCTTCGCAAGAAACCCTGCGGCCACGTGTGGATAAGCACGCGAGGGGGTTTTGGTCGCCTTGCCGGTGCCGGTAGTGTTGAGCTGCTTGAGAGGATCCGTGTTCCCGTGACGGCGCTTTCCACGGGGCATGTGCCTTTGACCTGGATGTTTTCGGCCTGGACGATTCCGACACAAAGAAAGAAGGGGTTTCGCGGACGGACCAGGACGACGACGGAGAGGCGCCGATTGGGGCCGACCTTGGCCGGGGGGATGTTGTCCGGGCCTGGAGCTTCGCCCGGGGTCTCTGCATTCTCAGAACGGATTCGTTGACTTTTTGCGCAAGATGTTGGTGCATGCGCGCAAGGTCACCCGCACGCCCATGCCGGTGGGAACGGATGGGGCGCATGATGCCTTGGAAACGCTTGTGGCGTTTTGCCGACACCCTAAGGTGAACTTCATCCTCCGATGGAATCCGCGCAGGGCGGACGTCCCTTCTTGGCGTGATCGGGCCTTCAGGGAAGGCCGTGTGAGTGGTCCCCGGCCCGGCAGGAAAGCGGCGATCTTCAGCACGTGGGGGACGCGACACCCTGAAAAGAGAACTTATGAGTTTCTGTAGGTGATCCGGGTGACCGAGAGGATATCGGATAGCAAGGGACAAATCTTGATCCGGCCCGATATCGAGCCGGGAGGCTGGTGGACGTCGCTTTCCGTCCATGAGGATGAAGCGATCCGGTTGTCCGAGAATCGGGATCTGATCGAGCGGATTCACAATGAGATCAAGTCCGCTCTGGATTTAAAGCGATTTCCCTCTGGAAAGTTTGCCACCCATGCGCTGCTGTTGACCCTTGGCGGATTGGCTTCCAACAGCTTGCAGATCCTGGGGCAAAACGGACTCCCGGCCCGTTTTTCGCCGGCTCGAATCGGACCAGGCGGCGTCGCACAAAGACCGTGATTCAGGAGCTGATCTGTCCGGCGGGGCGTGTGATCCGAAGCGGTCGTCGGCTGAAACTCCGGTGGGGGCGCCATTGTCCCGCTTTTCACGCTTTTCGGAGTGTTTATCTCAAATCTTGCCCACCGTAGGGATCGCCGCCCCAAAAGCCTGAAAGCTCCTTTGGGCATAACGGGGTGAAATGTGTTCAAAATTGTCCGAGATGGCATCGTCCGAGGAAGGCTTTTCAGGCCTTGAAAAGGCGATGACCCGAAAAAGCGGCCGAATCAGGGCATCGCTGACCCCCAAAATGGGTTCCGAATCCATGCGGGTCAGTCCACCCCATCACACTTCACGGATTCAGGTCAACGTGAGCTCGCGCCGTCTCGTTCCACGGGTTCAGGTTTATGGTTATGCCGAACCTTATCCGCGGCAGTGTTCTCCTCGTCGGGATGAACCCCGTGGCCGCGCCGATACGAGGCTCCGCCCTGATCCGATGGACCGCACCGATTCATGGCAGGCCCGGGGCCGGCCCCTACGGGATCATCGGCTGAGGCAAGGCGCGATTCCAAAAACAATAAAGCGGTGGCGCGGATCGCGCGGATACAGGTGAGAAGTTAACGAGTGTTGCGAGAGGTCCGCCGTCGGATCTCATCCAGAATGGACCGCCTTCCCTGATAAAAAGTCAAGGCCATGGTTTCCACCACAGCGTCCACTTCTTCCCGGTAAAACCTTTCGGCGTCTTCAGGCGGCACTCCCAGTCTTTTTTGCATGGCACGCACGGCGCCGTATGTCCGCGCCCCTAAAAGCTCGAGCTTTTCCCGGCAGAACTCAAGAAAAGCCGCCGTATAAAGATAATTGAGGCAGTCTTTGACGGCATCCACGTCTCGGAAGGCCAGCAGATGGCCTAAACTTTCGTAGAGTAGGCGGATCCAGAAGTTCCGGGTCACCCCCAAAAATTGCACCGGGTCGGCGTCCCGGGCCGAAGCGTTTTGAAGGGCATGCACTCGATCCCGAATCTCGAGAAAAGTATCGGGATTCAAGGTTTGTTTCATGGCCTTTTCGTACCGCGAAAAGCCCGAAATGAGCGTTTCGCGCTTCCGGTCCACGTCGAACACGTCCGTGAAGCCGGGATCGATGAAGGCGATGCCGGTCTTTTCCGGTCCCCAGATTACCGGCCGCTTTAGCGGTTCCTGGGAAATTAAAAGCCGGGTGATCCGACCGTCTTGATCTTCGTAGTGAAGCAGCCGATGGAGAGCCGACCCGATGACCTCTCCCGGCATCACGGACAGCTTGGCTTCATCGGTGATGTCGTGAAGCTTGGCGCCCAGATAGACTTCATAGATCACCGTTTCGGGATCCGCGATATTGTCAAAGGTGGTGGCGATGTCTGTGCCGTAGCGACGGCGGGCGTCGTCCCAGAAAGCTTCCCGTTCGTGTCGGACAGCCCCGGAAGAAAGGACGATGTCTCCGGAAATCCCTCCGGGCACGTAGCATCCCATCAAGGTGGTGAGCGGGCCGACGATGAAGCGCGTCAGCGACGCGTCCACAAAATGGCGGGCGTATCGGGCCGTGATGAAGAAGTGCCGATCCGGCCACGCCGCATGATGGTCCGAGATCACGGCGGCGAAGGTGCGAAACCACGGGTGAAAATCATTTCGCAGGTCGCCGTCGAGCAGGGTAAGGGTTTCCATGGTCGAGCAATGGGCGGTCTCGTCGAAAAGGAGTTTGAGGGCACTTCCTTTACCGGGTGTCCGATCACCTCGATAACCGTCATAGGGGGTCAAGGCGACCAAGATTCGATCCCGGGAAGATTCATCGAGGCTTGCCAAGAAGTCCCGCGCCGCAGATTCAGCGGCATCCAGTGTGGATGTATCCGGGACATCCAAAGTCCATGTGCCGTCGGAAACCACGAACGCGAGGCGCTCATGCGGGTAAGCAGCCAAAGCCGCCTCCATGACCCGGCGCAGTTCCGCCCCGATGTTGTCGGCGTTACGGAATGTGGGATGCCCCACGATGTGCACCGGAGCCCACCGCGCCAAAATGGCCCCCAAGGCGCCTTCTTCCACGGGAAAGCCGCCGCGCCACACGTTTCGGAAGACTTCGGCAAAAGCCATTTTTCCCGCTCCTGGATTCTTCTCGAGATCAAGCACGCTCAGCGAGGCGGGGGATTCCCCCGGAGCCCAGCGCTGTGCGCCGCGTGCACCCTCCCCGCTCATCGGGGAAAAACCCGCGGTCCCGGATTCACCGTCGCGTTCAACCGTGAAGCGAGCAGCGTATGGCGCTTTTGGATCCGATCATTCCGCACCGCAATGGCCAGAGCCTTGCGTGATCCCACCAGAACCACCAGTTTCCGGCCCCGAGTGACCGCCGTATAGAGGAGATTGCGCTGCAGCATCATGTAATGTTGGGTCACAATGGGAACCACCACCGCGGGATACTCGCTTCCCTGAGACTTGTGAACGCTCACGGCATAAGCGTGCGTCATCTCGTCCAGTTCCGAAAAGTCGTAGGTCACCTCACGGCCGTCCATGAGCACCCGGATTTCCTGGTTTTCTTCGTCCACGGCACGGATGCGGCCCAAATCTCCGTTGAACACCTCTTTGTCGTAGTTGTTGCGAAGCTGCATGACCTTGTCCCCCACGCGGTACACTTTTCCCGCGCGCTCCACGGCGTGCCCTTTGGGGTTGAGCGCCTCCTGAAGGATCTGGTTCAGCCGCTGGGCACCCACAACGCCGCGATGCATGGGACTGAGCACCTGAATGTCGTCCACGGGATCCATGCCGAACCGCTTGGGAATCCGGCTGGTGCACAGTTCCACCACCACCCGAAGGACTTCTTCCGGATCGTCCTTTTCGATGAAATAGAAGTCCGACAAGCGCCCTTCCTGAGCGCTCCCATTGATCGGGAAAGACCCTTCCCGGATGCGATGGGCGTTGACGACGATCAGGCTCTGCCGAGCCTGCCGGAAGATCTCAGTCAAACGGACTACGGGAAAAACCTGGGAGGCGATGATGTCCTGGAGGACGTTTCCAGCCCCGACCGACGGCAATTGATCCACGTCCCCGACAAAAATCACGGTGGTCTTGGGCGCCACGGCTTTGAGCAGATGATGGGCCAGGAGCGTATCCAGCATGGACGCTTCGTCCACGATGAGACAGTCGGCCGTCAAAGGCCTTTGTTCATTTCGCTGAAATCCCCCGGTGGCGGGGCTGTATTCCAAGAGCCGGTGAATGGTGGCGGCGTCGTGGCCTGTGGTTTCACTCAACCGCTTAGCCGCCCGTCCCGTCGGTGCCGTCAAAGCCACGCGAGCCCCCAGTCGTCTGTAAGCGGCGCAGACCGCCTTGACCAACGTGGTCTTTCCCGTGCCGGGACCGCCCGTAATGACCATGACCTTCTCGGTGAGCGCTTTGCGGACGGCTTCCAGCTGAAGTGGGGCCAAAGGAAACGGCAGTCGTGACGTAACGGCGGTCACGGCGTCGTCAATCTTGGCCGGGGGAAAACGTTTGGCGAACGAGGTCAAATAGCTCAACCGGCCCGCCAATTGGGTTTCGGCCACATGATAGCCCCGGAGGAATACAATCACCGCATCCCCCATGGATCCGGCCACTGGCTCCGGCACTGACTCCAAAACGACACGGCCGGTGGCCGCAAGCGCCTCCAACCCCTTTTCCAGCACATCCACGGGGGTTTCCAAAAGTTTTCCCGCTTCGTCCAAAAGGCGGTTCCGTGGAAGACACACATGGCCCTCTTCGGCGGCCCGAAAAAGCACGTAGTGGAGGCCCGCCTCGGCACGTTTTTCCGAATCGGGGCCGAAACCCAAGTTCCGGGCGATCTTGTCCGCCGTCACAAACCCGATTCCGGAAACCTCCATGGCCGTCCGATACGGGTTTTCCCTCAAGACTGTGAGGGATTCTTTCCCGTATTCCTTAAAGATGCGCGTCGCCAGGGCCGCGCTCACCCCATGGCTTTTGAGGAAGATCATGACTTCCCGGATTTCTTTTTGATCGTCCCACGCCTTGATGATCATCTTCAGTCGCTTGGGCCCGACGCCATCCACCTGAAGCAGCCGTTCCGGCTGCGTGTCGATGACATCAAGGGTCGAGGCGCCGAAGGCTTTCACGATGCGCTTGGCCATTTCCGGCCCGATCCCTTTGATCAGGCCCGAACCCAGGTATTTGCGGATCCCTTCCACGGTGTCAGGAGACAAGGTTTCGTAGTGTTCCGCCCGGAACTGTTCGCCATATTTGGGATGCCGCGTCCAAGCGCCGCGAAGGCGCAGGACCTCGCCGGGCACGACGGAAACGAACGATCCCACCACGGTCACCAGATCCCGTCGGCCACGCACTTTCAGGCGCAACACGCTGTAACCGTCTGCTTCGCCGGCAAACGTAATCCGTTCCACTTGACCTTCCAGGGTCTGCGCCGTCATGTCTCCTCGGCCCGTGCAATGCTTTTGACAATGACTGAGCGATTGTTAGAATAGCATTGAAATCTTCGGGATTCAAAGCAGGGAGGGCGACCATGGCTCTGTATATCAAGACGGACGATTACCGCAAATTCGGCATCAGCAAGTATTCCACCTTGGAGCAGGTGCGGGCCGTGGTCCAAAAGGAATTGAATATCTATCCGCTTTTTGTGCGGTTTGTGAATAAGCACGAGTTCATCCGGGTTGATTTCATGAAACCGCAGGCCCGCCGGAAAAGATCTCGACCGAAGGTCTCGCAGGAGCAAGGCCGCCGAGGCCGTCGTCCCCGGTGAGTTGTCGCACCCTGGGTCGTTTCCCCACCGTGGTTGTGGAGGAATGGCGTGCAGCGACGGATGGCGCAGCTCATCGGGCTTTTTCCTAGGAAAAAAGAATGGGGGCAACCCGACGGCTAAAAATTTTCTTGACAAGACCCTCTTTCCGGCATTAGGCAGAGGACGTCACGAAAGGACATATCCCCGACAAACCGAAAGGCGCAGATGGTGAATCCGCTCATGACAACGCAAAACGCTCGTTTCTGGTGGTGCTGGTGGTGGTGCGTTGTGCACGGGTGCGCCGACGGGGGTGCGTCACTTTAGACCACCGGCAGTAAGGAAGCCATCGAGACCGTGGGCCACCCGGCCCACGGTCTTCTTATTTCGTCGTCAGGCCGTGGGAGTTCATCCCTCGGCCTTTTTTCGTTGATCCGGCCGATCGGACCGGATGGACGCCACACGCTCAGAGGAGGTCCTCCATGCTTGTTGTGATGCACAAAGAAGCCACACCGGAAGAGGTCGCCCATGTGGTGCGGGCCATCGAAGCACGAGGCTACAGTGCCCGACCCATTCAGGGCGGAGAACGCATGGCCATCGGCATCCTCCACAACCGAGGTCCGGTGGATCCCAACTGGGTCCTGGGCCTTCCAGGGGTCAAGGAAGCCATCCCGGTGACTCGGCCGTATAAGTTGGTCAGCCGAGAATTCCACCCGCAGGATACCGTGGTGACCGTCGGGGACGTACGCATCGGTAACGGGTCGGTGGTGATCATCGCCGGCCCGTGTGCCGTGGAAAGTGAAGAACAGGCCCTGACCATCGCCCGTCATGTGAAACGTGCCGGAGCCCACCTGTTTCGCGGCGGCGCCTTCAAGCCGCGCACGTCTCCTTATGCGTTTCAGGGCTTGGGAGAAGAAGCGCTGAGGATCCTTGACAAGGTCCGTCGGGAAACCGGCCTGCCCATCGTCACCGAAGCGCTGGATCACACGGTCTATGACCTGGTGGAAGAGGTGGCGGACATCGTTCAGATCGGGGCCCGCAACATGCAAAATTTCACGCTGCTTCGCCGCGCCGGCCATTCATACAAGCCGGTTCTCCTGAAACGCGGCATGGCCGCCACGTTGGAAGAATGGCTCATGGCCGCGGAATACATCTTAGAAGGAGGCAATTCCAATGTGATCCTGTGCGAGCGCGGCATCCGCACCTTTACGGACCACAGCCGAAACACTTTGGATCTTTCGGCGGTGCCCGTGGTGCGCAAGGAGAGCCATTTGCCCATCATTGTGGATCCCAGCCACGCGTGCGGGCGCCGTGACCAGGTGATCCCACTGAGCCGGGCCGCGGTTGCCGTGGGTGCCAACGGGCTGATGGTGGAAGTTCATCACCGGCCGGAGGAGGCCCTGAGCGACGGGGCCCAGTCGCTCTATCCGGATCAGTTCAGGAGGCTGTGCGAAGAGATCGCCCCGCTGGCGCAACTTTACGCCCATGCGCCGGCACTCCAGGATCCCGGCCGGTCCGCGCCCGCCGCCGTTTCCCGATGACCAACGGAGCCTTCCACCATGAAGCTGAGCTTTTACCCGACCCGACAAGAATTCACGGAGATGTTCGCCCGGGGAAACCTCGTCCCCGTCTGTTGCGATATCCTGGCCGATACGGAAACCCCGGTGTCCGCCTTGGCCAAAATCCGTCGCCCCGGCCGCCCCGTCTTTCTCCTGGAAAGTGTGGAAGGCGGTGAACGGTGGGGCCGCTACAGCTTCCTCGGGACATCGGCTTCCCGCCATGTGCGCGTGTATCGAGACCACATCGAGTGGACGAACGACGGCTCGGTGCGCCGGGTGGACCACCACGGGGATCCTTTGAGAGTTCTTCGGGAACTCATGGCGCCTTACCGGCCGGTTTCGGTACCAGGTCTTCCTCGGTTCTGGGGCGGCCTCTTGGGATGGTTCGCCTATGAAACTGTTTCCTTTTTTGAAAAGATTCCCAACGCCCTGCCCCCCGATGCCCCGCTCGGTCATTTTGTCATGACGGACGAGCTGCTCATCTTCGACAACGTGCGACATACCCTCACGCTCCTCGTCCCCGTCTTCCGTCGGGACGAGGCCGACGATCCGGCAAGACAATACGAAGAAGCCGCCGCGCGGCTGGAAACGCTGGCCCGGTCACTTGCCGAGCCTTTAGCCGTCCCTTCCCTGCCCATGGCCCTGTCGGCCCCGGCATCTTCCCTTGGACGGGTCGGCAAAGGAGGTGGAACACCTGGGGATGATTTCCGTTCCCTGGTGAGCCGGGACGATTTTCTTGCCATGGTGCGCACCGTCAAGGACCATATCACGGCCGGAGACGTCATCCAGACGGTGATTTCCCAGCCATTCGTCCTCCGGCCGGCACCCGATCCATGGCTCCTCTACCGCGCTCAGCGCTACATCAATCCTTCCCCGTACATGTTCTTCATGGAACTGGACGACCGCATCCTCGTGGGCTCGTCGCCGGAGACCATGGTTCGCCTGGAAAACGGCGTGGCCACTCTGCGGCCCATCGCGGGCACGCGCCCTCGAGGCATGACGGAACAGGACGATCGGCGCCTGGCCGACGAACTGCTCAAGGACCCCAAAGAACGCGCGGAACACCTCATGCTCGTGGACCTGGGCCGTAATGACTTGGGCCGGGTCGCCGAAACCGGCACCGTCCAGGTGACCGACCTCATGGTCGTGGAACGATACTCTCACGTGATGCACCTGGTTTCCAACATCACCTGTGATCTGAGGCGTCACTGCGATGCGTGGGATCTCCTGAAGGCCACGTTCCCCGCGGGGACGCTCACCGGCGCTCCCAAAATCCGGGCCATGGAAATCATCGCCGCTTTGGAACCCACACCCCGCGGCCCGTATGGCGGTGCCGTCGGCTACATCGCCTATACAGGAAACATGGATCTCGCCATCACCATCCGGACGGCGGTCCTGCATCAGGACACGATGACCGTCCAGACCGGGGCGGGCATCGTGGCGGATTCCGTCCCGGAACGGGAATACGAAGAGACCGTGAACAAGGCCCAAGCCATGCTCAGGGCCGTGGCCTTGCTTCGAGAGGCGGAAGCCTCGAAGTCATGAAACACAGGAGGACCCGCCATGATCGTGATGATCGACAACTACGATTCTTTCACTTACAACCTGGTCCAGTATCTCCAGATGCTCGGAGCCGACGTGCGGGTGGTGCGGAACGACGCGGTCACCGTGGAAGACATTTTGTCCTGGCGTCCCCAGGGCATTGTCATCTCCCCCGGCCCCGGCCGCCCGGAAGATGCCGGGGTGTCGGTGTCCCTCATCCGCGCCGCAGCCCCCTCGGTGCCCATCCTGGGGGTCTGTTTAGGCCATCAAGCGATCGCGGTGGCCTTCGGCGGGCGAGTCGGCGCCGCACGGTCCCTCATGCACGGCAAGACGTCCATGGTGCAGCCTGACGGGCGCGGCATATACCGGGGCATTTCCGGGCCGTTTCAAGCCATGCGCTACCATTCCCTAGCCGTGGAACGCACGGCGCTTCCCGAGTGTCTGGAAATCAGCGCCGAAGCCGACGACGGCGAGATCATGGGTATCCGGCATAAAACGTACCCTTGCGAAGGCATTCAATTCCACCCCGAATCCATTATGACGCCCGTGGGAAAACGGCTCTTGCGCAATTTCCTGAACGGGCATGGAGGGAATCCCCGTGTTTGCTGAATTGCTTCGACGCATCACCCGACGCATTGATCTTACAGAAGAAGAAATGAGCGCCCTTATGGATGAGCTCATGTCTGGAGCGCTGACGGACGCACAGATCGGGGCGTTCATGGCCGCCCTGGCCACGAAAGGAGAAACCTTCGCCGAGCTGGCCGGAGCCGCCCGGACCATGCGGCGCAAGGCCCATCGGCTGCACGTCACGGCGCCCACGGTAGTGGATACGTGCGGCACAGGAGGAGACGGCGCGCACACATTCAACATCTCCACGGCTGCGGCGTTCGTGGTCGCCGGCTGTGGCGTGACGGTGGCCAAACACGGCAATCGCTCGGTTTCGAGCCGATGCGGGAGCGCCGATGTATTGGAAGCCTTGGGCGTGCGGTTGGATGTGGATCCGGAAGTGGTGGAAGAAGCCATCGGTGAAATCGGCATCGGCTTTCTTTTCGCCCCGCTTTACCATGGTGCCATGCGTTTCGCGGCCAAAGCCCGCAAGGAAGTGGGTATCCGGTCCATTTTCAACATGCTGGGACCGCTGACCAATCCCGCGGGGGCCAATTGTCAAGTGCTCGGCGTGTTTGCCCCGGAATTGACGGAAATGTTCGCCAGAGCCCTCCAGCTCTTGGGGACACGTCGCGCCTTCGTGGTCCACGGCCACGATGGTTTGGACGAAATCAGCGTGTGCGCGCCGACCCGGATTACAGAGCTCCAGGACGGGCTCATTCGCACTTACGACCTGGATCCGGAAAGGATCCTGGGTCGCTCCGCTCCTCAGGAGGCCCTCCGGGGCGGTTCGCCGGAAGACAACGCCCGGATCTTGCGATCGGTTTTGGACGGCTCCCCAGGTCCATGCCGCGATGTGGTCGTCTTGAACGCGGCGGCGGCTTTGGTCGCCGCCGGTTCCGCCGAGGATCTCCGGGAAGGGGTACGCCTCGCCGAACAGAGCCTGGATTCGGGGGTCGCTCGGAGCAGACTGGACAGCCTCATCCGCTTCACCCAGGAAAGGGCAGGGGCGATCGCATAACCAAAGGTGGTAAGGAGTTTCTGACGATGCCCGATTTTCTTTCTCAAATCCTCGAGGCCAAACGCGCGGAAATCGCGGCTCGGGCGGCCCGAACCCCTTTGGCGGACCTTCGTCGGGTGGCGGAAGCCATGCCGCCGCCACGGCCGTTCGCCGCAGCACTCGGCGCTTTTGCGGACAATGCCCCTCGGAACGGGACCTCGCCCGTGTACATCATCGCGGAAATTAAACGCGCCTCGCCGTCCAAGGGGCCCATCCGGCCGGACCTGGACCCCGCCGAGGTCGCTCGAGCCTACGCTCGCGGGGGAGCGGCCGCTTTGTCTGTCCTTACGGACGGCCCATTTTTCATGGGATCCCTCGATGACCTGGCCGTCGCGAGGAAAGCCGTGTCGCTTCCTGTCCTTCGGAAGGATTTCACGGTGAGCGAATACCAGATCTATGAAGCACGTGCCGCCGAGGCCGATGCCGTGCTCTTCATTGTGCGGGCGGTCTCCCCCGAATTCCTCCGGGACGCCCTGGATCTGTGCGACGCTTTGGGTCTGGCCGCCCTCACCGAAGTGCACGACGAACCGGAGCTGGACATCGCCCTGGCATGTGGCGCCCGCATCCTCGGCGTCAACAACCGAAACCTGAAAACGTTCACCACGTCCCTGGAAACCTCCATTCGACTTCGATCCCGGATCCCCAGGGATCGAATCGTGGTGGCCGAGAGCGGCATTCGGCACCGCGCGGATATCGAACGCCTTGTGGCGGCAGGGATATATCATTTCCTCGTCGGAGAAACTCTGGTCCGAGCGTCAGATCCGGAAGCGGCCGTTAGATCTCTCCTCCACCCGGAGGCGACTCCATAGAGAAAGTAAGGCCGGGGCGGCTTTGGCCGCATGAGCGAGACAGCGTTTTTGGAAAAACGAGAGGAGGCGATGGATATCAAAATCTGCGGGATCACCACCGTCGAACAGGCCCGAGCCGCCGCCGCTCTGGACATCCAGGCCGTGGGATTGGTTTTCTACCCTAAAAGCCCGCGCCATGTGGACGTCTCCACCGCCCGCCGGATCGTCTCCGTCCTGCCTTCCGGTATGGCCGCCGTCGGGGTGTTTGTGGACGTCCCTTTTCCAGAAGTGCTCGCCACGGCACGGGCCGTCGGACTCCACGCCGTTCAACTTCACGGAACCGAATCCCCCGAAGATGTCCGGCGTTTCCAAGATGCCGGCCTTCGCGTCCTCAAGACCCTTTTCATCAACCGACAACCCGGGCTTGACGCTCATGGGGCGTATGCCCCCACAGCGTTTCTCGTGGAATGCGCCGGGTCCCACAGGCCCGGCGGGAACGCCCTGGTGTGGGATTGGGCCCGGGCGCGCGGCGCCGTGTCCACCGCCCCCGTAATCATCGCGGGAGGGCTCACCCCGGAAAATGTCCGGGAGGCCATCCTCGCCGCGGACCCCTCCGGTGTGGATGTGAGTTCCGGTGTGGAAAGCCGCCCGGGTCAAAAGGATCCGGAAAAGATGGAACGTTTCGTGAACACCGTGCGTCGGCTTCGGCCGCGCCTTACAAAAGGAGGTATCTTCGCATGAACCCGATCCCGGCATCATCCCGCGCCCCAGATATTTCTTCACGGACATCCCGAGAACCCGCCCCGGACGCCAGGGGCCATTTCGGTCCTTTCGGCGGCCGATACGTGGCCGAAACCCTCATGCCGGCCCTGCTGGAGCTGGAAGCCGCCTACGACGCCGCCAGAAAGGATCCTTCTTTTCATGACGCCTTTGACCGGCTGCTTTGCGAATACGCCGGACGGCCCACCCCCCTGTACCTCGCTCGGCGCCTGACGGCCCATTGCGGCGGCGCAAAGATTTACCTCAAGCGGGAAGATCTCGCCCACACCGGCGCCCACAAGATCAACAACACCCTCGGCCAAGTCCTTTTGGCTTATCGCATGGGCAAAACCAAAGTCATCGCGGAAACGGGCGCCGGCCAGCACGGTGTGGCCACCGCCACCGCAGCGGCCCTGTTCGGCATGGAATGCCGCGTGTTCATGGGAACAGAAGACGTAAAGCGCCAAGCCCCCAACGTCCGCCGCATGGAACTTCTGGGCGCCCGCGTCGTCCCTGTGGCATCGGGCACAGGGACACTCAAGGACGCCATGAACGAAGCCATGCGGTACTGGGTGGGTGCTGTCCGCGACACCTTCTATGTCATCGGATCCGTGGCCGGACCCCACCCCTACCCCATGATGGTTCGCGATTTCCAAAGAGTCATCGGGGATGAGGCCCGCCGCGGGATACTGGAACGGGAAGGACGTTTACCGGATGCGCTCATCGCCTGCGTCGGCGGCGGGAGTAACGCCATGGGCCTTTTCTACCCCTTCCTGGACGACCCGGTGGAGATGATCGGTGTAGAAGCGGCGGGCAAAGGCATCGAAACAGGAAAACATGCGGCCACTCTGGGTGCCGGCTCCATTGGGGTGCTCCATGGCTCCAAGTCCTATGTCCTTCAGGATCGGCACGGGCAAATCCTGGAAGCCCATTCCATTTCCGCAGGGTTGGATTATCCGGGGGTCGGTCCCGAACACGCATGGTTGAAAGAAAGCGGCCGAGCCCGCTACGTGTCCGTGACGGACCAAGAGGCGTTGGACGCTTTTCGGGCATTGTCCACATTGGAAGGCATCATCCCCGCCCTGGAAAGCGCCCACGCCGTGGCCCACGCCATGAAGGAAGCGGCACGAAGACGCCCGGACGACATCCTTATCATCAATCTTTCCGGCCGCGGCGATAAAGACTTGAGTATTGTCTTCAAGGATCATGAGGAAAGGGACCGACCATGAGTCGATTGGAAGAGACTTTTCAGCGGCTGAAGGAAAAAGGCGAAGGCGCTTTGGTGGGTTTTGTGACGGCGGGCGATCCCGACCCGGAAACATCGCTCCAGATTCTTCGGGCCCTCACGGAAGGCGGCGTGGACATTCTCGAGCTCGGTGTGCCCTTCTCCGACCCCACGGCCGACGGCCCCGTGATTCAGCGTTCTTCCGGACGCGCTCTGGCCGGCGGCATGACCCTGGAAAAAACTTTGGACATGTGTCGGTCCCTGCGCGCGTGGAGCCCCATCCCAGTGGTGATCTTCAGTTATTACAACCCCATCCTGGCCATGGGAGGCCGACGGTTTTACGAAGAAAGCGTTCGGGCCGGAGCGGACGCTGTCCTCGTGGTGGATCTTCCTCCTGAAGAATCTCGGGAATTTCTGGATCACTGGTCGGGGAACCGACTGGATTTCATCCGGCTCGTGGCGCCCACGACTCCCACGGACCGCATGGCGGCCATCGCCCGGGAGGCATCCGGCTTTCTTTATCTTGTGTCCATGACGGGGGTCACGGGGAGTGCCGGCTTGGACCTCGCAGAGGTGGCCGCCACCGCGGCACGCCTCAAACAGGTGAGCGCCCTTCCCGTCTGCGTGGGGTTCGGCATTTCCCAACCGGAACATGTCGCGGCCGTGTGCCGTGCCGCCGAAGGCGCCGTGGTGGGCAGCGCCTTCGAACGGCTCATTGAAGAACACCTCCACGCCCCGGATCTGGCCGAGCGCGTCGCCCGGTACGCCCGTTCCCTTAAGGCGGCAACCCGTTGCTGATGTTTCCGGGGGGCCGTCGCCCGGTGGCACACCCCCCGGGCCCGACGGCTCCCCGACCTCCCGATGATTTTTCGGCGCTGCCCGGGTGCCCGCCAAAAAAAAGCAAAATGTGGTCTTCTCCGTCTTTTCCTTTGTCTCCGCGCAAGTTAGTCGAACATATTATTTCAGAAGAAAAACGCGTGTTCCGCCATTCTGCACCGTTTCCTGAGGGTTGGGAAACCCGCCGAGACCGCGGGGAGCCCCGTGGATAAGTGGCCAAGGAACATCGGCTCTTTTTCATTGGGCGCAGGGCGTAATTCTTCTGGGAAGAGAACGTCTGAAGTCGCTTTCCAACCGCCTTTCTCCGCGCCCCCTTCGGCCTCCCCCCCCCTTTAGAAAGGGGAGAGGCCGGGCAGAAGGGGAGGCGCCGCACAGCAGGATAGAACGCAATCGGCTTAGATATCGAAGTAGAGCATGAACTCGTAGGGGTGGGGGCGCAACCGAACGGGATCCACCTCGTTCGATCGCTTGTATTCCAGCCATTTCGAAATCACATCTTCGGTAAACACATCACCCTTCAGCAGGAAATCGTGATCCTTTTCCAGGGCCCTTAAGGCTTCTTCGAGAGACCCCGGCGTGGACGGCACATTGGCCAGTTCTTCCGGGCTGAGGGCATAAATGTCCCTGTCCAAAGGCTCTCCGGGATCGATGCGGTTTTCGATGCCGTCCAGGGCAGCCATGAGCAGGGCGCTGAAGGCAAGGTACCCGTTGCACGAGGGGTCGGGAAAGCGGATCTCGATCCGTTTCGCCTTGGGCGACGGGGAATACATGGGGATACGGATGGAAGCGCTTCGATTTCGACTGGAATAGGCCAGATTCACGGGAGCTTCGTAGCCGGGCACAAGCCGCTTGTAGGAATTGGTTGTGGGGTTGGTAAAGGCGCACAGCGCCGCCGCATGGCGCAACACGCCCCCGACGGCGTGCAGCGCCATTTCACTCAACCCCGCATAGCGGTCCCCAGCGAACAGCGGTTTGCCGTCCTTCCAAATACTCAGGTGGGTGTGCATGCCCGAGCCGTTGTCCCCATAGAGGGGTTTGGGCATGAAGGTCACTGTCTTTTTGTGTTTTCGGGCCACGTTCTTGATGATGTACTTAAACCACATGAGCTGGTCGCCCATCTTGACCAAGGGCGCAAAACGCATATCGATTTCCGCCTGGCCCGCCGTGGCCACTTCGTGGTGCTGACATTCCACCTGGATGCCGACCTGCTGCATCATGAGGACCATTTCCGTGCGGATGTCCTGCAAGGCATCCGTGGGTGGCACGGGGAAATAGCCTTCCTTATGACGCGGCTTGTAGCCGAGGTTGGGGTTTTCCTCCCGACCGCTGTTCCAGATGCCCTCTTCCGAATCAATGAAGTAATATCCGTAATGGGCCGCCGAGGCATACCGGATGTCGTCGAAGATGAAAAATTCCGCTTCCGGACCGAAATAGGCAGTATCCCCGATGCCGGTGAACTTGAGGTAGGATTCGGCCTTATGGGCGATGTAGCGCGGATCTCGCGTGTAGCGTTCTTTGGTCACCGGATCCACAATGTTGCAGATGAGGGTGAGGGTCGGCACCTGGAAGAAAGGATCCATGACGGCGGTGTCCGGGTCGGGGATGACCAGCATGTCGCTGGCATTGATAGGCTGCCAGCCGCGGATGCTGGACCCATCGAAGCCAAACCCATCTTCGAAGGACGATTCATCCAATTCGCAGATCGGTACGGTAAAGTGCTGCCAGATGCCGGGAAAGTCCAAGAAACGAAAATCCACCATCTGGGCGTTGTGTTCTTTGGCGAAGGCCATCACTTCCTGAGGCGTCATGCACTGTCCTCCTTGTCAGAGAATGTTTAGGGATCTTCACGATCATTTCCGTTGAAGGCAATTTCCGGGCCAGATGCACCACCCGGCACGTTTTCCCATCCGCTCTTCATGTCGGCCTGGACGGCCGAGACAAAATTGTCTCTTTTCCAGCGGCCATGAGGCGGGATGGTACAATTTCGTCATCCCTGTCCTTTGGAACGGGACGTGTCCCAGTTTTGCAGGCATCCCAGGAGTCGTTCCTCGATGATCCCGTGTCGCTCGGGATCTTGGATCTTGGCCCCCTCGAGATCTGTCACATAAAACACGTCCACCACCTGCGCGCCCGGTGTGGAAATCTTGGCCAGTTGGATCGTGAGGCCCAGTTCGAAAAGGGTTTGGGTCATGGCGTGGAGCACGCCGGGCCGATCCCACGTGTACACTTCGATCACGGTGTAGAAATCCGACGCGCTTTCATCGAGCACCACCCGGTCGGGTTTCTTCGGCCCCAGCACCGCTTTTCGGGGGATGGGGGGACGGTGCCGGGCCTTGAGGGCGGCCAAGGCCGTGGGGTCCTGAACGCACCGGGTGAGGTCACTGCGCACCCGATCCCACGTCTCATCCGGATGAAGGGGATCTGGAAGATCCTCCACGATGAGGATATCCAGGGCGATCCCGGAAGACCGGGTGTAGATATCCGCCGAGAGAATGTTCAGGCCGTGGAGCCAGAGCACACCGGTGATGGTGGCGAAAAGACCCGGGCGGTCCCGGCATGCCGTGGTCACCTGCCATAGTTCCCCTTCCATGGGACGGGCATCCAAGACGAGGATTTTTTCCGGCACCTCCTTTTCCATAGCGTAGTGCCGCACGATCTCCCCAGGCGGCTGGGACAGAAGATAACGCAGGGACAGATTTTCCAGCCATCGGGCCACGGCGGTCCTTTGCCCCGCATCACACAGCCCGAGGACTTCCGTCTGGAGCGCTTCCACCTTCGGTGCCACATCCTCAGGCTGCCACTCGCCTCGAAGGAGCACCCGATCCACTTTTCCGTAAAGCTCATCCATGAGGGAGGCCCGCCAGGTGTTCCACGCCCCGGGGCCCGTCGCTCGGGAATCCGCCACCGCCAGCAGGTAAAGCAGCCGAAGCCTGATACGGGTGCCGATCTGCATGGCGCAGCGCACAATGGGCTTCTCGTCGCTCAGGTCACGTTTCAGGGCTGTATCGGGAAGAAGCAGGTGATGGCGAATGAGGAACTCCAGCAGGGACTTTTCCTCCGCGTCCAGGCCCAGACGCTCCGCAATGGTCCGACTCATTTCGGCCCCACGCACCGAATGGTTCTTCCCCTGCCCTTTGCCCACATCGTGGAGCAGCGCTGCGAGATAGAGGACACGCCGATGCGGAAGATCATGGAACAGGTGTCGGCAGTCCACGTGGGGCTCCAATGACGGTCGGCCCTCCTCGAGACCGTGCATTTCCCGAACGGTACGCAGCAGATGTTCATCCACGGTGTACAGATGATAGACGTCGTGTTGAACCCGATAGCGCACCGGGGCCAATTCCGGAATGAAGGTCTGGAGGAAGCCCGTTTCCATCATTACGCGAAGCACTGAAAAGGACCGCGTGGGGTGCAGGAGGATGTCAAAAAACTTGGAGACCACTTCAGGGTCCGACCGGACGCCGTCCGTCACGGCCGACAGGTTTTCCCGTACGATCCGCCCCGTCTGGTGATGAAAACGGGCGCCCCGCTTGGCGGCTTCCCAAAAGAGGGTCATGAGCCATTCGGGCCTTTCCCGCAGTCTTTCCGGCTCGAGGAAGGACAGGTGATTGTCTTCTAAGAGGAACGGCCCAGGGAGGACGGTTTTGCGGCGGGAGAACTGGCGGCTCGGCTTGCGGGTTTCATGGGTGAGCCTGTCCAGGAGGAAGCCGGCGATGCGGCGGATCCGCGCCGTGTGGCGGTAGTAAAGGTGCATGAAGGCTTCCACGGCGCTTCCTTCCGTCCCGTCGAGAAAGCCCAAGCGTTTGGCGAGAACTTCTTGGTCCGCCATGAGGAGCCGGTCCTGCCGTTTGCCGCTCAGGTGATGGAGCTGCAGGCGGACACGCCACAGGAAATCCTCGGCCTGTTCCAACCACAGCGCCTCTTCGGGGGTCAGCCAGCCGGCGTCTGTGAGGGCGGAAACGGACGGTGTGCCCAGAAAGATCACTGCAATCCAGCGAATGGTGTGGATGTCGCGAAGGCTGCCCACGCCTTCCTTAAGATGCGGTTCGAGCAGATAGCTGCTTTCCCCGTAGCGGCTGTAGCGGGCTTTCCTGTACTCACGCAGATTTTCAAGAAACCGGGCGCGCTTGCTGCGATTGAAGTCCCCGAGGAATCCTTCCCGCCAGGTGCGGTAAAAGGCCGGATCGCCTCCGGCGAAAGATGCTTCCACGTAGGTGGTCTGGACGCTGAAGTCTTGACGCATGAGGTTCTTTAGATCCTTGGGAGAGCTGACCATATGGCCCACCTCGAATCCGGCGTCCCACAGGCTGGGCACGACGTCTCGGACCAAGGATTCCAGAGGGGCCGACAACCGGCGTTTGTGGAGAAAGACGAGATCCAGGTCGGACACGAAACTCAGCTGCCCGCGCCCGAATCCACCCACGACGGCCGCACACCATTCGTCGTTTCCGCTCTCATCAAGGGTCCCGATGAGCCGGCGGAGTTCTTCCAAGAAACGTGTCGCATAGGTGTGCGCGGCGATCACGCCGGGAACGTCCGAACCACATGCCTTTTTAAAATCTTCTCGAAGGGATACCAGCGTCTTGCAGTCCATGAAAGGATCCGTGTCGGTCTCGGCCGTGCCGTGCTCATGGGGGAAAGACCGTGAAGGCGCCTTGGGGCGGACGCGCTTCAGCGGACTATACCGCGTGCTCACCCCGCTCGCCAGTCCGGATGCGGAGGCATTCTTCGACCGGGATCACGAAAATCTTCCCGTCCCCGATTTTTCCGGTGCGGGCCGAGTCTTGGATGGCTTGCAGCACCTCGTCCAGTTGGTCGTCGCTCACCACCACTTCGATCTTGAGTTTCGGGATGAAGTCCACGACGTATTCCGCGCCCCGATAGATTTCCGTGTGGCCTTTCTGGCGGCCGAAGCCTCGCACTTCCGTGACGGTCATGCCCTTGATGCCCAGTTCCGTCAGGCGTTCCTTCACGTCGTCCAGCTTGAACGGTTTGATGATGGCTTCCACTTTCTTCATCGGTTTTTGTCCTCTCGATATCCGTGGGCAATGGGACACCGCCGACCGGAGCCGAAGGCCTTGGTGGTCACCCGTAACACGGGTGGGGCCTGGCGGCGTTTATATTCGTTGCCGTCTACGCGGCGCACCACGGACCGGACCAGATCCTCGGCCCATCCCATGGCGCAGATCTCCTCGAGGGATTTTCGATCCTCCACATACGCTTTGAGTATCGAATCGAGAACTTCATAAGGCGGCAGGCTGTCCTGATCGGTCTGGCCGGGGCGCAGTTCCGCGGAGGGCGGCTTTTCCAGAATGCGCCGGGGAATCCACCCGTAACGGCGATTGATGAGGGCGGCCAGCTCGTAAACCAATGTTTTGGGGACGTCCCCCAAGACGGAAAGCCCTCCGTTCATGTCTCCGTAAAGGGTGCAGTAGCCCACCGCCAGTTCGGATTTGTTTCCCGTGTTGAGCACCAGGTGGCCTAGCTTGTTGGACACGGCCATCAGCAGCAGTCCTCGAAGCCGCGCCTGGATATTCTCTTCCGTCGTATCCCAGGATCGGCCTTGAAACAGGGGCTCCAGCGTTTCACAGGCACACCGAAACAAGGCGTGAATGGGCACGACGGCACAGGGAACGCCGAGGGCCGCCGCGAGTTGTTGAGCGTCTTCCAAGCTTTCGGGAGCGTTGAACGGCCCGGGCATGGCCAGGGTGAGAACATTTTCGGCCCCTAGGGCGACACGGGCGATACAGGCCGTGACCGCCGAGTCGATCCCGCCGCTCAACCCAAGGACCACCTTTCGGAATCCGCATTTCCCTACATAGTCCCGAAGTCCTAGGATGAGCGCTTCCAGGACTTCTTCGACGGCATCATCCACCGGATCCCTGCGGTCCCCCGCCCCGCGCTCTGCATCATAAAGACAGAGATCTTCCGCGAAATCGGCCGCCCGGGCGACGCATTCCCCGCGGGCGTTCCACACCATGGAGCACCCTTGGAAGATGAGTTCGTCGTTGCCGCCTGTCTGGTTCACATAGATGACGGGAACGGCGCAGGAAACCGCATGGCGGCGGAGCAACTCCCCCACCCAGACGGCCTTTCCCCGGTGGTACGGGGATGCCGCGATGTTGATCAGAAGATCCATTCCTGCCGCGGACAACTCACGAACGGGATCGACCCGATAGAGCGGCCGGGGCAGAAAGTCCGCCTCCGTCCAGATATCTTCGCAGATGGTGAGCCCCAAGCGCCATCCCTTGAAGGAGACCACCACCGGTTCCCGGCCCGGTTCGAAATAGCGATCCTCGTCGAAGACGTCGTAGGTGGGGAGCAGCCGTTTTTTGACCACGGCTTCCAGGCGCCCGTCATGGAAAAAGAGCGCCAGGTTATGGAGCGGTTTGCCCCGGGGTTCATCATTTATGCCCACTGCGCCGCAGAGGATGGGCACATGGCGGCTCGCTTGGACCAGAGTGTCCCAATGGGCCAGGCTGCGTCTGATAAAAGACGGGCGCTCCAGCAGATCCCTGGGGGGATAGCCCACCAAGGCCAGCTCTGGGAAAACGACAAGATCCGCCCCTCGGGATCGGCCCTCGCGGGCGAAGGCAACGATCTTTCGGGCATTTCCGGCAAAGTCGCCGATGAGAGGATTGATTTGGGCCAAAGCTATCTTCATGGACCATTTGCCGCCCCAAGGGGCATCCGCACCGAACGTCCGCACTTGGCTTTTCGGGCCACCAGGAATTTATCGTTAGGCAAAACTCGTACCAGGCTCAGGGACAGGGCTTCACCGCCCATCCCCCGCCGCCGACGGGCCGACCCGAAAAGCCCTCACCAGCGGCCGCATCCTCCAGCCGCACAGCCCGCTTCTCCCCGTGTGGCCTTCCCATGTCCTCTGTCCACGGCCGCCGACCGAGCTTCACCGCACCTCCCACGTTTTCGGCGGGAGCTTCATTGGGGTTTTTCACCCTCGACAGAGCGGGTTCGTTCCGCAAACCGACGGGCATCGATGCCATATTTTCGCACCTTATACTGGACGATGCGCTTGGTGGTCCCCAGAAGCCGGGCCGCTTGGGCTTGGTTTCCCCGAGCGTCTTTCAGGGCTTCCACGATGATGTCCCGTTCGAAGGCGCCCACCAATGCCTCCAGTTTTCCCCGGGACTGCCGTTGGAGCTCCATGGGTTTCATCTGAAGTGTGGGGGGAAGGTGACGCGCCTCAATGGCGTCTCCGGTGGCGAGCACTACGGCCCGTTCGATACAGTTTTCCAGTTCCCGGACGTTTCCGGGCCAGTGATAAGCCATAAGCAGGTCGATGGCCGATGTGGAAATGCGGTTCACGCTCTTTCCCAGGAGCTGGGCGTATTTTTGGACGAAATAATCGGCCAGCAGAAGGATGTCCGGCCCCCGGTCCCGCAGGGGAGGCAGGAAAATGGGAAAAACGTTCAGCCGATAGTACAAATCCGATCGAAACCGGCCGTGGGCTGTTTCCTGTTCCAGGTCCTTGTTGGTGGCGGCCACCACCCGCACGTCCACTTTGACCACGCGGGAAGAACCCAAAGGCTGAAATTCTCTTTCCTGCAGCACGCGCAGGAGTTTCGCCTGAGCCACGGGAGAAAGTTCCCCGATTTCGTCCAAGAAGATGGTCCCCCCTTGAGCTTCTTCGAAACGGCCCTTGCGTCGCGCCACAGCCCCCGTAAACGCTCCTTTTTCGTGCCCGAACAACTCGCTTTCCAGAAGCGTGTCCGGCATGGCGGCGCAATTGACCCGCACCAGAGGCCCCGAAGCTCGGGAGCTGTTGTCGTGAATGGCCTTGGCCACCAATTCCTTGCCTGTGCCCGTCTCCCCGTGGACGAGCACCGTAGTGTTCGTGTCCGCCACCTGGTCGATGAGACGAAGCACGTCCCGGATTTCCTTGGAGCGACCGAGGATCTGGGTCTTGGGCCGGCGCGCTTCGGCGATGAGGCTCCGGAGCCGACGGTTCTCCTCCTCCACGGCACGAAAATGGACCACTTTGCCCAAAAGCTCCGCGACGGCCTCCAGGAGTTCCACCTCCCGGGCAAGGTCTTCCACATCGCGACTGAGCTTATCCGCCGAGAGAACCCCAACCACGCGCCCTTGATGAAAAATGGGCACGCACAGGAAAGCCAGCTCTTTGCGGTTGAGTTTCTTGCGGGCCCCCGTGCGGTCCAGGAAGTGCGCTTCCTCTCCCAAGTCCGCGATGGCCATGGGGCGCCCTGTCTGTGCGACTTTGCCGGTGATTCCTTCCCCCGGGCGGTAGATGATGCTTCCGGCGCTGACATCCACACCGTGGGCCACGTCCAGCCAGGCTTCCCCGGTCTTGTGATCCAGGATGGAGATCATGCCCCTGCGCATTCCGAGCTGCTCGCTCAAGACGGCCAAAACCGCCTGAAACTGATCCTTGATGTCCTCCGGACGAGCCAAGATTCGGGCGATCTGGTGAAGGGCGCTCAATTCTTTAAGGGTGTATTTTTCGCTCATGGCTTTGCGTCACGACGCACGGAAAGCTTTGCAGCCGGAGGAGAGAATCTTTCGTTCATCGTTCGTGGGGCTGTTTCGGCCGGTGTTCCGGGCGCAGCAGGTCCAAGACCGTTTTGACAGGATTGAACGTCGATGGCGGAACCTCCACAAAAATCGTGTTCCACATGGCCATGGACCCGTTCCACAACCCAGGTAACTCCAAGGCCTTCAACGGTCTGCCGTTTAAGGATTTTTTCGTGATGATCACCGCATCGGGATCGCGATAGCGCATCAGGTCAAACGGATTCCCCTCCGCGTCCCGTACCGCGCACACCAAATCCACAGGGTTGAAATGAGTCGCCCGCTCCCAGACGGCCCGTTGACGCGGGTCGTTCATGTCCACTTGGGCTTTTTCCACGATCTGGCATGTGAGGCGCCCTTCCCTGTCCCAGGCCCAAAAAGGCCCGCCGCCGGGTTCCCCCACATTACGCACCATGCCGCAGACCCGTATGGGTCGGTTCAGCACATGGAGGAGCAAGTCCCTTTGGGCTACCAGGGCTCCGCCGATGGCGCACGTGCCTCCCCAAAAGGTTGTCTGAATGAACCGTCGGGCCTGTTCCACCGTCTCGGACGACAATCTTTGGCGCAACGCCTTGATGTGCCGGTGGATGCGTTCCTGGATGAGAATGGTAAATCCTCCGAGAATTTTTTTCCACCGCACCGTTTCTCTCTTTAGGGCATCTGGAACAACGTTGTCGATATTCTTGATGAAAATGAGGTCTCCCTTGAGGCGGTTTAGGTTGGGGAGCAGGGCACCATGGCCGGCGGGCCGGAAGACCAATCGTCCGGAACCGTCCCGGAACGGACGGTTGTCTTCATCCACCGCGATGGTATTGGTCGCCGGACTTTGTTGAGACAGGGTAATCTGAAAGGAGCACGCCCATAACGTCTCATGCCGGGATCGCACCGCCACGATGTGTTTCAGGAAACGCTCTTCATGCTCGGGGCTCACCGTGAAGTGCACGGGACACAATCCGTTAGGCATGCGCACGTAGCCCGCCGCCTCAGCCAAATGTTCCTCCAAGGCCGTGCGAGGTCCGTCCGGATAAGAATGGAAAGGGATGAGCGCTTTCGGGAGTCCACCCAGGTCAAGACCTTCGGGCGTGAGCAGGACCCGCAGGGCTTTTTCGATCTTCCCTTCACGAAGTTGCTCGTTCAGGTCGGAACCCGCATCGGCCATGGCCCGACACCACATCTCGTAAAATGGCAATCGGTGCGCTTGGGCGAAAAATGTGCGCACCCTTCGGGCCGATTCGTCCCCGGATTGGGCCTCCGAGTCAATCTCCGAAAGATTCGGCACCGGGTTTCGGCCAAGGACGGCAAAAAGATCTTGAAACATGCGGGTCGCCGCGCCGGAAGCAGGGACGAATTTGATAAAACGCCCTTTCTTCAGACCCTTTTTGTAGGCGTCCTCGCATACCCGTTCCATGTTCGGATCCACCCCGATGATGCCATCTCCCAAGGTACAGGGTCTGTGTAGCTCACAGGTGATGTTTTTTTTCTCAAAAAGGGCCAGCTGCCTTTCCACTTCCCACAGGGGGATGCCCAATTGCGCCAGCTGCTTCCGATCCGCTTCGGTAAAGATATTCCCTTCCATCCATACATCCTCCGGGGAGGTTTCCGTGCCAAACCCTACTGCCCCATTTGTTACGTTGTCACATAACACAAAGCCCGCCGACGCAAAAGAGTCCCTTTGTCGTTGACAAGAATACGACGCAGCGACTTAAATGGCGGTTCATGAACGAACTCTCCCCAAAGGTGATGGAGGACCGTATGGATGGGAAATGGGCGTGCTGGCGGCCGTGGTTCGTGGTCTGCATCCTCTGTGGGCTTTTGTTTTTGAAGACGGAAACCCGCATCCCCGGGCTGTCTCCAAAATGGTTCGGCACTGAGGCGACGGCTTGGGCTGCCACCGCCTCCCAAGACGACGAAAATTATCTGGACGATCCTTTTGCCGAAAGGGAAACGAGCGTTGCAGATCCTTTGCAGCCGCTGAACCGCGCGTTTTTCCACTTCAATGACAAACTGTATTTCTGGGTGCTCAAGCCGGTGGCTACCGTCTACAAGACCTTCGTCCCCACCGGCGTGAGACTGTGCGTGCGCAACGCCTTCACGAACCTCATGGCCCCGGTGCGCATCGCCAACAATTTGTTGCAGCTGAAATTTCAGCGAGGCATCGTGGAAGTGGCCCGATTCGGCCTGAACTCAACCCTGGGTGCCGCCGGACTTTTCGACCCCGCCGAAAAGGAATTTGGTTTGAAACCCTACGACGAAGACTTCGGCCAAACCCTAGGCCATTATCGGGTGGGGAACGGGATTTTCTTCATGTGGCCGGTGCTGGGCCCGTCCACGCTGCGGGACACCGTGGGACTGGTCGCGGATTATTTCTTGGATCCCATGAATTATCTGGCATGGGAAGCCTACGGACCGGCCAAAGGGGTCAAAGAGGTGAACCGCACTTCGTTGAGCCTTGGTCAATACGAGGATTTCAAAGCCTCGGCCCTCGACCCCTACGTGTCCATGAGGAACGCCTACATCAGTTATCGGCACCGACAAGTGAATCAATAGTTCGCCGGACATTGTCATGCACACCACGCTCCTTTATGCAACGGCTGTCATCTTGGGAATTGTGGCTTTGGTCTGGGGGGCCGACCGGTTCGTGGACGGTGCGGCAGCCCTTGCCCGCCGGCTCGGTATTTCCCCGATCATCATCGGCCTGACGGTGGTCTCCTTCGGGACCTCCCTGCCCGAGTTGCTGGTGAGTCTCACCGCTACCGTAATGGGGCACCCCGATGTGGCCGTAGGGAACGTGGTGGGCAGCAATATCGCCAATATCGGCCTGATTCTTGGGGCAGCCGCCGTGTTTCGGCCCCTGATGGTTCATCGTTCCATCGTCCGTCGCGAATGCCCTCTCCTCATCGGGGTGTCGGTCATCTCGTGGCTCATGGCGCGGGACGGCAGGTTCAGCCGTTTCGAGGGGAGCCTGCTGGTGGCGGGTTTGATTCTTTTCGTGGCCCAGATGATCGCCACAGCCAAATACACCACACCCGAAACGGTGCTGAAAGAAACGGCGGACACCAGTTCGACACGGCAGCCCGCCGTTGCTCTCCGTCAATCCATCCTATCTCTGAGCCTGGGACTGGCGGCCCTGACGGCGGGCAGCCGGTTGCTGGTGTGGGGCGGTGTGGCCATGGCCAAATCTTTCGGCGTGACCGAACTGGTCATCGGGTTGACCCTGGTGGCGCTGGGAACGAGCCTTCCTGAACTGGCGACCTCAGTGGCCGGGGCCATCAAGCAGCAGGACGACATCGCCGTAGGCAACGTGGTCGGTTCGAATCTTTTCAATATACTGGCCATTCTGGGTATCCCCGCCTTGGTGCGGCCGCTTCACGTGTCCTCCGAAGCCTTTCACCGGGATTTTCCCGTCATGCTTTTGGCCACGTTGCTCCTCTGGCCCGTGTGTCGGCCATGGCGCGGGCGCCAAGGCCGGGTCAACCGTCTCGAAGGGGGAGCTCTGGTTTTGGGCTACCTCGTTTATACAGGATACCTCTTTAAACCCTAGTTTGACCTCGGGTGACTCCACGAACAGGGACGCCTTTTACCGAAGGCCCATCAGGGTGCGCACAAGCCCCGCAATGGTATACTCGTCCGCCACCAGCGTCGGTGTGATCCCCAAGGACCGTGCCGTCTGCGCCGTCACCGGCCCGATACAGGCCACGGCGGTCTTTTCCAGCAGCCGAGGACCCCGGTGCTCCCCTAACGCCTGAATGAAAAAGCTCACCGTGGAAGACGACGTAAAGGTCACCACGTGGATCTCCCCCCGCTCCAGCATGGCAGCCACCGTTTCCGCTCCTTCAGAGGCGGGCTGGGTTTCGTAAGCGGGGACGACATCCACCTGGGCACCCCATCGACGCAAGGTTTCAGGCAACACGTCCCGGGCCTGGGCGGCTCGAGGCAGCAGAAAGCGACGGCCCTGCACAGCCGTCTCCCCCAAGGCTTCCAAAAGCGCTTCCGCCCGATATTCGGCGGGAACCACGTCCAGCCGCAGTCCGCGCTGTTCCAAGGCTTCCGCGGTCTTCGGGCCGATGGCCGCCAGACGACATCCCGCCAAGGCCCGAACGTCGCGACCCGCCGCCCACAACCTCTCCATGAAAAACCGCACCCCATTGATGCTCGTAAACACCACCCAGTCGTACCCCTCGAGGCACGCTATCGCGGCATCCAAACGATCCCAAGAGGCAGGCGGAACGATGGAGATGGTCGGAAATTCCATGCAGCGGGCCCCGAGATTCTCCAAAGCCTTCCGCAGCTCGCTTGACTGTTCCCGCGCTCGAGTGACCAAGACGGTTTTGCCGAAAAGAGGTTTTCTTTCAAACCAGTTGAGGGATTCCCGCAACCGGACCACCTCCCCAACCACAATGACGGCCGGAGGTTTCAGGCCCACCTGCTCAACCTTTTCGGCAATATCGGATAGGGTTCCCACGACGGTCTGCTGGTGAGGTGTCGTGCCCCACCGGATCACCGCCACGGGCGTTTGCGGGGACCGGCCGTGTTCCGTAAGCCTTCGGGCAATTTCGGGAAGATTTTTCACGCCCATGAAGAACACCAGCGTGCCGATCCCCGAGGCAAGTTTTTCCCAATCGAGTCCTTCCTTCCCTTCGGGGGCGATGCCATCGGCCCTTTCGTGTCCAGTAATGAAGGCCATGCTGGAGGCGTAATCCCGATGGGACAAAGGGATGCCCGCATAGGCCGGCACGGCCACGGCAGCCGTGACCCCGGGAACGATTTCGAATTCGATGCCTGCCGCCGCCAGCTCCTGGGCTTCTTCGCCCCCCCGGCCGAAAACAAAGGGATCCCCCCCTTTGAGGCGCACCACGATGTGGTCCCGAGCTTTTTCCACGAGCAGGCGGCTGATGGCCTCCTGACTCATGGTGTGCTCGCCGCCCTTCTTGCCCACATAGATCCGTTCCGCATGGGGGGGAGCGTAATTGAGGAATTCTTCGTTGGCCAAGTAATCGTAGATCACCACGTCGGCAAGGCCGAGCACGTCGCGGGCTTTGAGTGTGAGCAGTCCCGGGTCACCAGGCCCTGCTCCCACAAGGTAGGCTTTTCCTTTTTTCACCGCATCCTCACGCTGCACGGGTGCCGGCCGTACGGCACCGGAAGTCTCTCACCACATTCCCCATTCAGACATTCCTCTGGGAAAAGATCGCGTCGAGAATGTCACGCGCGCCGGCATCCAGAAGCCGGCGCGCCACGTCGCGTCCGAGAATCTCTTCCTCACCGAACGGCGCGCTCCGACTCATGCGATACACCGTTGCGCCGTCCTCGGAGGCTACCAGACCCGTCAAGGTGACCGTCCCATCGTGGACCACCGCATGCCCGGCGATGGGCACCTGGCAGCCGCCCTGGAGTTCATCAAGAAAAGCACGTTCCGCCGTTATGGCCCGCCACGTGGGCTCGTGGTGCAACGGGCTCACAATCTCCCAAAGCGCATCATCGTCCTTTCGGATTTCAATTCCCAAGGCCCCTTGACCGATGGCCGGAAGAAAGTGGTCCGGGTCCATCACGGCTGTCACGGCCTCCTGCCAGCCCATGCGTCGCAGCCCCGCGGCCGCCAAAATGACGGCGTCATAGAGACCTTCGCGCACTTTGCGAAGACGGGTGTCCAAGTTCCCTCGAAGGTTTTCCACCCGGAGGTCCGGTCGAAGATGCCGGATCTGAGCGGATCGGCGCAGGCTGCTCGTGCCCACCACGCCCCCTTCGGGAAGCTCTTCCCACCCGGAGGCTTTGTGGGCAATGAGTACATCCCGGGGGTCTTCCCGGGGCGGGACGACTGCCAGAGTTAAAGGGGCCGGCAGTTGGGACGGGACATCCTTCATGCTATGGACGGCCAGATCCACCCGGCCGTCCATGAGAGCCTCTTCGATTTCCTTGACGAAAAGCCCTTTGCCTCCCACCTTGGCCAAAGGCACGTCTAGGATCTTGTCCCCCGTCGTCTTGATGATCTCCATGGTGACACGCAGATTCGGCCAGTGGCTTTCCAGCGCCTGCTTGATCATCTCCGCCTGGCGCAGCGCAAGAAGGCTTCCGCGCGTCCCGATGACCACGTGTGGCTTCACGGGTGCTCTCTCCCGTATGGATTTCGACAATGCAGCTTCCCGTGGACTCGTGTCAGTGACACGTCGTGCAGCTGCCTCCCGAGCACCCGGCGCATGATGAGGCTCCGGAACCCATGCGGCTGCTGGCCGCCCCTTTGTCCCCACCACTCTTGAACCCAAACACACTCATTTCACGATGGGCATCGCTTGAGCCGCACTTGGGACAGCAGACGGTCTCATCGGCTCGAAACACCAGGCTCTCGTAACGTTCACCGCAGCCACCGCATCGATACTCATAAATGGGCATAATGATCACCTCTCTGCTTTTATCGTTCGCACCTCAAAGTGCGTCTCCATCTTAAGTCGCAGACACAAGTCGAACAAGGTCTCCGTCTTGAATCTTTTTAAACTTCGTGGGATCGCCGCACACCTTCCCCACGATATTGACGGCACTGGCAGGGCGGATTTCCCCAGGTGCACTGATGGGTGTCGGGCCGAAGAAGATGCAAAAGGCTTTACCCCGAGGCCAATAGCCCAAATCTCCAGGGTTGACCAGCTCTTTTGCCCGAGAGTCCAAGGGCATGTCCACGGGGACGGCAAAGTAGATTTCATCGCCCCACGTGTTGGCTTCCGCCTCGATGGGCAATGCCCGAGCGATGGCCTGTGCCGTCGGGCTGTCGTTCAGGGTGGCGTCCATGATGAGCTTCGGGGTCTCAATACGAATCCGTGTCGGCATGGCGTCCTCCTTGATGAATGCTTTCCTTCACGGCTGCATAAAACAGCGGGAAAAGGATTTCGTGATGCCCCACGAAGGAAAACCCCCGTCCGGTGCCGGCCGTCGGGCGCTGGACCACGTTGACCTGAGGCCGATATTGGCGGACGAAGTCCATGTCGATGGTCGTGATCCCGGTTAAATTATGGCCGAGGTTCGCGGCAACAGCCACGGCTTTGAGGAACACCTCGGGAAGAATCACGGCCGATCCCAAGTTGATGTACACCCCGCCGGCAAGGCGAGACACCAAAGCACAAAACAGACGAAAATCCCTGTGACTCAACTTTCCCGTCGCCGCCCCGTCCATGGACGGATGCATATGAATAATATCGGTGCCGATGGCCACATGGACCGTAACCGGGATATCCAAGGCCGCCGCCGTAGCCAGGAGACTGTGGTCCACGTATGGCGCGGCACACTTCCTGAGGGCGTCTCCAACGGCACGTCCAAACCCCACCCGTCCCGAAGCCGCGGCACGACGCACCGCCTCATGGATAAAATCTGCCGTCTCCCGGGCCATTCCAAACCGGCCGGCATGAAGTTCCGAATCCACGTCTTCGGATGTTCTCCCCACAGGGGCGAACTCCACGTCGTGAATGACGCCGGCTCCGTTCAACGCCAGCCCCTTCAACCCCCCCCGAACGCATCCAGTCGATGACAAGAGGGCTCAAGCCCACCTTGATCGGATGCGCCCCCATGCCCAAAAGGACGGTGCGGCCGGCGCTCACCGCCCCGGCCGTCCGGCTGACGGCTGCCCGGAACTCGGCCCCGGCAAGCTGGTTCGGAAGGGACCGAAGAAAGCGGCGCAATGTCCCCCCCGCCACCCAAGGCACGCCCATATCTTCGAGCCGCACTTTACTCGGGCGGTCGGACAGGCTGATCGTGCGCACGTTTTGCAAAGACAAAGGTTCCATGGGCAAATCTAAACCCTCGGCGAACCTGAAACCTTCACGGAATCACCGGATCCAAAGAGCATTTCTTCGACAAGGTCACAGATCACATGGCCCACGACGATGTGGACCTCTTGGACACGGGCGGTTACGGCATCGGGCACGTGGATGATCAGATCACAGTAGATGTCCATATCCGTTTCCTGAAGACCGGCGAAGCCAAGGGTCCGCAGGCCGTGTTCCCGGGCCCATCGGAGGGCTCTCAAGACGTTTTCCGAGCGGCCGCTGGTGCTCAGCCCCAAGGCCACATCGCCCATCTCCCCGAGGCCGCGGAGCTGACGCACGAACACATCCTGAAAGGCGTAATCGTTGGCAATGCTCGTGAGTACCGAAGTGTCCGTGGTGAGAGCCACCGCCGGCAAGGGCGCCCTCTCTTTTTGAAACCTGTTGATGAATTCCGCTGCCAAATGTTGGCAGTCGGCGGCACTTCCCCCGTTTCCGAAAAGGTACAGGCGCCTTCGCGCACAAAAAGCTTCGGCCACCATCTGAGCCATCTTCACAATATTGTCCGCTTCACGTTCCTTCACGGCATCCAAAGCTCGAGCCGTCACCTCAAAGGTGGTGTGGACCCTCTGGACCCACACAATATGTTCGTCGCCCATGCCAAAGGCTCCTCGCTCGACCGTTTCATTTATGCCGGCCGACCCGGCTTCAGGATGCCGCTGCGTCGTCGTCCGACCATACGGGCGTGCGGACCCCCTGCCCCGACTCGACATCCTCCAGCATCAAGGAACGGAATCGGTGATACCACGGCCCGGGAACGCCGTCTCCGATGGGCCGTCCGTCATAGACGACCACGGGGAGGACCCCGAAGGTCGTGCCAAAGACCATGATTTCGGCGGCATCGTAGGCCTCTTCCGGGCGGATGTCCGCTTCGGCCACATCGGCAAGTTCCCCCGTCGCCGTCAGCTCCATGGCCAGCTCGATCATTCGGGTCACGGTCGTGCCTTTAAGGATGCGGTCGAACCTCGGCACTAAAAAGCGCCGATCCCGCGTGATGATGCCCACATTCTCCGTCGCACCTTCCCCAAGAAACCCATTTTCGTCAATGGACACGGTAAAATCGACTCCGGCATCTCGGGCTTCCTTGGTCATCAGGACGTTGGGCAGGTAGTTGCAGCTCTTCACGTTGGCGAAATAGGATTTTTTGATGGGAATGTGGCTGCTTTTTAGGGTGAAACCCTGGGCGAGTTTTTCCTCGGGCACGGGGTGCATTCGGGTGACGACAATGTAAAGTTGGCTCGAAGGACATTCATAGGGATCGGTGCTGAAACCGCCCGGCCCCCGAGAGATATAGAGCCTGACGAGGGCGTCGCGGACTCCGGCCGCACGAACGGTTTCCTTGATCAGGCGAACGAGTTCCCGCCGGTCCACAGGCCAGCTCAGTTGGGCGATTTCCGAAGAACGCGCCAAGCGGTCCAGATGCCGGTCGAGGAGGTACAGATAGCCGTTGACACACTTGAACGCCTCGAAGACGCCGTCCCCGCGATGCACCAAATGGTCGTCCACAGGAATCAGCATAACCCGGGCGTCCGTGCAGATTCCGCCGTACCAGCTGGAGTACATGGCAAGGTATTCGGCGTGGTAAGATTTGTTCATTTGGATCAAACGATCCACCACAGCGTCGAAACTCAACACGGGAACACCCCCGCCCATTCTCAAATCCTCCCGCTCCTGTTATGGACCCCCTGGGTTCATCGCCACCCGTCGGCATTTTGTCAGAATCGCAGTCCTATCACAAATTGTGCAGCCTTTTCAAAACGCCTCACAATAGTCAAGGCAATGGGGATGTGCAAGGCTTGTTGCGATTTCCAAAGGCGATGATATAGTTTGGTGGTCAACGGAAAACCCCCGACCTTGAGGAAGACATGCTCATCCAGACCATCCTCTTCGACTTCGACGGGACGCTGGCAGAGCTCCACATTGATTTTTCCGAAATGAAAAGGCGCATCGGCGTCATCGCCGCCGGCTATGTGGGGCGTGCCCCTGAACCTGTGCCTTTGCCCGCCCTGGAATGGATCGACGCCATCGCCCGAACTCTGCCCGACGGCCCGGCAGGGCAAGCCCAAGCATTCCGAGCCCACGCATTGGCTTCTATCGAGGCGCTGGAAATGGAAGCCGCCGCACGTGGAAATCTCTTTCCGTTCACGCGTTCCATCTTGACGGAACTGCACGACCGGGGGATCAAGATCGCCGTCGTCACCCGCAATTGCGAACGAGCGGTGCGCACGGTCTTTCCCGACCTGGATCGGTATGGGTTCCGACTGTTTGCCCGGGACCACGTGCGCAAGGTGAAACCCCACCCCGAACACCTGCGTACAGTGCTGCACGCTTTGGATGCACCTTATCCCCATGCCTTGATGGTTGGGGACCACCCCTTGGACATCGAAACGGGGAAACGCTTGGGTCTGCGCACAGCCGGCGTGGCCAGCGGCCGGATGTCTTTGGCCGACCTGGAAGCCCGTGATCCCGATTGGGTCGCAGAAAATTGCGCAGTGCTTTTGGAAAGACTCGATGCGCAGCGACTCTTGCCGAGGAAGCCGTCCGATGGCCTTATTTCAGTCTAATCACACGCCGCAGGTGCGGTGGATGGTCGTGGCCCTGAGGGGATGGCCCGATGCCGGCGGCATGGCGGATTCAGTCTTTTCGCTGATCCAGAAAAAACTCCCGTGCCGCCGGATCGCCCGCATGATGATGGATGATTTCCTGGATACGGCGGAACACCGACCAGTGGTTGAGATCCGGCACGGGATCTTGAAAGATTTACGATCGCATGCGATCGACTTTTATCAACCCGAGGATCCGGCCCACCGCCATGTGGCCTTTGCTGTTGGACCGGAACCCACTGTGCGCTGGGAAGGGTTTCTGTTTCAATTTTTTGCCGTCGTGAAAAATTGGGAGTGTGAGAAATTGCTCCTTCTGGGCAGCCTTTACGACCAAATTTTTTACGATGAGGTCCGTATCTCCGGCGTGGCCACGAATAGTGAAGGGTACAACCTGCTGCGGCGGTGGAAATGCCAGCCCGCCGATTACGAAGGGCCGGCTTCGGTGCATTCGGCGATTCTGAAGGCTTCGGTTGACGAGTCCATAACCGCTGTGAACCTGTGGGCCCACGTGCCGTTCTACCTCAAGAGTCCTCAGGAACTCCTGATCCATCGGATCATGGAGATCGTGGGAGACTTCGCGGAGATTCCTTGGGATCTCGGGGACATCCTTGAGCAATGGAAAAACCGGGAATGGGAAATCGAGCAGATCCTTTCCCAGGATCCGTCACTTGCGGAACAACTCCGCGAGCTGCGCAAACAGAACGCCTCTCCGGCCGGCGGGTCGGCGCCTCACCGCGGTGAAGTCATCGATATCTCACGGTTTCAGAAAAGAGGAAAGAACGACGACAAAGATCGTTCCTAAACACCCCACTGGCCCACTTCGCCCCTAAATCCGCACAGGCCCTTTTCACCGCCGCCCCGCGAAGCCCCAAGCAGTCCTGCACGCTCTCTTTCCGCACAACCCGCCTCGAAAAATCTTTTGAGCCTTCGGGAAAAGTCGGCTTCTCGGCAGGACAAGCCGGGAGTTGGTTTTTCAGGGCGAAGGGGCATTCCTGGCCGATTGTGCTGCGCCGGAAGCCGAGGGTCCCGAAATCGGGGCACTTTCGGGGAACTTTTGTGAGGCCCCGCTCAGGGGTGAAAACTCCACCCTGCCAGCCGGTACAACGCGTAAAAATGGTGGACAGGGCCATGACCTTTGCCCAAAGGCAGCGCTTCGCGGATTGCCCCCGTAATGTACTCTTTGGCATGGACCACGGCATCCAGCACATCCAACCCCTTGGCCAGACCGGCAGCAATGGCGGAGGCGAACGTGCATCCCGTGCCGTGGGTGTGAGGGGTCTCGTAGCGAGTTGTGGGAAAACGCACCACCCGTTGCCCATCATCCAAAATGTCCATGGGATCTCCGGGCAAATGACCACCTTTGAGGACCACATACCGAGGCCCCATTTGTGTGATCTTCCGGGCTGCCTTTTCCATGTCCTCCGCGGTTCTGACCGGAAACCCCACGAGGACTTCCGCTTCGTGCAGGTTGGGTGTGACCACGAGTGCCAAAGGGAGAAGCTCTTCCACCAGGGCCGAAACGGCTTCCCGATGCAGTAACGGATCGCCGCTTTTGGCCACCATGACCGGATCCACCACCAGAGTGGTCAAACCCAATTCACGCACATCCTGGGATACTTGACGGACAATGGCCGATGTGGCGAGCATCCCTGTCTTGACGGCATCCACCCCGATGTCTTCCACCACGGCCCGAATTTGGGCGGACACAAATGCCGGATCCACTTCCAGCACCGCACGCACTCCGACGGTGTTCTGGGCCGTCAACGCCGTCACCGCGCTCATGCCGAACACCCCCAAAGCGGCAAAGGTTTTGAGATCCGCCTGGATCCCAGCGCCTCCGCCGGAATCGGACCCGGCGATCGTCAATGCCCGGGGAATTCTCATGGGTGACCCTCTCTTTTCTGAGGCCGCACCGAAACGGTTTGTCCCCCTGGACCACCAAATCTCGATCCGACCGCGACCTTTCTTGAAAATCTTAAACCCGTCTGAAAAACGCCCTGGCACGCCCGGCCGGTCAGCGCCGAACACCTGGCTGACCCATGGGCTTCGATAGGTTCTAAGCCCGAAAATGGTCCCACGCCCGCTGCGGCGTCTCCACGGCGGATCCGTCGGAGCGGACGCATCGGATGCCTTCTTCTTGAGGCACAATCCGCCCGATCACCCGGCACGGAACAGCCCCTGATCGTGCCAGCGCTCGCTCGATGTCCCCATACCCTTGGGGATCGACCGCCGCGAGAAGTTCGTAGTCTTCTCCCCCGTACAATGCCCACAGCAGGGGATCCTGACCGACGGCTTGTGCGACCGCCTCGCAGGCCGCATCCACCGGCACGGCCTCGGCGTGAATCACGGCCCCAACCCCGCTTGCATGGCACATGTGGGCCAAATCCCCCATCAGCCCGTCGCTCACGTCAACCATGGCGTGCACCCAACCCGATGCCGCCAGAAGTCGCCCTTCCCGAAGGCGGGGTTCGGGAAGCCGGTGTCTGTGCACCGCGGCATCCCTCATTCTTTCGTCCACAGCGGGAATATCCACATTTCCTTTAAGTTTTTCCAGTGAACGATCCACGCATGCGCCTTCACTTCCGGAAAAAGGACCGGAGACAGGCCCCGAAGGGTCCGCTTCACGATCCCCGGGCTTCCCGCAAAGATTCCACCTCAGGCATTCCAGGCCCGCTCGGGATCCCCCAAGCACTCCGGTGACCACGATGAGATCCCCCACCTGGGCGCCATGGCGGAGGATGACTCTGTCTGGATCCGCTTCTCCCAGCACCGTGACATCGATAACGATGCGGTCCGGATGCTTGGCTGTGTTGCCCCCCACGAGGACGGCCCCATGGCGGGTCAAGGCATCACCCAAGCCTCGGTAGAGATCCTCGATCCATGGCACGGGCGTGCTTTCCGTTACCATCAAAGACACCAGGGCCCAGAGGGGATTGCCGCCCATGGCCGCAATGTCGCTGAGATTGACCGCCGCGGCCCGCTGTCCCAAGGCGTAGGCGGGAACGGAACAGCGCACAAAATGGACGCCCTCGATCTGGCAATCGCACGTCGCCAACAGCACACGCCCGGTTGAAGTGCGCAGAACGGCCACATCGTCCCCGATTCCGACGAGGACGGACGGCGCGGCCTGAGGGAAAAGCGATCGAATGCGGTCGATGAGCCCGAATTCGCCGACTTCTTTGACGGTAAGCGATGAGGCCGTCATGGGATCGTTCTGGAGAGTATCAGGTTTTTCAAGGTGCGAGCCGCATGTTGGGGATCGTCCTGACCGAGAACCGCCGAAACCACGCACACGCCGTCAACACCAGCGGCCATGACGTCCTGGACGTTCCCTGCGTGGATGCCGCCAATGGCAACAGCCGGGCCGCGCACCCATTGCATCAGCCTTTTCAGCCCGTCCACCCCCATGGGGCTTTGATGGTCAGGTTTTGTGGGAGTGGCAAAGACCGGCGCCAAAGAAATGTAGTCCGCTCCGCCCTGCTGGGCCTCCTCGATTTCCTTCTTGTTGTGGACCGTCACCCCGATGATCCGATCCGGGCCGAGGAGGCGTCGCGCCACATCGAGGGGCATATCGTCCTGACCCAGGTGCACCCCATCGGCGTCTACGGCCAGGGCCACATCGATGCGGTCGTTAACGATGAACCCGGCATGGTAGTGACGACACAACGCCGCCAAGGCCGCGGCTTCTTGGACCATGAGGCGTGTGGATTTCTTCTTTTCCCGGTACTGAATCACCGTGGCGCCCCCTCGTAAGGCCGCCTCCACCGTCTCGAAAAGCCCACGATGCCCGATCACTCCGGAATCGGTGATGACATAAAGGGACCAATCCAGCTTTTTTTTCAGGCCGCTCATGCCCTTTCCCCTCGACGACAGCTCAACCCACCGAAGCCCGAGCCTGAGGTTCCACCGATCTTTTTCCGAAAAACTCTTCCCCTGGGAACACCGGCTGCCTTCCCGTGGGGATCGAAGAAAAGACGCGGACCCTTTGTGGGAACATGCCCATCCACGGCCAAGTCCTGGTTACGCCGATTCCATGGACGCGGACACACCGGCCCGGGACCGGCGCAAACCCGGTTCTGGATCGGGACAGGGCGCTAGAGGATCTTTCTGGAGTATTCCTGATCGATACCGAGTCCTTCGATATCTGTCGTTTTTTCGCCCCGAGCCGCTTTGAGACGGTCCACGCCGCGTTTCACTTCCGCACGGTTGGAGGCGTAGCCCAACGCCGTCTCTTCCGTGATCAGACCCTTTTCGTACAACGCCACGATGGAATCGTCAAACGTTGTCCAGCCGAACGGGCGCGCCTGTTGCATCATTTCGTAGAACGTCTTCCCTTCGCTTTCGCCGTGGATGACCGCCTCGCGGACTCGCAAATTATTCCCCATAATTTCGAAGGCTGCCACTCGGCCGCCCCCAACCTTGGGCAACAAGCGTTGGCTGATGGTCCAGCGCATGGCGTCAGCCAGACGGATGCGGATGAGCCGTTCTTCCTCCAGTTCGAACATGCCGATGATCCGGTTTACCGTGTGGGACGCATCTATGGTGTGCAAGGTCGTCAAGACAAGATGGCCTGTTTCGGCGGCGCTCAACCCGATTTCCACCGTCTCCCGGTCGCGCATTTCGCCCACCAGGATGACCTTAGGCGCCTGGCGCAACGCGGCCCGCAATCCGTTGGCGAAGGTATCAAAATCTTGCCCCAGTTCCCTTTGGTTGAAAGTGGCTTTCAGCTGTGGGTGGACAAACTCCACCGGGTCTTCCAAAGTGACCACATGCACTGACTTGGACCGGTTGATTTCGTTCAAAATAGCCGCAAGGCTCGTTGTCTTACCGCTTCCGGTGGCCCCGGTGACGAACACAATGCCGTTTCTTTCTTCGGCGATGCGCTTGAACACCTGGGGCAGCTCCAGCTCCTCGATACTCATCACCCGGGTGGGGAGCACACGCATGACCACAGAATAGTAGCCCCGCTGTGAAAAAACATTCACACGGAAGCGGGCACGGGCATCCAAGGCGTAGGAGAGGTCGCACGAGCCGGTATCCAGGAGGTTTCGGACCAGACGTCTGTCCGGGCCGATAAGAGCAAGGGCGATATGTTCCGTGTGATACGGGCTGAGCACACCCAGACCCAGATCGGCACAGGACGGCCGAAGCACCCCGTCCACTTCCGCTTGGATGGGCTTGCCCACTGTGAAGTTGATGTCCGAGAGTGTTGGGTGTTCATCGAGAAGCCGATGCAGAATCCGATTCAAGTCTTGGCGTTTCATGGAATGGCCGCTCCCTTGTGGGGTTCGTCATTCCCCCATCTTCGTCACACCTCGGTGAAATCTGTCGGGGGTTCGGTGAGGAACTGCTTAAATTTCTCTTTCTCCACACACTTCATGTAGGCTTCGTTGGGACTGATGCGCCCGGCCCGGAGATGTTCCATGATGCCGTCGTCCAAAGTCTGCATCCCGTATTTTTTCCCGGTCTGTATGGCCGAAGGGATCTGATGGGTTTTCCCTTCACGGATCAGGGCCCGGACGGCGTGGGTGGCAATGAGGATTTCCAGAACGGCGACGCGGCCCTTGACATCGATGCGTTTGAACAGGGCTTGGGACACCACCGCCCGCAAGCCATCGGCGAGAGTGGATCGGATCTGGGCCTGTTCCCCAGTGGGAAAGACTTCGATGATGCGATCCACGGTCTTGGCCGCGCTGGTCGTGTGCAAGGTGGAAAAAACCAGGTGCCCTGTGGCCGCCGCTTCTATGGCCAAGCGCATGGTTTCCAGATCGCGCATTTCACCGACCAGGATGATGTCCGGGTCTTCGCGCAGGGCCGCACGGAGAGCAGTGGAAAACGTTCGGGTATGGGTCCCCACCTCCCGGTGGTTGATCACACAGTTTTTGCTCTTATGGACGAACTCGATGGGGTCTTCGATGGTGATGATGTGGTCTTTTCGCTTCCGGTTGGCTTCGTCGATAATGGCCGCCAGGGTCGTGGATTTCCCGCTTCCGGTCGGCCCCGTGACCAAGACCAGCCCCCGAGGCAGCATGGCCAACCGGGAAAGCACAGGAGGCAGGCCCAGTTGCTGCACCGTGAGAATCTCTTCCGGAATCTCACGAAAAACCGCCCCGATGCCGTTTTTCTGCATGAAAAAATTGGCGCGGTATCGGCCGAGGCCGGGAATTTCATAAGAAAAGTCCAGATCCCCTGTTTCTTCAAAGATCTTGATCTTGTCTTCAGGGGTGATTTCGTAGAGCATCGAGCGCAACTCATCATCATCCAGCACTTTGAATTTGACCCGTTCCAGTTCCCCGCGAATGCGCAGGACGGGCTGCTGGCCTGAAATCAAATGCAGGTCTGAGCCTTTCTGATCGTGCAAGAGTTTGAAAAACGCATCGATTCTCGCCATGTGGAAACCTCTCCGTGACGACCTTCAGACGCTGTAAAACTCCTCGTCGGGAAGACACACACAGGTCAGCTTGTTACCGTAAACCGCGCCGGTATCGATCCCGATCTTCCGTCTGTCCACGAAGGGTTTCAAAAACGGCGTATGCCCGAAGATGACTTTCTTGCCGAAGTCATAATCGGAATTGATGAATTCGTTCCGGATCCAATAGACGTCCTCATCAGACTGCTGGTCGAGGAGGACGCCCGGGCGAAACCCTGCGTGGACAAACAGGTAATCGTCCGTTTCGTAGAACTTCTTGAGTCCACGCAGGAAATTTTTGTGGGATTCTGGGATGACGCATTCCCCGCCGTCATTGCCCACGGAATAACTGTGAATCGTGCTGGCTCCCCCGTTGATGAGGAAGAACTCCACGTCCTTGTCTCGCAGGTAATTTTCCATCATGAGTTCGTGGTTGCCGCGCAGACACACCACGTCCAGACCCTGGGCCATGAGCTGGAGCACGCGGTGGATGACCCCTCGGGAATCGGGACCGCGGTCCACGTAGTCCCCCACGAAGACCAACCGATCCTTCCCCTCCCGAAAAGGGATACGGTCGAGAAGACGTTCCAGTTTGGAGAGCATGCCGTGGATATCACCCACAGCATAGATTTTTCCGATATCTTGGGCCATGATCCACCTGTCACCAGAGGATGAACCGGCGGGTTCGACGGTCCAGTCGGGTCAGTCCTGCGGATCGAGCTGCATTGAGGGCATTTTCGTATTCGAGCGCCGAGATGCGACGCCTCAGTGCCGGGACCTCCATGGCACGGCCGCACGGGTGGTACTGGTTCATGATGTTGATGTAGGTGTTGGGCGACACATTCTCGGCGATAAAGCGGCAGACCTCGGCCGTACCGGCCAGATCGTCCGGCATGACCAAATGGCGGACAAGGAGGCCTCTCACCGCAATGCCCGAGGGATCCAACGTCAGGTCACCAACCTGACGGTGCATTTCCCGTAACGCCTCCCGCGCCCGTTGCGGGTAATCTTCCGCCTGACACAAATCTTTGGCGACCTGAGGGTCCCAAAACTTAAAGTCGGGCATGTAGATGTCCACGACCCCCTCCAAAAGCCTCAGGGCCGGCACGCGTTCGTAACCACCGCAGTTGTAGACCAGCGGCACCGTGAGGCCCCGTTGCACGGCGAAAGGTAAAGCCTCAAGAATCTGCGGCACCACATGAGTCGGGGTGACGAAGTTGATGTTGTGGCACCCGCGGTTTTGCAGCTCCAGCATGACTTCGGCCAACTGTTGGGGAGAGGCTGGAACGCCGTGCCCTTGGTGACTGATGTCGTAATTTTGGCAAAAAAGACACAACAGATTGCAATGGGTAAAAAAGATGGTTCCCGACCCGTTTTGTCCCACCAAGGGATCTTCTTCGCCGAAGTGGGGGCCGTAACTGGACACCACGGCATACCGGCCGGTGCGGCAGAATCCTTTCTCGTCGGCAAGCCGGTTCACCATGCACAGACGTGGACACAACGAGCATTTTTTGAGCCACCGCAGAGCTTTTTCGATCTTTTGCTGTAAGCGCCCGGTGCGATAGGCTTCCACGTACGCCGCCGCCATGGCCCCCTCCTCTTTCTATTCCTTCTTCAGAACAACGACGCGCACGATCCCTTCCAGAGCTTTTTGGAACCGTCGCGCATCCTCTTCCGATCCCACAATGGCACCGTAATGCATGGGAATGGCAATCTTGGGCGCAATGGTCTTGGCCGCTTCAACGGCTTCCGCCGCGTCCATCACGTAAGTGCCCGAGACGGGCAGGAAGGCGATGTCCACTTCAAGCCCTTTCATTTCTGGGATCAAGTCCGTATCGCCGGCATGGTAATAGGAAACACCGTCCAGAGTGACCACGAACGAAAGCATGGCGGCCGACTTGGGATGAAACTTCTTGTTGACATTGTAGGCGGGGAAAACCTGGATGACCACCCCATCCACTTCAAGGCGGTCCCCCGGCTTGACGACCCGCACTGTTCCTGAAAGTTTTTTGGCGGAAGCGGCATCGGTCACAATGACCGTTCCGGGCTGTTGGACTTTGGCCACGTCCGAAGGTGAACAGTGATCGAAGTGTTCATGGCTGATCAGGATCACGTCCGCAGGGGGGCCACCCTTGATTTCATAGGGGTCGAAGTAGATGATCTTCGTCCCGTCCACACGAAAGGCGTCGTGGCCGAGCCAATGGATCTTTTTCAGGGCTTGATCCAGGTCCATGGAACCCTCCTTATCCTTCCTTGTGTTCATGCACTCCAGACTTTCCTAAACAATTCTTCCATGATGGACTCGTAACCGGCCCATCCCGGATATGTCAATGTCCGGGGTGTGGCCATGACGGGTCTCCTGTCCAATGCAGAAGGTTGCCTCCCCGACCCCTTTTGGGTAGGATGATGAGCAAATACCAGGCGGCCCGACGCGCCGCGAGAACGTGAAGGGACTGAGGACCCCCGAAAACCATGGCCATCAGTGTGGCGTTGATCCGAAAACTCGACCAGATGCCCCCGGATCTGCGGGAAGTTCTCCTCGCAATCATCGAGGAACTGGAGCAACGGCGCCAAATCGCGGTGAGCAAGAGCGATTTCGCAGAACTCAAAGAAATCGTCGCCGATTTAGCCGCTGCTGTGCGTGAGCTGGCCGAAGCTCAGCGTCGTACCGAAGAACGCGTGGACGCCCTTGCCGAAGCCCAAAAAAGAACTGAAGAACGCCTTAACGAACTCGCCGAAGCTCAGAAAAGAACTGAAGAACGAGTCAACGAACTCGCTGAAGCCCAAAAAAGAACCGAACTGCGCCTTAACGAACTCGCCGAAGCTCAGAAAAGAACTGAAGAACGAGTCAACGAACTCGCTGAAGCCCAAAAAAGAACCGAACTGCGCCTTAACGAACTCGCCGAAGCTCAGAAAAGAACTGAAGAACGAGTCAACGAACTCGCTGAAGCCCAAAAAAGAACCGAACTGCGCCTTAACGAACTCGCCGAAGCTCAGAAAAGAACTGAAGAACGAGTCAACGAACTCGCTGAAGCCCAAAAAAGAACCGAACTGCGCCTTAACGAACTCGCCGAAGCTCAGAAAAGAACTGAAGAACGAGTCAACGAACTCGCTGAAGCCCAAAAACGGACCGAGGTGGAAGTCGGCTCCCTGGCGAAGAACCTCAGAGGTACACGCGAACAGGTCGGCGGGTTGTCGCGCAGCTTGGCCTATGCGCTGGAAAATGAAGCTTACCGCAAACTGCCGGCCTACCTGAACAAGGTCCACAACATTCGTGTAGTGGAAAGCATGATCCGAACGGAACTGGCCGATGAGGAAGTGAACTTTTGGGCGAAGGCCTTGAAAAACGGCAAGGAAGTGCGGCTTGTGGGCGAATCCGTCCTCAGGCTGGACGATGTTTCAAAACTCAAGGCTCTCAGCCGAAAACTTCAAAAGATCAGCCGTACCCTCGCCGTGGAACTCGTCCCCATCCTGGTCACGCACTATGCCAAACCCAAGGTCTTGCAGCAGGCCACCGAAAAGGGCATTCTCGTGGTGCAAAGCTACCAATGGGACCAGGATCTATGAGAAAGTCCTTCTTCCGTCCGCCGGTCACGCTTCCATGAAAAGATTTCTCGAGCGACTTTTGGCTCACGACTGGAAAACGGCTCGCGTGGTGCACCACAGCGTCTTGCAGGCTCAAGAAGCGTGCTACGCCAAGCCCCAGACCCCCCTTCCCGAACCCATTGTTCACGCGCTGCACTCTATGGGCATCGAGCGGCTCTACAGCCACCAGGCGGTCGCTCTGGATCATATCCGAAGCGGCCGTTATGTGGTGGTCGCCACTCCAACCGCCAGTGGCAAGTCCCTCGTCTACAACGTGGCCGTGACCGAAGCGCTGCTCCACGCTCCCCAGTCCCACGCGCTTTATCTTTTCCCCATCAAAGCCTTGAGCCGCGATCAACGGGAATCTCTCCAGGCATTCTTCCGCGCGGTACCAACGAAGCCGACCTTTACGGCCGCGGTCTATGACGGTGACACCACATCCCATCAACGGTCCGTGATCCGCAAGAAACCTCCCCACGTGCTCGTCACAAACCCGGACATGCTCCACTACGCGCTGCTCCCCTACCATGGCAAGTGGGAATCCTTCTTTCGGGGGCTGCGCTACGTGGTGGTGGATGAGCTGCACACGTACCGAGGAATCTTCGGAAGCCATGTGGCGCAGATCCTGCGGCGATTGCAGCGGATCACCACGCTCTATGGATCCCGCCCCCAGTACGTGTTCCTCTCGGCAACCATCGGCAACCCCGCAGAGTTGGCGCAACAGCTCATCGGAGAACCGGTGGAAAACGTCTCCCGGTCAGGTTCGCCGCAAGCCCCCCGTCATTTTGTCTTCATGGAAACAGAAGGACCTCTGGCGGGCTTGGCGGCGCGCATCGCCCAAACCGCTGTACGCTCGGGTTTGAAGACCATCGTCTTTACCCAATCTCGGCGCATGACCGAACTGGTCCACATGAGCCTGATGCGGGCGGCTCCGGATTTGGCCGCCAAGGTCAGTTCCTACAGGGCCGGCTTTCTTCCGTCAGAACGGCGCGGGATCGAGCAAGGGTTGGCCGAAGGGCGCATCGCCGCAGTGATTTCCACGAGCGCTCTGGAAATGGGCATTGACATCGGCGGTCTGGACGTATGCATCCTCGTGGGATACCCAGGGACCGTCATGACCACCTGGCAGCGCAGTGGTCGAGTGGGCCGGAGCGGTCGGGAAAGCGTCATCATTCTCATCCCTCAGCCCGATGCCTTGGACCAATACATCGTCCGTCATCCTGAAACGGTTTTGGAAGGATCCTACGAAACGGCGGTGACGGATCCGGACAATCCGGCAATTGTCGCCGAACACCTTCCGTGCGCCGCCGCGGAAATCCCTGTGCATATCGACGAAACCTCCGGGTGGACGCCCAACCGCCGTCAAGCGTTGGCCATCGCCACAAATCAGGGTTCGCTGATCCAGTCGGAAGACGGACGTCGATGGTTCGCCGCCGTAACTTATCCCCATCGACGGGTGGACATTCGGAGCGTCGGCCCTTCATTCACCATCCTGGGCCCTAGCCCTCAGGACAAAAACCAATGGATCCCCATCGGCACCACGGACGGTGTGCGCGCTTTCAAGGAATGCCACCCTGGAGCCGTCTACCTCCATAGGGGTAGGACCTTCGTGGTGCAAGCCTTGGATTTGGAAAAACGCGTCGCTCGAGCCGTTCCCCAGGACGCCGAATACTACACCTGGGTGAAGACCGACAAGGAGACGGAAATTCTGGAAATCCTCGCTTCCAAACCGTGCAGCGCCTTCATCGCCCGACTTGGCCGCCTGCGCGTTCGGGAGCATGTCGTCGGTTACGAAAAGAAACGCCTGTTCACCCAGGAGGTGTTGGATTTCACTCCCCTGGATCTGCCGGAACAAGTTTTTGAAACTGTCGGGTTTTGGATGGAAATTGAAGATCTCATCGGAGAAAAGATCCGGCGCGCAGGACTTCATTACATGGGCGGCATCCATGCCATGGAACATGCGCTCATCAGCATGTTTCCCCTGTTTACCCTGTGCGACCGCAATGACATCGGCGGGATTTCCATCCCAGTGCATCCCCAACTGGGCAAGAGCGCCGTCTTTGTCTACGACGGATATCCTGAAGGGATCGGATTGGCGGCACGGGGCTATGAGATCGTGGAAGAGCTCCTCGAGCGGACGCTGGAGCTTGTGGAAACCTGCCCCTGTGAGGCAGGATGTCCGGGCTGCATCCATTCGCCCAAGTGCGGATCCGGAAACACGCCCTTAGACAAAGAGGCGGCCTTGGAAGTCGTGCGCTACCTGTTGGGTCGAAAACCTCTCGGGACGGGACATGAGGAAAACGTCCAGTTCGACAAGCCCGAACCGATCCCGCCGGAGGCTTCGCCGATCACTCAGGGGCCGGCCATCGCGTTTTTCGACCTTGAGACGCAAAAGCTGGCCCAAGAGGTGGGCGGCTGGGACAACAAACACCTCATGCGTGTTTCGGTGGCCGTCCTTTACGATCAAGCCAGGGAGACCTTCGAGGTCTTCCGGGAGGAAGATGTTCCACGCTTGATCGAGCGGCTCCGAAGTTTCGACCTCGTGGTCGGATTCAACATCAAGGATTTCGATCTCAAGGTGCTTCAGGCTTACACCCCGAAACCCCTCGAGGATATTCCTGCATTCGATTTATTGGAGACAATTCGGCAACAACTGGGCTATCGGCTGAGTTTGGACCATGTGGGTGAAAAAACGCTGGGACGGAAGAAAACGGCGGACGGCGTCCAGGCCGTTCGATGGTTTCGAGAGGACCGCTGGGATCTTCTGACCCGATACTGCCAGGACGATGTGGCCTTGACGCGGGACCTCTTCTTTCACGCCTTGGAGAAGGGATATCTTCTCTACGAAGACCGTTCGGGAAATCGCGTGCGGTTGCCGACCCCTTGGACGATCGCAAAGATTCTTGAACATCTTGGTCGAAAGCCCGAGAAAAAATCGGACGTTGTACAGCGTCGCCGGGTTTCGGCGGGCTAAAGTCCGATGACTCATCCGCCGATGACTCCATCAACGGGTGGGCGGAAAACGTGACGTCACCCTCAGGGATGGAACCCGGCCCACAAAAGAAGGTGGTTTGATGCTGACCGAAAAAAGGCACGGCTTGGGAAGAGACACTCACTCACCGATTGTTCTTCCGGTGGAACGTCCCATCGCTTCTCTGGAAAACACACCAGGCTGGTATGCCTTGTACGTTCAGGTCAACCACGAGAAAAAAGTGGCGGATCAGCTGCTCAAGAAAAACATCGATTGTTTCCTCCCTTTGCTGCACACGTGGAGCAGAAGGCGGGACCGGCGGGTGCGGCTGCATGTCCCGCTTTTCCCCGGATATGTCTTTGTTCACGCGGTGCTGAGCAATGAAATCCATCTGGAAATTCTGAAGATTCCGGGAAGTGTGTATATCGTGCGGAGCGGCCGAGGACCTGAGTCGATTCCGGACTACCAGGTGGAAAGTCTCCGGACCATTTTGGAGCATGCTGACAACCTGACCTTGCACCCCTACCTGACCGAAGGGGACTGGGTGGAAGTGATCCGCGGCCCGTTTGCCGGGTGCGTCGGTATCCTCCAACGCCTTAACCCCAAGAAAGGCACCCTGGTTATCAGTATCGACGTGATTCGTCAAGCCGCCAGTGTTCAACTTGCCATCGAAGACGTGGTGCGGATTTCCGGCCCGCCCAAACTCCCCCGTTGAGAGGATCGCCTTTTCCTCTCCGGCCTCTGCCCTTGTCACCTCGGGCCGTGTTCTTGTTTTTGCCTTCGACGCCGACAGCCAATGCGCCGAAAAAGAGTGGTCCCTTGGGGCTCCAACGTGCCTGTCCGATGACAGGTTCACCGAAAGAGTTCGGTTCAGGGTCTCGAGGGTTCTTCCTTCGCTGGAGGGTTGTCGCGAATCGCGCCGAAGAGATGCACCGTCACTTCCGTTCCCGCCTCATATCCTTCCACATGTTCCGGAACGATCACATATCCATCGGCTCGGGACAGGGTGCTGATCATGGCCGAAGACCCAAACACCGGCTGTGCGGACATCCTGCCGTTTTCCTCTCGCAGTTCCACGCGGACGTAGTCCGCCCGGCCATGGACGGAAGGCAGATTCCGCCGAAGCACCGCCCGGCATGTCTGGTTCTTCGGAGTACGGGCCATATCCACACCTTGAAGTCGAAGCAGACTCGGGCGCACAAACGCCGTAAAAACAATCATCGCTGAGGCGGGCTGGCCTGGTAATCCCCAAAGGATTTTGCGGCCGATGCGTGCGAGAATCGTCGGTTTTCCCGGCCGGATCGCCACGCCGTGGACCAATAGTTCCGCCCCGTCCAAAGCGTCCAGCACCTGGACGGTGTAATCCCGAGCGCCGACGGAACTCCCTCCGGAAAGAAGGACAACGTCATGCTCCTGGAGGGCTCGCCGGCATGTGGCGGCAAGCTCGTCCACATCGTCCGGCACAACCCGCATGAAACCCGGGTGAGCGCCCGCTTCCCGAACCTGTGCCGCCAGGACAAACGTATTGATATCTCGGATTTTTCCCACAGGAACGACTTCGGTTTCCGGGGAAACGATTTCGTCCCCTGTGGAGAGCACGGCGACCCGAGGCGCCCGGAAGACGGGCAGAGTTCGGATTCCGACCGCGGCCAACACGCCGACGTCTTGAGCCCTCAGCCGCCAGCCTGCCGGAAACAGCAAACTTCCTTGAGCAATGTCATCTCCCGTGCCTAAGATGTTCTCCCCCGGCGCCACAGGTCGCGTGACTTCGACGGTCCCGTCCCCCACCTCTTGGGTGTATTCCACCATGACCACGGCATCTGCCCCTTGAGGAACGACTCCTCCTGTGGGGATGGCCATGGCCTGGCCCGGACCGATCCCTTGGGCTGCTGACCGCCCCATGAACACTTCGCCGACAACCGTAAGCAGGGCAGGTAGGGATTCCGAAGCCCCGAAAGTGTCCCGAGCCCTCACCGCATAGCCGTCCATGACGGCGCGTGGAAAATGGGGGACGTCCCCCGTGGCCCGAAGCTCCCGAGAGATGACGCGTCCCGCGGCCTCTTCGAGCGGGATCTCTTCTTCATCCAAAGGCGCAAAGCCATTCACAATGGCCAGGACCTCTTCAGCGGTCTTCACCCTAAGAAATTCCGGCATGACCCATCCCTCGGCTTTCCATAAGGATTCAAGCAAGAATCGAACTTCCCCCAATTTTCGCCTCGGTTGACCTCCGACGGACACCATGCGAAGATCCTTGTAACGAAAGGGAGCGGCCGTGACAAGCCGGGCCGCGTCCATGAGGAGGAGCGCCGTGACCCAACCGAAGAAGCTCATGGTCCACTGCAAGGTCTGGGTAGAAGACGACTCTGGAGCACTTGTCTTCGGTGCCGGCCGCCGACGCATTTTGGAAGCCGTCGAAAAGGCGGGGTCGATCATCGGCGCCGCGAAGGAATTGGGCATGAGTTACTCCGCGGTGTGGGGGAAAATCCATGCCACGGAACAGCGGCTCGGACGCCCTATCCTCGAAAAGAAAATCGGCGGACTCAAAGGGGGAGGATCGGTTCTCACGCCTTTTGCCAAGGAGCTCCTAGATCGGTTTCGCGCGCTGGAAGGGCGAACTCAAGAAGCCGCCGAAAAGATTTTTGAGCACATCTTTGTTCAAGGGGGCAATCTAGGGCCGAGCGAACCAGCGGAGGGCATGGGAGTCCACCAGGACATGCCGGGAAGGGTTCGGATGGGGCCCACAGAATAAAAGGGCCGCCAGTCTCAGCAGATTGAGGTTCTCGATTCCGTCAAGAACGAAACCCGCCGGAAATCAGGCGGACGGCGCAAACGCCGTCCGCCAAAAAATTCGCCGCTCAGCTATGGGAGGAATGTCGACCGGTCCAGGAACACTGGCTCCGCCACGGCCCGCACCCGCGACCTCATCGCTCCGATTCCTCGTGCTTTACAGCACAGAGGCGAAGGCTTCCTTGCACACGAGACCCAAGTCTCCCAAGTTTTCCACCACGGTGATTCCGGCATCTTTCATGGCTCGGATCTTTCCTTGGGCCGTGCCGCTGGATCCACTGATGATGGCGCCGGCATGCCCCATCCGGCGGCCGGGGGGGGCCGTCAAGCCGGCCACGAAGCCTACCACGGGCTTGGTCATGTGCCGGGCAATAAATTCCGCGGCCTCCTCCTCGGCAGACCCGCCAATCTCTCCCACCATGACCACGGCTTTGGTTTCGGGATCTTCCTGGAAGGCTTTGAGGCAGTCGATAAAATTCGTGCCGTTCACGGGGTCGCCGCCAATCCCCACACAAGTGCTCTGACCGATGCCTTGCAACGTGAGCTGATGCACCACTTCATAGGTCAAGGTGCCGGAACGGGACACAACGCCTACGGATCCGGCCTTGTGGATGGGACCGGGCATGATGCCGACTTTGCATTGGTCCGGCGTGATGATTCCCGGACAATTCGGGCCGATCAGACGCGACGAGGATCCTTTGAGGGCATTTTTCACTTTGAGCATGTCCATCACGGGAATCCCTTCCGTAATGGTCACGATCAGGCGCACACCGGCATCCATGGCTTCCAAAATGGCGTCGGCGGCAAAAGCTGGTGGGACGAAGATCATGGAACAATCGGCGCCCGTCTGGCGGACGGCTTCCTCCACGGTGTTGAACACGGGAATATCGTCCATGGTCTGGCCGCCTTTTCCTGGAGTGACCCCCGCGACGACGCGTGTCCCGTAGGCGACACACTGTCTTGTGTGGAACTGCCCTTCCCGGCCGGTAATTCCTTGAACAAGAACTCGTGTTTGTGCATTGACCCAAATGCTCATGGTGTGTCCTCCTACGCCTTAGCGATGGCCGCCACTTTTTGGGCTGCGTCTTTGAGGTCCTGTGCCACGATGAGGTTCAAGCCCGATTCCTGCAGGATTTTCCGCCCCAGTTCCACGTTTGTCCCTTCCATACGAATCACCACGGGGACTTTGACGCCCACCTTTTTGCTGGCTTCCACCACGCCTTGGGCCAGGACGTCACACCGGAGGATGCCGCCGAAGATATTGATGAGCACCCCTTTGACATTGGGATCGCTCAAAATGATCCGGAAACCGTTCTCCACCATTTCCGCGCTGGCGCCTCCGCCCACGTCGAGGAAATTGGCCGGTTCGGCACCCGCCAGTTTGATGATGTCCATCGTGGCCATGGCCAACCCGGCACCGTTGACCATGTTGCCGATGTTGCCGTCCATTTTGATGTAATTCAAATTGTGCTTGGACGCCTCCACTTCCAGAGGATCCTCTTCATCCAAATCACGGTAAGCCAACACGTCCTTGTGTCGGAACAAGGCGTTGTCGTCGAAGTTCATTTTGGCGTCTAGGGCAAGCAGACGTCGATCCTTGGTGATGACCAGCGGGTTGATTTCCACCAGCGACGCATCGTAATCCAGGCACAAGCAATACAGGGCGTGGACCATCGGCAGAAACAGCTTGACGATGTCGGGCTCAAGGTTCAATCCGTAGGCCAGTTTGCGGGCCATGAACGGCTGCAGTCCCACCAAAGGATCCACATAGACTTTGACAATCTTTTCGGGGGTCTTGGCGGCGACTTCCTCGATGTCCATACCGCCGGCTTCGCTGGCCATGAAGACGATTTTCGCCGTAGAGCGGTCGGGCAAAAGGCTGAGATAAAGCTCCTTGGCAATGTCCAGCCCTTCCTCCACCAGAACCTTTCGCACAAGACGCCCTTCCGGGCCTGTTTGATGCGTCACCAGCGTCATGCCGAGGATGCTGCCGGCAACGGAGGCCACCTCGTCCGCTGTATGGGCCAGCTTCACTCCTCCGCCCTTGCCCCGTCCCCCCGCATGGATCTGGGCTTTGATCACCACCGGCAAGGTGCCCAGCTCCCGGGCCGCCGCTTGCGCTTCTGCCACCGTGAAGGCCACCCGGCCCTTGGGGACAGGCACACCGTACTTTTGAAAGAGTTCTTTCGCTTGGTATTCGTGGATCTTCATGGCCATCCTCTCCCGTTGATCATCCGTCGCACCACACGCCACCGTACTCAGAAAAACCGTTAGCATCGTCGCGGGAAAAGTTCGCTGCGACCCTCTCCGCTCCGGTCTTTCTAGAAGAAAAGTTTCGCAAAGTCAAAATCGTCCGTCACCCGTCCTCAGCGCTCCGTGGGACCTCGAACTTCCCGACTTCACGAATCTTCCGATCGGTGCTAAAAGGGGCGGGGAAAAATCTTCGCGGACGGAAATTCTCCGCCCCGTGCAACCGAATTGTCTTGCGAGGCGCCATCATGGAATGGGAAACGGTCATCGGATTAGAAGTCCACGCGCAATTGCTGACGCGAAGTAAAATTTTCTGCGGTTGCTCCACGGCCTTCGGAGCCTCTCCGAACACCCACACGTGCCCAGTGTGCCTAGGGATGCCGGGAGTCCTTCCCGTACTGAACCGCACCGTCGTCGAATACGCCCTGAAAATGGCTCTGGCGACCCACTGCCGGATCGCCCCCCGGTGTCGTTTCGCCCGCAAGAATTATTTTTACCCGGATCTTCCCAAAAACTACCAGATTTCTCAATACGAAGAGCCTCTGGCCACCGGGGGTTGGGTGGACATCCCTACGGAGAGCGGAACCCGAAGGATCGGCATCACGCGGATCCACATGGAAGAAGACGCCGGGAAGCTCGTCCATGATGAAACCCAACCGGTGAGTTACGTGGACTTCAACCGCACAGGCGTGCCGCTCATTGAAATCGTCAGCGAACCCGACATCCGAACCCCGGAAGAAGCCGCGGCCTATTTGCGCACACTTCGAGACATCCTGCGCTACCTCGAAATCTGCGACGGCAATATGGAGGAAGGCAGTTTCCGGTGTGATGCGAACATCAGCCTGCGGCCCGTCGGGACCCACGGCTTCGGGGTGAAAACAGAACTCAAGAACATGAACTCGTTCCGCAATGTCCAGCGGGCCTTAGAGTTCGAAGTGCGCCGCCAAAGGGCGCTTCTCGACAAGGGCGATCCCGTTGTCCAGGAAACCCGACTGTGGGATGCCGGCCGTGGCGTGACGGTGAGTATGCGGGGAAAGGAAGAGGCTCACGATTACCGCTATTTCCCCGATCCGGACTTGGTGCCGCTGGCCATCGACCCGGAATGGATCGAGGCCGTTCGGCGCAGTCTCCCCGAATTGCCCGACGCCAAACGGGAAAGGTTCATGGCCCAGTACGAACTCCCGGCCTACGACGCGGCCGTCCTCACGGCATCGAAAGATGTGGCCGATTATTTTGAAGCGGTCCTGGCGGATTTTCCGCAGCCGAAGACCGTGAGCAACTGGATCATGAGCGAACTCCTGCGGGAACTCAAACGGGACGAGCGCGACATCGACCAGTGTCCCGTGCCGCCGAAGCATCTTGCGGAATTACTGAACCTCATGGACAAGAATGTGATCAGCGGCAAGATTGCGAAATCCGTCTTCAAGGAAATGTACGAGACCGGTGCGGCGCCGTCCCGGATTGTCGAGGAAAAAGGACTGAGGCAGGTCACCGACGAAGGGGCCCTTGTGGCTGTCGTCGATCAGGTTCTTCAAGAAAACCCCAAGGAAGTCGAAGCGTATCGGCAAGGTAAAGACAAGCTCATCGGCTTCTTCGTGGGGCAAGTCATGCAGAAAACGCGCGGTAAAGCCAATCCGCAACTGGTCAACCGTCTCCTCAAAGAAAAGCTTTCGGCCTCGTAGGGCCGTGCCCTGTTGTGCGGCCTGAATCAGGAAAAGGGGCTCATCCGTTCACCCCGGAAAGCAGGGAGTCTGTTCAATGCCGACTTCATCCCTTCGGCCCATATGGTGGGACGGCGATACCGTCATGATCGTCGACCAAAGACTCTTACCCCATAAACATAAGGTCTTGCGCTGCACCACCCCCGATGACGTCATTCGGGCAATCAAGACAATGGCCATCCGCGGCGCCCCCGCCGTGGGCATCGCAGGGGCCATGGCCGCGGCTTTGGGGGCCCGAGCCATTACGGCGGCCGATGTGCCCACATTTCGACGGAAGTTCTCCCGCCTGTGCGATCGCATCCGGATGGCCCGTCCGACGGGCAACAATCTCGGGTGGGCCGTCGATGCCGTCTTCGCCGTCGTCGTCGAAAATCCCGGGGCCGACGTGCCGGAATTGCAGCGGCTCATCCGCCGCAAATCGGAAGCCATTCTGGAGGAGGACGTCCGCACGAATGAAGCCATCGGGCGCTGGGGGGCGGGAATCGTCCCCTCGGGGGCCCGAATCCTGACCCATTGCAACGCGGGGGCCCTGGCCACGGGAGATTACGGAACGGCCCTCGGGGTCATTCGTGCGGCTTTCGCCGCCGACCGGTCCATCCATGTCACGTGCTGCGAAACCCGCCCGTATCTGCAGGGCAGCCGTCTCACGGCTTACGAACTCATGACGGAAAAGATCCCCTGCACCTTGATCACCGACAATGCCGCCGGTAGTCTTATGCAGCAGCGAAAAATCGATTTGGTGATTGTGGGAGCGGACCGGATCGCGGCCAATGGGGACACAGCCAACAAAATCGGGACGTACACCTTGGCCGTGCTAGCTCAAGCTCACGGCGTCCCGTTTTACGTGGCAGCACCCCGCTCCACCATCGATCCCCTGATCCCCAACGGGTCGGGAATCCCCATTGAATACCGGGATCCGAGGGAGGTGACCTCCTGTTTCGGCCGACTTGTGGCCCCCCGAGGCATGGTCGCCGAAAATCCGGCCTTCGATGTCACCCCGCACCGACTCATTACCGGCATCATCACGGAAGTGGGCATTATTCGAAAACCCTTTACGCGAGGTATCCGAAGGGCGTTGGAAGCCCCGCGACCGGCGTGAAACCGAAGCGGACGGTTTCAGGGGATCGGGTAGTGAACCCAGGGTGCGGGGGATGTGCACAAGCAAAGGCGAAAAGGTCGTTTGCGCCCCTTTCGGAAACCGTGGTGAGGTCTACCCGAAAACTCTTTTGATGGCTTCGTCTACGGATTTCACCCCTATGCATGTTCCTTCAAGGTCGCCTGCCGTCAATTGGTCTTGGTTGCCGCGAGGGCACACGACCGTGCGAAACCCCAAAGAAGTGGCTTCGGCCAATCTCCGGGCCGCATGCCCCACGCCGCGGACCTCCCCGGCCAAGCCCACTTCCCCCCAGGCCACCAGATCTTCGGGCAAAGGCACTTCCATCGTGCTGCTCACCAAAGCCAGGACCACGGCGAGATCCGCCGCGGTTTCGGTGAGCTTTACGCCTCCCGCCACATTGACGAACACGTCCTGCTGCATGAAATGAAAACCCATCTTCTTTTCCAGAACCGCCAGGAGCAGCGAAACGCGGTTGGCGTCCACGCCCATGAAAGTGCGCCGAGGTTGAGCCCATCCGCTGGAGGAGACCAAGGCTTGCACTTCCACGAGGATGGGCCGTGTGCCTTCCATGGCGCAAACGACCACCGAACCCGAAACCCCTTTGGGCCGTTCTGCCAAAAGAAAACGCGACGGATTGGGCACCTGGGCCAAACCCGATTCCTTCATTTCGAACACACCGATTTCGTTTGTGGATCCAAATCGGTTTTTCACGGCACGTAGAAGCCGGAAGGTATGGCTGCGATCCCCTTCCAAGTAAAGCACGGCATCCACGAGATGTTCCAGCACACGCGGGCCGGCCACGATGCCTTCTTTGGTGACATGGCCCACGAGAAAGACGCCCATGTTTTTTTCTTTGGCCATGCGTTGCAACCATGCGGCCGATTCTCGGACTTGGGAGACGGAGCCGGGAGCGCTCTCCAAAAGATCCAGACGCATGGTCTGGATGGAATCCACCGCCAGAACGGTGACCGGAAGGTTTTCCAGCACGGGGGCGAGGGCGTCCACGCGGGTTTCCGCAAGCACCCACAGGGAATCCGTCCGCGTGAGACCGAGGCGCTGGGCCCGAAGCTTGATCTGGGCCAGACTTTCCTCCCCGGAGACATAGAGGACGGGGCCGAAATGCGCCATGGACCCGAGGGCTTGCAGGAGCAGCGTGGATTTGCCGATTCCCGGATCGCCGGCAAGCAGGATAATGGATCCTGGAACAAGCCCCCCGCCCAGCACGCGGTCCCATTCGTCCATGCCGGATTTGAGGCGCATGTCTCCGACAAGGGGCACATCGAAAAGACGAACGGCTTGCGGCGCGGACACGGAACGGCCCTTGCCCGCAGAAGGCGACGAAGCCGATTTGACGGCCTCTTGCAGGCTGTTCCAGGCTTGGCAGCCGGGACATCGGCCAAGCCATTTGGGACTTTCATAGCCGCATTCCACACATTGAAAGACGGTTCGATCTTTCGCCATGGGCAGACTCCCGGCACCCCAGGGGAAGAACTTTGGGCCGATCGGAGATGACGGCAACGCCCGGCTCCAGTTTTTTACCCATGCCCCGGGGCGGGTAAAGATTCTTCGAGAACACTTCGGTCCCCCAGCACCCTTTCCGCAATGCGACCCAAAACATCCCAAAGGAAAGAAGAGTGCTCCACGACGCATCGTGCCAAGGTCGGCACCGAGGCCATAGGCCAAGGGGCAATGGAGACCCTCGGACGGGGAAGGCTGGCAGGTGGAAATTCTGAAGTCCAGAAATCGGGACGGCACATGCTCCCCTTCATGAACGGCCACCCTCCATTCCCCTACTCCGCGGGACTCGACATTTTCAAGCCCAGAAAATGAAACCGATGGTACCCTGTGCGGAGGTGGAGCCGGTGCTGCGGGCGTTGACAAAAAAAAACGGGCTGGTTTATAGTGCGTTTATTGCGTTCTATGAGGGTTTGAGAGAAAAGAGTCGGGAAAAGGCCCCTAAGGACCCCAGCACAGTTTTCCAGGGAGGCGTGCTCACATGGCAGGAAAGAACATTATCGAAATCACGGACGGCAGTTTCGAACAAGAAGTTCTCCAATCCAGCATTCCGGTCCTTGTCGATTTTTGGGCGCCGTGGTGCGGGCCGTGCCGGGCCATTGCTCCGGTGATCGACGAACTGTCGGCCGAATATGCGGGAAAGCTCAAAGTCGCCAAATGCAATGTGGATGAAAATCCCAACACGCCAGCCCGGTTCGGTATTCGTGCCATCCCGACTCTGATCCTTTTCAAGAACGGGACCGTGACGGAACAGATCACGGGTGCTGTCGCCAAGTCCCAGATCGCCGCGGCCGTGGACAAGGTGGTGTCCTGAGCCTTCCCCTTCCAATGACTCGAATCGCCATGGACCCTTTTTCGGGTCCATGAACGCCCTTCGCGGATGCGTACCGAATCCCCATGACAACCCCTAAACCGTATGACATGGTGATCGTGGGCGGAGGCCCGGCGGGTCTGACGGCGGCCCTTTACGCGAGTCGAGCCCGCTACCGCACCCTTCTGGTGGAACGGATCGGCCTCGGCGGTCAGCTGCTCACCTATGAAAAGGTGGACAACTACCCAGGCTTCCCCGAGGGAGTGAGCACGTTCGAGCTGACAGAACTGTTTAAGACCCAGGCCCTCCGCTTTGGCATGGAACACCGCAGCGCGGAAATTACATCCATGGATGTCTCCGCACCCATCAAGGTGCTCCAGACGCCGGATGGTCCCATCTTCGCCAAGACCGTCATTATCGCCACGGGCTGTGCGCCCAAGAAGTTGCAGGTCAAGGGCGAAGCGGAACTCACGGGACGCGGGGTTTCTTATTGCGCCGTCTGCGACGGGCCCTTTTACCGGAATGAAGCCGTTGCGGTCATCGGAGGCGGCGATACCGCGGTGGAAGAAGCCGTCTACCTGACAAAATTCGCTTCCCAGGTGCACATCATCCATCGTCGCGACACGTTGCGAGCCATCAAGATCCTCCAAGAAGAAGCGTTCGCCAACCCCAAGATTTCCTTCCACTGGAATCGGATCGTCACCGAAGTTGTGGGCGGGCCGCAAGGCGTCACCCATCTGGAGCTGCAGGATACCGTTACCGGCGAAAAGTCCCAATTGGCCGTTTCCGGCGTGTTCATCTTCGTGGGGCTTCTGCCCAATACTCAATGGGTCCCTCAAGATATCCGAAGAGACGCCCTGGGGTTCCTCATCACCGACGACAATATGGCCACCACGGTCCCGGGTGTGTTCGCCGCCGGCGATGTGCGATCCAAAAGCCTCCGCCAGATCGTCACCGCCGTGGGAGACGGTGCCACGGCGGCATTCTGCGCCGGGCGCTATGTGGAAACCATGGCCCACCACGGATAACATCCACACCATCCCATGTCATGGAGCGGTCCACCATGAAAAGTTTTCGTCAATTCCGCCTGGGTTTGGCGCTTCGCGGGGCGACGGTGTTGACGCTGTGCACGATTCTTCTCTCCGGGTGCGGGACAAATCTTGTGACTTATTACTTCGACGACCTTTTCGGCTCAGGAGATGCCGTGGAGCGCACGCCGGAACAATTGGCCTGGGACGGTATGGAAGCCATGCGGGCCAAGAAATACGGCAAGGCTTTGGAAGCTTTTCAAAAATTAAAAGAGCGATACCCCTACAGCAAATACGCCATCCTGGCCGAGCTTAAAATCGGGGATGCCCATTTTTACAAGAAAAATTATGAGGAAGCCGCCCTAGCCTATGAAGAATTTGTGCGGCTTCACCCCCGAAACGACGCCATCCCCTATGTGCTTTACCAGTTGGGCATGAGTCAGTATCTCATCTCCCCGTCCATGGACCGGGATCAGGATCAGACCCATAAGGCCATGGAGACCTTCCGACGGCTTATCGAGCTTTACCCTGGCACGGAATATGCCGCCAAGGCCCAGGCCCAGATCTTCGAATGTGAAAAACGCATTGCCGCTCATGAATTCAGAATCGGACGCATGTATTACCGCATGGGAAAATACCGAGCCGCCCATCTGCGCCTGACCCGTCTTCAGGAAGATTACCCCCATGCGGTGGAAAAGTTAGGATATCAAAAGGACATCGAAAAGATTCTTGCCGACTGCCAAGAGTGCCTGAACCGACAGGGCGACGGCAAGAGCATTTGGACCCGCCTGGGATTTTGACGGGGAAAAGAGGAAAGGGTAATGACCGAAAATAACCACACCAATGCAGTTTCCACCACCACGGCAGCCAGGAAGGACGCCCCGGTCCATCGAGAAATGAATCTGGTGGAACTCAAGAAACGTAACATCAAAGAACTCGTCTCTCTCGCTCGCGCCTTGCAAATCGAAGGAGCCACGTCCATGCGCAAGCAGGACCTCATTTTCGCCATCCTGCAGGCGCAGGCGGAAATGAGCGGCCTCATCTACGGCGAAGGTGTCTTGGAAATCCTGCCCGACGGGTTCGGGTTCCTGCGGACCCAGGACTACAACTACCTGCCGGGCCCGGATGACATTTATGTCAGCCCTTCCCAGATTCGACGGTTCAATCTGCGCACGGGTGACACCATCTCGGGTCAGATCCGCCCCCCCAAAGACAATGAACGGTACTTCGCTCTCCTTAAGGTCGAAGCGGTCAACTACGAAGAACCCGAGGTGGCCAAAGACAAGATCCTCTTCGACAACCTCACGCCCATCTACCCTGACCGGCGGATCAACCTGGAAACCACATCGGACAACTATTCCACCCGGGTGATGGACTTGCTCACCCCCGTAGGATTCGGTCAGCGGGGCCTGATTGTCGCGCCACCCCGCACCGGCAAGACCATGCTGCTCCAAAACATCGCCAACGCCATCGCCAAAAATCACCGGGACGCCTACCTCATCGTGCTTCTCATCGACGAACGCCCGGAAGAAGTCACGGATATGGAGCGCAACGTGCGGGCGGAAGTGGTGAGTTCCACATTTGACGAACCGGCGCAACGGCACGTGCAGGTGGCCGAAATGGTCATCGAAAAGGCTAAGCGGCTCGTGGAACACCGCCGAGACGTGGTCATTCTGCTGGACAGCATCACCCGCCTGGCTCGAGCCTACAACACGGTGGTGCCGCCCAGCGGCAAAATCCTTTCGGGCGGCCTGGATTCCAATGCACTCCACCGCCCGAAGCGCTTTTTCGGTGCAGCCCGAAATATCGAACAGGGCGGAAGCCTCACCATTATCGCCACGGCCCTCATCGACACGGGAAGCCGGATGGACGAAGTGATTTTTGAGGAGTTCAAGGGGACGGGTAACATGGAAATCCATCTGGACCGTAAACTCGCCGATCGGCGGATCTTCCCGGCCATCGACATCAACCGGTCCGGAACCCGCAAGGAAGAACTTCTCCTGCCCCCTGAGGACCTGAACCGTATTTGGATTCTGCGAAAGCTCCTCTCGCCCTTAAACCCCGTGGACGCCATGGAATTCCTCTTGGACAAGATGCAGGGCACCAAAGACAACGCGGATTTCCTCGCATCTATGAATCGCTAGGGTGATCAAGAAAACCGGCGACGGCAGGCGAAGCCGGCAACACTCCTCAATGCCTCCATCTCAAAGGGTCAAGAAATTTCTTGAAACTGGGATTCCCGTCGCTATAATCAGGTGCTCTTGAAAAAAGAACCCATACGGAGGCGATCATGAAAAAGGACATTCATCCTCAGTACTTTCAGACAGTGATCCGCTGCGCCTGCGGCAACGAAATCCAGACGGGTTCCACAAAAAAGGATATCCGTGTCGAGATTTGTTCCAAGTGCCACCCGTTCTTTACGGGCAAACAGAAACTGGTGGACACGGGTGGACGCATTGAGCGGTTCATGAAAAAATATGAACAGTACCAAAAGAATCAGGAAAAAACTCAGGAAAACCGTTAAAAGCCCTGACCCGGCACCTCATCCTCGCAGGGCGGCCGCCCTCGAGGGGTTTGGAAGAGCGTCCGGGTTTTTTTGCGTCTTTTGCCACTGACCGGAATCCCTATGTTTGATCGACTGGCCGGACTGGAAGAACGTCACGCCGAGTTGGAAGCGCTGCTGAGCGACCCCGAACTGCTCAGTCAGCCCAAGGAATATCAAAAGGTCGCCAAGGAACATGCGGACCTGTCGCCTTTGGTGGAGGCTCTGCGGCGCTACCGAAAAGCTCAACAGGAAATCGAGGCGAATCAGGAACTCCTGCGCCAAGAAAATGATCCTGAAATGCGTGAGCTCATCCGGGAAGACATCAACCGGCTTCGAAAGGACCTGGAAGACACTGAACAGGCTCTCAAGCGCATGCTGGTTCCCAAGGATCCCAACGATGAAAAGAATGTGATCCTGGAGATTCGAGCGGGAACGGGCGGGGACGAAGCGGCGCTCTTTGCCGCGGATCTTTTCCGCATGTATTCGCGCTACGCTGAAAATCGTGGATGGAAGGTGGAACTTCTGGACGTGCATCCGACGGGCATCGGGGGGTTTAAGGAAGTCATTGCCGCGATCAACGGTGCGGGGGCCTACAGCCGATTGAAATTCGAACGGGGCGTGCATCGCGTGCAACGCGTCCCGGAAACAGAAAGTCAGGGCCGGATCCACACCTCCGCCGTGACCGTCGCCGTGCTTCCGGAAGCCGAAGAAGTGGACGTGGAGATCGACCCCAACGATCTGCGCGTGGATGTGTTTCGATCCTCGGGCCCGGGCGGTCAAAGCGTGAACACCACGGACTCTGCCGTACGCATCACCCATCTGCCCACAGGTCTGGTCGTGGTGTGCCAGGATGAAAAATCCCAGCACAAGAACAAGGCCAAAGCCATGAAGGTGCTTCGGGCGCGCCTGCTGGACATGATGCGTTCGGAACAGGAAGCCAAAATCGCCCAGGAACGGAAAAGCCAGGTGGGATCCGGCGATCGCAGCGAACGCATCCGCACGTACAATTTTCCGCAGAACCGCGTTACCGACCACCGCATCAATCTCACGCTCTACAAGCTCGAAGAGGTCATGATGGGCGCCTTGGACGACATCATCGACCCGTTGATCGCCGCCGCCCAAGCGGAAGCGCTTCAAGAGGGGAATCTCTAAGGTCTCCCCAAGTCCACACACCATGGCCGATGAAATCTGGACCATTCTCAAGGTGCTCCATTGGACCACGGACTATTTCCGGCGCAGGGGGCTGGAACAGCCTCGTTCCGATGCGGAAGTGCTGCTGGCCCATGCCCTGAATCTGCGCCGTGTGGACCTTTATCTGCGCCACGACCAGCCCCTTCGCCCCGAGGAACTGGCGCGATACCGCGCTCTGATTCAACGCCGCGCGGCACGGGAACCCACCCAATACATCACCGGCCGCCAGGAATTTTGGTCCCTGGAGCTGGAAGTCTCTCCTGACGTGCTGATCCCGCGGCCGGAAACGGAACTTCTGGTGGAACTGGCCCTGGAAGCCTTTGCCGACACGCCCCTTTGCGCTCTCGACGTGGGAACGGGATCCGGGGCTATCGCCATTTCGCTGGCCACCGAACGACCGCTGTGGCGGATCCTGGCCGTAGACATCTCTCAGGGAGCGTTGGAAGTGGCACGCCGAAACGCCGTGCGCCATGGGGTGGAGGGGCGCATCCATTTCGTCCGCGGGAACCTCACCGCGCCGTTTCGCCCATCTCCTCCCCCGTTTCACCTGATTTGCGCCAATCCTCCCTACATCGGCGAAGGGGAATGGCCTGCCTTGGCGCCGGAAATTTCCCGCTTTGAGCCCCGAGCCGCCCTGTGGGGTGGAGGAAGCGACGGGACCGCACTCCCCGCGCGCCTTCTTCGCGAAGCTGTGCCTCTGCTCGGCCCCCAAGGCGTGTTGCTCATGGAAATCGGAGCCGCTCAAGCTTCAAAGCTTCAGGAATGGGCGGAGTCTCTCGGAAAGGACCACGCAGTCTCCGTGCATAAAGACTACGGGGGAAAGGATAGGGTCCTCAGAATTGTGAAAAGCAAAGACGGTTAAGGCGCCGGGAGTCGGGGCAGGGTCTTGATGACGACAACGAGAAAGGGATGTGATGGACAAACTGGTCATTGAAGGTGGTGTTCCGTTACACGGGGAAATCCCCATCAGCGGGGCCAAAAACGCGGCCCTGCCTCTCATGGCGGCCACCCTTCTGGCACCTGGACGCCATGTCCTGTGGAACGTGCCTCGGCTTCGAGACATTCGCACCATGGAAAGTCTCCTGCAACACATGGGCGCCTCCACGCACCATGGCGACACGCTGACCATCGACACCTCATCCATCACCCAACCGGAAGCGCCCTATGAACTCGTCAAGACCATGCGCGCTGCCGTGCTGGTCCTGGGGCCTCTGGCCGCACGGTACGGGCGGGCGCGCGTGTCCCTGCCCGGGGGCTGCGCCATCGGGGCTCGGCCCATCGACTTGCACCTTCGCGGGCTTCAGGCCATGGGCGCCCACGTGGAACTGGAAGGCGGCTACGTCCATGTGCGTTGTGACCGACTTCGAGGCACCGATTTCACTTTTGACCAGGTAACGGTCACGGGAACGGAAAACCTCATGATGGCCGCCTGCCTGGCCGAAGGAGAAACCGTTTTGGAAAACGCCGCTCGAGAACCGGAAGTGGTGGATCTCGCCGATTACCTCACGGCCATGGGCGCGCGCATCAGCGGCGTGGGCACCGCCGTGGTACGCATTCACGGGGTGGAATCCCTCCAGGCCGGATCGCACCGAGTCATTCCCGACCGCATCGAAACGGGCACATACCTGGTGGCTGCGGGCATCACCGGAGGGCGCCTGCGGCTCATGGGGTGCCGCCCGGACCATGTGGACGCCGTAGTCCGAAAGCTTCGCGATGCCGGCATGACCATCACCCCCGAAGGAGAAACACTCACGGCCGAAGCCCCCGAAGGCCCCATCCGCAGCGTGAACGCCACCACATGGCCTTATCCCGGCTTCCCTACGGACATGCAAGCCCAGTTCATGGCCCTGATGACCCTGGGCCACGGGGTGAGCGTCATCAAGGAACAGATCTTCGAAAACCGGTTCATGCACGTGAGCGAACTGAGACGTCTGGGGGCCGACATTGTTCTGGACGGCCGAAGTGCCGTGGTGCGCGGTGTGCCCTGTCTTTCCGGTGCCCCGGTCATGGCCACGGATCTTCGCGCGTCGGCATCCCTGGTTTTGGCGGGTCTGGCCGCTCGAGGCCGCACGGATGTCAGCCGCATCTATCACCTGGAACGGGGTTACGAAAATCTGGACGGCAAACTGCAGGCCGTGGGCGCCCGCATTTGGCGGGAAAAAGAATAACGAGTCGCTTCAGACGTGGAGTTCTCCACAATGTGGGGAAGAGCGGTCTCCCCGCCGTCTGTGCTCTATCGTGCCGCTGTGCGCCTCACAGGCATGTCCATGGAATCCCGGCGTGCCTGACGCATGTGCAGGTGCGCCGCTCTGAAAAAATAACCCCGAGCGACCTCTAAGCGGCGCCCATCCCGGTGCCCCGGTGAAAACCGGTGCGGGCCGGTCCCGGATCGGCTCCCTGAAGACGATTTATGATCCTCAGGCTTGGGATCGGCTAGTGCGAGAAGGCGTCGGGAGTGCAGCGTGGATGTCCAGGAGGGCGGACATGTCTTCGGGCAACGTGTTGGGATATCGCCCCCTGGTGCCTGTGGCCGTCGCCTTGGCCGTGGGCATCGCCTGGGCGCGCCATCAAGGCCTTCACGACGGCACGTCGGCTTTCGCCGCGGCGGTGGTTTGGGCGGCTCTCGGCCTCGCGACGGCTCGGGGATCCCGGAGGGCCTCAGGGTTTTGGCGGCTGAGCGCCGCCGCTTTCCTGTGTCTCGCTGTGGCAAGCTTTGGGTCTTTCCTGTGGGGTCGAGCCGAAAAAAAAGCCGTTCCCCCTCCGTCCTTGGCGGCGTTTCTGGACGGAAAGGAACGGCGCTACCGCGTCCTTCTTCAGCCTTTCCCCGATGTCTATCCCGAAAAGACCGTGTTCCCCGTCACCCTTCTGGCCGTGGCCGAAAATCCCGACGCACCGTCATCCCCGACATTGTCAGATCAGGAAACGGCCACATCACCCCTTGGAGAGCCCGAATCATTCACGACCCTTTTCCCAGGCGGGCCGCGTGTAGGGGTTCATGTGTCCGTGCGCAAAGTGGTGCAATCGTGGAACGCGGGTGATGTGGTGGAGATGCCCCTCACTCTTCGGCCCCTCTCCAACTTTGAAAACCCCGGGCGATACGATTACGTGGCGGACCTGGCACGCCGAGGCGTTTTTGCTCGCGCCTCAACCAAAAGCGACATTTCCTGGGTTCGTGTGCCGCGAGACTCGGCCGGTGCGCCCCAGGATGTCGCTTTCTTCGGTGATATCGATGCGCTGCGCGGGCATCTTCGGCGCATTCTTCAAAAAAACATGCCTGAACCCGCAGCGGCCATGGCTCAGGCCCTTTTTCTGGGCTATCGCCATGCCGTGCCCCGTCCGCTTCAGGACCGATTTCAGAAAGCGGGCGTCTTGCACCTGTTGGCCATCTCCGGACTCCACGTGGGCCTTGCAGCCTGGGCCGCCTTTCGACTGGCACAGCTTTTTCTGCGGTTGTTTTTGCCTCACGCGCTCCTTAGAATCCCCGACGTCCACCTCGCCTGGTGGGCCGGATGCGCCGCCGCCGCAATTTATGCCCTCTTGGCAGGCTTTGCCGTCCCCACCCAAAGGGCGCTCCTTATGCTTGCCGGAGCCGCCATGGCCTTGGTGCTCTATCGCAGACCCGATCCTTTATCGTTGGTGAGCGGCGCTGCTGTCTTCATCCTTTGCGCCGATCCCAACCACCTCTTCCGCCCCTCGTTTCAACTGTCCTTTGCCGCCGTGGGGGGACTGGGGCTTTTCTATCCTCCGTGGCGCGAGCGCACTCAGAAAGCCCTGTCCCGTTTCCCCCAAAAGCTCCAGCCTTTGGTCCGACTGTTTGTGGACGCTTTCTTGATTTCCGCCGTCGCCACTTTGGCCGTGGCGCCGCTCACGGCGTACCATTTTCACGGGATCTCCCTGGCCGGCCTTGCCGCCAACACGATTATCGTCCCCTTCTTGGCCGTGGCGGTGCTGCCGCCGGGACTGGCCGTCCTGGCCGCTTCGGCGATCCTTCCGGCCTTCGCCTCCGTCGCCCTCACTCCCATCGGGTGGGCTCTGCAAGCCCTGCTTTGGCTGATCGACGCCTTTGCGGCTCTACCCTATGCCTTCGCTCACGTGGGACCGGTGTCTTTGGCCGCCGTTGCGGCCTTTTATGGAATCTTGAGTCTTTGGGCTGTGCCGTTGTCTCTGAGAATCCAGGCCGGGGCCACATCCGCTTCGGTCTTGGCCTGGATCCTTTGGGCCCTGTGGGGAACTTGGGTTTTCAAGCCGCCTCAGGCGCCGTTATTTCAGGTTACCGCGCTGGACGTGGGGCAAGGGTCAGCCACCCTGGTCCGATGCCCGCCCAACGCCGCAATGCTTGTGGACGGAGGCGGATTTTACGACGATTCCTTTGACGTCGGACGATACGTGGTGGCTCCGGCGCTGTGGGCCATGGGGATTCGACGCCTGGATGCCGTTGTCTTGAGTCACGATCATCCCGACCATCGCAACGGGCTGCGTTTCATCCTGGAAACGTTTCCCGTCGGTCGTTATGTGGAAACGGGGCTCACCTCCCAAGGCCTGACAGGATCCGCATTGGTGGACGTGGCGGCCCGACGCCGCATTCCAACCCTCATGACCCTCACCGACGGCATCGAAGGTCCCGACGGCACCGTGGATTTGGGCACCCTAGGCACTTGTCGCCTGCATGGGCTCCATCCCACGAAATCCCATGGGGGAGACGCTCAAGGCCCCAAAGACCTCAACGAAGCTTCCCTGGTGGTGGCCGTCACCTATGGACGTGCGGGAGCGCTTCTCCCTGGAGACATCGGGCACGGCACCGAACAAAGCCTGCTTCGGCGGTGGAACTTCAGGACATCCCAGTGGCTCCTCGTGGCGGCCCATCACGGGAGCGGCACCTCCACCGGGGAACCACTGTTAGACGCCCTGGCACCCCAAGGCGTGCTCATCTCGTGCGGCAATGCCAATCCTTTCGGCTTTCCTGCTCCGTCCATACTGCAGCGGCTTCAGGAAAAGGGCCTTTCTGTTTTACGGACCGACCTTCACGGCGCCGTGCACGCCACCTGGACCGGATCCCGGTGGATCCTGACCCCGACGCTCACAGAGCGCCCGAGGCTGTACAAACCTCGGCCGGGGCGATGAATCCCGGAGAGCCTTTCAATCCGTCGGCACACCGCCCCATGCCGGAAAATCGCTCCCCTTTTTGCACACTGTGCAAAGCCTTTCTCATGGCTTGAACGCCGCGCATCCTCGTTCCCCCAAAAAAAAGCGGCCATGGGTTCAGGCCTCTGGACCGAACCCAGGCCCTCACGACACGATTCGAGATTTTCCTGAACTCCCTAAGGGCCTTTGGGGGTGTCCGGCAATCCCACCGGGACGCGGTGTCCATGGCGGCCTGAAGATGTAAAGTTTTGCATACTTTTGCCAGTTTCTCGTTGACAGGGGCGACGCAGGACCGATAACATCACTTAAATCCAGGTTGCCCTATCTCGGCGTGAAGCAGGGCAGAGCGCAGGCGTGGGGAAACCGCGAGACAACCCCCTTTCATGGAGGGGACCATTCGTTCATGGCGAAAATTCTGGTGATTGAAGACGATAGCGGACTGAGAGAGCTTCTAGGGACCTTCCTCCGGGAAATCGGGTATGACGTGGTGCAGGCCGCCGACGGTCTGGAGGGCATGGAATGCATGGACCGAGAGCCCTTTGACCTGCTCATCGTCGACGTGATGCTTCCCTATGTGAGCGGCATCGGCCTTGTGAAACTGAGCAAAGAACGCTCCCCGGAGGTGCCGGTGGTCTGCATCACGGGCTACGGGAACTCCCCGGAGAAATTAGCCCAGGAGGAGCATGCTGACCACGTGCTTTCCAAGCCTTTCGACCTGAAGAACTTGGCCGAGATCGTCGAGACCCTTCTGCGGGGTCAGTGAGCCCTGGACGGCAATTGAATTGTCATCAAGGCCTGAAAGGCCGCGACGAACCGCCCCGCATGGGCTCCGATACAGGATAAGATACCACCGTGACGGAACCGCAGATCATCGGTATCAGCCCCTCTATGGAAAAGATCCGCCAGTTGGTCCGTCGTGTGGCGGATGTCAACCTGACGGTCCTTATCACCGGCGAAAGCGGCGTCGGCAAGGAACTGGTTGCTCGCGCCCTTCACTACTATTCCCGAAGGCGCCCGGAACCCTTTCTCAAGGTGAATTGTGCGGCCCTTCCCGGGGAACTTATGGAATCGGAGCTGTTCGGCTACGAAAAAGGTGCGTTTACCGGGGCGGACCGGCAAAAGAAAGGAAAGTTCGAAGCAGCCGGGAAAGGTTCCATCTTTCTCGACGAAATCGGGGAAATTCCTCTACCTTTGCAGGCCAAGCTCCTTCAGGTGCTTCAGGACAATAAATTCCCTCGCATCGGAGGCAATCAGGAAATCCCCAACAATGCTCGGGTCATCGCCGCGACGAACATCCATCTGCAGACGGAAATTGAGCGAGGCCGCTTCCGGGAAGATCTTTATTACCGCATCAATACCATCAGCATCGCCGTGCCGCCTCTCAGAGAACGCCCGGAAGACATTGAACCTCTCGTTCATTTTTTCATGAAGCTCTTCAAGAAGGAACACGGCCTGGAACCCTATCCGGTACCGCGGAGTCTCTTCAAGCTCTTTTACCAGTATCACTGGCCGGGGAACGTTCGAGAACTGGAAAATTATTTGAAGCGGTTGTGTGTCCTCAGGAACTCCCAAGAAATCGAGGACGAAATTCGACGGATTCTGGACCATCAATCTCGTGAGGAACCCTCCAACAACGGCCCGCGTCTGGCCGAAGATCACATTGTCCGCAAGGCCACGGAAGAGCTCCGTGCCATGGCCGAGGGCGAGCAAGGCTATCCTTCCCTCAAAGAAATCCGCCAACGCGCCGTGGAACGAGTCGAACGCGCCATTTTGGAATATGTCCTGCGGGAAGTGAACTGGAACCGCCGTCAGGCCGCACGCATCCTCAAGATCAGCTATCGTACCCTGCTTTACAAACTGAAAGAGATGGATCTCCACCCCTAAGAGGGCCCATCGAACGGGGTGCCGTGAAAGTTCAATTGTCAGCCGCCTTCCCGGGGGGAACTTTGCCGAAGGGGCGGTAAAGCGGATCCCCAACAAGCACAATGCGCCATGAGATAAAGGGGAGAGAGAAAAAAGCGGCTTCCGCCAGGGTGAAGCGCCCGTCCGTCAGGAAGGCGAAGAAGAGGTGCGGCACGGGAAAAGCCTGCACGTAGGGTTCATCCACGGGTCCCAGTGTGGCGGCGACCCCCTCCTCCAGCAAGCGCTTGCACCACACTTGGCTCGGCCCGGCACGAAGCGTCGAGCACTCGCTGCTGGCAATGTGATAGCCGACGGCCCCGCGGACCCAGGTAAAGGCCGGCACATAGCGGGCCAGGCTGTACCAACCACAGTAGAGCGCTGCGTGAGGAGCTTGGCCGGGCTGAAAGAGTTCTTGGCGTTCATCCACCACCACGGGAAGACGTCCGCTCTTTTGCACCGCGTCCGCCGCCCTATGGATGGAGGCATCGTAAAATGCGTAGCCGCCGTCCAGGTTCGGCATTTTTTCCGCATTGGGCTTCGGCCATCGGGCATCGAAATAGGCGGTTCCGGAGAGGCCGGCGGCCTCCACGGCGATGGCGTCGTCCACCAGGCGTTTGACAATGTCGGCGCTCGGCCCGTCCAACCGGGACACCATGAGCACCTTCTTTGGGAAGGGCATCCCGGATCGGTCTCGAAAACCCACAAACATGGGGTTGGGAATCCAGCCCTCCAGGGGAGGATTCGGTTCCATCACGAGGCTCAATTCCGAATCCACAGCGGCACTTTGGTTTTCCTTGGAAAGATTTCGGAGGGATTCCCGCCGGGCGTCCATTTCTTTTTGCAGCCGGGCCGCCTCTGCAGATCCTTTTTCCGCGCGGGCGAGGGCGTCTTTAAGCGCCGCCAGTTCCTTTTCGAGGCTGTCTTTTCGAGCCTTTTCCCCGGCATCGAGCTCCGGCGCACTGACACGCAGAGGCAAACCCCGCACGGTCACAAGACACCGAAGACCGCCCTTTCGTGAAAGATCCTGCACGGCCCGCCGCACCGGCGCGGCGATCCGAAGATCATAGTCCTCCCGGGAACAGCTCTCTTGGTCTGTCACCCACAGGATCACCAAGTGTTCTTGGGGAATGCCGCGCCGTTTCATGTAATAACGGGCAAGCCCCACACTTTCCGACGCATTCCGATTGGCGATCACCAAAACCTCGTGCGGTTCCAGGGCCGAAGCTCCAGCGCCCCACAGCAACACCCCCACTGTCACGGCAACAAAGATTCTCATATCCGCTGTTCAGCCCGCAAAACCTCAGGGTGAAACCACAGCGCCCCCTTGATGTGCTCGCAACACACAGTTTGAGGAGCCAGTGCGAGGCTGGAACTCAACAAATTTAAGCTGCTTTTCACGGTGTCTGTACTGAATTGCCCGTTGATTGGTGCAAGGGTCTTTTTAGAAATCGCCTGATTCGCTTGCATTTTTGGACGCTTAACATAGCATGTTTATACAAATAATACAATAAGTTATGTGTTATTCAGGAAACTTTAAATAAAGGGCAGAGTAATTTACTCACCTGCTTTAGCGCCATACCCAATTGCCCTCAAGAAAGAAGAAAGATACCCAAACTCTCTCACCCCGAAAAGGTGAATCAAACCAGCAGAAAAAACACGCCACCTTTTGATCCTCACCTGAATCAGTGAAGTGTGATTGGGTGGACTGACGAGCATGGATTCGGAACCCATTTTGGGGCTCATTGATGCCCTGATTCAGCCACTTTTTCGGGTCATCGCCTTTTCAAGGACTGAAAAGCTCTCATGACGATGCCATCTCAGACATTTTCGGACACTCTTCACCCCCTTATGGCCAGAGGAGCTTTCAGGCTTTTGCGGCGGCGATCCCTACGCTGGGCAAAATTTCAGATAAACACTCCGAAAAGCGTGAAAAGCGGGACAATGCCGACCAAACTGGAGCTTCAGCCGACGAGCGCTTCGGATCACGCGCGCTGCCATATAGATCAGCTCCTGGATCACGGTCTTTACGCGACGTCGCTTGGCCCGATGCCGTACGGGCGAAAAATGGCCCAGGAGCCCGTTTTGCCCCAGGATGCGCAAAATGTTGTAAGCCAGTCCGCCCAGGGTCAACACCAGCGCATTGGTGGCAAACTTTCCAGACGGCAATCGTTCCAAGTCCAGGTCGGACTTGATCTCACTGTGAAACTGCTCGCTCAGACCCCGCTTCTCGTACAACCCGATGACTTCATCTTCAGGGACGGAAAGCGACGTCCACCAACCCTCCAGCTTGATATCAGGCCGGATCAAGATTTGTCCCTCGCTATCCCATATCCTCTCGGTGACCCGGATCACCAGCCGAAACCGATAGGTTCTCTTTTCATGGTGTCGCGTCACCCACGTGCTGAAGACCGCCACTTTCTTGCCGGGCCGGGGCTCACTCACACGGCCTTCCCTGAAGGCCCGATCACGCCAGGAAAGGACGTCGGCCCTGCGCGGATTCCATTGGATGATAAAGCTCAGCTTGGGGTGTCGGCGAAGCTCCACAAGCGTTTCCAGGGCATCATGAGCCGCGTCCGTTCGCACCAAAAGGGGCTTGCAGGTCACCTTGCGCGCATGCACCAACACCTTACGCAAAAAGTCAACAAATCCACTCTGAGAATGCTGAGACCCCGGGCGAAGCTCCAGGCCCACACACCATCCCTCCTGGCCAAGGTAGGCCCCGATCGGCGCATATCCGTCGTAGTCCTGGTACGTCCGCGAAACCCCTTCTTTCTTTGTGTCGGAATTGTCCAGGCAGAAAACATCCATGTCCAAAGGCACATGCCCCGTGGAAAGCGCCGTCACGGGAACCTGGGTCCTCTCAAGCAATTCTACGCTACTTGCGCCGACAAGACGTTCGAAAACTCTCGCGTGCTTGTCCAAACGTTGCCGCAAAGTTTCTTGCGAAGGGACCTTCTGAATGTCCAGAGCCTCTTTGAACCAGTCATCGCCGGCGACCTCTGCAGCGGCTTCAAAGTCACTCTTGCCCAGACACAGAAGCCCCAAGTAGGTCTTGACCACATCCGCGTGCGAGATCATCGGCCGTCCTGGAACTTCCTTTTCCAACTGCTCGCACAGGCTCGTGTAGCCGTTGATCAGATTCCCCACAAGGGCCAAGCCCGCGTGTCCGCTGTAGAAGGCCTTCGAAGATTGTTCGATCTCAATTTTCTTCATGAGTTCACCTGCCGGGTGAAAATGTGACAGGAGACCCTATAGCATAAATGAGATGTAAATCCAATGAGATATCTAAAGTAAAATAGTTTTATGCATAGGCGCTATTTCACGGATTAAGGTAAATAGCATATGCCGTAAGAGAATCTTATGCATAGGCGCAATCTCATGGATTAAGGAATTGAAAATTGCCCGGCTCGGCAAGTGCTACAAACGCATGGCCCGCCACGAAAAGGCAGATCTTCAAGGCCTTGTCTCCCCAACAAGACGTTGCCTCTGGGCGCTGCGCCGGGCATTGCGCCGCTGTCTGGCCTCGTGAAGCTTGCGCTCCCTGCGGGCCTAGATCTCACCCCCCTCACTTCCCTCCGATTACCTAGCGAAAACCAGTTGCACCAATTTCCGGAAAAAGACTAGTGGTAAGCATGCACGAAGGACATAATCTCAATACTAGTATGAATCTGTTCCCGAAGTCTCATCGGCCGAGACCTTACGCTAAGCAAGTACAACGGGCCCAAGCCTATTGTTTTACCAAGCCGCCATACAGCTCGTGTTGTAATATCTATATCTAATCGGATGCTAGCTAGTAGTGCGGTAACGGCCAGGATCAAAAGGCCACGATATCTAGCCGCATAGGCAAGCTCGAAGAGAATCCCTGCAAGTCTCTTCTTATGCTTTCTAAGGTTCGCCTCGCAAAATGAGTTTCGAATACTTCGATGCGCCTCACTTTGGACTCGCCAAGACCCTAGAGCTAACCTTAGGCCGTCATCGCTGATGCTACCTCTCCGTCGTCTGTAAACACTAAGAACCTCTGGTATAACTGCTACCGCCCTGTCCCGCATCATCCGGAGCCACAAGTGCGTGTCCTCGCCGTTTGTTAAGACCTCCGAGAAATATAGGTTGTTCAACTTTAAGATATCTGATTGAACCGTAATGCTATCTGTGTGTATGGGGCAGTAATTCAGCAAAGAAAACTTAAATAGCGAACCGACATTTGTAATAAAACTCTTATCAGCCCTAACACTATCATTTTCATCCAACAGCCTGTAAAAGTTCCTGTGCCTAAAGGCTGAAGGGATGATCCCCACATCGTTCTGGATCGAGTAATCATTTATTGCAATAAAGCAGTTTTTTTCTTCTATTTCGCACAAGACATTCAACGCCTTTTCGAGACGACTTGGCAAATACAGATCGTCATCGTCCAGAAACGTCAAGTACTTTCCACTGGACTCTACGATGCCGCGGTTCCTAGGCGCTGACGGGCCTCCGGAGTTTTCTTGCGAGATAACCTTCACTCTTTTGTCTAGCCTAGAAAAGCGCTCAAGCACTTCCAATGTATTATCTGTTGATCCGTCATCAATAATAATCAGCTCGAAGTCAGTAAATGTTTGTTCAAGCACAGAGCTTATGGCCTCGCTCACAAATTGCGAACTGTTATACGTTGGCATAATGACAGAGACATACGGTTTCATACTCCACCTCGCATTCCATACTAAGAGGATGGCAGACAATAGCACACCATGATAACAACACTCTCCATCGGGCAGGGAAACACATAAGACATATATTTTCATATATGAACATATACCGAATGGCTCCGAGTCGAACATCTCAAGCCCAGAGAAACGAAGATCTCCGCTTCCATATTGCTCTGAATCAGATTATATGATGGAGAATACCCTCTCGGCAGAACATACCTCACATTAAAAACAGCTTAGCCCAAGTTTGTCATTCTTACGCATAACTTATGGTTATTACTGGCATGTCTATTTTGATTCTTCACTACACATTTTCAATCAATGCGCTGGACCCTTTTAAGGGGCGATAGGCTAGTCCTGGGGCATGGTCAATTTCCACATGAGTCAGCTCCGGCTCCGCTGTGTGTCGAACTGGGGGTTTTTTAAAATAGATTTTCCCAAAACGGATAGGACAATGGCCTTAGTACCCTATTCGGAACGGATGAAACTACTGCTTGACAATAGCGAAAAAGACTATTCGCCGAAGAAAAGACCATCGGGGCACGACATCAGCGACCGATTTGCAGAAGATAAGGGCGGGGCTATTCCGCCAAACGTACTCCAAATTCCGAACACTGAGAGCAACTCGCCGTAGCTCAGCTGTTGCAAAATAGTAGGTATCGCTGGCCACCCAGCCAGGTTCCCGGAGAAGCTCCATGAGTTTTTTATCCATTTTCTTACGGATGGAGGGGATACGGTTTTAGACATCCTCGCCGGTTCCAATACCACAGGCGCAGTGGCAGAGGCTTTGGGGCCAAGATGGATTGCCTTTGAAGTTGATCTGTCTTACTTGCTGCTTCAGCCTTCCGCTTTCTTGACAGAGTTGAGGACGATATTGTGAAGTCTTTGTAGAGCACGCTTATTGCCGAAGGCGCAAAGGGAGTTATGATTCCGTAAGTCGCAGTCCAGCAATTTCTTCTGGAAGAGACGGGAGGATATAGGACCTCGCAGAAATGATGGTGCAGCGGTCCGTTACATAATAGGACAGGCTAACAACGGGTTGCAGCCGACGTTGCTCCGCTGCGCTCCGCAACGCGGCAGAACCCGACCGTTAACCAAAAAAGGGGCTCGACATGATGTGGCTCGTAAGAAACATCAAAGTTGTTGGTCTGACTTTTGCCACCCTTTTTACCTGGACACCCGCCAAAGCGTCCACCGTCGAATACCAACTCACGATCGCCCAGCAGGAGGTCAACATCACCGGAAAGCCTGTATATGGCATGACCATAAACGGTGCTATTCCGGGCCCAACCTTGTATTTCAAAGAGGGAGACACCGCCCGAATCCACGTCCACAACAATATGAGCGTGGAAACCTCCATCCATTGGCACGGTTTGCTCGTGCCGAACCATATGGACGGTGTCCCCTATGTTACCTATCCTCCGATCAGGCCCGGAACAACCTTTACCTATGAATTTCCCATTCGCCAGAACGGAACCTACTGGTATCACTCCCACACTAGCCTGCAGGAGCAAAGCGGGGTTTACGGTGCCATCGTCATTGAGCCGCGCCAGAACGTCCCGAAGCCCGACCGTGATTATGTTGTTTTGCTCTCAGACTGGACCGACGAGGATCCGCGGGAAGTGATTCGAACACTCAAGCGCGATAGTGAATGGTATGCCCTCCAAAAGGGCAGTGCCCAGAGCATTCTCGGTGCCGCCCGCATCGGAATGCTCGGCGACTACTTCAAGCGAGAGCTCCAACGCATGCCGGCCATGGACATCGCTGACGTAGCCTACGACCGGTTCCTCGCCAACGGCAAGCCTGAATTAACCTTCCATGCGGAGCCTAATGAAACCGTGCGGCTGCGTATCATTAACGGCTCTGCCACCACCTATTTCCACCTTGAATTCGCCGGTGGCCCGATGGCCATCGTCGCTGCGGATGGCCTTGATGTGGAGCCGTTCAAGGAAAATCGTTTTCTCATTTGTGTCGCTGAAACCTATGATGTGATCATCCGAGTCCCCGGCTCCGGGGCCTACGAATTCCGGGCCACTGCCCACGACGGGACGGGCTACGCGTCGGTCTGGATAGGTTCCGGCGAACATCACCGTGCCCAGGATGTGCCGAAACCGAATTTATATCACACCATGGGCGATATCAGCCTGAAAAAGATCTTCTCCCTCACCCCCGCTGGCACCATGGGTATGTCCGATCGTGAGGTTGAAGCTGGCAAATTCGATCAGCCCGGAATGATGGGCATGGGCTCGATGCATATGGGAAGTATGGATCATCCATCGAGTGTGGGCACCGGGGATACATCACACGATGTAAGTATGCCGATGGAGCACCCCGCCACCTCCGCACAAGGTATGGAACACGGCGGCCACTCTATGGCGATATCTCCTCAGCCATCAAGGATAGGCAAACACTATGGCACCGATTTTTCCTTCCTTGCTGCTGATGTCTCTGCATCCAAAAACCTTGCCGTTGATGGCATGGACCCGAGCCGCCCATGGCCACCCTATGCCAAACTGCGGGCCACCAGGCCTACTGCTTTTTCCAAGGACAAACTCGTTCGCGAAATCCGCCTCACTCTTGACGGAGACATGGAACGCTATGTCTGGTTCCTCAACAATAAGCCCCTCTCAGAGAGTGATTCGATCCGCATCCGTAAGGGCGAGGTCGCACGCTTTATCATGATCAATCGCACCATGATGCACCACCCGATGCATCTTCATGGCCATTTCTTCCGAGTCATCAACGGCCAGGGCGACTACGCCCCACTCAAACACACCGTCAACGTCGCCCCCATGTCAACGACCGTCATCGAATTCGACGCTAACGAGTTCGGCGATTGGTTCTTCCACTGTCACTTGCTCTACCACATGGAAAGCGGGATGGCCCGAGTCGTGCACTATGAGGGCTTTACGCTCGACCCACAACTAGCGGAAGTCCGGCCTAACCTCTACAAGGAATCCTGGTATTTTTGGGGCCAGGCCAATGCCCTCAGTAGCATGACTGATGGCTTTCTGATGCTCTCTAACACTCGCAACATCCTGACCGCAGAGTGGGAAGTGGGGTGGCAGGAGGTGGACGACACCGAGTGGGAAGGGATTTTCACCTATGATCGCTACATCAACCGGTTTTTCACTATCCTCGCTGGTGCCGACCTCTTGGGTGAAGGGGATGATCTCGACCATACCCGAGGGGTGTTTGGATTTCGCTACCTGCTGCCGCTCAACTTGGAATCTAGGGTGTGGATTGATACCGACGGCGGTGCGAGGTTCAACTTGAGTAAATCCTTCGAATTGACGCCGCGTCTCGCTCTGTTGGGCGAAGCCCAACACGACACCCATGATAAGTGGGAAGGAAGCGCAGGTGTGTCCTACCGGGTCCACAAGCGATTATCCTTCGTGGTTCGATGGAATTCTGATTACGGACTAGGCGCTGGGTTCCAGATTCTGTTCTAACCCTAGCCCAAGTGTTTCATTTTTACGCATCACTTATTGTTATTGCTGGACGGAATGTGTCAATGAAAATGAGACACCTCCGGTAAAATGTTAGACTCTTACAGCGTCGCTTGAAGGCTTGTTGATCCAGGCGGCAGTCGGCAATGCTGGAGGCCTGGGTATCTTGCCTTTGAAACGGCTAGGATTGGCCTCGAATGCTTGCTTGAGAACCTGTTGACGATGCTCCACGATCTGAGGCGCCAACCCGTAATGGAACTGCTCCGGTGTGACCAGCCCGAGACCCGAGTGGCGATGTTCTCGATTGTACCAATTGAAAAAATTCCGGCAAAAGGAGCGGGCATCCTCGGTGGAACCGAAACGTCCTGGAAATTGCGGACAGTACTTGAGGGTCTTGAACTGGGCTTCCGAATAGGGATTGTCATTGCTCACATGAGGCCGGCTATGGGTTTTGGTGACCCCCAAGTCCGATAGCAATTGGCCAACACACTTCGAGGTCATGGAGGATCCCCGATCCGCATGAACTGTAAGTTGGCCGTGAACAATACCCTGCTTTTTGCAGGTCTCCTCAATGAGCCTCTTTGCCAGGGCCGCACTTTCCCGGTGGGCAACCATCCATCCCACCACGTAGCGGCTAAAGATGTCCATGATCACGTAAAGGTAAAAATAGGTCCACTTGACGGGGCCCAATAACTTTGTAATGTCCCACGACCAAACCTCGTTGGCGCGGGTGGCGAGCAACTCGGGCTTTTCGTAAGCGGGGCGCTGCACCTGCCGGCGACGCTCCTTGACGCTTCCATGTTCGTCTTTCAGAATGCGATACATCGTGCGCACCGAGCAATGATACGTCCCCTCATCAAGCAGGCACGCAAAGATCTGGCGAGGGGCAGCATCCTGAAATCTCTCGCAGTGGAGTAGGTCTATCACCGTTTGCCTCTCCTGATCCGAAAGAGCCAACGGCGGAGCCGGACGATTTACCTGGGCTCTGGTGGGTTTCAGTCTACGATAGAAGGTTGCTCGGGCAATGCCCAAAGCATCACAGGCCTGGACGGTTCCCACCTCGGTTCGCAATTGGACCGCCGCTTTCATAAGTTGCTCTCGTCGCTTTCGTGATTGGGTTGGGGAATCCCCATGAGGTCTGAGATTTTTTTTTGAACCTCAATGATCGTCTGCGCCTTTTTGATCTGGTCTCTGAGGCGCTGATTTTCCCGCTCCAATTGGGCTACACGTTTTGCAAGATGGTGGTCCGGGTTCGCTTTTCGCCCCCGTTTTCGGGGAGACAATGCTTTGAGCTGCCCCTCATCTCGTTGTCTGCGCCACGTGGTCAAATTCGATGAATAAAGGCCTTCCCGGCGGAGAAGGGCGCCGATCTGCCCAGGCAATGTGCAGGCATCGGCTTCCTCGAGGATGCGCAACTTATAAGCAGCCGTGAATTTGCGGCGACGTTTTTTTTCCATGACCTCCGGATCCGGTGCGTTGAGATTGGTCGCCATGAGGGCAACTCCAGACGCCCTACTGGCCCCTTCCGTTACCCCCATTCCTACCCCCGTTTGCCGATTCTGAACTGATGTCATCTGATCCTGTCTCCTACCCGCCCAACTCAAATTTAACAAGGGGTAGGTGACTCACCTTCATTGGCACAGAGGGGAATGTCTATTTTGATTTCTCACTACACATTTTCAATCACTGCACTGGACCCTTTTAAGGGGCGGTAGGCTAGTTCAAGGGCATTGTCAATTTCCCCATGAGTCGGCTTCGGCTCCCATGTGTGACGAATGTGGATAATCTGTCCTTTGTCGTTGGTCATGCAGGTGGTGACCCGTCCTTGTCCATTCAGATGCCTTCGCAAGGTGGACCAGTGGTGGCGGATGCCAGCTGGATGAAGGGTCCTCTGGAGAACGCTCAGCACATGGGAAGCAAGCACGGTGACAAAAAGGTGCCCGTGAATGCGACGCGATGGGCGGTGATGGACCGGCCGTATCGCTTTCACAAAACAAGAGGACTTCGCAAGAGTCTGCGCGTCGAACCGCCCTGACCGTTCCCGAAGGACCTTCGGGAACAACGTGTGGATCGCCCTCCGGAAAACCTTCAACCCGTCGTCGGTCCACACAAAGGTCATCGAGCCCCTTGGCGCGAAGCATCTTGAGATTTTCCTCCGTGGCCATGCCCGCATCCAGGACCACCGTGGGCCTGGGGCTCTGTCAATGGACCTGCCGTGGGCGATGGAGAAGCATCTCATCTACAACGGCTTCTAGGGTTGCCGGTTCTGAGACATTTCCGGCAAAAACCTTGCTGGTTTTGGGAAAGCCCTCTTCGTCCAGCACCAGTCCCAAGGTCACAAGGGGCCGATCCGTTCGCTTTTCCTTGGAAACGCCCCGCTGAACCTTTTAGCTCCTGGGATGAGCTTCAAAAGAGGTGTTGGTCAGATGGTAAAGGATGAGCTTTTCTCCCAGCCCCAAAAGGCTCCTTTCCTGATTCACAAGAAAGCCCTCTATGTCCTCCTTGCAGGACAGCAACCGGTCGCAGGTGCGATACAGGCTGGAAAGAGAAATGTCTTTTGCCTTGATATCCATCACCTCACCAAGAGCGCTCCTGTGGTGAAACCACCCATGGGTTTCCCGCTCGCTTGCCGGATGGATCAGCTTTCCAACCATCAAGACCTTGGCCCGATCCATATCGGCTTGCTGAAGCCACATTCCTTAAGAATCTTGCTGATCTGCACCTTATCATAGGCCCAAGCCCCCACGGTGCGCACATTCGACTTTTACCCTCATCTCGAACGTATTTTCAGCAGGTTAGGGAACCTCAGCCGAGAAATTTCTGAAAAATGATCCCCGATGCTGGCAAACTTGGGTTAGGCAGAGATAGTTTAATCTTATGATAGCATCCTACAAAGAGGGACATGTGTATCCTTCTCTTGAAATATACTTTTACGTATCCCTGAATCAGTGAAACGTGATTGAATGAACTGACCCGCATGGGTTCCGAACTCAGTTTGGGGGTCACTGATGCGCTGATTTAGCCGCTTTTTCGGGTCATCGCCTTTTCAAGGCTTGAAAAGCCCTCATGACGAGGGCCATCTTGGACAATTTTGGACACACCTTACCCCGCTTACGGCCGAAGGAGCTTTCAGGCTTTTGCAGCGGCGATCCCTGCCCTGGGGCAAATTTGAGAGTACAGCCCCGAAAAGGGTGAAAAGAGGGACAATGCCGGATAAACTCGTGCTCCAGCCGACGGCCGCTTCGGATCACACGCCCCGCCGGATAGGTCAGTTCCTGGATCACGGTCTTTATGCGACGCCGCTTGGGCCGATTCAAGCCGGCGAAAAATGGGCTAGGTGCCCGTTTTGGCCCAGGTTGCGCAAGATGTTGGATACCGATCCGCCAAGGGTCAACACAGGCGCATTGGCGGCAAACTTTCCTGAGGGCAATCGCTCCAAGTCCAAATTGGACTTGAGCTCACCGTGAATCGGCTCCCTCAGAGTCCGATTCTCGGACAACCGAATCACTTCATCCTCATGGTCGGAATTGTCCAGGCAGAAAACATCGAGCTCCAAAGGCACATGCCCCGTGGAAGGCGCCGTCACAGGAACCCTGGCCCTCTCAAGCAGTTCTACGCTACTTGCGCCGGCAAGGCGTTCAAAAACCCTCGTGTGCTTGTCCACACGTTGCCGCAAGATTTCTTGCGAAGGCGCCCTCTGAATGTCCACCTCTTTGAACCCCTCATCACCGGCAACCCCCACAGCGTTTTCAAAGGCACTCTGACCCAGACACAGAAGCCCCAAGCCGGTCTTGACCACATCCGCGTGCGAGATCATCGGTCGCCCTGGCACTTGCTTTACCAACTGCTCGCGCAGGCTCGTGGTGCCGTTGATCAGATTCCCCACAAGGGCCAGGCCCGCATGTCCGCTGGTCTGTCACCCACAGGATCACCAGGTGTTCTTGGGGAATGCCGCGCCGTTTCATGTAATAGTGGGCAAGCCCCACACTTTCCGAGGCATTCCGATTGGCGATCACCAAAACCTCGTGCGGTTCCAGGGCCGAAGATCCAGCGCCCCACAGCAACACCCCCACTGTCACGGCAACAAAGATTCTCATATCCGCTGTTCAGCCCGCAAAACCTCAGGGTGAAACCACCGCGCCCCCTTCATGCCTTCGCAAAACACCGTGTCAGAAGCCGGCGCGAAATTGACTCCAAAAGCCACACATAACGCTACGGATAACGACTCACACTGAAAAACCGAATCTTCGCCCGCTTTCCTTTGTTGCTTCAGGGAGTTCCTCGGTGAGATCAGGGTTTTCTCAAAACGGCCAGGATCCATCCTCTTAGAAAAGCCAAGGATTTGGTTTTTCGAATGAGGTGCTCATAGCACGTCCCGAGAAAAAAAATTAAACTGTTAAACATCAGATAATTGGGATATTGGCTCAGGTACTCAAACTGCTCAATGTGAAAACCTGCTTTTTCGGCGTGTCTTCTGATGGCTGAATATGTGTTGCTCTTGTAAACGGTCGGGAAGGTAGCTTCTTCCTGTCTTCCCTCGACGACCTTGACAATCCGTGGATGTAAAAACCCAGGGATAACGATGGCCATAAGCGTTCCATAGTCCCACATATTGGCCGTGAGGATGACCAAGTAACCGCCGGGTTTCAAAACGCGGTACATTTCGGCGTAAGCTGCGCGAGGATTCACCAAATGTTCGAAAACGCTCCTGGAACATATACAATCGACGGAACAATCCGCTAGTGGAATTCTCGAAACATCCGCATTGATGAGATGAATATTTTCACTCATGGGATCATCGAAAGCAATGAGATCCATCCCGATGAGCATCCGTGGTTTGGGTGAAAGTTCTTTGAGAAGACTTGCAGTTCGACCGCACCCCGCGTCCAGGATGATTTCCGCGCCAGATGTGATAAGATCTTCAACCTTTGATTGAAAAATCTTGTATGGATGAAGCTTTCCACTATAATACTTCGCCAGGAGATGATGTGTAAGTTTTCGCATTTCGTCTCAAGACCTTAGATCATTTTTTCGGGGTGTCCCAAGCTCGTTATGCCAATATGTGTTCTCTGCGATCAGGTTTATGAGAATCAGGCCGACCGCCGGGTATTGTCGGCGGTTTCGTCGCGGTCGCGAAACCATCTGTCCACAGCGTGCTCACCCATCCAACCATGGGGAGGGGAACCGTTCAGCATTCCTTGCCCCGTGACGTCACATCCGTCCGATGCGGACCGTCACCCGACCCGCAGGTCCAGCCGGGGTTTCAAACAGCGCGACCCCCTCATTGTTCGCCTGCGTCCGGTGCTCGATTCCCGCCGATGAAATCATCACGGGAGTCCCGGCCGGCAAGTTCACCATCAGATGAAACATCGGCTGAGCCCTCTCCGGGACAAGATAGGAAACCTCATCCTGGATGTTCCCGTCTTTTCCGAAAAGCACCACCGTGTGTCCCCACAGAATCCCTTCGGCCCGTCCCGCGTCAATCCGCACAGGCGGTTCTGAAAAAGTCGATGCCTCGCCGGCAAGAGAGGGCTTCAGGGCGATAAGAAAGCAGTCCGCCTTGCGTTTTCCCGCAGGTTGAATTTCCAGCCGCCACAGGCCGGCGTCAAACCAGGGCTGCTCCGATGCCCCTTCCCCCATGTTGATCCCATCCAAATCCCCGTCGTCGCCGTCCACTTCCACGTAATAGCGATAGTCGACCCCGCCCACCTTGCGAAGGACCGCATCTTCAGGAAGCAAAGTGTAGACATAAAGGTTCGCCTGATCCCTTCGGAACACGGCCAGCCGATCCTGTGATTCAAGGATGCCGTTGTCCTGTGTCCCTACCAGCACGCGTTCTCGGGCCGTTTCCGGTTTCGTCCAACTGTGGAGCAACCATTTCTTCGTAAAGTGGGGCTGGACTGCGGCCACCCGGTCGTAAATCACCAGAGCGTCTTCTCGGGCGAGGTAGACCAGGGATCGTTCCACCTTTTCGACTTTCCCATCTTCTCCGTTGTCGTCGTAGCGTGTGTTGTTGTAAGCGCCGGTCAGATCGCTCGCCACGTAGACAAAACGCGGGTCATGATTGTCAAAGGCCGTGATGGTCCCGCCCTCGTAGTGGCGCCCTTTATGGAGGTTCGCCCGCCAATCGGCAAGACTCACCACGGCGCTTCCTGTGGGCATAACGAGGCGCTGACCGCCGTCGGCCACGTTGGTTTCGAAGAACCGATTGGGCTGCACCCGTTCTCCGGGACGGAGCACAAGAAGAGAGTTGGCCGCCACGGTTCGGATGTAATAATGGAGGCGGTGCGGCGAGGTGAATCCGCCGTACGTCCCGCTCGTGATGGCCAGGGGAATCTTTTTGGTCACGGTAAAATGTCCGGCGTGGTAATGGCCGTGATGAGTCAAAGTGTGCCCCGCGTGAAAGGAAATGAATGTGGCCTTGGGTCCCCAATCCGAGCGGATGAACACCTGCCCCATGCCCATTTCGCGGCCAAAGACCGCGCTTCGAGGCACCCGGCCTTCCAGCACGCTCAAGTCCTGCAAAGCGTCTTCCGGACCATGGTCCCATTCGGCTAAGCCCCGAAAGAGCGGAATCCCCCAGCGATAACCACTGTAATAGGCCTCGCTCCCGTGAAGACCGGTGAGGTATCGCGAATAATCCCGAAAGATGGGAAGACCTGTTCCCAGCGTCACAAGATCCACGACCCGTTGAGTTTCGTCTTTCAGGTCGTTTCGAGGGCCCGTGTCGGCATAAAGGACAAAGCGCCCGATGGGCTCCGTTCCGAGAAGTGTCCAAAGGCCCAATCGGGTGAGCGTATCAACCATGAGCGCCTTGAGATCCCCTTCGCGGACGGCATTGATATGGGCCAGGCAGGCCAGGGCGAAAGGAAACGCCCGATTGTTGATCCAATAATTGTAACCTTCAGGCCATCCGCCGCTCAGGCGAAACGCTTCCACTGATTCCAGAAAATGCCGCTGGGCTTGGGCCTGAAGCAGCGTGTCTTCCGGACCGTGAGAGTCCATGGCGGCGGCCACCACCCAGGCGGAAGCCGCCAACTGGGTCCTCCCGTGCCAGAGCGATGCCGAGTCGCCGTCCAAAACAAGCATGGAATCTTGGAGATTCTTACGCAATTTGAGGTTGAGGCGCTGGCGGTTTTCCGGACTCCAGGCAGGATGGTCCCCAAGAAGGTCGTAGGCCAGCGCAATTTCCAATCCATTGCCATAGTTTCCTTCCGCCCGGGGCGTCTCCAGGACAGCGTCCAGCAATGTGTCAACCGCTTTTTGGCCGGCTGCCCGATCGCCTCGACAAACCCAGGCCACTGCGCTGCTGATGATCCCCCCACCCGCAGCCACTTCATCTACTCTTTTTTTATAAGCCACATCCGAGGCATAGCGACGTCGAAGGTCGGAGACCGCTTCTCTTCCGGAAAAAAGAATCCTCGGATGCCCGGAAAGCATCTGTCCCTGTAGACTCTTTGCCTGATACCGGGGCCCGGGCCTGACGACTTCGGCCACCTGTTCCGGAAACAGCCCGAATTTATGCGCGGCCTTCACCACAAGCTGACGCGGTGTCAGGTCATAAGAGTGCAGGATTCTGTAACCCACATAGGCCCCGCCCATCAGGCTTACCAAACCCCAGAGCGCCAGCCCATGCCAGATGAGACGGAATAAACGGTTCACTTTGTATGAAACCCTACGGGACTTTCCAAGAAGAGGACCGAGCGCCGCCTTGGTCGGGACGCTCATTCCCCGCAACGGATGAAAGAGTGGCTCGGCTCCGGCCTTGTCTAAAAGCCCCCTTCCCGGCGCCTCGGTCCGCAGTCAAAGCCCCTGGTTCAAGGGGTGTGCATTGCACTTTTCTCAATCGAGCGCCAACCCGTAGGCTCGTCTGTACCGGACCATCCGACCTATTCACCGGCGGGCAGCGCCTTGGGGGGACAGAAAAGAGCACCCGGATCAAGGCCGGTTTGCCTGGATTTATCGGCACGTGTCATGGCTCGGACACAGCGTCCTCGGTCGGCATCGCCTTCCCGTCCGCGCACATCCGCAGGTCTGCTTCTCAAACGCGGCTCGCCGTTTCGGCCACCTTGGAAATCACATAACGGTACTTTCCTGAGGCTTCCGGCGGAATGTCGGAGACATGTTCGATCCGCACGTTCACTTTTTCGCCCATGCGCTTTTTGAAACCCCGCACAATGCGTTGGTCACCGTCCCCCGGATAGAGCTCAGCGTGGACTTTGAGAAGGACTCGAACGTCGTCAAAGTCTTCCTGGATGATCCGAAACTGGTCCACCCCCTCGATGTCGCGAACCACATAGATGACGGAAAGCCCGTGCTGCCAGCGGCCGTCCGGGGTCACCACAAAATCGGTGCTGCGGCCCTGCACCCGGCTCATGAGGCTGAAGCCTCGTCCGCATTGACAACACCCGGCGAGGGGCCCCGCCACATCGCCGGTGCGGTATCGAATGAACGGCATGCCCCAGGCATCCAGATGGGTGATGACGATTTCGCCGCTCTCATCGGGCCCCACGGGTTTCCCATCCCGAAGGAATTCGATGATGTAGTTGGGGTCCATGACATGATAGGAGCCTTCCGGGCACTGGTGATTGATGAAGCCACCTTCCCGGCTCCCGTAGGAATCCACCACGGGAACGCCGCCGAAATGGGAGGCGATGCTTTGCCTCTGATGATCGTAAAGCACTTCGGCCGTGCAAAATACCACGCGCACCCCCACGTCGTCCAGCCGGTACCCTTGAGACGCCGCCATGCGGCAGAAGAGATCGATGGTGCTGGGATAGCCGAAGACGCAATCGGGCCGGAACTTTCGAAATGCCTTCACAAACTCCGGAACGCGCTGGGCCGAAATCTCAAAGGCGCTTAAGAGCAGCTGGTTCGTCAGTCGATCCCGGAGGTCTTTCATCCGATCCTGCTTGGTGATTTCCAGCGGGGAGCCCCAAAGGTACAATTCCCGATGGCCGATGTCGATGCCCCACCAGCGGTGCGTCAGCGCCCGTGCCGCCGCATCATAGGCCTGACGGCGCCGATCGAAATAAAAGACCAGCGGCTCCCCGGAGGAGCCGCCCGTGTTGTAGCGAAACAGCCCACCGGGACAGTTTTTCCACAGCATATCCTTGAGGTTCTTTCGAATCTCCGCTTTGGTGAGCAGCGGCAGCTTTTCCAGGTCCCGAAAGTCGCTGAACCGTTTCGGATCAAAACCCACATCGGCGAACCGCCGTGCGTAAAACGGGATGTTTTGCTGCGCGTGAATTAAAAGTGAGCGCAGTTTCTCCAAGCGAAGCCGCCCCAACTCTTCCGGGCTTGCCCATTGCTCTCTTTCCAGCCGCCGCAGAAACTCGAAAGTGCGGCGACCCAGGAGCCGCTCGTGGAGCGGGAAAATCACATGTTTCACCAAGCCGGGATGCATGGATCCACCTCCTTTCTCGGTTCACACGCCGGTGCGCCCCCATAATGCAAACATCATCAGACCCCAAAGGGGGGTGGCATTGTCAAAACGGCCGCTTTGGTGGGCCGCCCACAATTTTCGAACGGTATCCTCCCGGAAATATTCCCTTGTGAGGGAGTCTTTGGCAAAGAGTGTCTCCTCAACGAGCCCGCGCAATTTGCCGCGCAGCCATTGGGCCAGGGGCACGACGAATCCGTGTTTTTTTCGATAAAGGACGTCCCCGGGCAGCCGCGCTCTGTTCATGGTTTTGAAAATGGCTTTGGATTCCGAGCCGCTAAGCTTGTAGCGGCTTGCCAGCCTGCCGGCCCATTCCACCAGCCGGTAATCCAGCAGGGGGGCCCGCACCTCCAGCGAATGGGCCATGCTCATGCGGTCTACCTTGACCAGGATGTCTTCCGGCAGGTAGGTCTTGATGTCCACATACTGGGCCCGTGTGACGGGATCCCCGCTGGGGCAATCCGCAAAGTGGCGAAGAAGGACGTGTTCCGCCCGTCCCGGCGGGAGCAGCCTTTGGAACTCGGGTCGGTAAAGTGTATGCTTTTCTTCCGGCTTGAAGTAAAAAGCCATGTCCCGACAGAACGCTTCTTCGAAGGATCGCGAGAGGTTGCCCAGGAACTTCTTCAAACGAAGCGGCCGCGGCCATCCATCGAGCCGCGGGTAAAAACAGCTCAAAGGCCCCAAGACCCCGGTGCGGATCCATGCCGGAAGCGCCCTTCGAATCCCGTCTTCCAGCCGGCACATGCGATAGCGTTGGGCATAGCCGGCAAAGACTTCGTCGCCTCCATCTCCCGAGAGAGCGACCGTGACCTCCTGCCGCGCCATTTGGGAAACGTACCACGTGGGAATGGCGGAAGCGTCGGCGAAAGGTTCATCGAAATGCCAAACGATTTGATGGATCACCGAAAGCGCGTCGGGGGAGACCACAAATTCCCGATGGTCCGTCTTGTAGCGATCGGCCACCTGGCGGGCAAAAGCCAGTTCGTCATAGCGGCGTTCCGAAAACCCAATGGAGGCGGTTTTCACGGGTCTTTGAGGCTGTTGCATGGCCATGGAAGCCACCACGGCGCTGGAATCCACCCCGCCGCTCAAAAAAGCCCCCAAGGGCACATCGCTCACCAGCCGCAGCCGCACGGCGTCGTCGAAAAGTTCCGTCAATTCCTCCACCAGGACGTCTTCGGGCCGGTTTGTGACGGAGTCCCCCATTTCCAGACGCCAATAGGTGTGTACAGTGAAATCCTCCTTGGTGCACAGGGCCCATTGGGCCGGCTCCAGCTTCCGCACCTGTTTGAAAATGGACATGGGCGACGGGACGTAGCCATAGCTCAGATACGCGTCCACGGCCTCGGGGTCCACGTCACAGGGGAATTCCCCCAGTTTGCGAATGGCTTTGAGTTCGGAGGCGAAGACCAATCGGTCCCGGTCCACGGCGTAGTAGAGGGGCTTTTTGCCCAAACGGTCTCGAACGAGCCACAGAACCTGCCGCTTGTCATCCCACAACCCGATGGCGAACATGCCCTGAAACCGCCTCGCAGCCTCTTCGCCCCATTCTTCCCAAGCGTGCACAATGACTTCCGTGTCCGATGCCGTGCGGAACCGATGGCCGCGTTCTTCCAGTTCCCGGCGCAACGCCTGAAAGTTGTAAATCTCGCCGTTAAAGACGACCCACACAGAGCCGTCTTCGTTGCTCATGGGCTGATCCCCTGTGTGGAGGTCGATGATGGCCAGGCGCCGGTGGGCCAAACCCACGGTGGGCATAAAATCCCCCGGGCGCGATTCTCCAAAAGCTTCGCTGGGCAACGGGGTTGACCCTTGGCACAGGCTGAAAGGGGGACGGCTGTTCAGGTAATAGCCCTCCCCGTCAGGTCCACGGTGCCGCAACGTGTCGTTCATGCGCCGCAGGGACACAAGGGGCACGGGCTTGCCGTGACGATGAAAAATGCCGCAGATCCCGCACACTCGATTGAACTCCTCTTCTATCTTGCGGCTAACAGCCGGTCGCAGGCCGCATCAAGGACCATCCGTCAATTCCGTGAACCGCCCGCGCGAAAGAACGCTCTTCGAGAGCCCCCAGATCCAGACCGCACTTTCGAAGGAGCACCGAAGAGGCGATCCGCCTTCCGGATGGATTTTTCGAGCCCGAAAAAACCGCCATCGCGCCTACCATGTCTTGCAGCTCTTCTTGTCATTCTCGCGGCCTTCGATGCGTCGGCACCAGTAGGGTGGCTCGGGCGCCATGCACCAGCAAAAAGACCGATCCGCCGCTATCTTCGGGCGGGCTGTGAACCCTTTTCGGGCCTTTTTCGGAAAGGTTCCAGCAGGGACTGGAGTTTGGGGCGCACGTTGGCCCAATAGAGACTGAGGCTTCCTTGGAGATCATCGGCCGCCGCCACATCGTCCCGATAGCCCCACAGGGCCTTCAGGGTGTGCATCACGCGTCGGGCGGTGGATTCTTGGGGGTAATCCAGGGGCGTGAGGCGTCCCGTGACAGCGTACAGGAGGTATTTCAAGAGCGCCTGCCGGCTCGAAGCCGTGCCTTGGACCCTGGCGCCGTCATGTTCATCCCCGGGAGCCGCAGCACCGAAGGCCGCAAGAAGGTAAGCGGGTTCATCGTAGCCGCACGCGAGCACTTTGGCTGTGGTTCCCCCGAGGCGATTGTTCACTTCAAGAAACCAGGCTTTTTGCGTCCGGGGATTCCAAAGAAATTCAAAATGAAACGGTCCCACCACGCCCAGATTTTTCAGAAATGCCCGGCACCCTGCTTCCAAGTCATGGGGAATCGGCATGGGTTGGATCTCGAGGGTCACCCCTTCGAACTTTCTGGGGACCAGAAAGCCCTGCAAACCCATCACCCTACCTGTGGCCATCCGGGCCCCATGAACCACCAGGTTGGGGAGATGCTGAAAAGGCTGCCCGATCAGGGGGCCGGCAAGGCGCTTCAAACCGGAGATAAAGCCCTCCAGAGCCTCTCGGTTCGAGACCACCCGCACCTTGAAAGCCGGCTCCACCCCCCCGGCGGCGGGCCGAAGGCACAAAGGGTAGAACTCCTGGGGAATGGAACGTAATTCATGGCCCGGTGGATCGATGATCACGGTGGGGAGAACGCGAAGGCCGCTTTGCCGAGCGGCTTCAATTTGAACTCTTTTATCAAGCAGCCGCTGCAGGCGCTCGGCGTCGGGAAACCACACCGTGCACGGGAGCCCGTGACAGCGGCTTTCTCTCTGAAGCCACACGCCCACACGCTCTTCGATGCAGGCAATGCCGTCCGCCCGAAAGATCTCAAGAAAATTCCGGATCACGGAAAAGCCCTGCGGTGTTTCAAGCCGATGGGGTTCTATAGCGCACCATGCCGCCAGGTACCGAGACGCCGGGGCCACGGCGTCTCGGGGCTGCACCGCGATGAGGCCCACCGGCCAACCTTTTCGCCCCCAGCTGCGCACGCACGCCAAGACGGGGGGGCTCCAGGTCCCCAAAATCACCGGCCGCACAATCCGGCTCCCACCCCGGCACGCGGGTGCGGCAACACCTGCCGGCTCACAGTTTCCGCAATCATCTTCGTGCATCCCCCCCTCACGCCGTTTTTCATGCCGGGCATGCCCAACACGCGGTTTCAGGCCCTTGAGGCCACCTCTTGATAGAGGGCCTTGTAGCGTTGGAGCATCCTTTCGATACCGTATTCGGACTGGACCGTCTTTCGTGCCTCTTCCCCCATGGGCTGCAACATCGCCGGGTTTTCCAGCAGTGTGCGGAGGGTCATCGCGAGAGCAACCGTGTCCCCCGAATTCACCAAGAACCCTTGTCTGCCCTGCTGCACGAGTCGCACGGCTGCGCCGACGGCTGTGGCCACCACTGGAAGACCGGACGCCATGGCTTCAAGCAGGGCGTAACTCAGGCCCTCTGTGTGGCTATTGAGGACGAAAAGGTCAAAGCAGCGCAAAAGGTCGTCCACATCGCTTCGCTTTCCCAAAAAAAACACATGGTGTTCCAATCCCAGCCCCCGTGCGCGACGTTCCATGTCAGCCCGAAGCGGGCCGTCTCCCACCAGCACAAGAAAAACCGAGGTCCTCAAATCCGAAACGGCATGGGCAAAAGCCTCCAAGAGTCCCTCGTGGTTTTTTACGGGCCGAAGGGCCGCGACGCATCCCACGACTATCCCGTCCGGAGGCAGCCCTTTCCTTTGGCGCAACATCCGCTTGGCTTCCTTGGAAGGGGCGGGAGCATATCGGGCGGTATCGACTCCATTGGGAATGAGTTCGACGGTTCGGGGGTCGATTCCCGTCAGCGCCGCGAGAAGCGCTCTCGCCTCTTCCGAAACCGCCGTCACTCGGCTGCTCAGAAGTCCGGCCGCCTTGTAGAGCTTTTTTTTGGTGGAAGAAAACCTCAGCCTTGGGTCTTCAACTCCGTGAAAAGTCTCCACGCACCGGCAGCCCGACAGCCGCGACGCCAGCACCGCATCGGGCCAAAGGGCCAAGTTGTTGACATGGACCACATGGACCTTGTACCTTTTGAAAAGCATGGCCATCCGTCCGAAGGCCGTGTAAGAGCGCCCGTCAAGGCCAAGCGCATGGCAGGGAATATCCATGGCAGCAGTATTGAGAAGAGTCTGGTCCGAACCGGCAATGGTGATGGAATGGCGCAGATTCGGCTCGGAGAGGCCGTGAATAAGCCTAAGAACGCCCATCTCGGCCCCGCCTACCCCCAAGTTTCCTAGAACATGCATGACGTGAATCGGTGCCGGCATTGTCCCCTTAGAGCCAGCGGTCCATAGCCTGTTCGGCCAAGCGACGCCATGTGATGGGAGGTGGCACCTGCGGTCGGTTGTGCCTGGCGTTCCCCACCGCGTGCTCCAGCTCTTTGCGAGACAGCTCACGGAAAGTCCGCACCCGAAAGCTGGATGCATTTGCCGCCAGGAACCGACAGAGCTTGTCGAAGCGCCGGATGACGTTCCACCGGGGCCGCATTCTCCGATACTGGACGTCGTAAGGTTTGAGGAAGCTGAACGAATGCAAAAGGACCGTAATGTTTCTTGGGCCGGTTCCGTTTCTCGCCGCATTCAGAACATATTTGATTTCCTCAAAACTGACGCCGTTGATATCCAACGGCATGGAACGTAGGGGACGCAGCCCCGAGGACTCCACAAACTGCGTCACAGGAAATTCGAAAATCCCCTCCTGTTCCGTCACATCGTTCACAGCCCAGTTGGGCAGCTTGCATGTGGTCCCCACATAGGCCTGATTGTAAGAGCTGTCGATGAGAAGCCCGTTGATTTTCAAAGCTCTGAGCGTCTTCACGTCCGCTCCGAAGCATCCGGCACGAAAAGCCAAGGGCTTCGGAGCCCCCCCACGCTCGAGCATCCGAGCCGCCTCTGAGATCATCTGGACTTGTGCGTCGAGTGGATAATCGCCACAAAGATCGGAAAATTTCAGGTCCTGAGGACGTTCCAAATCAAAGTTGAGATAATTGGGATGGAGATGGAGTTGAACGTCATGGTTGCGCCGAAGAATGGTGTGAACCACCTTTCGGGTTTCCATCGGACCAAAGTAGCGCTCTTGGAATGTTTCCACAAAAAAAACAAGAGATAACCCATACCTTTCGGCGATATCCATCATAAGAGAGATACCGTACTCACGATCATGGAGGCGGCCGAAAATCCGCTTCTCACTGCCTACAGGTTTTAATGCGGCATCGGCAAAGGCGCCGCCAATACTGCACTCCACATCTACAGTCAAAAACACATGGACTTCGTGCATGGAACACACTCGTTAAGGCTCACCCGCACCCTCTGTTTCAATGTCGAGATACACTTGGTTTGTGCGGCCCAGCCACCCATGAACTTTCGTTTCTGTTCCCGCAAACATTTCATCGATAAAACTGAGCGTCGCCCGATAAGCAGGATTGATATAGGTGCTGCCTTTCACGGTGTAGTAGAACATCGTATCTCGAAAACTTTTCCTCGCCCATTGGAGGTATTCAAGGTTTCCGCTCAATCTGTAGGCGTATGCGAAAAGGTCGCCATTGAAGGTATCTTTCACCACTTCCCCGGTTTTTCCGCTTTCACTGCCGTCAGGGTCTTCCTCAACCCAGACATACAGGGATTGCAGGGGACGATAGAGTCCTTCCGCATTTGTATCGCCCCCGAAAAGATATTTATTCTTCATAAAATCGGCCATTCTCAAGATAAGTTCGCCCAGGTCCGTATCCCGTGTTTCATAGTGAATCTGGATGAGAGGATCCAAGGCATAGGAATACATTGTATTGTATTGCTGCCCTGTGACAATGGCATCACAATTGTTACCCATGCCGAAATAGCCTTGTGCCCCGGCTTTTTGTTCCCGGTAAAGGATCCTGTTTTTAGCGATGTTGTAAGCGACTTGCAAGTGCTCTGGGTCACCGGTGACTCGATACAGGTGAATCAAATTCAGCATCGGCCAGGTTTCCGACCGCGTTTCTTCCGCTGCACAGGCTTGTTTTGTCGCGTCCTTGAGCCCTCCGGTCCCAAAGTAATTCATGGCACCTCGACCGACTTCTTGAGCGGCCTCGAGGGCTTTTCGGTCCCCCGTCAGAAGGTACCAGAGCAGCAAACCGCCGTTCCACGTGTGGCTGGGGCCGGCGACACGCGAAGGCATGTAGGCGGAGATCGTCGGATCCGCATGGGCATCCGTTTCATAAAAAGCCATGTGGTTGATCCACTTGTGGTTGTTCTGGGTATCTGTGCGCTCCCCGTGATACTGATCGATGTCGTAGCGGTGCCGGCACATCTGTTGGGCGGCATCGAAAAACCCCCGTACGCCCGTTCGCATGAAGTTCAATGTCATCCCCAGACACCAATCGTAATGCAAAGCACTGGGAACCTGCCCGGACCACAAAAGGTCTCCGAAGTGCATCCACCCGAAAAACCGGTTCTGGGAGTTATAGTTCCAGTGCGGCGGAGATGCCGTGCGTAATGTATCGATAGTCCACCCATTTTCCGAAACCTGGGGATCGACGAGGGCCTTTTGCAAAAGATCAAACCGCTCCATGGCTTCTCGAATCTCTGCATCGTCGTGGTCCGTTCCCGCGGGACGGAGAAACCCCATAGCCTTTGTCTCTGCGTACCACGATGGAGAGGCCACGGCGATCAGGCGTTGTTGTAAGCTTGCAGCTAATGCTTTAGTAGATTCCGGATTGTTTTCCATGCCGAAACTGATGATCAATTCATGGGTCTTATGTCTTCCCGCGTCAAAAAGATACAGATTGGGCGTCCGCCCAGCCTGACGGCAGTAAAGATCAAACTTCGGGTCAGGGAAATCTTCGCTACGACAATAAGGGTAATAACCTTCTTCCGGCCACAATCCGATACGCAACTCCTGAGCGGATACTTGAATCTTTTTTGGGAAATTTTGCCAGAAGTGCTGGATGCCCAACCCAAGGCTCACTCCTTGAGGACCCGCCACGTGGAACCAGCCGGGATGTCTCGCCCCCTCGGCGATCACGGATTGATTGGAGAAAATCTTGTAGTACGGACCCAGTTCAAATGTGGGTTCCAAAGTCCCTTTCATTGGATTTGCCAAGTTTTCCTTCCAGTCCTGCAAAAGCGAGATCGTCTCGCCGGGCTCGACCGGCACATGGACACCTTCGGTCCAAAACTCGGAGGCTCGTCCCATGGGCTGGCGAAACACGGCCTCGAGTTTGTCAAAAACCACCGCTTGTATGGGAGCGTATGACTGTTCCGGGTTGGTCCGGCCGTTGGCGCCATTATTTTCTATGGTCAAGACAATACGGACGAAAGATTTACCCGCGTAGAAATGAATCCGGCAGTCGTAGTAAAAAAATGAATGCTCATAGGGCTGGTTGAATCGTGGGTATTGATCCGGGTTGTGCACTGCGGGCGCGAAAAATTCCCCGGAGAATGAACGCAGCACTCCCCGGACGTGAACGACTGCCCGCAATGGACCACTCTCCTCGATTTCCACTAATTCGGGTCGCTGCGAAAGCGAATTGAAAACATTGCCCAGGGCGTCCCGGAGCTCCACACCTCCCTTCCCTGCCTGGTCCAAAACGGTCACGCCCCGTGACGTCCCGCTTCTCTTGAGCCTGACCTGGTCGAAAAAGTTGAAGACCGCCCTGTTGATCACAAATTCCGCAACTCCGGTATCAATGTTCATGAGATCGCCAGAAGACGTCACGCTGACTCGAAGTTCCGGAATCACCGGCTGACTGTCGTCAACCAAAAAGTACGTCGCCGTTCCATCGGCAGGCACATCCGCTTGAAAATCCACGAGCAGCCACTTTATGGGCTTGGACTGCTCTTCAGGCGTCCCATGCCACCGAGCGAGCGCCGTCATTTGGACTGGCACTCTCCGGCCGTCGGAGCTGCGCAGGCCCAGAGCCCCGATATTTGTGATCTGTGCCTTTTCCGGCAGAGGCACCCCACTTGTGACAGGCTCCGATACCCTACGGACGTCTGGCGAGGGATTCGTCACCACCAGCGGAATGTTCAGTGCCCACACAGTCCCTGAAGTCCAGAGACACCACGTTAGAAAAAAACCCTTCACATACTTTTTCAAGAGCGTCTCTCCATCCCTTTTCAAGATTTACGAATACGTAGACATCTTAGAATACAAAGTGCACAGTGTTTAATGTCCTGGATGGTCTTGGACTTCCTCGTACACTTTCATCCGGCAGGCGGATCCCTTCGGAAGTCTGGAAGTCTGTCCACGCCGTTTCGTCCCACGGATTCAGGTTTATCGTTGCGCCAAGCCCCCTGCAGAGGGACTGTTGTCCTCGTGAAGGCGCCCCTCAGTGCCCGCCCTTGGACCCGGGCCAGGTCCGATCCGACGGACCGCATTGAGTCAGGGGAGGCCACAGGGACCTGCGCCTGCGCTGTCATCGGCATATGTGAGGCTTCGATTCAAAACCGTGACCCTAGATATATTAGTGTGAGGGTAAGTATCCCACGAATTCAGAAGAAACCAAGTTTTTTTCTTTGCCTTTGGGCGTTCCTGCCCAGGGCTTTTTCAAGAACCTTAACCACTTGAGACCGCACAGCTTCTTCTGTGTACCGTTTTACCTCTTCTCGGGCATTCCATATGAGTTGTTTGGCTTTTTCCGGATTTTCCAAAAGATCCATCACGGCACGACCTAGACCCTCCCAGTCGTCCACATCCACAAGCACCCCCGTCCGCCCGTGTTCCACCAGGTAAGGAATGCCGCCGGCGTTGGTGGTCACCACCGGCAAACCCGAAGCAAAAGCTTCCAGGAGAGCATTGGGAAGGTTGTCGATCCTGGAAGCGTTGACAAAGATATCGTGGGTGTCGAAAAGTTCCGGCATGCGTTCATGAGGAACTGAACCCAAAAAGGTGACCGCTTGCTCTAAACCGAGAGCCTTGGCCAAGTCTTTCAGGCTTCGGGCCTGAGACCCGTTGCCTGCAATGGTCAGAGAAGCCTCGGGATACTTCTCCCATATTAGTCGGAAAGCTCTTAAGATCACGTCCAAGCCGTATATGGATTCCAGATTCCGTGCCGCAAGGAGAGCAGGTTTCAGGGGAACGCGCGGGCGGAAGAAAAAACGGCCTGTATCCACAACGCTGGGGACAACGGCCGCCTCCAGATCGAATTGGGATTCAAAGACTTCGGCGAGGAAAGGCGATGGGGCGAACACCACGTCCACTCGACGCATCAACGGTTTCAGGACGCGCCGGTAGCGTCGGCAGAATTCCCCGGCGCCTCCCCCTCGAGCACTTAAAACCAAAGCTTTTCCAAAGGTGTCGGCCACGAGGATCGTCGGGTAGGTCACCCAAAAAAAATAATCGAAAAAAGCACTGAACACCACGACCACATCGCATCGCCGCACGGCGGCGACGAGGTCTCGCAAGAACCGCGCCGTATTGACGGCTGTGCGGATGATCGGCACACGGTGCACAAGACGCCTCTGCCCCGGATCTCGATTGACTCTCACGGGAAAAACCTCATACCCCCACCGGTTCATCATTTCCAAAAATCTGTGCCCCTGGAGGGCCATCCCCCCATAGGGAGGCACAAACGGCGTGACAAGACAGATTTTCGTCATGATTACCCCTTAGAACGCGGGGAGGGTGAATATTCGCTAAACGGCTGAATGAGACTCATTCTGTAAGGCTCTCCTAAGGAAGGCCGGAAGAAGCAGTAACCAGTAGAATTCCTCAATGTAAGTCGAAGAAATAAAAAAAGCCGCCGTCAAATAAATGATCAGAGCGATTCGACAGCTGAAAGAGTACAGCTGATAAAAAGTTGCTCGGGTGTTTTCCAAAGATTTCGCTTCCTCTTCGAGCTTTCCGATGCATCGAAAGGAGCTCACCACCAGCATGATCAACCCCATAGCTCCTAAAATGCCCGTTTCCGCCAAACATCTGAGATAGGTGTTATGGGTATCTCTTCCCGCAAGCGCCGCATTGTAAGTCCCAGCGTAATCGAAGAACCGTCCAATCCCGACGCCCATGGGATGCTCCTGAAACATTTGAATCGCCACATTCCAAGCTGCCAAACGGCTTTGTGCGGATGCATCACGATCCTCATCTTCCGCTCGCAGCGTTTCCATTCTTTCCCAGAAAGCTCTATCCGTAACAGTTATAGCCGCCAGGAGTCCCAGTATTAAGCCTAACGCAACTTTTTTCCTATGGCTTTTCAAGCGGGGCAGAGAAATCAAGGTCCATAGGCCACCAAGCACCAGAGCCAAAAACGCGCCACGGGACCGTGTAATGACGATCGCATTGAGCATGAAAACAACGGCTGTTAGGGAAAAACATTTCTTCTTCCAATCTCCTTCGAGGAAAACAATCCCTGCAAACGGAAGAAGCCAGGCAAAATGAGCCGCAAGAAAGTTGCTCTCGGCAAAATCCGAACCGCCGAAGCCCCTGTCAAAGCGGCCGCCCTGAAATGTCCCCTCTCCGCTGTGTAAAGAAAATGAGAGATATAACGCCGCGCCCAAAAGGATAAGGATCATTCGCTCGAAACTTTTCTTGTTTTGTATAATCCTTGAGGCCATAAACAGCATGAAGGCCACTTTGGTCATCTTGACCAAGAGGTCGTCAATGCGGGAAATAGGGGCCGTGAGCACAGAAATCCAGAGGAGAAGAATATAGATTCCGAAGCATTTTTCAGGCCCCAAAAGCTCCAATTTCGCCCCGACTTTCTTCCAATGAAGAATCAGCCCAGCGGCCGTGCATAGGGAGAAAAACAAAGCATATCGGCTTGCGAACTCGGGGAGAAAGCGCCCCCACCATTGGATGCGTGGGTTGATGTTGTACGTCACCAGATACCCGTAGACTCCCCACTCTGGATGCCACACGACGCTCAGAAGTCCTGCCATCCCAGAGAGAACAAGATAAAATAGGGTTTTTCCGGGCATCCTCTCGCGCGCTCCAGATTTAAAGCCTTATGACCTCAGAATGATTTTTCGCCACCCGCGACCTTAATCCCACTGTGTTCCCACTGCATCTCAACTGCTTGTGCGGGCTTTTGCACGAGGGAACGTTATCACATCATGAAAAAGATACTTTTTAATTGTATATTGGAGTACCGCTCTCACATAGTCCGATGTGGAATATCTCTTACGGAACAAGGGGCCCCGATACACTGTGGTGACATCGTCCATCGACAGTGTCGTCCCAAAATGTGCGTTCATTCTATCGATACACCTGGAGGGGTGAAGGAGAAACTCCTCAAAAGTCAATTCGAGGACGTTATGTCCACCAAACTGTCCCAGAAATCTTTTTAGGCTCTTATGATAATTATTCAGGATCTGTCTATATTCACCCGGATGCATATAGACTCGTCGTTTAAGAATCAAACCCGCATAGGCTTGGGCAAACTCACGAGACATCACGAGGATATTGACATCGTCGAAAGCCATGAGTCGTTTCCAGAAATGGATGGTGTAAGTCAAACGGGGATCTTTCCAGATCCACGGTCTATGGGCTTCGCACTCCTCCAAAAATTGAAGATATCGTGTCACGTCGATGGTCTCGGCGAGATCCTCAAGTTTTTGAACATCAGGCGGCGGCAGATCATTGGCGTCACGATGAAGGTAGCCGGAAAGTCTCAACAATTTCATGTTCAAGGCAACGAGATCGGCATTCTCGAACGTGTCAAAGTCCAGTTTGGCGGTTTGCCGCCCCAGGTAGAAGCCTTGCCGCGCAAGAATACCCGTGAGAACCGAACTTCCGGCGGCGCCCGTTGTGAAAATCATTATGTTGTTCAGCATGGTATGTTTCCTTTATCGCCCATGATTCCAGTACCTCGAAAGGGGGGATTGGGAGAGAATCCTTTGGATGTCCTCACTGTCTTCCTTTCTCAGGCTCGACTTCCAGGAATCCCTTGTTTTCCCAGCATTTTTAAAAACACTGTAATATCGAGTTTCATGTTTCTTGGACATTAAAAGAATATTGTCCTCAACCCTTTTGGAGAATTTCAATCCGAGATAATGATAGATATTCCTGGCCTCTCGTAAAGAGTGACCGCAGACTTCTTCATAGACGATAACCATGGCATTAGGAGAGTCTTCGCAGAGATTGAGAGCTTCTTCATTCGCAACGACCCACCAATAAGCAAATCTCTTCGCCTCTGTCATTGACATGAGTTTTTCATAAGAAAGATCATAGGCCGAAGCTCGTTCGCAGGATAGAAGTTGACGCAGACGCGGTGTTGATCGTGTGACGGGGTTATTGTCCCTGAATCGGCCCGCCGACTCACCCCGGATAATCGAGTGATATACGGCGCAAGGGTGCCTCAGGATATATAAAAGTTTGAAACCACCTAAAACCTTCCTAAAGACGGGGATTCGACCGAAGGACTCCACCGACTTGATAACCAAAGGAACATCCTCGGGAACCGATAGTATTTGCCCAAAACGGAGTGTACTGCCCAATTTGGGTAAAACTTTTTCCACATAGGCCATGAACTTCAACTTGGCCCAATCCAGGTCCTCATAGAAGGTCTTTCGAAAAAGCGGCAGGCGCACAACACATCTTAGCGGAGCATTTTCCGGAAGCCCGGAAAAAAAGGCGTTCACGCGCCTCTCATGATCCTTTTGGATCTCTTGGGATGTGAAAAAGATGGGCAGGCTTCGGGACAGCGACCCGTTATCAGGCTCGTGCAAATACAACGTGTCTGGTGAGCTGTCGAGCATCTTCCCAATCCAGGTCGTTCCACTACGGGGCATGCCGAGAATCATAAACAAATTTCGTGCCCGGCGGGCTTGTGTCGCCATGCTCGTCCTCTCTATGTCTTCAGACGATTTCGGAGAGATTTTTCAACTGATTAAGAACCCATCTTTCTGTGGATCGGCTTTCTCTTCCAGAAAGGAACCACATGCCATAAATACAGGAAAAATATATAAGAAATCCGGTTAGACCGTTGCACACAAGAGCTCCAATGGTACTTCCATTGACGACTTTATCTATAAATGGTTTCGTATATATAATGAACGCCCACATGACACAGGAACTCACAACCGGCCTGACAAAACACCGGTATATCGCCCAATACGAGACACGCAAGGATTTCCTGATTTCGAAGAACATCGTGGGTGTCATGATCAGCTCGACGCAAAAAAGCGACCACGCTGCACCTAGAATCCCAGCTTTGAGGATGGCGTAGGTCAGCCCCCCGATCATCAGAACCACTCGCACAGTCAGCAGTTTGGTCACAACGAAAGGCCTGCCTTGGGCAAGAAAAACGGATCCTGTGTTGCTTTGTTGGGTCTTGAGTGCGGCACCGAGAGATAGCACGGTGAGGATCGGAACAGCATCCATCCATTTCGTCCCAAGTAAGATGGACACGAGAATCGAGGCATTGGCCGCGATCCAAACCCCCAAGGGGATAGTGACGAAGGCAATGGTCCCTAGAACTTTTAGATAAGCCTCTTGAAACAGTTCGACGTCGCCCCGCAGCTTCACAAAGGATGGGAAGGTGGCACGGGCGATGGGGTCTGACAGCTCCGACGTTGGCAGTGTCGCCAAGGATTGGCTCACACTGAAGGTGCCGACTTGATGGGTCCCCAGGAATTTACCGATCATAAGATCCGGTAATCTCTGTGTAAGGAAAGAAAGTGTCGTATTCCAATAGACCCATTTCGACCAATTCATCAGGGGTTTAATCTGCCTCCACGAAAATCGAGGCCGATGTGCACTTATAATGTAGCTTGTTATCACTTCAGTAATTCTCTGAACCCCTATTCCCGCAACCATTGCCCAGTAATTCCTGAGCCATAACCCCATTGCCACCGACACCAGAATGCCGATAACCTTGGCAGGCACTCTTAGCATAAACTCCATATGAAAACGCATGTCCTTATGAAAATAAACGACACCGATATTACGCCATCCTCCACAAATGATTATTATCGCCATGGTATAGAAGACATTCACAAGTCTAGGTTCGTTGTAGATATCGGCAACGGGAGAAGCGATCGCAATCAGTATGCCACCTTGCAAAAATCCAAGAAGCACCTGGACAGTCCATGCACTATCCAGATCGGATGGACTGAGATCTTCCTTCTGAACCAGATAAATATTGAAACCGAAATCACCTAGCATCTCCACAAACGCTATAACGGCCATGGCCATGGCGACAATGCCGAAGTCCGAAGGTGTAAGGAGCCGGGCCAGAATGATGGTGCTGGCTAAAGATATCAATTTCAGGCTGTGCGAGATGCCAAGGACCCATATGGATCCCTTGATGAGCTCGATTTGCCAACTCATAGATCTCTACCGGGCATTCGCCAAAAACTCATTGGATGACCGCACGACGTACCGTCGTCCCGCCGCGAAAGCATAGAGCGTAAGAACGTTACCAAGATATGACAGCGGCTCACGTGTTCTCCGGGGGAAAAACCTCGCACACCGCTCATGCCGCGTCCTTCACTTCAAATCCAAAGATGAAAAATGTTGCCACCGCCCAATAGACCAATGCCCCCAGGCGAACCGGAACAACATGACCGCTGTGAATATAAGGAATATCCACCGCCAGAATATACCACCCGCCTAGTAAGAAAAGCGGCATCACCAGGACTGTCAGACAAAATAAAAACAGAATACGACTATATTTCCATCGTATCATACTCCGCCCCCGTCAATATCTCGCAATAATGGTTTGTCCGCCAAGCACCTCCTGCCCAACGTGAACAAGAACCTGGACATTCATGGGCATTTCGAGGACCACATTGCTTCCGGCCAAGACTCTGCCCAGCCTTTGACCTCGCTTCACCTTTTGCCCTTCATGAACGAAGACCTCTATTCTATTGGCAAAAAAGCTGGTGATCTGGCGGACGACAATCTCTCCAATCTCGGTCCTGAGTATGGTCCATTTCTGATATGGGGCCATTTTTTCGAGCGTGTAGTCTCCTATCGTCAGACCTCGAGACAACGGTTTTCCCTCCCCTGCTACGGTCACGACTACGCCGTCCATGGGTACACGTTGGACGTGCACATCTGTGTAGCGCATTTCAATGAGAACGTGGTGTTTGCCGTCCACAAGCCCCGCCGCAGCGATGAAACCGTCCGCCGGCGACACGATGATATTCGGATCCTCGGGAATCAGGCGATCCGGATCCCGATTGAACCAGGCCAGGAATTGTTCGTCGGTCTTTTTGTCCCCCGAATCGTGCAGGTGAACACGATGCTTTACAACGATGTGCCTAAGAAACGGGGGGACGTTTGGAAAATAATAAACAAAATAACCCACGCCAAAGGTCAAGACAATGAACAAAACTGTCTGGAAGACCCTCAGCTTCACATGCAACGCCTTTTTTCCCGGCATAGTCTGTCCCTTTCCTTTCACACTTCATGAGACATGCATGATGGTCCAAGACCTTAGGACCGGATAAAGGCCATCCATTGAGAAGACTATTTCAGAAGCATGAAATTCTGAAGTTCCGGCGGGGCGAATTCCAAGCCAACTTTTTTCATTTCGTGCCATCCCCCGGCAACCGCTACGGCATTGATGCCTTTCGATCTCCACGATCCCGCCACCCGGGCGCTTTCGCCGGCATCCCAGCCTCACCCGCAATAGAGAACGACCAACTGCTGGCTGGAAATATTAAGCCGCGACGGGTCAAATTTATAATAATCTCTCAGTAAATAGCCTCTTGGCAATCGCGGCACGTCCAGACCGACGGCGATAAATATGGCCGCTGCTTTTTGATAGAGTGTGAGAGCCTCGTGAGGGGTGATTCTCGGAACCTCCGGAAAGAATTTCATCGGTGGTATCAGACCCATCTTAATGAGCTGAGCGTTTCGAGGATGAAGTTTCTTCGATTCGGCTCGGGAGTCTTTCACCGGGAGGAGAAAACAGCATGCAAACACCAAAAAAATGGATAGCACACGTTTCATGGGAGCCCTCCTCTTTTTTCGCCCCTGGGTGTTGCACGTGTCCGAAGCACCCGGTAGATCCGACGCGCCACATGGGGATTGATGGGAGACCACTCGTTAAGGATGCGGTAGTCCCCCTCAAAGACATCAAAACTCATGTATCGGGGGTATTGCGCGACTCTCCCTTTGCCAGTGAGGAGTTTGACAGCCTCCGCCACGATGAGGCATCCTACCATGTTGGTCACGAAGTTGAGAGAGGGAGCTGTGGGATGGACGTGTGCCCGGTCGAAGTCCTCGATCTCTTCGGGGGTCTGCTCTTCCAAGGGCTTTTTTTTGCCGAACTTGAGGCGCTTCCACAGGTTCTCCAAACCGCTGGTGCACGGTGAACGGCGGTAATCAAAGACCTGGACACGGCCGCCGGTCACGGTGGCATAGCCGTTCACCAGCGGTACTTTGCACTCCCGGGCCGCCACGTAAAAGAGCTTGGCGGACGGATAGTCGGCGTTCTGGATCACCATTCCCGCTCCCTCGACGAAAATCCTTACGTTGTCGTTGTTCACCCGCTCCCGGATCCTCAGTTCGATCTCCGCGTAGGGGTTGATCTCCAGGATGCGCTCCGCCGCCACATCTACCTTCCAGCGCCCCAAGGTCTTGGAGGTGGCAAAAAGCTGGCGGTTCAAATTGGACGCTTCGTAGCGATCCATATCCAGAAGCCGAAAGCGCTTCACACCCCAACGGGCCAGGAGCTCCGCCGTGATGGCTCCCACGCCGCCAAGACCCGCTATCGCGAAAGTGGTATCCCGAATGCGATCCACGGTATTTTTGGGAAAAGCTCTGTACGTTCGATCCAGCATGTCCCGAATATATTGGTCTTTAAGCTCCATAGGCCTGTCCGCAACCTGTTTTATCATCATCCAATTCACTCTCACGTGAGTTCTTCCCAAATATGGTGTCATAAACTTTAAGGAGGCGCCTGGCGGCTTCCGAGCCGCTGAAAACTTGGGCCGCTCGAGAGGCCCTCAAGAAGACGTCTTGGAGTACTTGAGGGTCTGAAAGATCCCTAATAGCTGTTTGGATGGTTTGCACCGAGTAATAGGGAAGCACGATGCCTAAGCCATACTTCCTTACGATCTGTCCGATCTCCCCGAAGTCACCACAAATGACCGGCCTGGCTGCGATGGCCTCAAAGAGTTTGTTGGGAGCGCTGAATCGTGCATTGGCATTGGCCGGATCGAAACCGTAAAAGACCACTTGCGACATGGCCGTGTATAGAGGAATCTTGGAAGGAGGAACAAATCCTAGATATAAGATGTTCGAATATTGGGCCGCTGCATCCTTTACAAATTCAGCCGCCGGGCCTCGCCCACCAAGGATGAGAAAGACATGGGGCATGCTTTTGACGGCTTCGACAAGAGGAACAATCTGACGTTCATATCCCAAATTGGCAATGAAAGAAACCACGAACGCATCTGAGGGAATGCCCAACTTCTTGCGTTCCAGTTCGAGGGTTTCTGCGTCAAACTGAAAGTCTGCAGCCCTTTTCCAATTGCCGACGACCACCGTCTTTCGAGCGCCTCTGGATTGAAAATGGTGCTCCAGTATTTCGCCAACGGTTATAAGCTGATCCACTCGAGGCAATATGAAGTTTTCAACAAGCACGATGATTTTTTTCATCCAGAAGGGAACGTTTTCCAGCATATCTGCAAAGCTTTCGTGGGCATCGTAGACCAAGGGGACATGACGAAGCCGGGCCAGAAGATAGCCCAGCGGGAGCGTGTCGAAGTCGTGAGAGTGGATGACTCTATAATCCATGCGAAAAGCTTTGAAGAAAGCCAAGACGAAAAAGAGTCCGAGGAATAACGTCTGCCCCACGCCTCTGCTGTGTGTGGAGCGCACATAAACCCTTTCCACATAAATCCCGTTGCTCTTCTCTCTTTGGGGACGTGCACGATCCCTATCCCAACACAAGATTGTCACACGGTACCCCGCCTCCACAAGCACACGCGCTTCGTACTCCACACGCGGATCCGGATCAAAGCTATTGCTCAACAACATGAGAATGTGAGGCCGGGAGATGTGAGCTTTTGATTTCTCGTCAGTGCATCCCATAGATATTTAGTTTCCTGGCGTGAGGAGATCCGCGATGATAGCAACAATTTCCTCCGAAGCATGCCCCGTGCCGTAGGGATTGGTGTCCTTGTGCTGCTGTGATGGATCGCGTGGAAAGGGTGGGAGCGTCTTGGACCACTGTAGGACAAGTTCAAAAGCTTCCAGAATTTTTTGGGGCTCGCTTCCCGCCAGATAATTCCACCCCAATGTCACTGTTTCAACCCACTCCGTTTCGTCGCGAAGCGTAATGCAAGGAACTTTGCACAAAAAGGCTTCTTTTTGCACCCCGCCTGAATCAGTGAGTATGGCGAAGGCATGTTTTTCTAACTGTAACATATCCAGATAGGCTAGAGGTTCCACGGCCCTTATGGACGGCAATGAATGGCGGCTGGGGTTAAGAATTGAATACTTCATTTTGGAAAGTCTTTTACGCGTTCTCGGATGTACGGGAAACACGACCGTAAAGCCCTTTTCGGCAATCTTTTCCACCGCGTCCAAAATCAGGCTCAACTTGGAGGCGTCGTCCACGTTTTCCGCGCGATGGATTGTCAGGAGAACATATCTCCCATGCTCAGGGCCCTTTCCCAAAGCCAGCCGTTCCATGACTCGGGATTTCTGAGAGGCAGTCCTTTGATGAAAAAGGATCGAATCCGCCATGACGTCACCGACCCGAACCACCCGTCGAATCTGAAAAAGATCGCGCCGAGCCCCTTGGAATCCTGAACCGTCGTCGACGATGCCTTCCCGTCGGAGGTTTTCCACAGCCGCCTCCGTTGGGCAAAAAAGGATCTGACTCAACTCATCCGCAACCACTCGGTTCACTTCTTCCGCCATCTTTCTGTTATAGCTTCTCAGGCCGGCTTCCACATGGGCCACCGGGATATGCAGTTTTGCTGCTGCAAGAACACCTGCCAAGGTGGAATTGGTATCCCCATAGACGATCACAAGGTCGGGCTCTTCCTGCAGAAGAACATTCTCGATGGCTGCGATCATCAGACCCGTCTGGCGCCCATGGGAATCGGATCCCACACCGAGGTTGTAATTGGGTTCAGGGATCTGTAATTCTTCAAAAAAAACCGAAGACATGTTGTAATCGTAATGTTGTCCCGTATGCACCAAAACGTCCTCGAGACGACGGGATGCAGGAACAGATTGATTCCATCTTTCCAAAGCTCGTCGGACAGCCCCGGCCTTGATAAACTGAGGGCGCGCCCCGACGATACTCAAGAGTTTGGTCATCGCGCAGTCTTTCTCCCGTATGGGGCCCAGCTGATCGTCATGATCAAAGAATGCCGCTCATGCGAAAACCGACAAAACGGTATCCACAATCCGGCCCACCTGGCCATCCGTCAAATAAGGATGCATGGGAAGACTCAAGGCACAATTGGACAGCTGCTCAGATACAGGAAAATCTCCTCTCTTGTAACCCAAGGGGGCGAAAGCGCTCTGAAGGTGCAAAGGTTTCGGGTAATAAACAGCACTGGGAATACCCTGGTCTTGCAGAGCCTTTTGGATTTCGGGTCTTCGGTCGGAAACGATGGTGTACTGCGCCCAGGCGCTCTGATACCCTTGGGGAATCCAAGGAGTTTGGACCACGTGTTTCAGACGCTCCGTGTAATGTTCGGCTATACGCTGCCTTTGGACGAGTTCTTGGGGAAATATCTCCAGCTTCTCGAGAAGAATCGCCGCCTGTATAGTATCCAGCCGCCCGTTCAGTCCAATGCGCACATTGTCATATTTATGCGTGCCTTTTCCGTGGACCCGGATGGATCGGATAGTTTTCGCAAGCTCATCATCATCGGTGAAAACTGCTCCCCCATCGCCATAACACCCCAGGGGTTTGGCCGGGAAAAAGCTTGTGGCCGCCACTTCGGCAAGAGCGCAGGTTTTTTTTCCGTTTCGATAAACGCCGCCGAAACTCTGAGCGGCATCTTCAAGGACGAAAAGACCGTGATCCTTGGCCACACGATTCAGAGCGTCATAATCGGCAGCAAGGCCAAAGAGATCAACGGGAATGATCCCTTTAGGGCGAAGACCTTCCCGAGTGGCATTTGCGGGCAGAGGATACAGACTTGTATTCCCGGTCTCAAGCGCCTTTAAGGCTTTTTCCAGGGCCGACGGATCCATGTTGAAGGTTTGAGGATCCACATCTACAAAAACCGGCGTGGCACCCAGGAGGGCGATCACTTCAGCCGTGGCGATGAACGTGAACGGTGTGGTCAATACAGCGTCTCCCGTTCCAATGCCGAAAGCCATTAAGGGCATGAGTAAAGCATCAGTGCCGCTGGAGCACGTTATCGCATGCCGTACCCCCGCAAAATCTGCGAGTCGCTGCTCCAACTCGCCAACTTCCGGGCCCATGATAAATATTCCGTGCTCCAATACCGCCTCGATACGCTTTGTCAATCTGTCCCCCAACACGCGGCGCTGGGCCTTCAGATCCACCAAGACAATGCTCTCTATGTCACGACCTTCCACACAGTCCTCCTTGTTCGCTGGCCGCCTTGCCGGAGTTCCCTTGGACCCGTAACAATCAACACGGCGAAACGCGGTTCGGGGCTTCCAGTCTGTAGAGTGTTCCGCACTCCGTGCACTGGGCCTGGTTATCCGTAAATCGAATCCTAACGCCGCAGCGGCACATCCACCCTGCATGTCTGGCCGGGTTGCCAACCACCAGTGCATGGTCTGGCACATCGCGCGTGACCACCGCCCCCGCCCCCACGAAGGCATAGGCACCGATGGTCACGCCGCACACAATAGTACAATTGGCACCAAGCGTTGCCCCCTTTTTGACCAAAGTGGGACGAAGCTCAGCCATGCGCGATATTTCCGAACGCGGATTGTACACGTTGGTAAACGTCATGGACGGACCGCAGAAAACATAATCCTCCAGCGTGACCCCTTCGTAGACAGAGACGTTATTTTGGATCTTGCATCCATCCCCAACGGAAACGCGGGGCCCTATCATCACATTCTGCCCGATACGACAGTTTTTCCCTATGCGCGACCCCTTGAGGATGTGAGAAAAATGCCAGACCTGCGTCCCTGGGGCAATGAACACATCTTCATCCACATAGGCCGATTCGTGGATCTGCACCCCGGGATAGCCCGCGCGTTCTTGTCTCTCCAATAATGCCCCCGCACGTTGTCCGCCGCGCATGGCAATCGTGCAGCCGCCGCTGTCGAGCAATTCCTGACATGCCGTAAGGATTTTCAAAACCCTCAACCCTTCATGGCCGTCGGTTCGCGGATTTTTGCCCTCGCGGATACATTCCACAAAGTGGCTGCACTCATTTTTCAATGGTTCTGCGGCTCCCGTCGGAATAACCTCTCCCTGTGCTTTTGATGCTACAGGAATCCGGTTTTTCCACTGGATTTCATGGGGATAGACCAGCAGTTTCTCGTCCGAGGTATCGTTGAAAACTGCCATCCGGCGGTCGCCTATCACCACCAATTTCTGTTCCTTGAACGGATGCAGCCAACTGACGAAAATGTGCGCTCTAACACCGCTGGGAAAATGGAAATACGTGAGCGTCGTATCGGCAATATTTTGCTGAAGATAGCTGGCTCCATGGGCACTAAGGCTATCGGGCTGTTCATTGAGGAGCATAAGGATGGTTGAAATATCGTGTGGAGCGAAACTCCACAATATGTTTTCTTCTGTTCTGATTTTCCCAATATTTAACCTATTTGAGTAAACATAAAGAATTTTACCTAAATGTCCATCAACTATTAACTCCTTGAGCTTTTGAACCGCTGGATGATATTGAAGTATGTGTCCTACCATTAAGACACGATTTTTACGTTGCGCCAAATTGACTAACTCTTCCCCCTCGCTGACGCTGAGCGACAAGGGTTTTTCCACGAGGACATGTTTATTCATTAAAAGAGCAGTTTTGACCATACCATAGTGCATTGCCGCTGGGGTGGCCACAACCACAGCGTCCACATTTTCATCCGCGAGAACGGATTCGTAATCGGTCAGGAAGGGAATATTCGGGTAATCCTTGGAAAAACCTGCCATAAGAAATTCATTTCTGTCGCAAATGGCGTAAAGATGACCCAGTTCATAGAAGTTACGGACAAGGTTTTTACCCCAATAACCAGCGCCGACAACAACCACACGCGGGAACATAGATCGATATCTCCTTTCGGTTTGAAGAATTCATGGGGTGATGGTCTGGGTGATGAAATGTCTTTTGGCATCCCTTGGCACCACAGGGACAGGTGGTCCACTCCGTGGCAGCCTCATGTTTCCGGCGCCCGGGTCAGCCGGTAACGAAGTGATCCTTCCGAGGTGGTCCCGTGATCCACCGCCGCATCTTCCTATAAGTCTCGCATTTCGTAAACCATGGGAGGGCCCAACCTTCGGCCTGCTCGCAGCGCCGCCACGGCGTTAAGGACGGGGAGTACGTGTGAAGGAGATGGGGACGTTCAACTGTGGCCACGCTCATGATGCGGCACTCCTCGCGTCGGATTTGCAAAAATTCTCGAACGAATCGTGAACCGGTGCCGGTGAACGGGGGGTCCAAAACCGTGCGGGGAGAAGACCGAGGGGCGTAAGAAGGGGGCACCACATCGATTTCTTTCTATGGCAGCTGAGCGATAGCAGAACACTGCCTGAATGACCTCCTTTTCCACCAAAGGCATCTTCTAACGTGCCTTATGCCTGGATGATGTCCCCACTACAGACTACCAACTCGCCGCGCCTGGTCGCGAAACATATTGGCATTACGAACATATATTGGCTATAATGCGGTAGGCTGTGACCGAGGATGTGAAAGTGTTCTTCATGACACCTGAATATCCCAAAAACAGAAAGAACTCGGCAAACTTCCCCCAATGCCTCAGCGGTTTCACGAACTTGCCGCACAAGAGCCCAACGGCATGGACAACAGACATTCCAATTTGGCCATTTGATGATCCCATCGGTGATGCCGCAGCACGTATTCTCTAGCGTTCCGTTCCAGTCGACGGCGCTCTTCCACATCTTCCATAAGGTGGATCAGGGACTGGGCGAAAGCTTCCGCCCCTGCGGCGCAGAGAACATCCCGACCGGGAACCGTTTCCAAGCCTTCCAGGGCCTGAGGCGTGGCCACCACCGCCTTGGCCATGGCCATGGCTTCCAACACCTTGTTCTGGACGCCGCGAGCGAGCCGAAGCGGGGCCACCGTGCATACGGCTTCGGAGAGATACGGGCGGACATCGGGCACAAAACCCGTTACATGAATCCCGGCAGACCCGTGCAGACGGCGGATCTTCGCATGGGGCCGGCTTCCCACCACCGTAAATCCCACGTAAGGGAAGACCTTTCGCACCTGAGGCCAAACCTCCTCCGCGAACCACAGCACGCCGTCCACGTTGGCCTGATAGTCCATGGCCCCGACAAAAACTACACTAGTCCGAGCCTCTTTTAGATCCAGCTTGTCCCCGTTTACTGGACAAAAATAGTCCGTCGCCACTCCGTTGCCCACGACGAAAGGGCGCTTTGCGCTTGAAGACCTCTCCAAGAATAACTCCGCCTCTTTTTCAGAAATGAACACGGAGGCGTCAAAGGCCTCATGGACCTTGCGTTCATAGGCCAAGAGCCGGCGCGATTCCACCTGGTAAATCCAACGCAGCGGCGCCGAGGAACGATGCGCATACTGGGCCCACTTGTCCGAATCCAGGTCGCAAAAATCCATAATCTTTCGAACGGTGCGGCCGAAACCCCACAACATCTTCTTGCGCCGGCTCGAAAAGAGATATTGAGCCATGGGCGAGGAAAAGCAAAACACGGCATCGTAGTGCCGGCTTCCCAGGTGCTCGTCGACCCAACGTTGAAGACGCAGGCTATAGAAATACGAAACACTCAACGGCAAAGACCCGGGAAGATGGAAGAGGCTCCTCCAGCGGGCCTTCCACGGTGTCAACGGCACCACCTGAACTGAACGGCACCACCTGCGGAGGGTATCCGCATACCTCAGGTCCTGTGGATCATCGCACAGGCAGCCCAGATCCACATGGTGGCGGTCCGCCAGGTAACGCACCTGATGGTAGGAGCGGATCTTATCCCCTTTGTTGGGCGGATACGGGATGCGATGGGCCAGATAGAGGATCTTCATGATCACGCCGGGGGGAAAGCCCGTGGGCGGCTCATATTAGATGTCTTGCAGCAGAGCGTCCACGACGCGCTCCGCCGTACGGCCATCCCACAGCTCAGGCACACGACCAAAGCGCGCCGGGCCGCTCAAAACAGCCTCCATATCCGCCCAGAGGCGTGTCACATCCGTTAATCGGTTGCTTCCTTCGGTGAGGGTCACGGGCCGTTCCGTATTGGGCCGCAAGGTCAGACAAGGGGTCCGGAAAAAAGTTGTCTCTTCCTGTAAGCCTCCCGAATCGGTGAGGACAAACCGAGCGTTTTCAGCGAGGCAGAGGCTGTCGAGGTAGCCTATGGGATCCGTGATGTGGAGGGCGGGAGCATTTTGCACGCTGATGCCAAATGTATCCAAGTTCTTTCGCGTTCTCGGATGAATGGGAAACACCACGGGCAGACGCCTGGAAAGTTTGGCGAGTTCCTCCATGATCTTGGACAGGGTCTCTGGATGATCCACATTGGAGGGACGATGCAAAGTCACATAGACAAAACCACCCGGCTTCACATTCCAACGCATGTAAGTCCGCCGGTCCTGCGCCTGAGCGCGATTGGCCACGAGGGTATCGATCATGATGTTGCCCACCCGCCGAATCCTCTCTGCAGGAATTCCCTCCCTCAGAAGGTTTTGATCCGCGTCCGCGGACGGCGTCAGGAGAAGATCGGCTAGGGCATCGGTCACAAGGCGGTTGATTTCCTCCGGCATGGTCCGATCAAAGCTTCGAAGGCCGGCTTCCACATGGGCCACGCGGATGCCCAGCTTCGCCGCCACCAAGCTGCAGGCCATGGTGGAATTCACATCCCCCACCACCACAACCCAGTCCGGCCGAAGCCTTTCACACACTCCTTCAAACCGCTCCATAATGGCCGCGGTTTGACGGCCATGGGATCCGGAACCAACTTCCAGATTGATATCAGGTTCGGGAATGCCCAATTCTCGGAAAAAGACTTCTGACATCATCACGTCATAATGCTGGCCCGTGTGCACCAAAACCGGCGACGCGGCCCCGTTATCCTTCCCTAAAGAAGCATTGCGCCGAGCCAAGGCCTTCATGAGAGGTGCGACTTTCATAAAATTGGGCCGGGCGCCGGCGATGAGTGCGATTTTCATCCCCATGGGGAAACAACCTCCCAAAAAAACGCGTTCAACAAAAAAAGCCGCTTCTTAAAACGACTCCTTCACCCGTTTCCACTGCGCTTTGTGCTTTTCGGATAACCTTTCACAGCCCCATTTATGCCAAAAAACGGGCCACAGGGGGACCTGCCAGCCGTGCCAGCCACGAAGGAAGGCGACGCCACAGTTCAATTTGTCGCTGGTATTTCGGGTTCGCCGGGCTCACGTCCGGAATCTCATCATTTCGTAAGAGGAGGTATTGGTAAGGCAGCGCCTTAGGTTCAAAGCCCCAGTGGATCTTGAAAGCGTAAGAGCCGGTTCCCAGCTTGCTGCGCCCGAAATCAAACCAACGGTACCCTCTTGTGCAAGCTGAGCGCATAAGGTCAAAATACATGAAATCGTTGGGTGCCAGGTGTCGATATTCCACAAGGGAACCGGCATAGTAGGGCATGACCACGTCCCTGAAGTAGAAACTGAGCACGCCGGCAATGGGAAAGCCTTCCTGAGTATAAATGATTCGTATCTCCGAGGCGCCGTGAAATACCTCCACAAGCGTTCGAAAATAACGGTACGAAAAGATGGGCGTTCCCAAACGGTGAAAATTTGTGGCCAGGATCTCGTAAAAGGTCGAAAGGAGGTGCCGTCCCGTGCTGGAAAAAAGGCCCGCTTTCATCCCCACACGGACCATGCGCCGAGATTTTCTGGGAATGGCGTTTAAATTCCTTTCGGGATCCGCCGCCATTTCCTTGCGAAAGGTCACGTAGCGTTCTTTGACCGGCAGGCCCTCCATGGGTTTTTGGTTTCGAAGTTCCACGTAATCAAGACGGGCCTCGACGGTGTAAGCCCGAGCCGCTTCAATCAACGCCCGCGCGACCTCCTCGCTATCGGCAAGCGGCCCTCCTTTTTCGGCAAAAGGAACCGAGCACAGATAACGGCCGAAAAGAGGGCTTTTGAGCACAAAACTCGGGAAGACGCCCACAAGCCGAGGCGGGCCGAAGATCCCCTTCACCTTTTCTGCCAGGAAATAGACAGGGCAGTGCCCAAAGGCCCGTTCCACCACCTCTTTCCAGGCCATGGAGTGAAAAGGCGACCCCTCGGGATGCCTCATGACATAGGCATCCCAGGCAGCGGCGTCCGAAGGATGCATTCGGCGGATTTTCCACATGGCTTTCTTAGACCTCGGCTATCGGCTCTCGAAGAACATCGACCCAAGGCCGGCGGCTGAAAAACTCAGGTGGCTCTTGTCACAGGCAGGCCTTAGGATTCAAAGGCCATGCGTTCCTCGAGTGACTATCCGCGAGTAAAGGAATATGGCGCCCGCAATGCCCACAGCGTTGTAAAGGAGGTCCCCTAGGCTGGCATAACGGCCCGGAACCCAAGCCTGAGCAGCCTCGAGAAGAACGCTGTAAAGCAACGAGCCTCCACCGACCCACGCACACAGAGCCACCGTGCTCGCCCCCTTCCCTGTGTCAAAAGTGCGAAGGCCAAGCAGCACCAACAAGGCGAAGCTCGGGACATGAAGAAAGTTCTGCAATCCAGGTGACAGATCCACAAGAAAGCGAGGAGTCACCGCGTCCGTATCCATGGGCAGCAGAGCGGCCAGCGTAAGGCCTCCCGCATAGAAAGCCAGCATAGCCGCCCAAAACCTTTTCCGGAGGGAGAGGGAGCGCTGGGGAACAGGGGTACAGGGAGATGGAGTCATTAAGTCATTAAGTCATTAAGTCATTAAGTCATTAAGTCATTAAGTCATTAAGTCATTAAGTCATTAAGTCATTAAGTCATTAAGTCATTAAGTCATTAAGTCATTAAGTCATTAAGTCATTAAGTCATTAAGTCAGTGAGTCATTAAGTCATTAAGTCATTAACCTGAATCAGTGAAGTGTGATTGGGTGGACTGACGAGCATGGATTCGGAACCCATTTTGGGGCTCATTGATGCCCTGATTCAGCCACTTTTTCGGGTCATCGCCTTTTCAAGGACTGAAAAGCTCTCATGACGATGCCATCTCAGACATTTTCGGACACTCTTCACCCCCTTATGGCCAGAGGAGCTTTCAGGCTTTTGCGGCGGCGATCCCTACGCTGGGCAAAATTTCAGATAAACACTCCGAAAAGCGTGAAAAGCGGGACAATGCCGACCAAACTGGAGCTTCAGCCGACGAGCGCTTCGGATCACGCGCGCTGCCATATAGATCAGCTCCTGGATCACGGTCTTTACGCGACGTCGCTTGGCCCGATGCCGTACGGGCGAAAAATGGCCCAGGAGCCCGTTTTGCCCCAGGATGCGCAAAATGTTGTAAGCCAGTCCGCCCAGGGTCAACACCAGCGCATTGGTGGCAAACTTTCCAGACGGCAATCGTTCCAAGTCCAGGTCGGACTTGATCTCACTGTGAAACTGCTCGCTCAGACCCCGCTTCTCGTACAACCCGATGACTTCATCTTCAGGGACGGAAAGCGACGTCCACCAACCCTCCAGCTTGATATCAGGCCGGATCAAGATTTGTCCCTCGCTATCCCATATCCTCTCGGTGACCCGGATCACCAGCCGAAACCGATAGGTTCTCTTTTCATGGTGTCGCGTCACCCACGTGCTGAAGACCGCCACTTTCTTGCCGGGCCGGGGCTCACTCACACGGCCTTCCCTGAAGGCCCGATCACGCCAGGAAAGGACGTCGGCCCTGCGCGGATTCCATTGGATGATAAAGCTCAGCTTGGGGTGTCGGCGAAGCTCCACAAGCGTTTCCAGGGCATCATGAGCCGCGTCCGTTCGCACCAAAAGGGGCTTGCAGGTCACCTTGCGCGCATGCACCAACACCTTACGCAAAAAGTCAACAAATCCACTCTGAGAATGCTGAGACCCCGGGCGAAGCTCCAGGCCCACACACCATCCCTCCTGGCCAAGGTAGGCCCCGATCGGCGCATATCCGTCGTAGTCCTGGTACGTCCGCGAAACCCCTTCTTTCTTTGTGTCGGAATTGTCCAGGCAGAAAACATCCATGTCCAAAGGCACATGCCCCGTGGAAAGCGCCGTCACGGGAACCTGGGTCCTCTCAAGCAATTCTACGCTACTTGCGCCGACAAGACGTTCGAAAACTCTCGCGTGCTTGTCCAAACGTTGCCGCAAAGTTTCTTGCGAAGGGACCTTCTGAATGTCCAGAGCCTCTTTGAACCAGTCATCGCCGGCGACCTCTGCAGCGGCTTCAAAGTCACTCTTGCCCAGACACAGAAGCCCCAAGTAGGTCTTGACCACATCCGCGTGCGAGATCATCGGCCGTCCTGGAACTTCCTTTTCCAACTGCTCGCACAGGCTCGTGTAGCCGTTGATCAGATTCCCCACAAGGGCCAAGCCCGCGTGTCCGCTGTAGAAGGCCTTCGAAGATTGTTCGATCTCAATTTTCTTCATGAGTTCACCTGCCGGGTGAAAATGTGACAGGAGACCCTATAGCATAAATGAGATGTAAATCCAATGAGATATCTAAAGTAAAATAGTTTTATGCATAGGCGCTATTTCACGGATTAAGGTCATTAAGTCATTAAGTCATTAAGTCATTGAGTCACTGAGTCAGTCGGCGGTGGCGGTCAATGGATGCAATGTAGGCGTTCAGCACTTTGATGCATTCATAGGTTTCCGCCCTCAGGGCGTTAAAAGCATCCTCAGAGATATAACCTTGGTCTCGAGCGGTAATGAGATGGTCCACAAGCTCGAAAAGCGAGCCCCTCGCCTGCCGACAAAACTGTATATTTTCCTGGTAGTGAAATCGCCCAAATCCTTCTGCAATGTTTGCCGTTGCCGATATGGCGGCTCTGCGAATTTGTTTGGCTAAAACGTGTCTTTCTGCATGCGGAAAATTCTTTGAGACCTCGTAGATCTTTTTTCTCAAGTTTCTTGCAAGCTTCCAAACGTGGAGATCTTCGAAAGATTTTATAGAGGCTTTTGGTTCCTTCCGCCCCCCCTCATTCACTCTATCCCATCCCTCATCCAATGACTCAATGACTCAGTGACTCAATGACTCAATGACTCAATGACTCAATGACTCAATGACTCAATGACTCAATGACTCAATGACTCAATGACTCAATGACTCAATGACTTTTCACTCCGGCAGAAACGTATTCAATATGGGCACGACAACCCGTGCAAAATCCGTGGCCCTACTCATGGCCGCATCGACCTGGTGGTTCATCACGGGGACAATGATGCGCACAAAGGCGCCGTCGGTCCGGCGATGGATAAGGGAATCCAGGACGCGGTAAAGGCGTTCAGAGTATTCCGTCGGCATGATGCGGCCGCGCCCCTGATACCAGTAGAGGACGATCTGGTGTTCCGCCCCCTTTTGCATGAGCATCCGGCTCACCTTGATGGTCCGAGGATGCGGATTGGTGAACGTGACGGGAACCACTTGCAAATCGGCCACATCCCAGCCGGACCCGGGCATGCAATTCCTCGGAGAATGGTAAGTCTTGCCACCCCACGTGGTGGAAAAATAGCTGGCATAAAAATGTACGGTCGATCCGGGGCCGACGTACGATCGACTCACATAGTCGTCCACATTGAGCACGCGTACCACGTTTTCCGGGAGAATTTCGTCAGGGCCTGCCTGCCACGGCCCCACAATGCGAGGGAAATCACTCAAGGGCCGAGACAAAAGCAAAGGGTTCCCCTGGCCTACGGCACGGAGGAAGCCGGCGCAGATCAAAAACAGTGCACAGAGAAGCCACATGCGCCACGTGCCGGCCGTACCGCGGTCTTTTTTCCCCATGGTCAGGGGCGGCTCTGCCGTCGCGGGCGCTTGAGTGTCCGTCATTTTTTCATCCATCGTCTAGGGCCATGTGGAGGGTTTCAGGAGGAGTACTTAAAAGACGAGGTCGCTCAGGAACGCCTGTCGCCCCTATTTGAAGCGAATACCATGCTCCGGCACAAGGCTGACGCTCATCACCACCCGGTTTTCCCGATAATCTTTTTCGTTCTGGTTGGAATCCAGCTTTTGGTGCGAATAGGTCATGTTGAGGTAGAGCCAACGGAGCATGCGGTACCGAAGTCCTGCAGCCGCTGTGTACACGTTGTCATCCCGTTCGGGGTCCTCATCCAGATACTCGTTTCGGACCACAGACGCGGATCCAAAGGAATCCATGCGCTTGGTGAGGGCATAGTTGCCAGCGACCATGGCCTCATAGTACTGTGTAAAACCCAAGTTCTCCGCCCCACCGTAACTCTGCTCGTATCCCGTGCCGCCCGAAACCCGAATCGCCCCGCGGCGAAAACGCCACATCTTTCCGAGATCCCCTGAAACTGTAGGACCGCTGTCATTCGAACCGGTCTCATTGTTTTTGTAAAAAAATCCCACGCTCAGGCTTGCGAAGAAATCTTTGGACGGTTCCCAATCCACCCCCACAAAAGGCTCATACACCTGATAGTCCTTCATGTCGCCCGGAGTATCCGCCACCGTATGGCGATAGCCCACGAAACCGTTGAGATGTTCGGAAAACTCACGAAGAAACCGCATGTGCGCTTCATAGTCGTTGGTATAGTCCGTCTTGCCCGAATAGTCCCCCCGCTCATAACGCACCCCGGCATCCACCCCGTAATGATCCCTGAACCACCAGGTCACACCGAGGCTCGGGCTGTGCCGCCGGTTGTCTTCCACCTTCGGATCGTCGTTGTCCAAAACGCCGAAAAGGTAGGACGCCGTGAATCGATCCCGTTTCCCGAACCGATAGTCGGTGGCCACCGCTGTCGTGCTTTCCGTATAGGGTTCTCGGTTTCGGCGGATGGTCCGGTCAGGGCGTCGTTCCACAATGGGTTCTTGAATTTCCACAGGTGCGCCTGGCGTCTGTTCGGTCGTGACGGGCACGGTTCGAGTGCGTCGGAAAACGGGCTCTTCCAGGGTGTAGGGAAGTTCGGTGCGACGAAGGGTTTCGGAAGCTCTCAGGCGAAGTCCGCTCGTGACCTGGTTCCAGAAGTCGGCCGAGAGGTCCTGGCGGATTTCTGAGTTGTCCCGGTCTTTGGCGGCGTAGGCGAATCCCGGGCTGTAGGAGAGGCGTAAGCCTTTCGTTTTCCACAGCACGGAATAATCAATCCCCGGGCTCACCACGGTGGTCCATTCCTCACGCCGATCCGACGGGTCCAGGTCCACGTTGTCCGTGTACTCTTCACTGAGGGTCAGTCGCGGCACCAGCGTTTGAATAGATTCCGCCCACAGGGGTCCGCATAGAGCAGTCATCCCCACCAGCACCAGGGCAGCAACCCATGACTTTTTCATGCCGGGATCCTCCAAAGCCGGTCGTCGAAGCGGGCGCGGAACCAACGCCCCACACAGACCATAAAATCCCGGGGCCGTCAAGCCTCAGCCCAATGCCTAAGGAACGACCACGGTGTCTCCGGCTTGGATGAGGATATTTTGCTCGGAATTTTTCCCTTTGACGATTTCTTTGTAATTTACGGGGATGCGCCTTTCCTGCCCCCCCTCGCGTCTCAGGATGATGACCTTCTCCCTATCGGCCCATTCGGTAAAGCCGCCGGCCATGGCGAAAGCCTGCAAAACGGTGATGTCCGTCGTGAGTTCATATTCCCCGGGTTTGGCGATTTCCCCGATCATGTAGAATTTTTGGCTGGTGGCGGCCTTGAGGATGACCGTCACTTCGGGCTGTTCGATGAATTCGGAGAGGCGCTTCTGAATATCCTTCTTGACTTCCATGGGCGTGCGACCCGCCGCCTGCAGATCGTCCAGAAGAGGAAGGGAGATCATCCCGTCCATACGCACAAAAGTCTCGCGGCTCAGGACCGGTTCTTTCCACACGTGGATTTCCAACACATCCCCCTTGCCGATGCGATAGGTGCCCGCCTGCTCCGCTTTCATCCCCGTGGTGTGGGCTTTGTCTTGAGCCCGGAGTTCCCCGGCTCCCACAAGCCACACACACATGATCAGCACCATCCCTCCAAGGAGCTCTCTTCGGCGTTTCATGACTTTCATCTCCCCCTTTGTCTCGCCTTCCTGCGGACAGGCTCCGCCCAACTCGATTCCATCGATCTCGCCAACCCCTCGGCAACCAATCATGACGCAACGGTCGACGCTCTACCGTGCACCCTTTCCAAACAGCACAATCTGCACGGTCTTGAGCACGATGTAGAGGTCCATGAGAATGGAAAAGTTTTTGACGTAAAACAGGTCGTATTCCAGTTTCCTCAGGGCGTCTTCCTCGGACGCTCCGTAAGGGTAATTCACTTGAGCCCAGCCGGTGATGCCCGGTTTTACCGTGTGGCGCACTCCGTAGTATGGAAGGCGTTTGTTGAGGTTATGGACAAACTCAGGACGTTCCGGCCGCGGCCCCACAAAACTCATGTCCCCCCGCAGCACGTTCCAGAACTGGGGCACTTCATCCAGTCGGAGTTTGCGAAGCACGCGACCCACCCGCGTGATCCGGGGATCCTTTTCGCCGGCCCATACAGGACCGCTCAATTGCTCGGCATTCTGCACCATGGTGCGGAATTTGACAATGCCGAAGGGCTTGTCGTTCTGCCCGACCCGGGTCTGGATGTAGAAGACCGGGCCCGGGGAATCCGCCTTGACGGCCAGGGCGACCAAAGCCATGAGCGGGGCCGAGAGGACAAACCCCACGGCGGCAAAAGTAATGTCCAGGGTGCGCTTGACCACTCGGGTCCACCAGTGCCGGCGAAACCCATCGGAATAAATGAGCCAGCTCGGGAGCGTTCCTTCCACCAAGATTTTCCCGCTTAACGCCTCATAAAAAGTGACGCCGTCAAAAATGGGAATGCCCGCCATACGGCACCGAAGGAGTGCTTCGGCTGGAAATCTGCCGCGTTTTTCATCCAAGGCGACGATGATCTTGGACACCTTGCGTTCCAAAGCCCATTCGCACATGCCCTCGTAACCGTCCATGAAGGCCACGCGAAGCCTCTGCGCCAGATCGGCCGAACCGTCTCGATCCAAGATCGCTTCCACCTTGTAGCCCGAATCCAGGTTTTTGGCGATTTCCGAGCCGATGAGGCCGGCAAGGCGGCCGCTGCCGATGAGAAACACTTTTTCCGAGCCGATACCCTTAAGGCACATGTATTGGTAGCCGAACCGCCACGACACCAACACAAGCAGCAGCACAAAAAGGGCCAGAAAGAAGACACCCTGCTCCAGAATCAAGGGGGGATAGACAAAGTAGATGCCGGCCAAGATAATGCACGCCACCCCCGTCGCCTGGACGAGGTTCAAGCCTAGATCGAGGACGCGTTGGGGTTTCGAGACGGTGTAGAGATCATGGTAGTAAAGGCTGAGTTGAACGACGGCGGTAACCACCAGGACACGCACCCACGTGCTGTGACGGACGACATCCTGGGTGGCGTACGCGTCAGGATAGCGCAGGCTGAAACCCAGCCAAAGGGCGGTAAAGATGAGCAGGCCTTCCCCGAGGAAAAACATGAGGTTCCGAATGGGATAGTAGGTATGAAAGAATTTCAGCATGGCCGCCCCGGCTGTCACTCAGTGTTTTTCCGAGACCCGTACGCATATCCCTTATCGTAGCCATATTTGCGGTAACGTTGCATGATGGCGTCATCCCCGTTAAAAACCATCCCCAGGAGCTTGTCGCGACGGATTTTTTCCAGAGCCGCCTGGACGGAACGCCGCGGTGTCACGCCCCGGCGGACCACGAAAATGATGGCGTCCACTTCATTGGCAAGCACAAAGGTTTCCGGCGTCAATTCCAGGGGTGTGGAATCGAAGATAACAAAGCGGTCGGCGTATCGGTCCCGCACCTCCCGAATGAGGCGGCGCATGCGTTCCGACGTGAGAAGTTCTGCGGGCCGATAGGTGGAATTGCCTCCCGGAAGGATGGTCAGCTTGGGAAGGCTTGTCTTTCGAAGCAGTTGTTCCAAAGGGACTTGTTTGTCCAGGTGGGTGGACAGCCCATGGGTTACGTTGGTGAGGCCAAAGATACGATGAACCCTCGGCGCTCGCAGATCCGCGTCCACCAAAAGGACATATTCATCCAGCCCTTGGCTGATGGCCACGGCGAGGTTGGACGCGACGTAAGTTTTGCCTTCCCCCGAGAGGGCACTGGTTATCAAGATGGTGCGCGGAGGTTCGCCTTCGGCCGGGTGGACGACCAAGGATCGCAGATACCGAAAGGTTTCGCTGGCCTGGGATCCGGGCTTGTCCAAAACCACCAGCTCTCGACTGAACCCTTGCGGTAAAAGGTCCGATGGGGCAATCTCAGGGACTTGCTCCTCCGGGGGCGGTGGTGCTGCGGGAATCTCGGTTCGGCTTTTCTTCGCTCGTTCCAGAGCTTCGTAGATTTTTCCCATGCTCTTGCCCATTCTCGAAACGTCGGATGTGGAATCCGTCCGTCTTCTTGCATCATTAAGATCGGTCGGGAACCATAAAGTCTTAAAGGCTTTATGGAGACTGAACCTTCATGTCTGTGCTTTGGTCCTTTCTTCTGTCCCCACGCCGGCTGCGTTTCCTGTCTGCTCGGCCCGGAAAGTCCTCACCCGCGCCATTTTTCGAAACCGTACCAGAGGTCACGCCGCTCTGTTTTTCCTAAAAAAGGCAAAGCGCTTGCGGGCCGAGACGTCATTTTCCTTCATCAGGGGGAGGCTTACCAGGACCTTGCACCGCGTCACAGCTTCCACCTCTTCCTGAGAATAAAATCGAGGATCCAAGGCTTCCCGCACGTACGCCAGCCCGCCCCCCAGCCCCAGGCCCAAAGCCAGTGCCAACAGCAACACCTTTTTCGCATCCGGCTTGACGGGCTGCTCCGGCGGGACGGCCGGATCGATGACGCGGAATTGTTCCCCTTTCTGCCGCCTTTCCAGTTCTTCCGCCATTTGCGCGTCCAGTTTTTTTGCCAATAGACGAGCGTAGCGATCTTGGACCGTCTGATAGTCACGGACCAATTTGGTGAGTTCCAGTTCCACCTGCGGCGTTTTTTCCACACGCTCTTTGTAAAGAGCGATCTGTTCCTTCAAGGCGTCAATCTTTTTTTCGTAGTCGGCAACCCGGGCGTTGATTTGTTCGACCTGCATGGCCACCATGTCCTGGCCGAAGGAGAGTCCCATATTCATTGACTTTCCAGAGGTCTTCCCCGCCTCTTTTTGGGCTTCGGCCGCTTCCCTTTCCAGCTTGGCGATTTGTCTTTGGACAGCCACCACATCGGGATGACGCTCCGTATAGCGGGTCAAAAGTTCCTGGAGCTTTTGGCGCAATTCGTCGATTTCGCCGCCGCCCGAGTTCAATGAGGCATCCCCTTCCGTAAGGGACGAGAGGTCCGGCCCGCTTTGAGCCATCAACTGGCTCTGGGACTGAATCATCATCGCCTGCTGTTTTTCCATGGCGACGCGCTTTTCCATATCCGTGAGTTCTTCTTTAAGCTGGCTGAGAATATTGAGGTTGCTCTGCAACTGGTCCGGGAGCATGCCCATGTTTTCTTTTTTGAACTTTTCCAGAGCTTGTTCCCGAAGTTCCAGTTCCTTTCGAAGTCTCTGGGTTTCCGAATCCAAAAAAGCCGTGGTCCCCATGGCCATCTCTTCGCGAACCTTCAGGTTTTGCTCGATGAACTGGCTGGCAATGGCGTTGGCGACCGCCGCCGCGGTTTCCGCGTCATTCCATTGGAAAGAGATCTCGAAGGCGTTCCCTTCCCCCCGCACTTTGACTTCTATCTTTTTCCTCAAGTCCTCCACCAGCTCCAGCATGGGCACCTTAGGGCCCTCTTCCTCACCGGAAATCGGACGGCCCAGAATCCCATAGATGCGCTCTCGGAGGATTTTTCCCAAACTTCTCTCATGGAGGCGGGATTCGGGGTAGAGATTGAAATCTTTGATAATGCGTTCCAAATTTGTTCGGCTGTTGACTTGCTGGGAAATGGTCCTCAGTCGGCTCTGAACACTCTCGGTGACCGTCGGCTGCACGTAACTGGTGGGAATCCGTTGCGGTTCTACGAGGATCAGGGTGTTGGCCTGGTAGATCTTGGGGGCGATTTTGACGTACACGACAGCACAGATCAAAGAGAGGATCACAGGGACGCCAAGCCACCATTTGCGCCGAGCCAGCGCATCCACGTAAGGTTCGATGTTGACTTTAGGAAGTTGTACCATGTGGGTCGTCCTCTGCGGGCTCTGTGGGTTTATAGGAAGGTGCTTTGTGCATTTGTAAGGCACACATCTTGTTGTACAACGTGCGAGGGCTCACCCCCAAAAGCTGCGCCGCCTTCCGCTTATTGCCCCGGCTTTCTTTCAATGCTTCCAAGATAAGGCATCGTTCCACGTCGTCGGCCATCCGTCGCACCACGTCCTTGAAACAGGTGCGGCGAATGTCCTCCAGAATTTCCTCGGGATGGAACGCTTCCGGGTCCTCCTGGTTTGTGGCCTGCCTCTGCACCTTTTCTTGAAGGTCCCTTAGAATCTCGTCCTCGCTCCCGAGGGCCACGATGCTTTTCACGTAATTTTCCAATTCCCGCACGTTTCCCGGCCATTCATAAAGGCTCATAAGTCGGCGCAATTCCGAGGATAGCTTTGGAGTGGGGCATCCGTAAAGCGCGCTGTATTTGTTCAGAAAATGCTCCCGTAACGGACCCACGTCTTCCCGTCGATCGCGCAAAGCCGGAAGGTCAATTTGCACCACCTTGAGGCGAAAATACAGATCCATTCGGAAACGACCCCGATCGATCATGTCTTCCAACGGGGCGTTGGAAGCTGACAGGATGCGCACATCGGAGCGCACGTTTTCCAGGGCTCCTAAAGGGGCATATTCCCGTTCCTGAAGGACTTGAAGAAGCTTCGCCTGCATAGGAACGCTCATTTCCGAAATTTCATCGAGGAAAAGGCTTCCGCCGTGAGCCATATCAAATTTTCCTCGTTTATCCCCAAAAGCCCCTGTAAACGCCCCTTTTCGATACCCAAAGAGCTCGCTTTCCAAAAGGGTCGTTGGAATGGCCGAGCAATTGACTTCCACAAACGGGCCATGGCGCCGAGGGGAATTGTTGTGGATGGCGAGTGCGGCCACTCCTTTGCCCGTCCCCGTTTCACCGCGGATGAGGACACCCAAATCGGTTCGGCTTACCCGGAGGAGCGTCGCCCGCACCGTTCGCATCGCTTCCCCGATGCCTATGAGATAAGGGCCTTGCCACAACGCCCCGTCCTCCGCCGTAAGGCCGGCTTCTTGAAAAAAAACGCCGATGCGCCGCACAAACCCTTCCGTCTCCAAGGGTTTCAGGAAACACCAAGTGTTGCGCCCATTGGTCTTGGAAAGATCCGAAAGAATTTGGCGATTCTCGCTGACCACCGCCAGGGGAAACCCATCGAATGCGGACCACTCCAAGAGGGAGGTCGGTACCGACCCTTGGGTCTCTAGAACCACCAATGCGGGGCGCTCGGTTTCGAGAAAGGCGCCGGTCAAAGCCCCGGGAGAAACCAGTCGGCCCGACACACCCATTTGATCCACTAGGCTTTGCAGGAACCGGCCGTAATCCAGATTTGTCGAAGTGATGAGCACGGTATGTGCCATGCGCCTTGCCTGTGACATCTCCTGTTCGGTCCACGGGACACGAATCCTCACGTCCCCGATTCCTCAAGCACAACGCATGCCAGATGACCCTCACCGCCTTTTCTTCACGTAAATTCAGCATATTATATCCTCATTGTCATCAGTCCCACGTCGATTCCGCCCGAATTGTGCCATTTTCTTGCCGAGAATATGCAATGGAGTGCACACATCCCCCGGCCACTCACCCCCCCGCCTACTCCACCTAGGCGACTCTGCCCTAGGGATGCAAACGGATTCCGCCCTGTGCAGTTTCTTGCGCAGTTTCTATGCAACCCGATGCACACTTCGAGCCCTCTACGACCATCCGCGCCCATTGCCTTTTCGAGACCAGGGCCCGAAGGTCCGCGCACGGCGCCATGAAAAAGTTCGAAGGAATCCTAAGGGATTAAGACACTTGCGATTTTTTTCCCATTTCACGAGTTGTGAGTCCGAGGATTTGTCGCCGTTCCGGTACCTTTTTTGCTTGAACACTGTTGATTTGATGGATCCAGAGAAAGCCGCGATCGAACGACGTCGAAAGGATTCCCTGTGAGGGTGCCCCCCTTCATAATGGGAGAGTGTTTTCAACGCACTGGGGGAGAAGCCGCTGGAAAAGCGCAGCGGGTGACCAATCCACTCAATGACTCAATGACTCAATGACTCAATGACTCAATGACTCAATGACTCAATGACTCAATGACTCAATGACTCAATGACTCAATGACTCAATGACTCAATGACTCAATGACTCAATGACTCAATGACTCAATGACTCAATGACTCAATGACTCAATGACTCAATGACTCAATGACTCAATGACTCAATGACTCAATGACTCAATGACTCAATGACTCAATGACTCAATGACTCAATGACTCAATGACTCAATGACTCAATGACTCAATGACTCAATGACTCAATGACTCAATGACTCAATGACTCAATGACTCAATGACTCAATGACTCAATGACTCAATGACTCAATGACTCAATGACTCAATGACTCAATGACTCAATGACTCAATGACTCAATGACTCAATGACTCAATGACTCAATGACTCAATGACTCAATGACTCAATGACTCAATGACTCAATGACTCAATGACTCAATGACTCAATGACTCAATGACTCAATGACATACAGGGGGAGGGACGTGCAGGGACTCACAGTGAGGGGGGAACGCCGACGGGAATGTCGTGTTCCGGTTTGGCTGGACGGGACGTTGAAGGCCGGGGACGAACGGTGGGCCTACTCCGGCATTGTGGAGGACCTGCACCGGTTCGGTGTGAGGGCCCGTGTTCCCGAGTTGGAGACCCTTTCGGAAAATGAGCCCGTGGTCGTGGACTTTCCTCAAGTTCCATCGACTCAACCCGTGAGGGGACGCGTGCGCTGGGCGAAGTCTTGTGAGGAAGGGGGGATTCGGTGCGGCATCGCCCTTGATGATGTCCTCTCTATGGATCTGCCGCTGGAGTGGGTGTCGGATGCCTGCAGCCGCCTCTTGGAACAAATCCGCGGCACCGCCGTCCAAACCCCGCCCGATGCGCGCCTTTTGGAAAAAACCCTCCTGACATTTCATGGAGAAACCTGGATGGGCGGATTGCTCCGTGTGAGCTCAGAACCCACTCAAAATGTTTTGAACACGCTGAGCGCCACTCTGGAGTTGCAGGGTTTGCGCCTCCGCAAGGCTCTTTCGGAAACCCGGATCAGTAAAAGTTCCCCGGAAACACCATGGACTTCCCTTGGGCAGCGCGCTGCGGAACTCTGTGACGAACTTCAAGGAGCTTCTTCCAAAATCAAGCAATACATCCATTGCCTTCGCCTTATGCACGGAGCGTTGCTGCTTCAGCCGGAAAGCTACCTTTACACCTTGGATCCCACACAAGCGATTCAGCAGTCGGTTGCTGCCATGGAAACGATTTGTGCCTTCCTTGGAGGCAAGCTCGGCGTCTTGCGGTTCAAAATCGAAAACGGTGCCTTACCTCTTTTAGCCATCCGCCCCGTAGATTTTCGGCAGGCCATGGATGCCTGCCTTTTGGGTCTGTTGGAATCGGCAATGACCACCGATGCCTCCGCGGTGACGGTGGGCTGTTTCGTCGCTGATGGATGGATCAGGATCACTATGGGCCACGACGGATTCCGGCTGATGCAGATGGATACAATGCACATCGAGCCCGAGGATGGTCGTTTTCTGGAAAAAACATCGGGCCGCGACGAACGGACGGCTCTTCGTTTTTATCACGCCATTTTGCCGTTGCGTGATTACGGGGTGCGGCTGCATATTTTTTCCGAATCGGGTCGGAATCGGGTGCACTTGCAGTTGCCGTCCGTCCATGTGTTCCCCCGGCAGAAAGCTTCGCTTTAAAAATGAACCTTAAGAAGCGGCCCAATGGCGTTCGCCGCTGACTTTTGTCAAGGAGACACTTTCCATGATCCACGCTCTGACATTGACTCGAACCCGCTCCATGCTCACGATTTTATGTGTATCGTTCGCGATAACTCTCACCTTCGGATGCCAAAGCCCAGAAAAAAAATTCGCCAAACACATGGAACGGGGAAAGGTCTACACCGAAGAAGGTAAATTGGCGGAAGCCCTTTTGGAGTACAAAAATGCTTTGCAGGCCAACCCCAAATCCCCGGATGCTTACTTCTTTTTGGGTGAAATCCATCTGAAACAAAACGATCTTCGGAATGCCTTTGGAGCCTTCAGCCAAACGGTGGCGCTCGATCCGAGGCATGTAAAGGCCCACGTGCGGCTGGCTTCTTTGTATCTACGGGCGAACCAGATCGAAAGGGCTCGGGAAGCCGCAGAAAAGGCCCTGGAAAATCAACCGGACGATCTGGACGCTCTCGTCCTTCGCGGCAGCGCCTTGGCTGGGGACAAACGTTTTGAAGAAGCCCTTCAAGACCTGGAACGGGCCATCACAATGGACCCTAAGCGGCTGGATGCATGGCTTCTTCGAGCGCAATGCCTCCTGTCCCAGGGACGCCTGTCGGAAGGGGAAAAGGCGCTTCGTGATGCCGCCGAAATTCTGCCCGATTCCCCACAGCCTCTCTACGCCTTGGCGCAGCTCTATGCCGCGCTGCGGGATCCCTCCAAAGCCGAACAGACTCTGAAATCCATCCAGGAAAAGTTCCCCATGGAGCCCCTGCACAACTTAGCCACAGCTCAGTTTTACGTGACCCAAAGGGAATTTGCCAAAGCCGAACAAGAGCTCCAGAAAGCCGTGGGTAAAGCTCCTGAAAATCCCCAATTTCGGATCGCTCTTGCTCGGTTTTATCTCAGCCGAGGGGAAGTGGACGAAGCAGAAAAGACCTTGACAGATACCCTTTCGGCCATGCCGGAGAGCATCGAACCGTACCTGGAGCTGAGTTCCCTGTATCTGATCAAAGGGAACCCCGACCAGGCCATGGATCTCCTGCGCAAGGCGTCTCAACTCCACCCGGAAGACCTTCGGCCTTTGCGCGCTCAAGCCGCTGTCCTTTATGAACGCAACGCCTTTGACGAGGCTCGCGCCCTCTTGAAAACCATCCAAACCAAAGCCAAAGGCGATCCCATGGCTCGGCTTTTGGAAGCCCGTATCCTTTTAAAGGAACAACAGGCACAACAGGCCCTGAACGTTTTGGACGGGCTCGTGAAAGACCACCCCAACTTGGCCGATGCCCATTACTACCGCGCGCTGGGTCGGATCCAGACGGGTCATGAGCAACAAGGCAAGGAATCCCTCGAAGAAGCTCTGAAACTCAACCCGGAACACTTTCTGGCAAAGATGGTCAAAGCGGAGCTTTTGCTGAAGGAAGGCAAGGCGAACGAAGCGGAAACTTTGTGCCGAGACGTGGCAAACAAGCAGCCGCGGGACATGCGGGCCCGCCTTTTGCTCGGCAGGACTCTGGTCGCCCAGAATCTCATGGATGAAGCCGAAAAGGTCTTTCTGGAAGTCCAGCGACTTTTCCCTGACCGGGCCGATGGGTACGTGAGCGCGGCCAATGTGTTGTTTGCGGAAAAACGGTACCAGGAAGCCCGCGGCCACTATGAAGCGGCTCTGGAACGGGCCCCTCGGTCCACGACGGCCCTTCGCGGTATCGTCTTGACGTATCTTTCGGAGGACAAACCCGACGAAGCCCTTTCCTTTATCCACGGTCGACGCTCCCAGGGCGATATGGAAAAAGGGCTGGAAGCTTTTCTTCGAATGCTCGAGGGGCAGGTGCTGCTGAAGAAAAAGGATCTTCAGGGAGCGGAGAAGGCCCTCGCCGCCGCCATTGAAAAGGTCCCCGAGTGGCCCGTTCCTTACATGATGCTGGGTGAAATCTACAAACGTCTTGGGCGGCTCGATGATGCCGAAAAGCGTTATGAAGTGCTTCTCGAAAGGCAAAAGGACTACCTCCCGGCGCTCATGAACCTTGCCATCATTCACCATGTGAGGGGACGAAACGACTCCGCCGCCCGATATTACGAAAAGATTTTGGAACAAAAGCCCGATTTCGCGCCCGCGGCCAACAACCTGGCGTGGCTTTTGGTTGAAACGGGCGGCAACATCGACCGGGCGCTGACCTTGGCCCAAATGGCCAAGGAAAAAATGCCGGACGACCCGGCCGTGGCGGATACCTTGGGGTGGATCTTTGTCCATAAGAAAGCCTATGCCAGCGCCATCGCGCAGTTCGAAATTGCTCTGCACAAAATGCCGGATCACCCCAGCATCCGTTACCACCTGGCAGTGGCCCTGGCAGAAAAGGGCGATATGGCGCGAGCGCGTATGGAATTGGAAAAAACCCTTGAGACGGGATCGCCTTTTCCGGAACAGGAAAAAGCGGAGGCTTTGCTGAAAAAGGCGAGAACCCACGCGGGCTCGTAAGGCCAAAACAGGAGAGGGACATTACGGTCCGCCAGCACTCCTGCCGATTCCTCCGTCACGCCTTCAGAGGAGCTCTGGGTATGCATCATGGGTCGAACGGTTTAGAGCGACGGCGCACCATCCGCATCAAAAGATCCAACCTGCTGGACCTGAGACTGGAAGATATTGACCGCAGGCCATCAAGATCGCCGAAACCCAAGACGAATACGAACAATCGTTCCGCCTTGTGCACGACACGTACCTTCGCATGGGCTATCTCAAGGCCCCTCAGCCCCACGGGATGCTCTACAGCGTCTATTCCCTGCTGCCCGAAACGGTGATCTTCGTCGCAAAATCCTATCTTACGGTGATTTCCACACTGACAGAGATTTTCGACACCGAAGCTTTCGGTCTTCCCATGGACGTGATCTATAAACCGGAATTGGACACGCTGCGGGGTGAAGGCCGGCGCGTAGTGGAACTTTCCGCGCTGGTCACTCCACCCAAGCTGCGGTGGCGCAACCTCTTCATGCTCCTTGCCCAAGTGATGTACCAATATTCGGTGTACCGCGGCGTCGATGACCTGTGCATCGCCGTCAACCCCAAGCACGTCCGCTTCTACAAGGATATTCTTCTTTTTGAAGACTTCGGGCCCGAACGGCACTATCCCCGCGTGGACGCTCCGGCTGTAGCGTTGCGGGTCGATATGCATCATATCGCCGACCGTTTGAAAGAAGTTTACGACGCCAACGATTTGGACTGCAATCTTTACGTGTACTTTCACCGCATGACCGGCTTTCTGCCCCAAGATCCCGAAAAAACGCCTCTCGATGTCCCTGAACCCCGCACCGACGCCGAACCCCCCGTTCCCTTCATGAACGGCCGAAAAGCGCAAATTGCCCGTCATTTCTTGGACCTCTCCCCGCAGTTGTGGGAAAACCTTTCTTCGGTGCAAAAAGATTTCCTCACCACCCACTACTTTTCGCTCATGGACACTCCGCCCCCGGTTGCCAGCCTCCCCAGTGACCCAGAGAATCCGTGAGTCACGGACACGTGGAGCGCCTCCGCATTCTCGGCGGACGACCCATCAAGAGAATACCACTTGAAGACAATTCTTTCATTGACACCGAGGCCTTTTGTACCCTAAGGACGGTGAGACCGCGTAGGAACACCTGCGCGTCGGCGTGAAAAATCTCGGGGGGCGGCAAGGAGTGATGGAGCGGAGCAGCACGCCCCTATGAAATGCCGCGGCACTGGAAACGATCATGGGAGGGTCCATGGCGTCAAAAGCCCTGGCGGAACGCCACCTGGCCTACCTGAGGCGGGGACGATATCTTGTGCTGGATCCGACATGGCAGCAACGCCTGATTCTCAAATGGGCCGAGACAGTGGAAGAACGCCAGGCGGCGTTTTCCTTGGTCCACGATGAGTACCTTCGGCAGGGTTATCTTGCCCGTCCGACCCCCTCGGGCATGATCTACCGCCTACACCACCTGTTGCCCACATCCCTGACCCTTGTGCTCAAAGACGGCGACGCCACCATCGGTACCCTCACCCATGTGCTGGATACGGACCTTTACGGTCTTCCCATGGACAAGCTCTATGGTCGTGAATTGGACGCATTGCGGCGTCAGGGCTGCCGCCTTGCGGAACTGAGCGCTTTGGCCGTGCGCCGGAGCCATTGCCTTCAGAGTCTCTTCATGCTGCTCGTCCGGGCCGCTTACGGGGTGGCGTTGAAAGAATCCGTGACCGATTTTTGTATCATGGTGAACCCCCGCCATGCCGACTTTTACCGTTCCATGTTTCTTTTCGAAGATCTGGGGCCTACGCGCCCTTATCCTTTAGTGAACGCGCCGGCGGTGGCCCTGCGCGCCGATCTCGTCACTTTCCCCGACCGGATTCAAGCTCTTCTTCGTCACGTCGGGTCGGATCAGTCCGTCTATCATTTCCTTACGGAATCATGGGAAACCGCCACGGGTTGGTCACGGGTGCAGCGCTGCCTCTCTCCGCCGCCGCAACCTCTTTCCCGAACCCAGATCCAAGACTTTCTCGCGAAGGAACCCTTGGCCCTCGAAGGACTCAACGTCAGCCAGAAAATCAGCATCTCTGGTCTCTGCCCGTGGAAATCCTTACGCCTTCATTGATCCCGTGAAGCCTTTCCCCCTTGCCATGGTAGTTTTCCTGCATTAGGATTGTGCTGCTTTTCGCTTCAATTGGAACGTGATCTTTTGGTAGGTGTCGTCCACACAATCCCGGCGCGGCTTGTGCCTATGAAGGATGTCTCTGAGATCTCCGGGATTCTCGGGGATCGTCCAGTTCCCGTCTTTCCCATGGTCCGGCAACCTTTGAGATATCCACGGTTCTACAGGATCTCATGAATCACTGACGGCCGAGGGTCATGACCTCATGAATCCAACCACGCCAGACGATCACGCCGCGTATTTCAGCCAGGCTTTCTGCCGTAATCTCGGTTTGGTGACATCCACGGAACAGGCGCTGCTTCATCGGTCATGTGTGGCCATCGCCGGGTTGGGCGGTGTGGGCGGACTTCACCTCATGACCCTGACGCGCATGGGGGTGGGAAGTTTTCATCTGGCCGACTACGATGTTTTCGAACCGGTGAACGTCAACCGTCAGGTGGGCGCGACGGTCCACACTTTCGGGCGCCCCAAGCTGGATGTCATGGTGGAACACGCCGTGGCCGTCAATCCGTTCCTTAAAATCTGCAGCTTTCCCGAAGGACTGACCGAATCGAACCTCGATGCTTTTCTTTCGGGCGCCGACGTGGTTTTAGACGGCTTGGATTTTTTTAATTTTTCCATGCGCCGGCTTCTTTTCACCACGGCTCGACAACGGGGCCTCCACGTGGTCACCGCCGGTCCCATGGGATTCAGCGCCGCCGTGCTGGTCTTTTCGCCCCATGAGGGCATGGATTTTGACGAGTATTTCCACATCTTGGAAGGCCTCCCCGAGGAAGATCGACTGTTGCGGTTTGCCATGGGGTTGGCGCCTCGCCCGACCCATATCCGGTACATGGACCCGAATCGGGTGAGTTTTCGTGAAAAAACCGGTCCGTCCATGGCTTCAGCCTGCATGCTGTGCGCTGCCGCAGCGGCCACGGAAACCCTCAAGATTCTTTTGGGCCGAGGTCCTGTGCGTCCCGTCCCCCATTACGTCCAGATCGACCCCTACACGTGGACGCTGCGACGAGGACGCTTGCGCGCAGGGAACCGAAACCCTCTCCAACGCCTGAAGACCGCATTCGTCAAACACATCTTTCTGGACGAGGGTGCAGGAGCCCACGGCGCGCTTTCCAATAGATCGGCCGATTCCGTCAAGCCCGACAGCGCCCCCGGCGCCGCTGAAGCGGACGGCGATTCGCCAAAAGGGGCAAGGCGGGTTCGATCTTTCGTCCGCCGGCTTTTATGCCCCCAACCGCCGTTCTTCGTCCCCCGGTTCGACTGCCGGCCCCGAGCCCACAAGCCTCCCTCCCCGTCGCCTTCGGGGCCCATCCTCAGCGAACCCATCGTCGGCTACCTCTTGGATGCCGCCGTGCAAGCGCCTTCGGGAGACAACGCGCAACCGTGGGCTTTTTCGGCAACCGACGACACGATCGACATCTTCGTCGATCCGGACCGGGACCGATCCTTTTTCAATGTGGATCAAATCGCTTCGGTGATTTCCGCAGGGGCCGCCGCCGAAAATATCCGCATCGCCGCCTCCGGTCTCGGGCTTTCCCTCCACGTGCAACCTTTTCCCGATCCCCAGGATCCCCTTTTCTGCGCCCGGCTCCGCTTCGAAAGATCGTCCGTTACCGAAGATCCCCTGGTGGAGGTCTTGTGGAAACGCTGCACGAACCGCAAACCCTATGACCGGGCGCCTCTTTCCCCCGTGATTCGCCGCGCTCTGGAAGCCTCCCTGGACGATTTTCCCGAAGCCGACCTCCATTGGGTCGTGGACCGGGCGGGAATCAGGACGTTGAGTCGAATCGTCTTCCAAGCCGACCGAATCCGCCAGGAGGATCGACGTCTTCATGAGCATCTTCACCGCATGATTCGCTATCGAACGGAAGAAGCTGTGGCGACCCGAGACGGCTTCCCGTTGAAAAATTTAGAAGCCGGGCGTGCCGGAGAAATCTTCCTTCGCCTCACCCGCCCGTGGTGGGTCATGAACGTTTTGAACCGGCTTGCAGTGTCCCGTGTAGTGGCTGCTCACGCGGCCCGAGGGGTTCGTCACGCTGCCGCCTCGGCGCTCCTCACCGTTTCAGGAACAACTCCCGCCCACTTTTTCCAAGGGGGCCGGGCCTTACAACGCCTCTGGCTCACCGCCACGGCATGGAATCTTTCCCTGCAGCCCATGGCCGCCATCACGCTTTTCTGGACCCGCGTTCAACGCCATGGATATGTTCAGTTTGAACCACGGCATCGGCGGCTTCTGGAACGGGTTTTTGCCGATTACCAGGCGCTCTTTCCCCATGTGGATTTCTTGAATTCGGCCCACGTGCTCCTGTTCCGCCTGGGCTGGGGTGCCGCCATCCAACAGCCGACGCTGAGGCGTCCCCCCGTCCTTCTGAAAAAGGAAAATCGGCCGGAGCCGCTTTCCCAGGGCTGAATCGTGCACGCTTTGAACGGAAAGGGGTGACGGGCATGGCAAGGTCTCTCCCAGAAAGGCACAGCGACAATAAACCGGACCGGCGCCTTTCGGCCGCCCTCTGGCTTCTGATGGCCATCCTTTCGGTGCCTTGGCCCTGCAGGGCGGACCTGCCCGATGGAAGAGAGATCGCGCAACGGATTTTCGATCGCCCCGTGGGGCGCGACGCCACCACGGAAGCGGAAATGGTGCTCATCGGTTCCGGCGGTCACGAAAGGGTGCGCCGTTTTCGGGCTCTGGTTCGGACCGACGGCATGGCACGAAAGAGCCTCATTCGCTTTCTCTCCCCTGCGGACATTGAAGGCACAGGTTTTCTCGTCGTGGAACATCAACCCGGCGATACGGAACAGTTCCTCTATCTTCCCGCACTCAGACGCAGCCGGCGCATTGCGGCGGCCCAAAAATCCCAGAGTTTTGTCAATTCGGACTTCACTTACGAAGACCTGGAACGGCGGGCTGTGGACGCTTCCCGCCACCGGGTGCTTGGTGAAGAAACCCATGGGGACATTCCCTGCTGGGTGCTGGAATCCATCCCCCTGGACAGCCCACCTTCCCAGTACGGCAGGGTGCAGACCTGGGTGGCCAAAGAATCCTCGGTCCCCGTTCGCATCGAGTACTTCGACAAGCAGGGAAAACACGTGAAAACTTATGAAGTTCGAAGCCTCAAGCAAGTTCAAGGCATTTGGACCGAAATGGAGGTCGTCATGCAAAATCTTCAAGACGGCCATCGCACCGTGCTCAAGACCTTGAACGTCACGTACAACACCGGACTTGACGACAACGCCTTCACGGTCCGCGCTCTGGAAACATGGTAGAGGAGCCCCCGGTGAGCCGCGAAGTCTCCTTACCTTCCAGTGTGTTGCAACGGCGAAAGTTCAGGGAGGCTTTGCCGGCGCACAACGGGGCCTTGATCCTCGGTCTTCTGATCTTTTTCGCTTCGGCCGGTCCGGCGCAGGGCGTCGGGGCTTTTCCACACGCGCTGCACGTTTCCATGGACGAAACCCGCCTGGAAGTGCACACGATGGAGGGTCCTTCGGCGATTCGAACGTTCTTTTTGGAAGCGCCTCGGCGTTTCGCCGTGGACCTTGAGTTTCCCAGCGGGCCGCCGGCCGCGGCCGACGCCGTCATTCCGGTATCTTTGGATCCCCGCATCGAAAAAATCACCATTACCCGCCACCCCCGTCATGTGCGCTACACCTTTTTCGTGAAAAGGGGGGCATCGGCCAGGTACCGTGTGGAAAGGCACGCGTCCACAGTCTCACTTGTGGTTCAATCCGAGGTTTTGGGAACCGCCCCGATGCTCCCCGGCAAAGCCATGCTCCAAGGCGGTGCGGAAGTTCCGGACATCGCTTCGAAGTCAGATCCCGGGCTCCTCGGCGATCCCTCCAGCAGCGACGGGCTTCACGTGTCCATCAGGGACCACCGCGCCCCCACGACCGATCCCGCGCCTCGGGACTCTTATGGACACCCGGCGGGCGGCGCCGACACCGTCGCTCCGGAACGCCCGGAGGCAGCGCCGCCGGTCCAACCGACCGGGGGATCGGCCATGGCGCAGAATCCTCACCACCCCGAGACCTCAACGGTTGAAAAAGCCCCCGAGGCGGTCCGTGACGCGGTCGGCCCGGTGGTTCACCTTTTCGCAGAGGGAAATGCTCCCCAAAGGGAAGACAAAGGGGGGCGCGAGAAGTTTCGTATTCGCGGATTCGTGGAAGCGACCGGAGGATCGGATCTTGCGCGGGAGGATCCTTTCGAACACACCCAAAGCTTTCGAAACCGTATTCGGCTGGAAACCAAGCTCCCCCTGACGGCGCCTTTGGAAAAAAGCCATCTTCTCGTGTCGGGAGAATCGGACTTCCTCTGGTTCGGCCCGAATCGGGACTGGAACGATGACGATTTCTCTTTGTACGAAACCTATTTCCAAGGATCACAGGGTCCCTGGGAATTCCGGCTCGGAAGGCAAATCGTCCGCTGGGGGAAAACGGACCAGTTGAGTCCCGTGGACAACCTCAATCCGCAGGATCTCAGGCAGTTTGTCGTCCCCACCCTGGAAGAGCAGAAAATTCCCAACTGGATGGCCCTCGTCCGCTTTTTCCGGCAGCCTTTTTCATTGGAAGCCGTCGCCATTCCGTTTTTCGAGCCGCTCGAAATCGACGTCTTCGGCACCGACTGGGCCGTCTTTCGCCACACCCGGGAGGTCCTCAAAGAGGCACCGCTGCCGCTGCCGCTCCGCGAAGCCGCCGCGTCGGTGGGTACGGACAGAACCGAACCGTCCCGCACCTTCCGGAATGCACAGTGGGGGTTGCGCACGGGATTCACCGCGGGCGGCTGGGATATGGCCGCAAGTTATCTTTACGGCTGGAACCCCATGCCCTTGATCAAGAGTTTTCCCGTCAAAGGCATTCGCACGGACGGTTCCTTCGATCCGGACGACATCCTCCACGTCGCCTCCCAGGGGATGTTTGTCCCTGGGGACGTGGCCATCGGCTACCACAGAACCCACACGGTGGGCGTCGAATGGGAAACGGTATTGGGAAACTACGGCTTCCGGGGGGAAACGGCCTTGACTTCCCACGCGGTCTTTCTCACCTCGGATCTCACTTCCGTCACCCAGCGCGTCCTCTTCAGCGTGGTGGGCATCGACCGAACCTGGGCCAACGACTGGTACGCTAACCTGCAACTGGGCCACCAGGTGCTCTTGGACTATGACGATTCGGTTCTCTACTTCAAACGCCACAACCTCTCGGTGAATGGGGAAATTCGAAAGGATTTCCTTCGAGGCGACCTGGAAGCGCGCCTGCGCGGCCTCGTCCTGCTGACCGACGGGGGAAGCCTTTGGAATCCTTCGGTGACGTACCGTCGTTTCGCACCCCTTTCCATCACGACCGGGCTCAACCTTTTCGCCGGTCCGTCCGATACCTTTCTTGGAACTTACAGCCACAACGATCAGGCGTACGTGACGGTTCGTTACGATTTCTAATTCCCAAACGGCAGTCCTCACCTCATTGACGCATCGGGGCCATGGGCGCCCACAAGAGATCACGGCTGCCGGATAAGGATGATGGGCTTCCATGCGGTGGATCATGGGATGGTTGGATAAGCTCCCGGAACGGGTCACGCGTCGGCCCCGCCTCACCTTGGCGGTGACTCTCCTAGTCGGCCTCGGCTTCGGGGCCTTCGCGCCCTTTGTCCGCACCGTCAACAATGTGGATTACTTTACCCTGGAAGATCACCCGGACACTCGTTTTTACGAGCAGTTCAAAAAAATTTTCGGCAATGACGAATTCTTCGTCATCGCCTTTCAAAAGCCGGATCTTTTCAGCATGGAAAGCCTGCTCCTCATCAAGGATCTGACGCAAAAGCTGGCGGGCCTGGAAGGCGTACGCGACGTCTTGAGCTTGGCCAATGTGAACGACACGAGAGGTGGGGACGCGGTTTTCGAAGTGCGCCCGTTCCTTCAGGATATCCCGGAAACCCCTGAAGCGCTTCAAGAACTGCGCTCCCGCGCCCTTTCCACCCCGCTTTACGTGGGCCAGATCCTTTCTCGAGACGGAACCACCACGGCCATCGTCGTCTTTGTTTCGGACCGCCCTGAAGATCCCGACCTTCGCCGTCGGGTGCTGGCCGAGACGGAAAAAATTCTCGCACCGTACCGCCGGGACGGCACCACCTTTCATCTGGCCGGATGGACCGTGATCAACGTCGCCTTGAGCCGGTACATGAAAGACGACGTGTTTCGCTTCATTCCCATCACGTATCTACTCATCGGAGTCACCGTTCAGTGGATTTTCCGGAGATTCCGCCTCACCCTTTTGGCCCTCGTCAATATCTCCGTCTGCTTGGCCGCCTCCATGGGATTCTTCCGCATCGCCGGCATCACGCTGAACAACGTGACGGTGATTGTTCCGCCGCTGGTCATGGCGCTGTCCCTGTCCGACACCGTCCATATTTTTGCTCACATGCATGCGTCGGTGCTTCACTCCGTGGGAAACGACGGGCGCCGAGCCCTGACCGCCGTCCTGTCCCGAGTGATCCGTCCGTCTTTTCTCACCACCTTGACGACCTTCGTGGGGTTCTTGTCCCTTGCGGTCAGCCCCATTCCGCCCATCCGCGATTTTGCATGGACAGGATCCATGGGAATGGTTTTTGAGTTCTTTTTCGCCTTTGGGCTGCTTCCGCCGCTGATCCTCCTCTGGCCTCCGGAAGAGCTTTACGGCCGGCCCGAAGAACAACGGGCCCTGACCACGGTCCTCGAGGGAACCCGCCGGTTGGTGGTGAACCATCCGCAGGCCGTCACCGCCTGCTGTGTTGTTCTCATCCTCGGCAGTGGACTTTTGGCCCAAAGAATCCGCGTAGAAACGAGCCTGATCGATTATTTCAAACCTTCCGATCCCTTGCGGCGCTCCTTGGACTTCGTGGAGCGGAACCTGGCCGGGGTGAGTGCCTTCGACGTGGCGGTGAGCGCCGAAAAAGCGGATGCTTTCGTGGAGCCCGATATGCTCCGCTACCTGGAAGCGCTCCAAGAGCATGGAAAAGCTCTGGAGGGTGTGGACACGTCCGTATCCCTTGTGGATTTTTTAAAAGACATGAACCGGGCGTTCCACGGGGAAGATCCTGCCGAGTACCGCCTCCCTGAGAGCCGCAGTCTCGTGGCCCAATACCTTTTGCTCTACGATGCCGACGACTTGAAAGATTTTGTCACCGATTCGTACAAGGACGCCCGTGTAGCCTTCCGCCTTTCTGAACACCGCTCGCGCCTTCAGGCGCAAATCCTCGATCGTGTCAAGGATTTTGCCAAGTCGTCCGCGCCGGAAGGCATCACCGTGCGGGTCACCGGCCGGGCCGTCCAGGACGTCAACACCATTGACGCTTTAGTCACGGGACAGGTGCACAGCCTGGCGCTGGCGGTCCTCGTCATTTGGGCCGTCATGATCACCGCCTTGCGGTCCTGGAAACTGGGGCTTCTGAGTCTTGTGCCCAACGTGTTTCCCATGGCTCTCAACTTCGGCATCATGGGTTTCCTGGGCATCGCGCTCAATACGGCCACGGCCTTGATCGCCACGGTGGCCATCGGCATGGCCGTGGACAACACCATCCATTTTCTCAGCGCCTACGCGGACAACCTCCCGTCAAATCTTTCCCACAGAGAGTGCGTGGCCCGCGTCATTCTGTGGAAAGGGCCGGCCATGGTCTCCTCTTCCGTGATTCTTTTGATCGGCTTCGGCGTTCTGGTCTCCAGCCATTTTGTGCCCACGGTGCACTTCGGGCTCTTAAGCGCCGTGATCATGCTCAGTGCATTGGCCGGGGATATCCTCTTTCTTCCCGCGTTGCTGCTGTGCACCGGGGGGCCGAAAAAGCCGATTCTTCGCCGACCGGCCTGGAGGCCCGGGCCGAACTCAGCAGAAATGTTGCGAAAGGAGTCCACATGAAAGTCCTGTTCATTAACGCCAACACCTTCAAACATCCCTGGCCCGTGATCCCCTTCGGCCTGTGCTGTGTCGCCGCCGCCGTGGAACAGGCGGGCCATGAGGTGCGTGTGCTCGATTTGTGCTTCGCCTCCCATCCCGCGGCAGCCGTCCACGACGCGGTGAGAGAGCATCGCCCGGATGTCGTGGGCATCAGCGTGCGCAACATCGACAACTCCGTGGGGTACAATACGCACTTTCTCTTGGAGTCGACCAAGCGTCAGGTCATCGAGCCTTGTCAAAAGGTGTTCGACGGGCCCGTGATTCTCGGCGGTCCCGCATTGGGGATCAACGGCCCGGAGATTCTCGAGTTTTTTGGCGTCCCTTTCGCCATCGCCGGAGATGGGGAAGAAGCCATGGTCGGCTTTCTCGCCTGTCTTCAGGCCGGGCAATCCGTGCAAAACACACCCGGTCTGATCTATCGATCACCCGGGGGAACCATCGTTCACAATCTCCCCGCTCGGGTGCGCGACCTCAACAGCCTGCCGATGATCGACCCCAGCCGATATGTGGATCTCCATCTTTACCGCCGGTACAATTCCCCTTTGCAGGTGCAAACCAAAAGGGGATGCCCCCTCAGGTGTGTCTATTGCACCTATAATCGGATCGAAGGGCATCAATATCGCCTCAAGAGCCCCGACAGGGTCGCCAAAGAGATTGCTTGGCTCGTGGAGAAGACCGGCATTCACGCCGTGGAGTTCACCGACAGCACCTTCAACATTCCCTTATCTCATGCCAAGGACGTTCTGCGGGCCTTGATCGCCCGCGGCTTGAACCTTCAGGTGCGCACCATGGGGTTGAATCCCGGCGCCGTGGATGAAGAGTTGGTCGAACTCATGAAAAGAGCCGGTTTCAGCGAGGTGGATGTGGGCGCCGAATCGGGGTGCGACCGCATGCTGGAGGCTCTCGGGAAAAATTATCGGAAACAAGATATCCTCAGAACCGGGAAACTCCTTCATGAGGCGGGTATTCCGATCACGTGGTATCTCCTTCTGGGTGCCCCTGGCGAAACGCCAGACACGATCCGCGAGACTTTCGAGACCATGGAGCAGGCGGCCTCGCCATGGGATCTGATCAACGTGGCCGTCGGCATGCGCCTCTACAGCGGCGCCCCTCTTGCCGAAGAGGTCAGACAACGTTTTCCGCGGTTAGCCGTCGAGACGCGAAACTTTCTTTTTCCGGTGCATCTGCCCGACGCCTATGCCGTCGATGTCCCCACCATCAAGTATTTGACGAAACGGCAGGCGATGCAAAAGACCAACTATTTCATGTACGATGAGGACGAAAAGACCCCTCCTGTGATCCTTCGAACCGTGGCCGCGCTCATCAGGTTTCTCAGGCTGCGTCAGCCTCTATGGCGGTCTTTTATCCTGCTGCGGAAGCTCCAAAAGCTGGCCGGTTACACCGCTGTGCGTCGTCTCTTTTATGAGATGAAAATGTGGGGCCGCGCAGAGTATCGCGGTTTCTAGGGGATCTTGCTCGGGGGATGACGGCTGGCTTGTTTGCCTGACAAAAAAAGCGGTGCAGGGGATGTCCCCTGCGACCGCTCATGCCTTTTTCGGCGTGCCTGGATGCATCAGGCCCTTCGCCGAAAAGAGGGTTATTTCTTCTCCTTTCTGCGTTTGGCAAACCCGGCCAAGCCGGCCAAGCCTGTCCCCATGAGGATCATGGTCGCCGGCTCGGGCACAACGCCGACACGATACTGCCCATTGGTGCTCAACCACAGTTGGGTGGGCACATTGTTGGCCGACGGGGGATCCGGATCGAACCACTGTCCAAATTCTCCCGGCACGGTTGCATTCGGCGCCGTAAGGCTGGCGTTGGTGGTGGCCAAGGAGATGGCAATCATCGGGGCGACCAAAGTGGACATGTCCACACCCGCCGGCGTAAACCAATACCCTGGGGTCAGAGACGTCGCCACGAAAAAGACGGTGATATCTCCGTTGGGTACGGCATCTTCCAACTGCCCTCCGCCGGAGACCACCGTCCATGTGCCAATCAACGTCCCGTCGTTGGCCCCGTAGATCCCCGCCGTCGTTCCATAATTATAGGTGGGATCGGAATAGATCAGCAAAGTTCCCCCGGGATCGAATTGGAAACTTCCACTCGTCAGATCGGTAAATGTTCCCGTGGCGTCAAACAGCGCCGTAATTTGATTGTACGTGGGTCCCCACGGAGTACCGTCATGGCCTTGCGAATAAAAGGTGGCATGATCCGTGAAAGTTCCCGAACTCGTGGGATCGGTGGGATCATCCAGCGTATTTTCCACATAGGTGATCCCCGTCAGATCTAAGTACTCGTCAATCTCAACAGCTGAGGCGAAACCCGTACCGTTCGGATTGAAATACCAGTCATTGAAGAGGGGCTGGGCCTGTGCTTGGCCCACGCCAAGAAACACGGCACATAAGAGCAAGAATAGTCCTGTCTTTTTCATGTGTTCACTCCCGTATCCTAGTTTTCGTTTCCATGACCCCGGTGAGGCGAAGTTCGCCGCCATGGTCCGCCGCAGGATCCGCTCTCCCATACCACCACACAGAAACCCAGTTCTTTTTCATGCCTTCATACCTCTCGTCTTCCCATCGTCTGTTGTCACCGCCGGCGGCCGGGAAAGGCACCTTTCACGGGCATCCCTGCCATACAGCGGTTCGCCGGTAAACTGCGAAACCTTCGGGCTTACGCTTTGCGACCATTCCCCTTCCGGGCTCGCCCCAAGGATCTAGGATCCCTGCTGTTGGGCTTCTTGCAAGATCTAAACCAATAGAGACGGCTCATGGAAGTTTTGTATCTCATCGATATTCCGTGCTTTTTGCTTCTACGGCAAAAGGCTTCGGGGCCAGTCTCCGGCGAGTGTGCATGCGATTTCCTATGGCGAGTGCAATCTGTTGCACACATGAGAAAGTCCATGCATACCCAACAACCCGTAGATATATTGGGGACAGGTAAATAATACTTTCACTCTTGCGCCTTATGTGGTATGCGGATGTGAAAGAAGGACACAGCATCCGGGTGAGGGATCAGATGAGACAAGGATAGACCACGTCGAATGGGGGCGACGGCCATGGCACGCACCAGGCGCATGAAGGCTCGGGGGGAGCCCGCGTACTACCACGTGGTGTCCCGCACCGTGGGTGGGGAGTTTTCCCTGGGGGATGTGGAAAAAGAGAAGCTGCTTCAGATCATCCAAAGCTCCAGTCGGCTCTACTTTGTGGAAATCCTCGGCTTTTGCCTCATGAGCAATCACTTTCACCTGGTGGTGAAGACCCGAAGCTCCATGGAGGTGACCGACGCGGAGATTGTGGAGCGGGTCAGTGCCCATTACGGACTGGACCCGGAGGTGGTGCGATCGAAAGACCTCACCGTCCTCCGGGAAAAGCTCTGCGACCTGTCGGAATTCGTCCGCTCGGTGAAACTGGATTTTTCCCGGTGGTACAACCGAAGAAACCAGCGAAAGGGCTACTTCTGGGGCGACCGTTTCAAGAGCGTGCTTCTGGAAGGGGGCTTGGCCCTGGCCCAGTGTCTCGCGTACATCGAACTCAATCCTGTGCGGGCGCGCGTGGTGGATCGCCCCGAAGAATACCCCTGGAACAGCCTCTCTTTCCGGCTGGCGGGAAAGGTGGACTTTCTGAGCTGGGACGGTATGGACATCCAGGATGTGCGCCAGTATTGCGCCATGGTCTACGAAGTGGGCCAAGGCGGCCGGTTGGATTCCAAGGGCCGCGACCAGGGGCGGATCCGAAAGGACGCCGAGGAACCCGTGAGCCTTTGGGGGCACAAGGTTCGGTGCTTTACGGACAGCCTGGTTTTGGGGTCGAGAACGTTTGTGCTGGACGCCTATGAACGCTTTTCGGAGTGCATCCACAAAAGGGAGCGACGGGCTCACCGGGCCGCGGGTGTTGAAGGGGTGTTTTCGCTTCGGCGATTGACGGCGGCGGCGTGAGGCCTGTGGCCGTATGGCGCGAGGGTCCTGGTTTTGCACCGATGCCCCAGGCCGGCCCGCCGCTGGACAGCAGCAGTAGCGGCAGGCCCCGTTGTTTGCCCTGAATCCGTGTGGTCCATGGCATCAAGGCCGCGGCCGGGATCATAGCGACCCTGGGGATGGTCCGTCGGATGACAACTGTTGCGTGGATCTCGCTTGGGATAAGCGTCGATCCGTGAGAGTGTGTTTATCCGTAGAACTATCTTATCGAAGCTCTCATTTTGTCTTTTCGAGTCTTTTGCCTACAGGATTTCCGATAATTTTTTCATTCGGCGGACGGGTCGATTCGGATTTTTGAAGGGCGGCGCGCGTTCTCTTGTTCGACGGATATAGGGTTGTCGTTGTGCCACAGTCCATCAAGGGGTGGTTGCCGTCGGAGGGGCGGCCCCTTGGGTAATGCCCCGTAGGGTCGTGATCACACATACCGGGCGGGGGCGGGCCAGCAGATCGGGCAGGCACGGGGGCCTGCCCCTACAAAAAAACACACATGGGCGATCTTTGGGCAAGCGCGGGGAACCGGCCCCAGAATGGACGGGGGTGGGTGACATTCGGGCAGGCACGGGGGCCTGCCCCTACAATAAATACACCTGGGCGATATTTGGGCAGGCGCGGGGGCCGACCCGACAATGGACGGGGATGGGCACTATGCGGGCAGGCACGGGGGCCCGCCACAGAATGGACGGGGGTGGAAAACATTCGGGCAGGCACGGGGGCCTGCCCCTACAAAAAAACATACGTGGGCGATGTTTGGGGAGGCACGGGGGCCTGATCCCAGAGAGCCCTTCGGGCTCACGGCATCCACCACCAATGGGGCCATCTGCGAAGGCTTGTCAAAGGTCAAGTCCGCGTCGCTACCCATAGGATCACTCAGTCAGGCTGGATCGGCTTTATCCGGGACGTTTAAGAACAAAGGCCGGTTCGTGTGGAAATTGACCATGCCCTTGGGCGGCCCTTGCCGCCCCTGGTCAGGGTCATGAGGATCCAATGAAACATTTGGCCGTCGCCACAGGGGATAATCCTGACCCTGCCGTGACCTGAACTCCCAGCATACCCCGTTCACTCCTTTCTGGGAAAGCCGGCCGGTTCCTCAAGGCGTGTGGGAAGAAGAACGCCGGCGGTTCACGGGCGAGATTGGTTTTGGATGAGAGCTTTAGCCTGGACGGCGGCCGTTTCGGGAAGGCCCAGATGCAGGGCTGCTTCCAGGTGGAGGCGGGCTTGGTCGGCGTCCCCTTGGGCGGCGTAGGCCAAGCCGAGGTGGTAGGCCGCCATGGGGTTTTCGGGGGCACGCGTGCGGGCTTCGCAGAGGTACCATAGGGCCCGAGCCGTGAGGCCTTTTTTCAGATAAGCGTACCCCAGGGTATCCAACACTTCCACGCGATGCGGCAGGAGATCATAGGCGCGCTGCGCCAAAGTGAGGGCCTTGTCCAGATTGACGTTGGATTCCAGATAAAGCCAGGCTAAATTGTTAAGCAACACCCCGGATTCGGGATGGGCGGCCAGGCCTTTTTCCAGAAAGGTGCGGGCCGCGGCCGTGTCCCCTGTTTGATAGGACAAGTCGGCCAGGGCCGCGATCGGTTCGGGCGAATGGGACACATGGTTTTGAAAATCCATGAGGATCTTCGCACGTGATTCTTTGGTCGCTTCTTCGCTTTGGGCAAGGCCTCGATACGCCGACGCCATGCCGGCATCGCGCTTGAGGGCCTCGACATAGGCCGTACGGGCTTCTTCCGCCCGGCCCGTGCACAGCCAAAAATCCCCAATCAAGATCTGGAAGACTGCGGAGGGAAGGCCCTGCGAGCGGGTCCGCTCCAGGGACCTTCGGACCTCCTCGGCGCGCCGGGTTTCGCACGCCAGGCGGATGCTACACCACGCGGCATCGGCATCCTCCGGGTGGGTTTCCCACCAATGGAGGGCAGATTCGAGGGCCCGCCCTGGATCCCCCGCTTGCGCCCACAGGAGAGTATCGAGCAGGAGTGTTTTCCGAAAATCTCCGTCCAGCCTTTTGAGCGCTTCCCCATGCCGGGACGCTTCAACCACAGCGCCGGCTTCGGCGGCAGCCAAGGCCAAAAGGATCCGTGCATCGGGATTCTCCGGCTCGCGTTCCGCCAACGCTTGGGCATGGGCTCGAGCCGGCTCCGCCTCTCCCAGTTTGTAGTATGTGGCCGCCAGGATCACCCGCGCTTCCGTCAAAGCGGGATCCAACTCCAGCGCGCGGATCATGGACTTTTGCGCCAGCCGCACATGGTTCGATCGCAGGTGGGCCAATCCCGCCAGGTAATGGGCCGTGGGAATGTGGGGTTCCAAATCCAGAATCTTTTCCAGGAGGATGAGTGCCGCTACAGGTCGGTCTTCCAAAAGGCGCATCTTGGCTTCCAAAAGCCGCCCTTCCGTATCCATGAGCCCTTTGGCAGAAAGCACCGTCAGCGCCTTAGAGGCATCTTCCAGACGACCTTGGTGCAGAGCCCCTTCGACTCGGAGCTTTCCCACCACCGCCGCAGGAGCGCCCGACTTTTCCAGCCGATCCAGCGCCGCCGCAGCCTCTTGCGGACGATCCTTGGATATGGCCAGCCGGATGCGGCGCACCATGGGAGAAATATCGCCGGGATTGTGCGTAAAAGCCGCTTCGTAAGCGCGAGCCGCCTGATCCCCCTCCCCCAAGAGCTCCCAGATGCGCCCCGCATGAGCCCACACGTCGGGTTCCGTCGAGGCCATGGCGCTCAGATTTTCCACCAGACGAAGCGCCTCGCTGCGACGTCCCAGGACCAGGAGGCACGCAGCTTTCTTCGCCTGCAGCACCGCGCCGAGGGTTCGCCCGGACGTCTGGGCGCATATGCTCGGTTGGGAAGGGGATTTGGCCTGCGTTTCCTCCGAAGCCAAGGCCGCCAGGGCTTCTTCGTAAGTTTGAAGCGCCCCCCGGGTATCCCCTTGAAGCAGGAGAAAATCGCCGCGAAGCGATAGGGATTCCGCACCATCCGGGTCCAGCCACCTCAGGGTCTCCACGGCTCGAAAAGCTTCCCCCATGCGGCCCGCAGCCATGGCCAGAAAAGCCATGGCCCGCCACGCTGCATCATGCCGCGGATGCCGGTCCAGGACCTCTTGGCACAAGGCCAGAGCCTCGTCCCAATGGAACCTGTGACCGTAAGCACAGGCGAGGCGTAGCGCCAGAGCCGTGTCTTCAGGACTCAGGGTCCGCGCCTTTTCCCAAAGCGATATGGCCTTCGTGAAGCGCTGCTGGGCCCAGGCGGTTTCGGCCCGTCGCGCCCACTCTCGGGCTTTCTCTTCGGGCCTCAGGATGCACCCCCCGCATGCGACAATCGTCAGGAGCGCGACGCCCAAAGCAATGCCACGCGGCACAGGTTCAAAAAGAATGGTTTTTCCTTTTCTTGTTTTCACGGGCGCTTCTTAGAGACCGTCATCACGATGGCCACAGTCCAAGATAAGGCCACAACAAAAAAAATTGCCCCGAGAATTGCCCCTTTATGTCTGAACACAAACTCAAACACCGCCAGGGCCGCCCGTAAGATCCACGGCAGCGGCTCATCTTCACCGACGGGTCGAGCTTTCATGGGCAACGGTCCCAATGAGGGCGGTGTATAGTCGGGTACCGATTTTTCAGCGCCCGACGCTCCCGAACCCGTCGAAGCTTCGCGTGTGCCGGTGGGCGACACGGCGGCTTTCCCCGATCCAGAAGCTTGGGAACCGGAGGCGTTTGCCGTGGAGGGTGAGGCCATCATGGCGAGAAAAGACGGGGATACGGATCCTGGTTCGGCAGGCGCCGCCGCCGCCTCATCCATGGCCGCCTGCCGATAAGCTGCTCGAAGGCGTGCCAGCCTCGCTTCCAGGGAATCTTCTTCAGGCGGCGCTTGCATCGGGGCACTTGTCAGCGCCGGACCGGCCAGGGGGGGAAGATGGGTTCCGACGCCGGGCACGAGATGGTTCAAGCCCAAACCTTCGAGCACTTGGCGGGCCTGTTGCTGCAACCGCTCGTATTCTTGGAGGATGAGTTGGATCTGGACATTGGCGTAGAGTCGGTCCGCCAGGGATGATTCCGCCGAGGTCGCTCGAAGAACACTGACCCCCACCCACGGATTGGCGTCCACCGCGATGAGAGGCAAAAAATCCGGGTGGGCCCACGCGGCCACCGGAAGCGCATTTTCGGCCGTAATGGGATAGCGCAGGTTGTCGTAAAAAACGATCCGGTGAGGCGGTTTGGGGGGGCCCAGAAAAGCCCGTTCATCGGCCAGTGACACAGCATCCCACCCTTGGATCCAGGACGCTTGGACTGTCTTTGGAGGGGCGCCGTGAATGAGGGGAAAGGTCAGACACCCCACGATCACCAGGGTGAACCACCGCAACGGGCGCCGCCTCAGGGGACGTGGTCTGAACGCAGGACTCCCCTGCCCGGGAACCTGAAAGCTCGCCACTGAATACCGGGCCATGGCCTTTTCCACGCTCCTGGGACAAGCTCGGGCGGCTTTCCCAAAACACCGAAAACTCCATCTGCGGAAGGCGGGGTCCGCCGCCGACAGCCGGACGCCTCCCGAGTGGAATCCCCCTGGCCTCCTCACAGGGTTACGGATCGAATCTGGTAAAGGCCGTGGATGGACGCCGCCGGTTCCCCGGAGGCGTCCACAATGTCCGCTTCCACAACAAAATCGGCCTTGCCGTTGGCGTCCAGATCCCTCTGAATGCGCGTGATTTCCTCCGAAGACAATCCCACCTGGATCACCGCATCGGTGGTCACGGGCTTTCGATACCGAATGGTGATTTCCTTGGCCAAGGGAAAATACCTTCGGGGATCGAAGGTGCAGTAGCACAACGCCCCACCCGGGATTTCCCCTAGGGTGAACAGCGCGCCGGCATACATGGTGCCCACATGATTCTGGTTTCCCTCGAAGGGCATGCGGAGCTTCACATAGCCGGGGCGCATTTCCACAACCTGAAGCCCCGATCGAGAAACAAAAGGAATGGCCGTTTCCACCATCCGCCGGATTTCATCGATGTGCATGGGAAAATCCTCCTGAGGAATGCCGGTTGTCCACGGTGTGTTGACGAGCGTCAGAGTGTGCGGTCTCCTTGAAGCGCAGGTGATTGCCGTGATGGGGCGCCCCAGGGAATCGGGTCCTGGGCTCGAACGCGCAATAGAAACCACGGGCGGCGCGGCACTGTCAAGGAATTTGCCCTTGGAGTCATCGGGTCAAATTTTGACTTATGCGGGGGGAAATTGGGTCGAATTTTTCTTCGTTGAGAAACCGCGAAGGCCGCTTGCTTAAACTTCATCCCACGCAAAGACGACAAGGCGCAAGATGAGACCATGGCGTGGCGGGACAGTGACGGACCAAAGCGCCGCCGGTTGCAGGATGCCCCGTCTGCGGTAGCGAGCCGCATCCACGGCACGGTCCCCTGTTCGGGGATCTATGATGCGGAGGTCGAGGTCATTTTAAGCCACTATCGGCAGACGGCTGTGGAGCATTTTGGGGGCCTCGAGGGGGTCGAAACCGAGATCCCGGACTTCCATAAGGAAAAAGCCGCGCGGCGGCGATATGGCTTTTCGATGAGGGATCGCACCCCTGAGAACCGGCGGCGATCATATCCTGAGGCCATCCGCGCCATCCACCACCCGGACGCCCTGAGGCGCCTATTCCGGAGGCTCTTGGGGCCCACTGCCCGGAAGAGTTCCAAAGCGCGGCGGATACATTCCTCCGGCCGGTTATTTTTCGTTTCGCGAAGCCCCTGGGGGCCATGATTTACGCCCCTGCGAAACACGGCACCAAGGGGCCGGGAAATCGTCTTCCGAAATCCAGCGTGGACCCGCGAGGCCGGGGTCGCTTCCCGGTTCGACGCTTTAAAGAGCGCGATCGTGAGCGGGTCACGAGGGATCGTTCGAGGAAGGCCGCCGGCGCATGCGCCCTGCCGGAGAAACGGCCACGAGCTGGCGTCTTTCCACAATCATCCAGTCGCCATGCCATTCTTTCTTGTCGCCGAAAAGAAAGGCGTCCTCGATGCGCAAGGATTCGTGGTCAAAGCCGTCCAAAATGCCTTCGACTTCTTCACCGGTAGCCAGATGAAACAGCAAGCGCCGGCCGAGAACGTCATGAAGAAACGTGCGACGGCCGGACGCCGGCGTCTCGGACGATCGGCTCCTCACGCCGTCATCGCCGTCTTTTTCCCAATCTTTCTGGACCACGGTGATGATGGTTTTCCCGTCCTTCTTTTCTACGACGATACCGGACATGGGGGCCTCGTGCGATGGGGAAAGATAATGGTTTGTGCTGAATCACCCGCCGTGAGGCGTCGGTTGTCGTTGATCCTCGGCGCAGTGCCGGGGAAGGCGGAACCGACCCCGCCGGGGCGCCGACTCGCCCCTCTCCGAAGAGAGACAAAAGCACGAGTTTCGGGGAAATGTCAAGGCACGGTCGGACCGTGGGATCTGCCGTGGTGCACGCGCACAAAACGTTGTGGGGCACAGCGCAAACCCCAAAGCACAAACCAAACCCCGCACTCTCGTGGCGTCCGCAGGAATCGCCCCCATTTTCGCTTTGACGGTTCGGTCAGGAAAAATTCTTGGGACCCACGGTGGCAACGGATATGGCGGGCCGAGAGAAAGGTGTGGCGTCCCCAGCCGGATTTGAACCGGCGTTGCCGGCGTGAAAGGCCGGTGTCCTGGACCTGGCTAGACGATGGGGACGCAACGTGCGCGCTCTATAGCAACCCACACCCTGCGGTGTCAAGCGCGAATTCCTCATGGGAGAGGATTTCGTTCGACGATTGAAGCCACCTTAGGCTACATCCCTTCCCGCGTTATTCGAAAACACCTTTCGGCATCACGATGGGGAAGGGTCATGGTGGGCCGTGCAGGATTCGAACCTGCGACTCTCTGCTTAAAAGGCAGATACTCTACCGACTGAGTTAACGGCCCCCCGAAGGACGGCGGCCTGCGGGCCGCCCGAAGACCGCGCTTTCCTAACACGAACCCCGGGGAGTGTCAAGGTGGAAGATGACCGGCCTCGACTCATTCAACCCTCGAAGATTCTTCCGAAAAAGGCTCAAACGAACCATCTTTCCATCGTGCCAGAACACATCGGCGCTCCACCCGCCCCTTGTCTCCCACGGTGAGCGTCCCTGCCACGCCGGTGAAGGTCCTGGGGGAAACGTTCCCGGAAAACACCTTTTCGGCGAGTTCCGCCGCCGAGATGTCCCCCTGTTCCCGAAAAACCCGCCCGATCCAGCGCACCGCATCGTGGCCCACAGAGGCCATCCAATCGGGGTCTTTCCAGAAGTTTTGTCGAAAACGGTCCCGAAACCCGGCGTCGTGGGGCCCGTTGGGAACCGCCCCGGCCATGGGGACGACGAATCGAACCGTGTCCACAAGGGGTCCGAGGGCATCCTCCAGGGACGGCCGCCCCAGGCAATAGGGCAAAACGTACAGGGCCCGGCAGCCCGTCAGGTGGAGTATCCGGATGGCTTCCGCCGCCCACTGGGGCGATCCGACCAGAAACACCGCCCGAGGGAGTTCCGTCATGTCCAGGGGGGCCGCCTCCCGCTCGTTCCATTGAGCCCGTCTGAGCTTCATCCCCAAGCGGGCGGCTTCCCTGCTGAAAACGTCGGCCCACCGGGCGCCGTAGCTGCTCCCGTCGGTCATCACCAGGACGTTTCCCGAGGCCCTGTGGGCAGCCAGCAGTTCCGCGGCGGCTTTGGCCGCCTCCTCATCGGGGCCGAGGAAGGCCACCGTGGACCGGCCCTGGATCAAGGCATCATGCCCGCTGACGAGAGACACCGCAAGGACGCCTTTTTCCACGGCGGGCCTCAAGAGCGCATCCCATCGGGAAAGAGGAACATGAGCCAGCACCGCCCCCACCGACGCGTGGGCCACAGCGGTCGCCACGGCCTCGGCGGCGGCATTTTCCGGAAGCCATCCGTCCACGTAATGGATGTGGACTCTTTCTTCCGATGAAGCCGTCACGGCGGCAAGCTTCATGCCCCGTTGCAAGGCTTTGCCCTCTGCGGAAAAAGGTCCGGAAAGGGGCAGCACGGCCACCACATCCCGAAGCCGCCTCCCGCCCCCCGAGCCATCCCGGACATCGGCGGCCTCTTGCCCGTCGTCATCCCCGGTCTGTCCGACATCCTGCCCCGTCGGCCCATACTCCATATCGCCCGGCGCAGAAACCACTTCTTCCGACGCCGGGCCTCCGGGGCGTGCATCGTCCCCGGACGGCCCCGGAGTTCTCACGGCCGTTCGATCCCCCAAGGCCCACCAGAGCGCCGCTCCCGTCAAGACCAGCGCGAGAAGCACACGCCGTCTTCGCCGGCGGCGCCGGCGTTTTTCCGAATCGCTCCAAGAAGAAAAAAACGTCATCGGTTCTCGTCGCTTCGGCGGGATCGTTCCCGAAAAACCACACGCACAGGGGTCTTGTCCATGGCGAAGGCTTCCCGGAACTGGTTGATGAGGAACCGTTCGTAGGAAAAGTGGATTTTTTCCGGTTCGTTGCAAAAAACGACAAAGGTGGGCGGCCGAGTGGACGCCTGCGTAGCATAATAAAATTTCAAACGCCGTCCCGAGACCAAGGGCGGTTCGTGTTTCGCCGTCACCTCGCCGAGGACGCGATTCACCGTCCCCGTGGTCACCCTTTTGTTGAATTGGTCAAAGATTTCAAGCACCAGAGGGAAAACACGGTTCACCCTTTTCTTCTGCAGGGCGCTCATGGTGAGGATGGGGGCGAAGGGAAGAAAGCGGAACCGGTCTCGAACGTCTTCCAGGAACCGACGCACCTGTTTGGGGTCCTTGGGGACGGCGTCCCATTTGTTCACCGCGATGAGGCATCCCCGGCCCCGCTCCTGCACATAGCCGCCCACATGAAGATCCTGGTCCGTCACACCTTCCAGTGCATCCACCATGAGGATGACCACATGGCTGCGGTCGATACTGTCCAGCGCTTTGATCACGCTGAGCTTTTCCAGTTTTTCGCGAGTGCGGCCTTTGCGACGGATACCCGCCGTGTCGATGAGCAGAAACCGTCGGCCTGCGGCTTCCACGGGGGTATCCACGGCATCCCGGGTGGTTCCCGGCACGGGACTGACAATGACACGCTCTTGACCTAAAAGGGCGTTCACCAGGGTGGATTTTCCCGTGTTCGGCCGACCGACGACGGCCACCCGGATTTGCGGGTTGTCGTCGTCGGCGTCGTCTTGCCACTGAGCCGGCAGGGTTTTCACCACATCGTCCATGAGCTCATGGACCCCCAAACCGTGGGCGGCGCTCACGGGATAAATCTTTTCGACCCCCAAGGCGTAGAACTCCGACACAAGCCCCTCCTGCTCCCGTCCGTCCACCTTGTTGACGGCATAAAAGACCGGCTTCGATGACTTTCGCAGGAGATCCACCAATTCCCGGTCGTTGGGGTGCAGACCCGTTCGGGCGTCGGCGAGAAAGATGAGGGCGTCGGCTTCTTCCAAAGCCAGGAGCACTTGGCGGCGGGTTTCTTCGGCAAAGGTGCCGGCGTCGGGGTCCGTGAAACCGCCGGTATCCATGAGGATGAAACGTCGGTGGGCATATTCCACGGGGGCCGACAACCGATCCCGGGTAACCCCGGGGTGGTCGTCCACCAAAGCGTGCCTTTTGCGGCACAGGCGGTTGAACAGGGTGGATTTTCCCACGTTGGGACGTCCCACAATGGCCACGACGGCCATGGTTTTCTACTCCTCGTGTGCCAGCCGGCGGTGACGCCGCCCGTTTTTCAAGGCCCCGGCGACAAGACGGCCGACCCTGGCGCTGGAACGGGGTGGACGGCCGTGTGTGCGGGCCAGTTCATCGGAAAGTTCAGTTTTCACCGTCCGGCACTCGTCCTCTTCGAAAATGCGGCACGGATTGGGCCGATACCGGTGGATGGCGCAGAAGCTGCCGTTGGCGCGCCGATCGTGCATAAGGAACGGGCAAAACCGATGGCCGAACCCCAAACCCTGCCCGAAGACGAACTGCCAGGCATCCGGCGGATTGTGCGGATCCGGGAAGTCGGGAAACCCGCTGCAGATTTCACAACACAGCCCGCAATGGTCGCAATAAGATTCAATGCGGGACCGATCAGGCCCGTCGTCCAAAGCCCGGAGGGCCGGCGGGGAATGGTTCCCGGAGCGGCCGGTCACCGAACCGTCCGCGTTCAACAGTTCACGAAACCACCGGATCCTTTCCTCAACCACCCCCAAGAGCTTTGCGTTCCGACGCCGGGCCGCCCGGTCAAAGCCCTTTTCCGCTCCCAGCATTTTCAGGTTGCGTTCCAGGAAATAGAGCGGAAACAAAGGGTCCCGAAGCACCCGAAGAAACCGCCGGTTCACTCGTGAAAACCGACAATGCGCATCCGTGCCGACGGCCATGGCACCGCACCTCCGTGATGTGTCGTCCGCCGACCCATGGCACGCCGTGGGTGGGCGTTCCGCGCCGGACGGCCGGGCGCTTCTCTGGTGTGTCGGGATCACGCCGTCACGTCCGTCCGAGTCCGCCGTCTCGGCTCTCGTGGGTCCGCCCCCACAGGTCCAAGGGGCCGATAAGCGCGTTGGAAAGAACGCTCTGTCGTTATGCCGGCGAAGGCGGGTGAAGCCCGCCCCCGTGAAGTTCCGCTTCCGACGGACGCACATACAAGGGCATCACCCGCATGGGGTCCGTGTCCTCGCCGGTCCGCCATCGCTCGAGGGCGCACCGGCCCACAAAACCCGCCCGAATCCCGTGAAATCCCGGCCCGGGGTCCACCGCCCGGTCCCCGATGCAGCGGCTGAAAATGTTTTCATAAAGCAGCCAGCCGTCCCCGCACACATAAGTCTTTTCCTGGATCCACGAGGCGAGTCTGTCCGGAGCGAGCACCGACGGGGGCCGCTCTTCCCGCAGGCGGCCTTCGCCATCCGGGTGGTACAGCGCCGCGTAGACTTCGTTTTTCCGGGCATCAATCACCGCGCAGACGGGACGTCCCCCCACGGCCAAAGGGGCCGCCAGGGCTTCCAGGGACGGGACGCCCACCAGGGGTTTTCCCAAAGCCCATGCCACGGCCTTCATGGTACTCAAGCCGATCCGGATCCCGGTGAAACTTCCCGGGCCTGTGGTCACGGCGAAAAGGTCCACGTCTTCCAAGGCCCAATGGGCATCGGCAAGGATCCGATCGATCCCGTGCAAAAGGCGACGGTTGTGGGTGTGCGCCGAAAGAAGGGTCCATTCGGCGGCAATCACCTGGTCATGGAGCAGGGCCACACTTCCCGAAGCCGTCGAGGTATCCACCGCAAGGATTTTCATCGTCACGCCTTCCGGGACTCCGTACTCGGGCACCAACGTCGTTGCGCAAACCAATCGCCCCTGTTTAAGGCGCTGAGGCTCCACGGCCTGTGGGGATCAATCGCATGATGTCATTGTAAAAGACGAACACCATGAGGGCGATGAGGACGGCCATGCCCACCCTTTGGGCCATTTCCACCTGACGGACACTCAACGGCCGCCGCCGGACGGCTTCCACCAAGAAGAACATTACGTGTCCGCCGTCCAGCACGGGAATGGGCAAAAGATTGAGGACCGCCAGGTTGATGCTGATGAGGCCCATGAAATGCAAAAAGTTCATCAGGCCTTCTTGAGCCTGCTGGCCGGCCATCTGGGCGATGAGGATCGGCCCGCCGAGGGTTTCCATGGGCAGCACCCGCTGAATGAGCTTCACGACGGTCATGAAAAACAGCTTGGTCAGGCTCCAGGTCTGTTTCAGGCTGTAAACCCCGGCCATCAACGGATTGACTTTTTCCACCTCAAAAGACCCGGACGCCGTGATGCCGATCACCGGCCGGCGGATGGTTTCCCCAAAGATATTTTTCACCTCTCGGACTTCAGGGGTCACCTGGAACACCAGCCGTTGCCCGTCCCGCTGGACGAGGATCTCCAAGGGTTTCAGGCCTTCCCTTTGGATGGTTTCCGAAAGGTCTTCCCAGGCCTTGAGCCCCCGGCCGTTGATTTCCAGAACTTTGTCCTTGGGTTGGAGCCCCGCTCGTGCGGCGGGGGAATCGGCCGTCACGGTGCCGATTTCGGTGTTCAGCCGGGGGACGCCGTAGAAGGCGAACACCACCATAAAGAGGACGATCCCGAGAAGGACATTGGACAACGGACCCGCAAGAACGATGACCAAACGCTTCCTCACGGACTGATGGGAAAAGCTCCGATCGCGGTCCGCATCGGCCACGGGATCTTCGCGGTCTTCCCCCAGCATCTTCACGTAGCCGCCCAATGGCACCAAAGACAGGCAATAGTCCGTGTCGCCGCGTTGGAAGCCCACGATCCTGGGGCCGAAGCCCAAAGAAAAACGCAGGACCGTGACCCCCATGCGTCTGGCGGCCAGGAAATGGCCCAATTCATGGATGAAGATGAGGACGCCCAGTACGATGACTGTGGAGACAATGGTGGTGACCACAGCGCCTTCCTCCTTGATGGCGGTCTTGGATCGGAGCAGACGAGATGAGAGGATTCATGTCAAGGTTGAGCATTCCCTTCCTGCATCATGGGAACCCGGCACACCGCCTTTTCGGTTTCTTCGCGCGCTGGGAGCACGTGGGGCGTCCCGCGCAAGAAGTCGTCGGCGACTCGGCGAGCCCACCGGTCGGCCGCTCGGACCCGCTCCACCGCATCCGCCGGCAGAACTTCATGGGCGTCCATCACCTGGCCGATGATCTTCGGGATATCTGTAAATCCGAGGCGTCCCGAAAGAAAGGCCTCCACCGCCATTTCGTTGGCGGCGTTCAGCACGGCGGGCATGGTCCCGCCGATGCGGGCGGCGCGATAGGCCAGGTCGAGGCATGGGAAGGTTTCCATGTCCGGGGGGTAAAAGGTGAGCGAGCGCAGAGCGAACAAATCCAGCCGCGGGGCGTCCACGGGCAGGCGTTCCGGATAGGAGAGGGCATAGGCGATGGGAATTTTCATGTCCGGCACACCCAACTGGGCGATCACCGATCCGTCCACATATTCCACCATGGAATGGACGATGCTTTCCGGGTGAATGTGGACGGCCACGGCGTCCACGGGGACGTCGAAAAGCCAGTGGGCCTCGATGACCTCGAGCCCCTTGTTCATGAGGGTCGCCGAATCGATGGTGATCTTCGGTCCCATGGACCAGTTGGGATGTTTCAAGGCGGCGGCGGGCGTCACCGCCTGGAGTTCGTGGAGACTTCTCCCGAAAAAAGGCCCCCCTGAAGCCGTCAACAGCAGGCGTTTGACGGCCGAGCGGGTGTGGCCCTGGAGCGCCTGGAAGATGGCGCTGTGTTCACTGTCCACGGGGAGCAGGCGCGTGCCGGTCCGTTGCAGCATCCGGGTGACCACTTCCCCGGCGATGACCAAGGTTTCCTTGTTCGCCAGGGCGACATCTTTTCCCGCCTCCACGGCCGCCAGTGTGGGCATGAGTCCTGCGGCACCCACAATGGCGGAAACCACCATGTCCACATCGTTTATGGCGGCCACACGGCAATAGCCGGCTTCGCCCCAGAGGATTTCGAGATCCGCGGTTCCGGCCGGCAGAAGCTTTTCCAGCTCCAACGCCGCCTCCTGATCCTGCACGGCGACGCACCGGGGTTTCACCCGTTGGATTTGTTCCTTGAGGCGCCGGACGTTGCGTCCGGCCGCAAGAGCGACGATTTCGAAGCGATCGGGGAAACCGCACGCCACTTCCACCGTATTCACGCCGATGGATCCTGTGCTCCCGAGAATGCTCAAGCGTTTCCGTCGTGCTCGCATCCCTTAGTATAACCCCTGCGCACAAAACCACACGGTGGGGAAGGCGAAAAGCAGGCTGTCCAGCCGATCCAAAAGACCGCCGTGGCCCGGAAGGAGCGCGCTGGAATCCTTACAGCCGGCCATGCGTTTGAGGAGCGATTCCATGAGGTCTCCCGCCTGGCCGACCGCTTCCGTGATCACGGAGACCACCACAAGCCACAGTCCTGAAGCGCCTGCATCCCCCAGAAAGATCATTCCGAAAGCGGTGCCCGCCACGGCCGAAGCCGCCAGACCGCCCAGGGCGCCTTCCACGGTTTTCTTGGGGCTCACCGCTTCGTAGAGTTTCCGCCGTCCCATGGTCTTGCCGGTATAATAGGCCCCCACATCGCCGGCGACGATGACAAAGAGCACAAAAAAAACCCAGGCTTTCCCGTTTTCCAAAGATCCCAACAGCATGACGAAAGATAACGGCATGGCCACGTAAAACCAGCCCCCTAGGGTGACCAGCCCGCGGTGCCAGGATTCCCGGGTGAGGGGCGGCCGGGCCAGGAACTTCGCCCATAGGGCGAAGACGCTTGCCACCCCTGAGGCCACAACACCCGCTGGACCGAAAAGCCATGCCGCCGGAGGGAAAACCGCCGCCACAGCCAACGCAAAGGCCAGCTCCGACGGGGTCACGGCCGGCTGTTGAAGCATCGTCTCGTATTCCCACAATCCGATCATCACGGCCATGGTGACCCCCACCGCCCATAACCAGAGCGGCCCGAAGAGTAACAGGGCTACCAGGGGGACGGCCAAGCCCAAGCCCGTAACCCACCGCTTGGCGTGAGAGCTCCACTGCGTCGCCGTCATGGAACGTTCCATTGCGCAGTCATCGAAATTTTCTTCACCCCTCCATGTCCCCTTCGTCAAGGAGGCCACGCCCTCCCTGAACTCGGCGTCCCGTCCCCCGCTCAGGGACCGGACGGCCCGCCGTCCTCACAAAAAGCATGGACTCTCACATGAGGGGCCCCAGTCCTTCTTCCGCCACCTGTTCGCTGGTTTTCCCAAATCGGCGTTCCCGCCGCTGGTATTCCCGCAGCGCCTCGATAAACTCCGGTTCTCGAAAATCCGGCCACAGGACGTCCGTGATGTAAAGCTCGGCATAGGCAATCTGCCAGAGCAAAAAGTTGCTCACACGGCATTCCCCGCTGGTGCGGATCACCAGGTCCGGATCGGGCATATCCGCCGTGAAAAGATAGGACGCCAAAACTTCCGGCGTCATCTCCGACGGGTCCCGCTTCCCGCGGCGCACGTCTTCTGCAAACAGACGGGCCGCCCGGGCGATTTCGTGCCGGCCCCCGTAGTTCAAGGCCAGGTTGACCGTCAGTTTGTCAAAATGGGCCGTGTCGTGAATGAGGGCGGCAAATTCGGCGTAGACGTCTTCGGGAATGCCGTCGGGATCGCCCACATGACGCACTCGAATCTCGTTTTCCATCATGCGGGGCCGTTCGGAACGCAGAAATCGGCGGAACAACTGCCACAGGGCCTGGATTTCTTTCTGGGGCCGCTGCCAGTTTTCCTTGGAAAAAGCGTAGAGGGTCAGGTAGGGGATGCCGAGCTTCCGGGCGGCTTCGATAACGGCCCGGACGGATTCCGCCCCCGCCTCGTGCCCGGCCACCCGGCTGAGCAGACGTTTCTTCGCCCATCGACCGTTGCCGTCCATGATGACGGCCACATGCCGGGGCAATCGATGGGGATCGAGTCCATCCATGACATTTTCTTAGATCTCGAGGATTTCCTTTTCCTTGGCGGCGCTCAGTTCATCGATCTTCTTGATGAAATCGTCCGTAATCTTTTGAACCTCTTCCTGCCCCTTAAACTGTTCGTCCTCGGAGATCTCTTTTTCCTTCTTCAAGTCTTTGATGATTTCGTTGGCATCGCGGCGGATGTTGCGCACCGCCACTTTGGCTTCTTCGGCCATCTTCTTGACCAGCTTGACCAACTCCCGACGACGCTCCTCGGTCAAGGGCGGCACGTGAATGCGGATGACCTTGCCGTCGTTCATGGGCGTCAAGCCCAGTTCGGATTTCATGATGGCCTTTTCCACTTCACCGATGCAACTTTGATCCCACGGCTGGATCATGATGGTTCTCGGTTCGGGAACCGTCAGTGTGGCCAGTTGGTTGAGCGGTGTCGGGGTGCCGTAGTATTCCACGCGGATACCGTCCACCAGCGCGACCGAAGCCCGGCCGGTCCGCAGCTTTTTGAATTCTTTGTCCAGGGTCGTGACGGCTTTCTGCATGCGGTCTTTGGCGTCTTCAAAGACTTCGTTGAGCATCCGAGCATCCCTCCACCAGTGTCCCCACGGGCTCCCCGGTAACGACCTTGAGGATGTTTCCGCTCTTTCTCAAGTTAAAGACGATCACGGGCAGATTGTTGTCTCTGGCCATGGAAATGGCCGTGGCATCCATGACCTTCAGGTCCTTCTGGAGGACTTCGTCAAAGGTCACCCGATCGTATTTGCGGGCACCGGGCACTTTGACGGGATCGGCGTCATAGACCCCGTCCACTTTCGTGGCTTTGAGGAGCACCGCGGCGCCGATTTCCACGGCCCGGAGCGCCGCCGCCGTGTCGGTGGTGAAGAAGGGCAGTCCCGTGCCCGCCGCAAAAATCACAATGCGGCCTTTTTCCAAATGCCGGATGGCGCGGCGGCGGATGAAGGGTTCGGCCACTTCCTTCATGTCGATGGCCGACTGGACCCGCGTGGCCACCCCACGCTTTTCCAAGGCCTGCTGCAGGGCAAGCGCGTTCATCACCGTGGCCAGCATCCCCACATAGTCGGCCGTGGCCCGGTCCATGCCTTGGGAGGCGGCGGAAACCCCCCGAAAGATATTCCCGCCGCCGATGACCAAAGCCATCTCCACGCCCAAGCGGTGCACCTGGGCGATTTCCTCGGCGAATTCTTCCATGAGCTTGGGTTCGATCCCATAGGACCCGTCGCCCATGAGGGCTTCGCCGCTCAGTTTGAGGAGCACACGACGGTAGATCGGGCGCGGTGTGTCGTTCATGGGGTTAAGCCCCAAGCTGGTAGCGCACAAAGCGACGGATCACGATGCGTTCCCCCGTTTTGGCGATCAGCTCGTTGAGGTAGTCCGCAATGGTCTTGTCCGGGTCCTTGACAAAGGCTTGTTCCATCAGAACGTTTTCTTCGTAGAACTTGCGCATCTTCCCGTCCACCATCTTTTCCACGATGTTGGCCGGTTTTCCGGACTCCTTGGCCTGTTCCACAAAGATGGCCCGTTCCCGCTCCACCACATCCTGCGGGACGTCTTCACGCTGGATGCCCAAGGGGTTGGTGGCCGCAATGTGCATGGCCAGATCCTTGACAAAAGTCTGAAAGTCTTCGCTGCGGGCGGCAAAGTCCGTTTCGCAGTTCACTTCCACCAGAACACCGATCTTGCCCCCGGCGTGGATATAGGCGTGCACCGCCCCTTCCGTGGCTTCCCGGCCTGCGCGCTTCATGGCCACCGCAAGGCCCTTTTTGCGCAGAAGGTCGATGGCTTTTTCCATATCGCCGCCGGTTTCCTGGAGCGCCTTCTTGCAGTCCATCATGCCTGCATTGGTCTTATCCCTGAGTTCCCGCACCATGCTCGATGTGATTTCCACCGGATCTTCCTCCTCGTCTCTTTTCGCTTCAACGGCGGATGCGCCATCCGCCGTCTCGCTCTCAGCGTCTGTGCCTTCTGTGAGTGTTTTCAGGAAAGGGCATGCGCCCGGTGTGGGCCGTGCCGGAGCCCCGGCCACGGGCTTTCCGGCACCCTGGCGCCCCCGGGGAATCTTTCCCGGACGACTACTCGTCGTCCGCGTCCCTCAGAGGATTGATGATTTCCACCTCAGGGCCGCCCTCCTCTTCCTGGAGCAGCATGCCGGCCGGCACCTCTTCCAGTTCCGTCATGTCCTTGTCGCCCATGGCCTGACGCGACTCTTCATAACGGGCTCGACCTTCGATACACGCATCGGCGATACGGCCGGTGATCAGCTTGATGGACCGAATGGCGTCGTCGTTTCCCGGAATGGGGTAGTCGATGACATCCGGGTCGCAATTGGTGTCGATGATGGCCACCACCGGAATCCCCAGCCGATTGGCTTCCTGGACGGCGATACGTTCTTTCTGCGGATCCACCACGTAGACGGCCCCGGGAAGTCGGGTCATGGTCTTGATGCCGCCCAGGTTGCGCTCCAGTTTCTCCCGCTCCCGAGCCAGCTTCAGGACTTCCTTTTTGGGAAAACGGTTGACACTGCCGTCTTCGAACATGGCGTCCAATTCCTTCAAGCGGTCAATCCTCAGTTTAATCGTCTTGAAGTTGGTGAGCATGCCGCCCAACCACCGATGATTGACGTAGTACATGCCGCACCGTTCCGCCTGTTCGCGGATGGTGTCCTGAGCCTGCCGCTTGGTGCCCACAAAGAGCACGTTTTCGCCGGCCGACGTCGCCTCGACGACAAACTGGTAGGCCGCGCGGAAAAGCTTGACCGTACGCTGCAGGTCGATAATGTAGATGCCGTTGCGGGCCCCGAAGATGTAGGGTTTCATCTTGGGGTTCCACCGGCGCGTCTGGTGCCCGAAATGGACCCCGGCTTCCAAAAGCTGCTTCATGGAAATGGTGGACATACGCTGTTTCCTCCTTTTGGTTTGGCCTCCATCCCGCGCAAAAAACACCGGACTCTGAGGTCCGGGCACCAAAAGGGGCGGGATGTGTGGGCTGAGCTGAACCGAGGTTCTTTATCACAAGGGTTTTCCACGGCGCAACCAAAATCCTAAATCAAAAAAGGGGCCTCTGTCATGCATCCCTGGGTGAGCGAACTGGAAAAACTGATCCGTGCAGCGGGCGAAGCGGTCTTGGAAGTCTATCACTCGGAATTTGCCGTCACCACCAAAGAGGATCGAACCCCGCTGACGCTGGCCGACCAAAGGTCGCATGCGATCCTTGTGGAAGGGCTGCGCCGGGTGGCCCCGGATCTTCCCGTGCTTTCGGAAGAAGGGGCGGAAATCCCTTATGAGCGGCGACGCCATTGGGTTCGGTTCTGGCTGGTGGACCCTTTGGACGGCACCAAGGAATTCATCCGAAGAAACGGGGAATTCACCATCAACGTCGCCCTCATCCATGAGGGTCGGCCCGTGCTGGGCCTGGTGCTCGTGCCGGATCAAAACCGGCTGTTCATCGGGGATGTGGATGCCGGATGTGTGGAAAAGCATGGGAACGGCGCGCGTCGGGTGCTCATCCGGGAGCCTGACCCCACAGAGCCGCTTGTGCTGGTGGCGACGCGTTCTCACCCCACGCCCGATATGGAAACCTTCTTTCGCCACCTGCCGGCCCATGAACGGCTTGCCCGGGGCAGCGCCCTCAAGTTCTGCGCCGTCGCCGCCGGCGAAGCCCACTGTTATCCGCGCTTCGGCCCCACCTGGGAATGGGATACGGGGGCGGGTCATGCCGTGGTGGAAGCCGCCGGCGGCGTTGTCGTGGACCCCGACGGGCAGCCCATTCGGTATAACAAACCGGATCTCATCAACGGGTATTTTCTGGCAGGGCCGAGCCTGGACTGGATGGAAACCGCGGGGATCCTCGCCGCCGCACGAGCCGTCCGCTCCTGAGTGGAATCATCCCTGCCCGACTCCAGGGAACGTTGAACCTTTGGGGGTCATTGTCCAGAGCCGGTGACCCTCGGCGAAGATGCCCGTTCTTGGGCAAGAAGTCGGGTCCCCGCCGACCGGTGAGGAGCCGGGAGGCCAAGCCGCGGCGCCGATCCTTGACCCTTTTGAGCCCGACAGGGGCGTTCCGGAAAGCTTCAAATCTCGGCTTGACACATGGGCCCCCGGCATGCTAGCAAGTTCGTGCTTTGTTTCTTAAAGCCGTCGAGCACAGACCGAAAAAGACCGACCGCACAGGAGAAGCCCGTGCAAAACGGAATGCCCCCACGTGGGTGGGTGTGGTGGTGGCAGGCCCGGAACTAAGCCTGCCCACCTGAGATCTTCATGAATGCCAAAGATCGAGAGCTGTGGGTGAGGCTCCCTCCCCATGGCTCTTTTTCTTTCGGAAATCCAGGCCATGGGGTGAACCTCATGGCCTTTTTTTGTTGCCGTAATTTTTTCATGCACAGACCAAGGAGGCGCTATGGAACAGATCAAGGTGTTTTTGGACGAAAAGGAGATGCCCCGGCAGTGGTACAATATCCAGGCGGACCTGCCGACCCCCTTGCGGCCGCCGCTGCATCCCGCCACGGGCCAACCCATCAAGCCGGAAGATTTGGCGCCTGTCTTTCCCATGAACCTCATTGAACAGGAGGTTTCCACGGAACGGTGGATTCCCATCCCGGAACCGGTTCTGGAAAAATATGCCTTGTGGCGCCCGACCCCCCTGTACCGGGCCCGCGGCCTGGAAAAGGTCCTGGGGACCCCGGCCAAGATTTTTTACAAGAACGAAGGCGTGAGCCCGCCCGGCTCCCATAAGCCCAACACCGCCGTGGCTCAGGCCTATTACAATAAAGTCTTCGGCATCAAGCGGCTGTCCACGGAAACCGGAGCCGGCCAATGGGGCAGCGCCTTGAGCATGGCCTGCCAGATGTTCGGTCTGCAGTGCCGAGTGTTCATGGTCAAGGTGAGCTACAACCAGAAGCCGTACCGGCGCAGCATGATGGAAACCTGGGGCGCGGAATGTATTCCCAGCCCCAGCGACCGCACTCAAGCCGGCCGAAAAATCCTCGCCCAGGATCCCAATTCGCCGGGAAGCCTCGGGATCGCCATCAGCGAAGCCATCGAAGATGCCGTCGGGGACCCCGAAGCCCGGTATTCGCTCGGCAGCGTCCTCAACCACGTCCTCCTCCACCAGACCATCATCGGCCTGGAAGCCCAAAAGCAGATGGAAAAGCTCGGCCTCTATCCGGACGTGGTCATGGGATGCGCCGGAGGCGGCAGCAATTTTGCCGGACTGTGTCTGCCGTTCGTGCGGGACAAAATCCACGGCCGACAGGTGACCATTGTGGCCGCCGAACCCACGAGCTGCCCGACCCTCACCAAAGGCCCCTTCCGATACGATTTCGGGGATACGGCCATGACTACCCCGCTGCTGCCCATGCACACATTGGGGCATGACTTCGTGCCGGCGCCCATTCATGCCGGAGGGTTGCGCTACCATGGCATGGCCCCCATCGTGAGCCATCTGCTGGAAGAAAAACTCATCGAGGCGCGGGCCTTCGATCAGCTGGAAACCTTCACGGCCGGGGTCCAATGGGCCCGAGCCGAAGGTTTCATCCCGGCGCCGGAAACCAACCACGCCATCGCCGCCGTGGTCCAGGAAGCCCTGCGCGCCAAAGAAGAGGGCAAAGAAAAGGTCATTCTCTTTAACTGGAGCGGCCACGGCTGCGTGGATATGGCCGCTTACGATGCCTTCCTTTCGGGGCAGCTCACGCGCTACGAACTGCCCGAAGAGGAAATCCGCCGCGCTCTGGCGGCTACGGACGCTTTTCCCAAGCCCTGAGGGCGGCCGACAAGGATGCCTTATGGAAAACCACGATATCCTCGCCCGGATCGAGGCGCTGGAAACCCGATGCCCCAAGCTGGGGCACCAGGTGAATTTCGGCTATTGCCGACGGGAATCCGGAACCCTACCCTGCGCCAAGGCACTGGCGTGCTGGAGCCACCGGTTTCCTGTGGAACTCCTCTTGAGGACCCTGCTGGGAGACGAGCTTTTCGAAAAGACGTTCTGCGCGGCACCGAAAAGCCGAGTCGAGAACCTCATGGAAGCCATCGAGTCCGCCAAGGCACGATGCACCGCTTCCACCGGGCCGTGAAGGGATGGCTTGGATTTCATAAACTTTTCCACGGGGACGGCACCTACCCCGACGAGCCGCCCGGCCGCGTGACATCCCGCTCTTCGGCGTAGGAGCACGCGCCGGCGGCGGCGTCCGATCCCACGGCGAAGCGGATGAGATCGGGCGTTTGTTCGAGTGTTCTTGCGTCAAGGACGGCGGGCGCCCGCACGCCCTGAAGGCTGGGGGGTGCAGCCGTCCCGGCTCTCCGCCGGCAGCGTGCCGGAAATCGGGCGAATCTCGTGCTCCCTCGATACGTCACTCTCCCCCCGCGTCCGTGCCGTTTTCTTCACGTCCCGATGCACTCCCCCGGCCGCCAGGTTCAGGCGTCAAGCTTCCCGTGGGCGGGTTTGGCCACGCACGGATGTTCCTTTCGAAAACCGCATCGAGGAAAGGAGTCTTTTATGCCCGGCAAAATGTTTTCAGGAAAGACCCTTGTGGTCGCTCTTCAGATCTTGTGCTGCCTTGGCGTCGGCCTCCCCGGCGCCTCAAACGCCTACGATCTGCCTCCCGTGAACCTCGGCTTCACGAGCTTCCTCGACGGCGGTCCTCCCGCCGGACCCGGATTTTATTTCGCACAGTACCTCCAATACTGGTCGTCGGAGTCCTTTCGGGACAAAGACGGCGACCGGTTGTTCCCCAATGTGGTCGATGAAGACTTGAGCGTCTGGATCAGCCTCACCCAGTTCATCTACCAGAGCAATCAACCCATCCTTTTGGGCGGAAAATGGGGCCTGGACTTCATCATTCCGTATGTGGCCGCGGATTTGGACTACGCCATCGAGGCTCCTCTGCCCCAGGCGAACAGTTCCGGATTCGGGGACATCCTCATCGGCCCGTATCTCCAATGGGATCCTATCATGGGCCCGAAGGGTCCGCGGTTCATGCACCGGGTGGAGTTTCAGCTGATCTTTCCCACGGGAAAATACGATTCGGACCGCGAAATCAATCCGGGAAGCCACTTTTTCAGCTTCAATCCATACTGGGCCGCCACATTCTTCATCACGCCGCGTTGGACGGCTTCCACGCGGATCCATTACCTATGGAACGCCAAGAACACCGATCCCAACCGGGCCTTCGGTGATGCTGACGACACCCAGGCCGGCCAGGCTATGCATCTCAATTTCGCCTCCGCTTATGAGATTATTCCCAACAAGCTCCGCGCCGGTCTCAACGGGTACTATCTCAAGCAGCTCACCGACACCCAGGTGGACGGCAAGGACCTCAGCGGCCGGAAAGAACAGGTGTTTGCCCTGGGACCGGGCTTTGTGCTGCATTTTTCTCAGCACACCCATTTCTTCTTCAATGTGTACTTTGAGACGGCTGCGGAAAACCGACCTGAAGGGGATCGGCTCAACTTCCGCATCGTCCACCATTTCTAAACCCACGGCGGGGGGCCCTAGGCCGAAGGGGCCGCCTCCCGACGCTTTTCCGGTGGGATGTATTCGCAGTCCAGCTTTCCGCAATAATCTCCCACGTATTCGGCCTGGGGACGATACAGGGCGGGTTTGCCCTGGGCGTCCCCGTATTTTTCTTCGATGATGTGCGCACACCAGCCGGCGATTCGTGAAGCGGCGAAAATGCACGTCATGAGATCTCCCGGAAAGCCCAAGATGTGGTACACGGACGCGCTGTAGAAATCCACATTGGGCTGGATCTCCGGCTTGCCACGGGCTTGGAGTTCGGCCATCGCCGCCTTTTCAACGGCTTCCGTCAGTTCAGGCCAGATCCGCTGTCCAGTTTTTTCCCCCAGCTGGAAAGCCAACCGCTTGAGGATCTTCGCCCGGGGATCCATGGTTTTATAGACGGCATGGCCCATGCCCATAATGCGCTCTTTGCGATCCAGGCGGTCCCGCACCCATCCCGCAATGTCCGTCACGCCGTCCTGCACGATTTTCTGGAGCATTTCCATGACCCGGGCGTTGGCCCCCCCGTGCAATTCGCCGGACAACGCCCCGACACCCGCCGCCACGCCGGCATACATGTGCGCGCGGGTGGACACGACTTCCCGACAGGCAAACGTGGAGGCATTGAAAGTATGGTCCGCGTGAAGGATCAGGCAGATGTCCAGGATGCGGGCCGTTTCGGCATCCGGCGCGTTCCCGAAAGTCTGCCAGAGAAAATTGGCGGCGTGGGAGAGTCGTGGGTCCGCAGGGAGCACCTCGCCTCCATGGCGGATCCGGTGCCATGCGGCCACCACGGCCGGGATGCGGGCAACGAGCCGGACGGCCTTTCTCAGGTTGGCCGGCCGACTTTCATCGAAAAGCTCGGGGTCGGCCATGGCCAGGAGCGGTACCGCGGCTTGAAGGGCGTCCATGGGGTGAGCCGAACGAGGCCATTGTTTCATGCTTTCCACGATGAACGGGGGAAGATCCCGTGCCGCCCGGAGATCCGCTTCAAACGCCGATAATTGTTCCGGCGTCGGGAGCACCTCGTGGAACAGCAGGTAGGCCGTTTCGGGAAAGGTCGAATTTTCAGCCAAGTCCTCGATGCGATACCCCCGGTAAATCAGCACGCCCCGTTCCCCGTCGATGTAGCTGATCTTGGTATCGGCCACGGCGATCCCGCGGAGCCCGATGTTCTTGGTGCGGACGGTCCTTTCGGCCATGATCATCCTCCTGTCGGTGGTGTTTGGGGGATCTACCTTGGGGGAACGGAGCACCGCATGACGGTGGGATGACGCCCGTTCCGCCGACGAAATTCGCCTTCGGGTTTATGGCGTTAAGATAAAACGCCCGGCCCATAGGGCAAGGAGCCGGCCCACATACCGGGCGTCTCGTTTATCGGACAAAAGATGATCCGCCCCGGCCAAGGCGACGAAACTCTTGGGGTGGTGCACGGCCCGGAAAATGCGTTCCCCGTTCTCCACGGGGACCACCGCGTCTTCTGGAGCGTGCAGGACGAGGACGGCCCGACCGAGGGCGGCAAGACGACTTTCCACCGCCTCGTCGGGAGTCTGTTCCAGAAACCCCCGTCCCACGCGGATCTTTCTCCCGCCCAGAATCAGTTCCACCGCCTTTTCACGTCCCAAGACCTCTTGGTAGGGTCGAAGCAGACGGGAGACATGGGAAGGGTTGAAGGGAGCGTTGATGACGGCCACTGCACGACAGGATGCCACGGACGGCGCCGCATCCAAGACGGCCGCGCCGCCGAGGGAATGTCCGACAAGAAGCATCGGAGCCAATCCCCTGTGGGCGAGAAATTCGGCCGCCGATTTGACGTCGTCCACGTGGGAGACGAAGCCGGTGTCGGCAAAATCCCCTTCGCTTTCTCCAAGACCCGTAAAATCGAAGCGAAAGACCGCATATCCCGCATCGGTCAGTTCCCGGGAAAGATGGACGACGGCGCTCAGGTTTTTGGAACAGCTGAAACAATGGGCGAAAAGGACCACGGCACGGACCGGCCCTTCCGACGGGGTATCGAGCCGACCGGAAAGTTTTTGACCCTGAGCGTTTTCAAAAACCAAGGATTCCACCCGCATCACTAGGCGTCCTTTCGCCAATCGTTTTGGGCCCCATTCTCCCCGCCGCCCGGGGATCCGGGAACAGTTTCGGCAACCCAGAGGGAGTTGAAGGGCCAGGGGCCGTTTCAATCGTCCACGGAAACGCCCAGGACCCACCGCATGACGGCTTCCACGGCGGACTGCATCCCGGGGTTTTCACTTTCTCGGGGACCGGCGACGTTGAGCACGCGAATCCCGTGGGTTTCTCCCCAACGTCGGATGTGCCCGGCAAGAGTTTGCGGATCGTGAAGCCCGTCGAGGGTCACCACGAGGACCGGTTTCTTGTGTTGATGCGCCAACCGGATGGTGAGGGCCGTTCCCCCTGTGGGTTTGCCTTGGGTGAAGACGAGGGTTCCGTCCGAATCCCGCACGTTGGCTTCGGTGCGGACGTGGTATGCCGTCGAATGGTGTTCCCGGAGCGGGTACTTGTCGGGAATGCGCCCGTCTTCGGCGCGACGTCCCCGGGGACACCAGCCGCCGCACGGGTGCCCGAGGGCCAGCGCAGCGTCCAGCGCTCCACGGTCGGCACCCGTTTGTCCGCCGGAAACGATCTTCTCAAAGACCCTGCCGGGGCGTAAGGTCATGGCGTGTCCTTCCTCACGGGCGGAACTCCCGGCCCCACGACCACCCGAGCGACCGTCACCGCTCCGACCCAGACGGCACCGGCATTTTTCAAAGCATCGGCGCATTCGCTGAGTGTCGTCCCGGTGGTGAACACATCATCGATCAGGAGCACCGCTTTTCCACGAACGGCTTCTTTATCGACCACGACAAAAGCTCCCCGAACGTTGCGCAGTCGTTCCCGGCGGGAAAGGCGGGTCTGCGGTTGTGTGTGCCGCGACCGGATCAACACGCCGACCTTGAGCGGCCGGTTGCAGGAGCGGGCGGCGAATCGGGCGATGAGTGCCGCCTGGTTGAAGCCGCGGCGCCGCACCCGCCGGAGATGCATGGGGACGGGAAAGACCGCGTCGCTTCGTTCCAAAAGCGCCCTGGTTTCGGGGCGGGAGGCGGCCAGCCGGCCCAAGGCCGGCGCCCAATGGAGCCGCCCGCCGAATTTAAGCTGCAAAATCCCGCGTCGCACGGGTCCTTCATAGAGAGCCGCGGAGCGGGCGGCATCAAAACGGTAGTGGCCTAGGAGACATTCGCCGCACAGGTGGTCCGGCATGGCTTCCGAAGGGGTGTACGGCCTTCCGCATAAGGGACACAGCGGGGAACAGACGAAAGAAATCTCACGGAAACACGCACCGCACCAGTCCGAACCCAGGCCGTCCGCGGGAACCCCACCGCATGCGGCACACCGCGGCGGGACAACAACGTCGGCGATCCAGTGCAAGGCACGGGAGATCGTCCTGAGCCGACCGCGGAATCCGGACCATTTGACCATGGGTGTGCCCTTTTCATGGGGCGGGCGGCGGCCGCATCCCGCTTTCGCCATATTCCGCGGATGCCCGCCTCGCCGCCTCACCCCGCCAAACGCTCCACCACGGCATCAGCAAAGGCCGAGCACTTCACTTCACGGGCGCCGTCCATCAGACGTGCCAGATCATAGGTGACAATTTTTTCCGACACGGTCCGTTCCAAGGCTTTTTCCACCAGTCGGGCCGCCTCATTCCAGCCCATGTGTTCCAACATCATGGCACCGGACAAAATCACGGAACTCGGGTTCACCTTGTCCAAGCCGGCATATTTGGGCGCCGTGCCATGGGTGGCTTCAAACAACGCGCACTCGTCCCCGATGTTGGCCCCCGGAGCCATCCCCAGCCCACCCACCTGGGCGGCCAGGGCATCCGAAAGGTAATCCCCGTTGAGATTCGGGGTGGCCAAAACGTGGTATTCTTCCGGGCGCAGCAAAGCCTGCTGAAACATGGCATCGGCGATGCGGTCCTTGATGACGATTTTCCCGGACGGCACACGGCCCCCGTATCGCCCGAAGAGTTCCTCTTCCGTGATCGTCTCCTCGGCGAATTCGCGGGCGGCGAGTTCATAGCCCCATTGACGGAAGGCCCCTTCGGTGTATTTCATGATGTTGCCCTTGTGGACCAAGGTCACCGAGGGCATCCCGTGCGTCACGGCGTAGCGGATCGCTCGGCGCACCAGCCGTTCCGTGCCGAACCGGCTCATGGGCTTGACGCCGATGCCCGAGAACTCCCGGATACACACGCCCATTTCTTCGCACAAGAACGCGCGAACCTTCTCCGCTTCCGGGCTTCCGGCCGGCCATTCAATCCCCGCATAGACGTCTTCCGTATTTTCTCGAAACACGACCATATGCACGCGTTCCGGGTGCTTCACAGGGGACGGCACCCCCCGCACCCAACGGACGGGCCGCACACAGGCATAGAGGTCCAGCACCTGGCGAAGGGTGACATTGAGGCTGCGCATGCCGCCTCCGACCGGCGTGGTCAGCGGTCCCTTGATGGCCACCACACATCGACGAATGTCTTCGATGGTTTGGTCCGGAAGCCATTGCCCGGTTTGGGTAAAAGCCTTTTCCCCGGCCAAGAGTTCTTTCCAGACGATTTCCCGCCTGCCGTCGTAGGCCGCGCGAACCGCTGCATCCACCACCCTCTTCGCCGCCGCCCAGATGTCCGGGCCTGTCCCGTCCCCTTCGATGAACCCGATCACGGGCCGATCGGGAACATGGAGTCGCCCCTGATCATCCACGGTGATCCATTGTCCTTGATTTGCCGTCATCTGCACCTTTTGCGTCCTTTCCTGGAAAGTTCTCTTTTGCCCTTCGGGCACGCAACGAGACCAGCACCCACTCGCCGTCTCGGCTTTGCCCTTCCACCTCGAGACCGAGAACCTCGTAACACGGGACCACGTCCTGCACCTGGTCTGCAAGCACGCCACAGAGGCCGAGGCGCCCCCCGGGTTCGACCTTCAGGGCCAACGCTTCGGCCATGGCGCGCAGCGGGCCCGCCTGGATATTGGCCACGACCGTCGAAAACCGGCCTGGAACGAGCTCCACCGTGCCCGTGAGAAATTCCACCGACGCCGCGGCGGGATTCAGAGCACGGTTATCCACGGCAATCCGGACGGCTTCCGGGTCGTTGTCCACACCGACCACAGGCTGAAAACCGAGCAGGGCTCCGGCTATAGCCAGGATCCCCGATCCCGTGCCCACATCCAGCAGAGACGGCTCTGCGGAAAACGGCCGTGCCTCCATGACTTCTTCGAGCCACCGGAGGCACAAACGCGTCGTCTCATGATGTCCGGTTCCGAACGCCATCCCAGGGTCGAGGTGAATCACGAGATCATCCGGCTTGGCCCTGAAGGATTCCCACGTCGGGACGACCACCAATCGGCGTCCGATGCGCAGCGGTTTGAACCCCTCCTTCCAGCAGGCGTTCCAGTCCGTTTCTTCACAGAGCCCGTAGCGGACCGGACCCATGGGGCATAGGCCCAACGACGCATGAAACCTGCGGACGGTGTCTTCCACAATCCTCTGCCAGTCCGAAACCGCCCTGTCCTTTGGGAGGTAGAGGCGTACCGAGGTATCCTCCACGTGAACACCGACACCGAACGTTTCCGCCAAGACCGCCGCCAGTTCGTCACACTCTTCCGCCCTGCACGGAACGTCCGCGACCCACCATCCCTTGTCCACACTGTCTTCCATCATACCCAATGTTCATTCCCGGCTTGGTTTGGCGTCGTCTCAATGGTAAGTTTGCACGCCCGCGCCCACAAAAAGCAAGACGAGTCGTCAACGCCGGCCTGTTCAGCGGGCGCATGGCCTTGATGTCCGTAGCCCTGCAGCACAACGATCTTCACGTGGGCGGGTAGCATATCCAAAGGTCTTCCATCAAGGGAGGATTTCATGGCGGTGACGGTGATTGTTCCGGCTCGGTACGCATCCAGCAGATTTCCGGGAAAGCCGTTGGCTTTGATCTTGGGAAAACCCATGATCCAGTGGGTCGTGGAGCGCCTTCGGGGATGTCCCACCGTGGACCGAATCGCCGTGGCTTCCGATGACGCCCGCATTTTGGACGTGGTGCGTGCTTTGGGCGTGGAAGCCGTGCCTACCCGAGCGGATCATCCCAGCGGGACAGATCGCCTCGCCGAAGCGGCTCAAAAGCTCGGTCTTGCCTCCTCCGATTGGATCGTGAATGTCCAGGGTGACGAGCCCGAGGCGGATTCCACCATGGTGGACACTCTGGTCCACACGGCTTTGGAGGACCCCGAGACGCCTATGGCCACGTTGGCTTTCGTCACCGACGACCCCAAGGCTTACGTGGATCCCAACGTGGTCAAAGTGGTCATCGACGGGCGAGGCCGCGCGCTCTATTTTTCTCGTGCGCCCATCCCCTGCCGGCGGGACGCCGGTCACAAACCTCTGCGCTTTCTCAAACACTTGGGTTTTTACGCCTACCGGGCGGATTTTCTTCAGACCTTTGCCGCGCTGCCGCCCACACCTCTGGAAATGACGGAAAAACTGGAACAGCTGCGAGCTCTGGAACACGGATACGCCATCCGCGTGGGCATGTCGCCCAAGGATTCTTTTGGGATCGACACCCCGGAGGATCTCGTCCGGTTGGAAGAGCGCTGGCGGAACGCGGGAATCTGACGCCTTACGGGGCCGCCTGGCGGACCGTGCGGTTTCGCCCGCCCCCATTCGAGGCTTCGCCCCCCGTGGGCCACAGGTCGGGGGTCAGGCCGCCCGGAGGCTGAAGACAAGAAATTGATCCCCGCCGTCGGTATATTGTTTTGAGCTCGTAGTCTTGAATCGATGCCCGACACCGGCCAATAACAATACGGGCAGGCCCCTGTGCCTGCCGCAAAAACCATCCGCGCAGGTCCCTGCCCTACCCCCCTAACGGGTGTCCAACACCCGGATACAACAGTGTAGGGGCAGGCCTTTGTGCCTGCCCGCGAATGGCGCTATACCCTCCGGAAATCTTCCCAGCCCGGAGGATAACCGCCCCCCGAACGAAATGCGGGCGGCCACGGGGGGCCGCCCCTACACGGGTTCGATCCGCGTGGGCGTTCCCTGGCGTATGGGCCGCCCCTGAATGGCCGGCGGGCATGGGGGAACGACATCGTAGGGGCAGGCCCCTGTGCCTGCCCGCAAAAACCACCCGCGCAGGTCCCTGCCGTACCCCCCCTAACGGGTGTCCAACACCCGGATACGACAGTGTAGGGGCAAGCCCCTGTGCCTGCCCGCGAATGACGCTGTACCCGCCGGAAATCCGCCCCGCCCGGAGGATAACCGCCCCCCGAACGAAATGCGGGCGGCCACGGGGGGCCGCCCCTACAGGGCCGGTCGGGGAACGAGCCCTGGCGTATGGGCCGCCCCTGAATGGCCGGCGGGCATGGGGGAACGACATCGTCGGGGCAGGCCCCTGTGCCTGCCCTGAATCGGACGGGGCCATCGGCTCAGGGCCGCGCTGGCTGAGGGGGCGACCCTGGGGGGCGCGCCTACGATGCCGACAGTCCGTTGGATGTGGTTTGGCATAGAACTAAACCTCAATCCGCCGAATGAGACGGCCTGGGTCGACCTCTAGACGTCCCAATCGACACACCGGCCGGTTGGAAAACGAAGGAGCACGTTCCATGGCATGAAAGAGGATCCGAGATGACAGGATATGTTCGGTAAAAGGGTTTTATGAATAGACACAATCTTCCGGATCAACGGTAAGCCGCCTCTCCCTCTGCCGCTCGCCCCGGCCGTTCTTCAAAGACGTCCCCTCGGACGATCCTCGGTTTTCTTTTGCCGCACTCCCCAGGGTAAAAAACGTTTCGCCACACGGCATGAGTTTTTTCCAATCGCGGCGGCTTCGCCTCGCCGGGCATATTCACCAGATGTATCTTGTCAGCGGAAAATTTCTCGTTAGAATGGCACGATTTCGTATTCGGCCGGGATCCCGACAGTCCGGTTGAAAAGGCATCTTCACCCCCTCACGGGAAGGAAGACGGCATCCTTCGCAGGAGCCCACGCGGCCGCAGACCTCGCCGCCGGCGTGCCCCTCCCGGCTCGAAGACCCGGTCCGCCCCTCTCGGGAGATTTTCAAGGAGAATGCGACCCTGGTGTCGCTGTGGATTCAAAGAGAGACGTCACGATGAAGAAACCTTGGCAACGCCCCCCGGCCCTTCTCGTCTTGGAAGACGGCACCGTCTTTCGCGGCAGGGCTTTCGCCGCCGCCCAGCAAGGCCGTGTCCTGGGCGAGGTGGTCTTCAACACGGCCATGACCGGCTATCAGGAAATCCTGACCGATCCCTCCTACAAGGGGCAGATCGTGACCATGACCTATCCCCTGACGGGGACCTACGGGATCAACGACGAGGACATGGAGTCGGCGCGGATCCAGGTGGAAGCTTTCCTCGTCAAGGAGTATCAAGATTTTCCCAGCAATTGGCGCAGCCGCCGGTCCCTTGCGGAATTCTTAGAATCTCAAGGTGTTCTGGGCGTGGAAGGCATCGACACCCGTCGGCTCACCCGACATATCCGCGTCATCGGCGCCATGCGCGGCGTCATCGCCACCGATACGGACAACGTGCGGGAATTGCTCGAGCAGGTGCGGGCATTTCCCGGGCTGGTCGGAGTGGACATGGTCCGCAAGGTGAGCTGCTCAGCGCCGTATCGGTGGGAAAACGGCCCACGGCCGGATGCCGTCTGGAAGGAGAACCATCCGGGGTTTCGGGTGGCGGCTGTGGACTTTGGCGTCAAGTACAACATCCTGCGTAATCTGGAACGTTGCGGGTGCCAGATCCTCGTTTTCCCCGCGGGAACGCCTGCGCATGAGATTCTCGCCACCGAGCCGGACGGTATTTTTCTTTCCAACGGTCCCGGAGATCCGGCCGCCGTGAGCTACGGCATCGAGACCGTCCGGCGCCTGTTGGGTAAAAAACCCATGTTCGGCATTTGCCTGGGCCATCAGCTCATGGGCTTGGCCCTGGGCGGACGCACGTTCAAGCTCAAATTCGGGCACCGGGGAGCGAACCAGCCGGTCAAGGACCTGCGCACGGGCCGTGTGGAAGTGACAAGCCAAAACCATGGATTCTGCGTGGATGTGGCCTCCATGAAACACGTGCCGGTGCGCCCGACGCACATCAACCTGAATGACAACACCCTGGAAGGGATGGAACATTTGGAAATTCCGGCCTACAGCGTCCAATACCACCCGGAAGCAGCTCCCGGGCCCCACGACGCCACGTACCTGTTCGACCGCTTCATCGAACTCATGCGCCGCGACAAAGGCCTCAAACCCGACGACCTCCCTCATCCCCAAAAGCCCTAAACCCCGTTCACGGAGCTTCGCCCCTATGCCCAAGAGGACGGACATCCATAAGATTCTCATCATCGGATCGGGTCCCATCGTCATCAGTCAGGCCTGCGAGTTCGATTATTCGGGCACCCAAGCCTGCAAGGCCCTTCGGGAAGAAGGCTATGAGGTGGTCCTCGTCAACAGCAATCCTGCGACCATCATGACCGATCCTGAAATGGCCGACCGCACCTACATTGAACCCATCACCCCTGAAGCTGTGGCGAAAATCATCGCCAAAGAGCGGCCCGATGCATTACTCCCCACCCTGGGCGGCCAGACGGCCCTCAACACGGCCGTGCGTGTGGCAGAAATGGGGGTTCTCGAACGTTTCGGCGTGGAAATGATCGGCGCCCGCGTGGACGTCATCAAGAAGGCCGAAGATCGGCAGCTGTTCCGGGACGCCATGACCCGCATCGGGTTGCGCGTGCCCCGCAGCGGCATCGCTTACTCAGACAAGGATGTGCTCGACATTGCGGACGCCATCGGGTTTCCCATCATCGTGCGGCCGGCGTTCACCCTTGGGGGCACCGGCGGCGGCGTGGCCTACAACCGAGAGGAACTCCTGGAATTGGCCCGGGCCGGCCTGGATGCCAGCCTCATTCACCAGGTCATGCTGGAAGAATCCGTGCTGGGCTGGAAGGAGTTCGAACTGGAAGTCATGCGCGACCGCATGGACAATGTGGTCATTATCTGCTCCATCGAAAACATGGACCCCATGGGCGTCCATACGGGCGATTCCATTACGGTGGCCCCGGCCCAAACCCTGACGGACCGGGAATACCAAAAGATGCGCGATGCGGCCATCGCCATTCTCCGGGAGATCGGCGTGGAAACGGGGGGATCCAATGTCCAGTTCGCCATCAATCCCCAAAACGGGGAGATGGTCGTCATCGAGATGAACCCTCGGGTGTCCCGCTCTTCGGCCCTGGCATCCAAAGCCACCGGGTTTCCCATCGCCAAGATCGCGGCGAAACTCGCCGTGGGCTATTCCCTGGACGAATTGGCCAACGACATCACCCGGGAAACCAAGGCCTCCTTCGAGCCGACCATCGATTATGTGGTGGTCAAGATCCCCCGGTTCACGTTCGAAAAATTCCCCGAAACGGAGGACCTTCTCACCACGTCCATGAAGTCTGTGGGAGAAACCATGGCCATCGGCCGCACCTTTAAGGAGGCGTTGCAGAAAGCGGTGCGATCTTTGGAAATCGGCCGCTACGGCTTTTCCGATCCGCCGCGGGAAAGCGGCCTGGACCATAGGGAAACGCTGCGCCAGGCCCTGAGACGGCCGAATTCCAAGAGGCTTTTCCAAATCGCGGAAGCCTTCAAGCTGGGGTTCTCGGTGGATGAGGTCTATGCGCTGACGGCCATTGATCCATGGTTTTTGGAACACATTCGAGAAATCGTGGATATGGAAGAAGCCGTCCGCAAAGAAAACCTCACGGCGGACCCTGAGGGACTGCGTCTGGCCAAAAGCTGGGGTTTTTCCGATCGGCGGCTCGCCGAATTGTTGGGATCAGACGAAGAGACTGTCCGGAACCATCGCCTGACCCAGGGGATCCGTCCGGTGTACAAGCTTGTGGATACGTGTGCGGCGGAATTTGAGGCTTATACGCCTTATTTTTATTCGACCTACGAGGAAGAGGACGAGTCTCGCCCCTCAGATCACCCAAAGGTGATGATCCTCGGCGGAGGTCCCAACCGCATCGGACAAGGCATCGAGTTCGACTACTGCTGTGTCCACGCGTCGTTTGCCCTGAAGGAACTGGGCATCGAATCCATCATGGTCAATTCCAACCCGGAAACCGTGTCCACAGACTACGACACATCGGACAAACTCTACTTCGAACCGCTCACTCGGGAAGACGTCCTCCACATCGTGGAGACGGAAAAACCTCAAGGGCTCATCGTTCAATTCGGTGGCCAGACCCCGCTCAATCTGGCCGTGCCGCTGGAACGTGCCGGGGCGCCCATCATCGGCACCTCGCCGGATGCCATCGATCTTGCCGAAGATCGCAAACGCTTTCAAGAACTGCTCCACAAGCTTGGACTCAAACAGCCGGAAAACGCCACGGCCCGCACGGCCGACGAGGCGGCGGAGGCGGCCCGTCGGATCGGCTACCCGGTGGTGGTGCGCCCCTCTTATGTTCTGGGCGGTCGGGCCATGGAGATTGTCTACGACGAGCCGACACTGCGGCGCTTCGTGGAAGTGGCGGCCTCGGTGTCTCCGGGTCACCCCATCCTCATTGACAAGTTTTTGGAAGACGCCATGGAACTGGACGTGGATGCCGTCTGTGACGGGCAAATCACCGTCATCGGAGGCATCATGGAACACATCGAAGCTGCAGGGATCCATTCGGGAGACAGCGCCTGCGTTCTTCCCCCGGTCCACCTGACCCCGGACCAGCTGGAAGAGATCAAGCGGCAAACCCGACTGTTGGCCCACGGGCTCAACGTCGTGGGATTGATGAACGTTCAGTTCGCCATTCAGAACGAGACCATCTACGTCCTGGAAGTCAATCCCCGCGCGTCGAGGACGGTGCCTTTTGTGAGCAAAGCCACCGGCGTCCCCCTGGCCAAAATCGCCACCAAGGTCATGCTGGGACACAAATTGCGGGATCTCGGTTTCGATCGGGAAAGAGAACCCCGCCATGTGTCGGTCAAAGAGTCTGTTTTCCCCTTTTCTCGATTTCCCGGCGTGGATATCCTTTTGGGTCCGGAGATGAAGTCCACCGGGGAGGTCATGGGCATCGACAGAGATTTCGGGTTGGCCTACGCCAAAGCCCAGATGGCGGCAGGCTATAGTCTGCCCCTGGAAGGAACGGTTTTTGTGAGCGTCCACGATAAAGACAAGGAGGCCGTGGTGCCTATCGCCCGGGAGTTTCACGACATGGGCTTTTCCCTCCTCGCTACGGCGGGCACCCGAAAACTCCTCACCGAACGGGGCGTCCCGGCCAAGAGAGTCTATAAGCTGGCGGAAGGACGCCCCCATGTGCTGGACTACATCAAGAACCGCGATGTGCAGTTGGTGATCAACACCAGTTTCGGGCCCAAAACCTATTCGGATGCCTATCGGATTCGGCGCGCCACGCTCTTTTATAATCTCCCCTACGCGACGACGATCGCCGGCGCCAAGGCCATGGCCAAGGCCGTGGCGGCACTCCGCAAGGGGGAATGGGACGTGCGGGCCATCCAAGATTATCTGGGGGAAGCGCCATGAGCCTGCGCCCCGTGGACGGCATGGAACGTGAGCGCCCTGGCGCCGACGCTCGAGACGTCACTTTGAGAACACCATGGAAAAATGCCTGGACCGACCTTCGCGGGCATTCCGAAAAGCCACGATCCCGGGATCACGGCTGAAGCCGCCCGTCAGCCCCACGGCGACGGGCAGCCGCCGTTGGGATTTCAAGGACATGAAATGAACCGTGACAAGACACCCCTCCACAGGTTGCCCTACCACCCCAGCCGACGCGAGGAATGCGGTGTCTTCGGGGTTTTCGGCCACCCTGAAGCCGCCAAGCTGGCCTATTTCGGCCTTTACGCGCTCCAGCACCGAGGTCAGGAAAGTGCGGGAATCACCACATCGGACGGATGCCACATCTATGAATCCAAGCACATGGGTCTGGTCTCCGAGGTGTTCAAGGAAGAGACTTTAAAAGGTCTCAAGGGGCATCTCGCCATCGGCCACGTGCGCTATTCCACCACAGGATCGTCACGGCTGGCCAACGCCCAGCCCTTCGTGGTGCTTCACAAGAGCGAATACTACGGCATCGCCCACAACGGAAACCTGGTGAATGCGGCGCGGCTTCGTCGGGAATTGGAAAGGGAAGGGACGATTTTCCAATCCACCATGGACACGGAAGTCATCGTGCACCTCATGGTCCGCGGGCTCCGTTACGGTCTGGAGGAAGCCCTGGCGGAGGCCTTGGCGAAGGTGGAAGGGGCCTATTCCTTGGTCCTGTGCACCCGTGACACGCTCATCGGGGCGCGGGACCCCCGGGGCTTCCGCCCACTATGTCTGGGGCAACTGGACGGCAGTTACGTCCTGTCGTCGGAAACATGCGCCCTGGACCTCATCGAAGCCACCTACATCCGGGATGTGGAACCCGGGGAAATTGTCATCATCGACCGAAACGGGTTGCGATCCATCAAGCCCTTCTCCCCGGCGCCCACAGCCTATTGCATTTTCGAGTTCATCTATTTTGCCCGACCGGACAGCACCATTTTCGGGCAAAACGTCTATGGCTGCCGAAAGCGCCTCGGGCACCTCATGGCTTTGGAAAACAGGATCGAGGCCGATCTGGTCATGCCCTTCCCCGACTCCGGGACCTACGCCGCTCTCGGGTATTCGGAAGAATCCGGAATCCCTCTGGAAATGGGGGTGATCCGGAACCATTATGTGGGCCGCACCTTTATCCAGCCTTCACAGACCATGCGCGATTTTGGTGTGCGGATCAAACTGAACCCCGTGCGGGAGATTCTCAAGGACAAGCGGGTCATCATCGTGGAGGATTCCATCATTCGAGGCACCACCACCCGCACTCGGATCAAGACGCTTCGAGAAGCCGGAGCCAGGGAAGTGCACATGGTGGTGAGCTGCCCGCCCCACCGGCACCCGTGCCCATACGGTATCGACTTTTCCACCAAAGGAGAACTCATCGCCGCCCAGCACACGGTGGACGAAATCCGGACCTTCATCGGGTTGGATTCTTTGTCTTACCTGTCCTTGGAAGGGCTCCTGAAAGGGGCCGGGGCGTCCCCGGAGGCACATCCTTATTGCCTCGCGTGTTTTACCGGGGAGTATCCGGTGGCGTTTCAAGAAGAGGTGCGAAAGGACTGCTTTGAATAAGAGGCCATCGCGCGCAGCGAAATCCATCCCCGAACCGCCCTTGCGCAAAACCTCCAAGGGGTCTTTGAGCGCTCCAGATCTGGTGCGGATCGCCAAAGATGTTCTGCACATCGAGGCCGAAGGCCTGCTGACCCTCATGGAACATGTGGATGAGAGTTTTGCCAAAGCCGTGGAATGGATTTACGCCTCCAGCGGCCGTGTGATCGTCACCGGGGTGGGCAAATCGGGCATCGTCGGCCGGAAAATCGTGGCCACCCTGAGCAGCACGGGCACACCGGCACTTTTTCTCCATCCGGTGGAAGCCATGCATGGGGACCTCGGTATGGTGCGCGGGGAAGACATCGTCCTGGCCTTGTCCAACAGCGGCGAGACGGATGAGATCAATTTCATCCTCCCAAGCCTGAGAGCCATCGGGAGCAAGATTGTGGCCTTTACGGGAAACTTGCAATCCACCTTGGCACGACACAGCGATTTGGCCATTTTTACCGGCGTGCCGCGGGAAGCTTGTCCATTCAATCTGGCCCCTACGGCCAGTTCCACGGCGATGCTGGCCATGGGTGACGCCTTGGCCGTCGCTTTGATCAAGAAACGAGACTTCACCGTGGGCGATTTCCGGCGGTATCATCCCGGAGGTCAGTTGGGGCAGCGTTTGCAAAGCCTCGTGGTGGAAGTCATGCGCCGTGGGAAGGCCATCCCCATGGTTGCCCCGGAATGCCCGCTGAAAGAAGCCGTTCGCGTCATGTCCCAAAAAGGACTGGGCGCCACCGTCGTGGTCGACTCCCAACAACGGCTCACGGGCATCCTCACAGACGGCGATCTTCGAAGAGCCGTGGAGCGACACGCCTCCCTCGGCGACCTGAACGTGTCTCAGGTCATGAGCCCAAATCCCAAGGCGGTGGAACCGGATCGAAAGGTCGGGGAGGCGATCGAAATCATGGAAAAACATCTTGTCACGGTTCTTCCCGTCATCGACGCGGACCGCAGAATCGTGGGTATCCTCCACCTCCACGACCTCCTGGGAAAGGGACAGATCCGCTTTTCGCTATAGGAAAGGATGATGGCTCAATACCATTTGCGGGGCCTTTGGTGTCGCCTTTATATCCCTCCAGACCCGGATTCCCTGGATTGGTCGGCTTTTCTGCGCGCCACGGCCCCGTTTGTGGAGGGTTGGGTCGTGGACCCGCCCTTCTGGGGCGGGCCAAGCCGCGGAGTGCACCTCCAGGTCGGGGATATTGAACACCTTCCCGAACTGGTGGCGCGCCTCCCCGATTATCAACCCATGGCCGTGCGCATCACCGGTCGGGACCGGTCGGAAACCTGTGAAAACATTCAAAGGCTTGAAAGGCAACTGGAAAAGGACGTCCGATTCCCCCGCATTCTCTGGTTGGACACGCCGCTGTCCTATCACGGCAACCGGAACCTGCCCGCCGTATACCAGCAGTATGCCGTCCTGTCCCATCGGCCTTTCCTTTTGGAAAATGATCCCGACCGAGTCCGTCTTCTGAAGTCCTGGGGCCGGCACGTCAATCTGCGGACCAGCGTGGTGAAGACCTTGGCCCAAAACCCGCGCGTCATGGGCCTCATCCATCACGGGGCGCTCAAAAGGGTTTTCAACTATGCCAGGGCCGTGGTGAAGCGGCCGGATTTCGGGCTTTTGGACGGCGAGGAACGCACCTTCTTGGAATACCCAAGCACCACCGGTGTGGTGTCTTTGACGGCCAATGTGGTGCCTGTGCTGTGGCGAAAACTTCTGGATCGGAAAAGCCTGAGCGCTCGAGCTCACGACACCCACGGCTACATGGTGTTGATGAAAAGCCTCATGGAGGGCCTTGAGGCCATGGCCCCCGACCCACGGCTCGCCGTGCCCTGGGCCTTGCACCGCTTGGGTTTCCTCGAGCGCGGCCCGAACCTTCCCGCGGAACACGCGCAAAGACTTTCCCGATTCCTCGAACACTCCGGCGAGCAATGTACGGACAAATCCTAACGTTCATTGTGGCGCTTGCCCTCTTTTCCCTTCAGGAACCGGGGAATGAGACCCTGCGTCCGCCCGTGAAAACCCTGTCGTTGACGGTGCTGGTTTACGCCGCATTTTTCTTTTTGTGCGCCTGGCTTTTCGGCAGGTTGCGGGGAGCCCTGAAAAGAGGGGCCCCGCCGGAGTGGGTTTCCGCTCGGTTCTATAAGCTGCAAAATCATTTGAACATCCTGGCCCTGGGATTACTGGCCGTCCACGTCTTTGTGCTCAACATCAAAGACTTCTTCCAATGGATTCCGGGTTTTTCCCGTTCCACGGCGGTTTCGGGTTTGGTCGGACTCGCCCTCTATTTCCTTCATCTGGCCGCCATCTGGTTCTGGGCCCATGCCGTCCACCGACGCCTCACCGGGACAACCGCCACCCGTTGGACGTATGTCCGAGGACGATTCACCTTTTACACGGCCTTACTCTTCCCGTGGTTTTTTATTGCCGCGCTGCTGGATGCCCTCCAGTGGGTGCCTCTGCCCGGCATGTTCCGCTCAGAACCAGGGCAGATCGCGTTCCTCGGTATTGTCTTCGCCCTTTTCTTATGTCTTTCCCCGCCCGTGATCGTGCGCCTGTGGCAATGCCAACCTATCCCGCCATCGAGCCTCAAAGCGCACCTGGAAGATTTCTGCCGATCCCATGGATTCCGATTGGGCGGCCTGCTCCTCTGGCCCCTCGAAGGGGATAACCACTTTTCGGCGGCCATCCTCGGGATTCTGCCCCGGTTTCGATATATCCTCGTCACAAGAGGGCTCTTGGAACTCCTGAACCTGGAGGAGCTTCAAGGCGTGGTTGCCCATGAAATGGGGCATGTGAAGCGATTCCACGCCCTTTTTTATCTGTCCCTGTTTCTGGCGTATGCCTTCGTTTCTTATGCCTTTCACGATATTGTCCTCTTGGTCTTCCTCAAGCAAAATTGGGCGCTTCATTGGGCCATCTCCCACGACGTTCTCCTTCGCAACCTTTTCAGTCTCACCTACAGCATTCCGGTGCTGGCCCTGTTGATCATCTACTTCCGGTATGTCTTCGGTTATTTCATGCGGACCTGCGAACGCCAAGCCGATCTCTTCGCCCTCAAAACCCTCGGCAACCCGTATCCTCTGGTGTCGGCCTTGCGAAAGATCGCCATCCACAGCGGCCGCATTGAAGATCTCCCGAGCTGGCACCATTACAGCATCCGGGAACGCATGATGATGCTCCTGGCGGCGGCCGAAAACCCTGAGCTCATCTCCGGGCACGACCGCAAATTGCTCCGATCCGCCGCCGTGTTTTTTCTCCTCTTGGGATTTCTAACCCACGCGGCGGTGCAGTTTCGCCATTCCGACAAGGCCCAGGCATGGCGGCAGGAAATCCAGCTCCATATTCTGGAAGCCGAACTGCGACTGGACGAAAGAAGGCCGGAACTCTACCTCGCGTATAGCGCTCTGCTCATGCAGCGCCAACAGTACCACTCGGCTCGATTGATTCTGGAAAAGGGATTGCGCCTCGACCCAAAGCATCCGGCCATCCAAAACAACCTGGCATGGCTCTACGCCACGGCGCCGACCCCTGACCGTAACCCGGAGAGGGCTCTGGAATTGGCCCTTCAGGCCGCCGCCCAACAGCCGGACCCCTACGTTTTGGACACCCTCGCCGAAGCGTATTACGTCAACGGCCGATATGAAGAAGCCCTTGCGGCCATCCGCCGGGCGATCGCCCAGAAGCCGGAGAGGCTCTCTTATTACCTTGGCCAAGAGAGAAAAATTTTGGAGGCTTTGGAGCGGGCGGCGCCCCGGAGTCCCGGTTCGCCGCCTTCGGGATAGGCAATGAACTTTTGGGGAACAGTCTCCCAGAGCCCGCCGTCGTCGGGCTCACAGGCATCCGACTAGAACCGGCTCACAATGGTGATCAAGTGGGCCACTTCGGAGAGCGGCGCATTGAGATTCGCCCGGTGATTGGCCAGGAAGCCGTCCAGATCCCCGTCCAATACGATCCACGGTTCCATCTGCTCCGCCCGATACAGCTCATGGAGAATCTCATCCATGATGTCCACGGCATCCAAAGTGACGAGCTGCTCGTAAAATCCCACCCGTGCAACCCGCAAAATCTCATACATGACGTGGGCGACCCCTTTGGCGTAATAAAAGTAATCGTCCACATCAAACCAGCTCACCTTCCGGCCGTCGGGATATCGGTCGATGATGAGGCTCTTGTTGACGTTGCCGAGAAGATCTCCATAGGATTTCATCAGGGACATCAGGTTGTCCACACGGTAGTAGAAATTACGACGTCCTGTTTTCAGTTTTTCCAAAAACTTCTTTAAATGATCCACGGCTTCGCCATAAGACGTTTCCGCCGATGGAAACCAAAAGAGCGTCGCTTTGTTCATGAACAGGTTCAGCGCGTCTTCCAGGTCGCGATCGTACGTGTCGGCTTCGCCCATGCGGGTCAGGCTGTCCTTGAGGCGCAGCGTCGTGAACCGCATGGCCTCCAAGACACCCAGTTGGTAGTTGTTGATGTTGTCGGTAAATCGGCCCAAGATCAGATCGTTGGGACGCCACCCGAGAAAGCGACCCTTCAGCTCATAGTCCATCAAACGGATCATGGTCTCCACAAAGGTCACCCCAGGGGTCGGGGAAATTTCGGGGAGCACCACGCCGTGCTCCTCATGTCTTTCCTCCTCCGCATGTTCCGGCAAGGTGGGAGTGGGAAGTTCCACCTTGGCCCCGGGGACGGCCTCTTTCGCCCCAGGTTTGGATTCGGGTGCCAAGGGAGCGGCCGGGTGGGGAGCACCGGCTGTTCCCGGCTTTGGTTCGGCCTCCAGTCCCGTGGGCGATGACGAGGGGGGCTGTTCCTTCTCCTGGGAAGATGCCGGCCTTGGAGGCTGGGAACCTTCTGGGGCGGGCGCGGGCGTTTTGCCGGCGGATGGTTGAGACGACGCTGGAGACTCTTCCAAAGCGTGTCTCTGCAGAGCCCAGGAGTCGCCCGCACGGCCAAGAATCCCAACAATGCAGAAAACGCCCACGACGAGGACTCTCACGAGTCCGCTGGTCGCAAAGAACAAAGCTCCAGAGGGAAGTTGCGCACGTCGGCTCATGATTTGCTCCTTCTCTCTTTAAAGGCGGCTAGTGATCCCCGTAGTAGGTGGCACACGAATCCTTGGATTCCCATGCGGACACGCTGTGGACCCGGCGGTGCGGACCATTGACGACGGCCGCCAGAGTATCGAAAAGGAATCGGGCGATCAGCTCAGAAGAAGGGTTCCTGTCCTGGAAATAAGGGAGGTCGTTGAGGTACTGATGATCCAACTGCTGCAAGGCCTTTCGCAGCGCGTCTTTCACTTCCCCGAAATCCACGAGCACCCCGCTTTCTTCCAGTCGGTCTCCGCGCACCGTCACTTCCACTTTCCAGTTGTGACCGTGGAGGTTTTCACAGCGGCCTCGAAAATTGCGCAGATTATGGGCCGCTGCAAAATCCGCCATCACCTTGACTTCGTACATTTTTCCGCTTCTCCTCCAGGATGCCCAGGCCTTGCGTGGCCTTGCCGTTGGATGCGGCACACCCAAATGTGAACCGCCTTCAAGCGCTTGGCCCATTAAACTCAAGCCCTCTGTCTTTGTCAATCCACATCGGGAACACCGGCTCCGTGCGGCCCCCATCGCACAGTTTTTGCCTATTGACAGCCCCCAGGGAATTCTTTAGAAAGGGCCGGAAAACGGCGGTGTAGCTCAGTCGGTCAGAGCATGCGGCTCATATCCGCAGTGTCCGGGGTTCGAAGCCCTGCACCGCCACCATCTGGATCGGACAAATGGGGTCGAGGACGAAACCTCGGTCCCATTTTTCGTATTGAAATCCGATGGATGATTCTGTAAAGATCCTTTGGGGGAGGATGCCACATCCGGTTTTTGGTTGCGTGCGCCGGGACCATCCCAGCCCGCATCGCTCCACGCCCAAAGGAAAGGACAAGAGATGACCCTGACCAAAGCGCAGATCGTCGATAATCTCTTTGCAGAAAACGTCTTCACGAAGGCTGAATCCGCTCAGATTGTGGAAACCCTTTTTGAAATCATCAAACAGACCTTGGAAGACGGGGAAGACGTCCTCATCAGCGGTTTCGGTAAGTTCAGTGTCAAACAAAAGAATCAGCGTCGGGGTCGAAACCCGCAAACCGGGGACCCCATCCTTCTGCCGCCCCGCCGGGTCGTGACCTTCAAGTGTTCCGGTGTGCTGCGGGATCGAATCAACCACGGCGGATGAACCGCATGCCTGTCTTCATTTCATCATGACGGTCTTTCAAATTCATAGGGACGACGGGGGGGCGGGCCGCGTCACGTGGGCACCGGCCGGCCCCTTGACCCTGAAGACCGTTGCCCACCACTGGATCACCTCGCACAATCTCTTGTCGGACCCTTCGGTCAGGCATCTTGCGGTTGACTTATCTCAGATCACCGCTGTGGACAGCGCGGGTGTGGTTTTGGTGAAAAGCCTTCGGGATCGGTGTGCCGATGGGGCCATCGGCTTCGAGCTCTCAGCTGTTCCTGAGCACTTTCGGGCTTTTTTCGCCTTCGGGGGTCTGGATCGCCCCCGTCACCTCCGTCCCTCCGCCGAGCCGAGGCCACGGGATGGATGGGTGGAGCGTTTGGGCCGCCTTAGCTTACAATTTTTGGGGGATGTCCGGGAATTCATCCACTTTATCGGCAGTGTCACCGTGGCCTTCGCCCCCTGCTGCCTTCACCCGAAGCGGTTTCGCCTTAAGGAAGTCCTCTACTATGTGCAACGGTCGGGATCGGAAGCCATGCCCATTGTGTTCCTGGTGAGTTTCCTTATGGGCCTGATCATGGCTTTCCAAGCCGCCGTTCAGCTCAGGCAGTTCGGTGCCAACATTTTCGTGGCGGATCTGGTCAGCTTGGCCCTCACCCGGGAACTCGGCCCTCTCATGACCGCCATTATCCTCGCCGGCCGCTCCGCAGCGGCCTTCGCCGCCGAGATCGGCACCATGAAAGTCAACGAGGAAGTGGATGCTTTGACGGTCATGGGCTTCAACGTCACCGAGTTTCTTGTGATGCCCAAGGTGAATGCCCTGGCCCTCTGCGGCCCGTTACTCACCGTGTTCGCCAATGCCTCGGGCATCTTTGGCGGGTTGGTTGTGGGGACCCTCGGCTTGGAGCTCACCCCTGGCAGTTTTCTCCAGGAAGTCGGCCAGATTCTCACGCCCACGGACGTGCTTTCAGGGTTGGCCAAAAGCGTTGCTTTTTCCATTCTGGTGGCCCTCGTGGGCTGCCTGCGCGGGCTGCAAACGGAAAAATCGGCCGACAGTGTGGGCCGTATGACCACATCGGCCGTGGTGACGTCCATTTTCATGATCATTTTGGCCGATGCAGTCTTTACCGTCTTCTATCATGTTTTCGACATTTAGGCTGATTCTGAACCGATGAGCGACACGGCACATCCAGCAGGCGATGTGATGATTCAAACGGAAGGGCTGACCCTCGGCTACGGGGATCATCCCGTTCTCAAAAATGTCAGCTTTTCCGTTCACTCCGGGGAAATCGTGACTGTTTTGGGTGGGAGCGGCTGTGGGAAGAGTACCCTGCTGAAAGCCTTGATCGGTCTCATTCGACCCCTCAGCGGCTCAATCTGGATTCGGGGCCGTTCGATCACCGGCCGGGATCGTCAGGCGGCCTTGGCGGTCGTCCGCCGGGATATCGGCGTCTTGTTTCAATACGGCGCTCTGCTCGGCTCCCTTTCGGTGGCGGACAACGTGGCCATGCCTTTGGAAGAGTTCACCGATCTGCCACGGCCTTTCATTGAGGAACTCGTCCGCTTTAAGCTGGAAACGGTGGGTCTTGCCGACTACGCCCATTTCATGCCGGCGGATTTGAGCGGCGGGATGCGCAAAAGGGCAGCCTTGGCACGGGCCATGGCGCTGGACCCGCAAATCCTCATGTGCGACGAGCCCTCCGCCGGCCTGGACCCCATCACTGCCGCCGAATTGGACGAACTGCTCGTGGAGTGCAACCGGGCGCTGGGCATCACGATGCTTGTCATTACCCATGAATTGTCCAGCATTGAAACCATTGCCCACCGCTGCATCATGCTGGACAAATCGGCCCAGGGCGTCATCGCCATCGGGTCTCCAGGGGAACTCAAGCAGGAAAGCACAGACCCCAGGGTACGCGCGTTCTTTCACCGCCAACCGGCTTGGCTGCGCGGGGTGTCGCCTGGGGATACTGAACGCGGTTAAGGAGGATTGCCGTGGGTCGTCCCTTAAGTCCTTTTCGCATCGGCCTTTTCGTCATCTTGTGCGGAATTCTGGGCCTTGTGGCGATCATCTGGCTTGGTGCGTCTCACGTTCTCGAAGCCAAGGCCGTCTATGTCACCTACTTTGCCGAATCGGTCAAGGGCCTCCAGAAGGACGCCATCGTGAATTACCGAGGCGTCGCCGTTGGCCGCGTGGCCTCCATCGGGTTGGGGCCCGATGGGAGGCTCATTGAAGTCGTCATGCATCTCAGACCCGATTTTCCCATTGATCACAGCCTTGCCATTCGTCTCCGCGAGCAGGGCATCACAGGGCTGCGCTTTCTGGAAATCGACTCGGCCCCAGCGAACACCGACGAGGTCACCCCGAAAATCAGTTTTCATCCCCCGTATCCCGTGATCCGCTCGTATCCGTCGGAGATCCAGGAATTGAAAATGGCCTTGGAGAGCTTGTATGGGAAAATCCTGGCCATGGATCTGGAGGGCCTCACCGAGCAGTGGAAAAAAGTGGGCGCTTCGGTGGCCCAAATTGTCGGGGGCGAAGATGTTCCCTTGACGATTCAGAATATCCGCCAAAGCACGGAAGCTCTGGCGCGAGTGCTGGGGACCGTGGAATCGACTTTTTCAAAAGACGAACTGGAAACCCTCAAGGGGCACGCGCGTCGTGGCATGGAGAATTTTGCCAAAACGACGGCGCATCTTCAGCAGGTCACCGCATCCCAAGACTTCAAAGAGGGCGTCCGAGACTTGGGAGTCGGCTTGACGGCCGCACGGCAAACCGCGCAGACCCTTGCAGAATTGGTGGACGAAACCCATAAGGCCATGGTTCAATGGAAAACGCAAAGCCAAGAAAGCTTGGTTTTGCTGAATCAGAATCTTTATGCCCTAAAAACGCTCTTGGATCAGTTCACGGTGACCATCCGCACCGTGCGGGAAGAACCTCAAAAAATCCTGTTTCCCGGACGATCCCCCGACCCCTTTGAGAAACCGAAGCCATGAAAAGACTTTCTCTGCTCTGCGTCCTGATCTCGACGGCAGTGGCCGCCGGATGCGGCACGATCCTCCCCACGGCTGCCCCGCCTGTGTACTATCAAATCCGAATCCAGGAAGAGGCCCCAGCCTGCCTCACCGGAAAGGCCCAACCCCTGCGCGTCTGGCCGATGGATGCCATTCCCCCTTACGACCGCACGGAACTGATCCTCGTCAAGCCGCCCAACGTCGTGGAGCTTTCGTCTCGTCACCGCTGGATCGCATCGCCGGGCGAGATGACAGCCCAGGCCGTGGTGGAAGCAATGGCGCAAGCCAGGGTGTTTCCCCATGTGGACCGCCCGGGAAGTCCTGGGTTTGTTCCCGAGCTGCATCTGGGAGGCCGAATCCGAGAGTTCGCTTTTCGCATTGACGAAGGACGGAGGACAGCCCTGCTCGACGTGAGGGTCTTCGTCTGGCGGGAAGCCAAGCCGAAGAGACTCCTCTTCCAGAAAAACTATCGGATCGTCGAAACCGCCTCTGGGGACGCGTCGCCCGAAGAACTCACCCAAGCCATGAATCGGGCGGTGACCCGCTGGGCCGGGGAGCTCGTGAGCGACCTATGTCATGCGCCGCTGGACGCCGAAACCCAGAAGCCGTGACCGCCGGCACAGACGATAACGACGATTTACATCTCGGGCCAGCGCACGACGGCCCCCCCCGTCCCTTTCCGCCCACATCCACTCTTGGCCCGGAGTTTGGCCCGGAGACGGGTCTTCCCCGCCCCGGAAGCATTGCTTGTGGTGGTCCTGTAAGGTTTCGTCGGACGCCTGAAAAGATCCCCCCGGACGCGGACGCCGCCGGGTCCCAAGAACCGCCGCAGGAGAGCTGATCATTCGTCGAGACAGCGGGTTTCAATGCGGCGTGAGACGTGTTCCATGTGTTTTCTTATGGGACTGTCTTTCCGGCTCAGGGCCTGGTCCACTTTTTTAATGGCGTAAATCACCGTGCTGTGGCTTCGGCCGAAGGCTTGGGCAATCCCGTTGAGGGACTCCTTCGTGTATTTTCGGCACAAGTACATGGCCAACTGACGCGCCTCAGAAATGCGGCGGCTGCGCGCTTTGGACCGCAGGTCCTGTTCGTTCAAGCCGAAGCTTTTGCACACCGCGCTGGTCACGTGAGGAATGTCCAAGGTAGGGAGGTATTCCAAGATGGTTTGCGTCACATCTTGCGCCAAGCTCAAGGAAATGGGAATCCCCAAGATGCTGCTCTTGGCCATCAGCCCGACAAGGCAGCTTTCCAACTGCCGAACGTCGGTGGTGATGCGATCCGCCAGGAACTCCACGACTTCCATGGGCAGATTCACATTGTCGTAGGCCGCTTTGCGCCGAATGATCTCTTTGCGGGTTTCAAAGTCCGGCCGATCGATGGGGGCGACCAACAAACCTCCGAGCCGGGATCTCAATTCGCGATTCAGCTTGGGGATGTCTTTCGGGGAAGTCTTTCCCGTGCAGATGATTCGTCGGCCTCGATCCAGGAGTTCATCGAAGGTGTAAATGAGCTCATCTTGGATCTTGCGTTTTCCGCTGAAGAATTCCACTTTTTCCAACAACAGAACGTCGCACCCATCGCGGTAGACTCTCTTGAAATCCTCGATGCGGTCACGCTTCAAAGCCGACACCATTTCGTTGGTGAACTGCTCGGCCGTGACATAGCGGACCCGGATATTGGGGGCCTGGCGCATCAGGAAATTTCCCACCGCGTGGGTGAGATGGCTCTTGCCCAGCCCGGGATCCGCCATGAGGTAGACGGATTGGTGTTGAAACCCTTTCTGGGCCGTCATGGCCATACAGGTGGCATAGGCAAAGTGGTTGGAGCGCCCGACCACGAACTGATCGAAAGTGAACCGAGGATTGAAAGGGGAGCGCAACGGCTGCCCCATATCCAGAAAGGTGAGTTGGCCTACAGGGCGGTCCCTGAGGAGAGGATCGTCGTCCTCCTGCTCGATTTCCTGGGTCTGCGGGAGGATTTCAAACCGACACTGTTTCAATTGGGGAAAACGGTCCTGAGCCGCTTCAAGAATGCGGCGGGACAAATGGGTGCGGACCCAATCGGCGTGGAATTTGTTGCGACATCCCAAGGTGAGGCTGTGCCCGTCAAAGCGGACGAAGGTGAGGGTCGCCACATAAAAGTCGTATTGTCCTTTGGAAAGACCCTGCTTAAGCCTCTCACAGACGGCATCCCATTCATTCTGCATGGATAACGCCTCCCTGCACTACCGATCCACATTTCCGCCGAAAAAAGGGCACGCCCTCCGTCCAGAAAGCGTCACATGGGCGCGAATCCCCAAACGGCGAAAGGATAGAGGAACCCTTGTGAATGGAACGATCCGGAGTTGCCTCGGAAGCCGAAAGATTCCCAACACGAGCCGCAGGCATCGACAGGATTGGTGGATACCGTTTTTGGGGCTGCCGGTCAAAACCCGTCTTCGGCTATCTTTCATTGCGGCGCGAGGCCCGAGACGAGGAGAAACTTTCCGGCATATACAGATGTTATGAAGGGATCACTCGCAACTGGCTGATTCGCAAAACGATTACAAGCACCGAGTTTTCCCTCGCAATATCATTTTTTTGGGGTGAGCCCCCTTGGACAGTGTGACCTTGGGGTCCCTTCAGAACTCTTTCGATCTTCTCCTCTCATAAGATTTCTTCATTTTTCATCTTCCCCTTCGCACTCGAGTCCCACGTCTTGAATCTTCCACGAGTTGTGATAGGCTGAGGGCACCGTTGACGAGGAGAAGGGGGGCCGGTTGAAAATCCCGACCATGATTGAATGCTTAGATCTTTTTCGCACGGTGCGTGTTCCGGAGCACATCATCGCGCACAGCGTCCAAGTCGCCCGGTGCGCCATGGCTTTGGCGCATCATCTCAACATGAACAGCCACCGTCTCAACGAAGATCTGGTGTGTGCCGGCGCACTCCTGCACGACATCGCCAAAGACATCTCTCTGAAGACCGGAGAAAATCACGCGCATGTCGGCGCTGCCCTCCTGGAACGGTGGGGGTTCCGCGCTGTCGCCGCCATCGTGCGCGATCACATTTACCTGGACGAGCGCCTGCTGGAGGCGCCTTTTTCTGAGTCGGTCGTGGTCAACTACGCCGACAAGCGCGTCAAACATGATGAGATTGTCACCCTGGACGCGCGGTTTGCGGATCTGCTGGCCCGCTATGGAAACACCATCGAAAGAAAGACCCTTCTGAAGCGCCGTTGGGAACTTTATAAGGTTTTGGAACGAAAGCTCTTTGCCCACACGCCCATCCTCCCCGAAGATCTGGCTGATGAAACACGTAAGGTGATTTTTCCTGGGATTTTCTAGTCCACGACTGCCATGGGAACCCGATCGCCCATGAACGAAGCGATGGAAAAACCCCCTGTGGCACTGTTCACCGCCCGGTTCAGGGGCGAAGTCTTAACGGCTTTGAGTATCCAGGTCTTTTGGGTCGAGCGGACTTTCAGTCCATTTCAGGTGGATCGAATCTCTCGCCGTGTGTCCTTCAGGGGGTCCTACTCAAGTCAGAAAACCACAGCAGGGAGGGAAAAATGGCCCGGACGAAGTTGAGGGTGGCGCTTTTGGCAGGAGGCGTCTCCGCCGAAAGGGAAGTCTCCCTGAAAAGCGCCCAGCAAGTGTTCAATGCCTTGGATAAGGAAAAATACGACATTCTCCGCTACGATCCGCGGGACGATCTGCCACGCCTCGTCCAAGACGCCTCGCAAATCGATGTGGCACTGATCATCCTTCACGGTCGATTGGGCGAAGACGGCACCATCCAGGGTTTTCTGGATTCTTTGGGGATCCCGTATCAGGGCAGCGGCGTTCTTGGCAGCGCCGTGGCCATGAATAAGATCGTGAGCAAGCGACTTTATGAGCAGGATGGTTTACCCGTAGCTCCTTACCTCATCGCCGACCGAGCCAATCCGCCAAAACCCGGCGATATCGTCCGGGAGTTGGGCCTGCCTGTCGTCATTAAACCGGAGCACGAAGGTTCCAGCATTGGGCTGAGTATCGTCCGCGACCCGGAAGGTTTGCCCAGCGGCCTGGAGATGGCCTGGGCTTACGACCGGCGATGCTTGGTGGAAAAGTATATCGCCGGGATGGAGGTCACTGGAGGGGTTTTGGGAAACGACGATTTGACGGCCCTGCCGCTGGTGGAGATTGTTCCCGGCGAGCAATTTGAATTTTTTGACTACGAAGCCAAATACACACCGGGAGCGACCACGGAAATTTGCCCGGCACGGCTGTCGCCGGAGCTCACCCGCAAAGCTCAAGAACTCGCTCTCAGGGCGCACCGAGCGTTGTGTTGCCGTGGGTACAGCCGCACCGACATGATGGTCGATCGCGCAACAGAAGAGATCTATGTCTTGGAAACCAACACGATTCCGGGAATGACCCAAACCAGCCTCTTTCCCCAAGCGGCCGCAGCGGCGGGCATCTGTTTCCCTCAGCTGCTGGACCGACTGATCGCCTTGGCCCTCGAGGACAGGAAGTAGCTGGTCAGGGACAGCCCCCAGGTGATGCAGACAGCGGTGACGAGGCGGGGCATCCACAGCCAAAAAGGAGGCAGACCCAGCGGCAGAAAGAGCATGGGGTCTTCGACCATGGAATGATTCACCCCAATGGACAAATGAAGCAATTCCAGCTCGCGCGGGGACAAAGCCGTGTTCTTGGCTTCCTCGACAATGACGGCGCCACCGTAAGCCAAACCAAAGACCACGGCGGTCATCCACAACACCCCGACGCGATGGGACAACCCCATGACCTTGAGCACGGGGCTGACGGCCTTGACGATCCAGATGATCCAATGACGGGCCTTGGCCACTTCGAGCACGATCATGATGCCCATGATGATGACGAAAATTTTTAGGCAGAGCTTGGCCGTCGCCGTCGCCCAGGCCGCCGTCATGTCCAGAAACCCTGGCTCGATCACCCGCGGCACCTCATCGGCCCCGACGTCCTGCGGTGTGGTGCCGATGAGAAACTGGAGAACATAGACCGTGATCACAGCGGCGGAAATCCGAACGAGAACGGCTTTCCACGCCTTGATACCCGACCGGGACTGAATGATGGTCTCTTGGATCATGTTGTGGCAGATGAGGATGAAATTAGCCAAAAGGATCATTTCCCCCATGGTGAAGGGCAAAACCGACATGGCGGCGATGCCGCCATAGACACTGGTCAGCCCCCCCACAATGAGAGGCACGGCACCGATGGCCGGAAGGCCCAAATGGTGCATGAAGGGCTTGAGAAGGATGGTGATGGTGTCGAGCACTCCGGTCCAGGAAAGAATCGCGGTGCCGTAGGAGACGGGGACAACGATTTTGGCCATCCAAAGGAAACCCGAAACTCCTTTGAGGGCGCCTTGTTTGAGGATTTCCTTCGTCGTCTCCATGGTGCCGGTGCACGTCCTTCCGAGGGGGTCTAAGAACTCGTGAAGTAGCCTCGGGGGGCCCCCACATTGTCAAAGGCTGAATTGAAATTGCGATAAAGGGAGTGGTAGTCCCGAATACGGTGCCATTTTTTGATGTATCCCGGGGGAAGCTCATGGACCATTTGCACGCCCTTCCATTTCTCAGGGATCGGAAAGGCATAATACGGAAGGTCTTCCGGCACCCCGCGCACGACAATCACCTGAGGCACGACCCATTCCAGGTAGGCCAGGTAGAGGCGATGCATGCCGTCGTTGATCAGGTTCACCACTTGACCGTTGCGCTCCGTGGATTCTTCGACGACGGGAGGCAACAGATCAAAAGGCTCCTCGACCCCCTCCACCCAAATCTTTAGATACCCGTTGAGATGGAACAGGTCGAATCCGAACTGTTCCAGTTCCCACTTGAGATGGCGGACTTTCTGCAGTTCCTGCACGAGGACATAGCGTTGGGCGGGATAGAGGTCTTGTATGGGAATTTCTTCCAGACTGATGGCGGCATCCCGATAGACGACCACGTCAGGGCGTTTGAGCAACGTCACACGTCGAAGCCGCTCCAGCAATTCCCCTTCCGAACGGTATTGCACCTTCACTAGACGTGGTTCCATATCCGCTCCTCAGTCTAAAAGAGGAAAGCCCGCTGGTGGCGGGCTTTTTTATGGTTGGGGCGGTAACCCCGAATCAGAGTGCTTGTGGTGGCGAGGCCCAGAATCGAACTGGGGACACGAGGATTTTCAGTCCACTGCTCTACCGACTGAGCTACCTCGCCAAAACCGTGGGCGAAATTACAGGAAGAGTCTTGCCCTTGTCAAGCAGTTTGTCATTTTTCCTCGTCTTCGTCGGGTTCGATGTAGAATCCGTCTTCCAATTCCAGCACCAACCCATCGACGGCCACCTCGTCTTCCGCCGACTTCTCCTCTTTTTTGGGTTTGGACTCCGGCTCCTCCGTCAGGGCATCCAGATCTAAAACAAAGGGCTCCTCCGACCGTTCTTCTGAGGGTTCTTCTTTCGACGGCCCTTCGTCCAGAGCAAATTCTTGGACAGCTAACCCACCATCGCGTTCTTCCATGAGAATGAAAACGTCCTCGTCTTCATTCTCATCCGGTGTCTCGACCCGTATGCCCCTATCCTCGTCACGTGCCCGAACCGGCTCATCCGCCGGCGTGAGTTCATCCCCCAGATCCAGGTCCAGATCCAACGCTTCGGTCGACCCAATCGGCGGTCTGTCTGTTTCTGGGGCGATCACTTCAATATCCTTCAGAAGCTCGTCAGCCGATTCCAACTCCCGCCGGAGCCGCTCCAAAGCTTCGTCACTCAATTCCTCGTCTTGCAAGGACTCCACCACATCCACTTCGCCTTCCAGTTTAGGCCCATCCACGACATCGAGCTCTTGGATCGACTGATCGTCCAGCTCGATCTTCAGATCCAGAGCCTCTAACCCTTGTTCGAAGCCCAGCGGCTCGTCCTTGGAAGTAGAAGGGCTCTCATCCATCCCCTTCTCCAGGGACAGCGAACTATCTTCGGCGCCCACCGGCTCTGGCACGGCCAGAGATTCTTCGCCTTCGTCCAAAAGTTCCAGGGTGATTTCTTCGGGTTGTGCATCCATGTCTACCTTGAGGTCAATCTCGCCCAAAAGATCCAGAGCCTCCCCAGCCCCAGCGCCCGCTGGGGAGTGGGCAATGTCCGCCGTGGCCGCTCCAGCCCTTTGGGCCAGAGAGAGAATCGCTTCCACAAGAAAAGCCGGGGCGACCGGAGCAAAATCCCATAGGTTCAGTTCCTGACGCACCTCCGTGAGATCCTTGCCGCATTTGGTGCAGGTGCTCACATGGTCAAATCCGATAAAACCACACTTTGTGCATTTCATGGCGTCTCCATCCTTACTGCAGGTTGGAACTCTGTGTGAAACGCCTGTCCCCACACAACCTCCACAGCGGCAAGCAGGGCCGTGCAGGCGGTTTCAAAACGCAGCACGTGCCGTCCAAGGCTGATGGGAATAAAACCGTAGGCTTGAAACGCGTCCCGTTCCGCATTCTCCCATCCTCCTTCGGGTCCCACGGCGGCAATAATGCGTTGCGCGACAGGATAACGGTCCCGAAGGGCCAATAGGGATACGCGTGGATCCTTCTCCGCGGCAAAAAGACGAACTTCTCCCTCTCTTCCCCTTTCCCTGTCGCCGAGACCCCGCAGCAGTTCTTCCAGAGAATCTTCGCAGCGCATCTGCGGAAGCCAGGCCCTCCCGCATTGGCACAAGGCCTCGCGGGCAATCTTTTCATATCGAGAAAGCCGTTTTCCCTTTTGGGATCCTGCCATGCCGTATTGGCTGCGCTCCGCTTCGAAAAACCACAACTCCCCTGCGCCCAATTCCACCGCCTGCCGCACCACAAGGTCCATACGGTCCGCCCGAGCCCACGGGACGAGCAGCACTGTCGTCAGCTCGCGGAGATCCTCCTTCCAGAGGTCCACGACCTCGACTTCCACGCGTCCGTGATGATATCCCCGAATGGCAGCCCGTGCCGTCCGTCCCCGACCGTCACAGAGTTCCACGGCATCCCCGTGCCGATGCCGGAGTACCCGCCACACGTGGTGGGACACTTCGGGATTCAGCAGAAGCCCTCCACGCACGGTTTCCAAAGATTCACAAAAGAAGCGACGGCGTGTCATGATTCTCCATACCCGGCCGCATCCTAGGTCAGCACGCCGGATTACGGTCATCTTCGCTCTTCTTCCGCCGCAAAGCTCGGCGAGTTCCGGCTCGACCCTGGAAAATGCCGACGGGTTTTCCCCTCCTCATCCTCCTAGACTCTCGAAATACCAGGCTGTGAGCCTTTCTCCCCAGAACATGTAAGTAATGGCGCCCAAAGAGAGAAAAGGCCCGAAGGGAATACGCATGACCCAGCCTTTGCGGGACCACGCCATGGCCACAAGCCCCACGGCGGCACCCACCACGGACGAAAAGAACACGGTAAAGAGGACCCCTTTCCACCCGATGAAAGCGCCGATCATGGCCAGAAGCTTGATGTCTCCGCCGCCGAGCCCATCCTGCTTGCGCAGCCGTTGATACCCCCACGCTACGGCAAAAAAGAGTCCCCCGCCAAGAAGGACACCGATGAACGAATCCAACCAACGTGTATGGGGAAATACGGCAGACGCCGCCAGGCCGAAAACCATTCCACCGAGGGACAAAAAATCGGGAATGAGGTAAGTGTCCAAGTCGATGAAAGCAATCACCAACAAAAGGGAGGCAAAAACAAAGAAGATGACACCCGACGGATTCCATCCGAAAACATGAAAAATCCCCGCAGCCAGAACTCCGGCCATAAGCTCCACCGCAGGATATCGCCAAGAAATCGGATGGCGGCAGTACCGGTATCGTCCGTGCAGTAAGACAAAGCTGAGGATGGGAATATTGTCGTACCACCGGATCGGGCGGCTGCAGGCGGGGCATCGGGACGGTGGGGAGACGATGGACTCACCCCGAGGCCATCGGTGAATGACCACGTTATAAAAGCTCCCCAGGCAACACCCGATCATGAAAGCCACCAGAGCCCCCATCCCCGAAAACCCACCTTCATCCATACCCCGGTTCCTTCCCAGACCCTATGGTTCTTGCAGGGCCTTGTATCCACAGCCCGCACGGGCACACACAGTGTATTTATCGCCTTTTTTGTCGGCTTTTTCCATCATGGCCGGGGACCCGCACTGGGGGCAGACTTTCGCAACGGGTCGGCTCCACAGCACCACGTCGCAATCCGGGTACCGGGTGCAACCGTAGAATTTTCTCCCCTTTTTGCTCATCCGTTCCACAATCTCTCCATCGCACCCCGGTCGGGGACAGGGTACCCCCAAGGTGACCGGTCGCGTATTTTTGCATTTGGGGTAGGCACTGCAGGCAAAAAACTCCCCGAATCGACCCTTTTTCAAAACCATCGGACTGCCGCATTTGTCGCATGTCTGCCCGGAAGATTCCTGCGCCACCAGCTCAATCCGACCCTTGTCGTCGCGGCGGTAGTCGGCCGTAAATCGGCACTCCGGATAGTTGCCGCAAGCGATGAAAGGGCCGTTTCGACTGAACCGGATATGCAAAGGCCCGCCGCACTCGGGACACGGGATGCCCGCAGGCAAGCCCGCCGCCTTGAGGTTCAGCATCTTTTCCTGAGCTTCGCTGAGACTCACACTGAAACGTCGGTAAAATTCCTCAAGGACTTTAAGGTATGGACACGTACCGCGTTCCACCTCGTCCAGGCTCTCTTCCATCTTGGCGGTAAACGCCACGTCCACAATTTCGGGGAAATGGGCCGTCAAAAGGTCGTTGACGAGCAAACCGAGCTCCGTCGGGGCAAGCTGTCTTTTATTTTCCTGGACGTATTCCCTTTCTAGGATAGTCGTCACTATGGTCGCATACGTGCTGGGACGTCCGATACCTTTGTCTTCCAATTCCTTGATGAGGCTCGCTTCCGAATACCGCGGGGGAGGTTGCGTGAAATGCTGTTTTGGAACGAGCTTGTGAAGATCCAAAAGCTGGCCTTCCAGCAGCGTCGGTAGCCGCCCCTGGGTTTCCCCGTTCTTTTCCTGAGACTCCTCGTCTTCGCTTTCGGTATAAAGCACCATGAAGCCTGGAAAATCCACCACGGATCCCGAGGCCCGAAAATAATGGGGACGGGCCGTTTTTTTCTTCTTGCCTTCTTCGCGCTTCAAGTCATTGGGACCAGCAGGTTCCGGCACCGCCTCAATGGTCACCGTCGTCTGAGAAATCGCGGCCGGGCTCATTTGACAAGCCACAAAGCGTTTCCAGATCAAGCTGTAAAGGGCCAATTCGTCCCGGGACAAGGACTTGGCCAGCGACTCTGGCGTTCGGCCCACATCCGTCGGCCGGATGGCTTCGTGAGCGTCCTGAGCCCCTGATTTGGTTTTGTAGATGACGGCCTTGGGAGGCAAGTAGTCGGTTCCGAAGCGGTGGGCGATAAACTCCCGGGCGGCTTCGAGCGCTTCGTGGGAAAGACGGGTGGAGTCCGTTCGCATGTACGTGATGAGACCTATGGCGCCTTCGTCTCCAATCTCCACACCTTCGTAAAGTCTCTGGGCCACCCTCATGGTCTTCTTGGCCGGAAAGCGCAACTTCCGTGCGGCCTCTTGCTGCAGCGTGCTGGTGATGAAGGGCGGCGGCGCATGCTTTGAGCGCTGCTTTTTCTCCACCTTGAGCACGCGGAAGAGATTTCCTTCCAGGGCTTTGAGTACAGCCGCGGTTTGTTCTTCCGACCGAAGGTCGCATTTCTCGGAGCCGATACGCCAGAGCTTGGCCTCAAAAAGATTGGATCGATCCTTCTTGCCGTCGTCCTGCCGTGGAGAAAGCTGGGCCGTGACCGTCCAGTATTCTTCAGGCACGAACTGCTGGATTTCCCTCTCCCGCTCGCAGATGAGCCTTAGAGCCACGGATTGAACTCGTCCCGCGCTTAGGCCCCGTTTCACCTTTTCCCACAGGATGGGGGAAATGAGATACCCCACGAGCCGATCCAGAATGCGGCGTGCCTGTTGCGCGTCATACAAATTTTGATTCAGGCGCCCTGGATTTTGTAAGGCGTCGCGGATCGCTCGAGGCGTCAGTTCGTAGAAAAGCACCCGGTATAAGGGTTTTCCGTTGATTTTGAGCTCTTCCGCGATATGCCACGCAATGGCTTCTCCTTCCCGGTCCGGGTCCGGCCCCAGATAGACCGCCTCCGCCTTTGCCGCCGCCTCGCTCAACTCCTTGAGCACCTTTTTCTTGGTACGCAAAACCTGGTACTCCGGCTTGAACTGGTTTTCCACGTCAATGCCCAACCTGGCTTCAGGCAGATCCTTGACATGGCCGACGGATGCCTTCACAACGAAATCCTTCCCCAGGTACCGGTTGAGCGTCTTCGCTTTCGTCGGACTTTCTACGATCAACAACGATTGAGCCATTCTTCCTCCACGAATCCATGATGAGTTACATTCGGCATTTTTGAGGGTTTTCTACAGTGAATTCGTTCACCCATCAGGCGAGCTGCCATCATCATGAAAGCCGCACAAAATACTTGCCGGGCATCTGGCGCACAAGCCCTCTGATCTCGAGCGCCATGAGCGTCGCCATGACCACGGCCGTTTCCAGGCCGCTTTCGCGGCAGAGCCTGTCCACATGAACGGGTTCGACACCAAGCAGACCCAGGACGGTGGCTTCAATCTCGGACGTCTCCACCCCACGGGGCTCAGCCGGTTCGAGTCTCGGGCCGACCGGGGCGGAACTTGGCCGAAGCATGGGTTTGAGTTGTTCGAGAATATCGTCGGCGCTTTCCACAAGGGTCGCCCCTTGTCGGAGCAGCTGGTGCGGTCCGTGGCTCCGCAGATTCCGAGCCATTCCAGGAACCGCAAAGACTTCCCGTCCCTGCTCTAAGGCCCAGCGCGCCGTGATGAGCGAGCCGCTTTTGGCGCCCGCCTCCACCACCACAACCCCCAAGGCCAGACCGCTGATGATCCGGTTTCTTTGAGGAAAGTGGCCGGGTAAGGGGGGTGTGCCCAAAGGAAATTCGGTCAACAAAGTCCCGTGGGCCATAATGGCGGAGCGAAGCTCGGCGTTGGGACGGGGATACGGGACATCCAAACCACAGCCTAACACGGCTATGGTACGACCGCCCCCTTTGATTGCGCCACGATGAGCGGCCGCATCGATGCCCACAGCCAGGCCGCTCACCACCGTCACGCCCCGCCGCCCCAAATCTGCGCACAATCGTTCTGTGAACACAAGTCCCATGGGAGAGGCGGACCGGGATCCCACAACGGCGACGGCCACAAGATCGCGCGGTTCTGGACAGCTCGTGGCATAGAGAACCGCCGGCGGGTCGGGAATGTTCTTGAGGTTATCGGGATAGTCAGGATCCCCGAGGACAATGAGCCCCCATCCCTGAGCTCGAAGGGCCTGCCATTCCTCCTCCACCGGACGGAGGGTGCGCCGTGCAAGCAGGGCTTCTTGCGCTTGCCGACGCAGTCCGGGGACCGCGTGCACATCATGGGCATGGGCGACACAGACCGCCTCAGGGGAACCGAGACGTTCGATGAGCTTCAGAATGGAGACATTTCCTAGATCCGGCGTGAGTTTCAGCGTCAGCCACGCTCGGGTGTTTTTGTCCAATTCGGTTCGCACGGCAGCAGCTACTCCAAACACTTTCTGACGGACTGCTCCTTAGTGCCCCGCCGTTTGTTTGTCAAACTTTCATCCTGTGATGCCCTCCGCGGACTCATCACCGACGGGTCACCGCCGCGCCTCGATCCAGAAGGATCTCAGACCAGGGAGCCCGCGAAAGCCTTATGAGCCCTTAGCGGTCACTTCCTCGATCCGTGTGTTTCTATGAACACCGGCGATATAGCGACAAAGCCTCCGGTGCATGAGTTGCCCCAAGCGATCGTTTTGAAACTTCATTGGTCTTTTTTATGAAGGATCGCGGCTCCACCTAGTTCCCCCAGGCTGGCCTTTTCCAAGTCCGTCCACAGGGTGCCTTCTCCTGCATAAATAACCTGCACTTTGAGTTCCGGGTTCAGTTTGCCGGCAAACTCCCACGCGGTAAAAGCTGCTGGATCCCTAAAAGCCTGAGTCTGCAAAGCAAGCCCCTTTGCCCTTTCGCCTTCCACCCTGCGGATCACCTCAGCTTGAGCCTGCCCGAGTCTCAGGACTTTTTGGGCGCGGATTTCCGCCGTTGTCTTTTCGATCTCGGCAACTTTTTTCAGTGTCTCTCCGGCAATCTCTGCAACACTCTTTTCTTGCTCCGCCTTGATGACCGCTCGGATCCGCTGCGTCTGCTGGGCGACCTCCGCCCCGCGTTGCTGGATCAGGCTAAACTCCGTATTCAGTTGAGCCTGTTTTCGCGCCGTGTTTTGCTTTTCCTGATTGGTGAGGTCCTGTTCCTGGGCGATGCTGGACTGCTGGATGGGCTCCAAGATTTCTTCGGGCACGTTCACGTGGCGGATGAGCGCATTGTGAATGAGGATCTGACGCTCCGCCAGGGTCTTGGCCAGAGTGTCTTTCAAGTCCACCTGAAACTTTTCCCGTCCCTCACCCACAATGAAATCCGTGGCACGATAGGCCGAGCCTTTGAGGCGCGAGACACTCAGAATCTGAGGCATAAGGATTTTGTCCACGACAGCCGGGAGATCTCCGAATTGCCGAAAAACCCATGCAATGGATTCCGGCCTCATTTCAAACTCTACGGTCATGTCCAAGCTGATTTCAAATCCGTCCCGCGATGGAAATGTCACAAACTGATCCAGGACAAAGCCCGGCACGGCCGCCTCCACCATCGGATGGGTTTTGTCCACGAGCGGTCGGGGAGCTGGAGGGGCCGGGGTTTTCATGGGTACAGGGGGCGCCGGCTCTCTTCCTTTTACCGGCGGCTCGGTCACCAGCGCCCCCGGTTCTTTCGCTCCAGGGGTAGTGCGCGCCTTTTCGAGGTAGTCCTTCCGCCGCTCCATTTGTTCTCTCAGCACTTGGGCTTGAAGCGCGGAAACGGCGCCGCTCGCCTCCGGCTGAAGGGCCGCCTTCTTGGTGACCACCGCACTGCCTTCTTTGCCCAAAAGCGACACTTGGTTGATCCCGATCTCAAGCACGTCGATCCGGAATTCCTTGGGATTTGCGTAGTACAGGCCGGGTTGCAGGATGTTTTCCCGTACCCCTTTTTCTCCAGGCCCGGCGAATTCCCCGTCTGTGGTCTGTTTGCCGGAAAGGGAGGTCACAACGCCCACAAATCCGATGGGAATGCTGAGGGCATCCACCAAGTCAATCTGATACCCGTAAGGATTCATGCGGTAACGGCCCGGGCCGAGGACCCTTCTCCAAATCCCCTTCTGCCCGGGTTCGGCGAGAAATTCCCCGGGAGGCAGATCTGAGCCCACCTTGGAAGTGACGATCCCAATCTTTCCCGGTGGAATGGTGATCGCCTTTCGGATTTCCACATCGTAGAGGAACACATCACGAAAGTGGCGCCCCTCCCCCAGCACCTCTTCCTGAATCCCCTTTTGTCCCTTTCGGGCCAAGATCTGCCCCGGTGGCAGACTCCGGCCGGTCTTGGCGATGACAACGGCCATCTCCCCCGGCCCCACATAAAAACGGCAAAAGACCCACTGGTAAGTGATCCAAAGCCCGGCGATGACCAGCCCCAGCGAAACCACTCTCCAGGCGTTCCTTTTCATGGGTGATCTCCTTGCTCGGCCGCGGTAAACCCGCCCGCCCTTTGTGTCCCCCCTTTGTGCCGAAAACCTTCAAAAACACCGCCCAGAGCATCGGATCGGTCCGTAGTGAGCACCGATCCGATACGGGGCGCCAAGGCGTTGGTGAGACTGTACCGAGCCAGTCCCCATCCATCTCCAAAGGCCGAAACCTGATCCCCGATGACACGTGCCTGAGCTTCATTTTGAAGCCGGATGACCTCCTTGTCCGCATCCGCTTTGAGGAGAAGGGCCTCCGCCTGAAAGACGGCCGCATCGTTTTCCAGCTTCGCAACTTCCAGTTCCTTGAGGGCCGCCGTAAGTTTCACGTCCTGGTCCTGGCGTGCCTGGATCACGGCCCGGATCTTCTCGGTTTCCGCTTCCACCTTTTCCTTGTTTTGCTGGGCCAGCATTTCTTGTCGGGTCAATTCGGCCTTGCTCCGGGCCTGCTCAATCTGGCGGTCGAACATCTTGGCCCGCTGCACCGCCACCTCCCGGTCGCGGATGATCCTGGCAATTTCTTCGGGAGGGGAGATGTTTCGAATGAGTACCGAACGGATGGTCACGCCCCAGTCGGCGCACCGATCTTTTAAGTGCTGCTCCAGGTTGTTCTGAAACTGTTGTCTTGTTTCCCCGACGATATACGCGATAGCCGGGTGTTTGCTCCCTTCGATCCGGCTGAATCCCCGAGCCCTCGGCAAGATGATCTTCTTCAGGATATCCTCCATATCGCCCACTTTGTGGGTGAGAAGCGCAGCCTGGTCTCTGTTGATAGAGTATTCAATGGTCCCTTCCACGGTGACGTTGAACCCGTCCAAGGTGAGAAACGTGATGGCGTCTTCCCCGCTCATCTCAAACCTTTGGCTCTGAAGGGTCATCTCGGTGACCGAGACCATGTAAGGATTCAGATAATAAGTGCCCGGATCCAGCACCTCCTTGACCACGCCTTTCGCCCCTTCGGGGACCAGGTACCGATTCCGCTCCTCCACCGGGAGCTCCGCCGTGTGCACATCCACGCCCACCAAAGATGTCACCACGCCCACATGGCCCGGACGCACCGTCACGGCGTCAAAAATCTGGACCGCATATGCGTAAGGATTGATGCGATATTTCCCAGGCCGCAAAACCTCGCCCACAATGCCCTTTTTTTGGGAATTGGCGATGATCGCCCCAGGGGGAAGATCTTCTCCCCACAGTCGAATGAGCACGCCCAGTTTGCCCGACGGGATGTCGGTCACGGGATGGATCTCCCAGCCCCATGTGTAGGGATTTCGGAAATAGCGGCCTTCCGGGAGGACCTCCATTTGAATGCCTTTTTGATGGGGTTCGAAAGCCACAATCTGACCCGAGGGCGGGTCAGCGCCGGTTTTCCGGATGAGAACCGCAATCTCGTCCGTTCCCGGCTCGATTCTCCAAAAAAACCACACCCACAGGCCTGCGGCGAGAAAAAGCAGAGCCGCAAAAAACCACCGGTTCGGTTTCCAGCGCTCCGCCCATGGCGGTATCGAGCTCCACGGCCCCATGCGCACTTTTCCCGCTTTCTTTTCCTGGGTTGCTTCTTCAGTCATGGCATTCTCCGACACGATGGCAAGGGTTCTTGGAAAAATGGGGGATGGGGCGAGACCGCTGCCGTGGGACAACAAGATCAGAACCGACGGGATCATGTGAAGAACAGCCGGATATCCGGCCTGCCCGAAAAAGTCTAAATCTTGGAGGAGAAGACTCCAAGAGATTTCTTCAGGGGGATAATGACGGGTGTCTAGGAGGGGGCACGGCAAGCGGGCCGATTGCAGGTTCTTGGTGGAGCGGCATTGACGATGGACCGCGCCCCGACCCCGCGAATCTCGCGAGGTCGGGGCGAAGGGGATTACAAACGTGCGGCAAAAAACTTGAGCGACGGTTTCTCATCGGACAGAGGAAGGCGGTCGGTACCCGATCCATCCTCTTTCACCGGCCAGCACGGCCCTTTCCTGCCTAGGGAAGCGTAGCGCAACGGGCTGATCTCTTTAATCAACTGCGCAGCCTCATCGAACGCTTGGGCACGGTCGGCGGGAGCCAGATTCGGATTGAGGCGGCGGAGCACCCCTTGGATAAGGTCGAAATCGGCTTGAGCTTCACCTGGAGGCGGCATGACGGGGGTCAACTTCTGAACGCGGCGTTCACAGTTGGTCGCCGTGCCCTCCTTTTCCAAGAACGCAGCTCCGGGAAGAATCACGTGGGCGTAGCGCGCCGCTCTCGTCATTCCGCAGTCTTGAACGATAAGGAGCTGCAGTTTGGCCAGGGCGCTTTCCACCACGCGTTCCGCAAGGCCCAGCTCGAAGGGATCCACCCCGACGAGGTAAAGGGCCTTGAGATCCCCTTTCTCCATGGCTTCAAACATCTGCGGCCAGCTCAGGCCGGCTTCTCCCGGCACCTCCACCCCCCAGAGATGGCTTACCGTCTTTCGGGCACCCGCCTGGGTCACACTGCGGTATCCGGGCAGGTACTTCGGCCACGCCCCGAAATCGGCCGCGCCTTGCGCATTTCCGGAGACGCCCATGGCCGCCACCCCCCCTCCGGGTACGCCCACGCTCCCCAAGAGCATCTGCAAGGCTGCACCCATCCGATACAAGGCTTCGTTGGCCGGCTCCTGAGCCATGTCCGCACCGTAGATGAGGCACGCGGGTTTTTTTGAGGCATACAAGCGAGCCGCCTCTTGGATTTCCGTTTCCGTAAGCCCGGTGCGTTCCGCCACATCCAGCAAGGCGATCTTTTCCAGGCTCCGTTCCAACTTGTCAAACTCCTGCGTGTACTTTTCCACAAAGGCGGCATCGTAGAGCTTTTCGGAAACAATGACCTTAAGGAATCCGCAGAGCAGGCTGGACTCGGACCCCGGCCGGATGGCCAGATGCCGTTCGGCGTTCTTGGTCAATCCCACGCGATCCGGATGGGCCACGATCATCACCGCGCCTTCCCGGACGGCCTTTCTGGCGCGCAGCGCCGCAATGGCATGTTTTTCCAAGGTGTTGGATCCGAGCACAAGGAGGCTCTTTGCATGGGCGATATCGTCGAGGGATCCGCTCATGGCCCCCCAGCCCAGACTGCTGCTCAACCCTTCATAAAGGGGTAAATGCCAGGGACCGGCGATGTTATCCACGTTGTTCGTGCGCAGGGCGCCTCGGGCCAGCTTTTGCAGCGTATAGTATTCTTCATTGGTGAGCATCCCACCGGCCAGGACCCCTACGGCCGCACCGCCGTGTTTTTCCACGATCTCCGAAAGCTTGCCTGCCGCCGCATCCAACGCGGCATCCACAGCCACGGGGACCTGCTCACCCGCGCTGTCGCGCACATATGCCTGTTGCAGCCGATTGGGCGTATTCACAAAGTTGTAGTTGAACCGTCCGACTTTGCATAAAGCTCCGACGTTGGCCGGTGCCTCGAAGTCCCCGTGCACGGTGACCACCTTCCCTTTGGTGGTGTCGTAGATGGCTCCACAGCCCATGGGGCACTGGAGGCAAATGGTGGCCCCTTTTTGGACTTCCCACGCCCGGACTTCATAACGTCCGCTCCGGAACCCAATGGCATCCACAGGGCAAAAGTCCGCGCAGTGCCCGCAAAACTCGCACCCCGCATCTTGCAACGGCAGCTCGAAAGCCGTGGAGATCCGCTGCTCGAAGCCGCGCCCCACCTTGGTCCAAATATCCGCCCCTTGCACGTCATGACACGCACGGATACAGCGGCGGCAGAGCACGCACTTGTTCATGTCGATGTGCAGATAGGGGTTCGGGTCCGAATCCACAGGATGCTTGTGACGTTCCCCGGGATAGGCGTCGGGTTTGACGCGGAAACGATAGGCCAGGTCCTGCAGTTCGCACGCCCCGGTGGCCTGGCACGTCATGCAGGCGTTGGGATGATCAGACAAAAGGAGTTCCAGAATAGTCTTTCGAGATTCTTGCACCTTTTCCGAATCCGTTTCGATCACCATACCCTGGCGAGCTGGAAAGACACAGGCGGCAACGAGCGTCGACCAACCTCGGCGGACGTCCTCCACGACACAGATCCGGCAGGCTTCTTCCAGCGGCAGATAGGGATGGTAACACAGCGTCGGGATGTACACCCCTACCTTCTTTGCCGCATCGAGGATTGTCGCGCCTTCTTCCACCTGCACTTCTTGGCCATTGATCTTCAACGTGATCGTCGCCATATGTCCCATCCCTCTTCCGGTGCTTTCCTTTCGTTTCCCGAAACCGCGCTGGTTGTGTGAGATTGTGCTACTTCGCTTTTTTCTTCTTGGGTGCCATGCGCTCGCGGAAGGCCTTCTTCTTCTGGATTTCCACCAGCGCTTGGCACACCCCGGCGCGGCATTCCTTCTTCTCGATGTGTTCCAGGAACTCGTCCCTGAAATACGTGATGGCGCTCAGTACCGGCTTGGTGCTGGCCATGGCGAATCGGCAGTGCGGGGCGTAGATCATGGTCTCACACAAAAGCCCCAACTGCTCCAGATCGTCCATGGTCCCGTGACCGCTCACGATCCTTTCCAGGCTCTCCTCCATCCGCTTAATGCCCAATCGACACGGAACGCACTTGCCGCAGGACAGTCCCTCCTCAAAATCCAGGAAGTACTTCGCCACCTCCACCATGCAGACCGTGTCATCGATGGCGGCCAAAAGCCCGCTGAAACGATCGTAAAGGATGTCCTGGCGATAGGAGCGGTCTGGACTTATGGACAAATACGGGAAAAGGAGCCGGCCTTTGATCAGGGTTTCACGGACGACCTCTTCGGCGGCTGCCGGCGGCACCCGCAGATAGAAAAAGCCCTTTTGAGGAAACCCGAGGAACGGTCCATGCTCGCACCGTCCGGGGCAGCCCGTTTTGGCGTTCCCAAGCGGGATGTTCAAACCATGTTCCTTTAAAGCCTTCTCCAGGGCCTCCCGTAGCGCTGCCGCATCGCAGGAGCACCCTTCTCGGGGGGCGCACACCGTCACGCACGCCTTATGCGACCCTGGATCGCAGAAGACGTTCCCTTTCAGACTTGGTGACAGACCTTTCTCCTCCGGTGCAGGCACCACACGCTTCACCGCGACACGTAACCCGGTCTGGACCTTTTCTCGGATATCCTGCTTAAGATCCTTTAGCCGTTCCAGCATTGTCCTATCCTTATTCCTTTCCCAGGGGCCACGGCGGCACCGCTAGGGCAGCACCGCAACGGTGGCTTCCGCAAGAGCCACAAAACGATCCGGGAAAATGCCCACATAGACCATGGCGATCACCAAAGCGGCACTCATCACCCGCGTCCACGCATCCACGCGCACCGGAGGGTATTCGCGAACGGGTTCCAAGAGGTATGCCGCCTTGATGACGATGAGATAGTAGTACAGCGATATTGTAGCGTTGATCATCCCGATGATGACCAAAAGCAGATATCCCTTCTCCAAAGCCGCCGCGAACACCAGGAATTTCCCCGTGAAGCCCAACGTCGGGGGAATCCCGGCCAGACCGAAGAGGGCCAACATCAGGGTCATGGCCAGCATGGGCGATCTTTTGTGCAATCCCGCCAGTTCTTTAATCTGCAGGTTGTGGCCGTCAGGCGCCACTTTGATGATCACCATGAAGCACGCAAAGTTCATCACCAAATACGCCAGGGCATAGTACACCGCACTGGAATACCCCCGCTGGGTCATGCACAAAATCCCGATGAGCATGTAGCCCGCATGCGCAATACTGGAATAGGCGAGGAGACGCTTGATGTCCTTCTGAACGATGGCCACGAGATTGCCGAAAGTCATGGAGAGCACCGAAAGGACCACAAGGATCTGGACCAGCATCTCCGACTGACCCGTGCTCATCCCGACAAAGCGAATGACCATGGCGGCCGCGGCCATCTTGGACGCCGTGGCAATGTATGTGGTCACTTGATTGGCCGCACCCTGGTACACATCAGGCGCCCAGATATGGAACGGGAAAAGGGCCTGCTTGAAGAAGAAACCGCCCAAGGCCAGCACCAACCCCACCAAGGCCGCCGGCTGATGGAACACCTGGGGGAGCCGCTGGATGATGTCGGCCACGTAGGTGGAGTGAGTCACGCCGAAGAGGTAGCTCATGCCAAAGATCATCATCGCCGACGCCGTGGCCCCGACCATGAAGTACTTGATCCCGCTCTCCACGTACTCATCCGCGCGATGGCGCATGGGAACCAGAAGGTAAAGGGAGTAAGAGGACAACTCCAACGCGATGTAAATGGTCAGCAATTCCACCGCGCTCACCAGCATCATCATGGCCAAGGTGCACACGGCAAGCAGGAAATAGAACTCCCCGTGCTTTCTCGGCTCGATTCCATACAATTCGCTGCACACCAAAACGACGAAGAACATGCCCAATGCCAGGAAGACCTTGAAGACCTGGCTGAACAGATCCACCCTGTAGGAGTCGAAGAACAGGAATCCTTCCATCCGGGCGCACGCCACGGTCACCGCCAGCCCGATGCCCGCCAGAGTCAGCGCCCAGCGGTACAAACGCCGCGGGTCGGCCTTCTTCTCTAAAGAACAGAGGAAGAATACGGCCGCCACGGCCACATAGTACAGTTCGGGGGTAAACAGGGTCCATTTCATCATGACCAAATCATCCCTCGTCTCGCTACAGGCTGTTCACGAAAGGAACCACGGCACTTTGGATCACGTCCAGAATGAGCCTCGGGAACAAACCAAAGAAGATCAGAATGCCCACCAAGATGATGCGCGGCGACGCCAGAAACAACGGCACGTCGGGGATATGTTCCCACTTGGGATTCTTGTCCCCGTAGAACGTCTTCTGAACGACCCGCAACATGAAGAGGGCACTCACCACCAACCCCGAAACCGCCAGAATGCCCCTGACCGGATACGTCTTCACTGCGGAGATGAAAACCAGCAATTCCGCCCAGAAGCTGCTCATGCACGGGACCCCGATGCCGCAAAACGCTGCGAGGATGAAAAATGCCGACGCCTTGGGCATGGTCTTGGACAGACCCCCCAGCTCGGGAATCATCTTGGTGTGGGTCTTGTCGTAAATGTAGCCGACGGCGGAGAAGAAGAGGGCCGTCATGATCCCGTGGGAAAACATTTGAAAGACGGCGCCGTTGATCCCGTCTACGGTGAGGGTCGCGAGTCCGAGTCCGACAATGCCCATGTGGGACACACTGGAATAGCCGATGACGTATTTGAGATCCGTTTGCGCCAACCCGACGAAGGCGCCGTAGACAATCCCGATGGTGGCCAACAGGGCCATAAGGTCCGCCCAGTAAACCAAACCCTCCGGACACAAGGTCATGCCCACACGCAGGATGCCGTAGGCTCCCAGTTTCATGAGCACTCCCGCGTGGATCATGCTCACGGCCGTCGGTGCCGCCACATGGCCCACCGGCGACCATGTATGGAACGGCCACACACCTGCAAGGATGCCGAAGCCGAGATAGAGCATCACAAAAGCGATCCGCTGCACCTGGACGTCGAAGCCCAGCCGCTGCAATTCAAAAAGATCGAACGTTGTCCCGCCGGCCACAGCCCACAAGTAGAGAATGCCCGGGAGAATCAAAGCGCTGCCCGCCAAGAGATAGAGCGTGAGCTTCATGGCCCCGTATTCTTTTCGTGTGCTGCCCCAGATGGCGATAAGCGGGTACATGGGGAACAACGAGACGTCGTACCAGACGAAGATGAAAAACAAGTCCATGCTCATAAAGACGCCGTAGACCCCCGCAACCAGCAGGTAGGTCAAGGCGAAGTATTCTTTGACGCGCTTTTCCAGTTCCCACATGGTCAGCACACCGGTAAACAGGACTACGGCCGTGAGCAGGACCATGGGAACGTTCATGCCGTCGGCCGCAAGGAAGTAGTAGATCCCGAGACTTTTCACCCACAGGACCCGCTCCACGAACTGCAGCCCACCCTTCTGCGGGTCGAAGGCCACGTAGAGATACAGACTGAGCGCCAACCCTACGGCGGCAAACCCTAAACTCACCCGCTTGACCAGCTCCGGTCGGTCATCGGGAATAAAAAGAATGACCAACAGAGCCACCAGCGTGGAGAAGAGGATCGCCGACAGAATCGGAAACTGCGCAAATTCCATTGCTGTCATAAGCCTGCCCACTCGCGTCTAAACGTTCGCTTCGTTTCGTTCGTCTCCCCAGCCTTGGGGACTCCGCGCTGCTACAAGGCAAACACCAGGACCAGGACCCCCACGGCCGCCACCATGAGCACCAAGTTGTATTGGAGCATCCCGGACTGGAGGAAACTGACCGCGCGGCCGCCGCCTACCGTAAAGCGACAGATTCCGTCGATGCCGCCGTCGATGACACGCCGATCATTGCGCGTGAAGATATTGGTGAAACCGCAATAGACCAAAAGATCCAAGGCCTTGCGGTAGAAATGGTCCATATACCAGCGGTTGGCGAACAGGGTTTCCACCGCGGGAAATTTGCGCAGGAAGCCTTCCTGGGAGGCCTTCTTCCAGCCGAACTCCAAGTAGGCGAAGAACACACCGCCCAGCGCAAGACTCACGGCCGTGATCAGCAGCAGATAATGCCCGAGACCATGCTCCCCGTGCCCGCCGGCCTCGTGACCCTGCAAGACCGCTTCGTGCCCCAAAAGGTAGCCTTGAATCTCCGTCTGGAAGAATCCCAGCACCAGGGTGACGACGGCCAAGATCATCACCGGCCACGCCATGGCCCAGAACACGTGCCCATGATGCCCGCCGCCATGGTCATCCCCATGCCCATGGCCATGCCCGTGGCTCTCGTCGTGGGCATGGACCGTTTCGACCGTCTGTCTGGGAAACAGGATGAAGAAAATCAACCGGAAGCTGTAATAAGCCGTCATCAGCGCCCCCAAGAGCCCTGCACCCAAGTACAGTTTATTGGGATACGCGGCCAACACGCCAAGGATCGCTTCTTTGCTGAAAAACCCGGAGAAGGGGAAGATCCCCGCCAAAGCCAAGGCGCCGACAGTCATACAGACCATGGGGATGGTCAGCTTGCGTCCCCCGCCACGGCCGATCTCGCGCATGTCGTTGGTATGATACTCATGGATGAAAATGCCAGAACACAGAAACAGTAAGGCTTTAAATCCCGCGTGGGTGGTGAGGTGGAATACACCGGCGAAGTATCCTCCCGCAGCCAGGCTCATGACCATGAACCCGAGCTGGCTCACGGTTGAGTAAGCCCAGACCTGTTTGATGTCATACGTGGCAAAGGCCATCGTCGAAGCCAGGAGCATGGTGATGGTTCCGATGATCAAGGCCACGGCCATGGCGTCCGGAGAGGCCGCAAAGAAGGGAAAGATGCGGCTCATGAGATACACGCCGGCCGCGACCATGGTCGCCGAATGCAGCAAGGCGCTCACTGGGGTCGGACCCTCCATGGCGTCCGGCAACCAGGTGAGGAGCGGAAACTGCGCACTTTTGCCCACCACCCCGCAGAAGATCAGAAGAGCCCCCAGCGTCACCACCCTTGGATGAATATCCCCCGCCTGCGCCGCGGCGTTCATGCTCTGGATCCCAAGATCCCCAAATCCCAACAGGACGGTGATGATGCCGAGAAAGAAGCCGATATCCCCCAGGCGAGTCATGACAAAGGCTTTCTTGCCGGCCTGGGAGGCGCTCCATTTTTCGTAGTAGTAGCCGATGAGAAGGTAGGAGGCCAGGCCGACCAATTCCCAGAAAATGTACAGTTGCAGCATTCCCGGGGCGATGACCATGGTCATCATGGCCCAGGCAAAGAGAGACTGAAACGCATAATACCGACTGAAGCCGGGATCCCCGTGCATGTAGCCAATGGAGTACACCTGGACCAAGAAACTGATCACCGCCACAATGGTCAGCATGAGCAGGCTCAGACGGTCCAGGAGAAACCCGAAGGGAATGATCATGTCGCTGGAGATGATCCAGGCCCACTGGTATTCCACGGCAGCCGGCGCATGCCGCAGGCTCATGAGCAGATACAGGGCCGAGCCCAAGCACACCGTAATGGCCCCCACCGAAATGCCGCAGGAAACCCTTGGATGCCGGCGGGTGAAGATCAGGATCACCGCCATGGACAAGAACGGCAAGGTGGCGCAGGCCAAGGCTGCGGTCAGAACAGGATCGTGCGGTAGCCACATCATGGACATCGTCCTTCACACGCTGAAGTTATACGGATCACAAAGCCACACCCAACCGTGAGAAACGGGCTTTCAGCCGCGCAGCCGCTGCGCTCGTTCGATATTGATGGAGCGCAACCGCCGAAAGAGCGCCAAGATGATGCTCAACCCGATGGCCGCTTCCGCCGCCGCAATCCCCATGACAAACAAGGCTATGATCTGCCCCACCGCCGGTTCGGGCGCCAGGAAACGGTTGAAGGCCATAAAGTTGAGGTTTGCACCGTTGAGCATCAGTTCGATGGAGATGAGCATTCCGATGAGGTTGCGACGCATGAGCACCCCGAAAAGCCCTAGGCTGAAGAGCGCCGCCGCGACGATCAAATAGACGCTGAGTGAGTTCACGAAGACAACCTCCGGCTGAATCCTGTGGTCACAATGGCGCCGATGATGGCCACCAGCAGCACCAGGGAGATGACTTCAAAAACCAACGCATAGCGCGTGAGGAGCAAATGGCCGATGGTCGTGATGGTCCAGTCCGTCCCCCGTTCGGCCGCCGGCTTCCACGCCGTCTTCCAGCTCACGGCCACGATCCCGGCAAAAAAGAGCGCCGCGGCTCCAATACCGGCCGCGAGCTTCGGCATGCGCCTTTTGGGGACTTCCAAATGCAGCGGGCGTGAGAGCATGATGGCGAAAACGATGGCGATACAGATGGCCCCCACATAGATGAGAAGCTGCATCAAGGCGAGGAAGAAACTTCCAAGATAGAGGAAAAGGGCGGCCACACCGGTCAGGCACAGAATGAGCCCGAGCACGTTATAGACAATGTTTCTCGGAAAAACCGCCAGAGCGGCCCCGCCGAAAACGATGCCCACCACCACCCAAAAGGCTCCGTGGGCCAGACTGTCGATGACAAAATTCCCGCTCATGACCGGCTTTCCTCCATCCTTGCGACCAAGTCCACCACGCCGTCCCATCGGGAATCGCCTGCGAGCTCGTATTCGGTGCTGAATTTCAAGGTCTGCGTCGGGCAGCTTTCCACGCACAACCCACACAGACTGCAGCGCGTATAATCGATGACGTAATGGGTGGCCACTTTCCCGCTTCGGGCGTGGGTCTTCACCCCCTGGACCTTGATCACCCCCGACGGACAGACGCGCTGGCAGGTCCCGCACGCAATGCAGCCGTGGGTGCCTGTTTCAGGAAACACCTTGAATTCGATGTGTCCGCGGTACGCCGGGGACATCTCCAGGTGCTTTCGAGGGTATTGCACGGTGACCACCGGCTTGAACAAAGCCCGGCCCGTGACTTTCATTCCTTCAATGAGGCTCCAGCCTCCCAGCACGATGTCTTTCCAGTATCCCATAGCCGCCCTTTAACTCCGTTTAGCCCTGCGCCTTCATCCCGGAATCCAACGCAATCCCGTCACACCAGCTTCAGCACCAGTGCCGTGACGACCAAATTGAGCATGCTCAGGGGAATGAGCACCTTCCATGAAAAATTCATGAGCTGATCGAAGCGCACCCGGGGGAATGTCCAGCGGAACCACATGAGGACAAACAACAGGAAGTAGGTTTTTGCCAAGAACCACACAACCCCGGGGATTTTAAAACTAAATCCGAAGGGCCCGTGCCAGCCCCCGAAGAAAAGGCTCGTGGCGACCGCGCACACGATGAACATATTGGTGTATTCGGCGAGGAAAAAGAGCCCGAAACGCATGCCGCTGTATTCGGTGTGGAACCCCGCCACCAATTCCGATTCCGCCTCAGGGATGTCGAAGGGTGCCCGGTTCGTTTCGGCTGTGGCGCAAATGAAGTAGATGAGCGCCGCAACGGGCTGCAGGAACACAAACCACACCCGTTGCTGGGCCATGACGAGCTCACTGAACCGGAAAGAGTTCACCATGAGCACCACGCTCATGACGGACAGCAGCAATGGGATTTCGTAGGCCACGGCTTGGGCGACGGATCGAATCGCCCCCAGGAGGGCGTACTTGTTGTTGGATGCCCACCCGCCCACCAGGATCGCCAAGACGCTGAACGTGGAAAAGGCGAAGATCAGCAAAAGCCCGACGTTCATGTCACGGATGATGAGGTCCGGGCCAAAGGGCAAAACGAGAAACGCCACCAAGACCGGCATGAAAACGAGCACCGGAGCGATGACAAACAGCTTGCGGTCAGCCCGCTCGGGAGTGATGAGCTCTTTGCCCACCAGCTTGATGCCGTCCACGATGGTCTGGAGCAACCCGTGTGGGCCCACTTCCATGGGGCCCAGCCGGACTTGGATATGACCGGCCACTTTCCTTTCCAGCCACACCAGAAAGAGGGCGTTCAGCTGGCTGAAGATGAGGACAATGACCAGACCGACGATGAGTCTGAGCCAGTAGGCACCCGATGTTGCGGCGGCTTCCATCATGACGGGACGATCTCCTTACTGAAAGGTGGCACAGGCCGTCGATCCCAAGGCCGAAGGCTTCGACACGCCTCGAACCGATTCAGCGGTCGATTTCGGGGACGACGATGTCGATACTGCCTAAAATGGCAATGGCATCGGCGACGAGCGTCTCTTGCAAGACCTCGGTCAGACAATGAAGGTTGCCAAAACTGGGAACCCGCACGTGGACGCGGTACGGATAAGGGCTGCCGTCGCTGACCAGATAATACGCTGTCTGCCCTCGGGCACTTTCGAATGCAAAGTACACGTCCCCTCGGCGCGGTTTCACTTTGAGTCGCACGCGTTCCTGCCGGTACGGGCCGTCCGGGAGCTGGTCCAAGGCCTGTTCGATAATCCGACAGCTCTGTTCCATCTCTTCCAGGCGCACGCGATAGCGGTCCAACGCGTCCCCTTTGGTCCCCGTTGGAATCTCGAAATCGAACCTGTCATAGACTTCGTAGGGTTCCACCTTGCGCATATCAAAGGGGACCCCCGCCGCCCTAAGGTTGGGCCCGGTGACCCCGAACCGGCGCGCCAGATCTTTGTCGATGATTCCCACATCCCGCACCCGGTGAATGAAAATGATGTTCTTGGTCACCAGGTTGTGATAGTCGGGCCAGCGACTGCGGAGCCTTTTGAGGAAAGCCCGCGTCTGCTCGACGAACACTTCATCCACATCCCGACTCACACCGCCGAACCTGCAGTAGCTATAGGTCAGCCGGGAACCGCTCACCCGGTCCAAAATGTCCAGAATGTTTTCGCGGTCGTCGAAACAGTAAAGAAACGGCGTGAAAGCCCCCAAGTCCATAAGGAACGTGCCAAACCACAGCAGATGGCTGGAGATGCGGTTCAGCTCGGCGCAGATCACCCGGATGTATTTGGCCCGTTCCGGCGGTTCGATGCCCGTGAGCTTTTCCACGGCGAGACAAAACCCGTGATTGTAGATCAGGCCGGAGAGGTAATCCATACGGCTGGCGTTGGGCATGAACTGAAGATAGGTCCGGTTTTCGCCCATCTTTTCATGTCCTCGATGCCCGTAGCCGATGATGGGATCCGCTTTCAGGATATATTCCCCGTCCAGGGTAAGGAGCACGCGCAACACCCCGTGGGTGCTCGGGTGCTGGGGCCCCAGGTTTAAACTGTAGAGCTGCTGCTGGACCGGTTGAGGGAATTGTTCAGCCATAAACCTCTTCCCGTGTGCGGTAAGCGTGAACGGTGCCGAAGTTCTTTCGAAGCGGATAAAAATCGGCGTCTTCCGGAAGCAGGAGCCTCCTGAGATCCGGATGTCCGGCAAACCGGACCCCAAAAAACTCCCACGCTTCCCGTTCCTGCCAGAGTGCCGACGCAAAAACCCCCGTCACCGAAGGCACCTCCCCATCATGCGGGCACAGAATGCGCACCGCCATGCGGGCCTGCGGCTCGTAGGTATTCATGTGGTACACCAGTTCCAACGTGTCCTGAAAATCCAAGACTGTCAGGGATTCCAGGTAAAACCCGGTGTCGTTGAAAACCTCCATGACCGCGATGAGGGAGTCCGTGGGGCATGCCACGGTCCACGACACCCCGCTGCGAAAGTCGGGATCCGCTGTCACGGCCCCGTCACCGAGGAGCTCCCGGATGCGCCGCACCGCTTCGTCTCTTGCCGCCATGATCAACCTACCCTTTCCAAACGTTGAAAACGGCGCAACACGTTGCGCTTCTCGCCCTTGGTGATCTTGTCTTCCAGGGCCAAAATCCCTTGGATCAGGCCTTCGGGCCGTGGAGGACACCCGGGAATGTGGATATCCACGGGCACAATGAGGTCCGCTCCCGGCACAATGGCGTACTGACCGTCGTATTCAAAAGGCCCTCCGGAAATGGCGCAGTTGCCCATGGCGATGCACCACTTGGGGTTGGGCATCTGGTCCCACAGCATCTGAATGGCCGGGGCCATTTTTTTTGAAATCGTTCCAGCCACGATCATCACGTCCGATTGCCGCGGGGACGGCCGAAACACCCCGGCGCCGAACCGATCCAAGTCAAATCTCGATGCCCCTGCCGCCATCATTTCGATGGCGCAACAGGCCAGCCCAAAGGTCATGGGCCAGAGGGAATTGGCCCGTGCCAGATTGAGAAGGTCGTCCAGCAGGGCGAACTGGATTACGGGCGCTGTTCTTTGGTTTTCCACTCAAACACTCCTTTTCGCCACGCATAGACAATCGCCAGAGACAAAATGGCCAAAAACAGAAACACTTCCACAAAATCTCGAAATGCGTATTGGCCGTAGGCCAGGGTCACCGGGAAGAGGTAGAGCACATCCACGTCGAAGGCCAAGAAGATGAGAGCGTAAATATAGTAGGCGGCCGTGAACTGAATCCAGGCACTGCCGATGGTTTCCATTCCGCTTTCGTACGTTTCATCCCGCCGCCGTCCCGTGCTCCGCGGCACAATGAGATGCGAGAGGATAATGGGGATGACCGCGAACACCACACCGAGCAGAAGATAGAAGGCGATGGCGAGGAAATCTCCAAGCAGGACTTGCGGCTGCATAGAACGTCCCTCTTATTCGATGTAGATGGCTTTAAACTTACAGGACTCGATACAGATCCCGCACCGGACGCACACCTCCTCGTCAATGACGTGACATTCCTTGTTCACGCCGATGATGGCATTTTCCGGGCAGCGTCGTCGGCACACCCCACAACCGGTGCACTTGTCCACATCGATCACATATTGAATCAGGGGCTTGCAGATCTTGGCCGGGCATTTTTTGTCATAAACGTGGGCTTCATATTCGTCCCGGAAATACTGCAGCGTGCTCAATACAGGATTGGGCGCGCTTTTGCCCAGGCCGCACAGAGCCGTTTCTTCAATGGCATGGCACAGCTCTTCCAACTTTGTGAGATGCTCCGGCGTGCCCCGCCCTTCGCACATATCCACCACGAGCTCGTGCATGCGTTTGACGCCCACCCGGCACGGGATACACTTGCCGCACGATTCTTCCACGAGGAAGTTCAAGAAATAGCGGGCGACATCCACCATGCAGGTCACCTCGTCCATGACGATCATGCCGCCCGAGCCCATCATGGAGCCTGCTTCCTTCAGCCGCTCAAAGTCCACGGGAAGGTCGATGAGCCGTTCCGGCACGCACCCTCCCGACGGCCCCCCTGTCTGCACCGCTTTAAATTTGCGGCCACCCGGGATCCCGCCCCCAATATCCTCGATGATGGTGCGCAAGGGCGTGCCCATGGCCACTTCCACAAGACCCGTATTGTTGATCTTGCCCACCAGAGAGAAAATCTTGGTGCCCTTGCTGCGCTCGGTGCCGATGGAGGCATACCAGGCCCCGCCGTTGTTGATGATGAGCGGCACGTTGGCCCAGGTTTCCACATTATTGAGGTTGCTCGGACGGTTCCACAGGCCCTTTTCCACCGTGTGGATGTGCTTGCCGCGAGGCTCGCCGATCTTTCCTTCCAGTGAGGCCATGAGCGCCGTGGATTCGCCGCAGATGAAAGCCCCGGCCCCCCTGTTCACGTGGATGTCCAGACTGAAATCCGTCCCTAAAATCTTATCGCCCAGCAGGCCGTATTCCTTGGCCTGATGGATGGCCCAGATGGCGTTTTCCACCGCCATGGGGTATTCAAACCGAACGTAGATGTAGCCTTCCGTGGCGCCGATGGCGTAACCCCCGATAATCATGCCTTCCAAGACCTGATGGGGATTGCCTTCCAAAAGAGACCGGTCGATGTAGGCGCCGGGATCCCCTTCGTCGGCATTGCACATAACGTATTTGATATCCCCGTGAGCCCGCCGGCAGGATTCCCACTTGACGCCCGTGGGGAAACCACCCCCGCCGCGGCCGCGTAGGCCTGAGATTTTCACTTCCTCAATGACCTGTTCAGGGGTCATGGAGGAGAGCGCCTTCGCCAGGGCGGAATACCCGCCGCGGGAGATATAGTCTTCAATATCACGCACGAAGTTGCTTCCAGTGTCTTTGAAGACGATCCGCTGCTGTCTGGCGAAAAACGGGATTTCGTATTCGTGGACGATCCGGTTTCCCGTGATGGGATCCACGTACAGGAGATCCTCGACGACCTCAGCGCCGACCACACTGCGCTCCACAATCTCGGGCACCCGTTCCGGTTTCACCTTCTGGTAAAAAACCTCTTCGGGCTCAATGACCACGATGGGACCGGCCGCGCAAAATCCATTGCACCCCGTGGGCACCACCATGTATTCGCGCGTCAGCCCTTTCTCGGCCAACACCTGCTCAAAGGCGTCCACAAGCCGCTGGCTCCCCTGCGAGTGACACCCGGTGCCGTTGCAGACGCGGATCCGCTTGCGGATGTGTTTGCGCTTTTCGATGATCTGCTGCCGCAACGCGTCCAGATCTTGTATGCTCGTGAGCCGCTTCATGGTTTTCCACCTACGCGTTCTTGGCCTTGATCTCTTTGACCAGCGCCGCCATCTTGTTCGGAGTCACCTCACTGTAGGTTTCCCCACTGACCACCACCACCGGTGCCGACGCGCACGCCCCCACGCAGTTGACCGTCTCCAAAGTCAAGGCCAGATCTTCCGTGGTCTGACCCGGCTCCAGCCCCAAATCCTGCCGCATGCGGTCGAGGAGTTTTGGCGCTCCCTTGACGTGACAGGCCGTCCCGGTGCACACGTGCACCATGGTGCGGCCGCGCGGCGTTAAACTGAAGACTTTGAAGAAGTTGGCCACGCTGTAAATTTGGCTGATGGGCATGCGCAAGCGCTCGGAGATTCGTAACAGGCTCTCCTTCGGCAGATAGTTGAATTTGTGGTTCACATCCAACATGATCTGAAGGAGAGATTCCGGCTTGGCGCCCCATTGGTCAATGACCGCATCCACATCCTGAAGAATCTGTTCCATAGAAAGGAACCTCCACACTTCATCCGTCGGGGCCGATCCATGGGGGAGTCGAGGACAACTTCCAAGGGTGACACGTGATTTTTTGCACAACGTATCCCTGAAGGTCAAGGAAAAAATTGTGCATTCACAAGCCCTGTCCCGCACCTCCGCACCCGATCCCCGGCACCATCCAACTCATGACTTGTCCTCGAGACTTGGGTTTTCCCCACGGGCCACATGCAAAGAAAAGGTAAACACGGACCCTTTCCCCTTTTCACTGGCCACGGTCAACGTTGCTCCGTGAGCCCGCAACACCTTTTGGGCGATGGCCAAACCCAAGCCCGTCCCCTGCTGGGCACGAATCTCTCGATCCTTTCCCCGATAAAACTGGTCAAAAATGAAGGGGATCTCTTTGGCATCAATCCCTACCCCTGTATCTTCCACAGACACAACGACACAAGGCCCCTCGTGTCGCGCCCGAATGGCCACCTGGCCACCTTCGCGGTTATATTTGATGGCGTTGGCCACCAAATTGCTCAGGGCTTCTCGCAAAGTATCCGGATCCGCTTGGACGGACGGGACATCCCTAGGCAGGTCCACCTCGATGGTGACCTTTTTCTCCTTCGCCGCCCATTCCAACCCCTTCAGGGCCGCGTCCACACAGGCGGCCAGGGTCGTGGGCTGGAGCCGCTTGACAATGTCGCCTTCGCTCAAGCGGCTCATGTCGAGCCAGTCGTTGATGAGCTGCATCAAAGATTCGAGACGCTCTTTGGCCCGACCCAGCATTTCCTGCTGCGCTTCGCTCAAATCCCCGCCGATACCTCCCAGCAGCACCTCAAAGTATTGGAGAATGGCCGCCAGAGGCGAACGCAATTGGTGGGTGACCATGGTCACGAAATTGCGCTCCATGGCCTCCTTTTCCTCGCGCAGGGCTCTTGACTCGAGGTCCAGCCGCCGCTTCTCCAAGCCGCGACGCACCACAATAAGCAACTCTTCGGGCGTGAAGGGTTTGGGGAGGTAGTCGTAGGCCCCTTCCTTCATGGCGGCCACGGCGCTTTCGATGGTGGCATAGCCGGTGATCAGCACGGAGACGATACTGGGATCAAAGTCCCGAATGCGCCGCACCACTTCCACCCCGTCCATCTCCGGCATCTTGAGGTCCACCAGGACAAGGTCGCACGGATCACACATGAGCTTCTCCAACCCCTCCCGGCCACTGGACGCCAGAGTCACCTGCATGCCTTCCCGAGCCAACACGCGTCGGCACGCCACCCGAGCGATTTCTTCGTCATCGATGACCAAGATTTTTGGAGCATCCACGGGAGAACCCCTTTGCCGATGGGGTGCCATCGGCTCCCAAAGAAGCCGGCCTCTCCGAACGAACGGGGAGCGATCGGCCGACACTGGCCATGGGCACAGCCTCCACCCCTGGGGTTTGGCGAGAGCGGAGCCGGCCGCACCCCGTCCGCCCGGGGCAAGACCTTCCCGTTCGACGCTTAGGCGGATCGGCGCCGTGCCAGAAGATCGGCCACTCGATCAAGGAGTTCTTTGGGCTTGAAGGGCTTATCCAGATAATCGTCCGGCTCGGACAAAGAGCCCATGTCTTCCGCGTCGTCGAAAGCGAAACGAGACCCTGTGTCCGCCCGAACGCTGGACACCATCAAGATGGGAATATGCTTGAAAGGCGACAGCTGAGGGTCGGAGCGTACGCTGCTGACGAGGCTGAAGCCTTCAAAAATGCTTTCCATCATGATGTCCAGGATGATCAGATCGGGCTTTTCCTCTTGAACCTTTCGAAGACCTTCTTTGCCGTCTGAAGCGATGACCACTTCGTACCCATCGGCAAGCAGAATCATTTTCGTCGATTTGGCAAAATCCGGATCATCATCCACTATGAGTATCTTTGCCTTGGTCGCCATGAGCTCTTCCTCCAGCCTCTCTGGCCTTTACCTCGGGAAGGGGCACACGTACATGTGAAATGATTCTTCAACTTACCGGATCGCCCCTTGTGTGTCAACGGGATATGGGCTAGTGTGTTGTCGGTTTCTCCCCTCCGTGAGCTCACGGGGACGCCCTAAAACAAATAAAAAAAGTCCTCTTCCAAGTCGAAACGGAGTCTCTTGAGCATGAGAGCCACATCCTTGGTTTTGCCGTCACGGGTCATGAAGTAGTCTTCCAAGGTGGCTTTGACTTCAAATCCCAACTGACGGAACGCACGCACCGCCAGTTGGTTTTCCATGAGCACCTTGGCTTCGAGGAAGTACAGGCCTTGACGCGTGCCGATTTCGATGAGTTCTTTGATGAGGGAAGAACCGAGACCGAGCTTGCGATGGTCGGCTCCTACAACCACATAAATTTCGGCCACATGCCGATACCCGCCGGCCAGTCGGTTGAGTGTGGCCAGACCGACGATGCGTGTCCGGGGCGCGTTCCAGGCCGCGAGCGGAAGCACGCGCAGCTGATCCAATTGGCGGATCCAGGTCCCCACGGTTCGGGGATCGGGCACCTGATCTCGAAATCCTTCGACCTCATGATCGGGGATGTCGTGATAAAAAGCGCGCACAGCCTCTTCGTCGTCTCGAACCAAGACCTTGAAAAGGACCGGCTCACCGTTGTTCAGGAGGCTTTCCTTTGGCTTCGGGGCTTCAAAGCGCATCATCTTCTACATCCTCCGACCCGACCTTCGGGATCTCCCGGTGTCCTATCTCCCAGACATCAAATGCACAACTCCCTTTCCCTTTACTGGAAAACGTCGCTCCGCACAAGATCCAAAGCCGAAGCCCCTGGACTGTCTCCCTGCGGAGTCGACCATGAAGCATCCCCATGTCCGACCGGAAAACCCGGAAAACACCTCGCGTGCAGTCAGCCCCTCTATCGCGGACGACTCGAGCAAAAGAACCTTGGTTGCCGGATGGACCCAAAGCTTTTCGGATCTGGACCCGTTGTTCAATGGAGGAAACCATGAGAATCGGATTCATCGGTGGCGGCAATATGGGGGAAGCCCTCGTGCGAGGGCTAATTCGGGCTGATGTGGTCTCTGCCCAGAGTATCTGGGTCTATGATGTGCTCAGCGACCGTCTGGAGCACTTGGCACGACAGTACGGCGTCAACCCGGCGGCATCGCTTTCGGCCTGTGCCGCTTCCGCCGACACCGTCATCCTGGCCGTCAAACCGCAGAACGTGCCGGACGTCATCAAGGAACTGGCGCCTTCGGCCGAGCATCGCCCCTTGGTCATCAGTATCATCGCGGGTGTGCCCATCTCGACGCTGGAAGCCGCACTCCCCGCCCAAACGCCTGTCATCCGGGTCATGCCCAACACGCCGGCTTTGGTCCTTTCGGGAGCCAGCGCCCTGGCGAGGGGCCGCCATGTGGAGGACGCTCACATGACAACCGCCCTGGAGATCTTTCGAGCCGTGGGGATCGCCCACGAAGTGCCCGAAAAACTGCTGGATGCCGTCACGGGCCTCACAGGAAGCGGTCCAGCTTACGTGCTGTGCTTTCTGGAAGCCCTGATCGACGGCGGGGTCCTCATGGGGCTCCCTCGTCCGATCGCCACCGATCTCGTGACCCAAACCCTGCTCGGTACGGCCATCATGGCCCAGCAGACGGGAAAACATCCGGCGATTCTCAAAGACATGGTCACGTCCCCGGGCGGCACGACCATCCATGGGTTGGAGGTTCTCGAATCGCGTGGGTTCCGCGGGGCCGTCATGGGTGCGGTGCGGGCGGCAACGGAACGGTCCGCGGCACTCGGCACGGCCGATTCCGGCGCAAAACCCATGACGACGAAAAAGGAATCCTCACAATGAACCTTGAGAGACGGACAGGGACACGCAAGGAGGAGGCATGAAAGCTTTCCTGAATCCGGCTTCGGTGGTCCTCGTGGGGGTAACGCGACAGACCGGCGTCGGTGCCTACAACAACCTGGAAGTGATGCGGCGCTATGGCTACAAGGGCACCATTGACGTGGTCCATCCCTCGGCATCCGCCATCCTCGGCCATCGGTGCTATCCTTCCGTGGCCGATCTGCCTCAGGTGCCGGAGCTGGCCGTTGTTTCCGTCGGCCGAGACCGGGTCCTACCGGTAGTGGAAGACTGTCTCCGAAAGGGAATCAGGAATCTTTTGATAATCAGCCAAGGTTTTGCGGACGCTGATGAAAAAGGGCGGGCGCTGCAGGACACTTTGGTCCGGCTCTGTCACCAAAACGGCGCGCGGGTGCTCGGTCCGAACACCATGGGCGTTTTGAACGCCTTTGACGGCTTCAGCACAGCCTTTATCGATATCGCCCGGGATCCCTCTCCGCCGCCGCTCACGCTGATCGCCCAATCGGGCGTCCTCCAGGTGGGCATTGAATCCTTCACCGGACGACTGGGCAAAGCCATCGACATCGGCAACGGGTGTGACCTCCATTTCGTGGAAACCCTGAAGTACTGTGCTGACGATCCACAAACGGAAATCATCGTCCTGCACATGGAAGGGATGCGGGACGGGAGAGACTTCGTGGAAGTCGCCGGGGCTCTGGCCCCCAAGAAGCCCATTATTGTCCTGAAAACGGGTCGGAGCCGGGCGGGGGCACGCGCGGCGCTCTCCCATACGGGATCCCTCGTGGGAGAAGACGCCGTCTTTGATGCGGCTTTTGAAAAAGCGGGAATTCTCCGGGTGCGCTCCATGGTGGAGCTGCGGGCCGTTGCCAAGGCTTTCATGCATTTCCGCCCCATGACCGGACCCAACCTGGCGGTGCTCACCGCCACGGGGGCGTGCGGCATCATGACCGCCGACGCGTGCGAAGATTTTGGCTTGCAGCTGGCCCCGTTTCCCGAAGAGTCCCGGGGGCTTCTGGAGAACCCGAAAATCGCATGGCATCGCCTCAGCAATCCCGTGGACCTGTGGCCTTTGGGCATGGTCGGCGGCTCCTTCACGGACGTTTTGGAAAAAGCGGCCACTTCCCTTCTGGCCCGGGAAGATACCCATGCCGTGCTCGCCATTTTTCCGCGCATGGCCTCGCCGCTGCACGACAATCTGCGCTTCGAAGCCGTCATCCGCCGCGTTCAGGAAAAAAACGTCCTGCGAAAGCCTTTTGCCTGCTGGGTTTATGGAGACGGCAGTGCCGAAGAATCCCGGGTGTTGGACCGCATTCCCGGAGTGGCCTGTTTCCCCAGTATCGACGAAGCAATTATGGGCCTCGCGGCAACCTACCGGTTTGCCCAATTGAGCCGACGTGCCCCGTCCCCGGGGCAACGGACACCATCACGCAAGGGTAGCCGGTTCCCACACTTACAACGTCAATCCTTGAAGGAGACGACGTCGGAGGTTCCAGAACACACTGTCCAGCGCGGCACGATAACCTCGCCGCACGGTGTCCTCGTCGGGGACGAAGCTCTCGACTGTCTTCGCCGCTACGGAATCCCCGTGGCGCCGTCGACGGTCACCAAGGACTCGGAAGAAGCCGTCCACTGGGCCGAGAGCGTGGGTTTTCCTGTGGTGCTCAAGGTGGTTTCACCACAATGGCTCCATAAGTCCGATGCGGGCGGTGTCGTTACAGGCGTCGCCGATTCCGAAAGTGTCCGCCGCTCCTTCGAAGCCCTTCAACAGCGTTTTCGAGCCGCCTCCCCTCTGGGCGAACTCCAAGGAATTCAGGTGCAAAAACAGATGACGGGCTGGGAGATGCTCCTGGGGGTCAAAAGAGATCCTCAATTCGGCCCCGTGGTGGTCGCCGGAATGGGTGGCATCTACACCGAGGTGTTTCAAGACGTTCGGCGGGCTCTCGCGCCGGTTTCGGCCGAGGAAGCTCGGTCCATGATCGCCTCTTTGCGCCTTTTCCCCTTGCTTCAGGGTGTCCGAGGGCAACGGCCCGCCGATGTAGATGGTCTTGTTGACGTCTTGGTGCGCCTGTCCAACCTGGCGTGGGATCACCCGGAAATCGTTGAGCTGGACATCAATCCGGTTTTTGTCGGCGCCGATGGCTGCTGCGCCGTAGACTGTCGGATCGTTATCGACTAGGATGTAAGGGAGAATCCACCGGGGGTTCGGATCATCCGAAACTAACGGGGACGACGGGCTGGGACGGCAGAAAACGGGAGAGACCCGGAGACGCGGTCCGGATGCCCCCCAATGAGAGGAGCGATCGCGGATGGTCGAGGTATCCGAGCTGAGACAGAGCCCTTTCTTGGAAGATGTCCCCGAATCGGACATCCAACAGTTGGCGCGCATCGCCGTGATCACCAACTTTCGAGAAGGGGAAATCCTGTTCCAAGTCAATCACCCGGCACGGCATCTTTACCTTCTCAAATCCGGCTCGGTTCTTCTCTGTTTTCCCAACGGGCGGTCCCTCGTCGTCCGAAAATCCGGTCAAGCCTTGGGGTGGTCCAGTCTCGTCAGTCCTTTCTATCACACGGCTACGGGAATCTGCCTGACGGATTCGGTGTTCTATCAATTCAGCAACGCCGAACTCTTTGAACTCTTTCGCATGAACACGGCGTTGACGTCGCGCATCATGGCCAAGATCGAGATAGTCATCCAGGAGAGGAAACCCTACCGCGCGCGGAAAGCGGCATAAAAAAGGAGGTTCTCCATGCCGGGGTTCTCGGGCATCGCCGCCGCCAACGGATGGACTATCACCCTGGCAGGGCTGAGTATCGTTTTCCTTGGTCTGTGCCTTCTGGCCGCCTTTCTCGCACACCTGGAAAAGCTCTTGACCCTATGGGACAGGGCCATCAACACCTTGAAAACTCCGCGCCGTCGGCCGGAACCGCGAATTACCCTCAGGACTCCGCAGCCCGCTGAAGCGCCCCCTCGGTCCACCTCCCCCTCCGGCCAGGAGGTCTTCTTAGCGCCTGAAGCGATGGAGGCCTATCGGTCTTTTCGATTGCTCACGGAACGCGAAGGGGACGCCTTTTCACTACCTAAACTGCTCGAGCAGGCCGAAAAAAGGGGGATTCTCCGGCCCCATTACTACCTGGACCAACTTCTTCTCCTGGACCTCATTGAAGAACTGCCCGGCGCAGACCGGGGATTTTACCGGTGGGCCTCGTCGAAACTCGTCCGAGAAGACACGTCACGCCCACCAGTCTAGGGGGTCGATTCCCGCTCAGGAAAGTTTGGAAACTTTGAAAAGGCAACCAAAGGAACGAGATTTATGGAGACAATCCTCCACTTTCTCGCCAACACCGGCTTTGGGCTTGCGGACTACCGTCATATTCTCATGATTCTTGTCGGCTGCGCCTTTATTTACTTGGGCGTTGCCAAACACTACGAGCCGCTGCTTTTGGTCCCCATCGGCTTTGGTATTCTTATGGGCAACGTGCCGGTGTTCAAGGGTTTGGGGTTAGGTATCTATGAACCCGGAAGCGTGCTCAACTATCTTTATTTCGGAGTCCACCAAGGGATTTACCCCCCGCTTATCTTCCTCGGCATTGGGGCCATGACCGACTTTTCCACCATGCTGGGACGCCCCATCCTCATGCTCTTGGGCGCGGCCGCCCAGGCAGGTATTTTCATCACCTTCCTTGCGGCTCTGGCTCTTGGTTTTCCTCCAAAAGAAGCGGCCTCTATCGGCATCATCGGCGGCGCTGACGGTCCCACAGCGATTTTTCTTTCCGCGAAGCTCGCCCCGGAACTGATCGGGCCCATCGCCATCGCAGCCTATTCCTACATGGCCCTCGTGCCGGTGATTCAGCCCCCCATTATGAAACTGCTGACCACACGACAGGAGCGGCGGATCCGCATGAGCGATCCACAACCGGTAAGCAAAAGGGCAAAAATCATCTTTCCTGTGGTCGGTTTTCTCCTTTGCTGTTTTCTCGCCCCGGCGGCATTGCCCCTTTTGGGCATGCTTTTCTTCGGAAATCTCCTGAAAGAATGTGGCGTTGCCGACCGGCTGGCGCAAACCGCCCGGACGGCTCTCATCGACGTGGTGACCATCGTTCTCGGCATCACCGTGGGAGCCTCGACGCAGGCCGATATCTTTCTCACGTCGAAATCCGTGGGCATCTTCGCCCTCGGTGCCGCCTCTTTCATGGTCGCCACGGCTTCAGGAGTCCTTTTCGCCAAGTTCATGAACCTCTTTATCAAGGACAAGATCAACCCATTGGTCGGTGCGGCGGGGGTATCGGCCGTCCCCGACTCGGCCCGCGTTGTGCAAATGATGGGCAACCGGGAAGACCCCACGAATTACTTGCTCATGCACGCCATGGGCCCGAACATTTCCGGAGTGATCGGTTCGGCTATCGCGGCAGGCGTCATTTGGTCCTTTTTCATGTAGCCGGATCCACCAGAACGCCAATGCTCACCTACGGAGGTTAGGCCATGTTGATCAAAGAGTGGATGTCCAGCCCCGCCATCACTATCGACCCCGAGGAAACCATGCCAAGAGCGGTGAACCTCATGAAAGAGAAGGGCATCCGGTTGCTGCCCGTTCTTCAAAAAGGCCGCCTGGTCGGCGTGCTGACTGAAAGTGACATCAAGCGGGCTTCACCATCCGATGCCACGTTGCTCGAGATCCATGAATTGTTGTACTTGTTAGCCCGCGTCAAAGTTCAGGACATCATGAACAAAAATCCTGTGACCATCCCCGTGGATTTCACCGTGGAAGAAGCCGCGGAGCGTTTGCTGGAACACGGGATTTCAGGCGCGCCCGTCGTGGATGACAAGGGCGAGGTCGTCGGGGTGATCACCCGGGCCGATATTTTTAAGGTGCTCATTTCCTTGAGCGGTCTGAGGCACCGGGGTGTGCAGTTCGCCTTTGAGATTGAGGACCGCCCAGGATCGATCAAGGAGCTGACCGACCTTATTCGGGCAGCCGGCGGTCGTATCGCGAGCATCCTTGGATCCTACGATCGAGCGCCGGCAGGCTCCCGACACGTGTACATTCGAGCCTATAACGTGGAGCGGGCGGGTCTTGCGGAACTCAAGGAGGCCTTAAAGAAAAAAGCCAAAATGCTCTACATGGTGGATCATCGGGAAAATCGGCGAGAGATCTATATCTGAACGCCGGGAGCGGCATGGTTGGCCATTGGGTTCTCGCCGGCCATCCCGCTCCTCGAGAAAACCCAACCGAGTTCAGATCCCTAGGAAAGCCTCTTTGACCCGCTGGTCTTCCAGAAGCTCCCGACCTTTGCCCTCCATGACGATCCGCCCGTTTTCCAAGACGTAGGCCCGGTCGCAGATGGCCAGGGTCTGTTTGACGTTCTGTTCCACCATGAGAATCGTCATGCCTTTGTTGTGAATTTCCTGGACCAGGCGGAAAATTTCCTGGGTCAACCGTGGAGAAAGCCCGAGAGACGGCTCGTCGAACAAGACCATGCGAGGCAGGGACATGAGACCTCGGGCAATGGCACACATCTGCTGTTCTCCACCGGAGAGTGTCCCCGCCATCTGCCCGGTACGCTCTCTCAACCTGGGAAACAGCTCGAAGACCCACTCAAGGGTCTCCTTCCGCTTGGCCTTGGCTTCCCGGCTCAATGCCCCCATCTCCAAATTTTCCAAAACAGACATTTCGGGAAAGAGCTGCCGACCTTCCGGAATGTGAGACAACCCGAATTTAATGATTTCATAGGGCTGTAGCTGATCCAGCCGCACATCGCCGAAATGGATGGCCCCCCGCAGGGGTCGCAGCAGCCCGGAAATGGTTTTCATGAGCGTCGATTTTCCGGCTCCGTTGGATCCCACCAGCACGACAAATTCATTGGCATCCACATGAAAGGAAACATCCCACAGCACCTGAATGTCGCCGTAAGCCACGTCTAATTGCTCCACGCGCAGCATGCCCGCTATTCCTTTCCAAGGTATGCTTCGATGACCGCAGGGTGACTGGCCACTTCCGCTGGGCTGCCTTCCGCGATGCGCTGCCCGTAGTTGATGCAAAGGATCCGGTCACACAGGCTCATAATCACCTTCATGATGTGTTCCACGATGATGATGGTGATCCCCGAGTCTCGAATCTTGCGAATCAAGGCGACTCCTTCGGCCTGTTCCTGAGGCGTCAAGCCTGCCATGGTTTCGTCGAGCAGGAGCAACTTCGGTTCGGTGGCCAAGGCTCTTGCGATTTCCAACCGCTTACGGTGGCCCAGGGGAAGGCCTTTCGCCGACGCGTCCCTTCTGTGACTCAGGCCGCAGAATTCCAACACCTCCAAGGCCTTTTCCCGGCTCTTCTCCACGGATTCCGTGTGATTGAAGGCTGCCGTCATGACGTTTTCCAAAACCGTCATGCGGCGCAACGGCTTCACCACCTGAAAGGTCCGGCCGATCCCCAGTTTACAGATTTTCCACGTGGGCAAGCCGTTCAGGACTGTCCCTTGAAACCGGAGCTCTCCCGAAGTGATGGGATAGTAGCCGTTGATTAAGTTGAAAACTGTGGTCTTTCCCGAACCGTTGGGACCGATGAGGCCGAAGATCTCGCCCTCTCGAACTTGAAAACTGAGGTCATTGACGGCCCGAAGTCCGCCGAAGTCCTTGACAAGCTGGTGGGATTCGAAAAATGGCGCGTTCATGAACCCTTTCCTGTGGACGTGACCGCGGATCCAGCCTTTCCAGACCACAAACGCCGAATTTTGTTCCAGTCTCCGACGATCCCGTTGGCCATGTAGAGGATGACGAAAATGACCAGCAATCCGAACACAAAAACGTGAAGTTCACTGACCCACCGAGGGGCCAAGCCGAAAAAGGAGCTGCGGAAAGTTTCCTGGAGAAACACCATGATAAACGCCCCGAGGGGCGGCCCCCAGATCGTGCCCACGCCGCCGATGATCCCCACCAAGATGGCCATGATGGAAATATGGTGAAGAGAGAACACCACTTCGGGGTCGATGAAAGCCATATAGTTCATGTAAAAGGCCCCGACCAATCCGGTAAAAAACGAGCTGACGATGAGGGAGAGGCTTTTGTAGCGGAAAGCGTTCACTCCCATGGATTCCGCCGCATCCTCATCCTCACGAATGGCCACAAAGTAGTAGCCCCATTTGGACCTCATCACCAGGTGAATGGCCAAAATACAGGCCATGGCGATGAAAAGCGCCAAATAATAATAAGGGAGTTTGCTCCGGAACGTCTGCATCAACAGGATCCCCTGCATGCCCCCCGTGAAACTGCGCCAGACCACGGCGATCAACCGAAAGATTTCCCCCACGGCGATGGTGGCCAAGGCAAAGTACGGCCCTCGCAGGCGAAAGCAGATCCAGCCGATGACAAACCCGATGAGGGAGGCCATGGGCCCACCAAAGATCATGCCCCACCAGGCGGAAATGCCCAGTTTTGTCACACATAATCCCGCCGTATACGCGCCGATGCCGAAAAAGATGGCGTGCCCGAAAGACACCTGCCCCGTGTAACCAGCCAGAAGGTTCCAGGAGGACCCGATGACCACCCAAATAAAGGCGAGGATCATCACATGGAGATAATAATCGGAGCGGATAACCCACGGAAAAACCAGCGATGCCGCCACAATCAAGGCGACTTGCCACCGCACTGCCTTCATGCCGCCTCCGTCCGTCTCAAATCTTGGTCAGGCGTTTCAAGCCGCCCGGGAGAAAGATGAGCACCAGAAGGAAAATGACCATTCCCACGGCGTCTTTCAGCGCCATGGAAACGTACGTTGCTCCCAAGGACTCGGAGATCCCCAGGACCACTCCGCCCACAATGGCCCCTACAGTGCTCCCCAACCCACCAAGGATTGTGATCACAAAAGCTTTAAGCGTAAACGCGCCACCCAAGTCTGGAAAGAGATAATAAATGGGAAGAAGTAAGGTTCCGGCTGCAGCCACCAGAGCCGCGCCCAGTCCGTAGGTGAAAACCGTGATCCGCTCGGCGTTCACCCCGAGGAGGAGGGCCGCCTCTTTGTTCTGGGCCGTCGCCCGTACCGATTTCCCCATATCCGTCTTGAGAAGAAAGATGAACAGGCCGATGGTCAACAACACGGCAATGCCGAAGGCGATGCACATGGGGAGATTAAAGGCAATGGGTCCCGCATACAGGGACATGGAGGTGTAGGCCGGCCGAACCGATTTATAATCGGAGTGAAAAATCATGCGGGCAATTTCCGTCAAGACCATACCGATCCCGACGGTCATGAGCACTTGGTTTTCCGGCAAGATGGCTTCCACCTTAATGAGCGGGTTCAAGAGATAGCGCTGGAGGAGCGCACCGAGAACGAAAAGGGTCGGCATGGTGACGAGCAGCGCCACGTAAGGATCGAGATGCAGGTATTGATAGAGCACGTAGGTGATGTACATGGACACCATCATGAGTTGACCATGGGCCAGGTTGATGATCTTCATCACGCCCATGATCAAAGTCATGCCGATGCCGATGAGAGCGTAGATCCCCCCCATAAGGATCCCGGCAACAATGGTTTGTATGAAGACTCCCATGAGGTCTCATCCTTGTCGGCTGAGCCGGCTAAGGTAAAGCAAGGGAATGGAGCGCCCGGGGGGCGCTCCGTCACGCCGAAGTTATTTCCACACGGTATCCCAATCAATGGGATAGACATAGGGCTTGGTGGCAAGATCCTTGGGCCACACCAACTCGAGGCGACCGTCGATCCATTGCACCAGGTAAGTGGGAAGGCGGTTCTGGTTGGTCTTTTTATCGTAGGCGATAAATTTCACCGGACCGAAGACGGTCATCATATCGGTTTCCGACAGAGCTTTGCGAATGTCATCTGGACTGGTGGATTTGGCCCGCTTCAGCACGTCGGCGATCACGTAAGCGGCTGCGTAGGCTTCGGCCCCGTGGTATTCTGTATCTTTCTTAAAAGTCTCCACAAATTTATTGTAGTAATCCATCGCCCCGGGGTACTTGAGCGTCTGGTACCAAAGTGTGGCGGAAAAGACCTTTTCGGCGGCTTTGCCCGCGTTTTTCGGAAATTCAGGCAGAGTAAACCCGGCGCCCCCGCCCACAAACAACTTAGGCTTGATGCGCAGTTCCATGGACTGGCGCATGAGCAACGCCGCGTCCATGACGTACGAGATCATGTAGATGAGGTCCGGATTCTTGTCTTTCACCTTGACGAGAATCGGCTTGAAGTCCACTCCACCGTGTTCGTAGCCTTCCTCCACCACAACCTGGATACCGAGCTTTCCACAAATCTCTTTGAACTCCTTGGCCCCCGAACTGCCGAAATTGGTGTTTTCGTAAAGGATGGCGGCCGTCTTCGGTTGGACCACTTCCGTCAGGAAGGTTTCCAAAGCCTTGGGGTATTCACTGACCGGAGGGTTCAAACGGAAAATGTACTCCCAACCTTGCTCGGTAATTTTGTCATCGGATCCGGTGTTCACGAGAAACGGGATGCGATTCTGTTGAGCGACGCCGGCGATGGCGAAGGTTTCCGAGCTGCCGTACCCTCCGCCAAGCATGAGGACTTTGTCTTTATTGATGAGCTTTTCGGCGGCCGAACGGGCGACTTCGGGACGGCCGGTATCGTCTTCAAAGAGAAATTCCAGCTTCTTGCCGTTGATCCCTCCGGCTGCATTGATTTCCTTGAGCGCCAGGTCAAAAGAAAGCTTCTCAATTTCGCCGAAGTTGGCCTTCGCCCCGGTCAACGGCAAAATGATCCCCACGCGGAGCGTGTCTTCGGCCAAGGCCGGCACTCCCCCTAAAGCACACAGAAAACTCAAACACAACGCCACACACAACCACTTTCTCATGATGCATCCTCCCGTCCAAGGTTTCTTCTTATCCCCCACTGGTCGATGCCGAGCTTGGGTCCTGCGTGTTAGGGCGGAGCGAAAAAGTTAAGAACTCAAGATGTCCACGAGTTGTCCTAAAGAAAGCACCGGGCCGAAGGCTGTGAGTCCCGATGTCGAGGGCCTTTGGGCGATCCCACGAGGCGTGATATGTCATGTCGCAGGTACCGAATCTATCCGTGAAGGGCGGATCTGTCAAGCTACACCCTGAACGTGAACTTCAAGATTCAAGATCAGCCGATCAGTAGAAAATCGTCCGGCACCGATGGTACGGACGCCGACGGAAAACAGCCTCCTGTCCCAGCCACCACAACCAATGGTCCACGTGAGCGCTGGTTATATGGGTGTGGCCCCGGCGATGAAAGGCTTCCTTGAGCTTTTCCACCCCGATGATGGTCATCGCCCGGATTTCGATCTCTTCGCGAGACCCCGAAAGGAGCGGTTGCCCCGCGTCGATATGTTGCTCCAGATCCTTTCGATACCGGAGGATCCCCAGTTCCCTCAGCACTTGGGGTAATTTATAGTCGGCGAAGGCGGTGAGGCGATGGATGTCCAGAAACCGGCCCGGGCCCCGACCTTCGTACGCGGCGTGGAGGTCGGCGGCAAAAATCTGCGCTCGCTTCCAAAAACACACTTTCATCCCATCAATAAAAAACTCGTCGCGAAAACTGGCGAAGTCTTGGACCACACGGGCGGCAAGACGACACGCGGACCCATCGGCCCACCGCACCAGATGCATCACGTCCCCATTCCACTTTTCCACAAGCACTCGGCCGGCTTCCCGAAGGTTCTCCAACCGTGCTTTAAAAAGGGGAACCCTCCCCTTGCCGGCAAGAATTCCCTCCAGGTCGGCCGCGGTCAAATGTTTGAGGAATCGGGCGTCGGTGAGAGGAAGGCCGTTGAGGTGAGCCTTTTTGAGAGCGGCCGCAAGCCCGCAGTATCCCGAGTAGCAGGTCCCGTCCAGTTCCACTTCCCATAGGGGTTCCCCGGGGTCCGGCCAGAAACAGTGGTTGAGAACATCCACGACAAAAATCCAGCGTGCCGTCTCTTCCGTGCCGTCCCAGTAGTGGAACGGTTGTCGCCATGACGGGAGAGCCCGCATGAGGTGCCCCCAGTTTTCTACCGCAGGATCCACCGCCGCCTCATCGAGCCTCACAAACATGGCCTGCATCCCCACGGCCATGACAGACTCCAAAACGGGAAAGCCAGACACTTCCTCCTCCCTCGCAAACCCCCAAATATCCTCGGTCATGACGGGTGAGACCTTGATCGCTTCCGGTCGATCTCAGAAAGCCCGCAGGCCGTTCATCACCGCCCGACCTCGGTGACACGCTGCTTTTCAAGCCACTGCAGGAGAAAAGTTCGATCGTTCTTCGCCGGGTCCTTCAGCACCAGTCGGAAGGCTTGATTGAGAATCCTCCCGACTTCAGGCCCCTGGGACATTCCGGTCACCGCCATCACATCCCGGCCATTGATGGCCAATGCCTTGGGAGTCAGCACCGGTTTTTCATCAAGGATCCGACGGATCCTCAACGAAAGCCGCTCCACCGCTCCCAGAGCGTCTTCGTCCGTCCCGTGGGCTAAACGGTCCGCCCGAATGAGATCCAAGAGATCCTCAAGGAGCGGCTCGCCCACCCGCTGGATAAGACGCCGCACCGCCCCGTCCTTCCAAAAATCCGTCGAATGAACCATGTGATTCTCCACCAGCGTCACGACCTCTTCGGTAAGTTTTTTTGGAGCGAGCCACCGCGCCAGAATGTCTGAAGCCATCTGGGAGCTCAGCTTTTCATGGCCGAAAAACCGAAAGACACCATTGACCTTTTTACGCACTCGAGGCTTGCCGATATCGTGGAAAAGCGCCGCCAGTCGCAGGCGCAGTCGCGGCGCGCTGTACTGCACGCACAACACCGTGTGCCGATAAATGTCGTGCCGATGATAGTGGTTTTGTTTTTTCCTCCAACCTTCAAGAATCTCGGGGAAAAACACCGCCATCAGGCCGGTGCGTCGGCACAGCTCCAGGCCCTCGCCGACATGAGCTCCGGTGAGTAGCTTCCAGAGTTCGTCTCGGATTCTCTCCACGGCCACACGGTCCAACCACGGAGCGGCGCATCGCATGGCAGCGACCGTTTTGGCGCTCACATGGAATCCATAACGGCTCACGAAACGAGCCGCCCGTAAAGGCCGCACGGGATCTTCTCGGAATCTTTCCAACGGATCCAGCACGCCGCGGATCCTTCCCGCCTTGAGATCACGGTGTCCACCGAATGGGTCCAGCATGACCCCATGAGGATACGACACGGCCATGGCATTTATCGTGAAATCACGTCGTTCGAGATCCTTGAGCACACTGCCTTGGCCGTTGGTCGCCCAGGAAGTGATCTCGACCACACCGTCCGGGGTGACCACATGCACGGTGCCGTGGCGCAGCCCGAAGGTCACCACACGATACGGTGGACTCAAAATGTTCTGAAGAACCTCCGGCGGGGCATCTGAAGAAAAATCCCAGTCGGCAGGCTTCTCGCCCAACAGATGATCCCGCACCGCCCCACCCACAAGCCACAGCGCATAACCCGAGCGCGTGAGGCGATGGGCTGCGTCCCTGACGGCATTGGGCATATGAGAAAAAACATCCATGACGACTTTCACGGTCCCCAAAATTTTCTTGATCTCTGTTTTCTTTGTCTATATTAGAGGGACGGTAGGCGATGCACAAGTGGGGTCAGCACGGAGGAGAAAGCTGTGGACGCCATTCGGGTGATGGAAGAAGCCAACCGGATCATCGAAGATTTTCCGCTGCACAAGTATGTCCTCTACGTGGGGCTGTTTCTTTTGGAAATCGCCATCGCCTTCTGGATCGCCTTGAGTTTGTAAACTCGGCGAGGGCTTCGAGAGAGGCGGAACTCCCGAAGCGAATAAAGGCAAGGGAAGCCGGAATGCAACGAAACCTTCTGCGCGCTCTAAACCTTTTGTTGTTGCTTAGCCACGGGACCCAGGTGGGGGAACCCTTCGTCTTCCGTGTGCGCAGAAGGTAACGCGAGCCGCGAGGACAAAACGTGAAGGCCATGGGTTCCACCCCATGGCCTTTTTTATTTGCCTTGAAAGGAGGTGATGGACATGGGACTTGGCGGTCCAGTGGATTTGGGTGACGACGTCGGCCCTCTAGGAACGGGGAACGCCCGCAAGGGCCATCCATCAGTCTTTCAGAAAAGAGAGGACACAACCTATGAGTCGCAAGATCTACATTTTCGACACCACATTGCGGGACGGCGAGCAGGTCCCCGGCGCGAAACTGAACCGACGGCAAAAGCTGGAAATCGCCGAGCAGCTGGCTCGGCTGGGGGTCGATGTCATCGAGGCCGGGTTTCCTTGTTCTTCACCCGAGGATCTCAAAGCGGTGCAGACCGTCGCTGAACAAGTCAAAGGCCCTGTGATCGCCGGTTTGGCCCGGGCCGTAGCCGCCGATATCGACATCGCCTGGGAAGCCGTCAAAAAGGCGGAAAGACCCAGGATCCACGTCTTCCTCGGCTCTTCGGACATCCACCTGCAGAAAAAACTCCGACGCGATCGGGAAACGGCCCTGCAGCAAGCTGTGGACGCGGTCAAATACGCCAAGAAATACTGCGAAGATGTGGAATACTCCACAGAAGACGCCTCCCGAAGCGATTTCGAGTACCTGTGCCGTGTCATCGAAGCCTGTATCAAGGCCGGCGCCACCGTGATCAATGTCCCGGACACGGTCGGCTATGCCATCCCGGAACAGTACGGAGAACTCATCCGCAATCTGAGGGAAAAAGTTCCCGCCCTGGACAAAGTCATCTTGAGTGTGCACTGCCATAACGACCTCGGCCTCGCCGTAGCCAACAGCTTGGCGGCCATTCGAAACGGCGCCCAACAGGTGGAATGCACCATCAACGGCGTTGGAGAAAGGGCCGGGAACGCCTCCTTGGAAGAAATCGTCATGGCCCTGCGCACCCGCCAGTCCTTCTACGACGCCCATACGGACATTGTGACCACCGAAATCTTCCGGACCAGCCGCATGGTCAGCCGCCTCATGAATATCCCTGTGCAGCCCAATAAGGCCATTGTCGGGGCGAACGCCTTCGCCCATTCTTCCGGCATCCACCAGGACGGAATCCTCAAAGACCGCTCGACCTACGAAATCATCCGCCCGGAAGACGTGGGGGTCAAAGCCCACAGCTTGGTGCTCACCGCCCGATCCGGACGGGCCGCCCTGCGACACCGCCTCAAGGAGCTCGGCTATAACCTCACGGAGGAACAGTTCGACCGGGTCCACAAACGCTTCCTCAACGTTGCCGACCGCAAGAAAGAAATCTCCGGCCAAGATCTCACCAGCATTGTGGAAATCGAGCTCACCAAAGTGCCGGAAACTTACACCTTCCACAGCCTGCAGATCATGAGCGGCAACACCATGCAGCCGTTGGCGTCGGTGACCCTCATGAAGGACGGGCAACTCTTGACCGACGCCGCCACGGGTAACGGCCCGGTGAACGCCGTTTTCAATTGCATTGAACGGATTGTGGGTCAGGAAGGAAAGCTCCGGGACTACGATCTCAAGGCCGTCACCATGGGAAAAGACGCCCTGGGCGAGGCCATGGTCCGTGTGGAAATCAACGGCACCGTGTATTCGGGGATCGGCACCAGTCCCGACGTCATTGAAGCGAGCGCCCGGGCCTACGTGAACGCTTTCAACAGATTCTTCGCCAACGGGAACATCTAAGACTAAGATGTCTTAAGGGTTTCCCGACGGACCTGCCCCTCTTCCCCCACCATGGGGTGGAGGGGCATCCCCCGCAGAGGAAGGCATTCGCCCAGTCGGAGGGAGAATGCCGGGTTGGCCATGAATCCCGACAAGGATAGGCGCACAAGCTATCCCAGCGTCCCCGAATAAGGCAAAGTTTTTCATGCTCGTGTGCCCCGTTCCGCGTCTTTGGGATCCACTGGAAGCCTGTGGGGATACGGGATCACACTCGGTCCCCCGCGCCACGGGCATCATTTTAGGGATGGGTGGGCACCTGCGCCCAAGGCGACCCGCGCCGGCTTCGCCGAACCGAAGCGTGCGGCTGCTGCGGCCTCCGGCCTGCGTCGGGCGTCCGCTTCTCCCCGCGCAATCTGCTAATCCTCCTTCGGGGCGGAGACCTCCCCGTCGGGCCCTGAACTCGGCAACGCGCACGGTTCCTGAAGCATGTCTCGGTATTCCACCTGATAGATGTAGAGCATGACCATGGCGAAGGCGAGAATCAACGGACCGTAGACAATGCCGGCCAGCCCGAACCACTGGACCCCTCCCAGGATCGCCAGGAAAATGTAGAAGGTCGACATGCCCCCCTGCCCCTTCATGAAGAAGGGTCGCAGGAAATTGTCAATGGACCCCACAAGGATCACACACCAGAGAATCAAAAACACCGCCGAAGCCACCTTGCCGAGGACGAACAGATAAAGCGTCGCAGGCACCCAGATCAGGGCCGTACCCACCACCGGAATGAAAGACGCAAAGCCCATAAGGGTCCCCCAGAACAGGCCGGGAATGCCGACGAGCATCAGGCCGATGCCCCCCGCAAGGCCCTGAGCCACAGCTGTCAGGAAACTGCCCAGAAGCGCGGAACGGGCCACGGCCCGCATTTTATCCAGGATACGATCTTCCTGATCCTCCCGAAGCGGAGACAAGGCCTTGATCGCCGCGATCATCTTTTCCCCGTCGCGAAGAAGGTAAAACATAAAAAAAATGAGCAGAAAGAATCGCGTCACCAGTGTGGCCACGTCCCCCAAGAGAGAGGCGCCACGATTGATCAGAAACTGCCCGACATTCTTGCTCAGCGTGAGAAGATGGCTTTCCAGATTCAGCTTGGAAAAATCCACGAACGTCACATGAGTCTGCAGCCACCCGACGGCCTGGACCACCGTGGGATGCCCAGCGATTTTCTGGAGGTTCCCCTGGCGGATCCAATCCGTAACGCGGCTGACGGAATCAATCCCCTGGGCGACAAGGCGAGAGGTGAAGAAAATGGAAGGGATAGCGATCACGAAAGTCACCAACGCCACGGTAAGTACGGCGGCAAGATTCGGTCGACCCCGAACCCCTTTGAGAATCCGCCCGTAAACCGGACTGACGAGGCTGGCCAAAAGGATCGAAAAGACAAGGGTATGAAGAAATGGTTTGACAACCCTGAAAACCAGGTAAAGGGAGCAAAACAGGAGCGTGAGCAGGAAATAACGGTACCCCGTTTTTCGTGCGGTGCCCTCAGCGCCCGGACCCTCCAAACTCATCGTTTCCGCCTCTCCTCATCCGTCAAAACCCGCCGGTGTCGGCTCATCCGCATCCGAACCTCCTGGAACTCACGGGAGCCTTTGGGCTTTCTCTTTATAAGTCTTGGCGGCGTCGGGTTGATTGAGCATTTCGTAAAGGAAAGATTCCAATAGGTAAGTTTCCTTGAGGCCTTTGGGATTGTCCGCCAAGAGAATCTCCGCCTTTTTCGCGAATTCCAGAGACCGAGTGGGAGCGTTTTTCTGGAACCACACCTTCGCCAACCCCAAGAAGGCCAGCCCGTTGTATCCGTCCACCTGAACCGCCTGCTCGTAAAACCCTAGGGCGCTGTCAAGCTCTCCCTTGCCCATGGCCCGATCCCCTTCCTGGACAAGCTGGATGGAAGCAACATATTGCGGCGATGGTTCCTTGGTTTTTTTGACAGCAGGGGGCGGGCTCTGGGGTTCTTGAGCCTGCGTCAGCTCTTTTTCTTTGATGGGTCCAGAGGGCGCAGCCGGCTGGGGTCTCGGTTCCTGGGGCGTTGTCGGGGTCGTTTTAGGCGTCGGTGGGGATGTCGGCGTGGGCGGCGTCGCCGGCTGGCTGTACGTTCCTGGAAGAACCACCGGGCGTTTGGGCGTGCATCCCAAAACGATTAGTGTGAGCCCTAAAAACGCCAAGAACACTGTGCCGAATCCACGAAAAGTCGGCATCGTCCTCTCCTCCGTACGGTGTGCCTTAACGCAGACGCTTTGGTCCCGCCCCGGTCCGATCCGCTTACAGAATCCAGGCTACAAGCATTATCCGGGTGCCGTCAATTGCCATGGATAGGACAATCCGTCATCGGGGTAAGCTCATCGAGGAAATACTCCGGCTCCGTATGGGAACACCCGGCCGTAGCCAGTTCTCCGGATTCGACGCACACCCGCCGTTCCACCACCCCCGGCGGCACGGCAAATGCCTGGGGGGCAATCCACGGCTTGATGTTTTTCATGAAGCGGGCCCAGAGGGGCAATGCCCCCGTCGCCCCGCTCAAACCCGTAGGGCGGTTGTCATCAAAGCCCACCCAGACCAAAGCCAGAAGGTCACTGGTGTAGCCCACAAACCAAGAATCCCGGTAATCGCTTGTGGTGCCCGTTTTCCCCGCACATGGAAAGCCGATCCCCAAAGAAGCCAAGCCTCGCGCCGTGCCCTCTTCCACCACATGCTGGAGCATGTGGGTGATGAGAAAGGCCTTGGCCGGACTTGTCACTGTGGTCAATTCCATATGACGCCGTTCCAAGACTGTTCCCTTCGGCGTCACCACTTTACGGATGGTCAAGAGTTCCGGTCTTTGCCCTTCGTTGGCCAAAGCCGTGTAGGCTCCCGCCAATTCCAAAGGGGTGACTTCAAAAGCCCCCAAAGCCAGCGACGGAAAAGGATCGAGCCGAGACCGAAAGCCTAAGCGGCGCGCCGTCTCCACCACCCTCTCGAAACCGATCTGGGAGGCTAAATTGACGGTGGCGGCGTTCAAGGAATAAGTGAGCGCTTCTTTCAGCGTTACGATCCCGCGATAGCGTCCGTCGTAATTCCTTGGGGTCCACACGGTGCCGTCGCCTTTATACACCCGGGGAACATCCTCAATGCGGCTGATGGGAGTCCGTTGATCCAGAGCGGTCAAATAAACAAAAGGCTTAAAGGCCGAGCCGGGTTGCCGATGAGCCTGGAGTGCCCGGTTAAAACTGCTCAAGGCATAGTCTCTTCCACCGACCAAGGCGGTGAGCGCGCCCGTTTTGGGATGGACCACCACCAAGGCCGCTTGAAGCACTTCGGTGGGATCTTCAGCTCGGAGCTTGGGGTTTCTGCCCTCCAATTCGGCGAGCCCTTCCTTCACCGCCTTTTCCGCCTCCCATGCGATTTCCGGGTGATACGCGGTGTAGATCACAAGCCCCTCCGAGGACAGGGTCTCCTTGGAATAGAGAGCCTCCAGCTGCGCCTTGACCAGATCGATGTAATAGGGAGCCGCATTGCCAAGGGTCAGGCGAGGCGCTGTGCGGATGGGTTCCGCAAAAGCCTTTTCATAGTCTTCCACCCCAATGAACTGGAGTTCCCTCATGCGCTGGAGCACCACATTGCGCCTTTCGCGGCACAGTTCCGGGTTCCTGTAAGGGGAATACCGGTTGGGCGCCTGGATCATCCCGGCCAAAGCGGCCGACTCACCGAGGCTGAGGTCTTCCACATTGCGACCAAAATAGAACCGGGCCGCTTCGCCGATGCCGTGAATGGCCATACTGCGCCATTGCCCCAGGTAGATCTCGTTGAGGTACATTTCGAGAATCTGTTCTTTGGAATACCGGGCTTCCAAAACGAGAGCCATGGCGGCTTCCAGAAGCTTTCTCCTGAGGGTTCTCTCCGGTTCGAGAAAGTAATTTTTCACGAGCTGCTGGGTGATGGTCGATCCCCCTTGGACGATCCGTCGGGCCAACAGGTCCGTCCACAAAGCCCGGGCGATCCCCCACCAATCGATCCCTCGATGATCAAAAAACCGGCGATCCTCGATGGCAGTCACCGCCTTGATCAGATGGTCGGGCACATCAGCCAGCTTGATCAGAAGTCGGCTCTCACGGTCTTCTCCAAAAAGACGTGCCAGAACCACAGGCTCCACGGCGACATAAGGGAGACTCACCCCAGACTCCTGAATCCCCGCCACCCTTTCGCCCTGAAAACGGACCACCACCTCCTTGGGTTTCAGGGTAGTGCCCGGATAGGAAAAACCTCGGAAGAACACGCGAACTTCATCCTTAGAGCGGACGTATTCTCCGGGGCTGGGTCCGCCGGCCGTCGTCGGCCGATACCCCCGGGCCGATAAAACCTCCTCGAATTGCGCCGCCCCCAAAGGCATTCCGGGATAGATCATCAGAGATTGGCTCAGCACCACAGCGGGCACGCTCCACAACCTCCCGGCGAACCGCTTCTCGATGGCCTTGGCCAGGAAGGTGTAGCCGACAAACCCCAGCATCAGGGCGATGATGCTGGCAACCACACCCAGTCCGATGATGCGTCGTCTCCACGATCCACGTTTTTTGACCAAGCGTATTGTGGTCATTTGCGATCCAATCGAACGACGCATTCAATGTGCGGCGTGTGGGGAAACAGGTCGAAGGGGCGTAGAGTATGAATTCGGTACGCCTCCGACAATGCGGTCAAATCCCGAGCCAAGGTCGACGGGTTGCAGGAAACCGCCACGATCCGACGGGGCGCCAGTTCTCGAAGGACTTGAACAACCTTGGGGTGCATCCCGGACCGAGGCGGGTCGGTGACGACCACATCCGGTTGTCCTCCCAGAGCCTCCACCGTGTTGCGCCGAAGCACCTCTTTGAGATCCCCGGCAAAAAATCTGCAGTTTTCCACACCGTTCAAGGCGGCGTTCCGGTAGGCATCGGTCACGGCTTCTTCCACCAGCTCAAACCCGACGATTTTCCGACACTGAGCCGCCAGGCTCAAGGTGATGCTCCCGGTGCCGCAGTACAGATCCCAGACGGTTTCCGCCCCCGTAAGTCCGGCACACTCTTGGACCGCCTTGTAGAGATGCTCTGCTCCCAGTGTATTGGTCTGGAAAAAAGACTGCGCCGAGATGCGGAACCGAAGGTTCCCGATGTGCTCTTCGATCGCCCCGGTTCCCCAAAAAACCCGTGTGTCCACTCCCTGAGCCACGTGAGCTCGGGTCCGATTGACGGAGTGGACAAAAGTCGTCACAGGGGGACCTTCGGATTCCAGTATTCTGGCCATCCTGTCCAGGGCTCGGTCCACCCCGGGGACGTCCGCTGTAATGAGGTGCACGAGTCGCTGCCCGGTTTTCTTGGTTTCCCGAACCACCACGAAGCGCCAAACGCCCTGGTGGGAACGAATGTGATACGGGGGGAGCCCGCTCGCCTTGGCTTCCCGGCGCACGATCTCCAACACGGCCATGGCTTCCGGCGACTCGAGACGGCAATCATGGACGTCGAACACCCTATCGAACCGACCCCGCACATGCAAACCCAGCGCGAAAGAACGATCATAACTCATGTCCGTGGTCGCTACCTCTTGAGACGACAACCACCGGTAGGCCGAAAAAGTGAATTCCATCTTGTTTCGATAGCCGTAGAGCGCCGGTGAAGGCGTCACGCCCACTATGGGGGTTTCAAGTTGATCTAAAAACGGTGCGAGACATTCGCACACATGCTGATGCTTCCAGGCGAGCTGTTGAGCGTAATCCAAATCCTGCCAAAGACACCCGCCACAGACCCCAAAGTGGGCGCAGGCCGGCTCCACCTGGTGGGGTGAGGGCTCCACGACGCGGAGCGTTTGGGCTTCAGCGTAATTGGCTTTCTTTTTCACAATGCGCACAGCAACTCTCTGGCCGGGTAGCCCGCGATCCATAAAAATCACTAAGCCGTCGAGGCGGCTGAGGGCTTTGCCCCCGAATGCCAGTTTCTCGACCATGAGCTCCACTTCGCTGCCCTTGCGAAGAGATTCCATCGATTCTTGTCCCTTCCCGTTCATCAAATCTCTGTTGCCACGCAGGTCGTCTATGCTAATAGATACGCCTTCGGAACGCCAGAATCTTCGTTTTCCCGGCGTGAACGGCGGAACACCTCGGTGGAGCCCTAGCCTATGCGAGCCATTCGGACGTACGGAAGACTGATCAAGTTCAGCCATACCGTTTTCGCCCTGCCCTTCGCCCTGGCCGCAGTCACGCTGGCCCATCAGACAAAACCCGTGGCATTCACAACTTTTTTCTGGATCATCCTGGCGATGGTTGGCGCCCGCTCGGCCGCCATGGGGTTCAACCGCCTGGTGGATGCCCGTTACGACCGACTCAACCCAAGAACCTCCGACCGACCATCGGTCACCGGGGAAATTTCAAAGCGGGCAATGGTTCTTTTCATTGTCGGCTCTTCGCTTCTTTTTATCGTCAGCGCCGCTATGCTTGGTCCATTGTGTCTGAAGCTCTCTCTCCCGTGCTTGGCCGCGCTCTTCGGGTATTCATACACCAAGCGGTTTACATCCGCCTCTCACCTCTACCTGGGTGCAGCCATCGGACTGGCGCCCATCGGCGCCTGGATCGCCGTGACCGGGTACGTGGATGCCCGCATTCTCTTTCTTTCCGCCGCCTTGATGACTTACATCGCCGGCTTTGACATCTTGTATGCCTGTCAAGATGCCGATTTCGACCGCTCTGCCGGCCTGTACAGCCTGCCGTCTCGATGGGGCATCCAAAGAGCTTTACGGGTTTCCGCCACACTCCATGCGGCCACCGCGGTGTGCTTGGCGGCCCTCGGGATCGCTTTCCACCTCGGCCGGATCTTTTACGTCCTTCTTTTGGTCATCGTTGGGCTTCTCGTTCTCGAACATCACCTGGTCCAACCGAACAAACTTGACCGCATCCCCATCGCATTTTTCCATGTCAACAGTGTCGTTTCCGTCCTTCTGCTTGCCGCCGTATGGCTTGACATCACGCTGTCCTAGGAGCTTGCCCGTGTCCCGTGTGTCATTGGAAAAAAGCCCGCACCGCATTGGGTCCATGTTCGATCGGATTGCGGCAACCTATGATTGCTTGAATCACATCCTGTCTCTGGGCGTCGACCTCTGGTGGCGACGCCAGGCCGTGCGGGCATTGTGGCGTTGTGCCCCTGGGGCCGAAGCGGTTCTGGATGTGGCCACGGGGACGGGAGACCTGACCTTTGCGGCGCTCAGTGAGCGTTCAGACATCACGGTCGTCGGATTGGATCTTGCCCGAAACATGCTTCGGATCGCCGGTGAAAAGCGAAATGCTCGGGCCGTCTCGGAGAGACGTTATGGGCTTGTCGCCGCAGACGCTTTGGCCATGCCCTTTCGGGACGCATCTTTCGACGCCGCCATGATGGCTTATGGCATTCGCAACATGCCGGACATCTCCCAGGCTTTCCGCGAGTTGCGCCGGGTCCTTCGCCCCGGCGGCCATGTGCTCATTTTGGAATTCAGCTTGCCTCGCCGACCGCTCTTAAAGAGCGCCTATCTTTTTTACTTTGAAAAAATTCTGCCGCGGTTAGGCGGTTGGATTTCCCGCGATCACGAAGCGTACCGCTACTTGCCGGCATCCGTCGGGGCCTTTATTACCCCCGAGGCCCTGAGCCGTCTGGGGGCTGCGGAAGGTTTCCAGACATGCCGGATTCAGCCTCTCACCGGCGGGATCACCTATTACTGGATCGGCCGATGCACGAAGGATAAATCATGAAAACCGCTTTCAAGAACCTTCAGGATTTCGTTCGCACCCTGGAAAGAAACGGGGAATTGCTGCGCATCAAGGCACCGGTCTCCCGGGATCTGGAAATCACCCAGATTACCGACATCATGTGCAAGAGCCCTGGCGGCGGGAAGGCCCTTCTTTTCGAAAACGTCGTGGAATCTCCTTTTCCCGTGCTCACAAATGCCTTCGGGAGTGAACGGCGGATCTGCATCGCTCTGGGCGTGCGTCATCTGGACGAACTGGCCGCCCGCGTGCGTCGTTTCTTGGAAATCGAACCACCAAAATCTCTCGCCCAAGCCGTTCGCCTGTTGCCCCTGGGATTGGACCTGCTTCGATTCATCCCGCGCAAGGTGCGTCGAGCCCCATGTCAAGAGGTGATCCTGCGTGGCCCAGAAGTGGATCTCGATCTCCTGCCTGTGCTCAAATGCTGGCCCAAAGACGGCGGACCCTTCGTGACCCTTCCTGTGGTCATCACCCGAAGCCTCAAAACGGGTCGGCGGAACGCCGGCATGTATCGGCTCCAAGTCTATGACGCCCGGACCACAGGCATGCACTGGCATATCCATAAGGACGGGTCCCATTACTTCCAAGAATATCGAGCGGCCAGGAAACCCATGCCTGTGGCGGTCGCCATAGGCACCGATCCGGCGACAACCTATGCAGCCACCGCTCCGTTGCCCCGCGGCGTGGACGAAATGATCCTCTCCGGTTTTATCCGCCGAGCGCCTGTGCCTATGGTCCGCGCCGTCACTGTGCCGTTAGAGGTGCCCGCGGAAGCGGAATTCATCTTGGAAGGCTTTGTTGATCCCGACGAGCTTCGGGTGGAAGGCCCTTTCGGGGACCATACGGGTTACTATTCCTTGACAGACCATTACCCCGTTTTCCACCTCACCGCCATCACCCACAGAAAAAAACCTCTTTACCCGGCGACCGTCGTGGGCCGTCCTCCCATGGAAGACTGCTACCTGGCCAAGGCGACGGAAAGGCTTTTCCTCCCGTTGCTTCAGGCCGTCTTGCCGGAAATCAAGGACTATTGGCTGCCATGGGAAGGTGTGTTTCACAACATCACGGTTGTGGCCCTGGAAAAGGAATACCCGGGACATGCCCGCAAAGTCATGAGCGCCCTCTGGGGCCAAGGGCAAATGAGTTTTTGCAAGGCTCTGGTCATGGTGGATGCCGCGCTGGACCTCCACCGCCCGAGAAAGATCCTGGAAACCGTGCTGAACACCGTGGATCTGGAACGAGATCTCTACATTACGGAAGGTGTGCTGGATGTGCTGGACCATAGCGCTCCCGAACCTCTTTTCGGCGGCAAGGTGGGCCTGGACGCGACAGCACGGCTTGCCTCGGAACCCCAAAGGCCTCACCGGTCCCGACCTTCTTCATGGCCGACCGACGAGCAGATCTTGCGGGATGTCCAAAGAGTCAGCGAACGTTTCACCGGGTGTCGACGCCTCGACTTGGATGTCCTCAACCCCGTGCTTTTGCTGAACATGATGAAGGACGGCACGCTCTCGGCTCGATCCTTGGCCTCCGCCTTGATGGACTGCGAACCCCTCCGCCCTTTCAACATCTTTGTCATTTACGATCGCGACATCGCTCTTCAGGACGGATCTTTGGTGTTATGGAAGCTCTTCAACAATGTCGATCCACTTCGGGACCTGATTCGCAAAGGCACCCGCGTGGTTGTCGACGCCACAAAAAAAGGGCCGGAAGACGGTCATCTTCGGCCCTGGCCTGACGACATCACCATGGATCCGGACGTGGTGGCCCGCGTCGCGCGGCGAGCTCGAGAGCTGGGCATTGAGGTGTATCTTGATAGGTAGAGGTTCTACCTTTCCAGAAGCTGATTCGCCCACACAGGGTTTTCGATCTTCTTGTTTTCCAAATGCATGACGGCGTAAATGATATTGTTGTAGGGCACAGGAACGCCGTATTCTCGGCCCAAACGGACAACCATGCCGTTGAGCGCTTCGATTTCCGTCTTGCGGTGCCATTCCAGATCGCGCAACATGGAACACTTGAACTTACGGTTGTAGGAATGGGCCAAAGCCATGGCCTCCTCCACGGCATTGTCCGGCAAATCAATGCCGCACTTCTTGGCGAGATCCAGAACTTCCCTCATGGTACCTTCCAGGACCTCGCGCGTCTCCGGACAATCCAAGATCAGTCCTAAAGGCGCCCTCCCTAGAGTGCTGACACCGTGCACCCCGCAAATAAATAAAAACTTTGCCCACAACACCTGCTGGATGTTTTCGGACACTTCCGCGTCGATCCCCGCGGTTCGGAACGTCTCCAGGATTCTTTCGACTCTTTCCGTGCGCTCCCCGTTCATTTCACCGAAGATGATTTTTCCCGGTTTGCCCGTGTGCGCAATGATCCCAGGGGAGGCAATGGTCGATTCAATGTAGACTGTTCCGGCCAAGATCTTTTCGTCGCCGAAATAACTGGCGAGTTTCTGGGCATTGTCGATACCGTTCTGCAGGGTGAGGATCACCGTGTCGGTCTCCACCATGGGAGCCGCAAAACGGGCGGCTTTTTCGGTATCGTGGGATTTGACGCAAAACAGCAATAAATCTACCGGGCCGATCTCTTCCGGTTCGGACGTGGCGTGGATTCTCACCCGGAAATTTTCGTTGTTGGTAACCACCTCAAGGCCTTCTTCCTGTAAGGCCTCTAAATGCTTCCCTCGGGCCACAAAGTGAATGTCCATCCCAGCCCGTGCGAGATATCCTCCGAAGTAGCCTCCAACCCCTCCGGTGCCCATGACCCCGATCTTCATTGATCGCTCCTTGTCGCTCCTGACTCCAACACGTCCGGCCTCCCCTTTGCCGTTCCCTCCTTTGAAAGCCTTGAAGCTTCCCTTCCAGGCCATATCCGGGTATATATAGCGCCTCGCCTGAGGATCGTCAAACCTTTGAAAACACGTCGTGTTGTCGTTCCAAGACGGTCCGACGGTTTTCTGAACGGGTCTGGCGTCTCGAAATATCGGCTGGACGTCCACGATGGGACGGGGAAGGGAACCTACCCCCGAGAGGAAAAACCCATTGGCTTTGACAAAGCCTCCGAAACCATACACTATACACATGGCGGGTTTTCTTTGATCACGCCTCGCAATTTGCCGACGCCGTTTGGAGAATGCAACGATATGAGAAACGTCTTCGACAACGTGCTGCAAGCCATCGGGAACACCCCCCTTGTGCGGATCAACCGCCTCAACCCCAACCCAAGGACAACCATTTACGCCAAGCTGGAATACAAGAACCCCGGCGGGTCTATCAAGGACCGGACGGCGCTGTTCATGATTGAAGCGGCAGAACGCAGTGGTGAACTCACCCCGGATAAGACGATCATCGAGGCCACCAGCGGCAACACGGGCATCGGTCTGGCCGTGGTCGCCGCCGTCAAAGGCTACCGGCTCATTCTTGCCATGCCCGAAACCGCCAGCAGCGAGCGTCAAAAGATCCTCAAGGCCTTGGGGGCCGAACTTCTCCTGACCCCCGGCGCTCTCGGCACCGACGGCGCCATCGAAGAAGTGTATCGAATGGTGCGGGAATACCCAGAGAAGTACTTCCTGGCGGATCAGTTTAACAACCCCGCCAACCCCGAAGCCCACTACCGGGGTACCGGTCCGGAGATCTACGAACAGACGCAAGGGCTCGTGAACGTCGTGGTGACCACACTCGGCACCAGCGGGACCGCCATGGGGATCCTCCAGGCCATGAAGGAGCGCAATCCAGCCATTGAGGTGGTGGCCGTGGAGCCTTACCCGGGCCACAAGATCCAAGGGCTCAAAAATATGAAAGAATCCTACGTGCCGGGGATCTTCGACCGGCACAAACTGGACCGCATCGTCCACGTGAAAGACGAAGACGCCTTCGAAATGGCGCGACGACTGGCTCGGGAAGAAGGACTTTTCGTGGGCATGAGTTCCGGGGCATGCATGGCCGCCGCTGTGGAGATCGCCAAGGAACGCCAAGACGGCCTGATCGTCGCCGTCTTTCCCGACGGCGGAGACCGCTACCTCAGCACCAACTTGTTCACCACCATGCAGGAGCCGGATTTTCGGTTCTTCGACTTTCTGCGGCGGGAGAAACTGGACTTCAAGCCCGCGACCGAAGGAAAAATCCGTATTGCCGTCACAGGGCCCCCTTTGGATTCCTGCTTATCCTTGGAATCGGCTCGGAGGTTGATCCTCGCCGACATCCTCACCCGGTTCGCGCAATCTCAAGGATTTCGAACGGACACCGTGGTGCTGCTTCCAGACCTGGACAGCCGATCAATTCAGTGCGCCACGGAAAAAGGGGTCCCCCTCGACGACTATGTGAAAGAACGGACGGCTGTCTTCGCCTCGGAGCTGGAAAAGTTGGGCATGGCGCCTCAACTTGCCATGACCAAAACCTCCGAGCATGTCGATGCCATCGTCAATCTGGTCCGATCCCTTCTCAACAAGGGCTCTGCTTACGAAAAACTCCGCTCGGTGTACTTCAATGTCGCCCAAGTGGACGACTACGGTCGGCTGTCGCGCATCGACCCGAAGAAAATCCGCCCAGGGTCTTCCGTGGATTTGAGCGCCTTCGAGAAACTGAACCCCCGAGACTTCGCCCTGCTCAAACGGGCGACCCTCGCCGAACTCAAACGCGGCCATTACATCAAAACAGAGTGGGGGAATGTCGTTCCTTCGTGGCATATCGCCACCGTGGCCATGGTCATGGATCAGCTCGGGTTGCCGGTGGATATCTGCGTGAGCGGGATGGATTTCCTTTTCCCCCATTTGGAAAACGTCCGCACGATCGCCTGGGCCGTCCGAGGAAAACCCTATGCCAACACATGGCTGCTCACCGAAAGAATCCAAAACGCCCAAGAGGATCATCGTCCCCAAAGGAACCACCAAGACCCTTCAAAGGCCCTCGACCTCCACGACCTTTATGACCTGGGAATGACACCCGCTGAAGTCCGGTTTTGGCTGATCGCCTCCCATTACCGCAAACCCCTGAGGGTTTCTCCACAGAGTCTACGAAGCGCCGCACAAGGGCTCAAGAGGATCCGGGAATTCCTTCACCGACTGAACTTCGCTTCCATTGAAGAAGGGGCCGTCAACGGGGTGGAAGAAGAAGTCTTCTCCATGGAACAAGGCTTTTTCGAGGCCCTTTCCGACGATTTAAACACCCCGAAAGCCCTCGCGGCCATTTTCGATTTCGTCCGAAAGATGAATCTCCGGATGGAACGCGGGCCCCTGAGCCCAAAGGCCAAAGAGGCTGCGCTGAAGGCGGTGCGCAGTGTGGATCGCATCCTGGGGCTCTTCGAAATGGAGCTGCGGCCCCTATCCACAGAAGAAAAGGCTCTTCTGGACCAACGGGAAGCCGCCCGCGCCGTCAAGGACTGGGCTCGAGCCGACGCTCTGCGGGATGAACTGCGCCGGCTGGGAATCATTGTCCGGGACACACCTCAAGGGTCGCTCTGGGAGCGGGTTTTTTAACTCGTTGTGCGCCCGTTTCCACGCCGCCTGCAGAGATTTGCGTCTGCGGGGAATACCGAGCCACACCCAAGAGACGGCATACACGGTCCGCTTGTCCGGGCTCTAAGGGATACGCGGCGAAATCCCCCGCCGGATTTCGAAAGACCACACGTTCCGCCTCGATCCGAACCACCGCCGACGCCGTCACGGGCACCTTCCCCAATCCTCCGGGAAGATCCACCACGAACTGGGGAATGGCCAGGCCCGAGATGCGGTTGCGCAGGGTGGCGATGAGTTCCGGCCCATCCGCCAAGGGGGTTCGAAAGTGAGCCGTGCCCTGCATCAGGTCCATTTGCAGCAAATAATACGGGCGGACGCGCACCGCGAGAAGTTCCTTAAAGAGGGCGCCAAGGATGGTTGGCTGGTCGTTCACCCCCCGCAGAAGGACCGTCTGGCTTCCCAGGGGAATCCCCGCGTCCGCCAAGAGTCGGCAGGCTTCGCGGCTTTCCGGCGAAATTTCCGCAGGGTGATTCACGTGAATGTTCACATACAGAGGAGCGAACTTGGCAATGCGGCGCACCAAATCTCGGCTGACTCGACCCGGGTCGGCAAAGGGAACCCGGGTGCCGAGACGCACGAGGCGCACATGGGGGATTTCACGCACTTTGGCGATCAGGCATTCCAAAAGATCCGGGGGCAGCATCAGGGGGTCTCCCCCGGAAAGGATGACGTCTTGTACCATCGGGGTTTTTCGAAGATAAGCCAAGGTCTCTTGAACGAGTTCGTCGGTCAAAGGCACAGGATGGGACCAGCGGCGTTTCCGCGTGCAAAAACGGCAGTGCACGGCGCAACGGTTGGTCACGATCCACAAGACCCGATCGGGATAGCGATGCACCAGGTTCGGCACAGGGGATCGGCTCTCTTCACCCAGCGGATCGCGCAGGCCGGCAGGATCGGAATCGTCCAACTCCCGAGGATCCGGCACCACCTGCCTCCACAGGGGATCGCCGGGGGCCGTGATGAGACGTGCAAAATGACGGCTCAAAACAAAGGGATATACCTTGTGGACCGCCGCCAAAGGTTCCGCGGCCACGCGCCATTGTTTTGCAAATTCGTCCAGAGAAATCACAGGATCATCCCCGTTTGTGGTCGTCAAGGGAATGTGCTCGGAGTCCTAGCAACGCCTCTGCCCAAGGATTCGGTCGGTGTGCGCAGAGATCCAAAGAAAACGCATCCCCGACGACGTTCCAAATTTACCAGACCGCCGGTTCCCGCAGCTTCCGCTTCAAAGGGAGCGCGGGGCGGCGTTTTCTTTTTCCCCATGGTGGAGCACACGTGCCGTCTTCCTGGTTCACCGTCTACGGTCGACGCCATGTCCTGGGCCTTTTGGGTTTAGGCTTCTCGTCCGGCCTTCCTCTGGCCCTTTCGGGAAGTACCCTTCAGGCCTGGATGGTGTCCGAAAAGGTGGACATCCGCCTTATCGGCCTGTTTTCCCTCGTGGGTCTCCCGTACACCCTCAAGGTGGTCTGGGCGCCCATGATGGACCGGTTCCCCGCCCCGTTGCTCGGCAGACGTCGGGGTTGGATCCTTATCACCCAGATCCTCCTCTGTGCAAGTTTCATCATCCTGGGATCCCTGACCCCGGGAAGACACCTCCAGGCGATGGGCTTTCTGGCTTTGCTGACAGCCTTTTGGAGTGCCAGCCAGGACATCGTCATCGATGCCTATCGCGCGGAAGTGCTCCCGGACTCGGACAAAGGCGCCGGGGCGGCGGTGAGCGTCGTCGGCTATCGACTGGCCATGCTGACTTCCGGCGCCATGGCCCTGATCCTTTCCGATCACGTGCCGTGGCGGGTCGTTTATGGTGCCATGGGGTTGGTGATGGGAGGGTGCGCCCTGTGGACAATCTTCTGCCCCGAGCCGGAGGACGAAGAAGGCTCGGGGACGCGTCCCAGGAATCTCAAAGAGGCCGTGTGGGCGCCTTTTGTGGACTATTTCTCTCGACCCGGCGCGGCAGCCATGCTGGTCTTCATCATGGTTTTCAAACTCAGTGACGCGCTGGCGGGAGCTCTGACCACACCGTTTTTGCTGGATCTGGGTTTCACCCGCAGTGATGTGGGCACGGTGAACAAGGCCTTCGGCCTGGTGAGTACCATCGTGGGAACGATGCTGGGCGGTGTCGTCGTCAACCGGATCGGCATCGCCAGATCCCTCTGGGTGGCGGCCTTCCTCCAGGCTTTTTCCAACCTCGCCTTCGCAGGGTTGGCACTCGCGGGACAAAACTTCCTCTTCATGGTCGGGACCGTCGCCTTGGAAAATGTCTGCGGTGGTCTAGGGACGGCAGCGTTCCTTGCTTTTCTCATGAGCCTGTGCAACCGGCGGTACACGGCCACCCAATATGCATTGCTCTCCAGTTTTATGGCAGTTTCACGGGTGGTGGCCGGAGCGCCGACCGGATTTCTGGTGGCTGCCTTGGGGTGGGCGTGGTTTTATGTGGTGAGCGTCCTTGGAGCCTTACCCGGTCTCTTACTCCTTCCCCGCTTTGCGCCCTGGCGAGCTTCAGCTCCCGGCTACACCGTCCTCGATCGAGAAGCCGACGGCCCGCCTCCCTAAAGAGAGCCCCCGAAGCCGACCTCACTGGGAAAACGCAAACCCTCGACCTCCGCCGGCGCTGTCCGCCCAAGTTGTTCACCAGGAACGCAGGGAGAGATCGCCCTCCGCCGCATCCCCCTCTCCACGGATAACTTCAGCTATGAGTCTGAGCTTCCACGCTGAAGGCCTCATGAAAAGCGATTGTGCCTCGGGGATAGCCGCCGTCAAAGGCAAACGCGAAAAACACTTCAGGCGGGACCCCCTCCACCCCCAATCCAGGAGGACGCACGAAGCCGAATTTTGGGTAATACTCCGGATGGCCCACAAGACAGCAGCCCCGTGCGCCCATGGCCTGAAGCCGGCACAGGCCGTTTCGGATCAGAGCGCCCCCAATGCCTCGCCGCTGATAGACAGGCAGCACCGAAACGGGCCCGAGACCGTACGACCCAGGGGTCTCGTCGGAAATGGTCACCGGAGAGAAAGCGATATGGCCGATGACAATGCCGTCCCTTTCGGCAACCAACGAAATGGTTAGAGCTCCTGCAGCACGTAACGCCTCGATAATCCACGGCTCCGTGTGCCGGCTGATTTCTACCGCCTCAAAGGCCGCCGCTGTGACGTGGCGAATGGCATTCACATCAGCCGTCGTTTCATTTCGAATAACAATCTTTGATTGCATGGGCTGTCGGTTTCCAAGGTTGCGCTGAGTGGTCGTTGAATCTGAGGGGCTATCAGGCCTCCCGTCCCGGTGATGGAAGTGAAACCTGGATCCTTTGCAAGAAATCTATCGAGCCGTTCCAGCTCAACGGTGCACCATCATCGGGTGGTGACGGGATTTTTCGTCTTTCCATTAAAAAACCCGTGAGTTGACCACGGCGTGGGCCATCCAAACCTGTTGAGTCCATCCTGGAAACCTCACCCGATTCTAGGCACCTGGGCGGTCGTTAGATATGACCCGGAGAGCCGACGGCGTCATCAATCGATTCCCCGGGAAAAAACCGCTCCAAGCTCACCGGACATCACGGCACAGGCCGCCGATTCTTCGGCCTTCTGTGCCTCCTGCAGGATGGTCAGGCCGCCGCGGACCACGATTAAGGCAATGATCGTTCCCACGATGAGATCGGGGAAACGGTTGCCGAGCAGGGCAACAAGAAGGCCGGAGACAATGACCCCAAGATTGGCAAGGACATCGTTTCTTGAAAATATCCAGGAGGCCCTCATGTGGACGCCCCCCGTTCGGTGTTTGGATATCAGGACAAGACACACGACATTCGCCACCAACGCCGCGCCGCCCACCCCCATCATCCAGACGCTTTGGGGCTCGCTGCCGAAGAACAACCTCCTGAGGACTTCAACAAATACGGCCACACCAAGGAGGATTTGAAAAAACCCGCTCAGTCGAGCCGCCTTGGCTTTTTGGCCTAAGCCTTTTCCGACGGCATAAAGCGAGATTCCATACACGGTGGCATCCGCCAACATGTCCAAGGAATCCGCGATGAGCCCCGTGGATTGGGCCAACCATCCTAAAACGAACTCGGCCAGAAACATCACTGCGTTGATCGAGAGAAGAACAATCAATGTGCTCTTCTCCAGCTTGTCACTCGCTTCGCACCCACAACCGCAATTCGACATTTTTCTACCTTACCGGATGCTTGCTGGATCCGTCAGCCGGACGTCGCCAATTCAAGGGCCAGGACGCCATCGATACCCTACCGGCCGACTCAGACGCTGAGGAGGGTCAGGCCGCTTGCCGGATCTTTTTTTCGGCCTGCAGTGCTGCCCAGGATTTCCAAAAGGATCACTTCCCCCACAAGCCAGACCGTCACGCCGGCCCGGGTGCACCCGACCGTCGCCCCGCCTTCCCGTCCCGAAGCGCCATGCATGTGGAGCACAGGATTTCCGTGCTCGTCAGGGAAAATGGTCCCAACCGCCAATATTTCTTGGATACCGGATAGGACATGAACCAGCGGGACGATCTCTTGGCCGCGGCCGGCTTCGGGACCGACCACAACCCGGCTGCCATCTTGAATACCACCCAAAAGGATCGCCATGGCGCGGACCACACCTTTTTCGAGCGCGAAATTCTCGATCACCTCAGGAAGGCGTTCTCCTTCTTCCAGCCGAAGCACGAACACGCGTCCGATGTGTCCTTCGTTGTAGCGCATTCCAACCTCCATCAAAAGGGATCCGAACCGGCACAGGCTTTTTGATTCACTTACAGCACCGAGACTGGAACTTAGCACAGGAGACGACGATTGGCCAGGCGGACCCGTCGCAATCCGGCTCGCCGCGCGGCCTCCAGGCATTTTTCCGCTTCCTCTCGTGAGGTGGTGGGAAAATCGTTGAGGACAAACTGTGGGGCAAAACCCAACAAAGCGTAAGGAATGTCCGGGCTGAGCTTGGCGATGAAGCGCGCAATGCGCGACACCTCGGTTTCGCCGACATAACCCGGCACCAGGAGGGTGCTGGCGATGAGCAGTGGGGGTTCGGGCCGCAGGGGAACCCACTGGGCGAGTTTAGCGAAATTTTCCAGCACCTGCCGGTTGTCGCATCCGCACAAGGCCCAATGGATATGCGGGTCCCAAGCTTTGAGATCCACCTTGACGCATCCCCCCGTTTCCAAAGAAAGCTGGACCATGGGCCGCAGCCAGCTGGGATGCATACTGCCGTTCGTTTCCCAGCACACCCGCAGGATTTTGCCCGATCGGCTCTTGCGGGCTTCACGGGAGAACCGAAGGGCAAACGGCAGCTGGGGCACAGGATCACCGCCGAAGAAACAGATGCATGTGGTCCGCTCCGTCACAGCGGGAATCATCTCCGCCACATCCATCCAGCTCTTTTCCCGAGTCGCCGTGCGTTTGAAAGTCCAGTTTTGGCAATACAGGCAGTTAAAATTGCACGCTTCAAAAAAAACCGCCAAGTTATAGCACCCGACTTCGGGTCCTCTGGCCATGCTGTAGTGGGGAAAGCCCGCTCCGGTGCCGCCGGCGCACACCCAATCGGCGACGCAGTTTGTGGGCAGAGGATCATGGTAATAGGACACGAAGGCCACAAGCCGTCCGTCGCGCCGCAGACTTTCCATGTCGCCCGAACGGACGGCGCAGTAACCCTGTTGGCCGGGTTCCATGCGACATCGATGATGGCATAAGTTACACTCGGCGCCGATACGCGCTCGGGGAACATCCTCGGGCAACTGAAACCGCTGGCGCGATTTCCGATGCACCGCATCCAGTAGGGGATAAGCCTTGTCCCAGTCCTGGACGATGCATTGGGCACATATGCCGACGCCGGACCCCAAGCCGTCGATTTCCGAGCCACAGACTCCGCATCGGAACCCTCGCGCTCTTCCCGTCAGCCACTGAACGAACACGGCTCCTCCCTGGTCTCTTCGGACCCCCTCCTCTGCCTGCCGTCCACCGGAAAGGTGTGCAGCCGCGGGGATAAACATCCGCACGCCAAAGTCCCTCGCGGGTTTCTTCGGACGCCCTTGAACCCAGTCTAGCCCAACAACAAAAAGACCGGCAAGACCGCCCAAGTGTTTTGAGTGAGGCTCCCAGGCCGTGGGATCAACAAATCCGAGGGAGGGGTTCGCCTCGCAACATATCGACGACGCGGTGCCCGCCGATGCGGGTGCGGAGCACGACTCGACCAGGATTGTCCGCCGTCACTTCCCCGATGAACGCCGCATCCCGTCCAAGAGGGTGTTGACGCATGGTTTCCAGAGCCTTTTCGGCCTCTTCCCGAGGAAGAAACACGAGCACTTTCCCTTCGTTGGCCATGTACAGGGGATCGAGACCCAGGATTTCACACGCTCCGGCCACGTCCGCTCCAATGGGAAGGGCTTGCTCATCTAGAAGAATCCCCACCCGTGATCGCCCGGCAATTTCGTTGAGCGTTGTCGCCACGCCGCCCCGCGTAGGATCGCGCAGCACGTGGATACCCGGGCACGACTGGAGCAGTCTCGCTGTGAGTGTGTGCAGCGGCGCCGAATCGCTCCGGATTTCCCCCTCCATGGATAACCCCTCACGGGCGCACAGGACGGCCGTTCCGTGGTCGCCGATCGTCCCGTTGATCAGCACGGCATCTCCCGGGCGAGCATTCTGCCCCCCCAGCACTACCCCCGGCGGAACAACCCCGACACCGGCCGTGTTGATAAAAACTTTGTCCCCTTTCCCTTTGGGAACGACCTTCGTGTCCCCGGCCACGACGAGCACACCGGCCTCACGAGCCGCATCGGCCATGGATTCCACGATGAGCTCCAGGAGCGGCATTTCCAGCCCCTCTTCCAGAATGAATCCCGCCGTCAGATACAGCGGTCGTGCGCCGCTCATGGCCAGATCGTTAATGGTCCCATGGACGGCCAGGGATCCGATGTTTCCCCCTGGAAAAATCACAGGATCCACCACGTAGGAATCGGTGGTGAAAGCCAGCCGACACCCTGGGAAATCCATCACTGCACTGTCGTTCATGGCGTCGAGAAAGGGATTCTTGAGGAACCGGGCAAACAAACGCTCGACAAGTTCGTGGGTGGCCCGGCCTCCGCTGCCGTGATCCAACAGCACCTGTGTCTCACGCACTTATCTGACTCCTTCAGGTTCTTTTCTTCCGTCACTCGCCCCAGGACTGAATCTGTCCAATGTCAGAAAAACGACGGCCGGACGGACCACATTCCACTGGAATCCATGCCGTGTCCCAGTGACGTTCTTGCCCTGCGCCTACCGGGATACCCCCGTCCCTTTCGGGAAGACCGGAACACAGCCAATAGGGTCATGCTTACTCCCAATGAAAAAAAGTGGATTACGCAAGACGACCATGCCTCGCGCCGAAAATAAGTTTTTCGGCCAGCCCCTCATGGCGATCAATACTTTTCTTCCACATCCAGGTCGGGTCCTTCGTAGGAGTATTTGTAGTAGGCCCCGCACGTCCCTTCGCTGGAAACCATGCACGGTCCTTTAGGGTTTTGCGGGGTACAGACCTTTCGAAACAGGGGACACTCCGGGGGGAGCAGGGCACCTCGAAGCACATCCCCACAGCGACACGCCGGATCTTCTAGGACGTTGAAGCTCGGCAGCGAAAACCGCCGGGGTGCGTCAAACCTTTCCCACTCCTCCCGAAGGGCCAAACCCGACTGGGCAATTCGACCGAGCCCCCGCCAGACGGCATCCGCAGGGCGGAATATCTGGGCCATGAGTCTTTGTGCCGAGGAATTCCCGTGCCAGGTGACGCCACGCCGGTACTGGATTTCCACCCGGGCGGTATGGGCCGCTCGCTGTTCAACGAGCATGAGGAGTCCGTGGAGGATGTCCAGGGGTTCGAAGCCTGCGACAACGCAGGGGATTTGGTACCGGCTGACCACGCTTTCGTAAGCTGCGGCACCGATAACCGTAGTCACGTGACCGGGACAGAGAAAACCGTCGAGTCGAAGATTTCCCGCAGACAAAAGGGCCTCCATGGCGGGCGGAAGGAGCTTGTGTGCAGAAAAGACAGAAAAGTTCACGATATCCAGCCGATCCGCCATGGCGACAGCCGCCGCCACCGTTGGAGCGGTCGTTTCAAATCCGATGCCGATAAGAACGACATGGCGGTCTGGGTTTTCCCGTGCGAGCTCCACTGCATCCGTTGGGCTGTAGATCATCCTCACGTCGGCCCCCTGGGCTCGTTCCTTCGCCAGAGACGTGCGGCTCCCGGGAACACGAAGCAAATCTCCAAAAGTGGCCACGATGACACCAGGTTGGGAGGCGAACCACACGGCCTTGTCGATATCTTCGGGAGCCGTGACGCACACAGGGCAGCCGGGTCCGCTGATCAGTTTCACGGAGGAAGGCAGAAGCGCACGCAACCCCGAGCGGAAGATGGCCACGGTATGGGTGCCGCAGATTTCCATAAAGCGCATGGGCTCAAGCCCCGCACAGCGTTTCTTGAGCTGCACGAGGAGCTTGCGGGCCAAATCGCCATCCCGAAACTCATCAATGTATTTCAGGGACATCGCCTCCCCCAGTGGGTAAAAATAATTCTCCAGGAATGGGAAACCCTGGTCTGCTCCCCCCAGACTTCCCCCTGATCCTCAGGAGCGCCTCCAAAGGGATCTTGGCCACGACCAGCATTCCCTGCGAATACCGCAACGACAAATCTTTGTTCCATCGACCGGGTGCTCCCCGGGCTTTCGCAGTCACCGCAGGACTGTCCCCACACACAGAAGAGTACCGGAACGCCCCTTTGGACCTGCGGCACAGCGAACCAGTCGCAACAGTCCTCTTTATGGGCTACACGACACGAGAAGAGAGCTTTTCCGCCAGACACCGGCCGATGTGGGCTTGTCCCAACGAGATGCACGCGTCGTTCGGCGGCACCTGCTTGTGGACCAAGACGGTCCACTGAGCGTCGCGCAGCACACGGGGCAAACCCGTGCTCAAATACACATTCTGGAACACCCCACCGCTCAACGCCACGGTGCGCAGACCCGTCTCCTCGGCCAGCTTTTCCAAAAGGCGGGCCACCGCGTGGATAATCCCGTTATGGAAGCGACACGCCACTACGCCGGGGTCCACCCCCTCCATGAGGTCTTCGGCCGCCTGAGCCACCAGACGGGAGCTGTCCAGAACCCACAATTCTTCCTCTTTTCTCAACTCCGCGTCATAAATCACCCCATCTTCCCGAATGGACTGTTCCAATTCGATGGCCGCCTGCCCCTCATAACGAATGCGATCCCGAACGTTGCACAGGGACGCGATCACATCAAAGAGCCGCCCACAGGATGAGGTGAGTGGCGTATTCACTCGGCGTTGGAGCATTTGCAAGACGACAAGGCGTTCCTTTTCCGGCCAGCGCCTCGTAAAGTGACGGTAGCGTTCTTCCACGGCGTCCCCGGCCAGAGTCCATAAGGCTCCCAAAGCGGTCCGCCACGGCTCTTTGACGGCACGATCCGCTCCCGGGAGCGGTATATGGGAAAACCGCCCCAAACGACGATACACCTCCCCGGCGACATAAAGAAACTCCCCACCCCACACAGTCCCGTCAGGCCCATGACCGGTGCCGTCCAGGGCGACGCCCAACACTGGCCCATCATAGCGTTTTTCAGCAACCACGGACGCAATGTGGGCGTGATGGTGTTGCACTGCGATTCGATACGGGCGATTCCTATGCGCGAGTTCCACTCGGTGTCCGAGTTCGCCCGCTGTCGGGAAAGTGTCCGCATGGGCTTCCGCCCACCGCGTGCTCAGATAGTCCGGGTGAAGGTCGTGGACAATCCATGCCGGACGAACGTCCAGGATTTTCTCGAGATGCTCGATGGTTTTCTCGAACGCCTGCAGGGTTTCCAGGTTTTCCAAATCACCGATGTGTTGACTCAGAAAGGCATCGCCATCCCGTGTCAGGCATACCGTGTTTTTGAGTTCAGCGCCCGTCCCTAGGACCACCGGGCCTGGACGCGAAAGCCGCACCGGCACCGGGACATATCCGCGAGCCCGGCGCACGGGCATGGGGCCCCCGGGCAAAACACGAACGACCGAGTCGTCGCATCGGATATAGATGTCGCGATTATGCATGAGAAACACTTCGGCAATGCCCTGAAGACGCGCCCGAGCATCGGCGTTTTCCGTAACAATGGGTTCATCGCTCCGGTTACCGCTGGTCATCACCAGGGCATCATAGGAACTCTCCTCAAAAAGCAGGACATGCAGCGGGGTATAAGGAAGAAAGGCCCCAAGATAGGCGTTTCGAGGAGCCACCGAAGGAGCCACCGCGGGTGATGCCTCCAGCCGTTTGCGCACCAGCACGATGGGCCGTTCTTTGGAACACAACACACGCGCCTCTTGCGGCGTCACCCGGCACACCGCCCGAACGGCATCGAGATCCCGAAACATCACCGCAAAGGGTTTTTCTTCACGGACCTTCCGACGCCTGAGTTGGGAAACCGCCTCTTCCTGTGTTGCCGGCACCGCGAGATGAAAGCCGCCCAAACCTTTGACCGCGACAATCCATCCCTTTTCCAGGAGTCGCACCGCGGAGCGAACCGCCTCATCCCTTTCGGCCAAGATATGCCCCTGAGAGTCCTCCAGCCACACGTGAGGCCCGCATTCCGGGCACGCGTTGGGCTGGGCGTGGAAACGCCGGTTGGTGGGATCTTCATACTCGGCACGGCATGCCGCACACATAACGAAGCGGGCCATGGTTGTGTGATGCCGATCATAAGGGATGTTCTGGATGATGGTGTAGCGCGGCCCGCAGTTCGTGCAGTTGATGAATGGGTAGCGATAGCGCCGGTCCTGAGGATCCAAAAGTTCCCGCAGGCAATCGTCACACAGGGCCGTATCCGGAGAAATCAGGGCCGTGCGATGGGCGGAAGCGTCACTGGAGACAATGTGGAAGCCCAAAAGATTTTCATAAGGCTTTTCCGTGACAACAATGGACCGGATGCTGGAAAGGGGAGGCGCCTCGCGCTCCAATGTCTCCAGGAAACCGTCCACCGCCTCGGCGTCGCCCTCCAGCTCGATTTCAACGCCGGTGGCGTCGTTGCGCACCCAGCCGTTCAATCCCCAACGGCGAGCCACCTGAAAAACAAAGGGGCGGAAGCCGACCCCCTGGACAATGCCTTCGACGCGGACACCGATCCGACGCCCAATAGGGGTCCCCCCCGTCACGGTAGGTTTTTTCGCTCCCGAATCCGGGCTTCCAGCCAGGCCGTCCACGCCTCCAGCCCTTCTCCCGTGCGGCAGGAAATATCGAAGACTTCTTGGGTAGGATTCAACTGCTTCGCTCGCTGGTGGATGACGTCGAGATCGCAATCCACATAGGGCAAAAGATCTACCTTATTGACCAAAAGCACCGATGAAATCTGAAACATCAGAGGGTATTTGATCGGCTTGTCGTCCCCTTCGGCAACGCTCAAGATAATAATTTTGTAATGTTCCCCAAGGTTAAATTCCGCGGGACAGACCAGGTTTCCCACGTTTTCGATGATGAGGACATCGACGGCTTCAAGGTCCAAGTTCTCCAAAGCCGTGCGAATCATATTGCCGTCCAGATGGCATGCACCGTCGGTGTTGATCTGCACGGCTTGCACGCCTTTTCGCTGGAGGCGCTCCGCATCATAGGACGTCTGGATATCGCCCTCGATGACAGCCATGGTGTAGCGCCCTTGCAAAGCCTCCGCCGTCCTTTCCAGTAACGATGTCTTTCCCGCCCCCGGAGAACTCATGAGATTCAGGACCAGGATCTTTTTGGCATCAAAAATCTTTCGATTCTCCTGAGCCAGCCGTTCATTGACTTCCAGAATGTTTCGGACCACGGGAACTTTCATTTCCGCCACGTTTCACGCTCCATTGTCTTTTCCCCGCCCTTCGATAGACATGACCGTCATTTCGCGGCCACTTATGAGCGTAAGCCCCGAAACCACCGGGCCGCACTGGGGACAGACGTCCAGACGATCTTCCATTTCAAAAAGCTCCCCGCACAGAGGGCATCGCACAACGACAGGCACGGTTTCGATATCTAAGACGGCATTTTCGGCAGGAGTCCCTTGGGCCACCACCTGAAAACAAAAGCTCAAGGCATCCGGCACCACGGCAGCCAAGGCGCCCACCTGAAGACTGATGCGTTCCACAGACTCCACATGGTGCCGCTGACATTCTTCAAGGACGATCTCGAGAACGTTCTGAGCGATGGCCATTTCGTGCACAGGGGCTATCCTTACCCTTGGGAGGTCCACATGGGGCTTTGCCGGTGAACATTTTTCCAAAGCATAGCGCACTTAACACAGGGGCGATTCAGGGTCAAGGCCGGTCCTGCCGTGCCTTTGTCTCTTGTGCCCCGAAGTGAAGAGCCTTCCGATGGATTGCGCTCCATGATAAACTAAAGCCTTCGTCGGCAGCCCGTTTGGCCAAACCAAATTCGCCCACAAAAATCAGGCACACGCCCATGGAAGATCGTGCACAGCACACCCGCATCCGAGCCATCCTCCTTTCTCTGTGCGCGGGCTTTCTCCTCATGGCCTTCAAGTTCTTCATCTATCGCATGACGCGCTCGGCTGCCGTACTCTCGGATGCTCTGGAATCCATCGTCAACGTCATCGCCAGTGGCTTTGCCTTGTGGAGCATCTATCTCGCCGCAAAACCCCCGGACGCCGAACATCCTTATGGCCACGGCAAGGTGGAATACTTTTCCGCAGGGTTTGAAGGGGCGCTCATCGTCGTCGCCGCTTTGGGGATCTTCTGGAGCGCATGGCAGCAAATCCGCCGCCCGCATCCCTTGCCGAACCTGGATTTGGGGCTCTGGCTCATTGTGGCGACCATCGTCGTCAACGGCCTCCTCGGAGGATTTCTGGTGGCTGTGGGACGACGCACGCGATCCCTCCCCCTGGTGGCCGATGGAACACACATCATGACGGATGCCGTCTCCTCCTTCGGGGTTGCCCTCGGCCTCGTTCTCGTCAAACTCACGGGATGGTACTGGGTCGACGGCCTCGTGGCGGCTCTCGTAGGTCTGCAAATCCTCTATTCCGGCCGGTCCCTCCTCAAAACCTCCTTCGCAGGCCTCATGGACGCCTCGGACCCCGTGCTGCTCAAAGAAATCTCCGAACTCCTGAGCCGAAACCGGAAAAACATTTGGATCGACATCCACAGGCTGCGGGCTTGGCGTTCCGGTCGTCACATCTTTGTGGACTTTCATCTCATCCTCCCAAGGTACCTGCCCCTTGTGGCCGCCCACCGGGAAGTGGCCGAGTTGGAAGAGTTGTTTCGCGTCCATTACAAAGGAGTGGCCGAGGTGTTCGTCCATGTGGACCCCTGTGAGGATCCCAACTGCCCCATTTGCAGCATGCCCGAGTGCTCCGACAGGAGCCATCCCAAATCAATGTCCACGTTTTGGAATCACGGGCACTTGACCGCCCGTGAATAATACCTGACTTCCGCCGCACGTGATCCCAGGGCCGGGTCGCTTCCCGTCATCACCCCCCTGATGTCGCGGCCTTCACCCTGGGCTCAAGGCCCGAAGCCCCGAAAGAAAAAGGTCGGAACCAGTGGACCGGGAAAGGTAGACGAGGGAGGGAGTGAAGGAGGGGCCGGTTTTCGTCTTCCTGCCCAGAGGGAATGGCGCCTGACGGTCCGCGTGGAGCGACACGGCGCCCCCTCCGCAGGAAGTGACGGTGTGGCGACTCAAGAGAAAATCCGACCGTGCCTCAGATCCGGACGCACCAGCATGGGAACGCCCAAACAGGGCACGGTTCAGCCGCGGCGTGACGACAGACCGTTTGAGAGACGGGCTCCCATCAGGAGAGTCGTCCCACGAAAGACGTTAGGCGCCGGAGGGCGTCGCCGCGGGGACAATAGATTCAAGAACATCTCCCGCTTTCAGTCCACATGATCTCGCAAAATCCGAAGCACCGAGCTTTCCGGCTTCTTTTGTCTGGACCTTCTTGACCTTCAAAACCCCGAGGCCGGTTTGCACTGTAAACCCATCGTCACCGAGATCGAGAATTTCTCCCGGCGCGGCGGTCGGTCTTTCCCACGTTTCACTGGGCATGGAAGCGGCTTCCAAAATCGTCAGATTCTTGCCCTGCCATCGTGTTTCCGCCCCCGGCACGGGAAAAGCCCCTCGAATGAGATTAAAGATGGACCCCGATGTCTGGCGCCAGTCAATTCCCGTATGTTCGCGCTTCAAGGCCGGTTGAAAGGAAGCCAGACGGGGATCCTGAGGAATCCTCGGCGCTTTCCCCTCGCGGATCAGACGAACGGCTTCGGGTACCAATTTCACTCCCAAGGGATACAATTTATTGAAATACAGGGTCGTCGTCGTGTCCTCGGGGCCGATGGGCACGGCCTCTTGGAGGACAATGTCCCCCGTATCCACGCCGTCGTCGATATAGTGGATGGTGACCCCTGTCTGAAGCTCCCCATGGAGGATCGCCCAGGCGATGGCACTCCCTCCCCGGTATTTAGGCAGAAGCGAGGGGTGGTAATTGATGCCGCCATGCGAAGCCGCCTCGATAACGTCTTTACCCATATATTGGGTCACAAAAACTAAGACGAACAGGTCCGGTTTTTTATCCCGAACCCAGTCCAGGACTTCGGGCCCTTTGAGGGTTCGTGGTTGCAGAAGGGGAAGGCCACGTTCCATGGCGAGTTCCTTGAAAGGATTCGGCTTCTTCGCTCCCGGCACGTCGGGTATGGTTATGGTTCCGACGACCTGTTCTCCGCGATCCAACAGAGCTTGCAAGCAATCCCGCCCGAAGGGCGCCTGCCCGATGACAATGAGTCGCATGGATTCCCTCCCACCAATGGTTGTGCGTTCGACACTTCCTGTGGTCGTCCCATGCCTGTGACGCACGTCAGCCCATGGATGCACATTTCCATACCCATTGGGAGAAGTCCTTGGGGGCGGGAATAGGATGAGGCGCTGAGAAATGGATCCGTCAAGTCGGGAATCGCAGAGGATATGGATAAGAATCAAACAGATACATGTGCTGTCACAAGGCAGTAAAATGAGTTTAGCAATGCCCTGCAGCTCGCGCAAGAAAAATGACAGCATTGCGACGTTGAAGGAAAACTCGTCACACTCGGTGACCTCACCGTGGATCATGTTTAAATTACACAAGAATGCCTGCGAACCCGTGCCGCCACTGAAACCGATGAGGAGCGTAAAGCTATGTATGAATGGACCGCAGCCGAGCATGACCAAGTGCTCATCCGCACCGTCGGGGCCTGCCTTCACATCCGGCTGAATCGCCCGGAAGCCCTGAACAGTCTGTCTTTGAACATGGTCCGGCGCATTGCTTCCGCCTTGGATGCCGCCAAGGACGACAATGAGGTGCGTTGCGTTGTGCTGACCGGAGAGGGTTCAAAAGGCTTTTGCGCGGGAGGCGATATCAAATGGGTCGCGCTCCAGGTTCGATCCGGGGCCCGCGCCGACGCACAAGTTTTTTTCCGGGAAGAGTATGCCTTAGACTTGACCCTTCACAAGTACCCGAAACCCGTGATTGTTGTGGCTCATGGAGTGACCATGGGCGGCGGACTGGGCTTGGCCGCCGGAGCCGACGTCGTGGTCGCAACAGAGACGACCCACATGGCCATGCCGGAAACGCGCATCGGCTTTTTCCCGGACGTGGGATCCACATCATGGCTTTTTACCAAGTGCCCGCCGGGCTATCCGGAGTATCTCGCGCTCACGGGGGATGACGTCTACGGACCCCACGCGGTTCGGCTCGGTTTGGCAACCCATTTTTTGCAAACGCAACGTTTGGGCGACTTCATCCGTCAGCTGGAACACGCGGCTCCCCGGCTCCCAGACAACCGCGCCGAAGCAGCCCGCAGGCTCCGGGAGGTTGCCGCGGCCTTTGAGGAAAATACTCCTCTGCCCCAAGACCCCGAAATGGACGCTTGGGTCCGCACCTATTTCCATCACATTGCGAGCATACCCGTGTTGTTGAGTCGTCTGTCTCAGTGCCAGGTGCAAAGCCGTCTCTGTGAAGGGGTTTTTCGACGATTGTCCGAAAGGTCCCCAACAGCGGTGACACTGACACTTGCGTTGTTGAAGATTCAACAAGGTCGGCCAATCGAAGAGGTTTTTGCCGTAGATGAACGCGCGGCCCGGTGGATCATCGAGCATCATGATTTTTGGGAGGGTGTGCGGGCACGGCTCGTTGACAAAGACAACCACCCCCGATGGGACCCGGCTCGATTCGAAGATGTGCTCTCCATTGACACACTGAAGGCCTTCTTACTGAACCCGCAAGACTTTTGAGACCCTCCGAAAAAACCCGCTGGTTCGACGGATCCGGTGTCCCGACATCAGCTCGACCACATCGGGCGCCTTCCTTGTGCCGTTTGGCGTGAATTCTTCTCCCGCTCTTTTCCCTGTGGACCAGGCGGGGTACGTCCGAACAGAGCCGCGAGGTCATCAATAACCGGATGTCCGGCCATTCCCTATCCCTGAAGCCGTACGATCCCGGCCATCGCTTTATTGTGCAGTGGTCATGATGTGGAATCGATGGTCTCGGGCAACGAAATCGCAGGGGCGACCCCCCGTGCCTAACCGGAGTCGGTGCGGCCCATGGGATCAGGGCGAACTCCGATATCGGGGCGTCCACGCGGGGACCGCCTCGACGGAGACTACCCCGCCATGCATGGAGTTCGGCATAAGCCTAGAGCTGAAACCTTGGAAAGAGACGGCATGGGCTGATCTTCAGACATGCGAATCGACGGAGCTGCCGGGTGTGTGATTAGGAAATCCCAAAGCGAAAAGGGTCTGAAATGATGTCTTTAAGACAGTTTTATGCCTCAGTGCAATCTCACCGATTGAGGAATCTCACCGATGTCGGCGGGTCCGTTCCATCATACGCTCTGGAGGAAAGCCCGCTGGGTGGCCATTTCATCGATGACTTCAGGAAGCGTCTTGAAAGGGCGGCTGAACCATGTCTTGAGAAAGGCGTTGTCCGCCACCAATTCCGGGGGATCTCCAGGACGCTTGGGTTTTTCCACGACCTGGACCTTGCGTCCCAAACTCCTTTCCACAGCGGACACCACCTCCCGCACAGACACCCCCGTTCCGCGTCCCACATTGGATACTAGCCTATCCTGGTTTTCCAAAACGGTCAGAGCAGCCACATGGGCTTCAGCCAAATCCAACACATACACATAATCTCTGATTGCCGTCCCATCCGGCGTTTCATGATTCGTTCCATAGAGATAAAACGGCGTCCCGGTCAATGCCGCCCTCATGAGGTTCGGGAGCACATGCGTTTCGGGGTTGTGGCGTTCGTAGATTTCGCCGTCAGGGTCGTTTCCAACGACGTTAAAGTAGCGCAGCACCGCCAGACGGATTCCGGCCGTTGGAACCACCGTTTCCAGAATTTGTTCGCAGTGCCACTTGGAAAGGCCGTAAGGATTGGTCGGCTCCTTAGGGTGATCCTCAGGGATGGGGCATGTCTTTGCCCGGCCGTAGACAGCGGCGGAGCTGGAAAACACCAACCGGCGGACTTCTGCTCGAGCCATGGCCTGAACCAAGGCGATGGTCCCTCGCACATTGTGGTCGAAATATCGCGCCGGGTATTGCACCGATTCCTCCACCAAGGCCAAAGCGGCGAAGTGAATCACCGCATCGATCTTGAAGGCTCGAAGGGCATGGTACAGGGCTTCTTCGTCCCGAATGTCCCCGTAGACAAATGGGCCATAGCGCACCCAGTCCACCCAACCACGGCTGAGATTATCGAACACGATGGGTGTGTGCCCGCAGGCTCGAATCGTCTTCGCCGTGTGAGATCCGATGTAACCGGCGCCCCCCGTGACCAAAATGTTCATGGTCGCCCCCGCACTGCCTTTAGCGACGCCGGCTGGCATGCAAGGCCATGATGTCGTCTCTCAGGACAAGAGCATCCACGGCGTCCACTTCTTGCAAGATGTTTTCCCGGCCGTTCATTTCCTGACGATCCACCAGCACCACGGCTCGAACCACCTGGAGTCCCGCAGCCTTGCAAGCCCGAATGGCTTGGATGGTGGACCCCCCGGTAGTGATCACATCATCCACCACGACCACCCGATCCCCTTCCCGAAGATTCCCTTCGATGCGGGCAGGAATGCCGTGTTCCTTTTGAGCCTTCCGCACCACGAAGGCTTGGATCGGGCGGCCCCGAATCCATGAGGTGTAGGAGACGGCGTTCGCGATGGGGTCGGCCCCCAGGGTGAGTCCCCCAATGCCCTGGATGTCCAAGTCCTTGACTTTTTCAAAAATGAGATGGCCGATGAGGACCTGGCCCTCAGGGTCCAAGGTCACACGTTTGCAATTGAAGTAGAAGCGGCTCACAGCGCCGGAAACCAGCTTGAAGATAGGAGTGTCGGAGACTTGAAAAGCCTGGTCCAAGATTTTTTCTTGGAGTCGATGGTGCATGGCCGCGGTGTCGGTCCAGGGAAATTCGAGATGTTGCATGGCTCTCCCTTATCGGGCGTCTTGCACCTGCCGGACGGCCCGTTCGATGATGGTGGCCGCGGTGTCGATATCCTCGTGGGACGTGAACCGACCCACGGAAAACCGCAGTGTTCCCTTGGCCACGTCCAAGGGAACGCCCATGGCTTCCAACACATGGGAGACACGCACCGAGTCGCTGTGGCACGCAGCCCCTGCCGACGCGGCCACGCCCGGCATGGCGGCCAAAAGCGCATCGGCGGTCAGGCCTGGAAAACTCACGCTAAGCGTATTCGGCAGCCTCTGGTGCGGATGGCCGTTCACGCGCGCGTAGGGGAAGGCGGCAAGGAGACGCGCCTGAAGCCGGTCACGCAGGGCTTCCATGCGGGGAAGCTCCCGCGGAAGTTCTTCCATGGCCACGGTGGCGGCCATCCCCAGCCCCACGATTTCCAAAGTGTTTTCCGTCCCCGGCCGCAAGCCCCGCTCCTGGCCGGCGCCGTAAAGAATTCTCTGGATGGGCGTCCCCCGACGCACATAAAGGGCGCCGACACCTTTGGGAGCATAAAGCTTATGCCCGGCTACCGTAAGGAGGTCGACGCCCAAATCTTCCACGTCCACAACCACCTTTCCCACGCTCTGTGCGGCGTCCGTGTGGACGAGAATGCCTCGGGACTTGGCGGCGGCAGCGGCAGTCTTGACGGGCTGAAGCGTGCCCACTTCGTTGTTGGAGTGCATGAGGCTGACCAGGATGGTGTCGGGGCGCAAGGCGGCCGCAAAGGCCTCGGGATCCACCATGCCGAAAGAATCCACCTCGACGAAGGTGACGTCAAACCCCTCTTCCAACAAGGCCAAGCAGGGTTCGAGGACCGCCGGATGTTCAATGCGGCTCGTGACGATATGCCGCCCTCGGGAGACGAGTGCGCGAGCCACCCCGCACAGTGCCATGTTGTTGGATTCCGTCCCGCCGCTGGTAAAGACAATCTCTTCGGGGCCGGCATTGAGCAGTGCGGCCACGCGGGCACGGGCCTCCTCGAGGACGGCCTTGGCTTGACGCCCGTAAGCATGGGCGCTGGACGGGTTCCCGAAGACGGATTCCCAGCACGGTCGCATCGCTTCTGCAACCCGTGGGTCGATGGGTGTTGTGGCATTGTAGTCCAGGTAGATGGGGACCTGATCGTCCATGGTCATCCTCGCGCTCCAGACACCCCATTAAGTCTTCAGTGCCCCATGCCTCTCGAGTTCTTTCCATTGACGCCGGGTCAAGGTGCGGAACTGGGCGCTTTTGCATCGAGGGCACCCCAAGTACTTGCCGTCACTGGAGCGGCGCCAGAGGGTGTAGAGCAGCCCGGGAAGGAACAAACAGCACCACAGGGCGATTTCTTTGGAACGGGATCCTTTCTGTAACGGGGTGGCCTCGCCGATATAGTCACAGGACGAGCATTTGATCTTCATGGCGTCTCCTTCTGTTCTCGAAATTGGCGTCCTTTTATAATGGTTGAGAGGGGTAAGATCAACCGTTGGATGGAATACGGCGAAAGCCGCAGTGAAGTGGGACCCCCATGGGGCTTGTTGATGTGAAGAAAAAAGAGGGCGAGGCCCCCCGCGCTTTCTTGACCTCTGCAGACCTAGAGGGTATTTTCGGCAAAAAACTTCGCGAGGAACAAGGATCATGCCCAACGACGCCGTGGAGGGGCTCTCTGCGAGCTTGGAGGACTATTTGGAGGTGATCTTTCACCTGGAAAATGCCCATCAAGCCGCTCGGGCCAAAGACATTGCGGATCAGATGAGCGTGCAGCGGGCGTCCGTTACCGGCGCCTTACGTGCGCTGGCAATCCGAGGGCTCATCAATTACAGCCCTTACAGCAATGTGACGCTCACTGCCAAAGGGCGCCAATTGGCGCAACAGATCATCCGCCGTCACCGGATCCTCAAAGATTTTTTCACAACGGCTCTGCGTTTGGAACCCGAACAGGCCGAAGCCAATGCCTGCCGGATCGAACATGCCATCGGTCCCGTGGCTTTTGAACGGTTGGTCCAGTTCCTGGAATTTCTTAAAACGTGTCCCCGCGCTGGAACGGATTGGCTGCAAGCTTTCGCCGACTATTGCCAAAAGTCTGAACCGTCTGCCAATTGTTTGGAATGTGTCTTCAGATGCCTGCAAAAGGTGCAGGGGGAAAACGTCACCCCCGCGGATGAGCCCACCTGAACTTGGTTGCGAAAGGAGATCCCATGAAGAAGATGTGGATCCAGTTGAAGCCCGATTGCGATCAGAAAAGGGTGCTTCGAGAATTGGAGGAGATCGGCCGTATCGAAAAAGACCCTGCCGTTCCAGGAAAAATCATCCTCACGTTTCACAATCAGTCCGAAGCCGGCATTAAAATGAGTTGTTTCAAACTGCAGGAAGACTTCATCCATCTTTTCCAAGATTTCGACATGATACACGCATAAGAGGTTACCCAATTTAACAGAGCGCTGCATCCGAATATCCCTTTGCACCAGGCGGCTGAGGGGGAACACGCCGTACGGCCTGCGGGCGAGGGGACGGCTTGCCTTCGCCGAGGGGGAAGATCTTTCTTCCGCCTCGCCCCAACCAATGATCCTTCCTTGACAAAACGGCACGATAACACTATGTTCGCTTAGCACTCCTTGATATAGAGTGCTAATGTCGGACGGGATGCGCGGGAAATGAAACTCAGCGAGAGAAACCAAAAAGTGCTGGAAGCTGTCGTGTCCGGATACATCCGGAGTGGGGAGCCCGTGGGATCCCGCACGGTATCCAAGCACTATGGGCTGAATGTGAGTTCGGCGACGATTCGCAACATCATGGCCGACCTGGAGGACATGGGTCTCCTTCAGCAGCCCCATACGTCTGCGGGACGCATCCCCACGGACAGGGGACTCCGTCTGTACCTGGATTCCATTTTGAAAATCCGGGAACTGGAAAAGCGCCAGCAGGCGCTCATTCGCAAGGCGTTCACGTCCGGCCGTGTGGACGTGGAAGAGCTCTTGCGCCGCACGAGCCAAGTGCTTTCGAGCTTTTGCCGTCAGGCGGGCATCGTTCTGTGGCCCAAACTGAGTGCAACCCGGTTTAAACACATCGAATTCGTGCGACTTCGGGCGCGCCAGATCTTGGTCGTTTTGATCACCGGATCCGGCTTGGTTCAACACACCTTGGTGGAATGGGACGAGGATATCCCTCAAAATAATCTGGACAAGTACTCGCGGTATCTCAACGAGATTCTCCAGGACGTGCCCCTGAGCCAGGTGAAGGAGCGGATCCTGAAGGAAATGGAGGGGGAAAAGGCCCTATTCGATCAGCTTTTCAGCCGAGCGCTGGAACTGAGCCGGCGGGCCTTGCAGGAGGCTCTGGAAAACACGGACATCCACATTGAGGGGCATAAGCATTTGCTCAGCAACCCTGAGTTCGCCGACGTGGAACGCATGCGGCGCATTTTGGAGGCTTTTGAAGACAAATCGAGGATCGTTCGCTTGTTGGACCGCGCTCTGGATCCCTCCCGACAGGTGCAGATCATCCTGGGAACGGAGTGCGATATCAGCGAACTGCATGAAATGAGCGTCGTGTCATCGCCCTACGGGAAAGGCGACACGGTATTGGGCGTCCTTGGGGTCATCGGCCCGACACGGATGGACTATTCACGCATTATTCCCGTCGTGACATTTACGGCCTCCCTGTTGAGCCAGTTCCTGGAAGAACCGGAAGAACCCTCTGTTCCCCCCATAAGCGATTCATCGTAAAAAAGTTAGGCACCACCATTGCCAGGGTGGTGACAGGCTCCGTGTGGATGATTACAGCTAAACCGATTCTTGGCAGCGGGAGCCTATGGAGGTCGAAGATTTATGAGCGAGGAACTGAAAGTGGGTGCCAACGAGGAACCCATGGCCGCGTCAGATGATGCTTCAGAGGCTGTCTCTGAATCCGGGCTGAGCCCCAATGATGCGGCGGAAAATCTCAAAGCGATGTTGGAAGAAAAAGATGCGGAAATTCAATCCCTGAGAGACAAAATTCTTCGGCAGGCGGCGGACATCGAAAACACCCGAAAGCGCTTGGAGCGGGATCGCGCCGAGGCCATCGCCTACGCCAACGAAAGTTTGATTCGAGAACTTCTGTCCGTTGTGGACAATTTGGAGCGGGCCCTCCAGCACGCGGAACAGGACACGGATAAACTGTCCTTGCTGGAAGGGGTCAAGATGACCCACAAGCATTTCCTGGACACGCTGGCGCGTTTCGGATGCAGGCCGTTTGAATCCCGGGGCAAAGATTTCGACCCGTGTTTCCACGAAGCGATCCTGCAGCAGGAATCCGAGGAATTTCCGCCCAATACGGTGATCCAAGAGTTTCAGAAAGGCTACACATTGCACGAACGGCTTCTCAGGCCGGCCTTGGTCGCCGTGAGTAAAGGGACGCGGACGGCGTCGTGTTCCCAGGAATCGGAAGGGCCCGCCTGAATCGTCTGGGAGTCTCAACGGGCATAAAATCATGAATCACCACATTCACCAAGAAGTGGTCTGTTTTACATCGATGGTCCTTTAGGGAGGCATAAGCAATGGCGAAAGTGATCGGCATCGATTTGGGCACAACCAACTCTGTTGTGGCCGTCATGGAGGGCAAAGAACCCAAAGTCTTGACCAACTCGGAAGGGGGACGCACCACACCTTCCATGGTTGCTTTCACAGACAGTGGAGAACGACTGGTCGGCCAAGTAGCCAAGAGGCAGGCCATCACCAACCCGGAAAACACGGTATTTGCCGTGAAGCGGCTTATCGGTCGCAAATACAAATCCAAAGAAGTGCAGCGAGATCTGGAGATTCTCCCTTACAAGATCGTGGAAGCGGCCAACGGGGACGCTCACATCCTCATTCGCGGACGACAGTATAGTCCCACAGAAATCTCGGCGTTCATCCTCATGAAGATGAAACAGACCGCGGAGGACTACCTCGGGGAAAAAGTGACGGACGCGGTCATCACCGTACCCGCCTATTTCAACGACAGCCAAAGGCAGGCCACCAAAGACGCCGGAAAGATCGCCGGGTTGAATGTGCTTCGGATCATCAACGAACCCACGGCAGCAGCCCTGGCTTATGGGCTGGACAAGAAAAAAGACGAAAAGATCGCCGTGTTCGATTTGGGCGGTGGGACATACGATATTTCTATTCTGGAAATCGGGGATGGGGTTTTTGAAGTAAAGGCCACCAATGGGGACACTCACCTGGGCGGCGAAGATTTCGATCAGCGTATTATTGATTGGCTGGCGGACGAGTTCAGAAAAGACCAGGGCATTGACCTCCGTAACGACAAAATGGCCTTGCAGCGACTCAAAGAAGCCGCCGAGAAGGCCAAAATCGAACTGTCGTCCACCACGGAAACAGACATCAATCTCCCGTTCATCACGGCCGACGCCACGGGACCCAAGCACCTGAACATGAAGCTGACCCGGGCGAAGCTGGAAGCCCTCACCGAGGACCTCATCGAGAAGCTCGTGCCACCCATGCGTCAAGCTTTGCAAGACGCTGGACTTACGGCCGCCGACATCAACGAGGTGATCCTCGTCGGCGGCATGACCCGAATGCCGCGCGTTCAACAAAAGGTCCGGGAGTTCTTCGGAAAGGAGCCTCACAAGGGTGTGAATCCCGACGAAGTGGTGGCCGTAGGTGCCGCCATCCAGGGTGCCGTGCTTTCCGGTGAAGTCAAAGACGTGCTTTTGTTGGACGTGACCCCGCTGTCGCTGGGCATCGAAACCCTTGGCGGCGTCATGACCAAACTCATCGAAAGGAACACCACCATCCCCACCCGGAAGAGCCAAATCTTTTCCACCGCCACCGACAACCAAACGGCGGTGTCCATCCACGTATTGCAGGGAGAGCGGCCCATGGCGGCCGATAACAAAACCCTGGGGCGTTTCGACTTGGTCGGGATCCCGCCGGCACCCCGTGGCGTGCCCCAAATCGAGGTGACCTTTGACATCGACGCCAACGGGATCGTCCACGTTTCGGCGAAGGATTTGGCTACGGGGAAAGAGCAGTCCATCCAGATCACCGCTTCAAGCGGCCTGTCCCAAGAAGAAATCGAGAAGCTGGTCAAAGAAGCCGAGGCCCATGCGGAAGAGGACAAACGCCGTCGAGAACTGGTGGACACCCGCAATCAAGCCGACGCGCTGATCTACAGCACGGAAAAAACGTTGAAGGAGCTCGGAGACAAGGTGGACGCCGCCACCCGCAGCCGGATCGACACGCACATCGAAAAACTGCGCAAAGCCATGGAAGGCGACGACAAGCGAGCCATCGAAAAGGAAATGGAAGAGCTGACGCAAGCCTCTCACAAGCTTGCTGAGGAGATGTACAAGAGAACCGCGGAACAACAGGCTCAAGCGGGCTCTCAAGGGGCTTCAGCAGGCAAGGGTGCAAGCGGCAAGGCTGACGACGATGTGGTGGATGCGGACTTTGAAGAGGTAAAAGACAAATAGATCCAGTCCGCAAGCTGGAAAACCTTGCGGCTTCCTCCACATTTTGATAGGCAGAGGCGACGCACAAGGGGCACGTGGATTCCACGTGCCCCTTGTGCCGTAGAAGATCCTTCGACCGGTGGCCGCCACCGGCGAATCGTGACGAGCGCTTTCCATCACTTCGGCAAAGGGACCGCATGATCTCCAAAAACGTTTTGCGCCTCTTCTCCTGCGTGATTCTGTGCGCGGCTCTTCCACTGGGCTGCGCTCCACGGCAACAAGTGCGTGTGCTCATCCCCGAGGCCGTCTTCCACCAACCGCCTCCACCGGAAGCCCAAGCTCTATGGAAGCAAGCTATCGCTTTTCGAGACGCCGGTCGGCTGGAGGACGCACTAGCCACATTCCAGAGAATCGCGACTTTCTTCCCTTCCAACGCCATCGCCCCAGCCGCCATCACCGCGCAAGGCGATCTCTGGCTCTTGGCCCAAAATCCCCGCGCGGCCCGCCGGGCTTATGAAGCGGCGCTCAAAGAGTACCCCCAATGGCGTGACGCTGTGACCGCCCGGATCGGCCTGATCCAGGCACGGTGGTACGACGGCGAAAACCGCAAGAGGCTCATTGAAGAAGCCCAAGCCCTATGGGAAGCCACCGCTTCCCAGCCCGCGTCGAGGCAAAAACTCATCCGCCTCCTGATCGGCCTCAATCGGGACGCGGGAAACCCCGACGGCGCCCTCTTCTGGCTTGATAAGGGCTACGCAGCCCAGCCGACCGGAGAAGATCTGAAACTTCTGGACCAGGAGGCTTCTGCTCTCGTCTTGACCTTAGACGCTCCCACGATCGATCGAGCACTCAACGCCTATGGCGCCGAACGCTTGGTTCCCTTTTTGCTCTATCGCCGCACCCAATTGGCGCCACCCACAGGTCGTCGAGACGCCTTGATGCGGCTGATGTCCCAGTACCCGCAACACCCTGTAACCCGAAGTATTGAGGAAGAGCTTCGCGGTGTCATGGGGCCGCTTCCCCCGGCGGATCCTCATCGCATCGGATGTATGGTGCCTTTGAGCGGCCCGCACAGCGCCCATGGCCGGCGGGTGGTCAAGGGGTTGGCTCTCGCCCTCAAACATTGGGAAAAAATGTTCCGCGGGTCGCCGGCCCGGTTGATTCTCGCGGACACGCAAGCCAACCCCGATGTGGCAGTCAATGCATTGAACCAGTTGGTCAAGGAAGAAAAGGTCTTCGCTGTTCTCGGACCGCTGAGCCACAAAAGCGCCGAAGCCATCATGCCCTTGGCCAATGAGTACGGAATCCCTGTAATCAGTTTCACAGAGAAGCGCCGAGTCAGCTCGCCTGCCCCTTTCCTTCTTCACGCCTTTGTGGACCACCAGGACATGATCGGGGCTTTGCTGGCTTACTGTCGTCATGTCCGCGGATTCCAAAACTTCGGCGTGCTTTATCCCGAGGAACCGTACGGGCGGGCCTTGAAAGACCTCTTTGTCCAAAAGGTTCCGGAACTCGGTGGCAAGGTGCTGGTGGAATCATCCTACCCGCCGGGAACGACGGATTTTAAAGGCCCTCTCCAAGCACTAGCTCAGTACGCTCCCAAAGACTACGGCGGCGGAGCGGAAGCCACCCTCGACGCCGTCTTTATCCCGGACGCCGCCCAAACCATTGCTTTGATCGCTCCACAACTGCCTTATTACGGCGTTGTCGGCGTGACGCTTCTGGGCACAAACCTTTGGGAGGAAAAATCCTTGGTGTCCGCGGGCGGTGTCTATTTGGAGGGAGCCCTGTTTCCGTCGGCCTTCCAAAGAGATGCTTCAGGAACGCCGGATCCGGTCCAGGAAGCATTCGTGAAGGATTACCGCGAGACCTACGCGGAAGATCCCGACTTCTTAGCCGCCCAGGCCTACAGCGCCACTCTGCTCGTCTTGCAGGCCCGGGAACAGGTCCTCAAGGAAGGCCGCCCGGATCGCATGCGGCTCAGACAATGGCTCCTCCAGCTCGAGCTACCTAACGGCCCCTTGGGCCCCATGCGGTTTGCTCCCGACGGACACATGGAGCGGACCTATCCCATTCTGCAAATCACCGGGGGATCTTTGGTGCGCGTGGACCATTAGGCACCTGGCTGGAGATCCGGATCCATCGAAAAAACGTTAATGACCGGTATCCGTGACACCAGCCTCCGCGAACGTCTTGATATCCCGTAGGACCCTTGCTGAAGCTTCCACCAGACTCATGGCCAAAGCCGCTCCGGTCCCCTCGCCCAACCGCATGGACAGATCCAAGAGGGGCGCAAGGCCCAGAAGGTCAATCATGGTGGAGTGGCCGATTTCCTGGCTTCGATGGGACACAAACAGGTAATCCCGGGCTTGGGGAACAAGCCGACAGGCGATGAGGGCCCCGGCGGTCGCTATGAAACCGTCACACACCACAGGAACGCGGGCCACTGAGGCCCCGAGGACCGCTCCGGCAAGCCCGGCGATCTCATATCCCCCGACCTTGGCCAACACGTCCACGGGATCCCGTGGATCGGGTTGATTGACGTTCAAAGCCTTTTCCACAGCTCGCACCTTTCGAGCCCACGCGGCGTCGTCGATACCCGTCCCTCGGCCGGTGAGTTCGGCCACAGACTTTCCGCTGAAGGCCGCCACAATGGCCGTGGACGGCGTCGTGTTGGCGATACCCATGTCTCCTGTGCCGATGAGACGGTAGCCTTCCTCCTGGACGGCGGCCGTGACAAGGCGAGCTCCTTCCACAATCCCGCGGACAGCTTCCTCCCGCTCCATCGCCGGACCGCGTGTCATATTGCGTGTGCCTTTCGCGATCTTCCGGCGAATGACACCCCAGTCTTCAGGAAGATCCGAGGCCACGCCGAAATCCACCACCCGGACGTCAGCCCCCACATGATCCGCAAGAACATTTATGGAGGCCCATCCTCGCACAAAGCTGTAAACCATCTGAGCCGTCACTTCCTGAGGATAGGCGCTGACCCCTTCCTCGGCCACGCCGTGATCCCCGGCCATGGTGAAAATGATTTTCTTGGAAACGTCCGGTGCTAAGCTTCTCGTGATGGCACCCAGCCGAGCCGCCATTTCTTCTAAGCGCCCGAGGGACCCGCGCGGACGAATTTGAGATCGCAACCGCTCCCACGATTTCATTTCCCAATGCGAATCCACCGGGCCAATGCTTTTCATGATGCGTTGGAGTTCATCCTCCATGAGCAATCGCCTCCTGAGTCTTAGGGGTTTTGGTTCACAAAAAAAGCCTTCGAGGTCCCAAGACCTCGAAGGCTCACTTCCAGGCAGAAGCAAACGTTCGGTCTGCGCTTCGTCCGGATGGCAGGTCTTCTGACTCGCGGCTCCCTTTACTCTCCCGACCTTCCCGCTCCCCTCGGCGGAGCAGTGGTTGACTCCGGGATTTCATCCCCGCTCACAGCGCCGGCCTCGCGTGGCGGTATCGCACCGCCTTCCCTATTCTCCCCGCCGTCCCCGGGGCACCATCTCGGACCTGACCCTCCAAGTTACGGGGCTCTCGGCTTATGGCTTTTTCGAGGTACGGCGCAGCAGCTTGAGCGCCTTTTTCGTCTCCATCACCGGAACGACCTCCGCAACACCCAAATCCGTCCACTGAAACACAGCGGCCGCCAAATGCGCTTCATCTTCGGCTTCAAAAAGTCGGAAAACCCGGTGGCCTGTCACGTCGAACCATTCCCCTTTCAGGCTTGTTCCTGGAACTTCGGGGATCTGTTCCGTGCGCTGGATCACGCGGTCACGATCTTCCGGCGCATAACTGAAAATAGCCATAAAGAGCATAACGCACCTCCTTGCCCGTGCCCTGCCGCCCCTCGTTGTTTTGTGGAGTATAGCTCAAGGAGTTGACGCACTGTCAAGTGTCGATTTCGATCTTAAAAGCCTTGACGGCCGAGAAACCAGCTCACTATAATCGCGGCCGTGAAGGGAATCACAAACTCAATCGCTGACAACGAGAGGAGGTGACACAGTGAAAGGAAAGCGTAGCTTAGTGCCGCTAGTCTTTGTGGCCGTCGGTCTTTTGGTCGGGTCCCTCGTGGCCGTGGCCGCCGATGCTCCGGACGTTATCACTATGAACTCCAAGCTGTGGCCGCAGCATACGAAGGCCAATGTCCAGTTCACCCACAAGAAGCACGCCGAGGACTATAAGATCGCGTGTGCGGATTGCCACCACAAGTACGAGGGCGGCAAAAACGTTTGGAAACAGGGGGATCCCGTTCAGAAGTGCGAAGAATGCCACAACGAACCGACCATTGAGGGCGAGAAGAAGCTGCCCCCCGAACAGCAAAAACTGAATTTGAAGCTGGCCATGCATGCCAACTGCCAAGAGTGCCACAAGAAGCTGAAAGCGCAAAACCCACAGTCGAACGCTCCGACGACCTGCGTCCAGTGCCATCCCAAGAAAGAGGGAGAAAAAAGCTGAGAGCGCCGCCGGTGCCTTTCGGTGGACAACTCTTCCTCAGCGAGACGGACCGAAAACAATCCCTGATCGACTCTCACAGAGTTCGACCCCGGCTAGGGACGCGTCGCTCATGGCGCGTCCCTAGCTTTTTTATGCTGGGCCGTCGCACACGTCGCTGTCGGAGACGCCTCGCCATGCCGCCTTTGATGGTCCCCGTGCTACACCTGTGCGCTGTCGCCGCCGAGACGTTGGAACGTTTTCATCAAAATCCCCACGGCATCCCTGAGACCGTCCCCTCAGGGCATTGACTCCAGCGATCCTCTCGCGTGTATAAATCATAAAAAAAGCCCGGGGGCGAGGCCCCCGGGCTTCTTCTTACAGCCTTTTCTGCCGCGGAGTTGGTTTTTTAGACCTCTTCCACCGTGATCGCATCGCTTTCGCACACCTCAACGCAGCTCTCGCAGCCAAGGCACTCGTCTTCATTCACAGGCTCGGCCTTGCCGTCTACGAGCTCGTAGACATCCACCGGGCACACGTCCACACATTCGCCGTCGCCGGTGCATTTGTTCTTATCGACTGTCACTTTAAACATTTCTCTTCGTCCTCCTCATCTGATCTTCTGGGAATCGCCGGCAGGCCGAACGCTGTTCGTCCTTACGGCTTGTCTCATGCCGCCTAGGCCTTTACTCGCAGGGTCAAGCAAAGTCAAGCGAATACACGCCAGTTCCGGTCCGGCTGGCTCGTGATTCTTTTCTCATGTCGCCGGACCGAAAAAGCCTGCCGTCGCCATCGCATATCGCACCCCCCTGAAGGGGCACGATCTCGCCCCCCTCAGGGGTCGTTCCAGTTACACGCAGCCGGTCGGCTTCGGCAGGCCGGCCATCTTACAAGCACCCTTGCCCGGTCCGCTCGGGAATAACTCGTAGATGTATTTCAGCTTGTAGCCGGTCACCTTGGTCAGAATCCGAACCATGGGGGCGATCCCGTGCTTCCTGTAGTAGTCCTGGAGGACATGGATGATTTTCCAGTGTTCCTCCGTCAGCTCCTGGATCCCTTCCGACTCTTTGACATACTCCACCCATTCCGGGCACCAGTTGTCAAAGCTGTCGATGAACCCATCTTCGTCGAGGGTGAACACCTTACCTTTGTATTCGATCTGTGCCATAGGAACATCCTCCTTTGATTTTTAATCTTCCGTAGACAACGTCATACGGGACTGTGCCGAGCCGAAAGCGGGTCGAAGAGAACCGAGCTCATCATTTCCAATTTTCGTCCGGCTTTGTACCGTCGGGCCGCATCGACCATACCCGTGGCCCACTCCTCGCAGCCCACGGCATGGATATGCATGTAGGTTGCCAAGACATTCTTATAGCATACCCCATCCCGGCCTTCCAAGACCCCGAAACCCTTTTTCACGCGAAAAGCCCACTCCAGGGGACCTTGCACATCGACAACGCGGGAATAGTGAAACTCGTGTCCTCTGAGGTTCACACCTGCCGGGAAAAACGGCGTTCCTCGGAGCGTTTCCACCGTGGTATATCCGTGCCCTTGCGGTTTGGGGCCCATGGCCACCGCAAACGGCAGGACGCCAACCATGGGAAATACACCCTCCGCCGTGTGGATCCCTCGGCTGAGGTACATCAATCCCCCGCATTCCGCATAGACGGGAAGGCCCTCTTCCACCGCGTCCCGAATGGACTGCCGAAAGGTCTCGTTAGCCGCGAGCTGGGAAAGATGGGTTTCGGGAAATCCCCCGCCGATATAAAGGGCATCCAGTTCTGGCAACACCTGAGTCGTGGTGCTGTCGAGGAACACAAGATCAGCCCCGGCTTCTCGGAGGGCTTCTAAATTTTCCGGATAGTAGAACTGAAAAACCCGATCCTGAATGACACCGATCCGCACTGCGTCTGAAAACCCGTTCCAACGACGGCCTGCAGCGTCACCACAGGACGGCCGAGCCAAGGGTTCCGCCCTCTCCGCGATTCTGAGGAGCCCGTCCACATCCACGTGGCCGGAGATGCAATCGGCCAGCACGTCCAATGTCCCTTGCAGACAGGTGTGCTCGTGGACCGGTACAAGCCCCATATGCCGCTCGGGGAAAAGAACCCCCACATCTTTGGGAAGAACCCCCAAGACAGGAATCCCGCACACTCGTTGGATCGATTGTGTCAGAACCTGCTCATGGCGTGCCCCGGCGACGCGATTCAACACAACACCCGCCACGACCACTTCGGGGTCCAGTCGTTGGCATCCCAGGACCATGGCGGCGGCCGTACGGGTCACCTTGGTGGCGTCCAGCACCAAGATGACCGGTGCTTTCAGGAACTTGGCCAGCTCCGCCGAAGAACACGTCCCTTCAGCATCCACACCGTCATAAAGCCCTCGGTTGCCTTCAATGAGCGCCACGTCGGCCCTTTCCGACCGGTCGATGAAGGACCTCAGCAAGGGGATCGGGGGCATCAGGTAGGTGTCTAAATTGTAGCACGGCGAAGACGCCGCACAGCGCAACCATCCCGCGTCAATGTAATCCGGACCCTTCTTGAAGGGAGCGACACGCAGCCCCTTGCGTCGACGGAGAGCCGCCGCAAGGCCGGTGGCCACCAATGTCTTTCCGGCTCCACCTCGGAGCGCTGCGATCATTAGACGGGGCGTTCGGTGCAGCATCTTCGACTCACCTATGGGGAAGCCGACCCCGACAGGGTCGGCTCACCCAGTCGTTTCCTAAAACTTGAACTGCGTCGTGGTCCGCCACGTGGTCATGGCGAGACGGTAGTCGTCGATATGTTCGTGGCGGAACTCGATTCCCGTCTTCTCGAAGAACCGTTCCCACCCGATACGTTCGATCCACTCTCCGATACGCTCGTAACGGCGTCCATCGGATGCATAGGTTTCCAAAATTTTCTTGATAGCCTGGACCGTGGTCGGCCAGCGCGGCGGTTCATTGGGGATGTAGGGGACTGCGAGTTTGGAGAACTTGGGCGGCACACGGGAGTTGGACACCTTGCCTCCCACCCACAAAGCGATCCCATCACCTTCCCCATCGGCCAGAGGCAGCGCGGGGCACATCGTGTAGCAGTTGCCGCAGAACATACAGCGGTTTTCGTTGATCTCGACGCTCTTGTGGTCGCCGACCTTTTTCGGTTTGATGGCGGCCGTCGGACAGGCGGCGATGACTAAGGGGATCTCGCAGACGTTCTGCACGCGTTCATGCTCAATGATGGGCGGTTTGCGGTGCACCCCGAGGATGGCGATGTCTGAGCAATGCACAGCGCCGCACATATTGAGGCAGCAGGCCAGCGAAATCCGCACTTGAGCCGGCAGCTTGTGAGAGCCGAAATACTCGAACAGTTCGTCCATCACCGCTTTGACGATACCGGAAGCATCGATGGCGGGCGTGTGGCAGTGAATCCAACCTTGGGTGTGGACGACGTTCGTCACGCTGGCCCCCGTGCCGCCGATGGGGAACCAATTGCCGCGGCTCTTCAGCTCATCGATGAGGGGTTTGAGCTTGGACTTGTCGTCCACCATGAATTCCACGTTGTTGCGCGTCGTCCACCTGACGTAGCCACCACAATGCTTATCGGCCACATCGCAGATCTCCCGGATCAGGTCGACCGACAGGAGACGAGCTGCACCGACGCGCACCGTATAAACCTCTGCCCCGGTTTCCGAGACGTGCACCAGAACCCCAGGTTCCAAGATTTCATGATACTTCCACTTCCCATAATTGTCCTTAATGAAGGGCGGGAAGAACTTGTCGTATTTGGGAGGACCGATATCGGTAATGCGATCTTTCATGATGTCGGTGGGGTCAAATGGCATGGTATCACCTCCTATGCATGATGCCGTTCGCGGTAGCTCTTCGCATCGCGTTCCCAGCCGCCGGGAACGTCCGCCGGATCGTAGAAGATATAGGGATTGAACCGTGGTGTGTTGATCATGCGTGGGTCAGGCTGCAGCTCCACGGCTTTCAGGAATTCCCGCAGGCCGAGCCGCTGAATGAGTTCGCCCAACCGTTCACGGTTCTTGCCGTTTTCCATCCACCAATCCCACATCTTCTCCACGAACTCGTGAAATTCCTCGTACGGCGGCTCCATCTTCATAAACGGAATAACCACACTGGAAAGCTGAGCGCCCTCGAGAATCGGCGCCTTGGCGCCCACGAGAATGGTGGCCCCCACATCTGTGCCCGGCCTCAAGGCGCGCGGCATCACGTTGATGCAATGCATGCACCGGGTACAGTCCTCGTCCCAAATCTTCAGATTCTTGCCGTCCCACTCCATACACCGGGTCGGGCAGAGATCGATGACTTCTTTTTGAATGTCGAGCTTGCGTTTCTCAAAACCGTGTGATCCACCGTTGGGCACCAGTTCGCCGCCCACGTACGCTCGCACCGCTTCCTGGTCAATGCGGATTTTGTCCCGCCACGTGCCGATGATGGAGCAGTCTGCACGGGCAATGGCGGCCACGCAGTCATTGGGGCACCCGGAGGCTTTAAACTTGAACTTATAGGGGAACATGGGACGGTGGAGCTCATCCTGGTATCGGATGGTGATGTCGTAAATGATGTCTTGGGTGTCCAAGCACGACCATTCGCACCGGGCTCGTCCCACACAACCCTCAGGGGTTCGCATGTTGGAGCCCGATCCGCCGAGGTCCATCCCCAGCTCATGGGTCAGTCTGTAAAAAATAGGCTCCAATTGGTCCGTCGTGGTTCCCAAAAGGATGATGTCGCCCGTCGACCCATGCATATTGGTCAGGCCACTGCCATGCTCTTCCCAAATGTCGCACAGCTTGCGCAATACTTCGGTCGTGTAAAACTTACTGGCCGGCTGGTTCACGCGCATGGTGTGAAAATGCGCCACGTTGGGAAACAAATCCGGACGGTCGCAGTATCGCCCGATGACGCCGCCGCCGTAACCGAACACACCAACGATGCCGCCGTGCTTCCAATGGCCTTCCTTGTGCTCGTAGGACATTTCCATGAGCCCCAGAAGGTCCTCACACATGGGTTTTCTGGCCGCCACCCGCTTGATGTCGGTCACAAAGCTCGGCCATGGACCCTTTTCCAATTCATCCAGCATTGGGGTCGCATGCTTCAAAGCCATCCTTTTACCTCCTTAAGAGAATGAGAAAACCCCTGACACACTCCGTCGCCCACCAGGCCCTAAGGTTCCTCCGGCCCATTATCCGCGCCGGACTTTGACCCGACCTATTGGAGCAGACACCCCTGTAAAGGCCTATTTCATTTTCTCCTCTTCTGCCGCCACGTCGTCCACACCCGGGAGCATATAGAGGGTTGTGCTGCCGCTCGACCAATATTTGACTTTGCCTTCCTCCACAAGCTCGTTGATCACCTTTTTGGCTTCGCGCATCTTGAGTTCCGGGACGGCTTTGCAGAGATCGTTAAAATAAAGCTTTGACTTTTTTTGGCTTTTCATGTACTCAAGAATTTTTGCTTTGGCCTCTTCACTCATGACCCTCTCCTTTGTGAATGAAAATCACCCACCCCGGGGGCCCCTGTGCCCCCGACGATTCGCTGACCTGAGGACGGGCAAATGAGAAAGTGAATCTATTCACTCGCAGCCCGTCACCTCTATAAACTTGCGTTTCAAGCTTTGTCAACAGAAAACCCGGAAACGCCCACCCCTGCTCCAGCACCCCGTATCCCCTGCCTTGACAGGTCTCTGCGGCCTTGTTAGGTTCCCAGCGCTGGATGAGTTCTGAAAAAACGTGTGAGAAGAAACGAACCACATGCCTGTGTGATCTGAATGACTTAGCATCGATAAGACGAGGACGATGATGACAGAGACCGCCAACGAGTCCACAAAGGTCCACTCAGACCTTGATCAGTATATCCGCTACCTTCGAGAGCGCCTTTTTTTCGAACCCGACTCCGCCGTCTTTCATTACAACCTGGGTTTGGCCTACGCGCGCAAAGGATGGCGTGCCGAAGCCATAGCGGAGTTCCGCCAAGCCATCGCCTGTGATCCATCCATGGCCCAAGCGTATGTGAACCTGGGAGGGGTGTATTTTCAGGAAGGCGATCTCGACAAGTGCATCGAAGCCAACCTGAAGGCCGTGGAATTGGACCCCGGCCTGGCCATGGCGTACAGCAATCTAGGGTTCGCGTACCTTCAGAAAGGCAACCCGGATGAGGCCATTTCAGCATGCCGTAAGGCCGTGGAACTCATGCCCAACCTCCTTCAAGCCCACAACAACTTGGCCGTAGCCTACATCCAAAAAGGGGAATGGCCTGAGAGCATCACGGCCTCTCTGAAGGCGCTGGAAATCAAGCCCGACTTCGCCCCCGCCCATTTCAACCTCTCGGTGGCCTATGACGCCCTCGGGGAGGAGGAAAAAGCCGCCGCCCACAGGCACCAGGCCAAAGCATTCGGATATCCCGTGGATGAATGAGAAGGGAGTCCCACGCTCTTCATTCAGCGGCATGAAGAGAGCGCTGTGCTTGGATGCCTGCCAGGAAAACGGCGCCCGCGAGCAGCATGCCCAAACTATGGATTCAGCCATTTGCCAGGAGAACCTACCGTGACTTTGGACCATGAGACGTCGAGGGAAGTCCTCAAGGATCGCTTCGTTGTTTTGGAATATACGGTGACGTTGGATGACGGCTCTGTTGTCCTTGGAGGGTCTGAGCCGGCGGCCATGAATTTTGCTGTGGGATACGGCCAAATTCTCCCGGCTCTGGAAGCCAGACTGCTAGGACACAAAGAAGGCGAGATCCTTCAGTTTGTCATTCCCGCGGAGGAAGCCTTCGGGCCTTATGACATGCGCCACGTGAAGCGCCGTTCTTTCGAAGACTTCCCTCAGGGCCGGACACTCCAGCCCGGCAAATGGGTCGTCGCCTCCAACGACCGCACCGGCGCCCAGTACTCGTATTTTGTCCAATCCAAAGACGCCGAGGGGGTGGTCTTGGATTTCAATCATCCTCTGGCCGGAAAAGACCTTCACTATCACCTCAAGATCGTCAAAGTGCGGGATCTCACTGCCCAGGAGTTGACGGAATTGCGCCCGTGCAGGACCGCTTCGTAAGCACGAACATGCGATAGCCTCTCGGAAATCCTCGGCCTTGTGCCGAGAGGTAGTGAAAAAACAAAGCCTGCCACGAAAGATTCCATTAGTCTTGGGCTTTCTGGGTGCGCTCGAACCAACAGCAAAACGCCTTGAGGGCCATAGCCCGAGGATCCTGCCGGAGCAGGCTTCGACATAAATCCACCAGTTCTTTGTGATGACTGCGCAACCGCTCGTCGTTCCCTTGCGTCTGATAAAATTCCGCAAGGATCATCCCGGCTCTCACGGCCGTGGCGCTGACAATCTGCTCCCGCGGATCTTTGGGTTCCTGAAAAGGATCCCAATTTTCGTAGCCCATCTTGAGGATCCGCTGCTGACCGCGTTTGCCCATCTGGTCAAAAATGGCTCTTTTGCGGCGTTCGTACTCCTGACGGTCCTCCATATCGGTCTCTCCTATTCCGGTTCGTCCCAAAAGAGCTTGAGTCTGATTTTTTTGAATTCCTTCATGCTGAAAAGAATATTGTAGCTCGGAAGGCCCACGGCAGCGGCAAGCTTTTCGGCGATTCTTCGGCACTCCTGTTCGCTCTTTCCATGAATCATGGCATAGAGGTTGTAAGGCCACTGCGGGTAGGACGGCCTTTGATAACAATGGCTCACTTCGGGAAACGCAGCGAGAACCGCACCGGCGGCATCGATCCGGGTCGGGTCGCATCGCCACACCACCATGCCGTTGGCACCGAACCCGACCTCCCGGTGATTGAGGACTGCCGCAAAGCGGCGGATCCAGCTCGATGCGAGCCATCGCTCGACGGTTTCCAACAGATCCTCTCCACGCATCCCCAAAGCCCTGGCCAATGTATGAAAGGGACGAGGGGTCATGGGAAGATCTTCCTGCAGACATCGAACCAATTTGACGTTTCGGTCGCAAACCTGAAACCGATCCGCAGGCTCCACAGGGGCTTCCGGGAACCGGATCGTCACGGGATCGCTCTCGGAATCCTCCAGAACATCCAAAACCACCGCCAATTTGTATTTCTTCACCGCGGGAAGGATCAGGGTCGGCCAGCCTCCCGCATTGTAAGCCAAGCGTCCCACCACGTGATCCACACTTTTCCCAGGGGGGACGGCAATGGTAAACCACAGGTTGAAGGACGCCGGACGCAGATAGTTGTGGCTCACGCCCGGATATGCGCCCACAACTTGGGCTGCCTGTTCCACGTGGGCTTCAGGCACGGCCATGGCCACAAGGCTGCTTTGGTAACCCAAGGCTCCTGTGTTGAAGATGGCGCTGATTTGTCGCACCAGCCGCTTGGCCTTAAGGTTTTCAATACGCTTGAGAACCTCCAACTCTCCAACGCCCAGCCTTTCCCCCAACACCGCGTAGGGACATTCTTCGATGGGAAAAGACTTTTGGATCTGGTCCAAAAGCCGCCGGTCTATGGTATCCAAAATTAGTACTCCTCCACATGGGACATTTGGGTACAAAACTCATTTTGGGTTCCATGCGTTCTCATGATAAACATTTTAGTCGGTTGACGCCAAAACCTTTCATCTGCGGAGAACCTCATGCCCGTGAAAATCCTTTTTTGCGCTTCGGAAGCCATTCCCTTTGCCAAGACAGGCGGCCTTGCCGACGTCGCTGCGTCCCTGCCCGAGGCTTTGGTCGATCTTGGGTGCGATGTTCGGCTGTTCATGCCGCTTTATCCGACCGTGGAAAGAAGCGAGGAGTCCCTCAAGATTCTCGCCGAATGGATCTCTATCCCCGTCGGCGTCCATACCTACCATGTCCATTTCTGGCAATGGCAGCGCCCGTGGCCATTCCCAGTTTATTTTTTGGAAAAGGACGAGTTTTTTCACAGGCCCCACCTGTATGTGCATCCCCTTCGTGGGGACTACGAAGACAATGCGGAGCGGTTCATCACTTTTTCCCGATCCATCTACGCTCTCTGTAAGCATCTGGACTGGATCCCGGATGTGTTCCACCTCCACGACTGGCAGACGGCCTGTGCCGCCGCATACCAGTATTTTCACTGGCGCTTCGATCCTCTTTTTTCCCGAGTCCGAACTCTTCTCACCATCCACAACCTGGCACACCAAGGGGTCTTCCCCGAGCCCTACTTCGGGCTCACAGGCCTTCCCCCGGATGCCTATAGCATCGAAGGCATGGAATTTTACGGACAATGCAATTTCCTCAAGGCAGGGATTGCTTACAGTGACCGCATCTCCACAGTGAGTCCTCGGTATGCCAAGGAAATCCTTGACCACAAACACGGTTTCGGTTTGGACGGGATCCTGCGGCGCCGCCAAGACGCTCTGGTTGGAATTCTGAACGGCATCGACGCGGCTCGATGGGACCCTTCGCACGACGCTTACATTGCGGCGCCATTTGACGTCGATCGGTTGGACGGCAAGCGGGTGTGCAAAGCGCAGGTCATGGAAGAGATCGGCTTTCCGGAAAACGTGCGCCACTGTCCCCTGTGCGTTGTGGTCAGTCGTCTGGTGCACCAAAAAGGCATCGACCTCATCTTGGATGCCCTGGACGAAATGATGGAGCTTTCCCTCTGTGTGGCGGTGCTGGGCACAGGCGATCCCCACCTCGAACGCCTCTTGGGGCAAGCGCAATCCCGTCATCCCGAACGCGTCCGAGTGGTTTTGGCTTTCGACGAAGCACTGGCCCATCGACTGGAGGCCGGGGCCGACATCTTTCTCATGCCCTCTCGCTACGAGCCCTGCGGTCTGAATCAAATGTACAGCATGCGCTACGGCACAATCCCCATTGTCGCGGCAACGGGAGGATTGGATGACTCGGTGGTGGACGCGGCACAAGAGCTCGAAACGGGTACCGGATTCAAATTTTACGAGCACACGAAAGAAGCTTTTCTGACCGCTTTGCGGGCTGCTCTGGAGGTTTTTCGAGATCCCGATCAATGGCGCCGTCTTCAGCAAAGAGCCATGCGGGTGGATTTCAGTTGGCGTCGAGCGGCCCAATCCTATCTGAGCCTGTACGAGGAAATGCTCGCCGAATAGTGCGAGAGGTCTCGGGGCACCGCCGCTTTCTCATGGCCACGGCAATCACGCAGGCAAACCGGCGGGAAGCGCCGGGCGGAAGACAAGTGCCGCCATCGATCTAAAAAGTGGAAAGGTGAGGGGGTCAAGCCCATTTTGGCGTCCATCTCAATTCCCATAGGCCAAGATTTTTCCCATGAATAGAGTGGCAAAACCGAGGAAGAAAAAAAAGCCGCCGGTATCCGTTGCCGCCGTGACAAAAATGCTGGATCCCAATGCGGGATCCAACTTGAGTCTCCTCAGGACGATGGGCACCAGAGCACCCAGGCATCCGGCCACGATCATGTTAAAAATCATGGCGAGCCACATGATGAGGGACAGCCAAGGGTTGTGGTGCCATGCCAGGGTGATGACGGCAAGCACTGCCCCGCATAATGCCCCGTTACATAAACCGACCGTCATCTGACGCAGCACAACGGACCACGTGCTCCTGTCAAGAATCTCCCCCAAGGCGAGAGCCCGCACAACCACGGTGAGGGACTGCGTCCCCGCGTTTCCACCAAGGCCGGCAACCAGCGGCATGAGGGACGCCAATACCACAAAATGAGCGATGGTTTCCGAAAAAAGAGTTACAGTGTAAGAAGCAATGAGCGCCGTACCCAAGTTGACGAAAAGCCACGGGGCACGAAGTCTCACCGACCGGATCACCGGAGACGAAATTTTTTCGTCCGTATCCAAACTGGCGAGCAGATACATGTCCTCTGTGGCTTCTTCCGTGATGACGTCGAAGATATCGTCGTAGGTAATGATCCCGACCAGTCGGTTTTCCCCATCCACAACAGGCATGGCAAGGAAATCGTAATGGCGCATTTCTTTGGCCACCAGTTCGATGTCCATGTCCACGGGGACTGAGATCACTTGCCGGGACATGATCCGTTCCACGGGAAAATCCGGGCGCGCCATGATGAGATCCCTCAAGGACACGATCCCAATCAGGTGGCGGGCTTCGTCCACCACATAAGCATAGTAGATGGTTTCTTTTTTGGGGGCCTGGAGGCGCAGTTCGTCTAAAGCATCGCGAACGGTTTGCGCGGCTTTGAGCGAGGCGTAATCAGTGGTCATGTACGCCCCGGCGCTTTCCTCGGGATAGGTCAACAGTTTTAAGACATTTTGTCGTTCCGCTTTGATGAGCAGAGAAAGAAGCCTGTCCTGAAAGTCCTCGTCCAGCTCCTCCACCAGGTCGGCTCTGTCGTCGGGACGCATCAGGGTAATGAGCCGGGCCACAGTGTTGCGGCTGAGGAAAGGCAGTGTTTCCTTCTGCGTCTCAAAGGGCAGAAACTCGAAAATGGATAGAATATTTTCCGGCCCGACAGCCTCGACGACGCGAGCAATGTCATGGGGCTTCAAGTGGGCAAGACGCAGGGCCGCATCGGCTGGGTGGGCACTTGCGAAAATCTGCAACAGCTCATCCCAATCCTCAAGCGTTGTCCCCTGATTCAGCAGCTCATCGGGACTTCCTCGCAGTGTCATAGAAACATCCCTTCCCGTCTCATGCAAACTATTTTCACAGCTGCGCTCTGCTAGCCGATTCTCTGCTTCTTTTCAAGAACGAGTGCTTGATGAATGCCAAAAACCCTTGACAGAACCCGGCGCGCCTTCTATTGGCTGCGTGCTTGGCCGGAACCGCGAGGACATGAACGGCCCATGACACACTGCAGCACGTTCCAACCATGAGCACATTTCAAGGAGACCGGACTATGACAAACGATTCCAATGCCTACGAAAGGCTTGCGCAGCATCTCGACCGCCTTCCTGCAGGATTTCCTCGAACTGAGACCGGCGTGGAGATTAAAATTCTTCAGAAACTGTTTACGCCCGAAGAAGCGCGCCTGGCCGTTTTGCTGTCCATGAAACCCGAGGCTGTGGAAAGTCTCGCCGAACGGGCCGGGATGGCTCCCGAAGTCTTGGGCCCGAAGTTGGAAGAGATGGCCCGAAAGGGGCTCATTTTCCGCCTACGCAAAGGCTCGGAAAGCCGATACATGGCTGCGCAGTTCGTCATCGGCATATGGGAGTATCACGTCAATGCCCTGGACGAAGAACTCATCGCCTTGGTGAACGAATACATCCCCGTTTTTTTCGAAAGGTCTTTGGCTCTCAAAACCCCCCAGCTGCGCACCATTCCTCTTCCCCGCTCCATCACTCCGGAACAAAGCGTGATGCCTTATGAAGAAGCCCGGCGCATTATCGCCGAACAGGACAAGATTGTCGTGGCCCCCTGCATCTGTCGCAAAGAGCACGCCATGGTCGGTAAGGGGTGCGACCGACCTCTGGAAACCTGCCTCGTCTTTGGCACAGGGGCTCAATACTATGAAGACAACGGTCTGGGACGTCCCATCGATCACGACGAGGCGCTGAAGATTTTGCAAATGGCCGAAGAACACGCTTTGGTCCTGCAGCCGTCCAACGCCCAGAAAGTCATGAACATCTGCCTGTGCTGCGGTTGTTGCTGTCAAATCCTCAAGAATCTGAAGCGCCTGCCGAACCCGGCCGATTATGTCGCCAGCAACTACATCGCTCAGGTTCGACAGGAGGACTGCATCGCCTGTGAAACGTGTGTGGACCGGTGTCAAATGAATGCCCTCTCCGTAGCCGACGGAACGGCGAGAGTGGCACTCGAACGATGCATCGGCTGCGGCGTGTGCGTGCCCACATGTCCTCAGGAGGCCATCTCCTTAACGTCCAAGCCGGACGATCAGAAAAAGACACCGCCGGCACATCCCTTTGATCTCTACAAAATTCTCGCCATGCAGCGCATGGCATCCGGCGGCTAGAGGTCAGGGAGAGATCGAGCCGGCTGATCCTCTGAAAAAACCTTGAGGGCGTTTCTGTGGACGCCCCCGGCGTTTTGGAGGTTCGGTTGTGGCATGCCCGTGCAGAAAGGTGGGATGAACGCCACCCTTGAGAGGCTTCGGAACCTCCTCCCGTTCCTCCTGCGCCGCCCCATTCATCACCACGCTTCTGGAAGGGGGCTTGTCCGCGTTGTCGGGGACTCGGGCAGGGAACGCCGTAAGCTTCCCAGAATGGGCCAACCTATCGCCCATCTGGGGGCAAGACATCGAAACAGCCAAAAAACGACCCTGCAACAGCCTGAACGACCTCTGGATATGGCCTCGCCGCCCCTACGTTCTTCGTCGGCACCCAAGTCCGCTGTCCTCGCTTTCCGGACCCCCGCCCTGCCGACGTTGAACCTTTGAGGCCGGCGCCGTGCACCAAGCGGGTTCAAGAGATGGCCGAGGGCCTCGCAATCGCACGCCGCCCCCAATGGGTACACCTGGCAATGCCCCTGGCCGGCATGACCCCTTTGGGGTACCGAAGCATACGGAAAGCGCTGGGCCATTTGTCGGCAAGTGTTTTTTCATCAGATTCCTCGCGCCACCGCACAACCGTCTCCAGCCGAGCGTCTTCGCGAATCCGGAAGGTATCCGCAAACCGCGGACGCCAACCCTTAAGGCCACAAGGTCCCACCCACTGAAGACTCAAGCACTACCGGACAAGTTTGCGAGGAATGTTAAAGTGGATAGACATTCCCCGATTCGAGGATTCTCCACCCACTCCGCGTCTCGCCCAGGAGCAGATTGATTTGCCAGCCCACTTTGCAGTGGTCCGTAATGATTTTGGGAACCTTGACTTCCAACAGGCCTGTTTCCAGAGTCAATCCAGAGAGCACCAGAACGCCGGGCCGGACCTCTTCGACCACAAAATAGTCGTCCAATTCCTCGTTCCAGGTGCGCGGGGGATGGGTTTGGGCAAAATCGTAGAGCAATCGGGCAAGGCGCTCTGCCGCAGGAAGTTCCCGGGAGGCTTCGCCCGCAAGATCCATGGCCTTCCGAGCTTCCTCCTTAGGAGCGTAATCTTTGGCCACGAGCCATTTCATCAGCGCTTTGGTGACCGTGCCCGCGGCGCGCAGGAGGGATTCCGACGCCATCACTTTGCGGATCATGAAATAGGTCAAAAACGTCGATACTCCCGACGGGATTTTTTCCGGACCGAAAATGGCGCAAAACGTCTGGTCCTTGTAATCCACGAGGCGACGATACAAGGTGTTCTCCCCTGCCGTGGGAAGTTCCTGATAGCCGTAGAGATTCAAGGATGTATGAAGCAGGCCGATGACTTCCTCATAACGACGCAGCGTTTGGGGCTTCAACCGCTTCTTCTGCTCTGCGAGAAACTCGGCGAAGATGTCCTCAATATTGGGTTTCGCTACCGTAGGAAACGATATGATGTTGCCGTTGGCGTTCGCTTCGTTTTTCATGGATACCCCACACCGGACGTCCGTAATGACACTCTGCCCCTCAGGGCTAGCCGCTTATACCTTTCTTCCACAATAAGGGCAATACGCAAAAGAGGGATCCAAAGTCTGCTGACATGAGGGACAGCGACGCACGGGCGGCGGCACCGACACCGGTCCACGGGACGGCCGTCCCTGCAACTCATCGGGGGGTGCCGCATAACCGCAGCGATCGCATATCACCAACGGTTCTCCCTTCTTGACCGGAAAAAGAGGAATAAAGAAGAGGCTGAGATAGTGGTCGATACGTTTCAGGCGCGCCTGGGCGAGTCCACAGGCTGGACACAAGCGCGGAGTTTCGTCCAGCGTCTTGGTTTTGGGCTGGATCCCGCCGATGAAAAAAAACATGATCCATTGCCCTCCCGCAAATCCCTACACATTAAACCGAAAATGAATAATATCCCCATCCTTGACGGGGTAGTCCCGCCCCTCAAGCCGGATGAGTCCTTGTTTTCGGGCCGCCGCATAGTCGCCGGCTTTCTTCAAGTCCTGATATGCCACCACTTCCGCTCGGATGAATCCCTTCTTCATGTCTGAATGGACCACCCCGGCGGCTTCCACGGCGTGAAGTCCCTGGGGAATGGTCCACGCTTTGACTTCGTCATCCCCGACCGTGAAAAAGGTCCCGAGTCCAAGGAGCTGAAAAGACCGCCGAATCACCCGATCCAAGGCCGATGCGCTGATGCCGTAATCTTGCCGGAAAATGGCCGCATCGGCCTCACTGAGCTGCGCCATTTCCATTTCAAGCCGTCCTCGAATGACCAGGGCGTCTTCCATGCCCTGGAATTCTTCCGGCATGGCCATATCCTCATCGTCGTTGTTGACGAGGACGAGCACTGGCTTGGCCGACAAAAACGTGAAGCCTCTCAGTTCCGGGGCGGCCGAAAGGCTCGGCTCTGTCCGCAACGGTTTTTCTTCGTTGAGCAGTTTAGCACACCGCTGAAGTAGTTCCATTTCCACAACCGCAGCTTTGCGGCCTTTCTTCAGTTCCGCCTCAATGCGCTCCAGGCGTTTTTCCACCGTCGCCAGATCGGCCAAAAGAAACTCTTCTTCCAGTTCTCGAAAATCGCGGGCCGGGTGAGGCGGACCGAGCACCGGGTCTGCAAAATTACGAACGACCACAAGGAACGCTTCCACGGGCCGCATATGAGTCAGCAGCAGCGCCATGTAGTCCTTTTTCTTTTCGGCCACGCCGGCAATCCCTTGAAGATCCGTATAGGTCACCTGAGCCGGTGTTTTCTTCCGCGGATGGTACAGTTCCGCCAGCCATTCCAAACGCGGGTCGGGCACCGGGACGACACCCAAGACCGGGACAACCTGCCCGGAAGGAGTGGTGGATTCCCCGGTGCGCTGTGTCAGCGCATTAAAAACGGTGGTTTTGCCCGATCGGGCAAGCCCGACAATCCCCAGTCTCATTGGTTCACCCCGAGGTCTTGCCCCTGAGGGGGCTTGTTTGCATAATTCCTGTCATGGAAAACCACAGTGCCTTCATACACCTTTCACCGGAGTTGAGCAATGCGTTGCTCAGGGCTGCGGCGGCGTTGGAGCTGGACCCGGCCATGGACGGACCCGCTCGGCATCAACGTCTTCAGGCCCTGTACCGAGCATGGGAAGCGAAATCAAAACACCCGGCGACGGCGGAGTTCCTTCATCTCACCGAATCCCTCCATGGCTTATCTCCAAAAGCCCTCGACAAGGTGGAAGCTTTGGTCCGTGCGTGGCACGCCTTCGGCATGGGCATCGTCGCTTGTCGGTTCCCATCAGGCCATCCTTTGGCCTGCTGCCCCAAGTTTCTGTTGACATGGGGAAGTCGGCTTGAGCCCGATGTCCCATGGTATGCGGCTTTCAGTTCACGCCACGGTCAACACACACGCCGCCACGACCCTTGGGTCCAGGGACTTCGCCGGCTTTTTGAGCAAACCAAAGATGAGTCCATAGGGTGGGTGAGCAGCTTTGGGACGCCCGTCTATGACTTGTCCACCTGTTGGGCGGTTCTTCACAAAAAGCCCGTGCTTCTGGTAGCCGTTCCCTCCCGAAAGCAGTCGGCCATCCAATGCGCCTTCACCTATTTCCCCGGCATGAAACCGTTTCGGCTCGTCAGTTGTTTGCCCGGCCGTGCGGGATGTCCGCCGGCGCGTCATATGGTCTGCCGGGACCGGCTCGTGGCCGCTTTGGCTCATCATCTGTTCGTCCTTGCTGTCCGGCGGCACGGCAATCTGGCTCATGTTCTTTACGACGAATTATCCTACCGCCCTAAACCCACCTGGGTCTTCCCGCTGCGTGAGGGCTCGACGCCAATGCCGGGCAATCTCCACCTCCTTGAGGCCTTTCCCCAGGTTGTCCGGATGTGGCGTAATGATGACGGTCTGCACTCGCCCTCTTCTCCCGAAAAAATCCCTCGATCGCCACCCATGGCAGCGGATCGGACCATCATGCCGCCTCCGGCCGGAACCTTCCTGTTTCACTACACCCGCTCATGCCCGGGCCCATGGCCCGGCCAGGAGCGTTGTGCCTGGGCTGAAGATCTTTTTCGAGCAACCCCATGGGCTGACCACACAGCTCTGGATACTTTGTGGCGCATTCTTTCCGAGCGGCGCCTGCGTGCCTGCGGCCGCTTAATTCGAGGCGGAACCCCTGTCGTGTCCTGGACCTCGGTACCCCCACAGGATCTCGCCCGCCTCACCCGCTGGAACCCGGCACTGATCCGATGGACCTTTGAACCTTACGGTATCGCGGTGAGAAGAGATGTATTGAAAAAACTTGGAGCGCAGCCCGTCATTTACGCTCAGGAAACGGACTACGGAAAGATCCCCGAAAAACACCGATTTCGATTTCAGATTCACCGCCCGGGAAGCTCTTCGTGGAAAGTGGAAAGGGAATGGCGACTGCCTGGGGATCTCCCTTTGGACGATCTGCCTGCCGACGCCTGGTGGGTTTTTGTCCCGACGGTGCTGGAAGCCCAGAGTCTTGAACGAGAGGTCCGGCATCGGTGCCGTATTTATACTCTTCCCACACTCCCAAAAGGTTCCGAGAGTTCATGACCGCCCCTGTTGCCGGCCGGCACCATCCGGAAATCACGGAACCCCACCAGCCGGGTCGTTTGGGCGCAGTCGGTCAAAACTCGCGTCGCCGCTGTGCTTGCCCCACACGCTGTTTTACCGCTGCCTCACCCCGCACGGCGGGCTGACTCCCCGGAAGCATCATGAAGCACGTGAGTTCCTACGGCATGGCCATGGTCGGAGCGGGAAACGGGGAGTCACGACCTGGGGGCAACCGTTTCGCCGTTATCGTTCGCCCTGAAGGCGGGATGGGCCGGCCAGACGTCTGGGGAACTGGGGAGAAGGCGGGGCTACGGCTCTTCCGAAGCCTCGACCCTGTCCTCAGATTGCCTTGTAGCCTGCTGCAACACATGGACAAGGGTTCTCAGGAAATCGTCCAGGCCCTGTCGGGTTAGCGCCGAAATGGCCACTACGGGATGGCCGATATCTTTGTACACCTGCAGAAGGCTCTCGCGCGCCGTGACATCGGAGATCAAGTCGGTCTTGTTAAGGGCCAGCAGTCGGGGTTTCTGCGCAAGATTTTCCGAATATTGCGAAAGCTCCCTTTCGATGACCCGATAGGGTGCCAGAGGGTCTTCCGAGGGCACGGCCGCCATGTCCACCACGTGCACAAGGACACGGGTTCTTTCGATGTGTCGGAGAAATCGAATTCCCAGGCCAGCCCCCTGATGGGCCCCTTCGATAAGACCCGGTATGTCGGCCATCACAAAGGGTGGGGCATCCCCGTACTGCACCACGCCCAGATTGGGCACAAGGGTCGTGAACGGATAGTCGGCGATTTTTGGGCGTGCTGCCGAAACGGCCGCGATCAAGGTGGACTTGCCTGCATTGGGAAGTCCCACGAGGCCCACATCGGCGAGAAGCTTGAGTTCTAGGAGCAGCTCACGCGATTCCCCATCTCGGCCTTCTTCAGCGATACGCGGTGCTTGCCGGGTTGGGGTCACAAACCGTGCATTCCCGCGACCCCCAGATCCTCCTCGAGCCGCCGTCCACCGCATGCCGGCTTTATTGAGATCCGCTAAAATTTCACCCGTGTGGGCATCTTTAATCAGCGTGCCCACAGGCACCATAAGCACAAGGTCTTCACCGCTTCGACCATGTTTGTCTTTCCCTTGGCCGTGTCGTCCCCTTTGGGCTCGGTAAGAACGCTTGTAACGAAAGTCCAACAGGGTTTGTTTGCGCTCCGTGGCCTCGAAGATCACGTCCCCGCCCTTGCCGCCGTCGCCCCCATCGGGCCCGCCTCGAGGCACATACTTCTCCCTTCGAAAGCTGACGCACCCGTTTCCACCGCGTCCGGCGTGCACCTCTATACGGACTTCATCCACGAACCGCATGATGAACCCCTGACAAAAACACAACGGGGGAGCCTTGCCCCCCCGTTCCGTCGCTTTGCTGCTGTCTGCGGGACAACGAGTTAAGTCGTCTGCGGCGCCACTGGGTAAACGCTGATTTTCTGGCGCTGTTTGTCTTTATATTCGAAGGCCACCACGCCGTCGATGAGGGCGAACAGCGTGTAGTCCTTGCCCATCCCCACATTCTTTCCAGGATGAAACTTGGTGCCCAGTTGACGCACCAAGATGTTGCCCGCCCGGACGAACTGACCGCCGTATCGCTTCACCCCACGGCGCTGCCCGGCGCTGTCCCGACCGTTCCTGGAACTGCCGCCCGCTTTCTTATGTGCCATGTGTTATGCCTCCCCACTGCCCGCGGCGTCGCTTTGAGGACCGGGCATCCTGGGATGCTTGAGGGACACGGTTCTCGATCCCTTCAATCTTGACCGCCGTGTAAGCTTGCCGGTGCCCTTGCTTTTTCCGTGAATCCTTGCGCCGCTTATATTTGAAAATGACAATTTTGTCACCACGCCCCTGCTCCACGATTCGGGCCCGGACCACCTTATCGTCAACAAAGGGGCGCCCCACAAAAACCTGTTCTCCATCGGCCACAAGGAGGACGCGATCCAGCAGGACCTCATCTCCGGCTTCACCCGGCAATTTTTCCACCTTCAACAGCGCCCCGGGTTCGGCTTTATACTGTTTGCCTCCACATTCTACGATCGCGTACATTGAGTCGTCCTCCGCCCATGTGCTGCACATTCAGGCACCCCGAGCTTCTTTTGTTCCGACAAAAAAAGCGGCCCCTGGCCGCTGAGCGTCAGGCGCACGGGGTGTTCATCATCCTCGAGTGTAAGCGCCCTTCCGTGTGAGCATTTCCTGAAACTCTCGAATCTTCTCACAACTTTCCAGGCACTTGTTCTTGTCCTGGTCCTTTTTGTCACAGTCTAGGCAAGGGCTTCGCATACTCACCTCATGCGTGCTCCTTCCAGAAGCGACGTAACGGGGTCTTATAAATGGGCTTCTCGGACTCTGTCAAGCCCTTTCCTGCGGTGGACGCCGGGACACATTGACCTTCACAAATGCAGACAATTGTCATAAAGAGGCTCTGTGTCCCACACCGGAGCGGCGCATCGTTCTCGCAGAGCAAGACGAGGAAAGGAACATTGGTCATGATGCAGAATCCATCTTCAGAGCGCGTCTTCTACCGAAACCTCAGGAAAGCCTATCCTGTGGTCGACTACGGCCAAGGCATTTATATCTGGGACAAGGACGGCCGGCGCTATATTGACGGGTCCGGGGGGGCTTGTGTGGTAAGCATCGGCCACGGGGTGCCGGAGATTCTCGAGGCCATGAAGGAGCAAGCCCAGAGAATTTGCTTTGCCCACAGCAGTCAGTTCACCAGCGAGGCGGCCTTGGAATGCGCCCATCGATTGACGCAAATGGCCCCAGATCCTTCGCTCAACCGAGTCTACTTCCTATCCGGCGGGTCCGAAGCCGTGGAAACCGCCGTAAAAGTCGTCAGGCAATACTGGCGGGAAGTGGGAAAACCTGATAAATACAAAGTGATCAGCCGGTGGACGAGTTTTCACGGCAACACCACAGGAGCGCTGGCCTTAGGCGGACACACCGGCCGAAGACGCCATTACCTACCACTTTTCCTGCACACCCCTCACATCGAACCGGCGTATTGCTACCGGTGTCCCTTCGGACGGGACCCGGATTCATGCCACCTCGAATGCGCCGACCAACTGGAACGGACCATCAAGTACGAGGGACCGGACGCCGTTGCGGCTTTCATCGCCGAGCCCATCGTCGGGGCAACGGCCGGCGCTCTCGTGCCCAAAGACGGCTATTGGCAGCGCATCCGGCAGATCTGCGACGCCTACGACGTGAAGCTTATCGCCGATGAAGTCATGACGGGGGTCGGCCGGACGGGACGGCGATTTGCCTTGGACCATTGGGGAGTTGTCCCGGATGTCATCGTGACGGCCAAGGGACTGAGTTCCGGATATACGCCATTGGGGGCGGTGGTGGTCAAAGAAGAAATCCACGAGGCGATCCGGCAAGGCACGGGCGTTTTCGTCCATGGCCACACTTATTGCCAAAACCCTCTGTCGGTGGCCATCGGCGCCGCAGTGTTACGCTACATAGAGGAACATCACCTTGTGGAACGCTCGGCGAAAATGGGGAAGGTGTTGCTGGAACACCTCCAACAACTCAAAAAGCATCCCATTGTCGGCGATGTGCGGGGCCTCGGTCTCTTCGCCGGGATTGAATTGGTGAAAGACCGGCAGACAAAGGAAACTTTCCCGCCGGCACTCAAGGTGAACGCCTTGGCAGCCCAGGAAGCTTTCCAGCGGGGGCTCATCACCTATCCCGGATCCGGTGGGGCTGACGGCATCCATGGGGATCATCTGTTGCTCGCACCGCCCTTTGTCATCGACGAGCACGGCATTACGGAATTGACCCGTATACTGGACGAAGCCCTCGAGGCGGTGTCGTCCCAGGTCCTCTGAGGCTTCTCGGGGGCTTCAGGGCATCCGTGGGACGGCATCCCTGAAGCCCATCGTTCCCAAGCGCTTCCTCACCGGCCTTCCCGCATCCTTCCAGCGTCCATCCCCAAAGTGTTTTCGCCCGGTTCCCAGGCGATCCTTTGGGACCACAGGCACCCCCCAGATTTCAGAGCCCCGTTGAAAGCCCCGGAGAGATGCCTCCCTCGGCGTTCACCCGGTTCGGCGCGAGCACCTCTTTGCCCACTTGCGATGGATCAGCCCATCCATCCCAGACAGAACCCCTCAACCCAGTCATTATGGGCGCTCCATCGCCCTCGCAGCCTGTGCTCTCAAGGCTCTCACAGACCCAGGCGGTGACGAAAAATGGACGCAAAGCGGCAATGTTCGCAAGGTCCTTTCTTGCAGGCGCCAATTCGTCAACCCCTGTGGAATTCGAATCCTGGGAGGGTCAGCCGTTTTTCCAGAGCTTTCAAGACCCACGTCGCCAGGGTGACAAAAAGGAGGTAAACAAATCCGACGGCGGCAAAAACTTCGGTGTATTTAAAGGTCGACGAGGCAATGATTTTCCCTTCTCCGGTGAGTTCAATACATGTCACCATGTAGGCCAAAGACGAGTACTTGATGAGGTAAATCCATTCATTGCCGCACCCGGGAAGGGCCCGCCGCACCGCCTGAGGCAGAATGACGTGGACGATGGTTTGAAAGCGGTTCATCCCAATGGCTTGGGCCGCCAGGATTTGCCCATGCTTAATGGACAGCAAAGCCCCCCGAATATATTCGGAGTGGTAAGCGCCGCTGCACAAGGTAAAGCCGAGAACCGCAGCCTGGTAGGGTGTGAGATACAAGCCGAGGCGCGGCATGCCGAAGTACCAGATATAGAGCTGAACGAGTAGAGGAAATCCTCGGAAAACGGCCACGTAAGCACTCGCCAGCCGGCGCACGGGCGGCGCCCCATACACACGGCACGCCCCGGCCAGAACCCCACAGAAAAATCCCAAGACGGCCGAGGGGACAATCAGGCGCAGTGACACCTCGGCGCCTCGAGCCAGCGCCGGTATCAGTTCCCCGTAAAGAAAAACCAGCTCCTCAGAGATCACGGCCGACCGCCCAACTCACCGATTTTGGAGCAGAATTCCCGTGTGCGAGCGCATCGCGCCTCGTCGAGAATGACATCTGGAGGTCCCTGCTCCACAATCCGGCCGTCTTCCATAAAGATCATTTCGTGAGCCAGAGCGCGAGCGAAGCCGATTTGGTGCGTCGCCATGATCATGGTCATCCCGGAAGCCCCCAAATCTCGAATGACCGCGTGGACCTCCCCGATCAGCTCGGGATCCAGAGCCGACGTCGGCTCATCCAGGAGCATGACCTTGGGATCCAGAGCCAGAGCCCGAGCAATGGACACCCTTTGCTTCTGCCCTCCGGAAAGTTCCGCCGGGTACTTCCCGGCGTGATCGCCAAGGCCCACCCTTTCCAACTCGGCCATGGCTCGCCGGTGGGCTTCTTTTCGACTCATTTTCTTCACACGAACCAGGCCGATCTCCACATTGCCCAGGGCGCTGAGGTGGTCGAACAAATTAAACTCCTGAAAGATCATGCCCACTTTCTGCCGATAAGCGTACAGTTCGCTCTTGCGCCTGGGATCAATGCGTCGTCCTTCGAGCCGGATGTGACCCGAATCGGGCATGACAAGGAAATTGATCATTTGCAGCAGGGTGCTCTTCCCCGCCCCAGAAGGCCCAATGAGCACCTTGATTTCACCGCGCCGCACCGCCAAGGAAACCCCTCTGACGATTTCCTTGTCTCCGTAATGTTTACGGATCTCTTGCACTTCGAGAATTGTTTCCATGCTTGATTTTCAGGATGCTCCTTAGGTGTACCCTTTGATTCGGACCCGCGCGTGTATGGCTCCCAGCAGGCGGGTTCCAAGAAAAGTGAGGATCATAAAGAGAATGCCCGCGCTGATATAGACAGGCAAGTGTTGATAGGTCCGGGAGGCCACATGGTGGGCGCGGGCCATAATTTCTGCCACTCCCAAGGCGTAAGTCACAGCGGAGTCCTTTAACAAGATGGCATACTCATTGGACCATCCAGGGATCGCCAACCGAAGGGCCTGGGGGAGCACAATGAAAACAACGGCCTGGGGCTCACTCATCCCCACGGCGAGCGCGGCTTTCATTTGCCCCGCAGGCACAGACAAGATGGCACCTCTGAGGATCTGCGACTGATAGGCACCGCTGATGCACCCCAGAACGACGACCGCCACCGTGAAGGCGGAAAGATCCAACCCGAAGAAAGGAAAAATTCCAAAATAAAAGAGGAACAGAAGAACCAACAGTGGGACCCCTCGGAAAAACCACACGTAGAGATCGATGAAGCGCCGAAGCCATTTGGGGCCATAAACGGTCCCCACGGCCAGGGGGAGCCCGATGAGGAAGCCGAATGTCAAAGCCCCGGCAACCACCACAAGGGTAATCCACGTTCCTCGCAGGAGGTAAGGGAGCCCTTCTTTGAGAACCGGTATGAAATCCATCGCGTTTCTTTATCCCGTATCGGTGATCGGCCGCCTCAAGTTCCGTGGGATCGAACGCCCCGGAACAATCGGATCGTGAAGCGATCACTGATAACAAACAGCTCGCAATCCTTCAAGACAAATGGCGACCCCCGACCACTTCGGGGGCGGCGCCTTCAACCGGCGGATCTGGGGGCTCTGCGTTTAGTGGATTCAAACAGGGTTGCGTCGGAACGCATTTCTTGGTAAGCACAGAAGTCGGCTAGTCCTGGAACGATCACTGGACGCCTTTTCCGTCGGTACCGGATTGAGAATGCCTTTCTGAAGCAAGCTCAGGGGGATCTCCCGCAGTCACCGCCGGAACGACATTCAAACTCTTCGGCGGAGCGCGGCGCGACGTCGGCGCGCTGCATCCCTCAAGACCGCCGAGCCACGCCATTGTCAAACAGGCGGATTTTCCTAAATCAGGTATCGAGTCCCCTAGACGGCCGCAGGCTTCTGATTCGTATCCGAAAAAAAACGAGGGGGAGTGGGAAAAACGGAGATTGTGCCGGGCTTCTCCAACAAAAGGTCGATGGAAAAAGAAAGGAGGACGGAGATGATGCGTATCGGGAGATGTCTTGTCATGGCGTTGGTATTAGGAATGCTTGTCGTCCCTGTAAACCCTGCGCGGACTGAAGCCAAGACGGTTTTCGTGACCATCGGCACCGGGGGCATCACCGGAGTGTACTATCCTACGGGTGGCGCCATCTGCAAAATGATCAACGATAAGCGCGATACCTATGGCATCCGGTGTACCGTAGAAGCCACCGGGGGATCCGTATTCAACATCAACGCGGTTCTGTCTGGAGATTTGGAATTTGGCATCGCCCAATCGGACCGGCAATATCAGGCGGTGAAGGGTGAGGCCGAGTGGAAAGACAAGGGTCCCCAGAAGGACCTTCGAGCCGTGTTCAGCCTCCATCCCGAAGCCGTGACCCTAGTGGCGGCTGAAGATGCGGGAATCAAGACCGTTGCCGACCTCAAAGGCAAGCGTGTCAACATCGGCAATCCCGGTTCCGGCCAGTTGCAAAATTCCATCGACATCTTGGAGTCTTTCGGCATCAACTGGGAGAAAGACCTCAAAGCAGAACAAGCCAAAGCCGCCGAAGCCCCCGGGCTGCTCCAGGACGGGCGGATTGATGCTTTCTTCTATACCGTAGGGCATCCCAGCGGGGCTATCAAGGAAGCCACTGCGGGGCATCGGAAGGTGCGTTTTGTCCCCGTCGAAGGAGCCCCGGTAGAAGCCATGATCAAGAAGTATCCCTACTACGCCAAGGCGGTGATTCCCATCGCCATGTATGAAGGCGCCGCCAATAAGGAAGATGTCCCGACGGTCGGTGTGAAAGCCACGATTGTCACCTCTTCCAAGACTCCTGACGATGTGGTCTACGCCATCGTGAAGGAAATCTTCGACAATCTGGAAGGTTTCAAGGCCCTGCACCCCGCCTACGGCGTTCTGACCAAGCAGAACATGTTGGAAGGCCTATCGGCCCCGTTTCATCCCGGTGCTGACAAGTACTTCAAGGAAACAGGGCTGCTGAAATAGGGTCGCGTCTTGAGTCGGCGGCGGCCGTCGAGCCGCCGCCGCGCCCCGTACTCACGCAGCTCGCTTGCCCGGTAGCCGTCAATCCATATCGTCGATGAGTTCCGAAGGATTTTCCATGAATTCCTTACTCAAGGATAGCGACCCCGGTCTGGAATATGCTCGGAAACTGGCCGAGGAAGAAGCCGGTACGGGCCGGGCCAGCAGAGGCTTTTCCAGGGTGGTTGTTTCCAGCGTCGGGGTCGCCTGGTCCCTTTTCCAGCTGTCCATCGCCAGTTGGCTCATTTTGGACTCCTGGTACGTCCGAGCCGTCCATCTCGCGTCCGCCATCTTCATCGTCTATGTCAGTTTCCCCATGTTCCGCAAACCCCGCCTCGGGATCAAGCTCTGGGCCGCCACCGACCGCGTTCCCCTCATGGATTGGATCCTCGGCCTTGCGGCCGCCTGTGCCGCCCTCTACGTGGTCTTCGACTACCGAGGGATTGTGACACGATACGGCAGCCCCGAACCTCGCGATATCTTCATGGGTTTCCTGTTGATCGTGCTCCTCTTGGAAGCCTCTCGGCGCGCCATCGGCCCCGCTCTGACCTTCATTGCCACAACATTCACGCTTTACGCTTTTTTCGGCCCATACATGCCCGATTTCATCGCCTTCAAGGGTGTGTCCCTGAACCGGTTTATCGGGCAAATGACCATGTCCACCGAAGGGATTTATGGTATTCCATTGGATGTATCCGCCACCATCGTCTTTCTCTTCGTCCTTTTTGGATCCATGCTGGAAAAAGCCGGGGCGGGTCAATTTTTCATTCAGCTGGCCTTGAGTTTACTCGGAGGCTTCAAGGGTGGGCCCGCGAAAGCGGCCATTTTGAGCAGCGGCCTTACGGGGTTGGTTTCAGGGTCAAGTATCGCCAATGTGGTGACCACAGGCACCTTCACGATTCCCCTCATGAAACGTGTGGGATACCCCCCGACCAAAGCCGCGGCCATCGAGGTTGCGGCGAGCACGGACGGACAGTTGGCGCCGCCGATTATGGGCGCGGCAGCGTTTATCATCGCAGAATATGTCAATGTCCCCTACATCAGCGTGATCAAGGCCGCGGCCATCCCTGCTTTTGCCTCCTATGCCGCGCTCCTTTTCATTTCCCACATTGAAGCCTCGAAGCTGGGTCTTCAGGGGCTTCCCCGTGCAGAACTTCCCCCTTTTTTCCGGACACTTCTCGGCGGTCTGCAGTACCTCATGCCTTTGGCCGTGCTGCTCTACGAACTTGTGATCCTCAGGCATACACCGCAAATGTCCGCCTTCCGCGCCATCTGTGTCCTCGCAGTCCTTATGGTCGTACAACCATGCGTTCGGGCCGTGAAAGCCAAAACCTCCCTCCTCGACGCCTTGAAAAAAGGTTTCCTGGATATCTTGGCCGCCTTCGACTCAGGAGCCCGTAACATGGTGAGTGTGGCCATGGCCACGGCGGCGGCAGGGATTATCGTCGGCGTGGTGGCCATGGGTTTAGGGGGGTTGGTCAATCAAATCGTTGACGTCCTTGCGGGAGGCAACATTTACCTCCTGCTGATCATTACCGCGATAGCCAGCCTCATTATCGGTATGGGGCTGCCGACCACAGCCACCTACATCGTCATGGCCTCCTTGACGGCCCCGGCCATCGTCACCGTAGGGGGATCTTACGGCTTCGAAGTGCCCCTCATCGCCGCGCATCTCTTCTGCTTCTTTTTCGGGATCCTCGCAGACGACACACCTCCCGTGGGATTGGCCGCTTATGCCGCATCCGCCATCGCTCGATCCGATCCCATTCGGACCGGCATCCAAGGTTTCATGTACGACATTCGGACAGCCATCCTCCCATTTATGTTCATCTTTAACCATGATCTCATTTTGCATGGCGTGGACAGCTGGCTTCAAGGCATGCTCATTTTCGCCATGACCTGTTTCGGAAACTTTGCCTTTGCCTCTGCGACCCAAGGATGGCTCATAACCCGGAACCGGTTTTATGAAGTACCCATGCTCCTTGGCGTGACCTTGATCATGATGCGCCCCGAACTCATCGCCTCATGGTTGGGGGTGGACTACGGCCGTCGCTATTGGATGTATCTTTTAGGTCTTGCTCTTTTCGGGACTATCTTTCTCTTGCAAAAGCTGCGCACCCCTAAAGGGACGCCTGAAAAAAAGCCGTTCGTCGAGGAAAGAACCCTATAAATGGACAAACTCATCATTACCGTTGCCTTGACCGGGAATGTGCCCACTAAGGCCATGAATCCCAACGTGCCCATGACGCCGCAAGAGATCGCCGACGATGTCCGTCGATGCGCCGACGCCGGCGCGACGGTGTTTCACGTTCATGCTCGCGACGAAAACCAGCGCCCAACGCTTGACTTGAAATACTTTAAAGAAAACGTCCGAAGCATCAAAGACGTCGCACCGGACGTGATCATCCAACTGTCCACGGGAGCTCGAGCGGGCAAAGACTGGCAAGCCCGCGCAAACCCGGTGAGGCTTCTGCCGGAGATGGCTTCTTTCACAACGGGCTCAAACAATTTGCCGGGCATCGTCTACGAAAATTCCCCTCAGTTCATCGAATTTCTCGCCGGGGTCTTCAAAGAAACGGGCGTCAAACCCGAAATCGAGGTTTTCGAAACAGGGATGATCAATAACGCCCTCCATCTTCAAAAAAAAGGTCTTCTCAGGGGACCGCTTCATTTCGATTTCGTTCTCGGCGCCCCGGGATCCATGCCGGGTTCTGTCAAGAACCTGTTGTTTCTCTCGGAAAGCATCCCGCCAGGGTCCACGTGGAGTGTGGCCGGCATCGGCAAGGCTGAAATTCCCCTGGCCACCGCAGCCATCGTCATGGGGGGGCATGTCCGCGTCGGATTGGAAGACAATCTTTTCCTGCCCGATGGCTCACCAGCCACCAATGCCAGGCTGGTTGAGAAGGTCGTGCGAATCGCCCGTGAAACGGGACGGGACATTGCCTCTCCCGACGAAGCCCGAAAGATCCTCTCCTTGGACCCCGCCCGCAAAGACCTCATCCTGACCATGGTGGGCTAAGATCCCATGTCCTTTTGGGAACGTCGTCAAGCCATGGGATGGGCCGCCGCCCTTCTCGGCGGCAGTGTGCTGCTGTCCCGGTTCATGGGCCTGCTTCGGGACAAGGTCATTTCCTTTTATTTCGGGGCCTCAGAGGAATCCGACGTCTATTTTGCGGCGTTTGTTGTTCCGGACTTCATCAATTATCTTCTCGCCGGAGCCTACTTCTCCATCACCCTTATCCCCTTGCTCACGGAAACCTTTCAAAAAGACGAGGACGACGGCTGGGGGTTTCTGTCTGCGGTGGTTTTCTGGACTGCCCTAACAAGTTCAGCTTTGACGGCGGCGGTCATGATTTACGCGAACCCGCTTTCCCGATGGGCGGCACCAGGGCTGAGCATCGACGCGACAAAGCGGTTGGCCTTCTTTCTCCGCATCATTGCTCCGGCCCAGATTTTTTTTCTTCTGGGGTCGTGTTACAGCGCCGTGTTGTATCTGCGAAAGCAGTTTCAGGTCCCTGCCTTGAGTCCCCTCGTGTACAACGCCTTCATTATCGTTCTCGGCGTGCTCATGCGGCATACAGGCATGACCGGTTTTTGTTGGGGTGTCCTTTGCGGCGCCTTTCTCGGCAATTTTCTTTTGCCTTTTTTGGCAGTGCGTCTCGGGGGCAGCTTTCGCTGGCGCTGGCGGTTCTGGCACCCCCGGCTCACGCGATTCCTCACCCTGGCCATGCCCTTGATGATAGGTCAATCCATCGTCGTTCTGGACGAGCAACTGGTTCGGGTATTTGGATCCATGGCCGCCGTGGGGGCAATCAGTTGGTTGAATTACGCCCGACGCATTATGCTGGTTCCCGTCGGGGTCGTCGCTCAAGCCGCCGGCACCGCCTCTTATCCTTTTCTCGCCGAGGCTTACACCGCCGGCGATACGTCCAAGTTTTTTGAAACCCTGAACACCGCCTTCCGAAACACCCTCACCATTCTTATTCCCATATCTTTCTGGATGATTCTCGCGGCGGAACCCATTATCATCTTGATCTTCCAACAGGGCCGTTTTGGTGCCGCGGACACGGTGGAAACCACCTGGGCCCTGCGGATTCTCCTCAGCGTCGTCTTTTGCTGGGGTCTCCAGCAGATTCTTGGACGTGGCTGCTACGCGAGGCAGGACACCGTCACACCGGCAATCATCGGCACCCTGTGTACTGTGGCTATGGTCCCCCTTTACTATTTTGGGGCTGTGCGCTTCGGGGCCCGAGGGGTCGCCGCTGCGAGCGCTCTATCTGTAGCGCTTTACACCGGAGTGCTAAGTCTGTGGTGGCGACGCCGGTTGGGACCGTGGGCCTTCGCAGGTCTTATGGGATCCGCAATGAAAATCACCGCCGTCACGACCGCCGCCACGGTCCCCGCCGCCTTGGCTCTTTTCTGGCCGACCCTGTGGGGATTTTCCAACCTCTACTCCCAGGCCCTCTTCCAGCTTGTCCTGTCCGGCACCGTGTTCGTCGCAGGTTTTGTCATCTTGGGGCGCCGTTTTGCTGAGGATCTGCTCACGCCTTTTTTGAGTCGCCTGACCATGTCCATGAAGCGCCGTCCCAGACGGCCACAATAGCGCCGGAATCCGAGGGATCGTACCCCCCCAGAGCCTCTACGAGCTGACGGAATCGTGCCGATGCGATCACGTGGAGTAAGGTTTGGATTTTGGGATCATCCCAACAGGTGTGGGGCACTACCAGATCATACCGCTCTTCACACAGGGGCATGAAATCCAGACCCAGCGCCTTGGCCGCCGCATAAATGGCCATGCCGCAGTCGGCGCCGCCGCTGAGCACGTTTACCGCCACGGCCATGTGCGTGTACTCTTCCCAGTCGTAGCCGTGGATCCCTTCGGGGCTTCGGCCGATTTTGGCCAACTCATAATCGAGGAGGATCCGGGTGCCTGATCCCGGCTGCCGGTTCACAAAACGCACATCCGGCCGGAATAGATCTTCTAAGCCTTGGATGTTCTTGGGGTTCCCCGGAGCTATGACCAGGCCTTGACGGCGGCGCACGAGCTGCACCAGGCGCACCGGGACTCCACTAAGGTACTTTTCCACGTAGGACCGATTATAATCGCCCGTTTCGGTATCCAAGAGGTGAGTCCCGGCGCAGTGCGCTTGGCCCCGCCGAACCGCCAGGAGCCCCCCGAGACTCCCCACATTACTCGAGGACAGGTGCAGACGTGGATCGGCCCTTTTCAGTTCTGCGGCCAACACATCCACGGTGTTATCATGGCTGCCGATCATGACCAGCGTGTGCTCCAAATCCTCTTCGGCCCGCAACAGACGCACCCGAACGGATTCGCCTTCGTTGATCCCCTCGCATTCCTGGGGGATTTGCACCAGCCCGTCGGCACGAACCAGGGACGTGATGACGCCCGCTCCGCGCTGTAAGGGCATGGCCACAAGGCGGTTGTGGACTCGGCCGACAATGACCCGAAGGAATTCTTCCAGGCCTAGTTTAGAGGGCATTTTTCGGCCCATGATGGCTTCCACGGTCATCCACTGGGGTTCAACCAGGCCCTGCATCCAGTAGAGCAGGGGACGGACGAATTGTTCAAAGGCAATGATGGCGGACACCGGATACCCGGGCAACCCGATGAAGGGTTTCCCTCCGACGATCCCAAGCAACACGGGCTTCCCCGGCATCATGGTCACGCCGTGCACCAGAAGATCCCCAAATTCTTGAACCAAGGCTGCGGTGTAGTCTTCCGATCCGGCGGATGACCCTGCGTTGAAGACAATCACGTCGGCGTCAGATGCCACGGCTTCCTGCACCCGGACACGTAGCGCCCCCGGGTCGTCTGGAATCGGTTCGTACAACCAGGGAAGGCCACCTTCCTGTGTCACCATGGCGGCTATCACCATGCCGTTGAATTCCACGATCTGACCTGGCATCGCCTCCGCTGCTTTTTCCGCCGGCACCAGCTCCGTGCCCGTAGGTTGAACCCATACCCGAGGCGTCCCATAGACCGCCACCGTCGTGACCCCCGAAGCCAACAAAGCCCCTAAGTCCGCAGGGCGCAAGCGATGCTGCTGCGGCATGAGCAGTTCACCGGCGACAATATCTTCCCCGACTTTGCGCACATGTTGCCACGGGAACGCCGCCGCACGAATTTCAATGATATGTTCGTCCACGGGATGGACGTGTTCGATCATGATGACCGCATCGGTCCCCTCGGGAAGCGGCTCCCCCGTGTCGATCGGATAAGCTTGTTTTCCCACGATGAGGTGTTTCGGTCGGACAGCGCTCGCCCCGAAGGTGTCCGATGCTTTCACGGCATACCCGTCCATGGCTGCCCCATGATAACGAGGTACGGAAAGACGTGCAGTCACGGGCTCGGCCAAAACACGCCCCAAGGCTGCATGAACGGGAAGCTCTTCCACGACCATGCGTCGATCCCCAACAGCCTGTCGCCATTTTTTTCGAGCGTCCTCAAGGGTATGCATTTCCAAGTAGATTTTTCGTTTCATGAGATCCTTCCGCCCCGCCGGCTACACTCGCTGGAATCCGAACCGATTCCAAAATTCCCGTCGGTACTTTCGCACGGACCCTAAGTGCACTTCGGTAATGTGGACCTGTTCCAATTCATCCAACTGGACGGTCACCCAATCATCAAGGGTGTCCAAACTTCGGAACCAACGCCGGAAAGCGGCTTTATCCAGCAAACGCGGAGGTTGGATGACAAAACTGCCTCCGCCATGCTGATGATAGCGTCTGCCGGCGATGAGGGCATTGTAGTCCGCCGTGTTCACCCCAACAACGGCGAGAAAGTTGTCGAACGCTCGAACCAGCGCCCCGGTTTTCCAATGTCCTCGCAAGATCGGGAAGATGCTGATGTTGATAATGACTTCCACACCTTGATCCGTCAGTTGTTTGGCGGCGTCGGGCTGACCCCAGAAATCGATGCACACAGGGATACCGATTTTTCCAAAATCCACGGGGAAAGCCCGAAAGACCCCGTCCCCCGGGCTCATGTGGAGATGTTCGCGCTCCAAGGCCCCCAGATTGACCTTCCGTTGACGTCCCAGAATGCGCCCGGAGCGATCGAAGAGGGTGGCGGTGTTGTACAGCCGATCCCCCTGCTGTTCCACCAGCCCCGCCACAATGTAGGTGTGCAGATCTCGGGCCGCCTGGGCTAACACCTCTTCTCCTGCAAAGGGAAAATATTCGGGGAAGCACACCAGATCCAGTTGTTGGCCTCGGCATTTTTCCAGGAGATGCATGCCGTGGGCGATGTTTCTCGGATCGCCGAATTCCACATAAGGCTTCGGCTGCACCAACGCCACACGAATGGTGTCTTTCATTTCTCCTCCCTCATCGCTCTGCGCATCGATTGCTCTGGAGCCGTCCACACGAGATCCGCGCAATACGGAAAATGATCGGAAGGGTACCGTCCTTCGAAGTGATCCCGGATTATCCAGGCCTCGTGAACGTGGAAATGCGAGGTCACCAGAATCCAGTCCATCCGACTCTTTTGCGGCACACCGGAAAAACCATGATGAGTCTTCTCGGCCTCTCCCTCGGCCTTCCCTACGGCTTCCCAGGTGTCTTGCAAGCCCACGGAGGCGTCCGTGAGGATGCGATGGACCGGTGATCCAGGGCCATCGTTGAAGTCTCCCATGAGGATGTGGGGGCCGGGACGGCTCATGACCCAGCGGGCGAGAATCCGCCCCTGTTCCCGACGGGCCTCGGCGCCGATATGGTCCAAGTGGGTCACGGAAACATAACAGTTTCGGTTCGTGCTCCGCTCCCGAATCCGGGCCCAGCTCATCATCCGTGGAAAAGCACTGTCCCAGTCTTTACTCCGGTGCACATCAGGGGTGCGAGAGAGCCAAAACTCAGCCCCCTCCGTAACGACGCCCCATTCCTGACGAATGAACAGCGTCGGATATTGGCACGTATCGTCCACGATTCGCTTGGGAGCATGGATGGCGTAATCGTCGAATTTATCGGCCAAGTACTGGAGCATGCTCCAACGCCCTTCTTGAGTGCCCAACAGGTCGGGCTTGTAGCGCCGGACGATTTCCACCACCAAATCGCGCCTGTAGCTCCAGCTGTTTTGTCCGTCCCAGTCGTTTTCAAATCGGAGGTTGAAGGTCATCACACGCATCGCATCCCTACCGTCCTTCGGCCCCAAGGATCGGCCATAGGGTCGTCGACATCGCCAAATCTGCAGTTCCTGTCATGTGTTTACCCCAAATTTTTCTTCTCATGTTTTGGTGTGCGGATGCCGATCCTGGAAGTGAAAGGCAAGAGAATTGCATCGGTCAAAGCACTGGAGAGAAACCCAGGCGTCCATCCGGGCGCACGAAAAAGGAGACACGACATGGAGGCGACCATGGGTGTTTGTGCTTGGTTTGGCTACCTGTTCTTATGGACCTTGGGGTCGGCCGCGGCGGTATGGGCGGCCCGCAGACTCGTCTCTGAGCGCCGTCCTGCACGTCGGAAATGATACCGAAACAGGGTTTCAGGATCGACCCTAATGCCCGTGCCGCCATAAACCGAGTTGGAGCACTCGCGGAGCACCTCCATTGCCCTGTCGCAAAGGAGGTCCCATCATGCATACCTGCCAAAGTTGTTCAACCTGTCAGTGTGAAACATCAGAAAATCTCTTCGTGGACGATTTTTTCCGAAAGGCGCAGTCCTGCGGGGAGCAGGAACCGGCCGTTTTCTTCGGCGACAACCGGGACGAACTCTTTGATCGCTTCCGGCTGAGCCTCGACCCAAGCCATCAACGGTATGTGGCCGGTTACCAATGGTTCTGCCGTGTATGCGGCAAGCCCGGGGCCAGTAAGGAAGTGTGGTTTCCCTGTCGTCAAAAGTTCGTCACGGTCAAAGTGGTGTGCCATCTCGGCTGTCATAACCACTGGCGCTTGAAAATCCACGCGCAGCGGCCCATGACTGTGGCCTACGTCTGCTGAACTCCGAGGCCCTTATGGGTGAAGCGGCGAACCGCGGCCTATGACTCGTCCCTACCCTTGGCTTTGTAGAAATCCAGGAGAAACTGCGCTTCGACCGGCGACAGATCGAAGCGCAGGATCGCCTCATGGACGATCTTTTGCACGGGTTTGTCCGGAAATTCCTGCACACAGTTCGACACCCACTTGACGGCTCGACGAATTGCTTCCCCTTCAGGCATCACGGTTGCCATCGCGGCGTTCACCTTTCATCAGATGGTCTCACTTCACAAAAGTTCACCGTCCTTGCGGTCTTTTTCCACATTATTACTAGCACCTCGGCATCCATCTGTCATCCTCATTTGATGCGCCCCCCGTGGTATACTCCTCCTGCATCTGGACCGAGGTTCTCGACGGCACTAACTTACTACTACAGTAATAAGGCCTCGGTCGTCATGGAAATCGTGGCGGCTTGAGGTGCGAAGAAAACCCCGAGCGAGGGAGAGGACCCCATGAAGAAAACCCTAGCAGCCTTTGCAGCGACATGGATCATAATGGCCTCAAGTATGCTCGGTGCCGGCCAACACGGTGTCTGGACCTTTGATCCGGATCACACCAGCGTCAGCTTCACCATCCGACATATCCTGGCAAAAGTCATTGGAACGTTTGACGAGGTGCGTGGCCAAGTGGTTTTCGACCCGACACAGCCCGACAAAGGCTCCATTGAGGTGACAATTCCCGTGAAGAGCATCAACACCCGAGTGGAAAAACGAGACGATCACTTGCGGTCGGCGGATTTCTTCGATGTCGATAAGTATCCGTTGATGACTTTCACGAGCCGACAGATCGTCTCTCAAAACACTCCAGGACGGTTCATCGCTCGAGGAACGCTGACCATCAAGAACGTGAGCCGGCCACTGGATCTGCCCTTCGAGTATTTGGGCACTCGAGCCCATCCTTTCGATCCCACCAAGGAAATCATCGGCTTTGAAGCCCACGCGACCATTGACCGGTTGGAATTCGGGGTTGGCAATGGAGAGTTCTTTCAAAAGGGCTTGATCGGCAAAGATGTGGACATTGTCATTTATGTGGAGATGGTTCGCGACAAGGCATGATCACCGGGGGAAAATTCGGCCGTAAATAGGACAAAGAGGCGGGGAGGAACGCTGATGCAGCAATACTTACAACGCACGGATATTCTCGACTGGGATCATCCGCGGGTGCGGGCCTTTGCACGGGAGGCGGTCGGCCATGCCACGGATCCGGTCGAGAAAGCCGTGCGGCTTTACGAAGCCGTCCGGGACCGGATCCGCTATGACCCTTACTCCCCCTTTTATCGTCCCGAACATTATCAAGCCAGCGAAGTCGTGCGACGTGGGCGAAGTTTCTGCATTCCCAAAGCAGGACTCCTCTGCGCGACGGCACGATCTGAAGGAATTCCCGCTCGGATCGGATTCGCCACCGTCAAGAATCATCTGGCAACGAAGCAGCTTCTCGACTATTTAGGAAGCAATGTCTTCGTCTATCATGGATACACGGAATTGTTTCTCGAGGGCCGGTGGGTCAAAGCCACACCGGCGTTTAACAAGGAATTGTGTTGGCGACACGGCATAGATCCGCTGGATTTCGACGGGCGCAGCGATTCGCTCTTTCATCCCTACAACAAGAGCCAACAAAAATTCATGGAATATCTTGCCTATCACGGGGAGTACGCAGATATCCCCGTGCAGGCCATTGTGGACGCGTGGAAAGCCGCCTACGGATCGCAGAGGGTGCAAGGGTGGATTAGGGCGATGGAAAACGCCGAGCACCCTGTCCGACGGGTCTTTGAAGAGGAAGACGTGGTCTCGTGAGGCAACGGACACCGGGCCATGCAGCGCATGCCCTCCTCCATCGTTATGGAAAAGCGGTTAAGGAAAGGATCGTCTCCAATGACACGTCAAGACGCCAAAACCTGTATCCCCTTGGAAAGATCCATGTTGGATAACATTGTGGATGTGATCGAGCAGCCGGAACAACTCTCGTTTGAGGCTGCCCGCCGGCTCGCCGACCGCGAGGCTTTCAAACGCTCCCCAGATCCCATGTTGATCGCCTGGTACGACGGTCGGCGAGGTGCTTTTTCGCCCAACGTGGAATGCTGCGAGTCCCTCAAGCCGGCTTGGCTCGTGTACGCCCAGTCCCGTGGAGCTGACTGTACCGTGGTCATCAACGATCTGGAATACGTGTTCCTCTACCGACTCGCAGAGGCTGATCGGCCCTCGTGATCCCTTCGCGGTTCAAGGGGTAAGTCCGGCTTTTTTCATGAGGGTCACCGCGTGGATGATGGGGACGGCAAAACTGATCCCACTGGGGGCCTCAAGGGCTTTCTCTTTGCCTTGAGTCAGCAGGACCTTATTCACGATACCAAGAACACGTCCAGTATCGGGATCGAACAAGGGGCTTCCGCTGTTGCCTGGGTAGGCCGTGGCGTCGAGCTGATACACATCAAAGCTGTTCTTGAGCCGTTGCACCAGATCCGGGGTGAGATGCCCCCCGGACTTGACCGGGATCACCAATGGAGCGACGGCCGAAATGATCCCCCGGTGGGTCACGGGGTAGAGGCCCAGAACCATCCCTATGGGAAAACCCGTAAAGGCGATTTCTTGACCCGCCCTGGCCGTGGCCGTGTCCAACTTCAGGGGTGGGAGCGGATCCCGGTGGAAACGCAAGATCGCCATGTCGTGCTCTCGGTCCTGAGCGACTTCCTCCAGATCCGTCACCTCCACTTGGGAGCCTCGCCCCACGAAAGCCACAAAGGTTTCCCGTTGGGCCTTATCCAATTTTTCCGGCAGGACATGGGCATTGGTGAGGAGATGCCGCCCGTCGGCCACGGCAAATGCCGTGCCGAGAAAAACCGACGGGGGGCGCCGCAAGGGCTGGGAGGTCCCTACGGCGACAATGGACCGGGAGACCATATCAGCGACCTCGGGAAGTCCACCGAAGGTCTCGGTGCATGGCATCCCAATGACGAGCGCCATGAGTACCCATCGGCGCAGGGTTTTCATTGTCGACATCGCTCTGCCGCCTTTACCGTTAACGGTCGGAGGCGCATGGTCCGGGCGGGTCGATGGCCTTGTGCCATCACACGTCGGTGGCGTCGCAGTCTATGGCATCCTTTTCGCCCAGATCAGTCAGGATCATGCCGGGCGAGAAGCCCGAGCAGAAAGGCTCGGACGTTTTTCCCGAGCACGCTGTGATTATATCCTCCCTCAAGCACGGCAAAACACCCGATGTGGCGTCGCACACAGGTCTCCCGAATCATGGCCCCGATTCGATGGTAGTCCTCCGTCAAGAGCACCCCTCCCCAGTCCAGTTGGTGCGCGTCGAATCCCGCCGACACGCCGATAACATCCGCCTGCACTTCGGCCAGGTCCTTCTCCACCATGCGCAGGTATTCCTTTCGATCTTCCGTCTGGGGGTTGAGGATCGCCACATAGCCCTTCTCTCCCAAGGTGTTGACCGTCCCGTCCCCATAGTGCAGGTCGAAATCCAGCACATAGGCCGTTTGAATATGCCCGTAATGCTTGAGGTGTTCGATGGCAATGGCCATGTTGTTGAAATAGCAAAAGCCCCAGGAGTCGTCCGCCGAGGCGTGATGTCCCGGCGGACGCACCAAAGCAAAAGATGGTCTTTTCAGCCCCTCCAAGGCCGCCATCACCGCGCCGCCGGCCGCCAAAGACGCCACGCGATCCAATCCCTCCCGAATGACCTGTCGGATGTGTCGCTCGGTATGTACCCGTTGAATATCTTCCCAAGAGGCAGGGAGGACTTCATGAAACTCGCTGAAATCGGCAATAGCCTCGCGGATCGTTTCAATGCGTCCGGGCGCCGCAGCAGGGTCTTTCGTGTAGGGCTCCAAGAACAGATCATGGGTGAAGACGGGGATTCGATCCTCTTGCATGATGATCCTCCATGCCTTCAGCCGGTGCCATGATGAGCTTGCGAACAAAGTCTATCCCGTCCCGAAGATTTTGCTCACCCGTGCCCGGTTTGACCTCCACGATCACGGGGCAGCCTCGATCCCGAGCGACCTCCACCACAGGACCGAACAAGATCCGTCCTGATCCCGGCGGCAGATGGTCATTTGGTCCGTCGGCATCATGGAGATGGATGCCGCACAACCGTTGTTTCCACGTCTCCAGCATTTCCATCGGGTTTCCCCAGCCGAAAATCTCCATGAGGTGTCCGTGACCCGTATCATGCCAGTAGGCCAGAGGCGCACCCTCCAGTTCTTTAAAGATCACGGGATATTCTTCCGGACCCGGCATTTCGTGATAGTGGGCTCGGTTCTCCAGCCCCAAGGTGACATTGAGCCGCTCGGCTTCACGAGCGAGCCGATCCAGACTCCATAGAAGGGCGTGAAGGAACGGCGCGACCCGGGCGCGTCGTTCTTCCAGCTTGCGGTCCATGAGCGTCCTGAATTCCTTGCCGTCCGGCCCGGTAGCTTCCCATGACGTTATGAGGGCCGTCAGTTCAGGATCCATGACCACACGACCGCAATGCACCACCACGAGCCGGGCTCCCACATGGTCAGCGCGTTCCATGGTCCGAAGGGTCCATTGAACGGCCCGCAGACGCTCCTCCCGATCCAGGTGGCTTAAGAGGAACGGCTCCGCACAGATCCGATCCCAGGGCACAGGGGCTGGGACCGGACAAAAATTGTGAACACTCAACACCTGAAGCCCCGAGCCTCTAAGGGACGCCACAACTTGTTGAAATAACGGGGCCGGAAGGCGATAGTCCAGTTCCAGCCCATCCACGTTCATGGCTTTGCATCGCTCCACCAGCTCTCGACCGCTGGTCACTTGACCGGCTGCCCACGAGGTGGAAAGACCGACCACCATCCTCATGCCTCCCTCGAGATGCGTGACAAGTCAAAGCGGGCCACAAGAGGGGCATGATCGCTGGGTTTCGGCCTGGCGCGCATAGCGGTATCCACCAGACACTCTACACAAGCTGCCGCCATGGGTTCCGTCACCAACATGTGATCGAGACGCCACCCCAAATTGCGCTCGACGCTTTTGGGCAACCGGTAGTCCCAGAAGGTGAACTGTTTTTCCTCCGGATGCAGGCGGCGAAAGAGATCCACCAGGCCCCAATTCATGAGTTCGCGCAGTTTGGCCCGTTCCAACGGGTGAAACCCGACGTCCCCCTCTAGACGCTTCGGATCGAAAACATCGATGGGATCGGGGGCCACATTGATGTCCCCCGTCCACAGTACGGGGTCATACGGAGAAAACCGCTCGCGGATCCACCGACCTGCCTGATCCAAAAAATTCAGCTTGTACTCAAAAGCGGGATCGTCCGGGGAGCGACCCTGAGGCACGTACGAGTTGATGACCCAGACGCCACGAAGGCTCAGCGCGAGAAAACGCGCCTCCTTGTCCAACAAAGGATCCCCAGACTCCATGACCACGGACGCCGGACCGTCACGCGTCAGGACGGCCACACCGTTAAACGACTTTTCTCCCTTGACCACGCAGTGATATCCCATGGTCTCGAACGGCTCGCGCGGGAAAGCCTCATCCGGGCATTTGGTCTCCTGCAGGCACAAAACGTCGGGCTGCTGGTCGGCAACCCATTCAACAAGCTGGTCAAGCCGGGCCCGGACACCGTTGACATTGAAAGTCGCCGCTTTCCACAACATTATGACTCCTCGAACTCTAGGGTCTACCAGCTTCGGCGAACAATCCACTCTTCCGGCAGCTCCGCCAGAAAACGACTGGGGCGCACCAACTCCCCTTTGCGGGCCATGGCATGGGACACATAAAGCTGATGGGCAGCTCGGGTCATGGCCACATACAGGAGACGTCGCTCCTCCTCGAGGCCTTCCAGATTTTCCACCTCCATTCCCTGAGGCGCCGATCCCACCCCCTGCACGGAGCGCCAGTGGGGAAGCAGCCCCTCTTCCACACCGATGACGAACACCACCTGAAATTCGAGACCTTTGGCCGCATGAAACGTGGCCAAACGCACCCCATTTCCTGCATCCGCATCGTCTTGGTCTTCCCGGATGAGGGCACAGGACTCGAGGTAAGATTCCACATCCGCAGCCTGGCTCGCCGCATGGATCATCTGCTCGATGTTTTCCACCCGGGAAACAAAGTCCTCCTCCCCATCGCTCACCGCCCTTAGGTATTCTTCATAACGGCACTTTTCCACAACGGCACGGATGGCTTCATGGGGTTTGAGGCTGCGGATCTCTCGCAAGAGTTCCAGGAGATCCTCCACGACCGCAGCCACTTTTTTGCTCAACAAGCCGCGTTCCAGAGCCCGGCGGCACTTTTCCTGAAGAGGTGTACCGGATCCCCCCGTGGCCAGGATCTTTTTGAGCGTTGCAGCGCCCAATCCTCTTCGGGGCACGTTGAGAATCCGTTCAAAAGCCACGTCGTCCTTGGGGTTCAGAGCGCTCATGAGATAGGCGTGGATGTCTTGCACTTCGCGACGTTCGAAAAAACCCCGGCCCCCCATCATGGTGTAAGGAACACCTTTTTGGCGCATGGCTCTTTCCAAGACCATGGAACAAAATTTGGTGCGGTACAGGGCCGCCATATCCCGAAACGGAATGCCATCCGAGACATGCAGACGACGGCAGTGTTCCGCCACCCATTGCGCCTCTTGATCGTCGCTCAAAAAGCGTCGCACTTCCACGAGATTTCCATCTCGACGGCTGAAGCATTTCTTTTCGATCCGAGACGTATTCTTGGCGATGAGGGCTTCAGCCGCAGCGACGATCGGTCGTGTCGACCGAAAGTTTTCTTCGAGGCGCACAATCTTGGCGTGCGGATAATTCTTCGGGAAATGGATGAAAAAGGAAGGGTCAGCACCCCGGAACTGGTAAATGCTCTGGTAATCATCGCCTACAACCGTCAGATTTCCGTCCCGAAGCAACAAGTCCATGATCCGGCACTGGACGGCGTTGGAGTCTTGGAATTCGTCCACGAGCACGTAATCGAACAAGTCCTGGCACCGGCGCCGGACGGTTTCATTTTGAGTGAGAAGTTCCCGGGTTAATGCCAGAATATCGTCAAAATCCACGGCATTGTGTTGGGCCAAGATGCGGTTGTAGAGTTCGAAGACTTCCTGAACGCGTGGCAATCGCCCTGATGCGGCCAAGTAGCCGTAAGGATTGTCGCTGTTTTTGGCACGGGAAACCGCGGCCCGATAGGCGTTCAGGTAAGTAGGGTCAACGTCCAGCTCGGCCAGGGCTTTTTTCATGTCCACGCGCTGTTGGTGCTCGGAATGGATGCTCAAGGGGCGTGTGTAGCCCAAAAGCTCACAATGCTCCTTGAGGATCTGAAAGCAAGCACTGTGAAATGTGCGCACCCATGGAAAAGCGTGGACAGGTCGCCCTGTCATCGTTTCCAGGCGCCGTTTCATTTCTTCGGCAGCTTTGTTGGTAAAAGTGATGGCCAGAATCCGCTCCGGAGCAAAGCCTAACACTTTGACGAGGTAGGCAATCTTGGCGGTCAGGGTGCGTGTCTTGCCGCTTCCGGCACCCGCGGCGACGAGAACGGGACGGCCGATGAATTCCACGGCCTCCTTCTGCGATGGGGTGAGCCCGATGTCCATGGAACATCCTCTTGTGGTTTTTTCTTGAAAAGGTTTCCTCTAAAATCACGGCGGATCTTAGAGGCAACGGTCGTGGACTGCAAGCCATCCTTGTGAGCATTTCAATCTTTGTGGTAGGTTGTCCTCGGCCGGTGCTGCATAAGACCAGGCAGTAATAAGGATAGCCGAAAGGAGATGGTCGTGGAAAAGATCACGGTGGATGAGGTCCGCCATGTGGCGGAACTGGCAAGGTTGAGTCTGGATCCCCAGGAAGAACAGGCCATGACGCGGCATCTCAACATGATTTTGCAGTACATGGAGAAACTTAATGAAGTGGATACATCGAACGTTCCTCCAACCACCCACGCCATGGAACAAGAAAACGTGTTCCGCGACGACCACGTCCACGCCTCCTTGGATCGAGATCAGGCTTTGGCCAACGCTCCTCAAACCGACGGGGCAAATTTCATCGTTCCCAAGGTGATCTAAGTCTCGTGACCGAAAGGGAAATGTGGCTATGAGCTCCGTCATTTCCATGGGTATTCATGAACTCAGAGAAGCTCTCCTGGCACGGAATGTCAGCGTGAAGGAAGTGGTTCGAGCCTATCTCGAACGAATCGAAGAGCTGAACCCCCGGCTGAACTGCTTTTTGACTGTCATGGCTGATCAAGCTCTGCAGGACGCCGAGGACTACGACACGGGGCGAAAGGACCTGTCGGCGCTGCCTTTGGCAGGCATACCTCTTGCCGTCAAGGACGTCTTGTGCACCGAGGGGATCCGTACGACGTGCGGGTCGAAAATTCTGGACAATTTCTTTCCGCCCTATGATGCTACAGCTGTGGCACGGCTGAAATCCGCGGGAGCCATTCTCCTTGGCAAAACCAACATGGACGAGTTCGCCATGGGTTCATCCAATGAGAATTCGGCTTTCGGCCCCGTAAGAAATCCTTGGGATACAACCCGCGTCCCCGGGGGATCCAGCGGGGGATCCGCGGCCGCCGTGGCCGCTCACTTATGCGCCGCTGCATTAGGAACCGACACCGGCGGATCCATCCGGCAGCCGGCATCTTTCTGTGGCATTGTTGGACTCAAGCCCACCTACGGAAGGGTATCCCGCTATGGCCTTGTCGCTTTCGCCTCTTCTTTGGACCAGATCGGCCCCATGACCAAAAACGTCCGCGATGCGGCTTTGTTGCTTTCCGTCTTGGCCGGACACGATCCCAAAGACGCCACGTCCATCAATCAGCCCCCAGACGATTATCTTTCCAGCCTGGATGCACCCCTCCGTGGCCTTCGTATGGGATTGCCCAAGGAGTATTTCACCGAAGGTACGGATCCCGAGGTCGCGGTAGCCACGGAAAGGGCTTGCCGGATTTTTAAAGATCTGGGAGCGGAACTCGTCCAAGTCTCCCTACCCCATACGGACTACGGAGTTGCCGCTTATTACATCATCGCGCCGGCGGAAGCCAGTTCCAATCTAGCCCGGTATGACGGGGTGAAATATGGGTACCGGTTCCCAGAAGCCCGGGATCTCATGAGCATGTACAAGGAGTCCCGCAGCCGAGGCTTCGGCGCCGAAGTGAAAAGGAGGATTATGCTGGGCACGTATTGTCTTTCCGCCGGATATTACGATGCTTATTACCGTAAGGCGTCGCAAGTGCGCACGTTGATCCGCCGAGATTTTGTCACTGCCTTCCAGAAGTGTGACGTGATCCTCGCCCCTGTCTCCCCGACGGCAGCCTTCCCCATCGGTGAAAAAACCGAAAATCCCCTGCAGATGTACCTCAATGACGTTTTCACTTTGCCGGCAAGCCTGGCCGGTATTCCGGGCCTTTCCCTCCCGTGCGGATTGACGACCCAGGGGCTTCCCATAGGTATCCAAATCCTGGGCCCGCATTTGGGCGAAGCCGTCGTCTTGAGAGCCGGCTATCATTTTGAACAGGCAACAAAAGCAGAAAATCGTACGCCACCGTTGTGACCACACTCCGTCTGCGGCATCAGGGTAGCTCCTTTCACGGGGGGGTGTGTCAATGTCTTGACGAATGAGTGACGATTCTGTAACTTGCGAAATTACTCCGCCATGACGTCGCAACCCACACAGAGAGCCTTGCCATGGCCCAAGAGGAGAGATCGCCAAAGACGAATCCTCAGCTCGTTTTCGGCAAGCTGGTCGTCAAGTACGGGTTTGCGACGACGGAAGTCGTTCGTCAGGCATTGGAAAGCCAAAAGGCGCAGGCGCTCATCGGCAAGAAGAAACCCCTCGGAGAAATTCTTGTGGAAATGGGCGCCATCAGCCCGTCCCAAATGAAAGCTGTTTTGAGACTCCAGAAGTTTTTCCTGAATCGGGAGCAGGAAAAACCTTTGTTGGAATATGCGGTGACCAAAGGGTATCTCCTGCCTCGGGATGAGAAGCGCGTTCTCGCCCGGCAGACGGAGCTCTTTAAGCTGGAAAAAAAAGTCTATCCCATCGAACAGATTCTTTATGAAGAAAATATCCTCGACGACAGCGCGATCCAGGCTCTAAAGGATGCGTTTTCCGAAGAACGCACGCCACAGCCCGAACATAAAAGGCCCGTGTGCGCGCAGCCGGAACCACAGACTCGGCCAGATTCTTCGGTTCCCCCAGAACGTCTTAGTGTCCTCGAGGAAATCTTCGACATCACGGTGTCCTCGGACCGCCTCTTGGCCTCCCTCGTGTGGTCTCAAAGGCCTCCCCGGGATCTCACCGTTCAAGAACTGGAAGCCTTCCTGAGCCGGCGTGGCCTCTGCGGGGTTTTCCCGGCTTCCGAGCTCCTCACTCAAATAACTTCGCAACGTACGGTCAAGGGCGCCCTCGTGGTCGCCCGGGGTCGGCCTCCGGTGCCGGGGCGGGATGCTTCCATCCACTACCATTTTGATGCGGACCCTCTCAAAATCGGCCGTATCAAGAAGGGAGGTTCCATTGATTTCCGTGACCGCGGGGAAATCCCACTGGTTCGGGAAGGAGATCTCTTGGCGGAAAAAATCCCCCCAAAACCCGGAAGCCCAGGGATAGACGTCTTCGGCCTCCCGATCGATCCCCCGAAACCTGCGGACCTTATCCTGCGTTGCGGCCGAGGGGCCGTCCGATCCGATGACGGCCGCCAAGTCATCGCCATACGCGCCGGACGCCCCCAAATCAGCGCCGATGGAAAAATCAGCGTCCAGTCGGAGTTGGAAATCCACGGCGACGTGGACCTGAAGACGGGTCATGTGATTTTTGATGGGGACGTGAAGATCAGCGGTGCCATCACGGCGGGTTTCCGCGTGAAGGCGGTGACGGTATCCGCTTCTGAAATCTACGGGGGAGAGATCCAAGCTGAGGGCGACGTGGTAATCATGGGCGGCGTCATCAGCGCTTCAATCCACACTCAAGGCCACGTCAAGGCAAAGCATCTCGCGGGAAGCACGGTGCAGGCCAGCGGTGATGTGGCTGTGTCCACCAGCATCGTGGACAGCACCATCGAGACGTCAGGATCCCTCCTTGCTCCGACGGCATCGGTATTATCGTCCAACATCACGGCAGCCAATAAAATCCACGTCCTCCACGTGGGCTCCGAGAAATCCAGGGCGTGTCGACTCATCGTCGGGGAAGACCCGGTCCTGAAAAGAAAATTGAGTCTGCTTCGAGAACGTATGCAGCGTCTTAAAGATTGGTCTCAACGGTTAAAAAACGCCGAGATTCGGCAGCGTAAAGCCCTCAGCGCTCTCGAATTGGCCGTTGGGAAGAAGGTGCAGTTTCAGGACAAAACGCTTTCAAAGATTCGAAAGCTCGAAGAACAAGAAGCCAAAGATTCAGAGAAAGCCGCTATTCTCGCTCAGATTGAAACCCTCCGGAAGGAGGTTACCGAAGCGGATCAGGAGGTTGAGAGGCTTTTTCGGGCTCAGGATGCCGTCAAGGCCTCCTTGCTCCGGCTGGTCGAGCGTCGGACCCAGTGCGCTCGAGATCTGGCGGATCTGGAAGAAGAGGTGCGGGGTCTGCTCCAATGGTCCAAGATGAAGCAGGACCGACCAGAGGTTGTGGTCCGTGGGGTCATTGCCCCAGGGACGATTGTCATAGGAACCGAATCGTCCTGGAAAGCCGTAGAACAATTGCAGGCGGTGCGTATCGTGGAAAAATCCGTGGAAGATCCGCACACGGGCCTCTGGAAAAAGAAGATCATCCTCTCCGGTCTTTCCTGACGCACTCCGAACGTTTTTCGCTACCTCATCAGGTTCCGAGAGTCCGGCCGTTCCTCCGGCAATCCTTTCTCGAAAGCCCCGGACAACTCGGGGGACTATGATAAGATCGCCCGGACGCGGACTCCTTCCAGGGGCTCTTTCGTTCTGTTGGGCACCATCGCCCGCCGATTTTGCGATGCAGAACCCATGACCGCACCCGCGAAGAAAAGGGGAGGACGGCCTTCCCTTAAAGTCCCTGGACGTCGGCACCACCGTCTCATCCCATCATGAAGGAGCATTACCTCGAGTATGCTCGTGATCCTGAAAACAACGACAATCAAAACCTGACTGGGAAAGAAGCGCCTTCAACGGGATGGAGCCTCATCTCGTTCGAGTCTTATCTCCAGCCTTTCGATCAGGAGCGAGGGAAGGCCCCTCGTGGCACCACCGTAATACCCCGTGGAGTGACCACAAAGCGAGAGCGATCTTCCTGAGGGGAGACACCGATTTCCGTGTAAGGAGGAATCACGTTGTCCTTGTCAATGATGGCTTTCTTGATACGGCAGTGGTGACCGATTTCCACATTGTCCATGATCACCGATTCGTCCACCTCGGCATCTCTATTGACGATCACGTTATAGGACAAGACAGAATGTCGGACAATGCCGCCGCTGATCAGACATCCATGGGGAACCACGGAATCCCTTGCCGTGCCGGCGCGCTGAGAACCCGGTTCTCCGCCGGAAACCACAAACTTGGCAGGGGGCACTTGGCGCTGTAGACCTCTCATGGGCCATCGGCGGCCGTAAAGGTTGAAGAATGGTCTTAAGCCTGTGAGATCCATGTTGGCGTTCCAGTAGGCATCCAAACTGCCCACGTCGCGCCAGTAGCTGGAATCCCGGGTCGGATATTGCGTCTTGAAGTGGTACCCGACTTCGGGGTCATACACGGGCACGTCATCTTCAATGATATTGTAGCGTCTGTAAGGATAGGCGTAGACCTTACCCTCCCGCACCAGCCTCGGGATGACGTCCCTCCCGAAATCTTCGTCCTCACTTTCCTTAAGCGCCCGAAGGAGCACGTCTCGCTTAAAGATGTAAATTCCCATGGACGCCAAGCTCCGGGAAGGATCATCCGGCATCCCCTTCGGGTCCTTGGGTTTTTCTTCAAACCCGCAAATGCGATACTCCGCGTCCACTTCAGCGATGCCGAATGAGGAGGCCGTCGAGCGGTCCACTTCCAGAAGGCTCACCGTGACATCGGCATCCTTTTCTTCATGGAAACGACGAAACAGATGATAATCCATCTTATAGACGTGATCCCCTGAGAGAATGAGGACGTGACGGGGCCGCTCCCTTTCGATGAGGTAGAGATTTTGTCGCACCGAGTCGGCGGTTCCCCGGTACCAATCCTCTCCCAGTCGCTGTTGCGGTGCCACAATCCGAAGATAGTGGCCGAGAGCTCCCGAGAAAATGTTCCAGCCATCTTCCAGGTGGTCCACAAGGGATTGGGATTTGTATTGGGTGAACACCAAGATTTTATACAACTGCGAATTCACGCAGTTGCTCAAAGGAATGTCAATCAATCGATAGATGCCGCCGAAGGGCACAGCCGGTTTGCAGCGGTCCCGTGTCAGTGGCATCAGTCGTTCACCACGGCCCCCTGCCATAATGATGGTAAGGACATCTTTCATGAAGAGCTTCCTCGAAGAGGGTATCAGTTCAGTAAACGCCGAATGTCTGAAGGCAGTTGATGGTCACGATAGACGATTGTGCCGTCTCTGTCCACCACCACGAAAAGTGGAATCCCCCGAACTTCAAACGCTTTCGTGGCGACGCCCTCGGCGTCGTAAAGGACTTTGTAAGGCACGGGGTGAGCGCTCTGATAACGTTGGACGCGCTCGAAAGAGTCTCCCGATCCCACGTTGACGGCCAAAATCTCCAGTTGATCTTCACGGACCCTCTGGCGCAGTTTGGAAACCTCCGGCTTAACGGCCTGACACGAAGGACACCAAATCGCCCAAAAGTACAAAAGCACAGGTTTTTTCCCGCGATAGTCACTCAGGCGCACCTGTTGCCCGTCCGTGCTTGGCAGTTCAAAGTCTTTCGCGACACCAGATCCCCCGCTGGTCACCAACCCCATGATCCTATCGACCATGGACTGGCCGGCCGCCGCAACCGGACTCCACAAAAAAATTGCCATCATGATCGCAATGACTCGACGTTTCCAAGTTTTCACACCCACATTTCTCCTGCTTTGATGAAAAAGTACTCCGCAGCCCCAATCATGACCACCGCGAAAAACCGCTGGAACCTCCGCATCCACAGCCCAGACCGCGGAAGTGAAGCCAAGAGTCCCGTAAAGGTTCCCACGAGGATGATTAAAGCCCCCATCCCGTAAGCAAAAGCAAAAAGCATCAATGCGCCCCAAAAGATGTTTTGTCCGGTGGCCACCAATGTCAATAAGCCTCCAAGCACCGGTGTCGTGCACGGCCCCACCACCAAGGCTGAGGCGCTCCCGAAAAGGAAGCTCGAGACCGCATCCTGGCCGGGAATCTGTGGGATCTGAAGCCGATTGAGGAAGGTCGGAGAAGGCGTGGGAATCACCTCAAGCATCATCAGAGCAAACATCAGGCACAGGTTGCCGACGGCCAAGTATACCCACGGATTCATGGTCAATGATCCAAAAAGCCGTCCTGTAAGAGCGGCAATCAACCCTAGGGCCGAATACACCAAAGCCATACCCGTGACGTAGACGCTGGAGAGAAAAAAACCCTTGATCCGACGCCCCTGCGCGCGGCTTCCGATAAATGCGACGGTGATGGGGATCATCGGGTACGTGCACGGGGTGAAACCGGCCAAGACCCCACCCACAAAAGCCAAAACGACACCCAACCATGGAGTGCCTACGGCTATCGTCTCGAAATGACGCATCCATTCCACGGATGTCCACTCCTTCGCATCACTGCCGCATCTCTGAGACTCACTGTCGAAACTCCTCGGTCGACCGATCCATAAGGAAATCGCTTTCCAACAACCGCCGACTTTTCAAACGCCGACCCGTCTGGTCTTCCACCCACGCGCTGACGGCCTTGATCAGACTGGATGCCGTCGTCTTTCGTAACCGATACCGCCACATTCTTTCCGCAGGGGAATCAAGCATCGCCTGAAGCAGCGCGGCGGATCCCCTGTCCAAATGGACGGCATGCCCGTCTCGGACGCCATGGGCGCCGCAGGTAAACCGCCCCATAGTCAGGGATAACCTCCAAGTGGCACTGTCGGCGATCTTCCGGCCGCACTCAGCGCACCCCGCCAACGACGGAAGCACACCCAGGAGGCGCAGACCACGGACGAGAAACAGGGTCGCCACATTGGTAGGATCTCTATCGGATTCCAAGCGTTCCAAGGTGCGACGCAAAAGCTCATAAAAAGGCGGGTTCGGAAGGTTTTCGGGGTTCAGGTGAAGGGTTGTTTCCACCACAAATCCCGCATAGGCCCAACGGAGAGGATCCGAACGTAACGCCAGGTGTCCGTTCAACAGGCGGCAGGATTCCACCCACGCCAACTCCGCCCGGCGTCGTAGGCTCACCAGAACGACACTGTTGGGTTCAAATGCATGAACGAAGCGCTTCTGGCTGCGCCGCGCCCCCTTGGCCAAGGCTCGCACCAGTCCCCACGTGGGACTGAAAAAAGTGATGATACGGTCTGATTCACCATGGTCCTGGGCACGCAGGACCACCGCTTCCGACTCGATAAGGGTCATGAGGGCTTCAGGGATTTTCAAAATAACGGGGATCGGGAAGTTTCACCCTGAGGACCTCCCCTCTTTTCCCTAACGGTTTCATGGGCTTCCCATCCCACGAAACGCGGATCCCGCCGGCGTTTCCCGTCCATAACTGGACAGATCGAGAAAGGCTCCATTGGGCGCTTTCTCCCGGCTTGAGGATACGATTTTGCGGTTTTGCGTCATCCACCTGCACCTGAATCCATGACTCTTCGTCGGCCACGATGTGCAAGGTATGGGTGGTGGCGGGTGGCGTCTCAGGACTGCCTTCGGGAGGAAGACTCGAAGAACTCGATGCCCCCGACTCCATAACAGCTGTTGGAGTCTCACCAACCGGCAAAACAGGAGGTTGTGCGACCTCCTCCCCGGTGGAACCGGTGTTCGGCTCGTCCTCCCCCTTCTTCACCACGAGATCCCCCGGGAGTTCCTGCTGCGGATAGACGGATTCACGGCTTGTCTGTGTCATCGCCGCTCTTTTCATTTGATATTTGGGCCACCATACGGCCCATACCCCCGCGACGGTCACGCCGAAAGCCAAAACGAGGAAGAATACGAGGAAGGCTCCGCCTTTCTTAGGTGCGCCTTTCATCCACGATTGAAAGCGTTTCAGGCGTTCCCCTTCGTTGTCGTAACGTCGGATCTCGGTCTCGTATTCTTCCAATATCGGCTGGGGATCCACGCCTAAGGCTTGGCAATAAACCTTGAGAAATCCTCGGATAAGCAAAGGTGTCCCAATGATCTCGTACTCTCCCGATTCCACGGCTTGCAGCATGCGCACACTGATCCGTGTGTGCCGGGAAAGCTCCTCGAGGCTGATCTGCTGCCGTTTGCGCTCAGTCGCGAGAAAAGCCCCGATGTCTTTCAAAGCGTCCATAGGATTCCTCTCTTGTCGCATTTCGGAAGGCTTTGCGTGCTTCTCCCGTTAGGAGCCCGACGCCGGGGGATCCAAATGGATCTGGATAAAAGACTTGGTCTCCAAATCCCGAATCCATTGGTCGTACTTCTTGTTCACTTCCAACTGAAACAGCTCCCGCCGGACTTTTTCTTTAAGCTTTTCGTCCACGGCACCGGGAGCGGGCCGCTTCACATCCACGAGCTTTACCACATAGAATCCGTTGGCCGATTCCAAGACTTCACTGACCTGCCCCGGCTGCAAATCCCGCGTCGCTTGTTCCAAACCCGGGGTCATATCCTTCGCTTTAATCGTGCCGATGTCCCCACCATGCTCAGCCCCGGGACCTTGAGAGTACGCGCGGGCCAAGTCGGCAAAGCTTTCGCCCTTCCGGATGCGGTTGAGAATGTCCTGGGCTTTCAACCGCACCGCTTGTCGAGCTTCGGGCGCCGACGGGGCCGACAGAAAAATGACCGCCAAATGCCGCTCTTCGTCAGGGCTGCGCACCTGGCGCCTCAGGGCATCGTGAACCTGTTCGTCGGTGATCACGGTCTTTGACTTCAAAACCCTCTCAATCAGCCGAGCTCTCTCCATGTCCTGGCGGATCGTTTTCTTGAAATCTTCCAGACTGCGACCCTCCTCACGAAGCATGGCCTCCAGCTGCTGGCGGTTCACGTTATTTGACTTTTGAATGCTCTCGAGGGCCTCCTCCACCTCCGAGTCACTCACGGTAATTTTAAGCCGTGCCACTTCTTGCGCGGCCAATTTCTCGTGAATCATCTGGCGCAAGATTTCCTTGCGCAACGATTCCACGGGGCCCAGAGGGGGTGCCTCCCGGAGCTGGCCCGCAGCTTTGACCACACCTTCCACGCGGCGCTGAAGCTCACTGTTCAGGATCACATCATCGTTCACCACGGCCACAATCCAATCCGCCGTCTTTGGATGGACCGCCCCTGGAACCATGAGCATCACACACACCGCCGCTGAACCAGCCGCCAACGCTCCCCAAATCCCCCTTTTCATCGCGCCTCGCGTCCTTTCTGTCCAGAGGAGCCCCCGTCGCTTCGCATGACCGAGCTCTGCGTCATGGAAGGGTGAGGGGAAACTAACCTATTGAATTGACTAAGGTCTCTAACATGATCCACAAGCGCTTGCAAGATCCTTTTCAGCCGGACCAACGCAGCCAGGTTGGACCGCGCCTCCAAGTCCACCACCATCTTGCGTTCCCCCGGCATGCTGACGGTGCATTTGGCGTCGCTCAGAGACTCCAGATCCAAGGACACAGGAAAGGGTTCGGCAAAGGTGCAGGTAAAGGTCATTGCTGTGCCTTCAAGTCGGGTGATCCGCAGCGCCTTGAGCAGGAGTCGCAATCTGGCAAGCACGAGAAGGGCCTTCGCTTCGTCGGGCAAGGGGCCGAATCGGTCACGCCATTCCTTGGCGATGTCGTCGATTTCCTGCTGACTCTTAGCTCCGGACAAGCGCTTGTAGGCCACGAGCCGTTGATCGGGAATGGGCATGAAACTATTTGGGACATAGGCGGCGATGGGAACGGCGATCTCAGGATCCGGAAACTCTTCTTCCGGAGCCTCCCCTTTCATCTTCCGCACCGTTTCCTCCAGCAGCTCCAAATAGAGCTCGTAGCCGACGGAGGCGATGTGCCCCGACTGGGCGGAACCTAAAATAGTCCCTCCGCCCCGGATCTGCAGGTCGTTCAAGGCGATCTTGAATCCCGACCCCAGTTCGCTGAAGTCCATGAGGGCCCGAAGTCTCTTTTGGGCATCCCGGGTCACGAGATGCTCCCCCGGAATGAGCAGGTAGGCGTAAGCCTGTTCGGCAGACCGCCCGACCCGGCCCCGAAGTTGGTAAATTTGGGCCAGTCCCATCTTGTCCGCCCGGTTGATCAGTATGGTGTTCGCGGCGGGAATATCCAAACCGGATTCAATGATGGTCGTACACACCAGCACGTCCACCTTTCTGTGGACGAAATCCCTCATGATTTTTTCCAACTCGCGTTCTTTCATCTGGCCGTGGGCCACGGCGATCCTGGCTTCGGGCACCAGGGTTCGGATCTTGTCGGCCATGCGTAAAATGGTCTGAACATGGTTGTGCACAAAAAAGACCTGCCCGCCACGGTGGAGCTCCCTCGTGATGGCTTCGCGGATGGTCAGTTCGTCGAAGGGGCAGACCACCGTTTCGACGGCTTTCCGATCTTGGGGAGCCGTCTCGATTGTGCTCAGATCTCGGATGCCCGTCAGGGCCATATGGAGCGTTCGCGGGATCGGTGTCGCCGTGAGCGTCAAGACGTCGACGGCGACTCGGAGTTCTTTAATCCGCTCCTTGTGCTTCACCCCGAACCGTTGTTCCTCGTCGATGATGAGCAGTCCCAAGTCCTTGAAGACCACATCCTTTTGCAGAAGCCGATGTGTGCCGATAATAATGTCCAGACCTCCGGAGCGGAGTGCCTCCAAAATGCGTTTCTGCTCAGCCGCTGTGCGAAATCGGCTGAGCACATCCACGGTGATGGGAAAATCCTTCAACCTTTCTCGAAACGTGGCATAGTGCTGCTCGGCCAGAACGGTTGTCGGCGTGAGCATGGCCACTTGTTTGCCGTCCATAGCCGCTTTAAAAGCTGCCCGCAAGGCGACTTCCGTCTTGCCGTAGCCGACGTCCCCGCACACAAGCCGGTCCATCGGCCGCGGGGAGCACATGTCCTGCAAGACATCTTCGATAGCGCGCATTTGATCGGGCGTTTCGTCGAATGGAAACGTGGCTTCAAACTCCCGGTAAACACTGTCCGGCGGGCTGAAGACCGTGCCCTCCCGAACTTGACGAAGCGCGTATATCCTGAGCAATTCTTCGGCCACCCGCTCGGCGGATTCACGGGCTTTTTTCTTGGCGGTTTCCCATGACCGACCTCCCAACTTGTCCACGCGCACTTCGGCGCCTTCAAACGCCAAGTACTTCTGGACCTTGTGGAGCTTGTCCACCGGGACGTAAAGCCGATCCCCATCCTGATACTCGAGATGGAGGAAATCGCTCTCCAGGGGGCCCACCGTCAAGTGCACCAGTCCACGGTATATGCCGATCCCATGGTCCACATGGACCACAAAGTCTCCTTCATGCAGGTCCTCGAAAGAACTGAGAAATAACCCTGCAAGACTCTTCTTGGTCCGAGACCGGGCGCGACGTCTCCCGAAAAGTTCCGTCTCCGAGATAACCGCCAGATTTTCAGCAGGCCACACAAATCCGGATCTCATCGGCCCAACGGCAAGAAACAACTCCCGCGCCTCAGGTTTGGGAAGGGTAAGCAGGTCTCGACCCCGGACCGTGCCTGTCGCCTCCATCCCGTAATGACTAAGAAGCTCCTTGAGCCTTTTGGATTGCTCGGGACTGTCACTGACGATCACCGCGTTGAGGCCTTCCTCTTGCCATGAGCGGATGTGTTGCACCACAGGCTCCAGGAGTCTCTCCCTCTTGGGATGGGACTTCAAGGCCAGGCCCAAGTCGCTTTGGGTACGCACGCCCACGTCGCAGTGGACAGCTGCGGCGTGCCGGTCGGATAAGGCATTGACCCAGACATTTTGAAAGGCCCACGCGGAGGCGTCCACGGATTCCGGCGCCAGAAAAAGCTCTTCCACGGGGCGCCGCCACGCCTCGTCGCCCTCCCTACGTCCCCATTCCCACAGGATGCGGCCGTAAGCTTCATGCAGTTCTCTTTTAACCTCCACGAAATCGGCCCAAACCACGATGGCCTCTTGGGGCAAATAATCGAAAAACGTCGAGAGATTCTCATAAAAAACCGAAAGGACGGATTCGAACGCCGCGGGCTGATGCCCCGTTTCCAGCCTTTCGAGCCACAAGTTCCCTTGCGATGGACTCATCCGCCCCAAATGCACGTCTTCCATGACCAGACGCCGGGCTCGCTCACGAGCCTTGTCATGGAAAATGATTTCACTGGCCGGACACAGGACCACTTCCTCAAGCAAGGCGAGAGAACGTTGGGTCCCGGGGTGGAACAAACGGATGGATTCCAAAACATCCCCTGAAAATTCCAGACGCACCGGCCACGAATACAAAGGAACATACACGTCCAAAACGCCCCCACGGCGGCTGAAATCGCCGTACTCCTCCACCAAGGCAGCCGGGTAATAGCCGCCGGCCACCAAACGGCGCACCAGAGCATCCACATCCACCGCCTCGCCCACGACGCGGTACTCGCTGCTCTCCTGGAGCTCTTGAGGTGGAATGACCTTCTCCATGACCGCCGCGGCCGACGTCACCACTATGGGCGCCTCGACAAGATTTTTCAGGCTCCACAGAGTGCTCAACCGTTGTGCCGTATACTCCATTTTCCCCAGCACCTGAGCCTGATGGCCGAAACGCGACGGGAACACATGCAGCCTCCGGCTCAGGGGGTCCGGTGTCCGCGGGGGCTCTTGGTAGAAGCGGATTTCTTCGGCCAAGGACCCCGCTTCGCGGTCAGAAACGGTGACCACGATCACCGGCCTTTTCCACTTTTGGAGGAGATGCGCCGCCCACAAAGCCAGGGCCGAAGGCGGCATGCGGGAGAGAGAAAGGGGACCGGAGCTTGTCCGAAGGAGATCCATCAGCTGCGAGGCGGAATAGGAAATATCGGACCGAAAAACTCTTTCGTGCTCTTTTTCCATGGGTTGGGAATAGTTGGAGTTCAATGCTTATTTTCACCTCCACCGCTTTTTGTCCCAGGATAATCCCGAACCGTCCGGGCGTAAAGACGAAGCCTGACCCGCCCGCTTTTAAACCGTAAGGATCGCAAAATAGTTCCACACACAGGAGGTTTCCACGAGAGAATTTCTCTCCGTCGGGAGATCGGCTATAATTTTTGTTCTTTCGGGTATCTTGACCCGAGTCACACCATGGACCTGGAGAGGGACAATGCTGAACAATGAAATCACCATTCAAGATCGACTCAGGAGACTTCCCAGCGTCGATGAACTACTTCGACACGAGATCACGCAAAGCTTGCTCTCACACATGCCCAGAAAGATCGTGGTAGACGGCGTGCGCGAGGTGCTGGAAAGCGTCAGGCACCACATCTTGTCCCACCCGGACGACACGTCCGCTGTCGTTCCCAGCGTCGAGGACCTTGCAAACCGCACCGCGGTCTTGTGCGCCCAAAAGAACGCGTTTACCCTTCAACCGGTCGTGAACGCCTCAGGCATCGTGGTGCATACCAATCTCGGGCGCTCCTTATTGGCGGAAGAGGCGGTCGAGAGGTTGCAAGTGGTATGCCGAAGCTATTCCAATCTGGAATACGATCTTGTCCACGGCCGGCGAGGCTCACGATATGTGCATGCGGAAGCCATCCTCAAGGAAATCACCGGCGCCGAAGCCGCCCTGGTGGTCAACAACAACGCCGCCGCGGTGTTTTTGGTTCTGAACACCCTCGCCAAGGACCACGAGGTGATCGTCTCTCGAGGCCAGCTGGTGGAAATCGGGGGGTCCTTCCGTATTCCCGACGTCATGGCCGCCAGCGGCGCCGTGCTTCGAGAAGTTGGTTGCACCAATCGAACGCACCTGCGGGACTACGAAAACGCCATTAGTGAGCGCACCCGGCTTTTGATGAAAGTCCACTGCAGCAACTACCGTGTCGTAGGATTTACGGCCGAAGTCTCCTTAGAAGATATGGTCCGGCTCGCCCGCCGCTACAATCTTTTGGTTGCGGAAGATCTTGGAAGCGGCTCCCTGGTGGACGTCTCCCCATATGGGCTGCCTCGTGAACCCACCGCCCAGGAAGCGCTGCGAGCCGGAGTGGACGTGGTGACCTTTAGCGGGGACAAATTGCTCGGCGGTCCACAGGCGGGAATCATTCTCGGCCGCAAGGAGATCATCGCCCAATGCAAGAAAAACCCTCTCACCCGGGCTCTGCGGGTCGATAAGATGACTTTGGCCGCTTTGGAAGCCACGCTGCGCTTATACCGAGACGAGCCCACAGCGTGGCGCCGCATTCCCACACTGGAAATGATCGCCAGGCCTCTGGATACCTTGAAAGAGGCGGCGCATCGCCTGGCACTGGAAATCCAAAAGAACTTCAACGGCACCTCTGTGAATGTTGAAGTGCTGGAGAGTGTCTCCCAAGTCGGCGGAGGCGCTTTGCCGGAAAGGAATCTTCCGACCTTCGTCGTGGCCGTCTCCTCGAAGCAATGGAGTGCCGCTCGGCTGGAACAGTCCCTCAGAGCCAACAACCCGCCCATCATCGGCCGCATTGAATCGGATCGGTTCCTCATGGACATGCGGACCCTCCGAGAAGGAGATGCCGAAATCATCGTCCAGGCGTTTGCTCGATTATCCGCATGAGGAATGGCTATGGCCAAACACTGTGGGGCACCGTCCGTAGGACATTCGTCCTGGTGATAACATTGTGAGGCCTTTTAGGAGACCTCCCCTGGAAACACCGGCCCGGAAGGCCGTCCTCGCCGCACGGGAGGAAGTCCTCGAAGAGCGAGAATCCCCATAAAGAGGAAAAGCATTCCCGTGGCCGTAAACGTGGCGCGAAGGCCGAAACCGCCGGCCACCACTGCGCCGAGCAGGGGCGCCACGGCCCGGGATCCGGACACAACCGAGCTGTCGAGACCGTACACAGAGCCCTCTTCCCCTTGGGCCGTGTACGCGGCAAGAAGCGCGCTCGTGGACGGGAGGGTGCCGCCCATGGCGAAGCCGCACACGGCCTGAAGCGCCAACAGTTGCCACGCTTCCCGGACCAGGCTCTGGGGAAGGTAGGCCAAACCACTCAAAACCGCACACACCACCAATACCCGTTCGTGCCCGATCCGATCTCCGAGCCTTCCCCAGAAAACGGCGGAAAAAGCGCCCATGGCGGCCACGACAGCAAAGAGAAGGCCGGTGAAGGTATTCACCGACGCCCCTGGTTCCAAAAGGCTCTGAATAAAAAAAGGCGCGATGGGGACAATCATCATGCGCCCGAGATAAGCGCAGAAACGTAGTCCATAAGCCATGACCACGCCTGGACGTTGGAGAACATTCCGCCAGGACTCCCATAGCCCTGCGGAAAAGCGGCCCGATGGCACCCCTCCGGAGGACTGAAACACTTCTTGAACGCCCAGTGCCACTAGGACGCCGGCCGCAGCCAAAAGACCTCCCGTAATCAAAAAAGCCGATCGGTAACCTAGGGTGTCGGCAAGAACTCCTCCAAGCAGTGGCCCGATGGCGATGCCCCCGGTGAGTCCTAACTGCATGACCCCCATGGCGTACCCGATGCGTTCCCGAGGTACCGCCGCCGCCACCAAAGCGTTAGCGGCGGAAATAATCCCGGTGATCAACCCCTGAAGTGCTCGAAGGGCCACCAGTTCCTCTGCAGAGCGCACAAAAGCCATGGCCGCCAAAACCAAGGCGCCCCCGAATAAGGATCGTTCCACCATGAGTTTTCGTCCCAATCGATCGGCTAAACCACCCCAAATGGGCGAAGCGATCATCATGGTGACGGCCTGAGCCGAAAAAACGAGTCCCGCCAACAGCCTGGTATCCCAATGCCAGGCTGAGCCCAGATGTTGGACGTAAAGGGGCAGAAAGGGAAAGATGACGGAAAATCCAACGGCAGAAAGTAGCTGGGCGGCAAACATGATCCACAAATTGCGCTGCCAGCGAACCTCTTTCACTCAAACCTCCCGAAAGGGTCCATTATTGATCCATCGTGTCCAAACACAATCCGCGGCATCCTATCTGGAAGCCATGTGAGGAGACAACCACGCTTTTTCCTCCATCAGGGTCCACAAGGCCGAAAATCCCGCTTTTCAATTGGAGCAATCATTGCTAAGGTGCGCGCCTGCTCACGTTGACTCAGCGGGAAACCGTGCCTATTTGAGTGAAAAAGCCTTTAGAAAAAGGAGAACACAATGGTTCACATGACTCCGAAAGCGGAAGAGGTCCTCAAGGAATACTTCCAGGACAAGCAGATCCACCCTATTCGGATTTTCCTCCAGCAGGGCGGGTGAAGCGGCCCGTCATTGGCTATGGTTCTGGATGAACCTACAAACACGGATGCGGTCTTCAAAGTCAACGGCTTCACCTTGGTGGTCAACAAGAACTTGATGGAATTCACAAAATCTCTAACCGTCGACTTTGTGGATAACGGCATGGTTTCCGGATTCCGCGTGCTTTCCGAAGTGCCGATCGGCGGAGGAGGATGCGGGAGTTCGTGCGGCAGCTCCTGCGGCTGAGCCGGAAATCCCTTATCTGACAAATGCAAGAGGGCCCGCAAAGGGCCCTCTTTTTTGTCCCGCGGGAACTGCGATCGTCAATGGGTTTGCCCAATTGTCAAAACCGCCGGGAACGAATAATGGTCACGATGAGCCAGAGGCCGAAGAGCCCCGAGGTCAGGTAGCCGATAATCCCGAGTGCGGAATAACCGAAGAGGAATGGCTCCACCCCCGTGGTGATAATCATGGACGAACCGATGATCATCGCCGCGATGATAAGCCCCAAGGTCAATCGGTTGGACATACTGTCCAGCGTGCGCCTGAGATCGCCTAGGTTTTCATGTTGAAATTTAACATTTAAGTCCCCGCGCTGGATCTTGTCCAAAATTTGGAGGATGCGCGGCGGAACATCCCTTTGCATCTGGCCAAGGTGTCGCATCGTGCGGCGGATTCCCCGCAACAGCTCTGCGGGCTTCCATCGATCCATGGACAGACGCTTGACCAAATCCTCGGCTTCTTCAATCACATTGAGTTCCGGCGCCAGCTCCCGCGCCGTGCCCTCGGCGGTGATGAGTGCCCGAATCATCATGGCCAAATCCGACGGCAAATGCAGCTTGTAATCGCGCAACATCGTCGCGATATCCATCAGAAGCGAGCCGAGGTCCATCTGTTCCAGGGGGATGCCGTGATAGGCATCGAGGAGATCCAGAATTTCGCGGTGAATCAATGCACGGTCCGCGGAAGAATTCCCACCCCGAGCGAATTCCAAGACGATTTCCAAAACCCGATCGCTATCTTTTTCCACAATGGCATGGATCAGCTCAATGATCTCATAGCGCGTCTCGCGGCTCAAGCGCCCCACCATGCCCCAGTCCAGCAAACACAGGCTCCCATCGCCTGTGACTAAGATGTTGCCGGGATGGGGATCGGCATGGAAAAAGCCATCCTCCAGGATCTGCTTCACCATGGCCCTCAGTCCAAGCCTCGCCAATGTCAATCGCTCGGCCTCGTCGGCTTCGAACATCACTTCCGAAAGCCGCCGACCCTCGATCAGTTCCATGGTGAGCACACGGCGGCGCACGTAATCATCCAAAACTTCGGGGGCGAAACAATGCGGCACGTTTCGGAAATTTGCCCGGAAAATGCGGATGTTTCTGGCCTCCAGCGTAAAATCCAGCTCTCGGGTCATCGTTCGCCGAAGTTCCTTGGCGAGATTGGGCAATTCATAAACGCGAAAATCTTCCAATCGCTCGTGGATCTCGTGCGCTACACTTTCGAGGATGTAGAGATCCTTCTTGATGATTTGGCCAATCCCCGGCCGCTGGACCTTGACCGCCACCGGTTGTCCGGACCGGGACAAGACGGCCCGGTGCACTTGGGCCATGGAGGCCGACGCCAAAGGCTTCTCCTCAAATTGCGAAAACAGGACCTCCAGCGGCTGCTCCAGGGACTTTTCCAATACGGACCGAATCGCCTCAAAAGACACGGGAGCAACGCTTTCCCGCAGTTTTCTCAGTTCTTGGATGAGGGGATAAGGGAGAAGATCCGGCCTGAGGCTCATCATCTGGCCGAATTTGACGAAGGTAGGACCAAGGTCTTCTAAAGCCCGACGGATTCTTTCGAAAGTCGTGGTTTCGACATCAGGGGGATATTGGACTCCAGGAAGATGGCGTGTGGGAAAACCGAGACGGAACAAGACATCGTCAAAGCCGTACCGGAAAAGAATGACGGCGATGTCTTTGAATCGCCCCAGGTGCATGATCGTCTTGAAGTCCACACAGCCCCCTCATGGCCCCCGGCGGTGTCCATCCCGATCGCTACGCGCGGTTCTCACGTTCTTCCAGCATGGAGACACGTTTTTCCAGATTTTCCACTCGATCTTTCAGTGCCTCCAGTTCACTGCGCCGCGCCACATCCACACGTTCCACGGCCTTCTTGATGTTTTCGCTGAGCGATGTCTGAATCTCCTCCCACTGTTTCTCGCCGCTGCGAATGAGCTCCTCGGCCAGATTGTCGGCTTCTTCCCTGGAAAGTTTCCCCTCCTCGACAAGGGACTTAGTCGCTTTTTCCACCTTTTCTTTCGTCATCACCACGGCGCCGAGGCTTGCCAAGAGCCCTTTCTTGATCAGTTCCAACATGACACCCACTCCTTTCCCTGTGGATCCCCGCCAACCCCGAAACGGCATCGGACCGGGATTCATCCCATCCCTTCGACCCGCAGCTCGATGTATGTATCTCCCCGCACCGATGAACCATGGCGATGGATTTTTTTCCCGAGATTCTTCAACCTCAGCCGCGTGCCGTTCGAAACCCCGGGTGGAATCCTCACCGCCACCCGTTTGTTGTCTAAATGGGGTAAAGCCACTTCCATGACCGTCCCATGGAGGGCCTCTTCCAAATCGATGGTCAGTCGATACACCACGTCAGCATTTCCGGTGTCTGCAGCTGTCTTGGAGGCTCCCTCTTGACCCAAGCCCATCCAATCCAATGCCTTCCGCACCAGGCGTTTGCCCATGCTTTTGCCCGCCTGATAGAGCAGGGTCGCGCCCACCTTCAGCACGGGCAGCACAAGTGAAGATTTTTTCGAACCTTGGGGAAAATCCGAGCCGGATTCCGATCGAGGCCCGGTTTCCGGTCGGCTTGAGTACCGATAGACGCGAACGCCACCAGGCCCCCCCCACATGGTTGTCCGAAAGACAAACGTCTTCCCTCCGAAAAAGATATTGTTCAAAAAACTTTCATCGAATCGGAACCCCATGCGTTCGAATTCTCGACGCATTTCCGAGAAAACTTCTTGAGCCTGTCGGCTCATGAAGAAGTCGCGAAAGATGTCTTCCTGGCTGTACCCGAAGCCTCCTGAAGGCCCATAACTGCCGCCGTTTTGGAATCCCAACCCCCGAAATCTGTCGTATTCGGCCCGCTTGTGAGGATCGGACAGCACACCGTAGGCTTCGTTGATTTTCTTGAACCGTTCTTCTGCCGCAGGATCCCCAGGGTTACGGTCCGGATGGGTCTCGAGGGCCAATTTGCGAAAAGCCCTCTTGATTTCCTCTGGAGACGCATCGGGGGAAACCCCCAGAATGCTGTAGTAGTCGTTGCGGCCTGAGGTCATCGTTTTTCCCTTTCACCAATCAAGATTCTCGGCGCCTTCGGTGCATATGACGCCGGGTGTCCCGAAGAGCGATTGAGGACAGCAATCTATGGTAGTTTAGCATCATCTGACACCGGTGGTGAAAGAAATCCTCACTGCTTTCCACATTTTTAATAAGATCATGAGGATGCCACAACACCCGAGCGGACACACACGCCACACGTTCGGCATCCCGGCTCAGGAGCGCACGGCGCCGAAGGCACCCCCTGGAAGGCCTGCTCGTATTGACGGCGGAGGAACGATCTCTTGATTCCGTGGTCCACGATCTCCCACGGAAAGATTTCGTCATCGTTTCTTTCCCGCATCACCCAAAAATCAGGATTCAGGACCGACTCCCTGGCGGCTTGAGACCAGCTGAGATTTTTCACCACCGTCTTTTCCAGCAATTCGCCCACCCTACGGTCCCCTCGAGAAAGAAGCGCTTGGACATAGGCCCATTTGGGCAAATCGAAGTGTACACGCACATTGGCGACCTTCCCGAGAGCCTGCTGAAGCCATTTTGCTCTTGCCTTCAACTCCCCAACGCCGGCGAAAGACGCCCACTGAAATGGGGTGAAGGGTTTGGGGACGAAGGAATGGATACTGAGGGTGATCAAGCCGATTCTTTTCCGCCCACGACTGCGCTCCAACACCCGGTGTTTCACCCTTTTGACCAAATCCACCGTCGCCGCCAAATCTTCGCGCATCTCAGACGGCAAGCCGATCATCAAGTAGAGCTTCAGATGAAAAACCCCCGCTTCGGTCAGCCGTTCCGCCGCCGAGAGGACATCCTCGTCCGTCAAGCTTTTTCCGATGACCGAGCGCAGACGCTCCGATCCTGCTTCGGGGGCAATGGCGACCCCCTTCAACACACTCTCCCCTAGGGCTTTCAAGATATCCGGAGAGACTTTATCCGCCCGCAAGGATGAAAAATGGATCTGGACGCCCCGTTCCAGGAGGCCATGACATAAGAGATCCATTTGGGGGTAGTCAGAAACTGCAGGACTGACCAAGCCGATCCTTGAGGTGTGGGCCAACCACTCTTCCGCAACAGATTCGATCGCTTTCACCGCATGGAATCGAGACGGTCGATAAACGAATCCGGCAGCGCAAAACCGGCATCCTCGGCCACACCCTCGGCCGATTTCAATGAGCGCGATGTTTGAAAATTCCGTCTCTTCCGTGATGGTCACCGAAGCCGCCGGTGGAAAGCGATGCAGATCCACTTTGACGGCCCGGACCCGACGGGGTGCTTTCTTTCTTCGCTCAATTCCTTCCAAAACGCCCCTCCCCGCATAACGGGGAATGTAAAACCGGGGCACATAGATCCCGGGACACTCAGCCGCCAACGTCTCCAGCATCTCCTCCCGTGAAGGCGCCTGAGCCGCCGCCATCCACGTGTGGACAAACGGCCTGATAATCCCTTCCGCTTCCCCGATGAAGAAAAAATCCATAAAGTCCGCCAAGGGTTCCGGATTGAGAAAGACGGCCACACCTCCTGCGGCCACCAGAGGGTCCCTCTCATGCCGGTGAGCGCTCCGCATGGCGAGCCCGGCCCAATGGATCATTTCCAGGACCGCGGGGTAGTCGTTCTCAAACGATATGGAAAAGGCGATGAGGTGAAAGTCTGTCAGGGGCCGTGAAGTCTCCATGGACTCCAGTTTTGCTTCACCCGAACGATATTCCCCCACGAGCTCGGGATCTGGATAAAAGACCCTTTCACAGGTCACTTCGGGGATTTCATTGAAGAGTCGGTAGGCTGTCTGGAAACCGAGGTTGGACATCCCAACCCGGTATGTGTTGGGAAACGCGAGAACAATGCGAACCGGTCCTCCCTCCCTCCAGGAGAGGATGGTTTTCTCTTTCGAAAGCCTTAGCTGGGACAGTCTTTTTTGTTTCCAACTCATCACCGTGTGGAGCCGACAGTTCCGGAGGGAACACTCCCACAGCACGCCTCAACGAGCTGGAAACCCATGCACTATCCCCTTTCCCTGAAGAGAAGACCCCATGAGCTTATTGTCTCGGAAGCGGGACGGTCCCCCACGCCGAACCCATACTCGGGACCCGTCGCCGCTTCCTTCACACCACAGGACGGGGAGTCATGCCAGGAAAAGCCAAACGCGATCAATCCGCTTGTTTCCGAATGAATGTGGGGATGTTCCAGTCTTCCTCGTCGACCGTTCCTCCTGTGAGTCTTTTGAAGAAACTCCGCCTCTTGGGCCGATCCTCCAGGATCAGGTCATCCCGGATTGCCGCACTGGCGGCCGCGGGCATCACCGTTGTTTCCGGCACATGGGGAATGATGGGTTCCGCGGCGACACCCGGACGAATCTTTGCGACGCGCGACAAATCGCGTTTGGTTTGCGTCTTCGGTTGCCCGATCCCCGTGGCAATCACCGTCACCCGCAACTCATCGCCCATGGATTCGTCGATGGTCGTTCCGAGAATGATCTGAGCTTCGTTGTCCACTTCGTTATAAATGATCGTGGAAGCTTCTTCAAACTCGTACATGCCCAGATCCGGACCCGCACAGATATTGATCAAGGCCGCGCGCGCCCCGTGGATGGAAATGTCTTCCAACAACGGACTGGAAATAGCCATCTGGGCCGCCATGGCCGCCCGGTTTTCGCCTTTGGCCACGCCCGTGCCCATCATCGCCAGCCCCATCTCGCTCATGACGGTCTTCACATCCGCAAAATCCACATTGATCAGACCGGGATTCATGATGAGGTCCGAGATGCCTTTGACGGCGTGGAGCAGAACGTCGTCGGCTTTCCGGAACATCTCAAGGAGAGTCGCCCGCCGATCGGCTAAACTGGTCAGGCGGTTGTTAGGGATGCTTATGAGGGTATCCACCACTTCGCTTAAGGCTTTGAGCCCTTGTTCCGCATTGCGCTGTCGGACCTTGCCCTCGAAGCTGAAGGGTTTGGTGACCACCGCCACCGTCAAGGCCCCCAATTCCTTGCAGACTTTGGCGATAATCGGCGCACCCCCCGTTCCTGTCCCTCCACCGAGACCTGCGGTAATGAAGACCATGTCGCTGCCCTGCAACGCTTCCCGCACCTTATCCAAATCTTCCTCGGTGGCTTTGGCCCCTTTGTCCGGATCGCCCCCGGCTCCGAGCCCCTTGGTCAGATTGGTCCCCAACTGGATGCGCACCGATGCTTTGTTTCTCTCCAAAACCTGAAAGTCTGTGTTCGCGGCAATGAATTCCACGCCTTCCATGCCTGCATCGATCATGTTGTTCACGGCGTTGCCGCCCCCGCCCCCAATCCCTAAGACCTTGATTTTTGCTCCATTCATTGGCTTGCTCTCCATAGCGACTCCCCTTCTTCTGTCCTGTTAACGTCCCCGTCCAGCCCCGCCTGGCAAGCGGGGCACTTGAAACCTCCGCCCCGGCCGATCCATCTCAGCGCCGAGAGATCTGCAAGAACACCGGATCAAAACTCCTTCAGGAGTCTCTTGATGATCGCCCAACCCCTTTGCCACACACCCTCTTCCGAGCGCCTGGGACGGCGCGCGGGGCCATGCTGCTGTCCATAAAGCAGAAGCCCGGTGGCCGTGGCGTACACGGGGTTTTTCACCACATCTCCGAGACCGCCGAACCGATAGGGAACTCCGACCCGCACAGGAAGATCAAAGACACGTTCCGCCAAGTCCCGAATTCCGGGGAGCAGAGATACCCCGCCCGTCAAGACCACCCCGGCATGAAGGGATTCCATGTAGCCGGAGCGGATCAGTTCCAATTCTGTCACCTTCAAGATTTCCTCGACTCGCGCCTCGATGATCTCCGCCAAAATGGACCGAGCCAGTTCCCGAGGTTTCTGTCCCCCCACAGACCCTACGGCGATCACTTCCTGAGGATCCACTCGCTCGATCAAGGCACAGCCGTATTGGCGTTTGATCTTTTCCGCCTCGTCGATGGCGGTTCGGAGCCCCACGGAGATGTCGGACGTCACATGATTGCCCCCCAGGCCGATCACCGAGGAATACCGGATCGCCTGTTCCCGAAATACGGCCACGTCCGTGGTGCCGCCGCCCATGTCCACAAGGGCGACGCCCAAATGCTTCTCGTCGGGATCCAAGACGGATTCGCTGGAAGCTAAAGATTCCAATACGATATCCAGCACGTGCAATCCCGCTCTCTCGCAACACTTGACAATATTCTGCAAAGCGCTGGAAGCCCCTGTGACAATGTGCACTTTAGCTTCCAGCCGGACTCCGGACATGCCCAGAGGATCCTGGATGCCTTCCTGGTCGTCGACGATAAACTGTTGCGGGAGCACATGGAGTATCCGACGATCGAAAGGCATGGCAATGGCTTTAGCTGCTTCGAGGACGCGGTCCACGTCCGTCCGTGTCACCTCCCGGCTCTTGACCGCGATAACCCCATGGCTGTTGAGGCTCGTGATGTGCGTCCCGCCGACACTGGCATAGACCGCGGAGATCTGGCAGCCTGCCATTCTTTCCGCCTCGCTCACTGCTTTGCGAATGGCGTTGACGGTCTGGTCGATGTTGACCACCACCCCACCGCGCATGCCCACCGACGGGGTCGTCCCCACCCCCACAATGTCAATCCCTTCGGGTGTCATTTCCCCAACGACAACGCACACCTTGGTGGTCCCAAGATCCAAGCCGACGATCAGGTCGTCTCTTTTCGCCATGGTCTCCTCTTGACCCTCAGGGTTTCAACCCTTGCCGAAGGTGGGCATAGAGTTACACTCCTTGCGGTTTCTGAAACCGACCCTGAATATAGGCCCGATCGGGATACGACAGATCCGCGGCGTCCAGTCCCTCAAGGCCTCCGCGACGCTCCAGTTCTCGAATCACTGCGCGCAGTCGCCGGAACTTCCGGGAAAAATCCCCGGAGCCAAGATGAATCCGGGTTCCTTTGGGATTGGCAAATATCGTCACGCCATCCAGGGAATCCCACAAGATTTCCGATACAAACCGCACTCCGAGGCCTGGAACCCCCTCCAGAGCTTCAAGAAGCTCATGGAAGGCCTCCAAAAAGGACGCCGGAACTTGATCCCCCAGAGTCGGCCTTTTCTCGCCGACTTTTGTCACATAGGGGAGCTCCGTATAGGCTTCCGGCTTCACTTCGAGAAACAAAACCCCTTCATCATCCATGAGCAGCGGACGGCTCCCCATGACCACCGCTTTCGGTTGTCGCTCATCAATGGTGACCAGGAGGCGTCCGCTGGGATCCAAGTCCACCCGAGCGGATTTCACCCATGGGAGTTTCTCGAGTCGCTGCACCAGCACATCCAGCCGCAGCCGCAGCATATTGATTCCTTTGGGCAGGCCGAGTGCATTCAAAACGGTTTTCCGGTCCAATTTGACGGCTCCGCGAATTTCAACGGAGTCCACGGGGAGGATCGGGGCGTCCAGCAAGGCGGCATATCCTCGGGCAAGCAATCCACTCATGCCCCCGGCGATCCCCATGATCAGTCCCAGAACCAGGATGACTCCCACCCAGTGGATGGGCCCCCCGACACGACGAGGATCTCTTCGGTATCGGTTCCGTTTGGGCCGCATCATTCCAGCACCTGGACTTCCAGCTCCAAATTCACATCGAATCGTTCCTGTATGCCTTTTCGGACAGCTTCGATCACCTGAAGCACGTCGGCCCGGGTCGCTCGCCCCCGGTTGACAATCCAATTGGCGTGAATGGGGGACACCTCTGCATCCCCGACCCGAAACCCCTTGAATCCCGCCTCATCAATGAGCGCTCCGGCGGATCGGCCTTGCGGATTCTTGAAAATACAGCCCGCGGAAGGCCACCGGAGGGGTTGAGTACGGCGTCTTACACGAAGAACTTCGGCGATCCTTCGAGCGACCTCATGGGGCATGGCCGGCGTCACACGAAAATCTGCTTCCAGCACGACGCTACCTTTGGGGAGACCGCCGCAGCGATAACCCATGGAAAGGGCCGAGCGGGGCAGGCTCTTCTCCTGAAGATCCTCGTCGAGAATCCGCACGCGCTCCAGCACATCCCCAATCGAGCCCGTTCGAGTCCCGGCATTCATGACTACGGCTCCACCCACCGCTGCGGGAATGCCCGCAAGAAATTCCAATCCCGTCCACCCATGGCGCATGGACAATTTTATGAGTTGAGACAGCGGCATTCCGGCCCCGGCGCGCACGATCCCAAACCGGTCGTCTTGTGGGGGCCGCTGGAAATGACCGCAGCACTGGTCCAAGAGAATCACCACATGTTGCCAGACTCCGTCCGGAAGAAGGACATTGCTGCCCCTGCCCAGGATTGTCCACGGAACATTTTCATCCCGAAAACTCTTCAAAAGGGTCTTAAGGCCCGTTTCCGTCTTCGGCCGAACCACACATCGCACGGTTCCGCCTACACGAAACGTGTTCAGCTTCGATGCCGGCACATTCCACTGGACGTCCACTTCGGCTCCAAGAGACGAAAGCACGCGCTCCCAGCTCATGCGCCCTTCCTTCCGTGAGGGTCCGCCGGCGGACCGGCCTCCAACTGTTCCAGGAGCCACTCCCCCACCTGCCAAACATTCCCGGCGCCCAACGTCATGACGACATCCCCAGGCCGGACCCGATCGAGCAGGGCTTGGGTCACGTCTTGCAGCGTGGGACAGAAGGTGATGTCGTGATGGCCGTATTTGGCCACTTCGTCCGCTAGACGCCGCCCGGTCACCCCTTCGATGGGAGGTTCACTGGCCGCATAAATTTCCGTGACGAAAAGAACGTCAGATTGATAGAAGCAGGTGGCGAACTGGTCCATCAGGCCGAGGGTTCGCGTATACCGATGGGGTTGAAAGACCACCACCTTGCGCCGATGGGGATAACTCTCGCTGAGAGCCTTCAACACCGCCCGGATTTCTGTGGGATGGTGCCCATAATCGTCGAGGACCAAAACATCGGCACGTTCGCCCTTGATTTGGAAACGGCGATGGACCCCGGTCATGTCCTGAATCCCCAGGCGAATGGCGTCCCATTCCAATTCCAGTTCCACTCCCACAGCAACAGCCGCCAGAGAATTCAGCACATTGTGCCGGCCGGGAATCGGAATCAGCATTTCCCCCAATTCGCGGTCCTTGTGATAGGCGCGGTATTTGGTCCCCAGGCCGTCCACGGTGACTTCCCGTGCCTGGAAATCCGCCTGAGAGGAAAACCCATAAGTGACAAAGCGTTTCTGAATCCGGGGCAGGATGTGTTGAATGTTTTCATCTTCAAGGCACAAGACGGCTTGGCCGTAAAAAGGCACCTTGTTGATGAATTGCAGAAAGGTTTCGCGAATGTGCTCCAAGTCACGATAAAAATCCACGTGCTCCCAATCAATGTTCGTCACGACGGCAATGGTCGGCGACAGAAGAAGGAACGTCCCGTCACTCTCATCCGCTTCAGCCACGACAAAATCGCCCGCACCCAGTTTGGCGTTCGTGCCCCAAGCGTTGAGTTTCCCTCCGATGACCACCGTGGGATCCAGCCCGCCCCGGGCGAGCACCGTGGCCACCATGGACGTCGTCGTGGTTTTCCCGTGGGCGCCGGCCACCAAGACCGCATACTTGAGCCGCATCAGCTCAGCGAGCATTTCCGCCCGACGAATGACGGGCACCTTGCCCAGTTTCTTCGCGGCCATAACTTCTGGATTGTTTTCGGCAACCGCAGAAGACAACACCACCACGTCGGCGCCCTGCACATGGCCTTCGTGATGGCCAATGTAAATTGTCGCGCCCAAGTCACGGAGCCGGCGCGTGAGGTCGCTTTCCCTCAAGTCCGAGCCGCTCACGTGATATCCCAAGTTGAGCAGCAGCTCGGCGATGCCGCTCATACCAATGCCGCCGATGCCGACAAAATGAATATGCTGATAGCGTCGATACACCTCAGAGCCTCACGAACGAATTCGCCGGGCGACATTCAAAATGATGCCCACGGCGATGCAGTTGGCAGTCAGCGAACTGCCACCGTAGGACATAAAAGGACACGTCAAACCCTTCGTAGGAAAAAGCCCCAACACCACCCCAATATTGAACCAGGCCTGGAAGACGATGAGAAAGGTCAAGCCCAGAGCGAGTAGGCCTCCTAGGTCATCGACCGCCTTCAGGGCCACGAGGAGGCCTCTCGAGAAGAAGAACATCACGAACGCGATGAGAACCACGATCCCGATAAAACCGAGCTCTTCCGCCAAGACGGCCACAATGAAATCAGTGAAAGGCTCGGGAAGGTAAAAGAGTTTCTGCTGTCCCGCGCCAAGTCCTTTGCCCCACAGCCCACCGGATCCCACGGCGATTAGGGATTGAATGAGGTTGTAGCCACTGTCCAACGGATCAGTCCAAGGATCAAGGAAAGCCATCAGGCGGGCCAGTCGGTAAGGGGAGTGGATGACCATGGCCGCCAACCCCATTCCGGCCAGTGGCACAAAGAGAAAGAGATGGCGCCAGGGAACTCCGCCGGCCGTCCACAAAACGAAACTGACCGCCGTCAAGATGGCACAGGTTCCGAAATCCGGCTCCTTCAGCAAAAGGCAACATAGCAGCCCAAGGACGCATAAAGATGGGAAAAGGCCGGCAAAAAACCGACCCAGGTGGTCTTTCTTTCGAGCGAGGTACGTGCTGAGGTAGACCACCCAGCCGACTTTGGCGTATTCCGACGGCTGCAACAAAAACGATCCAAACCCAAACCATCGGCGCGCCCGGTTGATCTCAACCCCGATGCCTGGAACCAAAACGAGAGCCAGAGCGACCAACAGCCCCAAAAGGATGAGTTTGGACAAGGGCATGTAGAGCCGATAGGGAAAACGCTCAAAAAATGCGATCAAGGCTACCCCAGCCACGGCGAAGACCGCCTGTTTCAGTGGATAAGAGGGTAACCCACCAAGGAATCCACCCTCTCGCAGTGCCGTGGACACACTGGCACTCCAAATCATGAGAATGCCAAAAGCCATGAGCGTCAGCACGACAGCCCAAATTTGTCCAGAGGGACTCCATAAAGCCCGGGCTTCCTCTCCGTCCCTCTCCGGAGGCCCATAGCCCATCATCCCAGCTGTCGTTTCACCAGGCCCCACGCTCATGATCACGCCGCCCTTTTACCGGCCCCCCGTGGAACTTTTCTCGTGCTCTCGAAACAAGGCACGGAAATGATCCCCTCGCGCCGCATAATTGGGATACTGATCAAAAGACGCACATGCGGGCGACAGCAGCACCACGTCTCCCGGCTGAGCTCGTCTCACGGCCTCGTGAAAGGCCTCCTCCAAATCCTTGACTGCAATTGCCGCAACGGTCCCTGAGAGTTCCGAAGCCGCCTGTGGCCCCGTCTCCCCAAAGCCCACAACGGCACGAACCTTTTCGGCGCACAAGGCGGAAAGGTCCCGAAAATCCGTCTTCTTGGACCTCCCGCCCAGCAGAAGCACCACCGGCTGAGAGCAACTTTCCAAGGCTTTGAGCACGGCCCCGACGTTCGTTCCTTTGGAATCGTTGATGAAATCAACCCCATGAACCGTCCCCAGCCACTCCATCCGATGCGGTGACGGTCTGAAGGTGTCGATGGTTTCTTGAACAACCTCGGGATCAACCCCGCAACGCAGCACCGCAAGAGAAGCAGCCATAAGATTTTCCAGATTGTGCCACCCTCGCAAAGCCCATCGGTCAAGACGAAACCATCGGCGGACGCCATCCCGATCCACAACGCCCATGGTCCGGCCGTCCGTATAAGCTTCCGCGCCGACATCCAGCCGGGAAAAGAAAAGCGTCCGCGCTTCCAACGTGGCCGCCCAGCGGCGACATACGGGATCGTCCTTGTTGATCACCGCTGTTTGCCCAGCCGATTTATCCTTTCGGAAAAGGGAAAACTTGGAAGCCGCATACGCCTCAAAATCCGGGTACCGGTCCAAATGATCCGGTGTCACGTTCAAGACGATCCCAATGTCCGGCGCAAAGCGGGAGGCACTGTCCAACTGAAAGCTGCTCACCTCGAGAACACACCAGTCGAGCGCTTCTTTTGGGGAACGTCCGTCACCGGAGCCTCCGCCATGGTCAGCCAGCCACGCGGCCAGAGGTGTACCGATATTGCCACCGACGAACACCCTCAGACCGGCCTTTTGCAAAAGGGTTCCCACCAGTTCCGTGGTGGTGGTCTTTCCATTGGTGCCCGTCACGGCAATTGTGGGAGTATTAAGGGCCAGCCATGCCCATTCCAACTCGCCCACCACTGGAACCCCCCGGTTCCGCACTTCCGCAAAAATTTCCGTGTCCAAGGGCACCCCTGGGCTGACCACCACCAGGTCGGCATCCAGAAAATCCTCGAGACGATGGGGGCCCAGCCGTGTGTCAACCCCCTCGGAGGCGAGGGCCGCGGCCACCTGATGCACCCGGGCATCCCGGGAGATATCCATCGCCCGTACACGATATCCTTGCCGAAGCCCCAACCGACAAGCTGCCTGGCCTGAGATTCCCAGCCCCACCACCACAAGGAGGGGAGGAGTATGAGAGTTTTCCATAACGTCAGACGGCATCGCGGACGCCTTCTGGTCGCCTTCCGGGTTTCCTGCACTCCCGGCAACTCTTACGCTGGCCTGTGATCTCTTAGAGTTTTCTTTCAGCATGCGGAAACCGAATTCACCAGCCCCTTGGCAGACACGATTTTTTCTACAACCCGCTCCATGGTGATCCCCCGAGACCCTTTGACCAAGATCCAGGATTCCTGTTCCAGGCGGTCGAGCACCATCTGCGCCGCTTCCCCGTGACTCGACGCGAGGAAACAGCGTTGCGGCGCATAACCGGCGCAGAGAGCCCCTTCCACAACGTCCCCTGCATGCGGTCCGAGCGCCACCATGAAAGAGGGGGCTATGGCCGCAGCCTGCTCACCCACCCACCGATGCCACTGGGCGGACGCATCGCCCAGCTCCCGCATCTCTCCCAAAACCAAGGCGATGGGTTTGCCTTGCGCCCCGGTCTTAAGAGCGCGGAAAGCCTCCGCCATGGACTTGGGATTCGCATTGTACGTATCGTCCACAAGGACGATCCCGTCTTGGAGTCTCATGATGGCCATGCGCTGCTTGACCGGTCGATGGGCTTCCAAACCGGCGCGGATAACTTCCAGAGAACATCCCAAGGTGTAGCCGACGGCGGCAGCCGCCAGCGCATTCTGCACATGATGCAACCCCATGGCCGGTAGTCGGATGGGCACCTCGCCCGACGGGGTTGCAAGTCGAAATCGACTTTCCCCGGGGACAACGGTCACGGAGCCGTCCACAGAAAACTCCGCCGTGGCGTCATGTGCGGAAAAACGCACGGTTAGGGCTTTGATGGTCTTGGCGAAGGCTGCAAGCCGTTCGTCATCCGCATTGACCACGGCAGTTCCATCTGTGGGCAAGTGTTCCCAAAGTTTTCCCTTTTCCGAAAGGACAGTCTCCAAAGAACCCAAGCCTTCCAGATGGGCCGGATGGATATTGGTGATGACGCCCACCGTCGGTTGGGTTATGGAGACCAGTCTTTCCATCTCTCCGACCACATTGATGCCCATTTCGATGACGGCGGCTTCGTGATCGGCGCACAATTCCAGCAGTGTCAAGGGAACCCCGATGAGATTGTTGTAGTTTCCCGGGTTTTTCAGGACTTTGAACCTCCGGGAAAGGATGGAGGCCGTCATTTCTTTTGTGCTGGTTTTGCCGTTGCTGCCAGTAATCCCAACCACGGGCAGGGAAAAACGCTTTCTCGCGGCGCGAGCCAGGTCCCCCAGCGCCTGAAGGGTATCCTTGACGACAATGACGGCCGCCCGGTCACCCACCTGATGCACGCACTGAAAAACATCCACGATGACAGCGACGGCTCCGCGTCGCACAGCCTCTTCCACAAAGTCATGCCCATCGAAGCGTTCCCCTCTGAGGGCCACAAAAACATCATTGGGCCCCAAGACCCTGGTGTCCGTCACAATCCGTGAGGGGTGAGCCGCCGGCGTCTGCCCCAAAAGAACGCCCTGAACGGCTTCAGCCATCTGGGCAAAGGTCCACATCACGCGTTCCCTCCTGCCGCACGACACTGTCCGGTGCCGGCGCGGCGTCGGGCCAGAGCTTCCCGGGCTACATGGCGGTCGTCAAAGGGACGGGCGCACGTTCCGACGATTTGATAGGTTTCATGGCCCTTCCCACCGATGAACACAAGATCCCCAGGTTCAGCCCATCGGATGGCCGCCTCGATGGCCCGGCGACGATCCACTTCCACCGTGTAGCCAGTCTGGGGCACCACACCATCCTCGAAAGAAAAACGCACCTTGCCTGTAGAGCGCACGCCGGGTTCAATCTCTTGCACAATGGCTTCAGGGGATTCGGTTCGAGGGTTGTCGCTGGTGATGATCACCATGTCGCCGTACCGACCCGCCACACTCCCCATGATGGGGCGCTTGGTTCGGTCTCTGTCGCCCCCGCAGCCGAAAACTACCCACAGGCGGCCCGTTGTCAATTCCTTCAGGCATTCCAGAGCCTTTTCCATGGCATCCGGAGTGTGGGCGAAATCCACCACCACGTCCAGACCGCAGTCATTTTCGATCCTTTGGAGTCGCCCCTCCACCATCCCCACAGAGGCGACCCCTCTCTCAACGGCTTCCAAAGGCACCCGCATTGACTGCACGGCACCGATCGCGGCAAGAATGTTGTACAGATTGAGACGGCCCATGAGGGACGACGTAATGTTGACGGTTCCAGAAGGAGTCATGACTGAGGCCTCGATGCCTTGCGGCCCAAGCCGATATCGGGTAGGGCGCACAATCGCCTGAGGGTTGTCCACGGCGTAGATGCACCCGGATGTGCCGAAGTCGTTGGCGAGCCTCTGCCCATAGGCATCGTCACCATTAAAGACCATGGCGCCGGATGCCGGCGTCGGTCCTTTCATATGCTCTGAAAAAAGGCGTTTCTTGGCCTCGAAGTAACGTTCCATGGATCCGTGAAAATCCAAGTGGTCCTGAGATAAGTTCGTAAAAACCCCAATGTCGTAGAAAACGCCGTCCACCCGGCACAATTCGAGAGCGTGGGACGAGACCTCCATGACCACATGAGTCACCCCGCTCTTCATCATCCGGTAGAAGATGCGCTGGAGGTCCACCGCGTCCGGCGTCGTCAAATCCGCTTTTTCTTTCACGCCCTCCCAGCGATACCCTAGCGTCCCGATGACGCCTACACGGATCCCCGCGTGAGCGAGAATGCTCTCCACAAGAAGAGACGTTGTCGTCTTGCCGTTCGTGCCCGTAATGCCGACGAGTGTGAGCGCCCGAACGGGGTGGTCAAAAAACGCGGCGGCAGCTGCGGCCATGGCCTTCCGAGTGTCTTCCGCCACAACCGCCGGAACGGACAAAGGCGCTTCCGGGATCCTCTCCACCACGACGGCGCAGGCGCCACGGCGGATCGCATCATCCACAAACCGATGCCCATCGGTGTGTGCCCCGCTCAACGCAATGAAAAGATCGCCGGGGTGAACCCGACGACTGTCTGTGGTCAAACCGAAGACCAACACATTCCGAGGCCCGTAGATCCGTGCAGAAGGCACGTCTTGAAACAACGCTTCCAACGGCTTCACAGGACTGTCTGGTATCTGTTGAGAATTCACGAAAGCTCTTCCAGTTGAATTTTTACGGTTTCGCCTTTCGGCGCCCACGTACCCGCACTCGGATGCTGCTGCACCACGCGCCCCCGGCCTTGAGGAATGACGCCAAACCCGGATTCCTTGAGAAGTGCGACGGCGGCTTTCAAGGACAGTCCGTGGACATCCGGCACCATGACCATGCCGTCTTCCATGGAAGCCATCGGCACCCCTTCCGCCAGGTGTTCCCCCCGCCCTAAGGACACCGTGCGCACCATCGGCGCCAAATCCTCCGGTTTCTTATCAGGAAGTACCCCGAAATACGGCAGGGCCTTCTCCATCACCTCGCGAAACACCGGTGCGGCGACCACGCCGCCGTAATGTTCAGGCTGAGGCTCGTGAATCACCACTGTCAAAACCAGCCTCGGCTGGCTGACCGGCGCAAAACCGACAAATACAGATGTATACTTATCCTGAGAATAGCGGCGTGATCCGGGTTCCACCACCTGGGCCGTGCCCGTTTTGCCCGCGGTGGTGTATTGGGCCAGTACGGCTTTGGTTCCCGTCCCGCCAGGCTCCACAACCCCTTGCATCAGCTCCCTAAGTTTCGCTGCCGTTGTCGGGGTCAGCACGCGCCGGCCCTCATCAGCGGCAAGCGTCTTGACGAGACGACCCTGAGGATCCACGACCGCTTTGGCCACTCGCGGTGTTTTTATCAGGCCGCCATTGGCAATGGCCGCCACGGCGCTGGTCAGCTGGAGGGCCGTGACGGTCACTCCTTGACCGAAAGCCGTGACCGCCAAATCGATAGGACGCCACGATGCCACGGGCCGCAAAGTCCCTGAAATTTCACCAGGGAGATCCACGCCCGTTTTCTTGCCAAACCCGAACTGATCCAAGTAGCGGTAAAACCGCTCCGCTCCAAGCGCATCCGCCAATTTCAAGGCTCCAATGTTGCTGGAAAACTTGAGGACTTCCGCCACGGTCAACCACCCATGGGGATGCACATCCCGGATGATGTGGGACGCCACTTGAATCTTTCCATTTTCGCAGAAAATCCGGTCCTCAGCCTTGGCAGCTCGCACATCCAACACGGCAGCCAACAAAAACGTCTTGAAAGAACTGCCCGGCTCAAAAGCGTCGGCAATGGCCCGGTTCCGCCACTCCGCCGGCTGATGCATCCCGTAGTTGTTCGGATCGAAGCCCGGCCAAATGGCCAAGGCGAGTAATTCGAAGGATTGTGCATCCATGAGAAGCACTTGGCCGGCCGCAGCCTGATGCTTCTCCACGGCTTTGCGCAGCGCCTGCTCGCACACCGACTGAATATACCCATCGAGGGCCAGCTGCAAACCGTAGCGCTCTTCCGGTACGGGAGGAGGTGTTTCACGCACCCATATTTTGCGCCGGCCCCCATCCCGAAAGGCCGTCGTGGATCGCGGCGATTGGCGCAATAAACCATCATAAGCCTTTTCAATACCTTCCAGGCCAGATCCATCCAATCCGACAAAACCCACGACGTGTCCCCCAAGTTGACGAAAAGGATAGTAGCGCCGCCATTCGGAAATGATCCCCACACCTGGAAGGTTTAACGCTTCCACCTGCCGGACCTCCTCCATGGAGAGGCCCCGCCGCAGGCGAATGAACCTCTTGTTTTGCCGAAGCTTTTCCTCCAACTTTGCGGCAGGCTCACCCATGATGCCCTCCAGGCGCGCCGCCGTGCCTTTCAGGTCCTGAATCAGTGTGCCGTCAGCGAACAAACACGGAGACTTCAACGTCAGCGCCAGATCCTGGCCGCGGCGATCGATGATCTTGCCGCGATAGACCGGCACATCCACGACGCTCTGCGCCTGGCCGATGTGAATTTCTTTCCACTTCGCGCTGTCCAAAACCTGAATGTATAAGGCGCGGGCAAGGATGGCACTGCACACCACGAGCCCCAGTCCTTGCAGCACGCGGCACGAAAACCAGAACCGAAATCCCGGCCTCTTTTTTTCCGTCCGTGGCTCCCATGAGTTCATGGTGCGCCCTTTTCGTCCAGAAAACAATCAAGGAGAGGAACCTCCAGGAACCGTGATCGCCTCAGGGCTCCGGAAGATACCATCGCTCTCCCTCCCGCGCTTCCCTCAATTGAAAACGATGATGCGCAAAGGACTGCAACCGGTCTGGAGCCTGAAGCCGCCCCCATTCCAACTCCACCCGGCGCTTCACTTCAAACCACTTGGCGTATTCCTGTTGCAACTGCATGATGCGATAGCTGTCAGACACCTGCTGACTCTGAAGCCACATGTAAAAAGCCGCTAGCCCCAAGCCAAAAACGGCTAAGATCGCTGCCAACAGCCGCATCTTCCTGTCGTGATCCTTCTCGTCTTTCCCGGTTTTAGTGAACCTTTTCCACTGCGCGCAATTTTGCGCTCCGGGCCCGGGGGTTTCGATCCACTTCGTCCGCCCCGGGTCGAATCGGCTTCCGGGTGAGAAGTTTCACCAACGGACGACCTTCACACCGGCACACGGGAATACCCACGGGACAGCGGCACCGCTTCGACCATTGATGGAAAGCCCGCTTGACCAGCCGATCTTCCAAGGAATGGAAGCTCACCACGACAAATCGTCCCCCGGGTTTTAAGACCTTCAGGACAGAACTCAGCAACCCTTCCAACGCCTCCAATTCCCGGTTTACGGCAAGCCTTAGAGCGAGAAATGTTCGCGTGGCCGGATGGATCCGCCGTGTATCCGGACTTTTTGGAACCACGGACGCTACGACCTCAGCAAGCTCCGTCGTCGTCCGAAACGGTCGGGTCAGCCGACGCTCACAGATCGCCGCCGCAATCCTCCGAGCGTAGTGCTCTTCACCCAGCTCACGGAGCAACCGCGCGAGGTCTTCTTCCGGAAGACCGTTGACCAAGTCCGCCGCGGTCACGGGAATGGAAACATCCAACCTCATATCAAGGGGGCCTTCCTCAAGGAAACTTAACCCTCGGCCGGAATCTTCCAACTGATCGGAAGAAACCCCCAAATCGGCGACGACGCCATCAACTTCTGGCCATCCGTACCATGCCAGAAGGTCAGGCAGCGCTTGGAAAGAAGCTCTCTCGATAATCGCCCGAGACCCATACATCGCCAGCCGGGTCCGGACTCGCTCCACAGCCTCCGGATCCCAATCGATCCCCAGAAGGAGACCTTCGGGCGCTGACGCCTCTAAAATCGCCTCTGCATACCCTCCACCGCCCAACGTCGCATCGACGTATCGGCCACCCGATCGACAGCGAAGAAAGTCAACGGCTTCCTTCAGCAACACCGGATGATGTCGACTTGGCAGGAGACGGGTTTCTCCCACAACCTGACCTTTCTGAACTCCATCGAGAACCGTCCGTGAGCCTCCTTTGTAAACCGCCGCCCTCATTCATCGGAACGGCAAGAATCGCCACCGGCCACCCGCGCGGAACCTCAAAGACCGTTTCCTCGAATCTTGAGGGCAAAAACCCGGCCTCCCGCAAAAGTCGTTGACAGACCTTGCTTCTCTATCCAGAGGTTTCCTAAGGAGAATAGGCCTCTTTACTGAGGCGCTCGAAATTGTCTGCCGCCCACCGATCATATTCCCGCCAATGACCCAGATCCCAGATTTCGATATGGTCCAGACTCCCGACCACCAACACCTCCTGCTGGATGTTCGCCCGTTCCCGGTGCAATGCGGGAATGAGAATCCGGCCGTGTTTGTCGATCTCCGATTCCACGCCACTGGCGATGTAGTAACGAATCAGCGCGCGATAGTCCTCGTGAAGGCCGGCCTTTGCCATGATTTTCTCTTCGAGGATTTCCCAGACTTCTGGAGGGTAGGCATCCAGCCAGCGAGGCCCGGCGGCAAGGATGAGCCCGTCGGTGAAGTTTTGCTGCAATGTTTCTCTCAACTTGGTGGGAATCCGCAAGCGGCCTTTTTCGTCTAGGCGCACCACGAATTGGCCTCGAAATCGCGGCGTTTTTAGGAGTCCCACTTTTCCCCCCTATTTGCCCACTTTTTCCCACCTGGGCGACTTCTAACACCACCTTCTCCCCGTGTCAAATGCAAAAAGCCCTTCATCGGGCCCTGGAAAGAATTCATTTGTTTTTTTAAAAACATGGAATTTTAATGGGTTATACTAGGACGGCGCAGCCGGGCGGGCACGAGCTCTAAGATTGAGCAAAGATGTCCAAACGGATTTTCTTCACACTCTTCCCGCGCATTTCCAGAACGTGGAGCCGATACGGTTCTAAAGTCACCATGTCTCCCGGTTGGGGAATGCGCCCCAGGGCCTTTTGGACCAGTCCCCCGATGGTCTTGATGTCTTCTTCGGGCAGATTGATCCGGAGCCATCGATTGACATCCCTGACCAGGGTTCGTCCTTCCACGACATAGGTCGTCTCCCCAACTTTTCGCACCCAGCGGCGCTGAGGGTCGTGCTCGTCTTGAATGTCACCCACAATTTCTTCCAGCACGTCTTCCATGGTCACAATGCCGGTGACGTCCCCATACTCATCGACGACGATGCTGAGATGCGCACGGTCTTTCTTGAAGCTGAGCAGCTGTTGCCGAATGCTGCGTAGTTCTGGGACGAAGTTCGGCGGCCGGACGATGGACATCAGTCGAAAAGCAGTTCCTTTGGGCACGAGAAAGAAATCGCGCTCGTGAATAAATCCGACGATATTCGCCGGATCCCCTCGATAGACGGGATACCGGGCATATTTATGGGTTTCGATGAGACGATAGACTTCTTCATAGGTCGCATCCAGGCTGACACTGACCACGTCCCGAAGCGGCACGGCAATATCTCCCACCTGGACTTTTTCCAAAGACAGCACGCCTAAGAGCATATCCTGCTTTTCGAGATCGAGGACCCCTTCTTCCGTCCCCGCCTTGATGATCATCGCGATCTCTTCCTCGGTCAATCGAACCTGCCGGCTTGGTTTTCTGAGCCCGCCGAGCCGAATCAGCCCCTTGGCTGCCATGGAAAGCACGTGCACGAGGGGGTAGCTGATGCGGATACACCACATAAGAATCGGCGCGACGGCGAGGGTGATTTTCTCGGCGTAATAGACGCCGATGGTCTTGGGGGTGATCTCCGAGAAAAGAAGCAGACACACGGTGGTGACCCCTGTGGCGACAAGCACTCCCCGGTCGCCCATAATCTGGAGAGCCAACGCTGTGGCGACAGCCGACAAGGCCACGTTGACCAAGTTGTTGCAGAACAGCAAGACGGCAATGAGTTTTTCGGGCTCTTTAAGGATTGAACGGGCCATGCGGGCTCGCTTGTCAACTCGAGCCTTTTGGCGAAGCCGCATCCGATCAACGGCCATGTAGGCCGTTTCCGATCCTGAAAAGAACGCCGAAAGAGCCAGGCACAAAAACATGATGAGAATGTCTGTTTTCATGGAAAGTCTACCTGTTGTGATTTCCGAGTTGAAGCACCGCTCTTGCCTTCCCCTCTAGACCTGTGGTAGAAGGCCCATGGGCCGGGGGAATGCCTGCCGGGGTATTTCCCGCGGGTCCAAAAAAGCCTCTGCTTCGCCTTTCCGGCCTTCCCTCCAACCAGCAGAGGCTTTTTTCTTCTCCACGCCAGGACACTCTACCAAAACGGGGAAATAGAATGAACGCCGACGATGAAATGATTTTAAAAATCGCCAAGGAAGTGGTCATCAAATTCATCGAACTGGGAAGAGTCTCGCCGACCAATTTTGAGGCCGTTTTTCGGGCCGTCTTCTGGGCGGTCAAAAATACCCTGGTCGATTCAAGGGCATCCAGCTTGAGTCATGAACTGGAGGAAAACCTTGGAGAGGCTTAAGGGCCGTTGAGAAAGGGCCCAGGCCTTTCGGCCTGAACTTTTGTCGGCGGAGAAAAAAACCGCCTGCGAAGCGCGGGGGGACTCGGCAGGCGGTGTGCACACAGAAAGCAGTGCCGCCGGAAGACTCAGGCGGCCTGGATCTTTTCGATATAATCGTAAATATCCTGAACGGTTCGGATCTTTTCGGCCTCTTCATCGGGGATTTCCACGTCAAAGGCTTCCTCCAAGGCCATGATCAACTCCACGACGTCCAGGGAATCGGCCCCCAAATCGTCGATTACATGAGCCTGAGGCGTGATGATGTCCTTTTCCACGCCCAACTGATTGGCAATGATATCCACCACCTTAGCCTTCATTTCGTTGATGTCCATGGCTTTTCCTCCTCGCACGTCTTGAATTTTCTCACGAACCCATAAAAAAGAACTTCTCGGACCGTCGGCAGTTCCTCCACCAAAGAGTAGGTGCAGTCCTGGGCCACCCATCGCTGGATAACGCCATGGATGAAGCCCATGACCCCGTGAAACACCGTGTGGAAATTTACATCTTTCAGGATACCTTGCTGTCGGGCTTCGCGGATCTTGCGCTTCAGGTGCGGGATCCGCCGCATGATCTTCTCCACGTAAAGATCTTGAAGCCTTTCATCCAGATCCGGGTGCTCGTGGACCATCACCCGGTAGAGCCCTTGGTTGCGGTCAAAAAACTCGAAGTAGATATGGAAGTACTTTTCGATCATGGACAGCACGTCATCGTCGCTGTCCAGAATGCGCTCCGCATCTTCTTCCAGTTCCTTAAGGCGGATCTGGATGAGCTGGTGAAATAGATTTTCCTTGCTGGGAAAGTGTCGGTAAATCGTTCCTTTGCCCACCTCGGCCCGCTCGGCGATTTCATCCATGGTCGCCTGGTGAAAACCTTTCTGGGAAAAGACCTCTTGGGCCGCCGCCAAGATCCGATCTCTCGTTTTCCGCCCCTCGGCATGCCGACCAGCTCTATCGGCCGAGGATTGTTCCACAAGGCTTGCAAGGAGTTTTTCCAGAAGATCCACTTCGGAAGCTCCCGCATCGAGCGCCGCGCTCCGAAAAGCTCTGATCAGGATCGACGCCGGCGGGCGGGATTCCTCGGGCAAGTGGTTCCACTCGTTCAGTGCCGCCTCGAATCCGCGCACCAGACGATCACCGGCATCCCCCCTGCCGGTTTTCTGAGCGATGTGCCGGAACACCCGGGAGAGCTCCGCGGGGTTTTCCGTCTTTCCCGCGTTTTTCAAGATGGCTGTGAGATTGGGTTGAGGTTTCGCCATACCGGAGTCGGGCCCTTTGGATCAGTTTTTGACGGACCGGTCCGTCATAATCGGCGATGGGCCCGCTGTCAAGATGAAAAGAGTGACAGTTTCGTGAAAAAGGCATCCGCAAAAGCCCGGCTGGTCACCTCAGAAGGCGATGGGGCAACCGGCCATGCTCCACCCCCAGGCTGAATTACCCGACCGGCAAAACGCACACGTTTTGTGCCAAAGACAGATCTCCTCCGCTTCCGAGAATTCCTGTTTCCCAACCTCGGGCTCGAACACTGCCTGCTCCGATGGATTTCATGAAAGTTGTGGTTCTGTGGAGCGCGTGTCCCACGATCCTTCCCACCAGCCTCGCCCTCCCGCCCAGGCCGTCAACCGATAGGTTTGCTCAGCCGTGACTTCTTTCGGGAATGGGAAGAAACGGCGGCTCCCCCTCTGCAAGGTTCTCACGCAGATTATGACTTCCACCGATCCCGACAAGGCTAGAGGGAAGGGTCGTAAATGGGGGAACAACCCAACAGGCACGCTTCTCTCGCCCTGAGGATGACTTCGGCGGCACCTCGGGTGAGAGCTAAATCCTGCAGGGCATCAAGGGCAAAATAGGCGCACGACAACACGTCGCTTCCCGCTTGGAGTCTGCCGCCTAGGGCTTCGCAGAGGAAGTCCACGAGGACGTAATGGTAGGCGATGCGTCCGTGGGAATCTTTAACGAGGCGGTCAAGGCAGGCCACCACGTCCACCGGCCTCACCTGAAGACCCGTTTCTTCCAGGACCTCTCTGCGAACGGCCGCCTCCAAGGTTTCTCCCAGTTTGACAAGTCCCCCCGGTAGGGACCACAATCCATAAGCGGGCTCACGGCCGCGGCGCACGAGAAGCACCTTGCCGTCTGCAAAAACTACCGCTCCCACACCCACAAGCGGTCGGTCCGGGTATTTCCGCCGTGTCATCCGTGCACCCCCCCACGTTTCTCACGGCTTACACCGGCGACACGGCCGGTAGCCTTTCATGAGAGCATCCCATCGGGAACTAAACTGAACTCGACGGAGACTGCGCATACTCCCGCCGAAGGAGCAGTGGGGCCGGTGGAAAATGAAAGACTGAATATTGCCGACGTAGTACGGCTCTTCCCGGATCCTGCAGTGGCCGTGCATTCCACGGCGCCCCAGCACGGCTTGCCGCTGGAGCTCCACGAATTCTTCAAATCGAGAAAATCCCTCAGGTCCCAGCGAGACATAGGCCAATCCTTCGCGGATCAACTCTTCATTGACACAAATCCCTTCGGGCGTCGTCACGTAAGCCAGTAGCCTGCCATGGTCGTCTCTCTTCCGGATGTCATAAACGAGCCGCACCGTGCGCTTCAACACCAAGGCCGCGTTCCGCTTGGACGCCTCTGCCGCGTAACAGTCATGACGGCCATTTTCATGATCCATTTCTGGAGCATCCACACCCAAATACCGCACTTTCGTCCCATCCTGGAGCATGACCGTATCCCCGTCCACAACCTGTACAACGGTGCCGCTGTTGGGTGTGACGTCCGTCTTGGCACCGTCGACGAAACCGCCATGAGCGGTAAGAACAGTCAAGGGGACATAAAATCCCGCAAAAACCAGCGCACAAAGAGTGCGGATAAATCGGACCGTACGTGCCGGTTTTCCAGTGATCCTCCTTCTCAAGTCCCCTTCGTTTCGTCGCATCGCTTCGTGTCCCTTCACAAGAGCCCGCTCTGGAGCTGAAATCGCACGGATCATCCCTGAAGAACTTTAAAAATAAATGCAATTCAAGCACTTGACCAAGACCCCTTATTTGGATTATCCAAAAAGTACGGCCTTTAAACAAGTCGCAAAGGATCATGAATCATGGAAAAAAACATTCAAAAAGATGCTCCTGCTCCACCCAATAGCAGGAAAAAACGCACGCCGGTGACCATCCGGAATTTGGAAATCGACGATCTCGCCGAGGTGTTTCATTTGGGCGAACAGCTCTTCACGGCGGATCGGGTGCCCAACTTGTATCGGACGTGGGATCCTTACGAGGTGGTGTCTTTTTATCTGAGCGATTCAGAGTATTGCTTCGTGGCAGAATTGGACGACAGCATTGTCGGTTTTGCGTTGGGGACGACGATTTCCAAGCCGAGGTCCGCATGGAAATATGCTCACCTGGTGTGGCTCGGCGTTCGTGGAGACCTGAGGCGCTCGCACGTGGCGGAAAGGCTTTTTGAACAATTTAAAGAAACCGTGATGGAGGAAGGAGCCCGCATTCTTTTTGTGGATTCCGAGGCTGACAACGACACAGCTTTGGCCTTTTTTAAAAAAATGGGGTTCGGCAATCCCAGGGAACATATCTATCTGAGCTTGAACCTTACGGAGAGGCGGAAAAAAGTCCGCTCTGACCTTGGGTCGTCCAGGAAACAGCGAACGATACCCCCGGTCTCATCCCCATCCTCGTAAAAAACCTCATCCCGAAACGTCTCTCAAGCCGCCCGGAGGAACCCGTGGTCCGATCCGCAGGTCGAGACATCCAGCCAGCGCGACTGCGTCGCCTTTTGGAACGTTTGGTGAATATCTACAGCCCCTCGGGAAAGGAAGAGGACATCATCGACTTCCTGTATTCCTACCTCAAACGCTACGACGTGCCCGTCATCCGCCAACCTGTAGACGACCGTCGCTCAAACCTCCTTGTGCTCCCGCCGGACGAAGACATCCACGTGGCCCTCATCGGCCATGTGGATACCATTTCCGCCTACGACCTCGAAGATTTCGGCTGTGACGAAGACAACGGAGAGATTTTCGGATTGGGCACCGCCGACATGAAAGGCGGCTGTGCGGCCATGATCGAAGCGTACTTGACCGCGGCCGCCGGTGTGTCCTCTCCTATCCCCGCGGCCCTCGCATTGGTCGTCGGAGAAGAAGAGGAAGGAGACGGGGCGCGCCGGTTGGTTCGGGATTACCACTTCCCATGGGCCATTATTGGCGAACCAACCGATTTGCAGGTTTCTTTGGTTCATTATGGCTACCTCGAAATCCAGGTGGTCATTCGCGGCAAGAGGATGCACGCCTCCATGGCCAATCGATCCTCCCACCCGGCCGAAAGTCTGCTCCATTTCCTGCTCCGTCTACTTCATTATTGGGAAGAGCGCTGGCCTGAGGTGATCCCCAACATTCGAGACCTCAGCAGCTCTTCTGCGGGGTTTGTCGTACCGGACTACTGCGAGGCTTGGATGGATGTCCATCTTCCGCCCGCCCTCCCTTTGGGGGAAATCATCCTGGAGCTGGAGCAGCTCACGGAAGCTATCCGCGATGACAACCCCCATGTGACTCCGAGCCTGCGCTTCACGGAGATTCATTCGGGCTATGACATTCCTGAGCGCAGCCCTTTTGTCCAAAAGATTCGTCAGATCGTGGAAGCTCATGCCATGGGGTGGCAACCTGTCCCTTTTCGAAGCCATAGCGACGCCAACACACTTTGGACTGCGGGCGTCAAACCCATTCTTTTGGGACCCGGACAGTTGGAAAAGGCGCACTCACCGGACGAGTCCGTCTCCTTTGATCAGGTCGTGACCGCCGCCCAGATTTATGCCGACATTTTGACTTCTCTTTGACGCTGAGGCCGCCCGTAGGGGTTCTGGAAGGGGTCTGTTGACCCGGTGGATTTTCGTGATATGTTTTTTCCCTAGGGTAATCAGCTCACCAGGATTCTTCGAGCCGCGCCTGCCTTTTGTTGTCAACCCCGTTGGCGCGGGAGGCATCTAAGAAATTGCAGCGCTTTGCAAAATTTCGAGGAAAGGATCGACGCATGGATCTGGCTGGACGAGCCGATGAACGCGAGGCTTTCCCCGGACGAAAGCCTTGCCCGCTGTTCGGCAGGCGGGCGGTCCTTTACGGTGCCGTCCTGTATCTGGGTCTTGTGACCACCATTCTCGCCATCCAGCCCCCCACCGCCTTCTCACAGGACAAGCGGGAATCCCCGCAGAATCAAGACACCGGCTTGGTGATCGCCCGAGCCGGTATTTGTGAATTCATAGACAACCTCAATCCGATCAACACCGGAGCCGTTTTCTCCGTGACGCAAGGACAAATTTATTGCTTTACGGAATTCGGCTCCGTCCGTTCCCAGACGGTGATCTACCATCGGTGGTATCACCGGGATGCCCTGACCACGCAGATTCGGCTCAAACTGTACCCTCCTCGCTGGGCAACGTACAGCGTGCTCAAGCTTCGCGAGGTGGACAAGGGCCCCTGGAAAGTGGAAATCACCGACGCGGAAGGCCGCGTCTTGAGTGTGCTGCGGTTCAGCCTCGTGGATTGAAGTGTGATGAAGTCCCTCGTTGTTGTTCTTTCCTCAATTCGATGGCAGGATGTCGTGGACATCCTCATCAACAGCTATATCCTTTTCCGGGTATACGTTCTGTTTCGGCACACCAATGCTTTCCGTATTCTCGCAGGGATCGCCTCCCTCTGGGTGATTCAAGAACTGGCCGCCTCCCTCGGCTTGATCCTGACCAGCTGGGCGCTCCAGGCAATCACCGCCGCCGCGGCAATCATCATCATTGTGGTCTTCCGCAATGAAATCCGCACCGCACTCCAAGCGCGCAATCTCAAGAATTTTCTATGGGGTTCCCCGCTGGAGGAAAAATCCTCGCCCGTGCAGGTCTTGGTGGACACTTTTTTTCAAATGGCCAAGAAGCGCATCGGGGCCTTGGTGGTCTTTCCCGGCAAAGAAGATCTCCGCGAGTTGATCCACGGGGGCATCCCCTGGGAAGGGCGGGTCTCCCAGGAGATGCTCATGAGCATTTTTTGGCCCAAAAATCCTGTCCACGATGGAGCGGCTATCGTGGAAGGGGACAAGGTGACGGAAGTGGGCGTCCTGCTGCCTTTGTCCCAGAGGACGGATCTCCCCACCTTTTACGGTACCCGTCACCGGGCCGCCGCCGGCTTGGCCGAACGCTCCGACGCTTTGGTGGTGGCTGTTTCCGAGGAACGGGGGCGCGTTACGGTCGCAAAGGACGCCTGGATCAAGCCGGTGGGTCAGCCCGAAGAGATGACTCACATCCTGGAATCCCACCTGGGGATCGACCGTCAGCAAAACCCGGCGTACCGAAAAAGGGAGATGAGCAAGCTGGCCGTCGCAGGCGTCCTCTCTCTTTTCATCATCACCGCCATTTGGTTGGGATTCACCCGGGGCCGGGATACCGTCATGGAAGTCGACGTTCCCGTGGAATTCGTCAACCGACCGGCGCAGTACTACATTTTGGAAACCTCCGCCAACAAGGTGCACCTGCAATTCCACGGATCCAGCGCCATCGTCAAATCTCTGCGGCCTGAACAGATCACGGTCCGGATCAACTTGGCCAAGGCAGTGGAAGGTTTGAACATTTTTCCCATCACCAAAGAAAATATCCAGATGCCTCCGGGGCTTTTCCTGAACAGTGTCAATCCGTCAACCCTCGAAGTCACTTTGGACGTCCCAGCCACCAAGATCGTTCCCGTTCAGGTGGACTGGATCGGAAAACTCCCCGACAATGTCATCATCACCAATGTGGAAGTCATTCCCTCTGAAGTTCAAGTGGTAGGCGGCAAAACCCTCCTGGCGGGAATCCATACCTTCTACACGACCCCGCTGCGCGTAGACACACTGATCCAATCCGGTTCCCTCACGGCACCCTTGATTATTTCCCCGGCATCCCTCAAGCTCGCTGACCCTTCCCATGAGCGCGTGGAAATTCGCTACAGCGTAGTGAAACGCTTGGAAAAGAAAGGCCCTGAAGGCTAGTGGTTCGCCACAATTATTGCCGAGACCCCCTATGGCTTTCGGGGGATGGTGCTAGGCGCCACAATCAGGAGGCAATGCCATGGAAAGCATGCCTTCCGAAAGGGCACGATCGAGAAAGCTCGTAGCACTATGGATCGGCTATCTGGGATGGTTGGTCGCTTCGGCAATCATCGTTCTTTTGAAAAAACTCGGGTACAGCGATATCCGCCCACACCAGATCGGCGTCTTTGTCGCCGCGGCGACCCTCGCCCATGGGATCGGCTGGGCCATAGTCCTGTTTCGCTGGGACAGCCGATTCCGTTTCGATCCTCACTTCGTCCTGATCCCAAATTGGTTCTTCTTTGCTCCGGTCGCCGCTTACGGTTTTTATGCCGTCGGCACGGCACGTGACCTCATGCTCATCGGCTGGTTCATGGGCTTTTTCTTCCTCAGCCGGTCATGTGCGGTTCCGCTGCGTCTTTTTCACCGCCTGCTATTACATGTGCATCTACCTTGCAATCCTCGTGATCATGAGTCGCATCGATGGTCGGCCCCCGGATTATGTCCGCGAAGGCGTGCGCATCGGGGCTTTTCTCGCCGTCTGCATCTTCCTGGCCGTTCTCTTGGATCGGTTCGCCTCTCAAAAGGCCCACCTCAAAGAGTCCAATGCCCAGCTGAGGGAAAAAGACCGGGAGATCACTCGACTCAACCAGAAGCTCTCTCTGTTTGTCAGCGACCCTCTGGTGCAGCATCTCAGCAAGGATGAAGGCCGGGATCTCTTCAGGCACACCCGGAAGAAAATCACCATCTTTTTTTCGGACATCTGCCGTTTTAGCACCATCACCGATACCATGGAACCAGAGGAGATGGCGGAACAGCTGAACGAATACTTCCATGAAATGATTCCTTTGGTCCTCAGGCATCAAGGTACCCTGGACAAGCTCATGGGCGACGGCATCATGGTGCTCTTCGGGGCCCCCGACGACATGGACCCGGCCGACGGGGCATATCGATGCGTGCAGATGGCCATGGCCATGCAAGCACAGCTGAAGACCCTTAACCGAAAATGGACGCAAAAAGGCTATCCGCACGCCCTCCAGGTGCGCATGGGAATCCACACCGGATTGAGCGTCGTCGGGAGCTTCGGCTCGGAGCGTTGGATACACTACACAGCCATCGGCTCGCAGGTGAACATCGCCGCCCGACTCCAACAGATCGCCGAACCCGGTCAAATTCTTATCAGTCGCGCCACCTACGCGCTCATTGCCGAAAAAATCCAGGCCAGGGACCTCGGGCCCATGGCACTGAAGGGCCTGCACCAGCCTGTGCATGCTTATGAGTGTCTCGCTTTGAATGCGGACGGCGACCCGAAAAGGATCATCGAGGAAGGACCCGGTTATTTTCTTGACCTGCAGCCCGATTCCATGGAAATGTCGAAACTGACACAGTTTGCGGAACTTTTCAGGGCGCTTGCCGATAAAAAGAGAGGATCTTCCGGGTGATCACTTTTCGAGGGAGACCTTGGCTACTCCAAGGGCTGTGGGATTTCGGTGGAGCGCATTAAAGGGCGCCAGTAATCCTGCAGGCCCTTTTCTGTGCCGTTTCGCATGTAGTCCAGGATCCGGTTGGTGCGGGCCTCCATGTCCGGGATGATTTCGGCCAAGGCTTTCAGGCACGAAAGGACTTTTTGGGTGTGCTTCTTGTGCGGCACATCCATACCCGGATGGTTCAAAAGCGCCAAAACCTGGTCGAGAACCGGCAATTTGTCGGGAGAAAATTCCACGTAGGCCACCTGAGGCCATAAGGTGCGAATCTCCTCCGGCAAGTGCCTCAACCGGCTCGCCACCTCTTGGTCGGTTCCGACCCACACGGCTGCCTTCAGCCTCTGCAAGGTGCTTTGGACTTCCCGGCGCTGGTCTTCCCACACAGAGCTTTCTTCCAGGAGACGCTCCCACTTGGGCTGTATCTTCATGGAGACCCAATTCTCGGCTTGCTCCGGCAGAAGCGCCGTGACGAGGAACTCTTTCTGTTCGGCCAACAGGTTGCGCCCTAAGGTACCCAATTCCCCGTTGCCGTTAAGTTTTTCGATGCGGGTCTCAATGAGGTGATTGAGCCGGCCCACCAGGGTGTTCTTATCTTCCAGCCCAGCGATGTTCCTCCGAATCTCCTCTTCCCACTGCTCGCGAAGAAAACCCACTTCGGCATTGATGGCCGAAAAGATAAAACTCAGCTTCATCAATGTGTTACGCAAGTCATGGGCCAAAGCGTTACAGGAGCTGAGCCTTTGGTGGGTCATTTCACTTTGGACCTGGTTCAAGGTCTCCCGGATATGAAGAGAGAACATCTCCGTGCCCAAAATGCGCGAGAGTTTCTTGATGACCTTTGTGGCGCGATCGCCGCGCTGGATGGTGTGCGGGAGGAAATGGATCTTGATGACGGCAACGACCACATATTCTGTATCTTGCCAAATGGGATTGCCCTTCCAGTTGACCGGATACTCGATGTCCGCCCAATTGTCACCGTAAAGGTCGCTCTTCTTGACCAGAACCGGCTCCATGTGGTGCCAGTCTTCAGGTTCACCACTCAGCTGTTTGCGCACACTGCGTTGATCTTCGTAAGGATTATCCGCCGTCCAGCTCTTTTGCCGCTCCACGCACCACGCCATCGCTTCCAAAGCCCGGCCGGGGCGGTCGCGATATTGCTCCCATGTCTTTCCCGGAGGATTGTAATCGGATACCGCCGGCAAACCCCAATGAATCGTGCCGTTGCCTTGTTCTCGGATACCGGAAGTCACCCGAACCGAGCGCAACTCCGGCATGGGACCGATTCGGTAAATCGTTCCCTTGGTGGCATGATCCAAACACAACAGAATGGTCTCGATCATGTTTTTGCATGTCTTCTCGAGAAGGTCGTGCCCAATGATCATGCCCTATCCATCCTCGCCGTCAAAACGCTTGTTGGTGCTCTTTCGTAGAGCCTACTTTAATAATCGGAAAATCCACAAGCGTCAATAAGCACTTGAGTGTACTTTTTCTTAGAGCACATTTCATGCCAGATATCGGTGCTCTCCGAAAGCCACCGCACGCGGTCGGGCCCTCTCCCGCCCAACTTGTCGGCATTCCAATGACATTCAGCACGTCATGCCATTGACCCGAAGCGCACGGCTTTCCCCTGCTCATGCCGTTGTAAAGCATTCATTACGCACCGCGTTGTTAAGGTTTCCCAAGGTCGAGCCGAAGTGTGCAACGAACTGCACTCTGAGGAAGTCCGTTGCACAGGGGTGACTCAATGACGGGCTTTTCCATAACCCATATCGAAGGCTTTCTGATTGACGTCATAGAGTTTGGGAGGAAAGAGTTTTCGCAGGCAGGCGTCCCATGTGGCCTTGGCGATGGGAAGCACCTCCATCGCCGCCACGGCGCCCATGACGACCATGTTGGCGGCACGGACAGATCCCGCTTCCTTGGCCAAACTTTCTGCATCCAGAATAATCACTTGGGCGAGCTTCGCCTTCAATAGATCGACCACATCGGAAATTTCGGGGTATCGCCCCTGCCCAGCCGCCACCGTAAAAGGAACAATGGGCGACACACTCACTACCGCCCGGGTCTCGGCGTGGCACCGGTTTATGGCCCGGAGCGCCTCTAACGGTTCAAAAGCCACCAGCACATCGGCTTGACCTTCCCCCACAATGGGCGCCTGAATGTTCCCGACGACCACGGAGGATTCGACAACGCCACCCCGCTGTGCCATACCATGAATTTCGCTCATGGAGGCATGCAATCCTTCGGCCAGAGCCGCTTCCCCGACCAACCGGGTAGCCAAAAGGGTTCCTTGGCCTCCCACACCTGTAAAAAAAAGGCGCACGCCGTCACGGCCTGCTTTCCCGATTGTCTGCACCCTTCTATCCTCCATTGTAGAACGTTCTCCGGCGGCCTTATGGCGCGCCAGGTTTTCTGGGAAAATGACCTCGTGTTTGACACCTCGGACCGCAGCAGCGTCCCTGGGGCCGGCCCGGTTCGGAACAGTGGGGGGAGTTCTCCGTCCGACCGAGAGCGCAGGGGCCGCCCCTCCAAAAAGTCTCACGAAACAACATCATGTCGAGCAAAGGACTTCGTCACCCACTTCGCAGCCTCTGCGAAAACCGTCTCTTCCATCTTCAGAGACTCAAATACGGCACACCAACGACAGGGATTACCTGCAAGCCTTGATGTGCCCGAGATGTTCCCCATGAATACCGGCGAACGTTCATCTATCCCGAGCGAAACGGCCTTTTGGCGGCCTTAGTTCTCGAGCTCATCCGGCATTCAGCTTTTTCGGCTTGATGGCGTCGCACAGTTGTGCGCACACCGCACACCCGCCGCATAACACCTCATTGATCTGGACGCAGGCCTCTCCCGCTTCGTCTCTTGACCAAACAAAAGCGGAACATCCGAGCTGCGCTAAATCATCTCGGCACGGCCGGCAGTCGCCCATAACTTGGAATACGACTTTCTGTTTTGTGCCAAGCACCCGGCGTTCATAAAGCGGACATGGGGAGCGGCTGATGAGCACCGACACCCCCCCGTCTTTCATGCCGGCTTTGATATCTTGGAGCGCATGCTGCAGTTTCTTGACATGCAACGGATTGACGACGGCGACTCTGGACACGCCACACCCTCGAACCAGCATCTCCAAATCCACCTTGGGCGCTTGATTCTCCCCCTTTTTCAGCCACACGCCGGGATGGGGCTGATGGCCTGTCATGGCCGTAGTGCCGTTGTCGAGAATGACCAGCAGGAGATTGCGCTCATGGCTCACGGCGTTGATCAAGCCCGTAATGCCACTGTGGAAGAAGGTGGAATCCCCGATGAAGGCCACCACGGGCCGATCCAGCACACGGCTAAAACCTCCGGCCGTGGAGATGCTGGATCCCATGCAGATGAGGAAATCCGCCATCTGCAAGGGCGGCAAAAGCCCCAGAGTGTAGCAGCCGATGTCCGTAGGGTAGACAGCCTCATCGCCGAAGACCTTCTTGACGCCGAAGAAGGTGGCCCGATGCGGGCATCCCGGGCACAGGTTCGGGGGACGGGCCGGTAAGTTTTCGGGCACAGCAAAAATCTTTGGCGCCGAATAAGGAACCTCGAAAAACCGCCCGACGGCCTCTTTAACCTTCACGGTATCCAATTCGAAAGCCCTCGGGACGAACTCTTTGCCGGCAATCTTTCCTCGGAAGCCACACTTCTGGGCGGCGATGCGCACAAAGTCTTCTAGATACGGTTCCAGCTCTTCCACCACCAGCACGGCTTCCACACCATTGAGAAAATCCGTCACAACCCCTTCGGGAAAAGGGTGTGTCATGCCCAGTTTGAGAACGCTGACCTGATGGGCAAGGCCCAATTCTCTGACGGCATCGTGCACATAGAGTCCCGAAACCCCGCTGGTGACAATGCCCCAGCGGCCTTCCCCGACTCGGGTATTGAACGGGCTTGATTCCGCCTCTTTCTGCAGATCGACGAGCTTTTCCAGGAGCTTGAGATGGAGCTTTCGGCCCACCATGGGGACCACCACCAGGTTAAACGGATCCCTGGAAAAGGAACCTTTTAACTCCTTTTCGGGAATCTCCCCCAAAGCCACAGGACCCCGGCAGTGGTTGACCCGGGTCGTGGTGCGCAGCAGGACAGGAAGTCCATATTTTTCCGACAAGGCATATCCGGCCAGGACCATGTCTTTCGCCTCTTGGGGGGTCGCCGGCTCCAGCATGGGCACTCCCGCCATTTTCGCATAGTAGCGGTTGTCCTGTTCGTTCTGGCTGGAATGGAGGGACGGGTCGTCGGCCGACACAATCACCATCCCGGCTTTGACCCCGACGTAGGCCAAGGTCATGAAGGCATCGGAGGCCACGTTGAGCCCGACATGCTTCATGGACACCAAGCTGCGCACACCGCATTGGGCCGCTGCGCACGCGGACTCCACGGACACCTTTTCATTCACCGAGTATTCGACCTCAGCCCCGATCTCCAGGCCCAAAGCGGCGAAGCCGTCGATGATTTCCGACGACGGCGTCCCCGGATAGGCAGCCACAAAGCGCACCCCGGATTCCAGCGCCCCACGGATGATCGCCTCGTTGCCCAAAAGAAACTTCCTGTCGCCTTGAGTCCCGGTGAGTAGTTCATGCATGTCGGCCGTCCTCCCATATCATGTCGCCGTCGCTCGACGATCCACAAAAGGTTTCACTTTCCCGTCAACACGCTCCAAAGAACCTCGCTCCACAAGCTTGATCCGCGGAACGAGACCGATAAAGTTGGCCACTTTTTGACGCATATCGTCCACGAGGGTGCGTTGCTCGCGCATCTTGTCGAAAAACAATTGCTCGGTGACTTCGATCCAAATTTCAAGTTGATCCATATTGCCTTTCCGGGTGACCACAAGCTGATATACCGGGCGCTCACCCTTCACCTGTTGAAGCACATCCCCGATCCGTTCTGGTATGATATTGATTCCTTTAATGACCACCACGTCGTCGCACCGGCCTTCGATGCGGGAAATCCGGCGAAAGCTACGTCCGCATGGGCACGGCGTCGTAAGGATTCGACACAGATCGCCCGTTCGGTAGCGAATGACAGGAAAGGCCTCTTTGGTCAAGGTCGTGATCACAAGCTCTCCCGACTCGCCGGGCTCACAGGGTTCCCCGGTTTGGGGATGGACAATTTCCACGAGGAAATGATCCTCTTGCACGTGCATGCCGTTTTGTTCCAGGCATTCGCCCGCGACCCCGGGACCCATGACCTCGCTGATCCCGTAGTTGTCCGTGGCGGTCACGTACAATCTTTCCTGGATTTCACGTCGCATGGCCTCCGTCCACGGTTCCCCGGCGCACACGGCGTGCCGCAGGCTCAGCCTTTTGGGATCAACCCCCAACTCATCCATTTTATCTGCAATGATCAAAGCGTAAGAGGGCGTGCACACGAGGGCGGTCGTGCGAAAATCCTGCATGATTTTGATCTGGCGTTCGGTGCGGCCGACCGATGTGGGCAGCACGGAGGCTCCAAGCCGCTCGGCTCCGTAGTGGATGCCCAACCCTCCCGTGAGCAGTCCGTAGGCGAACGTCACTTGGATGACATCGTCGTGGGTGAGCCCGGCCGAGGCCAAAATCCGGGCCACCAGCTGTGCCCAGTTCTTGAGGTCCCGCTTGGTGTAACCCACAACCCGAGGATTGACAGACGTGCCCGAAGAGGAATGGACCCGGACGACTTCTCGCAGTGGAACGGCAAACATCTCATAGGGATAACTGTTGCTCACATCCTCTCGGGTCGTAAATGGCAGCCTTTTCAGATCCTCGAGACTCTCCAGGTCGTTCTCCGGCACGAACCCAATCCCGCGAAACATCTTCCGGTAGAAAGCCACGTTGCGGTCGACCCGGTTCAGAGTCGCCTGAAGCCGCTCCAGTTGCAGCTGGCGCAGCTCCTCGACATCCATGCACTCCTTTTCCGGTTCCCAAATGGCTACCCCTTCCGGCTTCATGGCTGTCCCCTTAACAGAGCCTTTCCATGGCCCCTGCGCATGGGCGGCATTTTAGGCATCCCAAATGTCCTTGGCCCCTTTGCCGAGGTAGGCCCTTTGGACTTCTCGGTGGGCCAACAGATCCCGGCTGTCGCCCTGGAGCACGATCTTTCCGGTTTCTAAAACATAGCCGCGATCCGCGATTTGGAGAGCCGCCCGGGCGTTTTGTTCAATGAGGAGGATGGTGCGGCCTTCTCGTCGCAGTTCCAAAATAATGTCGAAGATTTCCCTGACAATCAAGGGGGCGAGCCCCATGGAGGGTTCATCCAGGAGGAGAAATCGTGGTCGAGCCATCAGGGCCCGGCAGATGGCAAGCATCTGCTGTTCCCCACCGCTGAGTGTCCCCGCCAACTGGCGGCGCCTTTGCCGAAGCACGGGAAACCTGTCCAAAAGTCGGTCCATATCTCGACGCAGTCCGTGGTTGTCTCGACGGTGGATGAAGGCCCCCATCTCCAAGTTGGCTTCCACGGACAAAGTGGCGAAAATCTGGCGACCCTCGGGCACCAGAGACACCCCTTTTTGGACCACCGCTTCGGGTGTGAGTCGGCCAAGATCGGTGTCTTCATAAAGAATGACGCCCTTGGCGGGTTTCAGGAGCCCGCAAATGCAATGCACAAGTGTCGTCTTGCCCGCGCCGTTGGCGCCGATCAGAGCGACAATTTCCCCGTGGCGCACATGGAGCGACACCCCCTTAAGCGCGTGGATGTTCCCGTAGTATGCGTGCAGACTCTTGACTGTCAGCACAATACCTTTCCCTCAGCCCTCTGTGTCCGAACCGCTCCGCGTCCCTCGAAATGGGCCAGCGCAGGCCGGTCACCCAAGGGAGATGAGCGCTGGTTAGGGTTCTCCATTATTTTCCGACAGCCGCTCCTGGATCCGCCCTGCGCCGTCTCCCCAGTCTTCCCCCAGATAGGCCCGGATCACATCAGGATTATCCTTGATTTCCTTGGGTGAGCCGCAGGCGAGGACCTGCCCGAAATGGAGCACCAACACGCTGTCTGAAATGTCCATGACCAGATTCATGTCGTGTTCCACAAGAACGACGGTCACCCCTCTTTGTTGGATTCGTCTCAACAATTCTCCCAAGTCTTCCGTCTCGCGCGTGTTGAGGCCTCCAGCGGGTTCGTCCAAAAGGATCATCACGGGATCCGTAGCCAAGGCCCGGGCGATTTCCAGAATCTTTTGCTTTCCCAGCGGCAGCGCCCCCGCAGGCAAATCCCTTTCGTCCTGAAGTCCCACAAACTCCAACCATGCTTCCGCCTCGGCTCGAATGCGGGATTCCTCCACCCGCATGAAAGGCACCCGGAAGCCTGCCGCCCAGAATCCGGCGCGTGTCCGGGCATGACGCCCGACCATGACGTTTTCCCAGACGCTCATGCGCGGAAACAACGCGACATGCTGAAATGTTCGGGACAAGCCTCGCCGGGCAATTTCGTGGGGGGGCTTGCCATGGACGGGCTCGCCTTGAAAGATTATGGCCCCGGAGGAGGGGGGCCGCAGGCCGCTGATGCAATGGAGAAGCGTGGTTTTGCCGGCCCCGTTGGGCCCGATGATGGATTGGATGATGCCTTGGGGTATTTGAGCGGAAACCCCCTTGAGGGCCACAACTCCCCCGAAGTGCATTCGGACGTCATGGAGCTCCAAAATGGGAGACGAAGAGGATAGTTCGGTCATGGGTCACGGGCCGCCGTCGGACATGGTTTCGTGAGGTGGTCGTTTGCGGCGCAGTAAACCCTCCAGCCAGACCACAAGCCCTTGAGGCACAAAGAGGGCCATGACCAGGAGAATGCCGCCGTAAACCAGAATCTCAAAATCGGCAAAAACCTGAAGCCATTCGTTGCCGATGAATGTCAACACCACGGTGCCCAAGAGGGCGCCCCATAAGCTCTGCATCCCCCCGACCACCACCATCAGGACAAACCGGACGGACCACATGAGGTCGAAAGATCCCGGGGAAAGAAAAGACACGTAATGGGCATAGAGACTCCCGGCGATGGAAGCCGTGACGGCGCTGTAGACGAACACTTGGACTTTCAGGGAAGCGACGGGAACGCCCATGGCTTCCGCGGCTTTTTCATCGTCATGAATCGCTCGGAGCGCTCTGCCGATCCGGGAATGCAGCACGTGATGGGAAAATAAGAAGACGATGAGGACCGCCCCCCAGACAAGATAAAACCACCCGAGCTCTCCGGTGAGTTTTCTGCCGGCCACGGAAAGTCCCGGAATCCCCCCGAACCCGGAAGGACCGCCCGTCCATTCCACCTCCTCGTTCATGAGGATGTGCACGATGACCCCGAAGCCCAGAGTCGCCATGGCCAAGTAATGGCCTTTGAGGCGAAGCGCGGGAACCCCGACAATCCACGCCACGGCCGCGGCCGCTAGAACTCCGGCGAGCAAAGCCCCCCAAGGGTTCCAGTGGAAATGCACGGTGAGGATCCCCGAGCCATAGGCTCCGATGCCGAAAAAGGCGCCCTGAGCCAGAGAGATTTGGCCGGCGAATCCCATGAGAAGACTCAGACCGAGGGTGACCAGGCTGAAGATGCCGGCAAAAATCATGACATCCGTATAATGCGAGAAAGACCGGGAGAGCCCCATCAGCCATGGGAACACCGCAAGACTCACCGTCAGGCCCGCGAAGGCGATCTTTTCCCGAGGCGACATGGCGCTTAGAACCTCTTGAGTCCGGCGGCTTCCTTGCTGCCGAACAAGCCTTCCGGTTTGAAAAAGAGCGCCAGCATCAACAAGATGAGAGCCACGGCATCCTTGTAGCCGGAAGACACGTAGCCGGCGCAAAACGATTCGGATAAGCCCAAAACGATCCCGGCGACCAAGGCTCCGTAGAACTGGCCAAGCCCGCCCAAGACCGCCGCCCCGAATCCTTTGAGTCCGAGGAGCGCGCCCCGATCGTATTCCATCAACGTGATGGGACAAATGGCCGCCCCGGCTACGGCTCCAACGGTGGCACTCAGAGCGAAAGACAAGAGGACCATGGTGCGCACGGGAATCCCCACCAACCGCGCGGCGGCGGGATTATCGGCGCAGGCGAGCATCGCCTTGCCGTAAAAAGATTTCCGAAAAAAAAGGGTGAGCACCCCAACCACCACGGCACTCAACCCGAGCACCCACAGGGCCTGCGGTTGCACGGCCACACCATGCCACAAAAACGCCCCCCCTCGGCTGAATGGGGGCAACCGATAAGGGTCTTTTCCCCAAGCCAGCATGGCGCCACCTTTGAGGAGGATGGAAAAGGCGATGGTGACAATAATCATGGAAAGCACGGTGGCATGTCTCGCCCGCCGGATCACATATCGTTCTAAAAGCAGCCCGACGATCCCCACGGTCACCACGGCACACAGCACCGCCAGTCCCAAGGGGAGGCCGCAGGTTTGATAATAGAAAACGCCGAACAAACCGCCCAGCATGACGAACTCACCTTGGGCAAAGTTGATGATCTCCGTCACGTTGTAGATAATGTTGTACCCGATGGCCACCAGAGCGTAGATGGCACCGATAGTGAGTCCGCCCAATGCGTACTGAAGCCATGCCGCTCCGTAGAAGAACTCTGTCATCTGAAAATGCGTTTGCTTACCTGTGTGAAGGATTCGAGACGCCGGCGGGCAGGCGAGCTGCCCTCGCCAGCACGCCGGCGTCCACCTCAAACAATTCACTTACCACGGGGCCAGCGCCCAATCTCCGTTTTTCACCACAATCATTTCCAAATCGTCTTTGCTCAAGCCGTTATGGTCCTGGGGCGAAAAATTAAAAATCCCATGTTGCCCCACAAAACCTTTGGTGTTTTCCAGGAAATCTCGGATCTTGGCCGGATCGGGCCCCACGGCTTTAAGGGCCGCTACGGCCAGATGCAACGCATCCCATGCATGCCCACCGAAAGATGAGACCGGTTCTTTGTATTTTTTCTCATACGCTTCGGTATACGCCATAATGACCTTCTTCTGGGGATGCGAGTCCGCCAGGAGCGGTCCCACATTGACCCGAGCCAGTGGCAGCAATACGCCCTCTGCGGCATTCCCGGCCAGTTCCAAGTTTTTCCGATTGCCGAACCCATGGCTCTGGTAGAGTGGTATGTTTTCCATCCTCAGGTCGCGCCACCCCTTAATGGCCAGCACTTGCGTCGGCCCCACAGACCAGTTGACAATGGCTTCCACCTTGGCCTCACGCATTTTGGTCAATTGCGCCGTCAGATCCGTGTCCTTGGGACCGTACCGCTCATCGGCGAGCACGGTGATGCCATATTCGGGGGCAAGACGCAAGAGCTCCTCACGGCCGCTGGCTCCAAATCCCGTGGAGGCCGTCATGATACCGATCTTCGTGATGCCTTTGGCCTTCATGTATTCGTACATCTTGCCCACCACGTGTTTGTCCGACCCGGCAACTTTAAAAACCCAACGGCGCTCCGAAACCGGTTCCACAATCTTGTAGCTGGCCGCACACGAAATCAGGGGCACCTGCGACTCCTCGGCGATGGGGGCTACCGCCAAACTGGCGTCGCTTTGCGTCGGCCCGATGATCACCGGCACCTGATCCGTTTTTATGAGCTTCTTGACGGCCAGGGTGCTCTTGGTCGCGTCGCTCTCGTCGTCGTAAATGATCAGTTGCAGAGGATGGCCGTTAATGCCGCCTTGGGCGTTGATTTCCTCAGCGATCATTTCCGCCGTTTTCTTTTCCGGTTCCCCAAGGAAGGAGGCCGTTCCCGTGACGGCAAAGACAGCGCCCACCTTGTAAGGCTCCTTTCCCGCCGCCGTCGCCGTTCGAGGCCCGAAGACCCCGACCGCCCAGCTCAATGCCAGCGTCAGACCCACGACACCCCAAAACCACCGATGCTTCTTCTTCATACGTGCTCCTCCCTATGCCCAGAGTGAAAAAAAAAGCCGTGGGAACATCCCACGGCCCGGACAAAAAAGCCGTGGGCAAACCCTGATCTGCGGTCTGCCCACGGCCAACTTGGCGGAGTGTCAGCGTCACCGACGGGCAGACCGCCTGAGGTAGCCGTAGCGATAATAGGAGTACCGTTGGTTTGTCTGGCTTTTTATGCCCATCTCGTGCCCAGCTCTTCCAGATTCCTTGGACCGACTTTCACGTTCTCTGTTTACTGACACGTTCTCGGTGGTGTCAAGCCGAATCTTCACCACCCTCAGGGCTCACCGTCGGCTTTTCCAAATTTTGCCCGTTTCGCTTTGCGTCCCACGAGAACTGCAGCGACCCCCCCCCGACGCAGGACGGGCGGCGTTCTTTTGGGGACGTTTCGCAAATGTCCTTGATCACAATATGGAATTCCGCGGACGTTCCCGCTCCCGGTCTGTTGAAATCAGCCACAATCACCTCATCCCGCACCTCCCGCACCAGAAACTCCACGAGGCATCGGTTTCGCATTTCCCGGTAGATCTTCCCCGGCCGGATCCGCTCAGGCTTGTAATCGCTTCGGGGCAGCTCTTGGACCAGTTCTGGGTCGTAGGGGCCGAAAATTTCTTCGGGGGGCACATACACCCATACCGTATCGCCTACCCTCTTGTTCATGATCGCGGCTTCCACTGAAGGGTACTGGACATCGACGCCATAGACGAACGTGCATGTCCCGGGGGGAGATTCGATGATTTTCCCGTCGGGCAAGGTCGTTTTCACGGTGAAATCGATGGTCACCTTCATACACGGTTTAACTTGCAAGGCTTCCGCCATAGCCGATCACTCCTTTTTCCCACACCTCACAGTCTTTTCATGGTTTCTCGGAATCCTTAAGAATCCTTCATGCTCCTGTCCAGGCGCTGAGGCGCCAAAGCGGCCGTGTCGGGTTCACACTGAAAGCACATCGGGAAAACCGGTTCCTGCCGATTCCAAAAAATCCAGCCAATGATTTTAGACGGAACGGTTTTTTCTTGTCATCCCGACCGGTGTGCTATAAGGACATCTCCGGTTTTTGGCGGGAAACCGCCGGATTCCACAAAATCATTGAGGCGGGACCAATCCGCAATGAACACTGACAGGCGCGCCGCCGTGGAACCCAAAGACTGTCCGGACCCTTTGGTATGGCCCGAGCTTGCGGCCTTACCGGGAATTGTCCATGCGGTCTTCACTCGACACGGTGGGGTAAGCGGCCCACCCTATGCGACACTCAATGCCGGGCTGAGCAATGGCGATAATCCTGAAAACGTCTCTGAGAATCTCAGGAGGATCGCCTCCTGGGTCGGGCTTACCATGTTCGTGGCCACCTCTCAGGTGCACGGCACGGATGTGCTTGTCGTGGATGACGCGTTTCTCAGAACGACATGCTATCGGCAACACAACGGTTTTTCTCTTGCGCTGGGTCCACGGGCCGATGCTCTCGTCAGCGCTTGTGTGGGCGTGGGCCTCCTGATCAAGATTGCCGACTGCCAAGCCGTCTTTCTGGTGGATCCGGTGCGCCGTGTGGTCGCCAACGTCCATTGTGGATGGCGCGGCAGCGTCCAAAACATTTTGGAAGCCACCGTCCGCGTGATGCAGGATCGTTTCGGAACACATCCTGAGAATCTCATCGCGGCCATCAGTCCATCCCTTGGGCCATGCTGCGCCGAGTTCCGCCATTTTACAAGTGAAATACCGCAGAGGTTTTGGCGATTTCAGGTGCGCCCGACTTATTTCGACTTCTGGGCCATCAGTCGACACCAGCTGCTGACATGCGGGTTGCGCTCGGAAAACATCCACACGGCCGGGGAATGCACCGTCTGCCGAAAAGACAAATACTTCAGTTACCGAGCGGAAAAGACTACAGGGCGCATGGCCGCCGTCATCGGGTGGACGTCATGTTGAAAAATTGTCTGTCAGCGAACGGACGCCGTGGTCAGTGGGACAGGAAGGACTGCAGGGTCGACGCGCCGAAAAGCGGCGTTTTGTCGCGCGGCTCGTGCTATCCGATGCCCGGCGGCACAGGCCGCTGCCCTGCGAGTTTCACGAGGGCACAAACACGGGGTGAAAAACCGTCAGAGGGGCAAACCGGCCTCCGCCCTTCATGGCCGGTCCGAGGGTCCCGCATGAACGGCGCTAAACCGGCAGTTTCGGTTTTTCTCGAAGCACAAGGTGGAATCGGTGCCTAGGGTTCAAGAAAAAGCCAAAATCCTGGAAACCCAAAAAGAAGCCGAGGGCATCCATCGCCTTGTGCTCTATGCGCCTCGGATTGTGCCTACAGCGCGCCCCGGGCAGTTCGTCATGGTCCGTGTCTCTTCGGAAGGCTCCGACCCCTTGCTTGGCCGCCCCTTTTCTTTCCACCGCATCCATAAGGATGACGGACTTTTCGAAATTCTTTTCAAGGTGGTCGGAACGGGGACGCAAATCTTGTCACAGCGCCGGCCTGGAAGCGTCCTGGATGTGGTGGGTCCTTTGGGGCGTGGGTTCACCTTGCCTTCGGGGAGCGAACAAACGGTGGTCTTCGTCGCCGGCGGCATCGGCATCGCCCCCATTCAGGCACTACTGGATGCCGTGCTTGTTACAACCCACAAGGACCACCCGGAGCGCATCCATCTGTTCTATGGCGCGCGCACCGCAGCTGAGCTCCTTCCCTTTAAGCCGTGGAACCGACTCGGGATACATACGGTAGTGAGCACCGACGACGGGTCGGCGGGTGAGACCGGCACGGTGGTCGAGGCGCTTCATCGCCGGTTTGAATCAGGACTCGCTCTTCCCGACCGTGTTTACGCCTGCGGTTCATTGCCCATGCAGGTCAGCGTCGCCCGGTGGGCTCGAGGCCGCGACATCCTTATTGAAATGTCGTTAGAATCCATGATGGCGTGCGGCATCGGCGCATGCCTCGGCTGTGCCGTGCCCGCCGTGGATCCCTTCGATCCGCAGGCAGAAAAGTACATCCATGTCTGTCACGATGGTCCAGTGGTGGATCCGAGAAAAATACGATGGGACAAAGTCCAACCTCTCCCAGTTCGGCCCCAGACCTCAGCGTCTCGCTAGGGCCTCTGCACCTGGCCAACCCCGTCCTCACGGCCTCGGGAACCTTCGGCTACGGGATGGAATTCGCCGATTTTGTGGATCTCTCCCGGCTCGGCGGCATCGTCGTCAAAGGGATCTCCCTCAAACCGCGACCAGGCAATCCGCCGCCACGCCTCGCGGAAACCCCATCCGGCATGCTCAACGCCATCGGGTTGGAAAATGTGGGTGTGGAGCGGTTTCTTTCGGACAAACTCCCGCCCCTTCGCCAACGCGGCATCACGGTCATTGTCAACATCTTGGGGAATACCGTTGAAGAATATGCGGAACTGGCGGCCATCCTTTCGGCCGTTTCCGGTATCGCAGCTTTGGAGATCAACATCAGTTGCCCGAACGTGAAAAAAGGCGGCATGGCGTTCGGCACCGACCCTCACATGGCGGCTCAAGTGGTGTCGGCCGTTCGGGAACACTCTCCTTTACCGCTCATCACGAAACTCAGCCCCAACGTCACATCCATCGCCGAGATCGCCCGTGCCGTCGTAGACGCCGGCTCGGACATTCTCTCCTGCATCAACACGGTGTCCGCTATGGCTGTGGATCCGTTCAGTCGACGCCCGCGATTGGCCAACATTATCGGAGGACTCTCCGGACCGGCCATCAAGCCGATCGCCTTGCGCTGCGTGTATGAAACGGTCAAGGCCGTCTCCTGCCCTGTGATCGGGATCGGAGGGATCCAAACGGCTCTGGATGCGCTGGAATTCCTCGTCGTGGGCGCCTCGGCCGTTCAGGTGGGCACTGCCAATCTCGTGCGACCTCGAGCCAGCGTGGAAATCCTCGAAGGCATCGAAGGGTTTTGCCGTCAGCACGGCCTGAGCAGCCTGAAGGATTACATCGGCACCCTGGATACCGAATGCCGTTTCCCCTTTGCGGACGAAATCTGCCCCATCTGAAACCCCTCGTTGGGAATCCTACACCCCGTGTTCGCCCATGACGGTTCTTGGGCCGCTCATTCTTCATGAAGAGGCAAAGCGTTTCCCTTCCTCGCGACATCGGGCCAACAGCGCCGGATCCTTTTCGACGTCTTTTTTCCCTTCCAATTCTCTGAAACACAGCTCGCCCACCATGCGGCCGCCCAAAGCGTCCATGAAATAGGTGAACGTCAGCCGCGCACAGTCGAAAAGACGTTTCCCGCGTGTAGCCGCAGCGCTGAGCAAAAACCCACGTTTGAGATTCCTGTCCTCGGCATTCAGCCCTCGAACGTGCACCGACTCGTGAAGCGTCTTTTTCATGAACAGAGCCTGAGCACGATCAATGAGGAGCTTGGCTTGCCCGGTCAGATTATAAAAGTACACCGGGGAGGCCAGGACGATGCCTTGGGCCTCTTCCAGCAAGGGATACACCTCCTGCATGTCGTCCTTGACCACACATTGGCCCGTCTCATCGCAGCCGCCGCAGCCGATACAGCCCTGCATCTGAAGTTTTCGCACATAGATTGAATTCACAATGGCGTCGCTTTCCCGAGCCCCCTCGAGGAAGGCGTCGAGCATTTTGTCCGTATTGCCTCCCGACCGCGGTGATCCGTAAATACCTACAATCCGCATGAAAACCCCTTTCCCTGAAAAGCTTTGTGATTGAAAGTACCTACCAGCCATGCTATAGAGGCTGGCGTCTTGGACCGAGTGTGATGTCCCACAAACCCCATGATTTTTCAAGCCAAGGAGGGAAAGCCATGTCACAACGGAAGCCGCTACGAGTTTTTTTGAGCCTCATGGCTGTTGTGTGCTGCGTGTCCGCGGCGCAGGCTGCAGACACCATCAAAGTGGGTTTCAACATTCCTCTGACGGGGGACATTCCCAAAGTGGGCGAAGGTTCTAAATACGCGGCGGAAATCCTCCTGGCGGAAGTGAATGGGGCAGGCGGCATCAAAGTCGGAGACAAGACATACAAACTGCAGTTCATTTATGAAGATAATGAATCCAAAGCGGAATCCGCCACTGCAGCGGCTCTCAAATTGATCACCCAAGACCAGGTGCTGGCCATCATTGGACCGCAAGCCAGCAAGCAGGCTATTCCTGCTGGAGAAGTCTGCAACTCTTACAAAACGCCCATGATCTCACCGTGGTCCACCAACCCTCAAACCACGAAAGACCGGCCGTATGTCTTCCGCGCCTGCTTTTTAGATCCATTTCAAGGTCCGGTAGCAGCCAAGTTTGCTACGGAAGAATTTCAGGCCAAAAAGGCGGCCGTCCTTTACGATATCGCCAGTGACTATCCGAAAGGCCTAGCGGAATATTTTAAAGAAGCTTTTGAAAAAATCCATGGAGCCGGGTCGGTCGTGGCCTTCGAAACCTTCACCACCAAAGACCGCGACTTTAGCGCCCAGTTGACCAATATCATTAAATCAGGCGCCGACGTCCTCTTTACACCGCAATACTACGATGAAGTCCCGTTGATCGTGAAACAGGCCCATCAGCTGGGATGGAAGAAACCCATCATGGGGAGCGACAGCTGGGGATCTGCCGAGCTGATGAAGCTGTGCGGTGACGATTGCAAAGGCTTGTTTTTCACGACGCATTATGCGGCTGCGGGAGCCAAAGGAGCGACCAAGGAGTTCATTGACAAGTACAACGCCAAATACGGCTACATCCCGGACGACGTGGCGGCCCTCACCTGGGACGCCATCCGGCTGTTGCTTCAGGCCATTCAGAATACGGGTGGCTTGACCGGCAACCTGGAAAAAGACCGCGACAACGTGAAAGACGCGCTGGCCAAAATCAAGGACTTTGACGGCATCACGGGCAAGATGACTTTCACGCCTGAAGGCGATCCAATCAAATGCGCCGTAGTGGTCAAGATCAGCGACAAGGGCGAGTTTGAATTCTACAAGTCCGTGTGTCCGTAGCAGCCTCTGACATCGTGAACGGAAAGATGAGTAAGGGGATGCCCGCATTGGGGCACCCCTTTCTCTATCCCTCTGTTCGGGCCACCCGCCGCGCTCGGCAACAGGTCGGTCATGAGTGGTTAGGCATCCGGCCGAAGACCCGACAGAGCGACGGGTGGAGGCTTGAGACGCGCGAGGAGACAGGTCCTGACAACGAGTTTGAGGAATCCCCCGAACACGACGCGTTGCCCGAATCTTGTATGGATTGTGAGAGATACCGGCTGGTTCGGCCTTCCCATACCGGCAAGGCTGGAACCACACAAAGGGCATGTCGCGTTTTTTAATGTGGTGGACCGATGCCTGCGGTCGAATGCCGACGGCGAACCGGCGCTTTAAAAGACCTTCGGGACCGTGGAGCCTGAAGACAGGCCTGTGAGAACCCATCCGAGCGGCAAGCCCGCTTGAGTCAACCGGTGGAGACAAAGCCCGGCGACATTTTGGGAAAGCGCTGGGGAAAGCCCACCGACAAGGAACGGAAAACCGGTGGATATTCTGCTTCAAAACATTCTCAACGCTCTGCAGTGGGGAAGTTTCTATGCCCTGATCGCCCTTGGCTACACCCTGGTCTACGGGGTGTTGCTTTTGATCAATTTCGCTCATGGGGACATCTTCATGGTCGGGGCCTACATTGGGTTTTTTGTGGCCAATTTCCTCCTGGGCGCCTATGGTTTTAAACCACCGGCTTCGCTTTCACCCCCTGTGGTCTTTGCCCTCACGATACTAGGCACCATGGTGCTCACAGCCCTCGTGGGAGTCACCTTGGAACGCGTGGCCTACCGCCCTTTGCGCCGACGAGGCGCCCCTCGGCTCTATGTGGTCATTACCGCCCTCATGTGCGGCCTGCTCTTGGAGAACGGTAACCTCGCCCTCCTTGGCGCCAGTCGCCGTAGCTTCCCCACATTGATCCCTTCCGTGGTTTACGATGTGGGCGGCGTGCTGGTCACCAACGTGAAAGTCCTCGTCATCATCGCGACGGTGTTGGTGTTTTTCTTCCTTGAAACAGTCGTCCGCAAGACCAAACTCGGCATGGCCATGCGCGCCATCTCTTACGATCGGATGGCCGTCCCGCTTATGGGCATCCCCGTGGATCGCGTCATCGTTTTCACTTTCATCCTCGGATCTTCCATGGCGGCTTTGGGTGGTGTGCTTTTCGCTTCGGCCTATCCAGTCCTGGAACCCTACATGGGCGCACTCATCGGCTGGAAAGCATTCATCGCCGCGGTCATCGGTGGCATCGGTGAGATCCGCGGGGCCTTTGTCGGCGGGTTCCTTCTGGGTTTCGTGGAAATCTTCGTGGCCGCCTTCTTTCCATCCACATTGCGCGATCTCATTGCTTTCAGCATTCTTTTGGTCTTTTTGAGCTTCCGTCCCACGGGCTTCTTTGGGGTTGCCCGTGCCACCAAGATCTAGCTGCAGGACACCTCCATGCGACGTTATTCCGGACTTTGGCTCTATCTTGTCTGCTCTCTGGGAATCCTTTGGGTCTGCCACGCGCAAATGCTCACGGCCTACGCCCAACTCGTCTTGATGTTCATCGGGATCAACATCATTCTGTCCAGCTCCCTGAACCTCATCAATGGATACATGGGCGAGTTTTCATGCGGCCATGCCGGGTTCATGGCCGTCGGGGCCTACGTTTCTTCCATTCTCAATGTGTGGCTTTTTACGAGCCACAAGGTCTTTGGGCCGCCGGTTTTGTCGCCTTCATTAGCCGTGTACCTCTTCCCCGCGACACTCCTTGCGGGCGCGCTGGCCGCAGCCCTCGCCGGCCTCCTTGTCGCTTTTCCGTCCTTTCGCACCCGTGGGGACTACCTGGCCATCATCACCCTTGCCGTGAATTACATCGTGAAAAGTTCCGTGGAAAACATTCAAGCCATCGGCGGGGCCCGAGGTTTTATGGGTATGCGGAAAGTGATCGAAGAAATGGAAGCTGTGTGGCGCATTCCATGGATCATGTTCTGGATCCTGATCTTCACAGGACTCACCATTTGGGTGCTGCACCGGTTCGTTGCTTCCTCTTACGGAAAGGGCATTGTGGCCATCCGAGACGACGAAATCGCTGCGGAAATCATGGGAGTGGACACGCGGCGCATGAAGGTGGTCGCCTTCATGCTCTCCTCCGGCTTGGCCGGCCTGGCCGGCGGTCTTTTCGCCCATATCCTCGGCTACATCAACCCGGGAACTTTCACCATCATGAAATCCACAGAAGTCATGGTCATGGTGTATTTGGGGGGCATGGGATCCTTGAGCGGCTCGGTACTGAGCGCCATCGTCTTCACCTTGATTCTGGAAGTGCTTCGGCCTTTGCAGGTCATCAAATGGGTGGTGATCCCGCTTCTCCTGATCCTTCTGATGTTGCTGCGGCCGGAGGGCATTCTCGGCAATCGCGAACTCACGGACGCATTTCCCAGATTGCGCCGCTGGTTTTCCACGGAAAAGGAAGTGTAGATGCCTCTTCTTGAAATTCAGAAACTCACCCACTACTTCGGCGGCCTCCGCGCCGTGGGCAATTTCAATCTCCGGTTGGAGGGCGGGGAGCTTCTGGGCTTGATTGGTCCTAACGGTGCAGGGAAAACCACCGTGTTCAATCTCGTGTGCGGCTTCTACAAACCCACCGAAGGGCAGATTTTGTTCCTGGGGAAGGACATCGGCGGGATGAGGCCCCATGCGGTCACGGCGCTGGGAATCGCCCGCACGTTTCAGAATATCCGGCTGTGGAACACGCTGAGCGTTTTCGACAATTTGTGCATCGCCCAACATTTTCGGTTGGGCTACGGCTTGGCGGACACCCTCCTGCGCACGGCCAGATTTGTCACAAGGGAACGGCATGTGCGCCGCACGGCCGAGGAACTTTTGGAAATCATGGGATTGCGCCATTACGCCAACGAATACCCGAACAATCTGCCTTACGGCATGCAACGCCGCCTGGAAATCGCCCGAGCCTTGGCCGCTCAGCCCAAACTTCTCCTTTTGGACGAACCGGCTGCCGGCATGAACCCCGGAGAAATCGACCAACTGGTGGAAACCATTCGATGGATCCAGGAAACCTTTAAGCTCACGATCTGGCTGATCGAACATCACATGCGGGTGGTGATGAGCGTCTGCCGACGCGTGCAGGTGCTGGACTTCGGAGAAACCATCGCCGACGGATCGCCCGATGAAATCAAGAACGACCCGCGCGTCATCCAGGCTTACCTTGGGAGTGAAGAACTGAGTCATGCTTGAAGTCACGAACCTGCATGTCCGCTATGGGAACATTGAAGCCCTTCACGGGATTTCCTTCACCGTCCGCGAAGGAGAAATGGTCGCCCTGCTGGGGGCCAACGGTGCCGGAAAGACCACCACATTGTGCAGCCTCATGCGCCTGCCGCCGCCGGAAGGGCCCGTGGTGACCAAAGGCAGCCTGCGCTTTTACGGCGTCGACCTCTTGAATGTGGCACCTCACGAAGTGGTGGCAAAATATGGTATGGGCTTGGTCCCCGAAGGACGCCACATTTTCGGGAATCTGACGGTCATGGAAAATCTGCGCATCGCCACGTACGCCCGTAAGGATCAGGCAGCCGTCAAGAAAGATTTGGATCGGGTCTTCGCTTTGTTTCCCAAGCTGGCGGACCGGAAAAACCAGAGGGCGGATACCCTGAGCGGCGGGGAACAGCAGATGCTCGCCATGGGCAGGGCGTTCATGAGCGGCGTTCGATGGATCCTGCTGGATGAGCCTTCCATGGGCCTCGCTCCGTTGCTCATGCAGGAACTTTTTCGAGTCCTCAGGGAACTCAACGAGACCGGCACAACCATCCTCGTCGTGGAACAAAACGCCCATCTCGCCCTCCGCTATGCCCACCGCGCCTACGTGCTGGAAACGGGACGCATTGTCATGGAAGGACCAGCGAAGGAACTGGCCCAAGATCCAGAAATCAAGAAAGCCTATCTCGGCTAAACCAGGAGCAGGCGAATGAAGATCCTCATCTGCGACGGGATGCACGCCCAAGGTTTGGAGATTTTGCGGGCGGATCCAGAGTTTGAAGTTTTGGCTCCGGACCAGCCCAGTGTGGAGCAAATCCGCGACATACTGCCTGAGTGCGACGCCATGGTGGTTCGAAGCCGCACCAAGGTCACGGAAGCCCTTCTGGAAAACGCCCCTCGTTTGAAGGTCATCGGCCGGGCCGGAACGGGCGTCGATAACATCAACGTTCCGGCCGCCAGCGCTCGAGGCATCCTGGTGATGAACACCCCGGGAGCCAATGCCATGGCGGCTGCGGAGCATACCATGGCCCTCATGCTCGCATTGGCTCGGCATGTGCCCCAAGCAACCCAATCCATGCGCGAAGGCCGTTGGGAAAAAAAGCGTTTCATGGGCACCGAGCTCTACCAGCAGACGCTCGGCATCGTGGGACTGGGAAAAATCGGAACCATCGTCGCCGATCGCGCCCTCGGCTTCAAAATGAACGTCTTGGCCCACGACCCACACATTACGCCCGAAACAGCGGCCATCCTGGGAACCGAATGGGTGGAACTTGACGACCTGTGGGAGCGGTCGGATTTTATCACGCTCCACACGCCACTGACGCCTGAAACACGAAACATCATCAACCGTCAAACCCTCGCCAAAATGAAACGAGGAGTGCGGATCATCAACTGCGCTCGAGGGGGGCTCATCGATGAAGAGGCGCTCTATGAAGCCCTCGTTAACGGTCATGTGGCCGGCGCAGCCCTGGATGTGTTCGCCAAAGAACCCCCCGAAGGCAGCCCGCTATTGGCCCTGCCCACTGTGATCTTCACTCCGCACTTGGGAGCATCCAGCTATCAGGCCCAGGAAAACGTCTCCAAAGCCATCGCCACTCAGATTTTGGATTACCTGAAAAGGGGCATCATCCGAAATGCGGTGAATTTCCCATCCATCAGCGCTCGGGAATACGACCGTATCCGCCCCTACATGATCCTCGCCGAACGCCTTGGGCATCTTCATGGCCAACTGAGCACGCCGATTGAAAGGGTGGACATCGAATACAGCGGTCCCGAGCTCCAGGATCTCCCCTTAGATCCCCTCACCCAGAGCATCGCCAAGGGGCTCTTGGACCCTATTCTGGCCGAGAAAGTCAATTTGGTGAACGCTCCTATGCTCCTGCAGGAACGGAAAATCCAGCTCACGGCCACCCGGACCTCCGAAGCCCGGGGTTACACAGGCCTCATCCGAGTCACCGTGGAGAGCAAAGGCCAAAAGAGGTCGGCCACCGGGGCTGTGTTCCCTGGAAATGAAATCCGTCTCATCCGGTTCAACACGTATCGACTGGAAGCCGAACTGGAAGGGATCAATCTTATCGTCCAAAATAAGGACACACCAGGCGTCATCGGCTTTATCGGCACCACCTTAGGTCACTTCAACATCAATATCGCCAACATGCATCTCAGCCGCACCCCTGAACGCGATAAAGCCGTGGCCATTATCCGGCTCGACAGCGAAGCCCCGGAAGACGCCGTGAACGCCCTTCGGGCCAACCCAGCCATCCTTTCCGTGGAGCAGGTGACGCTGTAAAGGGGCCAAAAATGAACCTGCCCGGCCGGAGGGGGGTAGCCGGGCAGGCCAAGGAGGGGTTAGGAGAAGGCGACATCGCGTCAGCCTACCTGCACCTAGTTTAATGACCCTCTGAACGGAATTCAACCCCTCCTGCCCATCCTTCATGTGACATTTGGATGGCAAAACGCCCCTGCGCCCTCTGCCTTTCTGAGAGCACCCGCCACGCATAACCGGCGGCCATGCCCGCCCCCCGGATGTCCTCCCAAAACCACCTCCCAAGGACAGGGCGCGCTCACCCCCTACCGGGAGAACAAACCCGTGCCGGGCGAAATTTTCCCGGTTCCATCCAATGGACGTCGGCTCGCGCCTTTGAAAGGGCTCTTCATCCCCCGTCCACCACGGGCATCCCCCGATGACGTCTTCTCCCCATGCGAGCTGCGGGGTGCCCAAAGCGTTAGGCTGTGGCAGCTTCCCGGCGCTGGATTTCCTCAGCTCCCACGCTTATCGGAACACTCTCATACGGGGTTCGCCGTGTGGTGCGGATTTTCTGAGCCTCCCGCAATGTTTTCAGTACATCGAGACTTTCTTTGTAGCCTTTGTAAAGACGGCACATATCCAAGGCCATCCCGGCAATTTGGGCCAGCGCCTGCACAAAGTTCACATCGTCCAACGTGAATTCCCACGGCTCAGACGTGTACACTCGCATCGCTCCAATCACACGCCCCCCTGTAAGCACAGGCACAGAAAGGATGGAGGCAATCCCTTCCTTTCGCGCAGCCTCTGGATACTCAATGCGCGGGTCGTCGGTCACGTCGTAGATGGCCACCGGGCCACTGTCGAGAGAGGCGGTGATGGAACGCAAAGTGCTCAGCGGTCCCTTGTTGATGTATTCCTCACTCAGTCCAAAAGATGCTGCGAGCTCCAGGTTTTCCGTCTTTCGATTGATTAGGAACAAAGCACACCCCTTCACATCGAGCGCCGACTTAACGGCTTCCACTGTCGTCAAGACGACCTCTTCAGGGTCCCGAGAGTGGCCGATGGCGTTGGCGATTCGCAGAAACGTTTCGTAGTTTAAAAGGTGTTTTTTCATGGTCTCTTCCTTTCTCTGGAGGTTCAGAGCAAGGGATCTCGGCCGCCGGCGCCACGCCCCCTTCAAGAAGGAGCAGAAGCACCCAAACCCGGCTTGAGGGTCGAAGCAGTCCTCTCCCTTCCAACCGACATTATTCCTTCAGCGTGGGGTGCTCCGAGGGCTCTGATTTGGAGATCTTAAGAGTGGGAGGGCCCACAGGAGGGGGATCCGACGCGTGTTGGCCGTGGAATGTCACGGGATCTTCTATTGTTAGGTGAAGTGCATAATCAGTTGTCAGTTGTGAATTATTTCTAACTTGCGGGTAAGAGGAAGGCAAGGGGGGCTAGTAGGCGACGGGGAAACCGCGCCCAACATTTAGGCCGACTGTCGAACGCAGGGGGTCGCCCTCCCGTCGACTTTTCAGGAAGCCCCAAGTGTCCCCAAAGTCGGCGCACATTCCTCCTCAGGCTCAGGTGGTTCTTGGGACGTCCCAGGCCTTTCTCATGGAAGGCGGTCAACCTTTATCCATTGTTGTGTTCGTCCATCGGGCTTTTGAAACTTGTAGGGAGCGGCCAGCCATGAGATGCACCAACGTGGGGATGACGGGGAAAAACCTGGAGGACAGGCTACCCTCTGGACCGCGCATGGGGGAAAGCCTGCTCGTATCCGTTCGGGGACTATGGGGTATGTCAGGTCTTGAGACACGCCCCATCGCCCCGATCCACTTCCAGACATCATGCCCATTTAAGGCACCATGTCTCGGACCCTCCAGGTGTCGTTTGTGAGGTCTGCTCTTCTCCTTACCCCATGTCCATCGGAATCGTCAGCGGACATTCATTTTGCGCCTCGCCGGAGCCAAGAAAATTAATGACCAGAGCGCTTTTCTTAAATGCGCCCTTTAAATATCGACACGATGGACCCACCCAAAAGGATCTTCTTTGTCGCCGTATTGAATGCCTGTGATTTCGTCGTAAAAGCGCTTGGACCATTCGCCCACACCGCCGTCAGCCACCTTGTATGTCTTGTCCTTGTAGCACACCAGGCCCACGGGAGAAATGACGGCTGCCGTGCCCGTCCCGAACATTTCTTTCATCTGTCCCGAAGCGATACCTTCGATGACTTCATCGATGGTGATCGGCCGTTCATGAACCGTGAGGCCCCAATGGCGTGCCAAATGGATCACCGAATCGCGGGTCACCCCTGGCAGAATGGATCCACCGAGCGGAGGCGTGACGAGCTCATCTCCTAGGAGGAAAAAGATGTTCATGGTGCCGACTTCTTCCACATATCGTCGCTCCACGGCGTCCAGCCACAACACCTGGGTGTAGCCCTTCTTCTTGGCCACCTCTTGGGCGTAGAGGCTCGCGGCGTAGTTGGCCATGGTCTTGGCTTCGCCCACCCCACCCCGAACGGCGCGAACATATTCGTCCGTGACGTAAATCTTCACGGGGTTAAACCCCTCAGGATAATAGGCTCCCACAGGGCACGTGATCACGTAGTGGATATATTCCGTGGCCGGCCGGACGCCCAAATGGGGCTCGGAAGCAATCATTGTGGGACGGATATAAAGCGAAGCTCCCTTGCTCCGAGGAACCCATTCGCTATCGAGGCGAATCAAGGTTTCAATCGCCTGCAGGTGAAAGTGGATGTCCACTTCCGGCATGCACATGCGTCGGGCCGATCGGTTAAATCGCTTCATGTTTTCCAGCGGGCGGAAAAGGTGGATGCGCCCGTCGGAGCACCGGTAGGCTTTGAGGCCTTCAAAGATGCCCTGGCCGTAGTGGAGCACCATGGCCGCCGGATCCAACGGCAGCGGCCCGTAGGGAACGATTCGGGCGTTCGTCCACCCGTCTCCCGTCGTGAAATCCATAACGAACATATGGTCGGTGAAGATTTTTCCAAAAACCAATCCTGCATCCGCCGGTCGAACCTTTCTCCGCTCCGGTGCCACAGCATGAATGGCGATTTCCATGAAACCCTCCCCAAATTCCCGTTGAGTCTCTTCCTGCCCGTTGTGCCTCGGTGACCTTCTTCCAAAACCAATTTCACTAGTGCGTCAGAATCTTGCTCAAGAACATCCGCGTCCGCTCATTCTGCGGGTTGGAAAAAAATTCTTCCGGAGGGGCACTTTCGATCAAACGCCCCTCATCCATGAACACCACACGATGAGCCACCTCTCGGGCAAAGCCCATCTCGTGGGTGACCACAACCATGGTCATGCCTTCCTTGGCCAAATTTTTCATGACATCCAGGACTTCGTTGATCATTTCGGGGTCCAGCGCCGACGTGGGCTCGTCGAAAAGCATGATTTTCGGCCGCATGGCCAGTCCCCGAGCGATGGCCACACGCTGCTGTTGCCCGCCTGAAAGCTGGGCGGGGTAGTGGTGCGCTTTTTCCCGGATCCCCACTTTGTCCAGAATTTCCAACGCAATTTCTTCGGCGTCCTTTTTGGACATCTTGCGAACCTTTATGGGCGCCAGAGTGATGTTTTCCAAAGCCGTCATGTGCGGATACAGGTTAAATTGTTGAAACACAAACCCGATTTCCGCCCGCAATTTGGTGATGTCCGTCCGGGGATCGTTCAGGTCCATTCCGTCCACAACGATGGTCCCTTTCTGGATGGGCTCCAGCTTGTTGATACACCGGATCATCGTGCTTTTTCCCGATCCGCTCGGACCACACACCACCACGACTTCGCCCGCAGCCACCTCGAAGTCGATGTCCTTCAAAACATGCAAAGGGCCAAACCACTTGTTGACCCCCCGAAAAAGAATCATGGGCGTCCCCGTCGTCACCGCCGAACCCCTGGAGTCTCAATACCTTATCGTTGCTTGGTGTTCTTTGATTTTCACCATACGCCACTCAGGGCCGCACTGCAAGCCTCGAAAAACCCTAAGAAACATGAACGGAATAATATGAGCCTAAAATCATCGGAAATACCAATTTGACATATGGATGTCTTCGTCTTAAGAGCCAAGAACGTCAACGGTGACACGTCCTTATGACGCTGGCTTGACTCAAATGGGGGCAACGGCGCTGGGCGCCCCGCGGGCTGCAAACCCGTCGGCCCGGTCTCATCCACCGGGAGGAGGTTCGATTCCCCTTGCCCCCTCCATGGTCACCGTTGTGGACCACACCAAGGGACGGGGCGACTTTGCCAGCGTAAAAAAATGAATGGCCAGCGATGACAACCATTGATGTCTTCGAACCGAAAATCATCCTGTACTGCTGTCAGTGGTGTTCTTATACGGCGGCGGATTTGGCTGGGGCGATGCGTCTTTCTTATCCCCCCAATATCTATATTGTCCTGGTGCCGTGCACAGGACGCGTTGATCCTCTCCATCTCATCAAACCCTTGGAAGAAGGTGCCGATGCCGTCTACGTCTCAGGGTGTCTTCCAGGAGAATGCCATTATGTCTCCGGAAACCTCAAGGCGGCGAAGCGGGTGGCCGCCGTCCAGAGACTCCTCGAGGCCGTCGGGGTGGAACCTCAACGCGTCGGTATGGTCTACAACTCAGCTTCCATGGGACCGCAATTCGCCCAATGCTGCCGCGACATTGTGGACCGCATCCGTACCTTGGGGCCGTTGTCCGACTCTCGGCATAAGGCCGGTGGGTCTCGTGCAGCCGGGGCCAAGTCCGGCTGAAGATTCGGACCTGACCTTTCGAAAGGAAGATCTTCATCGGCGAATTTTCTAAAGCATCATGGGTAACCTTATATCCTTGGCCGCACACAAACGGATTCTCTTGGCCCATAAGGCTTTTCGCTTGTGCCGGTCCTATTTTCCACACGACGGTCTATGGCGCGACACAACATCGTGGATGGATTTGCCCGATCCCATCGTGCTGGCCTTCGCCTCGGAAGACCACAACGCGCAGGCGGCTCTCTATGATGTGATCATGGTGTGCCAAGAGTGCGGACGGGGTGACGACTTCAAAGCCCAGAAAATGGACAAATTATGTCACCTCCTCAACGGGTACTTCTACTTGGTGGACCTTGCCCGCTTCGAAATCATGGCTCGTCTGGATTGGGTGGAACGATTCGCTCCATTGGAAAAACCACTCATTGACCTTGCATCAGCCCCTTGGAGCTACGAACCAGAAGCCCTTTTGGAAAATCCACCCTTGCGTCCCCTTCACCCTGGATACGCACAGGGAGAACAAGAAACCACAATGGATCGCACCGTCACGACCCGTAAGGCCGTGCCCGAGGCTCTTCAGCGCTTTCGGGCCAAGATCCAAAACTTCATACAAGATTGAGGCAGAAGGCACAGTGTCACCCCATCATTTTACCCTCGGCATCGCAGGGCATGTGGACCACGGGAAAACTTCACTGGTCCGGGTTCTCAGCGGATACGACACCGACCGACTCGAAGAAGAAAAACGCCGAGGCTTGACCATCGAGCCGGGGGTAGCCCCCCTTATTCTTCCGGACGGCCGCCGCATCGCCCTGGTGGATGTCCCGGGACACAAGGACTTTCGGAAAAACACCATTCGAGGCTTGAGCGCCGTCGAGGCGGCGGTTCTCGTGGTCGCGGCCGATGACGGTGTGATGCCTCAGACACGGGATCATCTGGAAATTCTCCGTTTCATGGGAGCTCGCACAGGGATCGTTGTCCTCAGCAAAGCCGACCTTGTCGATTCTGAAACCCTCGAGCTGGCCGAATTGGAAGTGCGGGATCTTATTCGTGGCACCTTTCTCGACGGCGGCCCGGTGATTGCCTTTTCGGCCGTGGATGGTCGAGGAAAGGACGAGATCCTTCGGGAAATCCAGAAGCGTGCTCACTTGAGCCTGAAACATACAGTTCATCCGGTGTTTCGGTTATGGATCGATCGGGTGATTCAGGCGGCCGGTTTCGGCACCGTCGTCTCAGGCACCGTGGTTTCGGGAACGCTCCACGAAGGCGACATGGTCGAGATTCTGCCTCTGCGCCAGACAGCCATTGCACGGTTTCTTGAAACACACCACGAACGGGTTTCGAAAGTCGAGGCCGGGATGCGGGCGGGTATCAATCTGCGTGGCGTGCCTGCCGCAGAGCTGGACCATGGAATGTGCCTGATCAGCCCTGGATATGGGTCTGTGGCGTTTTATCTCAATGCCCAAGTGGAATTGTCTCATCACTGCGTCAAGCCGCTGCTCAACAGAACGCGGGTAAAAATCCACCTCGGGACGGGCTGTCATAACGCCCTGGCCGTGCTTATGGATCGGGAATCACTGCCCCCGGGGAACACCGGGTTGGTCCAATTCCGCATGGAAAAGCCTGTCGCCGCCTTGGCGCGGGATCCTTTTGTCATGTGCTCCCTGGATCTCGAGACCGTCATGGGCGGGGGCGTCATCTTGGAAATTTCAGGACAAAAGTACCGCGAGCGCAAGGCGCCGAAAGTCATCCCGTTTTTGGAGTGCCTCACGCGTCAGGACGTTCCCCAGGCGGTGGACATGCTGTTTGACCGCATGGGACATCGGGCTCTGAGTGCCGATGAAATCACGCGAGCCACGGGGTTTGCCCGTGAAGAAATCCTCATGTATTTGGAAAATGCCCATCAGAACGACCGATACGTCCATGTCGGCAAAGCTTTCTACATGCCGAAGATGTCTTACAATCATCGGGTGCGAGAAGTTTTCCAAGCCCTTGCGGATATCCTGGCTGCCAACCCGCTGAAGACGGTTGTGTCGGCGGAGGAAATCCGCCATAAGGTCGATCCCTCCATGGAGGATACCCTCACCGTTCATATCCTGGAGGATTTGGTCTCGCGGGGCACCATTATCCGAACGCCGACGGGTTATCGTCTGCCCGACCAAGTCACCGTCCTTCCCCGACGCCAACAGGAACTGGTGCAAAGGATTCTCGATTACGCCAACAAACTAGGGTATCGAACTTTCGCCGTCGGCACTTTCTGTGACGAGCACGGGGAACGGTACCCTCGATCGGAAGTGCAAAAATTGGTGGATTATTTGACGGCTCAAAAGACCTTGGTCCGCCTCCGGGACGGCCGATACATGACCCGTGGCGCCTTAGAGGAGCTTAAAGAAAGGGTGCGCCAAAAGATCCTTAAAGACGGCGCCGTCACCCTCGCCGATTGCACGACCTTGTTCGGTTTCGGTCGCACCCGAGGTGCGAGTGTTTTGGATTATCTGGATTCCATCGGGATGACGGTCCGCGTGGGAGACCGCAGAGTGCTCGCTCAAGATTATGCCAAAACGTTTTGGGCCGGCCGCCAAAACGATCAAAACGCCTCATAGAAGCGCCGACCGTCGGCTTCGATGGCCGGGCGGATCCGCCGCATCTCTGAAGCTCTGCGGCAAGACGAAGACTCCCAGCGGCCAAGTCGTGCGATCAGGTTTTCTAAGGGCTGGGCGCACAGCCACGATTCTCATTTCCGACGGCACAGTGGATCACAGATGCAGCCCCTCTATCAGAGGCAACGCGAACCATGGACTGACAGCACCAACGTCAGTCGTCCCGTTCCGGGATAATCCAAGCGACGCACAGAACTCCGGTTTTTTCCCCGCGCCAGGTTCACCGTGGGAACAACTTCGAGAACCCACGCGGCGCCTGAAAGGTCTTCTCTCAGGGGACCACCCATCGGCGCCGCAGGAGGGCGTTTCTCCCAGCGCTCCAAAAGCTCGTCGAGTTTTGCCGATTCCTCTTCCGAGCTTTCCCGATGCCACATCAAGCCGGGATGATCCGAGGCGAGAGCCTGCAGGCGACGCTGGAAGTCCTCCAGCCTGAGACCGAAAGGGAGCGATTCCAACGCCAGGATCACCGTGAGGCCGACATTTTTGGTCGCCCATCCCATCGTCTCTGCTGGGAACTTCCAGACCGCTCTTTCCGGCGACACGCCATGCCGCTTTTCGGCTGGCGATATCCTCCATAGAAGCCGTGGCGGGTTACCGCGGGACAGGCCCCATAAACCTTTTCGACCCTACGGAATTGCCCCCGATGCCTAAAGGACCGGATCCCCGGCTCGAACCCCGGCGTCTTGTTTCCAGGCGGCCGGACGAGTTGTCGTGCCTGGCACGTCCCGAAGCGATGACAATGCTATCCCGGTCCATCCGTCCGATTCTCCATGGCCCTCCGGTTCTGGAAATCCCCCGGCTCAATCCCGGGCCCGATCGACCGTGAGCACGGCACCGATAAAGGTTACTCCGGCCAGGAGAGCCAGCACAATATAACCGAAGGGATCGGGAGTCCGGCCGAGGGCCGCCTCCCGCATGGCCGAAGTGGCATGGGTGATGGGCAGGAACTGGAGTATTTTTTGGGCCCAGCCCGGAAGATGCGCTAGGGGGAAAAAGGTGCCGCCCAAGAAAGCCATGGGCGTGATGATAAAATTGTTCATGAAGGCTTGATCGGCATGCGATCGGACGAGCATGGCCAAAGCCACGGCAAGCCCTGAAAAGACGAAGCTGTTCAAGACAAAGGCTCCCCAAAAAAAGGCATTGTACGACAGGAAAACACCAAAAAGGGCACCAAGCCCGATGATGACCAGTCCAGCCAGCATCGCCCGACTCACTCCGGCAAGCACTTCCCCAAACACGTAATCCACGTGGCTGATGGGTGCAGCCTGGAACTCCTCAAAGATATGCCAATAAAATCGAGCAATGTTGATTTCGCTGCCGATGGCGAAAGCCTGCGTCATGCTCGTCATGGCCGCCAAGCCGGGGAGCAGAAACTGGAGATAGTCCACCCCCTGTACGGTCACTTGACGGCCCATGCCGTAGCCGAAAGCGATGAGATACAGGAGCGGCGCAATAGACCACGAAAAAATCTGACGGAAAAACCGCCGCCGCAGAATGAGCAGTTCACGAAGATAGACGGCCGTCCACGCGCGACTCATAGCACTTTCTTTCCCGTGTAGTGCAGGAATGCATCTTCGAGGTTGACCCGGCGCAACGTATAACCATTCCGATGGGATTCGGCATACTGTCGTGCCGATTCCCTATCGGGAAAATAGTGGGTCTGCATTTCGTTTTCCCGGTACGAGTCGATGGCCCATTGCCCCAAGGTGTTCATGAGCCGCTGAGGAGTGTCCAAGGCCACGATTTTCCCCTCATCCACAAAAGCCACTCTGTCCGCGAGGAACTCCGCCTCTTCGATGTAGTGTGTCGTTAAAAACACGGTCACCCCATCTTGTTGAATCTTCTTGATAAGGCTCCAGATCCGCCGTCGAATGGCGGGATCCAATCCCACAGTGGGCTCGTCGAGGAACAGGACGGTGGGGCGGTGCAACAAGGCCCGGGCGATCATGAGCCTCCGTTTCATCCCCCCTGACAGGCGTTTGACCAAGCTCTGGCGTTTTTCCTCCAACCCCACATAGCTTAAAAGGTCGTCGATTCTTGTACGGATATCCTGTTTGCCCATCCCATAAAGCTTTGCGTGGATGACCAGATTTTCCTCAACGGTGAGCTCGGCGTCGAGGTTCACGTGCTGGGGTACCAGGCCGTGCTGTCTTTTGGCCTGAAGAGGTTCTTTTTCCACGTCATGCCCGCCGATCAAGGCACGGCCGGCGGTCGGCCGGGTGAGTCCCGTCAAGATACGGATCGTGGTCGTCTTGCCGGCCCCGTTTGGGCCAAGGTATGCGAAAAGCTCCCCTGAAGCGACGCGAAGGCTTACCCCTTTGAGTGCTTCCAGCTTCTTGTAGTCCTTTTTCAGCGCGATAATTTCAATCATCGTCAGCCCCACGGCGCATACGCTGTGCCCCCTTGCTCGTCCAATACACTGCACATCTCCAAGAATCCAGACAATTTCCGGTCCATACGCGGGACCTTAGACCTGGGGGTTCTCATGTCTTTTGGCACAGCTCCACCGGGATCCATCGGCTGAGCCAACAGACAAACCAGCCTGACCGGCGACCGGAGGCCCGAACTCGTCGATCTCGGTGCCGGAGCAGCCTCCATGCCATGGTTTAGGCGATAGCGGAGAGAAAATTCAACACCCTGAGCGGCATCAGCATGCCCCGGGGATTGAAAAAACCAAGCCGCGAGTCGATGGGATTATCTCAGCCGGGAAACTCACTCCCCATGCGGGTCCCCACACCATCGAATGCCGAACCTCGGGATCTCATCAATTTTTTCGAAAGAGACGAACTGGAACAAAATATTCCGGTTTTTCTGGACCTTGGAGATTCATCCCACAAACAGTTTCCCGGCTTCGGCACGTCCTCCCTCGCGGTTTCCCTCTGCGATGGATGCCCACAGACCCGGCCGTCAGGTAGGCGGCCCCGTCCGATGACCATCTAAACACCAACCGGAATAATGGAACAACAACGCCTGGAAAGGCATCCTTTCGTCGCGGCACCCGATGTGACAGCCGGTAAGATCAAGAACCGATGGATTATTTACCCATGCCGGGGCCGGAAATTTTGCGCGCCCGCAATAGATACCGGCCCGGCGTATCCTCGAGGCTTTCCAGTTCAAGGCCCGCGCCGGCAACCAGCCGGGTCATGGCGGCAGCATCCGGCAGCACGTCGCGGCGGACATCTTCGTGGGAGGCATGATGGCGCGCCAATTCTTCGCGGCTAAGCAGGTGGGCGATCACAAGGCGCCCGCCGACTTTGAGCACTCGAGCCATCTCCGCCAAAGCCTGCGGTGGATCGTCGAAATGGGGAAAGGCGGCAAAGCACAGGACACGGTCGAAGATCCCACTTCGGCAGGGAATCGTATGGACGTCCGCTTGCAGGACCAGTTCCCCATGAAGCCCACACTTTTTGAAAGCCTCCACGGTCATGGCCCAGGCGAGATCGAAAGCCACAATTCGACCCGCAGGACCCACGGCACGGCGCACGTACGGGATGAGAATTCCGGGGCCCGTACCCACGTCCAAGACCATTTCGCCCGGATGCAGACCGAACTCAGGAAGAAGCCGTTCCAGGCGGGCCCGAACTTCTGGAGGATAACAGGATTGTTCCCATGTCTGGGCCCGCGCTTCGAAAAAATCCACCTTACCCGCCATCCTGTTCCTATCCTCCCGCGTCGGTTCTCCTTCAGACGCTTCATGCCGAGCGCCGAGGAACCCAGCCCGGGAAGGCTTGAGTTCCTCCATCCGACGGCACGGTGGACAATCGAAGAAATCCTCGGCCGGCTTCGGAAGTCGGTGCGTGCCGTCGCCGAAAGAAGGCCGACGACCCTCCCATCCGGCGAGTGACCCCGTACGGCCGCGAAACCGCGCTCCTTAGAATGTCAGCTTGGCTCCCAGCATGACATTGGTGCCAGGCATAGGATACCCAGGGAGATATTCGTAATCTTCATCCAGAATGTTTTCCACCGCCACGTAAACCGTTCCGTCTGCTTTGGCATAGGGAAGCGGGAAACGGTAACTGATCTTGCCGTTGAGGAGAAAATAGGCATCCACGGTTTGGGTATTGATGACACCGGCACGCCGAGCCTGCTCACGAACGGTCATGGATCCCACCCGTTCCCCGTCCAGGCTCAAGGTCCAGCGATCCAGGAGACGCCAATTGAGGCCGGCGCTCACGGTCCACTCGGGCGTATAAGGCAAATCTGCCGGATCTGCGTCCAGAAAAGTCGCTCCTGCGAACAACGACAGACGATCCGTAGGATAGACCGTGGCCGTGGTTTCCACCCCCTTCAACGTGTAATCTTCCACATTGTCGTAAACCGGTGGAAACGGCGGCGGGGGAATCACCACATACCGATCCGATCCTTCGTCGCGAAAGACTGTAATATCCACCGAAAGCCAAGAACCCCATCGGTGGCGCAGGCCGACCTCCACGTGGTCGAGCACTTCAGGGTCCAAATTCTTCCAAGAGTCTTTTAATGCCGGGATGACCTTTTCAGAAAAGACGACGACATCCAGGCCGGGGTAAAGGACACCGCGAGCGTACCCCGCATGCAGTTCCGTATCCTTGTATCCCACCACGACACCTGCATGGGGCGCCCATTGGGATTCAAAGTCCGTGTGGTCATAATAACGGATGCCGGCCGAAGGGGTGAGGTGGAACCCTTGGGAATGGCCGAACATGTGACTGACGGCCGCGTACGGCGAGAGAATGGTAAAATCATGACCGCTCCAGACGTCTTTCTTTCCATCTGTGTAATAGGCCACATAGTCCCCTTCGGTGCGGTCCCAGTCCAGACCTGTGACGAGCTCCCCCCAGGCCAAAAGGCGAAACGCTCCCGGGCTTTCACGCCGTAGAAGAGGAAATCATTAAAGAGATCTTCCCTCACCCCGCTTGTGGAAGTTGGTTGATCCAGCCAGTCGCCTTCACCACCGCTTCGGTACACTTTGAGAAATCCGGCGGCTCGCTCGTACTCGTTGGTCAAGGCCGCGGACAGAAGCCACAGGCGGGTTTCGTAGCGTCCTTGCCGCTGGGTCGATAAAGCCCCTTCAGCGCCGGGATCATCGGCATAGTTGTCGTTCCACAATGTGAATCCTTGGACTTTCCAGTTGGGATTGATGTCCCACCCCAGTCGGCCGTAGACGTTGCCCAACGCGCCGTCGGCATCGTCGCGATGTCCATCGGAACGGCGCCAGGCCCCGCCCACGTAGTAACTGAAGGGGGCCACATGGCCCCCATGTTCCCCTCGAACGACTACGGTGTCGTAGCTTCCGTAGGCCCCGCCGACCACGGTGGAAAAACCCTCAGAAGGCGCGGTCTTGGGCACGAGGTTCACCACCCCGAAGGCATTTCCGAACAGATGGGGCTGAGGGCTTTTATAAACTTCTACAGATTGTGCCGGATCAATGGGCAAGAGATCCAAGAGAGGATGGTTCCAAAGGCTCATGTAGACCGGCACCCCGTCCACGAAGGTCTTGATTTCGGCACCGGGACGGCTCGATCCCAACCCGCGGATGAACACGGCTCCACCCGTCGCCCCTCCAAAAGAACCCACAGGGTTATATCGTGAGATGGTGATCCCAGGAGTCCGACGAAGAGCGGTCGTCAGATCCTGGGCGTTCAGGTTGTCCATTTGTTCTTCGGTCACGACCGTTTTTTGGGCGGCAAAAGCGTCCACCACATTGTCTTCAATAATGGGCGAGGACACGACATGAACCGGTTCCAAAACGGCAGCCGTCTCGTGTTCTGCCCCTGAGGACGGAACGGGTAAAGAGAACACAAAGGTGACAATGAACATCAGGGTCCCAAACAGGTTCCTCAGGTCATGGTTTCTCATGGCTGGCAACTCCTGATATCTTTTGGACGCACGCCCGGCACAGCGCCCCCGACGGCGTGTCCGCCATCTTGCTCGGCATGGTCGGTTCCCCGCAGTCCGCGCACGGCGTGGACGGTTCCATCCGGGCCTTTTCGGGAGGCGGTCCGTCCACCCATGTCGCCTGGAATACCGATTCCGGCTCGACGTGCAAGATCTCCCGCGTCCGTTGGGCATGAAGTGCCTTAAAGCGCGCCTGCTCTACCGCATTAGCCTGGCCGCTCATCATCTTCCTCAAGAGTTGGAGATGCTCAGGGTTCCGGCCGAGGACATCCCCTTTGAGGGCCACTCGGACGCCGCGGCCGGATCCCCGGCTGAAGAGCGTCAAGGCCATTTTGCCGAAATCTTTGTGGATAAAGTTTCCCTTGCCGAAGGTGCACCCGGTGAGGACCTGAACGGCGTCGGCAAAACAGGCGTCGTTTTCCACCACGGCGACCAATCCTTCGTCCTCGGCTCGCTCTTCCCGGAGCTTTTTCATGGCCATCCGGGTCGCCACAAACCCCAGCGCCAATCCCGGACAGACATGCCCGTGAAATGCGGCGCATCGGTGCCACAAACTCTCGCTATGCTCATCAAAGGCATCTGGATGCATCTCTTCTCACTCCTCGTTCCCCAGGGTCTTGGGGGCCTAGTGTCCCCTGTGCCCGGGCTTGTCAGCCCCAGCTCCCCGTCTCTTGTTCCCTCTTGCAACGACGCGCCGCTCATTCCCGGACGGCGGGCTAAAATTCCAGCGTCGCCGAAACAATGACCGTGAAAGGTGCCCCGGGATAGTAACTCGGGTCACCGCCTCGGCTGTCATCGGAAACATTGATGAGGGAAATATATTTCTTGTCCAAAAGATTATAGATATCTAAGGAAAGGTTAAGGGTGTTGTCAAAGAGTATATTTTTGAGTTTGTAACGTGCGCCGAAATCAACAACCGTATAGGCATCGATTTCCTCGTTATGCTGAATATCCCCGTAGCGTTTGCTCGAAAAGCGAATGGAAGGAATGACTTCCAAGGCCCCGACGGTGGCCAGCAACCCCGCCCGCACCATGACCTTGGGCGTATCGACCACCTGGTCGCCTTCCACGGAGAAGGTCTGTCCTTGGTAGGTGATGTCGTCGTCGTATTCCATAAAGGTCAGCGTGGGGTTGACAAAAAGGGTGAGATTTTTCATGAGAAAAGCATCGGCTTCCAGGTCCAGTCCGTAACTTCGCGCCTTCCCGACGTTTTGCTGGTAGCTGAGATTGACTCGAGGGTCATAGACCGTCGTCAGAAGATTCTTGTGTTTGCCGTAGAAAACCGTTGGAGCCAATTCAAACCAGGCGGTATGCCATCGAACCCCGACATCAAAATTGTCCGATTCTTCCATGTCGTAACCTTTGAAAAGATCGTTCAAGTTGATTCCCGCAGCCTGGAATTTGGATCGGTTCGCATTGTAGAGATTGATCAAAGGCATGTACGCATAGGGGCGGATAAAGTTCTTTCCATAGCTGGCATAAAGGGAAAAGTCTTCTCCAAAACGGTAGCCTATCCCAAGCGTCGGCAGCCAGAGATCGTATGTGCGGGCTTCCCGGTTCAGGTCGGGAGCCGGCACCGGCGTGTACGTCGGCGCGGGTGTCGTGTACCCTTGGCTCTCGGAATCTTCAAAGCGGAAATACTTCATGCCCGCCTGCCAGTCGAAGGATCCGTGGGAACCGGAGATCTTGAGGTAAGGGCTATGAATATAGGTGGTTCCCGTGGTGGCCGCCACGCCGATCCCTCGGTAGACCAAACTCATGCCGGAAATCCCGTAGTTTTCGGAGCTGATGTTCATGTTCGATTCTTCATAGAGATATCCCAGAGTGGCCGTAAGAGACGCCACGCTGCCTCGGGCTTCCCCCACCACCCCTTTGCGGTCAATGTCCCGGAATCTTTTTTGAACGATGCCCCCCTGGCTCGGACTTCCTTGATAAATCTCCGTATCTTCGTCGGCATAGTAGGGCTTCAGGATAAAATGGAGGCTCTCCCATGGTTTGATGGTCAAGATACCGAAAACATCGCTGTTATTGTAATTTCCTTTATTGTAATCGTAGTAATAAATATCTTCAGATGCTTTACCTGTGCGTGATGAACTGTAATCCCGGTTATACTGATCGGAGAGGTCGCGGGTCTGTTGGTAGGTGAGAGGTCTGTAAAGGTTTTGATCCAGATCGTTGACGTTCACCCAGAATTTGGCGTTCAACCATTGGCCCACATCCTGGGTGAGCATGATGTTGGCGTTGTTGCGAGGGCCGACCTGACCCGGACCTTTCCATTTATCCACTTCGGTATAAGAATAGGAGGCGCTGAGTTTTGTATCCAGAGGCCCTAGACGTCCGGAATCCACGCGCGCCTCGCTCCGGGTGTACGTATGGGACCCCACGTTTTGACCCAAGTGCACACCTAGATCCTCCTGGGGCCAGCGAGGCTGCAGCCACAAGGCCCCTCCACGGGATCCCACACCGGTGCCGATGTCGCCTGGAACCGCCCCCTTGTAGATGGAAATCGATTCCACATTCATCATGTCATAGATGTAGTCCCGAGGTCCGATGGGGTTGCCGCCGTAGTTGGGAATCCCTTCCACGGTGAGGGCGCCGAGGTAGCCGCGCACACCACGAACGCGGATGCTCTGTTGTTCCGCGGCCAAGCCGAAAGGGTCCGGGCTTTCCACCTGCACGCCGGGAAGAATGCGCAGGGTTTCATAAACACTGGTGGAGGCTCGAGGTCCTTGGGCCTCGATACCTTTCCTGGTGACCGCCGTCCCCGTATACACCGTCTCGTCGGCCTGTCGCGTCGGGGCCAGAATCTTGGGGGCCTCAACCATAACATCGTCGACTTTTTTCTCCTCGGATCCCCCCTCTTCGGCGGCAAAAACCAGGCACGGCAAAAGCAGGGTTGCCACAAAGGCCCCCACCAGAACCCTTCGTCTCCATGATCTTCCGAGCACCACGGGATTTCCCGAGCCAACTCCACTTTTCGCCGTCGTCGTCTGCTGCATTTTCATGGAACCCTCCTCGATGATCGTCAGTGTCAGCACGAACGCGCTTCAGCGTCGAACGTACGGGTTCCATGCCCCGCATTTCTTCGATCCCTTCACCGGGATTCTTTTTCCCGGTCAGCCCCTCGGTTTTCCTTTGGGCATCTCACATGCCCAGGTGCTCACTACGGCGTTTGCCGTGGCGGACCTCGTGAGGCTCCATGGCCGGCTTCTCACAGGTTCACGAGGCTTTGGCGCCGAGGCCTCAACGGCTCGAAATGGCTTTCAACGGCACAACACCTCCAAGCGGCCCATAGAGTTTTTCCATCTCGTCATAGATGGGTCGGCCCACAAAGGTGCTGTAAATCCGATCCGCCGCCTGACGCACGTCCACATCGGCAAACTGTTCCGGGTAAAGCACCTTGCCCACGGCCACGGCATCCACTAGGGCCGATTCCACATTGGTCGCATAGGCATTGAAAGGAAATAGAAGGTAGACGCGCCCTGTCTGAAACGCTTTCAGCCGGCGGTAGAAGTCAGCGTGTTTTTGGGCGTCCTCTTCCACAAGCTGCAATCCCCCTCCGTCGATGAACACGACCTCGGGATCGAGGGCCAACAGTTGTTCCCTATCCAAGAAGATGTGGCCCCCGAGGCGGCTTCTGATGCCCGCCGCTGCATGCGTTACGCGGTTCCACACGAAAGGGATGTAGTGGACTTCGGTGCTTTGAATGCCGTAGGCGCCTTTGTACCCGATGCCTCCCACATAGGCTCGCGGTCTTTTTGATTCAGGAACATCCGCCGTACGGCGCCGGAGATCTTCCCGGAGTTCACCCACGAACCGTTCCAACTCCACGGCTCGCTCTTCACGGCCCAAAACCTTTCCGGCCACCCGGAGCGAGTTCAGGATTTCCTCGTCAAAGGAAGCAAACCGCCCATAGCTTAAAACCACCACGGGCACACCGGCCAGGCGGCTCACCTCATCGGCCAGAGTCGTATCCATGTACGTCACAAAAACCACATCCGGCTTGACGGCCAAGATGGGCTCCAAGTCAGGTTTCGCGTTGATGCTTGTGGGCCCTCCTGGACCGATCAGCGGTAACGTGGCCAGTTCCGGGTGGGCCATGCGGTAAGGTCGCCCAGAAGCGCCGGTTTTTTCGATGCCCTCCACGCCTACCAGCAGATCCTGGGCCTGCAAGTAGACAATGAGACGCAATGCGCCAGGGGCAAGACACACCACGCGGCGAGGTGGTTCGGCAAAACTCACCGTGCGCCCTGCCATGTCCGTAACCGAAAAAGCCTGCGCCTGACACCACATGACCGCAAGGCCCAAGCCCGTCAGGACAATGCGTGACCATCCCCTCATGGCCTATCCTTTTCGTGAATTGTCCCTTGTGCGCCTTGAAACCACCTCGGCTGCCCGGTTGCCACTGGATCACCCGCAGGAGCCTTGTCACATCTCGGCACCACCACCAAGGAGTCTTCGATCCGACACACGAGCACATCCACACCGTAGATGCGTCGCACCGTCTCCGCCGACACCTCTTGAGGGGTCGCGGCCGTTTCGATGCGGCCGTTTTTGAGAAAAGGAGCCGGTCGCAGAACCGCAGGGCCATGTTGAGGTCGTGAATCGCTGCGACTACAGCCAACGATTCTTGACGACTGATGCGGCGCACGAGCTGCATCACGTCCAATTGGTTTTTCATGTCCAAGTGGCTGGTGGGTTCATCCAAAAGGAGGACTTTGGGTTTTTGGGTGAGGGCTTTCGCCAGAAGAACCTTTTGCGCCTCGCCGCCACTGAGGGTCGAAAAACGCCGGGAGGCCAACGGAGCAAGATCCATGTCCATGAGGATCTTTTCCACACTCTCCACATCGTCACGGGTGGGCCCCCAGCGCCGGTGCGGAAGCGTCCCCAAAAGCACCACCTCAAAGACGCTCAGATCGGAATCCTGGGCTTTCTGCGGGACAGACGCCACCATTCGAGCCACGCCTTTGGGTCCTAAAAGACGCACATCCTCTCCGTCCAAAAGAACGGATCCCACGCGAGGACCAAGGACACCGTTGAGACATCGAAGAAGCGTGGATTTTCCCGCGCCGTTGGTGCCACAGACCGCCACCATCTCCCCCCGTGACACTTGAAAGCGTACCCCTTGAAGGACAGCGCGGCTGTTGTAACGAAACTCAATATCCAAAACGGTCAGGATCATGTGCGCCTTTTCAACAAGATGGATAGGAACAAGGGAGCACCAAGGAACGATGTCACCACGCCCACGGGAAACGACCCTGTTCCCAAAACGACCCGGGAGAAGGTGTCGGCAAGGAGCAACAGGGCCGCGCCCAATACCGCAGAAACGGGGACCAAGAACCGATGGTCGGCCCCGACGATGCGTCGTGCCGCATGGGGTGCGATGAGGCCCACAAAAGCGATGACCCCGTGAAAGGCTGTAGCCAAAGCCGACACGAAAGCCGCCGCGATAAGCCCACACCAGCGCAGCGTCTCCACGGAAATGCCCAGCGTCCTGGCTGGTTCTTCACCCATGTCCAAAGCATTCAGATGCCACCGCCACACAAAGCCCACCAGACCCAATCCGACCACAGCCGCACTGAGCCATTGGATCTGGGTCCAGTTGGATCGACCCACGTCGCCAAAACTCCAGGCGACAGCCATGGCAAGCCGCGTTTCATCGCTCAATACCTGCAAAAGCACTGTGGCCGCCCCAAAAAGCGACGACAAAGCGACACCTGCCAGAATGACAGCCTCTGGGGTAAGCCCCCGAAGCCTCCCCAGAACCACGATGAGCACCGTAGCCCCCAGAGATCCCGCAAAGGCGGCCACGGCCGTCCAGAAAGGGCTTCCATGAAAGAGAACGATGGTGCACGAAGCCCCAAAGGCCGCACCCTGACTGATCCCTAGGGTGGATGGAGATCCCAGAGGATTTCTCAAAAGCGTTTGAATAAAAAGACCGGCCAGGGCCAGACCTGCCCCCACGGCAAGGCTCGCGGCGATGCGCGGCAGGCGGATGTTCCAGACCACTAGGGAACGAGTGTCATCCACGAGCCGGAAAAAAGACTGCAGCAGCTGCACAGGGCTCATGGGGTAAGTTCCAAAACCCACCGCGACAGCAGCCAAGACGGCCGTCCCGCCTGCCAAGCCAAGAAGAAGTCTCTGTTTTTTTCTCGCTTTGCACCAAAAAGTTTCCGCAAGCCCTGGGGGCATCAAAGCATCCTTTCTCCAAAGTCTGTTCCCGGCACAAAAAAAAGGGCACACGAAGCCTCCCCCCTTTTTCAAGGTTTTCGGCAGCCTTCGTGGCCCCTTTTTTAGGAAAACTTATGTTTCGGCCGGGCACGTTTCGGGTGTGCCGCAACGCCCTTCAGGGCGGCATATTATCCCGGCCTACGAAACTCGAAGCTCCTCACTGAGCTTATCCAAAAAGGGCGAAAGAGCGGCGACCTTCCCGCCCCAACACAGCTTTGTACCCCTTTCAGGCCGGCGAGGTGCCCGCTCTTACGCGAACCGGCTCCTCTTCGAGGCAGCTCTTCAAAGCGTCCCCGCGGCGTCTTCAGACGTCAGTGTCGGGCACTCTCACTTTTCTTCAAAAATGATTTTGTGATCCACCAGATTCATCATCTTTATGCGTCCCCGAATCGTCTTCCGATCTCCAAAGATCCCTACGAGACGCCAGGTGTCCTCGCTTTCCGGCTCCACAACATCCACGGATTCCATGAGGAGCTCTTCTCGGCCGTCTTTGACCACATAGGCGTTGGCTTCACACATCTTCAATAACCTCCTTGATTCTCCCCTCCAGGGCGGCTTGCACCAGATGAGGCAGCGGCTCTTTGACCACACCCACAATCTCCACTCTTTCCTGATTTAAAGGAATCAGCACTTTCACGGCACGACAGGATGCCACCGCCTCGGCGATCCTGGGAGTCACTTCTCCGAGCATGCTGTGAGCCCAGGTGACGGCAATGGGCCCCACAATACAATCCGCCGTGGAAACCGTCCAGCATATGGCGCTTTCCCCCGTGGCCCCGCGATTTGCCCCGGCTTTGAGCATCTGCGAGGTGGCGATCGCGTTCGTTCCCAAAGCAATCACTTCCACGCTTTCACCATATGCGCTTTTCAGGGCCTTAATGACAGCAGCCCCAATGCCGCCTCCCTGACCGTCAATAACACAGATTCGCTTCATGGACATTCCATGAACTCGCTTTCCAATCCGTTAAAGTTCTTCTGCGTTTGAAAGAAAGTCCAGAGGCCCGGGTGAACGTGCCCTCGGACGGACTATGCCCCTTCCGACCACAGCCTGGACGCCCCTCTCCCTGGACCGGGACGAACCCAAGTGTCCGGGACCCATGCTTTATGTCAATTGAAACACCAGCCCGATTTCCACTGCCAACGGCCTGTTCACCACTTCCCGAGGAAAACCGGGAAAAGGTGCAGCGTCTCTCACCGCTTTGACAGCCGCCTCATCCAAAAGCTTTGAGCTTGAACTTTTGACGACCTCCAAACCCTCAAGGGTCCCATCCGGACGAATCACAAACCGCAGCGTGACACGTCCCTCTTCCTGCCGACGCCTGGCGGCGTAAGGGTAGTTCTTGAAGCGGTCCACGCGCTGGCGGACCTGCGCCAAGAAAAGCTTAAGCACATCCTCTGTTTCCCCGCTCGTATAAGCCGGTGGTCCTTGAGGCCGACCAAGCGCCGCCGTCTCGGAGGCCGTTGACGGAGCCGCGTCCGGGACATTTGGCTCAGCCGTCTGTTTCGCCTCATGAACTGCGTTGGAGCTTGCTGGTTTCGGCTCAGGCTTCTTCACTTTTTTAGCCGTCTCGACGCGCTGCAGCGGTTTGGGTTCGGGCTTCGGTTCGGGTAAGGATTCCGCCGGCTTGGGCCTTTCCCGAGGCTGAGGCTGGACATCGGGCATGGCCAGAGAAGGTGCCGGCGCCGAAGGTTTAACCTGTGCCGCTGTGGGCTCCGCTGAAGGCAGGAGATCCAGGTCGATCACTTGAAGAGGCTCTCTCTGGAACCAATGCGGATTGCCGGCCAAAAGCATTCCATGGATGAGGCCGGAAAGCAGAAGAAAAAGCGCAAAAACTCGATTCCCTCGAGAATTCGAGACTTCATAACCCCTCAAATCCTTTTCGAGGATCCGAGCACACGGGCGGCATACCGCAATGTCGGAGCCTTCCAGAAGCCTGAAAGTGGGCTCCGGTCCTTTGGTTTCCGAAAGGGGACCCTCGTCGAAATGGGCATGTCGTCGGATCGCAGAAGAGATTTTCATGGTGACGGCCTTTCTGTCGCAAGACGTAGTCGAGCGGCTCCGGCCGCCTTGATGATATCCATCACCTGCACCACGCGATTGAGAATCAGACTTCTGTCCGCCTTGAGCACCACCGCGGTTTCCGGGTCCGCTTCCAGGCGCTGCTTCACCCTCACCAGAAGCTCATCCAAAGGAACGGCTTTCGCTCCGATATACACGTCCCCTTCGGGACTCAGCGTGATGATCAACTCCTTGTCTTCCTGGGACACGGTGGAGAGGGCCTGGGGCAGCTGCACACGAATGCCTTCCTCGGTCAGGAAGTTGGTGGTGAGTAGAAAATAAATCAGAAGCAAAAAAACGATATCAATCAATGAAGTCAGCGGTGTTTGCACCCCGTAGGCGGGTCTTTTGCGGCGGTGAACGATCATATCCTGTCAGCCTCCGCACGTCATGGATTTGCTTTTGAAAAACCGCACGACGCCGTCCTGAAGCCGCGCCTCATAGCGGTCCACCTGGCTTGTCAGGTAGCTGTGAGCCACCATGACCGGCAAGGCGACGCACAAACCCAAGGCGGTGGTCAGCATGGCCTCCCAGATCCCGCCGGCCAAAATCGACGCATCCACCTTCCCGCCCAGTTCTTGGATGGCCATGAACGCCTTGATCATCCCCAGAACCGTGCCTAAAAGGCCCAAAAGCGGTGCGATATTGCCGATGGTGGCAAGCGCTTGCAAGTACCGGGAAAGCTCTCGCACCTCTTCTTCCACACCGTGCACCAGAACGGTTTCCAGCGTCTCGCGATCCGCCTCGATCACCTCCAGCCCTTGCGCCAATACCCGCCCCATGGGCGAACGGCTGCGGCGGGCCGCTTCTAAAGCTTCCTGCATTTTTCCTTCACGCACCAGAGCCGACACGCGATCCGCCACATGACGGCCGCGCCGTCGAAGCACCGCAAAACGCACCGTGCGTTCCAAGAAAATGGCCAAAGCCAGGACCGAGCACAACATTATGGGAACAACCAGGATTCCACCTTTAGCGAGAAACGCCACCACAACCACGAACCTCCCCGGCGGCTCTGTGCCGCTCATGTTCCTCGCACTCGGCAGAAAGCCGACCGCACAACGACAAAATACAAAAGGCCACGACACCTCGCCGTCATTCAGAGCGACGACCTTCGTGGCCTTTTTCTTCCAGCAGGAACTTTAGCGGCACCTTCGGGCGCCATTGCGGGGTGTCTTTTACCTGAAACGGCCCACTCTGTCAATCGATGCCTTTTCCTTTCGATCATCGCTTTTCATCCTCCCTGCTCACGACTCGGCGCTCACCGGCATGTAATCCCTTTTGCACGTTTTTTTCGTTCTTGGATTCCCGGCGGCCTTTCAAATATCTTCCGGGAACCAAGGTCACTCTGGGAAAACATCCCAGCGGGCTTTTGTCCACAAGGACGACGCACCCGTAGGTTTCTTCCAGGGTCTGAAAGGTGAAGACGTCTTGCGGAGTGCCCAGGCACACCACGCGCCCGTTTTTGAGGAGCATGACACGGTCTCCGTACATGGCCGCCAGATTGATGTCATGGGAGACCATGACCACCGTGAGGCCCTTTTCTCGTCGCAAGTCTTCCAACAGATCCATGAGGCGCACCTGGTGGGCCGGATCCAGGGCCGCGGTCGGCTCATCCAAAAGAAGCAGCCGGGGCTCTTGGCACAGCGCTTGGGCAAGAAAAACGCGCTGCCTTTCCCCGCCGCTCAGCGAGGTCACGGGACGGTCCCAAAGATGGGCAACGGCAGTCCGCGTCATGGCCTCCATGGCCTTGGTTGTATCGGTCGGTCCTTCCATGTGCAGCAAGGGCAGGTGGGGGTGCCGCCCCATGAGGACCACTTCCAATGCCGTGAAAGGAAAATCCATGGGCACACTCTGGGGGAGATAGGCAACAATTCGGGACCGCTCCTTCCGACGATACGCCCGGAGCGCACGCCCCATGAGCTCCACGCTCCCCGACCGGGGCTGTTCTAATCCGGCCATGATCTTGAGCAGGGTGCTTTTTCCCGAACCGTTGGGCCCAGCCACCATGAAAAACTCCCCTTCGGCCACGGCCACGGACACGTGATCCAAGGCCCGGATGGGACCATAGGCAAAAACCACGTCTTCCAGAGACACGACGGTTTTCATCGCATCGCCCGGCGCAGAAGCACAATAAACAGAGGCGCTCCGATCAAGGCGGTGACCACACCCGCGGGCATTTCCCCATGTTTGGGAATCCATCGAGCCAGGGCGTCGCATCCGATAAGGTATGCGCCGCCGCCCAAAAGACACGCTGGGACGAGCACCCGATGATCCGGCCCGAAAACCAGACGCAGGGCATGCGGAACCGCCAGCCCAACGAAGCCCAAGAGTCCGGTGGCGCAGACCGCGGCGCTGACCATGATGGTTGTCACCCCGAGAAGAAACAGCCGAGTCCATTTTACAGGCACACCCAGCGTTTCCGCGGTTTCTCGGCCCATGAGCAGGAGGTTCATGGGCCTGGCCATGAAAAAGAGGAACGTGGCGCACACGGCGAGCACGATGCCCAAACGCCACGCAGCGGGGGGATCGGCACGAGACAAGTCCCCCATGAGCCAAAAAAGGATGGTGTGGAGCCGTGCATCCTGGGTTGTGGAAATGAAAAAAAGGATAAGCGCTCCGCAGAACGCGTTGACCATTACCCCGGAAAGCAGCAGGGCGTCTCGACGCAGCCCGGACCGCCCGGACGCCAGAAGCAGCACCACAGCCAAGGACAGGGCGCTTGCTCCAAACGCGGCCGCGCTCACCCCAGGAAAAGGCGACAGCCCCAAAAGGATTCCCAGAATGGCCCCTACCGCCGCTCCACCTGATACGCCGAGGATGTACGGTTCGGCCAAGGGATTGCGCAAAAGGGCCTGAAACACGACACCTCCCAGAGCCAAAGCACCACCTGTCTCCATGGCCGTCAATACTCGTGGCCAACGGAGCTGCCACAGGATGGTCCACATCGTGGCATCCACGGCTTCTTTTCCCGTGAATGAGCGAAAGAGTGCGGCGAAATCCGCGCCCGAAGATCCTACGGCCATGCCGAAAATCATGGACGCCGCCAAAGCCGCCCCCGAAAGGAGGACCACCGCGAAGATTCGACCCGCGGTCACAGGCCCGCTGACGACATCGGGAACGAGATTCGGACTACCGTCGGTCATGAAAACGCTCCGGGTGAAGGAGCTTTGCCAGCAATTCCAATCCCTCCACCAAACGCGGGCCCGGCCGATCGAAGAGATCAGAGGGCACCAAATGGACGCGATGGGCGGCCACTGCAGGGATCCCCGGCCAACGCCGCCACTGGTCCCGGACCTGCTCAAAAACCTGCTCCCGCTCCATGGAGGAGACCACGATCACATCCGGCCGCAGCCCCATGATCTGTTCCACACTCAACCGGGGGTATGGTTCGGACCCTTCGGTAAGATTTCGTCCTCCGGCCCGAACGATGAGTTCATGAGCGAGGGTGTTTGTCCCCACGGAAACAATGGGTAAAACCCCGATTTGAAAAAAGACGCCGGGTCTTTCGGACACCCCCCAAAGAAGTTCGTCCACGGCTCGAATCCGCTCCCGCATGCGCGCCACGACGGATTCCGCTTCCTGTCGGGCTCCCAGCACGTCCCCAAGAGCCAGCAGCGTTTCCATGACACCATCCAGGCTCCTAGGGTTCACGGCATAGACGGGAATCCCCAGGTGCTCCAATTTTTCCACCGCCTCCTTGGGGTTTCCATCCTTTACGGCCAAGCACAGGTCGGGCTTCAGTGCGACGATCTTTTCCACATCCGGCTGCACATAGGATCCGACTCGGGGAATGCCCTGCGCCTCAGCGGGAAAATTGCTGTAACGGCTCACCCCCACAACGCGGCCGCCCACTCCCAGGGCAAAAGCGATTTCCGTCAGGCTCGGAGCCAGGGTGACCACCCTTTGCGGAACGTCCGCCATGCGGACGGTGCGGCCCACAAGATCCACCACTTCCCTCGCTTGGCCTGGGGAAACCGCGATAAGCACGGCCCACATCGCAACCAGGCAGAGGGATGCTTTGGAACTATGCCATGAGAGGGAGGAATGCTTTTCCATTACGCGAGTCGTGCTCCACGATTAAAATTGAAACGCGGCACCTATCATGACGGCTGCACCCGGAGTGGAGTATCCAAAAACGTGCTCGAAATCGGCATCCAAGATGTTCGTCCCCTTCAGAAAAATCTCCATGTCCTTGATGGTGGCCACGGTCGGCACCTGATAGGCCACCGACGCATCGACGACGAGATAATCATCCAAGGTCGTGCGTTTCGGTGCGGTCCAATCCCTGTAATCCGCATCGTCCCGGCTTCCCACATAATGGCCGGTCAACCGCCCATGGAATCGTTGCCAGCGGCAGTCCAACCAGCCGGTGGCGGACGTCTTCGGCCGACGCAGGAGTTGTTTCCCTTCTTGAAAAGCCACCGAATCCAACCCTCCGTCATCAGTGACCTCCGAGTCCAAAAATGTGAGGCTCAGCCCCGCGGAAAGATTCTCCATGAGGCGTCCCTGCAGCTCCACTTCCACACCGTGGACCTTGGCCGCCTGGATATTGAAGAAATTGGGATTTCTTTCCGGTGGTGGGGGAAAAGGGCTCGGCACATAGGCAATCAGGTCGGTGAATCGGCTGTGGAAATAGGACGCCGAAATCCGGGCCCGGTGGCCAAGGCGTTGCGACACCCCAGCTTCCCAGGATGTGGACTTTTCCGGATCCAGGTCCGGGTTGCCCAGCGTCCAGGAATCGTCGGCGAAATTTTCATAAAATGTGGGCTCCTTGATCCCCTTGGCTGCCGCTACGCGGAACGTGGTTCCGGTTTCCCGGACATCGAAAGCAGCGGCCCCACGCGGGGTGACTTCCGTGCCGAAGGCACTGTTGTCTTCCATGCGGAAACCACCCACCAGGTGGAGGCGTCCGAAAAGGGTCAGCTGTTCTTGCAGGTAGATGGCATCGTTGGTTCGATCCGCGCCAAGGGACGAGATGTCAAAATAGACGGTCTTTTGCCTGTATTGTTCCTGATCCCGTTCGTAGCCCAGAGTGAAGACGGATGCCACGTTTTCCGTAAAAGCCCATTGGAGATTGGCATGATAATCCAAGGTCGTCCGGGTTTCGTTGTATCGGCCGAAAGAATCGGCAAGATCGGTTTCTTCGTTGTAGGGATCCAGATTTCGCCGGCGATTTTGGTGCACGCCCAAGCTGAGGACGTTTTCCCACCACGGTTTGCTTTGGACACGGGTGGAAAGCCCCAACACGGCGTCTTGCTCTTTCTGGGTCTGGTTGGGATCCAAGGGAGAATACTTATCGCCGGTACTCTCCGTGGGATATTCATAAGAGGCGTCCGTTAACCGGCCGGTGAGCGACACTTCCCATGTGTCTTTGGGATAGAAATCGAAACGGGTGCTCAAGGTGTTGTTCCAATAGTCGTTGTTTATTTTGAGGATACCGCCGTCGTCGATGCGGCCGTAGGCTGCGGAATAGCCGAACCGGTCGGTGCCGCCGGACACACGCACCCGTTGTTCCCCCACATATCGACCCCGTTCCGAGCGCACCCCGTGGGCCGTGGACAGATCCACGGATGCGGGGCCGGATCCCGATTTGGTGAAAATCTGGATGACGCCGCCGATGGCGTCAGATCCATAAAGGGCGCTTTGGGGTCCTCGAACGATTTCGATGCGCGCAATGTTGTCAGTGGAAAGATTTTCCCAGTAAAAGTCGCCTCCTCCGAGGTTCACCTGGACACCGTCGATGAGGACGAGGGTATAGTTGGGTTCACCGCCTCGCGGGAAAATCACCGACTGCGAGCCGCGGGATCCGAACCGCACGACATGAAAACCTGCCACATCCCGAAGGAGCTCTGCCACGTCGGATGCCCGGCGCGCCTTGATCTCCTCTTCCGTGATCACCGTTGACGACACCCCGAGGTTTTCCACCGGGACCATGGTCCGCGTCGCCGTCACCACCACATCCTCTGTTTTCCACACCGGCGCCTCGGTCGCTCGGCCCAGCACCGCCGAAACACAACACGCGAAGGCCACAACCCCTGTCACCACCCAGTGCCTGCCCCTGTGCCGCATGGATTTTTACCTCCTTGACATGCGGAGCGGGGCGGCGGCCCCGCCGAACCGCGGTCTTCTTGCGTCGCCGTTTCCAAGTCTCCGAGCGCCTGTCGTGGCTGGCGCCTTCCCCACGATCGCAAGCCTCTGAGCGGAATCCGAGGGGTGCGCGGCTGTGCCCATGACTGGGAGGCGGCACCCACCCCTTCCAATCCGTCTCCCAGAGGGATCCACACTGGTGGGTTCCGTCGCCCCAAAACGGACCCGCCCGTTGATGACGAACCCAGCCGCCGTCAACATCCTTCAATCCCCGTATGCCTTTGGGGGCCGGCGACCACATGATCCGGCATAAAAAAACCCGGGTTCCCCACGGAACCCGGGATCTCCCTTTTTCATCCACCGGTCTTTTCGGTTCGCCGCCCTTGATCCCCGAGGGCTCCACCGAACGTGTGTTTCAGGCAGGTCTTCTGACTCTCGGATCATCCTACCGGCTGCGCCTTCCCACCCTCGATGGAGGGCAGTGGCTGTGGAGCAGCTTTCGTTCCCGATCACAGCGGCGGGCCCGTTCCCGACTCTCACGGGATTCCCTATTAAGCCTCTCGGCGCCTGAACGAAAAACTGCTATCAAGAGAGTCGGCGTCTGTCAAGGGTGTCGTCGGACCGTCACGAGGACGGAGTGACCCCGAAGCTGTGTTCCGGGCCGGGGAAAACCCCCGATTCCACCTCCTCCCGATAACGGGTCACGGCATCCAACAGCCGTTTCCCCAACTGATCGTATTGTTTGACAAATCGAGGCGTAAACCGATCGAACAGCCCCACGAGATCGTGGAGCACCAGAACCTGTCCATCGCACGCCGCCCCGGCCCCGATCCCAATGGTGGGAATGGGCACCGCCTCCGTGATCCTTTGGGCGACCACAGCGGGAATGGCTTCCAAAACCAGACTGAAGCATCCCGTCTCAGCCAAGGCCACGGCATCCTCCACCAGTTTTTTGGCCGCCTCCTCGTCTTTTCCCTGCACCTTAAAGCCGCCCAGCTTGGCGATACTTTGCGGAGTCAGGCCCAAGTGGCCCTGGACGGGGATCCCCGCATCCACGATGGCCTCCACTTGTTTGAGCACCGAGGCGCCGCCTTCCAGCTTCACGGCCTGCGCGCGGCCTTCTTTCAGAAAACGGCCGGCGTTTTCCACCGCCTGCGCGACGCTCATTTGATAGGACATAAAAGGCATGTCCCCGACGACCAACGCCCGTCTGGCTCCACGAGTCACAGCGCGCGTGTGGTGCAGCATCTCCTCCATGGTTACCGACAACGTGTCCTCATGCCCCAACATGACCATGGCCAGGGAGTCTCCCACCAGGATCATGTCCACCCCGGCTCGGTCCACCCAGAGGGCCGAGGAGTAATCGTAAGCGGTGAGCATGGTGAGCTTGCGTCGGCCCTTGGCCGCCATGATACCAGGAACGGTGACTTTGGGTTCAGCTTTCACGGTTTGTCCCTCCCGTGTCTCCGCCGTGGGCATAAGTACATTCCTTAGTTTTGATGAGTTGGGTCAGGGTCCAATTGACCGGAGCGGAAAGGCCGTGCTTCTCGGCGGCACGCACCACGGCGCCGTTGATGGCATCGATTTCCGTCGGCCTCCGCCCCTCCACGTCCTGGCGCATGGACGAGCGATTGGATGCCGTCGCGTTCGCCACGGCCAAGACACGCTCAACCATGTCTTCCGGAAGAGAAATCCCCTCGGCCCGGGCCACGGTCACCGCTTCCACCACTGCTGCCTCGCAAACGCGCCTTGCGGGTTCCATGGAAACGACCGCCCCGTTGGGAATGCCACACAGCGCGGTCACCGCATTGATCCCCACGTTGACACAGAGTTTCTGCCATAAAAGATCTTGGATATCCTCCCGGTACTCGGTTTCCAGTCCCGCCGCGGTAAAAAGTGCCACAATGTCGGACGCCTCGTCCGGTCTCGTCCCCGACAAACTCCCAAAGAAGGTCGGCCCAACGCCGCCGTGGCGGATCACCCCCGGGCCGAGCTTGGTCGCCCCTTGGGCAGTCACGCCCACCAAAACGCGGTTCCGACCCACCAGTCGGGCAAGCTGCTCTCCGTTACCCATGCCGTTCTGAAGGCTTAGAAAGAGGGTTCGAGGTCCCACCGATCGAGGATGCACCAGCTGCAGCGCCTGCGGTGTGGCATAGCTTTTGACCATGACCAAGACCAGGTCCGCGGGCGGGTCCCATGGCACAGGGTCCCAGGAGGCATCCAGTGGGAAGATCGTTTCCCCGCCGTCAAGTTCTCGGAGGTGCAGTCCGGAGGTTCGGATGGCTTCCACCTGAGAGACGTCCACGTCCAGAAGAAGGACTTTGGCCCCCGCTGTGGTCAAGCGGGCGCCAAAAAGACAGCCCATGGCCCCGGCCCCCACAATCAGGACATGCATCATCGGCATTTCCTTTCTCTCGCCTGGGAGCCCGTCCCGGGTGTCCCGAAAACGGGCCGACTTTTCCATGAGTCTTCTCCACTGCGCATTACACTGGCATAGATCTGTCGCCGTGGCAAGCCGTCCCGGGAGGGTGCCATGGATACCCTTGCGGGGTTCTGCCGGGACGAGGTGCCCCAAGTCTGATTCAAGATCAGCGGGCATGGCGCGCCGCATCCCAGGATTCCCTCCTTTCCTCAAACCTCACGGCAATTCAATGTCGGGCCGGGACAACGGCTTTTCTGACTAAGGGCTCATCAGATCTGAGAGCTCGAGTGTCCCCCAACAGACAAGAAACACCGTCTTTGAATCGGCCCGTAAACCCTTTACCAAGGCCAATCATCAAGAAGGGTGAAAAGCAATGTCTGATGGGGAATTTCTTATGGGAGGAACGACTATGAACAGAGGGTTGATAACGGCCTTCCTTGGAGTGGCGCTCATGGCCGTGGCTTTCGTCCCGTCGGCTCAGGCCCATAAACCGAAACCCTATCACAGCTACCACTATGCACCGGCGCCATACCCGCCCCCGAAAACGGTGGTTCATCACTATTATCCCCACACCGGTTATCGGTGCGCTCCGCCGCCGCGAAGAGTGGATGTGTACCATTACTACGGATCATGCTACCCTTCATGCGGGTATTACCCGGCTCCGCGACGCCCATACGTGAGCGGTTACATTGGAGAGCCGGGATGGTCCTTGATTTTCCAAACGGGCGGCCGCTGGTAGAATAGGTTTGGACTCGGCGTGCACGCCGATAATGGACCCCGCACAGAAGGCCTTTTTGTGACGCGTCCCATAGAGGTGCCCAACCCATGCCGGCCCACTTCGGGAGAACCCGAGGGGCTCCAGCATAGGGGGAATGGAACGGACCGGGAAAGCGGCGACGAACTCGAGCTGGTCCTCAGAGCCCGGGCCGGGGATCCGCAGGCCATCGACCAACTCGTTGCCGCCTATCAGCATACGGTGTTCGCTGTGGCCTATCCGTTATGCGGGTTCGATCGTGATGAGGCCATGGACGTCACGCAGGACACACTCATTCAGGTCTTCCGAAAAATCGGCCAATTTGAAGGCCGATCCTCCTTCGGGGCCTGGATCCGCCGCATTGCCGTCAACGCGAGCCTCCTGGCACTCAAGAGAAAAAAGCGGCGGCTTCAGTTGATTATCCCTTGGCGCTTTTTTGAGAAGGACGAGGATGAGGAACGACCCTTTGATATGCCAGCCGACGGCGACGGCGGCGAGCCCACAGATCCGCTGGAGGCCCTTTCGGCCAAGGAACTGAATCGGGATGTGCGCAAGGCCATGGAAAGCCTGTCGGAAAAACAGCGGATGGTCTTCGTCCTCAAAGTTTTTGAAGAAATGACCATTGCTGAAATCGCCGAGGTGACGGGGATGGCTCTGGGGACGGTCAAAACCCACCTCTTCCGCGCCACCCGCACCGTCCGGGACCGCTTGACAGCCCTCGGTTACGGCGACAACATCAGGGGGACACCATGAAGGGGTGCAAAGATCGCGAAGAAGCCCTCATCTTGGACGTGTTCGGCGAATTAAGTCCGGAGGAGCTTCCCGAATGGGCGGCGCATGTGGCCGTCTGTGATGGCTGCAGGGCGGAACGTGAACGACTGACGCAAATGATGCGCCAAGTGAAAACGGCCGCGGTGCGCGAGCGAATCTCTGCCCGGGAAGCTGGGCACCTGCACGCCCGGGTTCGATGGGCCTTGAACAACGCCGCCCTCGCTGAGCGCTCGAAGACTAAAATTTCCTTTTGGTGCAATTTTCTGCCCCGACCGGCCTGGGCGGTGGGGATTCTTGTGTGCCTTGGCCTTGCCGCCGGCGGCGTGGCATGGAAACAGGTTTCGAAAGAAACGACGACAGCGGTCTCCGAGATGACGGCACCTGCAGCCACCGCAGGGCTTCCGGCGCAAGACCTGGAAGTTCTAAAAAATTACGATTTTTTGAAAGATCTGGACACGATCCGAAAACTGGTCCAAGTGGTCGATCAAAACGAGGAAGAAACGGCCCCTGCCGAGACGTTGGAATCGCCACAGCCGCCGGTTTCTTCGGACCTCGGGAAAGATGGCTATGCCTAGCAATGTCTTGGAGTCTCCTACAAGATCTGCCCGCACCACAATGAGACCCCAGAGGACGGCTCTGGGATGGGTGGGCGTCTTGTGCCTGTGGGCGGTCGGCCTCATCTTTCCAGCTCCGGCATGGGGCACAGACTTTAACCCCTTTCTTCCCATCCCCTTCGCCCAACGAGAAGCTTTCACTCCAGGGACACAGGCGCCAAAACTTTATGCCAAGCGCCCTGAGGATCCGGAAGAGCGCAATGTCTTCAAGTTGTTCTCCCGGGAAAAGAACCGCCCAAAGTTCCCTCCCCAATATCAGGAATGGCAGTCTCTGCCGCCCCAAGAAAAGGACGTGATGCGGCGCCGCATGGAAGAATACCGCAGTCTACCGCCTCAGCAGCAGGAACTCTATCGGCAGCGCTGGCAACAGTGGCAGCAAATCCCCCCGGAAGACCGACGGCGTGTGGAATCGGACCTCCAGCGGTGGAAAGAACTTTCTCCGGAACAACGGGAGGCCATCCGCCGCCTGTTCAATCGATAGACGGATGCAACCATGAAAATTTTGCGCCCCTCTCACATGGAACGGTGTATCGGGTGCTATTCCTGCGCTCTCGCGTGCGCTCGACTGGTTCACCGGTGCCTGTCCTGGCAGCATGCGGGGATTCGCATCCGCAGTTCCGGCGGATTGAGCACGGGCTTTGATGCGCAGCTGTGCCTCGCCTGCGACCCCGCACCGTGCGTTGCGGTGTGCCCGACGGGCGCCTTTTCCCAGAGGCCCGGAGGGGGCGTGAAGGTCACAAAGAGCCTGTGCATTCGCTGCGGGTCGTGTGCCGACGCCTGTCCTGTGGAGGCGGTCTGGTTGGATCCGGCAAGCCGCGAACCTTTCGTGTGCATCCACTGTGGGCGCTGTACAGTTTTCTGCCCCCACGATTGCTTGGAATTGGTCGACGTGGGAAAAGCCGAAACGACGACGCATGAAATGGCCGGGGAATGAAGACACCGGGCAGCCCATAAGACGGGAGGGCCAGAATTTCCCCGCCCCCTAGGGGCGCGGCGCACCGTGTCCTCCCCGGGATCATCCTCCAAGCCCACGGGCGGATTGAGGTTTTTCAGCGATTTCAAGGAGAAGAGCTCGTGAAAGCGTCCTTCCGCATCCTTGTCGTGGATTTGGGCACGGGCCGGGCGGAAATAAAGGATTTCGGCAGCCCGGCAGAGCACTTGGGTGGAAGCGGCCTTGCCGCTGGGCTCTTTGAAGCCTACGGCGACCCAAGCGCCCCGTGGGACGACCCGCGACAGCCCTTGATTTTTGCCATCGGTCCGCTCACGGGCTATTTGCCGCTCATGAGCAAGGTCGTCCTCGGGTTCAAATCCCCGTATCACGACCAGTATGCGGAAAGTCACGCCAGCGGCAGGCTCGCTCTGGCCCTGCGTTTTTCCGGATACGACGCTCTGGTGGTGCGCGGCGTCTCTTCCCGGCCGGTGATACTCAGCTTGGGACCTCGAGAAATCCGCCTGTGGGACGCCCACTACCTGTGGGGCATGGACATCTTTGCCACGGGCAAATGGGTGCGAAAGGTTCATAAAGGCGGCGGCGGCCATCGGAGTATCCTCCGGATCGGGCCGGCCGGGGAAAACCTGGTGCCCATTGCCTCCATCAATGTGGACACCTACCGCCATTTCGGGCGGCTCGGCGGGGGAGCGGCCATGGGACGAAAACGCCTGAAAGCCGTGCTCGTCTCCGGAGATCAGAGTGCCCCCGTTCCGGAATCCAAAGCCTACGCCGCGCTTTTTAAAACGATTTATCAAGAAGCCGTCCGATCTCCGGCCATGCGCAAGTACCACGATCTCGGAACGCCCGAAAACATCCTTCCCTTGAACGCCCTCCGGGCGCTCCCTTGGCGAAATCTTCAAGCCACGCATGACCCGGCAGCGCCATCCATCTCCGGGGAGCGGTTTGCCCAAGAGCGACTCCTCAGGCAGACGGCCTGCGCCGGTTGCCCCGTGGGCTGCATCCACATCGGCCTTTTGCGGGAGCGCTTCGGTGAAGCACACGAATACATCTACCGGCAGGTGTCCTATGACCATGAACCCGTGTTCGCGGCCGGGTCCATGCTGGGAATCACAGATCCGGAAGAGGTCCTGCGTCTCTTGGAAACCATGGAACGCTTCGGACTGGACGCCATCAGCGCGGGCGTATGCCTCGCCTGGGCCACGGAAGCCTTGGAACGCGGCGTCGTGAACGAAAAGGACACCTTCACTCCGCTGCGGTTTGGCGCCGCTGAGTCCTATGAGCAGGCCCTGGCCCACTTGGCCCGAGGCACGAACGATTTTTACCGCGCCCTGGGTTATGGGGCGTCACATGCAGCCCGCCGATATGGAGGCCGGGACTTCGCCTGCGTCCTCGGCCAGGAAATGGCCGGATATGCCACCGGGGAAGTGTTTTTCATCTCGCAAACCTATGGATTCCGGCATTCCCATCTGGACAGCGCCGGCTACAGCTACGACCAGAGCGTCCCAGAAAAAAATGTCGGCGAGGCCCTGACCTTTCTTCTGGAAGAGGAGCGCCGTCGGGTGGGGCTCACCTGCATGGTGGCCTGTCTTTTCGCTCGAAAACTTTATCCCGAGGATCGCCTTCAGGAAGCCTTGAGTCTTCTGGGCTATTCCCAGGCGGCTCAAGATTTGAAAACCCTGGCGGAAAAAGTGCAGAGCATCCGGTGGCGGCTGCGCTTTCGCACGGGCTTCGACCCCGATCAGGTGAGCCTCCCCCGCCGGTTTTACGAAGTCACGACGTGGAAAGGCCCCATCGACGCGGGGTTCATGGAAGCGCTTGCCAACACCTACCGAAGCGCCATCCGCCGCCTCGCACATCGAGAGTCCTAAGCGCGCGGACGGACCTCGCCCTTGAGGTTCCCCGGGGCGCAGCGACTTTACGGGAGAGGTTCTCCTTCGTAGGCCTCCACGGCCTCGCGGAGTCGTCCCGGAACCGGCACGGGTTGACGCCCGCCCTTCTCCACCGCCACAGCCACGATGCGGCCGGTGGTGATCAAGGCGTCCGTATCCGCTTTGTAAATGGCGAAGTGGAACGTGAAACTGGTTCGCCCGATATGGGTGATCCGGGCGTGCACATTCAACACCTCATCGAACCGGGCGCTCCCCTTATAGGTGCACTGGGCTTCCACATAGAAAAAGTCAAAGCCGTCGTTGAGCATGACGTCATAACTGTAGCCGATGGCTTTGAGGTAATCCGTCAAACCCTGGTCGAAATAGACAAGATAATTGGAAAAGAAGACGTGTCCCTGGGCATCGGTGTCCGCATAACGCACCCGAACGGGCGTGAAGAACTTGTACTTTTCGGTCATGCCCCGCTCCTCGAAAAAAGTTCGTCAATCAACCGAGCGCTCCCTTTCCATCACCGTTCAAGCCTGGACTCATCGGACTTAGCACACTCCTCCCACCGTGTCGATAAGCCGAGGAGCCATTGGAGGTCGCGGAGCATCCGGCACGGTGGGTCGGGATACCGGCAGGGCGATACGAAAAAACCTGACGTCCGCGGTTCGGGTTGACGTAGCCGGGCGCCCGGTGTGGAGGTGAAGACGCAAATCTTTCGCGGAATCCGTTGATTCCCTCCGGTCGAAGTGTATGATCATGGACAAAGATCTCCCGTAAGATTCGGCTCCTGACTTTTCGGCCTTGGGCGGAACACCGGGGTCCTGGCGCCGTGTGTGCGCCCTGAGACGCCCCCCGTTCCCAAAGGAGGACTAGCCATGGCTTATCCGTTTCGAAACCTTGTCTTTGAAGGCGGCGGGATGAAGGGCATCGCCTACGTGGGCGCGCTCCAAGTCTTGGAAGAACGACACCTCCTCCCCCAGATCGTCCGGGTCGGCGGGACCTCTGCAGGAGCCATCACCGCGCTCATGGTGGGCTTGAACTACAGCCCGACGGAGATCTGGGATGTGGTGGAGTCCGCAGACTTCAGAAAATTCATGGACGACGACTTCGGCATTGTCCGCGACGTCCATCGACTCATCAACGAATTCGGCTGGTACAAAGGTCGCGCCTTCCGCACCTGGATCGGTGACATCATTGCCCGCAAAACGGGCAACTCCGAGGCCACTTTTCTCCAAGTCCAGCAGCAAAAAGCCGCCAAAGGCTTCAGGGATATGTATTTTATGGGCACCAACATTTCCACACACTTCTGTGAAGTCTTTTCCCACGAACATACCCCCCGCATGTGTGTGGCCGATGCGGTGCGCATCTCCATGTCCATCCCTTTTCTCTTCACGTCCCGGCGAAGCCCGAGGGGGGATGTCTACGTGGACGGGGGCGTTCTGGACAACTACCCCGTCAAGATTTTCGACCGCCTGCGCTACCTGGATCCGACCGTTGCGGAGGTGCACGGCCGTGTGACGGAATACTATTCGAAACACAACCAAAGTTTGAAACGTAAGGGGATCGAGGTCAGCCCTTACATTTACAACAAAGAGACTTTGGGGTTCCGGCTGGATTCAGCACGGGAAATTGCCGTGTTCCGCGATCAAGCCGAACCCGTCCCCGAAGTGGTCGACGACTTCTTCTCCTATTGCTTCAACCTGCTCCAGACCATGCTCAACGCCCAGTCCAACTACCACCTTCATAACGATGACTGGCATCGCACCATCTATATTGACACGCTGGGGGTCAAGACCACGGATTTCAACATCTCCACGGCCCGTAAAAAGGCCCTGGTTCGATCCGGCCATAAAGGCACGGAAGCCTACTTCGCCTGGTACGACGATCCGGCGAGCGACCCGGCCAATCGCGTGAGCTAAGAGGCTCGGTCCGCGGATTCAGCTGCCGCGGGCGGTCTTTTCCGGCCGAGCGGGTTCCCGGAGGATCTTGTTGCCTCGAAAGGTCCCGTCGGCCCACGGCGCGTTTTTCCCCTCGATGATGTGCTCAATGCTGTGCTCGATGCTGTCGGCGGGATTTGTGAAGGGTCTGTTATAGCTTTTCATTTGATCGCAAATGTTGTCTGATCTCCGAATTGATGCCGGAATCTTCCTGAGAATCGCTCAGGATCCTTTAAGCCCCACCACATCCGGGAAAAATCGCCTGCAAACCGATGTCATGCCGGCACAGTGCTTCGCGGCATTTCTGTGGTTTCAGGACTGATGGTCTAAAATCCTAGGCGATTGAGCGGATGCCGTGAGGAACGCTTCTCGCTCTCCGTTTTTTGTAGCGCTTTGTCCAGATTACCCCGCCGCTTTTTTCGCCGAGTCGGCCACCGGCCGCCGGGGAAACCTGACCCCCCACTCAGCCTGTGATCAGCAAAAAACCCTTTCACTTGACTTTTCCCAAGGGTTGGCCATTGTGTGCAGGACGATCCTTAGAAAAAAAGGAGGAACCCGCCATGGCCAAAAGTCCTCGGTACCGCGCGCTGTTTTCGTCAGATTGGAGTGAGTGTCTGGCCCCGAGCGGGCCGTTTGATTGCATCTTCTTTAACTATCCCGAACTCAAAGAACCGCTCATCAAGGTGTTTCGCCAGTACACGTCCAATGCCATCCCCTTGGGAGAGGCCATCCGGCAGATCGAAGCCTTGATGCCCGGCCCGGTCACGGAAGCCATGATGGATGCCTACCTGGCGGCATCCTACGGGACCTATCCCGGCGCCGCCGAACTTATCCGTTGGTGCCACGAAAACGACATTCTTTTCATGCTGAACACCACGGGAATGAAGGGCTACACCCAGCGGGTCCTGGCCAAGGGGCTCCTGCCCCATGTGCCCGCGTTGTCCGCCCATCCATTCATCGGTTACCCGGAACAGCCCACCGACCCCGAAATCTTTTTACCCCTCCTGGAAATCCAGGACAAAGCGACCAATTCCGCGGCCGTCGCCGAAAAGTACGCCATCCCGAGGGGACGCATCATCGTGATGGGAGACAGCGGCGGGGACGGGCCTCATTTTGCCTGGGGCGCCCACATGGGGGCTCTGCTCATTGCCAGCCGTCCGAAACCTTCTTTGGAGAAGTACTGTGCCGAGAGGGGAATTCCCATCCACCACCGGATCGGGACCGCCGAGGACCCCGAGAAGGGACACTTCATGGACCTGGTGCCCTGGATCCAACAGTACCTCAGCGCAGGGGCATGAAGAATTGACGACAAGGGTGTGCCCTCGCCGAAACCCTCACCGATCATCATGCCGGGCAGGTGCCGGATGATCGAAAGGTCGCAGAACTGGGAGCGGGCCCTGTCCTGAACGACAATCACTCAAGACTCGAGTGAAAACGGCGGATCTTCCAAAAGCCCGCCTCCCAATCCGACCCTTTTTTGCGGCGGGTTGCCGCTGTCTGCCGTCTTTGTGGTTGGGAACGCTAAATGGTCCCTTGCGCCCGCAGCCGTTCCAGGTCGGATCGCCCCAGGCCCAGCAACCGGCAGTAGATCATCTCGTTATCGGCGCCCACGGGGCGGCAGGCCCATTTGATCCGTGGCGGCGTGCCCGTCATCTTCCATACGGGCCCCTGCATGGCGAGCTCCCCGTAAACCGGGTCCGTGATTTTGCGGAAAACGCCCCGGTCCCACCAATTCTGTTCTTCGAAGGTCTGGGACGGTCGGCACACTTTGCCCGTGACCACGGCGGCGGCCCGGCCTTCTTTTTTGGAGGTTGCGTGGGCGACTTTTTCGATGACCTCATCCACGGTGTATTGCAGACTCCACTCCTCGAGGATCCTTTGGAGCGCTTCCTCACTTTCATAGCTCGTCCTGTTCATGAAGGTGGAAAACCGGGGATCCTGGGTGAGTTCCGGGCGTCCGATGATTTCCATCAAGGTGGCGAAAGCCTCTTCATTGTACGCGGCCATGAAGGTATAGCCGTCTTTACACTGGATGAAGGTGTAGGGGAAAACGGATGGGTCATAGTTGCCCAGCCGTTCTTTCACCGATCCACCCATGTGGTACCAACCGAGGTTGTAGTCGATGAACTTCATGATACATTCGGCCCCGGAAACGTCAATCATCTGACCTTTGCCGGATTCCTGCCGGTAAAGAAGGGCCGCCAGGATGCCGTAGGCGGCGAAGAGACCCTCCGCGTACCACCCATACCAACTACCCGTCTTGGTCGGGACAGCGTAAGGGGATCGTTCGGCATCTTCCGGTTCGCCATTGATGTAAATCAAGCCGGAATAGGCCTGATTGGCAATTTCCGAAGCCTGACGGCCTTCACGGGCTTTGGGGCCGAATTGGCCGTAGGTGTGGAGCGCCGCGTAGATCAGACGGGGTTGGAGCTCCCGAAGATGCCGGTAACCGATCCCCAAACCGTCAAGGAAGCCGGGCTCAAAGCTTTCGATGATCACATCGGCATGAACGGCCAGCTTTTGAAAGATCTCTCGACCTTCCTCGTCCTCAAGGTCCAGGGTGATGTGGTATTTGTTGCGGCCCTCCGCCACATAGGCCAAGCCGGTGTCCTGGTGCATGAGGCCGAAAGGGCTGAATTGCCGGGCCGGATCCCCATCGGGGGGTTCGATGCGAACGACCCGGGCGCCCAATTCCGCGAGGATGGAAGAGGCGACCAAGCCGCCAAAGCTTCCGTAACTTAAATCCAACACCCACAGATCATCCAAGGCTTCCGGGTGCTGCGCCGCGTCGCGGGGATCCGAGTGAGCCTTGGCCCATTCAAACCAGTGCATGGAGGTGTTCTCGGAGGTGGTGTTCATGGTTTCCCCTTTGCGCTTGTCCGAGATCTCGTTTAGAAAAACCGTCCCGCCTCACCGTCCCAGTCTTCAGGAGGTTTGGCGCCGATGCGATCCGCCCAAGTGCCCACGATGCCTTCGTCGATGAGAGTCTGCACGGTTTCGGCATCCAGTCCCAGGAGGCTGCGGAAGACAAAATCGTTATGGAACCCCACGGGCTTGGCAATCCAGCGCATGCGTCCCGGCGTTTCGGATAGTTTCGGGCCAGGGCCGTATTCCACCACGGGACCATAGAGCGGATCTTCGAATTCCCAGACGGCCTTACGGAACCTCAGGTGTTCGTCATCGTAGTGGTCCCGTGCCGAACAGACTCTTTGGGCGGAAAAACCGTATCGGCGGCCGAGATCTTCCACCTGGCGCATCGAACACCCAGCAACCCAGCTGGAGAGACGTTCGTAGATCCTGTCGCGGTTCTTATCCGTGAGCCGCCCGTTGAGACTTTCCAATTCCTCGTCTTCGGCGAAGTCGTGCGCGCCCATGGCGATGCACAGGCCTTGGAAGGCCCCGTCGTCCACGGCAGAGACCGCCACGTACCCATCTTTGGCCCGGAATACTCCCGACGGCACCATGGAGACGTCCACATTCCCAACCCGGCGCCTTTCCTTTCCGAACAGGCTCCACAGGAGCCACGTCCAGTCCTGTATGCGGATGAGGCTTTCTCCTTGGGAAACGTCGATCATCTGGCCCGAACCCGTTCTCTTTCGGGCATACAAGGCTGCCAGGATTCCCAGGGCGGCAAAAAGGGCACCCGTGTAGTCACCAATCCAAATGCCGATCTTGAGCGGCGGCCGACCCGGAAAACCCGTGGTGGCCGAAAACCCGCTCATGGCCTGAGACGTGGCGTCATAGGAGGGGCGATCCCGATAAGCGCTCCATTGTCCGAAACCGCTGTTCGCCTGGTAAATGAGCCGGGGGTTCACGGCTTTGAGCTGTCGGTAGCCTACCCCCCAACGATCCATGGTGCCAGGTCGGAAATTTTCCACCAACACGTCGGAGCGGGCCACAAGCTGTTTCAGGAGTTCAGCCCCCTTGGGTTTCCGGATGTCTATGGCCACGTGATACTTGTTGTGGTTCATGTGCGTGAAAGCCGGAGACATATTCTTGTAGAAAAATCCCCGAGGTGCGACATAGCGCATGAGATCGCCCACGCCCGGCAGTTCAATCTTGATCACTTCGGCGCCGAGATCCGCCAAAAGATCGGCTGTGACCGGCCCGAAGACCCGGGTGCACAGTTCCAGAACCCGCACCCCTTTGAGGGCTTCCGGTTTGCTAAAAATCGCCTCGGGATCGAACAGTTTTTCCGTCCAGTCGAAGTAATCCCCTGTCTCCATACACGGCTCCTTGGTCATCGGGTCGTTATTCTGGTTTTGTCCTCAGCGTTCAGGGGCTGAGCCACCACATGAGGAGTTTGATCAAGACGGGTGTCACCACAGCCGTGGCGATCCCATTGAGGCAAATGGCCAACCCACCGGAAGCCCCTTGGGCTTCACCCTCCTCCACAGCTCGGGCCGTTCCGATGCCATGGGAGGCCGCGCCCATGGCCAGCCCGAAAGCCACGGGATTTTTCACACGGCACAGGCGCAAAACCCCAGGGCCGACGACGGCGCCGAGAATCCCCGTGGCGATGACAATGGCCGCTGTCAACGGCGGGATACCCCCGATTTTTTCCGCGATGCCCATGGCGATAGGAGTGGTCACCGACTTGGGGGCGATGGAAGCCACCACCGGTGGAGACGCCCCCAAGAGGGCCGCCGTCCCGGCCGCGCTCACCACCCCGACCACAGCGGCCACCACAATGGACAATCCGATGGCCCGAGCCCTTTTTCGGATTTCTTGGATCTGGAGGTAGAGAGGAACGCCCAAGGCGACCACCGAGGGGCCCAGGAAGAAACTGATGATCTGGCCGCCTTGAAAATAGTCCTCATAGCGGATGCCTGACAGCCTGAGAAAGGCCATGAGGCCGAGGATGGCTAAAAGCACGGGGTTGAGCCAGAAGTACTTGAATCGCCAATACAGGCGTTGAGCGGCGTAAAAGGCCAAGAGTGTGAGGAAGATGGAAAATGCTTTCGACGTAAAAAACGCCATCATGATCGCTCCATCCGCTGCATCACCCAACCGACGACAACAAGAACCACCAACGTGCTCACAAAATAGGCGACAACGATGGGAACCCATTCCCGAGACAGCAGATCCAGGTACAACAGCAACCCGACCCCCGGCGGCACAAAGAAAAAGGCCATGTTCTGCACCAGAAGGTCCGCAGCCGGTTTGACACTTTTCACATCCACCCACCCCCGACACAGCGCTACGGTCAGGAGCACCATGCCGATGACATTCCCGGGGATCGGCAGCCCGAAGACGAAACTCACCAAATCACCCAGTGCCAAAAAGCCGAAAATGAGGCACAGACTGCGAATCATCATGGCGCTTTTCGTGATCGGAAAAAGTCCAACACAAACCCGATGTGGCGCCTCATGGCATTGAGGGCGCCTTCGCTGTCCCGATGTCGGATGGCTTCATAGACGGCCGTGTGTTGCTCCACGATCTTTGGCAGATTGGCCGGATCTTCATAGAGCTTTTGGAGATTCATGCGGATACCGAAAAACAGAAAATCGTAGAGGCTGCGCATCACCTTGACGTGGACGGGATTGCGGGTCGCATAGGCAACGGCCATATGGAAGCTGATGTCCGCCTCGTGCCCCAAACCGCCGGCGGCAATGTCGGCTTTCATAGCTTCCAGGCTGGTGCGCAGGTGTTCCATGTCTTGGTTGTCGGCCCGTATGGCGGCGAGAGCGGCTGCCGTGCATTCCAGTCCCAAACGCACCTCCAGGATGTGCTCCAGGGTCACGTCCTGACCTTCCATGAAGGTCGCCATGGGGTTGTCATGAAGTGGATCCAGGCTGCGCACGAAGGTCCCTTGGCCGTGGCGATGCTCCACCAGGCCCATGACCACCAGTTGGTTGATGGCCTCCCGCACCGTGGGACGGCTCACCTGGAGCTGCCGGGCCAGTTCCCGCTCGGAAGGCAACCGATCTCCGGGTTTCAGGAACCCCCGATAGATGAGCTCGGTCAGTTGCTGGGCGACCTCATCGACCACACGCTTGGCTTTGACAGGCTTGACGGGAAGGACGCTCACGGCCCCAAACTCTCTGCGTAAATCTCTATGGCATGCCGTACCTGCACGGCATCCCCGGTTTGACTCAACTGGTCATGGAATTGAATCATGCAGGCGGGACAGCCCGTGGCGAGGATACGGGCCCCTGTGGCCGCCACCATGTCCCGCTTTCTTCGACCCACCTGAGATGACAAATCATAGTGCTCCAAGCTGAAACTGCCGCCGAGTCCGCAACACCAATCCGGTTGGGCCATTTCCACCAATCGGATTCCTGAATGGGAACGGAGAAGCTGTCGGGGCTCGGCGAACACCCCCAAGGATTTCTTGAGATGGCACGGGTCATGGTAGGTCACCGGGACGGCGTCGGCACGCGGCGTCGCCGGATCGGGACGAACGCCCAGGTGACGGACAAGAAATTCGTGAATGTCTAAAGTCTTTTCACTGAGCGCCCGAACCCGTGCGGCGATGTCGTCACTGTCTTCGGGAAAAAGAAGAGGCCAGACCTTGCGAATGGTCGATGTGCACGTGGCGCAGGAGGTCACCAGCACGTCGAACCGTTCGGCAGGAAACCGCTCCAGGTTATGGCGCACAAGCTTCTTGAACGCCGCCACGTCTCCAGAAGACGCCGCGGGGATGCCGCAACACGCTTGATGATCCGGCAGATAGACACCGACCCCATGTTTTTCCAGAACTTTTAACGTCGCACGGGCCACGGAAGGAAAAATTTTATCGATGAGACACCCTACGAAAAAGGCGACCTTACAAGCCGAGGCCCCAGGGGGGCTATCCAGAGCGGGAAGCTCCACATGGAAGGGCCGCGGTGCCAATGGCTTGATGTGCCGATCGCCCAAAAGGGGGGATGCGAACCGAGCACAGGATGTCCCCAGAAGCTCATTGACCGGTCTGGTGAACAGACCCTGGTAACGGGCACCCCACTCCAAGAGTCGGTCGAACACCGCGGGGTTGGACAACATGCCGCGCAAAACGAGCTTTTTGACCGGCGACAGGCCCATATAGCCGGCGAGGATGGCCCGGGCTTTCAGGAAAATGTCCAGGACCTTGACGCCGCTGGGACAATTGGCTGCGCACGACCCACACAGCAAACATCGGTGGAGCCGCTCGGAGACGCCCTTGGGATCCCGGAACATCTCTTTGGAAAGACCTTCCAGAAGGGCCAGCTTGCCACGGGCCACATCAGCTTCCCGACCCGTCTCCGCATAGAGAGGGCACACGGCCTGGCACATGCCACAGCGCATGCACACCACCATCTGGTCTTCCAATTCCCGCATCAGACGGGCCAGGTCTCTTATGGTGGCCATGTCACGCCTCCCCGATGATCTTTCCGGGATTCAAGATGTTTTTGGGATCCAAAGCCCGCTTGATCCGCCGTGCATACTCCAGGCTCGCCCGGGTGGTTTCCCTTTCCATGAACGGAGCCTTAGCCAGCCCGATGCCGTGCTCACCGGATAATGTACCGCCCATGGCCAAAGCCCGCTCAAAAATCTCTTCAATGGCCCGTTCCACACGATGCCATTCCTCGGTGTTGCGTCGGTCCGTGAGGATGGTGGGGTGGAGGTTGCCGTCCCCGGCGTGGCCAAAGGTGCCGATGGTCAGGTTGTACTTGGCGGCAATCTCTTGAACGGCCTGGACCATGTCCGGGATGCGGCTTCGGGGCACCGTGGCATCTTCCAGGACCACTGTGGGCTTGAGCTTGGCCAGGGCGGAGAGGGCAGCCCGGCGCGCCTCCCAGACCTTGTCGCGCTCTTGAGTCGTTTCCGCCACCCGGAGCTGCCTGGCCCCCATTTTCCGGCAGATGGATTCCACCTTGGCAGCGTCCTCTTCCACCTGCGCAGGGTGACCGTCCACTTCAATCAAGAGCAATGCCGCCGCGTCTGTCGGCAGCCCGGCTCGGGAAAAAGATTCTACGGCACGAATCGTGAAATTGTCCAGAAATTCAAGGGTTGCGGGGACGATCTTTTCGGCGATGATGGCGGCCACCGTTTGGGACGCCCCGGCAACGGCGTCAAAGACGGCCATCATGGACTTCCGATGTTGGGGCTGAGGAATGAGTTTGAGAATGATTTTGAAAATGACCCCCAGAGTGCCTTCCGAACCCACCAAAAGGGATGCGAGGTTGTAGCCAGTCACACATTTGACGGTGCGGGCCCCCGTTTTCACGACGTTTCCGTGGACATCGAAAAATTCCAGCCCCATGACGTAGTCTCGGGTGACACCGTATTTGAGGCCTCGGAGTCCTCCGGCATTTTCCGCCACATTGCCCCCGAGGGTGGAGACGGCCTGGCTGCCCGGGTCCGGCGGGTAGAAAAGGCCGTGGGCTTCGGCGGCGGCGGCGAATTTCGCCGTGATGACCCCGGGTTCCACCACGGCGTAGAGGTCTTCGGTGTTGAGTTCCAGGATACGGTTGAGAGCGTTGGTGAGGATGACCAGCCCGTGGGCTTTGGGGACGGTGCCTCCGCTGAGATTGGTCCCTGCGCCGCGGACGGTAACCGGCACGGTGTTGTCGTTGCACAGCCGCACCACCTCTCCGAGGCTTTCCGCCGTGGTGGGCCGGACGACGACGGCGGGCATGACAGGTTGCACAACCGCCGCGTCGTAGGCATAGACCGCCCGATCCGCCTCTTCTGTAAAGACGTTGTCCTTGCCGATGAGATCTTCCAACGCTTTGATGAAGGTTGCCGAGATCATCTGTCTTCCTCCATGGGAATCGGGGCATAAGGCCGCCCATGGGTGCACAGGCGGCTTTCAGTGACGGCGGCCGGGCATTCTCAGGCAGCGGAGGGAAGATTTCCCGGGAATGGCATATGGTCTGACCACATGACAACCAAACCGAAGACGTCAGACTTGGCCATCGTCACGGCCTACCCTAGCAGCGTCTTCGACAGTTTTCAAGGTTTTTTGTGAAATTTTTCCTTGACAGCGCCCGGGAGGTGTGCCAAGTGTATGGTCAGGCCAGCGACCATTTTAAAGGGACAGGGCTAAGGACGCATGTCGGCGCACACTCCACTTCCCGCTCCCCACAGGGAGAGGGCCTGCCTCGGAGACCCCTCCGCAGGGTCCCGTGCCCGGATGGCCACTCCCCGTGTCTCCGGATCTTCCCCGCGCCACACACCGGAGTCGCGCCGACCATGAAAAACCGAATGAAAGGAGGTGGGAAAAGAGGGTCTGCCACGGAGCACCAACTCCCCGTTGCCCTCGGAACTCACGGCATTGAAGCCCCACCGGGGCGGGAAGGCTTTCGCACAAGGGTTTTCATCAGACGCACCCCAGTGAAGGAGAACAGTGATGAAGCGATACATCACGGCGACAATGGTCTGTATCTTGGCGGTGTTTTTGGCTGTCGGGACGGCTTCCGCAGCCAAGGAACAGCGTGGGAAGTTTGCCGAAGATCCGCGCCATGACGTGGCAAAAAAGGTGGATTTTAAACCTTCGGACAAAACCTTTCGCTGGAAGATGGTCATGCCCTGGACCAAGGGACTCCTCTTCTACGATATCGCCCAACACTTCGCGGACAGTGTTCGGTTGGCCTCTGCAGGCCGATTGGACATCAAAGTCTTTTCCGCCGACGAATTGGTCCCGGCCATGCAAACCTTTGACGCCGTTGCCCAAGGCACTGCAGAAGTGGGCCACGACTGGCCTGGATACTGGAAGGGCAAAAACGAAGCCTTCGTCGCTTTCGCGTCTGTGCCTTTCGGCCTGGATGCCGAAGGCTACAACATTTGGCTTTATGAAAAGGGCGGCCTGGCTATGATGCAGGAACTCTACGGCCGCTTCGGCCTCCATGCCTTGCCCTGCGGCCAAGTGGGCCAGGAAATGGGTCTGTTCTCCAACAAACGTGCCACCAAGATGGAAGACTTCAAGGGTCTGCGCGTCCGCACCCCCGGCTGGTACATGGACATCATGAACATGCTGGGGGCTTCCGTCAGCCCGCTTCCAGGCGGAGAAGTCTATCTCGCCTTGGAACGAGGCGTCATCGATGCGGCGGAATTCTCCTCCCCGGCCATCAATTACCCCATGGGCTTCGACGAAGTGACCAAGTACTCCATTCAGCCGGGCGTCCATCAGCCGGGCTGTCAATGCGCCGTGTTTTTCAACAAGAAAGCCTGGGACGAGTTGCCTGAGGACCTCAAGTGGATTGTTCAGATCGCCGCCATGGAAACCCAGCTTTGGAGCTACAACTGGGTGAACGCCCTGAACGCCAAGGCCATTCAGGAATTCAAAAAGCGCATCGAATTCGTCCGCATGGACACGGACGCCCTCATTCAGTTCCGCAAGACCACCAAGCAATACTTGGATTCACTGAAAGAAAAATACCCGGATGTGAAAAAGGTTTTGGACTCCCAGGAAGCCTTCTTGCAGGAATATGCCGTATGGCGCGACGCTCGGAGCGGTGTGGCCGCGTGGCCGTACGACATCTATATCTCCGGCCGGGTGACCGAATAGCCCTCCAGATCCGTTAACCTGGAACATCCTGGCGGCCGGGCGCCCCCCGTTGGTTCGCCCGGCCGCCTTGTGGAGATCTCCGTTATGGCCAATCCGTTCAGCTCTTTTGTGGATGGTTTCATCGACCGCCAGGGAAGGGTGTGCGCCCTGCTGATTCTTCCCCTGTGCGCGGTCGTCATCTATGAAGTCATCATGCGCTATGTCTTCAACGCCCCCACCATCTGGGGCTTTGAAATGACCGTTTTTCTCTACGGATTGCATTACATGCTGGGTCTGGCCTATACCGAACGGTACAACGGCCACGTGAAGGTGGACATCCTGACCGCACGCGTCAAGAAAAAATCCGCCACCATCTTGTCCATCGTCACGAGTCTGCTGATTTTCATGCCTATCATGGGTCTGCTCACGTTCTGGACGTGGGCCTTCGCCATCAATTCCACCAGGATGTTGGAAAAGAACGCCACGAGCTGGGCCCCACCCATCTGGCCCATAAAGATTCTTATGGCGTTCAGTTTTACGCTCCTGTTGCTCCAAGGGCTGTCCAAGCTGTTCCAAGACATCGAGTCGCTCAAGAGTCGTTCCTAACCCCAGCGTCGAGGTGACGTCCCATGAGTCCGGAAGTCCTGACTGTGGCCATGTTCGGCACCCTGGTGGTGGCCGTGGCCCTGGGCCATCCCCTGGCCTACACACTGGCGGGCGTGGCCACCCTGTTTGGTCTTATCGACAACGGTTTCAATGTCCAGATGCTTTTCAATATGTACGCGAATCAGTGTTGGGGGATCATGGACAACTATGTCCTCGTGGCCATTCCCCTCTTTATCTTCATGGCCCAACTCTTGGATCGATCCAAAGTCGCCGAAAAACTTTTTGAGTCGCTCTACATCGTGCTGGGCAGCATTAAGGGCGGCCTCGGGTTGGCTGTCGTGCTGGTGTGCACCGTCTTTGCCGCGACCACAGGAATCATTGGAGCCTCCGTGGTGGCCATGGGGCTGCTGGCGGCACCCGCCCTCGTCGAAAAGGGCTATGACAAAGCCATGACCTCGGGAATCATTTGCGCCGCCGGTACCCTGGGCATTCTCATCCCACCCAGCATCATGATGGTCGTCTACGGGGGTCTCACGGGGTTGAAAGAAACCTCCGTCGGCAACCTCTTTGCCGGCGCGGTCATCCCAGGACTGATCCTCTCTGCACTCTACTTTCTGTACATCTTGATCCGGTGCACCATCAGCCCGCACATGGGCCCGCCCATCAGCAAGGAAGAAGCAGGGCGATATTCCAGCGCTCAAAAGTGGGCGATGACCATGAAGTCTCTGGTGCCTCCCTTGGCTTTGATTTTCATGGTCATGGGAACTATTCTGGGCGGCGTGGCCACCCCCACGGAAGCCGCCGGCTTGGGCGCTCTTGGAGCGTTTATCCTCGCCGTGGCAAACCGGAAGCTGAGCTGGCAGGTCCTCAAAGAATCCAGCTATGCTACCCTGCGCACCACATCCATGGTCATGATGCTCTTCATCGGCGGGAAATTCTTCAGCGCCGTTTTCCTGCGCATGGGTGGGGGGGACGTGGTGGCGGATCTGCTCATCGGCTCGGGTCTGAGCAAATGGACCATCGTCTTCATCATGATGCTCATCGTCTTCATCATGGGCATGTTTGTGGACTGGGCGGCCATTTTACTGGTTACCGTGCCCATTTTCATGCCCATTGTATTGGAACTGGAAATCGACCCCTTGTGGTTTTCCATGCTCATGTGCGTCAATCTGCAGACATCTTTCCTCACTCCGCCGTTTGGATACGCGCTGTTTTACTTCGCCGGCGTCGCTCCCAAGGGCTATGAGATGATGACAATCTACAAAGGCATCGTTCCCTTTGTGGTCCTGCAGCTCATCGGGTTGATCCTCGTCGCCGTCTTTCCGACGACGGTCACTTGGCTCCCCAACCTCTTTTTCGGCCGATAGCCAGCGCGCGGTGGATCTGGTCCTGAACGAACTCGACGGCGCCGAGGGGCCGACAAGGGCAGAAGGGTAAGAGCCACGGAGGGGAGACACTGTCGGGGGGCAGTGTCCCCCGTTGGGGCACATGCTCGGGTGCCTTCCCCCCGGTCGACGGATTTCAGCCGGCGCCAATTCGGAAATGGACATCCATGGTGTATAAAGAGACTGATTGCACGCCGTCCAAGGTGTCCGGATCTGTGGAGAACACCGCGGTGCACCGTTTCGAACGCCCGAGGCACATTTTTTTAGGAGGATTCCCTTGAAGCTTTCGGAACTTGCAGAGCTCATGACCTTGAAAGCCCAGGCCGTCAACACCACCGTCCGGCACTGCACCGAGTGGGCCGAAATCATTCGCTACACCGTAGATCTCACAGTGGCCCAAGGGGGAACAACCATCGCCCCATGGGGACTGCCTGAGAACGTCTTGGACCTTCTGACTCAAGCCGGCGCTCAGCAGGGTCTCCACATTCTGTCTCCCCCGTTCCGCCATCACTTGGAAGAGATCCACACGGCGCTTACCCCCGCCGATTGGGGCATTGCCGAAACGGGCACGGTGGTTCTGGACTCCACCTCCGAAGATCTTCGGATCGCCACCATGCTCTCTGAAACCCATGTGGTCGTGCTCCCCGAGGGGCGCCTACGGTTGTCCACGTTCGATGTGGCCGAAGCCGTGAAAACGTGGCACACGAATCCTCCACGTTACGTGGCTTTCATTTCCGGTGCCAGCCGCACGGCGGATATCGAACGAGTTTTGACCATCGGAGTCCATGGCCCCCAACAGCTTCATATACTTTTCCTCAAGGAGGTCACCCCATGACAACCCATGCGCCTCATGACCTCAAGGCCTATCGACGGACGCTCCGCCACGCCCTGGACAATACCTTTTTGCGCCAAACACTCGACACCTTTGCCTCGGCCTACCGGGAATCTCGGGCCCGGGCTTTCGAAGGCATCGATTTGGAAGCTCTCATCAACGACATCGCCCGTCGCAAAGCTTCGGCGCTGCCCCGCTTGGAAGAACTCTTCGCCGAGTTTAAAAATCGTGCGGAAGCTGCCGGCGCCGTGGTCCACTCGGCGGCTACGGCCCGTGAAGCCAACGAACTCATCACGACCATCGCCCGGGAACATGGTGTGGGCAAAATCATCAAATCCAAGTCCATGACCGCCGAAGAAACTTTTCTCAACGCACACTTGGAACAGGAAGGTTTTCAGGTGACGGAGACGGACCTGGGCGAATGGATCATTCAGCTGCGTCGAGAAGGTCCGTCTCACATGGTCCTTCCGGCAATCCATCTTTCCCGCCATGAAGTGGCCGAACTGTTCCAGAAAGTAACGGGGGAAAAGCAGGACCCGGATGACATTGAAAAGATGGTCAAAGTTGCCCGGCGCACTCTACGTCGGGCGTATTTTGAAGCCGACATGGGGATTTCCGGGGCGAATTTCGCCGTGGCCGAATCAGGAACTTTGGGTCTGGTGACCAACGAGGGCAATGCTCGGCTGGTGACCACGCTTCCCCGGGTCCATGTGGCCCTTGTGGGCTATGATAAACTCGTGCCTGACCTGGAAACGGCCCTGACCGTCCTTAAAGCCCTTCCTCGCAACGCCACGGGACAAATCATTTCCACTTATGTGACGTGGATTACGGGAGCGGTGGAATGCGCCTCGTCACCCACGGGACGTAAGATCTTGCACATCATCTTTTTAGACAACGGCCGGCTGGCCCTCGCCAAGGACCCCGTTTTTTCTCAGGCTCTCCAGTGCATCCGCTGCGGGGCCTGTGCCAATGTCTGTCCCATTTACCGCCTGGTGGGGGGCCATAATTACGGTCACGTGTACATCGGGGCCATCGGGCTCATCCTCACGGCCTTCTACCACGGCGTGGAAAATGCCCGAGCTCTGGTCATGAACTGCCTCAACTGTCAGGCCTGCAAGGCGGTCTGCCCTGCGGGCATTGATTTACCATATCTCATCAAGAACACCGTGCGCCATGTTCTGGACCAGGAAAAACGCCGCCCCATAAAAAACCTCCTTTTGGCGAGGATCTTGAAAGATCGCAAGCTCTTTCATTTCCTGCTGCGCCGCGCCGCCCTTGCCCAAAAACCCTTGGCGCAAAAGGGGCCGTTCATTCGCCATCTGCCGCTGTTTTTCGACAAAGCCCACGGATTCCGAAGTCTTCCGGTGATCCAGGCGACACCTCTTCGCGACCGCTGGAAGAAAATCCGCCCCGACGTCAAAAATCCGGCCCTCCGCGTGACCTTGTTCGGCGGGTGCCTGACGGACTTCGTTTATCCTGAACAGGCGGAAGCCGTTTTGCCCATCTTGGCGGATCACCGCGTGGCTGTAGACTACCCCATGGATCAAACGTGCTGCGGGCTTCCGGCGCTCATGGCAGCTGAGAAAGAAACGGCCCGAGATGTGGCGAGGCTCAATATCGGCGCGGTGGATCTGGATCGTACCGACTGGATCCTCACCCTGTGCGCCTCTTGTGGTTCGCACATGAAAGAAAACTACCCCAAACTGCTCGGGGATGACCCTTTATGGGGGGAACGGATGCGCCGATTCGTGGAAAAGGTGATCGACTTCAGTTCATTTATGGAAAACGTCCTGAAAGTGAAGCCGGAGACGTTCGAGACTTCCGGAGAAAAAGTCGCTTATCACGCACCATGCCATTTGTGCCGTGGCTTGAAGGTTGTCGAAGCGCCCCGAAGTCTACTCAAAACGGCCGGTTTGGACTACGTGCCCACCAAGGACGAAGATGTGTGCTGCGGGTTCGGGGGGTCGTATTCTCTGGAATTTCCTGAAATTTCAGCAGCTCTCTTGCAACGCAAGCTCGATATCGTGGAGGCTTCGGGGGCTTCTGCGTTGGTCACCGACTGCCCTGGCTGCGTCTTGCAGCTCCGAGGAGGTGCCGACAAGCAAGCTCGGTCGTTCCGCGTGTGCCACATCGCCGAAGCCGTCGCCCGGACGTATCGACAACGGAAACACAGGGCACACCCTGTCGAATAAGGTTTCCGCCCCGCCCTTGGGACTCTTGGCAATTTCGCCTCAGGTCGGCCAAATCAGCGGCCTCTGGACGCCTGGCTCCCGACCCCGGCCGCACTTGATCCTCGGGAAGCCCAGGTCGTGTATCCCCGCAGGCCGAGGAATTCCCTCGCCCAAATGCGGGGGATACCCCGCATCCCGGCCTCACAGTTTCTTTAGGGCCTCCCGCGCTTCTTCCCGCCGCACATAAATGTGGGGGGCGACTCCGCGCTTGGCCAGGGCGTCGCCCAGTTTCATGCGCAGAAAGGCGCTGGTGGTGTACCGGGTCACCCCTGTGTAGTAATGGTCCACCAGGTATTTGACCATATCCGTGTAGGGGTCCACCACATCCGGAAAGATGGTGAAATTGTCGTAATTGACGATGGCATAGACTTTATGGCCCAGGGGTTTGAGAATCTTTTCCACCGCCTCCCGGATGATCTCCACTTCCTCCAGCGTCTTGACGCTGAAGCCTTCAAAGTTGACAAAGAAGAGGTTTTCCCCAGGATCGTAGACGAGACGTTCTTCAAGGGGCAGGGAGAGGAGATCTGTCTTGAGGTCCATGGGTTCATCCAAAAAAATGCGGTCGTCCATGAGGCGAGGTCTGTTGCGGATGATGGGCATGAAATCCATGTGAGCCAGGATGTCCTGTTCCAGATCCACTCCGGGGGCGATCTCGACGAGCTCCATGCCCTCGTCGGTCAGCTCAAAAACGCACCGTTCCGTGACGTACAGCACAGTCTTCCTGCGCCGCCGCGCATAAGCCCCGCTGAAGGTGACCTGCTGGACGTGGGAGACGAATTTTCTGGCCACGCCTTCCCGGAGGATCTGCAGCGTGCCGTCGGCTACGGCGATTTTCAGTCCCCCGGCCGTAAAGGTCCCCATGAACACGACTTTCTTGGCATTCTGGCTGATGTTGATAAACCCACCGGCCCCGGCGATCTTCGGTCCGAATTGGCTCACATTGACGTTGCCGTGGGCGTCCGCCTCCGCCATGCCGAGAAAGGCAATGTCCAACCCGCCTCCGTCGTAGAAGTCGAATTGGGCCGTCTGGTCAATAACCGCGTCTGTATTGACGGCGGCACCGAAGTTCAGCCCTCCGGCAGGCATGCCGCCGATGACCCCGGGTTCGGCCGTGAGGGTCACATATTCCAGAATTTTCTCTTCGACGGCAACGTTGGCCACTCCCTCCGGCATTCCGATGCCCAGGTTGACCACGCTGTTGGTTTTGAGCTCCAAGGCCGCCCGACGTGCGATAACTTTCCTTTCGTTGAGCCCTATGGGAGGCACTGTGGTCATGGGCACTCGGATTTCGCAAGAAAACGCTGGATTATACGGCACGGCGAAGGTCTGCCAGTGGTTTTCGGGAGATGCCACCACGACGCAGTCCACCAAAATGCCGGGAATTTTCACCTGTCGGGCGTTCAGGGTCCCGCGTTCCGCAATCCTCTCCACCTGGACAATGACGAAGCCGCCGCTATTGTGGGCCGCCATCGCCAACGACAGGGTTTCGAGCGTCAAGGCTTCGCGTTCCATGGTCACGTTGCCCTCGGTGTCTGCCGTCGTCCCCCGAATTATGGCCACGTGGATGGGAAAGGTCTTGTAAGCCAGGATCTCTTCGCCGTCGATCACCATGAGTTCAACCAGGTCTTCGGTGGTGATCCCGTTAAGCTTTCCACCGCCGTGTCGTGGATCGACGAAGGTTCCCAGTCCCACCGAGGTCAAAGTGGGGGGTCTTTTGGCCGCGATGTCGCGATACATATGGGTGATGACCCCTTGGGGCAGGTTGTAGGCTTCGATCTTGTTTTCCATGGCGAGTCTCTGGAGTTTGGGCACCAAACCCCAATGACCCCCGACGACGCGCTTCACCAATCCCTCGTGTCCCAGGTGGTTTAAACCACGTTCCTTACCGTCCCCTTGACCGGCGGCGTAGATGAGCGTGAGGTTTCGGGGTCTTCCCGTTTCCAGAAAGCGCTTCTCCAGCGCGATGGCCACCTCTTCGGCAAAGCCCGTGCCCACAAACCCACCGGTGGCCACCGTGTCCCCATCCCGGATCACCTGGACGGCTTCCTGGGCGCTGACGATCTTTCCCTTGCGGGTTCTCTGGGGCGGATAAGGCGAAAGAAAGGGATGGGTACCTGAAACGATCTGATCTGTCATTGCTGCTTCTCCAAGGTCGAGCAGAACGTCAAAGTCGGCAACTTTAATTCTCGTCTTTGCAGCGACCGTTTCAAAGGTTTTCCGGCAAAGGCTCCTTTGAAATCCGAATTGCTTGCATCCTGAATCAGTGAAGTGTGATTGGGTGGACTGACGAGCATGGATTCGGAACCCATTTTGGGGCTCATTGATGCCCTGATTCAGCCACTTTTTCGGGTCATCGCCTTTTCAAGGACTGAAAAGCTCTCATGACGATGCCATCTCAGACATTTTCGGACACTCTTCACCCCCTTATGGCCAGAGGAGCTTTCAGGCTTTTGCGGCGGCGATCCCTACGCTGGGCAAAATTTCAGATAAACACTCCGAAAAGCGTGAAAAGCGGGACAATGCCGACCAAACTGGAGCTTCAGCCGACGAGCGCTTCGGATCACGCGCGCTGCCATATAGATCAGCTCCTGGATCACGGTCTTTACGCGACGTCGCTTGGCCCGATGCCGTACGAGCGAAAAATGGCCCAGGAGCCCGTTTTGCCCCAGGATGCGCAAAATGTTGTAAGCCAGTCCGCCCAGGGTCAACACCAGCGCATTGGTGGCAAACTTTCCAGACGGCAATCGTTCCAAGTCCAGGTCGGACTTGATCTCACTGTGAAACTGCTCGCTCAGACCCCGCTTCTCGTACAACCCGATGACTTCATCTTCAGGGACGGAAAGCGACGTCCACCAACCCTCCAGCTTGATATCAGGCCGGATCAAGATTTGTCCCTCGCTATCCCATATCCTCTCGGTGACCCGGATCACCAGCCGAAACCGAGAGGTTCTCTTTTCATGGTGTCGCGTCACCCACGTGCTGAAGACCGCCACTTTCTTGCCGGGCCGGGGCTCACTCACACGGCCTTCCCTGAAGGCCCGATCACGCCAGGAAAGGACGTCGGCCCTGCGCGGATTCCATTGGATGATAAAGCTCAGCTTGGGGTGTCGACGAAGCTCCACAAGCGTTTCCAGGGCATCATGAGCCGCGTCCGTTCGCCCCAAAAGGGGCTTGCAGGTCACCTTGCGCGCATGCACCAACACCTTACGCAAAAAGTCAACAAATCCACTCTGAGAATGCTGAGACCCCGGGCGAAGCTCCAGGCCCACACACCATCCCTCCTGGCCAAGGTAGGCCCCGATCGGCGCATATCCGTCGTCGTCCTGGTACGTCCGCGAAACCCCTTCTTTCTTTGTGTCGGAATTGTCCAGGCAGAAAACATCCATGTCCAAAGGCACGTGCCCCGTGGAAAGCGCCGTCACGGGAACCTGGGTCCTCTCAAGCAATTCTACGCTACTTGCGCCGGCAAGACGTTCGAAAACTCTCGCGTGCTTGTCCAAACGTTGCCGCAAAGTTTCTTGCGAAGGGACCTTCTGAATGTCCAGAGCCTCTTTGAACCAGTCATCGCCGGCGACCTCTGCAGCGGCTTCAAAGTCACTCTTGCCCAGACACAGAAGCCCCAAGTAGGTCTTGACCACATCCGCGTGCGAGATCATCGGCCGTCCTGGAACTTCCTTTTCCAACTGCTCGCACAGGCTCGTGTAGCCGTTGATCAGATTCCCCACAAGGGCCAAGCCCGCGTGTCCGCTGTAGAAGGCCTTCGAAGATTGTTCGATCTCAATTTTCTTCATGAGTTCACCTGCCGGGTGAAAATGTGACAGGAGACCCTATAGCATAAATGAGATGTAAATCCAATGAGATATCTAAAGTAAAATAGTTTTATGCATAGGCGCTATTTCACGGATTAAGGAAAATGCCACGGGCGATTTTTAGGAAACCGACTCTCCATCCACACGCATGAGATCATTTTGAGGTGCCGGGAATCCCGCTTGCTCGCAGCCCCCAATTCGCCCTTTAGCCAACCGGAACACGACATATGTTTACCATATCGCTAATGAATATGCACGCAATACATGTGTTTCCTCCAACGGCTTTCCCGGTCCAAAAGCCCGTCGGCTTTGCGAACTCGTGCGCCGACCCGGACTCTGTCACGAGAGTAATCCCCAAGCAAGCCGGCTGCCAGGGCTAAGGGGAAACCCATGTCCTGCTCACCGTGCAACGCCCCCACATCGCGGTAGGGTGCACAACAATGGGATCTACGCCCTTCCCCTAGGTGAGGCTTCACCCACGATCCCCTTGAGTCCCGTGCGAAAACGGCAGCCCGCCTGTGACAGGGGTGATCTTTCGAGGGGGCAAGTGCTTGGTTTTCGCTCATCACTTTTGCACCAACGTCACAAAAGAGCCGCGGGGCCGGCTGGGATTCCCCTCGAAATGAGGTTACTCGCCACTCAAAGGGTTCTCAACGGCACCAAGTCCGCGGCGCCGCCGTGTCCGCTAGAGAATCAAGAAAAGAGCGTCCCGGAGGATTTGAACCGAGGGCAAAACCCATTTATAAAATGGGCGGGAATGCACGCCGCAGGCGCCGGACTCTAACCACAAAAGCCGGACGTGGAGAGGTTTAGGGAGGGGTGGTGGTTCGTGGCGAGGTGAAAGACCAACGGTTCTAGAAGGGGAAAATCCATGGACTTACAGGATTGGGAAACTCTTTTTCGTTTGAGTTGGGAAGACTTTTGGCCCTACCTGGTCGAGGCCGGCCGGGTCCGGGAGAGGCACTTCGGCCGAAAAGTGAGCTTCTGTGTGATTATCAACGCCAAGAGCGGCCTGTGCTCGGAGGATTGCGCTTATTGTTCCCAGTCGGTACGGTCACGGGCTCACATTTCCACCTATCCCTTACTGGCCGCAGAACGAATGATCGAAGCCGCCCAAGCCGCAGCGGACGCCGGAGCAGCTCGGTTTTCCCTGGTGACCTCAGGGCGGGGTCACCTTTCGAGCCGGGAAAAGGATGTCCTGCTTAAGACTGTAGCCGCCATTCGGGAGTCTGTGCCTATCAAGATCTGCGCCTCCTTGGGGATTGTGGAACGCTCTTATCTCGCTGAACTGCGGGCCGCCGGGCTGTATCGCTTTCACCATAACCTGGAAACCGCCGAATCCTTTTTCCCCGAAATCTGCACCACCCACACCTTTGCAGAGCGGGTGGAGACCATCCAGGCCGCCCAGGACGTGGGTTTGACCGTATGCGTCGGGGGCATTCTGGGACTGGGGGAAAGCGTGGCCCAGCGTTGGGAGCTCGCCCAAACCATCCACTCGCTGAATCCGGACTCCATCCCGCTCAACTTTCTCCATCCGTTGCCGGGTACCCCGCTCGCTCATCGGCCACTGCTTTCTCCCCTGGAGGCCCTCAAAAGTATTGTGGCATTCCGCCTGACCTTTCCGCACAAAACGATCATCATTTGCGGCGGGCGCCAGCCCACCCTGCGTTCCTTGGTGCCCCTGACGTTTGCGGCCGGAGCCGACGCGTTGATGACCGGAGATTACCTCACCACCAAAGGTCGTCTACCTGAAGACGACCGTCGGATGCTGGAAGATTTGGGCTTGGAACTGGAAAAAGAGGCCCCTTTGGGGGGCTATGCATCCAAACGCGCATGTGGGCGATGAATGTTTTTGCCGCACACCGTCGCCCATAAGGGCCCTTCCCGGGTGAGTCGGTTTCCATGTCGGCTCGGCACGGCAAGTGTGTGCCGCTCATGATCCGTGGCCGTAACGGCGAGGATCTTTTTGCCACGCTTAATTTTTCGGACACACGTCGAGCCATGGGCATTAAAATCCCCTTGACAGCCGGGATGTGTTGCGTGTGAACGGCAAACACCGCCAACTTGCGGTCGCGTTTGGTTGCCTTCGCCCTTTGCACGGCAGGCGCCTTCCGAAGGTCGTCAGGAATCCTTCGGGGAATTTCGTCATTCTCGGCATTGAAGTTTCCTCGAAAGGGCGGAAAGCTTTCCCGTACTCGCCCCCCATGGAATCGGCGCCCACGCGATCGCAATTGGCTGCAATCCGTTCGGCAACTTCTTTTCCTAAGCAGTTGCGGGAGATTCCCTGGGAAACGCCTTGGGCCTGAGCCTTGAGGATAAAAATCCACAGCTTCCGCGGGGGTAAAAAATCGAGGCGGATCGCCCCCATCATCGACCTCAGCATGCTCGTCGGCACGTGAGCGTGCGCCCGATCCTGCGCTCAGGCCACAGCGACCCGCCTCGCCTCAGACAACATGACGTGTCTTCGCTCCCCTCTCGGATTCCTTCCCCAAAAAGCCTATCACCGGCAGGGGCTGTTTCCGGCGGTGTGCACAACCTTTCCACCGGCACACGGCCCGCGTTCCGGAAAACCCACCGGCCCCTCCGAACCGGCGGAAAGTTCGTGGTTTCCGATGCGGCCTGTGAGACGGCACAGGACCCGGTCCACCGACACGAGCCGGTCCTGCACGGCCGATGCTGCAGCGCCAAGCTTTATCAAAGAAACCCGTCGGGATCTTAGCTTTCCTCCCGGACGGCTGTTCAAAAGATTCCCCTACCGAGCCGTTGACGGACACTGTTTTTACAGTCTGGCCTTCGAAGTCCATTATGAAAATCCCGGAGACACCGTCCCCGTTCTCCATCCGGCGCCGTTGGCAACGGCTCTGGCTTTTTTAGAAAGAAACTTCCTCCCGGCCCGGTGCATCAGCTGTCCCGACGGGAGACCGAAGCCGTCAACGACCAGCCGTGAATCCCGACCCATGCGGAGCCGTTACGACCCGGGAAGAAACAGCTGCCGTGCCCTTCCACCCGGTTGGAAAAGCAAACAGTCACCGAGGGTCATCCAAGAGTTCCCTATAGACGCTCTCGCCGGACACACCGCGCCTTTCCAAGAACGCTCTTGACAATCCGCAACAATTCAACCGGCTCAAAAGGTTTCCCGAATCTGTGCCACCGGCGCCATCGCTCTATTGTTTTATGGTCGTGATTTGGCCTAGACGCCCGCCTCGGCCAACGATGCCGTAGGGGCGGGCGCCCGTGCCCGCCGAGAATGGGTGCGCTCCATTGGATCAGCATCCAGCCCGGTATCCAAGAGAGCACGGCGGGCGCTCCGACGAGGACAGCCTCCCCGTGGATTGGATTTGGCATAACCATAAACCGGAATCCGTGGAAGGAGACGGCAAGGGCTGATCCTCGGACATGAGAATCGGTGCACTTGCCAGGGGAAAATTCGACGGGAGCCCTCTTGGCATGAAAGAAACGCAAATTCACCACGATTTCTTGGGTAAGATAGTTTTGTTCTTAGACGCAATCTCACGGATGAAGGACACTCTATGAGTCGCGGGCATGGAGTGTCCAAAATCCGGTCAAAAGATGGGACATTCCACTTTGGGCCTCGCGTGGGTTTCAAGGGCGAGCGCCGCCGCGGACGATTTTATCCCCCGGGAGGCCGTGGGATTCCAAAAAAACCCGAAGACCACGGGGGTTGACATACAGGTGCGACAAAATCCCCAGGGCTTCGGCGGCGGCCACGTTTTCCGGTGTATCATCAACAAAAAGGGCTTGTTCCGGTTTCACCTCAAGCCGCGCCAAGGTGCGAAGGTAGGCGTCCGCCCAGGGCTTCCGCACACCTTCCTCTGCAGAACAAAACACCAGGTCGAAGAGGGACAGCACCCCCCATTGCGCCAGCCACCGCGAAAGTCCCCGGGGGGCGTTGGAAAGAACGGCGAGAGACACCCGGCCGTAGAGGCTCTTGATGACCGTGATCACCTCAGTGTTCGGCCTTTCATCCGCCTCATAGCGCGCCCGAAACGCCGAAACGGATCCCGGGTCGTCAAGCCCCAAACGAGGCCCGATGATTTTCCAGTATTCGTCGAGGGTGCGACGACCGAGTAGGGTATCTTCCCACACGGCATCGTCAAACATGATCCTATTGAGACTCCCGGGCTCCAACCCCAGCTCTCTTTCGTAGCTCTCGAAGAGCGAGGTCGGTTTAGGAGCCGAAATCACCCGACCGAAATCAAAAAGCACCGCCCGCACCATACGGCCTGCCTTGCCATCCCTTCCAGAAGACCTTACATTGGCCAACGAATCGACCGAAACAAGAATTCGGTGAGAGTTCATCGAAATGAACCAGAATGAGCTTCAATCCACAACTCGCCCTGAGCCCTCGGGGGTTCTTGTCCTCATGGGTTCCGGGGAATTATCCCCCAGCATGGTGGAGGTTCACAAGGCCATGCTGCAGTCCACAGGAGATCGTCCTCTTGCGGTTTTTGTGGATACGCCCGCGGGATTTCAACTCAATGTGGACCAGATTTCCCGTCGGGCTCAAGAATATTTTCAAACCCGGGTGGGCTTCCCCCTCCAGGTGGCTTCCTTGAAAAGCCGAGTGGATATAGACACCGCTCCCGGTCTTCAGGCTCTCCGTTTGCTGGAAAACGCAGATTTTATTCTCATGGGCCCGGGCAGCCCCACGTATGCCGCTCGACAGTGGATTGGAACCCCGGTCCAACACATTCTGCGCAGCCGTGTGGAAAAGGGAGCCGTCGTGACGGCCGCGAGCGCCGCCGCTCTCACCATGGGCTGGAAGACCCTTCCCGTTTATGAAATCTACAAGGTCGGCATGGACCTTCATTGGGTGGACGGTTTGGATCTCTTGGGCCCGTGGGGTCTGCGATTGGTCATCGTGCCCCATTGGAACAACGCAGAGGGGGGCACTCACGACACGCGTTACTGTTACATGGGGGAACGGCGGTTCGGCGCTTTGGAGCGCCTCTTGCCCGATGGCGTCACCGTCGTGGGGATCGACGAGCACACGGCCTTGATCCTGGATTTCGCCCGAAAGCTCGCCATGGTCCGAGGCGTAGGCTCAGTGACCTTGCGGTGGGTCGGTGCCCGAGCTCCAGAACCGAGCCGTCCACTTCCCGAAGGCGACGCGCCCTTTTTACCGGAGCTGAAGTCCGGCTTTCCAGGACCCGACGGCCTTCCCCCGGATCGGCAGGGGCCGGCTTCCGCCGCCATAAGGGAAAGGATCTTTATGGCGGGAGAGACGTTTCCTCTGGATCTTCTTCGGCCCCTCCCCACGGACCGGGCACTCCAAGAAGAGTGGCGGCGCCCCGCGCCGTCGGAGTCCGCCGGCGGCGCAGCCGACCGGACCACCCCAAGCTCGACGCCCTCCGAGGTTTCCTCGACGGAAGACTTATGGGACGACCTTCGGCGGCTGGAACCCATCTTCGAACGTGGCCTGGAAAACCGCTCCCCCATTGACGCCGCTCGCGCCTTGCTGGATCTGGACCGCCTCCTGTGGCAGGCTTTAGAACACGGCGCACATCCAGAAGAGGTGTCCCAGGGCCGAGAGGTTTTTCGGGAATGGCTCGTGCACACGACCCAGCGTCTGTCGCTCAGCATCGAAGACAGGCGCCGGGTTCTCGAGCCCGTGGTGGCCGAGCTGGTACAATTGCGTGAACAATTTCGAGGAAAACGCCTGTGGGAACCGGCTGACGCGCTGCGCGTAGTCCTTTCGGCGCAAGGCATCACAGTGGAAGACACGCCGTCCGGCCCACGATGGCGCTGGAGGGACAGCTGAAGCGCCCCTTCGGCGCTGCCGGCGGCTCCGAAAAACCCCGCGGCGAACACGGCGCTCGACTTCGACACCACGGACAACGCCTAAGGATACCTCTGACGCGTGAAGGACAGGATCGTGCATAGGGAAATTGCCGAAGTTCTCAAGACAACGACGGACGGATTGGAACTTCCCTGGAAACTGTGGCGAAATCAACGCGCATTGTTCCAGGGCCGTCCTTTGTTTGTCACCCCGCCGTGGCTCCAAGCGTGGAAAGACACTCTGGGACAAGACGCCACACTCTGTGTGCTGGGCGCTGCAGGTCCCGACGGCGCCGAAGGGTATTGCCCGCTGACGTTGCGCCAGGGCGTCGGGCTATTCGCCGGCGACCCCGAAGTCTGTGATTATTTTGACGTGGTGGTGCCTTCAGGAATGGAGGACCATGCGTGTCGAGCCTTTCTCCACGGCGCCCACCTCATGGGGATTGCAACCCTGGACCTCTTCCCGGTGCGGCCCGACTCCGTGGTCATGACCCATTGGGTCCCTCTGTGCCGAGCCATGGGACGACGGGTTCTAGTGGAAACGGTGGACGTCACGGTGGAAATGCCCCTCCCGGGAACATGGGAGGATTACCTGCTGAGTCTTTCGGGAAAACAGCGTCACGAAGTCCGTCGCAAACTGCGCCGTTTGGAAGAAACCGCCTCCGTCGACTTCCGAGTCGTCACCACCCCCACGGAGATCGAAGCGGCTCTGGAGGTTTTTTTCCGTCTTTTTCGCAGCAACCGGGAGGACAAGGCGCGGTTCCTCACCCCTGGGATGAGGACTTATTTGGAAACTTTGTGTCGCACCATGAGCGAACATGGGATGCTGCGCCTTTCGTTTTTGGACATGGACGGATTCCCGGCGGCCTCCGCCATCTGTTTTGATGACGGAAAGTCGATTTTCCTCTATAACAACGGCTACAATGCCGCCTTTGCCCACGTCAGTGTGGGTTTGATGCTCACGGTGTGGACCATTAAAGACGCCGTGGAACTCGGGCGCGGACGGTACGAATTTCTCCGGGGTGATGAAACCTATAAGTTCCGGTTGGGAGGGCGGGAAGTTCCCTTGTCCCGCGTGCGCATTGCGGTGGATGCGGAAAGCGGGAGCATCTGACGGACCGAAAGCTCATGGGCAAGTGCCATCGGTTGGGTTCCAGGCCATCACGTGGGGTAGGCGGCTCTTTGCGCGAAAGTGGGCCACGGCTGCACATCGCCATGATTTGTGCCCATTCGAATCCGTTAGGGCCTCTGGGACGACGGGATACGGGGGGAATGAGCGTCTATATCCGGGAAATGTCCCGCGCCTTGGCCGCTTGCGGCCATGAGGTGTCTCTCTTTGTCGGAGAACCTCCCGACGGCGAAAGGGTCAACGGGTCGGGACAGTGCCGGGGGAGTTTGGCCCCGTATTTTTTGCCCAATGTCCGTTGGGTGTCCGTGCCCTGCGAGACGGCAGCCCCACGGGGACCGGAAGAACTGATGAACATGGTGGAGGCGTTCCGCCGAGCCGTCTTGGAAGCCACGGCAAAGGTCCCCCCCGATGGCCGTTGCACCCCGTTTGACCGGCGGGCATCGGCTCTGGAGAACTCTTCGGCGCCGCACGGCGCTAGGAAGCCGCCGTTCGACCTCGTTTTCAGTCATTACTGGCTCTCGGGGCTTGCCGGCATTCAGACCGCCCACGCCCTTGGAGTGCCGCACATAATCATGTTTCACACCCTAGCCCTCTCGAAGGCGGCGGCCCTAGGCCGTTCTTCAGATTCGGCGTGTCGGCTGTGCGCAGAAAAGCTCGTGGCTTCCCAAAGCCATGGTATCCTCGCGCCGACCCTCACGGAAAAGGACGCGCTGGTCACCCGCTACGGCGTGGCTCCTGGGCGGATCGCCGTCGTGCCTTGCGGCGTCGATGAAAATCTGTTTCGGCCCGGAGACCGCGGTACCGCCCGCCGTCGCTTGGGCCTCCCACAGGAGGCCACGGTTTTCCTTTTTGTGGGCCGTCCGGACCCCATCAAAGGGTTGGACCGCCTTCTCAAGGCGTTTTCTCGACTGCCCCGATCCATCCCGGCTCGACTGGTGGTCGTGGGGGGTGAGACCTCGGAAGAAGATCGTCTTCGAGCTCTCCGTGAGGCGGGGACTCCCCAGGGCCTTGCGGGGCGGGTGATTTTCGCCGGGCGCTGCGACCAACATCGTCTGCCGGAGTACTACGCGGCAGCCGATGCCCTGGTCATCGCTTCCCATTACGAAAGTTTCTGTCTGGTGGCCCTCGAAGCCCTGGCGTGCGGAAGACCCGTCGTCGGCCCGCCGGTGGGCGCTCTGCCGGAACTCCTCTCCCGTCCCGAAAACGGCGAGCTCCTCCGGAACAACACCCCCGAAGAACTCCTCCGCGGCCTGACACTCATGGCCTCCCGCGTGAAAGACGAGCCGCCTTCCCACCCGGTGGTGCGCCGGCGGACGGCCCAAGGCTACACGTGGAATCGGCTTGCTCAACAGTTGGTCAAGGGCTTGTCCCAAATGTTGGAACTTGACGCCACCTCGCCCGAAACGAGAGGAACCCGATCGTATGGATCCGATCTATGCCCTGATTATTGCCGCACATCCGGACGACCCTGAATTCGGTGCCGCGGGAACCGTGGCCAAATGGACTCGCGAAGGCAAAAGCGTCGTCTATGTCATCTGCACCGACGGCGACAAAGGCACCAGCGACCGCACCGTCGATCCCAAGGATCTGGCGCGTATCCGGCAAGACGAGCAACGGGCCGCGGCCCATGTCCTTGGGGTTCAAGAGGTGGTGTTCTTGCATTATCCAGACCAAGGTCTGGAAGACACTCCTGAATTCCGCAAGGAGGTTGTGCGGTGGATCCGGCATTTTCGGCCGACCATCGTGCTCTCCTCGGACCCTTACCGGCGCTATCTGTGGCACCGGGACCATCGCATTGTGGGTCAGGTGGTCATGGACGCGGTGTTTCCTTACGCCCGGGACCATCTCGCTTACCCCGACCTGCTGGCCGAGGGGCTGGAACCCCACAAAGTCAAGGAAGCGTGGTTTTGGGCGGCGGAAGACATCAATCACCGGGAAGACATCAGCGACACGTTTGACATGAAAATCAGCGCCTTGCAGTGCCACGCCAGCCAATGGAACGCCCATCCCGTGCGGGATATCCGTGCCTGGGTGGAGGAACGGTTTCGAAAAGCGGCCCAAGGCACCCCCTATGCCTATGCGGAGGCATTTCACCGCGTCGTCCTCCCCGACTGAACCGAACGCCCGCCTGATGCCCCGGTGCCTCCCACTGATCGTTCCGTGGGCGGGACGATTGATGGCAGAGGGCATGCATGCGATCCGCCCCAACCCATCGGCGACCACCCTCAAAAAAGGGCCGGGCGGATCTTCGAGGGGAAAAGCCCGTAGAGCGCCCCTTTTCGAAGTCCGCCGAAAGCGGCCTTCGGCCCAAGGGGATTCCCTTACGTCCAGACCACATCCCCGCAGAGATCTTCTGGATAGCCGCGGCGGACAAAGGCGTCAAAGGCCGCCCGTTCGTAGCCCACATTGGTTGGGGGCCCATGGCCGGGAAAGACCAACACGGTATCCGGCAGCGTGAAGATGGTGTGGGTCAAGGCATCCATAATCCGGCGAAAAGCGGCAGGGCTTTCGGTCCGTCCGGGGCCGTTGGGGAAAAGGGTGTCTCCGGAAAAAAGGATGTTGTCCCAGAGAAAACAAACGCTGCCCGGGGTGTGTCCGGGGGTATGCAACACCCGCAGGCGAAGACCGCCTACGGAAATGTCCTGGCCGTCTTCGAGAAGAAGGTCGGGACGTACGGGGAGCCGCGGCGCATCGAGGCCGTGGACCCACACGGGAAGCCCCACGCTGTCCACAAGAAGCTTGAGGCCGCCGGTGTGATCCCCGTGGGCATGGGTGAGCGCCACCGCTCCGGGCCTCACATGAAACGGGACAGCGGCCACGCCTTCCGGGGCGTCGATGAGCAGTCCCCGACCCGTTTTTCGGCACATCACCTCATAGGCATTCACGGCATAGGGACCTAGGGTGTAACGCGCCACCACGGCATCGCTTCGGGTCAATAGGACTCCGTTTTTCAACACCATCGGTCCTTCTCCATTCTGAGACGATGATGTCGGGAACCGCCCGTCCGCAGACCGCGTTCTCCACAGACGGACCGCCCCGTGTCCGCGCTAGGCAGTAACGGCCCCGGCCGCGAAGGCCCTGTCCCCTTTTGCTCCCAAGGGGACGCCTTTGCGCCTGCGAACCTCCAGACGCCCCTAAGGGTCGGAAAAGACTTAGAGCATCCCGTGGGACGTCTTTCTCGGTTCCTCTAGGGAACTTCGGGCAGAAAAGGCAAACCCTCCAGGGACGGCGTAAGCGCCTCCATGATCCGAGACAGGGCGTCGACGAGGTCGTCTTGGGGGTGGAAGGACACTTCGCCCGTCTTGCGCACCTTGATCTCGTAGGTTCCCTGCTTCAACCCCCGCTGGCTCACCACCACCCGGATGGGAATCCCTAGAAGGTCGGCGTCCTTGAGCTTCACCCCGGGAGATTCGTCTCGGTCGTCGTAGAGCACATCCCAACGGGTACGGAGCTGCTCATACAAGGCGTCGGCCGCCGCATCCACTTCGGCGCTCTTGCCCAGTGTCGTAAGGATCACCTGGAACGGTGCGATGGTCACCGGCCAGATAATCCCGGCCTCATCGTGCCATTGTTCCACGGCGGAGGCCATAAGCCGCTCGACCCCGATCCCGTAACAGCCCATGACCACCCTGTGATTGTCGCCGTCCGGGCCCAGATAGGTGACGTCCATGGTGTCCGGCGCGGTGTATTTGGTGCCTAGTTTGAATGTGTGCCCCAATTCGATCCCACGGCGGATTTCCAAACGTCCTGTTCCGCATTGGGCGCACACATCCCCATGGCGGACTTCGGCGATATCCGCCCGCTCCACCACCTGAAAGTCCCGCCCGGGCACAACGTTCTTCAAGTGGACGTCCACGATGTTCCCCCCGGCGACGTAGAGCGTTCGATCGCCCACGGAAGTGTCCAAGACAACGCGGAGCGTTTTGTCCCGGAGGCCCACAGGGGACAAAAAGCCACCGTAAAGCCCGTGTCGGTCCAGAAGTTCCTCGGAAGCCATGTCCACACGCACGGCTTTGAGATGATTGGTCAGTTTGGTCAGCGAAATGTTGAAATCTCCTCGAACCACCCCCAGAACCAATTGCCCGTCGGCCTCATAGGCCACCGTTTTGAGGAAGTGGTCTTCTGAGGTCTGGAAGAAATCCATCAGTTGAGCGATGGTCTTCACCCCCGGCGTGGGGACGGTTTCCATGGCCGGCGGATCCGCCGGCAGATCTTCCACCGCAGGCTTGAGCCCCACGGCCTTTTCCGTGTTGGCCCGGTAATCACAATGGGTACAGACAACGAACTGATCTTCGCCGTAAACCGACTCCAGCATAAATTCATGCGAGCCGGTCCCCCCCATAATCCCCGTGTCCGCCTCAATGGGTACCGCATTCAACCCGCAGCGCCCGAAAATGCGAAGATAGGCGTTGTAGATCCTCGGGTAATAACGGTCCAGGTCTTCAAAATCGGGATGAAAACTGTAAGCGTCTTTCATCTGGAATTCCCGCACCCGTAACAGCCCCGCCCGCGGCCGGGCTTCATCCCGAATCTTGGTTTGAATCTGGTAAAGCATGACCGGCAGGTCCCGGTAGGATTTCAAGAATTTTTTCGCGATATCCGTGATGATCTCTTCATGGGTCATGGCCAATACAAATTCCCGCTGGCGCCGGTCTCGGATCCGAAACAGTTCCTGCCCGATGTCATAATAGCGCTTGGTCGCCTTCCACAGTTCCGCGGGATTGAGCACCGGCATGGTCACTTCCAAACCGTCAATCCCGTCCATTTCTTGGCGGATGATGGTTTTGACCTTTTCCGCCACCCGATGTCCCAAAGGAAGCAAAGAATAAATGCCTGCCGCCGCCGGATAAATATAGGATCCGCGAAGCATGAGGACGTGCGACGGGGTTTCCGCTTCCTTGGGCACTTCATACTGCGTGTGGATGAAAGCACGGCTATAGCGCATGGGCAGGACCTCCTTGGGGATGACTTCGACTTTCTGTTAGTTATTAACACGTTAGACCTTAACACGGGACGCCTGCCCTCACAACCCGAAAACGCAGCATCCATTTGCCGCTTGGCCGATGCTCCCCAAATTGCTATGAATCGCCCGGGGACCCCGCCATGACGGCCGAACGATATGGATACGTCCGGGCACCCCGCAGAGGCACGAGAATATCCGACGACAAAGGAGATTCAGCAAGGCGATGACACTTTCCCACACACCGGAAGCCCCCTCATCCGCGAACCCGCGCTCTCCCGCCTCATGGAGCGTGGAAGATTTTCGCGACAACATCTTGGAGTCTATTCAAGAACTGATGCGTAATCCGGAAAACCGCGTCCCGCCCGAACGGGTGGTGCTCCAACTCACCCACGACCCGGATTTCCAAGCGACCCTGAAAGCATGGAACAGCATGAACGGGGGAGAGCGCGTTGCGGCCTGGAAAAAGGTGCTCGGCCTTGCCGAACAACATGCCCGCGAAATTCTTCCGGCGTGTTTGCAGTGCGGTGAGTGCTGCCGCATGGGAAGCCCCACGCTCCATCTGGAAGACTTGGAGCTTCTCCAAAAGGGCGCCATTTCCTGGAGCGCCGTTTATACCCTGAGACGGGGAGAGCCCGTCCACTCGCCTTTCAAAAAAGACCTTTTCTTTCTTTTGGACGAACGAATCAAAATCAAAGAGAAACCCGGCTCCCGGGAATGTCTCTACCTGGACCCCTCAACGCAGCAGTGCCGCATTTACGCGGACCGACCTTTGCAGTGCCGCGCTCAGGCATGTTGGGACCCGGCACCCGCCGAAGACCTGAGTCGGCAGCCGTACCTTACGCGAAGGGACATTTTTAAAGATGTGGAGCTGCTGCTGGAGATCATGGCCGAACATGACCGTCGCTGCCGCTTCGATCAGCTGGCTGCCGCGTTCAAAGAGATGGAAGCCACCCACGGGGCTTCGGTGGATCGGGTGCTGCAGCTCCTGTCCTACGAGGAGCATTTTCGACACGTGATCGGGGAAAAACTGAAGATCCCAAACGAGGAGCTCGACTTGGTTTTTGGGAGGAGTTTTGCCGCGTTGGTCGAGATTTTCGGCTGCACGGTGAAAACCGAGCCCGACGGCACCCGTGTGCTCGTCCCCGACCAAGCCGTGGGGTCGACAAGCTCTTTGGAACCGGCGCCGCAACCACGCTGAACGCCCAAGCCTGTCCTCGCCGGGGATCTTCTCTTCCGCTGCGGAAAAACGCGGCGCTGCGGGCGCTTCCATCCCTTCCATGGGAGGACGGTGCCCCGTGGGAGGGCTCCTCGGGGCCGCTGCCTCCCGCCCGCAGGGACCTTTCTCGGTGTCTTCCAAATGAGAGGGTCCCACGGGACGAGCCGTGGGACCCTCCGCGCCAGGTGGTTTAGTCGGAGGGGGAACGAAAAAGGGTATAGCGGACCTCATCGCCGACTTTGGTCGCTTTCGCCAGCTCCATATGACGCAGGACCGCAAAATCGGAGCGGAAAGTGCCTTCGTCGATCCCTAACATCGTCAGGATCATGTCCATGGACACAGGCCCGTTTTCCTCAAGAATTCGCAGGATCTCCCTTTGCCTCTCGGTCAGGCCGCCTTGCCCTTCACCAGTTTTCTTGGCGCTGTAGACAGCCCACGGATCACACACCTTCGGGACGGCCATCCGGTCAAGATAGCAGTCCTCGCAGAGCGTTTCCCCGGCAAGTTCGTAGCGGTCATCTTCCATCCCGAGTGCAGCCCCGCACCGCGCACACTGGTTCATCGCCCTTGACCTCCTTCGCATCACTCAGTTCTTTGCCTAATATCGATGTCTCCTAAAGATTAAACACTTTGCCATTGGGATTCCCTATGGCATATCTTGACCCCTTCACTAGAATTTAGCTAATGTGGATGTGCTTTGCTGTTCAACAGCCCTTGTGGCTCCGATAACAAAAACATAAGCGTTGAGTCGGAAGAAAGAAAGGTTTGGCATGCTCCGCACCCGAAGCTTTTTCGTCTTCCTGGCAGTGATGGCCTTTCTTGCCGGGGCTTCCCTGTTGGTCGTCCGATATACCCTAGTGGATGCCATGGACCGCGTGGAACGTCGCTTGGCGGAGGACGTTCTCCGGACCATTCGGACCGTGGTGGAAGCCGAAATGCTCAAAATGGTCCGGACGACCCGCGACTGGGCCTTTTGGAGCGCGACCTATCAGTTCATCGAGGACCTGAACACGGGATACATCGAAGAAAATCTCACCGCGGAATCCTTTAAAAGTCTACACGTCCATGGGATGCTCTTCTATAACAAAGATCGAGTCCTACGCTACCAGACCAGATTTGATTTCAGTACAGGTGTGGAAACCCGCTTCTCTGAGGAACTCCTCGGAAAAGTCCAAAAGACGATCTCACTCTTTTCCCCGCAGGATGAAGGAGACTGCATCTCGGGGATTTTCGTCCATGAAGGAAAAGCCCTTTTGACCGCCGCCTGCCCTATCTTGGACAGCGACGTCACAGGTCCCTCCCGGGGAACGCTCGTTCTCGTGAGAGAAATGGACCAGGAAATCATCGATTTTTTGCAGGCAACCACCAATCATACCATTGCCGCGACGGCGGACGACCTGGAAACGGATGTCTCCTCCGCCCAACCCAGGAGTCCAGAAATATCTCTGAAGTTTTTCAAGGATCAGATAGTGGGCCGCGTCGTTTTTCCGGGACTTCAGAGCCATGGCGCGTTGATCGTGGAAACTCAGATGGAACGCTCGATCCACCGTCAAGCAGTCCAGTCCATGCGGCTCTTTGCGGCGGCCTTGGCGATTCTGGCTCTCTGGAGCCTGGGAGCTCTGTGGTACTTTATGGACCGCAAGGTGCTTCGGAGAATCGGCGACATTGTCCTGAAGACCCGAAAGTTGCCCCTGGTGAGTGAAAATGCCGCGCAGGCGTCAAATCTGGACGAGATTGGGGTCCTGCGTCAGTCTATGAATGAGCTGCTCCGTAATCTAGAAAGAGCTGTGGAAGAAAAACTGGAGCAGCAGCAGGAGTTGCACACTATCCTTGAGACCAACCCTGTGGGCATCGTCCTTGTGGATCAGGAAAAGAGGACGGTGTCGTGGGCAAACTCCAAAGCCCTAGAGCTCATGGGACGGTCGCTCGATGAGGTCCGAAACAGATCGTGCAAGGATGTGGTGTGTCCAGCGAGAGGTCCGGAATGTCCCGTGTTGGACCTGGGACGGGAGGTGCGCGATGTGGAATGCTTGATGCCCACCAGCGAAGGCAAGGGCGTGCCGGTGTTGCGAAGCATCGTGGCCGTCACCTACAACCGCAGGCCTCATCTTCTGGAAGCGGTCGGAGACCTCCGAGCCCAAAAAGCCTTGGAATCCCAGTTGGACCGAGCCAAGAAGCTGGAAACCGTGGGTCTGGTCGCCGGTGGAGTGGCTCACGATCTCAACAACCTGCTCACGTCTCTGGTGGGCTATCCCGATATGCTCCTTGGCCGTATGAGCGCCGCCGACCCCATGTACCGGCCGCTCACCCTCATCCGCGACGCCGGCTTGAAGGCGGGTGCCATCGTCCAGGATCTCCTCACGCTCGCGCGCCGAGGCGTAAAAACGACAGAGCGCTTCGATCTTGGTCAGCTCATGACCCGAGTCTTTTCTTCCACGGAATTTGCCGTCCTTCGGAGTGCGCATCCCGACGTCCGCATCGTCATCCAGGTGGAGAGTCGGCATTTTTACTGCTTAGGATCTGAACCTCATCTCGAGAAAGCGCTGATGAACCTCGTGCGCAACGCCGTCGAAGCCATCGCCGACACGGGCACGGTGACCGTGGCTGTCGATGGGGTGGAACTGGATCAACCAAAATCCGGCTTTGAAACGGTGCAGGCCGGCCGTTGGATCCGCCTGCGCATCCAGGATACGGGTTGCGGCATTGCGGCGGAAGACCTCCCTCATATTTTTGAGCCGTTCTACACGAAAAAGAAGATGGGAAGCCGGAGCGGCACAGGCTTGGGCATGACCGTTATCTGGCATGCCGTCAAGGACATGGGCGGTTTTGTGGATGTCGAAAGTGCCCCGGGCCACGGCACCACCTTCACTTTGTACCTCCCGGAAGCCGATCCGCCCGCCGGCGACTCGAGAGCGGAATGGACGGAAACCCTCCCCAAAGGCTCGGGCCAAAAGATCCTTGTGGTTGAAGATATGGAAGACCAAAGAATCCTTGTGGAGAAACTCCTTACGGACCTTGGCTACCGTGTCTTTACCGCATGCACCGGGCGTGAAGCCGTGGCTTTGGCACTCACCCAGGACTTTGACGCCCTGGTGCTGGATATGAGGTTAGGCGACGATATGGACGGTTTGGATGTGTACCGGGAAATCTTGAAACACCGCCCCACCCAGAGAGTCTTGGTGGTCAGCGGCGACGTGTCTGAAGAACGCGTGGCCGCCTTGACGTCTTTGGGGGTTTCCCATTACCTGCCCAAACCGTACAGCCTGCAAAAAATGGCGGAGGCCGTCCACTTGGTGCTTCAGAGCCCTCCGGGCGATTTACCCCAAGGGGCTGTCCAATAGAAATCGGGAGGGAAGAAGGGCGTTCCGTGCAGCGGGCGGCCTGGGGTAATCGCTGAACCGCACGAACGGCGCTCCTACCGTTTCTTTGCCACGCCCTGGCGGCCTTCGATCCGCAAGGGGCCGCAGAATCGGCGTCCCCAGTCAAAGTCAGGGGTGCCGGCGAGGGGGCGGCCTTAGACGGTGGGCTGACGTCCGGCCAAGGACTCGAGGGCCAGCAGGAGCGCTTGGGTACCCTTGCGGCCGTGCCCTTGGGCCTTCACGGCGGTATAGAGCTGATGGACCAAGGCCAGACCCGGAAGGGCCAGGTTCATGCGCTGGGCCTCCTTGAGGGCGATGCCCATATCCTTGATGAAATGCTCCACATAAAAGCCAGGTTCAAAATCACGGCGCATCATCCGGGGCACCAAGTTGTCGAGCGCCCAGCAGGCCGCAGCCCCGCGGCCGATGCTCAGGAGCACGCGTTCGGGATCCAATCCGGCGCTCGTCGCATACAGGAGGCTTTCACACACGCCGATCATGGTCCCGGCGATGACGATTTGATTGCACATTTTGGCGTGTTGGCCCGATCCGGCGGGGCCGTGATGAACAATGTTTTTCCCGAGAATTTCCAGCAGAGGTCGAATGGCAGCAAAGGCTTCCGGGTCCCCTCCGACCATGATGGAAAGCGTCGCCTGGCGTGCGCCCACATCGCCGCCGGAGACCGGAGCGTCCAAGGCATAAGCCCCACGTCGGCGGGCCTCGGCATCGATGTCGCGAGCCAGACCGGGTTCCGTCGTGGTCATATCCACCAGAATCGTGCCTGGCTGGAGCCCTGCGAAAACGCCGTTCTTGCCGAAATACACCTCCCGCACATCCTCGGGAAAGCCCAACATGGTAAATAGAACTTGGGACGCCGCAGCCGTCTGCGCCGCGGACTCGCCCCATGCGGCGCCGCGTTCCAAGAGATGCTCGGCCTTGTCCCGGCTTCGGTTAAAAACCGTCACCGCATAGCCGGCTTTCAATAGATGGCCACACATGGCCGATCCCATGACACCGGTCCCGATCCACCCAAGGCGAATCCGGGCGGGATCCGCCGTTTCCAAGGCTGATCTTTCCGTCGATCCCATGGTCCCTCCAGGGAATCTCCTTGCCGAAAACGGTTTTTGTTTTACGCCGGGGTCGGGAACCAGCTTCCTCTAGATCCGCGGAAACGCCCTAAGACACTCCCCGCGGCCATGCCCGCGCATCAGCGTCAGTTGACGTGTTCTTGAGGACTCCGGACCCAACTTGTTTCGCTCCGATGGCCCTTTAAATAACCCTAAAGTCTTTCCGCCCATAGAGGTCCCCGGTCGGCCCACCCCTAAACCCGAATCATCCAGGCCAAGTTTCAGTGTGTCTATCCGTCCGAGCCTCGGTCTTTTTGGGGCCGAATCCATGTGCCCATGTCTTTGTATGCCCGGGTGACGGCCTTGAGTTGGTCTCTTTGATTCAAAAAGAGGTCCTTCATGCCCTGGAGCCATTTTAGATGCGCCACCGTGTCTTCTTTGGTGAGAAACAGGGGATGTTCGCCACGCACCGTTTCCACGACAAAAACCGTTCCGTCCCACCGCACGGTGCCTTCACTGCTGCATGTCATGCAGCGCACGGGCTGAAGCTCGGCGGCATCCCCATCCTTTCGCGGGAGCCACCGGAACGTGTCTCCCCCACACAAAGGACATCGCGGTGTCTTCGGATCCGGGGAGGCCGGCCCCTGTTCCAGAGCCAACGCCAGTCTCCGGGCGGCAGCGGGACCGTCCGCCCCTCGGAGGACTTCCCCGGGGAGCGCCCCGTAGACGACCTCGGATCCCCGATGATCCGCAAGGATCAGCTTGAGAAAACTGTCCACCATGAGCTTGGTATAGCCTTCCAGCCCCACGACACCGGCGATGGCCACACCCACTGCCGGCTTCGCCCACAAGGCGTCCACATGGGCATAAAAACTCAGTCCCCGGTCCAGAAGACGTTTCAAACTAGCGTTGGCCCCGAGAAAGTAGGTGGGAGCTGCGACGACAACCGCATCGGCGTGGACCAATGCGTCCAACACCAGCCCTAAATCATCCTTTTGGACGCATCGCATGGGCCCGAAAAGGCATTGATAACAAGCCAAACATGGGCGGATGTCCAGTTCCGGAAGTCGAATGAGACGCAAATCCCAAGAACCGTTCAGGCATCGATAGATTTCCTTGATGAAAATTTCGCTGTTGCCGAACTTTCTCGGGGAGGCCACAAGCCCCAGCAATGTTTTCATAAAGGTCTGCTCCTTTCCTGCACGTCATGGAGGAAGTCCAACGGTCCGGGCACTTGGCACGCTCCCCCTGTGCCCGAAGAATTTTAGTCTATCGGCAAACCGCTCGAGGCGCAAACGCAGAGCGCACGCACCCCGACGGAAACGTTGATCCTCGGATTACAGCCCGATAAGATGACACACACATCGTGCATCGATAAGGAGAACTGGGCGTGGTGGAAAAAGTCATCATCATGGGGGCGGCCGGTCGGGATTTTCATAATTTTAACGTCTACTTCCGAAACAATCCCAGATACCGGGTCATCGCCTTTACCGCCGCACAGATTCCCGACATCGAAGGTCGTCGCTACCCACCCGAGCTGGCCGGGCCGGGTTACCCCGAAGGCATTCCCATTTATCCGGAAGAGGGTCTCCCGGAGCTGATCCGGGAGCACCGCATTGACCTGGTGGCCTTTTCCTACAGCGACGTGCCCCACCTGGAGGTCATGCACAAGGCGTCTCTCGTGATGGCCGAAGGTGCCGACTTTATTCTCATCGGGGCCACTTATACTATGCTGCGGTCGTCCAAGCCCGTGGTCGCCGTGTGCGCCGTGCGCACCGGCTGCGGGAAGTCTCAAACCACCCGGAAAGTGTGTGAAATCCTCCGCCGCCGACAGGTTCGTGTGGTGGCCGTTCGGCACCCCATGCCTTATGGGGATATTCGGTCTCAGGAGGTGCAGCGGTTCGGCCGGGACGAGGATTTTCAAAAACACCGATGCACCATCGAAGAGCGAGAGGAATACGAACCCCTCGTGGAGCAGGGGATCACCGTCTACGCTGGAGTGGACTACGGAAAGATCCTCGCAGAAGCCGAAAAGGAAGCTGATGTCATCGTCTGGGACGGCGGGAACAACGACACGCCGTTCTATGTGCCCGACGTTCACATCGTGCTGTTCGACCCGCACCGCGCCGGTCATGAACGTTTGTACTTCCCGGGTGAAACCAACGCGCGGATGGCCCACATCGCCGTCATCAACAAGGTGGACACGGCGCCCAGAGAAAACATCGAGCTGGTGCGTCAAAACATCCGGGATCTGGCCCCGACGGCTGAAATCCTCATGGCGGAATCGCCGGTCATCGTCTCCAATCCAGAAACAATCCGAGGCAAGCGGATCGTCGTCGTGGAAGACGGCCCCACCCTGACCCATGGGGAAATGCCCACTGGAGCCGGCATGATCGCGGCACAAAAATTCGGGGCGGCCGCCGTCGTGGATCCGAGACCCTACGCCCGAGGAAGTCTCCGAGACACTTATGCCCGGTACCCGCATATGGGGCCCGTGGTGCCGGCCATGGGATACAGCCCGCGGCAAATCGCCGATCTCGAAGAAACCCTCAATGCCGTGCCGTGTGATCTCGTCGTCTTTGCCACCCCCATCCAGCTCACGCGCGTTGTGTCTTTGAAACACCCCACGGTGCGTGTGCGCTACGAATACCGAGACCACGGCGAGCCGACCCTGGAACAGGCCCTCGAGCGGCGCCTGCCACACGTCTTCGGCCCGCTCGAAAGACGGTAAAGCTGCAGGACCAACCCCGGCGCTGCGCTCCATCATTCAAGGTTTTCGAAAGTCGTGATGACCTCAGGAGTGATCATGAGCCCCGTCCCGCCCGCCAAACCGGTCCTTCTCGTCGCCCTGGGGGGAAACGCCTTAATCCGCGAAGGACAAAAGGGCACCGCTCAGGAACAATTCGACAATCTGCGGGTGCCTATGCGCCAAATCGCCAAGCTCACCGAAACCTACCGGATTGTCATCACCCACGGGAACGGCCCCCAAGTGGGCAACCTCATGCTTCAGCAAGAATCCTGCCCGGAAGTGCCCCGCATGCCCCTGGAGATCCTGGTGGCTCAGAGCCAAGGGCAAATCGGTTACATGATCGAATCGACGCTGGACAGCGAACTCATGGCCCTAGGAATCGTCACCCAAAAGTGCTTGGTGAGCCTGATCAGCTACGTGGTCGTGGACCCCAAAGACCCCGCGTTCGCAGATCCATCCAAGCCCGTCGGGCCGGTGTATCCTGAAGACGTTGTCCCTTCACTGCCTTTTCCCGTGAAGAAAACGCCTCAAGGATACCGACGCGTCGTGGCTTCTCCGAGGCCCATCACCATTGTGGAACAACGGGAAATTCGAAAGCTCATCGCCATGGATTTTGTGGTCATATGCTGCGGCGGCGGAGGCATTCCCGTGGTGCGCGAAGGCCGGAGTTTCTGCGGTGTGGACGCCGTCATCGACAAGGATCTCGCCAGCGCCAAGCTGGCCCGCCAGGCGGGAATCGACATCTTTTGCATCGCCACAAATGTGCCGGGCGTCTATCTGGATTACGGTACTCCTCGGCAGCGTTTTCTGCCGCATCTCACGGCTGACGAAGCCCAGGAGCTTCTGGCCCAAGGCCAGTTCCCTGCAGGGTCCATGGGACCCAAGGTGGAAGCCGCCGTGGAATTCGTCCAGGCTACCGGAAAGCGCGCGGCCATCGGCCCTATCGAAGACATTGCGGGGACTGTGGCCGGCACCAGCGGCACGCAGATCACCCTCCGTCCCTGACAAGCGCAGGCTTTCCGGAGCCCGCAGCAGCCCCAGGAAGATCACTTATGGCCTGGAACTTCGGTGCATTCGGTGCCCATTCCATGGCCTGTGCCCCGGGACGCCTGCATGGACCGCAATGGTGCCATTTCCCCAAGCGAGCGCGCGTCTCGTTCTACGGGGAGGTCTTGCGCGTTTCCCGGCGGCGCAGCCCGCGCTCGACCGTGACGACGAAATCTTGGACATTGGTGAGCACGGACCGAGCGGTGAGCGAACCCCGGTTGGCCAGCTTCTGCACGGCAAATTCGGACATGTCCACGGTATAAAAGAAAACGGGCCGCACCGTCCCGTCCTCCAAAACGCGATAGGAGGGCGCCATGTTGCCCGTGGCAATAGCATGGAGCTGAGTCGCCAGCGCCACGATGGTGGTGGCGTGCCTCACCACTACCCGCATCCGGTCCTGAGCCGCGTACACATCGGCGACGACTTCGGGCAGGGGCCCATCGTCGCGAATAGATCCCGCCAGCACCACAGGAATCTTGCACTTCCACGCCGTATGCATGATGCCGCCCGCCACCAGGCCCGCCTGCACGGCGGCTTCCACCGATCCCAAGGCCCGCACCCGATTGATGGCATCCAGATGATGATAATGGCCCAGCGGGGCCAGGCGCTTGGAATAGATTTCTTGCCCCAATGCCGTGCCGAACATGGCCGCTTCCACGTCGTGGACGGCTAGGGCGTTGCCTGCAAGAATCCCGTGAACATAGCCCCGGTCCATAAGGGCGCAGAAGGCGTCCCGGGCGTCTTGATCGAAAACTAAGGCCGGGCCTAGGACCCAGACGACATACCCATGATCCCGCTCGTGGATCAAAAGGTCGTAAAACTCATCATAGTCGATGGAAAAAGATGTCTCCCGAGTCAGCCGGGTTCGGAAAGCGAACTTGTCGCCCCGCCCCCCGTCTTCACCGAAGGGTTCCGCATGCACGTAAATCCCTTCTTCCCCATTTTCCCCTCGTCCGAGGGCCACGCGGTCACCCACCTGCAACCGTCGAAACTCCATCACCTCCAGGGTGCCTTCGGGGCGCTGAACCACGACACAGTCCATGCGGGATTCCTTGAGGAGCTCCCAACGTCCAGGGGCCACATGGTAGTACTCCGGGAAAATGGATGTGGCATGATACCCTTCCGGAGCCACGCCGGCACGATCCACGACGGCAAAACGCACCAGCGGGGCGTCCCGCAATGGCGGCTTGGAAAAATCCGGGGCGATATACGGTGGAAACCAGAACATGTCGGCCTCCTGTCGGGCTCAAGAGTCCTTGGCACCACAGAACGCTTGACCCGAATGGATTAACACAGGCCTGCACGAACCACAACCCGACCTTCACGGCGGCACACAAACCCATGGGACAGACGGCCATGGTCCACTGCGTGATGGTGGCAGAACGCCTCGCATCCTCGCCTTCCTTGACAGACTGTCGGTTCTTCTATAGAGCTTGTGCATTCTGTGCATCGTTTGAACCAATAATCCCAGGAGCGGGACGATGGATATTCGACGATTGGAAGTGTTTTGCAGGGTTGTGGAGCTTGGCAGTTTCACGAAAGCCGCCGAAGCGGTGCTCTTGTCCCAGCCGACCATCAGTGAGCATATCAAGACCTTGGAAGATATGGTGGGAGAAAGGCTTCTGGACCGACTGGGCCGAGAGGTTCTGCCCACCCCGGCGGGGAAAATTCTTTACCGGTATGCGAAAAAGATGATCCAGATCAAAGAGGAAGCCGTTCAGGCCATGGCGGCCTACCGAGGCGACCTCACCGGAGCGTTGCACCTCGGGGCAAGCACGATCCCAGGAACTTACATCCTGCCTCGGCTCATCGGCCTTTTCAAGCAGCGTCACCCGGAAGTCCAGATCAGTGTCCACATCGCCGGGACGAAGGAAGTGGCCGATGCCGTGGCGGAAGGACGTCACGAACTCGGCCTTGTGGGATCGATGTGGAAAGATCGGCGCCTGAGTTTCGAGCGCATCTTTTCTGATGAACTGGTGCTGGTGGTGCCCAAAGACCATCGGTGGGCCCGCGAAACTTCCATTCCCCTCGAACGGTTGGCGGAGGAGCCTTTCATCGCGAGGCATCGGGGCTCGGGGACTCGCATGGTGACCTACGACATCCTGGAAAACGCAGGGTTTGATCTCCAACGCCTCAAAGTGGTCGCGGAAATGAGCACCACGGAAGCCGTTCGCCAAAGCGTCAAGGCCGGTATCGGCATTTCCATTTTATCCCGGCAGGCTGTGGCGGAAGATGTGGCTCACGGAAGCTTGGCAGTGGTCCCCATTGACGGGGTGAGCTTCCATCGCCCGTTTTATCTGGTCAAGCGCAAAGGCCGGGAAGCCTCCCCGATATCCCTGGCTTTTGAAGAACACCTCAGAACCCACAATCATGACGATCTCAAGCTCTCCATGCGAAATAGACGGACCTCGGGAGGCTAGGATCCATAGAGAAGGTGTCCCGGGGCTATGGATGATGAGGCCCTTCAGGATTCGTGTTGGCGAGGACGTTCTCTTCGGCCTCCTTCGAACCGCTTCTTCCGAGCCGGACGCTTGGGCCCCACTCTCGGACGCGTGGACAAGCACATACCCCTTCGGGAGTTTGCGTCCAGAACAATCGGCACAGCCGATAGACCCGCCGTCGTCGCATCCGCCTTTCCTATTTGTTTTCTTCGCGGAGTTTTTTTTAACTCTCTTTGGAACACGTCTCGGGCACGGGCACTCAGCTCTTCGATTTGGGAACATCACAGATGCCGGGGCTCATGAGATGACGCCCGCACGCCGGGCCATATCCAAAGCGAAGGGCGACTTCGCGGGTCATACGCCGCCGAGGGGTTTGAGCGTTTCTTTAGAGGCATCCTCATGGAATCGGAGACGAGATCCTCGCGAGAACGATGAGAAGGGAGGAAGCATCGATGGCCGTCAAGAATGTGTTCGCGACGCGATGGGGCGTGATTCTGGTGGGAGCGGTGATCGGGGTTTTGGCACCGGTGCTTCAGAAACTGGGCAACCCGGGCAACATGGGAATCTGTGTTGCCTGTATGGAACGGGACATGGCCGGCGCCTTAGGACTGCATCGCGCCGACGTCGTCCAATACATGCGCCCGGAAATCATCGGTTTTGTCCTGGGCGCCCTCATCGCCGCCTATTTATTCAAAGAATTCCGCCCTCGTGCGGGTTCGGCCCCCATTGTCCGTTTCGTCCTTGGGGTGTTTGCCATGATCGGCGCCCTTGTTTTCCTCGGCTGTCCTTGGCGGGCGATCTTGCGCCTGGCGGGCGGGGATGCCAACGCCATCCTCGGGCTTCTGGGCCTGGCATTCGGCGTATGGATCGGCACGCTCTTTCTGAGAACCGGCTATACCCTCGGGAGAACGCAACCCGCGCCTGCGACCGTAGGATGGGTTCTGCCTTTGATCATGCTGGGCTTCCTGGTCCTCCTGCTGGTATTTCCTCAGGTTCCCGGAGAACCCAAGAGCGGGGTGTTGTTTTACAGCCTTAAAGGTCCGGGCTCCATGCACGCTCCCGTGGCCGCTTCCCTTATCGTGGGGCTCTTGGTGGGCTTTTTGGCTCAAAGGAGTCGTTTTTGCACCATGGGTGCCTTACGGGATCTCATTCTTTTCCGACAGACCCATCTTTTTGGGGGCTTTGTGAGTCTGGTCGTGGTCGCCTTCGTGACCAATCTGATCTTAGGGCAGTTCAAAGCCGGTTTTACAGGGCAGCCTGTGGCCCACACGCAACATCTGTGGAATTTCGCCGGCATGGCCTTGGCCGGATTGGCCTTCGCCTTGGCCGGCGGCTGCCCGGGACGCCAACTGTTTCTGGCCGGCGAAGGGGACGGGGATGCCGCGGTCTTTGTGATGGGAATGATCGTGGGTGCGGCCTTCTCCCACAACTTCGGCCTCGCCAGTTCTCCCCAAGGGATCGGCCCTCATGGAATTGCAGGACTGATCGTCGGCTTTGCCGTGTGTCTTTTCATCGGCTTGACGATGCGAAAAAAGACGGCTTAAGGAGGAACGCCATGGCCACAACCGTCGATGCTCGAGGGTTTTCCTGTCCTCAGCCGGTGCTCATGACCTTGGAATCCATCAAGAAAGAGAATCCTCGGGAGCTCATCGTATTGGTGGATACAGACACATCGAAGGAAAACGTCATGCGGGCGGCCCAGAGCCAAGGCTACGCCGTCAAGGACGTGGCCGGCGAAGGGGAAGGCTACCGCATCCATATCGTCAAAGAATGATCGCCATGTTTGGCTTTCTGAAAAAACTCATGCCCCGCAAGCCCAAGACCGCCGTTGGTGCGGCCGTGGATCGGGGCATTCTCGTTTTCGAAAACACCAGCGAAGTCATCCAAGCGGAAAAGCACCTGAAAGGTCTCGGATATCCCGTCACCGTCAAAGGTCCTCCTCCGGGAATCCAAAAAGGGTGCGACTTGGTTATCGAATTTCCGCTGATGGAGAAACTGTCCCTGGAACGCCACTTGGCCTCCGCCGGACTGCACCCGTTGACCATCGTACCGGTGACGGCACCGCTCTTGGAACCCGTAAGCCTTTTCCACACCAAAGACTACGGCCGCCATCTCATGGTGAGGGCCGCCAACATGAAAATCACCGTGGAAAAGGAGACCCTGCGCATTGTGAACATTTCCGGAGGCGGATGCCCCGATGTGCCGTATCTCGCCGATCGTCTTGTGGGCAAAACCTTGTCGGAGGCCCCTCAGCCGAGGGACCTCGGACACACCTTGTGCGGATATGCCCTTCAATTGGCCTATGAGGAGCTGTGCCGTCGATGCTTGCCATAGTGGGAACGGTCCCCGATCCTTCTTTTCCTCTCGTTCACGACATTGCTCGGATTTCGGACGATGGACTCTTCGTGGGGGGGCTTCGCGTCCCCATCGGCCGTGGAACGCCGGCTCTTGTGGCCGCAGCGCTGGTCACCAACGACCGGCTATCCGGACAGGACGTGATGGTGTTTCTCGTGGGAGACATCGGACGGGGCGACGGCAGCCGGATGTTGTATCAATACCTTTCGGAAAACCTTCACCGCTTTTCCTTGGATGTCTTGGTCTTTCATTACCTCCAGCCCGACGTGGACTGGCACAACAAGGTGTTGTTTGCCGTCGATGCCATGCCCCGCCGCCCATGGCTTATCGCCGATGCAGGATTCATGTATGCGGCCAAAATGAGCGGGCAGGCTTCGGCGTACGATGTTTTCACCCCGGATGTGGGCGAACTGGCCTTTCTGGCGGATGAATCGGCCCCCCACCCTTTTTACACCCGAGGCTTCCTCCTCCATGACCACCTTACGGTGCCCGATCTTGTGAAGAAAGCCTATGCCCATGGGGACGCATCCCGATGGCTTGTGGTCAAAGGGGAAACGGATCATATCGCCCAATCGGGACGCATTGTGGCCACTATAGCCGAACCGCGCTGGGAACCCATGGAAGCCATCGGCGGCACGGGGGATACCTTGACAGGGATTCTCGCAGCCCTGTGCGCCTCAGGCAAAGATCCCCTTGACGCATGCCGCACTGCGGCTTTAACAAACCGATGGATCGGGCACATCGCCCGACCCACGCCGGCCACCCAGGTCGCCGATCTTATCCCTGCCATTCCTGACGCCTTGACCCAGGCTTCGAACAGCATGGGTGCGGAGGAAGCTCTTGGATAAAGCACCGCCCATTCGACTGACAGAGACCGTCACAGGGGCCGGCTGAGCCTCCAAACTGGCTCCGGGGGACCTGGACCGAGCCCTTTGCGGCATGCGCTTTCCCACGGACGAGAACGTCCTGGTGGGGCTGGACCGGGCCGATGATGCGGGCGTGTATAAAGTGTCCGAAGACTTGGCCCTGATTCAGACGGTGGACTTCTTTACGCCCATCGTGGACGACCCTTACTGGTTCGGGCAAATCGCCGCCGCCAATGCGTTGAGCGACGTTTATGCCATGGGTGGCATCCCCAAAACGGCCATGAATCTGGTGGCCTTCCCCGCCAAAGACATGGGGTTGGAAGTCTTGAGAGCCATCATCCAAGGCGGCATCGATAAGCTGGCGGAAGCGGACGTCGTCCTCATCGGCGGCCACAGCATCGAAGACAAGGAGCTCAAATACGGTCTTTCCGTCACCGGGTTCATTCATCCGCGACGGATCCTCACCAAGAAAAACCTCCATGCCTCAGACCACCTCATTCTGACCAAACCCTTAGGCACAGGAATCGTCAACACCGCCATCAAAGCGCGTCTTGCTTCGGCAGAACTCACCGAACGCGTCACCCGGCTCATGGCCGCCCTCAACCGCACGGCTTCGGAAGTCCTGCGAGGGTTTCAGGTACATGCCTGCACGGACGTCACCGGATTCGGCCTTTTGGGACACCTGGCCGAAATGGTGGAGGGATCCGGAAAAAGTGTGGTCATCCATGCCCATCAGGTGCCCGTGTTGCCTGAAGCCGAAGAATTCGCCTCTATGGGTTTAATCCCCGCGGGCGCCTACAAAAACAGGGACTTCCGAAACCACATGGTGACTTTTGCCCCTGAAGTTCCCCTGGCGATTCAAGACATTCTTTTCGATCCCCAAACGTCCGGGGGGCTCCTCATCTGCGTGGCGGCAGCCCATGCCGACCCCCTCTACCAGGCTCTTCACGACAAAGGCATTCCCGCCGCCGTCATCGGCGAGGTGCTGGACGATCCCACGGAGCGCATCCACGTCACCGGAGCTCGATAGTCCGAGAAGCGCTCTCCCATGAAAACCCGCCGCGCCCCGGGGACAACGGGACGATTGCGCATCTTTCCGGCAGTTTTCCACTTTTCGACAAATCACACGAACCGTCCCCCCCCACGGGAAAAACTTCTTCTGACGTCCGTGAAAGAACGCATCCTTGACATTGGCGCCAATAAATGCAAATGAGTTGCAAAATAGGGCCATGGCTTTCTGATGCCGTGGTGGGGACGCTATTCAAGCATGGAGGTGCCAGCCTATGTCGGCTCGATTTTTCCGTCTCGCCATGATGGTTGCGGTTGTTTTGTCGGGATGGGCCAATGAAGCACGGCCCGCAGAGCCCCTTAAGGTTTTTGTGAGCTTGCCTCCCCAGAAGGAGTTTGTGGAGCGTTTGGGGGGAAATCGCGTGCACGTGACAGCCTTGGTGCCGCCGGGAGCGGACCCGCACACCTATGAACCTTCCCCGGCGCAGATGAAAGCTCTGACGCAAGCCTCGCTCTATTTCTCCATCGGCATCCCTTTCGAGAAAAACCTCCTGGGTCGTGTCCGCTCGCTGAACCCTCAACTGCAGGTGGTTGCCACGGATGAGGGATTATCCAAGCGGCCCATCACCGGCCAGGGTCACGCCCATGAACACATTCATGGGGAGCCAAAGGACCGACCGGGCAAGGAAGCGGAGGATTCCCATGGGCATGACGAGGGCGAACCCGACCCGCATGTCTGGTTGTCTCCGCCGATGGTGATGGCCATGGCGCGCCCCATGGTTTTGGCCTTGATCGCGGCGGATCCCGCGGACCAGCCCGGTTACGAGGCGCGCTACAAGAATTTTCTTCAGGATGTGGCGGCCTTGGACCTCGAGATTCACAAAACTTTCCGGGACGCGAAACCCCCTCGGGAGTTCTATGTCTTCCACCCCTCCTGGGGTTACTTCGCCGATGCGTACGGTTTGCGCCAAGTGGCGGTGGAATCGGAAGGCAAGGAAGCCAAGCCGGCGCACCTGAAAGAGCTGGTGGTCTCGGCCCGAGAGAAGGGCGTGACAACGCTCTTTGTGCAGCCTCAGTTTTCGAAGCGTTCAGCCGAAATGGTGGCGAAGGAGATCGGAGCACATCTGGAATCCCTTGACCCGCTGGCGGAAAACTGGATGGACAATTTACGTCTCGTCTCTCGTCGGATTCGCGAGGCTATGCCATGAAGGAAAAAGACCAAGGGGATAAAGTGGTGGTTGTTCAAGGCGTCACGTATGCCTACAATCACCATCCTGTGCTCGAGGATGTCCACCTCACCGTCAGCGCGGGGGATTTCGTGGCCGTCATCGGGCCCAACGGCGGAGGAAAGACCACATTGCTCAAAATTCTGCTGGGAATCCTCAAACCCCAGAGCGGCAAAGTGTCCCTTTTCGGGGATATCCCCGCGAAGACAGTCCACCGCGTGGGTTATGTCCCGCAAGATGCTCATATCCATCGATACTTCCCGCTGACCGTCTTGGAACTGACCCTCATGGGTCGCCTCGGCCCGGGACATCTGCTCCGCCGTTACTCGGCCCAGGATGTTTCGGCGGCGGAAGCCGCCCTGGATCGCATGGAAATGCTCCCCTACCGAAAAGCACGGTTGGATGAGTTGAGCGGCGGTCAGCGGCAGAGGGTGTTCATCGCCCGGGCTTTGGCTTCAGAACCTGATGCGCTCTTCCTGGACGAGCCGGCGGCCGGTGTGGACGCGGCAGGACAGACGGATCTTTACAGTCATCTCAAGGAATTGAACGAACGGATGACGATCCTTGTGGTCACCCATGATCTTCTGGTGCTCTCCACCTATGTGAAGTCGGTGGTGTGCGTGAACCGTTCCCTTGTCCACCATCCTTCTCCGGAAATCACGGAGGACATGTTGCGTCTTGGCTATCAATGTCCTGTGGAACTTTTAGGACACGGCCATTTGCCCCATCGGGTGCTGCCCTATCACGGAGGCAAAGATCGTGGGTGAGTGGCTTCAGCTGTCTTTTGTGCAACACGCTTTTGCCGCCGCGGTTTTGGCGGCGGTGTTGTGCGGCATTGTGGGCACCTATGTGGTGGCCAATCGCATCGCCTATCTTGCCGGCGGGGTGGCCCATGCGGCCTACGGAGGTGTGGGGCTCGCGTTTTTCTTGAAGATTCCGCCCATCTTGGGGATCTTGGGGTTTACGTCGGCCGCCGCCATGCTGATGGGCGTGTTGTCTCTTCGAGAACGACACCGCGCCGACACCGTCATCAGTGTACTCTGGGCTTTCGGCATGGCCGTGGGCGTGCTTTTGGTGGATCTGACCCCGGGTTACGGCGCCGATCTCATGAGCTATCTTTTCGGGAGCATCCTGACGGTGTCCCGGGGATCCCTCATGGCCATGGCCGCCTTTACGGCGGTAGTGATCCCGTGTGCGGTGCTTTTCCATAAAGAACTGGCGGCCGTCTCCTACGACGAATCTTTCGCGCGGGTGCGGGGTCTTCCCGTCACGGCTTTTTATCTCAGCATGGTGGGTCTGATAGCTTTGACGGTGGTCGTTCTGGTGCAGGTGGTGGGACTCATTCTCGTCATCGCTTTTCTGACCATCGCCCCATACATCGCCGAAAAACGAAGCCGCTCATTGCAAGGCATGATCTGCCGCGCGGTGGTCTATAATATGGTGTTCGGGATAGTCGGCTTGAGTCTCTCCATTGCGCTCAATGTCAGCTCGGGAGCGGCCATCATCTGCGTGGCGGCAGCCGGTTATTTCGCCTCAGTCAGCCTGGATGTTTTCAAAAACCGCAGGCGATAAGGGAACACGCCATGTGCGAGCGGTGCGATTATCGGAAGTTTCTCGAAAACGTGGGGATTCGTCCCACGGGACATCGTCTGGCCGTATTGAGAGTTTTGGGAACCGCCAAAAACCCGCTGACGGCCCAAGAAGTCTTCGATGCCCTCCAGACCGACCGAAGCATAAATCGTGTGACGGTGTACCGTGTGCTCGAATCCCTCGTGGAAGGTGGTGTGGTGGACAAGATGAGCGCCGGGGACCGAAGCTTTCGTTACGGGTTGGCTCCCAACGAAAACCATCCACGCCATGCGCATTTTTACTGCCGCCTGTGCGGCCTCATGGCGTGTCTGCCTCCGGAAAGCCTCCCCATGCTTTCCCAGAGCGCTTCTGCCGGGCTTCCAGGAATTGTGGAAAAGTATGAAATCCGCGTAGACGGCATCTGCCATGAATGTCGCTTGAGAAAACCATGAGCAGCCCGGCGGCGCCGTTCATCGGTACGGTCGAATCTCGACGCCATGAGCTATCGGAACTATCTATTTGTCCCTCATCCCCATGCTTCTCTATGCTTTTTCCGAAGGATCGTCCGTGCGCCGTTGTTCCCGCAGTGGTGACGACCCCATGGGCAGGGGGGGCCGTTGTCTATGGGAAAGGCGGCGGGCTGGCCCATTTGAGAAAGAGGGTGATCGTGCCGTATCCTGCGAAGAGACGCAAGCAGCGTCAAGAGGACATGTTCTAGAGCCCTTTGATGGAGACGCACTATGAGCGAAGAACGTTTGGATTGCCGGGGTTTGGCGTGCCCGGCGCCGGTTTTGAAAGTCAAAGACATCCTGGATCGCACGTCGGTGGATTGTATCACGGTGGTGGTGGACAATCCGGCGGCAAAGGAAAATGTGAGTCGGTTTCTCAGCCGGACGGGTTTCCATGTTCAGGTGCAGGAACATGGAAGTGACTATCTGGTTCAGGGACGTCGCGGCGCCCCTGCCAGTGCTGAGGCCGTCTCCCCCCAGAAGGATGCAGAATCGTCCCGCATCTTGGTCTTGGTGGGCACATCCCGTTTGGGAACCGGTGATGACGGGCTCGGGGCAAAACTCATGGAAAACTTCCTGGGAACGTTGAAAGAGATGGGACCCGCCCTATGGCGCCTGGTGTTTCTCAACGGCGGGGTGCACCTCACCGTCGAGGATTCTCCCGTCTTGGAAACGCTTAAGAACTTGGAAAAAGACAAGGTGTCCATTCTGGTCTGCGGAACCTGCCTCAACCACTTCGGCCTTCTGGAAAAAAAGGCGGTGGGAGAAACGACCAACATGCTGGACATCGTCACCTCCATGCAATTGGCCGATCGCGTCATCAGCCTGACCTAGCGCCAGGGGGCGATTTGCCCGATTGACAAACTCTCCGTCGTTTCTATACATGGGGTGTTTTTCCGTGACCGCAGGCTGCAGAAGGACGCCTCATGCCCTCAAAAACTGCTCGGAACCGCCTTATTTTCAATGTCCTGGAAGCGCTTCGGGAGGGCTTGACGCATTTTTCCGGGCCGAGTCGGGTCGCTTGTCTTTACGCAGAAAAGCCGGAAGATCCCATCCGAGTGTGCGACCCGGAAGACCTGCTCCGAGGCCACGAACCCAAACTCAAAGAACTTTACCTGGACAGCGACGCCTGGCGGACCAAAGCCCCGGATATCCGTGGTATGAAACGCTTCGGGCAGATTTCTGTCGAACCCAACCTGCATCTTTCCGGGCTCATCTCCTTTGGCGGCCGATCCCGATCGATTTTTTACCAAATGTGGTTCACGGAACATCATCCGGACATGTGTTCCATTATTCCCACAGAGCGCTGGTTGGAGCACGCCGCGTTTCTTTTGTCTCATGATTTCGCCACCGCCAAAACCTTCTATACCGATTCTTCTCAGTATGTGCTGCGAGAGTACGCCACTCACGCCGTGCACGATGCCCTCCTCGACGAACTCAACCTCAAACTCGGCTGGGACAGTCGTCTGCGCATCTATCCTATTTTGGACGCGGTTTTGGAACTGTCCAAGACTCCCGAAGAAGGGGCCTGGCCTCGAGGAAAGCTCGTCTTCATCGAAGACGGCTTTCTTGAGGACTTGCCGCTCATGGCCGTCTTTCCGGAATGGGAACGCCCGGCCATCAGCAATGCACGACATATTCGAAAGATTTTGCTGGCTGTAGAACATTCCGAACGATGGCTCGTCTCCAACGGCCGGACCCTTGTCGGGATCGGTAGAGGGCCGCTGCCGGAATACCGAATCAGCGCGGAGTTTTTGGGCAGTTACGGTTTTCTCCGACTGAATGGGCAACCCGTGTGCAGTTTTTCCGAAGGGCGCTTCTATTCCTCCAACCGCCGGGCGAAACTGGTGCAACTCGAAGAAGCCTTGCTCACTTCGGACATGGATCCATCGGCAGCTCATACCCTTTTTCAAATCGTTGCCAGCATCGTCCATAACGCGCAGGAACGCAAACACGGCTGCACGTTGGTTTTGGATCTGGGATCCGCGATCCTTCCCATTTCCGGGCACCTGTTGGAAAGCCCGCTGGATCTTCGGGAACCGGCCAATCTGGATTTGGCCAAATCCTTATCCAAAATGGACGGGGCATTACACATCGGCGGCGACGGGAAGCTTTACCGATTCGCTTGCCTTTTGGATGGCACCAGCGTGCCGGGCGAAGATCGATCCCGAGGCGCCCGATACAATTCGGCGTTACGGTTCAGCGCGCAACAGGAACAAACCTTCATCGTCGTCGTCTCTTCGGACCGCCCCGTGTCGGTCATTCACGGCGGCGTTGAACTTTCCGCGTCCTGCCCGTGGAGCCCCACTTTTATCTTGAGCGGTACCCCGCCCACGTTGTCCGATTGGATTTCCCTCGGCTAATGCGACATTCCCATTGTGATTTCCTATTGGATCACGAGAGGTACGGAGATTATCGTTTTCTTCAGCCCTTGGAGATCGTGATGGGGGCGTGTGTTTGGCATGGGGTAGGGAGGTGGATCAAGGTCCATGGGGAAACCCAAACTGGCGTGCCCTAATTTTACTCAGGATTGCAATCGTTTGCGCCGTTTTGCCTTGGAGGTCGGCCTGGAGGGTGTGGACTGGAGTTTCACGCAAAAGGAGCTTCCACAAAACCCTAAGGAAGCCTCGGGCATAGCGAGGAAGCTTTCCGAGCTGAGGCCTTTGGAAGTCCGTTACCATGCCGCCTTTCCCACGGTGGATTTGGGGCATGACGATCCGCGAAAGGCTCAAGCCGCTTTTCGGATTTTCGAACAGGTGTGCCGCCTGGTGTCCAAGTTGGACGGACAGTGCCTCACAATTCATGTGGGTCTCGGCCGAAATACCACGGAAGACCTCTCCTGGGACAGAACCCTGGAAAACCTCTCGCGCCTGAACACTGTGGCCCAGCGGCTCGGTGTGCGATTGTGCCTGGAAAATTTGGCATGGGGGTGGACCAGTCGGCCGGAGCTCTTTGAAAAGATGTTGCGACATTGCGGCCTATGGGGCACGTTTGACATCGGCCATGCGGTGGTCAGCCCATCCATTGTGTCAGAACGGTTCGACCTCCACGATTTCCTCACGCCTCATGCAGAACGCATCCTCAATGCCCACGTCTATCATCTGGAATTGGACGACCGCCATTTCCCCCCGGAATCCGTGGAAGACGTGGCCGATCGGCTGGATCTGCTCAGAACGCTTCCCGCCTGCGAATGGTGGGTGCTGGAGCTGCGGGACGAGCCTTCGGTGCGATCCACTCTTGACGTCATCCGATCCTATCTGCAAAAAGACAACGGCAACGTCGGCATCGGGGGATTCGGTGTGTAAAAGGTTCACCTGAAAAGGAAAGTGCTTTTGTCTTCATCCGTACCGCCCTGGCAGACAAAACCCACCGATCGGTTCATTCTTCGCTGGATCAAAATTCATCTTTCGGCACGCCTCACACCCCATGTAGCGCAGGTGCCCGGTGTGCGTCCTTGGATGATCACGGTGGCTTCCACCACCTTAGGAGTGCTCGCCGGGGTGGTTTTCGGTTTGGGATGGGGCCTGACCGCCGGGTGTCTGGCGGCGTTCGCTCAGGTTTTGGATGGCGTTGACGGCCAACTGGCGCGGATGAGGGGCATGGAAACCCCATGGGGAGCCTTCTGGGACTCCACGCTGGACCGCTATGCCGACGGGGCGCTGCTCGTGGGCATGAGCACTTACGTCGCCCAGGAAGTGCCCGCCATCCCTTTGGGGCTGCTCATCCCTTTGGCCGCCGCCGCCCTCATCGGATGCAGCCTCATCAGCTACACCACGGCCCGGGCAGAAAATCTTGGGCTGGATTTGGGTCCTCCCACATTGGCCAGCAAAGGCACCCGCAGCGCGCTCATCATTGTGTCGGCATGGGCGACGGTGTTCTGGAAAGGGGCCCCGTGGATGGCTTTGCTGATTTTGGCCGGCCTCACCAACATCGTCGTCATCCGAAGGCTCCTGCGTGTCAAAACGGCACACCTTCTGCCGGAATCTGGAAAAAACCACGCAACCCATACAAAGAGGTGACGGGATGGAACCATGGGAATCGTGCGGTGTCATTCACGGCCGCTTCCAAATCCTCCATCACGACCATCTCCGATACCTCATGGCGGGAAAGGCTCGCTGTGGGCATCTGGTCGTGGGAATCACCAATCCGGAACCGGCGCTGACCGCCGAGGACGAGACGGATCCCACCCGCAGCGACCCTGCAGCCAACCCTCTGACCTACTTCGAAAGGCAGCTCATGGTGCGTCAGGCTTTGGAATCTCAGGGGGTCCCGCTGCAGGATTTCACCGTTGTGCCCTTTCCCGTGAATTTTCCGGATCGTTACCGCTACTACGTTCCCCTGGATGCAGTTTTCTTCCTCACCATTTATGACGATTGGGGCCGCAAGAAACTCGCCATGTTTCAATCTCTTGGCTTAAAAACCCACGTGCTGTGGGAAAAACCCCTGGAACACAAGGGAATCAGCGCCGCCGAGGTACGCCGACGCATTCGGGAGGGGCTCCCTTGGGAGCACCTGGTCCCCGAAACCACCGCCTGGCTCGTTAAAGTTTGGAAGATCGCCCAACGGCTCCAGACCGCCGCGGAACGACGGGATTGATTGGAGTCTCGGCTTTTAAGACCCCGCGGGACCGTATCCGCTGAACCCCCCACGAAGAACCCGCCCGGGTCCAGCAACGGCCTCGGGCAGGCTAAGCCTTGCCTGACGGGACCTCCCACTGGAGGTCTTTGTCCAGCTCTTGGAAAAGATCTTCCAGCCGGTACAAAAGCTGATCCAAATCTCGAAGCTCCCGTGTAAGGAGTGCCTCTCGCGCCGTGTCTCGGCAGTGGACCAGTGCCGGCACGTGTTTTTCCAGCACTTTCTTCCATTCCTTGGACACTTTGGGGTCCCGCGCCGTCCGAGCCAGCTCATCCACAAGATGGTACAGGGTGGGTGGATCGTCCACCAGGTGCTTTTTGCCCACATCTCGGAACAGGGCGGCGCAGCCTGGATAGAGTCGACCGAAACCTCCCCGTTCGTATGCCGGAACAAGGCGGATCTCAATCTCCATGGTGCGACTCATGATTGCACCTCCTTCCCACTACTCGGGGCGTCCTCAACGGCCGCTCGGGCCGGTGAAGGCAGGGCGGCTCTTTTTGATGCTGCGCATCCAGATCTTCCCACCTGGCTCAAAATGTGCTAAAGACGCCTCGTGGTTCTGCCGACTCTTTCCAATGAGTTGACTTCACATCCCCGACCGTCAACCTCGTGGGTCGTTCCCCACGGAATTTCCGCAATGGAGAGGCAAGGCAGGTTTCAGGAGAAGCCATGACCCAATTTAAAGTCTTTGTCACGCAGGATGGGAAAGGAACCATTATTTGCCCCCAATGCGGTTTCACCCGCCGGGTGAATGCTTCAAGTCTTGCTTCGGAAAAGAAGGTCGTTCGAGTCCGCTGCACCTGTGGTCATTCTTTCCATGTCTCCTTTGAAACCCGCAAGTCCTATCGGAAAGATGTCTTCATTTTCGGAGATTATCGAAAAAAAACGGGGGATGCCAACACCCCTCTAAGGCAGATGATCGTCCGGGACCTCTCTCAGACAGGCTGCCAGTTTCAAACCCCCGGGGCCCACGATCTGAAAGTCGGTGATCTTGTGTACATGGAGATTCCGCTCCCCGACCAGCGGAAATCTTTAGTCAAAGTTACAGGAGAGGTGCGGCGGGTTGACGGGAAGAATGTCGGCGTTCTCTTCGTGGATTACCATCCGGGCTCCGAAAAGGCGCTCGCCTTTTTCCTCATGCCTTAGCCGATTTTTGTGTATCGCCCCGAAAGTTTTTCTCCATTTTCTTCGTGCCTTGACCCATATACCGTCCTTGGGATAAGTTTTGCGTAATATCTGACGCACCCTGAACCAGCTATGGCTCCATCAATTCCAAAGGACCGCCATGAAGGACGGCGTGACTGACAGGGGCCGATTCCGCCCACAATCCCCAACACGGGCATTGCAGCGCGAGGTTCTCCTATCTTCCCGCGCATTTTTTTGGGGTCCGCTCCAAAAACCGGGAGATCTGAAGATCTATCCCAAGGAGGGCAGTAGCCATGTTACTCAAGAAGGAAGAGATCGAAGCGCGCACCACCACGGAGGACGGGCAGCTCTTTTTGCAGAAAGCCTGCCAAGACGGCCTTGAAACGGTCTGGGACCGTTACGAAGCGCAAAAGCCCCAATGTGGATTTTGCGAACTCGGCCTCAGCTGTCGCAATTGCGCCATGGGACCGTGCCGTATCGACCCCTTCGGGGAAGGCCCCCAGAAAGGTGTCTGCGGCGCCGACGCCGACATTATCGTCGCCCGCAATCTCGGACGCATGATCGCCGCCGGTTCGGCATCCCATTCGGACCACGGGCGGGATCTTGTGGAGGTTCTTCGCAAGGTGGGAGAGGGGAAAGCCCCGGGATACACCATCCGCAGCGTGGATAAGCTCAAAAGGGTGGCGGCGGAATTCGGCATCGCCCTTGACGGCAAGACACCTCAGACCCTGGCTGTGGAACTGGCTCATGCCATGGAAGAGGAATTCGGCACCCGAAAAAAGGCCTTGACCTTTCTTGCCCGAGTGCCGGAGAAGCGCCGGGCGCTTTGGGCAAAGCTGGGAATCACCCCAAGAGGCATCGATCGGGAAACTTCGGAAATGATGCACCGCACCCATATGGGTGTCGATAACGACTGGCAAAGCCTCCTACTTCACGGATTGCGCAATGCTTTGTCCGACGGTTGGGGAGGATCCTTCATTGCCACAGAAGTGTCCGACATTCTTTTCGGGATTCCCCAGCCGGTGGCATCGGAGGTGAATCTTGGAGTCCTTAAACAGGATCAGGTGAACGTCGTCCTTCACGGACACAATCCCATTGTGTCCGAAATGATTTTCGAAGCGGCCAACGACCCGGAACTCCTCGCGTTGGCAGCTCAAAAAGGCGCCAAGGGCATCAACCTGGCAGGGCTGTGCTGCACGGGCAATGAGCTGCTGATGCGCCGCGGCATCCCCATGGCGGGCAACCACCTCATGACGGAGCTGGCTCTAAGCACCGGGCTCGTGGACATGATGCTGGTGGATTATCAGTGCATCATGCCCGCTTTGGGAGAGATCGCCACATGCTACCACACCCTCATGGTCTCCACGAGCGACAAGGCCAAGTATCCGCACATGGCCCACCACGAGTTCCACCCGGAAACCGCCGAAGCAAAAGCTCGGGAACTGGTCCGGCAGGCCGTGGAAAACTTCACGCGTCGCATCCCGGCCAAGATTCTCGTCCCCCCAAAGGAACCGACGAAAATGATGGCTGGGTTCAGCGTCGAAGCCATTATAACCGCGCTGGGGGGAAGTCCCACCCCGCTGATCGAGGCCATAAAGTCCGGCGCCGTGCAAGGGGCCGTCGGGGTCGTCGGCTGCAACAACCCAAAAATCCGTCATGACCACGGGCACGTGACGTTGACGAGGCGCCTCATTGAAAACGACATTCTGGTTGTGGACACGGGCTGCGCCGCCGTCGCCCACGCCAAAGCCGGCCTCAAGGTGCCGGAAGCCGCGGGGCAAGCCGGCCCGGGACTGCAGCAGGTGTGCAAAACCCTCGGCATACCGCCGGTCCTTCACATGGGAAGCTGTGTGGATAACGTGCGCATTCTAGACCTGGCCGCTGCCTTGGCCAACACGCTTGGAACCGATATTTCCGATCTTCCCTTGGCCGCCGCCGCTCCGGAATGGTATTCGGAAAAAGCGGTCTCCATTGCCTGTTATGCTGTAGCCTCCGGAGTGTTTACCGTACTGGGCACGGCACCGCCCATTTTCGGCAGCGCCAACGTTGTCAAGCTTCTCACCGAAGATATCCAAAACCTGCTCGGAGCCTCTTTTGCCGTGGAGCCCGACCCGGAAAAGGCGGCGGCTCGCATCATCGACCATATCCGGCAAAAGAGAAAAGCGCTGGGGTTGTGAGATCCATGGAAGGAGCCGATGATGGAAACAACCATCCTTGAGAGGGTTATGGTGCGGCTGGAACGGTGCGTCGGATGCCGTTCTTGTGAACTGGCCTGTCGGGTGGCGCATTCTCGAAGCGGCACCCTTTGGGCGGCAATCTTGGAAGAACCCAAGCCAAAGCGTCGCGTCTTTGTGGAGCAGGCGGCGGAAAGACCGGTCCTTTCCTGTGTCGTCACTGCGAGGACGCGCCGTGCGTCCGGTGCTGCCCCACAGGGGCCCTGCGCTTTGATGAGCTCACCGGGCTGGTCGCCTACTCGGTGGAGCGATGCATCGGCTGCCACGCCTGCATCATGGCCTGCCCGTTTGGCGTGATTGAGCCAGGCGGAGGGGAACCCTTTGTGGTCAAGTGCGACCGATGCCTGGGAAGAAATCAGCCGGCATGTGTGGAAGCCTGTCCGACGAAAGCTCTGGTGTTGGAAAGCGTTTTTCTTTCGGACCGACGTCGTCGCACCATCAGCCGTTTTGTGGACGCGGCCCGCATGGTTCCGGGTGAGGAGAATGTGGGCGCCTCGGGGAGCGTTCAAAGCTCATGAACAACACCGCTTGCGTTCGGACCGTATGCCCGTACTGCGCTGTCGGGTGTCATCTGGACCTCATCGTGGAACAGGACCGGGTGATTGGGCTGGAATATGCACTGGATTCCCCCGTCAACGCCGGCCGTCTATGCGCCAAAGGACATGCCGCCTTGGCGATCTTAGAGCATCCTGAGCGCCTCACGCGCCCACTCCAACGCACAGCTTCCGGCTGGACCCCTCTGCCCTGGGAAGCGGCATTGGCGACGGCGGCGGAAAGAATCCAGACGCTCATCCGCACTCATGGTCCTCAGAGCCTGGGCTTTCTGTCCACCGCGAAGGGGACCAACGAAGAGAATTATTTATTACAAAAACTGGCGCGGATTCTTGGAACACCCCATGTGGACCACTGCGCGCGCCTCTGCCATGCCAGCACCCTCGCCGGGCTTGGTCCAATGCTCGGCCTCGGGGCGGCCACCAATCCGTTATCGGACCTGGCCCATGCGGATTGCCTCTTCTTTGTGGGCTCAAACCTTGCGGAAAACCATCCGGTCGCCTTTCGATGGGTCCAGGAAGCCAAGGACCGGGGTGCTTGCATTGTCGTGGCGGATCCTCGACGCACTCCCACCACCTGGATCGCCGACCTCCATTTGCCCGTGCGCCCAGGGACGGACACGGCCCTTGTGGCGGCTATGCTTCACGTCATCTTTCGGGATGGACTTCACGATGAGGCCTTTATCGCTCAGAGAACCGTGGGTGTGGACGCCCTGCGGGCGTCGGTCCGATGGAGCGACCCTTCGTGGGCAAGCCACATCACCGGGGTGCCCGCCCGGGATATCGTCCGAGCGGCACGGCTCTATGCCAAGGCTTCCCGATCGGCCCTCATCTACTGCATGGGGGTGACCCAGCATGTTCATGGGACCACAGCGGTTCAAGCCTGTGCCGATCTGGCTCTCGTCACCGGCCATGTGGGGAAACGGGGCTCGGGGCTCTTTCCCGTCCGCGGTCAAGACAACGTCCAGGGTGCCTGCGACATGGGAGCGCTGAGTGGCCTCCTGCCCGGGTATCGGCCTGTGACGGATCCGGACGCCCGGGCCTTTTTTGAAAACGCATGGGGACTGCCTGCTGGGACGCTGCCCCCCATGGTGGGGCTGACGGTCACGGAAATGGAACAGGCGGCCGGGGAAAGCCTCCGCGGCCTGATCGCCGTCGGGGAGAATCCCGTGGTCACCAGCCCAAACAGCCAAAAGACCCGGGAAAGCCTGCAGCGACTGGATTTTTTCCTTGTGGTGGACTTGTTCCTCACAGAAACCGCTGAGCTGGCCCATCTCGTGCTGCCCGCGGCAGCCTGGGCGGAAAAAAGCGGCTCCCGAACCAACACGGATCGGCGGGTCCAGTGGTCGCCGAAAGTCGTCACCCCTCCGGGAGAAGCTCGGCCCGACTGGAAGATCCTCACGGATCTCGCCCATCACCTCGGACTCCAACGTTTTTTCCCATATAACGGCCCAGAAGACATCCTGGAAGAAATCCGCCGCGTGGTCCCCGCCTACGGCGGTATCGGGCCGCAGCGCCTCATGACGGCCATGGGCGGCATCCATTGGCCATGTCCCCATGAGGCACATCCCGGCACCCCCATACTCCATACAGAGCAATTCGCCACCGCCGACGGCCGGGCTCGGCTCTTTCCCATTGAATTTCGGCCGCTCTCCGAAAATCCCGACAGGGAATTCCCCTATTGCCTGACCACTGGTCGGGTGACGGTGCATTACAACAGCGGGGCCATGACCCGAAGGACCCCCAGTTTAAGCCTTCGAGCCCCTCGCCTGGTCGTAGACATGCATCCTGAGGACGCCGCGCGGGAAAAGCTCGCAGACGGGGATCGGGTGCGAATCGTCACGCGCCGGGGATTCGTGGAAGCTTGTCTCCACCTCACGGAGACAGTCCCCCCGGGTGTCGTCTTCGCTCCCTTTCACTTTCCCGAAACCAACGTCCTCACTCAGGATGCTCTCGATCCATGGGCCAAAATCCCCGAATACAAGACCGCGGCGTGCAGAGTGGAAAAGGGAGGTGAGAGCTAGACTATGAACGCTTTTCTTCACGTGGACTTTCAACGCTGCACGGCATGCTTCGCCTGCGAAACGGCGTGTGAAACAACGCATGGGGGCGCCTCCCGCATTTATCTCGCCTTTGTCAACGATCTTCCGGTGCCCGTGATGTGTCGGCAGTGCGAAAACAGCCCCTGCGTCATCGCATGTCCGGAGAAAGCTTTGGTCTGGCGCGAAGCCGACGGCGTGGTGTTCTTGGCTGACCGGTGCACGCGCTGCGGCTTCTGCGCCATGGCGTGTCCTTTCGGGGTCCTGACGGTTAACCCGCTCGGTTCGCCGAGCGTTGCCAAATGCGACCTGTGCCGTGACCGTCGGGGGGAAGGCAAACGGCCGGCCTGCGTACTCACGTGCCCAACGGAGGCCCTCACCGACAGGGTCACTGTCCCGCTGCGGCGACGACGCCTAAAGCAAACCCTCCCGCCGGAAAGCTTGCCGAACCGGGGCAGCCGGTAGGGTTCCGGAGAAAAAGGAACGTGAGACGCCAAGCCCGGATAAATCCACGGCGGGACAACTTTACGGAATCGGGATATGGCCATGGTCGAGCCGGGAAAAAACCGACACCTTGTCATTGATGTGGAAAAATGTTGCGGATGTTTTGCATGCGCCGCGGCGTGCCCGCACCAATCCATCCGCTTTCGGGATGAGTCTTCCGAGCGGATTTTTTCGGCACCACGTCTCTGTTCCGCCGACTGTGATGCCTGCCAGAAGGTGTGTCCTGTGAATGCCGTCGCTTTGGTCCCCGTCCCGTCCGTTGAAGCCTCCCACGCGGAGTCCGCCGTCCTTTGGTCCATTCCTTTGGCCCGATGCCGAAAATGCGGGCACCCCTACACGACGGAAAAAATCCGACATCTGCTCGCCCAAAAGCTCTCCATGGAAATCAACATTCCCGACGTCCCCCCTGCATGGATCTCCATGTGCCCCGCATGTCGTCGGGAAGACGAAGCCTATCGCCTAAGGGCCGCCTCGAGGACGCTTTCGGGATCGGTCGGCTAGGAAACCGGGCGTCGGCACGGCCACAACCCGTCGCGACCCCGTCGCGGCTGCTACGACCTGAATGCCCTGACGGCCGGAAAAATTCATCGCACATGCCGGACATCAGCCCAGGAACGCCCCCCACAGGTCATCATGAACCTGAAGAACCCACTTCCCATCTCCTCCGGACGACGGCCCCCGGCCCGGCCGCCTCGAGAATCGGCTTGACATCCCGTGGGGTATTTTTCTACATAGCAAAACAATTCATTGCAGCGTGAAATTTTGTGAACCCGTGGGGAGCGAACACAATGGCACCGAAGGTGACAATCATGGAGGACGGATCCAGGGCCTTTATCCAGTCCCTTTCCCGGGGAATGGCGGTTCTGGAAGTGCTGTCTCAGGCGGAAAGACCGCTGAACTTGACGGAAATCGCCGAAGCCGTCGGTCTCAATAAGGTCACCGTATCGCGGTTTTGTTACACATGGGTGCGACTGGGGTATCTCCATAAAACCGCGGACAAGTACTATTTCTTGGCCCCGAAAATGCTCGCCCTCGGTTATGCGGCCCTGAGCCGCATGGACATCAGACAGGTGGGCGAACCGTACTTGCAGGACTTATCGCGACGTCTCGGGGAAACCGTCAACATGGCGGTTCGCGACGGGCAGGAAATCCTCTACGTGGACCGTTACGTCACCGAACCCATCATGAAACATCCCCTTCACATCGGGGCACGGCTCCCCATCCATTGCACTTCCATGGGCAAGGCCATCATGGCCTTCCTGCCCGACATGGAACGGGAGGAGCTCCTCCAAAACCTGCCTTTTTATGCACTCACCCACCGCACCATCACCTCCCCGGAGGCGTTTCGGCACGAGTTGGAGCTGGTTCGGAGCCGAGGCTACGCGGTCAACGACGAGGAGCTCTCGGTTGGACTGCGCTCCATCGCCGTTCCTGTGCTGAAGAAGGGGTATCCGCTGGCGGCGGTCAATGTCGCTGTTCCCACCACTCGGTATACCGTGGATGAGCTGGTGGCACAGTGTCTTCCCCCGCTTCGGGAAACAGCTCAGACCATTTCGGACCTGATGGCCAAGCAGGTGTCCGTTATACGCGTTCATCGACAGAACGAGGGCGATGCATGAACAAACTGGTGATCACCGTGGCGCCCACGGGTTCTTTGCCCGTGAGATCCAAGACACCGCACGTACCCATCACTCCCAAGGAGATCGTGGAGTGCGCCCGGCGGTGCGAATCGGCCGGTGCCTCTATCGTTCACGTGCACGTCCGGGATCCTGAAACCCAGGCTCCTTCCCCACGCTATGACCTTTTTGAAGAAGTCATGGAAGGGCTCCGCGGACGGTCTCGCTTGATCGTCCAGATTTCCACCGGGGGACGAGCGGGCATGAGCTATGAAGAGCGGAGCCAGCGGCTGGCCCTGTGTCCGGAGATGGCAAGTCTGACCACGGGTTCCGTCAATTTCCCGGATTCGGTTTATATCAACGGCCCGGATCTCATCGAAAAATTGGCCGCCGACATGCTTCGGTACGGTATCAAACCGGAAATGGAAATCTTTGATACGAGCATGATTGCCAACGCCGTGGACTTGGCGGCCCGGGGGTTGGCGCGTCCACCGCTCCACTTCAACTTTGTCATGGGACTCAAAGGGGCGATCCCCGCAACGGCGGAAAATCTCATCCATCTCAAGACCAGTCTTCCGGCGGGCGCCACCTGGACGGTGTCGGGCATAGGTGCAGCCCAATTGCCCATGAACGTTTTGGGCATTGTGATGGGGGGCCATGTGCGGGTGGGACTGGAAGACAACATCTACTATAGAAAGGGCGAATTAGCGACCAACGAGCAATTGGTGGAACGGATCGTGCGGATCGCCCGAGAACTGGGCCGGGAAGTGGCCTCCCCCGATGAGGCCCGGACACTCCTCGGACTCGGCGAAGCCTCACGTGGGGTGTCGCCGCCAGGAGAAAGCTGAAAATCGCCTCCCAGATCACCTCGGCCCAGGAGAGGCTCGACCGGAGGAAGGATTCCTTGATTCTGGTCTGGTTCACGCCGGAACATCACGTCGACGGCGACCTGTGTCGCCTCGTGAGCGGAATCGTGTTGGGGGATTTTCGGTGTTGTCCCCCGGTGCTGTGGGTTCAAGACGAAGGAGGCTTTGAATGGTCTGGAAAAGAGTGCTGTCGGTTTCAGCGGTTCTCGGGCTTTGTCTTGCGGGGTTTTCTTTCGCCGATGCAGCGGAAACCCTCAAAATCGGCGTCGTCGGTCCTCGCACAGGTCCCGCGGCGGCCACGGGCGCAGCCTTTGAGGAGGGAATCGCCCTGGCGTTGGAGGTGATCAACGGCGAACAGGGCGGTGTGCTCGGCAAGAAGGTGGAAGTGGTTTTTGAAGATACAGGCGGAACGCCGGAAAAGGCAGCCTCAGGCCTCGAAAAACTCATCACGGGCGACAAGGTGGTGGTCACCGTCGGCGAAAGCCACTCCTCTTGCGCGCTGGCCGAGGTGCCCATCGCCGACCGATACAAACATCCGCTGATCATTGCGGAAGCATGGGCGGATGAAATCACCGCCAAGAATTCCCGCTACGTCTTCCGCGCCGGGCCGTGTAACAGCGGGGTCGTTAAGGACAATCTGCTGGGTTTCGTTAAAGATTACGGCTTCAAACGCGTGGCCATCGTGGCGGAAAACACGGACTGGGGTCTGGGAATTAAGAAACTGGCCGAAGACGGCCTCAAGGCCATGGGCGTGGAATTCATGACCGTGGAAACGGAACGTCAAAGCCAGGATCATTACACCGAACTGAACAAGATTGCGGCCTTTCAGCCGGATCTCGTGCTGGCTTTCATTTACGGCTTTGGCGTCCACTATTTTATCGCCCAGGCCAATGAAACAGGACTGTTCCCGCAAAAAGCGTTAATCCTGGAAGGCGCCGGTCCGCCGAGCCTGTGGCCTGAATTTTGGCAAAATGTGGGCGATGCCGGCAATCTGGAGCTGTTTCTCTCCAGGATGCACAGCAAAGTGGACTTCAACCAAGTGTCCAAGAAGTACCGGGAAGCTTATACGAAAAAGTTCGGAAAGGAACCCACGGATTACAAATCCCGCTCCATCTATGACGTGCTGCTCATCGCCGCCGACGCCATCCGCCGTGCCGGATCCACCGACAGTGAAAAGGTGGTGGACGCTCTGGAAAAAACAAAGTTGGAAGTGGGCAGTGGCGTGGTTCAGTTCGGGCTGGAAAAAGGGGATTACCGTTACCACCAGTGGCAGCCGCCGATGCTGATCGTGCAGTGGCAGAATAAGGAACAGGTGGTGGTGTATCCCATGAACGTCAAGACGGGAGAACTCAAGAAGAAGTAACCTCCGAGGGGCGGGTTGTCCCGCCCCAATTCATAACCCCTGTCGCCACGCCCGGACTCTGCGGCACTTGTGGAAAGGACGTTCTCTTTATGCAGGATTTCCTCCTCTACGCCACCAACGGCCTCCTGCTGGGCGTCATCTATGCGCTTTCCGCTTTAGGCGTCTCGCTCATCGTGGGCATCATGAACGTCATCAATTTCTCCCACGGGGAGCTTTACGTTCTGGCCGGTTATTTCAGTGCGTTGTTCGCTCGGGCTTTGGGGCTTCCCGTCGCCGTGGCCGCGACGCTCGCCGTCGTGGTGGTGTTCGTTTTCGGTCTCGTGGTCGAACGAACGCTTATCCGAAACACCTACGGCAATGACATGGCCTCTTTGATCAACACGTTTGTGTTGTCCATTGTCTTGCAAAATGCCTATTTGCTCATTTTCGGTCCCTATCCCCAAAAGCCCCCCAGTTGGGTGAGCGGCTCCACCCACATCTTTGGTTTGTTTTATTACGGAAACCAGCGTCTGGCAGCCCTGGTCGCCGGAACCGCCGTGATCGCCGTGCTTTTCCTAGTCATCAAGAAAACCTGGTTCGGCAAAACCGTGCGAGCCGTGGCGCAAGATCGGGAAATGGCCGCCATGCTCGGTGTCAATCCGACCATGGTCAACATGCTCTCCTTTGCCACGGGGTGCGCTTTGGCCGCGGCGGCCGGGGTGATTCTCGCGCCCATTTTTCCAGTCACCCCCACGGTGAGTGTCGGGGTGAGTCTGACCGCATTCATCGTGGTGGTTCTGGGAGGTATGGGAAGCCTTACCGGCTGCGTCGTCGGGGGTCTCGTCCTCGGGCTTGTCCAGAATCTGGGCGCCGCCTATGTATCCTCGGGTTACAAGCATTTTTTCGGCTTTTTCATTTTGCTCCTCGTCTTGGTGGTTCGTCCGACCGGGCTTTTCGGCCAAAAACAACTCTAAGGTGGCATCAAAGGAGCCGTGCGTGATTCACCGCTGGATTCGAAAATCCCCGTTCGCTGTAATTCCCTTGCTCGCCCTCTTTCCCTTTGTCGCGGGCGACTATTGGCTGCACACGGGAATCCTTTGCCTCTTTTATGTGATGATGGCCTCCAGCTGGAACTTGTTGTCGGGATACACGGCCAGGTTTCTTTCGCCCACGCGGCCTTTGCCGGGGTGGGGGCTTACGTTTCGGGATTGGCCGCCATCCATTTTCACATCCCGCCTCTTCTCGGAGCCCTTCTGGGCATGGCGGTCGCTGCGGCCCTGGGCCTGTTTCTTGGGCTGCTGTGCATCCGCATGGGCGGTATCTATCTGTCGTTGACAACCTTGGCCTTTTCGGAAATGCTGCGCATCATCATCGACAACGAATATGAATTCACCCGCGGCACCATGGGACTCCCGGTGCCGTTCCTCTTACCGGTTTATTCAAAAACCGCCGCCTACTTTCTCATGGCCGCCGTAACCCTGGGTCTCCTTTACGCCATCCATCGTGTGGTCCGTTCCGATTTGGGAACGGCTTTCCGGGCGGTGCAAAACGATGAAACGGCGGCGGCCTCTTTGGGCATTCATGTGGTGCACATCCGGCTGGCGGCCTTCGTCATTTCCAGCACCATGGCGGGCTTGGCCGGGGCTCTCTACGGCCACTACCATCAACTCATCACCCCCGAGATCCTCTCTCTCAACCTGATGTTTCTCGTTTTGGCCATGACCGTCATCGGAGGCATGGGCACTTTTGTCGGACCCATGATCGGTGCGGTGTTTCTCCAGTTTCTTTCCGAATACATCCGCATCTACGGCCAATTTCACGTGCTCTTTTTCGGACTCATCGCCCTGGTTGTCTGCCGCTTCGCCCCGGAAGGTCTGATGGGGCTGTGGCGCAAACGTGCACAGGCGCTTTCCTCGTGAGGCATCCCATGGCTTTTTTGGAAGTTCGTGACGTGGTCAAACGTTTCGGCGGCCTTGTGGCCGTCGCCGGCGTCAGTTTTGACATGGAACAGGGGCGGATCGTGGGGCTTATCGGACCCAACGGCGCAGGAAAAACAACCCTGTTCAATTTGATTGCGGGAACTTTTCCATGTGATGAGGGAGTCATCCGCTTCTGCGGCGAAGACATGACATGCCGCAAACCCTACCACGTTTGCCGAAAGGGCATCGCCCGCACCTTTCAAATCACGCGTCCATTCGAGAAGATGACCTGTTACGAAAATGTGGTGGTCGGGCTCATCGGCCGGGACGGTTTCACCGGAGAGACTCCGGCGCGGCGCCGCCAGGTGGAAGAGCTTTTGGATTTCGTCGGCCTCAAAGATTTCATGCATACCGAAGCCCGCCACTTGAACCTCATCCACAAGAAGTTGCTGGAAATCGCCAGGGCTTTGGCCACCCGTCCCAAGCTCATTCTCCTGGACGAAGTCCTCGGCGGCCTCAATACCGGTGAGATCCTCAAAGCTTTGGATCTCATCCGTGCCATTCGGGACACGTTCGGCGTGACCATCCTGTGGATCGAACATGTGATGGGCGCCCTCATGCAGGTTGTGGAAAAGCTTTTGGTGCTCGACCGCGGCCGACTCCTCTGTCAAGGCGATCCCGAAACCGTAGTGCATGACCCGCGCGTCATCGAAGCCTATCTGGGAGAACCTGATGATTGAAGTGAAGGACCTCCACGTCTTTATCGGGGAAAACAAGATCCTGCATGGCCTTTCGTTTCAGGTTCAGGACAACGAAACCGTGGCCATCGTCGGCGCCAACGGCGTCGGGAAAACCACGCTCATCCGGACGCTCATGGGCCTGGTGAAGCCCGCCCAAGGAACCGTGAGTCTACATGGAACGGACATCGGCCCCCTGGCCCCCCACGAGGTCGTCCGCCTTGGGGTGGCGTGCGTGCCGGAAGGACGGCGGGTGTTCAAGGACTTGACCGTTCGGGAGAACTTGGAAATGGGGGCCTATCGCCGGGAAGCCCGCGGACTCATGGCCGAATCCATGGACCGCGTGACGAGCATGTTCCCCATTTTGCGACAGCGCTGGAATCAAAGAGCCGGGACCTTGTCAGGAGGGGAGCAGCAGATGCTGGCCATCGGCCGAGCCCTTATGGCCCGCCCGAAAATCCTCCTGATCGACGAGCTGTCCCTGGGCCTCGCCCCCTTGGTCGTCAAGGAAATTTTCGACCAACTCCGAGAGATCCGGCGGGCCATGACGGTGTTATTGGTGGAACAGAACGTGGAAATGACTCTCAAGAACAGCGATCGCGCCTACGTCATGGAAACAGGTCGAATCACACGACACGGTCTCTCGGCGGAATTGCTCCATGACCCGAAAATCCGGGAAGCTTATCTGGGGCTCTGATCAGCCCCCTTCCAGAGGCGGAAAGAAAACCAAATGGTCTCCGGCCGCAAGACGGCTTTCCGGAGAGCGCGCTCTGCCGTTCACGAGAAGGATCTTGGGCGCATCTTCAGGCACACCCAACAGGCGCAACACTTCCCCCACGGTGGCCCCTTCCGGCACGTCGACGAGTTTGTCTTCGGGCAGGGTCCGCGTATACTCTCGATAGGTTGCGAAGCTTTCGACCCGAATTTTCATGGCGCCTCAAATGGGCTATGGTGCCAATGGGACGGCCGCGAACCGAGAGAATGACCGACAAGCTCCCCAAGCGACGGGAACGTGACGTTTCCAAAGATTCCGTTCGGCAATGTATCGTGAAGCTTTGTGAAAATCGAGCCTGAACATTGGAGGACAGCCATGGGATGGATGGGGAAGATCCTTCGAGTCGACCTTACGGCGGGAACCACAAGCATCGAACCTCTGGACCGGGACGACGCCATCGCGTACGTGGGAGGAAGAGGCCTCGGCGCCCGCATCCTCCTTGACGAGGTCCCGGCGGACATCGATCCTTTCTCTGCGGCGAACAAACTCATTTTTCTCACCGGCCCGCTCACGGGAACCGGAACACCCACCGGCGCCCGTTACATGGTCATGACCAAGTCCCCCCTCACAGGGGCTCTCACCTGCTCCAATGCCGGCGGCTACTTCCCGACCATGCTCAAAAAGGCGGGATTCGACGGGATCATCTTCGAGGGAAGCTCACCCGAACCCGTGTATCTGTGGATCTGCGACGGATCGGCGGAACTGCGCAGTGCCGGACACCTCTGGGGCAAAAACACCCACGAAACGGACCGGCTGCTTCGTCAAGAAACCCGAGAAGACGCCAAAACGGCCGTCATCGGACCCGCCGGGGAACGTCGTGTTCTGTTTGCCAGCATCATGAACGACAAGGATCGGGCGGCGGGCCGCTCCGGCGTCGGCGCCGTCATGGGATCCAAAAACCTCAAGGGGGTCGTCGTTTTCGGCACGGCCAAGGTCCCCATACATGATCCCGAAACGTTCAAAAAGATCCTCAAGGACATCATGGCCGGATTCAAACAAGCCACCCAGAAAGGCCCTTTGCCCCTTCGCATTTACGGCACGGCCATCACCTCCACCGGAACCCAAAACGTCGGTGCCTACCCGACCCGCAATTTCCAGCAGGGAACCTTTGAGCACTGGAAGGACATCGGGGGGGAAGTGCTCACGGAAAAGTACCTCGTACGGGCCAAATCCTGCTACAGTTGTCCCATCGCCTGCGGTCGGGTCACTCGAGTGGCCGAAGGCCCCTTCCAAGGGGAAGGCGAAGGGCCCGAATACGAAACGGTCTACGCTTTGGGCAGCAATTGCGGCGTGCGCGACTTCGCTGCCGTCATCAAAGCCAATTACATCTGTAACGAAATGGGGATGGATACCATTTCCGCCGGGGCCACCATCGCCTGTGCCATGGAAATGTATGAACGAGGCATCCTGGATGAACGGACCATTGGCCGACCCTTGCCCTTCGGGGATGCCCACGGTCTGGTGGAAATGGTTCACATGACGGCGCTCCGGGAAGGATTCGGTAATGAGCTTGCCGAAGGCAGTCTGCGATTGGCAACTCGGTACGGGTGCCCTGAGCTGGCGATGGTCTCCAAAGGTCAGGAGTTCGCCGGTTATGAACCTCGGGCGGAAAAAGGGATGGGGTTGGCCTATGCCACGTCGCCCATCGGGGCGAGCCACATGCGTGGGGACCCGGCCTATATCGAAATCCTGGGAGTCCCCGTCCTGGTGGATCCCTTGACTTGGGAGGACAAGCCCCAGATTGTCAAAGACTGGCAAGATGTTTTCGCCTTGATCGATTCAGCCGGGCTGTGTGTCTTTTTTTCGGTGAGAAACCTGGTGACCAAAACCAAAGACATCCGCCCCGTGCGCATCTTGGAACTCCTGAACGCCGCCACCGGGGCAGGCTACACCATGGAAAGCCTCATGAACGCCGCAGAACGAATCATCAACACGGAGCGCCTGTTTTTGGTCAAGGCAGGTTTCGACGCCAAGGACGACAGCCTGCCGCCGCGCATGACCCAGGAGCCCATGCCCGTCGGACCCGCGAAAGGGCACGTCTGCGAATTGGACAAGATGCTCCCGGTCTATTACCGGCTGCGGGGCTGGGACAGCTCCGGCCGGCCGACACCGGAGCTTTTGGAGCGGTTGGGCCTCACAGACTGATGCGCCTGAAGCCCGATGCCGACGAGCACAGCCAACACGCCGCAGCACGGGGGCGATCCGCAGGAAAGCCGGCCGCCCCCTTCAGCCTTATGACGATGAGACGATCGGCCGGGGAAAGAAACGTGGTTCCCACTGAGCCGCGAAAGCCTTTCCGAAAATGAACCCTTGGGCACGCGGGACCGGCGGGAACCGCTCCCGCCGGTCCGTCCTAGGCGAAGCCCTGCTTCTTTTGAAACGCCAAAAGAAAGTCCGCCGAACAAACGGCAACCCGCCTATTCCCGGGCGATAACGGTCGCCATGCCCATGCCGCCCCCGACACACAAGGTGGCCAAACCCACGCTGAGATCCCGCCGTGCCATTTCGTAGATCAGCGAGACCACAATCCGCAGCCCGGTGCATCCCACGGGATGCCCCAACCCAATGCCGCTCCCGTTCACATTGGTGATGGACCGATCCAGCCCCAAGCCTCGTTCGCAGGCGAGGTATTGGGCGGCAAAGGCTTCGTTGAGTTCGATCAGTTGGATGTCTTTCAGAGACATGCCGGTTTTCTTGAGAACTTTTTCCGTCGCGGGCACAGGACCATAGCCCATGTATTCGGGTTCCACACCGGCCGCCGCCGTTGCGACAACACGAGCCATGGGGCGAACGCCCAATTCTTTCGCCTTGGCTCGACTCATCACCAAGGCCGCCACCGCCCCATCGTTCAGACCGGACGAATTCCCGGCCGTCACCGTACCATCCTTCTTGAACACCGGCTTCAAACGGGCCAAATCGTCCATGGTCAAGCCGAACCGCGGATGTTCATCGTGTTCAAAAACAGAAGTTTTGCCTTTTGGACCGGGAACCTCCACCGGAACGATTTCGTCTTTGAACCGGCCTTCTTTGATGGCCGCTTCCGCGTTGTGATGACTGCGCAGGGCCACCTCATCCTGATCCTGTCTTGAAATGCCGTATTTTTCCGCCAGGTTTTCCGCCGTCATCCCCATGATCATGGGCTGACCCAGCAGGCGGCTTCCAGAATGGAGCATCTCCCACACGCTGTCCACCACCTCGTGGTTCATGAGCCGCATGCCCCATCGTGCGCCAGGCAGATAATAAGGCGCCGAACTCATGGATTCCACACCGCCGACCATGACCACATCGGCGTCCCCGGCTTTGATCATTTGCGTTGCTGTCGCAAGGGCCTGCATGCTGGAGGCGCACTGTCGCTGAATGGTGTGCGCAGGAATCTCCACGGGAAAGCCCGCGCGGAGCATGGCCGTCCGGGCCGTGTTGGCTTCATCGAAGCATTGCACACAATCCCCGGTGACCACTTCGTCGAGAAGACTCGGCGGGAGCTGACCCGCCCGCTTCAAAACCTCCGTCATCACATGGGCCAACAAGGCGGAAGCCCGCATGTCTTTCAGGGTCCCGCCGAATTTACCGATGGGCGTCCGCGCCGCCGCGACAATGAGCGCATCTCGATCCGTCATTCCATCCCCTCACAATTCACTTGGTGTAATCGTAAAACCCTTTGCCGCTTTTCCGCCCCAGGTAACCCGCGCGGACCATCTTGCGCAGCAACGGGGCAGGTCGGTACTTGTCTTCTCCCAACTCCCTATGAAGCCCTTCCAGAACGAACAGCAGGGTATCCAAGCCCACCATGTCCGCTAAAGCCAAGGGACCGATGGGATGATTGGCACCCAGGGTCATGGCCCGGTCGATGTCTTCGGCGGAGGCAATCCCTTCTGAGTAGACGAAAATCGCCTCGTTGATCATCGGGCACAGGATCCTGTTGACGGCAAAACCCGGGGCTTCTTTGACTTCGATGGGCACTTTGCCCATCTTTTCCACCAAGGCTTTGGTCGTCGCGAAGGTCTCATCCGCCGTCGCCAAACCGCGGATGATTTCCACGAGCTTCATCACGGGAACCGGATTGAAGAAATGCATGCCGATGACTTTATCGGGGCGTTGGGTCACGGAGGCCATCTCCGTGATGGAGAGCCCCGAGGTATTGGAAGCCAGAACGGCTTCCGGGGGGCAGAGGCTGTCCAGCTCTTGAAAAACCTTTCTTTTGAGCTCCATGTTTTCAATGACGGCCTCGATGACGAAATCCGCCCCTGCGGCCGCGTGGGCCATGTCCGTGGTGCCCTGGATGCGGGCCATGATCGCCTCGGCTTCCTCCGCGGTCATTTTGCCTTTCGCCACAGCCCGGTCCAGATTCCCCTTAATCCCGCTCAGACCTTTCTCGACGAAGCGCTGCTCGATGTCCCTCAAAGCCACTTGGTATCCGGCCTGGGCCAAAACTTGCGCAATCCCCGAACCCATAATGCCGGCACCCAACACACAAACCTTTTTCACGTCCATGGACCCCTCCTTAAGATTGTCCTGCACGGCTTTTATCGGCCGGCGCACCCCTGGCGCAGGCCGGTACTCTTGTCATGCCAAATGGTTAGGAAATCGAGATTTCAGGGCGCGGACCGTTTTTCGGTAGTCCCCGCCTTGGAACACGGCCGACCCGGCCACGAAGATATCGACGCCGGACGCCACCAAGGCGTCCATCGTGTCCACGCACACCCCGCCGTCCACCTGTATGAGCACGTCCAAAGACCTTTGGTCAATCCAGCGCCGGAGTTCCCGAATTTTGGGAAGCACGGAAGGAATGAACTTTTGGCCGCCAAATCCGGGGTTGACCGTCATGAGCAACACCATGTCCACATGTTCCAAGATGGGTTCCACCAGGCAGAGCGGCGTCGCAGGATTGACCGCCACCGAGGCCTTGGCTCCCAGCTCCCGAATGCGCTGGATCGTGCGATGCAAATGCGCGCAGGCTTCCACGTGCACGCCGAGCCAATCGGCCCCCGCGGCCACAAAGTTTTCCAGATAACGATCGGGGGCCGCGATCATGAGATGGACGTCCACCGGCAGAGTTGTCGCCCGACGGACGGCCTTGACCACGTCTGGCCCAATGGTGATGTTGGGCACGAAATGTCCGTCCATGACATCCACATGAATCCAATCGGCGCCGGCCTGTTCCACCGCCTGCACTTCTTCAGCCAGTCGACCGAAATCCGCCGAGAGGATGGACGGAGCCAGTTTGTGTTTTCCCACAGGACGGTCTCCCTCGAGGATAGCCGGTTCTTTGTGAAACCTTAAAGACTTGTCCGCAGCCGTCGTCCACCGCCGGGGCCCGGGCTTCCCGATGTTCCAAGTTCTCGTCCAGACGTCTGAAGCCCAGGAATGCGCCGGCCCTTTCCAATCCGGTTCTGCACCCGCATGCGTTCGTCGAAGGAGTCGGTCGATTTCAGGAAGCCCACGGTCAACCGCGTCTTCCTGAACCTTTCCGCACGGGGCTAGAGCCGGCGCCAGCGCGCCACATAAAACCCGTCTACACCGTGCCTATGGGGCCAGGTGGACAGATCCGGCCCATCGGCCATGGCGCGACAGGGTTGCGGAAGCACATCCACGACCGATTCTCTTTCCCACTCCGGAAAGGCATTGGAAAAATCTTCCGCCACGTCGCGATTCTCCAGCTCGAAAATCGTGCACGTGGCGTAAACCAAAATCCCGCCCCTTCTAACAAAACGAGCCGCTTGGCGCAAGACGGCCTTTTGGGTGAGGCTCGCCCGGTAAGGGGACCGAGCTCCACGCCGCCATTTGATATCGGGGTTGCGTCGAAGCACTCCGAATCCCGTGCATGGAGCGTCCACCAGCACGCGATCGAAAAGTCCTGTTTCGTCCGGGTTCAGTTCCAGCACGTCGGCGACCACAGGCTGCACACAGCGGATCCCCTGACGCCGGACGTTATCTTGCAGGGCCTCCACCTTCCAGGCCTCCCGATCCACGGCAACGATTTCCCCCTCGTTTCCCATCAAGGCCCCAAGGTGAGTCGTCTTTCCCCCAAACCCCGCGCACAAGTCGAGGAGGCGTTCCCCCGGTTGTGGATCCACCACCCTGCCGACCATTTGCGACGCCTCGTCCTGCACTTGAATCCACCCCTCCAGAAAGGGCGCACAGGTCGCGATGTCCATCCGCAGATTGCCCAAACGAACCGCCTCCGGCAAGAACGGGGACGGTTCCGCAGGGATATCCTTGTCTTGAAACCACCGGATCACATGGTCTCGATCCGCCCTGAGGACATTGACCCGGCATGTCGTTCCCGCCGGCTCGTTATTCGCCGTCAAGACAAGGCGGGCTTCATCGAAGCCCCACCGCTTCAGAGCATATTCAGCATACCAGACAGGATGAGACGTCATGACCGAAAGCCATTGCACCGGATCCTTGTCGGGATCCGGCCACGGCCAATCCTCACCCGCACGTAAAGCCCGGCGCAAAACCGCGTTCACAAATCCCACCACGCGTTGACCGTAGGCGGTCTTGGCCAGCTCCACGGTTTCATTCACCGCCGCGTGGGCTGGAATTTTTTCGAGAAAGAGAATCTGGTAGAGGCCGAGGCGCAGAAGAATTCGGACTTCCGGCTCAATCCTTTTCCTTTCGCTGAGCACCTCCGCATGCCAGTCCAAACGCTGCCTCCACCGCAGCACGCCATACACCAGTTCCGTAAGCAGTGCACGATCCCGGGGGTCCATAGCCGGGTTTCTCGCCAACGCCACCCGAAGCAGACGATCGGGATGGGCGGGGCGTTTTTCCATTTGGAGGAGCAGCCGATAGGCCAGAGAACGGACGTCGTCCATCAAAAATCCCGCAATCTGTCGCCGAGTAGTCGTGCCAACACGGTGCGCACTTCAGTCATCGGCACTTGGGTGTTCACGCACGGTCCGTTGGGGCGTTCGTTGAAAATACCATAGACAGGCAAGGGTAAAGTGTCCTGAATCCCGCTCACGAGGTCGCGTTCACAAGCCACGGCCACGATGAGATCCGGACGGGTTTCCACCACAATGCGCCGCGCGATGGTGCCACCGGTGGCCACGGCGAGGTCGATACCGTACTTGGCTTTGATTTCCTGGAGCTCGGCAATGGCGCACTTGCCACAGCGCTTGCAATTGTCCACATGAAAAGTGATGCGGACGGGACATTCTGAAAATTGGATACAGTGGGGCATGAGCAGCAGAATATGGCGGGGTTTTTTCCCCGATCGGAAAGCGGCCATGACCAGCTCGTTGTTGACGCCCACAAAGGCATGTTGGACGGTTTTTTTGGGGATGCCTATCAGGTTTCCGACGACAATGAGTCCCGGCAGGAGCACCTTGGCGCTGATGCGGCGCAGGGTCGCGGAAAACGGGACGTCGCGTCCCAACGCGATGGCCACAATGAGAAGTGCGACGGCTCCGAGCTCTGCGGCCATGAGCATAGAGAAAAGAATCGCCGCCGCATGAGGCAAAAAGGGATGGATCCGGGCAAACCCCCAATACGGCACGAAAAAAAGCACCGCGAGGATTCCGCTGACAAGCAGGCCCGTGAAAATGAGAAGAAGAATAATCAGGGATTTTTCAGAAAAGGCAGGATTCATGACGGCGACGGACTTCCTCGGTCAGACGAACACCGAGCCCGGGGGAAGAGAGTAGCCCCTGAGGAAAGCCTCTGCCGGGACCGCCTTCTTCCCTTCCAGCTGAAGCGTCCCGATGGTCACCGCACCGCCGTCCCCGGCGCACACCAGCAGACCATCCCGCGTGAGGCCCAGCACTTCTCCGGGCGCAGCGCCCGTGGAAAAGGAGGACAAACGAGCATTGAAGACTTTGATTCTTTTCGCCCCGTGAAGGACGTAAGCCCCTGGTCTCGGATCGAAAGCTCGAATCCGACACCACACAAAAAAGGCCTCCTCATTCCAATCCACGTGGGCTTCGTGCTTTTGCACAGGGGGGGCCGGCACAACGCCGTCAGGATCTTGTGGCGTGGGGCGGCACCGTCCATGCCGCCAGTTCTCAAGGGTGTCCCAAAGCAGCTCGGCGCCGAGCTGCGACAAGGTGTCATGCAGGGTGCCGAAGGTGTCCTCCGGACCGATGGGAACCCGCTTCATGGCCAGCACCGGTCCGGTATCCATCCCTTCATCCATGAGCATAATGGACACTCCCGTTTCCGAATCCCCGTGAAGGATCGCTCGCTGAATCGGCGCCGACCCGCGATATTTCGGGAGCAGTGAAGGATGGACATTTAAGGCCCCTAAGGGGAAGGCTTCGAGAAGGGCTTTCGGGAGAATCTGCCCGTAGGCCACGAGGATCAGGCAGTGGGCCCCTAGGGAAGTCAGCCGCCGAAGGACTTCGGGATCTCGAATGCGATCCGGCTGAATCACCGGCAGCCCCAACTCGTCGGCCACCTGTTTTACAGGAGACGGCACAGGCTTTTGCCCGCGGCCTTTCGGCCGATCCGGTTGCGTGACCACCAGGACGACATCCGCTCCCCTCTGATGCAGCGTCATCAACGTGGGCACGGCAAAATCGGGGGTGCCGCAAAAGACGACTCGAATCGGTTCCGTGGTCACGCCGATGCCTCGAGAGCCCGTTTTTTCCATTTCCTTTTGAAAATATCTCGCTTGACGGGATTGAGATAGTCTATGAACAAGCGCCCATCCAGATGGTCGATTTCGTGCTGCAGGGCCACGGCCAGCAAGCCCTCGGCATGAATCTGCACCGGTCTTCCATCGGCATTGAGACCGCGGACCACCACAGTGGCATATCGATTCACTTCCGCGAAAAACTCGGGGACACTGAGGCAGCCCTCTTCCCAGACCACCCGCCCCTCAGCCTGAACGATCTCCGGATTGGCCAGCACAATCAGACCGTGCGGGTCCTCTTCTCTTTGAAGGTCCACCAAGATAAGCCGCACCGGCCTACCCACCTGATTCGCCGCCAAACCAATCCCCGGAGCGTTGTACATGGTTTCCGCCATATCGTCGATGAGCTGGCGCACCGCCCCGTCCACGGCATCGATGGGGCGCGCCTTCTCTCGCAGTACCGGATCCGGATAGATGCAGATGTCCAACAAAGCCATGATATACCTCGAAATGGGTGATCATCCCGAGAACGGAAAACCATTCCACGCACAACCACAGTAATGGTCTCATGGGGAAATTGCAAGACATGGAAAAGGGGCTTCTGACTTTCAAAGGCTGGAAACCGGATCCCGATCTACGGCCACATGGACGGCGGCAAAAATCTCGGCCCGTGAAACCTCATCAAGGATTCTTTCCAACGCGGTCTGTAAACCCTCCGCCCTCCACGCTTTCAGATAAAGATTATAGCGGAAGCGCTTTTTCAGCTTCTGGATGGGTGCCGGGGCAGGACCCAAAACCCCTAGCGGGATACCTTGCACCTCCAGGGCGCTTCTTGTGTGTCGAGCGATCTGTCCCAAGGCGCCGGCCGCCTGCACGGTCACGTTCTGGTCCGGCCCCGTGACCAGTATTCGAGCCATCCGCGTAAAGGGAGGATATTGGAGCTCCCGACGCGAGGCCAATTCATGCTCGCAAAAATGTGCGTAGTCCAATGCTGCCGACGCCTGAATCACATAATGGTGAGGGTTATAGGTCTGGAGAATGACTCGACCGGGTTTTTCTCCACGGCCGGCGCGCCCCGCCACCTGCATAAGCAGCTGGGCCGTGGTTTCCCCCGAACGGAAGTCGCTGATCTGCAACGAAGTATCGGCATCGACCACGCCCACCAGTGTCACATTGGGAAAGTCATGCCCTTTGGTGATCATCTGTGTGCCCACCAGGACTTGACCCTTCTGCGATCGAAAGGCGTCCAAGGTCTGCACAAGCTTTGCCGAACAGGTCATGGTGTCTCGATCCATGCGCAACGTCTTCACGTGCGGGAACTTTTGCCGGACCTCCTCCTCGACACGCTCCGTCCCGAATCCATAGGGCATCATCACCCCTTTGGCGCAGCTCGGACACGCCCCTGGAACCGCTTCTTCTTGCCCGCAATAATGGCATAAAAGTCGCTCCAGACTCTGATGGTAGGTCAAGCTCACGGCGCAATGAGGGCACTGGGGCACGGCACCGCATGCACGGCAAAGGAAAAAAGAGGCGAACCCTCGTCGGTTTAAAAACAGCATGGCCTGCCCGCCCTCTTGGATCGTCTCCTCCAGCGCCTGCGCCAATTCCGGGGATATCACTCGAAAGGGCCCACGGTGACGCCGCATATCCACCACGTCAATCCGTGGCAGAGGGCGCTCCTCCACCCTTTTGAGCAGGGTTACCAGCCTGTAGCGCCCCGAGCGCCCATGATGGAAAGATTGGAGAGACGGCGTCGCAGAACCCAAGACAACAGGCACTCCGGTAATCCGGGCACGCATGATGGCCACATCGCGCGCGTGATAACGCACGCGCTCTTCTTGTTTGTAGGAATTGTCGTGCTCTTCATCCACTACGATGAGCCCGAGGTTTCTGAGAGGACTCAAGACCGCCGATCGAACCCCCAAGACCACCGATGTGCGCCCCGACGTAATTTTCCTCCATTGATCATCCCGAACCCCCGACGCCAACCCGCTATGCCACACGGCCAGGGTCTCACCGAATCGCGCTCGAAAAAACGTCTCCAACTGAGTGCTCAACGCAATCTCCGGGACTAACACAAGGGCCGTCCGTCCGTGTGCCACCGCTCTTTTGACGAGCTCTAAATAAATCTCGGTTTTTCCGCTTCCCGTGACGCCATAGAGAACAAACGGCGCAAAGGACGGCGTGGACACCGCTTCGGCCATGATTGCCACGGCAGCCTTTTGTTCGGGGGTCAGTTCGAAAGCCTGTGCCGAACCAAGGTTCTGAGCCAAAGGAGATTCCCTGAGCACCTGCCGCTCTTCCAAATGGATCAGACCCTCGGCCGTCAGTTTGCGGACCCAGTACCCCGCTTGAGGCACGTGGCGACGAAGATCCGCGAGGGAACACGTGCCCCCCGAATCCCGCAGAACGCTGAAAAAACGCCTCAAACGCGGGCTCGCCGACATCCGTTTTTCCGAAGGATCCTGTTTCCATACCACCACCTTTTCCTTCTTCACGGAGGGTTCCAGAGAGGGCCACGCGTAGTCCCATTGGACCCATTTGCGGGATTCCAGGCGTTTCAAATGAGCTTTCCAACCCTTGGGCATCGTTTCCAGGTCGGTTTTGTGAAGCTCCCCTCGCTCCACCAATGCCTGTTCCAAAGCCCGGGCCCCGGCCGTTCTCGGCTCCGGCGTCGGACCGTCCGTCAAAGCAGTTCGCCCTTCCGCCGTCAGGCGATACCGCTTCTGGGGACGGGCCAAGAGGCTCGACGGCAAAACCGCCTCCAGGACCGATGGCAGCGGATGGAAGTAGTACCGGGACATCCACCGGCACAACGCCATGAGGTCTTCCGGAACAATGGGCGCCTCGTCCACCACGGCGGAAATAGTTTTCAGCGGGCCTGCGGCGACCTCCTCAGGCACGCGCTCCTCGACGGCCACCACCAGGGCCACGGCTTCCCGGTTCCCCAAGGGCACCAGCACTCGTCGTCCCACGAGATCCGATCCCTGAAACCCACTGGGAAAATGATAGTGCAAACAGTCGGCCGGCCCCCGAAAAACGGCACACACTGCCAGAGGGACAGGATCCGAAGGGGTCATGGATGAACGGGCCTCGACGAGCCGTGGGCGGCCACAGTGGGGACACTGAGCCGTGAAGCGAGTTCGCGCTGCTTTTTCTGAAAATCGGCCATAAGCGATTTGGGAATGGAGCGGGCGTTGGGAAAAGACGTTTTTAAGAAATCCACCGGCCTGCCGTCCTGATAAAACCGGAAATCTAAATGAGGACCTGTGGCCAGTCCCGAAGAGCCCACGTAGCCGATGACGTCTCCCTGTTGCACACGAGAGCCGACCTTGAGCCCTTCGGCATAGCGGGACAAATGCCCGTAGGATGTCTTATAAACACCGTCATGCTGAATCTCCACATAGCGGCCGAAACCGCCGTTCCAACCCAGCCGAGTCACCTTCCCATCCCCGAGGGCACTTATAGGGGTGCCGGCGGGAGCCGCATAGTCGATGCCCAAATGAGGTCGGAAGATGCGGAGCACGGGGTGAAATCGGCGGTAGGTGAATGTGGAACTGATCCGGCGGTAGCTCAACGGAGCTTTCAAAAACATCTTCCGAAGCGACTTCCCTTCCTCGTCGAAGTAATCACTGAAGCCATCGGGAAACTCATAGAAATAGGCATGGTAGGTTTGCCCCGAGACCGTCATTTGGGCCGCCCGTATGGGACCGGCCTTGACCAGGCGACCATCCCCCACCGTGAGCTCATAGACCACGGCAAAGCGATCCCCCGCCCGAAGATCTGACGTAAAGTCCACATCGTAGGCAAACAGGTCGGCCAAATCCATGATCAGCTCTGAAGGCATGCCCTCCCGGACACAGGAGTTGTACAGGTTGTCGCTAATGGTGCCCACGATGGCCTGGGTGAGAGTAAACGTCACCGGGGTCTGGTTTCGACACACCCATGCATCCCCCTGCTTCAAGAGAAGGCGCAGCCCCCCTGCCTCCGACCTCAAGCGGATGCGGACCACCTCATTGGTCGCCCTCAGCACGTCAATATCCAGCACATCCCCCTGTTTCAGAAGCTCGGGACGGCACTCTGAAACTTCGTCGGCCATCCACGGCGCCATCCCCTGAGGGGACAGGTTCAAGCTTTCCAGAATGCGGGTCAAGCTGTCGCCCGGTTTCACCGCGTACGTCTTTCGCTCAAACTGGTCCCAGTCCCTTTGTTCCAACGCGAAGATGTCTTCATCGTCCGGGACCCGAAAAGCCTCCGACAGACTTCCCTGGAGAATGGCCGGCTTCGTGGAAACGGCCGCCTCCGTGTCGTGGGGTTTTGGAACCGGTTCAGGCAAGAAATGCCACACCGTCAGCCCAGCGACCACACACCATACGGCAATCACCGCGCCTCGGATCATCATCCCCCCGATGGACCGGCCTCTGGGATCGCCATTTTCATCGTCCTCGTTTTCGGAAGAACAGCCCGCTCACGATTCCCAAAAGACTGGAATGCCCACAGACCGGACGCCGGACTTGCACCACCTCACTGCGCTCCGTATCGCCGCCCAGCAGACCACAATTTTCTCCACTTTATGGAGAAAAAACATTTCCCAGACCCTTTCGCCCCTTCTCTAGGGCGCTCAAACCTAGCACAGCCTGTTTCAATCGGTCAAAAGAAAGAGGTGTCGTCCACTCGCAGTGTTTTTGGCCTTGAAACATAAGATATTGTTTTTTCAAGTTTATCTTTGTGCCAGCCGGGCCGGCGGGTCCGTCCGACGTTTTGTTTCCAAAAAAAACTTGATTCCATGCGGCTTTTCGGCAATTTATGGCTTGCCAAGGGCACTTCCGACAGTATAATTGCGCTGCAAACCAACGGATATTCAACCCTCGTGGATTGCGTGCCGGCAAGCGATCTCATTCTTCCCTTTGGTGTGTTGCCAAGAGTAGGGTCAGGCTGGAATCATAATTGAAAAGAGGAGGAGAGCATGACAAAGGCGGATCTGATTACCAAAATGGCCGACGAAGCGGGAATCACCAAGGCTGCTGCCGAGAAAGCCCTCAACAGCTTCGTGGCCGCCGTAGCCGACAGTTTGGCCAAGGGGGACAAAGTGACTTTGGTGGGCTTCGGCACGTTCAGTGTCGCCGAAAGAGCCCAGAGAGAAGGCCGAAATCCGCGCACGGGTGAAACCATCACCATTGCGGCAAGCAAGACCATCAAATTCAAGGCGGGCAGCAAGCTCAAAGAAGCTTTACAATAACTTTTTTCTTCCAGGGGCCAGAAAACCCGGCGCAGGCCGAAAGGTGTGCCGGGTTTTTTCCTTTTGCCGCATTAGCCCTGCCCTGATGTCCGGCTCTTTGTTTATGGAACAATACACAACCCGAGCACTCATCGAACCGTCGCGGTCCAGGAAAGAGAATCCTTTGCCTGCCGATGCCTTCCTCGTGTTCACTCCCGAGGATGTGGCCTTGTTAAAAACGCACTGGCCCTGCAGCCCGTACGGGCGACGATTGTTTCTGAGCGACGTCGCCTTGTGCTCAGGCGATGCACACGAGGTGGCGCTCATCGGCCCCATGCTCGGGGCTCCTCAGGCAGTGCTGGTTCTGGAGAAGATCATCGCCTTGGGGGTTCGTCGCGTGATTGCTTATGGGTGGTGTGGGTCTTTGCAGCCTCATGTGAACATCGGCGACGTCATCATTCCAGAAGGGGCACATTCCGAAGAAGGAACGTCGGCCCATTACCCCGTGGCGACGTCCCCGACACCTTCACAGGCGCTGGTGCGCCGTCTCGAAAACGCTCTGGAGTCCGAGCGGCGAGTGAAGGTCCATAGGGGGTTTGTCTGGTCCACCGATGCCCCTTATCGAGAGACGGAAGAGAAAGTGCTTTTCTACCAAAGGGCCGGGGTCCTTGGTGTGGATATGGAGATGTCCGCCCTGTTCACGGTGGCGGCATTCCGTCAGATTGACGTGGCTGGTCTGCTGGTGGTTTCCGACGATCTCTCCCAACTCCGATGGCGTCACGGATTCCGAGACTTTCGATTTCAAGAAACTCGAAAACTCATACCGACACTGTTGCGGCACCTGTTCTGATCCGGAATCTCCCACCTCAGCCCTTGCTCCCAACATGACACCGCGTGTATTTTTGAGAAACGAAACTTCAGCGCATTCTCTTGCCCTACGTCACGGAGGAGATCTCATGAATGCACCCTGCGGCGTTCTCGCCGTGGACATCGGAGGCGGCACCCAGGACATCCTCTGTTGGTATGAAGGACAACTCGTAGAGAACGCCGCCAAGATGGTCATGCCTTCGCCCACGCACCTGGTGGCCGCGCAGCTGAGGGCCTTTCGAGCACAAAAACAGGATGTGGTGCTTGTGGGGCGGACGATGGGCGGTGGGCCGTGCGCTCAGGAGGTTCGGCGTCATCTCCAGGCCGGCCTGAAGGTCTATGCCCTTCCGGAAGCGGCCTTGACGTTTCATGACGACTTGGCCCGAGTTCAAGCCATGGGGATCGCCCTTACGGACACGATACCGGACGGCCTCCCCCAGATTGTCATGCGGGATTTGGATCTGGATCGCCTCGGTCGGGCCCTTGCGTTGTTCCACCTGGATTTGCCCGAAACCGTGGCTGTGGCCGTTCAAGACCACGGCTTTTCTCCGAAAGAGAGCAACCGCCTTTTCCGATTCCGATACTGGCAGGACTTCCTGAACCGCGGCGGCGATCTCCGCGCTTTGGCTCAGGAGCCTCCCCCACCTTTCATGACGCGGATGTATGCCGTGCGCGCAGAATGCCCTCATGCCCTGGTGCTCGATACGGGCATCGCCGCCATCCTCGGCGCACTCACGGATCCCCGAGGGCGCGCGTGGAATCCGCACGGCTGCACCGTCATCAATGTGGGGAATTTTCATACCATCGCCGCACTCGTCCGGGACTTTCACGTCCTCGCCATCTACGAGCATCACACGGCGGTTCTCGACCCCCCAAAGATCATGAAACATTTGATGGACTTTCGCCACGGGCGACTCACCCATGAAGAAGTCTTTCATGACAACGGCCATGGATGCGCCTACGGCGCTTTGCCACGGGAAGGCCTCTTTGAAAGAACCTTGGTGACCGGACCACAGCGACGCCGCCTCTTCAGCGACGAAAGCCTTTATGCCGCCCCCTTCGGGGACATGATGCTCACGGGCTGCTATGGGTTGCTGCAAGCGGCCATGTGGAGGCACGGATTTGGAGAGCTGACCGGATGAATACCCAAGAGGACATCCAAAAACGAATCGAAGAACTTCGGGAGCGCATCCGTTATCACAACTACCGATACTACGCGTTGGACGACCCAGAGATCAGCGACGCGGAATACGACCAACTGTTTCGGCAGCTTCAGGAACTGGAAGCCGCCTACCCGCAATTCGCCTCCCCGGATTCCCCCACAGCTCGGGTAGGGTTTCCTCCTCTGGACGCCTTCGAGGCGTTCGAGCATCCCGTTCCCATGTTGAGCTTGGAAAACGCCATGGACGAAGGGGAAATGATCGAATTCCATCAAAGGATTCGAAAGTTCCTCGGGGAATCCGGTCCCATCGTTTACACCGCGGAACCCAAGATGGACGGTTTGGCCGTGGAAATCTTGTACGAAAACGGTCGGCTCACCCGGGCCGGAACACGCGGGGACGGCTACCGTGGGGAAGATGTGACCCCCAATGTGAAAACCATCCGGGCGATTCCATGGATCCTGTTCAGTCCACCGGGGGCTCCCCAAATCCCGTCTGTGATGACCGTGCGATGCGAAGTCTACATGAACCGGAGAGATTTCCATGCCCTGAACCGGCAGCGGGAAGCCGACGGCGAGCCGCCATTCGCCAATCCGCGAAATGCCGCCGCCGGCTCCTTGCGCCAACTGGACTCTTCCATCACCGCTCGACGCCCCCTTAAGGCGTACTTCTATGGGATCGGGATTTTGGAAGGCCCCGTGTTCGAAACCCAATGGGACATTCTGAACGCGCTCAGGCAATGGGGTCTGCCGGTCAATCCTTTATCCCGCCTCTGCGAAGGACTGGAAGCCGCCCTGGACTATTATCGAGAACTGGAAGCGCGCCGTCCCGAGCTGCCCTACGAGGTGGACGGCGTGGTCTATAAAGTCAACCGCCTGGATTGGCAGCAGCGACTGGGAGAAAAGACGCGGAGCCCTAGATGGGCCGTTGCCTTCAAATTCCCGGCACATCAGGCCCAAACTCGGCTTTTGGATATCCAGGTCCAGGTGGGGCGCACAGGTGTGCTCACTCCCGTGGCCCACCTGGAACCCGTCGCCTTGACCGGGGTCGTCATTCGACGGGCCACGCTGCACAACCTGGATGAGATCGAACGCAAAGACATCCGGATCGGCGATGTGGTGCTTCTTCAGCGGGCGGGCGATGTCATTCCTGAAGTGGTCCGCCCGATCCTGGAAAAGCGAGACGGCTCGCAACGGCGATTTGAAATGCCGACCCGGTGCCCCGCATGCCAGGGGCCTGTGGTCCGTTTGACGGGAGAAGCCGTCCACCGGTGCATGAACCGCAGTTGTCCGGCCCAGATCGAGGGCGCGTTGCGCCATTTTGCCAGTCGTGAGGCCATGAACATTGAGGGTCTCGGCAAACAGATCATCCATCTTTTGGTGGCACGCGGAATGGTGACAACGCCGGCGGATTTATACCGCCTCAGCGAAGCGGATCTGCTGAAACTCCCGGGTTTTGCCGAGAAAAGCGCCGGGAACCTCATCCGTGCCATTCAAAATTCCAAAGAGCCCGAACTTGCGGCTTTCCTTTACGCGCTGGGCATTCCCTTGGTGGGATCGTACTTGGCCGGTGTCTTGGCCGAACGATTCCCGTCTTTTGAGGCGCTGCGGACCGCGCGGTACGAAGATCTCATCGCCGTGGAGGGCGTTGGAGATAAAGTTGCGGAGAGTATCCGCCGATATTTTGAAAATGAAGACAACGAAAAAGCCATCCGTTCCCTGTTTGAAGCCGGGGTTCGCCCGAGGACATCAACCCAGGCGGTCTCCATGCAGGGCGCGGATGACTTCTGGAAAGACAAGACAGTGGTCCTCACCGGAACCCTTGCGTCCATGACCCGGGAGGAGGCCACCGAACGGCTTCGCCGGGCGGGGGCTCGCGTGAGCTCTTCGGTGAGCGGGAAGACCGACATCGTCATCGTCGGAGAAAACCCCGGATCGAAACTTCAGAAGGCCAAAGCGCTCGGCGTGGCCGTCATGGACGAGCACACTTTTTTGAAGCAGCTGCCTTAGGCCTGCCGGTGGAGGGTTGGGGGAGATGGCCGGGTCCGGTGACCGGGAGGCAGAAAGGGAAAATGATGGAAAAGAAGCGCGTGCACGTGTGGATTTCGGGTAGAGTCCAAGGCGTCTTCTTCAGAGCCTACACTCAGGACGCTGCGAGAACCCACGGCGTGAACGGGTGGGTGCGCAACCTCCCGGACGGCCGGGTCGAGGCGGTGTTCGAGGGAGACGCTCAGGCCGTGGACGCCATGGTCCAATGGTGCCGTCGAGGAAGCCCTTTAAGCCGCGTGGACGGTCTGGATGTTCACGTTGAACCCTACCAGGGGGAATTCACCGATTTTAGTGTGCGCACGGGAAGATGAAGCCATGAAAGAAACCTGGAACGCCGTTCTCACATTCCTGAAGGAATACAACATGACCAAAGCCGCGGAGGCATTGCGGAACGTCGACTGGAACGCCATCCTCCATCAACCGATCTTCTGGGGTGCCGTGATTCTTTTCCTCGGTTGGGTGGTCTGGAAAAAGGCCTTCCGCAGCCTTCTCGTGGCCTGTTCCTTGGTGGCATTTGTTTTTCTGCTTCACTACACCTTGCCGCCTTCTGGAGAAACCTTCACCCTGCAAAAACTTTTACCGTTTGCCGGAGGATGTCTGGGGCTGCTCGCGCTGAACATCTATTTTCTCATTATCCGCAACGGCTAATCCAGTGGAGTCCATTGGATTTCCAAAACCGTCCGGGTTTGGTCGGTCACCTTGACCCGATCATCCAGTCGATACCCGACAACCCAGCAGATCTTTTCACGGTCGCATATTAGGGGAACACGGCCGCGCACCGATCGCGGCACTTTGGCATCTGTAAAAAAGTCCTGGAGCTTTTTGGATCCCGGCCCACCCAAAGGGTAAAACCGGTCCCCAGGCTCAAAGGTTCGGACGGCAAGGGGCCACAGGACCTTCTCCGCATCCACAACGGCTGTCCCGGGATCGCGCGGGCTCGGTGTCCCGCCGGGGAAATCTTTTCGCTCGATCCGAATCTTCCCGCGAAGCGCGGGCACCCCAAAGCAGCCGGGTGCGGCGATCGTCCGTCGGACCCTCGGGAGCGGCTCCTCAGGGCGCCTGGTCAGCACAATCCTCCCGCTTTCCCGCACGGCACGCAGCCCTCGAGGAAGAACCACTTGTCGGCCGGAAGGAAATCCTCGTAAAAGGCGTTCCAAGGACTTGAGATGCACAGCAAAAATCCCGACAGGGAGACCTAAATCTTCCAGAGCCCTTCGGAACACCCTGACGGACAAGGCTTCATGAAGAGACACCATCTCCTGGGCGTCCAAGACCACAGTGTCCTCGTGTTGGGAGCGCACCACACGAGCCCACACGTTGTCGATCTGCCGATCCCAATAGGATTCCTCCTGGGCCGCCACTTCCGCATGGCGCCACAGCGTTCGTCGAACCCCGGGGTGAAAAATCTCCTCCAGTAACGGCAAAACCTCCCGTCGTAGGCGATTTCGTTGGCAGAATCCCTCCTGGTTTGAGGCATCTTCCCGAAAAGGCATGTTCTCTTCGGTGAGATATCGGACAATGTCCTGACGACCCGCCCATAAAAGGGGCCTCACGAATCCCTCCGGCGTGGCGGGGCGCATCCCCTTCATGCCGGCAGGACCTGTGCCTCGGCATAACCGCATGAGCACCTCTTCGGCCTGATCGTCCGCCGTATGGCCCAGAGCCAGCCGGTCAACACGCCCTCGGGTTAACACGTCCATGAAGAAATCCCGGCGGCACTGGCGCGCCGCCATCTCCACCGAAATGCGCCGATCCTTCTGGAACTGCCGGACGTCCCCGCAACCCACGATCAACTCACAGCCAAGCCGACCCGCAAGATGCTCCACGAACAGGCGATCGGCCGTCGAGTCTTCGCCGCGCAGGCCGTGGTCATAGTGAAGGACAACCAAGGTCTCAATGGAAAGACTGGTTTTCAGCGCGGACAGAACCCGAAGAAGCGCCACGGAATCCGGTCCGCCGGAAACCGCGACGCCCAAAACCTGGGCGGGCTCCACCAGACGGTGGGTGTGAATGAACCCTAAGGTTTTCGTTTCGAAAGGGTGAAGACAGGCCGTCACGTGTTGCAGTCAGGTGCCGGAGCCTGCGGGAGGGCTTCCTGGGCTGCCGTTCGCGATGCACTCTCCGGGGTGACGTCCAGTAAGGGGATGGCGTCTTTCCACTTCTTGCCGCGCACGAGCAGCTTGCCGTCCCGGTTCAGCACCGTGTTGTCTTCAAGGATGACCAGCCCGTAGCGCTCGGCGACCTGCGATTTGAACTGGTACTCCATGGACCGCTTTCGCAGCTTGTAGTTCATGATGAGGAACACCAGCGCAAAAAGGCAGCCGGCGGCCAGCAACGCCCCACAAGCGATCAACGCGATGCGCACGGACCGTTCCCCGATTTCGCCCACGACCCGAAGCACCACATCCAAATGGTAGACAACCCCGATGGCTGCCCCCAAAATCAGAAGCAGCCCGAGGTAGGGGAGTCTTTGCAGCCACGCCACTAGGGCTGCAGGCTTGGTCATCTGTGCTTCAGGAGTCGGCCCCTCGGCAGGGTCCTCCTGGGTCGGTTCCGCAGCGTGACCGTTCCCGTGGCCCGCAAAATACCGGTTGAACCCGGTCACGATGGTTCCCAAAAGGAAGGTTACGGCCACCGGAGCCAGAAACGCCAAAAGAAAATAGACTTTCCAGGGAAAGTGCCGCTCCACGGGCCCGAACCGGTCGTAACCGTCGGTTCCCAACTGGTAGAGCCAGCACCCGATAAAAATGGCCACCTCAAGCCAGGCCAAAAAGACGACATACTTTCGGAAAAGTTCCTTGCGCTCCGTATCATCGAACAAAGCAGCCACACCACCAGCGGTTCTTCTAATCTTGTGATCTTCTCCATTCATGGTGAACATCCACCGTTAAGCCTCTGCCGCGTCCTCTTCTTTGCCATCTGAGGCACCTTACCAAAACCCTCGTGAAAGGGTCAACCTTGAAAGGACCTGCGGCGAAATCTCTATTTCGCCATTGGCGGTGCCCTGCGCCTGTGATAAGAAAACCCTTTACCAAAGCCGGCCCCAACGAAGATTTTGATTTCCTGAATCAGTGAAGTGTGATTGGGTGGACTGACGAGCATGGATTCGGAACCCATTTTGAGGCTCATTGATGCCCTGATTCAGCCACTTTTTCGGGTCATCGCCTTTTCAAGGACTGAAAAGCTCTCATGACGATGCCATCTCAGACATTTTCGGACACTCTTCACCCCCTTATGGCCAGAGGAGCTTTCAGGCTTTTGCGGCGGCGATCCCTACGCTGGGCAAAATTTCAGATAAACACTCCGAAAAGCGTGAAAAGCGGGACAATGCCGACCAAACTGGAGCTTCAGCCGACGAGCGCTTCGGATCACGCGCGCTGCCATATAGATCAGCTCCTGGATCACGGTCTTTACGCGACGTCGCTTGGCCCGATGCCGTACGGGCGAAAAATGGCCCAGGAGCCCGTTTTGTCCCAGGATGCGCAAAATGTTGTAAGCCAGTCCGCCCAGGGTCAACACCAGCGCATTGGTGGCAAACTTTCCAGACGGCAATCGTTCCAAGTCCAGGTCGGACTTGATCTCACTGTGAAACTGCTCGCTCAGACCCCGCTTCTCGTACAACCCGATGACTTCATCTTCAGGGACGGAAAGCGACGTCCACCAACCCTCCAGCTTGATATCAGGCCGGATCAAGATTTGTCCCTCGCTATCCCATATCCTCTCGGTGACCCGGATCACCAGCCGAAACCGATAGGTTCTCTTTTCATGGTGTCGCGTCACCCACGTGCTGAAGACCGCCACTTTCTTGCCGGGCCGGGGCTCACTCACACGGCCTTCCCTGAAGGCCCGATCACGCCAGGAAAGGACGTCGGCCCTGCGCGGATTCCATTGGATGATAAAGCTCAGCTTGGGGTGTCGGCGAAGCTCCACAAGCGTTTCCAGGGCATCATGAGCCGCGTCCGTTCGCACCAAAAGGGGCTTGCAGGTCACCTTGCGCGCATGCACCAACACCTTACGCAAAAAGTCAACAAATCCACTCTGAGAATGCTGAGACCCCGGGCGAAGCTCCAGGCCCACACACCATCCCTCCTGGCCAAGGTAGGCCCCGATCGGCGCATATCCGTCGTAGTCCTGGTACGTCCGCGAAACCCCTTCTTTCTTTGTGTCGGAATTGTCCAGGCAGAAAACATCCATGTCCAAAGGCACGTGCCCCGTGGAAAGCGCCGTCACGGGAACCTGGGTCCTCTCAAGCAATTCTACGCTACTTGCGCCGGCAAGACGTTCGAAAACTCTCGCGTGCTTGTCCAAACGTTGCCGCAAAGTTTCTTGCGAAGGGACCTTCTGAATGTCCAGAGCCTCTTTGAACCAGTCATCGCCGGCGACCTCTGCAGCGGCTTCAAAGTCACTCTTGCCCAGACACAGAAGCCCCAAGTAGGTCTTGACCACATCCGCGTGCGAGATCATCGGCCGTCCTGGAACTTCCTTTTCCAACTGCTCGCACAGGCTCGTGTAGCCGTTGATCAGATTCCCCACAAGGGCCAAGCCCGCGTGTCCGCTGTAGAAGGCCTTCGAAGATTGTTCGATCTCAATTTTCTTCATGAGTTCACCTGCCGGGTGAAAATGTGACAGGAGACCCTATAGCATAAATGAGATGTAAATCCAATGAGATATCTAAAGTAAAATAGTTTTATGCATAGGCGCTATTTCACGGATTAAGGGATTTTTTTGAGGAGAACGCCATGCAGACACCACCGCTCTTTGAAACCCACTTCCCTGCGCTGAACCTCAAATCGCGAGGCAAGGTGCGAGACATCTACGATCTGGGGGATTCGCTGCTGATAGTGGCCACCGACCGCATTTCGGCCTTCGATGTCGTCATGCCCACGCCGATTCCCGACAAAGGCAAAATCCTCACGGAACTGTCCCTGTTTTGGTTCGATTTCTTGAAGGAGACCGTCCCTAACCATCTTTTGGGAACGGACGTGAAGGTCTTCCCCCACGTGTGCGCCCCGTATGCCGAAACCCTGTCAGGACGGACCATGTGGGTGCGCAAAGCCGAACCTCTTCCCGTGGAATGCATCGTGCGAGGCTATCTGGTGGGCTCCGGATGGAAAGATTACCAGAAGACCGGATCCGTGTGCGGCATTCCCCTCCCCAAAGGTCTTAGGCTCGCGGAAAAGCTCCCCGAACCGATCTTCACCCCGTCCACCAAAGCGGAAAAAGGCGCCCACGACGAAAACATCAGCTTCCAGGACATGGTCCATCGGATCGGCGAAGACCTCGCCGCCCGTGTGCGGGACGTGACCCTGACCATTTATGAGAAAGCCGCCGCCTATGCCCTGGACAAGGGCATTATCCTCGCCGATACCAAACTGGAATTCGGTGTGGCGGACGGCCGCTTGATCCTCATCGACGAAGTTCTCACCCCGGATTCCAGTCGGTTTTGGCCCGCGGATCGGTATCAGACGGGATCAAATCCGGAAAGCTTTGATAAACAATATCTCCGCGATTACCTGGTGGAAATCGGCTGGACCCCTGAACAGCCGCCCCCGGAACTTCCAGAGCCCGTCGTGGAAAACACGAGGGCACGATACCTGGAAGCCTTGGAGCGCCTCACGGGACGCGCCCTGGGAGCCTGAAAACCCATGACGCCGCAACGCCTCGTTCGCATTCCTTTCCATGGAATTGATTGGGAGGATGACGAGTTCGCCATCCCCGGCCATGTTCCCGATGAGGATCTTCTCCGATCCTTGGCAGCGGTCGGCCTCCTTCATCCCCCTGTTCTCTGGGAAAAGACACCGGGGCGTTTCGTCATCGTCGATGGATTTCGGAGACTGTCCTGGTTGCGGGTTCACACCTCCGAGGCCCACGCTTTGGTCTATCCCCCATCGTTTGATCCGAAGCGGCTTTTGGCCTTACGACTTGAGGCCAAAGTGTGTTCCCGCCCTTTGAACCTGGCGGAAAAGGCCCAGATTATGGCACGGCTCGCCGAGCGCATTCCCGAAGACGACTTCCGCTTGAGGATCTGTCGTGCCATGGGCGTCCCTCCCACAGAGGAAAGTCTTCAGCAATGGCGGTCTGTTGCCGCATGGCCCCCGTCTCATCTTGCCGGCCTGGCTCAGGGCGTCATTGCCGAAAAGGCAGCCCTGCGTCTGGCCCCATTGTCGGAAAAGGACCGCGAAGCCTTTCTGGAACTGCTCCTCGTACTGCGATGCACGGCAAGCCTTCAGGTGGAAATTTTGGACCGATGCATCGACATCGCCCAGCGGGACGGGATTCCGCTGCACGCGCTGGTGGAAAATTCCGAAATGCAAGCCATTCTCAAGGATGAAAAACGAAACCGCCGGGAGAAGACGGCCGCTGTGAGAGACCTGGTCTGCCGCTGGCGATTCCCACGGGTGACCGCAAAGATGATCCGCGTGGAGCGATCCATTGCGGCGCTCCATTTGCCTTCGACCGTTTCGCTCGTCCCGCCTCCTTTCTTGGAAGGAGACGTGTGGGAACTCAGGGTGCGGTTTCGCACTCCCTCGGAATTGATCCTCTGTCTAAACGACATGGAAGCTCTCTGTGAAACGGACCGATTCCACGCGCTCTTTGAAGAAGCCGACCGCATTCTCCCCATGGACATGACGGCACAGCGTCTGCCTCCTCCCGGTGCCTCTGCGTGATTTTATGACCTCCCCTCGTCGGCACCCCATCACACGCGTTGTTGTCGAACGGTCCGTCGCCCGAAGCCCGGTGGTGCGCACATTGCGCGAGACGCTTCCGGGCGTTCCTTTTTCTTTCGTCGACGAAGTCCCGCAGAATGCGCAAAAAATCAAGGGGCTTCTGGAAGTCGTCCACTATAAGGGACGCTTTTGGCGAACCTGCCCGGGAACGAAAATCTACGACTGCTGCGCGTATCAGATTGTTCACATCGGCACGCAGTGCAGCCTGGATTGCACCTATTGCATTCTGCAGGCTTACTTCGAAAACCCAAATCTCAGGATCTTCGGGAATATCGACGACCTCGTGGCCGAAGTCGAGGCCGTGCCACGTTCGGCGCCAGACCGCCTCTTCCGCGCGGGCACAGGGGAATTCACAGATTCCCTGCTTTTGGACCCCTGGACCGGCTTGTCCGAATATCTCGTCCCTCTTTTCGGCCGCATCCCCAACGCCGTCCTTGAGCTGAAAACCAAAACGGACCATGTGGCTCAGCTGGAAAAATTGGACCACCGGGGCCATACCCTCGTCTCGTGGTCTCTGAACGCCGAGGACATCATTCGGTCGGAAGAGTCCCGTGCCGCTCCACTCAAGGCGCGGTTGCGGGCCGCGCAACAATGCGCCCGCTGGGGTTATTTCCTGGGATTCCACTTTGATCCCATGATCGACTATCCGGGCTGGAGGGAAGGTTACCGGCGCACCTTGCACCACCTCTTTGAGGCCGTCGATCCTGCCAGGGTGGTCTGGATCAGTCTCGGTGCTTTTCGGTATATGCCCGATCTGAAACCGGTCATCCAACGGTTCCACCCGCAAAGCCGTCTCACCACCGGCGAGTTTATTCGGGGACTGGACGGGAAGATGCGCTATTTCAGCGACATCCGCTGTGAACTCTACCACATGATGGTTGACGAGATCCGGAGGTGGGACCCCCACCTTCAAGTTTACTTATGCATGGAGGGGCCGTGGATTTGGAAACGTGTGTTTGGCATGGAACCTAAAGAAAAGGGAGGTCTTCCCGCCATGCTGGATCACGCCGTCAGAGTCCGCATGGGCGTGGGGTCCATGGGACAAGGAGATGCAATAAGGGATGTCAACCCTGAAGCGACATTACCTGTGTGGGCTGACTCCTGTGCTGGCGAATGCCCGCGCCTGCGAGCCGCCGGCCCATCGCGGCACGGATCGTCTCGTCGTGCTCGCCCGCGTCAAGGGTGCGCTCGCTGCGCTCGCCGGCTTTGCCGCCCTTGACACGATCTGTGCGCGACGAGCCGCCATTAGCGCGGGCGATGGGCATACGGGTGCCTCCGGCGGGGGCTCCGGGCTCCAGGTTGCCTCGCCACTGATAGGGTGCTATCCTAGAAAAGCGGGCGGTCCGGGACCTCGAGTACGCCTGCGGGCCTTTACGGCGCGTCAGGATTTCTCCAATGGGGCATGGAGCGCCCGCAACCTGTTTCTACGCGGCCTTGACCATGGCGGCGGCTTTGCGCATGCCGCGCATCGCCTTGTGGGCCGACCACGGCTCGTTGCGTACCAGCAATGTGAACACCAGCTCCGCCAGCTTGCGTGCGATGGCACCCCCGGCGGCCTTCTTGGTCTTGCCGCGGGCCCGCAACCGCTCGTAGAAGCTTCCGATGACCGGGTTGTACTGCCGGGCGGCCGCCGAGGCCACCAGCAGCGTCATCTTCAGCATCCGGTTGCCCTTGTACGTCATGCGATAGCGGCGCTTCGCCTCGCCGCTCTCCCACACAATCGGGTACAGACCGCAGTAGCCCACGAAGTCGCTCTTCGTCTCAAAGCGTGCGATGTCGCCCACCTCGGCGAGAATCGCCGCCGCCGACACCGCGCCGATCCCCGGGATGGACGTCAGCACCTGGTCGGGAAAGACCCGCTCGAGCAGTTCGGAAATGGCACCATCAATCTCCACGAGCAGGGCATCCAGGTCGAGAATCCGCCGCGCCGTCATCTGCACGAGCATACGCGTGACCTTGGCAAGCTCAGCACAGGGTGCCTCTGCCGCCAGGGCGTGGAGCTTTTCAGCGAAGGCCGTGCCCACGCGGTGCCTGGGGCCGTAGCGCATCGCGGCCAGATCCTCGACGCTGCGCTCGATCAACAGGTGCGGCGAGCCAAACTCGGCAAGCACGACCAGCAGGCGCTTGGAAAACGTCTGGATGCCCAGCACCTTCCGGTAGCCCGGCAGGTGGTAGCGCAGCAGCTTGTGGAGCCGGTTCTTGTGGTCGGTGCGCTCTTCGACGAGACGACGCCGCGTCCGCGTGGCCTCCTTGAGCTCCTCGAACAGCTCGGGCTGGACGGCCTGCGCCTTGGGCTGCATCCGCAGCAGGAACAGCGCAATGAGATGACTGTCCAGGCGGTCGGTCTTGGCGTCCTTGAGCAGTGCCTTGCCGAAGTGTTTGACCGCCCGCGGGTTCAGCACGTGCACCTCGACCTGCCGCCGCTTCTCGCCACGCAGGGCCTGCTCCAAGCGCTTGTGCATGTTCGAGGTGGACTCCATACCGCAGACCACCTGCGCCTTCGGGCCGACCAGAGCACTGGCCGACACGATGGCAGCCCGCAGCTCTGTCCATCCCTGCTGATCGTTCACGTAGGTCGAAGGTTGGCGCACTGTGCGCCCCTCACGGTCGACAAAGGAGGCGTCGATCTTCGCGTTCGATACGTCCAGACCCACGCACAGTTTGTCTCCATTCATCGCATACCTCCATGTGCAAACTGTTACCACCTGCGAGGGAAATCCTCCAACGCGCCGGCCCCGCTTCGCCTCCTGAATTGCGCGGTCGTGCCGCAGGTTGCAATCAAAGCTCCGGGCCGGGCGCCGAGGGGTCAGTCTCCTTGTCGCGCTCATAGCGCACGGACCATGACGACCTGGTCCCCGACCCCGTGGCCCGGACAACTTAACCAACCACAAACCGCCTGGTCCACACGTCCGGGCGACCCACACTACTTATAGGAGTGGATCATGCCCATTGATGAACACGACCGAAGGATTCTCCGTTCCTGGAGCGCCCACGTGTCGGGAAAAATCTCCATCGTCCTGGAAACGACAAGAGATTCCCGCAGTGCGGCACTGCACCGGTTTGCGGAAGAACTCACCGTTTTGGCTCCCCACATCGCGGTCATCCCAGTGGTCAGGGACACGGGGGATCTGCCGGGCTTTTTCATCGGCCACGGATGGATATGGCACGCCGTCCCGTCGGGAGCCGAATTGAGACCGTTTCTGGAGACGGCGGCCCTTTATGGAGACGTTTCCACAGCGGAACCGAAAACCCAAAAAGCCAGAGAAAACATCTCCTCCCCCCAAATTCCCCCCCAACTTCAAAGCTACCTGCACCAGCTCCAAACTCCAAAGGAACTGGAGATCTTCACCGCCGCCCAGTGCCCTCACTGCGGCCACATGCTCCTGGAATTGGCCCCCATCCCTTTCCAATCCCCGTATCTTGTCCTCCGCGTGGTGGACGCAATCCTTTTCGAGGAAAAAGCAAGAGCCGCCGGTGTCCGTTCCGTGCCTACGGTGCTCTTTGGCCGCAACTTCCGCTGGACGGGCCGGACGGACCTCACCCACATCTTTGAAGTGGTCTGCCGCGAAGAAAGCACCGGGCTCTCCGCCGCAGCCGCCATTCGTCTCCTCAAAGAAGGCAAAGCCCACGAAGTAACACAGCTCATGCTCTCTTCGCCCACGGCGTGGAACGATTTCCCCCTGGTGCTCACTCACCCCGAATGGTCCGTGCGGCTCGGCGCCCTGGTGGTTCTCGAAGAACTGGCCGAAAAAGACCCTGCCAAGGCCGCAGCCTACCTCCCCAGCCTTTGGGAGAAAATGGAAACATTCTCACCCGCCGTTCAAGGTGACCTGCTCTATGCCACAGGCTTGGTCGGCGATGTTCGGTGGAAAGATTCGGTTGCTCGGTGGATTCTCAAAAACGCCAAGGATCCGGAACTGCGCGAAGTGGGGGAAGAAACTTTGAAAAGATTGGAATCGAAAAGCCCGCCATGAGATGTGCACCCGGCGGCGCTCCGCCATGGGCTGTTATAAAAGCCGATCCTTGGTTTTCTCCGGCGGCGGCCGGGGTTCGGTCATGCTGTGTGAGAACCCCGGCGACGTGTGGGCTTCAATGAGGCTTCACCATTCCCTTGCAGGGCTATGCCGCTTTGCCCATGAGCATGTTTTCGAGAGCTTCCCGCTTCGCCGCGTATTCCCCCGTAAACATGGGCGGACACGCTTTCAACTCCACTTCCTTTTTGGCCAGTTTGGCGGCAAATGCCATGCACGTGGCCTCTCCGCATTCCTTACAATTGGTTTTAGGTAAGTGCTTTAAAATTTCCACGACGTTGAGCTTCATGCTTCCACCTCCTTTCCCTCAGATTCAGGGAGTTGCTTTTCGGGCAGTGCCTTCGTGACACCGCTTCACCCATTCAAAAGCCGGAGGTCTCCGCCATGGAACACAGGTGGGAATACCACTGAGGAACCCAACTCCCACATCCGAAAAGCGACCCAACATATGGAACCGACAATCATAAATAACCAGAAATGCATGGTGTCGTCAACACCGCGCGGCCGCGCCTCCCGCCAAGGAACCTCAGAGCCTTGACCGGTCTCCGCGGTGCAGAGCGGTGAGCAGAAATCATTCTTTCGAGGCGGATGAGGACTTGTGGTTCGACTTTCGGAATCTTTCGGCATCGATGCCGAAGCGGCGCAGGATCTGTTGCAAGGCCTGCCGCTCCAGCCCGCAACGCTTGGCGGCCTGGGTCACATTGCCCCCGCTCCATGCCAACACATGCTCTAAATAGTGACGGTGAAACCGCCGAAGGATTTCCTCTTTGGCCTCTTTGTACGGCAGGGTCCGGAACGTTTCATCTTCGAACACAAGACATGAGCTGCGCTGCGTCACAAGGCCCACGTGTTCCGGCCGGATTTCGTCCCCTGGGGCGAAGAGGATGCCCCGCATGATGACATTTTCCAATTCCCGAACATTTCCCTCCCAATCCCGACCCAGGAAGATTTCCATGAGCTCCGGCGAGATGGTTTTGCGCGGTCGGCGCAGCTCGGCGCTATGTTTTTTGAGAAAATGGTCGCACAAAAGGGGGATGTCTTCGCGGCGGCGGCGCAGGGGCGGCATTTCAATGGGCACGACGTTTAAACGATAATACAGGTCTTCTCGGAACTCCCCCAATCGAATCTTTTCCTGGAGATCTCGGTTGGTGGACGCCACAACCCGCACGTCCACCTTGACCGTTTTTGTGTCCCCCAGAGGCCTAATGGTTTTTTCCTGGAGCACCCGTAAGAGCTTGGTTTGAATGGCGGGCGAAATATCCCCGATTTCATCGAGAAAGAGTGTCCCTCGATGGGCTTCTTGGAACAGGCCGATCTTGTTTTGCGTCGCGTGGGTGAAGGCGCCTTTCTTATAACCGAAAAGTTCGCTCTCCAAGATGTTTTCCGGCACGGTCGGGCAGTTCACGGCGACGAAGGGACCCTGGTTCCGCTGGCTCAGCCTATGGATGGCCCTGGCCACCAAGTCTTTCCCCGTCCCGGACTCGCCCGTGATGAGCACTGTGAGATCGGATGGAGCCACCATCTGGATGGCGTCAAAAACACGGCGCATGGCCGGACCGCGTCCGACAATGTCTTGGAAAACGCTCTCCCCCTGATATCGCCTTTGCAGTCTCAAGTTTTCCCGCAAAAGCCGGTGGCGCTCCAGGGCCTTCTTTACGGCAAACACCAAGGTGTCATGGTCGAAGGGTTTCGTGATAAAGTCGTAAGCCCCTTGGCGAATGGCCTGAACGGCGAGTTCCACACACCCATGGGCCGTCATCATGATCACCGTGACCCACGGGTGCCTCGTGCGCATGTGCTCCAAGAACTCCAGCCCATTCATCCCGGGCATCTTCATATCGACCAGGACCACATCCATCAGCTCGTCTTCCAACATCTCCAGCGCCGCTTCTCCCGAACTGGCCGTCAGGACCTCACAGTCAAGATCCTTCGCCAAACTGCGCTTCAAAAGGCGCAGAAAGTCTTCTTCGTCATCGACGATGAGAAGACGGTCCCGGAGGGTGTGTGCCTCTTCGTGGATGTGGTTGTCAGCCATCGTGCCCATGACGTTCCGCCTGTTCTGCAAATGCCGGGAGAAGGACCGTAAACACAGAACCCTTTCCCAGTTCACTGGCCACAAGGATTTCCCCCCCGTGATCCTTGACGATCCCATAACTGACCGAGAGGCCCAGCCCCGTTCCTTCTCCTGTGCTCTTCGTCGTGAAGAAGGGATCGAATATGCGCGGCAAATGCCTGGGGTGAATCCCCGTTCCTGTATCCGCGATGGATATATGGACAAACTTCCGCTCGTCCTCAAGAAAAGTGCGGATGGAGATCTTGCCATCCTTGCCGATGGCCTGCTGGGCATTCATGATCAAGTTCATGAAAACCTGGCGCATTTTGTCTCTGTCCACCACTACAGGTGGCACCCCAGGGGCGAGCTGCGCGTCCACTTCGATACGGCGCAATTCCAGATTGTGTCGGACCACATTGAGAACATCGTGAATCAGGTCATGCACGAGAGCCGGCTCCTTCTTTGTGTGGGAACGCCGCGCAAAACTCAGCAGATCCTCCACAATGCTCTTGCATGTGCGAGCGTGCTTCTCGATGGTCTTCAAGTCCTCGTAGCGTTCCGTGCCTGCAGGCTCCTCGCGAATCAAAAGCTGGGTATAGCCCAAAATAATCCCCAGAGGGTTATTGATCTCGTGAGCCACCCCTGCCGCAAGCTGCCCGATGGAGGCGAGTTTGTCCGCCTGAAGCAGTTGTTCTTGCATGGCTTTGCGTTGGGAAATGTCTTTGATGAGAAAGTGAAACACTTCCGTTCTTTCCAAAAGATCACAATCCGATGCAGCGCTGAGCAAGGCGTGGATTTCTCGCCCGTCCCGAGCGACCAATTCGACTTCGGCCTCGGCCACCGCACATTCGCTCGAAACCCTCGCCCGGAGGTTTTCCCAGTCCTGCGGGCGCACAAAGAACGCTCCAAACGAAAACCTTTCCCCTCCAGATGAAGGGTTCAGGTCGTTGATCCCCAGCATTTCCCGTCCCGCAGGGTTCATCTCCAAAACGGTCCCATCCGGCGCCACCACGGCAATCATGTCTCGAGACGCTTCGAAAATGCGCCGGAACTTCTGCTCGGAACGGGCCAACTCGGCCGTACGCTCGGACACCAGGTCTTCCAAGCTCTTGTTGAGAGAGACCAACTTTTCATGGGCCTCCTGGAGCGCCTGGCGATCGCGGAGGATCTGCTGATGCACCTTCCAGATCCTTTCGAAAAAGAGCGTCACCGCGCCGACAACGCAAAAGCTGATGGTGTTCAGCGATCCGCTGTACGGCCTCAGCAGCTCCCAGATGTGCCGGTATCCCCCCAAAATGAGCAACTGCTTCGCGATATGCCCCACTCCGCGCGATACGGCAAAAACCGCTAGAGCGTGGGAGATCATGAGCAGGTACAGCCAGAGGACGTTTTCCCGATCCTGCACGTGCAGACGATAAGAGATGCGCACGCACGCCCCGGCGAAAAACACCATGAGTGCGGAGCCCATCAAGTCCACGAAGAAAATGGGAAACACCGGAAAAGTCATGGGCCTCCATCATCCTGCGGCGAGAACCGGTGCGGTGAGCGAATCATCTCCCGCAGCGCTAAATAAAGAAAGATGATGGCTGGAACACAGAGCAGGTGATCCAGTTTGCCGATGTAAAAGATCCAGGTCAGCCACTCCCGGCCGGGATAAGGTTGAAGGTATGCCTGAAGGGGTCCTTCGGAAAATTTCACGAAAATATCATTCTGATTTTCCAAATGGTGCACCAAAATGGCATCCACATTCCAGAGAATGAACAGCACCCCTGAATACTGAAGATAGCGCCATCCTTTATACCGGATGAGCCGCCGACCTCGAAGCCAATAGATCAGCACGCCCATGGACACGATGAGATGAAGAAACCGTGTCCGAGCTGATGGCTGTACAACCCTTCGGGCTCGGCATGCACCTGAGTTGCCCACAGCTGCTGTGGAAAAAAAATCCCCGCCAAAAGCCCCAAAGCAACGCCCATCCACAACAGGCGGGTCTCCCGCGGGTCTCCCTCTGTGGGGAAAAATGTCTGTTTCGGCATCATAAAAGGAGCGAAAGACCACATTTTCCTTTCGCCTTCCCGCTCTTTCCACAACGGGCCGAAAGCCCGCCGTGTCTCATTTTCTGGAAATCGTCGCCAAGTCATCGGGAGTTTTCCCGTGCTTTTGCCCCCCGCAGAACGCCGCTTTTTGCGTCATTATCCCCGCCTGAGAACCGCGGGGATTCGCCGGGAGGCAAACAACCCTTTGAAATGACCACATAACCGGATGTGCGCTCGTTTTGGTACGTGCTTTGCCTTTACCTCAGGGCACAGAAAAGGTCAACCGCAGCCCGGTGCCTCTGATGCCACGGGAAAACAGGGATGCTGAAGGAGTGGTCCTTAACAGCCTGCGGGGCATGCCCCAAAAGGCTCGAGCCAAAGGAGAACATCATGGAAAAGACGACATCCAAAGAGAAGAAAGTGCAAGGCTTCTTGTTTGTCCAAGACGAATGCATTTGGATGAAATCGGGCATTGTGGCTTTCAAGCGCTGCGAAAATGCCTTCGATTGCACCACCTGCGCCTTTGACAAGGCCATGAGCGCTGCCATTCAATCCGGCAAGGAAAAGGCAGGCACGAAGGTGAGACCGTTCCGTGAACAGGCCAAGGAGCACAGCTATATGGAACGGGTGTGCCGGCACATGCTCACGGGCCGCGTGGCCGTTCGCAAATGCGGGAATGATTTCCGATGTGATGTCTGCGAATTTGACCAAATGCTCGAAGATGTGGACGCCATTTATCCCATCGGAACGGTGCCCGTGGTTTCCGTGGCCGGCTATCTCTACTCGGACAGCTACTATTACCATGTGGGGCACGCATGGGCTCGGGTGGAGTATGGCGGCCGCGTGCGGGTGGGTTTGGACGATTTCGGATGGAAACTCGTGGGGCGCGCGGAAGCTCTCGAAGTTCCCGGTCCCGGCAGTGCCCTTCGTCAAGAAAAGCACAGCTTTGTCATCCATCGAGAATCCCATACGGCTCCGATCCTCAGCCCGGTGGACGGCACGGTTTTAGCCGTCAATGTGGAAGCCATCAAAAATCCCGGAGTGGCCCATGACAACCCGTACGCGGACGGCTGGCTCTTTCTTGTGGAACCTGAAAGGCTGAAAAAGAATCTGGAACCCTTGTTCTTTGGGGAAATGGGAAAAGATTGGCTCTACAGTGAGGTCGAAAGACTCCAGAAGCTGGTTTTCGGGGAAGCCGCGGCCATGGCCGCCACGGGCGCTCCCCCGGTGGATGATGTCTACGCCAACGCCCCGGAGGTCGGCTGGGATCGGCTGGTCAAGGAGTTTTTCCGGGTCTGAAAGTCCCTCATTCTCCCGCAGGGGCATCCCATGCCTCTGCGGAGTGTCCACAAAATCCCCCTTCCGCGTCCAGGCCGCCAAAGCCCTTGGACCGTCTCAATCCATCGGTCCATTTTTCAGAGGGGAGCCGGCCTCAGGGCCGACACCGCTCCATCGCTTTTCCGAAAGGGCCTCTCCGTTCACGGGCAACGAGCGGCAGGCCGCCATCCCCATCGAGACCAACTCTCGCGGCTCCCGGCGAACACGCAGGAGCAAAAACCGTCCACGGCAGATCCCGGCACACGACTCCGGCAGGGCCATCGACCCTTTTTGCGGTCTCCCATTCCGAAGAAGTGCGGCTTCTTAGGCCTGTCCTGGGACTATGGGGCGGCGATCCATTTCTGCACGGATGGCCCTCCATAAATTGGCGCAGGATCGGCACAGGCGGATCTGCAAATCGTCGAGGCCGGGGATGGTGGTCACGGGCTGCATCAAGCACCCGGCATGACGGCAATGGGTCAGCCCAAAGGTGTGAAGCAATTCGTGGATGACCACTTTGGCCGCCCGCTCGCGGATGATCCGCCTCGTGGGAACGATCCCGTCTTCAGCCGCCTCCAACCGGTACAAAGAAACCACGGCGACCCTTCCCGACAACCGGGCTTCTCCATAGACATGGGTGAAAATGGGCAAGAAGAGGTCCTTGGCGACCACCGCCACGAGCCGTCGGTTTTCTTCGGCGCTTGTCTTCTCCAATGCCTCGAGAACGGCTCCGGCATGATACTGCCCTCGAAGTTCGTGGAAGGCCTCTCGAGGCAATTCCCACGGATCCCGGACCTCCACCGTCAGGGTCGTAAACTCACGGATGGACCGGGCCAGAAAGTGGGCCGTTTCCAGACTCACCTGGCGGCACGGCACGAGGGAGACAGGCTCAAGGGGCTTTTGGGATTCCATGGAAAACTAGCGGTCACCGCCTCCGGCCTTTTTCTCTCCGGTTCGGGGTCGTCCCCGTCCCCGGGTCCAGGCGATTCTGTACTGCTGCACCTTCTTGTGCAGTGTGGAGCGGTGCACTCCGAGGACTTCAGCCGCCCGTGAAATGTTGCCTTCCGTGGAAGTCAAGACGTTTTCAATGTGACGGCGCTCCACTTCGGCAAGCGTCATGTGCACCGGCGGCGGCCCTGGGGAGAGCGGCTGCAGGAAAGCCAGATCTTCAACCGTGATATGCCGTTTCTTGGCGAGAACCACCGCCCTCTCCATGGCGTTCTGCAGCTCTCGAACGTTCCCCGGCCATGGATAATTCATCAGCACCTCCATGGCGTCCGCCCGGATGCCGTCCACCGGCTTGTTGGTTTCCCGGCTGAATCGGGCAAGAAAATGTTTGGCCAAAAGGGGAATATCCTCCCGCCGCTCCCTCAGGGGAGGCACCCGAATGGAGATCACGTTCAACCGGTAGAAAAGATCGGCCCGAAACCGACCTTGACTCACCGCATGTTCCAGATCACGGTTCGTGGCCGCAATGACCCGAAAATCCACGGCAATGGGTTTTTCCCCTCCGACGCGGTAAAAACGCTTTTCCTCCAACACCCTCAAGAGATCGACCTGCATGCGGGGGGAAATCTCCCCGATCTCGTCGAGAAAGAGCGTCCCCCCGTCGCACAGTTCCAGCCTGCCTTTGCGCGCCGCCACAGCTCCCGTGAACGCCCCTTTCTCGTGGCCGAACAATTCGCTCTCCAGGAGGTGTTCCGGGAAAGCCCCGCAATTGATGGCCACAAACGGCGCATGGGCACGTGGGCTGACCCCATGGATGGCCTTGGCCACCATTTCCTTTCCCGTACCTGTCTCCCCGGTGATGAGCACGGGGGAATCCGTCGGCGCCACATCCCGGATCATGGAAAAGATCCGTTCCATGGCGGCGGATTGCCCGATGATGTTTTCAAACCGATGAATTTGGGTGACCTGCTCCCGGAGGAGAAGGTTTTCCTCCATGAGCTCTTTCAGCTGAATGAGTCGGGCCACCAGAGGATCGAGCAGGTCCGGATCCAGAGGCTTCACGAGGTAATCGTTGGCCCCTTTCTTCATGGCTTCCACAGCGGATTCGATGGAGGCATAGGCGGTCATCATGACCACGAGCGTGGTGGGGAACTCTTCTTTGATGCGGCGCAGAACCTCCAGACCGTTCATGCCGGGCATCATGATGTCCAAGAACACCACGTCATAGGGCTCGTCTTCCAGCACGTGGAGCGCCTCTTCGCCGGAACTCACCCCACGGGCCGTATAGCCCGATTTCTCGAACCACACCCGCATGGATTCTTGCACGGCATACTCATCGTCCACAATGAGAATACTGGGATTCCGCGCCATGATTTCTCCCTAACGACCCGCCACCGGAAACGTCAGCTTGAAACAGGTGCCACGCCCCACCTGGCTCTCAACATCGATGTATCCTTTGTGTTCCTTGATAATGCCGTAGACCACGGCCAAGCCCAATCCCACGCCTTTATCGTGGCTTTTGGTGGAAAAGAAAGGCTCGAAGATCTTTTCCAGGTTTTCTTCCGGAATGCCGCAGCCCGTGTCTTCCACTTCGATGGTCACCGCAGCCTGCTCGGGATCATGGCGGGTGCGCAACCACAAATGTCCCCCTTCAGGCATGGCCTCCATAGCATTGAAAACAAGGTTCATGACAGCCTGCTGAATCTGGTTCAAATCCCCTTCGACGTGGGGCACCTGGGCCTGATAGTCCGTATGGAGGCGAATGTGTTGGAGTTCCATCTTATGCTGCAACAGGAGCACAATCCGACCCAAGACGTCGTTGATGTCCACCATGCGCCGGACCATCGGTTGATGACGCGAAAAGCTCAGTAAATTGGAAGCGATTTCACCGCATCTCTTGGATTCGGCGGCCACCATGTCCAAGAACTTGGCCATTTCCTGGAGTTCCTCGGGGCCCATGCCCGTCGAACTGCGCTTCACCATCCGGAGCATGACCTTGGCGAAAGTATGAATGGCCGCCAGGGGATTATTGATTTCGTGAACCGCGCTGGCCACGAGCTTACCCAAGGCGATCATCTTATCTTCGTGGACTAGGCGGGCAAGGTCCTCCTTGATCTGTCGAGTCTTTTCTTCCACCTGTTTTTCCAGGGCCGAACTGATATCGCGCCAGATTTCCAAAACCAGAGCCACTTCGTCGCGGTCATCGATCAAGGGATAAGCCAAAACATCATAGTAGCGCGTCCGGGTCTCTCCCATGTGGTGCTCATGGATGGCATGGGCCGAGGTCTTCAACCTCAAGGCGTCTTGCAACGGGCAGGCATGGTGAGGCCCCCGGCACGGCTCTGGGTTCCTATGGCTGACTTCATGGCAAAACCTCCCTAGGACCTGATCGGCACTCATGCCCACCGTTTCCAAAAGGGCTTCGTTGGCATCCACAACCGTGCGGTCAGGTCGCAACACCAAAATGGGATCCTGGACCATCCTAAGAATCTGTTTGACATACCGTTCTTGGAAGTCCAATTGGCGCCGGCGATTCTCCAACTCCCACTCGGAAACCAGCAGGTCTTCACACAATCGAGACATGGCCACATCCAGGACGCGCAAATGCGGTGGCTTTTGCTGGAGCAGATCGTGCAAAAGCGCTTCGTTGCCGGTCAGCTCGATGACGAGATCCAAATCGGGCAAGTGGAAGAAATCAAGGTAGTTTGTCGTTGTGAAAATGCCCTTTTCCTGAGCTTTGACGAAACCGGGAGCCTGCGGGTCGATGTCGGCCACGGCGGCCACCTGGGCGCGGAAATGGCGGAGACGTCCCTGCTCGATCAAGTCGAGAATCTTGGCGCAGCGTTTTCCTCCACCGATAATGCCGATCTTCAGCGCTTTCATGTCATGGTCCTCGCCGCGGAAAGTGTCCGGGGACGGCACCTGCGTCCATTTTGCCTGAGCCTGACTCGCCCCCCGCCGTTACGAATCCCCCTAGTTCTCGTCGTCGAGGTTCGTTCGCTCCACGGGACGCCTCCCCACAATCATCCGCCCGCTCTACGCCACCTCGAAGAGGTGTCCACGGACGAGCTTCAAGAAACCTTTTTGCGGGTGAGTGAACCCGGGGGCAGCCTGATCGGGGCAATTGGGTCCGGTCCATCCACGCCGGTCCGTGGACATGGCCTCTCGACGCGCGAACCGCCAGACCCATATCCCGTGAATGACGTGTTTTCCGGACTGGTGCACGGCACGTTATCTGAAAGCGCTCGAGCCCTTTCAGGCCGCGGCCGGCTTGACGACGATATCGCAGGCGAACAGATTCTCGCTGGGTGGATGATCGGGAAAGAGAGACCGTCTTAAAAAACCGCGCGACGGTCTCTTTTCGTCACTGCACAAAACGCTCGGCCCGCACCTTTCGGACGCATTGAGGGCACAACCTCCGGTAAACCCGCTTGCCCATGACCTCGTCGGATCGCGCCCGCACGTAGTCCAAGAAGCGATCCGGCACGAAAGGTTGCCCGCACGACTGGCATACGGGAACGTCCTGGCGGTTGAGCACCGTTCCACACAAGCGCAATTCCCGAACGCCGTCGGATTCGATGAGTTCCATGGCTCCTGTCGGGCAGGCCAGGGCACAGGCGCCGCACGTGATGCATCGTTCCGAAGGCCGCCCATAGTCCGTGAGAAGCCGCTCGGTTGTGCTGATTTGCGAAAACCCCAGCGCATGGACCTGAACCCCTTCGCGGCACACCTGGTCGCACGCCCCACAGCGAATACAGATGTCACAGCGCAGGCACCGTTGAGCTTCCGCCCGGGCTTCGGCATCGGTATAGCCCAGTTCCACGGGCTCAAAGGTGTGTTTGCGGATTTCCGGGTCAACCAGATGGAGAGGCACCCGTTTCGCCAGGCGCTTTTCCTGGGCGGAAATGGATTGGAAAGGCACCCGATCCCGCCGATGAGCTCGAAAAACTGGAGAGGGCCCTGCTTTCCCTTGGAGGTAATGGTCAATGTCCAAAGCGGCCTGCTTTCCCGCCGCGATGGCTTCCACAACCGTCGCCGGTCCCGTGACGGCGTCGCCCCCGGCGAAAATATCTTCCACGCTGGTTCTCGTGGAATAGGGTTCGGTGACGATGAGGTTCCGAGGGGTCACTTGGAAAGGAGGACGATCTCCGAAAACGGAAAGTTTTGGCTGCTGCCCGATGGCTCGAATGACGGCCCCGGCTTCGATGGAGAATTGGCTTCCCGCCACGGGGATGGGACGGCGGCGTCCGCTGGCGTCGGGTTTTCCCAACCGGGCTTTCAGGCATTCCAGGTGGGTCACCCGGCCGTTCTCCCCACAGATTTTCACCGGAACCGCGAGGAAATGGAACTGCACGCCTTCCTCCATGGCCTGGCGCACTTCTTCCTGATGGGCCGGCATCTGGTCCTGAGTGCGTCGGTAGGCCACGTGGACTTCCGAACACCCCAAGCGAATGCACGTCCGCGCGGCGTCCATGGCGGCGTTGCCTCCCCCGACCACCACGACTCGATCCGCGGGCTTCTGGCACAGCCCCAAATTGACTTCTCTGAGAAACCGAATCACGCAATAGACTTGCGGGAAATCCGTTTCCCCTTCAATTTTGAGCTGGTAACTCTGGTGGGCACCGATGCCCAAAAAGAAGGCCTTGTAGCCTTGCTGTCGCAGTTCTTCCAATGTAACGTCTTGTCCCACTGTCACCCCGGTGCGAATTTCCACCCCAAGGCTCTGGATGAGTTCAATTTCCTTTTGGACGACGGATCGAGGCAGCCGATAGGGGGGGATTCCCGTGACGAGCAACCCTCCCGGGATTGGGCTGGATTCGAAGATGGTCACCCCATAGCCCATCTCGGCCAAATAATGCGCCGCAGACAGTCCCGCAGGACCGGAGCCGACCACCGCGACTTTGTGCGGCTTTCTGTGTCGGGGTGGAGCAACGTGGTAAGTGCCGCGTTGCTCGGCCCACTGCGCCGCATAGGCTTTGAGGTACCGGATGTTGAGCGGCTGATCCAGGTGAGCCCGGATGCAGGCCCGCTCACACGGATGGGGACAGATGAGGCCGCAGACCCAAGGAAACGGGTTGTCCTTGCGGATAATGTCCAGAGCTTTGTGGGGATCTCCTTGGGCCACGTACGCGAGATAGCTGGGAATGTCGATACTCGTCGGGCACGCCATTTGACACGGGGCGGGAATCAAGCGAGGACACACCCGGGCGGGACAATGCTTGTTGTCCGTGTGCATCAGGTATTCGCCCTGGAAAAATTGTAAGGAGGTGAGCAGAGGATTGACGGCACAACGAAGAAGGGTCCCGGTTCCCTCGGTGTGAACCTTCTGACAGCGTCGACGCAAGTCGTCCAAGACTTCGTTGTCCGCTTCCCCGCGAGTCAGCTTCTCCAAGAGATCCAAGATCACAGGAGCTTCCGCATCAAAAACGGGACAGCGCCCGCGCTTTTTTTCCACCACCCCCCGGAAAGCCCCTCGAACGAGTTCCACCACGCATTCCCTGTCGTCGATCAGGCGAATCTCACCGACGGCCAACGTTCCCCCAAGGGCTTTCAGGCTCTCATGATCCAGGGCAAGGTGCATGAGATGCATAGGAAAGATGCCCCCTATGGCCCCGCCGATCCACAAGGCTTTGGGGCGATGTCCGGGCAAAGGGCCGCCGCCGACACCGTCCACCACGTCGGCCAAAGTTGATCCGGCGGGCACTTCCACAAATCCGGGGTGGACCACCGGCCCTCGAAGCCGAAAGAGGCGCGTGCGGAATTCGGCGGCGTCGGCGACCACCGTTTGGCCGTAAAGAAGCTTGTGGGCAAGAATGGGAAGCACCGCCAGGGTTTCCACGGAGTGGGCCACGAGAAGCGTTCCCCGAGGCACACCGCCCATGAGGGTCTGGGCGATCGGGGCCGGATGGTCGTTGAGGAAAACATGGTCGGAGAGGGTAACCTCCAGTTGGAAATCCGGCGGAAGATCGGGGAAAAGTTCGGAAGTCCGAAGGTTTTCCCACGCCTTTTCCACACGCTCCCGGGCGGTCGCCGCCCAGGTGGGCAGCAGGATCATCACCTGAGCCGTGTGCAGCACTCCGCAGGCCAAGAGGCACCCTTCCAACAGCTGATGCGGCGCCCCTTCCAAGAGCCACTGCCCGGGATCGGCGCACGCCGCAGGGACACAGGCGTTCACCACAAGCACCGCCCTTTTTTTCGACTCTCTCGCCTGCTGCCACACGGCGGCCACGGGAACCCCGTCCACAGTCCCCCCTTCCCGAATGCCCGCCGTATCCACGAGATGGAGGAAGTCCTCGAAGCCCTGTCGCGAGAAATGGAGATACCCATCATAGCCGTCGTGATCCCGGTAGCTCTGGACGTCCGTCGGATCCACCGCCCCGACCCACTGGCTGATGGCGACCCTCTGGGAATGCTCGAAAGCTTCCAAGTCCCGCCCCGCCAGCCATTCCGATACGGGACGCCCCCCCAATAGGTGCTGTTCCACGATTTTGGGCACCATATCCGGGGTGACCATCTGGTAGAGGAAAACGTCCTGGCCCATTTGAACGCGAACCATGACGTCCTTACCCTCAATCCCACGCCAGCCCGTAAAGGCCACCTTCAAGGGGGTGATCTCTTGGGCCGACCGTTTTTCCAACGCCGTGAGAAACGCATCCTTTACAGCGACGGCGTCACCCAGGGGGGCCCCGGGAAAGGTGGCTATATGCACGGTAAAGAGCGGTTCCCTGTCATGCTCTCCCATTCACACAAACTCCCATGATCCCGATTTAGGCCTTGTCCGAGCCCGTCCATAGCCTTCTTCCTCAGACCATGGATAGCCGCCGGACATGGGCTCCCGGGCTGATCCTCGGGTTTCCTGGAAAACTTCTGAAGTCCCCCGCTCCTGCGAGGAGCGGGAGAAAGGGGCTCACCCCCCGGTCTCAACGGCCGCTCACCAAAGTTTCCAGTTCAAAGGCCACATTCTTGGCAAACCGACGACGGCGCTCTTGATCCATGTCCTCCACGGTGCCGAACTTCAAGCAGTGGGTGACGCATTTGGTCACACAGGCCGGCTTGAGGCCGCGATCCACCCGGTCCATGCAATAGTCGCATTTGACCACTTTGCCCGTCTCTGGGTTCCATTGGGGTGCGCCCCACGGGCAGGCGGTGATGCAGCTCTTGCATCCGACACACAGGGCCGCATCCACATAGACAATCCCGTCCTTGGGGCGCTTGCGCATGGCCCCCGTCGGGCACACGGCCACACACCACGGTTCCTCGCAATGAAAACATGGCATAAAGATGAAAGCCATGCGCGGCAGATCCCCCACCATTTTGGGACCCACCGGCATAATCTGACCCAAACGGGGACCCACCGGCAAACCCTTATGGGTCTTACAGTGGACTTCACAGCTGTAACATCCAATACATCGCTTTTGATCCTGCAGCAGGTAGTACCGACTCATGCATACCTCCCTCAATGTCTCATCCCCCAGGAAGTCCAAACGGGTCATTCCGGGAGCTTTTCGCAAACCTTAGCCCTTCACCGGCCTCACTTTCACCAGTGTGTGGTCCAGAGCCGGGCTACCGCCGACCATGTCCGAAACATTCTCCTGAAGCACGGAATCGTCCGCACCCTTGCCGCAGGCACGCGTTTGGGCCGGGACGGTTTTCCCGAACCCGTGGAGCATAAACACCGCCTCGGGATGGATCATATCGGTCACCTTGGCCCTCAGCCGTTGCGTTCCCGCAGAAGATTCCACCTCGACCACGGCGCCATTCTGGATTCCCAGCGCCGCAGCAGCCTTGGAATGGATCCACAGTTCGTTTTCCGAAACCAGTTCGTTCAAGTAGAGGTTATTTTGGGTCGAGACATGCGTGTGCACGGCGCACCGCCCCACCATGAGGCGGAAGATCGCCGGTTCAAGCTTCGGCATGGGGTCATAAGGCACAAACGACGGCAGGCCCGCTTTTTCCATGAGGGAGCTGACGAATTCGATGGTTTTCGACGGCGTTTTGAACTGGATGCCGTCCAAACGATCCCAGAGAATTTGTTTGTCCGTTAAAGCCACGAACCCCTTGGCGTCAAAGTCTGACAATGTAACTCCCATGTCCTTCAACTGGAAGTTCCAGATGTCTTCAATGGACTCATAAGGGAAGAAATGGCCGAACCCGAGACGGTTGGCCAGCTCTTTCCAAATCATCCACGCCGGCTTGGTGTCGTAGCGCGGGCTCACGGCCTGTTTGCGGATGAAAAGCTGAGGTTTCAACCCGGAGGCCATCTGGATGGAATCGGCCCGCTCCAAGTACATGGACTCCGGCAAGATGACGTCCGAATTCCATGCGATCTCGCTGAAATTGACATCCACGGTGACGATGAGATCCAATTTATCCAGCGCCCGCCGCAACTGGGAGCTGTCCGGGATGGACTGGAGCGGCTCGAACCGATTGGCGATGAGGGCCTTGATGGGATAAGGGTCTTCATGAAGGATGGCATGGGCCAGCCTTTGGGGATTGCCATGTGTGGCATCCGCGATGGGAAACACCGTCCCTCCCGAACCGTCGAAACGCGGGGCCGTCACCTTGGGAAGACCCTCCTGCTGCACGTATTTGCCAATGTCGCCGCGGCCGGCGGCCTTGGCCCCCTTCTTGAAAAAGATGCCCCCTTTGGCCTCGATACTTCCCATCAAGGCATTCAGGATGATAATGGACCGACGAAAATGGATCTCATTGGGATGATGGGCCCCCCGATACCCGTAGTGGAAAATCACCGAAGGCCGGGCTTCGGAAGCTTCCCTCGCCAAGGCCCGGATTTCCGAAGCGGGAACCCCCGTTTCCGCCTCCGCCCATTCCGGGCTGTAGGGGTCCACAAACGCGCGCAGCTCATTGAGGCCTGTCACCCAACGGCGCACATAGGCCGCATCGTAGAGCCCCTCCTTTAGGATGGTATGGATGAGGGCGTAGTTGAGCGCCAGATCCGTGCCCGGGCGAATCTGCCAATACCGGTGCGCCTTGGTCGCCGTCACGGTCACCCGAGGATCCACATAGACGAGCTTGGCGCCCTTTTCCATGGCGTCCAGGAGATTGTTGATGGGCTTGATTTCCAAGGATTCAAAGATGTTGCGCCCGTAGAGCACGATGAGCTTGGTGTTCGCGTAGTCGATGCCCACCTCGGCATCGGTATAGCCTGTCAGCGACCGGAAGGCCGTATTCACGGAGCCCTTACATAAGGCGTCATGGGTGAAGTGATTGGGGGATCCGAGAGCCCGGACAAAGGTTTTGCTGATGTGAGTGTTCAGATTGGTGCGTTCCCCGAAGACCACACTCGGACCGCCGTATGTCTCCACAATTGTTTTGAGCTTATCGGCAACAAAGTCCAAAGCTTCATCCCAGGAAGCCCGGCGCCATTGCCCGGACCCGCGAGGCCCCGTGCGGATCATGGGATACTGGGGCCGTTCGTGATCCTTAAGCAGGGCAAGACCGGCGGAACCTTTGGCACACAACGCCCCGTCGATCCCCGGCACGTGCGGATTCCCCTGAATCCATTGCACCTCATCGTCTTCAACTTCCACCACGATGGGACACCGCACGGTACACATGAAGCATATGCTGTGAACAAGCTTCCCCATGGTCCATTCTCTCCTTCCCAGTGGGTTCGTAAAACTACAAAACCAACCCTAAAGCCTTCCCCACACGGTCTTCCAGTTCCGCAATCTCCACCGGCTTGATGAGGTAGTCCTCAATCCCCAAAAGGGTCGCCTGCCGGGCCGTTTCCGCGGAAGGGTACCCCGTGATCATAATGACCTTGGCGGCCGGCCAGTGAGCCCGCAAAAACTCCAGTACCGACAATCCATCGTCATCCTTGAGCTTGATGTCTAAAAGAGCCAAGTCCGGCTCATGATCTTCCAACCACAACCGGGCATCATCCGCGCGGCAGAAAACCTGCACATCATGGCCCAGTTTTGTTAAGATTCTCTGCATTAAACGGCAGGCATCCCTCTCATCATCCAGGACCATGATGAGCGCCATGAATCCAAACCCCCTTTCACATCCGCTGCCCGGGGATCATCCGAGCCTTCATGGCCCAGCCATTTCCAGCACATGCAAACGTGTGGAATCCGTCCGTCCCAATTCCCGACCGAACCGTCCTCTCGAGTGGGCAAACTCTATGCCAGAGGGCGCTGGAGCCAGGACATTCCATTGCATTCCAACACGATGCATGCAGTAACCGGCGGCGCTCCCGCATCAATGCCGAAGGGCTTTTGAAAACCCAAAGCGCTCAAAAACCCTTCACCGTAAGCCCCGGCGACGGTCTTCCATCGACCTGGGAGACCCCCTCAGGACAGCAATGTTTTTATTGCACCGCAAAAATAAGATTGCACTTTGGTCTTTCCTTCCGACATTTTCGAAAATCCTCGCGAGATTCGGGGCTTAATGTCTTGAACATGATCTTTAACAGAGGGCGCCGATGTCGACCGCGACATGAAAATCAGACAGCGCGACGCGGATGATCCTAGAGTTTCAAGGCGGCGAAAGAGCCCAGACGGCTCGGACCGAGCTTGGCACAATTGGTGCTCTATGTAGGACGGAAAAGCGAAGCCGGTGCTGTGGCTTGGCATCATCCAAAGGTGTTTTCTTGTTTTTTATGAAACATTATGCGTGTGAGGAGGACGGGACAATGACAAAAAGGTTTTGGTGGACAATGGCGTGCATGATTTTGTTCGGGGCGTTCCTTTTGGGTGGGATCGCCACCGGACCGGCGTTCAGCCAACAACAGGACACCCAGGCCCAAGGAGCGCCCGCCCAACCGGCGGCTCCGACGGTGCAACCCGCTCAACCGGCAGCCCAGCCCGCGGCCCCCACAGCCGGACAACCGGCCGAGGCGGCGGCCAAACCGGTCGGAGACACCTTGGGACTCCCTGGTAAGATCGGGAAAGAAATCGCGAAAGCCCCGCTTGGCAAGGAAAAAGGCCACATTGATCCACAAGCTCCTCGAGGTGCCTTCGGTATTCCCGGCGCGCCCCGAATCAATTACGTCGTGGCCATTCTGTGGTCCGTGTGGGTCGGCTGGATTTTTTCCACCGTCGGCGCTTTCGGCGGCATCATGGCCGGTGTGGGCCACATGACGGTTTTGGGTCTTGGTCCCTACGCCAAGACTTTTTCCAAGACGGCCCCGGGTCTCAACAAGGCGCTCACCGACAGTGTGCGCACGTCCAATCAATTCCTCGTCGGACTCTCCGCCCTGATCAGCACCATTAACTATCTCAAGGCCCGCACCTTGGCCTGGCCCGTGGGCGTCGTGCTGGCCCTGGGATCCATCGCCGGCGCGATCTTCATTCCGTGGATCACGGGCGGCAAGGTGACCTTCAAGCAGTATCAGGGGTGGTTCGGCCTGTTTGTTTTCGTTGTGGGCGCTTTTCTCTTTTATGAAACCACACCGGCCGGCCAGCAAAAGAAAAAGGCCGCCAAAGAAGCCGCTCAGGCCTTCAGCAAAGCCATGAAGGAATCCAAGGACGCGGCGGCGCAGGGCATTCAGTTCAAATCCTTTTCGGTGGCCAAGGCGTCCTTTACCTTTTTCGGCACGGAGTTTCATTTCAACCCGATCGTCATCTTCATCGGCGGCGTGGTCATCGCGGCCATCTCCTCCTTTTTGGGCGTCGGCGGCGGTTTCCTCTATGTGCCGTTTCTGACGACGTTCACCGGCGCTCCCATGTACGTTGTGGCCGGAACATCGGCCATGGCGGTGCTCCTTAGCATGATCACCAGCATTGCCAGCTACATCACGGTGGCCAAGGCGGGTATGGACTGGACCTTGATCGGCCTGGAACTCATCGGCATCTTTGTGGGCTCCATGATCGGGCCGCGCACGCAAAAATACATTCCCGACATCTGGCTGAAGCGGCTCTTCGTCGTGCTTGCCATTTACGTCGGGCTTGGCTATTTCAGCCTTGGTTTCTTCGGCAAGGCTTGGGTGCCGATGTAAACAGCCGCGGAAAAAGACTAAAGCTGACGGCGCTCTTGCCCAAAGAAACGACGTCCTTCGGCCATCCCTTCGTGGATGCACCGAAGGACGCCTCAAGGAAGATCACGCGTGGTCCGTGACCAATGGATGCATCACATTGGGGGTCCGTACGGGACCTATCTCGCCGCGGTGCTGGGCCTGGCCGCCCTCGCCACCGTGGCGGGGGAAATCACCCTTGCATTGGGATACCGAATCAACCGCCGGTACCTGAGGAAACTCTCCGAGGAGCTTGCCCGTTACCAAGAACTTTCCGATGAAGCGGAACGCGTGGGCGATCACGCCGCCTATCAAGCCGTCAATAAGGCAGGAAACGAAATCTGGGGGAAATTCTTCTTTTTCAAGATCGCCTTGTCCGCCGCGGCCTTGTGGCCTATTTTCTTCGCTTTGGCATGGCTACAAAAGCACTACGGCGACCTGGACCTTCCGGTCCCCCGCACCGCCTTGAGCCTCAATTACGTGGTGGTCTTTCTCATGGCCTATGTGCTCGCCCGATTCATGTTTTCGCGCATTTCTCGAAAGCTGCCCTTCTTTCGCACCGTGCTTCGCATGGTGGATGCCGATGCCCATCATTCGGACACCGCGCCTCGCACCCAGGGGTAGAGTTCCGCAGTCAACCGTTCTTTCTTATTGTTCCACAGCTTGAGGCACGCTCTCCGGTGTTCCTTCATCTCTTCCACCATATAAGACAAAAGGAGCCGCTGTTCCTCCCTCAGGAGCCCTCGATCCAGGTCTTTTTGCAGCCGCGCCGCCATGGCGAGAACGGCAAAAGTGTAGAGACTGAGGGTGGTCACACGGCGAAGGATATATTCTTTGGCGCCGACCTTCTGCCCGTAGAGCGCCGGGAGAATCCATAAAGCGTAGCGGAGGTACCGCGCATTGCGTTTCGCCTGTCGTACCGCGCCCCGCAAATCTTTATCCGTCAGTGCAAAGTTCCACTCCATCGGGCGTGTGAGCTCCTTCCACAACGTGCGAAGCTTTCCCCACAGTCCCCCCGGAAGTTCCCCCAACTCCCTGGCCATGCGCCGAATGGCAAAAAGCGGCGGATAGATGGAATGGATTTCCGTGGTCCCTTCAAAAATGGTGGTCACGCGAAAATCGCGGAGCCGTTTTTCATAGGGCTGGGTCGTCAGGTAACCTGAACCGCCGGCCGTCTGGAGTGCCTCATAGAGAACGTCCCAGGCCCGCGTGGTGCCGAAGAGCTTCACATGGCTCGTTTCCATGGCCGTGTTGCGATAGGGATCCGCTTCCAGGAAGGTGGCCGTCAGCATGGTCATGGCATCGCAGGCGAAAGCATGGGCGCGACCCTTGACGATTTTTTCCTGGATGAGTTCGAACCGCTCGATGGGCACGCCGAACTGCACCCGCGTTCTCGCCCGACGGACCATGTCTTCCACGGACTGTTCCATCAGACCCGTGGAGGCCGCCCCCAAGCCCAACCGGCCATAGTTGAGAATCGTCATGGCAATCTTGAAGCCCTCGCCGGGTTTTCCCAGCAGATTCTCCCGGGGGACCTTCACCTCCTTGAACTGAATGGCCGCGGTGGAACTCGCCTTGAGGCCCATCTTGGGCATGTCGGCGCCGATTTTGACCCCATCCCAGTGCGTTTCCACAATGAAGGCTCCCATGTGTCCAGGGCGTTGCGGGTCAAGTTGGGCAAAAACGGTGAGGCCCCCCGCGTAGTTGGCGTTGGTGATGTAGGTCTTGCGCCCATTGAGGACGTAAACGCCTTCGCTTTCCAAAAAGACGGCTGTGGTTTGGATGTGCTTGGCGTCGGAGCCCACATGGGGTTCGGTGAGTGCATAGGAAAAGATCATATCGCCGGAAGCCGCCGGTGGAAGATATTTTTGTTTTTGCTCTTCCGTGCCGAACAGTTGGATGCCTTTGATCCCGATGGAGAGATGGGCGATGGACAGTAAAGCGACGGAAAGATCCCGCCGGGCCAGTTCACGGATGACCTCCAAGTACTCCCATAAGTTAAATCCCAATCCCCCGTATTCTTTGGCCACGGAGAAACCGAAAAGGCCTGCCTCCCCCATGCGGCGGATCATGTCGTCGGGAACCCGCCCGAGGGTTTCGATGTCCTGGGGAGGAAAATCCTTCAGGAGCGCCTCATAGGCCGAGACCACCCGCTCCACTTTGGCGGCATCCACATGGATAGGAAACTTCTCGAAAATGGATCCGTCCAAGACACCTCGGTACGCCGCTTCCAAAAAGCCCGATCGCTCCATGGTCTGTCTCCCCTATTTGCGGTCAGCCGCCGATCTTTCCGAGAGGGCCTCTTTGTCCACGAAGCGGAGCTGAGCGCCTGGATCGTTGACCCAGCCCACCCGACCATCTCGGAACAGGACATCCGAAAACCCATAGAACCACATGTTGCCGCGCACTCGAGAAGGCGTTCCTTGAACCGCGAGGACCTCATCGGCGGAAGAGCCGATGGTGAAAAAAGATGGGGCCACCCCCCCGGTCTTGGCGAGATATTCCGGAGACGGGAGAAGACGGATTTTGAGGTTTCCGAAAGAATTGTCGAAGTCCACAACCCGGTCTTCAAAGAAGCGCACCGAACTGAAGCCGTAATGCCAGACAGGCCCTCGAACCCCTGTCGGCGTTCCCTGGACACGCACCACATCGTCCTTGGTGGAGCCCAAGGTAAAAAAGTCGCCGGGGGGACCGCCGGTGCCGGACTTTTCGGAGGGTCTTAAAACCACGCGCAGCCGCCCGTCGAAATTGTCGTAGCCCACCACCCGCCCATCCTGAAAACGCACCTCCGAGAGGCCGTAGACCCATCGACCGCCGCTCCGTCGGTCCGGAGGACCTTGGACCCGGAGCACATCCCTTTCGGAACTGCCGAGGGTGAACCTCTCCACGGGCAGAGCGGGCGGGGCCATTCTTAATCGACCACCTCCGGAGGCCTCGAGGTCATGGATGGCAGGAGTCCGAGGAAAAGACAACACTTCCTCCACCCGCGCAGGAAGACCCGAAGCTTCGGGGAACGCCTGCCTCGGTATCGCGCCACCTTTGGGAGCACCTGCGCTGATAGGAACGGATGCCTTCTGCCCCCTCTGGTCGGTGGCCCAAAAAGCCCAGAGCGCGACGAGGGCCACAACGGCGCCGGCGGCGGCCCATTTCCCGAGCGATCTGAAGGGATTCGCCGGCAGGTTCCCGGCCGCCCGTGGTTTTCTCGTCCTCCGAGGCTGCGCGTCGTCCACCGGCGCTGTCGAGGGCTCTTTTTTTGGGACGGCCGTGTCTTTCTCAGCCCGGCCGGGCATCGGGCGAATGAGGATGCGTCGGTAAGCCTCCTGAAGATCCTTGAACTTTTCTTCCGCACGGAGGCGGGCCCATTCGGGCCCGTCAGTGTAACGGTCAGGGTGCCATTTCTTGGCCAATTCCCGATAAGCGCGCTTCACATCTTCCGGGGACGCTCCAGGTTGAAGCCCCAAAAGGTGATAGTCATCGGGTGTGGCGGTTTCGGTGATGGGCATGGACACAGGCTCGCTTGTGGATGGATTCGGCCGCAGAAAAAATCCAGCACTCAGAGAATAGCTTTTCCGGTTTTTTGGTTCAAGACTTTGCCTCGACTCTCCGATAAGCTAAGAGGAATCCCATGGGGTGAAGGGACAGCCTGTTGCTAGGAGAAAAGTTCATGGAGCGAGAAAAAAGCCCGCATATCAAACCGGTGGACGAAATCCTCCAAATGGCGGAAAAGCTGCCGCCCTTTCCCGACGTCGTACAGAAGGTCATGCCCTTGCTTGAACGGATGGCTCCGGTGGAAGACATCGAAGCGGTCATTCGCTATGATCAGGTCATCGCCGCCAAGGTCCTGGCCCTAGCCCGATCCCCCCACTACGCGCGCAGCCAGCCCGCACGGTCTCTCAAAGAAGCCATTATTTCTTTGGGACAGCGGGCCCTAGTGGAAATCATCCTGGCTGCGTGTTCCGCCCGATTCCAGGACAACGCCGTCCATGGCTACGACCTCCGGGAGGGCGAATTGTGGGAACACGCCGTGGGAACCGCCATTATGGCGGATCGGATCGCGGAAAAAATCGGCAGCTCGGAGCGGCTCACCGCCTATACCGCCGGTTTGCTTCATGATATCGGGAAAACCGTCCTCAATCATTATGTGGATGACTACCTCGATCGCATCATCGAGGGTATCAAAACGCGAAAGCAGTCCTTCCTTGAAGCAGAACGAGATATTTTGGGCATTGATCACCAGGAGCTGGGGGGACTCATCGCCCGACGGTGGAATTTTCCGAGTGGTGTCGTGGCCGCCATTGCCCATCACCATAGTCCGCAGGAGGCCGAAGAAAACCGCCAAGTGGCCTCCGTCGTCTATGCCGCTAACCGGATGGTGGCCGCCATGGGCATTGGCGCCGGAGTGGACGGATTCCTCAACCCCAACCAAGACCACGTGTTTGCCACCCTGGAATTGGACGCCCGCTCCATTGAACGCCTTATGGCCGACGTCTTCGTGGCCTTGGATGAAACCAAGAAGTTCTTGGCCGGCTGAGAAAACACCGCCGGGGGGAAGGGGGATACCGGACCTCCTCGTCGAGAGATGACACGCCGGTGCGGTCTCTTCCCAGGAAAGGAGCCGTCGCCGAAAGAGCCCCTTTGGGCCCTTCTCAGACGGCTCGGGAGCCTCGCCATAGTGGTGGATTGCTTTACTGACACCGGCGGTCAAAACAGCCCACATTCATCCAGACTTGGAACCAGGGATTCCATGAAGGCGCCCGATGGGGCCGAGGGCCCCTCCACGCCAAAGGTTTCAACGTGGTCTTCCTCGGTTGTTTTTGCTAAGGTGTTCCCGAAGGGTGGGCATTCGGGCCGGGGTGACGTCGCCGCCCCGAGCCCAGATCTCGCCGAAAGCCTCTGGGAATTCCGCGCCTCCGCGGTGAGTTTTTCCAATGCTTTTCGCCGAGGGGGCACGCACCACCGTCTGATCGGGGGACACCATGCTCATTTTGACCCGCAAGGTGGGAGAAGCCATCCGCATCGGGGATGATATTCAAGTGGTCATCACTGCCGCGGATCAAAACAAAGTGAAAGTCGGCATCAAAAGCCCCCGCCACGTGCCTGTCTTTCGCGAGGAACTCTATCAGAAAATCCAGGAAGAAAATCGGCGGGCGGCCGCCATACAGGCCGAGGATGTGGACGAGCTGCTGAGTCGTCTGCCCTCACGAACGCCCTGAACGCCCAGGGCCGTTCCGGACTCATGGGGGACATCGCGCGCGGGAGAAAAGAACATGGTGCGGAAACGGAAGCTCCACAAGAGACTTGGCAAGGGGCGGGCCACGGCCTCTGAACGGCGCCGAGATTCTCAAGAGCTTCCGCTTCCACATGGAGCCGGGAGAGCGGACGAGCTCTCCAACAATTGAAAACAAGGAAGACATAGCACGGACATGAAAATCGAAACCCGCCGATTCGGCATCCTGGACTTGGACGAAAGCACCTTTATCCATTTCCCGTGGGGAATCCCCGGCTTTGAATCGCTCAAGCGGTATGTGCTTTTGGAACATCGCCAGGGACCGTTCAAGTGGCTTCAGGCCGTGGACCATCCAGATGTGGCCTTTCTTGTGTCGCCACCGGATGTCTTCGGCATCCAGTACAGAGTCCCCGAAAGCCGGGCGTCGGTGCTCCAGCTGCAGGATTCGAACGACCTGGCTATCCTCGTTCTGATCTCCGTCGATCGGACCACTCGGGCGGTACGCCCCCATGTGCGGGCTCCTTTGCTCTTGAATGCCGCTAATCGCCAAGCCTACCAATGGGTGCTCGAGGGCTCGGAAAGAAAGAACGCCATCGAAGCCATCACGCCCGAAAAGTGCACAAAGGAAGAAGATGCAGGAGAGGAGGCATAAAAAGCCTCCCGACGCCTGAAGGACACGAAACCGGAAGGCTCGGTTCCGCCGCTCAGGGCGCGTCACCCCAGACCGGCGATTTTTCCGTATTGTGTCACAGCGGATTGTTTTTTCCTGAGATCCGCCAACTGGGTTGTCACGCGTTCTGCGGCCGCAGCGAGTTCCTCCACACATGCGGTATAGCCGCTCGTCAGGTTGTTGAAAATTTCGCGAAGCTGCTCCCTTTCCCCCTGACGCAGGCTCGCCGGATCCAAAGAACGCGCCAAGGTCGTCATCTCGGAGAAGTATCGCTCACAGCGCCGAACGGCCAAATCGATCGCCGCCGCCTCGCCGTCTCGACCTGCAAGGTCCTGCAGATCCTGCACACCTCGGTGAAGCTCCTCCATCGCCTCAAGCACGGATTGCAACGGTGCTGCCGAAGCCACGGCGTGCTCCTTCATCTCTCGTGAGCTTCCCCGCCTCAGGCGGTGATGGACTGCGCCCATGAGGCCATCCCTTCGGCCCCACCGGTCATGAGCTCGCCCCGATCATACTTCCTTTTCACTTCTTGCCAGGCCTCGCGAAGCTCTTCCAGAATACGGATCAAATCGCCGTAGATCTCGGGACTTTTCATGGAATTGATGCCGATGAGCTCCCGGAGGAGGTAATTGTAAATCCGAGAAAGGTTGACGGCGATCTCCCCGCCGCGCTCGAAATCAAGCCCCACCAGCAATTCCGTGATCACGTCCTGCCCATGGCGGATGCGCTCATAGGCGGCATCCATGCGGTGGGAGACATGGTGTTCTTTGGCCTGCTGCAGATCGCGAATGGTCGCATCGTAGCACATCAGGACAAGACTTGCGATATCCGCGGTCTCCACGTTTGTTCTGCGGTAGGCATGCTGCGCCCTGCTCATGTTCACTGTCATGGATCCTCACCTCCACGTCCCTTTTACCATCACGCACAACCGGCCACCTGCACCCACGCCTCGCGAAGATTTGCGGTCATGGTCAGCATCTGGGTCAGGGTCTCCTGAGCGTCCGTGTCTCGCAGTCCGATAAGCTCTCGAAGCATGTAGTTGTACAGGCGTCCCAGGTTGACGGCGATTTCCCCGCCCCGCTCGTAGTCCAAGCCCAAAAGGAGCTCGGTGACAAGATCTTGCGCGTGGCGAAGCCGATCCATCAGAAGGTTCTCGTCTCCGGCGGCATGGGCCGATTTCGCCTCCTGAAGATCTCGCAGAAGAGCATCGTAGCACCTCACAATGAGATTCAAAAAATCGGCGTTGGGCACGTCATGGGTTTGACTCATGGGTTGGGCGCACGCGGTCATTTTTTCCTCCTAGCTGCAAATTTTTCCCTAAGAATTCGTCGCAGGAAGGCTGGCAAAGAGCTGGGAAAGGCTCGACAGTTGGCTGTTCATGGTGTTCATGGCCTTTTCCATGGCTAAAAACTGGGCCTTGAGACGCTCCATGTCCGCATCGATGCGATCGTTTTGGGCCTGGATCCGGTCATCCAACGTGTCGATTTCTTCCTGGATACTCTTTTTCTTCGTGGTGACGGTGCCATCCACGGTATTCGTCAGCCCGTCGAGGACCGTGTGCAAGCTTTGGGCCGTTTCATTGAACTTGGCCACCGTGCCGGAAAAATCTTGGGACAGGGCCGTCTTGAACTTCTCGGCGTCGAAATCCAGCGTGCCTTCTTTAGAAAAAGTGATGCCATAACCAAAAAGTTCCTGGCTGAGGACGCTCTGCTGCAGGCCGCTTTTCATGGAGCGAAGTTGGACATCGCCGAAAAGCACGCCCCCGGCCGCTTGATCCCCGGTCTTGTAGGTCAACTGCTGGTTGACGTACTCCATGAGGCTATTGTAGGCGTCCACAAAGGTTTGGACCTTTTGGGTAATCCCTTCCTCGTCCCTGGCGATGTTCAGTGTGACGGTGGCGGCCGTATCCTCGCCGCGCAACTGAAGGGTGACCCCCGGGATCGCATCGCTGATCGTGTTGGAAGAACGGGTCACGGAAATCCCGTCGATGCTCAACACCGCATCTTCCCCGGCCTGAAGGGTGGAAAAGTAATCCCCCGGGGCATCGGTGAACGCCATGCCCGCCGCCCCCTCGTGATCGCTTGTGAGAATCAGCCTGGAGTCGGCATCCGCGACTTTAAGGATGGTGGCCGTGACGCCGGTGGCCCCGGTACCGCTGTTGAGGCTGTTGATCTCGTCTCGAACCTCACGGAGGCTTTTACCGTCCAGAGTGACCTCCTGTCCTTCGATGGTGATCGTTCCGGTCCATCCGGTCGGGTCGGTGTCCGAGGCGACCGAAGTGGACTGAAGCTTTTCGGCCTTGGCTAGGTTGATGACTTGAATGTCATAGCGACCCGCGGCCGCGCCGGATCCCACCGTCACCGAAAAAAGTCTTTCCGGATCAACACTGCCGGAGGATGTCAGGGAGCTGGTATAGACATCGAAGTCAGTGGGATATTTCATCTTTTGCACCGCGGAGAGGACATCCGACAGTTTGGTAGACACCGTGTTCCAGGCGGAAAGGAGGTCCTCCTGTTTCTTTTGCTGGTTTTCCAATGGCTTGATGAACTGGTTCTGCTCGACCTGGCGAAGCTTTTCCAGCACGCTTTGCCAATCGAAGCCGCTTCCCACGCCGCTGAGACTGATTCCCATGGGCGCACCTCTCTTCTTGAGAATTTCACTGCGGGCCCTTCATTGCCTTACATTATGTATATCGGCAAAAAAAGAACCTCACTTGACATATTTTCATTTGGATTCCAGTGGGATAGATAGAAAAAGCACGTCGTGTCCCGTGACGTCCCGCGGATTTCGATGAACAAGGGGCGGTCCCTTTCGGAACCGCCCCTCTTCGGACTGGTAGCGCGTGTGAAAATCCCGTCGGGCTAGCCCAACAGCTGCAGAATCTGCTGCGGTGCGGCGTTGGCCTGGGCCAGCATGGCCATACCGGATTGTTGCAAAATCTGGGCTTTGGTGAACTGGGTCACTTCAAAAGCCATGTCGGCATCGCGAATGGCCGATTCGGAAGCCGAATAGTTCTCGATCATGATGTTCAAGTTATCCATGGTGTGCTGCAGCCGGTTCTGGTAGGCTCCGATTTGGGCCATGTAGGTGTTGATGCTGGAAATCGCCAGATCCAGCGCATCCATGGCCCCCTGCGCAGCACCCTGGGTCCCAATACTGATGGTACTTACACCCAAGGCCTGGGTCGACACGCCTGACAACGTCACCTCTAACTTATCGTGGCCTGTATTCATGGTTCCGATCTGGAAAGTGAAAGAGGCGGCAGTTGATCCCGTGCTGTAGACCAAAGTCACCCCGTTGTACTGCGAGGTCTGGGCGATCCGGTCTAGTTCGGCCTGGAGTTGGGCAAATTCCGTATTCAACAATTCCCTGTTGTCATTTGTGATTTGTCCGCCGGCGGCTTGAGTGGCCAGATCTTTCATTCGAACGAGGATGTTGTACATTTCATGGTACGCCCCGTCGGCCACCTGCAACATTGAGTTGGACTCGGTGGCATTTTGGTACGCCACCCGCAAGGATGAAATCCTCGCCTTAAAGGTGTTGGCCACGGCATACCCGGCGGCGTCATCCGCCGCCTTGTTGATCCGATAGCCTGTGGACAACCGCTCCAGCGAATTCTGCAAATTCCGGTTGTTAATGGTCAGATTCCGCTGGACATTCAATGAAGCGATGTTGGTGTTGATGCGAAGTGCCATGGGAAATCCTCCTTGATTTTCTTTGATTTGACATCCCTGTCGGAATCAGGTCTACCAGCCCCTTTTCCGCTTTCATTTTCAGTATCGGCAGGATTTCCCGAGGGCTTTAGCTTTTTGTGGGGCGCAATATGCCGTGCTTGAGAAGCCAGTCCACATGGATATACGCCGTTTCTCGGGAAACCGACAAACACTGCTGGACCGTCGAAACGATTTCTCCCAGCCGCCGCCCCCCGGAAAAATCCAGCCCTCGAATCAAGCCGAGGACGTCTTGGCACACCATCGGCGCACTCTCCCCGTAAATGACGGGCATAAACCCCTCCGCCAACCTCTCCCGTCCATAGGGGCCGACCGTCAGCCATGTCTCCTCATGCAACCCATGGGATGGGTAATGACCGAAAATGCTTTCGAACCTCGGTGTCAGCACGGGCAACGACGGTTCCTTCGCCGAATCCCTCGTCCTGTCCATGCGGGCCTCCCGGGCGAGCTCCTCCCAGAGTCCGGTATATTCGGCGATGATCCTAGGCCATCGGTATCGTTGGGCTTCGCGCCGCGCCGCCTCTCCCATGGACCGTCGCATCTCGGGGCGGGTCACCAGCACGGTCAAGGCGTCCAAGAAGCTTTCCATATCAAAAGCAACCTTTTGAGCCCGGTGGTACCGAAGCACGGACACGTCCAAAATGCCCGCCAGGCTCTCCCACGGCTCGGCTTCCGGCGAGGCGTACGTGGGAATCAAGAATCCCGAAACGCCCGGCCGGACAAGATCCCGGTAGCCGTTAAAGGCCGACGCGATCACCGGCAACCCGAAGCTCATGGCTTCCAGGATCGTCAGCCCGAAGGTTTCTTGAAAATTGTCCACAAGGGAACAAAAGACATCCGATGCGGCATAGAAGAGATTTTTTTTCTCCGAGGTGAGGTTGGCCTCCACCGTGACCTCGGAACTCAGGCCGACGCAACGGCACAGCTCGCTCACCAACCGCACGTCTTCTCTTTTGCCTGCGCCGGCAAGGACAAAACGACAGGGAACAGCGCGCCCCTCCCGGCGAAATTTCTTTAAGAACCACGCCGCCCCCTCGAGAAAAGGGCTGAGGTCCATTTTTCCTCGAACGGAAAACCGCCCCACATACAACACAATGACGTCATCCACGTTCCACCCCAACCGACGGCGCGCCGCCTCCCTGGGCACAGGCGGATCGGGCGGGTCCGGGATCCCCAGCGGAATGCGCACCAACCGAGGCGGCTCTGGAAGATCGGCATGAAACGCCTCCTTGAAGCGTTCTCGAAGATCCTCAAAGGTTCGGCGGAGCATCGTTTCAGCACACAGGCTTGTACAGACGACGGCATCGTAGGGTTTTGGACGTGCAATCAAGAGGTTCAGGCACTTGGAATAGATGCTCAGGGTATCCAGAGAGTGGGTCACCCCGGTGGCCGCAAAGGGAAGAACCCCTGCAGCCCGATTTCTCCATTCCATGACATAGGGCATATAAAAAGTAAAATCCCCGTGGTGCATCACATCCACGGGTTCCCGCCGCAGATGCTCCCAGGCCAGAGCCTGCGGGACGGCGCAGGGCTGTACCGACGTCCCGAGCCCCCTCGTCAGGGTGCTGAGAAACCGCCCCATGTGCTCCGTCTGCACCGTATCCTGACAAAAGAAACGACAGGACGTGAACCGCCCGTAGCGCAAAAAGGCTTCAAGAAACTGCCTGTTGGCCACGGGCATGCCCATTTTGTCCTGCCAAAAAGCATCGCCGATGAGAAACGGATCAAAGCTCGCCCAGTGCATCCGCCATGCCCCTCGAAGCGTCACTCCGGTTCGCCGACGCGAGCACGAAGAATTTCACAGGCTTTCAGTATAGGAGGATCATCCACTCCATTGCGGACCAAGGTCTCGAAGAGCTCTAAGGCCTTCTTTTCCGAACCCATTTGCCAATAGAGATTGGCCAGCTTGACAGCCGCGCCCACATTGTAAGGATCCTCCGCCAGCACCTTCTGGAAAGCTTTCACGGCCTGCGAAAGCTGACCTTCCCGCTTCAGGAGGGTCCCGTACTGAATCCATCCCGCAAGCGACAACGGATAACCGCTCCAGTCTCGGTGAAAAGCCCGTGAGGCCAAGGACCACTCTTCATTGTCCACAGCCAGCGTCCCGACGCATTCCCAGGCCTTCCCGCGCATGGCCTCGTCGGGCAGAGAGGCGACAAGGTGCGCACAGGCTTCCATGCCCCCGAGAAAATATAAGCTGTAGGCTTGATGCCCTCGGAGGATCGAAAGGTCCACATGCGGCCAAGGAAGTCGGGTCACCGTCTGGCGGGTGAGATCGACACGACGAAAGTAACCCAGCGCGTCCTTATGGCGGCTCATCCGCTGGGCCAGCCGCCCCATTCGAAAAAGCACATACGGGTGGAGGTCCGGAAACGCCTCAACCTGCAAAAGGTAGCGCCGGCTTTGATGAGGCCTGTTCTGATCGAGATGCGTTTCCGCACAAAACAGCATGGCATCCCAGATAAAAGGGTCCAACGCTTTTTGGATATCTTCATGGCCGGCTAATCTTTTCCTTTTCATTCCGTCCAGGCATTTTTCCATGGACTTCAGGGCGTGCTCAAAATATCCGAGAATGTGATAGGAAGTTGCGCGATAATAGTGCATCGTTTCATCTTCCAGACTTCCCTGAGCATCGTCCTCCATTTTTTCGATGAGACGCAAGTTCCGCCGAATCTTTTTCTTGAGTGTGCACGCGTTGGTGTATCCATGATGTTCGATCACGATATCGGTATGGCACAAAGGAAGCCCAAGAGCCTCGAGCGTGTGATCCAGTCTTTCGTGGACAACCCCTTTAAACCTGACTTCCGGAACATTTGGAGCGCAGCGGATCTGGAGGAGGGAAACAAACGGCTTTCCGTTTCGAATGTCTTGCAGCACGAACATGTAGGCTCTTTTGCCATCGAAGCTCGACTTAAGCTGGATTATTTTTTTGACATTCTCATCGTCCACACGATCGTCAGCATCCAGCCAGAGAAAGTAACGCCCCCGGGCTCTCGCCAGAGAGGCGTTTCGAGCGGCGGAAAAATCATCCTGCCACGGATAATCGGCTACGACATCGGCATAGCGTTCGGCCACGGCCCGTGTGCCGTCCGCGGATCCGGTGTCCACCACGACGATTTCATCGGCAAAGAGCCTGAAATTGCGAAGCGCCGCCTCCAACTGATGGGCTTCATTACGCACAATCATGCACACAGAAAGATCCGGACGATTCATGGGTTTCCTCAGGGTTGGAAAATTTGCGAGCCGCCCACGCGCGCACCAGGGCCGCCGTGTGTCGCCCCGCCGTATCACGATCAAAGCTTTGCTTGTATCTTCGGTATACAGCGAGAGCTTCTCTTGGACGCCCGCTGCGAAAGTAGGCATAGGCGAGAGGGGGTGCCACATCTTCCATGGGCATGCCCAGTGTGGAAGCCTGCTCCAAACAGGTTGCCGCCTGCGCAAAGGCCCCGCAGTGAAGAAGGCTCAGGCCCTCATGGGCCAGAGCCTCAGGCGTTTTCCCGAAAGTCTGATGGTACTTACGGAAAAACTGAGCCGCCAAGGCTTCCTGGCCCGCATCCCGGGCGGCCACGGCCAATGCCCCCAGTAAAGCCTCCTCCTTGTAAAAATGCTCTTGAGTCAAAGCGGTCCGTCGTTGCAAAACGGGCAGGCGCCCGAACTGGTAAGCCCGCCATAAATGGGGGAAAGCTTCCTTGTGGCGCCTTTGCCCCACAAGACTCAACCCGAGATAGAGGTGGGCCGTGTTCTGGTGGGGAATTGTCGCCAAAGATCGTCGTGCGTAATGCTCCACCAGCGCATAATCCTTGCTCTCGTAGGCATCGAGGCAAAGAAGGTTAAGAATCATACACTTGATGACTTCTGTCGGAGGCTGCAGGGCGTACGCGGTTTTGAGCGCCCGCCGGGCTTCGTCCCGGTCACCAAGATCATAGAGGGTAGAGCCCACGCGATAATGGGCCACGGGGTCTTTCGGATTTTCTGCCAGTTGCCTTTGAAGGCTTTCCAGATTTCTCAGAAGTTTCCTGCGCAGATCCTCTTGGGATATGGCGTAGCCGTAATGGTTGATGATAAAAGGAGCCGAGATGATTTTTCGGCCGAAACGTATAAGCCAAGTGTCCACCACCTCGTGGGCTCTTCCCTCAAAACGGATGCCCGGCAGTTTTCGAAACAATCGAACCGCATAATGGACATCGAACGAACCATCCTGATGAAAGTTCCGAATTGGAACCGAAAAAGCGTCGGTATCGGTTTTTTCGCAGATAGTCTTCAGACAAACATCTTTTTGGGGAATAATCAATTCCTCGTCGGCGTCCAAGAATAATACCCAGGAGCCTTGAACCAGGGACAACGCATAATTCCTGGCCTCCGAGAAATCCCCCGTCCAGGAAAAGAAAGAGAGCTTCGCGCCGTAACGACGGGCCACATCGAGGGTCCCGTCCGAGGATCCCGTGTCGACGACCACGAGTTCATCCACATGAGCGGAAACGCTTGCAAGGCACCGAGGGAGGTGTTTTTCCTCGTTTTTTACGATCATGCAAAGAGAAATGCACATATCTTCGACCTCGATGAAAGAAACGCTCCGGGTCGGATGCGCTGAACATTGATCGCACCGCCGCCGTCTGTCCATTCCATCTTCCACGGCTGAAGAACGGGTGCGGCGAAGCACCCGGTTCATGAGATTCCATGAGGGGCGCCCGCAGCGCCATCAGTCGATGCTTTGCAGGATCCAGGCCATTCGCTGATCCATGGTGTGATCCCTTAAAACCCTTCGATAGCCGGCTTCCGCGACAGCCCGCCGTTCGTCGGCTCGATGCATGAAGTGACGGACGGTTTTTCTCAGTTCGCCGACATCCCGATAGACGATCACCTCACGGCCCACATGAAAAAGATGGGCGATGTCGGAAGAGTTTTCGGCCAGCACAAAGCCTCTGCATGCCAAAATGTCAAAAACGCGCATGGTCACAATGTCGTTCTGGTAGGCTCGCGCCACATCCAAGTTGACCCAAGACGCATTGTAGATTTTTGTGAGCTCCAAGCCATGCCCGGCCGGCCCTTGATAGACGGAAGCCGGACAGACCTCGGCCCATCCCGCGTCCCCCCAGATTTTGAAGCCGTACGGCATTTGCAGGATCTCCTGAACGATACGACGACGATGTGCCGAAGCCGACTCCTCGGCCGCACACACGCCGAGATCCACAAGCCGTCCGTCTGGTCCCGGAACCACCAGGGAATGCTTTTCAGCGTCCAGGGGACTGAGCCCATGGATATGACACGTTTTTTCAAAAAGGCGGCGGAGAACCCGAGCTTGGACTACCATGGAACTCCCCACGAAGGATAGGGGAGCTCCATAGCGCGCTTCGTCGTCGGGTGACAGCCTCAAGGGATGACGCCGCCTGGGGTTGGTCGCCAAAGGAAGGTATTCGACCTTCTTGTAGCCGGATGCGCGGTAGTGAGCGATGCGGGCCTTTCGGTAGGTGAAGATTTTTGTCCATGGAGCGTCCACGTGTCGGGGTTTGAGTCGTTCCACGGTGGGATCGATTTCCCAGGCCACATAGGTCACACCCAGTTCTTCACACAAGGACGCCAAACCCGGCATAAAATTGATGCTCAGAACGGCTTGGGGATCGACTGTTTTGATTTCGCGCCGGCTCTCTTCCAGAGAAATCCTTTGTGGATCCCACAGCCGCACGCCGCATCCCAAATGTTCCAGAGCGTCGATGACATCGTCGACGAAAAGACCGCCTGAGGCGACAAGGATTCGGCGTCCGGCGGATCCATGCCTTCTGAGACGGGCCACATTCCGATGATAGATCTTTCCGAGCCATGGGTGGTGAAACATAGCATAAGACGCGATGCCGGGCCACCGGCCGAGGATATCCGCCCCAAGGAGCAGGGTCAGCCTTTCGCTCAGCACCTCCCGGCTGAAATCATGGAGCGACAGAGCGCACCGCAACAGCCACGGATCCTGTTCGTAGGCGGCAATCCGAACACCCGCGGGAATTTTCGTCATTAAGGCGGCCAGCTCGTAACCGAGTCCAACGCCCAGGCACAAAACCTCGCCGGCTGCATGATAAGAGAAACCATCCACAGCGTTGACGGCGTCTTCCCTGGGATTTTCAGGAGACTGGATGGGAGCGCCGTCACGTGTCCACCGAGCCGTCAGATCCCCTGAGGGTGCCTGAAACAGCTCCACGTGATCGTTCTGGACGGCTTCGCACAGCCTTCGGGCCAAGGAGGGATTGCGGAAAGCCAAGGCCTTCAGGTTTCGATGGAGAGGCCCCGCATCCATAAGCACACGGACGTCCTTCCGGCCCGGGGAGATTTTCGATCCCTAGTGTGCCGCCGAAAGATCCAAGGGTGATGGGACGTCCAACGCCGGGGCGCCGTCCTCTTGCTGGATCTGCCGCAGGGCTTCTGCAGCTTGGCTGTGGGACGGGTCAAGCTCTAGGGCCGTCCGAAACATTTCCGCCGCTTCAGTATTCCGGCCAAGATTCTGCTCCAAAAGTCCAAGGCCAAAGTAAGCCTCCGCCATACCGTCGGAAATTTTCAACGCCCGCCCATAAGCCTCGATGGCCCCCTGATGATCCCCCAGGGAAGCCAACCTCTTCGCCGTTTCCACATACACTTGGGCCACTTCTTCGGAAAGGCCGTCCGGTCGCCAAGGCGTCGCCGAGGCGTGGACAAAGCGTCGGTAGTCGGACCAGGCCTCGTCGTCATTTCCATGACGGCTGAGATAGATCTCCAACAGGTCCACCGCCGTCTCCCACTGGCCCGCATCCCCCAAGGCACGGGCACTGTTGAGAAGGATTTCCCCATCCAAGGGATCCAAATCCAGGGCCCTCTGGAAGCAATCCAAAGCCGACGCCGTATCGCCATCCTGCCACGCAACCACACCCAGATTGTTCAGGGCCTTGGCGTTGGACGGGTCTTTTTCATGAGCCAATTCAAAACACACCCGGGCCCTGTCAAACCTTTGTCGGGCAAACTCCTCTTCCCCGATCCTTAAAAGCACCGTGCTTTCTGAACCGTTTTCACAAACTCCATTCGAACCCCCAAGTGCGTTCGCGGGGGGCATCCTCAGGAGATCTGGCTGCTGAACCAGAAGCTGACAGAGCCTTTCCTTGTTGTCACTCTCCCACGGGTTGCGCTCCGTATAAGCCGTGACGATGTCTCTGGCGTCTTCATAACGGCCGATGGCGACAAAGATCTTTACGGCCGCTTCAATGACCCGGGCATCGTCTGGATCCAGCATCAGCGCTTTCTCGAGGTTCTCAAGAGCTTCTCTGTGCTTTCCTGATTTCCACAAGACCATGCTTAAGCGGGTTAAAATCTCAGTATCATAAGGAAATTCCTGTAGAGCTTTCTGCAAAAGCGCTTCTGCTTCTCTCCATCGCCGCTCATCGGTGTATTTTTTTAAAAGCTCGTCGTTAAATCGATTGGCCGAATCCTTTTCCCACATGAAAAACCCTCCTTTTTTACACGTTCTCAACAGGGAACCGCATGTGACAAAGAGAGAGCAATATCGATGCCAGAATTTGCCGTCACCGGCCGTTATATGACACACCACGCGCTCAGGCGTCGCCGGCATGTTTGATTAACCGTGATAAAGGGCTGGGGTGTCCTTAGACTCTGGTTTGCTCCACTGAAGATTCCCGGTTCGCCTCTTATTGTGGTGCCGCCACTTCTGCATAGGCGTGCACTCCACTCTAACGTGAGTGGTCACCGTGGAGAAAGAGACCGAGCTCAGCGGATTCCGGCACATCCCCATGGGACAAAGCCAGGCCGCGCCCATGCGTCAATGGCGCTGGAACCTGGCAATAGGTTGGTTGTCAATGTGGTGGATCCTTTGAACCATCAGGTCCACTATCCCCGCCCAATTATAATGTCGATGGACGTATGCAGCCGCCTTCTTGGCCTTTTCCTGGGCTTCTCCATAGTTGTGGTAAATCGACCAGAGAACTCGCTGCAGATCCTTTAAATTCGGCTCGAGAACCCACCCGGCGCCCGTAGCAAACTGGACCGACTGCGCGGTGAAGGTCCGCCGGGTCGCCTTGATTCTGTTTGTCATCTCGGGCAGGCAGAAATCATCGGTCGCTCCGCCTTCCGTGACAACGACGGGCACACCACAGGCCATGGCCTCCAAGACCGGCATGGCAAATCCTTCCCCGCGATAGGGGTGGACTAAGCAGTGGCAGGCTCTGAGCAATCCGCCCATGGCTCGATCGTCCAAATCATCCGTGATATAGAGAATTTCAGGTGCCTGAGGATCTCTTTGAATCTCTTCAATTTGAGCGATAGCCCCCTGTCCTTTATAGAAGGAGTTTTGACCGAAGTCCTTTATCACAAGGACCACATCGTCCGAGTGTTTGAACACGCGGCGATAGGCAGCAAGCAATATATCAATCCCTTTACGCCAAATCGTTCCACCCACAAACAAAAATCTGAAGCTCTTTTCAGTGGCTAAGGGCAGCGGCATGACCTGGGGGTTAAAGACCAAAGGGTTTATGCCGTTAGGGATGATGCGGATTCGCTCGGCGGGAACGCCGCTGGACACATAGGTTTTCCACACATGTTTGCTGTATACCCATATTTCGTCCACAAAAGCGCTCATGGGTTCCACCCATTCGCGCGGCAATCGACCGTATTCCCAAGGTTGAATCATGATCCAGTGGCCCAGCTCGGGAGGAGAAAAATTCGGGGGCCATTCATGCCTGATATGAACACACGGAGTCATGCGCCTGGATCGATGAAAGCGTCGAGAAAGGTTTTGGAGGCTTATATCATTCTTCAGTAAGAGAGGAAGCAAATTTTTAGGGTGAATGCACAGATCCACATCGTCTCGATCCTTGAGGAGGGAGCAGATCTCTCTGTTGATATTGGCCAGAGAGCTGTAAACGAGCTGAGGCCCTTCCCAGATCACCTGCACACGAGCAGGGTCCTTAAGGACATGCCGGTCAATTTTGGTGACACTAGGCCGACTCTTGAGCTCATGCGTTATCGCTTCCAAACGATCCAGCGCCTTTTCGGCGGCCGCCCGCCAATTCCAGTGGAGGACCACGTCTTCGCGGGCCCTCGAACCTTTGAGTCGAGCCTCATGAGGATGATCATAGACTTGACGCACACAGGCCTTGAGGCTTTCCAATGACGGAGCAGCCCAACAATGACCCCGATAAAAGTTGATTTCCATTTGGTCTCCGACTTCTTCAAGCCCCACAATGTCCACCAGGTAGGAATTGCCAGAATTCATGAAAGTTAAATTGCCTCCCCAACGGGTCCCAATAACCGGTAGACCGCAAGCCATGGCCTCCATGTACGGCCGACCCCAGCCTTCACCTCGCGATGGGAGCACGAAAGCATCCGCCGATGCGTACAAGTGAGGCATCTCTTTCGCTGGAATCTGGTTTCCCAGGACGATGATAGGGGCGACGTCCTTGGTGGAAATACCCATCTCTTGGTGAAGAAAAAGATTAATTCTATGCAGGATTTCTCGCTGGGCATTCTCAGAGTCGAGCGTGTTGATGGGATAAGTTCTCAAAAGAAGACACACATCATCCCTCGGAGAAAACGCCTCCGCCCAAGCTTTCAGCAAGAGGTCCCACCCTTTCCGGTACGTCCACTCAAAGACGGACAGAAAGGCAAAACCACGCCGCCCAGGAATGGAAAGTGGCTTGAGGCCGGGTCTGAAAAACTCACAGTCAACACCTTGAGGAACGGTATGAATGGGAACCCGCACGCCGCTTCGCCGAAAGGATTCCACATTAAAGGCTGTGGGAACCCAAATTTCGTCCATTCTGTTGCATGCCTCGACCCATTGGGAAGGGATACGGTCCGTCTCAAAGATCGTTCTTCCGATGTTGTACAGGGCCTTCTGGTCGCGGACAAAAGCATAAGCCGGCAGGTTGATGACACTGATGTAGTCCTCGGCTGGAGGTCCGTTTCCCAACCTTCCGAAAAGTTCCCGATCCTCACCACTCATACCTGTTAGAAATTCCAAGGAGAACCGTCCGACGTGGCCGACACGAATTGGCCACGATTTGTGAAGCATCTTGATGAAATGGCGCGCTTCGTCACCGTAGCCGCTCGGATCATAAATCGGCGCTTTCCAGAAGACCGTAGGTCGCCATCTAGACAAAACCGCCACAGTCTCCTCCATCCTAGGGCTTGTGCAGATCGGCATTTTCAGGACATGATCCACGACAATTTGGACTTGAACCAATCGGCCGATCGCGTGAGGCTCCATTGAGTCACCACATGATGCCGAGCAGCTCGCCCGATCCTTTGCGCCTCGGTCCTGTGTTCAAAAACCCACCGCATCAATTCAGCCGTGTGGGAGACCGAAGGCTCAGCCAAACGCTGGTCGGCGGTGTAGTAGACACTTTCCGAAGACAACCGCTCGTCAACGGGAAGCAATGCTTCGAGGTCAATCAATAGGCTGTTCTCATCGTTCATGTAGTCAAGATGCCCTCCCCATCGTGTCGCTATGACGGGCAGTTCCATACTCATCGCTTGCATGAGGGGAAGACCGAAGCCTTCACCGCGGGACGGCAACACAAACGCATCTGCTGCAGCATAAAGCGAAGGCATGAATCGTTCCGGAATGAACGTGTCGAGCAATATAATGGGAGGCGATTTCTTCAGATCAAAATCTAGGCTTTCGACGTAACGTCGAATTCTCTCCTTAAGGGGCGGTTGGCGCATGCCGTAAGGATAAGCTCTTAGAATAAGACATACATCCTCATGCGGTGAGAATGCAGACAAGAATGCACGCAGAAGAACATCCCACCCTTTGCGATAAGTCCATTGGAATACGGAGAGGAACGCGAACCCACGGCGATTCTTAATGGACAGCGGGGCCACACGACGAGGATCATACAGAAGAGGATCAATGCCGGTGGGGAATACATCAATACTGCCCAGATCGACACCCCCACGTGCAAAAGTTTCCTTATTGAAGGTGCTGGGCACCCAGATTTCGTTCATGCCGTTGCACGCTTCCGCCCATCCCTGAGGCAGGCTGTCCGTTTCAAAGGTCGCGAGACCCACATAGCACGAAAAACCCGGGTTTGCTTTGCGCCAATGTGCAAAAACATCTGTCCCGTCTTGTAAGGTCGGGACAGCAAAACATAAATACGCTCCTTGACCGACCGGCTCGTCCATGAGCTTCCGCCATTCGGCAACTTCCGAGGCGGGCAGCTGGCGGACAAAGAGCTTGTCGTGCGCGGTCGATTGGACAGCCAAGGGTATCTTTGTTTGTTTCAAAGCCGTGACGATCCTTCGAGCGTGGGATGCGTGTCCAGAGAAGTTCAAGATCTGACTTTGCCACTTTATGCCTCGAATGATCCTGATGGGTGGGGGGGCGCACTTGCTCTTTTCTTCCGTGGAGCAAGGAAAAGTTGTAAGAGCGCCCATTTCCCGCTTGGAAGTCCAGTCCAGAAGCTGCTGCTCCCACTTCCGATAGAATATTTGAAAACTTCTGTCCTGTATCCCACGGAGGGCATCCGGGCCCGGAGAAGATTTACTTTCGAAATGAATCACCACACTCTTCGGACAATAAATCACTTTCCTTCCCCGGGATCGAACCTTGAGGTTTAGGTCAACATCTTCAAAGTACATATAATACGACTCATCAAAGCCCCCTACCGCCTCAAAAAGATTCCTGCCGATCACGAGACAGGCCCCCGTGACCGCGTCCACCTCCCCCTCCCGGTTGACTTCAGGAGCCGTCGAAGGATACCCACGCCACAAATGAGTAGGCCATAGGACACGGCGGCCGCTCACCTCAGTCCAGATAAAGGACATTCCCGCATGCTGGACGGTTTGATCAGGATAGAGCAATTTGGCGCCAACAATCCCGGCACAGGGTGTACTCCGGTAAGCGTCGACAAGCGCCTCAAGCCAACCGGGGAGGACCACGGTGTCGTTGTTCAAAAAAACCAGGAGCTCACCCCGGGCGATTTTGGCTCCCTCATTGCAAGCTCTGCCAAACCCATAATTGCAATCCAGAGGCACTGCCCTAAGGAAACCGAAGCGTTTCTTCGCTTCGTCCAGAAAAACTTCCGTGCCGTCAGTGGATGCATTGTTGACAACAACAACTTCGAAAGTCACCGCACTCGAAGCGCACCGTGCAATGGACCTCAAGCACTTGTCCGTGTAAATCCACTGATTGTACACGGGGATCACTATCGAGCAGAGAGGAAGCTCCGGCTCTGTAACTTGAAGCGTGCCCCCACGAACCACGGCGTCCGTGCATCGTGATAAAGTCAATCCAGCCACATCTGGGCTTGAGGATGGCGTCCTTCGCACTAAAGGACCAGGGCCGATCACGTCAAGAGAACGGTTTGAAAACAAACCATTGGAGTCTTTCCCCACAAGACAATCACTTTGTAGTAGTTTCGGTCTTAGCCCAGGGCATGGGAGGCTCTGAAGTCCTTCATTGCTTTTGCTGTTCATAGTCGAAAACACCATCCTTATCTTGAAACAATGAGCTTGGAGCCATAGCCTGGAATCTGAACTTATGAATATAGGTAAACATTTTTAATGATACCGCAATGGCATAAAACATCAGTCTCACCGTTCAGATCAGTACAGAAGTTAATTGTTTTACACTGTCTTTCCAAGTCAACCACGAGATGTGGGTGGATCTGGGGTGCCGTCCTTCACGATAGAGTTCGAGCCACTGTTGAATGGTACGGGCCAGGGCTTCAGCATCGTCAGTGTTGAAGTAGTGGGCATGTTTACCGACCACCTCGCGGAAAACGGGAATATCCCGTGCGATGATAGGCAACTCATGCCGTGCCGCTTCGATGAGCGGCAAACCGAAACCTTCTCCGAAGGACGCCGCAATCAAGCAAGTACTTGCGGCATAAATCTTTTCCAGATATTCATCACTAATACCCTCAAGCCAGAAGAGGCGATGGCCACGTTCCGGATGATGCCGCAGGCGTTCGGCGAGTTGCTCGACCATCCAACCTTGTCGCCCGACGATAACCAAGTTTACACTGATGCCGCTTCGCCACAGTTCCTCAAAAGCTCCAAGTACTTGGGCATGGCCTTTGTGCGGCTCGACTGTACCTACCATGAGAAAGGTAGGTCGACTGCGCAGGCATGTGAGCGTATGTTCCGCATCAGGGGGCATCCCTAGGGTCGGATGCCTTTGATCCCCATCGGCGCCAAGATGAAACCAACTTACGGTAAACCGGCGATGAGATTCTCGCCGATATTTTACGCTCCACTCGGTGAGTTCATCTGCAACGGCCTTGGAGATGCATATCGCCCCATCGCTTTCTAGGACCACATCTAACCATTTTTTAAACCACACGTCCTGGCCACGCGGGAAAAACTGTGGCAGTTTCACGGGAAGCAGGTCGTTAACCAAAAATTTGACCCGCACATTTTCCCTTCTCAATGCCTGAAAGAATGCACGTAGCTTTATGTGGGCGTGTACCGCGAAATCAAGCGCAAAGAATAAGTCCCCGGGTGCATAGTCGATGGGCTCATCCTCACACAAGCCGTCGTTGATCCCAAGAAAACGCTGTGAAAATTTGCGCGCATAACGGTAACCCCGCATATCCGCGGCATAGACCGGCTCAACACGATAGCCTTTTGGAGGATTGAGCAGCCATTCCCTCAGGACATTGCGCACCACCCGCTGAATGCCCGCACGGTAATCGATTTTGACCACTACAGAGACATCGACCAGCAACTGGCGCATGCGCGGTTTCGGGGGGAAATTCTTGGCAATGCTTCGGGCGGTCTCCAACAGCAGGTCTGCCCCCGCATCCACCAAATCAATGGATAAGTCTTCCGTCAGTCGCATGGCAGGGGGCGAGTTGTCGCCGTAAAAACGTTCGATAGCCTCAGCATACCGATCGGCGCATCGCTTCGGGTTGTGCTGCTGGCTGACATACTGACGAGCGCGTGCACCGAGTGCGGCACGTCTCCCGGGGTCGTCATGTAGTGTGCTTAGAGCCTCAATCAGGGCTTCATCGCTGAAATCTTCGGGCAACATCCACACAGTGTCTTGCGGTAAATCAGCCATGGCGCCGGCGGCTCTTAAGACGGTGGACACACCGAGGTTCATGCAATCCAAAACGGTTACTGGGGCTTCACCTCGCGACATCGCCAACAATTGAACAGCAACATCGGCGGCGGCAAGCCAAGTGCGATAGGTGGCCGCATCGACTGAGCCGGTGATGGTTACCCGAGCGGATTTGTTATGGTCATGAGCTTTTTTCAGCAAAGCCTGTCCGTAGGCGCCGCGGTCAGGTTCGCCAACGAAAACGAGGCGACAATGATGATTTTTCGCACATGTGGAGGCTAACCACGCATCAAGAAGTCGATGATCGAGCTTCTCCGAACCCAGGAAGCCAAAGGTGCACACAACGAAATCTGCTTCGGGAATGTTTAAGTTTCTGCGCGCCGACGCGCGGTCAGGGATTGGCTCATAGGGGCGCAAATATGGTATTATACTTAATATTTTCTGAACATCTGTGCCGTAGTAATGGGCAGCCAATTGAGCAGCGTGCCGCGTATGGACGATGGCGCCACGAGCTCGTTGTAGTATGCTCAAATTGCATGGATAGTCCCGAACATTATGCCCGTTATCTATTCCCAGGAAACGTGATGCCGCCGCGTGATAACCATGGCTGCGGTAAAGAGAATGTGTCCAAAAATGGGGTCTTCCCCCTTTAAGCTCAAGAGATGCCACAAGATCCGACAAAACAAAGTCATGGAAGACAATCACCCCGGGGCACTCAATTGCCAGATCGAGAAAGTTCCCATGCAAAAAAGAGTTTTCGATGTGGTATAGAACACGCTCATATCGCCGGGCGTTCTTGCGAAACCAGGCCACCTCTCGGATCGGGCAGTTGGCAAGCACCCATGGCTCGGAGACCGTGCCTTGAGCGACAACGACCTCGATTTCGTAATATCGCGAAAGCTCGGGCAACAATTGAGCGCTGTATTCGCTGACCGCACTGCCCTCGGGCGCCAAAGCTGAGACGTAGGCCAATCTCGGCCGTCGACTTGATCCCCTGTGAGCGCTGAGTGCGGAGCGGGCTTTGTGCGCAACCATGTGTTCTCGGGCTTTCCACGCACGGCGGGCCGTAATATCCCAAGAAAATCTCCGGGCTCGCTCTAAGGCGTAGGTCTCCAAAGAGGAACGCCATGCATCATCGGTGAGGGCCTTTGTCAACGCCCTCGTAATGGATGTCACGCTATGGGGATCAAACAGCGCATCCTCCCTGTCAATAACCTCGGGAATGCTGGAACAATTGGAGCCGATTACGGCACGACCGCATGCCATGGCCTCCAGAACGGGCAGGCCGAAACCCTCGTGGACCGACGGGAAGATAGACAACTTACACAGCCTATAGAGGTTTACCAAATCATGATCCGATACAGCACCGGTGATGACCAGGTCCCCGGGGGCAAGCCCGTATTTGCGACCTAACTCTTGAATTTCAGCGCAGTGAGTTTCTGTACTCCATCCCACCAAAGCCAGTTGGTGCTGACGGCGGACACTGATGGGCATTGCCGCATAGGCACGAACGAGGTTTGCGATATTTTTTCTAGGTTCTACCGTGCACGTATACATGACAAATGGTCGATTTAGACCATATCTTTTCCTCAGTTGTCGCTCTACCTCAGCGTCAACTTCACCCGGTTGAAAACGCTCGTCGCAGCCGGTTGAAATATTGACAATTTGATGGTCAGCAAAACCCATTAAAATCCTAGCCTCTATCCCTGACCAATTGGATATTGCCAGAAGCAAATCACAGCGGCGCAAATGGTCTATCTTACGGAGATAGAATCTTTGATACTCCGGATCTCTTAAGTAAATATCTCGATAAATCCATGGTATCAGATCATAAAAAATGCAGGCTGTCGGTATCCGGTGATCAAACACCCCCACACTGGTCACTGCACCTGTTACTCCATCCCCGATTTTTTCCGCCCGAAAGCGCTCGAACAAGGAAGTGATGACGACTGCGTCAGGATTCCAGGACTGAATCACAGCCTCACGGAGTCGCTCCGCAACCCGAAGGCGCTGCAAATGGACCTGTTCATTACCAACGACCGGACCAATGCCGTGCCAAACTCGGATGTTCTCTTGCGACATCAGTCCGTCAAACGCAGCGCGAATCGGTTCAATGGTGTGAGGAAAGAGGGCAGAAAGCGCGAGGATGACCTCGTGATCTTTCCGGTGGCGAACCATAGCCTTCGCAAAAGCCATACTGTAACGGCCGATGCCGCGGAAGCGACTTGGGGTCTGGGCACCCTGCATGTCAATGACAATGCGCATCACCTCTTCTCCTGAGCTTTTCTTGTGACACCCAATAGCAAGTTGCTGTACGTTTGGCGCACCCATGGTTTCTTCGCAAAATCCATGCCCACATCAATTTCAACCCAACGAGCGCGGACCACGGTAACGTCAATCCTTCCTGCCTGCCCATATCGTATGTTGCGGACGAGGTTCATTGCAGACTCAGGGGATGCTGAGAAACCCCTGGGCGCCGCCAAGCCTCACCGCACAGGATGGTTCATGAGATTAGAAATCTTGCTGATTAGTTCGCGTGCGCGGGTCTGAACCTGGAGGGCAAAAGCTTCGGCTTGAGCGGCTTGCATGTCGGCTTGTCGGGTACGATCTTCGGCCTGCTGAGCAGGGTTTTCGGCTTCCCAGTAACATGCTGATATAAAATTATCAAAGATTCTGGGCGGCTACTGGAATGTCGTTAAGAAATCGTCCTGTTCCTCCGCCACGTAAACCCATTTGATATCATCACAATAATCGGACTTGTAACCACTACCAAGCACGATATGTTCCCACTTTTCATAGGAATCATCTTGGTTTTTTTGTCTATATGCTCTAACCACGGTGATCCAAGGCCGCTATTTCTGCCAATTATTCCCTATCACCACCGCTGTCTCAAAACCTTCTATATCAATCTTAAGGAAATGCAACGGTTGCCCGGCCGGGACATGCTTCTGCCAGGTTTCTACGAGGGTCATCACTTCGGCTTCTTGCCGCGTTATAGGGTAAGCTGCCGCCAGCTGCTCTCGAGCCGTGATATCAGGCACCGTCGATAGATCCGTGCCCGCGATAAAATTCATTGGGAGCACGCCCTTAGGATCGCGTATCGCCAGGTTGAGGTTGTCATCCAGTGGCTGACTCAGGCACAGCTGCCTGTGAAATTCCGCATTCGGCCCAATGTTGATGCCCCGCCAGCCCCTCTGATAGAAAGCGCAAGCGACCGAACCCACCTGTGTAGAGATTGCTCCGACGTCAATGTAAAATCCACGCTTGACGCGTTTGCGCGCACGCCAGAGCATAACGTCTTCAAAGTTTTCAGCGTAAGAAATAAAAGTCATTTTTCCCCTCCCATGCGGTTCATGGACTGTAAGCCTCGAAATATTTTGAGAGCCTCAAAGTGTGGCGCACCGGTCTAAATCTGCAATCCTTGGCGCGATGCTGATACGTGAAATCGCGTTTGGCCTCCTTTTAAACGATAAGACATCAATACGGACAAGAACACCGAACAATTCAAATCGGTTCGATCTCAAACTCCGTGGAGATTTCGTTTTAGAGAAACAAGTTACCATCTGGCGGAGATGGATCACCTTATCCCTGGAAGAAAGGCCACACGCATAGGAAGAGCACACATTCTCGCGTCCCATGTGGAAGGCTGCAGGATGGCAACCATTCGATACCATAAATGCCGCCCCTTATCCGTCGCGTTCGTTAAGACTGAGGTGCCAGCGCGTCGCGTCGACGTGCCTGATCCAAGTGGAAAGCGAGGTTCAAAAGCATTTCGATATGAGCGTCTCGAGGTCCATCGTGCTGAAGACGAGAAAAAACCCGTTCCAAAGGACGAAAATATTTATACCAAACGTCATTTTCTTCATCCGGTGGCTCTTTGCCGTTCGAGCCGGCATCCCGACAACCTTTTTTGCCCAAGAGATAGTCCTTCACGCCTTCACAGAAAGCTTTTATGTTTTCGGGGGTCTGAGGCATGCCGTCCCATACGGCTTTCTTCAGTGCTTTCCAGGCTTGAAGGTTTAAGCGGTCGCATTTTTCGTGAAAAAGGAGGAAGTTTCTCGCTCCGTAATACACACTGGTTGGAGAAGAGAGCCAATCGCCGATAGAGGCTCCGCCTTTATGATAAATCCATGAACGAGGTTGGTAGAGAATCCGCGCCCCTTGCTTCCAACACCGGTAACACAGCTCATTGTCTTCATAGTAAAGGAAAAAATCCTCATCCATGAGACCCGCCGTGTCCCAAAACCATTTTGAAACGAGCATGCTGGCACTGGACACGAAAGGCACCAAGCGCAGCTCCTCGGCCAAGGGGGATTCCGACAGAGGTCTGCCCCCATAGAACACGCGAGAGCCATCAAACTGGACGTCATCCGGCCTAGAGTAACAACGGAGCATGGATCCCACTAATGCGAATTTGAGTCCCTTTTCTTCGCAGGTCATCGCCGTGTAGACCAAGTGCCATAAGCTGAAGGGATGGACCACCGTGTCGTTGTTCAACAGCCAGGTGTAATGCGCGCCCATGGCCATGGCCTGACGAATCCCTACGTTGCACCCCCCGGCAAATCCGAGATTTTTGCCGGTGCGGATGTGGATAATGCGCTTGTCGAACAACGCTTTTTCGCGTGGTGGCGAATCTGGCGAGCCGATTTGACAGAAGATGTTCTGTTTTTGACACCAATGCTGGATATTTTGACCATGCAGGGGATCACTTCCGTTTTCCACAACGATGACGTTGAAATTTTTATAGAACAGTCCTAGCGAGTTTATCGGGTTATTGTCCAGCCCATAGATCGAGGCAAGACATTCGATGGTATCCTGTGATCCATGATAATCGACCAGAATGATCGATACATTGGGATGAGCAGTTGAAATCTCGGCCTGAATGCGTCCTCGCCATTTCTTGTTCAGATGAATCAAGTTGTCCTCTGAGTGGTAGAACCGCCCTGGGGTTTGAGACTCCAAATGGATGAGCTCACTGGAAGCAACATAAAGGACCCGGTAGCCTTTTTCCCGAACACGAAAACAAAGATCCACGTCCTCACAGTCGTTCCGAAACTGATCGTCAAAACCCCCAAGCTCGATAAAAAGATCTTTCCGGATACCGAGACAGGCCCCGGTAACGGCTTGGTACTCTCTTGTTTCCCGGGCCGGCAAGAAATCCCGCGGACGGCCGCGCCAAACGTGCCCCGGGGTAATGGGGGCCGGGACATCGCTGATGATCACGCCTGCATGCTGGAGGGTCCCATCGGGGTAAAGGAGCTTGGCCCCGACAATGCCCACGGTCGGGTCCGTTTCCAAAACGTGAAGAAGCGGTTTCATCCACCCCGGCAGGGCAATGATGTCGTTATTGAGAAAAATCAAAAACCGCCCCTCTGCCAGCCCTGCTCCCAGATTGCATGCCTTGGCAAAGCCGAGGTTTTCTTGATTGTAAATATATGAAATGGAAAGATGGCGGTGGCTTTTTCGAAACGCGGCGATCAAATCGCCCGTTCCGTCCGAGGATCCGTTATCCACGACAAGGATCTCACAGGATTCCCCCCGAAGCGTGTCGGACAGGCTTTCCAAACACTCTTTCGTGAGATCACATCGGTTGAAGACGGGGATAATAATACTCGTTTGGATCATGGCTGACTGTCCTACAGATAAATGTTTCCAACGCCACATATATCCATACTTCGTGTGTCTTTGTTTCCCCTATTTCTCATGGAAGCCATTGGTTGTAAACCGGTATTACATTGAAACATAGAGATGCGCGCGGTTGTTTCTCCTCAAGCACTACCCCGCATGCCTCATCTGCGCATCGCTTCGCAAACCTGCCGGTCTGGGTAGGCTGGCGTATTCTGTCCTTGCGAGATGCTGCCTCCATAACCCCCTTCTGTCGCTGCCTCCGCCATATGCTTACATTTATGAATAAAAGACTTTCCCGACTCAAGAGTGCTTCTCCCCGCCGGATCTTCTGCAGACTGCCACATTTTAAGCTACGCGAAGCTTGCCGACAGCCGTAAGGGTTCGTCGGCACTTCTTTTCCACCATTCCGTATCTCACATATTGCACCTTGTCCCGATTCCGCTACCCACCTTATACGGATTTGACACGGGGTGGGCACCCCATTTGCTTAAAAATTCGCTTAGAATGATCATCGCATTTGGGCCACCGAATTCCAGACTTGAAAATAGACAGAGGCGGATTTTTGTATTGTGTAGTTTTCAAGTACATCCCTCATGGAATTTATTGAAATACGGCGGCGCAACCGTGAATCTTCAATAAGTTCCTCCAAAGCTTCCAACCATTCGTTTACATTTTTTCCATTGACGAGGAATCCAGTTTGGCGATGCCTCACACATGTCTTATAGGGATCAAGATTTGAATATATCCCGACGATTCCACATGCGCTATATTCCAACCATTTTATGTTACTCTTGCACCGATTAAATTGGTTATCCACTAAAGGCGCAAGTGCTATATCTATGCCACACTTTTTTAACAAACACATATATTTTATGTACTCTCCATTAAACGGGTAAACTCTAGTTCTAGGCAAAGCTTGAAGCCTTGGGGTTGTGCAGCCCATAAAGCAAAAGGCAATTTTTCCACCATATTTTTCAGAAACTTTGCAAAAGAGCTCCTCAACGAGCTCCAGATCTTCATGGTGTGTGGGAGTACCAGCATACCCGATCACCAAGGGCTTTTCGGCGGACTTTGGTGAGCTGTTTAAGTCAACAAAGCGACTGTCAATAAAGTTTGGAAGAACGAAGACATTTTTACAATGCCGACTCAAAACACTTTTAAGAGCCTCCGTGGATACGGTTGCAGCACAAAATATTGACAAACCATCCAAAAGACGTTCTTTTAAAGATTCTACTGTAATTTTGTCGGGGTGTGAACTGGGTATAGCAAAGAAGTCATCGTCTGTTTCCCATATAATCGGCTTCCCTGACTTTTCAAGCAGCCTTTTGGAAGATGCATCCAGGCAACTTGGAGCAAGCCGCTGAAAAATGACAATATCCGCCCATTCCAATAACTTGAAATCCATCACAAAAGAGTTGGCACTATATCTGACACCCCATTTTGCGAGCACATGCTCATGCAACTCCGCTATGGGCATCAATAGACGTAGCATTGGACATGCAGACCTAGGATGATCTACACTATAAATGGCAATGTTTATTCTTCCAGATGTTGATATTGAACGAAGAGGCTTCCGCTTACTAGGCTCTTTACCAATGGGCATTGAATCACATTTTCGTTGAAAGTTACAAGATATGTTTTTTTGGATAGATATGGAAAAACGACGTCGCCAAGTGTTTTGAGGAATCATCGCCAGAATGTCATTCATGCTTTTGAATACAACTTCCGGACGGATAGCGTGCATACAAAAAGATTGGCCCAATTGACACCGCGGAATGGTTATGGGGGGCGGCAATTCATGTAAACAGCCGGCACAGTCCACCGGAGCTACAATCGCAGCCTGAAAAGCTCCATAAGGACGTCGTAAGGCCGGATTTGCCATGCCATAGAGGCCGATTGCTGGCGTTCCCACCGCTGCAGCCACATGGAGCAATGCCGAGTCGGGCGCAATCAGCACATCGCTGAGAGCAATGCACGCGCTGGTCGTCAGCAGGTCGCAGCGACTGACTACACTAACCAAACGGTCGTGCTCCTCCATTTTCAGGTCTGATCCTGCACCGACCACAATTCCCGCAACATCTTCCCGTTCTCGCAGTAATTCCAAGAAGCGACACCAATGTTCCAAGGGCCATTGTCGATCAGAAGTTCCACAGGGATGCAGCGCGACCAAATACCGCACCCCCCCTTCGAACCATGAATGCAACTTTTCACCAAGTAAAACTTTTACCGCATCATAATCATAACGATTTGGATACAGTCTCAAACGCATATCGTCGAGAACCACACCCGAAACTTCAACGTAAGCATCAAGGATGTGCCGATCGGGTCTGCGCTCGTAGGCTTCATCTAGGTTGATCACAATATCATCGGAACTTGGCCTGTAACCGGAGGTCGTCGCCATCAACAGATCAATATCAGGGTTATTAATGAAGACTTCGTGGACGTCCGTACTCACTACCAATTGGTGTCCTGGATATTTTTGCCGCAATGCGTGTATTATGGGTGTTGCTTGGAGGGCATCACCTCTGGCATACCGACGCTGGACAAGCACCCGGGACCTGGGCTTAGTTTGGCGCGGACCCCTCATAACCATGAGATAAACCTCATGGCGAGAACGGTCTTCTTGAATGTTCAGCGGCCTAATTTTGGCAATCTCAAAAGGATATTCAGTAAAACGTGGTAAGTCGTATACAAAATAGTTTATCTCAGCGAAATAGGGTTCAAAAAAATTCTGAATGCGCTTTAGATTCCATGCACTCCAATGATTTCGATTGCAATGAAATCCATGCCAACGCTCGCATGGCAGGCTTACAATCATGGTTCCGCTGGGCTTCAAATGCCTTATGAGTTGCTTGAGAAAGACCTCCGGGTCGGCAGTATGCTCAATGGTTTCCAGCGACAGCACCCAATCGAATGGCTCGCCCTCCAGATCCGCCACGTCCCCAGTAAGAAACCGCCCGCGGGGGTCCTGGTTACATCGGCGTGCGAAATCCACTGCACCCTCGTCGATATCCATCCCTAAGTAGTCCTGCAATCCATTATTCCTTTTGAGCAACATTCCCGCTCCGTAACCTGGACCGCAGGCCACCTCCAGCAGCGTTCCCGACATAATGTGGGAACTCGCAAAGCGATAACGCTGAAGCAGCTGTGCGACCGTATAATAGTTTTCCATGCCCGGACACGTCCACCGACCATGTACGGCTGCCGGATCAACCCGCAGCGCTTCCTGGAATCCTGGCAGAGCAAACAACTGACGGGAGTGCAGGTTTTTACCTTCAAGCTGCTGGAATGCTTGGATGGTAAAGGAAGCTAATAGCGGGCGGGGCCAGACCCTGTAGCTATGCGGCCAGACGAGGCGTCCGCTGCGAAGCGGTAAGCCAAGTGCGATGATAAGACCATCGTCTGTCTGCAGATGGAATATCAAATCCAGATAAGGTACCCACCTTTCACCTTCTACTACGGGTTCATACCTCACGGCCACCAAACGAGGCTTCCGCGCTACGGACAAAGCCAGTTGTGCACCTGTCAATATTTGACGCTCATCCAATGTGGGATCGAATTCTATAATATCGTTTTTCATTTCTCCTCCCCATCGAATGAATAAAACTTGTTTTGCTGGTCTCGGATATTTATTTGCCTTGCATGCACTTCATGTTTAAAGCCCCAACCTAATCCCCCATCCCCTACACAAACCCCGCTATAGTGGACACTCCGGTTTCCCTTTGTGGACAGTCCGCAGGTGGGCGATCCCGCGCGAACGATTGAATGTTTCTGTGCTCGGGGCCTTGGGGCTTTGAACGAGCAGGAGAAAATCGAGGTTCTGAGCCTTTGGATCGCCGGAGCGTTGAAGGGAAGATCTTTCGGCATCGACAGGTAATGCGACTGACGAGATGGGTATTGGGTGTTAAGGGGCAATGGTATACCCTGTCCACGATGGAACCGGATCGAGTGTGGACTACCCTTTCTCTCCCCCACGAGCAGTTGATGACCATGCACGAAAAGCGCGGTTTGAGAACAAAGTTTCCCGCTAGGATCCGATCTGATTTGGATTTGCATTGAGTGGCTTTCAGAAAATTTGCTCCTTATGGTCTGGCAGTCAACATCGGCCCGTTGGCTCACAAACTTTTGCATATCCTGGGAGAGAGCCGCCCCACGGGAAACTTTTTTCCAGTTCAGCCCGAAACGAACCGCCATCGTGCGAGAACCGTTCCTGAGCGGCCGATCCAAGCAGCAGGATGGGTAACCCGCAGGGGTCGTCGTTTGAAGATCCAAATGTTTCGACATTCTTCCTGCCTCATGGCTTTCACAGCGCTTGATCCAATTTTTGCCCAGCGTAGAGATCGCGGGAGTAAAAGCCTGAGAGGTTCTCATTTTCTGGTCGTTTTTCGCTCTTGGCATTATTGGGCATCATGTCTCAACGCTTGTTAGCACTTCGCATGCCAAAAGGTCTTCTAGCCCGATCCAGTCAAGTAGCTCATGACACGATGGTTTGCTTCCTTGAAATCCTTTGGCATCTACCGACGTCATCACTAGCTCTAATGGGATAGGCAAATCATTGCCCTTGGGGACTAAGGAGATAAAGGCCAATGAACAGAGAGGGGCCCGCTGGACCTCTGCGAGAAGAGGGATATTTGGCCTGCCGAAACCATGGGCATTAAAATTATTTTGACGCGGTCGATGGTGGTGTAAACTTTTTTGTGTAAGTTCTAAGCGGTACCTTAATTTTTGAAATTGCTCCTATACCTAACACTATCTTACTGCAGATATATGATTGGATTTACATCTCATTTATGCTATAGGGCCTCCTGTCACATTTTCACCCGGCAGGTGCACTCATGAACAAAATTGAGATCGAACAATCTTCGAAGGCCTTCACCAGCGGGCAGGCAGGCTTGGCCCCTGTGGGGAATCTGATCCACGGCACCACGAGCCTGTGCGAGCAGTTGGAAAAGCAAGTGCCAGGGCGACCGATGATCTCGCACGCGAATGTGGTCAAGACCACCCTGGGGCTTCCGTGTCTGGGCAAGAGTGACTTTGAAGCGGCTGCGGGCGTTTCCGGTGATGAGGGGTTCAAAGAGGCTCTGGACGTTCAGAAGGTTCCTTCGCAAGAAACCCTGCGGCAACGTGTGGACAAGCACGCGATAGTTATCGAACGTGTTGCCTGCGCAAGTAGCGTAGAATTGCTTGAGAGGACCCAGGTTCCCGTGACAGCTCTTTCCACGGGTCACGTGCCTTTGGACCTGGATGCTTTCTGCCTGGACAATTCCGACACAAAGAAAGAAGGGGTTTCGCGGACGAACCAGGACGACGACGGAGAGGCGCCGATCGGGGCCGACCTTGGCTGGGAGGGATGGCGTCTGGGCCTGGAGCTTCGCCCGGGGTCTCAGCATTCTCAGAGCGGATTTGTTGGCTTTTTGCGCAAGATCTTGGTGCATGCGCGCAAGGTGACCTGCAAGCCCCTTTTGGTGCGAACGGACGCGGCTCATGATGCCCTGGAATCGCTTGTGGTGCTTCGCCGACACCCCAAGCTGAGCTTTATCATCCAATGGAATCCGCGCATGGCCGACGTCCTTTCCTGGCGTGATCGGGCCTTCAGGCAAGGCCGTGTGAGTGAGCCCCGGCCCGGCAAGAAAGTGGCGGTCTTCAGCACGTGGGTGACGCGACACCATGAAGAGAGAACCTATCGGTTTCGGCTGGCGATCCGGGTCACCGAGAGGATATCGGATAGCGAGGGGCAAATGTTGATCCGGCCTGATATCGAGTCGGGGGGCTGGTGGACGTCGCTTTCCGTCCCTGAAGATGAAGTCGTCGGGTTGTCCGAGAATCGGGGTCTGATCGAGCCGATTCATAGTGAGATCAAGTCCGACCTGGACTTGGAACGATTGCCGTCTGGAAAGTTTGCCACCCATACGCTGGTGTTGACCTTGGGCGGACTGGCTGACAACATTTTGCGCATCCTGGCGCAAAACGGGCTCCTGGCCCATTTTTCGCCCGTACGGCATCGGTCCAAGCGGCGTCGCGTAAAGACCGTGATCCCGGAGCTGATCTATCTGGCAGCGCGCGTGATCCGAAGCGCTCGTCGGCTGAAGCTCCAGTTTGCTCGGCATTGTCCCGCTTTTCACGCTTTTCGGAGTGTTTATCTCAAATTTTGCCCAGCGTAGGGATTGAGGTTACCCCCAAAGTTTGGACAGCTAATCGGAGATTCTAAGCTCTAAAATGGCGGGTTGGCCGAGCCGAGCGGAGCCTCGCGAAGCTCAGGCGAGGCGAGGCCAACCCTACCTTATCCCCTCCTTGGCCGAATGATACACCACCTGTGGGGTCTGGTACCCCAACGACTGATGAGGCCTCTGTTCGTTGTAAAACCGGAAATAGTCCTGCAAACCAAGGAAGGCCTCACGAGGCGCCCCGGAGTCCTTGAGGTAGACCTCCTCGTATTTCACCGACCGCCATAGGCGCTCTACCATGATATTATCCAGAGCCCTGCCCCTGCCGTCCATACTGATCTTTATGTTTCGGTTTTCCAAGACCGAAATGAACTCCTCGCTGGTAAACTGGCTCCCTTGGTCCGTATTGAAAATCCCAGGGGTTCTCTCTCCCAGTGCCTCTTTCAATGCCTCAATGCAAAAGAGGCTGCAAAGAGTGTTGGATAAGCGCCAGGTCAGCACATACCTCGAGAACCAGTCCATTACCGCTACAAGATATAGGAATCCTGCCCGAAGGCGGATGTAGGTTATGTCAGCCGCCCATACCTGATCCGGCCTTTCAATACAAAGCCCCTTCAGAAGATAAGGGAACCTCCGCTGCCCGGGAGCCGCCTTGCTCAGGTTCTTCTTCGGATAAATGGCCTCAAGCCCCATCAAGTGCATCAACCGGCTTACCCGTTTCCGCCCAATCGGATACCCCATTGCCTTAAGAACATGGGTCATCCGCGTAACACCATAAAAAAAGGTCCGCGTGTACTGCTTGTCAATCACCCGCATCAATTCCAGATTCAAAGGGCTCTCCTCGGACTCCTTGTAATAGAAGCTGGAGCGGGAAAGTCCCAACAACTCACACTGCCGCTTGATGCTGATCCTCCCGTTTCCCGGCTCAATTAGGCCCTGCTTCGCTTTATTTGAGCAGCACAGACTTTTTTTTAATCCACTCCAGCTCCATGGTTAGTTGACCCACCTGCCTGTACAACGACTCGATCAAATCATCTTTTTCCTTATTATTTCCATCGTTTCGTATTGAAAATACGTTGGGCAAATGCTCCAATGCCTCTCGCTTCCACCGGACAATCATCGTCGGGTGCACCCCATATTCGGAGGAAAGCTCAGCTACCGTCCTCGTCTCTCTTATCGCCTCCAACGCTACCTTAGCCTTGAAATCCGCACTGTACGTCCTTCTCCCCATGGCCCCTTCTCCTTCCTCACTCCTATCTCCTCCTTACCACATCAGAGCTTAAGGGGCTGTCCAGTTTTTGGGGGTAATTATAGATCGCCGCCGCAAAAGCCTGAAAGCTCCTTTGGCCATAAGGGGGTGAAGAGTGTCCGAAAATGTCTCAGATGGCATCGTCATGAGAGCTTTTCAGTCCTTGAAAAGGTGATGCCCTGAAATAGTGGCTGAATCAGGGTATCGGTGACCCCCAAGATGGGTTCCGAATCCATGCTCGTCAGTCCACCCAATCACACTTCACTGATTCAGGACCTCATCAATCGGATGACATCGATCCTGATAGTGAATCGAGCTGCGACTGACAGCAACTCGCTTCAAGCCAGTGAACAGGCTCTGTCAGAACTCCGACTACGGCTGTTCGAGAAAACTTTTGTCCGCGGGGGCAGAAACAGACCCCGACGCGACAGCCACTGTATAAGCACTGAATGTGCCATACGGCCGTTCCACAAAACTCAGAATGTGAACGTTCGAAGACGTTCGCCGGATGTTGGGCACAGCGATCTCACACCGCATCTTTGCCACCATCACGGCGGCCCAGCCACAGGATTCTCCTCTGATTACCGTGCTGACTGGTCCCGATAGGCGATTGAGTTGTCTAGAACAGGATCGCGGCCAGCTCGGAGATGAAGCTAAGATATAATGGTTAATCAATGTCTTGAAGGTTCTTGCAGCTTCGGGTCGACTCGACAGTGCTTTCAAAAAGACGTCTTTCTCCACGCGTTAGCAAGAGCCCCTGCGGCCGGAGAAAAGGATTCTTCCCCAGGAACGGAACGTCCCGCCGGCTCGGCGTTTTGGCGGCTTTGCGTCAATCCTATGACACTTTGATTCTTTCCGTTTTTGTTATTCGGGAGAAGTGGACCGTGAAATGGGTCCAATGGGAAGGGGAACCTCTGGGTATGATACTCCCCAAGAACTGGACACCCCAGTAACAAGGTGGATGGTAGCTTGTCATACGAAGAAGAAGACGCATTAGGGTGGGGAACATACGCAAGAGTCACAGCGGGGTTTTTAACCCCAAAGTAGCTTTAGAAGCAGTAAAAGGAGAAAACCCTTTCCCAGCTGTCCAGTGAGTTTTGGGTGCATGTCAATCCAATCCCCCAATGGAGAAAGCAGCTCCTCGAAGAGCTCCCAAGCCTGTTTTCCCATCGCTCTGCAAAGCATGAATGAGATCATGAAGAGTTAGTCTCTGAGCTCTATCGCCGGATCGGCCGGCTTAAGGTAGAGCTGGGACGGCTCAAAAAAGCCCCAGATGCTTCTTGAGAAGGGAAACGGGAACTGATAGACCCAGGACATGAAATGATTCCTCTCCGGAGACAATGTCAACTGTTCCGTCTTCCCCGATCCTCCTATGACTATCACTCCCCCCTCTGTGCCAATGAAGGTGAGTCACCTACCCCTTGTTAAATTTGAGTTGGGCGGGTAGGAGACAGGATCAGATGACATCAGTTCAGAATCGGCAAACGGGGGTAGGAATGGGGGTAACGGAAGGGGCCAGTAGGGCGTCTGGAGTTGCCCTCATGGCGACCAATCTCAACGCACCGGATCCGGAGGTCATGGAAAAAAAACGTCGCCGCAAATTCACGGCTGCTTATAAGTTGCGCATCCTCGAGGAAGCCGATGCCTGCACATTGCCTGGGCAGATCGGCGCCCTTCTCCGCCGGGAAGGCCTTTATTCATCGAATTTGACCACGTGGCGCAGACAACGAGATGAGGGGCAGCTCAAAGCATTGTCTCCCCGAAAACGGGGGCGAAAAGCGAACCCGGACCACCATCTTGCAAAACGTGTAGCCCAATTGGAGCGGGAAAATCAGCGCCTCAGAGACCAGATCAAAAAGGCGCAGACGATCATTGAGGTTCAAAAAAAAATCTCAGACCTCATGGGGATTCCCCAACCCAATCACGAAAGCGACGAGAGCAACTTATGAAAGCGGCGGTCCAATTGCGAACCGAGGTGGGAACCGTCCAGGCTTGTGATGCTTTGGGCATTGCCCGAGCAACCTTCTATCGTAGACTGAAACCCACCAGAGCCCAGGTAAATCGTCCGGCTCCGCCGTTGGCTCTTTCGGATCAGGAGAGGCAAACGGTGATAGACCTACTCCACTGCGAGAGATTTCAGGATGCTGCCCCTCGCCAGATCTTTGCGTGCCTGCTTGATGAGGGGACGTATCATTGCTCGGTGCGCACGATGTATCGCATTCTGAAAGACGAACATGGAAGCGTCAAGGAGCGTCGCCGGCAGGTGCAGCGCCCCGCTTACGAAAAGCCCGAGTTGCTCGCCACCCGCGCCAACGAGGTTTGGTCGTGGGACATTACAAAGTTATTGGGCCCCGTCAAGTGGACCTATTTTTACCTTTACGTGATCATGGACATCTTTAGCCGCTACGTGGTGGGATGGATGGTTGCCCACCGGGAAAGTGCGGCCCTGGCAAAGAGGCTCATTGAGGAGACCTGCAAAAAGCAGGGTATTGTTCACGGCCAACTTACAGTTCATGCGGATCGGGGATCCTCCATGACCTCGAAGTGTGTTGGCCAATTGCTATCGGACTTGGGGGTCACCAAAACCCATAGCCGGCCTCATGTGAGCAATGACAATCCCTATTCGGAAGCCCAGTTCAAGACCCTCAAGTACTGTCCGCAATTTCCAGGACGTTTCGGTTCCACCGAGGATGCCCGCTCCTTTTGCCGGAATTTTTTCAATTGGTACAATCGAGAACATCGCCACTCGGGTCTCGGGCTGGTCACACCGGAGCAGTTCCATTACGGGTTGGCGCCTCAGATCGTGGAGCATCGTCAACAGGTTCTCAAGCAAGCATTCGAGGCCAATCCTAGCCGTTTCAAAGGCAAGATACCCAGGCCTCCAGCATTGCCGACTGCCGCCTGGATCAACAAGCCTTCAAGCGACGCTGTAAGAGTCTAACATTTTACCGGAGGTGTCTCATTTTCATTGACACATTCCGCCGGGGTAATGACACCGATAACCTCCAGGTGATACACCGGATCGACGAGCAGTTCAGGAGGACGCCTTTCTATGGGTTTGAGCGGATGACCGCCTGGCTGAAACGCCAGGGAAAAGGCGCGAACCCCAAGCGGGCATGGCGCTTCATGACGCTTATAAAACTTGATGCGGTGTATCCGAGGCCGCGTTGGAGCCTTTTCAATCAAGCTCACAAGGTCTTCCCATACTTTCCTAGGAATCTGACTATGGTTCATCCTGATCAGGTCTGGTGTGCTGATATCACCTCCATACGCCTGCTCCATGGATTCGTCCATCCAGTAGCTGTCATGACTGGGACAGCCGCTGATTGCTCTCCTAGGAGATCTTAACGACCTTGGATACTTCCTTCTCCCTCTCGGACCTGGAGAATGCACTGGAAGCAACTCGGCCTGAGATTTTCAAGACCGATCACAGCAGCTGGTTTACCGGCCGTGGGTTTACCGGGAGGCTAAAGAAGGACGATATCCAGATCAGTATGGACGGTCTGGCCTGGCCTTCGATAACATTTTTCTGGGGCGTCCGTGGATGTCTGTAAAATACGATGACGTCTACCTCCATAACTATCAGGCTGTCGCCTCGGCCCGCCAGGGCCTGGCCGGATACTTTCACTTTTACAATACGGCGCGACTCCATGAATCACTCACGCATCAGATCCCTTATGAGATCTATCTCAAAAAAGAGGGAATCAATATCCTTATGCAGGCTTCAGCAATACACCTTAACTCATCCCATTTTTTGTCTAGACAATGGGGAGTATCTCAGTGTCATGCTTAGCCCCACCGTTTATACTCAAAAATGGTGGTTACTTTTCGGTCTCATGCCGTCGAAAACAATGTAGAGTGCCTCGCACTCAAATGGGTTCGCCGCACTCGGGTCAGGTTGATTGGCCGTGAAGACCCTTGACGGGTTCTTCAGCCATGAATATGCTCGTTGACGTCTGAATCCGATAGCACATGCTTGCCACCCTGATCGTATGCTGCCGCCGGCCGGTGACACGCAACGGCTGCAGCAAGCGCGCGGCGCGAGGTCAAATGAGCTGGTCATGCTGCGACGTCTAGTTGCCTGGCGCCCGGGCGGCTACCTGCGGGCCAGTGGTGTGCTGTTCGTCTGGCTCATGTTGCGCGCGGCGGCGCAGGCCGCCCAAGTCCTTTTGCTAGCCCAGCTGCTGGGTGCGGAAGGTTATGGGCTCTTTGTGACTGTGCTCGCGGTAGCGAGCTTTTTTACGCCCGTTGCTGGTTTCGGATTGGGGGGCCTTTTGCTGCGGGACGGTGCCCGTGAACCGGAAAAGCTTGCCGAGCGGTTGAGTATGGCATTGGCGCTTTGGTGCCCGGTCGCATTCCTCTGTACACTCGTTGCAGTTCCAGTGATCACTTGGGTGTTGCCGGCCCCTCTGCCGTTATTGCCGGTGTCTCTGTTTGCCGTTTCGGAGATCGCGGCAAGCTCCTTCATCGAGTTCGCAGCCCGCGTGGAACAATCCCAGCATCGGGCACGTGCCTTCGGCATAGTGCAGGGAGGGGGAGTCTTCATCCGCCTCGCAGCGCTACTAATTTACGCTGCCATACACCACCCCGAACCGGTGGGCTGGCTCTGGGTGTATGCGCTCTCTGGACTCATTTACGCAGCGGCTGTGGCCTGGCGAGTTGTGGCGAGATATCGACCGGCGTGGCCTGCGAAGCGGGACTGGAGCATGGCACGAGAGAGCTTTCCTTTTACCATTGGGGCTCTCTCCTTTCGGGTCCAAGCGGAATTCAACAAACCTGTACTCGCCCTAGCGAGCTTTGGGCACGCCGGCAACTTCAGCGTTGCACAGCGGGTGGTGGAATTTGCCGGCCTGCCACTGCAGGCGATGCTGGAGGCATTGTGGTCCAGACTGTACGCAAGCGCCTGCTACGAACAGCGATTGCTGCGCACGGGTTCCGCCTTGATCTTTCTGGCGCTCTTGGGCGGCATGGTGCTTTATGGGTTGGCACCGTGGCTGCCTGCCCTCGTGGGGCCTACTTTCACCCAGGCGGTGGACATGATCCGTTGGCTTGCCTGGCTTCCTGCCATGCAGGTGTTGCGCAGTTTACTTAACTTCCGGCTGACGGTACCCGGCCGAACGCATTTGCTCACCTGGGTTTATGCGGCGACAGCGTTGGTAAATATACTTCTTACCGCTCGACTGGTCGCAGCGTATGGGCTCTATGGAGCGGCAATGGCCCTTTATGGCGGTGAACTGGCGCTCATCCTGGCCCTTTGGGTGGTGCCAAGAGTTTTGGGGGATAAAAAATGAACCCTAGCCGAACGCTTTTTGACCGCTATGCTCGACACTACCGGGCAATGGAATTTAGGCCGCGGCTGCCGGATGATCTCGAACGGTTGAAGCGCGACCGGTTACCCCCCTGGATCGATGAAATCCCAAAGGATGCTTCCATCCTCGATGTGGGCTGTGCAGAAGGACACTGGCTTGAGGCCTTGCGACGGGTCGGCTTCACCAACCTAACGGGCATCGAGGTTTCGCCTCAATTATTGGCCATTGCAAGAAAGCGATTACCTGATACAGTGACTTTAATTGAAGCCGATTTACGTGACTGGCTGCAACACGCCCCGATAGAAGCTTATGATGTCATATTTTTTCACGATGTCCTCGAACATTTACCACGTGAGCCCACCATCCAGGTCCTGCAGTCCTTTTATCGTATCCTTAAACCCGGTGGCTGGTTAAGCGTCCGGGTACCCAACATGGCGAGCCTGGTTGGTAGCTTTAACATGGCGATCGACTTTATCCATGTGACACACTTCACTGAATATTCCTTGCTGCAGGTGCTGGAATCCGCCGGCTTTGCTTCAGAGCGTATCGTTTTGACCAGCCAAGCGCCGCGCCTGTTCTGGAGCTGGAAAAGACCCCATCGTCCTTTGTTGCGTCTCCTCAACCGGCTTCGCTGGCACATCAACAACACTCTGCATGCGGGGTGCTATCTTTTGTCGGACTTTATTCGTCCCAAGATCTTGGATCCCTATTTGCTCATGGTGGCCCGTAAATGAAGCCCCGGCTTTTATTCATCATAGCGGACCTGGCCCCCAGGCGGAGCACAACCAATGAACCTGAGCGTGGCGCAGGAACTTCAGGCCCGTGGTTGGGTCGTGCGCCTGGCCGTGTTGTTCGACCGCTGCCGTGTCATTGGCGACCAGGATTGTCAAGGACTTGACCTGACCCGGCTGGGACACCCGAGATTCACGGGTAAGATCCAAGCCTTGCGCCAGCTCGTCCCACTGGTACGTGCGGCGGACATCGTTATCGGTGGCGTGGAATGTGCGGCAACAATGTATGGCGACCTAGCCGTGGTCAAGACTCTGCTGCTCGATCGGATCGAATGGCTCGTTATTGCATGCCTCGGGACAGCGGAAATTATCGTCGCCCCGTTGACACATGCCGCAATGCAAGCGTATCAGGGGCACGAGCGCATCAGGCGTGCGGCACGCATGGTGCTCGCGCCAGTTGTGCCGCGGTTTGCGCTGTATTGATTCTCCCGCTTGCACTCTTGCTGCTGCAAGCCGATCCTTTTCCTGTATGGGCACAGGCCTATCTCATTGCCGCCATCGCCGCGGCAAGTTACAGATGGTCCATATTGCGGCATGATTTCGGCTTAAGTCTGAACTGTGCTAACGTGGATATTCACGCCCATTGGGTCAAGGGTGGTCCTTCGCGGTCGGCGGGGCAGCGCACAAAGTTTATGTGGACATCGAAAGATCATGCTCGCGCGCTTAGAGACTTTAGAAATGACCCGCGCCTACACCGCCGCCTATCGCGTCGTCGACATAGACGCTGTACCGGTTATGCCCCTTTTCGCTGCCGCGGTACCACGATTGTTCCGCGTTGGCAATGACGCACGCTCTGTGGTGTTCCATATGCGCTTCAGCAGCTTCCCGCACCGATGGGTTACGGGTTGCTTGCAGGCGTCGGACCCTGTGCTATAGTTGGATCTTACCCTGGTTGCTCGGCATGGGGTTCGCACCAGTAGTAGAGACCTTGCGCTGGCTGGCTGCCTTCCATCTCTCTGGTACCGTTTTTTCTATAAACCACTATGATCGGCGGGGGTGGCCTGCGCAAGGCCGTGAGCATTTTACTGACGGGGGGCAGTGATCAATACCGGGTTGAATCTTTTACTGATTGCTGCAATGTCCTGGAAAGGCGCAGTGTTCGCCACCTGTGATGCTGAACTCGCAATGTCGCCGATGTTCACCGCTTCACTGATGTTCAGCCAAAGAAGTTAAAGTTAGGGGACAACTTTGACGAACACCATTGAAATTCAAAGACCGCGTGCCTATTCAACTTAAGTTTATGAAATTACGGAGATTAAGATGAACAACGTGTCCAAAGAAATTTTTGACAATTATCTCCGACATTATATTAGTGTAGGCAACCGAGCACACAATACACTCCATGATGTCAAACGTTTCCATCTCGAACGCCTTCCCCGTTGGATCAACGGAATGTGTCAATGAAAATGAGACACCTCCGGTAAAATGTTAGACTCTTACAGCGTCGCTTGAAGGCTTGTTGATCCAGGCGGCAGTCGGCAATGCTGGAGGCCTGGGTATCTTGCCTTTGAAACGGCTAGGATTGGCCTCGAATGCTTGCTTGAGAACCTGTTGACGATGCTCCACGATCTGAGGCGCCAACCCGTAATGGAACTGCTCCGGTGTGACCAGCCCGAGACCCGAGTGGCGATGTTCTCGATTGTACCAATTGAAAAAATTCCGGCAAAAGGAGCGGGCATCCTCGGTGGAACCGAAACGTCCTGGAAATTGCGGACAGTACTTGAGGGTCTTGAACTGGGCTTCCGAATAGGGATTGTCATTGCTCACATGAGGCCGGCTATGGGTTTTGGTGACCCCCAAGTCCGATAGCAATTGGCCAACACACTTCGAGGTCATGGAGGATCCCCGATCCGCATGAACTGTAAGTTGGCCGTGAACAATACCCTGCTTTTTGCAGGTCTCCTCAATGAGCCTCTTTGCCAGGGCCGCACTTTCCCGGTGGGCAACCATCCATCCCACCACGTAGCGGCTAAAGATGTCCATGATCACGTAAAGGTAAAAATAGGTCCACTTGACGGGGCCCAATAACTTTGTAATGTCCCACGACCAAACCTCGTTGGCGCGGGTGGCGAGCAACTCGGGCTTTTCGTAAGCGGGGCGCTGCACCTGCCGGCGACGCTCCTTGACGCTTCCATGTTCGTCTTTCAGAATGCGATACATCGTGCGCACCGAGCAATGATACGTCCCCTCATCAAGCAGGCACGCAAAGATCTGGCGAGGGGCAGCATCCTGAAATCTCTCGCAGTGGAGTAGGTCTATCACCGTTTGCCTCTCCTGATCCGAAAGAGCCAACGGCGGAGCCGGACGATTTACCTGGGCTCTGGTGGGTTTCAGTCTACGATAGAAGGTTGCTCGGGCAATGCCCAAAGCATCACAGGCCTGGACGGTTCCCACCTCGGTTCGCAATTGGACCGCCGCTTTCATAAGTTGCTCTCGTCGCTTTCGTGATTGGGTTGGGGAATCCCCATGAGGTCTGAGATTTTTTTTTGAACCTCAATGATCGTCTGCGCCTTTTTGATCTGGTCTCTGAGGCGCTGATTTTCCCGCTCCAATTGGGCTACACGTTTTGCAAGATGGTGGTCCGGGTTCGCTTTTCGCCCCCGTTTTCGGGGAGACAATGCTTTGAGCTGCCCCTCATCTCGTTGTCTGCGCCACGTGGTCAAATTCGATGAATAAAGGCCTTCCCGGCGGAGAAGGGCGCCGATCTGCCCAGGCAATGTGCAGGCATCGGCTTCCTCGAGGATGCGCAACTTATAAGCAGCCGTGAATTTGCGGCGACGTTTTTTTTCCATGACCTCCGGATCCGGTGCGTTGAGATTGGTCGCCATGAGGGCAACTCCAGACGCCCTACTGGCCCCTTCCGTTACCCCCATTCCTACCCCCGTTTGCCGATTCTGAACTGATGTCATCTGATCCTGTCTCCTACCCGCCCAACTCAAATTTAACAAGGGGTAGGTGACTCACCTTCATTGGCACAGAGGGCAAATGGGTGGACAAACAAGCGAGTATTCTCGATGCCGGATGTGCCACTGGCTACCTGCTCGGCCTATTGCATGAGTGCGGTTATCAAAACCTCACTGGGGTCGATATATCAGAGCAGCTGTTGCATGAAGCGCGACGGCACCTTCCCGAGGGGGTGCAGCTCTTCCAGTCCGATATAGGGGAGTTTCTCGCTCACACAGCAGACGGGAGCTTCGATGTCATTTTGTTTCATCACGTGTTGGAGCACATTCCCCGAGAACACACCGTCGCCTTACTCCGTGAGTTCCGCCGATGCCTACGTGACGGCGGCCGGCTCAGCTTGAAAGTACCCAATGCAGCTTGTCTTCTGCTCGGGCATACTTGTTACGTCGACTTTACCCATGTGGTGCATTTCAATGAGTTTTCACTGATGCAGGTGTTGGAACAGGCAGGATTTTCGCCAGAGCGCATTGAATTCATTTTGCATCCGCCCGTGTTGTATTGGTCGTGGCGGCATCCAGTGCGCGCACTATTTCGTTTGCTCAATCGCGTGCGCTGGCACTTGAGTGCCTGGGTGCACTGCGCTGCTGGAGTGTTGTTCGACACCCAACCAAAACTATTGTGTCATGAAATCGAACTCGAGGCACTGGCGATCAAATGAATTGGATCCAAAATTGGCAGTTACTCGTTCGACGTACTAAACGGGCCATCGAGTGGGCGGCCTATGGTCTATTCGATTATTGGGTTTTGCACGGTAAAACGCGAGTGCCTAAACCGGATCGCACGGCAATCGTTCATCTTGAGCTTTTGGGCGATGCCGTGCTGTGGCTGCCATACGGGCAATGCCTAGTCAATCATCTGCGCGCTAATGGGCGCGAGGTGGTACTTGTGGTCGATAAAACCCTGGTGCCTCTCTTTGCGCGCGCGTTCCCCGGTGTCCTGATTGAACCTTTTGATCGTAGGGGTGTGGTCAAAAGCTTTCGGATTCGCCGGCAGAATTTGTTGACTTTGAGACTGCTAGGGGCTGTCGAAACTCTCCAGACCAGCAGTCCGCGGGATGCATTGGTCGTAGACGCAGCAGTGCATGCCTTGGGATCGCCGGCTTGGGGTTTTACAAATGTCTGCTTGGATCGTCCGTGGTTTGACCGGCAACTAAATGACGGACGTTACGCGCATCTCATCCCAGAACAAACGCACGTCCACAGGAGCCGACGTTACAATGCATTTTTGCGGGCCCTTGGGGTGGATGGGACCAACGTAAGGCCAGCCGAATTCGGCAATCTGCCGCCCTCTCCGTTATCCGGGGTGTACTGGGTACTGGCTCCAGGTGCCAGCAGGCGGTACAAACAATGGCCGATTGAACACTTTTCGAGCGTCATGCAACGTCTGGCACATTGGCGCCCCGATTGGCAATGCGTAGTGGTGGGTACGGCGCAGGAGACAAATCTGGCGCAGGCAGTGGTGCGCAACGCCAGAACAAAAGTTGTCGATTTGACAGGGCAAACCGATCTCCCCACGTTAATCGCTTTAATCGCCCACGCTCGCCTAGTGTTGTGTAACGACTCAGCGGCAGGGCATATCGCCGCCGCTACCGGCACACCAAGCATTGTGGTGGCCGGAGGCGGCGAGTGGGGGCGTTGTTACCCTTACGACCCTGAGCATACGCCGGTGCGCATGCTCCCACATGTTGTGGCATGCCCGATGCCTTGTTTTGGATGTAGGTGGCTTTGCCGGTACACCACGCGCAGTGACCAGCCTTTCCCTTGTATTGTGGGGGTGAATGTGGACGATGTGTGGGAGGCCGTGGAGCGCGTTTTAGCGCTGACAGAAGCCGGTTGAAGCCTTTTTCGCGCGTAGCAAATCGTGATCATCACCCCACGCCAGTCGCCACCCACGCCACAGCGCGCGCCAGGGGACGGCACTGCGGTAACGCAATGAGCGGAGAAGAGCGCGGGCGGGAAGGCTCATGCATCGTCCCATCATGAGGAGCAAACAATCGGCTGTATGGCTAGCAAGCTTGCGAGCCATCAACAAATGACCCACCACGATGCGAGTTTCATAAAACAAAGAACCTACCTCGCTCGATGCGTTGCCCTCGTGGTCGACTAAAACTTCAGGTACGTAGGCCATACGCTCCGTGCCAAGACGCCAGCCAAGCATCACGTCTTCACCGTACATGAAAAAGTCTTCATCGAGGAGAGGGAGACCGATGCGCTCGGGTGCGATGAGCATTGCGCAGCCAGACGGGTAACAAAAACTTCCCGACATAGGGCGGTCAAATCGCTGCAGTGCCAAGTGACGCTGGTAATGCATCGTGCCAATAATACGGCCAGCATGATTGATGCGAGGGTAAGCAATGGCAAAATGTGCACAATCCAAAGCTCGAACAAGCCGCACGAGAGCCCCTTTGCGCACGGTGGCATCGTTGTTGATGAGCATAATCCACGCTTCGGGATAGCGCTTAAGGATAACTTCGATGCCGCGATTGACTCCTGCGGCAAAGCCGAGGTTACACGGGCTTGACTCGATGTGCACACGGTTTTCGTTTGCCCAAAGCCGTCTTAGCGAAATGTGTGAGACGCCTCCATCGTCCGAGTTGTCCCAGATAAGCACGGCACACGCTCCGTCGTCTAGAAGCGATTGCACGCAGCGTGCGGTGCGCGCAGTGTCACGGTAGTTCAGCGTAAGGCCAACAACGGGTTTCATGGTACGGTGAGTCCCATAGGCGTTGCTGAGTACAATCCGCTAAGCTCGGTCCGGCCTAAAAGATTGCCGAGCGAGTGGTCTCGCCGCGAGTACGCATCGATACAGGGCTAAATAGCGGTCGATCATGGTCTCGAAATCAAAACAGGTCTCGGCACGTTTTCGCGCTGCCCGCCTCATCGCTTGCCACTGTTCTGGGTGTGCCGCCAGCCACCGGGCAGCTTCCGCAAAAGCGCGGACATCATCCTGAGGGCAGAGCAGGCCTGTCACACCGTCTTCGATGACTTCAGGGAGAGACGATCCCCGGGTGGCAATCACGGGTAATCCACAGGCTTGGGCCTCTAATGCCACCAAGCCAAATCCTTCGAGCCTTGAAGGAAAAAGAAGCGCATCCGAGGTTTGATACTGGCAAGCTAGTTCTGTCGGAGTTAAGTCTTTTCCTATAGAACGCATGTTCGTCGGTGCGCCCGGTATGCTTGGGCCGGTGTGCATCAGTTCAAATTCAGGCCCTAGTGAGCGCATGATCGGAGCAAGCAGGTCGCTTCCTTTTCTGGTCGACTGTTTGCCAACAAAGAGTAACCGAAAAGGTTTATGCGGGGATACTCGCTCTGTGTAACGAAAAAGACCATCCAGGCTGACGGCATTATAGATCACCGTTATGTCGGCATTTTGAAAAAAATGCCGCGTTCGCTCTGCGGTATAGTGGCTGACAGCACTTATTCGAGCAGCCCTTTTGATCACTTTGCGCTCGATGGGGAATATCCAAAAGCGGTGATAGAGCGCCTGGAAAAACGTTTTGTAGCGGGTGAGATCGGGACCGTGAACGCAATGGTGCATGGTCGCAACCAACGGTATCGAGGACGGCAGAAAACGGCTCGGCAGCCAGGTATTTGCATGAGCGATATTTGCCCACGGAGGAGGTTTCGGCGCCGGAAGGCTCCACGGGGCATATTCGGCCCGCAACGGCAGCCAGGTGATCTCGGCCCGCACGCCGCGCGCTCTCAGCCCGGCACACAGCCTTTCAGTAAAGACATCCACGCCGCTGCCCGCACGGATGGTGGGAAACCAGACAGCAGGGCAAATATCGGTTCTGCACACCATTTTCATTCAGATCCAGAAATGTTGTTCAAGCAAACAAGCACCTTCAAGGGGCTTGGGTCACGGGGTAGAGCGCAAGCCTCAATCCCAACCCCGGATTCTTCAGCCCACCGTCGCGGATAGCCACTAAGGGTCGATCCCCTCTACCACTTGGCCATCTGCGGCATGCCTCGCCGAATCGCAGTTTTCGTCGCTCCCCGAGAAACAATCATGCCGCGGCTGGCGGCCCAGTAAGCGACAAAGCACGTCTTCAGTGCTCCGTCAAGCTTTTGGCACCTTTGTGCAATATACAAATCAACGTCGGTATGGCAGGGCGCATGCGTGAAAGAAACGCATCGGGCAAAAAGGCGGCCGCCGTGGCCAGCATCCCGATCTTTCCTTCGATGGCCACCATTTCACGGAAGGCTTCCACCTCCACATGCCTCCAGGTCATGCCGGTTTCGGCCACCAGAGCATCAAGCTCAGCCAGAGTGAGCGGTTCACAATCATAGGCGGCACCTCGACCTCGCAGCCGTACGTAGGCAGTCCTCCACGAACGGGGTAACCAGCTAAGAAGTGCCAAGCGAAAATGGGGCTCGACCCACATCCAGCGATTGGGTGTCGCAAGATAAGCAATGCCCTTAGGAGACAACACGCGCGCGATTTCTTGCAAATGGTGACGCTGTGCCCGACGATCCCCCACGTGTTCGATCACGTGATTGCTGATGACCACATCGAACGCCTCATCATCGAACGGCAGCGTTGTCCCATCAACAAGGCGGAAAACAAAGCCTTCACGGACCCGCCGCTGATCGACGACGTCCACCGCCGTCACCTCACAGCGTAGTACCGGATGGGTTGCAAAATAGTGCGCAATGCCACCGGAGCCGGTCCCTATCTCGAGCACCTTCATAGGCTCTTTGCGCGCCTTCAAGTCAAGGAGCCGTTCGATCTTCAGGGCCTTCTTTCCGCGGGATGACAAATCAAGAACCGCATGCGGCTGCCTGAGCTCCATATCTACCTTTTTCACACTTTTTTGCGTCATGCCAGTGCCACAGCCAACCTGGCACCAAAAGAGTCCCAGGCGAAACCTTCCGCAAAACGGCGGATGCCTTGTCGCTCCAAGGGATGCTGCAACAGATCGAGCACGGCTGCCGCAAAACTTTCCGCATCTCCCGGCGGCACGAGCCGCCCGGAAACCCCGTCGGCCACAGCGTCCACCACTCCGCCGGTGGCATAGGCGACGGTCGGCAAACCGTGCGCAGCGGCTTCAATGGCCACCATGCCAAATCCCTCCGGGTCCCCTCGGATCTCCCGCACCGGGAAGACATGCACATCAGCCGCGCAATAAGCGGACTCCAGGTCCTCCCCAAAAAGCACCCCAAGCCAGCGGACATGCTGTTCCAGTCTCATCGCGCGCGCCTCCTCGAGAATGGCCTGGGGCGTCTCGGCTTTTGCAGCTAAGGCATCGCAAGGGGCATCGCCGACAATCAACAAAAAGCAATCAGGTCTGCACTGGACCACCCGATGCAACACCTCGCGGACGAAAGCCTTTATCCCCTTACGTGAGGTGAGCCGACCCACCGAGAGGAGTATCGGGCGCTCCCCCAGCTCATATTTTTTGCGAAACGCCCGCCGCCGGGCCTGTTGAACTGTTTGATCGACCCCTGCCAACTCCACTCCTGGATGAACGATGGAAAGACGCGCTTCCTGAATGCCGGCCGCTTGGGCCAGCGTCGCCGTCGCACGGCTGTTGGCAATGACGCGATCAAGGCGGCGCATGGCGGAAAACCACACCGTCCGATAGATCGGGTGGGGAAGAGCGAGATCCAATCCGTGGACGTAGGCTCCGGCTTTGCCATTAACCAGGCGCGCGGCGGCCAGAGCGATAGGGGAAGTGAGGCCGCTTCCGGCAAGCACAAAATGAGGGCGAAAACGCCTTGCCTCCGCCAGGCTCCTTAAGGCGGCGACGAGCAGGAAGCGTCCCAGCGGACGAAGCGGCGCCTCGATCACCTGAACGCCGGGCGGGGCCTTCTCACGCGCTCCCATCGGAGCAATGAGGTGCACCTGTGCATACCGAGCCAGTTGATCGGCCAAATGCCAGTTGAGCCGCTCCATGCCTCCCCAGAGTGGAGGGAAGTTGCGCGTGATGACAAGTATCCGGCGTGCCGGCTCACCCATCAAGGTTCCCTGATCCCCCTCCGAAGATTCTTCCGGTATGGCTGCAGTGCGTGCTCGGAAGATTCCCACATCCGCCCGTTGTTCCACAACCTTCTCATTTAACGAGCTTGTCCGAAAACACAAAGAACGGCATAAACGACGCCCCCGGGGGAGTGCCGCAAGGAACGGTCGCACCACACCGCGCCTGCCAGCCCATTGCCTGCCAGAGCTCCGAATGGTCGCATCCCCCTTCTCCATCGTCCCTTGCAGATGCTTCAAAATTGTTCTTGCACCTTCATTCGATCGCGGATCTCGACGATCCCATTGCAAAGATCGGTGCGGGCGCAGCGCTTCAAAAGAGAAAAAAAGCCGATCCCTCATCCACGGACAATCCCCCGGTTTTCGACACAAGAGGAGGGGCGGCTTTCACAATCCGATCATCCCCCGTTTTCCACCCGGTCGTAGCGCAGTTGGGCGACCTGTTCGCTGATGAGGCCCATCATGAAAAGGAGCACGGACGTAATGAAGAGCAGCGCGGACATGTTCGTGAAGCGGTGGGCCGTAAGGTACGTATAGGCGTAATTGGCCAGACCCAAAAGGAAGAAACAACCGCTCACGGGGAGGAAGATGCGAAGGGGAGAATAGAGCGTGGTGATCTTCAAGATGATGAGAAAAAAGCGCATGCCGTCCTTGAGTGGTTTGATCTTGCTTTTCCCCTTTCTCCTTCCCGCCTGGATGGGCACATAGCATACCGACCGGCCGCTTCTTAAGTAAGCCAGGGTGAGCGTGGTGGGATAGGAAAAGGTGTTGGGCAGAAGATACAAGTATCGAAGCACCGTTTCCCGATCCAAGACCCGGTAACCTGATGTCAGATCTTTGACGGGGAAGCGGGTGGCGTAGCGCGCCAGCAGGTTGTAGGCCGTGTTGGCCAGGCGCCGGAATCCGTTGGCATGGGTTTTGGGGTCTCGAGCCCCCACGACCATGTCGTATTTTTCGGCCGCTTCCAGAAGCCGCGGGAGGTCGGCCGGGTCATGTTGTCCGTCGCCGTCCATGAGCACCACCTTATCGCGGGAGGCCATGCGGATTCCGGTTTTCACGGCTGCGCCGTTGCCGATGTTGTAGGGATGGGACCACACGTAGGCGCCCGCCTGCCGGGCTTCCTCGGCTGTTCGGTCCCGGGATCCATCGTCCACCACGATCACTTCGGCTTCGGGAAGGATCCGGCGGATTTTGGATACCGTCGCTGCAATGGCGGCTTCTTCCTGATATGCGGGAAGTACGACAGAAACGTCCGCGCCACGTTCCAACGGGGTTTCTCCTTAAGGGACAGCCCTCGCACGTTTCAATGCGCAGGACCTCGCCTGTTCAATCTTTAAAAGCACCTGCCGTTCCGTAACAATCCACAGGACTTCATCCGTTCGACTTGTCCCCCCGAACGGGTCCGTCCAGGGAAAATCGCATCCTTTACCTTGCCTTTTAAAGTAGCAGGAACCGGGCCATCTCGACTTTCACATTCCTGACCCGCCCGACCACGCCCTTCCCATGGCTTTGACTCCACGAAAAGCCTGTGGTAGGAGCTCCTACGACACAAACGCCGGAAAATCCGGCCACTCTTAATAATGACTGTGCGGCGCCGCCGTCATTTATCCCATGGGACAAAAACGCCGAGAAATGGAGCGCGCTGGATGGAGCCGACCGCCCCACCCGTTCCTCGACGAGGTTACTTTTATGTGATCCTGGCCGCCGTGCTGTGGGCCGTTTCCGGATCGGCCGGAAAATATCTTTTCCAGCACGGGGTCACCCCCTACCAGGTGGTGCAGATGCGGGTGACGCTGGCGGCCGGCCTCCTCTTTCTTTGGCTTGTCGCCCGGGACCGCCGAAAGCTTCACATCGCATCTCGCGATATTCTCTATTTCCTGATTCTAGGGATGACGGGACTCGCCATGGTGCAGTTTACGTACTTTTACACCATCAGCAAGATCAAGGTGGCCGCCGCCATTCTTTTGGAATACCTGGCCCCGGTGCTCATCGCCGTCTATTCGGTAACCATCGCACGGGAAAAGCTCACCTGGCCGACCGTGGCGGCCGTGACGGGCGCCACCCTGGGATGCTACCTGGTTGTCGGAGGGTACAACCTGGATCTTTTCAACATGAACAAGGCGGGGCTCCTCAGTGGGCTGGCGTCGGCAGTGAGTTTCGCCTGGTATTCGGTGCACGGCGAGCACGGCATGCGCCGCTACAGCCCGTGGACGGTGCTCTTTTATGCTTTCTTTTTCGCCGCCCTTTTCTGGAACATCGCCCATCCGCCCCTGGAAGCCTTTCGCCACCACTACGCCCCCATAGAATGGGTGTGGATTCTCTACATCGCCGTCTTGGGAACACTCGTTCCCTTCGGCCTTTATTTCCACGGCATCAATTTGATTCGATCCACCCGGGCGAGCATCACCGCCACCCTGGAACCCATCACGGCGGGGTTTGTGTCGTACTTCTTTTTGGGCGAAACCCTGGAGGGGCTTCAGATCTTTGGAGGTCTGCTGGTGATAGCCGCCGTGATCCTCCTGCAGATCCGTCGGGAATTTGACGACGGGACGCCGGAACTCCTGCGGGCACGGCATGAGGCCTCTCAGGCCCCATCGCCGTAACCGTCCGCACGCGGGCGTCGGCCGTGCGGGAAGCCGTCGAAAAAAGCAACGTCCGGGCAGCCACAGGGGCCTCACGCCGGCAGTGCACGCGCTCAGGGTACGATTCGGGCAGGCACGGGGGCCTGCCCCTACAGATGGAAGGCATCCGGCGCGGTGTTCCTTTTGTGGGAGTGCCCTATGAGAACGGGCATGCCCCAATGATGTGCGTGTAGGGTCGGCCCCCCGTGGCCGTCCCGTTGGGGGACGGACACACCGAATGGGTGGATGGGGAACGCACAGGAACCTGACCCGACAATGCGCGCATCTGGACAACATCCGGGCAGGCACAGGGGATTACCCCAACAGCGCACGCATGTGCGCAACCTTCGGGCAGGCACGGGGGCCTGCCCCTACAGATGGAAGGCATCCGTCGGGGTGTTCCTTTGTGGGCATGCCCCATGAGATCCGGCACGCCCCGATGATTCCTGTGTAGGGGCGGCCCCCCGTGGCCGCCCATTTGGCGGACGGCGCACAGGATAGACATATCGTGCACGCCCACGCGCCTGCCCCGACAATCCACGTGCGTGGGCAGCGTTCGGGCACGCTAAGACGCCGGCTCCGGCTGTGCACACATGTGGGCGACATTCGGGCACGCACAGGGGCCCGCCCCGACTACGCCCGCCCGCGGGCAACGCCCCGTCACAGAAGGGAAGGCGGACGAAGAGTTTTCCAAACGCCATGGCATGCATCATCACCCTATTGACGGACTTTGGGCTTCAGGACGGCTACGTGGCGGCCATGAAGGGCGTAATCCTGAACATCGCTCCCCAGGCTCGGCTCGTGGACATCAGCCACCTTATCCCTCCCCAGGATATCCGCTGGGGTGCCTATGTGCTCAAGAGCTGCTATGCGGACTTTCCCACCGGCGCCATTCATGTGGCGGTGGTGGATCCGGGCGTGGGCACGGACAGGCACGCCGTTGCCGTGCGGACCTCCAGGCACATCTTTGTCGGCCCGGACAACGGTATTCTTTCGTTCGTTTTCGAAGAGGAACCTTGCGCGGAAACCCGGCTTTTGGAAAATCGAAGACTTTTTCGGCCCACCATCAGCGCCACTTTTCACGGGCGGGACATTTTCGCTTCGGTGGCGGCACATTTGGCCTCAGGCACGCCCTTTGATGCCCTTGGGCCACCCGGAAATCCTTTGGTGTGCCCATGGGTGCGCCCGCTCATTCTTCCGGATTTTCTTGAAGGGGAGGTCTTGGGAGCTGACCGTTTCGGAAACATCGTCACCAACATTCAGAAGCAACACCTGAACGACTTCGTCCAGGGCAAACCCTTCAATATCTTTTTGGAGAATCGGGACATCCCCGTTTTTACCTTCACGTACGCTCAGGTTCCCCCCGGGGGCGCATTGGCCCTTGTGGGAAGTTCCGATCATCTGGAGATCTCCATCAATCAGGGAAACGCCGCGGATGTCTACGGGGCTCGGAGCGGACAAAAGGTCCGCGTGATCCGGCGGGGGTGAGCTCACGCGGTTCTTTGCGCCCGAAGCCCGTCCCGCCGACCATGCGACCAGCTTGCAGGCCGCTTCCGTGGGTGCAAAAACCTTCAAGGAGGAACCTTAATGTGCCGATGCCTCAAGTAGGGATAAAAAAACATGGGGCAGGGCGCATCGTTTAAGCCGCATCCGATCTTTACGTCCCGTGTCCCCGTGCTTAGCTTAACGTTGACAATGAAATAACCCCAAGGAGGCGGACATGGATAAGGATAGAAGGCTCCAAATGCAGCTGGACTTGCTCAAAGGCACTGAAATGACCAAAGAGGGGTTTCAGGCTCATGAGGTCGTGGAATCGCCGAATCCGTCCCATTCGACCATGGAAAAAGACACTTCGGCCCATGCGGAGAACGATGTGCACGACAAAAAGCTTCAGGAAAGAATCGATCGCAGCATGGATGCCATCAGGCAATTCATTCGCAACATCGACATCAACAGCCTGTAGGGCTTGCTTCACCGGGAAGAGCCGGCCCCTCGGCCCAGGCGGGTGCGAGGGGCTTTTTCATGCCGGTATGCCGATGATCCTTGTTGCCATGGAGCCCTTTGTGATAGAAGCCCCATGCAACGGATAGACGGCCACGCACACTTCGTGCCTGGTCAAAAAACATGCCGCATGGAGGGCTTGACCCAGCCCGTGCGCATGTGATCGTAAGCGACCACGAGGACAGCCGATGGACACTTTTTCCGCCGTGGCGTTGGGTATTCTTCAAGGAATCACGGAATTTCTTCCCGTGAGCAGCTCCGGACATCTGGTCATCGGGCAACATCTGTTGGGATGGCAAGAACCCAACTTGTTCTTCGATGTAAGCCTTCATGTGGGCACCTTTCTCGCCGTGGCTCTGGTGTTTCGTCACGATATCGCCTTGCTCGTTCGAGGCGGCCTGAACTGGCTGAGAGATCCCGGAGGCGGCCGGTCCGACGAGCGCAACGAGGCCCGCCGCATTTTTACTCTGGTACTGTGCGGCACGATCCCCACCGTGATCCTCGGTTTCACGCTTAAGGACTTTTTTGAGCGCTTGTTTGCCTCGGTGACGGCTGTGGGATTCAGTTTGCTCCTGACCGGTACCCTTTTGTGGCTCACCCGCCGCAAAACATCGCGTTGGGGCATGGGGCCTTTTGATATGCGCTTTCGACACGCCGCTCTGGTGGGCCTGGCTCAGGGCTTGGCCATCGCCCCCGGCATCTCACGGTCGGGATCGACCATCGCTGTAGCGCTTCTCTTGGGATTTCAGAGAGAATGGGCGGGGCGGTTTTCCTTCCTCCTTTTTGTGCCGGCCGTCTTGGGAGCCGTGACCCTGGAGCTCCTTCATTTGAACACCGTTCCAAACCCCCTGGGTCCTGTCCTGTGGGGGACGGCAGCGGCAACGGTGGTGGGCTACCTGGCTTTGCGCTTCCTGCTTGCCGTGGTACGCCACGGCCGCTTTCACGTGTTCGCGCCGTACTGCTGGGCATTGGGGACGATGTGCCTTGCTTTGGTGTTCTTTCATCATTGGAAGCCTTAGAACATGACGACGGTGCTCCATGATCTGGCCGCGTGGGTGGTCGCCTGGGCCCATACCCCGCATGCTTCGGTGGCTCTGGCGGTCCTGGCCTTTGTGGAATCGAGCTTCTTTCCCATACCGCCCGATGTCCTCCTCATCTCCTTGGCGCTCATCCAACCCGACCATTCCTTCAGCTACGCCCTCATTTGCACCGCCTTTTCCGTCCTAGGCGGGATGTTCGGCTACGCCATCGGCCGCTACGGCGGCCGCCCCATTCTGGAGCGGCTCATGAGCCACACCAAGATTCAGGCCGTGGAACGTTATTACCAACGTTACGACGTGTGGGCCGTGGGCATTGCGGGATTCACCCCCATTCCTTACAAGGTGTTCACCATCAGTGCCGGCACGTTTCTTTTGGATTTCAAGCGGTTCATCCTGGCATCCGTGGTGGGTCGAGGCGGACGCTTTTTCCTTGTGGCCGGGTTGTTTTATTTCTTCGGTGAACCTATCGGCGAATTCGTCAAAAAATCCTTGAATATGCTGTCCGTGGCGTTTGCCGCGCTTCTTGTGGGAGGTTTCGCCGTGATCCATTGGTGGTCCAAGCGCCATGGGCATGGTTCGGGGACGCCGCAGGCCGAACGCCTTGAAAAACCCTGACACCGTTGACGACTCGGGAGGGCCATGGGGCTGAGGGCGCTGGTTTTCCTCATGATGGCGGCGGCTGTGGGGGCGTGCTTTGGAGTTTCCCTGCACGCGGCTGAACCTGTGGACGGCGATTGGCTCATCATCCACCTCGGCGCCGAACCGGGCACCTTGAATCCCATCACGGCCACCGACGCCTATGCCGGGAGGGTCAACGACCTCATCTACGAGTCCCTCGTGCGCCGGGATCCCAAAACTCTGGAACTCGTTCCCGTGCTCGCTGAATCCTGGGACATCTCCGAAGACCGCTTGACCTACACGTTTCGCTTACGCAAAGACGTGCGCTGGCAGGACGGCACACCGTTCACGGCCCGTGACGTCCAGTACTCTTTTGAAAGAATCAACGACCCGGCCGTGGATGCCGCGCATCTCCGCAATTACTACCGGGACATTGAAAAGCTGGAAGTTCTCGACGATCACACCATCCGCTATCGCTACCGCATGCCCTACTTTCGCGCGCTGGAATTCTGCGGCGGGATTCCCATCGTTCCGGCCCACCTTTTCAAGGAAGGAGAAGATTTCAACCAGCATGCCATCGGCCGAAACCCGCTGGGGACGGGCCCTTACCGGTTTGTGCGCTGGGAAACGGGCAAGGAAATCGTTCTGGAACGTCACGAAGCCTATTGGGGACCCAAACCTCACCTCAAGCGGGTCGTCTTCAAGATCATCACGGACAACACCGTGGCCCTCCAGGTGCTCAAAAAGGGCGGGCTGGACCTCATGAGTCTTCGGCCCATTCAATGGATGAAACAAACCGGCAGCGCCCGCTTTCAAGAGAGATTTTATAAGCTGAAGTATTATCTTCCCAGTTACTCCTACATCGGCTGGAACCAGAGGAAACCGTATTTCGACGATCGGCGTGTGCGCCAGGCTATGACTCTGCTTCTGGACAGAGAAACGATTCTTCAACGTCTGCTCTTCGGACTGGGCACCGTGGTGAGCGGCACCTTTTACATCAACAGTCCGGAATACAACAAAGCCGTCACGCCCTACCCGTACGATCCCGAACGAGCCCAACGGCTTCTTCAGGAGGCAGGCTGGAAAGATCACGACGGAGATGGGATCTTGGATCGCAACGGGATTCCCTTTCGTTTTGAATTCCTCATTTCCGCCGGATCCTTGTTTGCCGAACAATTGGCCACCATGGTCCAACAGAACCTCAAGAATGTCGGCATCGCCGTGACCATTCGCAAGCTGGAATGGGCCGTGTTCATTCAAAAGATTCAATCTCACGACTTTGACGCCTGCACGTTGGCTTGGAGCCTCGGTTGGGAAACCGATCCTTACCAGTTGTGGCACTCTTCCCAGGCGGACAAGGGATCCAATTTCGTGGGTTTCCGCAATGAGGAGGCGGATCGGTTGATGGAAGAAGCCCGCCGGGAATTCGACCCGGCCAAAAGGCGAACCTTGTATCATCGTTTTCATGAAATCCTGCACGAAGAACAGCCGTACACATTCCTGTTCACCACTGAAGCCTTGGTGGCCGTGGACCGGCGCTTTGAAAACGTGAATGTCTATCCCATGGGCCTGGAAGTGCGAGAATGGTGGGTCCCGCCGGACAAACAACGCTATCGATGAACGACGGAAAGCCTTTGGACCAAAGGGCGGCCCCTGGAGTTCTTTGAAGGTTTTCGTGTAACACGTCAAAAATACATTGTCTTTCTGGAGCGGACACCATGCGGGCGTATCTGGCCAAGAGACTGTTGCAGATGATCCCGACGCTTTTGGGGATCACCTTTATCACCTTTTGCATCATTCAGCTGGCCCCAGGCAACCCTGCCATGCTGAAACTGCAGATGGCGTCTCAGGGCGAAATGGCCGACACCGCCTATGCCAAGCAAATCATCGAACAGACGAAAAAGCTTTACGGCCTGGACAAGCCCCTGCCTGTCCAATACCTTCTTTGGATCAAGCGGGTCGTGACGCTGGATTTCGGCACATCCTTCAAGGATCACCGCAAGGTGATCGACAAGATCGCCGAACGGCTGCCCGTGACGATTCAAATCAACGTGCTTTCCATTCTCCTTGTCTACCTCATTGCCATTCCGTTCGGCGTCTATTCCGCCACGCATCCCGACACCGTCATGGATAAGACCCTGACTCTGTTTTTCTTTTTCCTCTACTCCCTGCCGAACTTCTGGGTGGCCGTGCTCCTCATCATGCTCTTCGGGGGAGGTGACTTTTGGGACATCTTTCCCATCTACGGCATCTCGTCCATCAATGCCGAAAACTGGCCTTTGTGGCGCCAGATCTTGGATCGCCTTTACCATCTGGTGCTCCCCGTGGCCTGCCTGACCTACGGCGGTTTCGCCTACCTGTCCCGCCTCACCCGAGCCGAACTTCTGGAAGTGATCCGGGAAGATTACGTGCGCACGGCCCGCGCCAAAGGATTGAGCGAACGGGTGGTCATTTTGAAACATGCCTTCCGCAACGCGCTGCTTCCCATCGTGACTCTTTTGGCGTTTTTGCTTCCGGCCATGTTCGGCGGCAGCGTCATCATTGAAAGCATCTTTTCCATTCCCGGCATGGGACAATTGGGCTTTGAAGCGGTGCTATCTCGGGACTATCCGGTGATCATGGCCATCACCACCATTTCTGCGCTGTTGACCTTGGTGGGGCTGCTCCTTTCGGATATCCTCTACGCCGTGTTGGATCCGCGCATCCAACTGGACTAAGGCACCCATGAAAGGGCCGTCATGGTCAGCCGCACCCTCCAAAACACCCCGATGACCGATGCATCCAATCCTATCCCTTCCGTGTCCTACTGGAAGGCCGTCTGGCATCATTTCAAGAAAAAGCGGCCGGCGCTCATGGGCCTGGGAATGACAATCTTTCTGACAGCGGTGGCCGTCATGGCGCCTGTTTTAGCCAACGACCGGCCCCTCATCGCCTTTTGGAAAGGCCGGTTGGTGTTTCCCGTCTTCAATGAGGAACTGCGGCCTGAAAACGGCACGTGGAAGGATCTCTGGAACCCGGAAGTTTTCGTTTTTCAGCGGCCTTTCGGCGATCCCGGATCATGGGCGGTGTGGCCCCCTGTGCCTTTCTCTCCGTCAGAATACGACCTGCTGGAAAACCTTTCGCCCCCCACCCGGAAACATTGGTTCGGCACCGATGATCGAGGTCGGGACGTGCTCAGTCGGATGATCCACGGCGCCCGCATTTCCCTTTCTGTGGGCTTTGTGGCCGTGAGCATTGCGCTCGTTATCGGCATCAGCCTCGGAGGGCTTGCCGGCTATTTCGGCGGCTGGGTGGATGCCCTGATCAGCCGTCTCATTGAAATTCTTCTGACGATTCCCACTTTTTTCCTCATCATCGCCATCATCGCGTTTTTGCCGCCGAGTATCTATAACATCATGGTCGTCATCGGTTTGACGGGGTGGACGGGTGTCGCCCGCTTCGTCCGCGCCGAATTCTTCAAACTGAAGAGGCTCGATTTCATCCAAGCCTCTGCGGCTCTTGGGGCGTCGCACCTCAGGATCATTTTTATGCACATGCTGCCCAATGCCATGGCGCCCGTGTTGGTTTCGGCGGTCTTTGGCATCGCGGGCGCCATTCTCACGGAATCGAGCCTGAGTTTCCTCGGGTTTGGCGTCCCGCCCCCCACGCCAAGCTGGGGGGATATTCTCAGCCAAAGCCGAGACTACATCGAATTCGCGTGGTGGCTGACCACGTTCCCGGGACTTGCCATATTCTTGGGAATCACGTCTTATAACCTTGTCGGAGAGGGGCTCAGGGACGCCATGGACCCCAAGCTCTTTCAATGACAGCGTCCGTGCGATCGGCCCCGTCGCCTGAGGTGCGGGGGTCCTGAAAACCGCCCTTGGATCCAGTAAAGGAATTTCACGCCATGCCTTCGACTTCACCCTTTGTATCCACCGTATCATCCGTCGTCATGACGGTCAGTGAGCTCAATGCCCGCATCAAGAGCTTGCTCGAAGACAATTTTTCCTATGTGTGGGTTCGAGGTGAAATCTCCAATCTCAAAATCCCTGCCTCCGGACATGCCTATTTCACACTCAAAGACGCAGGGGGGCAGATTCGAGCGGTCATGTTTCGAACCCAGTTCGCCCGCTTGAAGTTTCGCCCCAAAGACGGCATGGGCGTCCTCTGCCAGGGGCGGCTGAGTGTCTACGAGCCTCGGGGCGAATACCAAATCATCGCCGACATTTTGGAGCCCGAAGGGCTGGGGGCCCTCCAGATGGCCTTTGAGCAGCTCAAGGAAAAGCTCCAGAAAGAAGGGCTGTTCGACCCCGAACGGAAGCGCCCCTTGCCGGTTCGACCTCAAAGGGTCGCGGTTATCACTTCGTCCACCGGCGCGGCCATTCGGGATATTCTGAAAGTCTTCCAGAAGTGTCCCTATCCGGTCACCGTCACGGTGCTTCCCGTGCGGGTGCAGGGGGATGAGGCCGCACCGGAAATCGCCCGGGCGCTGCAAGCGGTCTCGGCCTTCAAGGAGACATTCGGCTGGGATGTGGTGCTCGTCGGACGGGGTGGAGGGAGCCTGGAAGATCTTTGGCCGTTCAATGAGGAAATCACTGCACGGGCCATTGCGGCGTGCAATGTCCCGGTGATCTCCGCCGTCGGGCACGAAATCGATGTGACCATCGCCGACATGGTGGCGGACTTGAGAGCGCCGACTCCCACAGCGGCTGCTCAGTGGGTGGTGAGTCGGTTGGAGGAAGTGGAGCGGCAACTCAACGATCGCGCCAAACGTTTGCAAAACGCTTATACAGCTCGACTGGAGCGGCTACGCACCCAGGTGGTTCACTTGGATTCCCGCCTCGTCGATCCTCGACGCCGCCTTGTCGATTGGCGCCTGAGCGTGGACGATCGTTTGGATCGACTCCTTCGTGCCATGGAACATCGGCTCCAGTTGTGGCACATGCGGGCGGTTCATGCCGCCCAGAGATTACAGCGGGTTCATCCGGAAAAACGGCTGGTCGAGCTGCGAAGCCGGCTCGATCCGCTCGCCCGGCGTCTGCTGGAAGCACACGACCGCGGGCAGGAGCGCCGACGCCTGCAGCTCCAAGCCATGGCGGCACAACTGGAGTCCTTGAGCCCCCTGGCCATTCTCGCCCGGGGCTATTCCCTCACATTCCTGCTTCCGGATTTCACCCTTGTGCGCCAATGGCACCAGGTGCAGCCGGGCGATCAGATACAAATCCGGCTTGCCGAGGGGCACCTGATCGCAGACGTCACCGAGAGTTCCCCAGGCTGAGGGCGTGTGCCGGCACGCTCTAGGCCCAAGCAGTGGCTCGGTGGCACAGCCTTCCCACAATGACACCGAAGGGCATGCCCCGACCCTTAGTTTAAAACGCCTGACCGGGCAGAAAGGATGGGCTGATGTTTCCTCCAGAAGTTCAGACGAAAACGAAAAAGAAAAAGGCGGAAACTTTCGAAGAAGCCATGAAACGACTGGAAGAGATTGTGGAAAAGCTGGAGAAGGGTGATCTTTCTCTGGAAGAAGCCATGGGCGCCTTCAGTGAGGGTGTCGGCCTGGTGCGGCTGTGCCACGAAAAGCTGGAGGAGGCGGAAAAGAAGGTCCAGATGCTGGTTCAGGGGAAGACGGCCGGTGGATCACCAGGCCTTTTGACAAGCCTGTGGAAGAAAACGAGCCGTAGCCGCCGCGCGACCCTGTGTCTTCAACCCGCTTCTGGATTATCCGTCTCGGCTTTGGCAACGCCGGGCTCCAACCCCGCCAATGGATCCACGGGTGCCTGCGGATTCGTGACCAAGCTTTCCGGATCCCATTTCCCACTGGCAAGGTGTCGGGGTTCGTGATACAAGGACAAACGATTTCGAGCGAGAGGGTTTTTGGGTGGAATTCTTTGATCTTAAGGCGTATTTGGCAGATAAACGGCAGGCCGTGGACAAAGCCCTGGAACGTTTTTTCCCGGCGACGTCGGGGCTGGAAAAGACAGTTGTGGAGGCGGCCCGCTACAGCCTGTTCGCCGGGGGCAAAAGGCTTCGACCGATTTTGTGCCTTGCGGCCGCCGAGGTAGTGGGAGGATCGCCCGAGGCTGTGATGCCGGCGGCTTGTGCGCTGGAAATGGTGCATACCTACTCTCTGATCCACGATGATCTGCCGGCCATGGACAACGACGACTTTCGCCGAGGGCGCCCGACGAACCACCGGGTCTACGGGGAGGCGGTGGCCATTTTAGCGGGCGACCTGCTTCTGACCGAAGCCTTCGGCCTTCTGGCGGCGTTACCCATTCCGGAAGCCTCTCTCATCCCGGCTCCACGCCGACTCGAGGCGGTGGCCATTCTGGCACGAGCCTCCGGGGCGCAAGGGATGATCGGCGGCCAGGTCATTGATTTGGAATCGGAAACCCGCGAGGTGGATCTGGCCACCGTCGAATACATGCATATCCGCAAAACCGGGGCTTTGATGTGCGCGTCCCTGGAAATCGGCGCGGTGCTGTCGGGTGCTCCCGCGGAACAATCGGCAGCGCTCACCCGATATGGCCGACATCTGGGCTTGGCCTTCCAGATCACGGACGACCTGCTGGACGTGGAAGGCGACCCTGAAGTCATGGGGAAATCCGTAGGTTCCGATGCGGCCAAGAACAAAAAAACCTATCCCGCCCTCCTCGGTGTGGCGCGCACCAAAGAAATCGCCCACGACCATGTGGAACGGGCGGTGGAAGCCGTGGAGGGTTTCGGACAGGCCGCCGAACCTCTTCGGGCTCTGGCTCGTTATCTCCTCGTGCGAAAGGCGTAAATCTCCTCAAGGGATGGTCGGGCCGCACTCCTTAGACTTTTTCCTACGGACGACGGCCTCACGATGAGCAAGACCTCGGGCCGTTGAGGGAATAAAGGCGGGGGAGCGGAGCAATCGGTTTCTGCGGGTGATTATGGGCGTGCGGGCGAGGGGCGTGCGTAAGATCATACGGGCGGAAGTCTCATGGCATAAAGGTCTCGTCCTGCAGGGCCTTTGATGCAGAGTCCATGAAGACTCCATTTGCTCAGGGCAACACTAAAGGAGCAGGCCATCGACGTGGAATCCAATTCGGGCCAAAAATCCAAACCCAAAGACATGGGAACATTGTTGCTGCAGACCATCAATTCCCCGGCGGACCTCAAGCGGCTGTCCATCAAGGAACTGGAAGCTTTAGCCGAAGAAATCCGACGGGTCATTGTGAACACCACGGCATGCACCGGGGGCCACGTGGCGCCCAACTTGGGTGTCGTGGAACTTACCTTGGCGCTCCACTATGTGTTTGACGCTCCCAACGACCGCATCGTGTGGGACGTGGGCCACCAGTGCTACACACATAAATTGGTCACCGGTCGGCGTGACAGATTCCACACCTTGCGTCAATGGCAGGGCATCAGCGGGTTTCCCAAGAGGGACGAAAGCCGCTACGACGCTTTCGGGGCGGGGCATGCCAGCACGTCCATTTCCGCCGCCCTGGGCATGGCGAGCGCAAAGCACCTCAAAGGATGTCCCAGTCGGATCATCGCCGTGATCGGGGACGGCAGCATGACCGGAGGGATGGCCTTTGAGGCCCTGAACCATGCGGGTGACTTGGGGCGGGACTTGATCGTCGTGTTGAACGACAACGAAATGTCCATTTCGCCGAACGTGGGCGCCTTGTCCGCCTTTCTCAGCCACAAGTTGTCCAGCCGCACGGTGATGAGCCTCAAGCGCGAGATGGAAAGCACCCTCAAATCCATTCCCGGAGTGGGATCCAACATTTTGCAGCTGCTGAAAAAAAGTGAGGAATCCTTTCTCGCGTTTTTCACTCCCGGAATGCTTTTCCAGGCGCTGCGTTTCCAGTATATCGGCCCGGTCAAAGGCCACCGGCTGGATCGACTCATTGAAACGTTTGAAACCGCCAAGTCACTCAAAGGCCCCGTGCTCATCCACGTGGGAACCACCAAGGGAAAGGGCTACCACCCTGCGGAATGCGACCCCGCGCGGTTTCACGGCGTGGGCTGCTTTGACCCGAATACCGGACAGACGAAAAAGGAGGACATTCCTTCCTACACGTCGGTTTTCGGCCGGTGCCTCACCGAATTGGCCGAAAATGATCCCCGCATCGTCGCCATCACCGCCGCCATGCCCCAAGGCACCGGGTTGGATATTTTTGCCCAAGTGTATCCCAAGCGGTTTTTCGATGTGGGGATCGCCGAACAGCATGCCGTGACCTTCGCCGCGGGACTCGCCGTGGAAGGGTATCGCCCTGTGGTGGCCGTGTATTCCACCTTCCTGCAGCGCGCCTACGACCAGATTGTCCATGACGTGTGCCTGCAGAACCTTCCTGTGGTGTTCGCCATGGACCGAGGGGGGCTTGTGGGTGAAGACGGGCCCACTCACCATGGGGTGTTTGATCTGTCTTACCTCAGGCACATCCCCAACATGGTGGTCATGGCACCCAAGGACGAAAATGAACTGCGCCACATGCTGAAAACCGCTCTCCTCCACAAGGGCCCCATCGCCCTGCGATATCCCCGAGGGCAAGGATTGGGCGTGTCCTTGGATACGCAGCTCATGGAACTTCCCATCGGCTGCGGCGAGCTGCTCCGGGAAGGCGACGACGCGGCGCTGGTGGCGGTGGGCGCCATGGTGCCGGAAGCCGTGGCGGCCGCAGAGATCCTTGCTCGGGAAGGGATCCATGTCGCCGTCATCAACGCCCGGTTTATCAAACCCTTGGACGTGGAGCTCATCGGCCAATGGGCGCGGCGGACGCCTGTGCTGGTCACCGTTGAAGAGAACGTGCGACAAGGCGGTTTTGGCAGCGCTGTTTTGGAAGCTCTGAGCGATGAGGGCATTGCGCCGCGGCGCATGGTACGCCTTGGAATCCCTGACAGCTTTGTGCCTCATGGCAGCCTGCGGGTGCTTCGTCGGGAATTGGGTTTGGATGCGGAGGGAATCGCCCGGAGTGTCCGAAAAGCCGTAACCGTTTCCCAAGTCCATGACATCCCGATCCGAGCGGTTAGATAAGATTCTCGTGCAACGCGGTCTGGCGCCCAGCCGGGAAAAAGCGCAGGCTCTCATTTTGGCGGGCTGTGTCCGGGTGGACGGAAGGCTTCTGACACAATCGGGTCGAAAGGTTCCCGAAAACGCTCTTATCGAGCTTCAGGGTCAAGACCATCCCTATGTGAGCCGAGGTGGCATCAAGTTGGCCCACGCCTTGGACCACTTCGGCCTGGATGTCACCCATCTCGTGGCCATGGATGTGGGCGCCTCCACGGGAGGTTTCACGGACTGCCTGCTCCAACGCGGTGCGCGAAAAGTGTACGCCGTGGACGTGGGTTACGGGCAGTTGGCGTGGAAGCTCCGCCAAGACCCGCGGATTGTCGTTCTGGAACGTCAAAACATTCGATATTTGAACCGATCCGCCGTCCCGGAACCCATCGACTGCGCCGTCGTGGACGTTTCCTTTATCTCCCTTCGGCTGGTGCTTCCCAAGGTTGTGGAATTCCTCGCCCCGAGAGCTTTTTTCGTCGCTCTCATCAAACCTCAATTCGAAGCCGGCCGGGAACACGTGGGCAAAGGCGGGGTGGTCAAAGACCCGGCCGTCCAGGATGCCGTATGTCAATCCGTGGCCGCCGCGGCCAAGGTCTTGGGATTCGATGTGCTGGGCGTGACCCCGTCTCCTATCCTCGGGCCCAAAGGGAACCGAGAGTTTCTCCTCGCTGCACGACGCGGGCCGGAGACTGAAATCACGGAAACGGCTCAGATGCGGTCGCCGTCCCCTCCGCCATGAAGATACATTTTGTGTTTGTGGGAAAAACGGTTTTTCCGGAGATGCAGCGGGCCATTGACCGATACCTGGAACGGATCGGCCATTATGCGCGTGTGGAAGTCCATGTGGTGCGCCCTGAACGAGTGGCACCCAAAGTGGATGCAACAGCCGTGGTGGACAAGGAAGCAGATCGAATTCTTGAGGTCGTTTCCGGCCGAGGGGTCATGATCGTGTGGGACGAGAAGGGCAAAGTCCTTTCCTCCATGGAGTACGCCGATTTTCTGAACAGGATGCAAACGGCGGGACTCGACCTCTGGATGATCCTTGGAGGACCCATGGGGCTCTCGAGGGCGGTCAAGGAAGCGGCTCACCACCTCTTTTCCCTCTCCCCAATGACTTTTCCTCATGACCTGGCGCGTCTTATGGTGGCCGAACAAACCTACCGAGCCTTCAGTATTCTCCGCGGTGAACCGTATCATAAGGGACATTGAGGGGGCCCGCTGCCGCACCGCCCCCTCAGCCTTTCGCGCTCGAGGCTGGTATAACCGGCCGGAAAAACTCGGATCCGTTACTTCCCCCACCTTTAGACGGCGATGACTTCGGTGACGGAAGGCACTTCCTGTTTGATGATCCTTTCCACACCAGCCTTCAAGGTCATCTGGCTCATGGGACATCCATGGCACGCTCCCACAAGACGCACTTTGACGACGGATCCTTCCACATCCACAAGTTCCACATTGCCCCCGTCCCGTTGGAGCATCGGGCGGATCTTCGACAAGGCCTTTTCCACTTGATCACGCATGCTCTTTCTCCTTCATGTTCGCAGATTGTATTCGTCTCATTATTAAGACTTCCACCCGCACAACGCAAACGCTAAACAGGCACAGGGCACAATTTTTATTGTGAATGGTTTTAAAGAGTTAAGAAAAGACAGCGATTGACCTTTGGTTTTTTTTTCGTTAGGTTGGGAACCGTTTGACTCAAAGATCCTCGACGCCGACTTTCGGGAAAGGACGGGCATGAACATCCCACATCGGTTGGTGCTCAAGATTTCCGATGGAGAGATCCAGCGGCGAGTCGAGGCACTGGCGGCACAGATCAGCAGCGACTATCGAGGTCGAGATCTCCTGTTGGTGGGCGTCCTCAAAGGGGCTTTTATCTTTTTGGCCGATCTCGTCCGCCGCTTGGAAATCCCCGCAGAAGTGGATTTCATTCGGATCGCCAGCTACGGCGCCTCCACGGAATCTTCCGGCGGCATCACCCTGTCCAAAGACCTGGAATGTCCCATCGACGGTCGAGAAGTGCTCGTGGTTGAAGACATTGTGGACACCGGGGTCACCATGCGCTGGTTGATCGAACATCTGCAGCGCCGCCATCCACGCACGGTCAAGATCTGTGCTTTGATCGACAAGTACGAAAGACGCATAGCGGAAGTCCCTGTCCATTACTCGGGCTTTCGGATCCCATCGGGATTCGTCGTTGGCTACGGCTTGGATTTCGCTGAAAAATACCGGGGGCTTCAGGGCATCTACGAAGTGGTTTTCGATGCGGTAGAGGGTGGTCATGCTGGTCAGTTGTGAATTGTGCGGAACCAAGTACCGTGTGGATCCCAAGAGGCTCCACAAGGACAAGGTGAAAGCCCGATGTACCCGATGTGGTCACACCTTTGTGGTTCGTCGCACTTCGGAGCCTGAACCTGAGCCGGATTTTGAACCCGAGGTTCCGGTTCCTGAGGAACCGCAGCGGATCCACGGCCAGGAACCCGAAGAAGCGATTCCCGTGGCGAGGCCCGAAACTCGGGTTCTTCGGCCGTCCGCAGGTAGGGAACGGCCGCGGGCGGGTCGTGCCGTGACGTACACGGTCCTGGCCGTTGTCGTGCTGGGAATCGCCGCAGCGGTCGCCTATTTGTACTTCAAAGGCACTCTGTTTCCTGGGAAGGACAAGAGTCAACAGACCCCGCTGACATCCGTGGGCATTCCTCAGGTCACCATCGATCCTGACATCCGCGCGTATTTTCTGGAAAACGTCTCGGCAGGACAGATTTTTGTGGTGGAAGGCAAAGCGGTCAATGAATCGGGAGGGCCGGTAAGTTTCGTCCTCGTGGAAGGGAAGCTTTACACCACGGAGAAACAACCCGCCCAGGTGCAGAAAGCCTATTGCGGCAATGTGATGACCCGCGACGAGCTGACGCGCATGGAGATGACCCAAATTCAAAACGCCATGATGAACCGAGAAGGCAAGGACCTGAGCAACGTCCACATTCCATCCATGGGCAAGGTCCCCTTTATGATCGTTTTCCACAATTTGCCTGAATTGAGCGTGCTTTCCGACTACAGCGTAGAAGTCGTGAACGCCCAGGCGGACAAATAATTCGGAACCGCGAGGAAACACATGCTGGATCTCAAGTTCGTGCGTGAAAACGTGGATCGAGTGGCCCGGATGCTTCAAGACCGGCACCTAGACATGGACTTGGCGCCATTCCTCAAATTGGATGAGGAACGGCGGGCCTTGCTGAAGGAGGTCGAGCAGCTCAAGCACGAACGGAATAAAGCCTCCGAAGAGATCGCGCGCCGAAAACGCGAGGGCGCTGACGCCGAAGACATCATTGAACGCATGAAGGGCGTGTCCCAGAGGATCAAGGAACGGGAATCGGATTTGGATCGAATTGAGGAGCAGTTCCGGGAGATCCTCATGTTCATCCCCAACATTCCCCACGAATCCGTGCCGATCGGTGCAGATGAACGCGCCAATCCCGTCATCAAGACATGGGGCACCCCCCCGTCGTTCGATTTCGAACCTCAGCCCCATTGGGATATTGGGGAATCTTTGGGCATCTTGGATTTCGAACGGGCTGCTCGGATGACCGGAGCGCGTTTTACACTGTATTGGGGGGCGGGCGCCGCCCTGGAACGGGCCTTGATCAGCTTCATGCTGGACGTGCATACCACCCGGCACGGTTACACGGAAGTGCTCCCGCCCTTCATGGTCAATCGAACGGCCATGACCGGCACGGGGCAGCTCCCCAAGTTCGAGAAAGATCTCTTCAAGCTGGAAGGTTGGGATTATTTCCTTGTCCCGACGGCGGAAGTTCCCGTGACCAACATCCACATGGATGAAACGCTGGAAGAAGACGACCTGCCCAAGTACTACACCGCCTATACTCCGTGTTTTCGATCCGAAGCGGGGTCATACGGCAAAGACACTCGAGGCTTGATTCGTCAACATCAATTCAACAAGGTGGAACTCGTCAAACTGGTCAAACCGGAAAACTCTTACGACGAACTGGAAACCCTCCTGCAGAACGCAGAAACCATCCTCCAGGAACTGGGGTTGCATTACCGCGTTGTGGTGTTGTGCACGGGGGACCTGGGCTTCTCCTCCGCCAAGACCTACGATATCGAAGTGTGGCTCCCGGGTCAGAAGACCTACCGGGAAATTTCATCGTGCAGCAACTTTGAAGATTTCCAAGCCCGACGTGCCAACATCCGGTTCCGCCGAAAAGGCAAAAAGAAAACCGAACTGGTCCATACCCTCAACGGTTCCGGACTGGCCGTAGGAAGAACCCTCGTGGCCATTCTGGAAAACTATCAGCAGGCCGATGGCACGGTGGTCATCCCCGAAGTCCTCCGTCCCTATCTCCATGGTTTGGAAAGGATCACCCCCCGCCGGTAAAGTTGCGAGGAAGCGCACAAGGAGCATTTGCCATGACGAAAAGCCAACTCATTGAAGCCTTAGCCAAAGCTGAGGGGATTACCCTCAAAGCCGCGGAACTGGCTGTGAACGTCACCTTCGAAAGTATGGAGAGGGCCTTGATCCAAGGTGACCGCGTAGAAATTCGGGGATTCGGCAGCTTTAAAGTCAAGAACTACGAGGGTTACAAAGGCCGAAATCCCAAAACCGGGGAGCTCATTGAAGTCCGCCCCAAACGCCTGCCTTTTTTCAAGGTCGGCAAAGAACTGAAGGAGCGCGTGGACAGCCGGACTTAGGTTCCGCTTGGAAAGACGACCGGGTTCTCACAGGGGAGCCGGCCCATCCGCAATCCATAGCGCAGATGAGCCGGCTCCCCGCTGTTTTTCCCGGTTTTGCCGACTCCAGGTGCGGGCACAGTGCCTGTCACTCCAGAAGAATCTGTCTCCACCATCCTGCCCGACAAAGACCAAACGCCCAGACGGTCGGCGTAAAACCGCCCTTCCCCGCAGAGCCCCTAAATCGGACGCCGGTACGCCTCATGCGCCGCGATCCGGCTTTCCGTCGTCGTATACGTTTCCAGAGCAGGCGCTGACCGAAAGCCTCCGCGCGAACGGCCGCAATTTCATGACTTCCATGAGTGCTTGGAGCACGTCGGGACGCATTGACGAACCGTGAACCGCTTCCCAGTGAAGCGCTTCTCCCGGATCCCACGTGTCCTGATAAACTTTGACGTGTTTTCCCCGAGGGGCCCACACGACGGGATCCGTCGGACCGAAAATCACCAGACTGGGCACCCCCATGGCCGCGGCCACATGGGAGACGCCCGAATCGCAGCCCACAAAAAAGGCCGCCCTGCGCATCACGCCTGTGAGGGCTCTCAGGTCGGCGCTCCGGAATATCGGCCATCCCCACTTTTCGGAAAACCGCTCGAGAAAAGGATCCAAAACCCCATCTGCAGGGCCTGAAAGCATCACCACCGGACTGCCATAGAAACCTTGGGTTTCCTCAAAGAAGTGCCGCCACCGGCGGATGGGCCAAACCTTTTTCAAACCACCACTCCCTAAATGGACCACTCCGTACCGGCCGGAAGAAAGTCCTTGTGCCCCAAGCCAGGAAGCCGCTTCGCTTGCCGCGGTGTCCCCGAAAACCTTAGGAAGTTTCTCGGCGAGCGAAAAGCCGAGAGCCTGGAATTGCCGGACGAGAAATCGGGTGACCGGTTCCCGGATCGATCCGTCCGGAAAGGACTGGACCCAATGCACCGGACACCCAAGGCGTGTCCTCAGGCTCTCCACGGCAGGCAAGGCACTTTTTTGTCCCACCCAGAAAAACACCCGGCATCGGAGAAGGAGATCGGGAACGGACGATTTTTGGCACGCACCGTCGGTAAAAAGCGACAGCCACAACGGATCCTGCGGGGACTCGACGACTACCGGATACGGCTTGCCGACCAAAAGATCCCGATACGATCCATGCGTCCATAGGGCAAAAGCCGTACGGGGAAACACTTCATGCCAAGCGTCCAAAACGGGGGTGAAGAGGACAAAATCGCCCAACGCCCCTTGGTGCCAAAATCCCACGAAGGCGTCATCCTGAGACATTTTTGTTCCTTTATGACCTCAAAAAAAATCTTCGAAGAACACCCGTCACCATATTTTTTCAAAGATTTTCGACCTATTACAACCTCGCCGAAGGTTTTGGCAAGCCTCTTGCCTTGGAAAGCGGTCGTCCGCTCTGGACAACCGGAACGTCCACGCCGGCCGGACCGGGCGTTCTGATTCCAACGGGGGATCGAAGGGACAACCCTCCGGTGGCCCTGGAGGGGATGGCGGTTTCGGCTCGTGCCCGTGGGCGCGCCGTCGGTCATCCCGCACATGGTCCACGGCGGGTGTGCCGCAGCTCCGTTGGAATACCTTATCTCGCTGGTGCAAAGGAGGAAAACCTATGGTGAAGGTGGAAGCGATCGTGAAGCCGTTCAAACTGGGTGAGGTTCAGGAGGCTTTACTGGGCTGCGGCGTCCAAGGCATGACGGTGTGCGAAGTGAAGGGGTTCGGGCGTCAAAAAGGGCATGTGGAGCTCTACCGAGGTGCTGAATATCGCGTGGATTTCGTCCCCAAGCTCCAAATAACCGTCGTCATCCCCGACGATCTGCTGGGCCGCGTCGTGGAAGCCATCCGTTCGGCGGCCTACACGGGGAAGATCGGAGACGGAAAGATCTTCATCAGCGGGGTGGACGAGGCCGTGCGCATCCGCACGGCGGAAACGGGAGTCGGGGCCTTGTAAAAAGTCTTCTCTTTCGTTCTCGCTTTCTGGCGACGTCAAGGAAAATACCGGAAGATCTGGGAGGATCGGGCCATGATGAAAAAAACTTTGTTATCCTTCTTTTTTCTTTTAACCCCTGTTTTCGGTTCCATTGCCGGGGCCGAAGAGGCCACGGCAGCCGACGTTCAGACACACCTCAACTACGTGTGGACGTTGATCGCCGCCGCCCTGGTCTTTTTCATGCAAGCCGGGTTCGCCCTTGTGGAAACCGGATTTACCCGGGCGAAAAATGCCGTGAACATCATGTTCAAGAATCTGATGGATTTCTGTGTGGGCAGCTTGGCCTTTTGGGCCATCGGGTTCGGGCTGATGTTCGGCACCACCATGGGGGGATGGATCGGCACATCCGGCTTCTTTCTGTCCGATTATGTCCACGGCGAAGATCCATGGGTTTTGGCCTTCTGGATGTTTCAGGTGGTCTTTTGTGCCACGGCGGCCACCATTGTGTCGGGCGCCATGGCCGAGCGGACCAAGTTTGTCGCGTACCTCATCTACAGCTTTGTGATCAGTGCGTTCATCTACCCCATATTCGGGAGCTGGGCCTGGGGAGGCCTTTTCCATGGCAAGGGATGGCTGGAAAGTCTCGGTTTCATTGATTTCGCCGGATCCACTGTGGTCCATTCGGTGGGCGGATGGGCAGCGCTGGCGGGGGCTTTGGTCTTGGGGCCTCGTTTGGGGAAATACGACGCCAACGGACGCCCTCGGGCCATCCCCGGCCATAATCTGCCTCTGGCCACCTTGGGCGTCTTTATTCTGTGGATCGGGTGGTTCGGTTTCAATCCCGGCTCCACCACAGCGGGCATCAAGGACATTGCGTGGATTTTCGTGAACACCAACTTGGCGGCGGCGGCCGGGGTCGTTGGGGCGCTCATGACCATCTGGTCCATCACCAAGAAACCCGACCTGGCCATGACGCTCAACGGCGCTCTGGCGGGACTCGTCGGAATCACCGCTCCGTGCAATAATGTGAGTCCGACCAGTGCGGTTGCCATCGGGTTTGTGGCGGGCATCCTTGTGGTGCTTTCCGTCATGGCCATCGATCGACTCGGCATTGATGATCCTGTCGGGGCGGTTTCCGTCCATGGGGTGTGCGGGGTCTGGGGAACACTCTCCGCCGCGATCTTTCATATCGAAGGCTTTTCCTGGAGTCAGCTGGGCGTCCAGGCCCTGGGGGCAGGAGCGGCTTTCCTGTGGACGTTTCCCCTCGTCTACCTTATGTTCCGAATAATCAAAGCAACCATAGGGCTTCGGGTGAGCGTGGAAGAAGAAATCGAGGGACTGGACGTCGGCGAACACGGGGAAAGCGCTTATCCCGACTTCGTGATGGTGGCCGGAACCCCGGCAATGGCAGGACTGAACGCGACAAAGATGGAAAAAGCTTACGCCATGAAAACCCACCCCGCCAAAGCGCAAACGTAAATTCGTTGAATGAAGGCGGATGTCGGGTGAGAGCCCGACACCGCCTGTCGAACGCAGGGCGGTTTTCTCAAGCATCCGTATGTCATCGCCGGCGGACCTGCCACTCGAATGAAGGGGCACGGATCTTCCACACCAACGAAGAAACGAGAATCTCCCCCACCCAAGGGGATGTTCGGCCTGTGAACAACCAGAGTCGTCGTGTGGTCAGGCGGGTCTTGAAAGCCGGTCCCAATCAAGGATGAACCGAGTCGGGTGGGTGCGGAGCATAAGCCAAAAAGTGCGCTTTCCAGAGGGCGGAAGGGAAGCGACAATAAGACACAGCGCTTCGTCAACGGGCGAAGATTCCTCAAAGGTGTGAAGGAAAATCAAAGATCATGGTCAAAGGTGCCGATTCCACACTCCAGATGCGGCACCACCGCCAGGAGTTGATTCCCGGCTGGCGTCAGGACAAGTTGACTCGGGCCGTGATCGGCGTGGTTGGAAGCGGCCCCTTCCCGACGTCTTTTTTCCTGACCGCTGCCGTCGCTTTGGGCATTCGACGGTTCGTTGTCGTCTGTCCGCAGCTTCACGAAACTTTCGTCAAACTGGCTCACACCCTTGATCCTGGCATCGAGCTGGCTCACCTTCATGGCTGGCTGACTCACCCGGCCGTCGCCGACCTCTTGGCCCCCTGCACCGTGCTCGTGGATTTTTCTCAACTGGGACTCAGCAACAAGATCCTTTTCAACGCGGCTCGGGAAAGATCCACACCTCTGGTCACGGTTCGATGTTTGACGGAAGGCAATACGTCCGGATTTCGCCTGTGGAGCTATGTCACCGGCAGGGAAACGGCCATGATCCGCACCATGATCTCTCGGAAATCCCTCACCGCAGCGGAATGGAACGATCCCGCCACAGCCATGGCCGCCGCCGGTGTGGCCTTGGAAGAGCTCAAAAGGATTCTTTTTGGAGATCCTCCAAGTGTCGCCGTCGTGGAGTATGTCCGCCGCACAGCCGCAGCTTCTTTGGAAAACATCCATATCGCCGTCGTCGGCGCAGGCGCTTTGGGCAATTTCGCCGCTTCAACCCTTGTGCTTTCCGGGTGCCGACAGCTGACCCTCTTTGATCCCGACCGGGTGGATGTGACCAATTTGAACCGCCAAATCTTTTTCGCTCACGATGTGGGCGCCATGAAAGCCCCTGCGCTGGCCCATCGCCTCAACACGTTTTTCGGAGCCCGGGCTCGCGGCATCCCTGAAGCCTTTGATGCGCAAAGCGAGTTGACACCGTTCGATGCGGTGTTGGATTGTGTGGATAACTTTGAAACCCGATTGCTTCTCAGTCGGCGGGCTCAGGAGGAGGGAAAAATCCTCATTTCCGGGGGGACCGGCCCCGACAAGGGCCAGGTGGTCGCTTACCATCCACGCCGCAGCCATGAGACCCCGGCGCAACTTCTCCACATGGATCGCCTCGCCCTGACGAGGCGCACGGCCAGACAAAGCCCCCCAGCCGGCGGCCCCTCGGGACAAGCCGCCGAAACCCGAGCCTCGTGCCTCGTTCAAGCGGACCCTTCCGTGGTCATGAGCAACCAGATTATCGGCGCGTTGATGGCCGATATCCTCCGCCGCCTGCTTTCCGGGGAAAATCCGGGCACCGTGTTCTATGAATCGTCGGAAACACACGGGCTCCGCTTGACGACCCATTGATAAGTCGGTCCCTTGAATGTGTGCGATCACAATGGAAAAAGGCGGCCCCGTGCGGCGCCGCCCCTGACACCCTCTCCCAGCCCCTCCTGCCGGATCGGGTCATGCTTTTCCAAAAACCGTTGCCCGTCGGGCACCACCCTGCCGTCCCATGGTCGGCCGGTGCGGCGGCGACTCCAGGGACCGGCTGCCATTTTTCCGAAACTCGGCAGCGCGGGGTCTTTCCCATGCGGTCGCGGAAGCCCCGGCCCGCACCGGGCGATGCTCACGGGCGTTTTTGGAATTGCATGCGCGAGTGGGGGGCACAGCAGGCTGTCCCCCCATCATCGACCGGTCGAAAGATATGTTCCGATCCATCCCCTATCGGTGCTTAGAAACTGAAAAACACCTTCTGCAGCACCTTGGGAGTGACACCCGCCATGTCCAGGTACATGGTGATGCCGCCCATGAAAAACGGCCATCCGGCCCCCATGATCATGGCGAGATCCACATCTCGGGAGCTGTCGACGATTTTTTCCTTGAGGATCAGGTCGATCTCCTTGGCCAATTGACTCAGGACGCGATCGCGGATCTCGTCGGGATGAAACTCTTTCTGACCTTTCTTGACCCAAAGCTTTTCCACTTCGGGATCCACTTTCTTGATCTTGGATCCGGGCACATAGATGCTCTTTTTGCCGGCATCCACCAATTTCTTGAAGTTGGCGTTGAGCGGGAAGCGCTCGGATCCAAAAGCATGGTTCAAGGTTTCCGCCACATGATAGGCCACGGGGAATCCCACCAGGGCCAGCAGGTCAAACGGGGCCATGGGCAGGCCCAAACCGAGAAGGGCCTCGTCCACCTGGACGAAATCGGCACCCTCGTCCACCATGGTTAGACAGTCGGCCAGCATCTTGGTCAGGATCCGGTTGACCAGGAAAGCCGGTGCGTCCTTGACAAGCACGCCCGTCTTTTTGAGCTTCTTCGCGAGATCAAAGGCAGTGGCCAACGTGAGGTCGTTGGTCTGCGGGGTCTTGATCACTTCCACCAGTGGCAGCACGGCCACCGGGTTGAAGAAATGGAAGCCCACCACGCGTTCGGGATGCTTCAGGTCCGCGCCCATTTCGGTGACGCTCAACGAGGAGGTATTGGTCGCCAGGATGCACTCCGGACCCACCACAGCCTCCACCTCGGCGAACACCTTTTTCTTGATGTCCATCTGCTCGAAGACGGCTTCGATGACGAAATCACAATCGGCAAAATCGTCATAGCTCAGAGTGCCGTGGAGCAAGCTGGACAGGTAACGGGCGCGGGCTTCCGGCATGCGCCCTTTTTCCACCATTTTTTCAAATTCCTGGCGAACATAGGCGCAGCCTTTGTCCACGAATTCCTGTTTGATATCCTTCATGACCACGGGGACGCCGAGCCGATAGATAAACAGCTGGGCCAGCTGGGACGCCATGAGGCCGGCCCCGATGATCCCGACCTTTTTGATGGGTTTCGGCTTGGCGTCGGGAACGCCTTTGACCTTTTTGGCGTAGCGATTCACCAGATCGAAGGAGTAGATGGAGCACTTGCACTGGCGGGTCTTGATGAGGTCTCCCAAGGCCTTGTTTTCTTCTTCAAATCCCTCGTCCACGCTCCATTTGACCGCCCCTTCGATGAGTTCGATGGCTCGATAGGGGGCCGGAGCCGCTCCATGCACCTTGCTATCCACGAATTCCTTGGCTTTGGCGATGGCGGCTTTGAGGTTCGTGGTTTTCGGAGCCTGTCGTTCCACTTTCTCCGTTCCGGCGATGATTCCCATGAGAAAGCGCAGGGAATCGTCGAAGAATTCCGCGCCGTCAAACAAACGATCCGCAAGGCCCATGGCATAGGCCTGAGAACCGTCGATCATGCGGTTTTGATTGAGCGCGTTGAAGATAATCGAGCTCCAAAGCCTTTTCGGGACCCAAGAGTTTGGTCGCCAGGGTGCAGCCTCCCCAACCGGGCACGAGCCCAATGAAGCATTCAGGGAAGCCCATGGCCGGCACACTGCGGGCCACCGTCCGGTAGTTGCAGTAGAGGCCGATTTCCAATCCGCCACCCAAGGCGACGCCGTTATAAGCCGCCACGGTCGGGAAGGGCAGATCCATGAGGCGCTTCATGATGGTATGGCCTGCTTTGCCGATCTGGTAGCCCTGCTCGAAAGTCGTCACAAAGGGCACCTGCGTCAGATCGGCACCGGCGGCGAAAATGTAGGGTTTTCCTGTGAGCATGAGTCCCTTCACGTCCTTGTGGGCCAGCACGGTATCGATGGCTTCGTTCAGGGACATGAGGGCGGCTTCGCTGAACACGTTGGGTTTTTTGTAATCGTGCCCGTTGTCCATGGTCACAATGGCCAGTGTGCCCACGGGAGAATTCCAGAAGTTTACGAAAAACTTGGTCACCGGTTCGCCCATGACAATCCCCCTTTATTCGGACTTCGCGGTTTGAAGGTTTTCCCAAATGACCGATCCACCCTGGCCAAGTCCCACGCACATGGCCGCCAGGCCGTAGCGCGCTTCCGGATGGGCTTCGAAGTAATGCATGAGGTGAATCATGAGCCGCGGGCCGGAAGAAGCCAAAGGATGGCCGAAGGCGATGGCGCCCCCATAGGGGTTGAGGCGCTTGTCGTCGGGGAACTTCATGCCGAATTCCTTCATGAAGACGACGGCCTGGACTGCGAAGGCTTCGTTAAGTTCGATGACATCGAGGTCGTCGAACTTAAGGCCGGTGCGCTCCAACACCTTCTTGGTGGACGGCACGGGACCATAGCCCATAATTTCAGGCTTGACCCCGGCATAGGCGTAACCGACCAGCCGCATTTTCGGTTTAAGGCCCAATTCCTTGGCCTTTTCCGCCGACATGAGCAACACGCCGCAGGCGCCGTCGTTCAAGCCGGACGCATTGCCGGGGGTGACCTTGCCCTGGACCCGGAACGGCGTTTTCAAACCGGCCAAAGCTTCCATGGTCGTCTCCGGACGGGGCTGTTCATCGCGGTCCGCCACAACCCATCCGTTTTTCGTGTAGACCGTCATGGGTACGATCATTTTCTGGATGATGCCGTCCTGATAAGCTTTGTAGGCTTTTCTCTGGCACAGCAATGCGTATTCATCGGCCATTTGCTTGGTGATTTCGGGAAACATGTCATGGAGGTTTTCGGCAGTCTTGCCCATGACCAAGGCGTCTTCGGAAACAATCTTTTCCGCAATGAAGCGCGGATTGGGATCCGCAGTCGCGCCCATGGGATGATGGCCCATGTGCTCCACGCCGCCGGCGATGGCAATATCCACGGAGCCGAGAGCGATTTCCGAAGCGGCACAGGTGACGGCCGTCATGCCGCCGGCGCACATACGATCCACGGAAAAGCCCGCCGTGGACACCGGAAGTCCAGCGAGAATGGCCGTGGTGCGTCCCATGGTCAAGCCTTGATCCCCTTCTTGCGTGGTGGCCCCCCACACGTTTTCTTCCACCATTTCCGGCTTCACCTGGGGATTTCGCCGCAACAGTTCGCGAATGACCTTGACCACCATGTCATCGGCACGGGTCATCCAAAAGATGCCCTTTTCGCCGGCCTTTCCAAAGGCCGTTCGAATTCCATCCACTAAAACCACGTCCCTTGCCTTCATGAGATGTCCTCCTTGGTTTTAGACAAGAGCAAAACTATCTTCCGGGATTTCCAAAGGCGACTTATCGCTCAACATGATGGCCCTCGCCTTGCCGGAGGCCTGGGTGAGCACCTGGGTCATCCAGAATTTGGCCGAAGCGATCTTGCCGGCGTAAAAGGCGGCACTCCGGTTGGACGCCACCAGTGCCTGTCGCGCTTTATCGTCCTTGGCCCCATGGTCGGCGTAGATTTCGTGGAGCTTGCGATCCGCGATGTAGGCCTGCCACAGGAGCAAAAGGCCCAGGGTGACATCGCCGAAAAGATCCAGGTAGGGCTTGGCATAGAGGATGGGCACATGAAATTCATCAGTCATGCCCTTGAGCCCAAAGAACTTGGTGACCTGAATAAGGTTTTCGGCGGCTTCCTCGTAAATCTCGATCATTTCCCGCATGCGGTAATTCTTGCGGAACTTGGCCGTCAACTCGGCACTGAACTTGACCGCGTTCTTGAACAGGAGCCCGCGCTTCATGGCGATCTTCCGACCGACCAAATCCAGGGCCTGAATGCCGTTGGTGCCTTCGTAGATGGAGGCGATCTTGCAATCCCTCAAGAACTGGTCCACCGGGTATTCGGACGTGTAGCCATAGCCGCCGTAAACCTGCACAGCGGTCTCGCAGACGCGGAACCCCAGATCACTGCCCACAGATTTGCAGATGGGAATGAGAAGATCCACATAGCCCTGATACAGGTCCCGTTCCTCATCGGTTTCCGCCACCCGCACGCGATCGAGACAGTAGGCCGCAAGATGCATGAGGGCGCGCAAACCTTCCGTGCTGGCTTTCATAAACATGAGCATGCGGCGCACATCCGGATGGTTGATGATGGCCACACGGTCGGCGCCGGGATCCTTCATCTTTTCTACGGGCGTGCCCTGGACCCGTTCCTTGGCGTACTGCAGCGCGTGGAGATACGCCGTGCTGGCGTGCGCCAGGCCCTGCATGCCCACAAAAAGCCGGGCTTCGTTCATCATATCAAACATGATGCGCATGCCCTTATTGGGCTCGCCCATGAGGTAACCCACACATTTGCCGTTTTCGCCGAAATTCAGCACGCAGGTGGCGGATCCGTGAATGCCCATTTTGTGCTCGATGCCGCCGCAGTTCACATCGTTGTCCACGAGATTGCCGTTGTCGTCCACCAGCAGCCGCGGGACCAGGAAGATCGAAATCCCCTTGGTGCCCTTGGGAGCACCTTCGATACGGGCAAGCACCATGTGGACGATGTTTTCCGTGAGATCGTGCATGCCTGAGGAAATGAAGATCTTCTGGCCCTCGATCTTGTAGGTGCCGTCGCCTTGAGGGATCGCCCGCGTGCGCAGGTTGCCCACGTCACTGCCTGCCCCGGCTTCCGTCAGGCACATGGTGCCACCCCACTCGCCGGAAAACATCTTGTACATGTACTTTTCCTGCAGTTCCGGCGTGCCGTATTTTTGCAGCAATCGCGCAGCACCGTGGGTCAGGCCCGGATACATGAGCAACGCCCAGTTCGCGGCAGCAAAAAATTCCACACACGCGTTGGACACCGCAAAGGGAAAGCCCTGGCCACCCACCTCGGGATCGTCGGCCATGGCCAACCACCCGCCTTCGCAGTACAGCCGGTAGGGCTGGTGAAAGGCATCGGGAACCTTGACGACGCCGTTTTCAAAACGACATCCTTCTTTGTCCCCGATCTTATTGGTGGGGTAGAATTCCTGTTCCGCAAGCTTTTCCGCCTGTTCCAAGGCCATATCGAAAGTCTCCTTGGAAAATTCGGAAAAGAGAGGATATTTACACAAATCCTCGATACCCAACTGTTCGTAAAGAACAAACTTGAGATCTCTCTCGTCCACAAGCAGCTTCATGAGCGTGTCCTCCTTTTCGGGGATAACTACCGTCCGTGTAACAATCGTTTATGGCAAGATAGCGCTGTCTGTTTGGACCCTGAAAATCCTCTTTGCACTCTTGGCCGCAGCTTGTGCCCTGACACAATCCTCGGCGCGGCGGATCCCATCGTGGATCTTTTGAGCCCCGGGGTCGGGATGCCGTCAGGGGCCCGGGGAAGGTGACTCCCTGGATGCCGCCCCCCGTGGACCGCCGGCTGGTTCGCCAAGTCCGTGAACGAAAAGATCCGTCAGAGGATCCGTCAGGGATTCCAGATCATAGGAACGCCCGGCCATGACCCATGTGGAGACGACCTCGTCCAGGGTCCCAAAAATGAACCTCTTGACCAATCCCAGGGGCACGTCCTTTCGGAACACGCCTCGGGCTTGGCCTTCTTGGACCACATCGCCCATGAGGTCCAAATACTTCTTGAGTTCCACTTTTTTGTATTCCCGCATGAACCGGCTGCTTTGACGGAGTTCGACCTGGAGCACCGCCGCCAGCTCCGGGTACGCCTGAAATCCGGCAAGATGCATGGCGATGAGCTTGCGAAACCGCTCGAGGGGGTCGGTTTCGGAAGCCAAAGCCTCACGGAATTTCACGTTGATCTCTTTCATCTTCTCTTCGAAGATGCTGATGAGGAGATCGTCCTTGTTCTTGAAATAGAGATAAATGGTCCCGTCGGCGACGCCTGCTTTGCGGGCGATGTCGGAAACCCTGGCCTGGAAGAAGCCTTTTTCCGCAAAGACCTTAACTGCGGCATCCAGAATCCGACGTCTTTTGTCTGAATTTTTGTGGTTGGTGCGTTCTTCCGCCATGGTGGCTCCACGAGGTCGGTTCATGAATGAATCATCATTCATGTGCTGATTAAACTTACCCGGCTGCTCCTGTCAAGAGAAAAACTTCACCGACCCTCGGCCACCTCGGGGACTTTATGGGGAAAACGTCGGCGGCGATCCCCCCGATCTAAGCCCGTGGTGACGCAAATCCAGGTGATTCAAGACGGCACTTTGTTTATAGTCAAAGAGACAATGCAGATGTCACCGCAGGAGGGCCGGCCATGACGACGGGACAACACGCAAGGGAAAAACCTCAAAAACGCCTCCTGCTCTACATGCTTCATTGCGGCCTCGATGGAAAATTGCTAGAAAAAATCTGCGCCCGACATGGTCTTGACGTGGAAATCCGCCAGTTTCCCAGAGAAGAGGCTTTTGCCTACCATATGCACCCGCAGTTTCAAACGCCGGATCTGATCCTGATCCGAGGCCATTTCATCCAGCTTGTCCATGAATGTGACAAGGAGCGCCACATCCCGTACGTGGTCGTGTCCTCGAAACTCAAGTACGGCACAGGACAACCGGTGTTCATCCATGCGGACAAAGGCTACGGGTCACCGGATACCCTGAGGGTCTACCATACGATTGCCGAAAAGCTCAAAGAGATGGTTGAATCGCGGATCCAAGCTTCTGCTGAAACGCAGGGTTCGCAAGCAAGCACGACGGATTCCTTGAGATGCTGAAAGTGGTCTTTCACGAGGCTTATCTCGCACGGTATCCCACGGGCGCCGTCGAAACGCCCGCTCGGGTCCGATCCATCATGGGAAAACTCCAGGGACATTATGAGGTGGTGCAGCCGCAGGCGGCCACCAAGGACGATCTTCTGAGGGCTCATTGTGCGGATCATTTGATCCAGGTGCAGCTGGAAGGCAAAGCTGTCTGGGACGCAGCCACATGGGCCGCCGGGGGCGCCATTTGGGCGGCCCGGCTTGCCGCCGCCGCACAATGTCCCGTCTTCGCCGCCGTCCGTCCACCGGGACATCATGCAGGCCGAAACCGTTATGGAGGCTTCTGTTTCTTTAACAACATGGCCGTCGCTCTTCTGGCCCTCATGGATCAGGGACTGATCCAAAGCGCGGCCGTCATCGACTTTGACATGCACCGTGGCGACGGCACAGCGGAAATTCTGGCAGGAGACCCTCGCTTCCTCTTTCTGGATGTGTCTTCCGCGGAAAAAGACGGCTTCGTTGAGCGGATCACAACTTTCTTGCGGGAGTTGCCCTCGGTGGACATACTGAGTGTCTCCGCAGGGTTTGACATGCACATCAAAGATTGGGGCGGACTGCTCACCAACAGGGACTATCATCGGATCGGCCGCGAGGTCGGGGAAGCAGCGCGCCGAAAAGCTTCCGGCAAGGTGTTTGCGACCCTAGAGGGAGGGTACATGCCTCACGAGTTGGGGAAGGCCGTGCTGGCTTTCTGCCAGGGTCTGGAAGGCAAGGACTGGATCGAAATCCCCCATTTCACCAGGTCATGATCCCGAGACACCGAGAACTGGAACACCTCAAGCGGGAACTGAGCGGCCCACCAACGGATTTCAGCGCCGCCTTTTTGAAAGTCCAGGACTTGCGCCACGTGGTCCATTGCAGCCCGGAGATTGTGGATCACGGCACGGTGCGTCTTCTTCGGAAACTTTTAACCCATGAACCGTATCAGGCTCAAAGGCAAGCTTACTTTTTCAGCCGCGAGACCGCTCTGGTGCTCCGGGACCTCGTGGAAGGGTCTCCACGCCTGGATGTCGCCGTGCACGCCCGGAGGGTTTTGGAACGGTTGTGCATAGAGACTCAAGGCGCCTGCCAACGGGCATCGTGCGAGGCTTTGGGAGCGCTTTCGGTGTCCGTGGCTCCCGCTTTCCTGCCGCCAGACACCAATCCGGAAGATGTTCCGACCATGTCCCTGAATCATCCCTGTTTCCGGACGTGGGTGTCGGGCGCTCAAAAGCCTTGGCATCGTTGCGGCCGAAGCCTTTGGGCCTACAACCCGGCCTCAGGACGCCTCTTCATCGTGAAAACGGCGGGGGAACCGGAGGCCGCCCGGGCGTTATCCCGCGAGATCCACTGGATGCGCCTTCTTCAAGAAAACCCCCACCTTGTGGATGGAGAAACGGTGGAGCTTCCCCAACCTTTGAGCGCCGAAGGCCCCTGGCTCTTCCAACTGGAATCCCTCGAAGGACTGGGTCTCCCCCGAGCATGCTCGGAACCGCACCGCGGTCCCGTTTGGGCGATCACCTTTACGGCCCCGCCAGGTTATTTTGCCTATCCCAACCAGCCGAGAAACGGCTCCATGCCGTCCAAGGCCGCATTTCTTTCCACCATGGTGCGGAGCGCTCGAGTTCTCGGGCTTTTGGCATCCTCGGGGATCGTCCATACAGCCCCTATACCCCTATTTCATAATCGAGTCCAAAGGCATCGCCGCGAAGACCGCGGCCTATACCGATGGCCTCAAGGGGGCCGACTGGATCGATGGCTGGAATCTTGCGATTATCCAAATTTCGGCGAATCCGGGGTGCGGGATTTGGAACATTTGGAACCCGTAGGGACCGGGGGCTTTTCTCTGCACGAGGCCATCGGAATGCACTTTCTGAGCTTTTGCCTCGTCGCGGGAAGCTATTTCAGGAATCGGGACCGCCGGCTTCGGGGACGTCAACCCGACGGGACCATAGTGGATGTTCGCGAATGGTTTGACGGGGCCTTTCTTGGAAAGGTCATCGAATCGGTTTTTCGAGCCTACTACAAGGCCTTCAGCGGCGGGGACGCTCCGCCAGACACCCCGGCGGATCTCGACCGATTGAGCCAAAGGATGATCGAGGAAATGGGTGTAGACCGGCACATGGAAGAAATTCTCCGCGTCGCCGACCAAGAACTCATGACGGATGAAGAATTTTGGGCATTCTTGGAAGAACGCGGGTATTCCCCCCAGGACGCCCGCCGTTTCGTCCGCGGCAAAGAAGACATCGTGCTGCTGACGGGACCGCACCTCGGCGCCTTCAATGACCGGATATCGCTGCCTGAAATGATCCATTTTGTCGGAGCGGCAGCAGCCCTGTGCCTGAGCGGCCGCCACTTTTACCTGCGTGCCCAAAAATCCGGAGTCCCTCAGGCTTATTGCGACCATCCAAGCCCCGCTCCCTGAAAAGACGGGAGTGACCTCCTCGGTTTCAGACGCCGAGGAAAGTCAGCGCCCGAGTCCCTTTCGCCGGGGTTCAGTGTCCGTCGACGGCTTGTAGGGCTTCCTGGACGGCGCGCACCAAGGCGTCGAATTGTTCGGAGCGGTGCGGATCAACCCCGCCACAACCGGCATCGCCCAATTTATCAAAAACAAATTCCTTTTCCATGTAATCCATGAGCTGGCGCGTAGCCTGTATCAGGCGCTGCACGGCTTCATTCATCAGTCTTTTCTCCTTCCACCGCATGCGGACGACGGCGAGGTGGTCTCTTTGGTTCTCACCGCTTCGCCGTGTGTTATCCGCTCTCCGTCGGACACCGCCACAGCAGCCGGCGGCTCCCATTCACTACGGCTTTCCGCCCGTCATACGACGTCTCGGATACCTTTCTAAGTCAGGGCTTGGAAGAGGAATCCCTTGGCAGACCACAAAAACCACGCCCCAAACCCGACGAGAAACATGCCGCACACGCGCAGGACCCATTGATAACTCCGATCCCCCATGAAGCGTGTTCCTTTGGTCACCCCCAGGGATACCAAACTGTACCACGCGAAATCTGCGGTGATATGGCCGATGAAAAAACATCCGACACCCCAGAGGCCCACTTTCATGGCCGCCACGAGATACCCCAGGCCGATCGTGGCCCACCACAGGGTCCAGTAAGGATTGGACAGGCTTGCCAAAATGCCGAGAAGGACAGGATTCCGACCGTATGAGGCGGCGTGCTCAACCGCATTCAAGTTCAAAGTCAGTCGGGTGGCACTGCGCACCATATCGGTGCCCATGAAGAGCAGAAACCCGCCCCCAAACAGGGCGATGGCGGCCATCACGGTCGGTTTCTTGAGGAAAGGTCCGAGACCAAGCACAACGGCCACAACCACGGCAAGCTCGAGCATCGCGTGCCCGGTCATCAGTAACGGTCCGGCTCGAAAACCTCGCCGGACCGATTCGGTAATGGTGATGGTGAAGAGGGGTCCGGGCATGAGCGCCCCGGAAAGCGCCACGGTGAAAGAGCCTGCCCCGATAGCGATGAATTCCCACATGATCGTGTCCTCTGGTCGCTCATGGTTCGATGCGACTTCCGAGCAGTTCCAGAAACTTGCGCATCCATTCCGGGTGAGCCGGCCACGCCGGCGCGGTGACCAAGGTGCCGTCCACGACGGCGTTGGTGAAGGTTTCGTTCACGTCGGCCCAAGATGCGCCGGCTGCCAGGAGATCCGGTTTGACGGCTGGATACGCGGTACAGGTGCGCCCTCGGACCACCCCCGCCGCCACCAGCACCTGTTGACCATGGCAGATGGAAGCCACAGGTTTTTGGGCCTCGGCGAAATGACGAACGATATCCAAGACCCTCGGGTTCAGCCGGATATACTCGGGAGCCCTTCCTCCGGGGATGACCAAAGCGTCGTAGTCTTCGGGCTTGATCTCGTCGAAGGTGGCATTGAGGGTAAAATTGTGCCCCGGTTTTTCGCTGTAGGTTTGATCGCCCTCGAAATCATGAACCGCGGTTTTCACCTTCTCTCCTGCTTTTTTGCCGGGACAGACGGCGTGAACCGTGTGACCCACCATGAGCAGCATTTGAAAAGGAACCATGACTTCATAGTCTTCCACAAAATCCCCCACAAGCATCAAAATCTTTCGAGCTCCCATGTTCTTCCTCCTTAAATCAGGGTTTTTCTTGAGGACACCGCGAGCCGGCGCCGTCGGATCCACAACACCGCATGATAAGCGGCGCTCCCCAGCCACTGCCCGGCACAGAAGGCTCCCACGAGTACGGTAAAGGTGTTGAAACGCCATCCCAGCCCCGACAGCACGCGTAAAGCCACGACCAGTGGCACAGGGAGGTGAATGGCCAAGAACCATGCCCGGGAAAACCGGGGGACGCGAGACCGCCAATAGCCGAACGGAAGATTCACACCGGCCACCAGCACCGCCGCCGCAGGAAGACTCAGGTGCAGAGACCACTCCATCCCCATTCCTCCAAGCGCACCCACCCTTTTCCCGGCTTTATCGCTTCCGTTCTTTTGGGGCCGACCACTGAATGACGGCTATCCCTTCCAGGCTGTCCAAACAATCGCGAACCCATTCTTAGAAAGCCTCAGCGACGGGGATGTGGATGGCTGACCCCAAAAGGTTCCGCCCGACTTCTGGGGTGTCTGTGCGGCAACGTCCCATTGTCCACGAAACCTTGCACGAATCCCCGCCTCAGGCGCATCATCCCGAACCATGACGATTCTGAGGCAACGCACCAATGGGTCCACATCTTCTCGATGCCAGAAATATGGCGCATGGACGTTAGGGTAAGGGTCGCTTGCAAAACCGGCACATTGGTGCCGACAGAGCCTAGAGCCGATCCCCCAGAGATGTTTGTGACTGCAGCCGTGAGAAAAACTCTGCTCTTCATGGGACCTCCCAATTTCCTATCACCTTCGCACAATTTCTTGTCAAGTCAAGCCGAAGAAAAAGTCCCATGGTGTTGAAAAAGTGCGTTCGACCGCTTGTCGGATGAACATAAGCGTCCACGGGCGGACGGCCGGGCCGGGCTATGACCCTTTCAAAGGGTCTTGGGAGAAACGGGCCGTATGGGGAGAGTTGGGTGAAGATTCTTGCCTCCGGGAAGGAGATCGGGATAAGGAAGGGGTGCATTGCTGGGGGTGGCCAGAGGGACTCCAACAGGGGAGGTGACCGTGCCCGTTCTGGAAGAATGCACCATGGCGTTTTTTGAGAAAGAGCGCGAAAAGATTCGCTCGGTGATTATTCCATGTGGATCTGTGGAAGAGCACGGACCCCATCTTCCGTTGGGCACAGACACGCTCCACGCCGTGGCTCTGGCCAATGCCGTGGCCCGGCGCATGCCTGTATGGGCGGCTCCGCCGCTGTGGTACGGCCTTTGTCGGAGTTCTAGCGAGCATCCCGGAACTGTGGGGCTCCGGTCCGTTACGCTCCACGCCCTGATCCGGGACGTGGTGGAGAGTTTTTACAGACAGGGGATGCGCGCCGTGGTTGTTTTAAGCGGTCATGCGGGAGGCACGCACATGGCGACGCTTGTGGACGCCGGAGAGTGCATGATGGAAAAGCTTCCCGAATTGAGGATGGCCGTCTGCTCGGTGCTGGACATCGGGCGTCAGGCGTGGGCTTCCATTCAGGAAACACCGAGGGATTCGCACGCCGGCGAAGTGGAAACATCGCTCATGCTCCACCTTCACCCCGACTGGGTCCACGGAACGGCGGAAGAAGCCTATCCCACGTTTCCTGAACACATCCTTGTGCGCCAGAAAAGGGCCTATTGGCCGACAGGCGTTTGGGGAAATCCGAAGGTGGCCTCTGCGGAAAAAGGCCGACGGTTCATGGAAGCCTCAATCTCCGCTCTCATGGTCCTGGTTGAGCGGCTCACGACCTGGCGCGATCCTGACCCGGGGGCATGAGCCCCTGAGGGGGACGTCGTGGAAGGTCAGTCCCCACATCGTGTGTGAGGCGCTTCGTCCGGAAGGATTCCCTTCGGGCGTCACCCGAAGGGTTCCACCAGGGGCGTCCTTTTCCAGCACACCGGCGTCTTTGGGATACCTGGACGGGCCCCTCTCGGCCTGTGGAATCTTGCATATCCAAATGGATTTTCCTCTTGGGGATTGAAGGATGGAAGGCCGTCACGTGCGTCACAAGAAGGACACAAAAAAGCAAAATCGTGGACGACAGGGCGTCGAGGGGGAAACTCCCATTCACCCGGTTGGTGAAGAGAACGTCCAGCGTGACGGGGGAAAATGCCCTGTGGCGCCCCCCGAGCTCTTGGCCCCGGCAGGGCACCTGGAGGCGCTTTGGGCTGCTGTGGAAAACGGTGCGGATGCCGTTTACGTCGGTTTGAAAACGCTGAGTGCCCGCGCTCATGCCACCAACTTCACTCTGGATGAGCTCTCCCGCATTCTTCCCTTCATGCGCAGCCGGCACGTGGCACTCTATGCGGCCTTGAACAGTGTGGTCACAGCTTCCGAAATCCCCGGCGTCCTGGATACCCTCCAAGGGCTGTCGGATCTCGGTGTCGATGCGGTGATCGTTCAAGACCCCGGAATCTTTTATTTGTGCAGGCGATATTTTCCATCTGTCAGGTTGCACGCGAGCACTCTCATGGCGGTCCACAATAGCGCAGGGGTACGCGCTTTGGAACGACTTGGTGCCCGCCGGGTCGTCCTTGCCCGAGAACTGAACATAGAAGAAATCCAAGCCATTCGTTGCCGCACAAAAGCAGAATTGGAAATTTTCGTCCATGGGGCGCTTTGCTATTCTTTTTCCGGCCTGTGTCTTGCCAGCAGCTTCCGCGGCGGTCATAGCGGGTTGCAGGGACGATGCGTGCAGCCGTGTCGGCTTCGGTTTGTCCAAGGACGTCACTCCGGTTATTTCTTTTCTTGCAACGACTACTGCGCCCTGGCTCGCATCCCGCAGCTCAAAAAGCTGGGTCTTTCCGCCTTCAAAATCGAAGGGCGCATGAAGGATGCGGAATATATCGCAACGGTAGTCAGGGCCTATCGGCATGTCATGGATGCCCCGGAGCATGTTTGGCCGGCGGCTGTGGAAGAAGCACGGGAGTGGCTTGCCCGGGCGCCGGCACGGAGGCTGACCGAGGGTTTTCTCGGCACGGATCCCTCTGGGGCCATCCTCAGCCCCCACCGTTCAGGGTCCAGCGGCCTGTGGGTCGCCACAGTGAAATCTGTTCTTCCCGAGGGTCTTTGGGTAGACATACGCCATAGTGTCCGTATGGGTGATCGTCTCCGTCCCGAATCCTTAGACGGCAAAGAAGCCCCGGCGTTCGTCATTGACCATATTTGCACGGGAAATTCTCAATGTGTCGAAGAATCTTCGGACCGGGGTCGGGTTCTCCTCAAGACCCGCTCCCTCCCGGAAATCCCTCCCGGTGTAAAGCTCTTCCGCATTGGGCGACAGCCCCAACCAGCCGCGCAGCTCTGGCAGAAAATCACCGGCGAAAACCTCAAGCCCCTTGTTTACCGATCCCGATTGGATCGTCCGGATACGTCCATTGAGGATTTTTTCGAGGGGACGGTCAATCCGCGCCGTTCTCATCCATCCCTGTGGATCAAGATCCGCGCCTTGTCGGATCTCGGACGGGCCATGGCCTCACCGGCCCAGAGGGTTTGGCTGGTTGCCAGCCGAGAAAACTTGGAAAGGATGGCCAAAAGGCGCCTTCATGAAGCACAGAAAGAACGGTTCGGGTGGGCGCTGCCACCGATCATTTTTGAAAAAGAGACGGAGTACTATCGCAAAGCCATAGCCTGGTATATCTCCAAGGGCTTTCGAAGCTGGGAAATCAACAACTGGGGGCATTGGGACTGGATGCCCGAAGATGGAAGGCTTTTTCTTGCGGGAGGCGCCCGCATGAATGTTCGCAACAAAGCCGCCATGGCCGCCCTGGCTCAGATGGGATGTCGCAGCGTTGTCTTGTCTTGGGAAATCACTCGCGAAGAACTTCGTGAGATCATCTCCACCCCCGTGCCTTTAGTTCCCGTGGTTTCGGTTTACTGTCAACCGCCTCTTTTCCTTTCGAGGATCCACCCCCCACTGTTGGACAACCGGCCTATGAGAACAGTGCGCGGGGAGACTTATGTGTACCGCAAGGACGGCCCCTTGTCGGCCCTTTATGCAGATCGGCCATGCAACTGGTTTGAAAAGATCCCTGAGCTGGAGGCGATGGGATATCGGATCTTCCTCATGGACTTCGGGGATGGTCCGGCAACGCCGGGTCCCGGGGATTGGGAACGGTTGCTGAGCGGATTTCAGCACCGACGCGCCGATGCCCCGTATTCCCTTTTCAACTACGAGAGAAAACCCATTCCGGAAAAACGGGTATTCCAGAAGCTTTCGGATAGTTCGGCGTGACCTTTTACTTTTAGCCCGCAAGAGAAACCCCAGGGGGCTACCCGCTCGGGAATGCGCACGGAACGGCAATGGCTTAAGCTCGGGGAGTCTTCCCGACCGATCAGGCACCCGTCATCACCACCCGCTTGGCGTAAAGGGTCACACCGAAAGAAAAGCGTTTGAAAAAATTATGACGACAGACTCGTCGCAGGAAGGTCACGAGGAGAGTCCATGCCGCCGTTTGTTCATCTTCATGTGCACACTCAGTACAGCCTTTTGGATGGTGCCATTCGAGTGGGGGATCTCGTCCAGACAGCCAAGGAATTCGAGATGCCCGCGGTGGCCATCACAGACCACGGCAACATGTTCGGAGCGCTGGAATTTTACGAAGCGGCCAAGAAGGCGGGCATTAAACCCATAATCGGGTGCGAAATCTATCTGGCACCCAAGGGGCGACATACGCGAGGCGCTCCGGGGAACGCCGGACCGGTCGCAAACGGCGCCGACGACGACAAAAACCAACACCTTGTGCTCTTGGCCCAAGATCTTCATGGTTACAAAAATCTTCTGAAAATTGTGACGTTGGGCTATCTGGAGGGCTTTTATTACAAGCCTCGGGCCGACAAGGAATTGCTGCGGACCTACCACGAAGGCCTTATTGCTTTGTCCAGCTGTATGAAAGGGGAGGTGGCTTCGGAACTGCTCCACGGCAGGCCTGACTCCGCCGCTCGAGCGGCTCAGGAATACCGGGAAATTTTTGGGGATGGGCGGTTTTTTCTGGAAATCCAGGCAAACGGCATTCCCGAACAGGCCCTCCTCAACGAAAAACTCATCGCCTTAGGGAAAGAATTGGGCATTCCTGTGGTGGCCACCAACGACTGCCATTATCTGAAGCGCAGTGACGCTCGGGCCCACGACATCTTGCTGTGCATCCAGACGGGGAAAACCGTTCTGGACGAAAAGCGCATGAAGTTTCGAACCGATCAACTCTACTTCAAATCCCCCGACGAGATGTCCCGTGAATTCGCCCATATTCCCGAGGCCTTGGAAAACACGGTCCACATCGCCGAAATGTGCGATCTCAAAATCCCCTTAGGGGAATACCATTTTCCCATTTTTCCCCTGCCGGACGGGGAATCCATCGAAACTCAGTTTCGAAAAACCGCCCTCGAAGGGTTCGACAGAAGGCTCCCGGAGATCCGTCATAACCGTCCCCACCTCACGGACCGCGATATGGAGGAGTACCGGCGACGTCTCCACTATGAGTTGGATGTCATCGTCGAGATGGGATTTGCGGCGTATTTTTTGATCGTGGCGGATTTCATCGCCTATGCAAAGAATCGGGGCATCCCCGTTGGGCCGGGCCGAGGCTCAGCCGCGGGAAGTCTCGTTGCCTATGTCATGGGCATCACGGACTTGGATCCCATCGAGCATGGCCTCATTTTCGAGCGTTTCCTCAATAAGGAGCGCGTTAGCATGCCCGACATCGACGTCGATTTTTGTGTCTTAGGGCGGGATGAGGTCTTCCGCTACGTTTCCGAAAAATACGGGAAGGACCAGGTGGCTCAAATCGCCACTTTCGGGACCATGCAGGCCAAGGCGGTGGTGAGGGACGTGGGCCGTGCTTTGGCCATGCCTTATCACGAAGTGGACAAAATCGCGAAGCTGATCCCCGGCGCCCCGGACATGACTCTCAAGAAAGCCTTCGAACAAGAGCCTCGGCTCGTGGAATTGCAGCGGGAAGACCCGCAGATCCGAGAATTATTTGAAATCGCCCAGGCCCTCGAAGGACTCACCCGGCATGCGTCCACACACGCCGCCGGCGTGGTCATCGGGGATAAGCCCCTTGTGGAGTACATGCCGCTGTTCCGTGACCAGGACGGGAAGGTGGTCACGCAGTTTTCCATGAAATATGTCGAGAAGGCAGGCCTAATCAAGTTCGACTTCTTGGGCTTGAGAAACCTCACGGTCATTCACAACGCCGTCCAGCTCATAGAAAAAAATCACGGTGTCCGTCTGGACATGAAACGCATTCCTTTGGATGATCCAGACACCTACAGACTTCTCGGCCGGGCCGACACCACGGGGGTTTTTCAGCTGGAGAGTTCCGGGATGCGGGACATCTTGGTGCGCCTTCAACCGGAACGCTTCGACGACATTGTGGCCCTGGTCGCCCTGTACCGACCGGGGCCCATCAAGAGCGGCATGGTGGACCATTACATCGACGGCAAACACGGACGCATCCCCATCACGTACGATGTCGAGCAGTTGCGGCCGATCTTGGAACCCACCTACGGGGTCATTTTGTACCAGGAACAGGTCATGGAGATTGCCCGAGTGCTGGCCAATTACACTTTGGGCGAAGCGGATATCTTGCGCCGGGCCATGGGAAAGAAAATCCCGGAGGTCATGGCTGCCCAGCGGGAGCGGTTCCTGGCGGGAGCCAGGGAAAACGGCATCGATCTCACCAAAGCGAACCATATTTTCGACCTTATGGACAAATTCGCCGGCTACGGCTTCAACAAGTCCCACAGCGCGGCCTACGCCCTCATCGCCTATCAAACCGCCTACCTGAAAGCCCACTACCCGGTGGAATTCATGGCGGCTTTACTCAACAGCTTTCTCAGCAACACGGACCAAGTGGTCAAACTCATCAACGAATGCCGGGACAAAGGCATCTCGGTTTTGCCCCCCGATGTGAACGTGAGTGAACTGGATTTCACTGTCGTGGAAGGAAAAATCCGCTTCGGGCTGGGCGCCGTGAAAAACGTCGGCGAAGGGGCCATAGAAACTATTCTTGCGGCTCGGGCCAAAGACGGACCTTTCACATCCATTTACGATTTCTGCGAACGCGTGGACCCGTCCAAAGTCAATCGCCGCGTGCTAGAGCATTTGATCAAGTGCGGGGCGTTTGATTCCATCCATCCGGACCGGGCCAGGGTCCTAGCGGCCATGGACCAGGCTTTGGAGAAGGCGCAGGCCAGACAAAGGGATCGAAGCGCCGGCCAGCTGAGTCTGTTCGACCTGCTGCGCACCACACCGCAAGAGGCCGGGAAAGAGGAAAGCCTGCCCGAAGTGCCGCCCTGGGACAGTCGCACGATTCTGAACTATGAAAAGGAAACCCTTGGGTTTTATATTTCCGGGCATCCTCTGGATCACTATGCCGATGAAATCCGCTCGCTGTGCACGGCCGACACCCAAAAGGTGCGCGAACGACAGGACGGAGCCAAGGTCATCTTGTGTGGATTGCTCACGATCACCAAAGAACTGGTGACGAAGAAGGGCGATCGAATGGCCTTCTTGAACCTGGAGGACAAAGAAGGCTCGCTGGAAGTGGTCTGTTTTCCCGACGCTTACGTGAAGGCCCGCCCTATCCTGCAAAGCGACGAGCCCTTGGTGGTCTTCGGCACGATCCAGCACGATGAAAAGGGATCCAAGGTGCTTGCCGAGCAAATCCTGACGTTGGAAGACGCCCAGAGCCAATCCGTGGAAAGCGTCCACATCAAACTACCCGCCCATGTCCTGGATCGAAATGCTTTGGAAACGCTGCGCCACCTTTTGGTCACCCACGCGGGAGAATGTAAGACGATACTGCACCTGGATGTGGACGGGCGGGCGACGGCCGTCATTGCTTTGAACCCTAAGCTGCATGTCACTCCATCCCAAGGCTTCGTGGATGCCATGACGGCGCACTTCGGCGGCGATTGCCTTGATCTCGTGCGCAAAGCCTGTCATCAATAAAGAGGTCGGAGCTGCCCGCCCTGAAAGGGACGAACGCCGGAGGGCAACTTGGCTCAACACCGATGCCCCCTTCTGGAGGACGCCGATGATCGATGACTACCGTTTCGGATCCATGGAAATCGCAGGGACGACCTACCAGGCGGATCTTAAGATCATCAAGGGGAAGGTGCACCCCCAATGGTGGCGCAAAGAAGGCCATAAGGTCTATGTGGAAGATATTGTGGACATCCTGGAGGCTCAACCCTCGGTGTTGGTCATCGGGCGAGGAAAACCGGGGTTGATGAAACCGTCCAATGAGCTCCGTCGGGTGTGCCTTGAAAAAGGCATCCAATTGATCGAGGAACCAACCGAGGACGCCGTGCGAACCTTTAATGATCTGGCCAAGGCGGGCGCCCGGGTGGCGGGGGCCTTTCACTTGACGTGTTGAAACGGCGGGACAATGTCAATCCAACTGGTTTTTGTGTCGACTTCGGCCCAAGAACAGCGCCGGGATTTGTGCCGATGGGTGGAACGGCTCGTGGAGGAAGGACACCGTGTGTTCGTTCTCGTGGGATCTACGATGTCCGCGGAGCAATTGGACGGATTGCTGTGGAGTTTCTCCAAAACGAGTTTTGTCCCTCATCGAATTGTGAGCAATGCGCAGGAGGCGATCAAAGCCCCGGAACCGGTCTTGATCGGATGGGATGTGTCGGCCCGCGGCCCAGCCAATGTGCTGGTGTGCGATGACCCTCCAGACCTCGACCGCGCAGCCTCTTTTGAGATCGTGGTGCACTTTGTCCCCATGGACGATCCGGAAAAACGGGAAAGGAGCCGGAGTTTGTGGGTGGAGGCGAAAAATCGCGGATATGCTCTCCGCCATGTCGCGAAAGAAGCGGCCGCATCACCCGAAAACCACCGAGCACGGAGCGTGTCATCCCCATGAGCCTGTTTGATTATCCCAAGAGACTCTATTACGAATACGGGAGTCGTCTGGCCATCTTTTTGGTGCGACGACGGCTCCGGAAGAAAGGGCTGGATCCGGGAGCATGGCTGGTCTTGGCCCGTCTTTATGAAGTGCGGCGGGACTTTTCCACCGCGGTTTCCACCTTGCAACAGGCGCTTAAGATCTACCCGGGAAACGCCGCTTTGGAAATGCATCTCAAGCGCATCAAAGCCCTGGCGGCGGGGGCTTCCGCTCCCGGCTCGGAAAACTGAGGGGAACTCCCCGGTGGGTCGCGGGGATCCTTTCTCCGGTTGTGCCCGCCTGTTTTTGCAGCTGAGGGCATGAAACGCCGGCTCGGCCGGTGCAGGGGCATCGGGATGCCGCCCGCCGTCGTCCAAAATCTCGACGTGCCGCTCCGGAATCCAGCACACTTCGGGGCCCGGCGAAAGCGTGGACCGATGCCGCTTCGGCCAAACCACCACAATCCCGCCCCCACGGCTCAGGGGGAATGCGGGCTTTGGCCGCAAAGCTCGACACCGGCAGGAAGAGAACAATGCCCCGGCCGCGGCCCGTCTTTGCCGTTTCGGCCCATTTCTCCTGATCAATATGCCGGCACGGTCAGATAGCGCTCGTTGGTCATCTGTCGGCCCTGATAGGTCCGCGTGCGCACGGTGGCTGTTTGCCCCTGATAGCTTATGGGCTCGGCTTCAACCCATTCATTGGTATTGGGATTGTGGTAGGTGACCGTCTGACGTCGCCTCCCAGCTTCCTCCGCCGCCCTCTGGGACACTTCAGCAATCCCATAGCCGGCCAGGGATCCTATGGCCCCACCGATGACCGCTCCACGCCATGGATTCTTGTGATCAATGAGAGCCCCCACACCGGCACCGACCACACCCAGCCATGTGGCCGATTCCAAGTGTTGCTGGGTCGTCGGACCTGGCACACACCCCATCACGGCCGTCGTCAAGAAAATCACCGCCAAGAAAAAGTGGACGGTTCTCATGTCGCGCCTCCTTTACGGGGATTTCCGTTGTTGGGGATTCACGTTGCCCTGCTGGTATTTTTCCCGAAGGTCTGCATTTTCTTTTTCAAACTGTTGTTCGACGGCCTCCAGTTCCATAGCGGTTTCTTCCCACCGAACCGTGAGCTGGAAGATCTTCTCATCGCACTCCCGGTAACACCTTTGGAGCGCCGCCACATCCTGCCGCCTCTGATATGTGGCCGGATCGGCCAACAGCACGCTTAACCTTTCCCGCTCCTCATGGAGACGATCCAGTTCTTTCTCCAGGGTTGCCAGCCGATCTTGGAGCGGTTTCTTTAAGCGATACAGAGCATTGCGACGCTCGGCTTCCCATCGCTTCCGCTCTTTCAGCTCCCCCTTCGGCCTTGACGCCCCCGGCAATTCTTCGGAAGGCTCATGGTCTGAGGGTGCTCCAGAGCTTGCGTCATCGCTGTGGAGGGCTTCCTTCCACAGCCGCTCGTAATCTTCGGCATTACCGGGCAGCAGGTCCAGCCGTCCCCGGCCGACCACCGCAATCTTGTTGGCCAGGGCGTTGATGAAGTGCCGGTCATGGCTGACAAAACACACACTCCCTGTGTACGCTTGCAGGGCCTCTTCCAGCATCTCCCGGCCCGGGATGTCCAAATGGTTTGTCGGTTCGTCCAAGAGCAACACATTGGGAGCTTGCACCAACAGTTTACATAAACTCAAGCGGGCTTTTTCTCCACCGCTCAGGACCCCGACTTTTTTCTCTACATCGTCTCCCTTAAAGAGAAAGGATCCGAGCAAAGTTCTTACCTGCGTGTGGGGCATGGCGCCGGAAACCGACAGGATTTCGGCCAACACCGTGTGATTCAGGTTCAGTTCTTCCCACAGGTGTTGCGCGTAATAGCCGATCTTCACGTTGTGGCCGATCCGGACTTCCCCGGCCGACACCGACTCTTTGCCCGCAAGGATTTTTAACAACGTGCTCTTTCCCGCGCCGTTGGGACCGAGAAAAGCGATTCGATCACCGCGTTCCACCACCAGGTCCACACCGTCATAGACCACGTGGTCCCCGTAAGTCTTGTGGACGCCGACAAGTTCCAACACCCGCCGGCCACAGCGCTGCGGTTCCGGAAACTGAAAACGGACCGTCTCCGGATCGGCAGGCCCCTCCACACATTCCATTTTTTCCAGCAGCTTGAGACGGCTCTGCACTTGGCGGGCTCGGTCCTTACGGACACGGTTTCGGGCGATGAAGTTTTCGATATGGCGGATGCGGGCCTCTTGGTTTTCTTTGGCCGCTTCCAAAACCCGGCGACGAACGGCCTTCTCTTCCACGTACCGGTCGAAGTTTCCTTGATAAGACTCCACCCGGCCGTTTTCCAACTCAATGATTCTTCGGACCACTCGATTGAGAAAGGACCGATCGTGAGAAACGACCAAAACGGCCGACGTCGATTCCTGCAAGTACGTCTCAAGCCACAGGATGGATTCAAGATCGAGGTGGTTGGTGGGTTCGTCCAAAAGGAGGACATCGGGCTTGGCAAGAAGCAGTCGGGCCAACTCCACACGCATGGCCCAGCCACCGCTTAAGGCGGTAATGGGCTTGTCGAAATCCTCCTGACGGAAACCGAGCCCCCTGAGAATCTTTTGAGCTCGGGCTTCCAAATCGTATGGACCCAATTGTTCCAGTCGATCCAGAAGAGCGGCATGACGCCGGGAAAGTGACTGGGCCAGCTCCGCTGTCCGCACCTCCCTGAGCTGGGCCTCTACCTCTTCCAGTTCACGGCGTAGATGCCCCAGTTCGGTGCACACCCCTTGCGTGTGGGCCAAGACCGTGAGGTTTTCCTGAGGCCGCCACTGTTGAGGAAGATATCCCAAGGACAGGTTTTTGGCACGGGTCACCACGCCGTCATCAGGCTCTGTCTCGCCCAAAACGATGCGGAAGAGCGTGGTTTTCCCGGCCCCGTTGGGCCCGACGACGCCAATGCGGTCGCCGGGATGGATATGGAAGGAGACGTTGCGAAAGAGCTCTTTACTGCCGAGAAACTTGCTGACGTTTTGAATGGAGATCAACCAACATCACCTCAATACACCCATTTGCCGTTGGCAAAACGAAACACTTCGGTCACGGTGCGCGTTCCGCAGGCAAACGGTCCTTTCGCCGCATCGGCACGGCTCGCCCCTTCGCTCTCACAGATTTTTTCCTCATAGCTCAACACACCCACGAAGGGACACCCTTTGGATTCCGTTTTCTTCACACGGGCTTCCTTAATCTCTCCCAATTCAGAATACCTGGCCACAACTTTCTTTTGGCCCTTGAGCTCTTCAAAGGACACCTTGTCCGGCCCGTAAAGTCCATGTTGCGCGAGCTTTTTTATCCATTCGGACTGAAAGGTTTCAAAAAGCCGACACGCTTCTTTTTCATCGGTCGCCCGAGCCTCAGAAGAAATCACAACACAGGCGATGAAAACCGCGGCCATCACAAGGGCGAATCTTTTTCCCATGGCGTTTTTCCCCCAAAAAAGAGGCTGGGCAACCTCAATTGCCCAGCCTGTGTCCCGTCATTCGACGCAATTATTGCACCACTTTAATTTCCACCCGGCGGTTGATTCGGCGTCCCTCTTCCGTGGCATTGTCCGCCTTGGGCTTGGATTCGCCGTACCCAACGGTCTTCATCCGAGAGGCGCTGATACCCTTGGAGACGAAGTAATTGAACACCGACTGGGCGCGTCGTTCGGAAAGTTTCTGGTTGTAGGCGTCCGTGCCGATGGCGCAGGTGTGCCCTTCGATGATGATACGGACTTGTTGGTTCTTCGAGAGCACGGCAACGCCTTCGTCAAGCACCGGTTTCCACTCGGGCTTGATGTCCGCCTTGTCGAAGTCAAAGTTGATGCCGCGCAGAATAATGACATCTTCTTTCTTGGCTTCCATGGCCGTGGTGTAGAACACATCCTTGACAAACTGCTTCAGCGCCGCTTGATCGGCGAGGAGAGTGGTCGCTTCGGCGTGAACCCCACAGCCTCCAATGGCGCTGATCTTCTTCAGGATCTCAGCCCCTCTGGGTTCTTCGGCAAAACTGATCACGTGGAAACACACCTGTGGGTATTTGTTGCGAATCGCTTGAGCCGCCGCCACCGGATCCGGACCTTGGTTCGCCGCTCCGTCGGAGACGATGATCACGCCGGTCTTCCCACTCAAGCCGGAAAGCACCGTATCCAGCGAGCTGATGCCGGGACCCATGGGTGTCAACCGCCCAAAGATGTCTTGATCGTCTTTAATCTTGGCAATGGCTTCCCCGAAAACATTTCGCTTGTACACGGCCGGGTCGGCGATCTTCTGCCACGGGGCGAAAAGGTCCAGGGCCCCTTTATAACCCAGCTCGGGAATTTCGTCGTTCATTTTGAACATGACTTCTTTGGCCAGGGCCATCTTCACTTTACCCAACTTGGCATGCGTCATGTACATAGAACCCGACTGGTCCGGGAAAAGAATAAAATTGTCGATTTTAGGGACAAGTTTGGTTTGGGCTTGAACCGAACCGCACAAGAGCCCTCCCACCAGAAACACCGCCATCGCGAACATCCATCTTTTCTTTCCCTTCATGGAACGCTCCTTTCTTTTCGTCTAAAGCCGTTCATGTGGTTTTTGTGAAAATACTGACCTGCCGAAAGGTCCAAAGCGCCTGGCACCCCTTTTTGCCTTCCTGTCGGGGCGGGGAGGCCCTTCGGCCTTCAGACCTTCACCCGATGGATGTCAAAACGGCCTTGGGTTTATGGGTGTTTTTCCATCCGGTCCCTTGTCGAGAGAGGACGTTCGTGAAAACTTTCAACTTTCCGTTCTCCAACCCTAAACAACAAAAACCAAGGAGTCAAGCCACATCTAGCGTTCCGCGGACTTTTAGGTCCAGGCCCACGGCACGTGGAAAAGACTAGCGGTTGGCTTCGCGCACAGCAAGACTCAAAAACCACCCATGAGACTCGAAAACGAGCCCCTTACCGACCGTGTCCCGAAAGAATGCCCGCAGCGTATCTTGTGACAAACGCGGATATCTTTTTTCTATATCTTCTAAAGTCATAGGTTCCAGACAGCTCAGATAGACATCCCGAGAAATGCCACGCAGGCGGTATGTGTCCACCACCCGCCCGTGGCAAGCCCGCCGTCGGATGAGCAGAAAACTCCCCCCGTCGCTGTACCCCAACATAGGCTTGCCCCCGCCCGGAGACCTCCGAAAGGCCGCATAGTCCCGATGCCACTTCCGAAGGAAGTCCCACACGGGTCGCCACAAGCTTTTCTGATGTTCTCTATCCGCCCGATAGCTTTTGACCATGAAGCACGCACGGCTGGCCACCGGTTCGGGGAAAAGAGCCGCATAATGAGGATGGTTCACCACTCTATAGATCCCATGACTCCGAGGGTCCATCGCCATGGGGCTGCCCTCTCCCAGCCAAAATCGCACACCTTTCAGTGGCCGAAATATCAGGATTTTTTGGAGAGTCTCCAACGTCTCGTGGACGTCCTCCGGCGTGCTGCCAGGAAACTCCATGAGCAGATTCGACCGGTTTTCGATCCCGAATTCTTCGCAATGGCGCATCCACGCCACATTGTCGATGACCCGGGTCCCTTTGCCCATGCGGCGCAGCAACTGGTCACTCATGGCCTCGATGCCCGCCTGAATGGTCCGAAAACCCGCGTGCCGAAGGGCGCTGACCTCAGCGCGTGAAAGCGGCAAACGCACCTCCCCGAAAAGGTCGAAATCCTTGCCGAGACGCTGAATCCTTTGCGTCGTCTCCAAAAGCTTCGTCGGATGCAGGGCATTGTCCACAAAGACGAACCGGAGGCACTGATATTTTTCCGACAATGCCTGCAATTCACCCGCTATCCGCTCAGGCTCCTTGGAACGGTACCCACGCCATTGGAGGTTCAGGTTGCAAAACCGGCAGGCCCTCTTGTGCGGCTTGTCTTTACGCGCCCTGTGCCACCAACAGCCCCGGCTGGATTCTATGGGAAGCGCGAAAATCGGCGTCGGCCCCTGGCTTCTGTGGGCCTCCTGAAAAAAATCGGTGTAGTCGGGCAGGGGCAAGCTGTCCACGTCCGTAATCTGGCTGAATCCCCCGCCGGACACCCCACCGGTTTCGGTGCGGTAAAAGATCCCCGGGGCCCAGGTTTCGCCGTCTTGGCAGGCTTCACCTTCAAGGCTGAGGAAGCGGGACAAAAGTTGCACTAAAGGTTTTTCTCCCTCGCCGCTGATCACGAAATCGATCCAAGGGAATGCCTCCATGAGCGATTTTCCCAGAAGACCGCTCACCACACTTCCCCCGACGATAATCTGCACACCCGGAACCCGCGCTTTCAGCGTTCGGGCGAGATAGAGGGATGAGGATAATTGGGCGAAACAAACGGATAGACCCACAACCTGAGCCTGTTCCAACTCAGTCCAGAGAGCCATGCTTTCGTGGAACTGCTGTATTTTCTGAACAATTTGAAGGAAATCCGGGGGACGGCCTGCCTCTTTGCGAGGCCATTGCTTCCAGAACAACTTCTCACAGACCGGAAAGCGATCCGGATGGAGCAATGCGGCGTAGACGGCTTCTCCAAGCCAACTGCGTTCCGCAAGACGGGCATAAAGCAGGCGGCCCAAAACCCTTTCCACAGACAGGTAGGGGTGGGCCGCCGTGATGTGGATCCGATTGGAAAAGTGCCGATCGGCAAACGCCTTCAGCGTTCCGAGTTGAATGGATGGGCGATCGGCCAGGGCCCATGGCATGGACACCAGGATGACCCGCATGGAACGCTAAAACAGCCTTTTCACCCAGACGAGGTTGAGGGGAGCGCCCACGTCGTACTTGCAAAATCGAGCAATTTCATTGGGATCCGCCGTCTGCTTCAGGTCCAACAGCCGGTCGAAATCCCGCTCCACCACGACATTACAAAAATCCATGGGGACAGATCGGATGAAGTCCAGCTCATCCTCCTCCCATAATTCTTCGGCAATGTCGGACATACTGTTTTCCAGGGCGTGATGGCCGCACACCTTGAAACACGCCCCGCACTGACATCTGTGGATGGCGTCAAAATCCGTAGGGATGGGCTGCCCCACTTCACAAAACGGGCAGACAATAATGTGTTTGGGAACCGGTCTCTTCGAACGGGCCATACTCATCGCGACATCGATCCCCCATGATTCGTGCTTTTTCATTCGTCCTCGTCCAAAATCATGTCGGCTTCATTGCCACAAATGGTGCACTTCCTCGTTTCCTTCTTTTTCTTGGAAACCACCCCCGGTTGTTCTTCCACCTCGACCCAATTGCAGGTGATCACCATATCCGCTTCGTTGCCGCAGTTTTCGCAGTGACAGACTTGGCGCAGGGTCGTCATCGAAGTCTCCTTTCCTCGTATCGAGTCCACACCTCTTTTGTCCTGGATTATAAGATCATGTCGGGTAAAATCCAACACGAACTTTGTTCCATGAAGTCTCAGCATCTCGGATGGGACCTCATCCGGCAAGCGGGAAAAGAGCCGAAATTCATGAAGAATGCGAGAAACCCGCAGGAATCCCGAAGGCAAAAGGCGCAGGAGGTTCTTGCCATCTTGAACAGGTTGTACCCTGACGCCCGGTGCAGCTTGAATTACAAAACTCCTTTTCAGCTTTTGGTCGCCACCGTTCTTTCCGCCCAGTGCACGGATGAACGAGTGAACAAGGTCACTCCGGCCTTCTTTGAAAGATATCCTTCGCCTTTCGCCGTAGCTCACGCTCCCGTCGAGGACCTTGAAACCTGCATCCACTCCACGGGGCTTTACCGGGCAAAGGCTCAGAGCCTCAAGAAAGCCTGCCAAATACTGGTGGAAAACCACGGTGGCGACATCCCTTCCACCTTGGAGGCTCTCGTCCAGTTGCCCGGCGTCGGGCGGAAAACGGCCAACGTCCTTCTCGGGAATGCCTTCGGGGTACCAGCCCTCCCTATCGACACCCATGCCGCTCGAGTTTCCAGACGGCTTGGTCTGACAGACCACCAGGAGGCGGCCAAGATCGAACGAGATCTCTGCGGGCTCTTTCTACAGGACACGTGGGTTCGTCTCTCCCACCAGCTCATCCAGCACGGCCGCCAGGTGTGCCGGTCCCGGAACCCCCTGTGTGAATCCTGTGAGTTAAAAGGCGTGTGCGACTTTTATCGGCATAGACTGCAGACGTGAAGACCCCATTCAGAGAAGGCGTCCGGCCCAGGGATCCCGGCCCACGTTTTTCACCCGGATCCAACCCTGTGCCGCTCCCTGTTTCCAACAAACTTCCACCCGTTCCCCGAGGGCCACGTCGCTGTAGGCCGCCACGATCATCGCCGCCATGCGGAAATGGGCCCGAGATTTGGGTGTCCCGATGAGGACCGCCGTCGGCCCCGGATAGGACGGAACCCGGAAGAGCGCATCGTCGGACCGGGCCATGGCCCACAAGCGTTCGTTCTCCGATTTTGTTCTTCCCACGGTTAAAAGGCACGAGGCCCCAAGGCGGAAATGGCGGCCCCATTTGAGGAGCTCCACATCGCCCGTACCCGCTTGGGGCATGACGGCGAAAAGTTCCTTCAGTTTTCTCGCAAAGCCTTCCTTGGTGAGCATGCAGCCTCCGCCCGGCTGGGGTATATCTCGGATTCCGTAACGGGCGGCAAGCTCCATTTGCCGTTTGCGGCCTCGCCCATGAATGTCCAGAAGCTTCTCCCGATCCACAAGACCTTGCATTTCCACGATGGTCGGCTCCAAGAGTTTGGCGCTGAGGGGCCGGAGGATGCGCCCGGAAAGTCCGGACATTTTTTCCACGATCTTCATGGCGGTCCGCCGTTGGCTCATGGGGCGCTGTCCGACCACTTCCCCGGTAAAGAGAAAATCGGCGCCTTCAGCGAGCAAAATCTTGGCCGCCTCCTTCAGCATCAGGCCATGGCAGTCCACGCAGGGGTTCATATGTCGTCCGTAACCGTGGGGCGGATTTTTAAGCATTTCAAGAAACGTTTCGCCGATGTCCACAACCCTCGTGGGAAGTCCCGCCAGACGACCAGCCTTAAGCCCGGGCTCCGGGCCGAAAAAAGGGGTGACGAAGGTGACTCCTAAAAGCTCTAGAGGCTGCTCCTGGAGCACTTTGACCGCAAGAATGCTGTCCAAGCCCCCGGACATCAATCCGATGCCTTTCCCTCTGACTTTCTCCATGGGTCGAATGGATCTCTGTTGGGTCCAAGGTTGGGTCAGTCCGACCGTAACGGGGCGGGATCCAGAATCGTTCGGGCAAAACCGAGCTTGGCCATATGGCCGAGGAGACGCTCCCACACCGTCGAGCGGCTCAGCAATACCCGGTCTGCCGATCCCACCTGGATTTTGGCGTCTCCCGACTGCCACCGGACGCGCACGTGAGTGCACCCAAGACGATAGAGGAAGTCCTCGGCCACCTCGATGCGTTTCAAGATTCCGGCTTCCAGCGGCGTCCCGTAGGGGACTCGGGTTGCAAGGCATGACTGGGACGGCTTGCTATCATTGGGGAGCCCGGCAAGGCGGGCCACCCGGCGGATGTCCTCCTTGGTCCACCCCGACAACGCAAAAGGGCTGCGGACCCCTCTTTCCATGAGGGCTTTGCGGCCTGGGCGATCCTCTAAAGCGTCATCTGCGTGCGATCCGTCCACCACCACGGCCCCATCCGGACGATGCCGGTCGATGGCCTCCGTCATGATCGCCTTGCAATGATAACACCGGTCAGGGGGGTTCGCCCGGACGGCTTGTTCAGCGAGAGGATCCACGGAGAGCACCGAGAGAGAAAAGCCTAATGTCCCGGCCACCGTATGGGCCGCCATTTCTTCCCGATTCGCAAGGAAAGGACTCTTCACAAGATACAGGTGGATCTGCTTCCCCACGACATGACCAAGAATCCACGCTAAAAGCGTACTGTCCACCCCTCCGGAATACGCCACGGCGACCGTTGTCCACGAGGCCACGGCAGCTTCCAAGGAGACCAGCTTTTCCGAGTCAATCCCCGCTGCCACATAGGCTCTTTTGGCTGCGCCCGAAGCCCACAAGGATTTGTCCTCGTCGTCTGCCTGACCGGACCCCGGGCACCAGGGTCTTGGAAGCTCCGTGGCTCTTTTCATCAGCTTTTCACAGGTCTCATAGGGTTAGGAAGCAGGCGCTGAGGAACGCCCAATTCAAAGCGACCTTCCTCGATCCATCGCTTGAGAATTTCAGCGATCTCCCGGGCTCGAACCACACTGGATAAGGGCACTGTCGGCACCTCTTTTTCCCCGATGCGAATGCGGCCGGATCGCAACTCCTCATAGCTGACTTCCGCAAGCGGCTCGGACTGTGTGAAGCTGTAGTCCTTGACTTGGGTGACGATTTCCGCGTCGGAGACCCCGGTATACGCCGCCATCTCCGCATCCAGAATGGGAATGGGCACCCCGATACCCACAGCCAAGGAGCAACCATACCCCTGAATGCTGACCCCCATCAACCATCGAGGGCTCATTTCTTTCAAATCGCCGACAACCATTAACGTCCCCGCCGGCATTCGAGGAACTCCATTGGCCAGACGGGGTGCGTCCGGTCGGTGTTGTGAACCATGCCAGACGATGTAACCTTCTGCACCTCCAAGGAAAATCCGGGTTCCCAAGCCTAGGGTGCGATAGTGCGGGTCATTCAAGAGCGGGCTCAACTCCCCGGAGGTGGAATAGTTGGCGTTGCCCAGACGCGGTTTCAGAGTCCCCATATAGGTGTAGATCGTTTTCTTTGAGAGATTCACCGCGCAGTTGTAGTTTTGATAAGCGTTTCTTGGGTTGCACAGCACGGCGTAAGGCAGATCCTGAAGGGTGACGGTCATTTCCACGTGTCGGTTCGGGTAGCAATCCGTGCCGTAAGCTTCTGCCCGAAGACGCACGGGCTTTCCGCTCACAAGGTCGTGGATCACATGCCCTCCGCCGTACTCAAACGTCCCCGGATGCACCTTGTTCAACGGATCGTCGAAGGCCGGCTCCGTAGCTCCCAGATACACGTCCACAGCGGCCAGGCCGGCATAGGCGGGCACATCATTGAGCCATACCTTGGCCGCTTTGATCGGCGGTTGGGTATGCCCGAAATTGATGAACACTCCAGAGGAACACATGGGGGCAAAAGTCCCGGTGGTCACCACGTCCACCTCTTGGGCCGCCCTTTCCGGACCCACTTTCTTGACCAATCGTGTCATTTCTTCCGCCGTCAGAACCACCGCTTGACCTTTTCGGATCCGCTCGTTGATCTCTTCGTATGTCCTGGAAACCTTTGCCATGGATCCTTCACCCCCATCGAAAGTCTCAGCCCTGAGACCGACACGACTCCTCGACCTGAGCCCCGGTCTTTCTTTAAAGCGTCTCATTTTGGAAAAAAATGTACCCTTCTAAAGCCCGCCGCAATTCCTCCGGAAGTTGGCAGGATCGCCACGTTCTGTCAATAGCCACCATGGAAGCATGACCTCGCCCCACCACATCCGGTCGGCCTTCAATAAAGAAGTAAAAAGCGAAGGTAATGGAACGCAAGCTCATTTTGAACACGCCGACTCGGAGCCTCAAGGGGTCACCATATTTGGCAGGCCGGAAAAAGTCGCAGGAGGCTCCCACAATGGGAAGACCAAAACCACGATCCAAATCCCGAAAGTATTTTTCGGGAGGACACCCCACATGGCGCATGAGTTCCTCAATGCCATGATGGCAATATCGAAAATAAGAAGCAAAATAGACGACCCCGTAGGGGTCCGTATCCCCAAAACGGATCGTGATGGGGATTTCCAGACAGTTCGGTGGGGCATCTTTGGGTAGTTCGGGCATGACGGCCTCCTTTCTCCCCGGGTTAACGATAGAATGAGCATAACATCCACTTCACACATGCTCACAGATTTTTTGTCCGGGTTTCCCCTTTTCAAATGGCCCACTCTGAACTAGGATGCAGTGACATTCCACGGGTGAGAAATGCGTCCCAGGACCTGTTGCCAAGTCTACGTCGTCCGTGCCTATGGGGGCCCCAAAAGGATTGGGTGGTCCGGCGCCATGAACACCAAGGCGGTTCTCTTTTTCTGCACGTTATGTTTTTTCTGTGCCCATACCCACCGAATTGTCTTCGGGGCGGCATCCGGGCAGACCTTGACCGTGGTGGCTCAGGAAAATCACATCCCGTTTTCCTACACGGACCCGTCGGGCAAACCGGCAGGGATGCTGATCGACCTGTGGAAACTCTGGACACAACGCACGGGGATCCCTGTGCGTTTCGTGCTCTCCGAGACCTCGGACGCGGAAAGCCAAGTCCTTGACGGCCGGGCTGACGTCTGGATCGGCGTTTTCCCACCCGCTCCCCGGACCGACGTTCTCTTAAGTGAACCTTTTGTGATCGTTTCTCGGGATCCTTCGGCCACGGCCCATGACAATGGGTTCGCTATCCGTGCGGCCGTGCATCCTGACCGAACAGACCTCTTGGAAGGGATCAACCAGGGATTACGACAACTGAGAGAGGAAGACCGGCACAGTGTGCTCCTTCACTGGTGGCCGCAGGGCGATTGGGTTTATTTGCCGCGCTCCAGGATCAAGACCGTGACGATGCTGGGAGCCTCCTTCCTTGGACTCTGGACCGTGGGAGTCTACATGCTTTACCGTTATCGGCTCAAGGAAAGGGCCCAGGAACACCTGAGAGTGTTGGCTGAACTGCGCCGCAAAAATAATGCGCTGCAATCGGAAATCGCCGAGCGCCGAAATGTGGAAAAAGACAAGGAACGCCTCATCCAGGAGCTTCGCGAGGCGTTGGAAAACGTCCGGAAGCTTCGCGGGTTGCTTCCCATCTGCGCCTACTGCAAGAAGATCCGTGATGACCAAGGCTACTGGAACCAGTTGGAAAGCTACATCACCCAGCACGCCGACGTGACCTTCACCCACAGTGTGTGTCCGGAATGTTCGAAAAGAATCTATGCGGAACTTCGAGCTTTCAAGGAAGGCGAGCAGCAGAAGAAAAAAGCCGCGTCCGAATGAAGGCCCGCCAAGAAACTCCCAAAGTCCTGACAACAGCGTCTCGAACGTGGTAAAGTTCGCTGACTTCCGGGGCACAGCGCCCGAAAAACCCCAATAATCGAAAGAGGGATGACACCATGCCGACACCGATTGACCTGGCCTATGAAGAAGCCACCCCTTTAAACATCCGCAACCCGTACATCGTCAATTTTCTAAAAGCTCTTGTGGACAAAAAGGGTGAACAACACAGCCCTGAAGCTCTGAAAAAGCTTCTAGACGATATGTACAAACTTTTCGAAAATCTGTTGGGTCAAAACATGGTCAAGGCCCTACCTGAAGAGAAGCGTGAGGAGTATCTAGAGCTCACGAAGGACCTTTCGAAGCTGAGCTACAAAAAGGTCGAAGAAATCTTCGACAAACATGTGCCTCACTATCAGGAAGTCATGAAAGAAACCATGAAACAGTTTACAGTACTTTTCATGAAAAACCGCCGCTTCGACCCGAAAGATTTTGAAAACCCCGAGGCCGCCTCGGAAAAATCTTCGAGCTGACGGGAGATCGTCGTCCCTGTCGGTTCTTCCATCTGGAGCCTTTGGGAGGCCGACCTTTCAACAGCCTCTGGGAGAGCCCGATGCGTCCGGATTCGTATGGGTCGCCATATCCGTGAAGCATCCAGGAGCCGGCATCCAGGTCGTAGCCTTTTCCGTCGGGTCGGGGCTTGCCCCGCCACCTGAGCAACCTTAGATTGCAAGGCATCAGCAACTTTAAAGAGCGAAAACATTCATAGAGGGAGTCACAACGAATGGAAGATCTCACCAAATGTCCCCATTGCGGAAGTCAGATGAAAAAATGGCGAACCCCAGAGTTCTCCACGTGGTCTTCGGAATACTTTTGGGTGTGCTTTAACGATGAGTGTCCGTACTTTGTGCGCGGGTGGTCCCAAATGGAACGCACTGTGTGCACTCGGGTGTCTTATCGGTTTCGATATGACCCTGACACAGGATATCGCGGCCCTTTGCCTGTGTGGTCGGCGGATGCCCTGAAATCCGGAATCATCGAAGATTAGGAACGTTCGAGGGACCGGCAAGGCCGGTCCTTTGCCATTGGACCTTCTTCGTTAAGTTGTTTTTGCCTGCAGACGCTCTTTTGGCCGAAGGGGGCCTTCACCCAACAGGAAAAACCTGAGCCACGACATGGCGAGCGCGTAGAGGATTTGGTCGTCTTGACGGACCTGCTCGACGTCAAGTCCCCCCGTGTCAAACATGTCCCGAAATCGGCTTTCACACACGAAAGATCGAAAGCGGTCGAGGTCGTATGAGGCCATATAGTACATGGGGATTTGTTTTTCAGTGAGGCCTTGGCGCACGCGGGGGTGAGTGACAATGTCCATCCATTCGTTGTTCATGCGGTGATAGACATCCAGTCCTTGGTTTTCAACCCACTCCGCAATGGTCCACGTGCGCGGCTCGTCAAATCCCCGACAATGGTCTTCGACCACCAAATAGAAAGATTCCAGCACCGTCCCGTGCACCCGATGTTTTCGGGACGCTCGGGCCAGCGGGTAAGTGCGGCATGCGGAGGGGCGGTGAGGATAGACCTGGCAACCGCCGGGAAGCACAAAGGGGCATGTGCGCCTTTCATTTTCCCGCATCTTGAGGACTACCGAAGGTAGCGGGCTCCCCTCAGCGACCACCACGTCGGTGTACTGGTCCAGGAAAGCCGACGTGGAAAGACCGAGGTGCCGGGCAAGCCTGAGGATATCGTAAGGGGTCAGCATGAGATTCAGATCCCGACAGCATTCCGTGAAGCAGGGCACACCGGGGTGACAGGCAAACCGGAATACGCCGTCCTGGATGGGTCGCAAACGGTCTCGGATTTTTTCGGGAGCGCTCCTCTCGATCGTTTCGTCCATTTGTCCACTTTCTACAAAATCGAGAAAAGCTCCTCGATTTGGCTTTGGATGTATGCGAATGCCAGAAGGAGCTTCTCTTCTTCGTTGTCCCGCACCCTTCTGTAGCGTTCCTCATCAATCCCGTAAAAGGTTCGAAAGCGCGGATCGTCCATGATGGCGTCGAAGCGGTCGAGATCGTACGCCAGGTAAAGGAGCTTTCCCAATCCGGCTTCCATCCTTTGTCCGGGCTGAAAATCTGCCGGCATGACCTGCTGAAAAGCCCGATCCATGACTTCGTACGGACCGACCCCTTGAGTCTCCAGCCATTCCCCAACGGTCCATAGCGTGCCTTCGTGGAGGCCGAGGCAGCGTTTCTTGTCGGCAAGAAGACGATAAGCCCCGTCTTCTCTCCCCAAGTCCAAGGGGAACATGCGGCAAGCCCACGGTCGGGCTTCATAAACGCGACATCCGTCGTCGCTGACAAAAGGACAGCGAAGGGTTGCAGGATCCATGGCCAGCTGGACCACGGGCACGTGGGTGACCTTGGCCAAGTAGTGGCGGGTGTATCGGCTTAGAAATTCCCCGGAACTTATCTTCAAGGCTTGACGCAGCCTCAAGATGTCATACGGGGTCAGATAAATGTTCACATCACGACAGCACTGCGTAAAGCAGGGCAAATCGGGATGACAAGCAAAACGAAGCGGGCTTTCCGCGTGGAAAACCACGGGCGTGTCTTCTGCAGGGCTCATCGACATGTCCTCTGAAAAAAGAGTCTCACCACATCTTGGGCTGTTCCCTGAGTGCATCAAGACTCATAGGGATAGGCCTGGAAATTTTTGAAGTCCGGATTCCCGTGCAAAAACATTTGGACAACCCGTAACGTCTGGGGGTCTCGGCATAAAATCACCTGGCACGTGCACTGTCTCCGGCAGGCGTCGCAGTAATAGTCCTCGTTCACTTCCTGCCCACAGAAACAATGGGGTGTCATGACCAACTGCTCTTCCACCCATTCAGCGATGAAGTAATCCCTTTGTTGCGTCTTGAGTCCTTCGGGGGTCACAGACATCTCCTTTTTTGAAACAGGCAAGGGGCGGGCATTACCGCCCGCCCCTCCATCTTAGGGTTCCGTTGTCGGGCGCACCGCCGGAAACCCTTACACATTTGCCGCCAGCAATTCCGACAGTTCGGCGATTTCCAGGTCTTCCTGCTTGCCCAAGCTGTTGCACGCGTCAATTAACATGTTCATGCAGTAGGGGCAAGACGTGGCCAGGACTTGAGCCCCTTTGGCCACGGCGTCTGTCACGCGCAACTCACCGAAACGTTCCCCCATAGGCACTTCCGCCCAAATGCGGCCGCCGCCCCCGGCGCAACACAGGCTCAGCTCCCGGCATCGACTCAATTCCACAGCGCCGCCGTTTACCGCGGCCTCAAGAAGCTTGCGCGGCGGCTCGAAAATGCCGCTGTGCCGGCCAAGATAGCACGGATCATGGAAGGCGACCTTCTTCGACACCCCTTTGGCCAGCTTCAGCCGGCCGTCTTCAAGGCATTGGGCCAACAGTTGAGTGTAGTGGATCACCTCCCACCGGCCGCCCAGTTCGGGGTATTCTTGCGTAAACGTCCACAAGCAATGCGGGGATGTGGTGATGATCTTTTTCACTCCCTTGGCGTTAAAGAGCTCGATGTTGGACTGGGCCAGCTTTTGGAAAAGTTCCTCGTCACCGAGCTTCCGCATGCTTTCCCCACAGCAGCTCTCTTCGTTGCCGATGACCCCGAAGCTGATTCCAGCGGCCTTGAGGAGTTTGACAATACTCTGAGCCACTTTGGTGCTGCGGGGGTCGTAGCAGGAATGGCAGCAGACAAACAGAAAGTATTCCGTCTCCGGACCGAAAGTCGGAATGTCCAACCCCTCCTGCCACGCCGTCCGTTTTTCTCGAGGTCCCGACCACGGATTACCGTTGGCATGGGCGCTGCCTAAAATGGGCCGCAAATTGGCCGGAGCCATCCCGGCACCCACAATACTGGATCGCATGGCCCGCACATTATCCACAATTTTCACGCCTCGTGGGCAATTGCTCTGGCACATGCTGCATGTGGTGCAGGCAAAGAGGATGTGTTCCTCCTCAAACCCTTCCATGCCCATTTGACCTAAGCGCTGCATATGACGGATGTTGAACTTTTCGCTGGTCTCTCCCGGCACCAAGCGCCATGGGCACAGGTTGGTGCACAGACCGCATTGCATGCACCAGTTGACCGTCTCCGCACCCATGCTCACGATATAATCTCGCATCTCCAGCGAGACGTATTTCGGTTCCATGATGCTCTCCTTCCGTTTTTCTCCTGCCCCGGTTAGAAACCTTTGTAAGGGTTCGGACCCACGTTTTCCAAAGTCGCAGCGAAATCATCGAGAATCTTTGGCAGTTGTGCATAGTCGGTGATGGAAACCTGTTCGAAACGGACGCGATCCGATTCCAGCACCAAACGATCCAGGGTCTCCTTGATCTTACTCATTCGGATATTGGCCAGCTCACTTCCCTTAATGAAATGGCACTGGTAATCGTCGCCATGCTTGCAGCCCAAAAGCAGAATTCCATCGATCCCTTTGGACAGGGCGTCAGCGATCCACACCAGGTTCATGGATCCCAGACAGCGCACGGGGATGACCCGCACCCAGGGGTTGTATTGGGCCCGACGAACACCCACCATATCCAATGCAGGGTAGGCGTCGTTTTCACAAGCCAGGACGACAATGCGTGGCTTCTCCTCGTCTTCTTCGGGCACTTCAATGTTTTTGATCACATTGCCGATCATGCCCACGGAGTAATTCTTAAACGAAATGATCCGTTCCGGGCAGGCCCCCATGCACACGCCGCAGCGACGGCATCGTGTGGGATTGGGCAAGGGGTTGGCTTTTTCGTCCTCGTTGATCGCGCCAAAAGGACATTCCTCGGTGCACCTCTTACACTGGGTGCAGCGTTGCATGAAGAATTCCGGATAGCTGAGATCCCCCGCTCTGGGATGGACCGCCTTACCCTGCGCCGTCATTTCCACACATTGGATTGCCTTGAGCGCAGCCCCCGCAGCATCCTCGACGGCTCGGGCGTAATCCATGGGTGCCCGGACTGTGCCGGCAGGATAGATCCCCGTGCGTCGAGATTCGTAGGGGAAACAGATGAAGTGCGAATCGGGAAAGCCGTATTTCAATGCGGGAACTTCCGGACCTTGGCGATATTCCAGGTTGAGCAGATTGGAGGTGAGGATGGTGTCCGCCGGAACCTCCATTTCCTCTTCGCCTTCCTTCGGCTGCTGGGCCTTGTACGGCTTCCCGAGAGATGCCGTGGAGACCATCCCCGTGGCAAGCACGACAAGGTCCACCGATTCGGAAGTCACCGGGGATCTCGTCAGGACGTCCTGCGCGGAAACCGTCAAGGCCCCGGCGCCGTCATCGTCCACCGACGTCACCGTCCCCCGCACGAAAACAACCCCGTCCTTCTGCACCTGCTTGTAGAGCAGCTCGTACTGGCCCGTCGCTCGCATGTCCCGATAGAAAATGTAGACGGGCATGTCCGGATTTTGCGTTTTCAGTACCTTGGCCTGTTTCAGCGACTCCACGCAGCACGCGGCCGAACAGTAGGGCAGATGCTCCGGATCTCGAGATCCGGCACACAGCACGAAAGCAACGCTCCCCGCCGGCTGTCCGGTGGACGGGCGCACCACGCGGCCTTCCTTGAGCATTTCCTCGAGACGATCTGCAGTGATGACGTCCGCATGATTCCCATAACCCAGGTGCGTCAGTTTTGAGGCATCGTAAGGCACCGCGCCCGTGGCCAGGACGATGGCTCCAACCCGCTCCAACGCCTGGGACCCGTTGGATTGAATCGTGACGTCGAACATGCACGGCGCCCCGCTGGTCTTCTGGATTTGAGCCCCCGTGTAGACTTTGATCTTGGCGTTCCCGCTCACCGCCGAGACCAACTCTTCAAGGTTCACTGGGTGGGGTTCTTCATAAGGCGGACCCAGGGGCGGCACGGAATGCACACATCGAAGATAGCCCCCCAGGCGATCACCCTTTTCCACAAGCACAACCTCGTAGTCCGCTGCGGCCGCTTCCTTTGCGGCCGTGAGACCGGTGAGACCTCCGCCGACGACCAAGATCCTCTTGCTGAGATTCTCCCCTTGGAAAGGCACCGGCGGCTCCATCTCCTTGGCCTTGGTCAGGCCCATGCGCAGGTAGTCCTCGGCCATCATCTGGGTATCTTCATCCCCCGCCGGATGACTCCACACGACCTGTTCCCTGAGGTTTACCCGATCCAGAACCTTGTCCATCCCAAAATCGAACACATCAGTCATCACCCGTGGGGAACATGCGGCGACAACCACGGTGTTGACGCCTTGCTGGGCCATGTCGTCTTCGATGAGTTTGCGCCCTTCCTCACTGCACAAAAAGCTGTGTTGGCGGCACACGGGCACCTTGTGTTCGCCGGTCGCCACCTTGATCAGAGCAGCCACATCCAGAGCGTCCCCAATGCCACAGCCCGTGCAGATATATACGCCGATTTTCCTTTCCATTGGCCTACCTCCTCACCATCGCCTGAATCGCCTTAAGGGCTGCCGCCGTCGCATCCTGGACACAAGAAGCCACGTCCACCGGCCGTTTGACACATCCCGCCGGAATGACCCCGCCGGATTGCACGGGAAGCAGGAAACCGTTGTCATCGTAAGACACGTCGGCAGGAACTTTCTCTTGCGCCGTGCTGGGCACCATCCCCGTGGCCAAAACCACAAGATCAAAGGCTTCCCGAAGGATCGCCCCGGTTTCCTGGTCCTCCACCTGCACGGTCACCCGACCTGTCTGAGGGTCCTGACAGATTTCCCCGGGTTTTCCTTTGACAAAGCGCACGCGGCTGTCCGCCTGAACTTTTGAATAAAAGTCCTCATATTTTCCCAGGGCCCGCATGTCGATGTAGAAAATGCTCACAGAGGCCTCGGGATTCTGATCCAAAACGTAGGTCGCCTGCTTGAGGGACGCCAGGCAACAAATCCCCGAACAGTACGGCAGATGGTTTTCGTCCCGAGATCCGGCGCATTGGACGAAAGCGACTTTCTGAATCGGGCCGCCGTCCGAAGGACGTCGAAGGGCCCCTTGGGTCGGACCGTTGGTGGAGGCCAGTCTTTCCATCACCACATTGGTAATGACGTTCTTGATCTGACCCGACCCGTAGTAAGCGATTCTCGACGCATCGTAAGGTGCCCATCCTGTCGCCCAAACCACAGCCCCAACCTTCAGATCGAAGACTTTTTCCTTCATTTCCACGTCGATGGCCCCATAAGGACAGGCGGCTCGAATCTTTTCCGCTTCGGCCGTTCCAATGACCTCCGGAGCCACCACGTACCGCAGGGGAAACGCAAATTCGTGAGGAAGGTAGGCCGCCTTCACGGTGCTCAATCCATAATCGAACGGATTGGGAACCTGGGTTTCAGCCGCCTCGGCACACAACCCGCAACCCGTACACTTTTCGTTGACGTAACGCGGCGAAATCTTCACCGTCACGTCCATGTCTCCGGGCTCACCGGAGATCTTGGTCACCTCGGCCATGGTGAAAAACCGCACCAAAGAATTATTCTTGATCCGGCGAAAATTGATTTCCAATCCGCACGAAGGAGGACACAATTTGGGAAAATACTTGTTCATCCTCGCCACGCGCCCACCCAGATAGGGCTCCTTTTCCACGATGTAGACCGGGAAACCGGCTTCCGCCGCCTCGAGAGCTGCACTTAAGCCGCTCATCCCGCCACCTACTACCAAGATACTGCGATGGCCCTTCGACACATCCGACATGGATTCTCCTCCAATGCTCCGAGTTCTCACCAACTCACACCGTTCCACAACGTTTCGTCCGGTTGTCTCTCAAAGGCCTCGATGCCTGAGATGTTTCACGCTCTCGTTCTCCGCGGAAGCGCCCCCACCCCTTCTCTCCCTTCGCCCGATTACGGCCCTCCGCTCCCCGATCACTCACACGCTCCGGGATCCCCACCCGACGACTCTCGACGCACCCTTACCGGAGTTATCCGGCACCGCCCAGAGGAATGCCGACCAACCCGCCCTTTCATCTCCTAGGCATGCTCGCAAAGGCGGGTTTTCCAAGGCTCTGTAAGCCGAGGGCCTCTGCCCGAACTCTCGTGCAGGCCACCGCCCGGGATGTTTCCGTCCCACGAGCCGGGCTTCTGTTTGTGAGAACGATCACCCGGGTCCCATAGCACAGAGGCATTTGCGAGGCAAGAATCCGCACTTGAGCTCTTTCCATTAAAAAACCCCCTGGGGCCCACGCGGGGCACCCAGGGGGTAAGGTTTTCAGACTATCGGTTTAGACATCCAGATGGATGACCGGGACCTTCTTCATGGTCCATTCCCCGGTCGCCGGATTCCAGACCGAGTTGACGAAGCAATGCCAATTCTTCTCGTCCATATCCGGGCAGTCGGCGCGGAAGTAATAGCCCGGCCACCGGCTTTCTTCGCGGAACAGGACGTGACGGAGATGGCTTTCGGCGATCCACATCCGTTGCACGTTTTCCCAGCACCGCATCAGTTCATGGAGATTTTCGGCCGCCAGCTTTTCGGAGTCTTCCTTCAGCATGGTCAAGAGCTCAAGGCCGCGCTCCAGCAAGTGCTTGTTGGTGGTGAACTGAGCCGACACGCCGGCGCAGTATTCATCCATAATCTTCTGGAGGCGGAACATGAACATCTTCGGCTTGATGAAGTTCGGGTTGATGTCCGGATCACTGGACAGGGGCGCGAACTCTTCAAACCGGGCCAACGGGGCAAGAATCTTGTCACGCAGCGCGGCGACTTGGGCTTCATCAACAGCCGGGGCCTGGTTGTGGTCCAAGATGTACGCAATGGCGCCCTTGGCCGCGATACGGCCTTCGGCGTGGGAGCCGGAGGAGAACTTGTGCGAGGAGGCGCCTGCACCATCACCTGCCGTGAACAACGCCGGAACGGTGGTCATATGGTTGTAGACACCGATGGGTTCCCATTGCTTGCGGTACTCGGCCGGCATCAGGTCTTCGGGACCGCACACCCAGGCGCCCGAGGCACCGGAGTGGGAGCCGATGAAGTACGGTTCGGCCGCCGCGATTTCCGAAGGCTTTTCTTCGGGCTGGATGTTCATACCGGCCCACAGAATGGCCTGGCTGATGGTCATGTCGAGGAAGTCTTCCCAGGCTTCGGCTTCCAGTTCCTTCATTTTCTTCTTGAAGGCCTTGGGATCGTCTTTGTACTTGGCCGCCAGGTTGGCGATGGCCTCTTCCGTCCTCATGTAGATGGGACCCTTGCCGGCCATGACATCTTCCATACCCAGCCAGTTCCGCAGGTTGGCCGGGATGGGCTTGCCGGTGCCATACGGCGCCCATTTGGGCAGCTCGTCGGCGCGCGTCACCATGTACTCTTCACCCAAAGCGTTCGTGGCGCGGGACTTGAACAGCAAGAACCACGCACCCACGGGGCCGTAGCCGTCCTTGAAACGCACGGGAATGAACCGCACTTCCTGGCAGGTCATTTCCGCACCGGCCCGGATCGTGAAGTACGCCGTCGACCCACTGTTCCACGGCGGGTACCACGCACGACCCAAACCTTCACCCACCGAACGCGGACGGAACACGTGCACGGCGCCGCCCATGCAGGCGATGGTCGCTTTGGCCGTGAACACGTAGAACTTGTTTTCACGGACGCTGAAGCCGACGGCGCCCACGCACTTGCCGTTGTTCAAAAGCGGCTCGACGATGAAGACGCGCTCAAACAGCTGGCCCTTGTCGCCCATCGTAGCCAGAGCGTTTTTGGCGGCTTCGGCCACGACGACCTTGTAGGATTCGCCGTTGATCATGATCTGCCACCGGCCTTCATGGACGTATTCGCCGTTTTCATCTTTCCAAATGGGAAGACCCCATTTTTCGAAAAGATGGACCGAGCTGTCCACATGGCGGGCGATGTCGTACACCAGGTCTTCGCGGGAGATGCCCATGAGGTCCTGACGCACGTACTTGACGTAATCTTCCACCGTGTTTTGGCCCTTGCCATAGCCGATGTATTGGTTGATGGCGGAAAGCCCCATGGCGACGGCGCCGGAACGGTCCATCGCCGCCTTGTCGACCACGGTGACCTTCAAGCCGTATTTCTTGGCCCAGTAGGACGCCTCAAAAGTGGCGCCGCAGGCGGACATACCACCACCGAGAATCAGAAGATCGGTATCGACGCGTACAGTTTCGAAATCGGAAGGCTTCATCTGTTCACCTCCTTAGGGTTACTTCTTCAGGGTGGGAAGTTGGGCCGCCAAGGTGGAAGCCGGTTCCGTGCAGAGCACCGGGCTCTTGATGTCGTCGGAACCCGTCTGCCACTCATCGGGCCACGGCTTGGCCTGGCCTTCCGGGGTGGTCCGGATGGGGAACTTAAACCGTTTCACCTGGCCGTTGCGGAACTTCACGGTCCACATAATGTCTTCGGAACCGCGGAGCGGCACAACCGAGGCGCCCATGGGGACAAAGTCCGCGTAGCCGCGCACATCCACTGCCTGCTGCGGACAGATCTTCACACAGTTGTAGCATTCCCAGCACATTTCAGGGGCCCGGTTGAAGGCCTTCATTTTTTCCTTGTCCAGGACCATGAGGTCGTTGGGGCAGATGTACATGCACGCGGTCTTGTCCTGCCCCTTGCAGCCGTCGCATTTTTCTAGGATGACGTAACTAGGCATCTTTTCACCTCCTAAAGGTTGTCACGAAACCACCGACCTATGCGAGCCCTTGCGGGGCCCGCCCCAAAGAAACAGTCGTTGCACCTCCTTTCCTTGGATGCAAACACCCGTTTCCCCTGTGGGAAGAGGCCCCAACGGCCCCCCTCCCAACGAAATGCGGTCCTCTATTTCTTGACCGGAGCATCCCCAGTGGCCGCTCCATGGAGCTTGATTTCCACTTTCTCTTCCAGGCTGGCGTAGTATTCCTTGAGAATGTCGAGAACTTCAGGTCTCGAGAAGTGCGGATCCAGCTCTCCACCCTCAGACAACGTCTTGCGGACCATGGTACCCGAAAGAATAAGGCGGTCCGCCTTACCGTGCGGGCAGGTCCTCATGGAGGCCATGCCGTCGCACTTGAAGCACCAGAATGTCCAGTCGATCTTGAGCGGCTTGGTGATCAGCGCATCCTTCGGGATTTCGTCAAAAATTTTCTGTGCATCGAAGGGACCGTAGTAATCGCCCACACCGGCGTGGTCGCGGCCGACGATGAGGTGGCTGCAGCCGTAGTTTTGACGGAATACGGCATGGAGCAACGCTTCGCGGGGACCGCCATAACGCATTTCCGCCGGATAACCGCCCACCACGATGGTGTCTTTTACAAAGTAGTTGTCAACCAACGCGTCGATGGCTTTTTTGCGCACGTCGGCGGGAATGTCTCCCGCTTTCAGTTTGCCCAACAACTGGTGAATGTAGACCCCGTCCATCACTTCCACGGCGATCTTACAGAGATACTCATGGCTCCGGTGCATGGGGTTGCGGGTCTGGAAAGCCGCCACCCGAGCCCAGCCTTTCTCATCGAAAATCTTTCGGGCTTCGGCCGGGGTTTGATAGGTTCCCTTGAACACTTCGGGATAGAAACTTTCGCTCAGCACCTTCACCGGACCGGCCAGGTTGAATTCCTTCTGCGCCATGACCTTGGCCACACCCGGATGGCCCGCCGCGTCGGTTGTCCAGAAAACGGACTTGCATTCATGTTCCTTGTCGATGGTGTACTTCTCGGTGACCTTCATGGTCCCCAGGATCTGGTCATTTTCCACATCCCACAACGCCACCTCTTCATTGGGTGCCAAGCTGTTCGCCAGGTCTTTGTCGGCGGAAAGGGTGATGGGAATGGGCCAGAAAGTGCCGTCGGCCGTCTTGTATTCGTCGCAGACGCCCTTCCAGTCGTCATAGCCCATGAAGCCGTCAAGGGGCGTGAATGCGCCGATCCCCAACATGACCAAGTCCGAAGCCTCCCGGCTTGTCATGGGGACCTTTTTCAGCGTCTTGGCCTTTTCCATCTCGGCCTTTCGGGCTTCACCTTCCAAAAGCAGGGGTTTGAGCTTTCTTTCTTTCCCATGGGGAGGAACCAGCTTGGACATCTTCCACTCTCCTCGTTTCGTTGTTAGCTATAGGTCCTTTCCGCGAGAGGCGGCACTCCAGCTTGTGCTTTCCGTATCAATCGCATTATAAAGGGCAGCGCCTCCATGTCAAGTGAAAAAATACGCAAAGAGACTCACCCCTCTCCGTTTCGGGAAGCGTCGGATCTGTTCAGGTCTTCGCCCCCTCCAAAGCCCCTTTCAGCTGATCCCGCTCCCTTTTCGCCTCCACCAAAGCCTTTTCCACCGCTTGCCGTTCGGGGTCGTCCGTCGGTAAAGACGCCAATTTTTTTTCCAATTCCTCAATACGCTTCAGACTCTGATACAGCTCCTGCGCCACGGCTCGAATGCTCATGAACTCTCCCCACAGTAAACTCTTAAAGGGCTACGTCCTCTTATTGATAAACTTTTCGTAAGCCAAAAGAAAGTCCTCCACCGCCGCGGGCGGCAGCCGCAGTTGATACCCCGCCCCCCCAGGTATTTGATCTCGACGCAAGGCCGGGTTGAGCCGCCTCAAGTCCTCAACAGGGACACCCGTCCACGCAGAAGCCTGCTTGAGCGTCAACGGGCGTTGGACCCACACGGTGGTGAAAGCCCAGAAAGGAGCATAGAGAGGTTTTTGGAGTCCGTAATCTTGAATGTTTCGCAGCACCTTCACCGCCGCGAGCACTCTCGGGACAAACTGCCTGGTTTGGTACGGCAGCACCTGTTTCTTGTACAGAACCCAAAAATCCCGAGTCCCACAGCGCCCCAGAACCTCTCTGATCGCCCCGTCCCCGGCATTGTACGCTGCCAGGGCCAATTCCCACGAGCCGAACTGTTCATAGAGGTCCATGAGATATACCGCGGCCGCACGTGTGGATTTGATGGGATCGAACCGCTCATCCACCCATGAATCCACACGCAGTCCCAAGGTGCGCGCGGTTGACGGCATGAGTTGCCAAAACCCAGCGGCACCCGCCCCTGATCTCGCTTGACCGCGAAAGCGACTTTCCACGAACACCACAGCCAAAAGATCGGACGGTGCCCCCACAACGTCCAGGATCTCTTTCATCATGGGGAGATAGATCCACGCCCGGTCCAGCACCTGCTGGAATCCGTCAGGATCACGGACCACGTGTTTTTGAATGTAGGCAAGAATACTGGGATGATCTTGGTAGGCTAGGGAGCGCTGGGGGGAATGATCCTCCGTGGGGTGGGGCGTCGTCCCCGGGTAGGATCCAGGACCCCCGAACTTAACGGGAACCGCCGCCAAGAGCGAACCGGTTGCCGCAGGGCTCATCCCTAGGCCGATCCCAAGGAAATGCTCGAGTGGATCGACCGTCACGCTGGAAGCCGTGGCAACCTTCGGAACCAGGACGCTCAACACGACGCAGAGCACAAAGCACAGTGGAAAAGAACGGATCGTCCCAGCGCGCTTTTCCCGTGGCCGGAAAAACCCATGCCTGAGGATAGCCGCCATGCTCTCTCCTTGTTAAAGATCCCGCCAATGGCCCGGTGGTGCAGCCGGCCGTTGGTAGCCTAGTCACCTTTAGCCGCCCGAGCGGCTTTCAGACAAACCCCATGAAAGCCCGTTTTAGGCCATTTGGGCGCATATTCTCGGATTCGCCCCTTAGGCCGGACGTGGAGGAGTGCCTGTGATGCAAAGCCTTGAGCGCTGATTTGCCACTGCGCTTTTTCTGACCTATCCTCCTCATTCCGGACAAAAACTTTTTTTCACTCGCCTTCACCGTGTGAATTTTTGTATACAGAGACCCTTTTTGGCACTCTTGATGCAATCAAACGGGATCTGTCGGAGAGCGTGAGAGAGACGCGCCAAGTGAGGAAAAAAGAGATGCACAGTAAGCCCAAAGGAGCCGTGGTGGTCAGCCTCGGCTGCTCCAAGAACCTCGTGGACAGCGAGGTCCTCGCCCACCAGCTTCACCTGTTGGGCTTTGAGGTGATCGACGATCCTTCGCAGGCTCGACTCATTGTGGTCAACACATGCGGTTTTTTGGAATCGGCGGTCCAGGAAGCCGTGGACCACATCTTGGAGATGGCGCTCTACAAAAAGGAAGGCTCCTGCGCCTATCTGGTGGCGGCCGGATGCATGGTCCAGCGCTACGGCCGAAAATTGGTGCCTCTGTTACCGGAAGTGGATCTATTTCTGGGAACCTCGCATTATGACCGCTTCGCCGCCGTTTTTCAGGAATCCGAGAGGCGAGGTTTTCCCAGAATCCTTCTTGAGCGCCCCCGCTACCTCTATCACTCCGGGACTGTTCGTCGGCTGTCCACGCCGTCGCACTGGGCCTATGTCAAAATCGCCGAAGGCTGTAGCAATCGCTGTTCGTTTTGTCTCATCCCCGCGCTTCGAGGTTCGTGCCGGAGCCGCCCCGTGGAGGATGTGCTGACAGAAGTCAAAGCGCTTGCCGAGGCCGGTGTGGTGGAAGTGAATCTCGTCGCACAAGACACGACGGCCTTTGGTATGGATCGGGGAGATCCCGAAGCTTTATGTCGGCTGTTTGAAGGCTTTGAGGACATCCCCGGACTGCGATGGGTCCGGCTTCTCTACGCCTACCCATACGGCATCAGCGACAAACTTCTGCAAACCATGGCATCTTCCTCCAAGGTGGTTCCTTACCTTGATGTTCCTTTTCAGCATTGTGTCCCCAGGATTCTGGAGGCCATGCATCGCCGCGGGAAAGGGCTCCATCCGCGGGATGTGATTGAACGCATCCGCCGCTACCTTCCGGACGCAGCCTTGAGAACGTCCCTCATGGTGGGCTTTCCAGGGGAAACCGAGGACGACTTTCAAGAGCTGTGCCGGTTCGTCGAGGACGTCCGGTTCGACCATATGGGCGTTTTTGCTTTTTCGCCCGAAAGGGGGTGTCGGGCCTCACGCTTCCCGGACCCAGTTACGGAACCCGTGAAAGCCGCCCGTCGAGACACCCTCATGTCACTGCAACAACAAATTTCTCGCGGGAATTTGCGTCGACTGGTGGGACAACGCGTCCCTGTGCTTGTAGAAGGGCTGCACCCGGAAACGGAGCTGCTCGCCGTCGGGCGGTTGCCTGGACAAGCCCCCGAAGTCGATGGGACTGTGATCATTGTTGAGGGCACCGCCAACGCCGGAAACGTCGTGTTGGCGGAAGTTTTGAAATCCCACGACTATGACCTGGAGGCCCGACTCCTGACTGATCCTCCCCATGTCGTCTAACCGGGGCGACTTTTACGCAGTTGGCTTTAAAAGTCAGATCTCGGATGAAGAGAGAACGGAAACTTTTTGACACGATTCCTCTTTTTCGCTATGAACCGAGTCGTGTTTTCTGGAACGAACGCCTCGATGCCAGGCCATTTTCGGACGCCTCTTAGGAGTGAAGCCCCTGTCGTGACCGTACCCGCCGCCCCCTCACTTTCCCCTCCTTCCGCGATCGGCGATCTCCTTAAGGCTCGGATCTATCAGAGCATCCGCCCGGAACTGGATCGCATCGAGCACGCTATTCGGCGTCATTTAAGCTCGAGCGTGCCCTTGATCGAGGTCGTCGGCCGCTACATCATGGAAAGCGGCGGCAAGCGCCTCCGGCCCCTTCTCATGGTGCTTTCCGCCAAGCTTTGCGGGTACCAAGGGGATCGGGACGCCGACCTTTCGGTCGTCTTCGAGTTTCTTCACGCAGCGACCCTTTTGCACGACGATGTGGTGGATAACGCCGAAATCCGGCGCACGAAGCCGGCCGCCAACACCCTGTGGGGTAACCCGGCCGTGGTCCTGGTCGGGGATTTTCTCTATTCCAAAGCCATTCTCATGACCGTGCTTTACGAAAACCTCCGGATTCTCGAGGTCCTCTCGGAAACAACCACGCGGATGGCCGAGGGGGAAGTCCTTCAGCTGATTCACTCGGATGATTTGGAAACCGATGAGTCGTCTTACATGGAGGTCATCATTCGGAAAACGGCCGTTTTGATGAGCGCTGCTTGCCAGATCGGGGCCATTTTCGCTCAAGCTCCTTCCTTCCAAGAAATGGCCTTGCGTGATTACGGGCACCATTTGGGAATTGCATTTCAGCTTGTCGATGACGCCTTGGATTACGTGGGAACTGTGGGCGAACTGGGAAAACCGGTCGGCAACGATCTTCAGGAAGGCAAGGCCACTTTGCCGCTCATTTACGCATTGACGCACGCCGATGCTCAGCGCCGGGATCTCATCCGAGCGGTTTTCACAGCTGAGCATCAAGCCCCTGGCGACATTGAGGCGGTGCAACGAGTGGTTCAGGAATTGGGCGGGGTGGATTACACCCTGCAACGCGCCGCCGAACATGTGGCTACGGCGAAGAAGAACCTCCAGTCCTTTCCCACAAACCCCACCCGATCGCTTCTCGAGGACATTGCCGACTACGTTTTGTGCCGGCGTTCTTAGCGATTCCGATAACATCTTGCCCGCCCCCCTCCCGCTTGCCCAGCCAAGCCCTGCCATGGTAAACGGAAGGCATTCTCTTGAGAGATTTGCCCTCTCTCAAGGCAGTGGAACTTTTTGGGGGTTGACGTGCAGGAAGCACGATTTTCCTGGTCAGAGCATTCTCTCTATCCTCTTTTCCTTTCCCTGGCGGATCGCGTCTGTCTCGTCGTGGGAGGCGGCGGCGTGGCGGAAAGGAAGGTGCGCAAGCTTTTGCAGCATGGGGCACAGGTGAGGCTCATTGCCAAGGAGCTCAGTCCATACTTAGAGGACGCCGCAAAGCATGGGGCCCTGCGTTACCTCGGCGCAACGTATCGGGCGGAACACCTGAACGGCGTGGATGTGGTTTTCGTGGCAACCAATGACGAAGAACTTAACCGTCGGATCGCCGAGGACGCCCGAGATCGCCGGGTGTGGTGCAACATGGCATCGGCCCCGCACCTGGGAACGTGCCTTGTCCCCGCTTCTTTTCGCCGCGGTCCGCTCACCATCGCCGTGGCCACAGAGGGGCTAAGTCCTGCCATAGCCAAGAGGATCCGCCGGAAGCTCGAGAACCAATTCGGTGCCGAATGGGAGCCGTGTCTACGGTTCCTTGGGGGGTTACGGCTGCTGGTGCAGGAAAAAAGCCGCGACAGCACCGCCAACCAGGAATTGTTTCGCAAGGTCGCGGACTTACCCCTAACGGATTGGATCCGTGAGGGGAAATTTACCAAAATGATCGACGCGGTCTCCGAGGTCTTCAAAGAGTTCGTGCCGCATGAACAGGTGGCCGCCTTATGGGACAGAGCATGGAACACATCCTGCTGATCTTGGCCGCTTGTGGCTATTGCGTCGGGTCCGTGGGATATTTCATTTTTTTGGTTCGAAACGGGCAGAATGTTCATCGTGCCGCCCTTTCCGCGCTGGTGTGCGGTATGCTCTGTCACGGTACGGCCATCGGGCTTCGTTCCATGTCGGTAGGGCATCTGGCGGTGACCAGCATTTCAGAAGCGCTTTCTTTTTTCTCATGGCTTCTGGTCGTCGCCTATATCCTCATCCAAAACCGATTGCGACTGCGCATCCTTGGCGCCTTCGTCGCCCCCTTGGCGGCTGCCTTCATGTTCGGATCGGCCATTTTGCCCTCCCACATGGTCCCCGCTTCCCCTTTGTTAAAAAGCGCCTGGGTGTGGGTTCACGTCAGCACCCTGTTTGCCGCCAATGCCGTATTTGCCGTGGCTTTCGCCGCTGCATTTCTCTATCTCTACCAAGAGCGGAGCATTAAGAAAAAAAAGCGCGGCTCCCTATACGACCGCCTGCCCGCTTTGGAACGACTGGACAGGGTCAACCATGTCTGCCTGCTGATCGGTTTCCCTTTGATGACCGTTGGGCTGTTGGCCGGCTTTCTCTATGCCAGCACCGTGTGGAAATCCCCGTGGAACTGGGACCCCAAGGAAATTTTCGCGTTGATCACATGGCTCATCTACGCGGTTTTGCTCCATGAGCGCCTCGCGGTCGGCTGGCGGGGCAAAAAGGCGGCCTGGTTGGCCATATTCGGCTTTTCTGCGGTTTTGATCACTTTTCTGGGCGTCAATCTTCTCTTCAAAGGCCATCACACCGTGTTCTTTACGCAATGAGGATGTCGACATGGACATCTATCTCATGGGAATGAATCACAAAACGGCTCCTGTGGAAATCCGCGAACGCATTGCCCAGGTTTGTCGGATAAACGCCAGCCCGTTGGAGCATCGGCATCATTGCAAGGCGGTCGAAGAACTTTTCTTCCTCTCCACCTGCAATCGGGTGGAGTTCCTTTTCACGACACGCAATGGAACCGACGGGGTCGAAGAAATCACGAACCTCATGGTCCAGTTAGTGGGACTTTCGAGAGAGACCGTGACCCAGCATCTTTACATCCACAGGAATCTCGAAGCCGTGCGCCATCTTTTCCGCGTCGCGTCGAGCCTGGATTCCATGGTGGTCGGCGAACCCCAAATCCTCGGACAAATCAAGAACGCTTACCGGGAGGCCGTCCGTTATCGGACGGTGGGCGTGGTGCTCAACCGATTGCTCCACAAAACCTTTTCCGTAGCCAAGCGTGTGCGGACGGAAACCAATATCGGAGGCCACGCCGTTTCCGTGAGCTACGCCGCGGTGGAACTGGCCAAGAAAATTTTCGGGGAGCTGAAAGGCAAGCGCGTCATGCTCCTCGGCGCCGGAGAAATGGCAGAGTTGGCTGCGGAACATTTTCGCTCTCAAGGTGTGCGGGACATGATCGTCGTTAACCGCACCCTGGAGCGCGCCGTCGAGCTGGCCCGGCGTTTCCACGCGCAAACGGTCCCATTCGCCCATTTTCTCGACGCCCTCCAGGATGTGGACATCGTTTTGTGCTCCACCGCCGCTCCCCAGCCCATCCTCTACGCGGGCGATTTGAAACCCCGCATGCGGAAACGTAGAAATCGGCCTGTGTTTTTCATCGACATTGCCATGCCCCGGAACGTGGATCCCAAGGTCCATGAAATCGACAATGTTTACCTCTATGACATCGACGATCTCAAAGGCATCGTGGACCTCAACCTTTCGGAAAGGCGCCATGAAGCCGAAAAGGCACAGTTTATCATCGACACCGAGATCCTTCAGTTCCAGCAATGGCTGCAGACCTTAGACGTCGTGCCGACCATCATCGCCCTGCGTCGCAAAGCGGAGGCCATTCGGCAGGCGGAACTTCGCAAGACCCTTTCCCATTTGCAGGGTTTGAGCGATAAGGAAAAGGAAGCCATCGGGATTTTGACGGAGTCGATCGTCAAGAAATTGCTCCACGACCCGATTTTGTTCTTAAAGAAAAAATCGGTGCGGGATTCCAAGAACCTATATGTCAACTTCACGCAACAGCTCTTTAACTTGGATCAAGATGACGCGCCGACAAGCTCGCTTGACTGCACCGATGGGTGATGTTAACGATCTGAGCTGTCGATCATGCTGGAGTTTTTAGGGCGGGTCGGCCCAAAGGAAAGCGAGGGGCGCCATGGCCGAAATCATCGAATTCGGCAAACGATCTGATGGGAGCAAAGCCGAAAAGGACGCTGAAAGCCGTCGGCGCAAGGTGGAAGCTTTGCGAAGCCTGTTTCAGTGCAGCCGTTGTGCTTTCAAGTGCGCCAAATGCGGCACGCAGCTGGACCAGGCGGAACGCACCGGCCAGAGATATGCCAGCCCGTATCCCTTTTGCAGCCATTGTTTTGAGGAGTATCAGGAATACAGAACCCGGCTGGACCATCCGGATCGGCCTGCCGCGCAGTACTGGCATAACGCTCTGTGGATGAAGGTGTGGGAAAGTTGGCTGGAACATCAACGCCGGCTTGACGAGTACCGTCGCTCCAAGGAATTCCTCCAGCTGGTCCAGGAAGTGGAGCAACTCTTAGGGACATAACTTTAAGGAAGGAGCCCCCCATGATCGGTGGCATTGGCATGCCCGAATTGCTGGTCATCCTCGTGATCGTGCTCATCATTTTTGGAGCCGGTAAACTGCCCGAAATCGGCGCCGGTTTGGGCAAAGGCATTCGGAATTTTAAGAAAGCGACGCAGGAAGAACCGGAACTCTCGGGAAAAAAGACGGAAAAGATCGAAGCGCCTGCTGGTGGAGCGGAAAAACCGGTGGACTGAGCCTCTTGGGCGGCATCCCAACCGACCGGCCGTTCCCCTGCCGAAAACGAAAGCGGGTCACGGGAACGGCCCTCGCGCACACCCCATCGAATCACAACCCTCCACGAGAGGGTCTCCCACGGCCTCACCTTTCAAGGCATGACCATCGCCACAGCACGGTCGACACGTCCGGCGCCTCGGGGCGCCGGACGTCTGTTGCGTCCCCTCTTGATCCATGAAACCGAAAATCCCATCGTTCCAGCCGGATCTTGCCACGACCCCGCGTCAACGGATTCAGAAAGGGATGTCATCCTCCGAGGATCCGGGCATTGCCGGTATTTCCGGGAGGTCGTTCGGTAACGGTTCTTTCGGCCTCGGCTCTCGGCGTGGAGGCGCTTGGTTGGCTTCGACCTGAGCCAGGGCGTCACGGCTGCTGTCAAGAAAGCCCACATCGGAGGCGACGATTTCCGTGGTGAATCTCTTGATACCCTGAGAGTCATCCCACTGGTTCGTCCTCAGCCTTCCTTCGACGTAAACCAATCGACCTTTGGAAAGATAATTGGCGCAGTTTTCGGCGGTTTTGCCAAAAACCACGACGCGGTGCCATTCGGTGCGCTCTTCCCGTTGGCCTTCTCCCACCGACACCCATTCATTGGTTGCCAGGTTAAAACGCACCACGGCCAGTCCGCTTTGAGTATACCGGACGTCGGGATCGGCACCCAACCGGCCGATAAGGATAACCTTGTTCAATGTCCGTGCCATGACGCCGCCCACCTTTCTATGGCCCCCGAGGCCGTTGTCTTCAGGTGCACGAGAAACGCTCACGAGTTGAATGACCTTGGCTCTATGGTCGCTCTATACCACATGGCTCTTTTGTCAACAAGCGTGGCGTCGCCGACACCGGAAGGAAGTTGACTCCACCAGGGAAAGCCTTTACACTTTCGAGCGCTGCAAATTTTAGTGTCTTTTTCTCAATAGTTAAATCGGGAGAAACGCATGAGTTGGGTCCGGACGGTGACGTTTTACGTGATGCTGCTCGTCTCAACGATCGTCCTGGGTATCTTGGCCATCGCCATAGTGCTTGTCACCCGGCGGAGCGATTGGGCGCACCTGTGCGGCCGCCTCTGGGGAAACCTCAATCTCTGGGCGGCCGGGGTTTCCGTGGAAGTGAACGGCCTGGAACACCTCGATCCCTCACGACCTGTGGTTTACGCCGCCAATCATCAAAGCTGGTTCGATATTTTTGCCATTCTGGGAAAACTGCCGGTGCAGTTTCGATGGCTGGCCAAGGAGGAACTCTTTCGCATACCCATCATGGGACACGCCATGCGGTTGATCGGCTACGTGCCCATCGATCGGTCCGACCGGAAAAAGGCTTTCCAAAGCCTCGACATGGCTTCTCAACGGGTCCGCAGCGGTACCTCCATCGTCATTTTCCCCGAAGGTACACGAAGCCGCGACGGGGTCCTTCAACCTTTTAAGAAAGGCGGGATCATCTTAGCCATTCAATCCGGACAACCCATCGTGCCCATTTCTTTGAGCGGATCTTACGGAATTTTACCCAAGGGGCAATGGCGGGTGCGTCCTGGGCGGATCCGGATGACCATCGGCAAGCCCATCGACACCGCATCCATGAGATTGGAAGACCGGGACCATTTGATCCAATTGGTCCGAGAAGCCATTCGGCGTCACCTCACCGAAAGGGAGGGAGGGATTCTGAACGCAGATCCAACCGCCGAACAGGTCCGCTCCGCAGTTCGATGATGATGAAACCCACCGAGACACATCCGCTTCGACTCATTCCCCTTGGGGGATGCGGCGAAATCGGCCTCAATATGCTGGTGATCGAATACGGGGACACCATCGTCGTGGTGGACGCCGGCTTGATGTTTCCCGAGGAGGAAATGCCGGGCATTGATATTGTCATTCCCGACTTCACCTACCTCCGCGAGCACAAAGAAAAGGTCCGGGCCGTGGTGGTCACCCATGGACACGAAGATCACATTGGGGCCATCCCCTTTCTTATCCGGGAATTTGCGGTCCCCATCTACGGCACGCCTTTGTCTCTTGCGCTGATTGAAGAAAAGCTCAGGGAACACAGGCTCTTGGAGCGCACGGTTTTGCACCGGATCCACGCGCGGGAGCGGTTGGCCCTCGGTCCGTTGGTACTCGAATTCATTCAAGTCTGTCATAGTATTCCGGACGGTGTCGGTTTGGCTGTCGAGACGCCGCAGGGGATCATCGTTCATTCCGGGGATTTCAAGATCGACCACACGCCCTTGGACGGCAAACGCTTCGACGCCGCCCGATTTGCCGCCTATGGGGAGCGGGGTGTGCTGGCTCTGCTGTCCGATTCCACCAACATTGAAAAAGAAGGCTACACCCTCTCGGAAAGGGACATCGGGCACACGTTTCGCGAGATTTTTCGGGAGTGTTCCGGGCGGATCATCGTGGCCGTCTTTGCCAGCAACATTCATCGGATTCAGCAGGTGTTGGACCTTGCCGAAGAATTCGGCCGAAAGGTCCTGTTCAGCGGCAAATCCATGGTGACCAACGTCCGCATCGCCAGGCAGTTAGGGTATCTTCGGTTTGATCCCGACAACGAAACAACCTTGGCCGAACTGCAACATCTGCCGGATGACAAGGTGCTGATGCTCACAACCGGCAGTCAGGGGGAGCCCATGAGCGCTCTGACCCGAATGGCTTTTAACGTCCACAAGAAACTTTCCATCAAGGCCGGGGACACCGTTGTGTTCTCTTCCAAGTTCATCCCGGGAAACGAGCGGGCCATCCACAACATCATCAATCATCTTTACCGCCATGGAGCCCGGGTGATCCACGACCAGGTGAAGGACATTCATGCCTCGGGACATGCCTACAAAGAAGAGCTGAAAACCATGATCAATTTGGTGCGTCCCGACTATTTCATTCCCATCCATGGTGAATATCGGCACCTGGTGCAACACAGACACCTCGCCATCCACCTCGGCATTTCCGAGGAGCGCTGTCTCCTGGTGGAGAACGGAGACGTCATCTCCTTTGAGGCCGGGACGGCCGCCGTCCGTAAGCGGATCGAAACGGGCAGGGTGTTTGTCGACGGCAAAGGCGTCGGGGATGTGTGCGATCTGGTCCTTCGGGACCGTCGGCATCTGTCCGAGGATGGCATGGTCTTGGTTTCCTTGGTGGTCAGCAAGGAAACGCGCGAGATCCTCAGCGGGCCGGATGTGGTCAGTCGCGGTTTCATCCTTGAAGAGACGAAACCAGAGATCTTGGACAGTGCCCGATGCCTCATCCTGGACGCGCTCGAACGCTACCAGACCGAAGGTGAGGCGATGGATTGCGGGGATTTTCAACTGGAAATCCGAAGGGAGCTGAAAAGGTTTTTCCAAAAGGTTCTGGATCGCCGACCGTTCATCCACCCCATGGTCGTGGAAGTCTAAGGGGGCACGGCGTGGAACGCAAAAAGCACGAAGCCTGGGCTTTGGCTGTTTTCACAGTAAGCATCCTTACGGCGATCAGCCTGGTGTCGTATCACAGCACGGATCCCACCTTCTTCGGCTCTGCGGGCGTGGGGCGCGCTCCGGAGAACCGCATCGGTCTCTTGGGCGCCCATATATCATGGCTTGCGTTTTTTTTGATCGGCGTGGGGTCCTATGCCGTGCCGCTTTTCGGGTTGTGGTGGAGCTGGTCGCTTTTGCGAGGTCGTCCTGTGTTCCCCTATGGGCGAATGCACCTCGTTGGTCTGCTGCTCATGCTATGGACGGTCGTCACCCTGGCGGCCTTTCATGGCCCCAAGTTTTCCGTTTTCGGTCAGGAGATCCCGGCGGGAGGACAGGTGGGAACTTTGTCGGCCTCGTTTCTGGCCGGCCGCCTGAACCTGCTGGGAGCTCAAGTCCTCTTGGGAGGCCTTTTCCTCATCGGGCTCGTTCTCTCCACGCCTTTCACTCTGGGTTCCTTCGGGCGCTTCCTTGTCGGAATTCCGAAACGCCTTTTAGCGACGCCGGCCGCTCAAACCTCTGCGCCCAAGCGCAGTGAGACCCAGGACGTGTCCTCTTCCCCGGTGCCTTCTCAGCGTCCGCCTCGTCGGGCCAAAACGGCTTCCGGCGCCGAGCGCAAGGATCGAGAAGCTCCAAGCCCCCTAGGGTCGCCTCATCCGCCGGTAAAACCCACGGCCGTCGTTCGCGAAAAGCCACCCGCCCCGGAAGACCCTTCCGGGAAGGCGTATGTATTGCCCACCGTGGATCTTCTGGATTTTTACGAAGCCGAGGAGGCCCCACCCGATCCGGGGTTGCTTCAGCACAAGGCGAAGATTCTGGAAGAGAAACTTGCCGATTTCGGGGTCCAGGGCCAGGTCGTGGGAATCAATCCCGGCCCGGTTCTCACCATGTATGAATACAGCCCGGCCCCAGGAATCAAGATCAGCCGCATCGTGGGACTGGCCGATGATTTGTCCATGGCGCTCAAGGCCTCCAGCGTCCGGGTCGTGGCCCCCATTCCCGGAAAGGCGGCTATCGGGATTGAGATCCCCAACGAAAAGAGAGCAACGGTTTCGCTCCGATCCATTATTGAATCCAAGGCCTTCGCCGCCTCCACCTCCGCTTTGACCATCGCTTTGGGGAAAGACATCACCGGCAACCCGGTGGTCACCCAACTGACCCGCATGCCCCACCTGCTCATCGCGGGCGCGACCGGGACGGGAAAATCCGTATGCATCAACGCCATCCTCATGAGCCTGCTTTATCGCAATACGCCGGAAACTTTGCGTTTTCTTTTGATTGATCCGAAGCGGATCGAACTCAGCTCATACGAAAACATTCCCCACCTCCTGCACCCAGTCGTCACAGAACCCAAGATGGCCACCCGCGCGTTGCGCTGGGCCGTCCAAGAAATGGAGCTGCGCTACAAACTTTTGGCAGACAAGAACGTTCGAAACATCGAAACCTACAACCGCGTGCTGGGAAAAGAGCAATCCCCCAAAACCGACCAGGGGCATCCCAAAGAATCCCCGAACGGCACGCTGTTAGAGCATCATTTTCTGCCCTACATCGTCGTGATCATCGATGAATTGGCCGATCTCATGATGGTGGCTTCTCGAGAAGTGGAAGAATACATCACGCGGCTGGCCCAGATGGCCCGAGCGGCGGGGATTCATCTGATCTTGGCCACACAAAGGCCGTCGGTGGATGTTTTGACCGGGATCATCAAGGCCAACATCCCGACACGCATCTCTTTTCAGGTATCCTCCAAAGTGGATTCCCGAACCGTGTTGGACACCAACGGGGCGGAGACTTTGTTGGGGGCCGGCGACATGCTTTTTCTTCCTCCTGGGACAGGAAAATTGCAGCGCATTCAGGGCGCCTTCGTCTCGGATATGGAAGTCCAGCGCGTTACGGATTTCTGGCGCGAACGGCACCCCGAAGTGGATCCCATGGCGAGTCGAGTCTCTTTTGCAGAAAAGGAGGCGACGTCGCAAACGACTGAAGAGGACATGGACGAAAAGTATGAGGAGGCGGTCCGACTGGTTGTCGAGAGCCGCCAGGCGTCCATCTCTATGATTCAACGGCGGCTGCGGATCGGGTACAACCGGGCCGCTCGAATGATCGAACTCATGGAACAGCAGGGGATCGTCAGCCCTTCGGACGGAAGCAAACCCCGCGAGGTTCTTGTCCCTAAGGAGACCTTGGACAGATGAGAAAAACGTGGAGGTCGGATGACGCAGGGTCGAGGTGGGTTTTATCCGTAGGATCGGCTCTCACTCTTATGGTTCTTTGCTTGCCCCTCTGGAACGGTCCCGCTCTGGCTGCCCCGGGAACCGCTGAAGCTGCGGAGCCCGGCGTGCAAGAGCTCCTCGCCAAAGTGGAAGAGCACTACGGAAGCATTGTGGCCTATACCGCGGATTTCTCCCAGTGGACAACCTCCGTGGCCACTTCCGGGGCGACCACAGAGGCCCGAGGTGTCTTCTACTATCAAAAGCCTCGGCGCATGCGCTGGGAGTATGAAGCGCCCGAACGACAGGTGTTCGTGGCATTCAAAGATACCGCCTGGCTTTACGTTCCGGAGGATCGTCAGATCGCTCTTTTTGAGATGAAGGAGCTCCTCCATTCGCCGATCATGGGCACGTTTTTCGAAGGGGTCGTGCAGTTGCGGGAGAATTTCGTCGCAACGTTCGACGCCGCCGCCGGTACGGAAGAAACCGCAGTGCTGCGCCTCAGCCCGAAGCAGGAAGACCCCAATGTACGCGCTCTTCGTTTGTGGGTCGATACCAAAACGTTCAACATCACGGAAATCGAAGCCCAAGATGCCTTGGGCAACATCAACCGTATCCAATTTCATAATCACAAGGAAATCAAATTGCTGCCCAAAGGCCTGTTTGCCTTTGACCCGGATGATACCGTCGTTGTGTTGGATTCTTCCGGGCGCAAACTCAATCGAGACGAAATCGGCGCCATGAAGCGCCGTTTGAGAGATTAGACGGAGATCCCGATGTCATTCGATGATCAGCTCATCCAAAGGATCGGCGACCTCAGGAAAGAGAGGAACGCCATTATTTTAGCGCACAATTACCAGCCTGGAATCATTCAGGATATTGCCGACCTTACGGGCGATTCCCTAGAACTGAGCCGCAGGGCACGGGAGACGGATGCAGAGGTGATCGTCTTTGCCGGGGTGCACTTCATGGCCGAAACCGCGGCGATCCTCAATCCCGACAAAATCGTCCTCCTACCCAACCCAGGGGCCGGGTGCGCAATGGCCGACATGATCACAGCGCGGGATGTGCGGCGGATCCGGGAAGAGTTTCCCGGAGTGCCCATCGTCACCTATGTGAATTCCACGGCTGAAGTGAAGGCCGAGAGCACCGTGTGTTGCACTTCGGCGAACGTTACCCGCGTGGTCGCGTCTTTCCATGAGGAGAAGGCTCTGTATCTGATTCCGGATCAAAACCTGGCCCAATATGCAGCACGCCACACAGAAAAAACCATCCATTTCTGGAAAGGTTATTGCCCCATCCACCACCAGCTGACAGCCGAAATGGTTCGCGAAGCCAGAAGATCGCACCCAGAAGCGCTCTTTCTCGCTCATCCGGAATGTCGCCCGGAGGTGCTGGATCTTGCGGATGTCGTCACGAGCACTTCAGGGATGCTTCGGTACGCGCGCACCAGCTCCCACCGCTCGTTTCTCATCGGCACCGAGACGGGCATTCTTCATCCTCTGCGTCGAGATAACCCCGACAAGGTCTTTTATCCCGTCTCGGACCAGATGGTGTGCCCGGACATGAAAAGAACGTCGCTCGAGGACATCGTGCGCAGCTTGGAAACCTTGACCCCCCAAGTCCGTGTCCCTGAAGAGGTCCGTATCCGAGCCCTTGAGGCCGTGGAACGCATGCTTCGCATCTGAGGGTGAGCCATGGATCGGGACCGCTCTTCCACACATCGGCCGGTCCTCGCCGTCACCATGGGGGACCCTGCGGGCATCGGCCCGGAAGTCATCGTCAAGGCCATCCGGGATCCCGGGCTATTGGCGGTCTGCCGGCCTTTGGTCATCGGAGACGTCACGGCCCTGCAGAGGGAGACGGAGCTGTTGGGCGTCCGGTTCCCTTTGAAGGTCTTTACCGACGAGAAGGAGATCCCGGAACAGCTGCCGGACGACACCGTATGCATGCTCTGCCCGAATCCGTTGATGCCGGAGGATATCACCTATGGCAGGCCGTCAGCCGCCGCCTGCCGGGAAACAATCCACTATATCCGCACAGCCGTGCATCTCACGATGACCCGACGGGCCGACGCCGTGGTGACCGGCCCCATCCATAAGGACGCGCTCCACCACCATGGCTTCCCGTTTCCGGGGCACACGGAATTTCTTCAGGATCTCACAAAGGCGTCCCATGTGGTGATGATGCTCGCCGGGCCAAAACTTCGTGTGGCCCTGGCCACCATCCACTGCCCCCTGCGGGAGGTGCCCGATCGGATCACTCGAGAAAACCTTGCCGAAACACTGGAGGTTTTGGTGACATCACTGATCCGGGATTTCGGCATTTCCCATCCCAGAGTGGCGGTCTCAGGCCTCAACCCTCATGCCGGCGAAGCCGGCCGCTTTGGGCGTGAAGAATTGGATGTCATCGCGCCGGCCATCGAGCAGTTCCGCAGGAAACATCCTCACGGCGCCGTCACGGGTCCTTATCCGCCGGATACGGTCTTTTTCCGTGCTTTTGAAGGGAGTTTCGATGCCGTCCTCGCTTTGTATCACGATCAAGGACTCATCCCGCTCAAATTGGTCCATTTCCATGAAGCCGCCAATGTGACCCTTGGCTTGCCCATCGTCCGAACATCCGTGGATCACGGCACAGGGTACGATATCGCCGGAAAGGCTCTCGCTCATCCTGGAAGCCTGACCTACGCCATGAAAACCGCGATGGTCATGGTGCGCAACCGCTGTCTCCGAGCGCGGGCTTTGGAGGGAAAGGGTGAGCACGGCGGCGGCTGAGGCGTGGATCCGCATCCGTGGGGCCCGCCAAAACAATCTGCAAAACCTTGATGTGGACTTTCCCAAGAACAGCTTTGTGGTCGTCACCGGTGCCAGCGGGTCGGGAAAGTCCACGCTGGTCTTTGATGTCCTCCACGCCGAGACCCAAAGGCGCTACCTGAGCACTTTTCTGCCTTCATCCGGCATGGCCCTCATGCCCACTTTTCGGCGGGAAAAACCCGATGTGGACACCATCGACGGACTCAGCCCAACCATCGCCGTCGAGCAGGGTCGGTTCCCTTCTCATGGGCGATCCACCGTGGGTACCTTCACCGATATCTACGATTTCTTGAGGCTGCTCTTTTCGCGGCTGGGGACCCCCATGTGCCCGTCCTGCGCCATCCCCATTCAAACGTCCAGCATCCGGCAGATGATCGAGCGCCTGCTGGAAGCCCCCGAAGGCTCTCGAGCCATGCTCCTCGCTCCCTTAGAGCCCGTTTCAGAAAAGAAACTTCCCGGCGCACTGGCGACTTTGAAAAAGGATGGCTTCATGCGCATCCGCTGGGATCACCAAGTGTATTCTCTGGATCCCTTCCCGGTTCTTCCTCGGCGCCCCCAATATGCACTGGAATTGGTCGTGGATCGGGTGAGCTTAAAACCTGATGCCGTGAGCCGGCTGTCCGGATCTTTGGAACTGGCCGCCCGGTATGGAAAAGGCATTGTGCGAGTCGTCATGGAAACAGGGGACACAATCACCTTTACCCAAATCCCCCAATGCCTCCGGTGCGGATATCGAGTCGCCCAGCCGTCCATGGCTTTATTCTCCTTTTTTCACCCGAAAGGGGCATGTCCTCGATGCGAAGGGACCGGCGTGGAGCCACCGACAAAGCCGAGGAAAAGCAAGGATGTGGATGTGGATGCGGATTTCGTTCTCGAGACCCCGTGTTCGGCATGTGGAGGAACGCGACTCAACAAAGAGGCCATGTCTTTTCTGGTCGGAGGCTGCTCCATCGGGGCTGTGAGCGCCATGACCTTGACGGACGTGGGCGCGTGGCTGAACCAACTCGACCTCCCTTCCTACGAGAGCGGGATCGCGGAGAAGATTCGACAAGAAATCCTTCCCAGACTGGAGGCCCTCCAGAAACTGGGCCTCGGCTATCTGACCTTGGATCGGTCCATCGCCACCCTCTCATCGGGGGAAACCCAGAGAATTCGACTGGCCCAGCAACTGGCGGACCCTTTTTCCGGAGTCGTCTACATTTTTGACGAACCCAGCGTCGGACTCCATCCCCAGGACATGGACCGCCTTCGGATCGTCCTGAAGAACCTCTGTGACCAAGGAAACACGGTCATCGTCGTCGAGCACGACGTGGCAACCATCCGAGAAGCCGAATACGTCGTCGAGCTCGGCCCGGGAGCCGGGCCGGCCGGAGGAAAGCTTGTCTTCACCGGAACGCCGAAGGAGATGGTCGCATGCCCCCATTCCCCCACTGCTCCCTTTCTCCTCGGGTCGAGTGCCCAAAGGATCGAAAGGCATTCCCGGAAAAAGACACTTTCGCACTTTCTCACCCTTTGGGGCGCCAAAGGCCACAATCTGAAAGATCTCACGGCGCGCTTCCCTCTCAAGGCGCTCACCGGCGTAACGGGGGTCTCCGGGTCGGGTAAAAGTTCGCTTGTCATGCAAACCCTCTTTCCCGCACTGCAACGACATCTTCAAAGAATTGAAGCGCCGTCGCTCCCTTACGACAGGCTTGAGGGCTGGGAAGCTTTACACACGGTCCAGGTGATGGATCAGTCTCCAGTGGGGCGTATGCCCAGATCCGTGCCTGCCACCTACTGCGGCGTGTTCGACCCTCTGCGCTCTCTCTTTGCCGGGCTTCCCGAAGCCAAGGCGAGGGGATATACCGCGGATCGTTTCTCGTTCAACCTTCCCGGAGGTCGATGCGACTTCTGCCGCGGCGAAGGGCGGATGCGTGTGGAAATGGTCATTCTCCCCGACTTTTTCGTCACCTGCCCGTACTGCAACGGGGCACGCTATGAACCGGACACGTTATCCGTGCGGTTCAAGGGGCATTCCATTGCGGATGTGCTTCAACTGACCGTCTCTGAGGCCTTGGATCTTTTTCGACATCTCCCCGCCATCCGCCGGAAGCTCCAGGCAATGGACGACGTGGGATTGGGATATCTCCAGCTCGGACAGCCGGGCAACACTTTGTCGGGTGGAGAGTCGCAACGTCTCAAGCTCGCCAGGGAATTGGGTCGATCCGCGACAAAACCCACCCTCTATCTCTTGGACGAACCCACCACAGGACTTCATCCCCGGGACGTCGCACGGCTCGTCGCCCTCCTTCACCGATTGGTCGCAAAAGGCCACACCGTCATTGCCATTGAACACGACCCCCAGTTTCTACGGTCCGCCGACTACCTTATCGACCTCGGCCCAGGGGCCGGGCCTGACGGCGGCCGCATCGTGGCTGAAGGCCCTTTGGAGGATGTGCTCGCAACGTGCGACACACCGACAATTCGCGCACTTAGGCACGCGGCTTGATCCCAAACGAAATCCTGCCACAGCTCCAGGCCGAATCGCGCGGAGTTTCTCGTTGACGCGGCTTAACGGAGGATCTGTGGGGACCCGAGCCCGCACGGAGGCGACCACGCGGGCATTGCCAGCCGGTTTCAACACCGGTGGACAAATGGTAGGCGATGCAGTCCAGCTTGATGGTGAAATCCACGTTTTCCACGTGGCAACAATCCGGCACCTGGATCTGCACCGGAGCAAAATTGAGGATGCCATTGATGCCGGCGAGGATGAGTTGGTTGGCCACACTTTGCGCCGCGCTGGCCGGTGTCGCAATAACCCCGATGTGGACATCCCGCTCGCGCACCACCTCTTCCAGCTCATCCACATGGTTGACAATCAATCCATTGGGGAGCTTTTTGCCGACTTTCTGTGGATCCACGTCGAAGGCCGCTGTGAAGATGTAACCATGCTTGATGAAATTGCCGTGGCGGATCATGGAAGACCCGATGTTTCCCAAGCCCACCATGGCCAGGTTCCAGGTCCGATTAAGGCCGAGGATCTCCTTGATCTGGTTGACCAAATCCGCAACATGGTAGCCGACACCACGCACGCCGAATTCCCCGAAGTAGGCCAAATCTTTCCGGATCTGCGCCGGGTTGACACCGCATTGCTTCGCCAGCCGCTCGGAGGAAATGACGTCCACGTCATCTTCCAGCAGCTCCTGAAGCGTTCGGACGTAGATGGAAAGGCGGTTGATGGTCGCCATGGGGATTTTGGCAAATTTCATCCTCTGCCCCTCATGCAGCCGTGTGCGGGCCGTGCTCATCGAGCGTCTCGGTTCTTGTGCATGGTTCCATGCACCCCATCCGTGTTGTGCCGCTCTTCACATGGCACCGATGAAAAGAAGGCCAACCCGCCCACAGAGGGGGGTGAGGATCTCGGGCCCAGCCCTCGACCCCCACCTCGGATTCGGCCTTCTCAGAGTTCCCGTATCCTCGCCGTTTAGTGGGCCAGACCCACGAATCCCTGGATCAGCTTGGAGACCGGGTTCGCGTAGATGAGGATCAAGGCGATGACCAACGCGTAAATACACAGAGACTCGATCATGGCCAGACCGATCATCATGGTCACGGTGATTTTACCGGAGGCTTCGGGGTTGCGCGCCACACCTTCCACCGAGCTCTTAATGGCCATACCCTGGCCCAAGCCCGTACCGAAAGCGGCGATGGCGATCCCGAAACCGGCGGCCACAGCCGAATACATGAAGAACCGCAGCCCTTCCACCTTTTCGGCCGATCCCGCATCCGCAGCCATGGCCAACGTGGTCAACCCGAGAACCAACAGCGTCGTGAAGAACCCAACTTTCCTAGACATCGATACAACCTCCTTGGATTGAGAATTAAGTTTATGCGGCCTTTCCTCCAACCGTAACCGCCAATGGGAATTAGTGCGCCTCTTCAATGGCGCCTGCGAAATACATGGACGACAACAGGCAGAAGATGAATGCCTGCACAAAGCCCGTGAACAACCCGAGGAACATGATCGGCAGCGGCGCGAGATAGAGGCCGGCCAGGAAGAACAGAATGGCCAAAACCAGCTCTTCCCCGAAGATGTTTCCAAAGAGACGGATGGACAGACTCAGGACACGGGCTGTGTGTCCGATAAGTTCGATGGGGAAGATTAACGGGGTCAGCCACCAAATGGGGCCCATGAAATGCTTGATGTATTTGATCCCGTGGAATCTTACGCCGATCACGTGAGTAAAGACGACGACAATCAGGGCGCACGCGGCTGTGGTGTTGATGTTCGCCGTGGGCGCAAAGAAGCCGGGGATCATGCCCATGTAGTTGCTGAGGAGGATGAAGAAGCCCAAAGTGGCGATGAGCGGGAAGGCGAAGCGGCCTTCTTCTCCGGTGATCCCCACCATGAAATCTTCAATCCCGGTGATGACCATTTCGAAAAAGTTTTGGCCCCCCGAAGGCACCAACTCCAAACGGCTCACGGCCAACTTGGCCAGAATGAGCAGCACGGCGGCCACCACCCATGTGTAGACCACATGGGGCAGGAGCAGCTTTTGAAGGAAGGTGTGGGCTTCATCGGCACTGTGGACGATGGGAAGTCCCAGCTTTTCCAAGAGAATGCTGAGAAACAAGACCGGATGTTCCATAGCTTACCTCTCTCCCCTCATGACCATTTTCACGGCTTCCTGTATGGCCACCAGCACGATGCTGACCATCACCACCGACAGTCCCGCCAGGAACGCCGGCGGATCCACCCAACCGTAATAGAGCACCGTGAAGACCAAAAACACGGTGCCGAGAAACCGCAGATAGTATTTGACGAACAGCACCCCTTTTGAGGGGGGGCGCCGGGGTTGTTGGAAGGCCCGACGCATTTGCCATTTCATGACCTGGAAGCTGACCGTGACGGTCACCCCTCCCAAGAAGACGCCCAACGCATCGCGCATGGAAAAGAACACCGCGGCGATGGCCACCGCGAAAATGAGAAGTATCACATTCACAAGCTGGATGCGCCGGATCAGCCTCTCGTCGCTTAACAATGTTCCCCAAAACCCCTTACGGCGCGCGCTGATCCTCGCGCTGTTGCTTCCGCATAAACCGCACGTAGTTGCGAAAGCCGGCGATGATCCCCATGACCAGGAAAATCAGTGTAAGCCATGGGAACGTTCCAAAACTGGCGTCCAGCCAATAGCCCAGAGCCACGCCGATGAAAATGGCAAAGGCCACCGAAAAGCCTAGGGTGCTTGCCAGTCCCACCTGTTTGAGGTATTTTTTGGTCTCTTCTTTCATCGGCCACTTCGTGTAAATTATCACAGACTACCTAGCACAGCCCCCTACCCAAGTCAACGCTATTTTTCGACGCTTCCATCCAACCGGTGTCCGGGGGCAAAGTGGAGCTTTCCCGAATGGCCTGCTTCGCGGGCATCGAAGGATATCCCGCAAAGATGTTCTCCACCCCCATGGAATGAGAAAAACGCACGCCGCCCTCCGTGTGAATCCTAACCTGAAACGGCGGTACCTGAAACGGCGGTCTTCCAAACTTCGCCGACGGCCTGCGCAAAACAAAAAAAGTCATTCGCCTCCTGCGCCTTCTCCAGATGGGCAAAAGGTGCTCGTCGATGAATCAACACCCCAACGGCGACATTCCTCGGATCCGATTGATCATGCCGTCCGCTCATCCCTGGAGCAGCCCTTATTGCCCCCTTCCTGGTCCCGATGAAAAGAGAGCCGTGCGGGTGCCCTTATGATTTCGGATACCACCGTCTGACCGTTCGCAGCGATTCCACAGCGGCCTCGGCGGTTCGTTCCAAATCCGCCTGTGTGTGGGCCGTGCTCACAAAGAAACTTTCAAACTGTGACGGTGCCAGGTACACGCCCCGGGAGAGCATCTCTCGGAAAAACACCCCGTAGGCATTGCAATCCGAGAGGGAAGCTGTAGCGAAATCCTTCACCGCTTCACGGGAGAAAAAGGCGGTGCCCATGGATCCGATGCGATTGATCGTCATCGGTATGTCGGCGATCCGGGCCGCCTCGCGAAGCCCCGCTTCCAACATGGCTCCCTTTTCTTCCAGCGATTCATAGATCCCGTTTCCACTGAGCACTTGAAGGGTAGCCAATCCCGCGGCCATGGCCAACGGGTTTCCTGACAGTGTTCCCGCCTGATACACGTCCCCCAGCGGGGCCACCTTTTCCATGATATCTCGTCGGCCGCCGTAAGCCCCTACAGGGAGCCCGCCACCGATGATTTTCCCGAGGCAGGTGAGGTCCGGACGGACACCGAACCGTTCTTGGGCACCTCCCGGAGCCAGTCGAAAACCGGTGATGACTTCGTCGAATATGAGCACACTGCCGTAGGCATCGCACAACCGACGCAACCCCTGGAGGAACCCTGGTTCAGGGATGACCGTGCCCATGTTCCCGGCCACAGGTTCCACAATGATGCACGCGACCTCTTCGCCGTGCGCTTTCATGGCGGCCTCGACCGAATCCAGGTCATTGTAGGGCAATGACAATGTGGGAGCGACGATTTCGGGCGGGACACCGGGACTTCCGGGAATCCCAAGCGTGGCCAACCCGGATCCCCCTTTCACTAGCAGACAGTCGCTGTGGCCGTGGTAGCACCCGTCGAACTTGATGATTTTTGATCGCCCTGTGAAGCCTCTGGCCACCCGGATGGCACTCATGGCGGCTTCCGTCCCGGAGTTGACCATGCGCACCATCTCCATGGACGGCACCATGGATACCACCTTTTCCGCCAATTCCACTTCCCACCGGCACGGAATGCCGTAGGATGTCCCCTGAGTCGCCGCAAAGCGCACCGCTTGGATCACCTCAGGGTGGGCATGGCCGATGATCATCGGCCCCCAAGATCCCACGTAATCAATAAGAATCCGGCCGTCCTCGTCTTCGAGCCGACACCCCGATGCTCTCTTGACAAAAAAAGGGGTGATCCCCACCGATCGGCAGGATCGCACCGGGCTGTTGACCCCTCCGGGAATGACTGCCTGAGCCCGCTTAAAGAGCGTTTCGGATACCGTGTCCTGTGCCATGAGCCTTCTCCTCTCGATCATCTTTTCCCTGAGCCGCAGTCCTGGGATACGCCCCGGGTTTTCGTCCTGGGTTCATCGCTGCCCACCCAACGTCTCTCTTCCGATGGACCCGCTGAAGGCCTCACTGAAGGGAGCATGCGGGATATCCGCCGAAGGCCTTGAAATGGAGTCCCACCGGTCGGGAGACACGGTCCCCTGGAAGCCCAGGTCCTATGGGGGTTCATTTCCCCGCGACCGTCAGTCCTCCAAGAGTTTTTGGATCTCCTTGTAATACGCATGCATGAGCTCTTCCAGGCGAAGCATCCCCACGACCCCCAGATCGTTTTCCTCCACTGGGATTTGCCCATAGCCTGAAGCAAGAAATTTGATCAACGCCTCATAGAGGCTCTCATCCGGGGTGACCTTCACGGGAGGGGATGCCAGCTCTCCCACGACCAAAAGCTCGGCTACGGCCTCCTCAAAGAGCACCGTTCGAATGTCATGCAGCGATAAAATACCTTTAAGGTGAAACCGATCATCCACCACGGGAAAGAAAGATTCGCGTGTGTGCACCATAAACCGCTTGAGTTCACGGAAGGTCATGTCCTGCGGCAAGCTCGTGACGGGCAGGCTTGGGTCATAGGCATCGCGCACTTTCAGATCTTCCAAGACATTCATCACCATGTCCGTACGGTGAGCCGGGGAATGAAATTTGTTCAACACCTGTTTTTCGTAGATGGACCAGCCGTGGGAACACAGCACCGCGATGACGGAGGTAAACATCAAAGGGACCACCAATCCGTAGCCTCCTGTCATTTCACACACCATGAGAAGTGCGCCGATGGGGGCCTTGGCGACGCCGGCGAAAAAGGCTCCCATGCCCACCAGAGCAAAAGCTCCGGGCTCCCCGACCCATTGCGGAAAAAGTCCGGAGCAGACTTGGCCCACAGCCCCCCCCAACATGGCCCCGATAAAAAGGGAAGGGCCGAACACACCCCCGCTCCCCCCGGAAGAGATGGTGAAGGATGTGGCCACGATTTTCAGCACGGCGAGGCCCCCCATCAAAGTCGCCGGGAGATGCCCCATGAGGGCCTGTTGAATGGTCCCGTAGCCGCCGCTCATGACTTCCGGCCGCCAATAGGCGATAAGCCCCACCATGAGTCCGCCGATTGTTGGAATCAGGGCCTTTTTCAAGGGAAGCCGACGAAAAAAATAGTCGCGCATTCCATAGAAAATTTTCACGTAGGCAAAGCCGAACGGGACACACACCAAAGCCAAAACAGCGTAAAACAGAAGCTCCATGGGATTCGCGAAATGGATGGGAGGAATATCAAAGATGGAACTCTGCCCAAAAATGCTGATGAAAATGGCGTTGGCGATGACGGAGGACAGGATGCATAAAATGATCCCCTCCGTCTCGAAGTCTTCCCGGTACAGCACTTCAACGGCCGTGAGAGCCCCTCCCAAAGGAGCGCGGAAGATGGCTCCAAGGCCGGCGGCGCATCCGGCCAAAAGCATCAGGCGTCGTTCCCGGACGTTCATCCGGAGGAGCCGGGCCACCCACGATCCGAAACCGGCGCCGATTTGAGCGATGGGGCCTTCGCGACCGGCACTCCCCCCCGTGGACAAGGTGATGATGGACGCTAAACCTTTGACGTAGGGAACACGGGTTCGAATGATCCCGTGCTTATTATGGAAGGCGTCGATGAGCGCATCGGTGCCGTGCCCTTCGGCTTCCGGGGCAAATCGATAGACCAAAAGGCCCGACAGCAGGCCGCCCAACGCCGGCAAGAAAAGGAGCATCCATCGGCGGAAAACCGGGGAACGTTCCAAGGTGACGAGGTGTTCGCCTCCAGGCTTGGTTAAGGGAAGGCCGGCCAAATACTCCAGAAAAAAATATGTGCCCCACTCCAGCAAAAAGAAAAACAAACACGCCCCAAGCCCGCTGACCACTCCGATGATGACGCTGTAAAGCGTGTAGCGCAAAGTTCTGTTGTGTTCCAGAGCAACGCGAATCCCAGCAGATCGGGTCACCACGGATTCATCCCCAGGAGGCTCAACCGTTCAGCCCGAGAACTTCTCATTCCCCTAATTTTCACCTTCCGGGGGAAAAATCTGTCGTCAAAAAGCATTCCACCGTCAGTTCTCCTCCAAGGTGATTTCATACTGTTCCAAATGGAAGCCACGATCCCCCTGGACATGAAAACAGGCATGGAGCGCCTCCTCTAATCGCTCCAACGACGACCGCTCTTCGTCCAGCAGTCTGGCGGCCACGTGGGGATGCACCTGAATGAGCACGTTTCGGCCGAAAAGATCCCGTTGTTCCCTTTGAATCTCCCGCAGAATCTCGTAGCATATCGTCTGGGTCGACTTGAGCTGCCCGTGGCCTTCGCAGTAAAAACACGGTTCGCACAGCGTCCGCCCGATGCTTTCCCGGGTTCGCTTGCGCGTCATTTCAATGAGGCCGAGTTCCGACATCCGCAGAATGTTGGTCTTGCTCTTATCCTTGCGCACGGCCTCTTTTAGGGCGTTAAAAACCTTTTCCCGGTTGGCCTCTTTTTCCATGTCAATGAAGTCGATGATGATGATTCCCCCAATGTTCCGCAACCGCAGCTGGCAGGCGATCTCTTTGACCGCTTCCAGGTTGGTCTTCAGGATGGTCTCTTCCAGATTGCGTTTGCCCACATATCGGCCGGTGTTGACGTCGATCGCCGTCAGGGCCTCGGTGGTTTCAATGACGATATAGCCCCCCGATTTCAGCCACACCTTCTTGCTCAACGCCCGTTGGACTTCCATTTCGATGCCGTAGGCGTCGAAGATGGGCTCCGCACCTTCATAAAGCTCTACACCGTTTTTGAGCGACGGGAGAAAGGTTTCCGTAAACTGAAGGACTTTCTTGTATTCTTGGGGATTATCGATGACTAGGCGGTCCACTTCCTTGGTGAAGAGATCGCGCACCGCCCGCAAGGTGATGTCGAGATCGCGATAGACCAGAGAGGGCACCGGAGCGGTTTCGGCCCGGCGCTGAATATTCTGCCACAATTTCAGCAGGAATTCCATTTCCGCCTGAATCTTCTCGGGGTCTTCCCCTTCCGCTGCCGTACGCACAATGAAACCGCAGTGAGCCGGCTTGATTTCCAAGACCAGATCCCTCAGGCGTTTGCGTTCCTTTTCGTCTTCGATGCGGCGCGAAACTCCCACGTGGTCCATAAGGGGCATGAGCACCAAGTTTCGGCCGGGGAGAGTCACGTGGGTGGTGATTCTCGCTCCTTTGCTTCCCAAGGGCTCCTTGGCCACCTGAACGAGGATTTCCTGACCTTCACGCAACCTGTCCTCTATGGGCACATGAAAAAGCTCTTTGCCCTCCAGAGGAGCTTCAGAATCTCCGGAGTCTTCATACGGAACCGCCTCGGCTGTGTCCTCCCTCACCGGTGTGGAATCCTGAAAAATCTGGTCCATTTCCATCAAAGGATGGTGGACGTCGCTCACGTATAAGAACGCCGCTTTTTCCAAACCGATGTCCACAAAAGCGGCCTGCATGCCCGGTAACACCCGGACCACACGCCCTTTGTAGATATTCCCGGCAATGCCTTCATCGGACGCTCTTTCGATATAGAGCTCCGCCACCTGGCCGTTTTCCACAAGAGCGACCCGGGTTTCGTAGAAATCGGCGTTGATAATCAACTCCGCAGCCATTTTCTATTCCTCGAAAGGTGCCACGAAAACCTTGCACAAACGGCACGCCCTGAGGGCTTCAAGATCATCCGGCAACAGCACCTCGAAAAAACTCTGAGGACGAAAGCGGGCCGTCGGCCTCTCCACGAGCTCCATGGCCACGCTTGTTTCATCGAGCCGGCGCACGGAAAGCAGAACGTCAGCGCATCGCGCCTCAATGCGCCCTTTCTTGGTCTTCTTGCTCACAATTCGATCCGCACACATGGGAAAACGTGTTATGATAGCTTCCGCCATTTCTTCGGTCAAACCGGAAACACGGTATGTCACGCGAAGGGCGGAGGGTTTTTTGTCTGCCTGAGCCCATGGTTTCGCACTGAGAATCTGCAATCCCTCAGGCAAGTGATCATTGAGACGCTCCAGGATCATCCGCCCCTCAATAGCTTCTTCCAATTGAATGTCCATTTCCTCGGTTTCGCTTTCCATCCCCACCGGCAAAGCCTCCCGAAACGCAATCTTCGCATGGGGATGGAAGCCGTGGCTGAAGGCCACCGGAAGGCCTGATCTTCGCACAGCTCGTTCCATGATCCGGCTCACTTCCAGCTGACCGTAAAAACGGGCGCGATCCTTCTTGGAATACTGGAGCGTATAGGTGTAAAGCGGCCGCATCTTATCGGCAGACTTTTCCCAATCGCCGGGTGCGGCCGGTTCTTCCTTCGATTCTTCCCACAGGCGTGGGGCCACGGCCTGATGGTCACACACGCCACACCCCAAGCACGGCTCCCACCGGCAATCCCCCGTCCTTGCGGAGGCAAAGGCTTTGTCCCACTCCTCCTGGAGGTAGCTTTTGGTGACGCCTGCGCTGAGATGATCCCACGGCAAAGGATCCCGGAGATCATAGACCCGTTGCGCCTCGGCGTCGGCGGACAGGCTGCACCGGGCGAAGGCCTCGTCCCAGGGAAGGCGTCGGAAGTGTTCTTCCCACGCGTCAAACCGCGCCCCCTTAGACCACGCCGACAGCACAACTTCGGCAAGACGCCGGTCCCCTCGGGCCAAAGCCGCTTCCAAGACGCTCAAGTCCGGCCTGTGCCATTTAAATCGAATTCCCGGACGCTTGAGGCGGTCTTTGAGAAAGTCCAAACGGCGAATCATCTCATCTTGCGGAATTTGGCCTGTCCATTGAAAAGGTGTCATCGGTTTAGGCACAAAAGTCGATACCGCCACGTTGACGCTGGCCCGATGAGGTTTGCCCAAGCGCCACACCTGGAGCGAAAGACGGACGATTTCTTCCAGATCTTCTAAAGTTTCCGTCGGCAGCCCCATCATGAAGTAGAGCTTGATCCCCTTCCAACCTAGGGCATAAGCGTCACAGACCGTTTGAAAGAGGTCTTTCTCCTCGATGTTCTTGTTGATCAGGCGGCGCAGCCGTTCGCTGCCTGCTTCCGGAGCCAGTGTGAAGCCGGTCTTGCGCACACGACGAATGCCTTCCATGAGGTTGTGGGAAAGGGTGCCCACGCGCATGGACGGGAAGGACACCGCAACGCGCCGGGATTCCATCTCCCGCATTACAGCGCTCAGCAGCCATCCTAATTGGCAGTAGTCCCCCGTGCTCAGGGACAGGAAGGATATCTCCTCAAAACCGGTCTCGGAAACGGCTCGACATGCCTTTTCTACAAGAGTTTCCGGACGGCGCTCCCGAACAGGCCGATACACATAGCCCGCTTGGCAAAATCGGCAGCCTCGGGTGCATCCCCGCGCGATTTCCAGCCCCAGCCGGTCGTGAACGATCTCTACGAGAGGCACTAAGGGCCGATCGGGCAACGGGCTTTCAAGATCGAGGTCCGAAAGCACCCTTTTCTGCACCCTCGTGTAGTCCGGGTAGCGCGGCTCGATCGCTTGAAGCCGACCCCGGTCGTCATACCGAGGCTCAAAAAACGAAGGGATATAAACCCCTGGAATCTTTCGCACATGCTCCAGAAATTCGTGCCTTGAACCCTCCGATGCCTTCCAATCCCTGTAAGCGGCCGTGAGATCCATCAGGACCTGCTCGCCTTCGCCCAAAACAAAAAAATCAAAAAACGGGGCCAGAGGCTCCGAATTATAGGCACAGGGACCGCCGCCCACGACGAACGGGTGCGATGAATCGCGCCGGCAGCTATAGAAAGGAATTCCGGCGAGATCCAGCATGGTCAGGATGTTCGTGTAGCTCAGCTCATACTGCAAGCTGAATCCCACAAAATCAAAATCCCTCAGAGGACGCCGGGTTTCCAAAGCAAAAAGGGGTGTGCGGCTCTCTCGAAGGCGCCGCTCGAAGTCCGGCCACGGCGCGTACACTCGATCCGCCAGAACACCTTCCACATCGTTCAATCGATGGTAGAGCAGTTGGATCCCCAGGTGACTCATACCGACTTCGTATACATCGGGGAAAGCCAACGCGTACCGGACATCGGCGTCCTCGAATCGCTTCCGGCGGGCGTTGATTTCTCCGCCGAGATAACGTCCGGGCCGCTCAATGTCCCTCAGGAGCTCGTCCATCAAGGGCTCCGGCAGTATGCCCCCCTGTGTCCATATGTCTCCGAGGGTCATGAGTGGTAGAGCATCGTTGCCGCAACGATCGAAGACACCGAAAGCATGGCGCATTATGACGAACCTCAAGAAGACGCCCGGCCGAGATACAAAGGCGACATATTCCGAAGTCGTGACACCACGTCACCTAGAGTGTCCACAGCCTGGATCACTTCGTCCTCTGTATTTTCCTCGTCGAGGCTGAACAACAAGGTGCCGAAAGCCCCATCACCCAGGAGGCCCATGGCTTCCAGCACATGAGAGGCCTTCGCCGTGATGGACATGCATGCGGAAGCCCCCGCCACGCAAATCCCGCGCAGATCCATGTGGAGAAGCAGCGCTTCGCCTTCCACGTAACGAATGGACACATTGACCAGGCCTGGAAGGTGCTTTTGCGGATGGCCGTTAAAGCGGACGTCTTCAATGGAGTCGGCGATGCGTTCCCGCAGGAGCCTTTCCAGTTGTGCGCACCGGCCCATTTTTTGCGGAAGCCTCGAGCGGATCCTCTCCGCGGCGGCCCCCAGCCCGACGATTCCGGGCAGGTTTTCCGTGCCTGTCCTCCGTCCGTCTTCCTGACCGCCTCCATGGAAGAGCGGCCACAGGGAGACACCTTTCCGGCAATACAGTGCCCCCGCCCCTTTCGGGCCATTAAACTGGTTGGCCGCAAGGCTTAACAGATCTACGCCCAGTTCTTTCACATCCACGGGAATACGCCCGACCGAGGCGATGGCATCAGTGTGCAACAGGGCGCCACGGGCATGAACGACACGAGCGATTTCCGCCAAAGGTTGAATCGTGCCCACTTCGTTGTTGGCGTGGATAATGGAGACCAGCACCGTGTCGGGACGCATGGCCTTTTCCACATCTTCGGGGTCCACGAGGCCATGCTTGTCCACAGGGACCAAGGTCACCGTAAAGCCGAATCGTTCGAGGGCCTTGGCAGCATAGAGGACGGAGTAGTGTTCGATGGCCGAGACGACAAGATGCCGGCCTTCGTCCAGGCGATTCAAAGCCACGCCTTTGACCCCTAAGTTGTTGGCCTCCGTACCACCGGACGTAAAAATGATCTCTTCGGGTTCTGCACCGATGAGGGCTGCGGTTTGGGCACGGGCTTTAAAGATGGCATCCTGGGGTGCTTCACCCAGATGGTGGATGCTGGCAGGATTACCGTAATGTTCTACGAAAAAAGGCGTCATCGCCTCGAACACCTCCGGGGCCAACGGCGTTCCCGCGATGTGGTCCATGTAGATTCTTCGGCTCTGCATACCGCTCCCCTCTCTGACACGTCGTACGGTGGAAAAATCCATAAGGCTTTCATCAAAAAAAGCATGTATCTATACGTTCCCGACCGGGGCAGCGTCAACCCCTAAGGCCGAACGGCTTGGCGCAGGGCCGCGCTGACTTTCTCCTTGCAAAACCCTCTGGGCCGTGCTAGACGGTGCGTGAAATCTTTATCATGCCAAGGCCTGCCGACAAGGCAGAACGCCCGGGTCTGGAATTTTCACCATAGGGATTAGCGGCTGATCAAGAGTCCATCGGAGAAGCAGAAGGAGGCAAAGCGATGAAGGTTTTCCTAGGCGGTCTTGCCGCAGCTTTTTTCGGCATTATCGGGATTTTCATTTGGTTCAAGCCGTTCCTCAACCTCCTGGCGGGCGCCATTCCCTTGATGCTGCTCCTCGGCGGTGCCATGGCAGCCTATCTCGGCTATGACGAGGTCAAGGATCAACTGCCTTTTGGGAAAAAGAAAGAAGAAGAAGCCGTTCCGGCCGCTCCGACCGATGACCTGTCCAAGTACAAAGAGGAAGCCGAAAAATATAGGCAAGAGGTCGAAAAGCTCAAGGCGGAATTGGAAAAGTCCAAATCGGCGTCCTAAGTGTGCCGAGTCTGCAAGAGGGTCTTGTCAACGCCTCCCCCAAGCGGGAGGCGTTTTTATTGCGCTGCGTCCCGTGCAGCCGATTCATTCCCCCCTTTGAGGCCGGCTCTCCGTGGGGGACGTCTCTCCCATCCCCAAGGGGACGGCACTGAATTTGCCGATCGGCGGCGCCCACGGCAGGGTGACCTTGCTCTGTCCATAAAAACTGCGCCGCCACCTGTGACACTCAAGCCGGAAACTCCAAGGCTCAGACGGGCTCCCCATCCAGCCCCCGGGACTTTCGCCACAGGGTATAGGTTCGATAGCCGCCGCTGAGATTTTTTGCACGATAGCCGTACTGGCGGAGGGCTCGAGCGGCCACGTAGGAACGCTGCCCCACGTAGCAATAAGCCCAAATCTCTCGGTCTTTGGGTAATTCGCTCATACGCTGCCTCAAAGCCCCCAATGGAATATGGACGGCACCGGGGATGTGCCCGCGGCGAAACTCAAAGGGTTCGCGCACGTCTAAAACCACAACGTCGTCCGGTGGACACTCCATGTCCTCCGCATGCACGACTTCCACATCCCCCCGCAGCACATTGGCGGCGATCATCCCGGCGAGGTTCACCGGGTCTTTGGCGGATCCAAATTGCGGCGCATAGCACAGTTCCGCTTCTTCCAAATCGAAAGCGGTCGCTCCTTTTTGCATGGCCAGGGCAATCACGTCCGTGCGTCGGACCGCGCCTTTTTTGCCCACCGCCTGAAACCCAATGATGCGCCCGTTCTTTCGAGAAAAAATCAGTTTCATGGCAATGGTTTCCACCCCCGGATAGTAGCTCGCGTGGTGTCCCGGATGGAGATAAATCTTTTCGCACTGATACGGCTCATCCCATAACCCTAGAGCCTTCAACATCTTTTCACTGGGGCCGGTCATGGCGAGCACCTGGTCGAACAGCCCCACCACGGCGGTCCCCTGGACGCCTCGAAAACGCACATCGCGCCCGCATATGGCATCGGCGGCGAGCCGTCCTTGTCGGTTAGCCGGCCCGGCAAGAGGCAAAAGCGTTTGGCGTCCCGTGATCACATGGAACGTTTCCACGGCGTCTCCCACCGCCCAGATAGCCGGGTCACTCGTCTGCATGGTTTCGTTGACAAGGATGCCTCCCAGCCGGCCCAAGGCCAGTCCGGCCTTTTCGGCCAACTCCACCTGTGGACGCACCCCCACAGCCACAACGACCATGTGGGCCGTGATGTCGTCGCCGGATCGAAGCCGCACCCTGAGGTCACCCGCTGGGGTGGTCTCAATCCGTTCCGCCTGTGTCCCCAATCGCACGTCCACACCTTTTTCCATCAAGGTGTCCTGAAGAGGCACAACCATCTCGGGGTCACACACAGGCATTAGCTGGCGCTGCATTTCCACAACGCTCACCTGCAAGCCTCTCCGGACCAGATTCTCCGTCATCTCAATGCCGATGTAACCCCCTCCGATGATAACGGCGCGCCGAGCGTGTCTTTCTTCGATCATCCGCCGAATTTCCCGACTGTCCGGAATAGTGCGCAGGAAGAACACGCCCGGGAGATCCAATCCCTCGATGGGGGGCCGAACGGGAGAGGAGCCCGGTGAAAGGACCAACGCGTCGTAAGGCTCCTCATATTCGCGCCCCTTTTCGAGATCCCGAACCAGGATTCGACGTCTCTCCCGATCAATGGCCACGACTTCCGACTGTAACCGCACCTCGATATTAAACCGCTGTCGAAACGTCTGCGGGGTGGCCACCAGAAGGTGTTCCTCACGTCGGATCACATCGCCCACGTAATAGGGAAGTCCGCAATTGGCAAAGGAAACGAACGGTCCCTTTTCGAAAATGATGATTTCCGCCTGTTCATCCAGTCGGCGGGCCCGTGCCGCGCAGGAAGCCCCTCCGGCAACGCCGCCGACGATGCAAATGCGTTTTCCGGTCATGTGTTCTGTTCCTCCGCCGTCTGGGAATCGCTGGTTCGTCGTTTGCTTTTTTCCTCAATGAAACTACAATCCCCTGCCATGTGGTGTAAAAGAAATTTTTGTCATGAGACATCACACGACAGGAGTCCATGTTGGACCCTTACGGAGCGAGGCGTTATCCAGGTTCACGATCCCTGATGGCGGCCCTTGTGGCCCTGATATGTGCCGCCCAGGCCGCCACCGCGAGCACCGTTTCCTATACGGTGGCGTTTGATGAGTCAGTGGAGGCCGAGTGGGTCCGACGCCTCATGGACCTTTCCGTCAGCGTGACCATGCAACCCGAGGGTGCGGTGTCCATCAGTCAGATCAGACGCCGCGCGGAAAAGGATCAAGACCTGTTCCTCAAGGCTTTGCGTTCCGAAGGGTTATATGGTGCAGTCGTCGCCTTTCGCCTGGATGTAACTACGGAACCCGTGACGGTGCGCTTCTCCGTGGAGCCCGGCCCACTCTACGTTCTCGATGAAACCGAGCTGGATGTCTCCCAGGTTGAGCCGTCACTTTTTCATCAGCTCGCCTCGGCGGTCCAATCCTCTCTGCCTGTGGGTGCACCGGCCCGTGCAGCCCGCATTGTCGCCACCGATGAGGAAATCTTGAATCTCCTCAACGAAAACGGCCATCCTCTGGCACGAATTGAACAAAGAAGAGTGGTGGTCAACCATGACACCCACCGGGTGCAAACCCATTATATGGTGGATGCCGGGCCGAAAAGCCGTTTCGGGCCTGTGGAGTTCAAGGGATTAGAAAGTGTGCGCAAAGAATCGATCCTTCCTCGGATTCCTTGGCAAGAAGGGGATGTCTTCGATTCCCGTTTGCTTACCAAGCTTCAGACTAATCTCATTCAGATGGACCTCTTCTCGATTGTCCGCGTGGCTCATGGTCCATCGGTAGACCCTCAAGGGCGCCTGCCCATCCAAATCACGGTGGTGGAAAAAAAGCCTCGAACGTTCAAAGGAGGGCTTTTTTATTCCACGGATGTGGGTCCCGAATTGACGGTGTCGTGGGAAAACAGAAATATCACCGGGGGTAGAGCCAAAGTGGCGGCGGACTCGTGGATTTCGCCGGAAAAAAAGGTCTTGGAAGGCATCTACCTTAGGCGGGATTTCCTCCGCACGGACCAATTTCTCCAGTTGGAGGGTAAAATCGCCGAGGAAGATTGGGACGCCTACTGGACGCGCAACGTCGGCGCCGCCGTCTCCGTCTCACGGGATATCACGGCCATCGTGAGGGCCAGTGCAGGAGGTGGTTTTCGAATTTCCGCGGTGGAGCAACAATCAGATCGAAACACATATGGCCTTTTCTTTCTTCCGGCCATGCTTCGGGTGGACACCACAGACAGCCCCTTGGACCCGACCGAAGGGGTTCGTCTGCTGGTCCACACGGCACCCTATTGGGATGCAGGTGACCCTTCTCTTTTTTTCTGGAAAACCTCCACAGCGCTAAGTAGTTATTATGACTGGACCCAAAATGGGCGGCTTGTCCTTGCATCCGTATTGGCCGGCGGAGCCATCGCCGGCGCCGCTCAAGAGGCCGTCCCGGCCGATGTGCGCTTTTACGTCGGAGGTGGCGGGAGCGTGCGGGGCTATGGATACCAGAGCCTCGGCCCTTTGGACGGTGACAACCCCTTGGGAGGTCGTTCTTTTCTCTATTGGAACGGTGAATTACGCTGGCGTTTCAAAGAAAATTACGGTCTGGCAGGCTTTTTGGACGGAGGCACGGCCTACGACAGCCCCGTGCCGGACTTTCAGCGGAGTTTCCGGTGGGCCACAGGCTTGGGATTCCGTTATTACTCGCCCCTTGGGCCCTTTCGCATCGATGTGGCATTTCCGTTAAACCGGCGGGCGGGCATTGACGATGCCTTTCAAATCTATGTAAGTTTGGGACAGGCGTTTTGATCCTCCACGAGGCAGGAGATGAGCATGCACGGGCGAATCTTGGTGTTTGTGGTGGCCTTGGGTCTCATTCTCGGTGCGCCCTCCTCATGGGCCGCGGAAAAACTGGTGTTCGGCGTCGGCCTCAGATCCGGTTTCACCGCCCTCGAAAAACAGGAAACATTTCACCTCCATGAGTTGATCGCCTATCACACCTTGCCGTGGGATCGGCAATGGGGCAGCGGCTGGATGCTGGATACCTTTTGGGAAATCCACTTCGGCCTCCTCACCGCTGCAGATGAGGAGGCGGTGTTGTTATCCACAGGGCCCATGGTCACATTGCAGACCCCGTGGAAAAGGGTGGCGTTCATGGCCGCCGTGCGACCCGCCTTCTTGGAGGATCACATTTTCGGCAAAGAAAACCTTGGCGGAGAAATTCAGTTCACCGAAGAGATCGGGATCAACGTGACCCTCACCAAGTACATTTCCATCGGGTATCGTTTCCAGCACCTCTCCAATGCCAACCTTTACGACAACAATCCGGGTCTCGACTTCCATGCGCTGGAAGTGCGATGCCTTCTTCCATGATCCCCCCAGGACCGGGCATAGAGTGCCATGAGGCGCGCTCTTCGCGCTGTCGCCGTTCTCGTCGGCTCCCTGATCGTGCTCTTGGGCGCACTGTGGGGTGCAAGTCAGAGCCCTGCAGCGAAACGATTTTTTGCCCGGCAGCTCTCCCAGAGACTGTCCCGCCCAGATTTTGTCGTGCGCATTGGAACCCTGAGCGGATGGATCCCTTTCGAAATCGGCGCAAATGAATTGACCATCGCCGATGCCCACGGACCATGGCTCACCCTCCGTGATGTCTTCTTGCAGTGGCGCCCCATGGCCCTGCTTTCCGGCCGGATCCACATCGAGCTCTTGAGCGCCCGGCACCTTCACATCACCCGATCCCCTTCCACCCCGGATCGTCCTCCAGAAAGGAATTCCCAGCCTATTCAATGGAGTGTTCCTGAATATCCCCTGCCGGTGATCCTGGATCGCATCCTTGTTCATCAAGCCGTTCTAGACGCCCCGGTCACGGGAATGCCTCTGATCGCCGCCCTTAATGGGTCGCTCACTCTTGACGAAAACAATCAAACCCAACGCGGCTTTCTTAAAATCGCCACCAATCATGCCCAAAGAGAAACGTCCTTGACTGTTGAGGTGACTTTGCAACGGGAAACTCCACGACTCCGCGGGCAGATCACTTTCTCGGAAGAACAAAGCGGATGGGTTTCCTCTCGGTTTGATCTCAAAGACGTCGGTCCGATTCAAGGGACGATGCATGTGCACATGAACGCCTCAACCGACCCGGCGAGAATTCTAGGGATTGATGCGCTGGAATTGCGGGCGCGCGCCGTGATGTTATCCGCCCATGGGGCAATGGATTTGGCCACCGGGGCCTTGAAAGCCTTGTCCTATCGGCTGAACGTGGAAGATCTGGGTGAACTGAGCCCGCTTTTCGGCTTTTCGGTGCGCGGAAAAGGCGTGGCCGAGGGCACCATAGAGGGCCCGCTGTCGCAGGTCACCGGAGAACTCGCCCTGCGGCTGAGCGCCTTGGCACGCCCATCTTGGAAACTTTCCGAAGCAGACATGCATCTGAAATGGACACTGAAACGCAAGGCCGAAGCTTCATTCCCTGAAGTTTTCGTGACCATGTCCGGAAAGACGTCTTCCCTCGAAACCCGTGGAGCGGTTCTGCCGGGAATGAACCACCTCTTCGTGGAGACTTCGGCGATGCTGACCCACGAGGGAACAGTAAACATTCAAAAATTCCGCGTGGACCTTCCCGATCTCGGGGAAGCGGAGCTCACGGGGTGGGCGGACCTTCGAGGGCGCACGCTGGATTGTCAAAGCACCATTGCGCTTTCCGATCTTTCCGCTTTTTCCCCTCTGGCACCGCAGCCCCTTCAGGGTGATGTCCACGGAGAAGGGTTTCTCTCCGGACCTTGGGACAACATGACCGTCCACACCACCCTCCGCGGAAGTGCTCTCGGCTACGGTCAGGCACGCTGGAAGGACTGGAACGTGGAAATTGCTGCATCCGGCCTTCCGGGCCACCCCAAGGGACAGATCACGTCCCGGGCTTTGTATGCGGACAGCCCATGGACGGTGGACGTCGATTTCGCCAAAGACGGTCCGATGCTGTCTTTACCGCGCCTAAGCTTTCACTGCCAAGACGCCTCTGGAGAAGGCAGCATCCGGACCCATTTGGAGACTTGGCTGTCCTCCGGCGCGCTTCGAGTGTCTATTCCGAAGCTTGAGATTTTTCAACCGCTCTTCGAAATGCCTCTCCGGGGCGCGCTCAAAGGGGCGATCTATTTGGATGACGAAAATGCCCGTCAAAAAATGCGTGGGAATCTCACCGCTCATGCCCTCACCATCGCCGATGTGGATGTGGACTCGGCGAATTTTTCCGTCCAACTGGACTCCATCGGCCCAAGCCCATCCGGAAAAATGCTTCTGACGGTCCACAACCTCCAGAAACCGCCCTTGACAGTCGCCACAGCGCAGGGAACCGTTGAGGGGGGCCCTGAAGAGCTTGCTTTTTCATCCCAGATCCGCGGACATCTCCGTCATCCATTTTCTCTGAAGACCATGGGCTCAGCCCGAATCCAGTCCTCGGTCACGGATCTCCGTTTCAAAGTGTTTTCCATGCGGAGCGGCCCTGTGGATATCCAACTGGAAAGTCCGGTGGATGTCAGACTGAATAAAAGGAATGTGGAGACATCCCCTGTCAAAATCCGAGCAGGCAAAGGGCGTGTCGTCGCCCAAGTGCAATGGAACCCGGAAAACCCTCTGGCATCTCTCGAGTGGGAGAATATCCCCCTGGAGCTTATGGAGCACCTTGGCGGCCCGTCGCTGGAAGGACGATTCAACGGTCAAGGCACCTTGCAACAGGTGCGAGGAATCCCGCACGGCACCATGAAGGTTCAGGTGAGCAACCTGAGGCATGCCACCTGGCCGCCGAGTGAAACCCTATCCCTGAAGGGTACGGCACGGGCCCGAGCTGAAAGTCTTTTCGTTGAGGCAGCATTGTTCGGCCTGGGCTCGGAACCCACTCGTGCACGCGTGTCCTTACCCGTCCGATTTCAAGTGGATCCTTTCGCATTCCGTGTCCTTAAGGACCAGCCCATGTCCGGCACCCTGTCTGTGGCTGCGGCGCTGGAGCAGCTCGGCCGCCTTTTCAATCTGGACGAACACCAAATTCGAGGTCTTCTCCACGGACAGTTGAACTTCGACGGCACCCTCAGCCGCCCAAATCTGAGCGGGGACGTGCAGCTGGACCAAGGGCGCTATGAACACGAGGACTTCGGCATTGTGCTGGAGGAGATCACGGCGGTGGCGGACGGCACAGGAGACCGGGTCCGCCTCCGGGAATTCAAGGCTTCCGACGGCAAGAAAGGTTCGATTCGAGGCAGCGGCGAATGCCGACTGGATCCAGAGGCCGGGTTCCCTTATGAAGTCCGATTGACCTTGGAAGACGCTTCCCCCCTGCACCGTGACGACATCTCCGGAAACGCCGACGGCGCCGTCACCATCCACGGCAGCCTTCAGGAAACCATCCTTCAAGGCGCCCTGAGGGTCCGGCCCCTGCGCCTCATCCTCCCTGAACGACTTCCAGCAAATGTGGTCGACCTGCATGTGGAAGAAATCGGCGGGCGCGAAAAGCCCTCCTCTCGGGCGACACAGCAGAATTCCCCGGCTGATTTCCATAGGATCATTCTGGATCTTTCCATAGATTTCCCGGGCATGACCACCGTCTCCGGATGGGGGCTGGAATCGGAATGGAAGGGAACATTGAGCCTCAGTGGAGAAGCCTCCCGTCCGCTTCTGACCGGCCGATTTGATGTCATTCGAGGCCAATTGGATTTTCTCACCAGGCGCTTCCGATTGACGGAAGGTCAGGTGATCCTTTACGGCGATGTGCCACCGGATCCGATGCTCAATATCTTAGCAGAAACACCGCTCCGGGATATGACAGCCCAAGTGCGCGTTTCGGGCCGATCCTCTCAGCCCCGCCTGACGGTGGAATCCAGGCCCCAAAGGCCGCAGGACGAGGTATTGGCTCAGATTCTTTTCGGGCGAAGCGCCACAGCACTGAGTCCCTTTCAAGCCATCCGTCTTGCCAGGATTCTTCACAGCCTCTCGTCCGCTTCGGGCCGGGGTTTAGATCTTGACATCATAGGGAAAACCCGTGACATCTTGGGTCTCAGCCACTTGGAACTCTTGGGGCAGAAAACCGGAAAGGACCTGCAGGTGGGGCTCGGCAAATATCTGGGCGAAAACGTCCGGGTCGATGTGAATCAAAGGCTTGAAGAGGGTGATGTATCCCTAAGAGTGGAAGTGGAACTCACCCCGAACATCACCCTGGAAACTCAGCTCGGTACGGAATCGCGCACAGGCGCCGGGGTCTTCTGGAAATACGACTACTGATCAAGTCCTGCACGAGCTGGTGGATCCACACCATGGTTTGCCGCAGTAGGGGCAATCCCTATCCTCCCGCCAGCCTTTGGGAAGCACGGCGCCGCACGAGGCACACGATTTCCTTTGACGCTGTTTTGACTTTTTCTTCCATGGCTGCAGCAGCACCAGAAGGCTTCCGAGCAATCCCGCCATGGTCACCTCCGCAGCAGGGGAGCCGCGCCCGTAATCACGGGGTGAATATTTTGGATGTGAGGCATGCGGCCGAAGAGGACCATCACATCCTGGGGTTTGAGGATGATGTCCGGTCCCGGGTTGGCAATCCATTCACCGTTTCGTCGTAACGCCACAACGGTCACGCCCCAATTTTTGCGTAGGCCCAGCTCCCCAATGGTCTTCCCCGCCATGGGCGAGCCCACTCCCATCCGATAAGAACGCACCTCCACATCGGGCAGATCCCGAAGCACGTCACACCAGGGGATGGTCGGCACGGGCGGCCCCTCTGCCGAAGAGTAACCACCCTCCCTCACCCGAGCAATCAGAGCCTCGATGTCCTCGCGAGGGACCAAGTATTTGGTCAGCACACGGGAAAAAATCTCAATCGACGTCTCCAACTCCTCCGGAACGACCTCATCGGCACCCAAAGCTTTCAATCTTCCCACCTCCGACAGAAACCGGGTACGCACGATGAGATACACCGTCGGGGCCTCCGCGCGCACCGATGCCGTAATCCTTCGGACAGTGGACGGATCCGCCAAGGACACGGCGACCACCTTCGCATCCCGGAGGGATACATGATCCAGAATCGTCCTTTGGGAGGCATCGCCGTAAACGATGGGTTCGCCCTTTTTCTTTTCATTTCGAACTGTTGTCGGATTCATCTCGATCACAGCGTAGGGAACACCGGCACTCTTCGCCGCCCGAACAAGATTGCGTCCCACCGGCCCGTACCCCACAATAATGAGGTGGTTCTTGAGCGGCTCGAGTGCGTCTTCGCTTTTCCGAAGAGAGACGGACGCCAAGCCGGCAAGGATTCTCCGGGGCAGCGGCCACCGGGAGGCCGTTTCCGCCACACGGGGCGCTGCTTCCACCACAAACGGGGTCACCATCATGGTCAATGTGGAAAAGGCCATCAGGAGAGAAACATTTTCCCCTCCAAGGACATTGCTGCTGACGCACACCGCACAGAGAACGAAGGAAAATTCGCCCACTTGGGCAAGAACGAGGCCGCAGTGTACCGCGGTGCGCCATGGGTATCCTAAGATCAGCACCACGAGGAGACACACCGCCGTTTTCAACACCATCACTCCCACGGTCCAGGACAAAACGGTCGGGAGGTGGTGCAGCGCAAACGGCAGATCGAGACTCATCCCAACGGAGATGAAGAACAAACTGGTAAACAAGTCCTTGAAGGGAAGCATCTGAGCCAAAGTTTGGTGGCTGTATTCCGATTCGGACAAAACGAGGCCCGCGAGAAAGGCACCAAGCGACAGAGAAAGGCCCGCTGCGGAAGTGATCCATGCCACGCCGAAACAGATGACCACCGCCGTCAGCAAAAAAAGTTCCCGGCTGCGGGTCCCGGCCACCAAATCAAGGACCTTTGGCAGAACATAGCGTTGGGTCAGGAAGATGAACAGGAAAATCCCGGCGGACTTAAGAGCGAGGATCCCCACAGCGCCATAGAGGCTTTCCACCGGTGCGCCCAACAAGGGGATCAAGAGCATCATGGGGACCACGGCCAAATCTTGGAAAAGAAGAATGCCCAGGCTGATCTGTCCGTGGGGGCTTTCCAATTCCATGCGGTCTTGAAGCGTTTTCAAGACAATGGCCGTGCTGCTCAAAGCCACGAGAAAACCTAGGGGCAAAGCGGATCCTGAATCCCCGAGAATGTATTTGACCCCGGCCCACACCGCTGCGATGGTCGCCAAAACCTGAATCCCGCCCCCCAAAAACACGATGCGCTTGATGCGGAGCAGTTCTGAAAGGGAAAATTCCAGGCCAATGGAAAAAAGGAGAAGCACGACGCCCAGTTCGGCAAGAATCGTGACATCCTCCGAAGTCCGGATGAGTCCAAAACCGTACGGCCCCGCAAGGCAGCCGGTGATGAGAAAACCCACTATAGGGGGAATCTTCAGACGATGACAGATCGGGAGGACCACGACGGCCGAGGCGAAAACAATAAGCATGTCTGTGAGCGTATGCATCCCTGGTCCTCGTCCGACGGTTTGATGGTCATCGATAGGCTCGAGAAGCTTTGTATGAAAACAGAAGGGAGAGTGCCGGTCAAGAGAAAGACTTCCTGACTTCCCAACTGCGCAGCCATGGTGTAGACAAGTCATGAGCCATCACACGTTTTCGGTCAACCCCTGTGACAGAGAAAGGACCATCCCGCCATGGATTGCACCATCACCATCGCAGGCAGTGCCGGCGAAGGCGTTCAGACCATCGGGGACGTACTTGCCGACACTCTTTCCGGCCATGGATATGCCGTGTACACATGGCAGGAATATGAATCGCGCATTCGAGGGGGCCAGAATTCCTGTACCCTCCGGGTCACGGATACCGTGATGAACGCCCCGACGATGGATGCCGACATCCTCCTGTACCTTAACCCACAGGCTTTGGAGAAGTATCGACCTCTTGCCGGGCCTCAGGCCATCCTTGTGGGGGAAACGTCGCCCGATGAAAGAACGGTCGTGGTGCCTTTCAAAGAAATGGCCCGCAAGGAGCTCGGCCATCCCATTTATGCCAACACCATTGCCATGGGAGCACTCGCCGCCGTCGCCGGGTTGGATCACGCCATTTTGGGTAGAGTGTTGGCCAGGGAGTTTGCCGCCAAAGGGGAGGAAGTCATTCAGGCGAACCTGAAAGCCGCTGCGCTGGGTTACGACTTCGCCCACCGCGCCTGCCGGGATCGGTGTCCTTGGTTTTTTCCTCCGAGGAACCAGGCTTTTTATTTAATCTCAGGGAACGAGGCCTTGGCTTTGGGAGCCTATCATGCCGGATGCCGTTTTATGGCCGCATACCCCATGACCCCGTCCACCGGGATCATCTCGTATTTGGCCAAAAATTGGGAAAAGACCGGAGTACTTTGCGAGCAGGCTGAAGACGAGATCGCGGCCGTCAACATGGCCTTGGGCGCTTCTTTTGCCGGGGCGCGGGCGATGACCGCCACTTCCGGGGGCGGGTTCGCCCTGATGGTGGAATCCATCAGCTTGGCCGGCATGGTGGAGGTGCCGGTGGTCATCGTGTTGGCCCAAAGGCCCGGACCCGCCACGGGATTACCGACCCGGACAGCCCAAGGAGACTTGCTTTTCGCCGTGCATGCCGGCCACGGCGAATTTCCCAAGGCCGTCTTGGCCGCCTCGGACGCCCGGGACGCCATCCATATCATGTGCCGGGCGTTTGACCTGGCCGATCGGTTCCAAATTCCCGTTATCGTTTTGAGCGACCAACTGCTGGCCGACTCTCGATTCAGCGTCCAGGATTTCCACCTGGAAGAAACCGTGAGGCGATCTTCCATTGCCGATCCCTCGGCTTTCACCCGCTACCAACGTTATGCCCTGACGGAATCGGGCATCTCGCCCCGCCTCTACCCCGGCCAAGGAGCGCACCTTGTGACCGCCGACAGTGACGAACATGATGAATGGGGTCACATCACCGAAGATCTGGTTCTGACGGCGCCGTCCATGCACGCCAAAAGACTGAGAAAAACGAAACTCCTCCAACAGGCCATGCAGCCTCCCGAACCTTACCGCCTGGAAGACGCGGAAGAGGTCTTTTGCACATGGGGTTCCACCAAAGGGGCGGCCGTAGAGGCCGTGGACCGGCTGCGCCGCGACGGTGTCCGGGTGGGCCTGCTGCACTGGACGGATCTATGGCCGCCTCCGGCGGCTTCATTGCCGGAAAAAGCGCGTCTGTGGGCGGTGGAAAACAATGCCACCGGGCAATGGGCCGCCTTGATGGCCCTAGGGTACGGCCAAAGAGTTGCCAAGACCATCCTGCGCAGCGACGGCCTGCCGATTACAGCGGAAGCCATTCGGAGGGCGTACCATGAACTCGCATGATCCTTTCAAAAACGAAGTGGAAATCCAGTGGTGCCCCGGCTGCCCCAACTTTGCCATCCTCACGGCCGTTAAAAAGGCCTTGTCCAGCCTCGGACTGAAACCCCAGGACGTGTGCCTGGTGTCCGGCATCGGGCAGGCCGCCAAACTCCCTCACTATCTCCACTGCCATTTTTTCAATGGACTCCACGGTCGTGCCTTGCCGGTCGCCACAGGCATTCACGCCGCCAATCCCCATCTGACCACTTTGGTTACCACGGGTGAAGGGGATTGTTACGGAGAGGGGGGCAACCACCTCCTGCACGCACTGCGCCGAAACCCGAACATCACGGTGATTGTCCACAACAACGAATTTTACGCCTTGACCAAGGCCCAAGGCTCACCAACCACGCCCGTCGGGGAGATTCGCAGCCTTCATGTGGACGGCGTTGAAGCGGCGCCCCTCAACATGCTCGCCGTGGCCATAGCCCACCGCTGCCCGTTTGTGGCCCGTGGCTTCGCTCTCGATCCGGAATCCCTGAGCGGTCTGATCATGGAAGCCATCCGCTGGCCGGGGCTGGCCCTCGTGGAAGTCATTCAGCCCTGCATCACGTGGGGACGCCATCCATTGGATTGGTACCGGCACCGGGTGCGTCAGATCCCCCAATCCCACGATCCCACAGACCTCGCCGCGGCTCTCGCCTTAGTCCTCGACGAAGAAAACCGATACATGGTCGGCTGCTTCTTCAAAGACACCACCCGCACGATCTTCGGGGCCCGATTCCGACAACGCCACGGCACCATGCCGCTTTCGTCGGGCGGTTTTCCCACGACAGCGCGCACTCTGGAATTACTGAACGATTTTCGAGTCCCTCAGAAGACATAACCTCTTCCGATAGGCGACAAGATCATGTATAAAAATTCACGTGTGCGCTTCTTCACCATCAACCTCATCAACTCAAAAACAAAGGAGTGGGTATGCGACGGTTTATCTGTGTTTTCATGGCTTTGGGTCTGATCGTGTCCTTCGGCTGCGCCAAAAAGGAACCCCCCGACGCCGCTAAGGCTTATGTGGAGGAACAAATCGCGAAACACAAGGGATTTCAACTCGACACATCCAAATTGAAATACGAGGTGGTGGAACAGACGGCGGACAGCGCCAAGGTGTCCGTGACAGGCACCATTGAAGTGAAGTCGGTGCTCCCGTTGGTCAAGAAGGGGAACGATTGGGTGGTGGCGGAAAAGGCTGAGCCGGCAAAGCCCAAAGCGAACGTCCAGCCTCCGGCGGTCCAGGCGGCCAAAGCCCCGGCGGAAGCGAAACCTGCTCCCCCCGCTCATGCTCCTGCCGCCAAACCGGCAGCCAAAGCGGAACCCAAGGCTGAGAAAGCCCACTAACAACAGTCTTCGGCGATTCAGGGCACGGTCCGCCGTGCCCTGCCCCTCCATACCAACGCCGGCGGCCCGCACCGGTTCGTGGAAACAGGGTGTTCGGTCTCCCGCGAGGAGGCGCCCATTCGTGCAAGACCCTTGGGGGCCCGGTCCACGTCGCCTCCCGCCGATGGCATCTCAATGGAGGATTCGAACTTGGGAATGCTCCAAGGACCTCAGGAAAGGTGTTTATGCATCGGCATCCGATCTGCGCTGTGCACGTTCCTCACGCCGCCTCTGCCTGATTCGTTCCAAGCGCCCCTTCACCTGAGCGCGATAACGCCCCACAGCCCACAAAGCCAGCCAATACCCCGCACACGCCACCGGTATTCCCATCACCACTCCCCCAAGGATCATCGAAGCCATGACATGGGGAGTTTTCGCGAATATCCCTCCCAGACCGCCTTTCAAATTCTGGGCATAGGCGACGGTTTGGGGAAAACCCCACTTGAGGAGAGATGAACCCACCCAGTAATTCACCGAATAGACAAAAGGCGCGGTCACAGGATTGGTGACCCACACACCAGCAGCGGCGCTCCATTTATTCCATCCCAACAAGGCTGCACAAAAGGCGGCGATGGCCATTTGAAAACCCATGGTAGGGGACATGCCGATGAAGAGCCCGAGAGCAAACCCCAGGGCAATTTCTCTCGGATGGCCCCGCATCCGGACGAAACGGTCGTAAAAACGGCGAAACCTTTCCATCCTCCAAAACCCGGACACACTCTCACTCCACTTTGGGTGCGCGCTCTGGGGGTCCAGGATCCCCCATCGCGGATGGAGCCTCCCGCACGGGGTTGACCCTCACAACAGGATCCATCCTCGCCGAGGGCTCAGGCATGGTTCTGATGTGCACATCCATTTGGGGAAAGGCAATCTCGATCCCCCGTTCTTGAAACAGCCTGTGAATGGCGAACCGAAGATCCGTTTCCACCTGAAGACATACGGGCACCGTGGTCCACACCCGCAGTCGGAAAATCAGTGCGCTGTCGCCGAAATCGACAAACAATACGGTAGGCTCCGGGTGCTTATAGACCAGAGGGTGATTTCCGGCGACCTCCAACAGCGTCTCCCGCACCAATTCCACATTCGATCCGTAGGCCACACCCACATTGATGTTGCGCCGAATTCTCAGGTCCTTGAAACTCCAGTTCGTCACCCGCCCACTGATGAACTCTGAATTGGGAATAATCAGGGAAGCGTTGTCCACGGTCTGCACGATGGTGGACCGGACATTGATTTTACGCACTTCTCCCCATGTCCCATCGATTTCGATGGAATCCCCCACCTGGATGGGTCTTTCGAAGAGCAAAATCAAACCGCTGATGAAGTTGTTGAAAATATTTTGAAGTCCGAAGCCGAGCCCGACGCCGAGGGCGCCGAAGGCCACCGTGAGCGAGGTGCCGCTGAAGCCCAGAGCATTCAGCGCGCCAAGGATGCCCATGAACCACAGCACATAGCCGGCGATGGCCACGATGGATTCCTGCAGGCCCATCTCCAGACCGCTGTGCCGAAACACTCGGCTCTTAATAAAATGCTTCAGCCAGGTTGTGCCCACATGGGTGACGGCCAAAATGAGACCGGCATAAATGAGGCCTAGCAGACGAAATTTGAGGCCCCCAAAGGGCAAAGGGGTGTCGAGGAGTTGAAAGAAGGCGACAATGAGGGTCTGCTTGGCGCCCCAGGCCAGCAACATCCCTACAATGGCGGCCAGAAGCCACACAGCCCACAAAGTTTTCACCGTCAACCAACGCACAGAGCTCCTCGTCTCTTCGTCGGCTTCCGGAGCGAAGGCCGAGGCTGTGCCTATGGAAACGTCCCAATCCGTCAAGCTCCTGTAAAAGAGGAAGCCCCAAAGCCCCAAGACCAAGCTTCGCGCCCACCCCACGTACCAATAGATCGCCAACTGAGCGTAGCCGGCCAGCTCCAGCATGACACCTCCCAGAGCGATCCCATATCCGGCTCCCATGAACACATTGAAAATCCACGGCCGACCCAGCATCCACCTCGGGGGATTCACGGAAATCTGTCGTTTGAGCTCCCTCCAAAAGATGAAGCTCCAGGCCAAGAGCGCCACCTCCAAACCCAACCGGTAGAGGAGCAGCAGGACACTGGACCGCCCGAGGCTCTCCTGAAGAACAACATAGCCTAACAGCAGCCATCGGCCCGTGGAAACCAGGACGCGGACCCGCCGTACGACAAAAACAAAGCGCTCCGGTCGGAAAGTCTCCTTGACGGCCTGCAGAAAATGGATCACCCAGGAGGTGAGCAGCCACAAGAATAAAACCTGGCACAGTCCTCGCAAAAAAGCCGACGTCTCGTAAAGGTCCCGGGCGAGGGTGTAGCCATAGACAAAAACAGCGGCCCCAAGGAGAGGAAACGAACGGTTCAGCAGGTGCAACGTAAGAAAAAACCAGACCCTTCCAGTCCGCTCTTGGCGGGAAAGGAAGGTTTCCCCCAATGCCCGCAACCGGAAGCACAACCAGGCCACAATCCCGAAGACCACCAAGGACGTGACCAAAAGCACCCCGCCGGCTTTCCATAGGGCTCTGGCTTGCTCCGCCCAGTAAGCAGACTGGAGTCCCTGGGTGATAAGCCCTGCCACGTGATCCAAATCCCGTCGGAATTCCGCAGGCGTTACCGCCACCAGGGGGTTTCGACTCCTGCGGAACAAATCTTCACGCTTGCGTTCGGCAATCCGCTTGCTCAATCGTTCCAGAAGTCCGGTGCCCTCATCGCGGACCGCACTCCATTCCTCGATGAGTTTCCGATAAATGTCTTGAAACTCGCCCAAGCGCTTTTCCTTCAGCTTGAAGAGTTCGTTGGCTTCCTTCAGTTGGTTTGTGAGTGTACGGATGAGGGGCAGATCGTCCCGACGGGTTTTCAGGGATTCCATCCGGTTCTGATTGGCGGCTCTTTGGTCTGCCAAGGCGCCGAGCTTGGCGGCGATATCTGTTTGTTTGTCCTGGAAGTCTTTGACTCTGGCGGAGGCATCTTCCACGGTCTGCTTGAGGGACGCCAGGGCCTTGTCCAAGTCTTCCAAGGCAGGGGAGGAAAGGGAAACGAGGTTGCTTACGGCGGAAATTTGAAGCCGCGCCGCATTGAGTTCCTTCGCCCAGCCGGCCTGCCATCCTTTAAGTTCTTCAAGATTTTTGACGAGTTGATCCAGGTCGAGCTTTTCTGCCTGAATCGCCTTTTCCAAAAAGGACGACAGGTCGCCATACTGCTCTTGGACTTCGGCTTCCGAAATATCCGGGCTTTGGGCCTGGAGGAGGCCTGGAGCCATCCCAAGTGTCCAGCCTAGGATCCACAGGAGGCACCATCTTCGGACGTTGAAAAACATCGCTTTTCCCTTGAGTCTCCAAAGTCTGCCATATGGGATCATCACGTCTGCGCCTGTCTCCGGACCCTGAGATTCAAGACTTCCACAAAGACGGAAAAACCCATGGCAAAATAGATGTAGCCCCTTTCGATGTGTTTTCCGCAGCCTTCCGCCACCAACATGACCCCGATGAGCAGCAGGAAGCTCAGGGCCAGGATTTTCAATGTGGGATGTCGGTCAATGAAGGTGCTGACCACGCCGGCAAAGAGCATCATCGCCCCCACAGCGAGGGCGATGGCGAGAATCATGACGGTTAAATGTCGGGCCATGCCCACCGCGGTGATGATGGAATCCAAAGAAAAAACGACGTCGAGCAAGAGAACTTGGAACACCACCGACGCGAAATCGGAATGGATGTTAACCTCTTTTTCCACACGTTTCGACGGACCTTCCAGTTTGTTATGGATTTCATGGGTCGCTTTGCCGATCAGGAAAAGCCCTCCGGCGAGCAAAATGAGATCGCGCCCCGATACGGGATGGGAAAGCAGGTGGAAAAGGGGCGTGGTGAGCCGCATGATGAGGGTGATGGTGAGAAGCAAACCGATACGCAAGAACATCGCTCCGAAAAGCCCAAGACGGCGGGCGCTTTCCTGGCGTTCTTTGGGCAGTCGCGCAGTCACGATGGCAATGAAGACGATGTTGTCAATCCCTAGGACCAATTCCATGGCGGTGAGGGTCACCAAGGCCGCGGCATTTTCCACTGTGAACAGGTTCTCGAGCATTGTCCAATTTCCTTCTAATAGACTTTCAGTCTTCCGTGCCGTTTGCCCAGAACCTCCAACGTGTCGTTGATAATCACAAAGGCCTGGGGGTCCCGCTGGAAAACCGCCTCTTTCAGTTTAGGCAGTTCCGTTAGGGTGGTGACGGTAAGGATTACATCTCGATCTTCGCCGGAATACCCCCCGGAGCCTTTCAGGAACGTGACGCCCCGTCGGATGCCGTGCAGGATGAAATCGGCAACCTCCTGGGCTTTCGATGTGATGATCAAGACCATTTTCCGACGATTGAAGCCGACCATAACGGCATCGACGACGCGCCCGCTTGCGTAGACATAGACAATGGAGAAAAGAGCTTTTTCAAGGCCGAAAAAGTAGCCGCCTACGCCGAGCACGACCACATTGGCCGCCGTATACGTCATTCCGACGCGAATTCCCCAGCGCGTGTTCAGGTACACCGCCAAAATGTCGAGCCCTCCGGCGGACCCCAGGGACCGGAGGACGATCCCACCCCCCAGCCCGCACCACACCCCGGCGAGCAGCGCGGCGAGCAGAGGATCGCTCAGGGTGACAGCCGGGACTTTCACCCAGGAAGCCGCCAAAGAAAAAAACACCATGCCGAAAAGAGTGTATCCCATGAAACGGCGGCTGATGGAAAACCAGCCCAAAAGCATCAAGGGAATGTTGATGGCCAGGTACGCATGCCCCACGTCGACGGCAGGATACAGGTAGTGCATGATGACCGCCACTCCGACGACGCCGCCACTCAGCAGTTTCTGAGGAATGAGCACTGCGTTCATCCCCAGGACGTAGATCAGGCTTCCGATGACAATTAAACCCAGATTGACGCCGACAGACCGCCAGTCCCGAGCCGTTGGTCGGCGCTTGTTGTCTTTCCGTAACTTCATCCTTAAGCTCCGTTGAATGCAAACCTTTTCCCGATAAGGCGTGGGCGTGAATCCGATTTTCCTTTGGGCCGTCCGCCTCCTCAGGCCCTCGTCCCCACGCCGGCCGTCCGTCGTCGCCGCATATACCACACCGGGCGTCTTCTTTGGGATGCCCAAGTCGATCCCCAAGAGAAACGCCTCTTCAAACAGGTCATGACAGACCCAAAGCAGAGCTCCCTGCGGGTCCTCACAGCGTCTTGCAGTAAATCACCTTGTGGTCGTCCGGACAGTAGAAATCGGGAAGGGAGGCGACAAAAGAATATCCGGCATGGAGGTAAAAACGGCGGGTCGGGGCATACAAATCCCGCGAAGATGTTTCGACATACACCCTATTGCCGCCGGCATTTTTTATGGCTGCCTCGGCAGCCTTAAGAAGAAGTCGGCCCACACCGCGTCCCTGCCATGCCGCATCCACGACGATCCAGTAAAGGTCGAACCGGCCGGCGGTTCCGAGAACGGGACCGTAACAGGTAAAGCCGACCACGACGCCTTCGTGTTCCGCAATGATGAACTCATAGCCGGACTCGGGCCCTCGGGTGAGGCCCTGCTGGGCAAGTTCTCTGGCAACGGCGATCTCTTCCTCATTGAAAAAGCCCGTTCGGGCCGTAATCCCCGCGATCGCTTCCACATCTGAGGGGCGCAGCCACGAACGCAACGTGACCGAACCATCTCCGTCGGAGCTTTTCAGAGGATGGACAGGCACATGGGCCAGGCCTTGCGCCGACGACCCCTGGGAAAAACCGCCCCGCCTTCCCAGAGCGTCCTCGAGAAGACGCTGCACCACCGTCTCCAATTCCAGACCGGCGCGTCGGGCTGCGGCCATAAATCCCGCATCGGGAGAAAGACACGGATTGGCATTAATCTCTAGAATCCAGGGTCGGCCTTCCGAGTCCACTCGGAAATCGACCCGCGCATATCCTCTGAGCCCGAAAAGATCCCAACACCGGCGCGCCAGATCGGACAGTCGATCTAAAACAGGCTGATCTTTCTCGCAAAAATCAAAAGATCGGACCGTATGGCTTTCGGCGAAGGAACCCTCCGCCCATTTGGCGTCATAGTCCACAATCCGATGCCGTTCCGGGCCGAAATCCACAAAGCACATTTCGGCCGCGGGAAGCACCTCGACACCGTCGGGACCGGCCAGCAAAGCGAGATTGAATTCCCGTCCGTCGATAAAACGTTCCACAAAAAAACCGCCGGGCCCGAACCGGCTTCTCGCCCGAGCGACGGCACGTTCCACGTCTTGGGATCGATGCAGGGCCACGACAGCCTCTTGGTCGATTCCCACGGAAGCGTCTTCCCATATGGGTTTGACGATGCCGAAAGCCCAGTCCGATAACATCGCCGCAGTTTCGTCGCCCACCCGTCCCTCGACCCACCGTGACCGGGAACCCCGGCGCCTCGCCGCGGAACGCCGGGATTCTGCACCAGGGGACCTCACCAGGAGAAAGCGCCCCCCCCGATCCGGCACATGCCGGCGTCCGCGCATTGTCGGCTCAACCCTTTCGAAGGCCCGCCCTCTCGCCGATCTCATGCGGGCGTTTTCTATTGCTTTCGGCAACACCAAGCCACGCCACGGCCCGGGTGCCCCATCCGGCACAAACCACTCCGGCGTTGGAAGACCCCGGACGGCAAGCCATCTCTTGGTCAGGACTTTGTGGGAGGTCAAAAAAAGGGCCTCCGGAGGGCATCCTGTATACGGGATCCCGTCCAGTTCCAGAATCTCGGGCACCATGTGGATCAGACGCCCGGTTCCCTCCACGGTTTCCACAAGATTCACCACCACCGCCGGACGTAGGTGTCGAAGCGCACGGCGCACGGCCCCGAAATCCGATCCGAAAGGCAGATTGACCACTTCCCAGCCGAGGCGCGTGAGGGCTCCTCCCAGGAAGTCAGCCTGCACCAAAACGTCCAGCTCATCGGGGGGAGCATCCGGCGCCACGTGGGAATGAAGCACCACGGCCCGCATTAGAGGTTTCCTTCCCTCGCCTCTTTGAGGTCCACAGGCGTGCGGCTCCACCAAGGTTCCTCCGCGGCGGCCGTCCGCCGCACTCTCTCGGAAGCCTCATCCAGAATGGCCGCGATGAGTTCCCGGTAGGACATCCCGATCAGCGTGCACAAAATCGGCAGATCCGAATGCTCAGGGTGGAGCCCCGCCAAGGGATTCGCTTCGAGGAAATGGGGACGTCCCGCGCCGTCAGAACGGAGATCAATCCGTCCGGCGTCCCGGCATCCCAGGACTTTCCAGGACTCCACGGCGACCCGAACCGCCTCTTGCGCTTCTTCGTCATCGACCAGCCGGTAAATGACCCGCTCTTCACACCATTCCTTATTGGTGTAGGAATAGACCTCAGCCTCCGCGTTCTCCCTAAGGAGGACCTCCATGACCCCGAGGGCTCGTGTGGACTTCCCCGTCCCCAAAAGACCGACGGTGAATTCCCGGCCGGGCAGAAACGTTTCCAAGAGCACAGGCTGCCGGAACGTCTTCAGGAGCCGTTCGCACACGGCGCTCAACTGCTTCATGGACACAACCTTAGAAGCCGCGGTGATCCCCTTTCCCGTCCCTTCCCTCACCGGCTTGGCAAACACGGGCCACGGCAGCGCCACGTGTTGGACATCTTCCACGTCACCCACGACGGCGAATGGCGCCGTAGGCAATCCGGCGTCGCGCACCAGGCGTTTCGCCACCGATTTGTCCAATGTGACACACAGTGCCACCGGATCGGAAAACGTGTAAGGAATCCCGTAGGCATCCAAAACAGCCGGCACTTGAGCCTCCCGGCCCGACCCCAACAACCCCTCGGCGATGTTGAACACCAGATCCCATCGCTCTCCCGACACTAAACGGCGCACCAGATCCTTAAGGCGTCCGATGCGGTCCGTTTCATGACCCAAGGCGCGGATTTCCGCTTCCAAAGCCTCGATGGTATCGGCGCGGTCGAACTCGGCCGTCTCTTCTTCCGAATACCCTTCCGCCAGGTAGACATCCCGGAGGTCATACGTCAGCCCGATTTTCATGGCCTCCATCCTTCAAAACGCCTCATGAACCAGCCGGCACGGCCCCGGGGGTGATTGGAAAGCCTTCGGATAACGGAAAAGACGATGTTCATAATTGCGAAGGATCAGATCGTCTCCATCCACCCCCTGCACGTAATCCGGCAAGAGTGGGATTTTCCCGCCTCCACCGGGAGCGTCCACCACGTAGGAGGGCACCGCATAGCCGGAGGTGTGGCCGCGCAAACCTTCCATGATTTCCAGGCCGCGATGGATCGTCGTCCGGAAATGTGCCGAGCCCGAGATGGGATCACACTGGTAAAGGTAGTAAGGGCGCACGCGAAGCCGCAGGAGCCCTTGAAACAGGGTCTTCATCGTCATGACGTCGTCGTTGATGCCTTTCAAGAGGACCGTTTGACTGCCCAGAGGAATGCCCGCATCCGCCAATCGGGCGCACGCTGTTGTCGTCTCAGGGGTCAGTTCGTCCGGGTGCGTAAAATGCAAACTCATCCACAAGGGATGATACCGACGCAGCAGGCGGACCAAATCCCGAGTCACCCGCTGCGGTAATACGGCCGGCACCTTGGTGCCGATCCGGATAATTTCCACATGCCGAATCGCCCGAAGCCGATCGAGAAGCCAGCCCAGAGCTTCGTCAGCCAAGGTGAGCGGGTCGCCGCCGGAAATGAGGACATCGCGGACGGTGGGTGTCGCTTTGATGTAGGCGATCGCCTTTTCCCACTGACGCCGGCCGGCATGGCCGCCTCCACCGTGTCGGCCCACCACCCGGGATCGAGTGCAATACCGGCAATAGGTGGAGCAAAAACCCGTGACCAAGAACAGCACACGGTCCGGGTAGCGGTGCACCAGTCCCGGCACCGGAGAGTTCCGATCCTCACCGAGAGGATCGTCGGACTCTTCGGGGCCGCGGAGCCATTCATCCGGCAGCGGCACGACGGAGCGTCGCAAGGGCTGGTCAGGATTGGTCGGGTCCAAAAGGCTTGCATAATAAGGCGTCACGGCCACAGGAAAACCCGCCGTGGTGTTCTGCAGTGCCGCGGATTCCTTGACCGTCAGATCCAGAATGCGGTTCAGTCCGTTGAGCGACCGGAATCGATGCTGCACTTGCCAGCGCCAATCGTTCCAAAGCGCGGGGCTGATGCTGGGGAAATGTTTTTTTCTGAAATCTTTTGATCGGTTCCCTATTGGCATTGTGGCGGATCTTCGGGAGGGACGACGCGGGACCCGCCGCGATGAGGCTGTAGAATCCTCCGGATCGGCACCCGGAGGTTCGCTTGGAGGCTCCTCCGCCTCAGACGACTCTTCACAAAAAGAAGAGGTCTCCTGCTGCCATTGTCGATCGGTATTGTCCATTTGGTACCCTTTCTGTCGTTTCCACGTTCAATTCATAAGTCATACATTCCGCAAAGACGGTTCCGTCGCACGGACCATTTACCCGAAAAGCCGAGGAAGAAAAACAATTTTTTAAGGCTCAGGCATGGGCTTCAGCCCAATTTTTTCCCCAACCCATGTCCACCACCAGAGGGATCCGCAGGTCGAGCACCCGCTCCATTCGATCTTTGACCAACTCTTGCATCTGAGGCAACTCCGCCGTGGGTACCTCGAACACCAGTTCATCATGGACCTGGAGCAGCATGGCGCTTGCCAGTCCCTGAGATCGGATTTCCCGGTCGATTTCAATCATGGCCTTTTTGATCAAATCCGCCGCTGAGCCTTGAATCGTGGTGTTGACGGCAAGCCGCTCCCCTTGTTGGCGCACCGTACGGTTGCGGCTCTGGAGCTGGGGATGAACCGGCGTCTGCCCAGAAGGGTTTCCGCATAGCCCCGCTGTTCGGCCTCTGAAACCACCTGCTGAATCCACCGCTTGACCCCTTGATATTTTTCGAAATAGCGATCGATGGCCGCCTTGGCGCTGGTTTGACTGATCTTCAGCTGCTTTGCCAATCCATAAGGTCCCATGCCGTAGATGATCCCGAAGTTGATGGTTTTGGCATGGCGCCGCATCTCCGCGCTGACCTCCTGCGGCATCACTCCAAACATCTCGGCCGCCGTCCTTCGGTGGATGTCGTCGCCGGCCTCAAAAGCGGAAAGGAGCCGTTCATCGCCGCTGTAGTGAGCGAAGATGCGCAGCTCGATCTGGGAATAGTCCGCCGCAAGGAGCACATGGCCCTCATCGGCCACGAACGCTTCACGGATGCGGCGGCCTTCTTCGGTCCGGACAGGGATGTTTTGTAAGTTGGGTTCAGAACTGCTGAGCCGTCCGGTGGCCGTCACGGTTTGGTTGTAGCTCGTATGGATCCGCCCCGTTTGCGGGTGGACCAAAAGCGGGAGGGCGTCCACATAGGTGTTTTTCAATTTGGCCAGACTCCGGTAGGCGACGATGTGTTCGACAATGGGATGATGCGCCGCCAATTCTTCCAGAACGGTAATGTCTGTCGAAGGCCCCGTTTTCGTTTTCTTGATTATCGGGAGTTGGAGTTTGCCGAAGAGGATATCGCGCAGTTGCACCGGGGATTGGATATTGAAGGGGGTGCCGGCCATCTGGTAGATGGTTTGCTCCTCCTGAAGCATCCTTTCCTCAAAGATCTTGGAAAGCTCCTGAAGCTTTTGCGTATCGACACGGACACCTCTGAGTTCCATGCGCGCCAGCACGTCGATGAGAGGCCGCTCGAGGGTCTCCATCAATGTGGAGAGTCCCGATTCGTCCAATTTCTTCCGTAAGACGGGCACGAGCCGAAAGGTCGTTTCCGCATCGCTGCAGGCATAAGCGGCGGCTTCGGGAATGGGCACCTGGGAAAAGGGGATCTCTTTGGCCCCGGATCCTGTCACGTCCCGATAGGCCGATTTGGGTTCCCCAAGGTGTTCGGCCACGATGCGTTCGAGGCGATGAGACGGATTGCCCGGATCCAAGAGGTAACTGGCCACCATGGTATCGAAATCGATCCCGCGCAGTTCCACGCCGTGTCGTTTCAGGACGACCCATTCGTATTTGATGTTCTGCCCGACCTTTTTGGGTGTGTCCGCTTCCAGGCATTCCCGAAGCCCGTCCAGGACGACGGACAGAGGCAGTTGGGCTTCCTGTTCCGGGCCCGCATGACCCACCGGAATGTAGGCCGCCTCGTGCACGCGCCAGCTCAGGGCCACTCCCACAATATCGGCCCGCATGGCGTCCTGGGACGTGGTTTCCAAATCAATGGACAACAGGGGCACATGCCGGAGCTCTTCAAGGATTTTTCGAAAGTTCTCCTCGTCCCTGACGATCCGGTCATGGCGAGCCGCCGGACGAGGTCCGGCGACGGGCGCTTCCGAAGGAAGATCTTTGGCCAATTCGGCCAAGAAACGACGCAGACCCAACCGTTCGTAGAGTTCTCCGAGCGCCGCCGTCTGTGGGGGGCGCCTGCGCCATTCCGACACCGCCGCACCGACCGGAGCGTCGTCACGCAGGCTCACCAAATCCCTGGAAAGCCGCGCGAGATCTTTGGCCGCCTCGACTTTCTTGCGCACGGAAGCATTGGGGATGTCTTCCACCCTCCTTAGGAGTTCATCCAGAGTTCCAAAATGTCGCAACAGTTCTTCCGCCGTCTTTTTCCCCACTCCGGCCACTCCGGGCACATTGTCCGAACTGTCTCCCATGAGGGCCAAAAGGTCCCGAACCTGCTCGGGGCGCACCCCCAGCCGGCGGACCACTTCCTGTGCCGTAAACCACTCGTCTTTCTGAGGATCCCACTGGAGGACACGGGGCTCGTCCACAAGCTGATGAAGGTCTTTATCCCCGGAGACAATGACCACAGGATGCCCCGCTTCTTTGGCGAGCTTGACCAGCGTGGCGATGACGTCGTCAGCTTCATATCCGGACACCTCCAAAGAAGGGATCCCTAAAAGATTCACCATCTCCTTGATGATCGGCACCTGCACCACCAGCTCCTCCGGCATGCGGTCCCGTGTGGCCTTGTAAGCGGGATACATCTCGTGGCGGAAGGTGGGACCGGGCGGATCATAGACGACGCAGACCAGTTCCGGCTGCTTTTCCCGCAGAACCTTGTGCAGCATCTGATGAAAGCCGAAAACCGCCTGGGTGGGCGTGCCGTCCGGTGCCGTGAGCCGCCGGCCCATGGCGTAAAAAGCCCGGTACATGTAGGAACTCGCATCGATGAGGTAAAGGGGCGGCTTTGCTTCGCTCATTTCTTACAGCTCCTCAGGGGGTCGCCGGACCAACGGAGGCGGCAGATACTCCAGATTCACGTGACTCATGGCATGAAAAATGTTCCCCCGAATCTTCCGGTTGGACCGGTAAAGGCGAAACAGGAACTCCCGGATTTCCGTCCTTACGTTTCTTCCGGCCGAAGGGCACGGGTTTTCCACAACGGGCAACCCGAGATGCCGGACCATGCGAGCCACCTTTTCCGTATCGATTAAGGCCAAGGGGCGGATGACCACCAGCGTGCCGCCGAAAAAACTCTGGCGCGGCACAATGCCGGCGGTCTGGGATCCGTAGAGGATGTTGATCAAGAAGGTTTCAATAAAATCGTCTTGATTGTGCGCCAAGGCCACTTTGGTGCAGCCCAGGGTTTGCGCTTCCCGGAAAATGGCGGCTCGGCGCCTTCGGGCGCACAAAAAACACGGGTTTTCCCGATTCTGGGGGCCGTGGGCCTGGAGCCCGTAATCCGTCCGGATTATGCGATACGAAAAACCTTCCGCTCGGAAAAAGTCTTCCAATGGGTCGGCCGTGCTCGGCTCGAACCCCAAATCCACATGGACAGCCACCAGCTCATAAGAAACGGGAACGCGCCGCAGACGATCGCGCAGCAGCCACAACAGGAGCAGGCTGTCTTTGCCACCGGAGACGGCCACGGCGATGCGATCTCCAGGTTCGATCAGGCCGTAGCCATGGATGGCTTTGCCCATCAACTTGCGCACTTTCTGGTCGATGTAGGCCACCTTTATGCCGCCTGGTCGACTCCTTGGCCTTGAACATTGAGGTACGCCACGGCGCTCTTGATTCCCCCCAAGGTGAGGTCTTCCATGTGGAAGATCCGGCCGATCCGGCCGATGGTGGGACTGTTCCACCCCCAATGGTCCCGAGGAATGGGGTTGAGCCACACGCTTACCGGGAACGCTTCACGCAGTTCCCGAAGCCAGACGAAACCGGGCTTGCGGATGGCCGTGGCCGGATCGATGGACCCGTATGAGGCCATGAGCTCGGCAGGGGCCATGTTGGCATCGCCGATGATGATGAGCCGTGTCTTTCTGCCGGCGGCAAGGAGCTTGTCCCACGGGACCGATCGGCGTCGCTGGGGATCGGCGTAGACGGTGCCGTAGATACAGTTGTGGAAATAATAGAACCGCACGTCCCGGAAGCTGTCGCGGATTTTGTTGAACACGGTCCTCACCAAATCCACATATGGAAGCATGGAAGAGCCGCCGTTGTCCACCAAAACGACGAGTTCCACCCGGTTGCGCAGTTCCCTTTGGAAAACCAATTCGATCTCCCCCCCGTTTTTCGCCGTTCGGAAAATGGTGGCGTCCACGTCCAATTCGTTTTCGGGACCTACGGGACGCAGGCTTTTCAGCGTGGAAAGAATCTGGCGAAGGTTTTCACTCCGCAAGGGGGTGTCGTCGCTGTAATGGATATAGCGCCGGGCCCCGATGACCTTCTGGGCTGTGCCGTGGACACTCTCCCCATAGACCCGGATCCCTCCCCCATGTCGGCCGCTGTGTCCGAACGGGGATCGGCCGCCGGTGCCGACCCAGGTGTTGCCTCCGTGGTGTTCACCCTCCTGGGCCAAGATGGTGCGCCAAAACCGCTCCATAAGGGCCTCGTTGTCAAATTCCCTGAGGGCTTCCGGAGGCAGCCGTCCACTTTCCACCTCACGGCGAAGCCATTCCTCGAAAGGTTTCCCCCCAAGAAGAGCTTCCCAGTCTTCCGGCTCCACCGAGGGATCCCCGAGAAAGGTCTGTCGAAAAACCTGTTCAAAGGCGTCGTAGTGCTCCACCTTTTTGACGAAAACAAGCCGGGCGAAAAGAAAAAGTCGATCCAGATCCCGGGCGATGCCGCAGCGCAGCCCTCGGTAGAATTCCAAAATGTAATGGACGCTCACGGGAATGCCCGCCCGAATCAGCCCGTAGATGAAGTCAATCATGGTTTCCCCTTATGCGGGTCCGCAAAGCCCCGACATGTCTCGTGACAGGACGGGCCGTCTTTTTTCAAAAGATCCCGTCTCAAAAACGCACGCTTTTTCGAATGCCTTTAAATTTCAATATATCTTGGGTTCTCTTGAGCAACGTCCCCACATGGGCCACTTCTTTCCCTGCACCAGGTCCCCGAACGCCGCTGGAGCGCATGGCGCCGATCCAGTCCAGAAGTTCGGCCGTTGCAGGAGGCTTTTCAAACCCTTCTTCCCGAAGACGATAGAACGTCTCCAAAGACGCACGCAAAAAGGCGTCAGGGATATCCGGATAGTGCAGCCGAACGATTTTCACCATCTCCTCCGGACCCGGAAAGGGAATGTAATGGCAGAAACAGCGACGCAGAAAGGGGTCCGAAAGTTCGCGCTTGGCGTTACTCGTAATGATGATGATCGGACGCCGTTTCGCTTGGATCTTGTGATTGATCTCCCGAATGATGAACGCACCATCCTCCAGCACGTCCAGAAGATTGTCCTGGGTGTCGGAATCCGTCTTGTCAATTTCATCCAAAAGGAGCACGCGGCGGTCGTCGCACGTGAAAGCCCGTCCGATCGGCCCGAAGCGGATATAATCCCAGATGTTGTTGACGTCCCGGCCCGTGTCGGCTGTCCCGAAGCGCGAATCGTTCAAGCGCAGCACGGTGTCATAGACGTAGCAGAGTTCTTCCCCCTTGAAGGTGGACTTGCACCGGGCTTCTTCCATGCGCAGGCCCAGTGCCCGAGAGATTTCAAAGGCAAGCTGAGTCTTACCCGTCCCGGCCTCGCCGGTAAGCAGCAGGGGCTTTTCCATGGCGATGGCGATGTTGACGATCTCACGCAGTTCAGGATTGAGGTAGTAGCGGTCGGTGCCTTCAAAGCGTTTGGAACCGGAATCCATGACCACGGTGCACCTCCTCTGAGGGCGATGTCCTCTTCCGCCCCGATGTGGAATTTCGGCCGATCGCATCCATCATAGAGCATTTCGGGACGGTCTTGAAGCCTGGAACGGCGGGAAAGCTTCACCTCAAGACTCCATTCCAAGAAAGCCTTTCAGCTGTCGGCACCCTGTGGTATAGGCCGATAAGGGATTGCCTCGATAACGGGACACGTTCAGAGGTAACGAAAAGCGGCAATGCAGCGCCGAACCCGCCGCGTTCGCAGGCGCATAGGGGAGGAGGTCCCAGACGTGAAACGGAGCGCCATGGCAACCCTCAGTGTTTGGGCCGGACGACCGGCGCCGTCTTTTCGGATGAGCCTCTTTCTCGCCTGTGCCCTGACTTTTGGATTTTACACCGCCTCCTACATGCGCATCCCCGTGGTGCCGCTTTTCGCCAAAAGCCTCGGAGCCGATACACCCACGGTGGGCTGGATCAACTCCGTCTTTTTCTTGACCGCCGGCTGTCTCTCTTTACCCGTCGGTCTCTTATCGGACCGATGGGGTCGGAAGCGTTTGGCCCTCGGGGGCGTTTTCATTGTCAGCCTCACCTCCTTCGCTCTGGCCTGGGCGACGGTGCCCGCGCACGTGATGGGCATCTACTTTTTCTTCGGGATCGGACTTTCGGCCTACGGCCCGACCATGATGAGCTACGTCGCGGACATTTCACCCTTGACGCACCTCGGGCGGTCCTACGGCTGGTACACGACCTCGCTTTATGTGGGCATGAGCGTCGGGCCCGCCATCGGGGCGTGGATCGCCGAGCGGTTTGGGTATCAAGATGTGTTCGTCGCTGCGGGCATCCTGACGGTCGGACTGCTTCTCGTGTTGGCTTTTTTTCTGCCGTCGCCGCCCTCCGTGGGTCAAGCCGAAGACAAACCGCCGCTTCGCCGGATGGGACGGCAGGTCCTGCGTTCCCGCCCGTTGTGGGGCTGTTGGCTCATCACCTTGGGGCTGTGTTTCGGGTTGGGAATGTTTGTCACCTTCATCCCGCTCCATGCCCGACAGAGCGGGATTCCTGTCGCGTCCATCGGGCTGATTTTTATGGTCCAAGGCGTCTCCAACGCCGTTTTCCGCATTCCTTTCGGCCATTGGAGCGACCGGACCTCGGACCGGAGACGCCTGGTGGCCTTGGGCTCGCTGGCGACCGCAGGAGCCTTGGTGGGGTTTGGCACAGCTCACGGATTGTGGCATTTTCTCCTGTGGGCCGGGGTCTTGGGCGCCGGATTGGCACTGGCCTTCACCTCCATCGGCGCGCTCATCGCCGCCGTGGCTGAGCCGCGCTCCCGTGGGCTCGCCATGGGTGGTTACAACACGTCCATATATATCGGCATCATGGCGGCATCAGCAGCCATGGGCACCGTGATCACCCACAAAGGCTATGATTTCGCTTTTGCCATGGCGGCCGGATTTACTGCGCTTTGCCTGATACTCTTTGCCGCCTTCCTGCAGTCCCGATAAGATCGCCACGGCTGATCCCGTATCCCCCGGACCGGGAAAAACGCTCTTGACACTCGGGCGCCCCTGGGCTACTAAAGAGCGCCGTTTGTCAGTGCGACCATGCGCCCGTAGCTCAGCTGGATAGAGCGTCGGACTTCGAATCCGCAGGCCGCAGGTTCGAATCCTGCCGGGCGTACCAGACATGATCGTGGGCCGTTAGCTCAATGGGTAGAGCAGCTGACTCTTAATCAGGAGGTTCGGGGTTCGAGTCCCTGACGGCCCACCATGAAAACCAAGGGGTTGGGTTGCAAGACCTGACCCCTTTTTTTAGGTCGCATTGAGGCTGCAAATCGGCGCTGTTTGGTTTGGAGGGAAGGATTTCAAGGGAGGCGGCGCCCACCAGAGCAATCGGCTTGAAGTCGGCTGCTTCATGAGGCGCTGCAAATCCAAGCGACAGCGCGCCCTTTTCAGTAAACGAACGCGCCGTGCTCGTGCTCGGACGCAACTCCCGGAGTATCTTTGGGGACGAAGAAAAAGCAACAATGATCTGATGCGCGCCGGGCGGTTCGTCGGCACCCTTAAGAGCACCGGCCGCAACCTCGAACGCCCCTTCCGCCACGGCTTCCCGCCGAGGTGGACAGCGGGATTCTGTTCCGCCCGGGCGTCAAGGCCGCCCGACACGGTGCTATGGATATCGGAAAGCACAAGGCGCCGTCCATCCCTGCCGCGGGAGCCTCACCGCCGTCATCGCTCGGCGGACCGACCTATGAACCGTCTTTGGGCTCTGGGGTACCAGCCGTTGGAACTGCGCCGGCAAGTCCGCCGCAAGGTCGTCCTCTACGCTTCCGATCCCGCATAACTCGAGGCCGTGCCAGCCCGGCGAAAGGGCCGCACTCATATCGCCGTCCCGTCCAAGCGCCGGGCGCTGCTCCGCGGCGATGACCCAGCCGCATGGTTGGTGGAGCGGTTGGAGTCGGTCGCCCGAGAGAGAAAGGGGGAGGGTTGATTGCGGGTTTCCGATCGGGGATTGCGCTTTTTTTCGGGAGCGGGCGGTTTTTGCGGAAGCCGCGGCCACGGTGAGGATTTCGTCGGGTTCGGGTTTCGGCTCGATCGGGCGCTTTTCTTCCATCAACCCGGTTTCCACAATCAGTTCCATCCAGTAGATGGACTCAGGGCATTCCTCCTCGACGACGGCCGTCTCGGCGGTAAAATCGGCGGGACACTTGGCACGGCAGGCGGCCCGATAATTCGGATCGACCGGGGAGCCTCAGCGCAGCAACGGGTTTCCGAACCCCTTCCCGTTTTGCTTTTAAGCCGGCGCTTCAACCAGCAACATCACCCCGACCGCAAAAGCTTCGGGTCTGCTGCCGAGACCGCATATCCCGGGCTCGGGCCGCTTCCGTCCCGCATGCGGCGTTCCTGAAATCCGGCACGACCAACCTCTAGATTTCCTTTGCGTTTCTGTATGTATACTGATAATAATATCAACAAGTCGCTTAATAAGAGACCGTGGTTTGTCATTCAGATAAGAGATCCAATGAATGGACACAGAAGGTCGAAGACTCCCGGGATCGGCGAAAAAGACACCGCGTCGGTTTCCTTGAAACGAGGAGACCGGGCCGCGCAGCCGGGCTTCAGCTATGCGACCGTCAACCGATGCCGAAAGGGTCTGTCCGATCCTTCCAAGCCCGCAAAGGCCCGACTGGAAACCTTCTGTAGGAAGATGACCGGTCAGGACGAGTCAATGCTTCAGCAGGGTGGTGGACAGAGATGACGAATGAGCTCGAAAAGCAGAAACCGCCGCCGGCTTTTCTTGTTTTGCGCCTCCGTGCCGTTGTGCTTGCCCTCGGAGAGTCGGTCTCTCCCGCGTGGTGGAAAACCGGATTCATGAATGAAACCGGGCTGAGGTTCTTGGAGCGTCTCTATCCGAGGACGGTCTTTCACGCAGCGGTCCACGCCGCAGGGAAGGCCGCACGCGATGTTCACGACCGTGCCGTCGGACGCGTGGGTGTGTACCACCTCTTCAGACTGCCTGAATCTCTGGAAATAGAACTCCATCGAATGCCTCCGGCCCAAGCCGAAGATTTCTTCCGGACATTGCGCAACGCCCTGGGGCGGCCTGACGAGCTGATGAAACTGCTGGCCCCTATGGGCGACGGCGAGAGAGCGGACGCCGCTCCGGGAGCACGAAAAATCGGCACCGACAAGGACATGATGACGACGGCGGGCATCAGGAAAACCGCCGCTTTTTACCATACGGCGTTTGCGCGGAATGAACCCGGTTTCCCCTATTTCACCGCCGAAAGGGACGGAGGCCGTGGATGACCGAAACCATGGACAAAGAAGTCCAGAGGAAATACTCGACCGCGATCAGCAAGGGCGCCGGTATGATCGAAGAGATGCGTCGTCTCCTCGAACACTGGCGTCCTGATGAACCGCTCGATGACTTCACGCGCAGGGTCCAGACGGAAGGGCTGCTCGGCAACTCGACAGCCTACAGAACCCGAGACGTCGTGCGAAGAGTGTTTGCTCCGCGGTTCTTGAGACCGAGGGACAAACCCGCACGGATTCTGCAACGGGTGCTTGCATCAGGCCTGCCGAGGCGTGCTTTCACCGAACTCCTGTTCGTATTTGCGGCACGTCAGGACCCCCTGGTCTACGACTTCGCGATACGTGAATACTGGCCCGCCGTCCGAAAGGGGAGACACGTCATGGACACGGGCCCGATGCTCTCTTTTCTGTCTGAAGCACATCACGACGGCCGTTTGGACAAACAGTGGTCGGAGAAGGTGTCGGTGCGCATCGCCCGCTGCGTTCTCGGTCTCCTGCGGGATGTCGGATTCCTCCGCGAAGTCGTCCGGGGCCGCGGGGAGATCGTCGATTACCGCATGTCGGATGAAGGGCCGCGATCTTGGCCAAGGAACTTAATGAAGCGGGCGTGACGGACTCCTCCCTTTACAACCATCCCGACTGGGGGCTGTTCGGAATGACGCCGTCCGAGGTGGTGGAGCGTCTGGACGGAATCGGGGAACACCGAGGAATGATCGTGCAGCGCGCCGGCTCGGTCGTACATTACACCTGGTTCGTTAAATCCATCGAGGAGCTGATCGATGTACTCGCTCGACAACGCACTCAACGAACTGCTCGATAAAATCCGGGACCCCGACGCGCTCAATCCGGCTAAAAGCGCACCGGTCTTTTATTTCCGTTACCCGCCCGAAATGATGCTCACCGTCAAGAAACACCTTCCCCGTTTGACAGCGAGAATCAAACAGGAGGCCGGCCGTGATGTGCGCCGCGTTTCTCTTGCCGACGTGATCTGGGACATTGTGGATAAGTCGGGAAGATGGGATGACTGGCTCGATCTGGAAAGCGGCGCCGACATCGACGAAATCAACGAGGCGGTTCGTGATGTTCTGCGCCAGGGAAACATGCTGATCAACCGCGTCACTGAGTCGATTACATCCGCACCGGAGGGAACGATCGTCTTCGTGACGGAAGCCGAACTTCTGCACCCCTTTCTGCGAACGCGCGTCATCGAGGAGCATCTGCATAACAAAGCGACCGTCTGTACGATCATATTTTACCCCGGTGAACGAAGCGGCCAATTCGGGTTGAAGTTCCTCGGGTTCTACAAAGAAGACAGCGGATACCGCTCCACGATTATCGGAGGACTTTAACGGTGACGAAAATCCACGAATATTTCAGGCGCGACATCAACAGGACCATTGAGAAAGTCATCGACTATTACGCGCAGGAGGAGGACCGCCTGGCCCGAGAAGTCGCCGAATACGAGGTTACGGACAACATCGAGTCCTGTTTCCGCAAGTTCCTTGACTTCTTCGGCGAAGGCGTCCGGGGCGGTCAGGTGACCGGGGTCGGCATCTGGGTGTCCGGCTTTTACGGCAGCGGCAAGAGCTCGTTCACCAAATACCTCGGGGCGGCCCTCGACCCGACGTGCACGGTCGGCGGCAAACCCTTCCTCGACCTTCTGTGCGACCGATTCCCCCGCAACGAGATCCCGGCCGCCCTGCGCACCATCGCCAAGAAACACCCGACGGCGGTGGTGTTGCTTGATCTCGGCGCCGAGCAGCTCGCCGAAAGCGCGGCCGCCCCGGTTTCCAACGTGCTCTATTGGAAGGTGCTGCAGTGGGCGGGTTTTTCGAAGGAAAAGAAGACCGCTCAGCTCGAGTTCACGCTCGACCGCCGTGGAAAATACGACGAGTTCAAGGACAAATACCGACGTCGGTACAACGGCGAATGGGAGGACATCCACAACGATCCCTTGATCGGCGTGGCCCGCGCGGCGGAAATCGTGCCGGAGGTTCTGCCGGATGATTTCCCCACGCCGGAAAGCTTCCGCGGCCTGCGGTTCGAGCACGCCCGGGACGTCCGGGACCTGGCCCATGAGATCATCGACATCTGCAGGCGAAAGACCGGATACGAAAACATTCTGTTCCTGGTGGACGAGGCCGGTCAGTACGTGGCCCCCCGGGGCGAGTTGATCCTCAACCTCGACGGCTTGGCGCGCAACCTCAAAGAACTCGGCAAAGGCAAAGTCTGGATCGCCGCCACCGGCCAACAGACCTTGAGCGAAATCGTCGAAAAGGCCGCGCACAACTCCGCCGAGCTCAACAAGCTGCGGGACCGTTTCCCGATATCCATCCATCTCGACGCGAGCGACATCCGTGAGATCACACACCGGCGTCTGCTTGACAAATCCGAAGAAGGACGGAAGAAACTGGAAGCCCTGTTCAAGGAGCACGGAGAGTCTTTGATCAGCCACACCCGGCTGTCAGGTACGGCCCTGTTCAAGGGTGACCCCGACCTCGGAACGTTCACGCGCCTCTATCCGTTCCTGCCGCAGCACTTCGACCTTCTCCTGGAGCTGATCCGGACCCTCGCCCGTTCCACCGGCGGCATCGGCCTGCGGTCGGCGATCCGCGTCCTTCAGGATGTGCTGGTGGACAAGAGCCGCGTCCTCGGCGCCGACGCCGTCAAGCTCGCCGACCGTGAGATCGGCGCGCTCGCCTGTGTGGACGATTTCTACGACACGCTCCGCGCGGACATCGCCAAGGTCCTGCCCCACGTCATCGGCGGCGTGGAGAAGACAGCCAAGATCTTCGGGGCGGCTTCCTTCGAAACCCGGGTGGCCAAGGCGGTCGCCGCCCTTCAACCCGTGGAGACTTTCCCCCGCACCGCGGAGAATCTCGCGGCGCTGCTTTATCGAGAAATCGGGTCCCCCGGGCTGCTCGACCAGGTGCGGGAGGCTCTCCGGAAAATCGCATCCGAAAAGGAATGCGGCCTCATCGAGGACCCGCAGGCGGGCGGCTGGGTCTTTCTGAGCGACGCCGTCAAGCCGATCCGCGACAAGCGCAACAGCTATGCGCCGACCTCCGGAGAAGCCATGAGGGCGAGGATCGACATCCTCAAAGAGGGTACGGCCGACCATTCATTATTCCGGGCGCAGCCCGCCGTGAGGCTGGAAAACATCAAGGAAGTCAAGGCGGCGGTTAAACTCGGCCGGACGCCGGTCGTGGGCGGCGCCGAAGATGTCGAGCTGCGTTTGGAATTCGTCGATCCGGCCCTCTGGGACGGCAGGCTGAAGGAATTCCTGATCTCCACCAATACGCAGGTGGAGCTGAAGAACACCGTGGTCCTCCTGGTGAAAAACGACGACACCGTGGAGGAACTCCTTGCCGAAATCGTGCGCTCGGAAAAAATCCTCGGCGACGTCGACGAGCGGACCGCGGATCACGTGGTGGCCCAGTATCTGCGCGCCGAACGCCGGGCGGCCGAGCGCTGCCGTGAGCGGACGGCCGCCGCCATGGAAAAGGCGATGCTCGAAGGCGTCTTCATCTTCCGCGGCAACCTGAGACCGGTCCGCGAGGCCGGGGAGACGCTGGAGGCCGCCGTGCGCGCCGTTCTCTCCGACGCCGTCAAGGAGGTCTTTCCTCATTTTCATCTGGCCCCGATCCGGCCTTCCATGGACGCGGCGGCCAAGTTCCTCGGCATCGAGCGTATGGACCGCATCACCAGGGAACTCGATCCTCTCGGCCTTGTGGTCAAGGGCAAGGGGGCTCCTCGGGTGGACACCGCCGCCCCGGTGCTCGCGGAGGTCCTCAGGGTGTTCCGTACCAAGACCGCCGACTCCGGTTCCGGAAGGCTGCAAGGTTCCTATCTTCAGGATTTGTTTTCCGCGCCGCCTTACGGATGGACCAAAGACACCGTGCGTTACTTGTTCGCGGCGCTGCTGCGCGCCGGGGAGATCGAGTTCCACGTCCCGGGTGCGGGAGGACCTGGTGCGCACCGCGGGACCCCAGGCGGTGGAAGCGGTCAAAAGCACGGTCTCCTTCAACAGGATCGGTGTGTCGCCCCGCGACGCCAAGCTGCCCCCCGACGCCTTGGACAGGGCCGCCCGGCGTCTGGAAACGCTCTTCGGCGACGAAGTACTGCCGCTGGAAGACCACATCAGCCGATCCGTCCGGCGGCACGTACCCGATCTTTTGGAAAAACTCGGCGCTTTGCCCGACCGTCTGCGTCTGCTGAGCCTTCCCGGCGAGAGCCGCTGCCGGCGCCTGCTGGCCGAGGCGGCCGATCTGCTGAAGGGCGACGCCGGCGGAGCGGCTTCGGTCCTCGGCGGTGTGGAATGTGCGCTGCCCGACGAGATCACCTGGGCCAAGGCCGTCTTCGACGCCCTTGAGTCCGGCGCGGAGACCGATGTGCGCACCGCCCGGTCGGTGCTGGATTTCTCGGCCGACCTCGAACGGCTCTTCCCCGGGGTCGTGAACGACCTCCTCAGCGCCGAGGACAGGACCGCCTTGGAGGAGGTGCTGGCGGACGAAAGGTTCTTCGAGCGGCTGCCCGAACTGCGTGGCGTGATCAGATCCATCACGGACTGCACGGAAAAGAGATACAAAGCCGACCGCCCCGCGTATGAAGAGGACCTCAAGAAAGCCCTGACCCTTCTCGAAACGGAACCAGACTGGGCGAAGCTGCTTGAGGAGGACCGCGGGGAGATCGCGGGACGATTGAACTTGCAATGGGCGGAAGGCGGCGGGCAGGATGAAGAACCTGCGGAGATTATTCGAAGATATCGCGATCTCTTGATCGCACGGCGGACCCTGCCGGCTTTGATCGAAGAGCTGAAGGGGGAAATCAAACGGAGACGGCCGGCCGAAAGTGATGCGCGGGAAGACGCCGGGGAGGTGAGAGAGCCGCAGGCGGATATGGTGGTTGAAGCCGATGCGGTGCTGGAACCCGCCTTGATCGCTACGCCGGCCGATTTGGATTCTTGGCTGGCGCGCGTTCGGGAGAAGCTGATCCGACTGCTCGACAAGGGGAAAAAGATCAAAATTTCCGGTTTCCGCAAGGAGCCCTAATCATGGACAAGGAAAAGGTCATTGAAATCTTGAGAGACAACAGGCGGTTGCTCGCCCGGTTTCACGTGCGCTCCTTGTCGGTTTTCGGGTCGGTGGTGCGGGGAGAGGCCGGTCCGGACAGCGATATTGATATTCTGGTCGAATTCGAGCCCGGCGCGGCTGTTGGTTTATTTGAATTCATACGGCTGAAACGCGAATTGGCTGATCTGCTCGGGACGGAAGTGGACTTGGGAACGCCTGACGCCCTCCACCCCGCCCTCAAGGAAGCCATCCTCAAGGAGATGCAATAAGGGATGTCAACCCTGAAGCGACATCACCTGTGTGGGCTGACTCCTGTGCTGGCGAATGCCCGCGCCTGCGAGCCGCCGGCCCATCGCGGCACGGATCGTCTCGTCGTGCTCGCCCGCGTCAAGGGTGCGCTCGCTGCGCTCGCCGGCTTTGCCGCCCTTGACACGATCTGTGCGCGACGAGCCGCCATTAGCGCGGGCGATGGGCATACGGGTGCCTCCAGCGGGGGCTCCGGGCTCCAGGTTGCCTCGCGACTGATAGGGTGCTATCCTAGAAAAGCGGGCGGTCCGGGACCTCGAGTACGCCTGCGGGCCTTTACGGCGCGTCAGGATTTCTCCAATGGGGCATGGAGCGCCCGCAACCTGTTTCTACGCGGCCTTGACCATGGCGGCGGCTTTGCGCATGCCGCGCATCGCCTTGTCGGCCGACCACGGCTCGTTGCGTACCAGCAATGTGAACACCAGCTCCGCCAGCTTGCGTGCGATGGCACCCCCGGCGGCCTTCTTGGTCTTGCCGCGGGCCCGCAACCGCTCGTAGAGGCTTCCGATGACCGGGTTGTCCTGCCGGGCGGCCGCCGAGACCACCAGCAGCGTCATCTTCAGCATCCGGTTGCCCTTGTACGTCATGCGATAGCGGCGCTTCGCCTCGCCGCTCTAGTAGCCCACGAAGTCGCTCTTCGTCTCAAAGCGTGCGATGTCGCCCACCTCGGCGAGAATCGCCGCCGCCGACACCGCGCCGATCCCCGGGATGGACGTCAGCACCTGGTCGGGAAAGACCCGCTCGAGCAGTTCGGAAATGGCACCATCAATCTCCACGAGCAGGGCATCCAGGTCGAGAATCCGCCGCGCCGTCATCTCCACGAGCATACGCGTGACCTTGGCAAGCTCAGCACAGGGTGCCTCTGCCGCCAGGGCGTGGAGCTTTTCAGCGAAGGCCGTGCCCACGCGGTGCCTGGGGCCGTAGCGCATCGCGGCCAGATCCTCGACGCTGCGCTCGATCAACAGGTGCGGCGAGCCAAACTCGGCAAGCACGACCGGCAGGCGCTTGGAAAACGTCTGGATGCCCAGCACCTTCCGGTAGCCCGGCAGGTGGTAGCGCAGCAGCTTGTGGAGCCGGTTCTTGTGGTCGGTGCGCTCTTCGACGAGACGACGCCGCGTCCGCGTGGCCTCCTTGAGCTCCTCGAACAGCTCGGGCTGGACGGCCTGCGCCCTGGGCTGCATCCGCAGCAGGAACAGCGCGATGAGATGACTGTCCAGGCGGTCGGTCTTGGCGTCCTTGAGCAGTGCCGTGCCGAAGTGTTTGACCGCCCGCGGGTTCAGCACGTGCACCTCGACCTGCCGCCGCTTCTCGCCACGCAGGGCCTGCTCCAAGCGCTTGTGCATGTTCGAGGTGGACTCCATACCGCAGACCACCTGCGCCTTCGGGCCGACCAGAGCACTGGCCGACACGATGGCAGCCCGCAGCTCTGTCCAGCCCTGCTGATCGTTCACGTAGGTCGAAGGTTGGCGCACTGTGCGCCCCTCACGGTCGACAAAGGAGGCGTCGATCTTCGCGTTCGATACGTCCAGACCCACGCACAGTTTGTCTCCATTCATCGCATACCTCCATGTGCAAACTGTTACCACCTGCGAGGGAAATCCTCCAACGCGCCGGCCCCGCTTCGCCTCCTGAATTGCGCGGTCGTGCCGCAGGTTGCAATCAAAGCTCCGGGCCGGGCACCGAGGGGTCAGTCTCCTTGTCGCGCTCATAGCGCACGGACCATGACGACCTGGTCCCCGACGCCGTGGCCCGGACAACTTAACCAACCGCAAACCGCCTGGTCCACACGTCCGGGCGACCCACACTACTTATAGGAGGCGGGACCATGGACAAGGAAAAGGTCATTGATATCCTGAGAGACAACAGACAATTGCTCGCCCGATTTCATGTGCGCTCCTTGTCGGTTTTCGGTTCAGTGGTGCGGGGTGAGGCCGGGCCGGACAGCGATGTCGACATACTGGTGGAGTTCGATCCGGACGCCCATGTCGGTTTGTTTGAGTTCGCCAGGTTGCAGCGTTGTCTTCAGGAAATCCTCGGCAGGAAGGTCGACCTAGCAACACCGAAAGCGCTTCACAAGGCCTTGAAAAAAGACATTCTGGAGGAAGCGATTCATGCCTTCTAGAGATTGGAGACTCCGCATTCAAGACATCCTCGAGTCGATCGCTGATGTTCAAAGCTATGTGACGGGGATGACCTTCGAGGATTTCGTGCGAGACCGACGGACCGTCGACGCCGTGGTCCGCCGCTTCACGATTATCGGGGAAGCGGCAAATCATGTGCCTGAGGAAATCTGCACACGCAACCCTGGAATTCCGTGGGCGGACATGCGGGCCATGCGCAATTTCGTTGTTCATGAGTATTTCGGTGTGGATGAGAAGACCCTTTGGGACACGATTTTTGAAGACCTTCCAGGTATTATTGGACCGCTTCAGCGCCTCCTTGGTCAGGAGAACGATTGACCATGGCTTTCGACAAGGACACCCGAAATCTACTGGCCAAGACCGTCGCAGCCTGCCGGCGTCGGCTGGCCGGGGACGTCACCGACCAGCTCGGCGGCGTTTTCGGACTGTACCCCGACGGTACGGTGCTCCCGCTTGAAAAGCTGACGCACCTCTCGCCCGATCAGCACGCGGCGGCCCGCCGTCTGCGCGATCTTCTCGATCACTACACTGCCGGCGCGGCGGGGAAGGATTCTGACCGCCGCAAGGCCGCCTATGAGCGGATGGTCCTGGAGATCTCCTTCACCGCCCTCAACCGGTTGGCGGCCCTGCGTCTGTGCGAGGAGCGGGGGCTGGTCGTCGAATGTGTCCGCAAAGGAACGGGTTCGGCCGGTTTCCAGATGTTCGAGCGCATCTCCGGCGGCGCGCTCGGCGGGCGCTACGACACCTACCGCGTTTTCCTGGAGTGCCTTTTCGACGAACTCGCCCTCGACTTGGGCGTTTTATTCGACCGGATGACGCCCCAGTCGGCGGTGTTCCCCTCGGAGCGCTGCATGGAAGACGTCCTCGCCGAGCTCAACAAGACGGAACTGACGCACCTCTGGACCGAGGACGAGACCATCGGCTGGGTCTACCAATATTTCAACCCGCCCGAAGAACGCAAAGCCATGCGGGATGCGTCCCAGGCTCCGCGCAACAGCCGGGAGCTGGCGGTCCGCAACCAGTTCTTCACGCCGCGGTACGTCGTGGAGTTCCTCACCGACAACACATTGGGGCGCATCTGGTACGAGATGCGCAAGGGTGACACGGTCCTCAAGGAGGAGTGCCGCTATCTCGTGCGGAGACCGAACGAGGTATTCCTCGGCCCGGGAGAAAAGTCTCCCGCCGGTAAGGATGACGAAACCGATCTTTCCCAAGAGGAACTGTTCAAGCGTCCGGTATACATCGAGCACCGACCGAAGAAAGACCCGCGCGACCTGCGTGTTCTCGACCCTGCCTGCGGCTCAGGCCACTTCCTGCTGTACGCATTCGACCTGCTGGAACGGATTTACGAAGAAGCCTGGGAGGAACAGTATGCAGTATGCAGTAGGCTGAAGGCAGAAGGAGATAACGATGAGTGGGAAGAACTATCGGGATCTGGTCGCCTGGCAGAAAGCGATGGATCTGGTGGAGATGATTTACGAGGTGACCAAGAGGTTCCCGAAGGAAGAATTGTATGGGATCACATCGCAAATCCGCAGGGCGGCTGTCTCGATACCATCGAACATAGCGGAGGGGCAAGGGAGGACATCAAACAAGGAGTTTCAGAACTTTCTGTCGATAGCCCACGGCTCGCTGAGGGAAGTCGAAACGCAGATATTGATCGTTCAAAGACTGGGGTATCTGCCGTACAAGGAAGTGCAAGCGATCTTGGGCTTGGCGGGCGAAACGGGACGATTGATCAACGGGCTCTTGAACTCGCTCTCAAAGAGATAGGCTACGACTACTCCGATTCTGCCTACCGCCCTCTGCCTACTGCCTACCCATCGAGGGACGCTTTCTTGAAAGCAGTCCCGAAGATGATCGTCGAGCACAACCTGCACGGCATCGACATCGACCCGCGCGCGGTGCAGATCGCCGCGCTGGCGCTCTGGCTGCGGGCGCAGAAGACCTGGAAGAACCTCGGCCTCAAGGCGCAGGAACGGCCGCGCATCGCCAGGTCGAACATCGTCACCGCCGAGCCGATGCCCGGCGAAGAAGACATGCGCCGCGAGTTCACCGCCGGCCTCAAACCCCGGGTGCTGGGGCAGATCGTGGATGAGGTGTTCGAGAAGATGAAGGTCGCGGGCGAGGCGGGCTCGCTCCTCAAGATCGAAGAGGAAATCAAGGACGCCGTGGCCGCGGCCAAAAAGCAGTGGGAGGAAAGCCCGAAACAAGAACAACTGCTTCTCTTCCCGGAAAACGCCCCACGGCGTGACCCCGCTCGATACGATTTCTCCGATCTCAAACAGCCACGGAGAAGCGTAAACCAATCGACCGCCGCTTCACTGCCTACTGCCTACCGCCTACTGCCTACTGACTTCTGGGAGCAGGCGGAGGACCGCATTCTGGATGCCCTGAAGGACTATGCTGAAAAGGCGGAAAACGGCCTGGCGGTCCGCCGCAGGCTGTTCGCGGAAGATGCGGCCCGCGGGTTCGCTTTCATCGACCTCTGCCGCAAGCGCTACGACGTGGTGCTGATGAATCCTCCGTTCGGCGAGGCATCACATCCAAGCAAGGGCTATATTGATGGACGATACGGACGCAGTTCCGGCGATGTATTTCAGGCATTCGTTGAGGCAATGCTCGCCCTGCTGCAGATACAGGGGCGAGTCGGAATCCTCAGCGCCCGCACAGGATTCTTCCTTGGCAACAGTGAAGATTGGCGTCGGGATGTTGTCTTTCAGAATCGGTTGGCGTGCTTTGTTGACCTCGGTCTCGGAGTCCTTGATTCGGCGCTGGTGGAGGTGGCTGCCTACGTCATAGAACGCGGCGAACCTGATTCAAGAAAGATATTCGTCAACCGGCAACTATCGACTCGCGACAAAGAGCCGGGGCTCTTTGATTCAATTCGGCTGTTAGAAACCGGACTGAATGCTGACACCTTCTTTGTTGAGCAAGGGATCATCTCGAAAGTACCAGGATGCGTCTTCGCCTATTGGGCACCCGCACGGCTGCTACGTCGTTACAGCACAGCAGACCTGTTTGGGACAGCCGTGGCACGAGTTCGGCAAGGTTTGGCAAGCGGAGACGATTTCAGGTTTGCAAGATTAGGTTGGGAGGTTTCAATTTCCCAGATAGGGCGTCAACGCCGATGGCAGCGATTCTCCAAAGGGGGCGAATACTCCCCTTACTTCGATGACATTCATCTCCTTGTTGACTGGATTAATGATGGACGCCAATTGGCGTGCTATTCCGGGTCACGATTTCAAAACACCTCTTTTTATTTCCTACCGGGTGCGACTTACACAGTTAGAACAGCAAGCGCTTTTGCCTCTAAAGTGCTTCCGGCTGACTGCGTCTTTAGTCACAACGCCCAGAGTTGGTTCCTCGACTCGAACGACCGTTGCTTGTTGTCGATAGCCTTTCTGTCTTGCAGGGTTCCCCAGGCTTTCTTGGAATTAGCCGTCGGAGCGGGCGACATCGCGACCGCCGGAAGCGCGGCCAGAAGATACACAACCGCTGTTGTGGAGAGCGTACCTGCGGAGCCGATCGAACGACTTGACACCGCGCGTAATCGAGAACTCACCCGCCTGCTGATTGCGAACCGAATTGAAGAATTCGAACGCCTTGAAACAAGTTGCCTGTTTGGTCGGTTCGCCACGGTCGCAGGGAGAGGAGGAATTAAAGATTCGGCGTTTTGTGCCACATCGGAAATCCTCGACGGAATCCTCCATGGCTTGGAATGGTCGAAGGAGCTTGATGATGCCGTCTCAACCGCCTTTTCGCTGGTTGATGAAGAAGCGGCTTTCGTTGAATCCGAAGTAGGGCCTCATCCATGTTCTTACACCAAGGACCCGGAACCAAATGAGGTTTCCCGCCTCCTTAACTGCTCTGTGGAAGAACTGATGAGGGTGGCCGTCGATAGTCAAGGTTCCAAACGCTGGTTCACGAAAAAGAGCTACTTCGTTGACAGGCGGATCGAGATAACCAGCCACATTCTGGAGGCATCTCCGAAGAGTATTGTAGAGACCGCTAAGAAGCTTGGGATCGTTCTTGATCTGAAGGGGTATGCCGAATCGGTCCTCTCGGAGTGTATCGGCATCCTTATGGGCCGCTGGGACGTCCGCATCGCCATAGACCAATCGCTTGCGCCGAAACTCCCTGACCCTTTCGACCCGTTACCGGTCTGTCCGCCGGGGATGCTGGTCGGCCCGGACGGCCTGCCCGCCGAACCGAACCGCATCGTCAGCGAGGAGTGGCTCCGCGCCCGACCGGACGCGAACACCCTGCCGCCGGACGGCTCGGTCAAGAACCCGACCATCCCTGATTCCGAGTACCCGCTCCGGGTCTCCTGGGACGGCGTCCTGGTGGACGACCCCGGTTTCAACGGCGACCGGCCGCACCGGGACGACATCGTCCGCCGTGTGCGCGAGGTCTTCGACCTGCTCTGGAAGGACAAATCCCACGAGATCGAACAGGAAGCCTGCGACATCCTCGGTGTCCCCGACCTGCGGGATTACTTCCGCCGGCCTGCGGGCTTCTTCCAGGACCACCTGAAGCGCTACTCCAAAAGCCGGCGCAAGGCCCCGATCTATTGGCCGCTTTCCACCGCTTCGGGATCGTACACCATCTGGCTCTACTACCACCGCTTGAACGACCAGACGCTCTACATGGTCGTCAACAAGTATATGGAACCCAAGATTTCGGAAGTGGAACGCGGGATCGCTCAGATTGAAAACGAGCTGAAAGCCGCCTCCGGCCGAGAGGCCACCCGTTTGACCGACCGGCTGAACGAGGCCCGCGCGTTCCTCGGCGAGCTGCGGGACCTGCGCGAGGAATTGCTCCGCATCGCCGCGCTGCCCTACAAGCCGGACCTCAACGACGGCGTGATCATCAACGCCGCGCCGCTGCATAGGCTTTTCCGCCTGCGCTCATGGGCCAAGGACACGGAAGATTGTTGGAAAAAGCTCGCCGAGGGTGATTACGACTGGGCGCACCTGGCATACACGATATGGTCCGACCGCGTCCGGGAAGTCTGCAAACGCGACCGCTCCATCGCCATCGCCCACGGGCTTGAGGACCTCTGCGAGGTCGAAGCCCCGGAATCCAAGAAGAAAGGCGGCCGCCGAAAGAAGAAACTTCATTCAGAAGGAGAATGATATGAACAACAGAATCCCCGTAAGGCTCAAGAAAGAGCCTCTGCTTGAAGCGATATGGGAAATCCGCTTCCCCGGCGCTAAATCCCCGGTGGCCGACTTGCTTCCGGGAATGCTTTTCAAAACGTTTCCCGGCAAATACGATACGGCTTCCAAGTTACCCGTTGCGGACATACCGGCCCCTATCATCGAGCATGACCCGAACTTACGGTATGTTCCGAAAATTCGACTTGAAGGCTCCAATCAGATCGTCCAGATCGGTGATCGCGTCGTCTCATTGAGCTGTCGCCGGCCTTATTCCGGATGGTCGAAGTTTTCCGCCGATATACGCGAACTCGCCAAAGCGGTTCAGGAAACAGGGTTGGTCGACCGGTTGGAAAGATTCTCTCTCAAATACATAGACCTGATTGAGTTGGAAAAACCCGTCGGTCTTGCCCATCTGAATCTTGATCTAAGAATGGGGAAATACGAGTTGGCCGCAAAACCTGTTCAACTGAGAACGGAAATCAAGGAGGGCGATTTGGTTCATATTGTCCAAATCATCTCGCCTGCGGAAGTAGGTCTACCGGGAATGGAAGGTCGGCTTAAAGGCGTTCTCGTAGACATTGACAGCATCAAGCCCATGGCGGACGGTGAGTCATGGGATGTCCTTGATCAAAGACTTGATGAAGTTCATGCCTCATGCAAGAAAATGTTTTTCAATATCTTAAAACCGGAAACGATTGAAGCTTTGGAACCGGAATACGAAGGGTGAGCATATGACTGGAACAATGGCTTTGACGAACGAGATTTCAGGTCGCATGACCGGAAGCAGTCTGTTTCCGTTTTCTTGGGAGGACTGGCTGGGTGTTGCGAATAGGAGTCGTGAAGGCACTCCCAGGGAGCCTGCCGTTCCTAATATGGTTTTCATTATGCCGGTTGAAAAGAAAATAAGCACCTGTCAGTCGACGAAGGTCTCTTTATCCGAGTGGGAGCTGGTATTCACGCCAAGGACGGACTTAGGCAAGAGACTTTATGCTTTGCGCACTAAAGCCGTGGTTTCAGGAATAAGACTGCTTTCCGAAGAAGAGGTGCTCGATGAAGTCAAACGACGCCGGGGAGAATTAGAAGAAGATGAAAAGGACCTATATTGACGCAAACGTCCTTATCGCCGCATTTCGAGGAGAGGAACAGGTTGCTCAAAGAGCCCTGCGGGTGCTGGATGACCCAGGGAGGAAGTTGGTGGTGAGCGATTATCTGCGCCTCGAGGTCCTGCCGAAACCGACATTCCACAAACGGCAGGAAGAAGTTGAGTTCATGCAGACGGTCTTTGACGGAGCCGCAGAGAATCTGGAAACCTCTTCTGATCTGACCAGCCGTGCGCTCGCTATGGCTTCGAAATATGACATGACTCCGATTGACGCTCTACACATCGGGGCCGCCGCGGTCGCCGGTGTGGACGAATTCGTCACGATGGAAAAACCGACGAAGCCGATGTGCAAGGTTGAAGAAGTCAAGGTGGTTTCAATTCATTCTGAAGCCGAGGCCGCCCGATGAAGTTCACCTCGTTCCTGCACAAGAAGATTGTCGATCTGTTGGGCGACCGCCGCATCGTGGTCTGGTACGACGCCGAAGGGGACTTCAAGTCCTTCGCCGCGGAGTTCAACGCGCCGAACTGCGAGGTGTTGTCCGCCGAAGCCTCCGTCCTTAAGACCCGCCGCCGGGCCGACGAGATTTACCGGCTGATGAACGAATCCGAGAACCCGGCCGAACGGGACCGTTGCCTGCTCATCTACATACCGCGCCGCCGGGGCGCGGGCGAGGAAGAGAAAATGCGGGACCCCTTCGAGGTCTACGCCATGGCGGGCGCTCCCTTCGGCGACGCCGAAGACCAGAAGATCGAATCGCTCGCCCGCCAGGCCATGCCGGACAAGGCCGACGAGATCACAAGGCTTTTCCGCGAGGGAAAACCGGACATCGCACTTCTGGACGGTTTGGAAAAGACGCAGCGTTGGCCGCTGCTTAACGACGTTTTCCGGACGGAAACCCCTGCGGAAATCATCGCCGCGGCCCTCTGCGACACGGCCAAAGCAAAGGAAGCCGCCGCCAAGCCGGGCTGCGTCGATGAGCTGCTGCGGTTGCTTGACGCAGCCGTCGGGTTCAAACCCACCGGCGGCGGCCGCGATTGGAGTGTGCTGAGGCCGAAAGCCGCCGAATATATCTTCTTCAGCGAGTTCGTGTTCGATCTCCCGGAAAGCGTTCCCGACGCCTTGAGCGCCGTGCCGCGCGCCGGCGTCGAAGCCAAGCCCGTGGTCTTTGCGGCCTGCGACAGGATGCGCAGCGACACGGGTCTGCGTGAAACCTATGTCGAGCTGGCGCAGGGGATCGAAAGCGGACTCCGCCTTCCGAACCTCATGCCGAAGGATTTCGACCCCGGCGGACGCGACACCTTCCCCTTCGAGGAACGGCGTCTGCTCGGCCGTGCGGTCGAGCTTGTCGTCGCCGGGAACATTGAGGCCGCGCGAACCGTGATCGAGAAAGGGAAAGGTTCCATCTGGCGGCACGACCCGCAGAGGTCGCCGGCTTGGACGGCGCTTGAAAGGGCGGCCGCAATGATCGAATCCGCCGCCGCGGTTTCGGGAGGCTTGACCGGGAAAGAGAACCTCACGACTCTGATGAGCGCTTACACCGAAGGCGGTTGGTCGGACCTCGACCGGGCGTCGCGCCTGTTTGAAACAGCCTTCACCGCCTGCACCGACGATGACGTCATCGCCCCGGTCGTCGACCTCTGTCGCCGCCGCTACCGCGAAGCCGTCACGGCCTTGCAGGATGCTTTCCTCGCGGCGGTTCAAGCGGAGGGCTGGCCGCCGGACGGAGCGTCGAGGCAGACCCGTATTTTCGACGAACATGTGGCCCCGTTGCTGGAACGCCGCGAGAAAACCGCGTTCTTCATGGTGGATTCCCTCCGCTACGAAATGGGCCGCGATTTGGGCGAGGCCTTGGCGGGAACGGGCGAAGTCCACGTCAGCCACGCCGCGGGGGTTGTCCCGACGGTGACCGGCTGCGGCATGGCGGCGCTCATGCCGGGTGCGGACGGAATGCTCCGGCTTGTCGAGAAAGACGGGGGCCTTGTCCCGGCCCTCGGAACCCGCCTGCTGAAGACATCGGCGGACCGTATGAAGCTGTTGGCCGACACTTACGGCGACCGGTTTTTCGAGACCACCTTGGACGACCTGCTCGGCTCGCCGAAAAAGGCCGCCGCCAACCTGAAGAAAGCGGAGCTCTTTGTGGTGCGGACCCAGGACCCGGACACGGTGGCCGAGAACCTCGGTGCCTGGCGCGCCCGGCGCTACCTCTCAGACGTGATCGGGGATATCGCAGCCGCGGTCCGGTGGGCGGTTTCCCAGGGGGTCGACCGTGTGGTGATCAGCGCCGACCACGGCCACATGATGCTGCCGGAAATCCCGGCGGGCGATGTGGTCCAACCTCCGCCCGGCGGCTGGTTGGAGAACAAGCGTCGCTGCCTCTTGGGTTCGGGGCTTTCCCGTGCGGCGGGGACCATCACCCTGAAGGCGGCCCATGTCGGGATCCAAGGCGATGTGCAGGAAATCTGTCTGCCCGTCGGGTTCCGTGTTTTTTCGGAGGGCGACGGCTACTTCCACGGCGGATTGAGCCTGCAGGAAGCAGTCGTGCCGGTGGTCGTGTTCCGGGCCGGAGGGGAGAAACCGGTCTCCGCCGGAAAGCCGGAGATCGAGATTCGCTACCGTTCGGACAAGTTCACCAGCCGGGTCATCGGTTTGACCGTGGTGTATGTGGTCAAGCAGATGTCGATTCACGGGTATCTTCCGATTCGTGTGCGCATCGAGGCCTATGACGGTTCGGGTGCGAAGGCCAAGGCGGTCGGCGAAGCCGCCGACTGCGAGGCACGGGACGAAAAGACCCGTGAAGTGACCCTGGAGGCGGGCCGGGAAACACCCGTTCCTGTGTTGATCGACCCGGATTTCGACGGGGCGGAGATTGAAATCCGGGTGATCGACCCGCAGACGCGCCTGGTGTGGGCGAAGCGGAAGTTGAAAAACGCGATTCTTGATTGAGAGGGCGGCGGGCGCAAGGGAATGGGCGGGTTGCGTCCGGTCGGTGCTCAGTCTGAACAGCGCTTGTCACCGGCCGGTCGCCGTCGGGAGGAAATATGGACCAGGACGATCTGGACAAGAAAGCAACGGTCGTGTTCGCCGGGAAAGTGGTGCGCAAGGACCTTCTGCATCAGATCAAAGGCGGCGAGAACGTTCCGTCCTATGTGCTCGAGTACCTCTTGGGCAAATACTGCGCCTCGGACGACGACGAGGAAATCCGCATCGGCGTGGACGCCGTCAAAGAAACTTTGACGACGAATTACTTCCGGCATGATGAGGCGAACAAGGCCCAGTCCATGGTCGAGCGGAAAGGCAGGCATCGGTTCATCGACCGCGTCGAAGTCCGATTCCTCCCGAGCGAAAACAAGTACTGGGCGTCCATGGACCATTTCGGATACGCCAAGATCCACATCCCCGAGGAATTCCATCGACGGTACGAGCGGCTGCTTGAGGGCGGCATCTGGGCCGTTATCGACCTGGAATTCAGGGTGTCCGAAGAGGGAAAAAGAGACAGTCCTTTCCACATCGTCGATTTGAAGCCCATCCAGCTCGCCCGCTTCGATCTGGAGGAGTATTTGGAGGGGCGGAGCAGAATGACAAGGGACGAGTGGATGAATCTCCTTCTTCGGAGCGTCGGGTTGGAGCCCCTGCGCATGGAGCGCCGGCTGAAACTTCTCCTGCTCACCCGCTTCATCCCGTTTGTGGAGAAAAACTACAACTTCATCGAGCTCGGGCCGCGCGGCACAGGAAAATCCTACGCCTTCAGCGAGATGTCTCCCTACTGCATGCTGCTCTCCGGTGGCAAGGCGAGCACGGCAAACCTGTTCTACAACAACGCGCGGAGACAGGTCGGGCTCGTGGGGCATTGGGACGTCGTGGCCTTCGACGAAGTCGGCGGTATGAAAATCACCGATCCCGACGTTGTTCAAATCATGAAGGATTACATGGCCAACGGCCGTTTCAGCCGCGGGATCACCCAGGTGCTGGCGGACGCTTCCTTGGTGTTCATCGGCAACCTCAACCAACCTGTGGAGAGTCTGGTCCAGAACTCGGCCACGGACCTTTTCCAGCCCTTACCGAAGGAGTTCGATCTGGCCCTGCTCGACCGGATGCACTTCTACCTGCCCGGCTGGGAAGTTCCGAAGAATTCGAAAGACATGCTCACGTTTCACTACGGTTTCGTCACCGATTATCTGGCCGAAGCGTTCCGGGCGCTCAGAAAACAAAACCGCTTCGACGAGGCCGAGCGGGTCTTCCGTTTCGGATCGCACGTTGAAGGCAGGGACGCAACGGCAGCCAAAAAGACGGTGAGCGGCCTTCTCAAAATCCTCCACCCGGGCGGAGGCTGGACGAAGGAGGAACTCACGGAGTACGTCGAGCTGGCCTTGGAGGGACGCCGCCGGGTCAAGGAACAGCTCAAGAAACGCGGTTCGTTCGAATTCTACAAGACAAGTTTCTCTTACATCGATCTTGAGGACGACACCGAACGGTCCGTGGGCGTCCCCGAGCAAGGGGGTGCCGGCGTCATTTCGCAGGACCCTTTGCCTCCCGGAACGGTTTACACGGCCGCGGTGGATTCCGAAGCCAAGGTCGCTTTGTTCAGGCTCGAGGTCACATTGACGGCGGGTACGGGCAAGCTCCGGACCCCGACGGGCCTCGAGAAATCACTGAAAGAATCCCTCAACCGGGCTTTCAGTTATCTGCAGAGCGTCAAGGACAAGCTCGGGCTCACACAGGTGCTGGCGCAGAAAGACATCTATGCCGAAGCCGTGGACCTGTCCGGCGGCCGCATCGACTGTCCCTGCGGTGTGGCGTTTTTCGCCGCCATGATCTCCGCGATCCGCAACCGACAAGTGCAGGCCGGCACGGTCATCCTCGGCGACCTGACCATCCAGGGGAACATCAAGGGACCGGCTTCCATCGCCGAACCCCTGCAACTGGCGCTTGAATCAGGGGCTCTTCGCGCCCTGGTCCCCGTTTCCAACAAAACGCAGTTCGCCGGGCTGCCGGAGGATGTGATCGAACGCCTGGACGTGGTGTTCTACGGCGATGTAGACCGGGCCGTGCTCAAGACGTTGGAGATGTAAAGGATGCCCGAGGGAAAGCGTTACACCATCGCGATCTGCAAGGGCGCTGCACTGTTGGAGGAGACGCGGACCTTGCTTACGCACTGGCAGTTTGGTGAGCCGGCTGATGCCTTTGCGAGACGTGTCGAACAAGAAGGACTTTTGGGCAAAGCCACTGCATACCGGGTGAGGGATATAGTTCGAAGGGTTTTCATTCGGCGCTATTTAAAACCTGATGACCAGCCTGCTAGGGTGCTGAAAAGGGCTATAGAATGCAACTTACAGCCTGCTGTGTTTAAGGAACTTGTTCTTCTGTATTCCTCACGGAATGACCCGCTGTTGCACGACTTCGTGGTTCACGAATTTTGGCCCTCTGTTCGGCGCGGCAGGTTTTCTCTGGATATCTCGAATGTTCTCCTCTTTTTCTCGGAAGCCATAACGGACGGCAAAATCGATAGGCCTTGGTCGGATCAGGTAAGCAGAAAAGTGGCGCGGGGATTGCTATGTTTTCTGCGAGAAGTCGATTTTATTCGAGAACCCCGAAAGGGCAAAAGGGAACTCATTGACTATCGAATATCCGACGGAATGATGGTTATCCTCGCTCGAATACTCAAAGAGGAGGGGTTCTCAGATTCGGGAATTGTGGATCACCCGGATTGGAATGTGTTCGGTCTGGAAAGGAAGAGCGTTCTAGAAAGGTTGCATTTTTTAGGTGAAGAAATGGGGCTGCTTGTTCAACAGGCTGGAAGTGTGGTTTGCTTCAACTGGAAAGTTAGATCCATGGAAAGTCTCATGATTACGTTAAGTTTAAATCGTCAGTTCAATGGGCGTGGTTGAGATCATCATGTCCAGTGTGGAAGAAGAGGAACTAATCCTTGCCTTTGACCTCTACTGCCGCATCCCTTTCCAACAGACCAAAGCAAGTAACCCCAAAGTACAGGAATTGGCCGCGCTCATAGGTCGCACTCCTTCTTCCGTGGCCCGCAAGCTGGGGAATTTCGGTGCTTTTGATCCAGAGCTACGACGCAGCGGTATTTCCGGCATAATACATGCCAGCAAGCTAGACAAAGAAATATGGGATGAATTCCACCAAAGTTGGAACGACCTTGTTTTGGAAGCCGCAAAATTGCGGGAGGCGTTTCTAAGACATAACTGCTTGATTCAATTACGAAGGCCTGATGGCCCAGTGAACTGGTCCGTGAGACCAAGGTAAGGATTCATCAGAGCTTCTTTCGTGAGGCAGTTCTTAGTGGCTACAACTCAACGTGCTGCGTCACAGGAATTCGTGTTACAGAGTGTTTGATCGCCAGTCACATCGTCCCTTGGAGTATTGATGAAGGCAAACGAACTGACCCGACAAAAGGGCTTTGTCAGAGCGCCACCTTTGACCGATTGCTCGACAAGGGGTTTATTACCATAGATTCTGACATGAAGGTTTTGATATCCAAAGAGTTGCTATCTCGACAAGATCCCGTCATTGAGGGCCAAATCGCTTGTTTCCATAACCAAGAGATAAGATTGCCGGTCAGGTTCCTGCCTTCAAAAGATTGTCTTAATTGGCATCGGAAGAATGTTTTTCGCTCTTAAACACCGGAGAAAATGATTTGGAAGCAGAAAGGCTTTATGCTCCCCCACAAGCGTTTCTCCGTGATCCGCCTGTGGCAGCATGAACTCGAGGAGGATTTCGACGGGTGCATTGATCGGATTATTGCCGCGGTCCGAGGAAGGGCAAAGAAAACCCACTCAAAGCAGGAGTCATGAAGATTCCGAAGCCCAAAACTTACAACGTGACACCCGGCACCGAAGGCGGCCGGAAGGTCAATGGAGCGGACTTCCCCGGGCCGGTGATCAGCAATTCCTGAAGCCGATGGTCTAGGGCCGAAAAGAGGGCCTGAAAGGGGAGTCTTAGGATTTTCCACGAGGGATTCGGGGTGATCGCGGGCACGCACGTCCGGTTGAGGAACGCTGCGTGAAGAACGGCGAGCTCGCATCATTGGTTTGACGTTGCACCCCCGACGGTTTTTCAGGTCGGAGGTTCCGGTTCTGCATGAGGGTGATTCCCTTCTCCGCACTGCGAGTTATCTTGCGCAATGATAGGGCTTCAGCCTCAGGCGTCCCGTGTATGCGAGGGCAGTGAGGGTCCTTTCGCGGAGTGTGCTGAGGTCCTCACGCATCCAGACCATCGCCCATCTGCGCTCCGCGCCGGACGCGAACGGGTGCGTCGCGTCACGGATGTCGTGCGTCGCGACGACAACGCCACGGCGGGCCGCCCGGGCGTGGAAGGAGTTTCGAAGAATGCCGGTATGCATGAGCGTCTTTCCGTGTCCGTCGGCCGCTCGTGGGAATGGCTCCCACGGCCACCGGAGACACGCCGATGGAAACCCGCCAAGGAAACATCGTCGGTCACGAAGCCGGGGTCTCTGGCCCCTTGGAGAACGTTTTGGCCCGCGGCCCCATGGATCCTATGCTTTTTCCCGCTTCCATGAATGAAGAAGTTCAACGGCTTTCAAAACGTTAGGTGCGCCGCGGCGTTTTCAGACCAATTCATCACGGCGGATCATCTTCAGGTGCGCATCTCAAGAAAATCCCGTTCCGGGATGAAAATCCATCTCCATGAAGCCCGCAGTTGCAATCAAGGTTCCCCCACATGTTGAGAGAGCTTTTCAGGACAAGCGGGTTCTGCCGACCCGGCCGAATGTCCCAGGTTCGTAAAGACTTGCGACGATATCCACAATAAAGAGTTTTTCCGAACACTGTCACTTCTTTTGCCCGCCCGGAAGGAGTCCATCCCACGGGACTGCACGCCGATATCCACCACATCAGTCGGCTCTTCTCATGGACGGCCTGCTGCATGGGGTTGGTCTGCCGCCGGCGGTGCCGGGTTCCGAGCGTCAGAATCCCGGCCGTCAAAGAGAGGGCTCTCATCGCCCTGGGAGCCGAAGATGCCCAGGAACTCTCGGGCAAGAGGACGGGAGAAGCGCATCGCCGTCTCCAGGATCATGACATGTCCCCCGCGGGCCCCACATCCAGGTGTCCCTTAGAGTACAAAGCCGCCGTGGCTGTTGTGACCTGTTTGGTCGCCCCCCACGGGACGCACTTCAGCCATGACGGTGGACAAGAACGGGGTCATAATGGATTTGTTTTTTTTGTGGGCGCCTGTCCTTTTGCGATATCAACAAAAGGTTTATACTCCTTTCTCGAAACATCACCCGAGGCACCACCTATCGGTTTAGGAAAAACCTGGATCGGTGAAAACGAGATGACGTGGGCTGACCTTCAGACGTCCGAGTCGATGTGCCTTCGGGGTGAAAATGGGACACGAACCCCTTCAACACAAAAGTGTCTCAGTATCTCCATCATATTCTAGTTATGACAATTTCACGCATCGTCGCAGTTTCACGGATTAAGGTTTTTTTCAACCGTTCGTGTCTCGTGAAATGAAAGGTGTGTTCGAAATGGATGCGACCCTCACCGTGGCCCTGGCGCAAGTGGAAGGGAGCCCTGATCCCGCCCGAAACCTGGAAAAGGCCCGTCGCTACGCCCGGACGGCGAAGGAAAAAGGCGCGCAGCTTCTCGTTTTCCCGGAAATGTTTCAAGCCCTCCCATCCTCCGGTCGCCCGCCTGTGCAGATCCTCCGCGATGCTTCGGTGGATTTTTTCGGGGAAATGAGCGCTCTGGCCAAGGCGTTCCAAATGGCCATCACGGCCGGGGGGTGGGAACCCTCCCCGGACCCCGAGAGGGCCTACAACACGGCGGTCCTTTTCGGCTCTGACGGCCACATCCTTGCCACGTATCGGAAACTCCACCTTTTTGATGCGTTGAACGTGCGTGAATCGGCCACCATGAGGCCGGGCGATCAGCCGCCTCCCGTCGTTTCTCTTCACGGCCTGCGAGTGGGAATCGCGATCTGCTATGATCTTCGTTTTCCTGAGCTCTTCCGATATCTTGCCGACCAAAAGGCCGACCTGGTGATTGTGCCCTCGGCATGGTATCAGGGGTCAGTAAAGGAAGAGCACTGGCTCACGCTGCTTCGAGCGCGAGCTGTTGAAAACACGTTTTACGTGGCCGGGTGCAACCTGATCGGCACCGCCTTCTGCGGCCGCAGCACGATCTTCGATCCCTTCGGGATTCCCATTGCTTCGGCCGCCGAAGGGGAAGACTGCATCCACGCCTGCATCTCCATCGGACGCATCCGATCCGTTCGGGAAAAACTCCCTTCCCTTGCAAATCGTCGAAGGGACCTGTTTTGAGGATTCGGCCGCTTACCAAAGCCGAGAGGCCAAGCGGTGCGCGGCCCGGTCTTCCAGACGGATGGCCTCCTGCTCGCACTGAGCGCGGCAGATGCCGCACCCATAGCACCGAAGCACGTCCACAAAGGCGGTCCGGCGGTAGGCGGAATAGCCCAGAGCGCCGAACTGGCAGGCCGTGATGCACCGTCGGCACCCGATGCAGCGTGTCTCATCGATACAGGCCACAAACTCTGCGCGGAAAAACAGGTGAAACCCGTACTGGTAAGCCTTCATGGCCAAACAATCCGCCCGGTCGCAGTTGCACACCGCCCCGATGAAAGGGGTTTTGAAGGTCCAGATGGTGTGGATCAGCCCTTCTTTTTCAAACGTCTCGGTCAGTGCTGTGGCCTGGGGCGCCGTGAGCCGCTCAAAGGGTTCGACGTAAGGTCCAAATTGGAAGGTTTCGAGGAAGGCGTCCCGGATATCGAGAATCTTCTCCGGGTCCAAAGTCAATCCGATACAATAACGGGCCTCTTTGACACCCGTGCTGCTCTTTCGGCATACGCACGGCAGACGGACGATAGCACTAGCCCGCTCGTAGACTTCCTGAAGGTCTTCCTTGGGAACGACCTGGCCGAAGTGGTCGCGGCGATAGCGCTGTTCATAATACCGGTATCCGAGTGCTCTTAACCAAGAAGGCACTTTCATGGCCCGTTGAAACGTATGTTCCAACCGATCCGCCTTGTCCGTGGCGACGTCTCGAATAAACTCCATGATATAACGACGTCGCTCCAAATCATTGAGGAGATCTTCGGCGTAATGCGCCGCATTGTGGTACCATTTTTTCCTTCCCCGTGTTGGTGGCAGAATCGGCACATGGGATATCCTCACCTTTTCGTTGACATTTCTGAGCGCCCCCCTCCCCATCGCCTGAGCAACACCGCACATGTTACGCAAAGATCCTTTGCAAGGCCAGGATTACCCGCTCTCCGTGCCATTGGGGATGTGTTGTGGACCGGCCTCGTTTCCTGCACATTATGGAATCCCATTGGAGCACAATGGAAAACGGCGCCAAGGGCGACGGGGTGGACCTGTGAGAGCCCGCCCGCGTCATTGACTCCCGCGGAGAGCCTTTCATTTTCCAACACATCGCCCACTCCGGATTTCATCGGCCCTCGGATGTCGGCGCGAGAGCCGGACATCGCGAACCTCACGGTTCCTGAGGTCGTCCGTCCCTGTGCCCGGCAGCCCGGAGGATTTATGTCATCTTTTGCGTTTCACGAATTCGGGCGGCGTGTTAAAGAAACGGCACGGTTCCACGCCCATGGGGAAGATCAGGCGAATCCGCGGAAAATCCGACACATCGAATTCGGCAGGAGAAACCATGACAGATGAGACACTGTCGGCGCACGGCGGCGAACTGGTCAACCTGGTGGTTGATCAAAAGCGCGCCCAAGTCCTGAAAGACCTGAGCCGGGAATTACCCAGTCTGTCCCTCAACGCGCGCCAACTGGCGGATTTGGAACTGCTCCTGAACGGAGCCTTTTCCCCCTTGCGCGGTTATATGACCAGCGCCGACTATGAATCGGTGCTGGACCGCATGCAACTGCAAAGCGGCCTCCTATGGCCCTTGCCCGTGTGCCTCGATGTGTCGGAAGCTGAAGCCCGCTCGCTGGACGCGGGTCAATCCGTGGCACTGCGCGACGTGGAAGGTTTCATGGTCGCCGTGCTCCATGTGGAGGACATTTGGTCGATTGACAAGCTGCGGGAAGCCGAGGTCGTCTACGGCACCACGGATCCGGCCCATCCCGGAGTGCACGCCCTTTACCACAACACGGGCACCCATTACGTGGGCGGCACGGTCGAAGGAGTCCAACTGCCCATGCATTTCGCGTTCAAGCGTCTGCGTCATACGCCCCAGGAACTGCGCGCTCTTTTCAAGAAGTTGGGGTGGCGGCGCATCGTCGGCTTTCAGACGCGCAACCCCCTCCACAGGGCTCAGTTCGAAATGACCTTGAGGGCCATGGACCGTGCCAAAGCCAACCTGCTGCTGCATCCTGTGGCACGGCGGGCCATGCCGGGAGACATCGACTATTACACGCGCATCCGGTGCTATCAGGCGCTCACCCGATATTATCCTCCCAACATGATGATCCTCAGCCTGCTGCCTCTGGCCATGCGGCTCGCCGGCCCTCGGGAAGCGTTGCTCCACGCCATTATCCGCAAGAACTACGGCTGCACTCACTTCATCGTGGGCCGGGATCATGCCAGCCCAGGGCCGACCCCGGACGGACGGAGGTTCTACGACCCGGAATCGGCCGTGAAAACGGCCATGGCCTATCAGGACGCCTTGGGGATCGAGATCATTCCTTTCGAGGAAATGGTCTATGTCTTCGAAGAGGACGCCTATATGCCGCTGCGGGAGGCGCCGCCGGGAAGCACGATCAAATCCATGTCTTTGGAAGAATTCCATCGCAGACTGCGGGAAGGAAAACGTGTCCCGGAATGGTTCAGCTTTCCTGAAGTCATCGAGGAACTCCAAAGAGGCTATCCACCCCGGCACAAGCAAGGATTGACCATCTTTTGCACGGGTCTTTCCGGAGCGGGAAAGTCCACCATCGCCCGGATCCTCTATGCGCGGCTTCTGGAAATGGGCAACCGACCGGTGACCCTGTTGGACGGGGATGTGGTGCGGCGCAATCTTTCCAGCGAACTGGGTTTTTCCAAGGAACATCGAGACATCAACGTCCGCCGGATCGGATTTGTGGCCAGTGAGATCACCAAGAATCGCGGGATCGCCATCTGCGCCCCCATCGCCCCCTACGCGGCGACGCGGCGCCAAATCCGAAATTTAATAGAAACCTACGGCGGCTTCGTGGAAGTCTATGTGGCCACCCCCCTGGAGGTGTGCGAAAGTCGGGATCGGAAAGGGCTCTACGCCAAGGCCCGGGCGGGACTTATCAAGGGTTTCACCGGCATCGACGACCCTTACGAACCCCCTCAGGCTCCGGAAGTCGTCATCGACACGACAGAACTCACCCCGGACGAAGCCGCCCAAGAGGTGTTGCTTTACCTGGAACGCGCGGGCTACATCAAGTAGGGGATAAGCCGACTCCAGGAGGATACCCATGGAAGTTTTGATCCAGCGCATGATTCGAGCGGCGAAACTCGACGTGAGCCTCTACGAGGAGGTGGAAGCCGATCCGAAAAGCATGGGGCAGGCCATGGCCGTGGTCATTCTTTCCAGCGTGGCCGCAGGGATCGGCACCATGACCGTCGGCGGCTTCAAGGGCGTGCTCTCCTTGGGGCTGATGGCCTTAGCCGGGTGGTATCTCTGGGCCTACATCGTCTATTTTGTGGGAACCAAATTTTTGGCCGAACCGCAGACCCTCAGCAGCCCTCAAGAGCTTTTGCGGACCATCGGGTTTTCCAGCGCCCCGGGGGTCCTCCGGGTCTTGGGAATCATTCCCGGCCTCCAAAGTTTCGTCATGCTGGTGACCGGCGTCTGGATGCTGGCAGCCATGGTCGTCGCCGTCCGGCAAGCCCTCGACTATAGCGGGACAGGTCGAGCCGTGGCTGTATGCCTCATCGGGTGGGTCATCCAGACGGTTCTCCTGGCCTTTGCTTTCAGTCTTTTCGGCGGTTTCGGCATCCACCCCCATCCGCGTTAGGAGCCTCTCCGTGGCCGGACGATCCAGGCCTCAACCAAGCCGCGCCGAACGCCGATTCTCCTGGACGCTCCTCGGTCTCTTGGTAGGCATCGCCGCCGGGGTTGTGGCCGTTTCTTTCCGCCAGGAGCCTCTGCTTACGGGAACCCAGGGCACCGAGCTCACCCTCACCTCAAAAGGTCAAGCCAAGCCCCCAGCGCCTAGCCTCATAGATCTGTCAAAGATTTCCTCCGGGCCGTTTTCGGCGTCGGGGCCGCCCGAAACCTTCGATGCTCAAACGCTGGCGGACAAAATCGACGGCAAGGCCGATCTTTATCTGGAGGCGGGGTTTGTGTCCCTGCACACCCAGCGAATTTCTCTCTCGAAAAACCCCGATCTGTGGGCGGAGGTTTTCATTTTTACCATGAAAAGTCCGGAAAGCGCTTTTTCCGTCTTCAGCCGCCAGAGGCGATCGACCGGGGTCCGGATCCCCTCGCTCACCTTCGGGTATCGTGCCGCCAACGCGCTCTGCGCCGCCGCCGGTCCCTATTACATGGAAATCATCGCTGCAACGGAAGACTCAGAGATGATGACAGAGCTCACGACGGCCCTGCAAACCGTGATGGAACCCATCCCACCCGCCGAAACCGTCCTCCACGCCTTGGAACGATTCCCTCCGGAAATGAAAGCTTTTGAACGGGGGGTGCTTTATATCGGAAACGCTTTCGGTTATGACGGGTTTCAAGAAACGTACGCCGTACCTGTGGTGGAGGAAGGATCCGCCATGAGCGTGTTCCTGGCGGTGGGCAAAGCCGGCCGAAGCGGTCGTTCGGCCGCGGAGGATTTCCTGCGGTTCCTCCAAGAAAGCGGGGCACGGCGCCTCTCAGGGGCGGATCCCGATAACGACATGGTGATTTTGGATTTTTTCGGCTTTGTGGAAGTGGTGTTTTCGCATGGGCGTTATGCGGCCGGCGTGCACGAGGCGGACCGGCGGGAAACGGCGGAACTGAAGGCCGCGGCGCTGCGTAAACACCTGAGCGCGAAAGAGCCGCAACAGGAGAAAATAAACTAGAAAAAACATGAGCATGACGTGATCACAATCTCCAAGTCTCATCAGGGTGGGGCGTGCGCCGGACCAGCCCCGCCGGGGCGGACGGCCCCACATTTCATCGAGAAAGCCGCCCAGCCGGAAAACGCCGGGAAACGACTCTTATGGAACATTCTCCACAGCCTGTCACCTTAGATCATTCGAGGCGCCGGTTTTTGATCCGCGGGATGCGCTACGGCGCGGGTTTGGCCGCCTTGTGGAGCCTCGGTTGGAGCCTGGCCGATTGGGCCGGGCCGACAGATCATCCCGACCCTGCAGGAACCTTGGAGGGCCCTTTCGATTGGTCGGTGCCGACTGCACCAAGAGCTGCGGCCGTGGTCTCGGGGACCGGCCGCGCGGCGTGCTTTGCCGCAGGCCTGGAGGCGCTCGGCGGCATGAAGCGTTTTATCGCCGCCAACGACCGGGTTTTCGTCAAGGTCAACGCGGCCTTTGCCAGCCCACCGTCTCTTGGGGCCACATCTCATCCGGAGCTGGTCGAAGCGGTCGTCCGGAGTTGCGTGGACGCCGGGGCCTCACAAGTCATCGTTTCCGACAACCCGATCAACGATCCGACAAGTTGCTTTCGCCTGACGGGAATCGCCGACGCGGTCCGCCGTGCCGGAGGGCTGCTTTGGGTGCCCGAAGCTCGGCGCTTTCAACCTGTCACGCTTCCCATGGGTCGCCACCTCCACCGGTGGCCTTCATGGGCGATGCCATTTATTGAAGCCGACAAGGTGATCAACTTGGCTCCGGTCAAACACCACCATCGCGCGGGCGCCTCCATGATTTGCAAAAACTGGTATGGGCTTCTCGGAGGTCCCCGGAACCTTTTCCACCAGCACGTGCACGAGGTCATCGGAGAACTGGCGGCTCTTTTCCGCCCTACTTTGGTCGTCCTGGACGGGATCACGGCCATGGTGACCAACGGCCCGACGGGGGGATCCCTTGCCGACCTGAAAGAAACCCGGACGTTGATCATGAGCCCCGATCCCGTTGCGGCAGACGTTCTCGGCGCCCGGATCCTCCAGTTGGACCCGGAAAAACTGCCGTATCTCCGATGTGCCCAAACGTTCGGCGCCGGATCCCTGGATCTCGGCACGATCACCGTGCATCGCCTCTCTGTTTAGTAGGAGCGGGAAACGGCTTAAAAAACACGGAGAGATTCGATCCATGCGCATCCATCACGTGCGGCGCCTCAGTCAGGGGTTTTTCTTCGCGCTCTTCGTCTTTTTCTGCGCCGTCACCCGAATGGGCACGCGCTGGCCGGACATTCGGGGCTGGCCTGTGAATTGGTTCCTCCAACTGGATCCCCTCACGGCCGTGGGAACGGCCCTGACCACAGGAACCCTGTTTGCGGGCATCTTGTGGGGTGTAGTCACTCTTTCCCTGACGCTGATTGTCGGGCGCTTCTTCTGCGGCTGGGTCTGTCCTTTCGGCACGATCCACCACGCCGTAGGCTGGCTGGGAGCCCGCACCAAGAGCTTTTCGGAACGCGTGGCCGCCAATGCTTTCCACCCGGCGCATCGCGTGAAATTTCATATGCTCTGTCTTTTTCTCGGTATGGCCGCCGGCCCCTTATGGACCGCAAGCCGATGGAGCGGAACCGCCTCGGCCCTGAAAACCCTCGGCCTAGGAACGGCCGTGGCGCTGCTCCTCATGGGGGAAGTTGCACGCCCGAGACGCCTTGCATCCAAAGGATCCCCATGGCACCACGACGTCCCGATCGTTGTCGTGCTCTTTACTCTGGGTCTTCTGCTGGGAAGATTTCCCGCAGCCGTGGGATCGCTCCAGACAGGTCTCTTGGATCCCCTCCCTTTTTTTCAAAGGTCGCTCAACCAGATCGTCTTTCCGGCACTGGGGATATTCCAGCCTGAGGGACTTGCGGGAGATCGCTGGACGCACGGTGCATGGCTGACGGCGGCCTTACTGATAACGGCCGTGGGGGTAAATCTCATCCGACCGCGCTTTTACTGCCGATACGTCTGCCCTGCCGGAGCGCTGATGCACCTGGCGGGACGGCGTCCCTTATGGCACATGCAACGAATTGTAGAGCGATGCACCAATTGTCAACGGTGCGAAGCCGTCTGTGATGCCGGATGCCGTCCGTCTTCCGATCTCGTGGTCGGGGAATGCACCTTGTGCAGCAACTGCCTGGTGGTCTGTCCGGAAGGGGCCATCACATACACGGTTATGCCGGCCGAACCGTCCGCATCAGGGAGCGGTATCGACCTATCCCGCCGGCGGATTCTGGCTTCACTGGGCACCGGTCTTTTCTCTGTTTCGGCTCTCCGCTTGGACGGTCTCACAAAAAGGCGGTTCCCCCCGTCGGTCGTGCGTCCTCCGGGGGCTCTCGCCGAATCAGAATTCCTTGCCCGATGCATCAAATGTGGGCAATGCCTCCGTATCTGCCCCACGAACGTTCTTCAGCCGGCCTTGTGGGAAGCGGGCTTGGAAGGATTGTGGACCCCTGTGTTGGACTTTCGCGCCGGAACCAGTGGTTGCCAGTACCAGTGCGTCGCATGCAGCCGCATCTGCCCGACGGCCGCCATCCGGCGTCTCACTCTCGACGAAAAACACGGCACCGGAGACTTTGCGGACCGAGGACCCGTCCGGATCGGAGCGGCTTTCGTGGATCGGAGCCGCTGTCTTCCTTGGGCCTTCGGCAAGCCGTGCATCGTGTGTGAAGAAAACTGCCCGGTCAGCCCCAAAGCCATCCAAACGATGGAGGTTTTGGAAAAGCTTCCCGCTGGGCCCCTTGAAGTGAAAAAACGTGAAGGTCAGCGCTGGATCGTGGATGGTTTTCGGCCGCCGCACAATCCACCGCCGCTGGACAGTTTATATCTTGTCAAAAGCCTGGGCGATTCCTCTCACCAATGGCCGGTGCGCGCATGGGGCGAAGGATGGATCGAGGCGGCCCCCGGCGGCGATGACAACCACACGGCGCCGCCCTTGGGCTCGGAAAGCATGGTCTTTCTTGCCGTGCGTCTGAAACGCCCGGTGGTGGATCATGCTCGGTGCGTCGGGTGCGGCATCTGCGAACACGAATGCCCCGTTCGAGGTCTTCCGGCCATCCGGGTTTCGGCGGAAAATGAATCGCGCCACCCGGAAAGATCCCTGATCTCCGGAAAGATACGGAGCGGAACCTGACACGCCCGGGCGATGCCATGGCGTTCCAAACCCGCCCCCTGTCATGCGACAGGGGAACACGGCCCGTCACCCGACGAAGACGACCGGCGTTGTCCGGTCAGGCCTCACGCGTCCCGTACGGACATCCACACAGGAGGATCGACCATGAGTGGAAAAGGACCACATGAGGGAAAAGCTTTTTCGGGCACTGTGTCCCGCCGGGAATTCTTGAAGGCGGCGGGCGTTATCGGACTCGCATCGAGCCCGGGGACCGCCCTGGTTTTTCCATCCATGGGGTTTGCCCAGGAACCTTCGGTTCAGAAGGTGCCCGTGCGCCCTTTCGGCGCCTCCAAAATCCCTGTGTCCGTATTGTCCCTCGGGGGCATGTTCGATACGGGGGCCAACCATACCTTGCTTCGGCAGGCCCTGCGCTGGGGCGTGACCTATTGGGATACCGCGGATTGTTACGGAGGCGGCCGGAGCGAAGAAGGTATCGGAGCTTTCTTCGCCCGGTTTCCCGAAACCCGGAAAGAGGTTTTTTTGGTGACAAAATCCGATGCTCGAGACCCGGCCGGGATGACCAAGCTGCTTCACCGAAGCCTGGAGCGCATGAAGACGGATTGGATTGATCTTTATTTTCTCCATGCCGTCGACTCCGTCCAGGAACTCACCAGCGATGTGCGTCGTTGGGCCGAACAGGCGAAAGCCTCGGGGAAGATCCGCCTCTTCGGATTCAGCACCCACGCCAACATGGCCCAATGTCTGGAAGGGGCCGCCCGGCTGGGTTGGGTGGACGGCATCATGTGCACCTATAATTTCCGACTCATCCACGATGACGCCATGAAGCGGGCCGTTGACCGGTGCGTCGCCGCGGGCATCGGTTTGACGGCCATGAAAACACAAGGGGGCGGCCCCTATCGGGTGGACTCGCCTGAAGAAGGGGCGTTGGCCGAAAAACTGCTCGGTCGGGGTTTTACGGACAAACAGGCCAAGCTCAAGGCCGTGTGGGAGGATTCCCGAATCGCCAGCGTGTGTTCCCAAATGCCCACCATGACCATCCTCATGAGCAATGTCGCCGCGGCTCTGGATCGCACGACGCTCAGCTCGGAAGAACGAAACAAGCTGGCCCGGTACGCCCAAGCCACCCGCCACCAATACTGTGCCGGATGCGCCGTCGTGTGCCGCCACGCTGCGCAGGCTCCGATTGCCGACATCCTGAGAAGCCTCATGTACGCTCATGATTACGGTGACATGTCGGCCGCCCGAGAGGTGCTGCTTCCGTTGGCTCAATCGGGCCTTTTTGAGACTTTGGACGCGGCACGAGTGCACGAAGCCGAACGTCGGTGCCCTCAGGGACTCCCCCTTCGACACCTCGTGGCCCAAGCGGCGCATCTAGCCCGCATTTTCGTCACCTAGGAAAGGCGCGCACCTGCAAAACAAGGCTTGTCAGTTCCACAAAACCGGGAACCCATTTGTCGGGAAAAAGGTGGGTTCCCGTATCCCGCGGGCCGGTTCGACGTCGCTCCAAAGCAGCGTTTTCCATGATTCCTCGGACATGCAGGGGCGACACTTTTTCCGCCCCTGAGATCAGACGCCTGGGGCGGCCGGGATCGGTCCTTGTCTTTTGCCCACCGAGTGTGCAACGACTGGCACGCTGTGCAATGGATTGCATACATCATGTGGACATTGTTTGCACACCCCTCCGCGTCCACGTCCATGTATCTCCCAGGCTTTTTGCCGCCAGAGCATATCCAATTGATTTTTATAGATGATTATCTTTTCCTCCAACGCCCTTCCAGCCCTCATGTTTGGTACGCTCCTTGCTGAGGACAGCCACGCGAAAAGGTCGCGGCGTTTTCTGAGCACACCGCCGATGGTTTTCGTTTGGTTTCCTCGCGGAGGGTTGTTATGAAAAGGTTGATGTCCACGGTGGTCGTCTTTGGAGCGTGTCTGCTCATCACGCTTAATCCCGGCGTGTCTTCATCCCTGACCATCAATTTTACCGACAACACCACCTACTGGCCCCAGTGGGGAAATACGGACCACGATTCCTGGCCGGGGACGGACAACAATTTGGATACCATCGGGTTTCCCAATTTCACGGGCGGCAGTGTGGAAGTGAACAATTTCTATTTAACCGCAATCACATTTTCTTTCGCTTCCTGGGGCAGCGGGTCCGGGTGGAACAAACTGGAGCCCGGGGATCTTTTTTTGAACGTTGACGAGGACACAAACTGGGAATACGTCATTTATGCCGATAACAATCCAAACAAACAAGACGGGCAGCTCCCCGGTTCGTGGAACTATAATCTTTATGCCACCGATCTGGCCCTGAACGATACGACCGCCTATGTGATGTCGGGGAAAGACAACACGGGATATTGGTCAGGTTATTTAATCCGCGACACCCACCCCATCGGACTGAACCCGACCGTCGTCTCGAATTCACCCTCCCTCGGTGCTGTCTCTTTTAATGGGTGGACAACCAGCAGCCTCGTTTTCACCTTCCCGGCCCAGACGATCCCATTGACTTCGGGCATCTTCACGATCGGCTTTACCGTGAACTGCGCCAACGATGTGGTCTACGAAACCTTGGAGCTGCCCCGGCCTCCGCAGCAAGTGGCACCCGAGCCCGCATCCATGCTTCTTATGGGTTCGGGCTTGGTAGGTCTGGCGGGATTTCTCCGGGCTCAACGAAAAAAGGACAAGAAGGTCTAGCCGGGTCGTCATCGAGAGTGGGTGCCGCGAAGGCACGAAGCTGAAAACCCGGCGCCGCGTGCCCGCGGTGCCGGGTTTTTTTCTGTCTTTAGGAACGCACGCGCCGAACGGGAACTTTTCCGTCGAGGAATGCCTTGACGGCCCCGATGGAAACTTCGTTTCGGTGGAAGATACCGGCGGCCAGAGCCGATTCGGCGCGTGTGCGCGTGAAAACCTCCAGGAAATGTTCCGGGCACCCCGCACCGCTGGAAGCGATCACCGGGATGGTGACGGCCTCTTTTACAGCGGTGATGAGCTCCAGGTCGAAACCGAGGTTCGTTCCGTCCCGGTCGATGCAGTTCAGCAGGATTTCCCCGGCGCCAAGATCTTCACAAACCCGGGCTAAGGTGACCGCATCCACAGGCCGACCTTCCCGCCCCCCCTTGATGGTGCACTGGTACCAGCAATAACGCTCCCCGTGGGGACCCGGCAGCGCCGTTTCGATGACCCTGTGCGGCACGGCAGAGGGAATGGGCACGTAAACCCTCCGGGGATCAATGGAAATGACCACCGCTTGGCTTCCGTACACCCGGGAAATGGTTTCAATGGCGCTTCGTCCGGACGGCTTCCCTGTGCGCAACACATCTTCCACGATGAGCACCGCATCGCTCCCAATGGAAACCTTATCCGCTCCGGAACGGAAGTAGGCCGAGGCGACTTGGAGGGCGCTGTGGGCGGTGGCGTCTTTGTCCACGTAATCCCGGATGCCTCCCCCGATGGTCAATGGAACGAAGACCTTTTCCGAGGTGCGTTCCAGGACTTCCAGCATGGGCAGATCTTTTAACGGGAAATCCCGAAAACCCGTGATGTTGAGAAACGTGATCTCATCGGCGCCCTCCTCGTAATAGCGGCGAGCCAGATCTACGGGCTTGCCGAGATTGCGCACCACCCCGGCCTCGCGCACGTCATATTGATCCCCTTTGGTGACCACGAGGTCCCCCTGGTCGTTGGCCCGCACATCTAAGCAGGCGATGATCCGTTTGGCGAGTTCTGTCCGCGGCGGTACGCGCGGGGGCAGGACCGCCGGCGCATCCCAGCCTTCGAGAAAATTCCTCAAGATCTTCAATCCGGTTTGGCCGCTTTTTTCCGGGTGGAACTGTACCGCCGACACCCGCCCTTTCTGGATAGCGCTCACGAATTCCCGGCCATAGTCCGTGGTCGTCAGCACCACATGGGGATCTTCCGGATCCACGTGGAAGGAGTGGACAAAATAGACCTTCTCGTCCCCGTCCAGACCTTGGAAAAGGGCCGAGGGCTTTCGGGCCTTGATGCCGTTCCATCCGATGTGGGGAACGGCGAGATCCACGCGAAACCGACGGACCATGCCTTTCAGAAATCCCAGGCCGTCTTCACCCGGAGCCTCTTCGCTGCCTTGAAACAAGGCTTGAAGGCCCAAACAGATGCCGAGAAAAGGGCGATCGGCTTCCAAATAGCGACGCAACGGCTCCACATAGCCCTTGTCCCGAAGAACGCGCATCATGGAACCGAAGGCGCCCACACCGGGAAAAACAAGTTTTTCCGCCGAAAGAATGTCTTCCGGTTGCGAGACGAAGCGCACGGAATGACCCAGTTTCTCGATGGCATTGACCACACTGCGGACATTCCCCGCGCCGTAATCCAGCAGAGTCACCATCAATGGGAGTCCTCCTCGAGGTGTGTTTCGGGCAGAAGTTTATGGGGCCGGTCGGAAATGACGGCGGAAACTCCCCAACGGCGAAGCCGCGGGAGCTTTTCGGGGTCGTTCACCGTCCAGGCGATGACAGGAATCCCCGCCGCCCGGCAACGGTGCACGGTCTCTGCGTCCAAGTGGGCTTCAGCGGGGTGATATGCGAAGGTCCCCAAAGCTCGGACACGAGCCACAGGGTCGTCCACGGGGTGCTGGGTGACCAGCCCGGTGAGGAGATGCGAATCCAAGGACGAGACGAGTCGCAGGACGGTCTCGTGAAACGAGGATATGAGCACGCGAGAACTCATTTCCAATTCCGCGATCAAAGCGACGGTTTCTCGGACCAGCCGGTCGTGCTGGGAAGCGGTACCTTTGATTTCGACGTTAACCAGCCAGTCGAGGGATCTCGTCAGGACCAAGGCTTCCCTGAGGGTCGGAATGCGGCACGAAGCCCAAGATAACCCCGGCATGGGCGACGGTTCCGAGCCGAAAAGCCGGTCGGAAAGCCTGTCTTCCTCCGAAGGAAGGGCGGCCGTCGGAGTCTCGGAAAGCGCAACCTTCTTGCCATCCCGGCTGTCCGGCGGGATCGGTTCCCGCCGATCTTCGGCCCCGCACAAGCCATGTCTGTGAGGGGACCCGTCCAGGCCGCCCTCAGGTTCTTGGGAGCGTGATTTTTCCGTGGGGACAATCCGAAGGGCCCTCAGCTCGGCCCACGTAAAGTCCCACACCTGCCAGGGGTGACGATCGGGATAGAGGATCGGGGCGTCCGTGGTGCGAACCAAGGTGTCGTCGTGAATCACCACGGGCACACCATCCAAGGAGAGCTGGACATCCAGTTCCCAGAATTGGGCGCCGGATCGAAAGCCCTTAGCCGCCGTCCCCAACGTGTTCTCCGGGCCCAAACCGACCCCTCCCCGATGGGCTCCGACCCAGAAAACACCCGGCGAATTGAGATCAATCCATGAAGCCATACCGGTCCTTGACACCCCTTCGGCTTTCCTCTATAGCCTCCGCCCAAGATTAAACCCTTGCGTCTTATAGCACAGAAAGGAGCCATCCGTGCCTGTTCATATTGTGAATCATCCTTTGGTCCGACACAAGTTGGGGCTGATGCGCAAGCACAATATCAGCACCAAGGATTTTCGGGAACTCGCTTCGGAATTGGCCCGCCTCTTGACGTATGAAGCCACCAAGGACCTGGAAACGGAAAAGAGGGTTATTCAGGGCTGGAGCGGTCCGGTGGAAGTGGAGCGGATCAAGGGGAAAAAGATCACCGTGGTGCCCATCCTGCGGGCGGGATTGGGCATGATGGACGGGGTGCTGGACCTCATCCCCAGCGCCAAAGTGAGCGTCGTCGGGCTGTACCGGAACGAAAGCACTTTGGAACCGGTACGCTATTACGTGAAGCTTGCCGGGGACATGCACGAGCGGATTTCACTTATCCTCGATCCTATGCTGGCCACAGGCGGTACCTTGGTGATGACCATCGACCTTCTCAAAGAAGCCGGCTGTCGAAACATTCGAGGGATATTTCTTGTGGCGGCTCCGGAAGGAATCCGCCGCTTGGAAAATGCCCATCCCGATGTGGACGTCTATGTGGCGGCCGTGGACGAAAAACTGAACGCGGACGGATACATCCTTCCCGGACTGGGAGATGCGGGAGACAAGATTTTTGGGACGAAGTAGAGTCCCAGACAATCCGGCAGGACAACCGGACACGCCTTCCAAGCGTATCCACCAGCCTCCTGAAACGGAGACACCAGCGAAGGGATCTTATGGAACATCACGGGTATTCCACAGAATATCGACTGCGGGCCAGGGACATCCTCATCGGGGCCCAAATGTTGTTCGTCGCTTTCGGAGCGTTGGTTTTGGTGCCGCTTCTCACCGGGCTGGACCCCAACGTGGCGCTGTTCACCGCCGGGGCCGGGACCTTGTTGTTCCAAGCCGTCACGCGGGGCAGGGTACCGATTTTTTTGGCGTCTTCGTTCGCTTTCATCGCCCCTATCATCTACGGGGTGAAAACGTGGGGTGTGCCGGGCACTTTGTGCGGACTCGCTTCTGCAGGAGTCGTGTACGTCTTGTTCAGCGCCGTCATCCGGTGGAAAGGGGCCCGTGTTTTGGACAGGATCCTGCCTCCGGTGGTCATCGGTCCGGTCATCATGGTCATCGGGCTCATCTTGGCTCCCGTGGCCGTAAACATGGCCATTGGAAAAACGGGGGACGGGGCCATGGTGCTGATCCCTGAAAAGAAGGCCATGATGATTTCCATGGTGTCCCTGGCCACGACGATTCTCGTGTCTCTCAAAGGCCGCGGTATCCTCCGACTGGTCCCGATCCTATCCGGGATCGCAGCCGGGTATCTCCTCAGCCTGACGCTGGGGCTGGTGGACTTTACCCCGGTAAGGCAAGCGCCGTGGATTGCCGTGCCGGCCTTTGTGTTTCCGGAATGGAACTGGCAAGCCATCCTTTTCATCGCCCCGGTCGCCATCGCCCCGGCCATTGAACACTTTGGGGACATTTTGGCCATCGGTTCCGTGACCGGGAAAGATTATCTGAAAGATCCGGGCATCCATCGAACCCTGCTGGGAGACGGCCTGGCCACAAGTCTGGCCTCTTTGCTGGGCGGCCCGCCCAACACCACCTACTCGGAAGTCACGGGGGCAGTGGCCCTGATCAAGGTCTTCAACCCGGCAATCATGACTTTGGCCGCCTTATGGGCCGTTGCTCTGGCCTTTGTCGGTAAACTCGGAGCATTGCTCCAGACCATCCCCGTGCCCGTCATGGGCGGGATTTTGATCTTGCTTTTCGGGGCCATCACCGTCGTGGGACTGAACACCTTGGTGCGCGCCGGAGAAGATCTGATGGACCCTCGCAACATGGCCATTGTCGCCGTCGTGGTGGTGTTTTCCATTGGTGGGATGGCTTTTTCTGCCGGGGAGTTGACCATCAAGGGCATCGGGTTGGCGGGCCTGAGCGGCGTCGTCTTGAACCTGATCCTCCCAGGACGGAAGTCCATTTCTTGAAATCGCCGCCAAGGCCGTGTCCCGCCGGGAAGATCGGCCCGTCGACAACCTCCGCCATGACAATGAAAACCCCCATTTCAGGGCAGGCTGGGCAGGCTGGGCAGGACATCAACGCCGTCCAAAACGCCCCTCCCGCAGGCTGTGAAATCGTCAGGGGCCGCGTCGGAAGCGGCATCGCATCGCGTCGATCCCAGGTGCTCGGGGCAGCCGAATTGTGCGAGAGGGTGCCTTCCGTCCGCTTCCGTGCAGCGGGCTTCTTTGGCTTCGCCCGGACACGGCGGAGCGCATTCCGTCAGGGTTTCAGAGAGGGTTTCCGTCTGAGGCGGCAGGGCTTTTTTGGATCCCGCCCCCCTCAGAGGTGGTCTGTGCACGGCGTGTGTGTCAGCTTTTTTCGGCCTGGTCTTCGTCCTGCTCCCGCAGTCGGTCCATGAGCGCACATACGCTGCAGCGTTCGGCGTAACTGGGCTCGCCGCATCGGTCGCATGTCCTAAAGTCCTCCACGGGCCTCGGTGCGGAACGGGTATCGAGATAGGCAAAGAGAAAATCCCTCTTCGTCCCAGGCATCTTGCCCTCCAGCATCTCGAGAGCCTCTTTGAACATGTGGCTTGTGGCTCCGCGCGACAGCGGGCACGCCCCGCTAAAGTAATCAATGCCCTCCACACCACAGTAGGTGCGAATCTCATCCGAGGAAACCCGGTAGAGGGGTTTGATTTTTTCCGGCAGCCGAGGATGGGCGGAAGGCAAATAGGGGTAGTGTTTCTCGATGTATTCGCGCCGATTCCGAACGAGGTTTCCCAGAAGTCTGCCGGCTTCATCGTCCAGGTTATGGCCCGTAACAATGACGCGAAAGCCCTCCCCCACAGTGACCCGGTTGAGCAGTCGGCGTTTGATCATGCCGCACACGGAACAAATGGGCCGGCGTGTGCGCTTGCGGATCTCCGTGATCGAATAACCGAAGAGATCCTTGAGGGAATAGCTCGCCCACGCAAGACCTCTCGTGCGGGCAAAGGCGGCGATGGCATCGTAGGACGCTTCCGAAAACGAGGGGATACCCAGATCCAGGTGGACGCCTTTGGTGCGATACCCCAGATCTTGAAGCACCGCCCAAGCCGCCAGAGAGTCTTTGCCCCCGGAGACGGCCACCATGAGCGGCTCGTCGGCCCTTATGGGAAATCTTTTCATGGCCCGGAGAACTGAACGGCGAAAGAAAAAGACAAAGCACGCTTCGCAGAAATTCGCATGATGGCTGGGCAGGGAAATGACCGCCCTCTGCCGACATCGAGTGCACTTCGCCGAAGGAGGAAGCGGCCCTCGTTCTGTGGAATACATCGCCGATCCTTTTCAGGTCCAACAAACCCCGGGGCTCAGGGCCCCGGGGGATTGCAACATTTCGTCGGTTGCACGCTCACCGAAAGGTTGCCGTCCAACGAGGTGCGTTTCCACGCGGCCCGCCCGACTTTCTGAGATAGGGATCCCGAGCTTCCGGCAATTTCTGCATCCTAAAAAGGTTCCGTCTGGATGACGAAGGGAGCCGCGTCGGTGGAAATCTCACAGGGCTCGTTCAAGATGCGCTGCATATAACCCGGGAGAGTACGGAATTTTTCCAGAAGTTGGGGCGTGTAAGACAGCAGGCCGGTGATGCCCCGACGAACGGCGCGCCGCGCCAATTCTTCTTCGTCCACGTCCAGCACATTGTCCAGGGAACACACAGAAAAAGCGAAATCCAACATATAGCCGACAATGTAGGCGGCGTATTGGCGCCGATAGGGGAAAACCGCATCCAAGGTCTTGGTGATCACGTTATAGGCTTGGGGGAAAAAGAACGGGGAATCATTATGCAGTCCCAGGATCCCCCCTGGTCGAAGCCTCGAGGCGCACAAAGTGTAAAATTCCTTTGTGTAGACATACTTGGATGGTTCCATGGGATCGGTCAGATCCAACAGGATAACGTCGAACGTGGTTGAAGTCTCTTCCACGAATTTTCGTCCATCCCCGATGATGAGCTGAACCCGAGGGTCTTCGAAAGCCGCCCCGCAAATGCTGCGCAGATGCGCCTTGGCAATACCGACGACTTCCGCGTCCAACTCCACCATAGTCACGGCGTTCACCGACGGGTACTTCAGGACTTCTTCCAGAGTGCCCCCGTCGCCCCCGCCGATGATCAGGACGCGTTCCGGATCGGGATGGAGCATCATGGCCGGATGCACCAAAGATTCGTGATAAAAAAACTCATCCTTCTCCGACGTCTGGAAACGACGGTCAAGAAAAAGGGTCACGCCGAAATCATCGGTTTCCACCACTTCCACAAGCTGGTAGGGAGTCTGTTGGGTGTGGATCACCCGACGGACATGAAACCGGCGTCCCATGGTGGCAGTGAAAGGTTCGTAGATCGTTTTGTCATGGTCGGTCATCAACGGAGCCTCCTCGCTTGAAAAATTTTGAGCGGCTCACTATAGAGGAAGTGTTTGTAAATCTCAAACTCGGAATGACATCCGGGCACTGGCCGCCGCGGATGAACTTTCTTAAGCCGAGGAGTTTCACCATGGACGGCATGCACTATGAAGGGATGATTATCCGCCCCCCCAGTGAGGCGGATAGTATCCTTCTGCAGGTTACCGTCGGCTGCAGCCATAACAAATGCACCTTCTGCGGCACCTATAAAGGGGTGCGCTTTCGCATCAAAGAGCAGGAAATCATCGACCGGGATATTGCCTATGCATCCCGCAATTTCCCTTTCCTTCGCCGGGTGTTTCTGACGGACGGCGATGCGCTCATTGTGCCTCAACCAAGGCTCGTGGAAATCCTGCAAAAAATCCGCCGATCCATGCCGTGGATTCAGCGGGTGGGCTTGTACGGCAACGCGAAGAGCATTTTGCGCAAGAGTGTCGAACAATTGAAAGAGCTCAGAGAATTGGGCTTAGGTATTGTCTACCTTGGGGTGGAAAGCGGCGATCCGGACACACTGCGCGCCATTCGCAAGGGGGTCTCTCGGGAAAAGTTGCTTGAGGCTGGGCAACGAGTCCGCAAGGCGGGATTGAAGCTTTCGGTGACCGTGCTTCTGGGCATCGCCGGACGTGAGCGATCTTTGCAGCATGCTCAGGCCACCGGATCCCTGCTCACGGCCATGGATCCCCATTACGTCGGCGCCCTTACCCTGATGGTGCTGCCCAACACGGAGCTCGGCGCTCAGGTCCGCCAAGGTCTCTTCCCTCTGCTCACTCCGAGGGAACTTCTTCAAGAACTCGGCGTCATGCTGGCCCACACCTCTTTATCCCGCGGATTGTTTCTTTCAAACCACGCCTCCAATTACCTGCCCCTCAAAGTCAAGATGCCCTCGGAAAAAGAAAAGGGGCTGGCTTTGATCGAGGCGGCGCTGAACAATCAAGTGCCGCTGAAACCCGAGTGGATGCGGGCCTTATGACACATTGCCCCACGGCCGTCCTCGGGGTATCCCTAAGAGGGGCTCGACACGGACCGGAAAGCTTTGAGGGCACCCCGCTCCATTGATACGTCACGTGGAGTCCTGGGATCAAAAAGAGCGGTCCTTTTGATCCGCAGTCTGGGTCGCGGATGGCAGCGGGGGGCTTACGCCCGCCCCTGCGCATTCGAAAACACGCCCGGCACCTCTTTCCTGTGGGATCTCGAATCGAATAGCCACATGAACTGAGAAAGGTTTGGCGAAGCTCTTAAAAGCCGACCGTCGGATTACGTTTGCCCCCATTTGAGTTTGGTGCGCAGGATTTCAAAATAGTCGGTGGTCACAGGTTTAATGAGCTTCAGCGTATAGGGGGACATGGCAATGGAGATGGTGTCGTTGGGGGCGAGCCGATGGCCCACCTGCCCATCGCAGGTCAGGGTCACATCCTGGGCCTTGTCGTCCAATTTGACCTGGATTACCGACGAGGCCGGAAGAATGATGGGCCGATTCGTCAAGGTGAAGGGGCAGATGGGCGTGAGGATAACCGCCTGGGCGGTGGGATAGACGATGGGCCCGCCCGCCGAAAGGTTGTAGGCCGTGGATCCAGTGGGGGTGGCGACAATGAGGCCGTCGGCCCGGTAGTGCGTCAGGTAGCGCCCGTCAATGTGCGTATCCAGATCCACAATGCGCGCCAGCGCCCCTTTATTGATGACCGCGTCGTTCAACACCGTCTGGACGAACACCTGTCGGCCCGCCCTTTCGATGACCACGCGCAGGCGCATCCGTTCTTCGATCTCGTAAGCCCCGGCTAGCACATGCCCAAGATCGTGAAAGCACCGTTCCCGGCTGATTTCCGTGAGAAAACCCAACCCCCCCAGGTTGACTCCGACAATGGGAATGGCTTGGTGGGCCACTTGTCGGGCGACACTGAGCAAGGTTCCGTCCCCGCCGAGAACGACGATGGCGTCCGCGTCCATGGGTGGGGAGGACGAGGGTTCGAATGTGCCCGTGTCGGGAAGGTTTTCTCGAGCCGTCGCCCTGAAGCCCTCGCTGATAAGCCAAGCGATGAGCTCCTGGGCCAGGCGCGCGGCGTCCTCTCGGCCTCTTTTATAAATAATCAGGATGTGTTCCATGAACCTCCGGCCTCTCTGCCGTCTGCCATGGGAATCTTTGGCGTGAATTCATCACGAAAACCCGTTGCCAAGAACACCGGGACAACGTATTTTAATTTATCCTTTGGTGCAACGTATTCTTGGGAAAACAGTGGATGAAAACACAGCTCCGAAACGGTAGTTACGATCCGCAGCGGATCCTCGTCGTGGATGACGAGCGCAGCGTGCGGGAATTGGTGGCCGAAAGCTTGAGCTTCATCGGCCATCAGGTGGAAATGGCCGCCGACGGCCTGGAAGCCGCCGAAAAACTCAAAAGCGGCGTCTACGATATCGTGGTGACGGACATGGATATGCCACGGATGGACGGCATGGAACTTATCCGCCACATCCGCCAGCATTACCCGAACACGGACACTATTGCTATCACGGGACATGCCACCAAGTATAAGTATGTGGACGTGATCAATGCCGGAGCGGCCGATTTTATCACGAAACCCTTTGGGCTCGACAAGCTTGAGGCCAAAATCCGACGGCTTCTGCGGGAGCGGTTCCTCCGCCGGGAATTGGAACAGCTGGCCACCCGGGATCCATTGACGGGCCTGTACAACCGGCGCCATTTCCGAAGCATCCTGACCCAAGAGGCCGTGCGGTCCACGCGTTACGGGCATCCGCTGTTCCTGCTTTTCATCGATATCGACCAATTCAAACGGTACAATGACGAGGAAGGGCATCAGGCCGGAGATTCCTTGCTCATCGAATTGGGATCGATCCTCCAGCAGTCCATCCGAGAGCATGTGGATTCGGCCTTTCGTTACGGCGGGGACGAGTTCACGGTAGTCCTTCCCTATTTGAACGATGAACAGGTCCGTTTGGTTGCCGAACGCATTCAGAAACGTTACGCCGCGCTGGACGTCGGACCGACGAGTCTTTCCATCGGGGCGGCGCAGTTTCGTTATCTGGACGGCGACTTGGAAAAGAGCATTGACGATCTGATCCAAAGGGCCGACAAGGCCCAGTATCGCGCCAAGAAGGAATTGGGCGGCAACCGGCTGTGCGTGGACGGCAACGACGCTGTGCCGCCGCAGAATGTGGAACCTGCGGTTTCACAGGCCTTGCGTTCTGTGAAGTGACCGGTTTTGTCGCCCGTGCCTTCCCCGCGTTTTTCATCCGCCTCGTTTGTCTGAAGGAAAACCTCGTAAATTTTTTCTTGACATCGGGGGGCTGTGCCCTTATACAAAGCGCGCTTTTTTAAACTTTCTGTTTAATATAGGTAAACCATGGAGGACGGCCTCAAGATCGGAGATAAACTCCGACGGCTCCGCATGGAAAACGGCCTGACCCAGGAAGAACTGGCCAATCGGGCTTATCTGACCAAGGGATTCATCTCCCAGCTGGAACGGGACTTGACGTCTCCGTCCATTGCAACGCTGAAGAGCATCTTGGATGTCTTGGGGATGGACTTGGCGGAGTTTTTCCAGGACATGCCAAGCCCTACGGTGGTAGCCCGAAAGAAGACGCGCGTGCTCAGTTCCGAATCCACGGAAGAGTGCGCCATTTACTTCCTTTTGCCGAGGGCGCTCGGACGGGTCATGGACCCGGTGATCGTCAAGATGCAAAAAGGGGGGCGAACCGTCGAACACACGCCCCATGAGGGGGAAGAATTCGGGTTTGTCATCAAAGGATCGATCACCCTGTGGTTCGACAACAAACCCCATCGATTGAGTGTGGGGGATTGTTTCTATTTTAAGAGTTCCACGCGGCACTGGGTGGAAAATTCCGGCCGGGGCGAAGCCCACATTCTCTGGGTGGTGAGCCAATCCCGGTTTTGAAACATCGGACCTTTGGTCCAAGAATGCCATGACCGGCAGCCTTCGGCTTCCCGGTCGATCCATCGCACGGGCGGGGAGGTGCGAAAATGACCACGAAAAAACCGGAATTCGGCTTCGGGGTCCATTTGATGCTGGATGGCTACGGGTGTGACCCTGGAGTTTTGCAAGACATCAACGGGATCTACAACTTTCTGGATGAGTACCCTCAAGAGATGGAGATGACCAAAATCATGCCCCCCTACGTCTTTCGATACCATGGGGTGGTCCCGGAAGATTGGGGCATCTCAGGATTTGTGCTCATTGCGGAAAGTCATATCAGCATCCACACCTTCCCCGAGAAGAGGTACTTGAGCTTGGACATGTTTTCCTGCAAGCCCTTCGATACGGATAAGGCGGTGGCGGCTGTCAAAGAGCGCTTTCGGATCCAGAAGTGCGAGATCAACGTCTTGGATCGGGGCCAGGAATTTCCCAACACCATTAAAGATTCTACCCACGTGGTTCGCATGGACCGGATGCTGCGTCAACGGAGCCGCTGATTCTTCATGGAAATGAACAATGATGTGCTGGGGACCGAGGTGTTGGAGCACCTCGGTCCCTGTTTGTCTTTTTTGGGGCTTCCGCAGTACGCGCGCCCCGTGGAAGAGGCCCGCGCGGTGATCGTGGCGGCACCCTACGACGGGACGACCACCTTTAAGGTCGGCACCCGGGAGGGACCTCGAGCCATCCTGTGGGCATCCCGGGAGTTGGAATCGTACGAAGAAGACACACAAACCGAACCCTATCGGAACGGCATCGCCACTTTGGGGGAACTGAACGTCACGGCTGCGTCCCCTCGCGATATGGTTGAGCGGGTGCGAATCGTCGGGGCGGCACTATTTGAAGCCGGCAAAATCCCTGTCCTCCTCGGCGGGGAACACCTGTTGTCTTTGGGGATGATTCAGGCGGCAGCCGCCCGTTTCCGCCCGCTGACGGTTCTCCATCTGGACGCTCATCCGGATCTTCGCGAGTCCTATCAGGACACCCCGTTTAGCAATGCGTGTGTCATGAGTCACGTCCTGGACGTAGCGGACCTCGTGCAAGTGGGGCTCCGTTCCATGAGCCGGGAAGAACATGCGCTGATCCAAAAGAAAGGCATCCCGGTCTTTTCGGCCGAAGAGGTGGTCCGGGGAGCGGCGACGGTTTCCCAAATCATGGATCACATAGGCCCTTATGTCTATCTCAGCATTGACCTGGACGTGCTCGACCCATCCATTATGCCGGCCGTGGGCACACCTGAGCCGGGAGGGCTGGGATGGTACGATCTGCTGTCCATCATTCGAGCCGTCACCGCCCGAAGCCGTGTCGTGGGTTTTGACGTCATGGAACTGTGCCCGATCCCCGGCATGGTCGCCCCCGATTTTCTCGCGGCCCGACTGGTTCACAAGACGCTCGCCCATATTTTTCTAGACAAGCGTTCATAGGGCTTGCTAAGTTTATACAGTCTTGTGGGCTTCGCCGGTCCCCCATGGACTCCGGCTGTATTCCGACGTGCAAGATTGAGGGAAAAATTTGGAAGAAGAATCTGCCAAAGGCTTGTCGCGCTGGCTCAAGAAAGCCCTGCGCCGCCTCTCGCGGATCGATAAACCCAAAGATCTGGAAAAAGAGATCCAACAGCTGATAGATGAGGGGGAAGAGCGCGGGCTCATATCTGAAGACGAAGGAGAAATGATCCAAGGGATTTTCTCCTTCCGGGATACGGTGGCTCGCGAGGTGATGGTGCCCCGGACCGACACCGTCGCAGCTCCCGATGAATCGTCCGTAGAATCTCTCATCACCTTGATTGTGGAATCGGGCCATTCCCGAATCCCTATTTATCAGGATTCCATCGACAACATCATCGGCATCCTCCATGCCAAGGATCTCCTCCAGCATTGGGGAAAGACCGAGCTCCAGCTTCGCGATATTCTCCGGCCGCCTTATTTCATCCCTGAATCCAAGAAAATCAGCGAAGTCCTTCGGGACCTGAGGCACCGAAAATCCCACATGGCCATTGTCATCGACGAATACGGCGGCACCGCCGGCGTGCTCACCATGGAGGATATCATCGAGGAAATTATCGGTGACATCATGGATGAGTACGACGCTGAGGAAAACTGGCTGGCGGAACAGGACGACGGGACCATCTTGGTGGACGCGCGGCTGGATGTTGAGGAGCTGGAGGATTATTTGGATATGGAGTTTCCCGAGGGGAAATTTGAATCCGTCGGCGGCTTTATCATCAGCCGTTTGGGGCGGGTGCCTGCCGTCCACGAGAAGGTTCTGTACAAGAACCTGGAAATGGTCGTGGAAGCTGCCGACAGTCGAAAGGTGGAGAAAGTCCGCATCCGCCGCCATCAAGGGCTGATTGAAAATGCCCAGGCGGAATCAGAATCGTCCAGTTGACCGGGAGCCGTTCTTTGACGACCTTGCTCACCTCTCCTTGGACGGCCGCCTGTGCCACGGGACTGTTACTCACCGCGGGTTTTCCCTCCTGGAACCTTTATGGGGCGAGTTGGATCGCCCTCATCCCTCTCCTGATCCGTATCGACGGCTTTTCTTCCCGGTCAGCGTGCTTTTTCGGCTTCGTCGCAGGCTTTGTCCATAACCTGACCACGCTCTACTGGATCACTTATGTGGTGACCCATTACGGGAACCTACCCTTGGTAGTGTCGGCGGCCGTGTTATGCCTTCTCTGTGCCTACTTGGCGCTGTATCCCGCCGTGTTCTTTTTGGCCGCCCAGCGTTGGCACGCCTCCCCCGCCCTCTGGATCTGGGGCCTGCCTTGCTTATGGATCGCTTTGGAATGGCTGCGAGCTCATGCCCTGACCGGCTTTCCTTGGGCGAATTTGGGCTACACACAAACCGCGGTCGATCCCCTCCTACAAACCGCCGACATCGCCGGGGTCTACGGAGTCGGGTGGTTGGTGGTGCTCGTCAATACCGTCCTTGCGCGACTGCTGAAGCACAGATCCGGGCTGCGCCACGTCGTGGCCGCTGTCCTCTGCTGTACCGTTTTTGTCGGCTATGGGTTATGGAGAGGGCACGCCCTGCGGCGGGAAACACCCGATGCGTCGTCGGCCATCCACATTGCCCTCATCCAGGGCAACATCGATCAATCCGTGAAGTGGGACCCAACTTTTCAACAAAAGACGCTGGACATCTACCGCAACCTTTCTGAAGCGGCCTTACAGGAAAACCCTCTGGATCTGTTGGTGTGGCCGGAAACGGCGGCGCCCTTTTTCTACGGCCTCGAAGAAGCTCCCACCAGAAAGTTCAACGAAATCGCCACTTCCTTGAACACCCCCATCCTGCTCGGCATCCCATGGCTGATCCCCGACGGGACATCGCCACGCCTGCAGAACCGCGCCGTGTTGTTTCATCCTCCCGAAGGGATCGCCGCCGCATACGCCAAACGCCACTTGGTCCCTTTCGGCGAATATGTGCCCCTCAAGCGTGTGCTCTTTTTCGTGGAAAAGCTCGTGGCGGCTGCAGGGGATTTCGTGCCGGGGGAAGATCCGGCGGTTTTTCCCTTCAAGGGGACCGCCCTCGGGGTGCTCATCTGCTACGAAGCCATATTCCCAGAATTGGCCCGTGACGAAGTGCGCCATGGCGCCCGCTTTCTCGTCAACCTCACCAACGACGCCTGGTTCGGCCGCACAGCCGCCCCATATCAGCATTTGGAAATCGCCCGCTGGCGCGCCGTAGAATGTCGAGTCCCCCTGGTGCGGTGCGCCAATACGGGCATCAGCGCGGTATTCGACCGAACGGGCAAGACCCTCACTTCGCTCCCTTTAGACGTGACGGCTACCGCCGGGGCCGCCATCGTCCCTGGTCCAGGAGACCCCACCTTTTTCGTCCGCTACGGGAATCTCTTCCCTTGGGTTTGCACCTTGACGACACTGCTTTGTGTCGTGTATGGGGGACGGGCTTGGCAGGTGCCGTCAACAATCAGTTCCCGCAAGCTCTGATCTTCCTGTGGGTCGGCGCCGAAATTTGGTATATTTTGAATACAATACGCCGTTCAAAAACGGCTCTCGAGGAGGGACACACCATGGTCATTGAACCCGCAGAAATCCGCAACACCATGAAAGAATTACACCAGCGTGTCGACACTCTCGGAGGCTATCTTTGACATTCCGGCAAAACGCGAAAAACTCCGGGAACTGGATCGCCTCATGTCCCGGCAGGAGTTTTGGGACGACCCTGTAAAATCCAAAGACGTCCTCAAGGAAAGAGCCCAGATTTCGGAAATCACCGCAGAATTCGACACGCTGAAAACAGAGCTGGAGGAAAACGAGCTTCTTTTAGATCTGGCCTTGGAAGAGGACGATCAGGACACGGTCCGAGAAGTCGCTCGGAAGGCAAAGGAGCTCCAGAAAAAGATCAGAGCCTTGGAAGTCCGCCAGATGCTCGCCGGGGAAAACGATGCCCGCAATGCCATCGTCAGCATCAACGCGGGCGCCGGTGGTACCGAAGCACAGGATTGGGCGGAAATGCTTCTGCGCATGTATCTGCGCTGGTGTGAACGTCGAGGATTTCAAACCGAGGTGGTGGATCTATTGGAGGGGGAAGAAGCCGGCATCAAGAGCGCCACGTTCACGGTTTCCGGCCCGTACGCCTACGGGCTGCTCAAAGGCGAATCCGGCGTTCATCGGCTAGTGAGGATCTCACCCTTCGACGCCAGTGGACGCCGGCACACGTCTTTCGCCGCCGTTTTTGTTTACCCGGAAGTGGACGACTCGATCGTCATCGACATCAAACCGTCGGACCTCCACGTGGAAACCTATCGCTCCAGCGGCGCCGGCGGTCAGCACGTCAATAAGACCAGTTCGGCGGTCCGCATCACCCACATCCCCACGGGCATTGTGGTGCAGTGCCAAAACGAGCGTTCCCAACACCGCAACCGAGATATCGCGATGAAGGTTCTTCGGGCACGACTTTATGAAAGAGAGATGCAGAAAAAACAGGCGGAAATGCAGGAACTGCATGACAACCTGGACGAGATTGCCTGGGGAAACCAAATCCGCTCCTATGTGCTCCAACCTTACCGATTGGTCAAAGACCACCGCACCCAGGTGGAAAAGGGCAATGTGGACAGCGTCCTGGACGGCGAGTTGGACGACTTCATGGAAGCTTTCCTCTTCCAGCAACTGCAAGACCACTCGGCCGGCGTGGCCGCCTCCACCTCCCCTTGAACCCCTGTGACCGACCTTCGAAAAGCGCCTGCCGGGAGCCGGCACGCCGGCTCCCTGTAAGTGTTCTCAAACGATTTGGACACGGAGCAGATCGTCCCGAGGGTTCAGACGTTCAATTTTGAGCCGGACCATCTCCCCGGCTCCCACAGGTTGTTCTTGGGGCAAAGGCGCCTGCACCTCCAGGAGGAAATCGGGCAAAAGAAGGTAGGCGAACTTGGCGTTTTTATCCAAGACAATGGCGTTGAGCGTTTGGATGTCCTCCTGCTCCAGATAGCGAAGAATCCAGTAGCGGGTCCATTTGCGGTGAACGAAGGCGACCTTGCCCAGTTGCACTCGTACGGAAGTGAGGATCTTTTCGAGAGCCTCCTGCGAATAGGCGGGCCGGCCTTGGTTTAAATCGGCTTTGATCTGACGTTGAACCACCAGATCGACGTAACGCCGGATCGGGGAGGTCACCGTCGTGTATGGATTCATGCCCAGACTACAGTGAGGACCCGGCCGTGTCTCCAGTTCCGCTCTGGCAAACAACCGGCGTTGCCGATAGATGTGAAAGATGGGGTAATCGCTTTGGATTTGTTCCGTTTCCGGACGACACTCCGCCTGGCATCGATAAATGGCCGGAAGATCCCTCTCGGCAAGGTAAGAGGCGGCGATACCGTTAGCCGCGATCATCCATTCGGAGACAATAATCTGGCTGGGGCTCTCTTTCTCGTAGCGCTCAAGCTGAATCATGCCATGGTCGTTAACATTGATGTGGATTTCCGGCAGGGGGAGCAACACGGCTCCCCTGTCCCGACGCTGTTCCCTGAGCCGCTCGCTGAGGTGGAACAGTGTCTTAAATGTCTCGTCGGTTTCCACCAGGCTGTCCACCTGTTCGTACGTCAGACGGCGGGTGACTCGAACAATACCGGGCCGGATCATCCATCGATGGATCCGGCCGGACGCATCCACTTCCATGATAAAGCTCAAGGTGGCCCGGTCCTGCCCGAGGCACAAGCTGCATGCTTCTTCGGACAAGATCGGGGGCAACATCGGGATCCGCCGGTCCGGCAGGTATATGGAGGTGACCCGAGAAGCTGCCTCGCGATCCAGGACATCGTCTATGGGCACAAAATGGGCGGCATCGGCAATGTGCACGCCCACTTCCCACCGATCTTCCCCCACAGGGCGAAAACTCAAGGCATCATCCAAATCCCGCGTGGAAGCACTGTCAATGGTGAAGACTCCGAGGGACCGGAAATCGACCCGTTCTTCCCCCGAAGTGATCTGATGCACCCGGGTCCTCGCCGCCTCGGCGGCGCTTAGAGCTTCCGGAGGAAAATCCGTGGCCAACCCCTGCTGATGGAGATACAGATTCTCGTTTTCGGACCACACCCCGAGGCGCACCAGCAGTCGAAAGGCCGCCGCCTGCTGCACGGGAATCCCCGCCCGACCGAAAAGTTCTTTGACAAAGGGGGCGCTTTCCGCCTCCTGGCCGAAAAGGCAGTAATCCTTGATCTTCTCAATGATTTCCTGCCGAAGGCCATCGTGTTTTCCTCCGGGTTTGGCCTGCCAAACTCGTCGAAGCCCGAGAGCGCCTTCCTCAAGAAGGCGTTCCCGTTCCGCCTCCCGGGCCATTTCTTCCCGCCGACGCTCCACCTGGTCCGCCGTTCGGGCGACAAATAAGCCGTCTTTGTATTGAAAATAGAGACGGTCAGCAAGGAGCACGCGATGGACGGCCGCCACATGGTCGTCGGTCACCCCACCGGTAAAGACCAGTTCGGCCAGATCTCGGGGATGATAGGCTTCTGTTTCGCCTTCCAGGACAGACCATAATTCCGCCACGTCCACTTGCGCGGCCAGAGATTCGCGCAGCTGTCGGATGTTCTTGAGAGCTCGGACCAAATCGTCCCGGCTGTGCGTCGGATTCAGCTTGGCAGGAGACGCCGTGACCACGCGGCGGAGCACCAGATTCATCTCCCGGTTGGTCTCCGCCAAGACGTTGAGTCTTTGATCTTTGACGACAAGGCAGACGCCGAGGAGGAGCTCCTTGGCCTCGAAAAATTCGACAACGGTTCCGGGCGCCACTTCGGCCCACTCGGACGCGCTCATGCGCCTTCCCCACGGCGGCCGACCTGAGCGAGCCGGTCCTTGTAAGAACGGATCCCGACAGAGATGGCTTTCGCCAACTCGTTCTGGAAGTCGGCATCCTTCAGCAGGCGTTCTTCTTGGACATTGGAAATGAAACACGCTTCAATGAGAATGCTGGGCATTTGGGCTCCTAAGAGCACATAAAAGGGGGCTTGTTTTACGCCAAGATCCCGAACCTTGACGTTCGGTTCGAGGCTCTCGATCAACCGATGATGGACTTCTTGGGCCAACCGAGAGGATTCGCTGATCTTGGTGTTGCGCAACAAATCGTTCAAAATGGCCTCCAGATCGCTGATCTGCTTGGCGGATGTGGCGTTTTCAAAGGCGGCCACCCGGGCCGATTCCTTGTCCTTGGAAAAATTAAGGAAATATGTCTCAATACCGCCAAGACCTGGGTCTGTGTGGGCATTGGTGTGAATGGAGAGGAAAAGGTCCGCCTTTTTCGTGTTGGCAATCGCCGTCCGTTCCTCCAAACTCAGGAACCGGTCCGTGCTCCGGGTAAGGAAAACCTCATATCCTCCTTCCTTTTCCAGAATGCTCTTCAATCGCTTGGCGATAGCCAGGGTGATGTCCTTTTCAAACACGCCGCTGGGGCCTATGGCCCCTTTGTCCTTGCCTCCATGGCCGGGGTCGATGACGATGCGGCGCACCGTGAGCCCCAGTTGTTCGATCATGCTGGGCATGCCTTTTTTAAGAACGGGCGTGGCCACAGCATTGGGTGGAGGGGGAGCCGGAGACGTTTTGGGAGGTGCGGCGGCCGCCGCAGGCTCCGCTTTTCTTTCGCCCAGCACGTCGATCACCACGCGGAACGGATCCGCCAAGGAGAAGACTCGGTAAGACTCCACGGACTGGAGATCCAGCACCACTTGCGTCTTGTCATTTCCCGCCGATTCCACGCGCACATCCTGAAGCAGACCGTCCATAATGCGGATCATGGGCTTCAGTTTCGGTCGAACGCCGCAGCGTTCCAGGTCGAGGACGATTCTGGGGGGACGTTTCTCCTTGGGTACCGCAAGGAATTCTGAGCGGGTGTATTTCACGGGGCGGCTGAGATATACCACAACGCGGGTGTATTCATCCGCAGACCAATGATGGATTTTTTCCACCACGGCCTTGGGGTTCTCCGCGGATGGCTCCCTAAGCTGTCCGGGCTCGTTGCCCAAGCCTTTCCCTTCACCAGGGGAACTGGTCTTCTGCGCTGCTTGAGCCTGCTGACCGGAAACCTTTGGCGCGTCAGGGGGCGGTGTCGAAGGCTTTTCGTTCAGCTTCGCCGCCAGGTCCTGGGCTTTTTGCCGCGCTCTTGGCGATAAATCCCCTTGGGGAAACAGCACTGACACCCGCTCAAATTCCACGTACGCATCGGCCGGATTCCGGGCTTCCAACAACACTCCGGAAAGGAACAAAGCGTCATCGGCCAAAGGGCTTTGGGGATACCGCAAAGCTGTCTGTTTGTAGAAGACCAGAGCATTCTTGTAATCTTCTTCCAACTTTTGGGCGTCGTAGAGGTGGTGGTACGATTGAGCGATCATGAAAAGGCATCGGTCGGCCAGGCGATCCGCCCCGTCTTGTCGGAGAATCTCCTGGAAATTTTCCATGTTTTTCCGAAACAGCGGCCGATTTTCAGCAACATCCAACCGGCTCACGAGCTTTTGATATTGCCGGCGGGCCTCTACGTAGCGGCTTTCCAGCGCCGATGGCGTCTGCGCATGAGCGAGCACGTCAAACAGCCCCAGCGTTGCGACGATGACCCACATCCAGACCAGGCTATGAGGTCTCCTTGATGATCCTTTCATGGTGCACCTCCGCCGTTCGACCACAATGCCATGAAAAGGAACGCCCGTGCAAGGTCTTCGGGGCTCCATCGTGGGCCTTCAACCCTCGGGGCCGGCCGATACCCCCTCCGCGGATGCCGCCCCGACACCGCCGTCGGCCCCGGATTTGGACACCCCTGCAGTGGATCGCTCCTTGATCTGCTCTTGAAGTCCATACAGGGTCTTCAGGGCTGTAAGAGGGGTCATCCGATCCAAATCCAAGGCCATGATGGTATCCCGAAGCCATTCCATGCTCGGCCTGAAGAGGCTCATCTGAAACCCTGCCCGAGGTTTCCGGCGGGGAACCTGGCGCCCGGCATCCTTCAATCTTTCGGGAGGGCGATGGCTGCCCGCCTCCAATTGGTTGAGAATGTCTTGCGCCCGCACAATGACTTCTCGAGGAAGGCCTGCCAGGCGGGCCACATGGATGCCGTAGCTCTTGTTCGTCCCCCCGGGCAGCAGTCGGTGGAAAAACACGATGTCAGTCTCGAATTCCTTGACGGCCACATTGTAGTTCTTGATCCGCGGCAGCCTCTCCGCCAACTCCGTCAGCTCGTGGTAGTGCGTGGCAAACAAGGTTTTCACGCCGACCCCGTGCAGATCGTGAAGATATTCGGCCACAGCCCAGGCCAGGCTCATCCCATCGAAGGTCGATGTGCCCCGGCCGATCTCGTCCAAAACGATCAGACTCTGCGGTGTGGCCTGGTGCAGGATGTACGCCGTCTCCTGCATCTCCACCATGAACGTGGAGCGTCCCCGGGCGAGGTCATCCGAGGCGCCGACTCGGGTGAAAATCCGATCCACGACGCCGATGCGGGCTTCTGCCGCCGGAATATACGAGCCCATTTGAGCCATGAGGACGAGTAGCGCCGTCTGCCGCAAGATGGTGGATTTTCCCGCCATGTTGGGCCCGGTGATGATAAGGATCTGGTGGTCCTGGGAATCCAGACGGACATCGTTGGGCACGAAAGCTCCCTCAGGCAAAAATCTCTCCACCACGGGATGCCGTCCTTCCCGAATGTGAATGGCACCCCCGTCGTCCACCACCGGCCGACAGTAACCCCAACGGCATGCCGTTTCCGCCAGAGCCGCGAAAACATCCAAATGGGCGAGACGTCGCGCCGTCTCCAGTAGTCTTTCGGCATGGTGAGCCACCCAGAGCCGAAGCGCCTCAAAGTGGCGCTCTTCCAATTCGCGGCGCCTTTCGTCGGCCTGGAGCACCTGCTCCTCAAAGTTTTTCAGCTCCTCGGTGATAAAACGCTCGGCATTCACCAAGGTCTGTTTGCGCACGTAATCGCCCGGAACAAGCCCCAAATTGGCTTTCGAGACCTCGATGAAGTAGCCGAAGACTTTATTATATCGGACTTTGAGGGAGTTGATGCCCGTCCGGGCCCGTTCCCGCGCTTCATAATCGGCCATCCAGCCCTTGGCATCCAGGGCCAGTCGGCTGTAATGGTCCAGCTCAGCGTCCACTCCCGGACGAATGACACCTCCTGAGGCCAACGAATAGGGAGGATCGTCCACGAGGGTCGACGCAATGCGCTGGGTCACATCCTCCAAGGAATCCCAGCGCTCTTTCAATTCCAAGAGAAACTCGCAGGCAGCGTCGTGCAGGAGTTCCTGGATCTCCGGCAGTCTCTCCAGGAAACGACGCAGTGCCGCCAGATCCTTAGGTCCCGCCGCGCCGACGCTCACCCGGCCCACAATGCGCTCTATATCGCCTATTTTTTTCAGGATATCCCGCAGTTGGATACGCACGCCGCCTCTGCTGATCAGTTCGGCGATCGCCTCCTGTCTTCGGCCGATGGCCCTGACATCCAGCAGAGGATAACGGATCCATTTATGAAGCAGCCGAGCCCCCATGGGGGTCTGTGTCTCATCGAGGACGTGGAGCAGGGAGCCCTTCCGGCTTAAAGTGGACGCCGCCTGGAGCACCTCCAAGTTCTTTAACGTCGCCTCATCCAAAGCCATGTAATCCGTGGAACGATAAGGGCTGATCTTTTTAAGGTGCGCGCAGGCTTCCATGTGATTGGCCCGCAAGTACTCCAAGATCGCCCCGGCCGCCCGAATCACCAGCGGACTCTCCCCAAGGCCGAAGCTCTCCAGCGAGTAGACCTGAAAATGATCCAGCAGCTTTTCCCGGCCCCGCGCTGCGTCGAAGGCTGACTCGTCCAAAACCGTGACCGCCACAGGATGGACGGACGCAAAATCTGAAACCCACGAGACGGCCTGATCGTCGGAGACCAAAATCTCTTTTGGGTTGACCCGAGCGATCTCGCGGAGCAGAGCGTCCCGGGATTCCACCTCCACCACCTGAAAATCGCCGGTGGAAACATCCACATAAGCCACACCGTAGCGGCCTCCCTTGTGGGCCACAGCGGCCAGGTAGTTCGGGTCCTTTGCCGAAAGATTCTGGCCTTCCACAACCAGCCCCGGCGTAATGACCCGTGTGACCTGCCGCTTCACCAAGCCCTTGGCCTTCTTCGGGTCCTCCACCTGGTCGCATATGGCCACCTTGTGTCCCGCCCCGACCAGACGCGCAATATAGCTTTCGGCCGCATGATACGGAACGCCGCACATGGGCACCGGGTGTTCCGCGTTCTTGTCCCGAGAGGTGAGGGCAATGTCCAAAAGGCGGGATGCCGTGACGGCGTCATCGAAGAAAAGTTCGTAGAAATCCCCCATGCGATAGAGCAGCAAGGCCTCCGGATACTGAGCCTTGATTTCCAGGTATTGCTGCATCATCGGGGTGATTTTGTTCATGGCCGCGTACCATCTGGAACATGCTCGCTCCGAGCTTGTTCGCACACATCGTTTCACCGTGGCTGGTGGTTTGCCGCGTGATCCTTGGAAGGGGTGGTGTCCTTGCCGTTTGAGCGAAAACGCAAAACCCGGGGGCTCCTCTCAGCCGGATTCCGGCATGTCTTCCCGGCGTGAGCACATCCTCAGAACACCGTCTCTGACGTGGTTTCCACCACGGCCGCCTCCGGAGGTTGGGCTGTCTCGGCGGTTTTGTTCAGCCCCTGAGCGCTTTCCATGGCTCTGGCCCGCTCGGCCAAGAGTCGTTCTTTCTCGGAGCGCTCCTCATGCAGGGCCCTGCGGGTCTGATACAAGGGACGAAACATGAGCGCCAGTCCCACCAAAAAGCCCAGGAAACCGGAAAGGAAAATGATGGTGGAAACCTTTAACGTCCAACGCACATCCTCACGAATGAACAGGTACAGACTGAAATCCAGATCCCTCTGAAAGGTCGCCATATTTTGGCGCACAAACAGGACAATCACGCCTACCAGCAGGAGTGTCGTTAAGAGCCTAAACAGCTTCATGGAGCTTCTCCTTGTCGAAATGCGGCCGCAATTTGTCGTAAGTCTGTCTCAGGTGCTCAGGAATACTCCGAACGTCGGCAAAGACCGTCATGAAATTCGTATCCCCTTCCCAACGAGGCACCACGTGAAAATGCAGATGGTCTTCCACACCGGCCCCGGCCGCCGATCCTAAGTTGAGACCCACATTGAAACCGTTGGGCCGCATAAGCCGGCGGAGAATCGTGATGCTCATCTGCATTTTCTTCATCAGGTCGGTCATTTCCTCTTCCGTGAGATCTTCCAGACGACTGACATGGCGCCATGGCGCCACGAGGAGATGGCCGCTGTTGTAGGGATATTTGTTCATCATGACCATGGTCAGCCGACCGCGATAGAGAATCAGGCGTTCCGCGTCGCTCAGGCCATCGCCTTCCGGGCAAAAAATGCAATAGGGCTCCCGTTTTCCCAGAATGTATTCCATACGCCACGGTGCCCACAGATTCTGCATGATCCAACTCCTACAGAGCGATAATCTCCGCGTGCAATGACGTGCCCACATCCAGCAAACCCAGGGTCCGCGTCTGCAAGCCTCGACCTGAAAACACTGAACCCGGATTGATCAGGAGCCGCCCATCCCTCTTTTCCACAAGGGGCCGATGGGTATGACCGAAAAGCACCACATCCGCCGTATCGAATTCGTGGAGCAGCTGTGCCTGGATATCTCTCCCATACCCCCAGCCGTGGGTGAGGGCGATGCAGTAGTTGCCCACTCGAAAGGTTTTCCTGGTCGGCAACCGCAGACGCACCGAAACGTCGTCCATATTCCCACACACGGCTTCCAAGCGGTAGTGCTCGAAAAAGTCCAGCACACACCCTGCCGTCCAGTCCCCGAGATGCACGACAAGATCCGCCGGATCACAATAACGAGCGCACACGTCGTGTAACTCGTCGGTGACGGTCGTGAGATGGGTATCGGAGAGCACAACAATGTTCATCTCTTCTTGCCGCGCATTTTCAAAAAATGCTTTGAATCTCAATGGTTATTCGAGCATATAGCAGCCCGACCCCGGAAACACAAGGTTTTTTTGGAAATCAGGGGACTGTCAAGGTGATGTGTCCCCACGCGGCGAGGCGATCGCGGAAGACCACCAGAGCCCCGAAGATCCCGGGAATGGATTGCACCCACTGCAGGGCCGGCTCCAGGTCGTCGACGGTTCGGATCCGGTTGCCGAGAGCTGTGGCGCAGGCATCTGCCAGAGCGGCGTCTTTGGCGAGGACCGTGGCGGCGTCGGCCAGTCCGAAACTGAGGGAATGGCCCAAGGTGCCCGAAGAGGTGCAGACAGCCATCGGCAATTCTTCGGCGGCCAGTTTCAGAGCCAGCCGGTCCCGAAAGGGGGAGGTCTCTCCAGGATAGACGGCCACCACCAGATCGTCCTGGCCCGCAGCATAGCAGTCCCCGCCATTTTCCACGACCACCGACGACGTCCACGCCATGAGTCCCTCGGCCACCGCTTGGGCAATAGCCCCCGCCACGGCGGCCATGGGGCCGACCTGGGCCATGCGCCCGGCACGCAGCATGCGCCGGACGATTCCCGGGGCCAATGGGTCATCGGGAAGCGGTTTCAAGGCGGTCAAAAACCCCGGAACCGTTCGGCCGTATTGGAGGATCTGACGTCGGTAAGTCAGCACCAAGTCGTGGGTCCGGTGCGAGAGATCGGCGTCTGCGCGCACCCACAGGTCGGTCTGGTCCACCTTCACGTGGAAAGTGTGCCACGGCCCGGCCTTGTGGCGCTCTCGATAAAACCTATGGACCGGCTGGGCGGCCGCCATGTCATTCCCACTCAATGGTGCTTGGGGGTTTGGACGAAATGTCGTAGACAACCCGGTTGACGCCCGGAACCTCGTTAATAATGCGGTTGGACAGGCGTCCAAGCAAGTGGTAGGGCATTCTCGCCCAATCGGCGGTCATGGCGTCCACACTTTCCACCGCTCGAATGGCCACCACCTGTTCATAGGTGCGTTCGTCACCCATGACCCCTACGGACCGCACCGGCAACAGGACGGCAAAAGCCTGCCACACCCGATCGTACCAATTGGCCGCTTCCAACTCTTCCAAGACGATGGCGTCAGCCCGGCGAAGGATTCTGAGACTCTCCGGCGTCACTTCGCCGATGATGCGAATGGCCAAGCCCGGCCCCGGAAAAGGATGCCGCATAATGATCCGTTCCGGCAGCCCCAATTCCCGCCCCAACTGGCGCACCTCATCTTTGAAGAGCTCCCGCAGGGGCTCGATGAGTTCAAGCTTCATCCGCTCAGGCAGCCCCCCCACATTGTGATGCGTCTTGATGGTTGCCGACGGTCCCTTGAAGGACACGCTTTCAATGACGTCGGGATACAAGGTCCCCTGGGCCAAATAGCGTGTGCCTTGGATCTTGGACGCTTCTTGCTCGAAGACTTCGATAAAAAGGTTCCCGATGATCTTGCGTTTCTGCTCGGGATCGGTGACCCCCTTGAGCCGATGGAGGAAAAGATCCGTCGCATTGACTGAAATGAGGTTGATTTCAAAATGATCCCGAAAGACCCGTTCTACCGTTTCCGCCTCTCCTTTGCGAAGCAGGCCGTTGTTGACGAAAATGCACTGGAGCTGATCGCCGATGGCTTTGTGAAGGAGCACGGCGACCACGGAAGAATCCACGCCGCCGCTCAAGGCACAGAGCACGCGGTCGGAGCCCACCTTTTCACGGATCGCCGTGACGGCCGAGTCCACGAAGCTTTTCATGGTCCATGTGGGCTTGCAGCCGCAGATATGAAAAAGGAAATTGTCCAAGAGCGTCCGGCCGCACGGGGTATGGGCCACTTCAGGATGAAATTGGACGCCGTAGAGCTTGCGGGACACATCGGCCATGGCCGCCACCGGCGAGTTGGCGCTGTGGGCCAAGATGCGGAAGTCGGGCGGCAGCTGAATGATGCGGTCACCGTGGCTCATCCACACACGCACTTCTTTCGCGTCAATATCCTGGAACAGGACGGCGGGCTCGTCCACATCCAACAACGCTGGTCCGTACTCCCGGCTGTCGGCCCGTTCCACTCGCCCTCCCAAAAGGTGCGCCATCAACTGCATGCCGTAGCAGATGCCCAGCATGGGGATGCCCATCTGAAAAAGAGCTCGAGGGGTGTGGGGCGCGTCGGCGTCGTGCACACTGGAAGGTCCTCCGGAGAGAATGATCCCCTTCGGGGCATAGGCGCGCACGGCCTCCAGCTCCATGGTGCACGGGTGAATCTCACAATACACATGGCTCTCCCGAACCCGTCGGGCAATGAGCTGCGTGTATTGGGATCCAAAATCCAAGATGAGCACACGATCCGGATGCAAGGAATGCCAGTCCATAAAGGCTCCGTTCTTATTTCAGATCCACCTGATAATTGGGAGCTTCTTTGGTGATGATCACATCGTGCACGTGGCTTTCTTTCAAGCCGGCACTGGTAATCCGAACCACCTGGGTCTTGGTGCGCAGTTCTTCCAAGGTGCGGCATCCGGCATAGCCCATGCCTGCCGAAGCCCCCCCACGAGTTGGTGGATCGTGGACGCCAAAGGTCCCCGGTAGGGCACCATGCCTTCAATACCTTCCGGCACCAGTTTGGTCGGCTCCTGGACCTGATCCTGAAAGTAACGGTCCCGGCTGCCTTCCCTCATCGCCCCCAAAGACCCCATGCCCCGATAAACCTTATAGCTGCGCCCTTGGTAAAGCACGGTCTCGCCGGGGCTCTCGTCGGTGCCGGCAAAGAGGCTTCCAATCATGACCGAGTCGGCTCCGGCAGCCAGGGCCTTGACGATGTCGCCGCTGTATTTGATGCCGCCATCGGCGATCACGGGAATCCCGCGCGGCCGAGCCACCCGGGCACAGTCCATGATCGCGGTGATCTGAGGCACACCTACTCCGGCGATGACGCGCGTGGTGCAGATGGATCCGGGTCCCACGCCCACCTTCACCGCATCGGCTCCCGCCTCGATGAGGCTTTCCGCGCCACTTGCGGTCGCCACATTCCCGGCGACAACCGGCATGTGGGGATATTCGGACTTAATCCATTCGACGGTGCGCAGGACGTTTCTAGAATGACCATGGGCACTGTCGACGACGATCACGTCCACCCCGGCCTTAACCAAAGCTTGGACGCGATCGGGCGTGTCCGATCCGGCTCCAACAGCCGCTCCAACGCGGAGTCGCCCCAATTGATCCTTGCAGGAATTGGGATATTTCTTCACCTTCATAATATCTTTGATGGTAATCAAACCCCGAAGTCGCCCTGTGTCGTCCACGACCAGGAGCTTTTCAATACGGCGTTCCTGCAACAGCTTTTTGGATTCTTCCAAGGAAATGCCCACAGGGGCCGTGACCAGGTTGTCTTTGGTCATGAGTTCCGAAACACGGCGGGTCGGATCGGTTTCAAAGCGCAGGTCGCGATTGGTGATGATACCCACCAGCTGGTCGTCTTTGACAACGGGCACCCCGGAAATCCGGTACTGGGCCATGAGCTCCATGACGTCGCCGATGGGCTGATCTGGGTGAACCGTGATGGGATCCACAATCATCCCGCTTTCTGACTTCTTGACCTTGTCCACTTCCCGCGCCTGCCTCTCAATGCTCATGTTCCGGTGGATAATTCCAATACCTCCTTCGCGGGCCATGCTGATCGCCGTATCGGCTTCCGTCACCGTGTCCATGGCCGCACTGAGCAAGGGAATGCGCATGGAAATCCCCGCCGTGAGCACAGTGCTCACATCCGTCTCCGTCGGGAGCACTTCCGAATAAGCCGGAACGATGAGAACATCGTCGAACGTCAGTGCCACCGGTATCTGCTGCATCGCTTTTTCTTGCATGAAAAGCCTCCCTGTTTTCGGTATTCAGAAACGCCGTAAACCCGTTCTGCTCTGTCAAGGAATTTGCCAACGCAGCTTCAACGGGTCGCTGGAAGATGCCGCGACGGCATGAATGCCGTCACAAACCAACCCTTCCAGCAAACCTGCGTCGGTGACCGTCAGGTGAGGAACATCAAAAGCCGCCAATATTTCCTCCACGATCACGGCTCCGCCCACGATGATGTCCTCTCGGCCTGGTTCCAGCCCTGCAAGACACCGCCTCTCTTCAAGACTCATGGACGCAAGGGTCCGAACAATGTCGGCGATCCATGTCTTGGTCAATGTGCGGTTGTTGATCCGGTATGGAACATATTGGGTCATCCGAGCTTCCATGGCCGCCAGAGTGGTCGCGGTCCCCGCTGTCCCAACCACGCTCAGTCCCTCAGGACTCCTCGACCGCTGTCGAACCTGTTGCCGAACGGCCTTCACAACTGGTCGAAGGGCTTCTCGTGCCTGGTCTGCAGCTCGACGCAACTCGTGTGGAGAAGCCGGAGCGTGACAGAGGCACATCTCAGTGAGGGTGGCCGCGCCGATGAAAACACTGCCCTCCCAAAGCGGCATCGGGTTTCCGCCCTCCACCAGAGAAAATTCTGTAGAACTCCCCCCAAGGTCGAAACACACCGTTGGGCCGTCGAGAGGCGGGAGCACACTCAGCATGCCGTGAAGTGACAGTCTCGCCTCTTGCACTTCCGTGAGAATGGAGACCTGCCAACGTGTCCTTTCATGGATCCGCTTGACAAAATCTGCGCCATTGGCCGCTTTTCGAACCACTCCCGTCGCACCGCAGCGCAAGTGACGCAGCGGGAATGCCTGGAGTCGATCCGAAATATCCGTCATGACCCGCAAAGCGCGATCCATGGCCTCGTCCGTCAGCACGCCCTGCCGAGCGAACCCTTGAGCCAGCCGGATCACGTGCCGTTCGTGATGCACGGGGCGCACAAACCCCTGGGAATCCCAATCCGCCACGAGCACTCGGATGGTGTGAGATCCGATGTCCACGGCGCCGTAACTACCCCAAGGTTCCTCGGGACCATAGCGCTTTGCGGTTTCACGAGACATCGTTGTTTTTTTTCTTCCTTTGTGTTTTCTTTCTTTACAAGGGGAATCGGTTCGGGCGACCGACTTCCACCATCAGGCTTCCGGAGCACTGCACCGCGAGAAGGAGAGGAACGCCTATGATCCTGGAAATCAACCCCCGTAATCCCGAGCCTCGAAAAATTAAACAGGTAGCCGAAATTCTAGCCAAAGGAGGTGTCATCGCCTATCCCACGGATACGTACTACGGGATCGGATGTGACCTGTTCAACAAACCGTCCATCGAAAAAATCTATAAGCTGAAACGCCGTTCTCCCCAACAGCCGTTCAGTTTCATCTGTAGTGATCTAAAAAGCATCAGCGAGTATGCCCAAGTGACGAATTACGCCTATAAAACGATGAAGCGGCTGCTCCCCGGCCCCTATACCTTCATCTTGGAGGGCTCCCGGCTTGTGCCGCGCATCATGCTCACCAAAAGAAAGGCTGTGGGGATCCGCGTGCCGGATCATCCCATTTGCACCGCCATCGTCAAGGAACTGGGACACCCGGTCATCAGCACTACGGCCACAAATCCCGAGACGGGTCAGATTTTGGAAACACCTCAAGAAATCCGAGACGTCCTAGGCCACTCCTTGGATCTTATCGTGGACGGCGGCCCCGTCCCGGGACGCCCGTCCAGTGTGATCTCCCTTATCGAAGACGTTCCCGAGGTCATCCGCCAGGGCAGCGGGAATGTCGAAATTTTCCAGACACCTTAGGCACACGCTCGCCGACACCATCTTCGTTCCATGCCATCCAGGCCGAAGGGACGCCGCCTTCACCGTTCGCGTCGCGGTGGGCGGCTCCCGCCGGCCCATGGGGACATGCACGAAAGCGCCCGGCTGGAAAATCATACGGCACGCCGCCACGCCAACCAGAAGGGCCTGCGTGGATGACTTCTCAGTGGACTACTGCCCCAGAAGAAGTTCGTAGCGCACCGGGCTCACGGCCGGGTCCATCCATCGATCCAGCTCCCGGATTCCGGCGGCTCCCAGGATCAATCGCAGGAGGCTTTTGCGTTCCTTCTCCGCATAGATCACGTGAGGTTCCCCCGCAATGCCACCCAATTCTCGGGCCTTAGCCAAGGCGTCCTGAAAGTTGCCCAAGGCGTCCACCAATCGGAACTCCAAAGCCTTTTCCCCACTGAGCACCCGGCCATCCGCAATGGGCGTAACGTCTTCTACGGTAAGCCGCCGCCCTGCCGCCACGTCCTTGACAAACTGGGCGTGCATCCCCTCGATGGTTTCCTGAAGCAACGCCTTTTCGACTTCGTTCATTTCCCGCCCCGGGTTCCCCACATCCTTGAACTGGCCGCTTTTGATCGTCACCGTGCGATACCCCACCTTGTCAAACAGGCCTTGGAAATTGGGAAGATGGGCCACCACCCCGATGCTCCCCGTGAGCGTCCCCGGGTTCGCGAAGATGTACGAAGCCGCCGCCGAGGCGTAATATCCACCGGAAGCCGCCACCCCGCCAAAGGATGCCACCACAGGCTTTTCCGCGGCCGTCCGCTGAACTTCTCGATAAACCTCCTGGCTTGCCCCGACGCCCCCACCGGGCGATTCCACGCGCAGAACCACGGCCTTGACGTAAGGGTCCTTGCGGAAGTCGCTCAGAGATTCCAAAATCGGCCGAGCGTCGCTCAAAAGCCCCTCGATCTCCACCACGCCGATGCGGTTGGGTTCCTTTTTCCAGTCCAATTGCGGCGCGACCAACCACAGGTAGAGTCCCACGAAAGGAACGAGGACCACAAAGGCGATCATCACGAGGATTTTCAAAATCTTTTTGACCATGGAGGTTTCCCCTAAAAGCGAACACCCGGCGTGCCCAAAAGCCGGGTGTTCCATATCCTCAAAATGAAAACATGTCCGTCAATCCCCGGGAAAACGCCGGGATCTCTAGTCCTCCTGGGCGCTCTCCGCATTCTGGCGAGCCGCCTCCAAGACCTCTCTAAGGTTCGTAGTGGCCGCCTTAGGGCTGTTCATGTACTCCTTATAGTCCGTCCGCTCTTCGTGCTCATCGGCCTTTTTGATGGACAAACCGATCTTGCGGTCTTTAGGAGAAATGTTAATGACTTTAGCGGTAACCTGATCCCCCACTTTGTACTCATCAGGGGCACCCTTGGCCTTTTCCTTGCCGATTTCCGACACGTGGACGAGGCCTTCAATGCCCTCTTCCAGTTCCACGAACAGGCCGAAGTCGGTCACATTGGTTATCGGGCCCGTGATGACACTGCCGACAGGATAGCGCTGGGCCACACTTTCCCACGGGTCGGGTTCCAGCTGTTTGATGCCCAGGGAAAACCTTTCGTTCTCTTTATCGATGTTGAGCACGATGGCCTGGACTTCCTGACCCTTCTTGTAGATTTCCGAAGGATGGCGAATCCTCTTGGTCCAGGACAGGTCCGAGATGTGCACGAGCCCGTCAATGCCCTCATCGATCCCGATAAAAATGCCAAAGTCCGTGATGTTCTTGATTTTTCCGGAAATGATCGTGCCAACGGGATATTTTTCCGAAATCACACTCCACGGATTCGGCTCCAGTTGCTTCATCCCCAAGGAGATGCGCTTCCGACCGGGATCGATGCTCAGGATCACCGCTTCCACCTTGTCCCCTACGCTGAGGATTTTGGAGGGATGGCGGATCTTGCGCGTCCAAGACATCTCCGACACGTGGATCAATCCTTCGATGCCTTCCTCGATCTCCACAAATGCCCCGTAATCGGTCAAACTCACGACCTTCCCATGAATCTTGGTGCCCACGGGATACTTTTGGGCGGCATTGGTCCACGGATCGGGTTGGAGCTGCTTGAGGCCCAAGGAAACGCGTTCATTTTCCCGGTCGAAATGGAGGACCTTGACCTTGATGGTGTCGCCAATCTGGCAGAGTTCCGAAGGATGGCCCACCCGTCCCCAACTCATGTCGGTGATGTGGAGCAGACCATCGATCCCGCCGAGATCCACAAAGACCCCGTAATCTGTGATGTTCTTCACCACCCCTTCCATGACCTTGCCTTCTTCCAGCAAGGACAGGGTCCGACCTTTCTGCCGTTCGCGCTCTTTTTCCAAAAGCACACGCCGCGACAGGACGACGTTTCGGCGTTTCTTGTTGTACTTGAGGATTTTGAAATCAAACGTCTTACCGATGAGCGCGTCCAGGTTACGCACGGGCCGCAAATCTACCTGCGAGCCGGGCACAAAGGCTTGGATGCCGATATCCACGGCCAGGCCACCTTTGACCCGGGAGACCACACGACCCTGAATGACGCCATCTTCATTGTAGATGCGGCTGATATCGTCCCAAACTTTTATCTTTTCCGCCTTTTCCTTAGAGAGAAAGACGGTTCCTTCATCGTCGTCATGATATTCCAAAAGCACATCGACCTCGTCGCCGATGGAGACTTCCAGATTGCCCTTCTCATCCTTAAACTCGGCAATGGGAATTTCCCCTTCGGACTTATAGCCGATATCGACCATGACATAATCGTCTGAAATCTGCACAACCCTTCCCCGAACCACTTCACCTTCCTGGATGTTTCCGAAGCTCTGGGCATAGAGCTTCTCGAAGGTGTCCCCGTCCACGTCGTCGGTGTCGGGTTCACGTTCCGCTACGGCTCCTGGTGATTCTTGATGCTGCATTTCTAAGTTTTCCGTGGTGTCTTTCGTGATCATTGAACTCACTACCCCCTTGTCCGAATTTCGGCTTACGCCTTTTATCCTGGGTGCGCACTGTAGCAGACACCCAAACCCTTGACAATCCTAATCTGCACGGGATCTTTCGAGGGAAGTCTCTTTTTTGTTGATGTTCTCCACAAGATTCACCAGGACCTGCACCACTTCGGCGATGGAAAGATGGGATGTGTCGACAAGCACAGCGCCATGGGCAGGTTTCAGCGGGGCGATGGGGCGGTTCGTATCGGCATGGTCTCTCGCTGCAATTCCTTCCAATACGTCTCCAAAATCGGCTTCGACCCCCTGCTCGCGGTATTGGGCCACGCGGCGCCTGGCCCTCTCCTCAGGTGTGGCTGTTAGAAACACTTTGACGTCAGCCTCCGGAAAGACCACCGTGGTCATATCCCGTCCTTCGGCCACCACGGTGCCTTCGCACGCCACACGCCTTTGTTGATTCAAAAGAAAACGGCGCACCGGCTCCCGCTGAGCAATCGCGGAAGCCATGCGGGTTATTTCGGGTGTACGGATTTCCACGCCCAGAGGCACCCCTCGCCAAAGGATTTGCACAGCCCGATCCCGGACGACGAATTCGAGGGGCAAGGTGGGCAGGACGCGTTCCAGCTCGGTGTCTTCCGCGTCCACCAAATGGTATTGCCCAAGCGCCCAGGCGACAGCCCGATACATGGACCCGGAATCCAAATACACGCCCCCAAGCCGTTCGGCCAAAAGACGGCTGACGGTGCTTTTTCCTGAACCTGCCGGCCCGTCAATAGCGATGATCATCGGTCCAACTGTTCCAAGACTTCGGCGAATGTTCTGAGAAATCTCTCGTTTTCCTCAGGCAGCCCCACATTGACCCGTATATGGCGATCGAGTCCGTAGGCGTTCATGGCTCGAATAATCACACCCTTGTGAAGCATTGCCTCGTAGACCTTGTTGGCATCAACGGGAACGCCGATAAGAAAGAAGTTGGTGTGGGTCGGAATGTAGCCTACCCCAAGGGCATCCAAGCCCCGGTAAAGAAACTCCAAGCCCTCGCGAACCGATTGCAAGGTTCTCTCCAGAAATTCATGGTCGTCCAATGCCGCGAGAGCTGCCGCCTGGGCCAAAGTGCTCACGTTGAACGGTTGGCGAACGCGATGGAGAAACGCCGCCGTCTGAGGGTCCATAATGCCATAGCCCACACGGAGCCCTGCAAGACCGTAGGCTTTGGAAAAGGTCCGAGCCGTGACGACCCACGGCCCCTGGCTGCTCGTAAAGTCCAATCCGCTGAAGGTCGACCCGTCCGGGGCGAATTCGATGTAAGCCTCGTCGATCACCACCACCACATCCGGAGGTAATTTCCTGAAGAATTCTCGGAAAGCCTTTTCAGAAAGGACGGTCCCCGTGGGATTGTTGGGATTGTTGATGAAAATGAGGCGGGTGCGTTCTGTGACCGCCTGGAATATCCCCTCCAAGTCGATGGTGTAGTCCTTCAGCGGTACGAACACCACGGTGCCGCCCACCGATTGCACGGCCAACTGATAAACCAAAAAGGAGGGGTTGGGAATGATCACCTCCACACCTGGCCGCACGAACGTTCGGATGACCAGTTCGAGGATTTCGTTGGATCCATTGCCGATAACCACTGCATCCATGGGCACTTTGAGCTTTTCGGCGATCCTTCGGCGTAAATAGTACCCACTGCCGTCAGGATAACGGTGCAAGCCGTCCAGCTTCTCTCGAATCGCCTCCAGTGCCTTGGGAGAGGGACCCAAAGGGTTTTCGTTGCTCGCCAACTTAATGGAGTTCGTGACGCCGAGTTCTCGCTCCAGTTCTTCAATGGGCTTTCCGGGGGGATACGGGTCAATGGCGGCGATATGCGGGGGCACCAGCCTGGAGATCAAGGGTTCGAGCTCCTTTCACGGGTTGGGGTATCCATGCGGTCCAAGGCCAGGCTTATAGAAAAGAGCCGCCGAAAACGCAAGCTTTTGTGGCGTCTTGAAGCAATTCTGGTAATATGTTTTAAACGATCTCCGGGCGGCGGTGGCACGGGGTTCACCCGAACCTGAGACGTGGCACTGCGAACCGGCACAGGATGGAGGCGGATAAAGGCGATGGTCAAGAAAAAGCACCCAACAGAGCCGATTTTCGAGGAAGAACTCGTGTCTGAAAGACTCTTGGACGAGGATCCAGGGGCTGACACCGATGATTTTCTCGATCAAGAATCCTTGGCACTGGATACCCCGACCAAGGACTGGCCGCAGGTCTACGACCCTCTTCGGGCTTATCTCGAGGAAATCAAAAGGTATCCCCTGCTGAGTCGTGAAGAGGAAACCCAGTTGGCCATTCGATACAAGGAAAAAGGCGATGTGGAAGCCGCTTACAAGCTGGTCACCTCCAATCTGCGCCTCGTGGTGAAAATCGCCATGGATTTTCAGCGCCATTGGATGCAGAACCTCATGGATCTCATCCAAGAAGGCAATATCGGCCTGATGCAGGCAGTCAAAAAATTCGATCCCTATCGAGGCTACAAATTCTCCTACTATGCCTCTTTCTGGATCAAGGCCTACATCATCAAGTTCATCATGGACAACTGGAAGCTGGTCAAAATCGGGACGACCCAAGCCCAAAGGAAGCTCTTCTTCAACCTCCGCAAGGAAAAGGAACGGCTGGAGGCCCAAGGCATCGAAGCCAGCCCCAAACTCCTGAGCCAGAGGCTGGACGTTAAGGAATCGGAAGTCACGGAAATGGACATGCGGCTGGCCAGCGGGGAAATCTCCCTGGACGCGCCGCTCGATCACGACTCCACAGACACGCACAAAGCGTTTTTGCCGGCCCGGGAAATCCCCGTCGACGACAGGCTTGCCGATGCTGAAGCAAAGGCCATCCTCCAGGAAAAGCTCCAACGATTCCGGCAGGGTTTGAAGGACAAGGAAGCCGTGATCTTCGATCATCGGCTGCTTACCGACGAACCCATGACCCTTCAAGAAATCGGGGACCAGTTCGGCATCAGCCGGGAGCGGATCCGGCAGATCGAAAGCCGATTGAAGAAAAAACTGAAGGCATACCTGGAAGAAGAGGTGGAGGATTTGGAACTCCTCCAGGAAAGCCTCATTGACGCGTCCTAAGAGGCCAGGCCGATCAGACGAAAATCTCCGCAGCCGACACCGACCCGCCGGATTCTCGAGGAGGAGGGAGAGGGTTTAAACCGTCCTGAGAAAGACGCGGAAACGCCCCTCTGCCCCGGGAAATGGGCTCCGGTAAAGGGCGTGCATCGCCTGTTTCATGAAATGGCGCAGATCTCGGCAATGAGTCGGGAGGCATTCCCGCCCATGATCTCGGATTTTTCTTCTTCTTTCAGTCCCGCCGCTTCCATTTCTTTTTCATAGCGGCTCGGAGGCAACAAAGGATAATCGCTTCCGAACAAGATCCGGCCACGGCCCACAATCTCCAGGGCGCGCCGGTAGATATCATGGCGGTAAAGGAAAGGTGATGCGGCGGTATCGTAAAAGACATGGGTGAGCATCTCAGGGACTTCTTTTTTCAACAGCTCATAGAACAAAAGCCCCCCGCCCCAGTGGGCCAAAATCAAGCGCACATCACCGCCTTTCTTCGCAAGTTCGTAATAGAACCGTAACCCAAAGGGCGCTTTTCCGGGATATGCATGGCCTAAAGGCTCGTTGGCATGAATGAGCGTAAGTTTTTTTCTTTCACGACACAGGGCCATCAACGATTCATAGGCGTCCAATGCGCGGCTTTCCTCACATCCCTCGTAGACCGCCAATTCCCCCAAGCCGGCGGCCCCTTGATCGAGGCATCGAAAGGCTTCCTCCATGGCCCAGGGCGCCAAAGGATCAAAACATGCCAAAGCAATCAGTCGATCTGGATGTCGAGCGGCGGATTCGAGGACGTAGTCGTTGTGACGGCGGGCCTTGTCCTTGTCTTTCCATGGGAATCCAAAAACCACGGCGCGGTCGAGGCCGTTTTCTTCCATGGCCCGGAGGACCCCATCCGTGTCCACCAAGCGGGCCTTGGGATGCCCATAAAGGCTATGAAACGCCGGCTCGCCGTGAAAAAACCGTTCCCGGAAGGCAACGACCTCCGGGGGAAACGTGTGCACATGAAAATCTATTTTCATCGGGCTCCCCTTCAGTGATAAGGAATTCCCCATGATGAGAACGATGCACCTTAACGCACATGAGATCGAGGCGGCAACAGTGAAAGATGATTCGAAGGCGCATAAAGACTTGTTCCTTGAGCCCCAGGAAGCTCACCTGGCACGGACGACAGCCCGATTGGCCATCTTCGAAGCAGGCGCTCTGATTCGGGAAAAATTTGAATCCACCGGCCCTCTGACCATCGAAAGCAAGGGCGCTTTCGATTTTGTCACGGACATCGACCGTTTTTGTGAAGATCTCATTTTGGACCGGATTCGAAAAGCCTTTCCAGATCATACCTTGATGTCGGAGGAGCGGCCTCTGGAAACCCGGTCGCGGACCCATGTGTGGATTGTGGATCCTCTGGACGGCACCACGAACTTCATCCATGGTTTTCCCATGGTGGCGGTCTCCATCGCCTTGGCGGTGCGAGACGTCGTTGTCATGGGATGGGTGTTTGACCCGTTGCGCCGTGAGCTCTTTGAAGCCCGACGAGGTCAAGGAGCCTGGTGCAATGGCCAGCCTTTACGTCCTTTGCGGAACACGGCTCCTGAAGAATCCCTCGTGGCCACCGGGTTCCCTTTCCGATCGAAAGACGTGCTGGATCCGTACCTTGCGGTTTTTAAAGCGGTTTTTGCCAAGGTCACCGGGATTCGCCGAGCCGGTTCCGCGGCCTTGGATCTCGCTTATCTGGCGGCCGGTCGGGTCCAGGGTTTTTGGGAAGCCGGCTTGAAACCCTGGGACATCGCCGCCGGAGCGCTGCTGATTCAAGAGGTGGGTGGGATCGTCACCGACTTTTGGGGAACGGAAAACTACTTGTCCAATGGGCACATTGTGGCGGGATCGGGCAAAATCCACCGCTTCCTTTCGGAAAACCTCGGGCCCCTCAAGGAAGCTCTGGCGCGGCGCTCCTGATGGTCCCCGGAGCGCCGCGACTTTTCACGCCACTGGAGAAGGCTCCGAGCCCCTGCTTGGGCCTTTGGCGCCAGGGGAGGTCCCCGACGCAGGCGGAATGACGTTCATGGCCATGAGTTTCTTGCTGTCCTCGTAAACCACTTCCATTTTTCGCTGCGTGATCACATGGCTCACGACTCCCAATCCGAATACCGGATGCCAGATGAGATCCCCTTCTTTGTAACTGTCTGACATGCTGTACTCCGGAACCCCTTCCCGGCTGGCTTCCAGAAGACGGGCGCGCCAATCTTCCTCCGTCTTGGGCTTGGAACTTCCTTTAAGAAGCACGGACGGGACGATGTCGTCCTCGTCTTCAATGAGGATCCCTTCCTCCTCGTCCTCAAAATCCAGGTCGCCACCGGTTTCAAAATCGAGACTGTCGTCTTCGTAATCTTCCATCAATTCGTCTTTATCAATGTCTTTGGGCATCGCCGTTCTCCCCTTGCATTCTGGACTTTACCCCGTAAGGGTCCCGAGTCTATTAAAGCCGAGGCTTGCCAAGGTCAAGCCTTTTCAGTTCATGTGCCCAGATCCATTCTCGCACGGCGGAGGCGGCGGATGTTGAACGTTTTTGTCACCCACATTCTTCCTGTCTTTTCCATCATCGGTCTCGGGTATGTGCTGATGCACCGAGGATTTGTCGGGAAACCCTTCATCACCTCAGCCAACCGGCTGGTCTATTATGTGGCCGTCCCTGCCATGTTGTTTCACGAAGTGGCCCGATCCTCGTTTTCGGAAAACTTTCACGCGGGCGCTGTCCTGGCCATGCTGACCGGTCTCGCCGTCGTGACCGTCTTCGCCCTTGTCATTGCCCATTTCAGCTCTAAACCGAAAGCTTTTAAGACGACTTTTGTGCATAGCGCTTTTCATGGCAACTTGGGTTACATGGCCTATGCCATCGCCTTCTACGCCCTTGGGGAAAAATTTTTCGCCCAGACGGCCCTCCTGAGCAGCTTTTTGATTGTGGCCCAAAACCTGCTCGCCGTTTGTGTCTTTGCTTACTACAAGCCAAAAGAGCTGGACACCTCCGTGCACGGCCGTTTCGACCCTTGGGAAACCCTTAAACGCGTCGCCACCAATCCCATTATCGTTTCGGTAACGGCCGGAACCGGTTTTTCCTATCTTTCCGTCCCCTTGCATCCGGCGTTTTCTCAATCCCTGAAAATCCTTTCGGGCATGGCGCTTCCGTTGGCACTACTCCTCATCGGCACATCGCTGTCGTTCGGGGCGTTCCGAAAGCTTATTCCGGCCATGGGCACCATCGGGGGACTGAAACTGATCCTGTTTCCGATCATCGTCTATGGCCTGATGCGTTGGTTGCGCGTTCCTCCATCGTTTCACACGCCGGTGCTCATTCTCACAGCGGCTCCGCCGGCGACCATCACCTATATCATGGCCTCGGAACTGGGCGGGGACACGGAGTTGGCTGCGGCGGCCACTTCACTTTTGACTTTGGTGTCCGGATGGACCTACGCCGTTTTACTGTCTTTTCGTTGGTAAGGGGCCAGGTGGAAGGTCTTTTCCGGGACCCTCGAAAATGTCGGCCCAAGCGTGTCCTCACCCTCGAGAAGGCGAAGGCTTCAAACCGGATTCCTCGTCGTCGTCTTCCGTGGTCAGGCCGTGTTTGAACAGTCGATAGCGAAACGATCGGAAAGACAACCCCAAGAGCTGAGCGGCTCTTTGCTTGGATCCCCCGGACCGCTCCAGAGCCTGAAGGAGCAGAGTCTTTTCCAGATCCGCAAGAAACTTGGAAAGATCCATGCCATCCGGAGGCAGCACGGGCTGGAAGCTTTCAAGGTCGTCGCGACGCCTCCTGCGGGACGTGGCGATGGTCAAACTTTCGGGCAATATGATGCTCGACGATTCCAAAGCAACGCCCCGCTCAATAATGTTTTCCAGTTCCCGGACGTTTCCTGGGAAATCGTAATTTTTCAAAATGTCCAAGGCATAGGCGGAAATCTTTTGGATATCTTTACCGAAGGCTTTGGAGAACTTGGCGAGAAAATAGTCGGCAAGCAGCGGAATGTCCTCCCGCCGTTCTCTGAGGGGAGGAACCCGCAGTTGGATCACGTTCAGTCGAAAGTACAAATCTTCCCGAAACTGCCGGTCGAGGACCATTTGTTCCAGGTCTCGGTTCGTCGCGGAGATGATGCGCACATCCACAGGGATATCGTTAGTGTCGCCGACCATGCGGATGGTTTTCTCTTGGACGACCCGCAATAATTTGACCTGCAGGCTCGAAGACAATTCCCCGATCTCGTCCAAAAACAGGGTCCCGCCCTGGGCGGCTTCCACCAGCCCTTTGCGATCCGAGGCCGCCCCTGTGAAGGCGCCCTTTCGATACCCGAAAAGCTCACTCTCGATCAGGGACTCCGGCACGCCGGCGCAGTTGACGGCCACGAAAGGCTTGTCTGCCCGCGGACTACGACGATGAATGGCCTTGGCCACCAGTTCTTTTCCTGTGCCGCTTTCCCCCGTAATCAGGACGTTACTGGTGGTCGCCGACACCCTCTCGATCAGCTCATAGATTTTTTTCATGGCCGGGCTTTCCCCGATCATGCACCCGAAATATAAGGGACCTTGACGGGCCTGAAGCGTGACTTCCCGACCTTGGGTTTTGAGGGCGCTTTGGATGACCCGGCGCATCTCGTCGATTTTGAACGGTTTGGGCAGGTAGTCATAAGCCCCCTCACGCATGGCGGCGACCGCCGTTTCCGTGCTGGCGTATGCCGAAATCATAATGACCACGGTCGAAGGGGAAAGATGCTTGCACTGCCGCAGGACTTCCAATCCGTCCACAGGTTTCATGCGGATGTCGGTGATGACGAGGTCGAACTGCTGCTGCTTGAGGATTTCCAGAGCCTCCAGCCCGCTGGCCGCGCAACGGACGATGTAGCCGTCCTTTTGAAGCATGATCTCAAGGAACTCCCGCATGCTTCTTTCATCGTCCACGACAAGGATCCGACGACCGTTGGCATGGTGTGGCATGCGGCTGTGTGCTCCCCTAGCTTAAAGAGTAACGCACGATGCCATCGACCACGGTCAAGACCGTGCGTCCCTTCACGGCCCATCCCCGGAAAGGGCAATTGCGCCCTTTGGATTGAAAGCTTTCGGGGTCAATGATGTATTCCGCATCCGGGTCGATCACCGTCACGTGGGCGGGCCCCCCCTCCCGAAGGCTTCCCATGGGAATACCTAATATCTTCGATGGATTACACGTGACACGAGCCAAAACATCCAAGGGTTCCCCCACTCCTTCCTCAATCAATCGGAGGACCAAGGGGAGAGCTGATTCGAGGCCGATCATGCCGTTGGCGGCATCTTGAAATTCTGTGTCTTTTTCTAAGACACTGTGCGGGGCATGGTCCGTGGCAATGGCATCAATGGTCCCATCCGCCAAACCTTCCTTGATGGCTTCCACATCCCGTCGGGACCGCAGGGGAGGATTGACTTTATAGACGGTATCGAAACCGTCCACGTATTCTTCGGACAGAGTGAAGTAATGAGGGGCTGTTTCACAGGTCACTCTGATGCCCCGCCGCTTCGCCTCACGAAGGATCCAGACCGACGCCTCGGTGCTCACATGGGCGATATGGAGGCGGCCGCCGGTGAGTTCGGCCAGAAGCACATCCCGGGCGATCATGACCGCTTCCGCGGCGGCGGGTATCCCTTGGAGTCCCAACGTCGTGGACACGATCCCTTCGTGCATGTGGCCGCCTCGGGATAAGGCTTCGTCTTCGGCGTGGCTGATGACCAAAAGGTCAAAGGCCTTGGCGTATTCCAAGGCGCGCCGCATCAGAGCGGCATTCATGACGGGTCGACCGTCGTCGGACACCGCTACGGCGCCGGCCTCACGAAGCTCTCCGAACTCGGAAAGCTCCTCTCCCTTCAGCCCCTTACTGATAGCCGCCACAGGATAAACTCGGCATGATCCTTCTTCTTGAGCTCGGCGCCGAATAAATCCGGTCACCGCCGCGTTGTCGTTGACAGGTTTCGTATTGGGCATACAGGCGACTGCCCCGAAACCACCCGCCACGGCAGCGGCCGTTCCCGTGGCGATCGTCTCTTTGTATTCTTCACCGGGTTCCCGCAAATGCACGTGCATGTCCACCCAGGCCGGGACCACCCATTTGCCGGTCACGTCGATCACGCGGATGTCCTCGGACGGCGTCACCGGGCGTGGCACCCACTCCAAGGCATGAATGCAGCCGTCCCGGATGACCAGGTCTCCGACCCTGTCGATGCGCTGTTCGGGATCCAAGATGCGACCCCCGCGAAGAATCAGCTCCCGAGCTTTTTCCCCTACCGTCATCGGGCATCCGCTCCCTTCAATCGGCCGATTCATCTCTTTGGACCAGTAAATAGAGCAACGCCATGCGCACGGCCACCCCGTTGGTCACCTGATCAAGAATGACAGAATGAGGACCATCCGCCACCTCAGGGCTGATCTCCACGCCGCGATTCATGGGACCGGGATGCATGATCAGAACATCGGGCTTGGCCACGGCCAATTTCTTTCGATCGAGGCCGTAATAAGTCGCGTATTCGCGCAGCGACGGCAACAAACCTTGCCCTTGCCTCTCCCTCTGAAGCCGGAGGACCATGATGACGTCCGCCAATCCAATCACCGGTTCGAGGCGCGGTGAGACCGTCACGGGAAGCTCATCAATGTGGGACGGCAAGAGCGTCGGGGGGCCACAGACAATGACCCGCGCCCCCATCTTGGTCAGCCCCCAAATGTTGGATCGGGCCACCCGACTGTGGGCGATGTCCCCGACGATCAACACCGTCAAACCTTCGAGGCGCCCCTTATGGTCCCGGATGGTCAACATGTCCAAGAGCGCTTGGGAGGGGTGTTCATGCATCCCGTCCCCGGCGTTGATCACCGAAGCCGTGGTGCGCTGCGCGATGCGGTGCGGGGTCCCCGAGGCCGAATGCCGAATGATGAATACATCCGGGCGCATGGCCTCCAAATTCTTTATCGTGTCCAGGAAAGTCTCGCCTTTGACCAGAGAACTGGTGGTTGTGGCGATACTGTAGGTATCCGCACTGAGCCGCTTCGCAGCAATGTCGAACGAGGTGCGCGTCCGAGTGCTGGGTTCGTAAAAAAGATGAACGACGGTCTTCCCTCGAAGGGTGGGAACCTTTTTAATGGATCGACGATTGATTTCCTTCAGGGATTCGGCGGTGTCCAAAATGGTTTCGATTTCATGTCGCTCCAAATCCCTCATGCCAAGAAGATCTTTCCTCGAAAAGGCCATGTGCGCATCCTCAATGCGTGTCCAAAGACCCTACGAGATGTTTTCGTGAAAAATTACCATGTTTCGCCCCTAAAGGAGAGCAAAAAAATCAAATCCTCTCGAGACATCAAAGGATTCTTGACACTCCGATGTAATCTCTATAAAGGAATCGACACCACGGAGCCGTGCACAATGCTTTCGCCATCCCGATGTTCAGCAACGGCCGCCTTCCGCCACCCCATGACGATATGCGGGGGCTTACGGTACGGGAAAGTGTCGGGTTGTGTCGACCTTTTCCTGCACGGTTCCGACGGTGACTTCATTGGACCTGGAGGCAGGACATGGAAAGGGTTCCCATCACCAAAGAAGGTTACGAAAAACTCCGTCAGGAACTGCAGCGACTGCAGAAGGAAGAACGGCCCAAAGTGATCAAGGCCATTGAAGAAGCCCGCGGACACGGCGATCTTTCGGAAAACGCCGAATACGAGGCAGCCAAGGAAAAGCAGGCCCTCATCGAGGGGCGCATTGCTGATCTTCAAGAAAAACTGGCGCACTGCGAAATCGTGGAAACCAATGGCTCCAACGGTGACAAAGCCATGTTTGGCTTGACCGTGGTGTTGGAAGATCTGGACAGCGGCGAAGAGCATACCTACAGACTGGTCGGTCCTTATGAGGCCGACATCCAATCTGGAACGCTTTCTGTGACGTCGCCGCTGGGCAAGGCATTGATCGGCAAGGAAGAGGGTGAAACGGTGTCGGTGCGCACGCCGAAAGGGATCCGACAGTTGGAAATCGTTGAAGTGCGCCTTTAACAGCGCCGTGCGACGGAACCGCACGACATTCTATGCAGGAAGCATCTTGACAGCGAGAAAATCAAAAGATAGAAGCAAAGCCTTTTGAGCAACTTTGAGCATTTTCCGGGCATCATGACGGTAAACAACCAAAGGAGGTAAAGGTCTTGGCCAATCACAAGTCAGCCATCAAGCGAGCCAAACAGAGTGAGGCACGACGCATGCGCAATCGTGCGCGCAAGAGCCGCATGAAGACAGCCATTCGGAAGTTGGAAGAGGCCATCCGCAACAACTCAGTGGACGTGGCCGTCGAGCGCCTCCGGGAAGCCACGTCCATCATTGCGAAAACCGCCGCTAAGGGCACTATCCATCGTAATACAGCGTCGCGGAAGATCTCCAGGCTGACCAAAAGAGTCAACGGGTTAATGGCTGCACAAAGCGCGTGATGCTTGCGTGCGGGCATTTTCGTCATTCCGCGGCACCCGCTTTTCGACGTCCCACGACTCCCCCGACAGCACCTGTGAGGCGGCCTCAAAAGATGGGCCGCCTTTTGTCATCTCCTGAGAAAGCACATCTTGTAGGTGAGCGTCTCCAAAACTCTTTCCGAAGCCATGCCGGTGGTTTTTAGGGACAGGTCCATGGCCACGAGGCTTGCGTGGAGCCCCATGAGGGCGTCTTCTGAAAAGTGCACGGCGTGACGAGCCATTTTTTCCACAACGTAAGAAGAAAGATGGAGCTTTTGGGCGATGGTCACCGTGTTCCATCCCCTTGAAAGGCCATCCTTCACTTGCCACAACAAGCGCAGGTGACGCGAGAGGAGAGCCAGGAGTCCCAAAGGGGAGTCTCCTTTGAGCACAAGATACCGCAGCGCCTCTAAGGCGAGGTCCGCACGGCCTTCAGCCACATGGTCCATGAGCTTGAACACGTGCTCCGGACGAATGCGGCTGGATGCGGCTTCCACGTCATGTTCGGTGATTGCCGAGGCTTCCCCCACATAGAGGCACAGCTTTTCTATTTCGCTTTCTAGAGCCTCAAGGTCTGTTCCCACCGCATTCACCAGCGCAGCGGCTCCAGCGGAGGTCATGGTTTTTCCGAGCGCTGCAGCTTTTTCACGAACCCATGCGGGGAGCTGAGCTTCGGGAACCGCCTGAAAGTCCACAATGAGGCCATGTTTTTCCACAGCCTTTTCAAGCCCTTTCCAGCTCTTCTTGGCACCTACGGTGAAAACCACATGACTCTTGGCACAGGGCTGGGCCAAATAGCCCTCCAACACCTCTCGCTGCTCCTTGGACCACTGGTCCACATCGCGAACTCTGAGCACGCGGCGAGGAGCAAACATGGGAATGGTGCGAACCCTGCCGATCACCTCCTGAATCGAGACGTCCTTAGCTTCCAAGGTTTCGCCGGAAACCGGCCGACTTTCCACAGCCGTCAGCGCCTGAACCAATTCCGCCCAGGCTTTGTCCATGAGGCGGTTTTCATCACCTCGGAAAAGATAGAGATTCTTGAAGGGGATTTCGTGCAGGCGTTTGAGGAAGAGACGACTGTCCATGATGTGTCAGAACCGGCTCATAAACCGGTCGAAAATTCGGGCGGCCGTCTCACGCGCCGCCCTTCTCAGGGCTTCCTGGCGGCTTTCGAAAGCCATCATGGCATCGGGATTCTGACGATAATCCTCGAAGAAAGTGAGCGAGCGGTCCTGCCAGAGGATGGTCCCCGTAGCCCGATCCACGCACCGGACGTCCAAGGTGACGGTCAGCCGCGTCAGGGCGGTCTCCTGAGCCTTGCGATGGGCGACATCGGTGGTGGTCAGGCGCCGGATCTGCCCGATGAACACAGCGTCAGCCTGAGGTTCCGGAACCACCTGAAGACGGCTCTTCATCAGGAACTCTTGACGCAAAGCCCCCGTGAAAACCGCTTCAATCCCGGGCTCTGCCGTCAGGTTTTCGAAAACGGGAATGGCCACAGTCCGAATTCTCGGGTCCACGCCCGCGCCGTCCCCGGCAAACCGATAGCCACAGGAAAAACAGCACAGGAGGAGACTCAGCCCAAGAACGCTCCCTCGACTCCAGCCCACGAGCTCCTCCCTGTGGGATGTAGTTCTAGATCACGATGTTCACGAGTTTTTTCGGCACCACAACGACGTTACGCACGGGCTTGCCCGCCAGAAAACTTTGAATCTTGGGATCCGCCAGGGCGGCTTCCTTCAAAGCCTCCTCGGTAATGTCCGCCGGCACCGTGAGACGACTGCGCAGTTTGCCGTTCACCTGAACCACCACCAAAACGGTGTCGGCCACGAGCGCTTCTTCCCGGTAGGCCGGCCACGGCATTTTCGCCACGCTGGCCGGCAACCCCAATTCGCCCCACAATTCTTCGGCGATGTGCGGAGCCATGGGTGAAAGCATCAGGATGACCGCTTCCACCGCCTCCCGGATCACCGGCCAACTGGTATTGTCTTCCTTGGCTTTGTCGATGACGCCGTAAATTTCGTTCACCAGCTCCATAACGGCGGCAATCGCCGTGTTGAAATGGAACCGCTGCTCGATGTCTTCGGTGACCTTTTTAATGGTCAGGTGGGTTTTACGATGGAGGCTTTGGAGTCCTTGAGGCAAGGGAGTCGAGCCGTCGTAAGGCCGCACGCTCTTGAGTCTTTCCTGATTTTCTGCCACGAGCCTCCACACGCGTCCCAGAAAACGGTATGCCCCCTCCACGCCTTGATCGCTCCACTCCAGCTCCTTTTCCGGTGGTGCCGCAAAGAGGCAGAACAAACGCACCGTATCTGCGCCGTAGGTCCGGATCATGTCGTCGGGGTCCACGACATTGCCCTTGGATTTGCTCATCTTGGCGCCGTCTTTAATGACCATCCCCTGGGTGAGCAGGTTGGTGAAGGGTTCATCCACCTGCAGATACCCCATATCCCGAAGCACTTTGGTGAAGAACCGCGAATAAAGCAAATGGAGCACGGCGTGTTCAATCCCGCCGATGTATTGATCCACAGGCATCCAATAATGGACTCGGCGGCCGTCCAATGGCCCTTGGTCGTAATCGGCACAGGCAAACCGAGCGAAATACCAGGACGACTCCACAAAGGTGTCCATGGTGTCCGTTTCCCGGCGCCCCGGGCCTCCACAACGAGGGCACGAAGTCTTCACGAAGGATTCGCTCAAGGGGAGTGGCGATGCCCCGTTTTCCGGCATTTCCAATTCCAGAGGCAAAATGACGGGAAGGTCCTCTTCCTTGACGGGAACCGTCCCACAACGATCGCAATAAACGATGGGAATGGGCGCCCCCCAGTAGCGTTGGCGGGAAATACCCCAGTCCCGAAGTCGATACTGGACCGTCAGACCGCCTTGCCCCGCGGCCTCCAAATCCCGCGTGATGGCCTCGCGGGCTTCCGCTGAGCTCATGCCGGTATAGGCCCCTGAGTTCACAAGGACGCCGTCTTCCTCGAAAGCATGGGACAGCTCGTTGGGATCCGGCGCGGTCGCGGCATCGCTGGGCCTGATGACCACCTTAAGGGGAAGGTTGTACTTCCGGGCAAATTCGAAGTCCCTTTGGTCATGGGCCGGGACGGCCATCACAGCCCCCGTGCCGTATTCCATGACCACGAAATTGGCCACATAGATGGGCATCCGCTCCTGAGTCATGGGATTGATGCAGTAACTCCCGGTAAAGATGCCTTCCTTTTCCAGCAGGTCGGCGACACGTTCAGCCCGTTTGGCCTGCTTCGCCCTCTCCGCAAAGGCAAGGACGGCGTCTTCATATTCCGATCCACGACACAGCTCGGGGACCAGAGGATGTTCCGGGGCCAGGCTCATGAAGGTCGCTCCGAAGAGTGTGTCGGCGCGCGTGGTAAAAACCTCGATGAAACCTTGACCTGAAGCCAACGGAAACCTTATGGTGCTCCCGAAACTCTTGCCGATCCAATTGCGCTGCATGGTGAGGACGCGTTCCGGCCACCCGGGAAGTTTATCCAACCATTCCAGAAGCTCCTCCACATAGTCCGTGATCTTGAAAAACCACTGCTCCATTTCCTTCTGGATCACGGGCTGATCACAGCGCCAGCACGCCCCGTCTTCCACCTGTTCATTGGCCAAAACGGTTTGGCAAGTGTTGCACCAGTTGACGTAGGACTTTTTCTTATAAGCCAAACCCCGTTCGAACATTTTGATGAAAAAAAGTTGTTCCCACCGATAATACGACGGATCGCAGGTGGCGAATTCCCTGGTCCAATCGTACGAAAAGCCCAGCTGCTTCAGCTGGCTTCGCATATACTCGATATTCTCATAGGTCCACTTGGCCGGATGCGTCTTGGCTTTGATGGCCGCGTTTTCGGCAGGCATCCCGAAGGCATCCCACCCCATCGGATGGAGGACGTTGTAGCCACGCATGGACAAAAACCTGGCCACCACATCCCCGATGGAATAGTTGCGCACATGGCCCATGTGGATGCGCCCCGAAGGGTACGGAAACATTTCCAAGAGATAGAATTTTTTCTTTCCGGGATCCTCCGTGGCCTTAAAGAGCTGCTCCCGCTCCCAATAGTCCTGCCATTTTTTTTCAATAGTCTTGGGATTGTATCGGCTTTCCATCACTGGCTTCCTCATCATGGGTCTTTCCGGCCCGAGCCGGGATCATGAGCAAACGGACAAAAGCGCTTGCCTTGTAGCACAGGCGCCCGAGGTTCGCAACGGTGGACGCCCGAAACATTCCATGATTTGAAGCGGATTCCTTAAGAGTGATGGGGAGGAGCGCAGCATGCATGCCGCGATGGGGCTCGAATTCACGGGTGCCCTGTGGGGAATCTTTGGCGGCCGGTCATTTCACGGCGTCGCCCCTGCGGAACACAGCAGACTTCCGCCAGAGCGCTGAGCCGGCGCATCACCGCAAGCGACTCGGCGCACACCGGCTCAGCTCAACAGCGTATCGTTTCCGGCGACACGCCGCACGAGGTCTCGATAGTCTCTGGCTCCCGGCGATCCCGGAGCATACTCATAGATGGTCTTACCGTACCCCGGCGCTTCGGACAGGCGCACATTGTATCGAATCGGGGCACACAGCCGGCTGTTGTAATAGGCACTGAGCTGGTTCAAAATTTCTTCCGATTGTTTGACCCGTTTGTCCATAAAAGTGGGCACCACGAACTTCACCGCGAGGTCCTTATGGTAGGTCTGGACGGAGGCCAAACTCCGGCTGAATTCCAGAAGCCCCTGAATGGCCATGACCTCGAGACTCACGGGAATGAGGACCTCTTGGACATAAAATAGAACGTTGATGGTCAGCACATCCCAACCCGGGGAAGTATCGACGATGACGTATTCAAATCGACCGTCAAACGGAGCCATGGCTTCGCTCAGGGTCATCTCCCCTCGAAAATCCTTGCGAGCGATCAGGCGCTTCACCCCAGCCAACGAACGGCCCCCCGATAGGAGAAACAAACGTTCTCGAGCTTTTACGAGACACTCTTCATGCGGAACTTCACCGGTCATAAGTTCCGTCAAGCCCGCTTTAGGCTTGACGCCCAACATGTAGGACGCCTGCCCTTGCGTGTCCGTGTCCACCAGGAGCACATTGAAGCCCGCCAGAGCCAACCCGGCTGCCAGGTTCACCGCCGTGGTGGTTTTTCCCACCCCTCCTTTGCTCAAAGACACTGCAATGCGGCGCATAGACAAGGCCGTCCCTTCGGAGGAGGGCGCGGGCTCCGTGGAAGCCTGCGCCTCCGGCTCTGAGGTGTTCGGCTTTGGGATGGGAAACTTATGTCCGCAAAAAACGCACTTTGCCGCCTTCACTTTATCAGAAAGGCGAGTTTCATCCACTTTGTGCTGCCTTTTGCAGCTGGGGCAAATGATAATCATGTGACATCTTCTCCCGATCTCGTCACGGCGCTATGCCTCGATTCTTCGGCTCTCCGGCACACGTCCTGGAGCATTTGAAACAATCGGCTTTGGGGACCATTGGCGTTCAAATCTTGAAACGCCGTCCTCAGAGCCGTTTCCACAATGACAGATTTGGAAATTTTGGACTTGGACCCCTCAGCTTGGATCGCCATGAGCCTCTCTTGCGCCTTTTCCAAGCTCTGGATGATCAGTTTTGTCAAATAATAGGTCACTTTCTTCTTGGGCCGAGCGTCCACAGGCCGGGACAAAGGTTTTATGGAGTCTTTCTCCTCACCGGAGGCGTTGCGGTGTTCCAGCCGTCTCAAGTAAAAGGCCAGCCGCTCGATGATATCGTTTTCTTCGGTCGTGATTTGAGGCGCTTCCCCATTAAGCAGGGCTCCCATTATGTCCATCGGTTCTTCCTTGCGAGACGGCGCCACCGGAAATCCTCCTCGATAAACCAGATCTTCCAAACCCCAGAACGGTTCGCCCATGACTCGGCATCCTTGCGAGAAATCCGCAGTGTGCGGCTGTCTGTGCGCCTTCGTTCCCGCACACTAGTCCTGTGCGAAAAACCGCTGTCGGGCTTTTTGCACAAAGCTCACCATGAAGGCTCGATCCTCATCATTGTGCAGATCCAGAGAAAGACCGTAGAGAAACATCTTGTCTTCCAGCGGCGTCACGTGGCGAACCGTTCCCTGCGCCTGCATTTCGCGGCCTTCGCATCGGAGCTCCACCGACTCCATACGTTGGCCGACCTCCGCCAGGTCGCCTTGTTCTGCCAAAAAGCCCACACCGCCTTCACTAATGTTGGCCACCCGGTAGGCTACGCCGCTGATGGACAAGGAGACCGGTGTCTGCTCGTTCACCGGCACCCGGAATGTTTTTCGAACCACGGCTTGGTCCCCGAAAACGCCGCTCAGCTCCAATGTTTCCTGCAAATCTTGCAGCTCATTCAACAAATGATCTGTATTCGCCATTCTTCCTTCCTCCGTTACCAAGACGCCCCTACTGCATGTGCCACCTCTAAGAAGCAACACAATGCGCCATCCGGGGGTCTACGTCGGACAGATGAGGATGCCTTCAATCATCTTAATATTCGGCACTCTAAAACCTGACCTTAAAGACTTTTAAAACTTTACTCTAAGCCGACCGGCCAGTTTATGGGATGCCCGGATGTCCACCGGTTCCTGCAAACCCACGAGGGCATCCTTTCCCGTGAATGACTGGGAGCCAAAGGGACATCTCCTGTATAGGTCGTGTTTCGGATCGGGTTCCAATCCATCCGGCCGCAAGCCCCTGGGACTTCTCAACCCTTTTCCAGCATCCCAAACGATTTTTCACCAACCGCATCGAGATCCGCCTGTTTCTTGAAAAAGCCACACGAGCGCCTTATAGTCAAAGGGCAGATCAAAGAGATCAGCTATTCAAGACCGACAAAGAACAGCCAGGTGGCCCATGAGCGATCAATGCCAAAATTTTCCGGATCAAGAAGAGCTGGAAAAAGAACTGAGCGAGTTCCTGACCAAGAAGTACGGACGTCCCGTGAGGGTCATTTCCCCTATGATGGTCACCCAGCCCAAAAGCGCCGAATCCAAAAAACCAGCCTCGGAAAGCGTGCGTAAGATTCAGTTTGACCTGAAACCTGAAGAATTGGAAGCTTACCTCGACCAGTACGTGGTCAAACAAAACCAGGCCAAAGCCATTCTGGCCACTAAAATCTGCACGCACTATAACCGAATCAAGTGGCAATTGGAAAAAGGTCATCGGAAAACGGATCCCGTCGGGCGCATCAAGAACAACATTATTCTCATGGGACCGACGGGGGTCGGCAAGACTTATCTCATTAAGCTTATCGCCCAAAAAATCGGTGTGCCGTTCGTCAAAGGGGATGCCACCAAGTTCAGTGAAACAGGTTATGTGGGCGGAGACGTGGAAGATCTGGTTCGGGACCTGGTGCGCGCCGCAGACGACGATGTGGAACTGGCCCAATACGGAATCATCTACATTGATGAAATCGACAAGATCGCTTCCTCGTCTCACCTCATCGGACCGGACGTCTCCCGAACTGGGGTGCAACGCGCTCTCTTGAAACCCATGGAAGAAACGGATGTGGATCTCCGTGTGCCGCACGATCCCATCTCCCAGCTCCAAGCCATCGAACAGTACCGCCGGACGGGCAAGCGGGAAAAACAAACGATCAACACGAAAAACATCCTGTTTATCGTGAGCGGCGCTTTCAACGGCCTGGCCGACATCGTCAAAAAACGCATTCAACAACAGGGCGTCGGATTCAAAGCGGCCGTCCACAGCCGATCCGACGATTACAAGTTTCTTCAGCACGTCAAGGCCGAGGATCTCATCCAGTTCGGCTTTGAAAGCGAATTTGTGGGACGCCTTCCCGTCATCGCCGTCCTGGAACCTTTGGAGGTGGAAGACCTTTACCAGATTCTTAAGAATCCCAACAGTCCGGTCATCCAAGGCAAAAAGGACGATTTCCGCTGCTACGGCATCGACCTCAAGTTCCAAGACGACGCCCTGTGGACCCTTGCGGAAATGGCCTATCAAGAAAAGACTGGAGCGCGGGGGCTGGTGAGTGTCATTGAACGAGTGTTACTGGGTTTTGAAAAACGGCTCCCATCCACGTCCATCCGTCATCTCGTGGTGACCAAGGACCTTGTGTTACACCCTCAGGAGACCCTGGAAGCCATTCTCAAGGATCCCGAGTCGCCGGAGAGGAAAACCCTGTATGAGCGGATCGTTCATGAGGAAAAAGAAAGCGTCCGCCAACAGGTGCTCAAGAAGAAAAAACACTATGTCCACAATTATCCGTTTGTCTTCACTCCCGGACGCCTCGAACTCTTGGTGGAACAGCACGTGAAAACGGGTGAGCCCATCGAAGGACTCTTTGATGTGATGATCACCCTGTACAATCAAATCAAGGTCTTTGAAGACGAATTCCATGATAAACAAGGCTTCAAGATTCACTTTGACGACTCCGCCATCACGGCCATCATGCTGAGAGCATTAGCGGAAAACAAGACAGCCACGGCCGTTTGCCGGGAAATATCTCGGGACTACGACTATGCGTTTCGCCTCGTCGCGGAAAGGAGCGGGCAGATCCAATTCATTCTGCCCAAAGAGGCCGTAGAAAACCCTGAAGACTATCTCGATGAACTCATCCGGGAGACCTACCGAAAACATCCCTTGCCAGGGGACAGCGGTTCTTCGAAGAAAGGAACACCCTCATGATCGGCATTTCCAAGCTCTACTGCGGCACCGTCGAGCCTTCCGACGCTCTTCGGTATGGCCGCCGCAGCACGGAGCTTCCATCCCATCTTTTGCAGTTCTCTCAGGATAAGAAACCTGTGGTGGTCTGGAACATAACGCGCCGATGCAATCTCAAGTGCATTCATTGCTACGCCCAAGCTCTTGACCACGCCTTTCCAGACGAACTGACGACCGCGGAAGGCAAGCTCCTGCTGGATGACCTCGCGGCCTTCGGCTGCCCTGTGGTTCTCTTCTCCGGCGGGGAGCCGCTCATGAGGCCGGATCTTGTGGAGCTGGCCGCCTATGCCGTGGAAAAAGGCATGCGCGCTGTCATTTCCACCAACGGAACCCTCATCACCCCATCGGTCGCCCGTGAATTGAAACAGATCGGACTCTCTTATGTTGGCATCAGCTTAGACGGCATGGAAGAAGTCAATGACCGATTTCGGGGGGTTAAGGGAGCGTTCCAAAAGGCTTTGGAAGGGATTTCGGCGTGTCAGGATGCGGGGATCAAGGTTGGACTGCGTTTCACCATGAACCGCCGAAATGCCGCGGAGATTCCTGCCATTTTCGATTTTCTGGAGTCGCGGGACATCCCTAGGGTGTGCTTCTACCATTTGGTCTATGCGGGACGAGGTTCCAAACTCATGCACGATGACTTGTCCCATGATGAGACGCGCCGCGTCGTGGACTTGATCATCGACCGCACGGCAGATCTCCACCTGCGCGGCAAACCCAAGGAAGTCCTCACCGTGGACAATCATGCGGACGGTCCCTACGTCTATCTTCGCATGCTCCGGGAAGGCTCGCCGCGAGCGTCCGATGTCTTGAAATTGCTGGAAATGAACGAGGGGAACAATTCCGGCCGAGGCATCGGCTGCGTGAGCTGGGACGGTCAAGTCCACGCGGATCAATTCTGGCGTCATTATTCTTTCGGCAATGTGCGGGAACGCCCTTTCAGCGTCATTTGGACGGATCTGTCCGATCCCTTGATGGCCCGTCTTAAAGACAAGAAACGGTACGTCACCGGCCGGTGCGCCCGGTGTCGATGGCTGTCCATATGCGGCGGGAACTTTCGCGTGCGCGCGGAAGCTGCTACGGGCGATCTGTGGGCTCCCGACCCCGCTTGCTACCTCACCGACGAAGAAATCGGCCTGCAACCGGCCTGATCGATGGAGGTCTCCCGCATGTGGTTCCCGGAATATCGCCCGAGACGATTGAGAAGAACGGAAAACCTGCGCCGTTTGGTCCGAGAAACCCGTCTGACCCCGGACAGGCTCATATATCCGCTTTTTGTGCGGGCCGGCCGAGGGATTCGCCAGCCGGTCCCATCCATGCCCGGGGTGTTCCAATGGTCGAGAGACACCGTCGTGGACGAAGCCAAAGAGGTCCATGAGCTGGGTATCCCCGCCGTGATCCTCTTTGGGCTTCCCAAAGAAAAAGACGATATGGGTTCGGAGGCCTACGCCCCCCACGGGGTGGTTCAGGACGCCGTCCGGGCGATCAAAGACGCCTGTCCCGAGCTGGTGGTCATCACAGACGTGTGTCTTTGCGAATACACAAGCCATGGCCATTGCGGCGTGCTTCACGGTCACGACGTGGACAATGACCCTACGCTTGGGCTGCTGGCCCGCATTGCGGTTTCCCATGCCCAGGCCGGGGCGGATATGGTGGCTCCGTCGGACATGATGGACGGCCGGGTCGGGGCTATCCGCGAAAGCCTCGACGAAGAAGGATTTTCCCACACGGCCATTATGGCCTATTCGGCCAAATACTGCTCGGCGTTTTACGGCCCATTCCGGGAAGCCGCCGATTCGGCGCCCCAGTTCGGTGACCGGCGATCCTATCAAATGGATCCGCCCAACGCTCGGGAAGCGCTGCGGGAAGTTCAGCTCGACATCGAAGAAGGGGCCGACATTATCATGGTCAAACCTGCCTTGGCCTATTTGGACATCATCCGGCGCGTTCGCGAGGAGTTCGACTGGCCGGTGGCCGCTTACAACGTCAGCGGCGAATACTCCATGATCAAGGCGGCCGCCGCCAATGGATGGCTCGATGAACATCGAGTGATGCTGGAAGTCCTGACGGCCATCCACCGCGCCGGTGCGGATCAAATCATCACCTACTTTGCCAAGGACGCCGCTCGACTGTTGTCTGCTTAGAATCGTACCGGAGAAAGGAACACTTCGATGCATCCTGGGGAAACTGTCCCCCACGGGGAGAGCCCGCCCCGACGGGCTCACGGTCATGGGGAAGGGGCCATGTGGACGTTACGCCTCGTGGCCTGGGAAGTCACCCGCACGTGCAATCTCGCGTGCGTGCATTGCCGCGCTGCGGCCATGGACAAGCCCTATCCCAATGAACTGACCACAAGCGAATGCATGCGCGTTTTGGACGAAATCGCCCTGCTCGGAACCCCCATCGTCATCCTGACCGGCGGGGAACCTCTCCTGCGGCCGGATATTTTCGACCTTGCCGCCCATGGCCATTCCAAGGGCCTTCGGATGACCATGGCGCCCAACGGCACCTTGGTCACCCGCGAAGTGGCGCGTCGGATGAAAGAGGTCGGGATTCAGAGGATCAGCATCAGTCTGGACGGTTCCGACGCGACACACCACGATGCCTTCCGCGGAATGCCCGGCGCCTTTGAGGGCGCAATGCGCGGCATCCGGAACGCCATAGAAGCCGAGCTTCCTTTTCAGATCAACACGACCATCACGGCAGCCAATCTCGAGGAACTGCCGAAAATCCAGGAACTAGCGGTGTCCCTTGGCGCCGTGGCGCATCACATCTTCCTCCTCGTTCCCGTCGGCCGGGGGAAAAACCTGGAAGAACAAGCCATCAACGCCGAGCAGTACGAGAAAACCCTTCATTGGTTTTACGAGCAACGGGATAAAGTCCCGCTCCAGCTCAAGGCCACATGCGCCCCCCACTACTATCGGATTCTGAGGCAGCGGGCCCGTAGGGAAGGACGCACCGTAGACACCCAGACTTTCGGACTGGACGCCATGACGCGCGGCTGTTTGGGGGGAACAGGTTTTTGCTTCATTTCCCATGTGGGCCAAGTTCAGCCGTGCGGATATTTGGAAGTGGACTGTGGGAACGTGCGGAACCAAAGCTTTCAAGACATTTGGGAGAACTCTGAAGTTTTTCGCCGCCTTCGTAATTTCAAGGCCTTGGCAGGTAAATGTGGGCGTTGCGAATATGTGCGGGTCTGCGGCGGATGCCGGGCCAGGGCATATGAAGCCACGGGAGATTACATGGCGGAAGAACCCCTGTGCACGTACGTCCCAAAAACGCAAACCTCCGAGAGCTGACGCTTTTCGGCCCAGGATTCAAACAGCGTCGCCCCCGAGGACGTCCGGACGTCATTGGTGGACCACAAAAACTTGAACCGCAAGCCACTCTTGTGGGCGGGCATCCGTTTGAATTTTCAGCATCGTCCGCTTCTGGCCCCCCCAGGGAACGGCCTCCAGCCGAGGGGCAACATCCAAGACATACCCCTGAAGGTTCTCTTGGGGCCGGACGACCACTTCCAACAGCTCGGAATCATAGTCCACCTTCGTGATGCGGAAGGCTGTCCCGGTATGACTCACCACCAGCACTTTGCCCACCCGGCTTGTCGCGCCTTCCTTGGTTGTCCCCACAAGGAGGCTTGTCGGTCGAATGCCGATGGGTCCTTCGACCATACCTCGCACGGTGACGGCGATCTGCGGCTTCTGCGGATGGTCCGTGATCAACCGGATGGTCCCTGAATACTCGCCTTGTTCCACCCGGTTGGTGATCACAACTCGGTATCGCGTGCCTTCCACGAGGGTCTCGACCTTGACGCCGACTTCTTTTTCCAGGTCGCTTTCCACACGCAAAATGCGCATCGGCGTCTTCGAACTCTCCACCTCCACTTCATGGGGCTTCAAGACCGCTGCGGGTCCTCGAAACACCACCGTATCGCTCGGCCTGATGTCGACAAAAGGGACAACCTTGGCCGTCACCGAAATGGACACTCGAGGGTTTTGAGGATCGTTGGAATAGACGACGGCGCTCTTGCTGACCTTCCCCCGATATCCCGCAAGGTGTATCGATAATTTCACTTTTCCCTCTCCGCCCGGAGGGATGAGCCGATCGAAATCGGCCACGCTGCACCCTCAACCCGGGCGGACCTGTTCGATGGTCAAAGGCGCCGTCCCCACGTTGCGAACCACAAACTCGGAGGACACGGTGCCGCTTTCCATGACTTCTCCCAAATCCATCTGAGCTTTTTCAATGAGAATCCGAGGGAAGTTTTCCGTCGGCTGTGCCACGGCTCCTGAGGGTGGCGGCGGCGAAGACGCGTCGGCCCAACCCAGGAAAAAAAATAGGCCGGCCAGGACCCAAGCTGGCCCCAAAAACCTAGGGCGGCATGTGTTCATTTCAAACAGTGTCCGCGGCCGAGCCCGTCGTCCCACAGGTCGATGCCGGGGGAGCCTGGGGCGGTCCCGAAAAGTCACTGCGCTGCGGCCGCTCATGCACACGATCTCCTCAATCACGCCCCCGCCTTGACCTCATTTTCTTTCGGAGCCTCCTGCAGCAGCGTTTTTAATGGGACCACTTGGATCCCATCCTTTTCGAAATCCAAAACCTTCTCTTCCAAAACCTTCAAAGTGACCGGATAAGGATGACCAATGGCCACGGCCCGGCCTTCAAGCTTGGCCAGACGGATCAGTTCCTCGAGTTGCCGCCGGATGAAAGCTTCGGTCGGTTCGTGATCCAAGAAAATATCCCTTTGAATGCACGACAGTCCCAACTCTCGGGCCACAGACAGGGCGTTGCTATGGGCACTGGTGTAGCTGTCCAGGTAGTAAAGGCCCCGTGCCTTCAAATGGCCCAACACAACCCTCATGGCCTCGGGGTCTTCCGTAAACTTCGATCCCATGTGGTTATTGACCCCCCGTGCAGACGGTATTTCCTTCAGCGCCTTATCAATCCGTGAGACCATTTCGTCGGGGGCCATAGCCACGAGCAAGGCCCCTCGGCCGGGATCATTATTGGGGTAACCGTGAGGTTCCATGGGCATGTGCAACAGAACCTCATGGCCATGAGCCGCCGCCAGCGCCGCCACTTCCCGTGTATGGGGGAGATGAGGCAATACAGCCAAAGTCATGGGGAAGGGAAGGTTGATGAATTTTCGGGCAATTTTGACGTCGTATCCGAAATCGTCGATCACCAGAGCGATCCGGCCCACAGGGGGCTTTTCAGGCACACCGGGCGGTGTCGGTGACACCGGAGGCGCTTTGGGGACAGAAGCCACCACCGGGTTTTGTTTCGATTCAGATCCGCCCTGTGCCGAGTTTTTCTGAACCGCCGACATGGGCCGAGCCGGCGACGCGGCCAGTGCCGGTGCCCTCTCCTGGGGGGTACGGCCTGCCTGCCGCGGCTCCGAAACCGCCGCCGTGTCGGTGACTTTGGGGCGGGCCGAAAACGATCGGAAAGGATTTCCCTTCGCCCAGAAGACAAGCATGAGCAACAGAAACAGCACCACGACCCAGACGGTCAAAAGAGGGATGAAGACGCTATCCCTCGGCCGCCTTCTCTTAGCGCTGCCGGATTCCTCGGGACGCTGACGGGGTCGACGCCCCAAACCGCTCCCCAGGGTTCTCCCCGTCGCCGTTCGCCTTTTCCCCGCACTGGGTGCCATGTGGGCGGAAATCCTCCGACTACTTGTAACGCGTCTCCGCCATGATCCGATAGCTCTTCAGCAATTCCAAGGCCTGCCGCACCTGATTGTCCGCCTCCAGCCATTTTTCGGTATCCGTCGGATCCGGTTCCGGGGCGGTCTTTTCCTGGTCCTTGGGTTTGTCGGGCGGCACTTCCATGTGGCGCGGAAGATCCTTCTCCCGGAGCCTTCTTTGGGCTTCCTCCGTTCCGTTTTCGGCGTTCGGCACGATCCGTTTCACCACAATGTCCGGAATGATCCCTTTGGCCTGAATCGATCGCCCGCTCGGCGTGTAGTACAAAGACGTGGTCAACCGCACGGCCGATCCGTCATTGAGAGGAATCACCGTCTGGACGGAGCCTTTGCCGAAGGTCTGTTCACCCACCACGACCGCCCTTCGATGGTCTTGGAGGGCCCCGGCGACAATTTCCGAAGCACTGGCGCTGCCGCCATTGACCAGAACGATGATGGGATAAGGATGGGGGGAGGCATTCTTGGTCGCTTCGAAACGCATCTGCTGATTTTCACGCCGCCCGCCCGTATAGACGATGAGACCCGATTCCAGAAACTCATCGGCCACGGCCACCGCCTGATCCAAAAGCCCTCCAGGATTGTTCCGCAAATCCAGAATTAAACCCTGCAAGGGATTTTCTTCGGCTTCAAGCTTCTCCAATACCCTGCGCAAATCGCGACCGGTCCCACTTTGGAAACTGGAAATCCGCACGTATCCGTAACCTTTTTCCAAGAATCGAGTCCGCACACTCTGAATGGAAATGATGTCCCGGGTCAGTTCAAACTCCAAAGGCTTGCGCTGTCCTTCCCGTAAGATAGTCAGCTTCACCTTTGTCCCCTTAGGACCCCGCATCTTTTGGACCGCCTCCATCAGGCTCATTTCCTGGGTGGGTGCCCCGTCGATTTTGATGATTTGATCGTTGGCCTGAATGCCGGCCTTGTCCGCCGGTGTTCCCTCCAACGGTGCGACCACCGTGAGCACCCCGTTACGGATGGTGATCTCGATCCCGATCCCCCCAAATTTGCCCTTGGTTTCAATTTCCAGTTCCTTGTAATCCTCAGGCCGGAGGAAAGACGAGTGCGGGTCCAACTCCCGGAGCATCCCACTGATGGCACCGTAGATGAGTTTCTGAGAATCGACCGGCTCCACGTAATGATCTTGGACCAAGTTCATCACATCACTAAACAGTTTGAGCTGTTCATAAACACCTTTTTCGGCCCCCGTCGCTATGGTCTTCAGCACGACCCATCCCGCAACGGCCACACACACGGTCACCATCACCAAATGAAATTTTCGGCTCCCTTTTCGCATCTTTTCTTCCTTTGACATCCGAAAAATTGAACCTCTCCATAGCTCACGAGGGCTCTCGGGCGTTTCCCCGAGCCATGGTCATTATATAGGAAGTCGGTCAGACGAGAACGTTTTTTTAACAATCCCGATTCTTTTGATTTCGTTGAGAGAAACAGTCCCGTTCAAGAGATTGCCCTCCATGGGTGAAGACGGTATAAGATTTCGGCGGTCGCTTCAACATACCCGGCAGGTTTGCCGCCATCCCGTGTGACGGTCCGCCGTGCGGCCCTCGGAAAAGGATTCGGTCATTGAAGCGGGAATAGGAGGACACATGGCCGAGATCAAGAGCACTTTAGACATCGTCTTGGAAAAGACCAAACACCTTGTGCTCACCGCCGAAGAGCGAGAAGCCCTGGAACGGCAGGAACATTTGGAAAAGGTTCCCGGCATTGTGCAACGGTTTTTGGATGGCGCCTGGAGCGTCAACCAGATGCGCGAAGCGTGGCACCACATCCCCGAGCCTTTTCGAGAAGAGGCGCGCACGCATATCCTTCACAGACTCTTGGGCGCATTGTCCGATGAGGAGAGTGTGAAAAAAATCATCCCTGCCATGGAAGCCTTCGCGTCGGAGGCGGACGCACCCTACGTGCGTCGATTGGCCCTAATCGCCACTCCGAATCCGGACTCTGAACATTCCTGGGACATTCAACGCCAACGGCGATTGGCCGCTTTGGCCGAAAGGGGCATCCGTGGAGATGCCGTGCATGTCACCCCCGACCTCGATCCCACATGGCAAACATCGCGAGCAGCCTTAGTACGGGCCATTGATGATGTGAAGACCGAATGGCGCGCGGTTCTCGCCCCGAATGTCACCGGCCCCTTGAAAGGATAACCGGCACGTGGTCTCCGGGCTCCGAGTCATGGCGATTTGCCCGTGCTCTCGGTGGGTCGCATCCTCGGCCGTCGACTCGTGAAACCATCTCGATGGAGATCGATGAAAGTCCGGAACACCGCGTGCGACGAATCGGCGGGACCGGGTAGCCCTGAAGTCAAACGGACACCTCACGATCCCCGGACAAGGGAACCCCCGATTGGAGGAAACCTTCGGAATCGCCGAGGCACCGGCATGCTTACGAGCCCTGGGGACCAAAGAAGTACTGGCGAATGAGATAAAAATTCTGTTTCACATCGCCTCGGCCTTCCAACACCGGTCCATGACCTGGGCACAGCACCTGGACATCCAAGTCCATCAGTTTTTCCAAACTGCGAACCAGGAGGCCGGGATCTCCCCCAGGAAGGTCCACACGGCCGACACTCTGGGCAAACACCACGTCTCCGGAAAAAAGCACCCCTTTTTCTTCCCAGTACAGACAGACCGAACCGGGGGCGTGTCCCGGTGTTTCCAACACTCGAAACACTTCGGAATCCAGTTCCAACCGCCCTTCCTTGATGTAAAAATCCACCGGAAAATCCGGCATCCTGCGCCCGGTCACATGCTCCCATTGGGCACTGAAGCCCTTGATAAAGCTCACGGCCGCCTCGTGCATGGTGGTGAGCGCCCCGAGCTCTTTGAGCTTCAGCAGCCCCTCGCAATGGTCTGGATGAGGGTGCGTGGCTATGGCCAGGTCAATGTCTTCCAGACTGAAGCCGTCCTGCGCCATCCTGGCTTCCAGATGGTGGAGCAGATGGGCGTGCCCTGGATCGATGAGGACTCTGAGAGGGCCGTCGATCAAGTAACTGTTACAGTTGTTTTCCGTATAACTCTGCCACGGATAGATATACAGACTTTTCGGTAAAGGCATCGTGCTGTCCACCTCCACATTCCCGCTCGAGCGCGCGGGCACAGCCGTGGTCAGACCGTGCCCACTGTCCTGATCCCTTCCAATGGGACGCATGCCGGTTCTGTGTCCATCCGATTTATTCTACTCCGGGGTCCGATCACGGTCCGACATCCTCGTGGGGCCTCGTGTGCTTCCAGACTTCGAATGCCATCGGAATGCATCGCGAAGGCACACCCGGAGGTTAGTGTAAATCCCCGGTCGGCTGTTGATCAAGTAAAGGGCATGGTTGACATGAAAAAGTTCATGGATCAGCCGGCACACCTCCACGCCCTCCACCCCTTTGCCCGTGGGGGCCAAGGCCTCTTGAAACAGCACAGCGATCTTGTCGCGCATGCGCAGTTCGGTGTCCACCAAGAAGACGGCGACATCCGGCTGCAAATCCTTGAGCCGGTTCAGGAACGCCCTCACCGCCGGCATCTCCACACCCCGCGGCGGGGATGACTTGACCTCCACATACACCAGACGGTGATTCACTAAAGCGATGACGTCATAGTCGCCCCCGTGGCGCGTGCGGTCGAGGCGGACGTTGAAAATACCCGGGGCGAGGAATTCGCGTTGGAAAATCTGCCACACGAACCATTCCAGTGTCGGGCCGAAGCTGGGCACAGGATCCCGCAGCCATTGCCAACGCCACTGGCCGTCCACATGAAGAAGTCCGATTTGGGCCAGCTCCTTGAGGTAAGCACGCACGGTTTTCAGGGAGCAGTATCGCATGAGGGAATCCAAGGACGCCCCGTCGGGGCTTCGGATCAAATCCCGCAAAAAGAGCCGAAAAGAATAGCGGCGCAGCAGAGTGTAAAACCGATCCACAGCGTTGGACTGCGCTTCGGGAGGCAGCATCACTTGGGTTGTGTCGCCATGATGGACCACGGGAAGGCCCCTCTGGCTCAAAGCCCTTTCCACGGGGTGCACCCACGCGGCCTGGGAACCTTTGAGCATGTCCAGCTCGTGCTCCAGTCGATCCAGCCGTTCTGACAGCCGGCGAATGGCCTCCCACTCCTTTTCCCCCATTACGACGGCACCTCGGTGAGACAGACATCCACGGGCTTGTCAAGGTGCACCCGGATTTCGTAGAAACCGTCCATGTAAGAGCTGTCCACAAGATAGCCCAATTTTTGAAACACACCGAAGACCCTCTCATTGCCCGGCCGAATATAAGCCCGAAACAGATGAATCCCGTTTTTCACGGCTATCTCGGTAAGGTACTGAATCATAAAAGAGGCAATGCCTCGTCGTCCGTAGTCCGGGTGGACGGAAAAATCCACTTCCGCCGCAGGCGATTCTTCATCGGCAACATACCGCCCCACAGCGACGATTCGTTCTTCCCCGATATCCCCCACCAGGCCCACAAGTGTCATTTCTTTTTCGTAATCGATGTTGACCAGACGGTTGACATCCACCTGGGGATACACCTTCATGGTGGACAAAAATCGGATATAGGCTTCGTCTTTTGGCAGGGAATAGAAGAACTCTCGAAGCCAGCGTTCATCGGTCGGCTTCGCTGGACGGAAGAAAACCTCCGTCTGTTCATCGAACACCTGGGTGATCTCGAGCTGTTCAGGATAAATGGCCTTGGCGGCTCGAATGGCAAACTGTTCCCTTTTCAGCAATTGGATGCGGTACGCGTGGCGCGTGAGCTCTTCGCGAAAATCGGGATGGGCGATGCCGATCAATGCCAAGGCTCGTTCCCGCAGGCTTTTGCCCTGGAGTTGCGCAATACCATATTCGGTGACCACATACTGGACTCCGCCCCGAGTGGTCACCACACCGCCGCCCGGCGTCAGGGTCGCCACGATGCGTGATTTGCCGTCTTCGGTCAAAGAAGGCAGCACCGTGATGGTTTTCCCTCCCTTGGAATTGCGGGCGCCTCTCAGAAAATCCACGGAGCCTCCCACGCCGCTGTAAATCTGATACCCCAGGGAGTCTGAACAGACCTGCCCGGTCAAATCGATTTCCATGGCGGAATTGACGCATACCATTTTGTCGTTTTGCGAAATGACCAAATAATTATTCGTGTATTCCACGGGATAAAGAGCGACCATGGGATTGTTGTCAACAAAATCGTACAATGCCCGGGTGCCGATACAAAAGCTCGCGACGATCTTTCCCGGATGAAGTGTCTTTCTCGCGTTGGTGATGACCCCTTTTTCCACGAGATGAAGGTAAGGGTCGGTGAGCATGTCCGTATGGACGCCGATGTCTTTCTTGTCTTCCAGAGCGTAAATGACAGCGCTCGGGATGGAACCGACACCCACACGGATGGTGGATCCATCTTCAATGAGTTTGGCCGCCTGCGCCCCGATAGCCATCGCCGTCGGGGTCAGGGGGGACGGAGACATCTCCAACAACGGTTCATCCCACGGGATCAGGGCGTGGATCTCGTCGATGTGGATAAAGGTATCCCCTAGGGTCCGAGGCATGTGGCTGTTGATTTGAGCCACGACCATTTTGGCCGTTTCGGCGGCCGCTTTGACAATGTCCACCGAAATGCCCAGGGAACAAAAACCGTGTTCGTCCGGAGGGGACACCTGGATGAGGGCCACATCTATGGGCAGAGCACCGCTTCGAAACAACCCGGGCACATCCCCCAAATTGATGGGGGTATAATCGGCACGGCCCTCCGCGACGGCCTTACGAGAAGCCGCCGCCACAAAAAACGACTTGAGACGGCACTTGTCATGATAACTTTCTTCGAGGAACGTGTGGGTCCCCAGGCTGAGGATGTGGAGTATTTCGATATCCGCCAGACTCGGCAGCGTTTCCTCCAAAGCCCGCACCAGCTTCTGAGGCTCACCGCAGGCCGATCCGATAAAAATTCTCTGACCTCTCTTGAGGTTCCTGAAAGCACGGCGTGTGTCCGTGAGTTTTTTGTCGTAGCGTTCCCGCCACGAACGGACGATATCTTCACTCGTCTCTGGGTGACCACCGGGGCTGAGGCTCATGAGCTCTTTTTCCTCATGTTTGAGAGCGGTGTCCATTTGGCTTGGGCCGGCGCCATAAGTAAAGGATCCCTGCGGCAATCATCATCGCCGCGCAGAGCACCTGTCCCATGGTCCACTGGCCCCAAAGAAATCCAAGGTTTTCGTCAGGCTCACGAAAAAACTCGATGACAAATCGGATCAATCCATAAAAGAAAAGAAAAGCCGTAACGATAAAGCCGTTCCATCGCTCTTTGCGCGACAGAGCCCAGAGGAGAAGAAACAAGAGCAGGCCCTCGCCGAAAGCTTCATACAGTTGGGATGGATGCCGAGGCAGCGGACCGCCATCGGGGAAAATCATGGCCCAAGGAACATGACTCGGCCGCCCGTAGAGCTCACCGTTGATAAAATTGCCGAGGCGTCCCAGCCCCAAACCGACGGGTGCCGTCACCGCGATGCAATCCGCCACCCCGAAAAACGGCAGCCGGGCACGACGGCAATAAAGCCAGCCTGCAAACACGCAGCCGAGAAATCCACCATGGAAGGACATCCCGCCGTGCCACGTGGCGATGATTTCCAAAGGATGATCCCAGTAGAATTTCCAGTTGTCGTATTGATAAAAGATGAGGAAACCCAACCTCGCCCCCACCACCAAGCCCGCCGCCAGATACAAAATGAGATCCTGCATCTTCTCGGGCGTCAACCCGATCTGTTTCGCTTTGGGCAGTCTGGGTGCCAAGAAATAGGTGGTCAAGAACCCGAGGACGTACATCAGGCCGTACCATCGGATGCGGATCGGCCCCACGATCAGGATTTCGGGACGTATATTAGGATACGGAAGCACCGGCCATCGCCCTCCTTTCCAGGGGCATATAAACACACCCGCGCCAACACCGTCAACGCCGCCCAACCCGGCGGCTTGTGCGAGTGGGGATTGGCGAGCGTCTCCGAAAACCATCGGATCCTCCGGTTTTTGTCACACCGGCCGGGAGACTTGACGCCTCTGAAGCACTTCGGGGGTTGCCTCCATGAGGAGAAAAGTCTGCCGAACCTTCATCATTCTTGCGGCACTGTTCAGGGTGCCCCGCTTTTAGACACAGGAGTCCGTTTCGTGCGACCACTAGAGCGACCGTTCGGGAACGGCGCTCCACCGAGCGCCCCCGTGCTGGGCCGTTCCCCGGAGGCGACCTGTGCCGGAGTCGATTCATTGACACCCTAGGGGGGCTGTGGCATAGTTTGAACCCCGTTGCCGGATGTTTTATGAGTCAGGCAATTCCACGAATCTATTGACATATATCGTTTTTGAAGACGTGCGGGTGGAAATGAACAGCACAGAGTTGGGGAAAAGCCTGCTGGAGGAGCCCTTCGGGAGAAAGAGCGGCTGTTGGATCGACGGCGCCGAGCATTTGACGGGGTCGTGGATGGTCGTGGTCGATCCGGCCTCGGAAACTCCCTTTGCTTCCGTCCCGGTCTGTGACGCCGCATGGGTCACGATGGCCGTCGCCGGGGCAGCCAAAGCCCAAAAACACTGGAAAGCCGCCCCACCGCAGAAACGTCGAGATATCCTCCGATCTTTGGGGGCCGCAGTCCGGTCCCACAGGGAATACCTCAGCGCCCTCTTGAGCCGTGAAACGGGTAAGCCGCAACGGGCCGCGGCCGCGGAAGTCGACAATACGGCGCAACTCATCGACTATTTTGCCGAAGAAGGCTATCGGCTCTCGGGCCTTCTTCCCCTGCTGGGTGACCCTCATCGCCACACCCTTGTGGTTCGAGAACCGTTGGGCGTGGTGGCAGCGATCACCCCTTTCAATTACCCCTTGAGCACCCTCGTGTGTAAGGCCGCCCCCGCCCTGGCCGTCGGCTGTGCGGTGGTCGCCAAACCCGACGAGCACACGCCTTTGTCGACCTTGGAACTGGCAAAACTCGCCGCACAATCGGGCCTCCCGCCCGGCCTTCTCCAGGTCGTGACAGGACCCGGCCCGACCACGGGAGCTGCATTGGTGGATCACCCGGACGTCCACGGCATCACCTTTACCGGCAGCACCGAGGTCGGCAAAGAAATCCACAGACGGGCCGCCGCCGGGGTCAAACGCGTGATTCTGGAATTAGGCGGGTCATGCCCTGCAATCGTGTGCCAGGACGCGGATTGGCGCGAGCACCTGACCTCCATGGTTGCCCAAGCCTACAAGAACTCAGGCCAGTACTGCTACCGCATCACCCGCTTCTACGTGGCCCGGTCCCTATGGGAAGATTTCGTTTCCGCCTTCGTCTCCCGCACGATGCAGCTCACGGTGGGCCCCCCGGACGATTCAGCCGCGGAATTGGGCCCGCTCAACCATCAGGGTATCCTGGAACGCGTCACGCGTCAGGTCGCTCGATTTCGAGAAGCCGGGGCGACGATTCACCAGGCTTCCTTGCCGGCACGGCTCACTCGGGGTTTCTACTACCCACCCACCGTCATCGTGGACATCCCCCCGCGCCTGCCGGCGCTCCAGGAGGAAATCTTTGGACCTGTCACGCTTCTCATCCCGTTCCACGATGAAGAGGAGGCGGTTCATGAGGCCAACCATTCTCCCTACGGCCTAGCGGCCTACGTCTTCACACGGGATCTGGCCAAGGGCGTGCGCTTGGCCCACAGGCTGGAAGCGGGAAGCGTCTGGATCAACGGCATCCACCAAGCGCTTCCGGAGGCTCCCTTCGGCGGGATGAAGGAAAGCGGACTCGGCCGGGAAAAATCCCGCTTCGGCGTTGAAGCCTTCACCGAATTGAAAACCATATATATGGCATACTGAAAGGGGGCGCACGGATGGTTCCCATTGTTTGCTTTGTCGGCGCATCCAACGTCGGAAAAACCACCTTCTTGGAAAAACTCATTCCTGCCTTGACGCGACGGGGCTACCGGATCGGGACGGTCAAACACGATGTCCACGGATTCCAAATGGATCGCGAAGGCAAAGACACGTGGCGTCATGCTCAAGCGGGAGCACAAACCATCGCCATCTCCTCACCCCTACGGATCGCCACCATCCGCACCGTTTCAGACGAACTTCCCTTGGAAGAGGTGGTTTCACGCTATTTCTGGGACGAGCACATCGTCCTTGCCGAAGGGTTCAAACGCTCCGTGTTTCCGAAGGTCGAAATTTTTCGCCCGGAGATCGAGCCACAGCCCCTGTGCTCGGCATCGGACAATGTGATTGCCATGGTCACGGATGCGCCCGTGGACACGGATCTGCCCCGGTTTGCGTTTTCCGAGGTAGAGGGCCTGGCGGATTTTATTGAAGACCGGTACCTCAAGAATCGCACAAAGCCGCGGGTGCTGGTCCAGCTCGACGGCAAAAAACTGCCCATGAAGGATTTCGTTCAAGATTTCATCGCCGGCGGCGTCGTGGGCATGGTTTCCCAGCTTCGAGGATGGAAACGCCCAAGACAACTGCGACTGACCATTACGTTGGAGGACGAGGCGTGATCGCCGGAGCCGTCTTGGCCGGCGGTGAAAGCCGACGCTTCGGCCGGAACAAGGCTCTCGAGGTTTTCCGAGGCATGCGCCTCATCGACCGGGCCGTTGCCAACCTGGCGACCGTGTGCGAGCCGATGATGGTCATCGCCAACGATCTTCAGCCGTACGCCGATCTCAATGTCCTCCTGGTGCGGGACATCCTTCCCCGTTTCGGGCCCCTTGCGGGAATTTTTACGGCCCTCTACTTTTCTCCGCATCCATGGGTGTTTGTCCGCGCTACGGACATGCCCTTTTTGGATCTTCCTCTGGCACATGCACTGATCTCCCTCACCCAACAGTCCCACGTGGACGTCATCGTGCCCAAGAAAGGGGAGGCTTTCGAGCCGCTTATGGCTCTTTACCACGTCCGCTGTCTCCCCCACATCCGACGGTGCATCGAAGCGGATCAACGCCGGGTGATCAGCTTCTATAGAAGCGTCCGTGTGCACGCCGTGGAAGACACTCAGTGGCGGCGGTACGACCCGGAGGGATTCAGTTTGTTGAATATCAACACGGCGGAAGATTGGGAGCGCATCATGGCGCTTTTCGCTGAGCCTGAACCCGGCAACCCTCGGGGTGAGGGAACGTGACACCTTCACGCCAAACCGTTTCTTTGAAGGAAGCTGCGGAGCTTGCCGCCCTGTGCGTGAACCGGGCGTCGGCCCAATGGATCCCGCTGGATGCCGCCTTGGGGAGAGTCCTCGCCCGGGACCTCATGGCGCCGTTTCCGATTCCCGGTGAAGCCCGTTCCCGGATGGACGGATATGCCGTGCGATCCGCCGACACTCGTGGCGCCTCTCGTCGAGTTCCTCGGGAGCTCCCCACCGTGGAGACTTCATTCCTGGCGGCGGGAACGGATCCCACCTCGGAGCTGAAACCGGGAACCGCGCGGCGGATTTTCACCGGGGCCGTCCTCCCCCAAGGTGCTGATGCCGTTGTTCCGGACGAAGATGCAGAGTCTGCCGGCAACGTACTGAAAATCCACCGGGAAGTTTTCCCGGGCGATTGGGTGACCCTTCCAGGAGAGCAGATAGAGACGGGAGAAACCGCCCTTCGTGCCGGCTCTTTCTTAACCCCCGGACGAATCGCTGCAGCCGCCGCCTTGGGTTATGCGCTCCTTCCCGTAATCCCTCGATGTCAGGTTGCCGTGGCGAGTACGGGAGATGAGTTGTTGGAGCTTGGAACACCTCAGGCTTCTGGGAGCTCTTACGCCGACAGCCGCTATTTTCTCGCCGCTTTCCTGCGCTCCATCGGGGCCGTGCCGATCCATCTTGGGTGTATCGAAGACGCGCTTTCCAGCCTGACGGTTTCTCTCGACAGAGCACCCGGGGATGTGGTGGTCACCACGGGCGGTACCGGCCACGGCGCAAAGGACCTGATTTTAAAGGCATGGTCTGAACTCGAGGTGGTCACCGTTTTCCAGGGGGTCTCCATGAAACCGGGCGGGGGAACCGCCTTGGGACATCGCCACGGCCAGGTCTTCTGGGCGCTCCCCGGATCACCCTGGGCTGTGGAAGTGGCCTTCCACGAACTCCTCATGCCCATGTTTCGGACGTGGTACGGCACACAAGAACTTATTGCGCCGATGTTTGCGGCAGCGCTGCGCAGGGAACTCACATGGCGAGGTCCTGCCGCTCGGGCCGTTCCCGGATATCTCTTCTTTCACGAGGGGCAGGTCCAGTTTGATCCGATGCCCGAAACGTCATCGAATCACTTGACTTTTCATGCAGAAAGGAATGCCTATGCCCTGCTCCCACCGCACGCCGGAAAGCTTTCCCCGGAACTCCTGTCACGGTCAGGATGCGTGCCGGAAGCTCTCCGGAGTCCTTGGTCGGCCATTGAAAGTCCGGTCCGCTGTCCGCGGCAACGGCCGGTCGATCCGCTTTGGCAGCCGATCGGTTAAGGTCCCTCTTTGGGACGACACTGCTTTGCACCCCACGGCAGTCCAATGGGGACCGCACCTTTGGCCGATCGTCGGGGTCAGGCTCCTCGTCATCCTCCAACGCGCCTTTTCCCCACACGGTGACCGCCGGTATCGGCTTCTTTTCGGACCTTCCGAACGGGTGTCCCCGTATGCTTCACCAGGGCTCCGGTTTTTCGCGGATGTTCAACTTCGGCTCGAAAGACCACAGTCCACGTGCACCCGGAGTCCACACAAAAAGGGACCGGTCTTCGCAAATGCCACTATTCAACACTGCGCAGACCGTGTATAGTGCGAGCTCGATTTCTCAAGTGCAGAGGGGATACTATCCATGCTCAAAGGGACCTATCTCGAAACCCAATACTACAAGCTCCTCCAAACCTATCTGGTTCCCATCCTGGTTCGGTTGAAGCTTCAGCCCAATCACGTTTCCCTGTTGGGTCTGGCATGCAGTGCAGCGGCAGGCATAGGGTTTCTGTTTCAGCCCTTTTGGGGTGGAGTCCTCACTTTGGCGGCCGGCCTGGTGGACACCCTGGATGGGAGTCTCGCGCGCACCACCGGCCTAGCCCGCAGATCGGGAGCGTTTCTCGACTCGGTCTTGGACCGCTACTCCGAATTTCTCATCTATGTCGGCATCTGGGGCTATTTTTACCGGAAGGGCACCTCGGAACCGGTGCTTTCCCTGCTCATCCTCTGCATCCTCTTCGGATCTCTCATGGTGAGCTACACAAGGGCACGTGCCGAAGGGCTGGGGCAAAAATGCCTGGTGGGCTTCCTGCAACGTGGAGAGCGGGTCATCCTCCTGGGGCTGGGCGGCATTGCCAATCCCGCTTTCAACTCACTCTCCCGGCTCCCCGTGAGTTCTTCCGCCGAAGATGCCTTCCTCATGGTGATTCTGTTCGTCTTGGCCGTCGGCACAAACCTCACAGCTTTATGGCGCTTCTGGCACGTTTTGGAGACGCTGCGTCGTGAATCGCCCACAGAACCCGCCCACGACGCCAAGAGCTGACCCAACCCCGCGGGCGGCTCTCCGCTCCGCTTTAGAGCACAGGCTCGGGGAGTTTGCGCAAGATGACGCGGTCATCTTCCCGGTAGATTTCAAAAGAGTCCCCGATGGAAAACCCCAATTGGTCGATTAAAAGCGCCTTATTCAAGGTGATACTTCCGCTTTGACCAATGGTGCGATGGTTCGTCGTCTTGATGACAACCGAGGGGACCGCGGCAGCATCCTGCTTTGGGCGTCGCCGCACCACAGGCTTGGAAACAACCACCGGCTCCGGCCTTTCAGGCTCTTTTTGCGCCACGCGCGGCGCCGAAACCACTCGCGTGTGTCGGTGCTGGGTGGATTCGGAGGCGGCCCGGTGCTTGCCGAAACCCATCTGAGGAATTTCCCCCAATTCCATCAAACCCTTGAGATATAAATCCTGAACTTCGCTTTTCAATCGCAGTCCGAAAAGCTTCTGGACCGCCTCCAAGGAACGGCCGTTGCGAATCTCGTTGACAATCAATTTAGGATCGATGTTTTTGTATTCCACATCCATAGTACGTTCCTTTCTGGAAAACATCTCATGTCACCTCACAAAACCTGAGTAGCTTCATGAATCAGACTTTTTGTTTTTCTCTACAGTTGCATTCCTACACACGTTGAGTGGCCCCAAGAGAGACTGAACTTGTCGGCACATCTCAAGGGAACGGTGCGCCCCGCCCGTGTGGACTCCTTGGATGGTCAAAACCTCACCAGCAGAGGATTCTTCCTAACAAGTATATTGTCAACTCACGAGTTTCGGGAATTTTTCGAGATGCGACGTCAGTCTTTCAACGGCATAGTTTTCCTAACAGAGTCTGCCCTGATAATCAACCATCTTTCTCAAATTTTTTGATCGCCTTAAAAGATAAGCGCCCAACACGTTTTGAAAAGGGGGCGTCGCAGCGCGCCTTTATAAGGGAAGCCCCGACGCAGGTCAATGGCAAAGCATCAAAAAACGTGTTTTTCTCGACACTGCCCCGCCTTAACGCCTTTCTTTCGAACCCCAGGAATCTTTTCTTATGGGGCGCCGAGGATGCGCGAAAGATCCCGCGTCAAAACGGCCACACGCTCGGCATGGCGCTCACTCAGGGTCCCGCACCCGCAGCTCGGCGTCACAAGGCTTTGCCGGAGCACAGACTCCACAGATCTTTCATCACCACACAGCCCTTTGACCTGATCCTTCCACCGTTCGGCCAGTTCTTCGGCGGAAACAGCGTCGATTACGGCTTCTTCCGACGTGGGCACCATGCCCCACGCCACAATCCCCCCTCGATCCCAGAAGTCGAAACACTGTTTCCGATACAAGGCAAAACGGTCGAAATACTGGTAGGCATCCAGATTGATAATATCCAACGGACAGTCAAAGATCAGGCCCCAGTCGGTGTTCGCGCAGACATGCACGCCCACCAAGGCTCCGGCACGCCTCACGGGTTCGGCGACCTCTGTGAGCAATGTTTTCACGTCATGCGCGGATACGGTAATAAAGGCGGACGTCCCAAAGCCCGCCAGGGCCGGCTCGTCCAGGAACAAAATCACGGGCCTTCCGAAACGCCCCAGCTGCCTCACCTGCCACAACGCTTTCATGGCCAGATGCTTGACGACGACATCCCGGAGCCGATCGTCAAACAGGAGGGCGCGCCGTCTGTGATCCGTCAGCCCGCTTAACAAAGTGAAAGGTCCGACGATCTGCCCCTTCACCGCGCTCCACGTCGCCGGCCTTGACCGGAGGCGCTCCATAAAGAGCCGGAACGTCCGTCCGGTTTCCTCACCCATAGCAAACCGCGACGCATCCAAAAGAGCGGGGGAGGCTTCGACGGCCAGATAATCTTCGTAGAAAGACAAGATTTCTTCATCCGAGCCTTCCGTGTCCACCCACATCCGACCGTCTTCTTGGCGCAATCCGGGAAGACCTTCCAGGTATTGGACCATCATCTGTTCGGCGGGATACTTGGGCAACTGGGGCCATACGGGAATATCGGTCATGGTTTCGAGAACCACAGAAACCGCCCTTTCTGGATCCGTGTGGGGCAGACTCCCCACCAGAGTCGCTCGTCCTGCGGCTGTAAAAAGTTCCATTGCAATGATTCTCCAGGAAAGGTATGTTTTTATCTTGCGTATATTTTTATAGAATCGGGGTTGCCGCAGAGACCGTCCACGTCCTACCCGCCCAGTCGTCTATCATAGCGCGGCTCCCTCGTCAAACGCGGCGGCGACGGAAAACCCGAAAATCGAACCTGCCTTCTGGTTCGGCGCACATGGCCTTGAGCGGAGGGTAAGATGGCGACAGGACCCCCCACCCGAAGCCCGAGAAGCCCACAGCAAAAGTTCGTGTGGATTCTTCTGATCGTCCTGCTGAGTCTGACCACCGGCATTCTGTTTGTTCTCGTGAAATCGGGAAAGGTGCCTCAAGGATTTCGCAGCGAACCCGCAGAAAAGACGGGGGAGACGGCCCGGGCGCTCAAGGAGACGGCCCCGGAACCTGTCCGGAAACCCATCCCGGCCGCCGAGCCTCGTCCATCGCCGGAACAAAGCGCGCCCTTACCGCCCGACACCTATCCCGATGTTTCCCCGCAGGCACCCCAGGAGGAACGCAAGGAAGCTTTCGGCCTGAAGTCCAGCGTCGACCATGTGGTCCAACGCAAAGAGCCCTTTGAAGCCCATGGGCGCCAATGGACCATTGAAGAGATCGAAAGGCGGCTGGCTTCACGGCCCTCTCAAACCCCTCAAGAAACGGAGGCGACTCGGGCCCGTTCCACCGACAAGGAATCTTTAGGAGGATTCGCTCGGAAATCTCAGGTGACCCAAGCAGGCGAAGCGTCGCCTCAGCGGGTGATTTATTACGGTGTTCGGCTGGTGCGCCCAGGGGAAAACCTTTGGGAGATCCACTACGGCGTGGTTCGAGAGTATTTCTCCCGTCGCGGTGTGGATCTCCCACTTCGGGCGGATGAACCTCGACCCGATGGACGGAGCACCGGTGTCGGCCGCCTTTTGAAGTTCCTCGAGAGTATTGTGCATGTCTATGACAGCCGCCAGAATCGCCTGGTGGAGAATCTTCATCTTCTCCATCCTAATGATCTCATCGTCTTCTTCAATATCTCCGACGTCTTTGGGGCTCTGGACCATGTCGATCCTAAGGATTTGGAGTCCCTGCGCTATCTTGGACCCACGCTCCAACTGAAAGCCCCTTCGCGGTCGCGTGTCCTCGTGGACCGTAAAAGCCTCAAGCCCCCACTGAACCCGCCGGGGTCGGAATCTCACCGGTAAGTGACCTCGGCGCACGCTGTGCCCCACAAGGAGGAAACCTATGGCGCACGACCTCAAAAAGATGTACCGCACGGTGATGGATGATCACTTTCCGGATGAACTCACGATCCGCTTCGGGGATCAAGCGCTGGTTTATCGCAAGCGGACCTGGAAATTCCCCGATGAGAAAACCGGGGAACTTATCGAAAAGGGTCTGCGCTACGGGGAAAACCCGGGACAAGAGGCCGCCCTCTATGAACTCATTTCAGGGAACCTGATTTTGGGGGATTGCCGTTTTATTGAGCCCGGCCGGGGGTTGGTAAGCGCCATCAGCGAGGAGGACATGGTTCAGGCAGGAAAACACCCCGGCAAGATCAACCTCACAGACCTGGATAACGGCCTCAACATCATCAAGTACCTCATGGACCGACCCTGTGCCGTCATTCTCAAGCATAACAACCCCTGTGGAGCCGCCCATGGACAGACACTGGCGGAAGCATATTTTCGAGCAAACCGAGCGGATCGCATCGCGGCGTTCGGGGGCTGCCTGGTGTTGAACCGCCCCTTGGACAAGGATACGGCGGAATTGGTGGCACAAAACTATTTGGAGGTCCTGGCGGCCCCCGATTTTGAACAGGGGACATTGGACATCGTCAAGAAACGGGCCAACCTGCGCATCATTCAGGTGCGGCGCATGGAGCGACTTAAAGAATACCGGGATCTGCGCTTTGTGGATTTCAAGTCCCTTATGGACGGAGGACTCATCGTCCAACAATCTCAACTCTGTGCCGTCAGAGGCCCGCAGGATCTCAAACTCGCCGAGACGGTCCATGAGGGCAAAACCTATCGGATCAATCGCCCTCCCACAGAAAAGGAAATGCAAGACCTGCTCTTCGGCTGGTTCGTGGAACAGGGCGTCACATCCAATTCCGTGCTTTATGTCAAAGACTTATGCACGGTGGCCATCGGAACGGGCGAACAGGACCGGGTCGGCGTCGCTGAACTGGCCGTATACAAGGCCTATCGCAACTACGGGGACGCCCTCTGCTTTGAAAAGTACGGCCTTTCCTACAAGGAACTCGAACGAGCCGTGGAAATGGGACAGCGCCCCCGCGAAGACCGCGAAGCCATTGATCTGGCCGTGCGTGAAGTCAAAGCCGGTCTCGTTGGCGCGACCATGGTGTCCGACGCTTTCTTCCCTTTCCGAGATGGGGTGGATGTGGGCATCCGTCAGGGCATCACTGCCGTGGTTCAGCCCGGCGGGTCCCTCAGAGACTGGGAAGTCATCGAAGCCTGCAACGAAGCCGGGGTCACCATGGTTTTTACCGGACAACGGGCATTCAAACATTAAAGGCCCTGCCAGGGCGGCACAAGGTCGTGGGCGATGTCCAGGTGATCCAATATGCGGGCGATGACAAAATCCACCAGATCTTCGATGCCTCGAGGATGGTGATAAAAGCCGGGAGCCGGAGGCAAGATCACGCCTCCGGCTTCGGTGACCGCCAGCATGTTTCGCAAATGAATGGCGCTCAGCGGGGTTTCCCGAGGCACCAGAATGAGCGGCCTCCGTTCCTTCAGGCACACGTCGGCAGCTCGGTGGATGAGGTTGTTGGCCAGCCCGTGGGCGATTGCCGCCAGAGTGCCCATGGTACAAGGCACAACCACCATGCCGCGGGTTCGAAATGAGCCGCTCGCCACAGGCGCGCTGAAGTCATCTTCGCGGTATAATGGGATGGAGCGGGGGATGTCTTCTTCAAGGTTTTTCCCCGTTTCCAAACGGTACACGAGCTTTCCTGCCGAAGAAGCCACCGCGTGGGTCGGCACGTTCTGCTCGGCCAGCAGCCGGAGCAGTCGGCGCGCATAGAGCGCGCCACTCGCCCCTGTGACGGCCACAATTATCGGAAGATTTTCCGCGGGCTCCACACTTCCTCCACCGTCCGTCCTTCATGCACCAAGCTGACGATAGCCGCCAAAAAGGGCTCCGGTGTTTCATGCTGAAAGACATTACGCCCCACGGCCACACCGGCGAAGCCCGCTTCAAGAGCCTGCTGAATTTTCAGTAAAAAGGCGCGCTCGTCGGCCTCTTTCGTGCCACCGGCCGTGACTACCGGTACCGGCACACTACGGACGATCTTTTCCATGCTTTCCACATGCTGAGGAGTCGGAATCTTGATGATGTCGGCACCCAACTCGGCCGCCACTCGAGCCGCATGTGCCACAGATTCGTCCGTGACCGGCTTAGGCGCATGAGCCCCCCGCACATAGATCATGACGAGCAGGGGCATGCCCCATCGAGCACAGGCTTCGCCCACACGGCCCAGGTCCGAAAGCATCTGAGGCTCGGCCTCATCCCCGAGATTCACGTGCACTGACACCCCGTCCGCACCCCGCCTCAAGGCCTCCTCCACAGACCCGACCAGCACTTTCCGATGGAAGGCGGGACCCAGTTGCGTGCTGGCCGACAGATGCATGAAGATGCCGGGCAGGCGTCCGGAAACCTGTTCCACATAGGTCATCATCCCTTTGTGCACCACAAAACCATCGGCGCCCGCATTGAGCCCGTATTGGAGCACGGTCCCCAAGCGTTCAATGCCTTGCACCGGACCACAACTCACGCCATGATCCAACGGAAACAGGACCACACGTCTATCGGCTTTTGAAAAAAACCGACGTAATCTCAAAGCTTTACCGCCCATCTCCCGTCCATTCTCCCCGGATGTCCCCTTTGTATTCCGTCGTTTTCCGGATCGGGTTCGGCCAAGATATCCAGTGGGGGGACCGCCAGGATATCCCCGACCCCGACCATATGGCGGTAAAAGAGGCTGAGGCCCTCCATCGCCTCTTCATGGAGGTCGAAAATGAACGTGCCGAAGTAACGCTGCAAACCCGCAGGATCAAGAATCCCCAACCGACCGCCTTCCCGGCATAACACATCGAGATGCTGAAGCCCCCAAGCCTTGGACGCCCACAGGCACCGAACCACTTCCCGAACCACCTCGGGTGTGCGCGCCACCACGTCACGGCGCACCACCCAAAGGGCAAACACAAAAGGGAGCCCTGTCCATTGTTTCCAGACTTGCGCCAAGTCCCACCGGTAGGGGTAACGGGGATGGCGTCCCCATACCAGAGCTTCATCGCCGATGGCCAAGAAAGCCGTGGGAGAGGATCCGTTCGCCAAGGCCTCGCCGAGTGCCCCGCGGTGATAGCGGACATTTTTCAGTCCCCAGAGTTTCTCCACGAGCACTTTCAGAAGCACCACAGAAGTGTCCGAATGGCTGGTCAGAAGGATGTCTTCTCCGTCCAGCGCCTCCAACGGTTTTTGGCTCAATAGCAGCACGCTGTGCACGGGACCGTCGCAAGCGACGGCCAAGCGTGGGACAATCTGAAAAAGCTCGGGATGTCGGGCATACATCACCGACGAGACGGCACTGATATCCAAGTCTCCCCGACACACCATGGAATTCAGCTCAGACGGGCACCGGGCCGTAAGGCGGCACGGATTGAAAACATACCCATGTTCCATGGCATAGTAGATCGGCCACACGTTGAGATAGTCAATTTTTCCAAGCCTCAGGGTAGAATTTTCTCCCCGATCCATGCCACGTCTCCCTGCGCTGCCTGACGGATGACGGTTTCCGCCAGTTCGTTTTCCGAAAAAGGACGGCCCGTAACGGGAACCGCCAGAAAAGGTGCGGCCGCCCCAGGTCCCAAAAACCCATAGGCGCGCTCCACACCGAGGGCTCGAGCGCCGCCGTAGGTGGCCATGCGGAGCACCCAGCGGGGTTCCACGGCCGCATAGAAATCCAAAACGGCGGCCGCCTCCCGAAAAAGGTTCAAATCTTCATTGCTGGCCCGGCTGTCCGTTCCCAAAGCACACGGAATGCTTCGTTTCAGCGCCTCTTCGATCCGGGGCAACGACCCCTCGATCCACCTGTTGCTCCGGGGACAAAAACACACACAGGCGCCACAACGCGCCGTGGTATCCCAGTCCTCAGCACCGGCGTGGACCATGTGCACCAACACCGTTCTCGGGTCCAAGACGTTCAAGGCTTTCAGAGTTTGGACGGGGGTCGTCCCTGAGGGGCGCCACGTCTCATCCCACCGGCCCAAGGATTCCAAAAGATCCCGGCAAAATCCCGTCCCCTCCCGAACAAATTGCATCTCTTCCCGGTGTTCCGCCGTGTGGATGGAAAAGGGCAGACCTCGCCGCCGGGTCCAATCCTTGGCTTGGCGGATGACACTCCGCGAGGTTCCGTAGAGGGAATGGGCGGCAAGAGAGAAGGGGCCGAGGCTCGAGTCTTCCTCGACGGCAAACATCTCGCCCATGTCCTTGCAGGAAAACCCAATGAGCTCCACGAAACGATGCTCATAGGGGTGATCGGGAGCGGGCCCGAGGTCCTCCAACGGCAGGTTGACCACGTTGCCCAGCCATACCGTCCCGGTCCGCTTCGCCTGGGTGCGACCCTCCTCATGGGCTTGCCGAGAAACCGAGGATGCCTGACCCGCCTTGACCACAAAAACCGACAGCACCCATTGTGGAAATCCGGGCGGCGTCAAAGGCTTTTCCCAGGCAAGGGAGCTGAATTCCAAGTGGGTGTGGGCATTCACGGCCGCGGGCATGAGGGCCTTTCCCTCATGGTCCCACACCCGCACCGCAGGCCCGCGATGTCGCCTGAAAATCTCCTGGGCCTTTCCGACCTCCAGGATTCTTTCTCCACGCACGGCCACGGCCCCATCGGCAATCGGCGGGCCGACAACGGAAATGACCCACGGTGCTCGATGGATCGTCAGGAATTCAACCCCGCCCGTATCAGGTTCCCTCGATCCATTCATAGACCATGTTCCTCTGCATGGGAATAAAGCCGGCGTCGGTGATGAGGCGACGAATCTCCTCCAGGGACAGACGGAAATGCACCCCGGCCGCCGCCACGACATTCTCTTCGATCATTGTGGATCCGAAATCGTTGGCCCCGAAAAAAAGCGCGGTTTGAGCCACCTTGGGACCCATGGTGACCCAGGACGCCTGGATGTTATCAAAATTGTCCAAGACCAGTCGGGATACAGCCAAAAGACGGAGGTACTCCACCGCGGTTCCCGGCCGTCGCCGTATGGCCGTGTTCTTGGGCTGAAATGTCCACGGAATGAACGCCGTAAATCCTCCCGTCCGGTCCTGGAGCTCCCTCAGGGCAAAAAGATGCGCCAGCCGATCCTCCAGGGATTCCTCATGGCCGAACATCATGGTGGCCGTGGTGCGCAGTCCCTGCCGGTGCGCCTCCTCCATCACCCCTAACCATTCGGCAGTGGAACATTTGTTGGGAGAAACCCGGCGTCGAACGGCATCCACAAGGATTTCCGCCCCTCCGCCCGGAATGGAATCCAACCCGGCGGATCTCAATCGGGAGATCACCGTGGCCACATCCAATCCCTCCCGCCGGGCGAAGAAGACGATTTCCGGCGGGGAAAAAGCATGAATATGAACAGGGTAGTGCTCCTTGATGAAACGCAACATGTCCTCGTAAAAGCTCAAAGGCAAATCGGGGTGATGTCCTCCCTGAAGGAGAATCTGAGTGCCGCCAAGGGCCAGAGTTTCCTCGATTTTCTTTCCCAGAACGGCTCGTTCGATGACGTAGCCTTCCGGGTGTCCGGGCGGACGGAAAAAAGCGCAAAACCGGCAGCCGCAAACGCAGATGTTGGAATAGTTGATGTTGCGGTCCACCACGTAGGTGACAACGTTGTGCGCGTTTTTCTGTCGTCGGATTCGGTAGGCCGCATGGCCCAGCCGATGCAATTCGGCTTCTCGGTAAATCTTTTGGGCGTCGTCCCAGTCAAGGCGTCGCCCGTAATCCACCAGGTCATCGAGCCTCTCCCCGATCACCGCATCGTCTTTTCCGGCTTGACACCATTTCTCCATGGCAAACCTGCCGCCCCAGTCCTTCACCCCGCCCGGGCGGTCACCGACGGAGTCTCGAAAAAGCAGTTGCGTTCCACAGGATCGAACCCGGCCTGTCGAATCAAATCTTCGAGACTGTCCCTCGTGAGACAATCCTCAGATTCGGCCCCGGCCATGTGCCCGATCTTTTCCTCCACCACGGTGCCGTCCAGGTCATCCGCTCCAAAATGAAGCGCCACCTGGGCCTGCTTCACCCCCAACATGACCCAGTAGGCTTTGATGTGGGGGATGTTGTCCAACATCAACCGCGAAACCGCGATGGTTTTCAACTCATCCACTCCGGTGGGTCCGCACGCATCGTCCACGTCCGAATGCTTTGCCTGGAACGGCAAAGGGATAAAACACACGAAACCTCCCGTATCGTCTTGGAGGCGGCGCAGCGCGTCCAGATGTTCCAACCGTTCTTCAAGGCTTTCTTTATGCCCGAAAAGCAAGGTGGCGTTGGTCTTGATCCCCAGTTCGTGAGCTTCCCGCATCACCCTCAGCCATCCTTCGCCGCTCAGCTTCTGCGGGCAGAGAAGCGCCCGGACCCGAGGGCTGAAAACCTCCGCCCCTCCACCGGGCAGCATGTCCAAACCCGCCGCTTGAAGCCTCATGAGCACCTCACGGGTCGAAAGGCCTTCCAAATGAGCAAAATGGGCTATCTCCACCGCCGTGAAGGCCTTGAGGCGAACGGACGGTCGGATCCGGCGGATGGACCTGAGCATTTCCTCAAACATCTCCAGGCGAAGCTCAGGATGACACCCCCCAACGATGTGGATTTCCGTGATGGGATCGCCCAGCCTCTCCCGAACCTTTCCCAGCACATCCGATAGGCTGAGTTCAAAAGCCCCCGGTTCGCCCTTTCGGCGCCGAAAGGCGCAAAAGAGACACCGGTTCACGCAGATGTTCGAGTAGTTGATGTGCTGGTTGACCACGTAGTAGGTCGTGCGACCGTGAAGCCGGCACCGCACGGCATGGGCCAGGGCCCCTACGGCCCCCAAATCCGGACATCGGAAGAGCCGGAGCCCATCCTCCAAATCCAGACGCTCTCCGGCTTCAACCTTGTGGAAAACGTCCTCAAGACCCAAAGACCTGTACACCGAAATCGGGAGCATCTTCTGTCCTTTCCTTCCGCGGCGGGAAAGCCCCCCGTGTGCCGTCCCCGGTTAGGCCGTGTTTCAATATCTTGATGAACTCCTCGATCAATCGCTCCGTGACCTCCGGAGATCCTTCATAGAGGCCGGTCCCCCCATCCAGGAAAGACACGCAATGAGCTTGGAGAAACCGGTCCATAAGGGCGTCGAGGAAAAAAACCACGAAGTCCGGGTCCATGTCTGAACGAACCTCCCCGCGCGCCATCCCGTTCAAGACAATGGGGCGAAGGTATTCCGCGGAAAAAAACCGAACTCTCTGCAAGAGTTCATGGCGCAGCGGGAAGTCCTCCTGGAAGAGCATCTTGAGGTAGATGCGGTAGATCCGGGGGTGGCGTCGAATGAAATCCACACCCGCCATCAGGCTCTGATGAATTTTTTCGTAAAAATCCTTCTCGGTGGTGTCTTGTTTGACCTGGGAGAGGCGCTTGCGCACCAGAGACACGGCATGGTCGAAAATATAAAGGAAGAGGCCTTCCTTGTTCCCGAAGTATTGAAAGAGAGAACCCTTGGAAATCCCCAAAGACTGAGCCAACCGGTTGAGGCTCGCCTGGCGGAATCCGTAGCGGGAAAACTCCTCCACAGCCCCTTCGAGGATTTTCTCTCGCTTCGGTTCTTTAAGCCTCAGGAAGCGATCCACGCCCATGATCTTTTTCCCTCACCCCACCTGCCGCGCAAAAAATGACCAGGTGGTCATTTCTATCGGACCCGCCCCATCCCTGTCAACCATCCCTTGATTCAGCCCGGCCTTCCCCGTTATACAGCGGAGGAAAACGCAACTTCGGAGGCACCCCATGCGACGTCCGATCATTCACGGACCTCTGCCCGGACCCAAAGCCCAGGCCCTGACCCTCAAGGACCACACATACGTTTCTCCTTCATACACGCGCATCTACCCTTTGGTGGCGAACAAGGGTGAAGGGCTGTGGGTGGAGGACGTGGATGGAAATCAGTTTTTGGATTTTACCGCAGGAATCGCCGTATGCGCCACCGGTCACTGCCATCCGCGCGTGGTGCATGCTGTCCAGGAGCAGGCGAGGCAGCTCCTTCACATGTCGGGGACGGATTTCTATTACACGCCGCAGATTCGTCTGGCGGAAAAACTCTCGTCCCTCATCCCCGGAGACGAGGTCTACAAGGTGTATTTCGGCAATTCTGGAGCTGAAGCCGTCGAGGCGGCCTTCAAGCTGGCGCGATGGCACACCCGAAGGGAGTTGAACATCGCCTTCTTCGGAGCGTTTCACGGCCGCACCATGGGAGCCCTTTCTTTAACGGCCAGCAAGACCATTCAGAAACGGCACTACCATCCGTTTGTGCCGGGCATTACCCATATTCCTTATGCCTATTGCTACCGGTGTCCCTATAATCTTTCCTACCCTTCTTGCGACCTGGAATGCGTGCGCTGGGTCGAAGAGACCCTTTTCCGCACCACCATGCCGCCGGACGAGGTGGCGGCCATCTTTGTGGAACCCATTCAGGGGGAAGGGGGCTATATTGTCCCCCCGCCGGAATTTCACAAGCGTCTGTATGCCATCGCGCGCAAATACGGGATTTTGTACGTGGCCGATGAAGTGCAAACGGGCATCGGCCGCACGGGCAAAATGTTTGCCATGGAGCATTTCGGCGTCGTGCCGGACATCATCGCCTTGGCCAAGGGCATCGCCTCGGGTCTGCCCTTGGGAGCCATGTTGGCTCCGGCGAGGATCATGACGTGGGAAGCCGGGTCTCATGCCTCCACCTTCGGCGGGAATCCCCTATCTTGCCAGGCGGCATTGGCGACCTTGGATCTGGTGGAGTCCGAGCTTATGGCCAATGCAGCCGCCATGGGGCGCCGGCTTCTCGAGGGATTGCGGCGTTTGCAGGAAGACTGGGAATGTCTGGGGGATGTGCGGGGTTTAGGGCTCATGGTGGGCGTGGAGCTGGTCAAGGATCGTGAGACCAAAGAGCGGGCGACGGACTGGCGCAACCGGCTCATTCAGGAATCGTTTCAGAAGGGGCTGCTTCTTTTGGGTTGCGGGGAAAACACTGTTCGGTTCTGTCCGGCCCTGACGGTTTCGGCGGAGGAAGTGGACTGCGCTTTAGAGTTGTTCGGCGAAGCTCTTCGGGCCGTATTTCGGTGAGTCCCCTTTTGAGTCCACGGTGACGGTCATTTCGCAACTTCTTTCACATCCCGTAGCGGCTGGAATCCCGAAAAGGCTTGACCCTATGAAAAGGCCGTTTCTATAATCGGCGCGCTCTTCGTGTTCCCGGCGCAGGCCTTTTTCATGCCCAGGTGAAGGAGACGCTGGAGGGCGGCCGAAGGCTCTTTTCGCTTTGGTTCTCAAAGGCTTGACACCTATATGCGGTCCGACTATAGTGAGATACTTCACAAGATCAGCGCCGACAAGCACCGGCGGTCCTGGGCACACCCGGCGCGGTGTCGGCCGAACCAGCCTCGGGCACAAATGGTGGATCCATGGACTTCTCTCAGTATCTTCTGCGCAACCAAAAGATGATCCTTAAGGACTGGTTTCAATCCGTGGTGGAAACGTATCCGGAACAGACCGCCACGTTTTTGAGAAAAGAAAAAGACCCGTTCGCCAACCCCGTCGGAAGTTCCATTCTTGAAGGCATCCAAGGAATCTTCACGCAGATCCTCGATGGATTGACTTCGGACGAGGTCCTGCCCTTCTTGGACCGGATCGTGCGAGTTCGGGCCGTACAAGAATTTACCGCGGCTCAAGCCATCGCCTTCGTGTTCGCCCTGAAAGATGTCGTGCGGTCCCGCATGGAAAAGGACGGGGTGGTGTCTCAGTATGCCGCCGATCTCGTAGGCTTCGACCGGACGGTGGATCGGGCCGCTCTTATGGCTTTCAATATCTACATGCAATGCCGTGAACAGCTCTACCAGCTGCGTGTCGATGAAATCAAAAACCGCACCGGAAGGCTTTTGGAGCGGGCGAACGCCATATGGGAGAGCCGCCGTGCAAAGAACGGCTCCCAGGAGGAATCCTAACTTTTATTAACCAAAACGAGGTGGGGTGGTTATGAATGCATCACAAGCCATGGTTTTTTCCCTTGTCGCCGTCGGGATCCTCGTGTGCCTCCCACTGATCGGCGTGACGGTCGGGATGAAAACCCTCTTTGCGGTGATCATCCCCTATGCGGCCGTCGCTCTGTTTTTTGTCGGGATTGTGGCACGCGTGGTGCGATGGGCTCGGTCGCCGGTACCGTTCCGGATCCCGACCACCTGCGGACAGCAGAAGAGCTTCCCCTGGATCAAAGCGGACAACCTGGACAATCCCTCGGATACCAAAGGGGTCGTCTTGCGCATGATCCTTGAAGTTCTCCTGTTCCGGTCCTTGTTCCGAAACACACGCCTCGAATTTTACGACGGTCCGAAGATCCGCTACGCCTCGGCCAAGTGGCTGTGGCTGGGAGCCATTGTGTTTCACTATTCTTTCCTGGTGGTGCTCCTGAGGCACTTGCGTTTCTTTTCGGAGCCCGTGACCCCTCTGGTAACCCTTTTGGAAAGCGTGGATGGTTTCCTGGAAGTCGGCCTCCCGCGATTGTACATCTCTGGACTGGCCTTGTTGGCCGGTGTGGCCTACTTGTTCCTGCGGCGGGTGTCCATCCCGCAGCTCAAATACATCTCGCTGCCGTCGGATTATTTCCCATTGTTCCTCATCTTCGCCATCGGGGCCACCGGGGTGTTGATGCGCTACATCTACAAAGTCGACATCGTGGGGGTCAAGGAACTCACCATGGGGCTCGCCACATTCCACCCGGTCGTTCCTGAAGGTATCGGCGTCATCTTCTATATCCATCTTTTCCTGGTCAGCGTGCTTTTTGCCTATTTCCCTTTCAGCAAGCTTGTGCACATGGCGGGGGTGTTCCTGAGCCCCACGCGGAACCTTCCCAACAACAGCCGTATGGTGCGTCATATCAATCCGTGGAATTACCCTGTTAAGGTCCATACGTATGAAGAATATGAAGACGAATTCAGGGAAAAGATGATCGAGGCTGGTCTCCCAGTGGAAAAGAAGGAGTAGTCATGGCGAACGTCCCGAAACCCAGCGAACTAGGCAAGGTGGACCATCGGCCGCCGCAAAAGCCGTGGACCGAAACGGTCCCGGAGTTTCGGACCGGCACCTTTTGCTACAGTGCTAAGCCCAAGAACCTGGAAGTAGTGGGGTTTCCCAATCCTCGGGAATGGAACCCGCTGGATGAGGATTGGAAGCTCCCCGACGATTGGAAAGACATTACCCTCAGGGGCATGAAGGACCGGCTGGATAAGTTCCGTTCCTTCAAGCTTTTCATGGACATCTGCGTCCGCTGTGGCGCCTGCGCCGACAAATGCCACTACTTCATCGGTTCCGGGGACCCCAAGAACATGCCCGTTCTGCGGGCCGAACTCATCCGTTCCATCTATCGCAACTATTTCACTGGCAGCGGGAAGATTCTCAAAAAGTACGCTGGCGCCAGGGCTTTGACGGAACAAATCATCAAGGAATGGTTCTATTACTACTATCAATGCACCGAATGCCGGCGGTGCTCCGTCTTTTGCCCCTACGGGATCGACACGGCCGAAATCACCATGATGGGCCGGGAACTGCTCAATGAGCTGGGGTGCAACATCGACTGGATCATGGGCCCCGTGGCCAACTGTTACATGAACGGCAATCACCTTGGCATTCAGCCCCATGCCTTCAAAGACATGATCATGTTCTTTGTGGACGAGATCGAGGCGGTGACGGGTGTGCGGGTCGAACCGACCTTCAACCGCAAGGGCGCCGAGGTGTTGTTCATTACGCCGTCGGGGGACGTTTTCGCCGATCCCGGGACTTACACCCTCATGGGCTACATGATGCTGTTCCATGAAATCGGGTTGGACTACACCTGGAGCACCTACGCCTCGGAAGGCGGCAACTTCGGGCTTTTCACCTCCCATGAGATGATGAAGCGGCTCAACGCCAAGATGTACGCCGAGGCCAAACGCCTCAAAGTGAAATGGATTCTTGGCGGGGAATGCGGCCACATGTGGCGTGTCATCAATCAGTACATGGACACCATGAACGGCCCGGCCGACTTTTTGGAGGTCCCCAAGTCGCCCATCACGGGCACCGTGTTCGAAAACGCCAAAAGCACCAAAATGGTCCACATTGCTGAATTCACGGCGGATCTCATCCGCCACGGCAAATTGAACCTGGATCCCAGCCGAAATGACAATAAGATTGTGACCTTCCACGACTCCTGCAACCCCGCTCGAGCCATGGGATTCTTTGAAGAACCGCGTTACGTGCTCAAGGCCGTGTGCAACCATTTCTATGACATGCCCGAAAACACCATCCGGGAGAAAACCTTCTGCTGCGGTTCCGGATCCGGCCTCAACACCGATGAGTTCATGGAAATGCGCATGCGGGGCGGGCTACCTCGGGCGAACGCCGTTCGCTACGTCCACGAAAAGTATGGCGTGAACATGCTGGCATGCATCTGCGCCATCGACCGCGCCGTGCTGCCGCCCTTGATGAAGTATTGGGTCCCCGGCGTGGACGTCACAGGGCTCCATGAGCTCGTCGGCAATGCTTTGGTGATGAAGGGCGAAAAGAAACGGACCACAGACCTCCGTTATGAACCCCTGCCGGGGATGGAAGAAGAGGAGGAGGCAGAAGATGTATGACGCGAACAAGATCATCCCGGGTATTCTGATCTTCGTCGTGGTTTTCACCTTTCCCCTATGGTCCAATCTGGGAAAGGCGGCCCCGGCACCCAAACCCGAGCTGCCCAAGACGGAAAAGGTCTGTGTCATGGACGCGGCCTATATGAAAACGGAACACATGGTTTTGCTCAACCAATGGCGGGACCTCGTGGTCCGTGATGCCAACAGATTGTGGGTCGGGCCGGACGGCAAGGAACACTTCATGAGCCTGCAGAACTCCTGCATGAAATGCCATTCCAGCAAGGTCAAATTCTGCGACCAATGCCACAACTATGCTGGGGTCAAGCCTTACTGCTGGCAGTGTCACATCGAGCCTAAGGAGAACATGTGATGGAAAAGGATCGCCGTGAATTCCTGAAGATAGGCGGAATATCCGTCTTGGGGCTGAGTGCTCTGCCTGTCTTCGAGGCGCTCGCCCAAGAAAAAGGCCCCCGATACAAACCCGACCCCAAGGCCCTCAAAGGCGCTCAGTGGGCCATGATCGTGGATATGAAGAAATGCTGGGAGCAGCAGGAAAAGCGTCAATGCAAAGACTGCATTCTCGCGTGCCACAAAACGCATAACGTGCCGGATATCCCCGACTCCAAAAGGGAAATCAAATGGATTTGGCTGGAAGAATACAAGCACGCCTTCCCGGACCAAGCCCATGAGTATGCTCCCGACAAAGTCAAGGAAAGCCCTTTCATGCTCCTGTGCAATCATTGCAGCAATCCACCCTGCGTGCGCGTGTGCCCCACCAAAGCCACATTCAAGCGCGCCCAGGACGGCATCGTCATGATGGACTTCCACCGCTGCATCGGGTGCCGCTACTGCATGGCGGGTTGTCCCTACGGCGCCCGAAGCTTCAACTGGGGAGATCCGCGGCCTTATATCAAACCCGAAGACATCAACATGACCTATCCGACCCGCCGCAAAGGCGTGGTGGAAAAATGCACCTTCTGCTACGAACGCATCGACGAAGGGCTCCAGCCGGCGTGTGTGGAAGCGTGCAAGGTCAAGGCCTTGATCTTCGGCGACGTGTCCGACCCCAAGTCCGAGGTGCGGCGGATCCTGTCCGGCCATTACAGCCTGCGCCGAAAAATTGAGCTCGGCACGGGGCCCAATGTTTACTACCTGATCTGATGAGGGGACGACATGCTTGAAAAGGCATTCAAAGGCGGCAAAAATTACTGGAGCCTTCTGCTGGGCTTGCTGGTCCTTTCGGGCGTCGGCTTTGCCTGCTTCATGCTCCAGCTCAACCAAGGCTTGAAAATCACCGGAATGAGCCGGGATGTCTCCTGGGGGTTTTATATCGCCCAGTTCACTTTCCTGGTCGGTGTCGCCGCCTCCGCGGTCATGGTGGTGCTGCCCTACTACCTGCATCATGTGAAGGAATTCGGCCGCATCACCATCCTCGGAGAATTTTTGGCCGTCAGTGCGGTCACCATGTGCCTCCTGTTCATCATCGTGGACCTCGGCCAACCCATGCGCCTTCTGAACGTCCTGCTCCACCCGACTCCGAACTCCATTTTGTTTTGGGACATGGTCGTCCTCAACGGCTATCTTTTCCTCAACGCCGTGATCGGCTGGACGGTCCTCAGCGCCGAACGCAAGGAAATGCCTCCCCCCAAGTGGGTCAAACCGCTCATCTACATCTCTATTCCTTGGGCTGTGAGTATTCACACGGTGACGGCCTTCTTGTACGCGGGTCTTCCGGGGCGCCATTTCTGGTTGACGGCCATCATGGCCGCCCGCTTTTTGGCGTCGGCCTTCGCCTCCGGTCCGTCGCTCCTCATTCTCCTGTGTTTCCTTATCCGCAAGCGGACCAACTTCGACCCCGGGCCGTCGGCCATTGAAAAGCTCTCCAAGATCGTCACTTATGCCATGATCACCAGCGTTTTCTTCCTCCTCCTGGAAATCTTCACCGCCTTCTACAGCAAGATCCCAGGGCACATGCACGGTTTCATCTACCAGTTCGCCGGCTACGAAGGCCATGCGGAACTGGTGCCGTTCATGTGGCTGTCGGTGATCCTTTCCGTCACTGCTTTGATTCTCCTCGTCCCGCCCCAGTTCCGGTCCAATGAAAAGCTCCTGAAGATCGCCTGCCTCGCGGTCTTCTTCGGACTCTATCTGGAAAAAGGCGTCGGGCTCGTGGTCACCGGCTTCATTCCCAACGTCTTCGACAAGGTCACCCCGTACGTGCCGACCGCTCCGGAGCTGGCGATCACTGTGGGCGTGTGGGCCACCGGTTTTCTCATCATGGCCGTGCTCTACAAAGTGGCCATCGGCGTGAAGGAGGAGATTCGCGCCTAGGCGATATTCCAAACACCTGGCGACTCCCCTTTCCCATCGGGCTTGGACCCAAGGGCGCGGCATACCGCGCCCTTCCTTTTTTTAGGAGCTCACCCCCTATGGCCCGCCTTTGGAAACTCGTCGATCTCGGTCTTCTCGACTATGAGCGTGCCCTGCACATTCAACATCTCTGCGTGGAAAACCGCCGACTCGGTCTTCTCCGCCACGATGTCTTTTTCCTCGTGGAACATTTTCCGGTGTTCACTTTGGGACGCCGAGGCGGTGAGGAACACCTGTGTGTGCCCCCAGGGACTTTGGAAGCTCAGGGAATCCGCCTTCTTGCCGTGGAGCGGGGAGGCTCCGTCACCTACCATGGCCCCGGACAGCTCGTAGCTTATCCCATTGTTCACCTGCCTTCGGCGGGGTGGAAGGCCGTGGAGTGGGTCACCGCCTTGGAAGAAATCATGATCCAAACGGCCCGCCGTTTCGGCGTCGACGCTTGCCGCCACCCTCGCAATCGGGGTGTGTGGGTGGGAGAAAAAAAATTAGGAAGCATTGGGGTGGCGGTCCGCCACGGCGTGAGTTTCCACGGGTTCGCCCTGAATGTCATCAACGATTTGGAACCTTTCCGATGGATTCACCCGTGCGGTTTGGCCGATGCGGCCGTGACATCACTAGCCATGGAAACCGGAACCGTGTTATCTATGCACCAAGTCAAAGCGGTGCTGACAGCCTGCGCTGAATCCGTTCTCGAGACGCATTTTGAACGCGCAGATCTCGAGGCGCTCCACCTCCAACCAGGGGAAACGCGCCATGTGCACCCGTGAACCACACACACCCCAAAGCCCCCAAAAACCGCCCTGGCTTCGAAAGCGCCTCGCCGCGACGGAATCCTACTGGGAAGTGCGGGCCCTCCTGGAGCGGGCCCATGTCCACACCGTCTGCCAAGAAGCCCGCTGTCCCAACCATTGGGAATGCTTTTCCCAAAAAACGGCCACGTTTCTCATTCTCGGCGATCAGTGCACTCGCCGATGCCGTTTTTGCGCCGTCGGCCACGGCCGCCCTCAGCCCCCAGATCCCCTGGAACCCGCCCGCATCGCCCAGACCGTCCAGGCACTTGGGCTGCGCTATGTGGTGGTGACTTCGGTGACCCGAGATGACCTTCCAGACGGGGGCGCCTCAGTTTTCGCCCAAACCATCGAAGCCGTGCGGAGCCTTGTCCCCGGCGCCCACGTGGAGGTTCTCATCCCGGATTTTCAGGGAAGCATCCCGGCGCTCGTTAAGGTCCTCGAAGCCGGGCCCGTCGTCTTGAACCACAACATGGAAACAGTCCCTCGGCTGTACAGCACCGTACGGCCCCAGGCCGATTACCACCGATCCCTGGCCCTGCTTCGGACCGCCGCCGCCATGGCCCCCCATATTCCCGTCAAATCCGGCGTGATGCTCGGTCTCGGCGAAACCCACGAAGAGGTTCTGCGCACGCTCGAAGATCTCGTCGCTTCCGGGTGCAGCCTGCTCACCCTGGGCCAGTACCTGCAGCCGGCCGCCCATCTTCTCCCCGTGGCGCGTTACGTTCCCCCTGACGAGTTCGACGCCTGGCGGGAAAAGGCTTTGTCCCTGGGCTTCCGCCAAGTGGCTGCAGGGCCATGGGTGCGCAGTTCTTACCGTGCCCATGAACTGCATGGCAGCTTTTAACCCGTATTTCCCACCTCAAGAAAGGAGCGGCACATATGGTCATCGGCATACTCAAGGAAATCAAAGCCGATGAAAACCGCGTTTCCATGACCCCCCATGGAGTGGAAGTGGCCGTGCAGCACGGCCACACTGTGCTCGTGGAAAAGGGTGCCGGTTTGGGCAGCGGTTTTCCCGACGAAGCCTACCGCAGCGTGGGCGCGCAGATTGTGGATACGCCTCCCGAGATCTACGCGCGGGCTGACATGGTCATGCACGTCAAGGAACCGCTGCCGCCGGAGTATGAGCTCATTCGGGAAAACCAGATCATTTTTACTTATCTCCACCTGGCCGCCGACGAATCCTTGACTCGCGTCCTTATGGAACGCCGGTCCGTGAATATCGCCTATGAGACGATCCAGAGAGCCGACGGATCCCTGCCTTTACTCACGCCCATGAGCGAAGTCGCCGGAAGGATGGCCGTGCAACAGGCCTGCAAGTACCTGGAAACGGCCTATGGCGGCCAAGGGGTTTTGCTGGGCGGCGTTCCCGGAGTGGAACCCGCCACGGTGGTCATCCTCGGCGGCGGCGTGGTGGGCACCAATGCGGCGAAAATGGCGTGCGGACTGGGAGCCAAGGTCTTCGTGCTGGACAAGAACCTGGAACGGCTTCGATACCTGAGCGATGTCATGCCGCCCAACTGCTTTCTTTTGGCATCGTCCCCAGCCGCCATTCGCGATGTGATCAAAAAGGCCGACGTGGTCATCGGGGCCGTGCTTGTGCCCGGAGCCAAGGCTCCGAAGTTGGTCACCCGCGACATGCTTTCCACGATGAAAGAAGGCGCGGTCCTCATCGATGTGGCCATCGACCAGGGCGGTTGTTTTGAAACCTCCAGGCCCACGACGCACAAGGAGCCGGTCTACACGGTGGACGGCGTCGTTCACTACTGCGTGGCCAACATGCCCGGGGCCGTGCCGAAAACGTCAACGCTCGCACTGACCAACGCGACGCTCCCCTATGCTTTGGAGATCGCCGACAAGGGCTGGCGGCGAGCCATGAAAGAAAACCCGGAAATCGCCAAAGGGGCTAACGTCGTCTCGGGTGTCGTGAATCACCCCGGGGTTGCGGAAGCCTTCGGGCTGGACCACGTGCCCGTGGAAAACCTTTTATAATTTTCACACACAAGGGCATCCAAGTGCAGGGGCCGGCCTCCCCCCTGTCTTGGCCCTGAAGGGTCGCTCACCTTTTAGAGGAGACAGCCACCATCAGGAGGAAACGCATCACCTATTATGGTGATGCGGACAAAGTTCTCTGGTTCGCGGACGTCCCTGGGGAATGCCCCGAGTGCCGCTCGCCCTTCCTCAGCGACAGCCCGGGTGACATGGGTGAGCTGTGGCTGGAAGTCCGCAAGAAGCCAATGCCCAGACGGCCGGAGGTTCCTGCGGTCGTGGCAGATTGGGTACGCGCCGATGATCTGGACCAACCCGAGAAAGAGCCCGAACTGCTTCCCGAAATCACGCTGATCGTTGAGCGGCGAGTCCCGGTCCCCGAGGAACCTGAAGGCAAGGAAGGGAGCGTCGTCAAAAAGGTTCCCAAGCTCCATCGGCTGTCGGACCACCCAAAGGTCCAGGAGATTTGCCTTCAGTACCTGTCATGAGCATCGTGCAGTGCGTTCAGCCCACGGCATAGTCTGCCCCATGCGCGGGTCTTTGCCAGCTGCGCTTTTTATCGGCTTTGCGGGGAAGGCGCTGGAGCTCGAGGACAAGAGCACGCGCTGGGTCTTCGACGACTGGATCACCTTCTCCGCCGTTCATCGCGCCGGCACGGACGGAGCGACGGTGCCCGCATACTCCGGCAGTCGGCCGGCGAGGCTAAATCGTTCCAAGGCGGTGAACGCTCCGGTTGACAACGGGTTGAAGCCAAGCGTTAACAGCGAAGAGAGACTGCTATAAAGTCCAGCGCAAATGCTCTGAGCTTGCAAGCGATGTAAGTCTAGGACGACAATGATGGCTCGTCGCCCAGCATGTCGTGGACAACCGAGAACGTCGCCCTGAGCCCTCAGAGGAAAAGGCGATAACCTTAGGAGAACAATACGTAAAAGAGAACACGCACATGTATGAACAAGACTTGATCACTCGTTTGCGACTTCTTTATCCCAATGTGAGATGGCTGGAACCTGACAACAATATCATTAGGAGATTAGAAATTGGCTATAGATTGGTAATTCTTCTTTTTTCTCTTGCTCTATCGATTCCTATTCTAGTATTAGTTCTTAGAGGCGAATTATTGCGCCTCAGTGGTCTGGAATTTTTTGCATTAATCATTGCTTATTTATGGTTTTTATCTCTTCTTGCCAACTTTTGGGCAGACCATAAAGAACTAAAAAACCGCATAGGCACGGACGGCGAGTGCGTTTATTTTGCTGATTATCGAGGAAAGGTTTGGTCAGATAAACCCGAAGACATCCTTTGTGATTATTTTCGATTAGCAGGGGGCCATGTTCTTGTCTTAATTCGCGATAAATACCGTCAGTCCCTTTACAGAAATGAAGATTTAGAAATTTTTCTCTTTAAGGCGAGTCACATGAAACGTTTTACTATATTCGGATACCTTACACACTTAAAATATTTGCGACGCAATGGATATCCATTGATTGCGATTAGGTTCGCCATACTTATAGCCTCAGTATTGTTTATCGTTTTTGGAACCATCACGGTGTTTTCTGAAGTGTTTGCAATCATCTCACAATGATAGACCTCATGAACTCTGAAAGAGAGGCGAAGAAGATAGTCGTCACCAAAAGGCTGGATCTGCTTTTCTCCGCGAGTTGATTTCTTCTGCCGTTCATGGTCTTCGTGGCTCGATTAGGAGAGGGTCTCCTTCGGGACCAGTCCGGCAAACGTCGTCACCATATAAAATCGGCAACGGAGCCTTGGCCGGGTAAGCCTTTGTTCCGAAAGTTCGGGACAGTTACCGTGGGCAACCGCCGGGCTGCGGGGGGATAACGCTGTGAGCGCGGTCGGAGCTAGAGGTTCGGGCAAAGCCCTGTCACCGGCTTTACTGGCCAGCCGTGGCGGCTGCGAACATGGTGGGCTCTGTTGGATCCTGCCGGTCTCAAGTGACCCGACATTTCGATCCTATTCCAAAAAGTTTTGGTGGAGGTGCGGGAGGTTTGGCAGCGAAACCTGCGTGGCATCTGCTGAGGCTCTTGGAGGATTAAATAACCCTTGGCAACGGAACAACCTGGTCCAGGCCCGCTCGTTGGCCCAACTTCTCGAGCAGGCCATCCGCCGCTGCCCGAACCCTGCGATTGAGGCGGCTCAGGTGATCGAGGAAGACATCCAGTTCTCGAAGGACATGCAGGAGACGTGCGCCCGGCGTGAGGCCAGGACCTGCCGAAGATGAGCCGGCCTACTACGATGCGCTGGAAATCGATGTGAGCACAGTGAAGGTGTTGAGCGGCAAGACCCTCGCGAAGCATCGCCCGCAGGTTGGTCGAGACGGTGCCCAAAAACACAACTATAAACATGACCTTATACGAAAACGTTCGGATGCATTGCGCGCGCTTGGTAAGCACATCGTGCGCACGTTCGACGACCCGCTGGACAAACAGGAGAAGGCGACGCAGACGGTCGTGGAGCAGGCCAAGGCGCCTTCGGCCGCATGGACCGTGGCAGAAAGGGGCATCTAACCACAGCACCGAGCTGACGGCGTTTCGCGCCGCCTCTGATTTAGAGCCTCAGAGATTTCAATATTTTAATTAACGAATTCCCCTTGGACTCAGGCATGAGAATGTGCATGGGTCGCCGCAGAATGCGAACCTCCCCTGAAGACTCCGGGCAAAAAGCGGAGCTCTCAGGCAAAACAGAACCAGAGAAAGGAGAATTCCAAAGCATGAAGCGATCTACCTTCAGCAGGCACCAGGTGGTGCGCATCCCCAACGAAGGGGGAGGGAAGCGCACAACGCGGGAAGTCTCAGGGGAAACGTTTCTTATGCAAGGACGCCAAATGTGACAGCAAGGTGGACGCGCGCAAAGGCCGAGCCCAAAGGGAGACCGGCACTGGAGGCGGCCGCGCGCGTGGAAAAGGCCCACAGCGGCCACAAACGCCCGCAAGCACCGATACCGGCCGGCCGTGTCCGATACCGGGTTGCGGCGGGCGGCTCGCAGAGCGCAAGGGCCGGTTCGGTCGCTTTCTCGGTTGCACCAACTACCCGCGTTGCCGGGACACGGAAAAGTTGGCGTGACGAGAGAGTGCCACCTCACATCGGCTACAGTGGACGATCCGTTTCGCGGGCCGCCGTTGAACCGGAGCGTTGTGGCAAGAGAAATGAAATTTTGGTGGATGGTATGAGCAACATAATAAGCTCGTTGGCCTCGATCTTAAAGATGTCAGTTGAGATGCTTATAAGCGTATGGGCTTGAAATAAGATTAACTAACGATTCCGACATTACACTTCTTCGGTATATTTATATATCCGAAATATCTCAAATAATTTAGACAGAATCGGGTACAAGCCCACAGGACATTATTCCACGGATCTTAGAGTCTTTAGCGTTGTCTATTGGATGACTTTGAATACTACTTATAACTTACTGATTCGTTTATAAGGCGGCCGCAATCGCAGCGGTGGTGAGTCCCAAATGACGAACGGTCTCCCTCATGGAGAGACCCAACCCCTTAACCACAGTCAGACACAGGGCAGATCACGCCCCTGCCGCATCCCGGATCCGGTTTTCAAACTCGATCGCCGTGATACCCGCCGTCCCTCCCTGCATGGGACAATCCCTCTCATCCATAATTTCCTGGCCGGATCCTGTTAACGCATGATGTGGGAGGACGGCATCCCCCGCCTCGAAGGTGGGCTCGCCGTAAAAGCAGGCGATGAGATCGAGGCGGAGCGCAAAGGGGAGGAGGACATCGCGCCTTCATCGAAGCTCCCGATAAAAGTCCCTGAATGAGGGGGAGGACAGATCCTCCCGCAGCTTCTTGAGCTCCCAGGATAAAGCCCGACGCTGAAAGCCTGGGCTTCAAAGGAGCCTGGGAGATTGTGGGCACGGCGGCCGCAGAGGCACGTGCTCAAGCACAACCTCTCGGCATGCCGTGGACCCGCTGAACCCGGCGTTTTGCGAAAACCGCGATGGACACCCTGGACCGTATGCCCACCTTTCCTGTTCATATTGCCTTAAATTGCGCCGGGTGTTCTCAGAAAGGCACGTGGCCGCCAAGGACGGTCACCGGCCCGTTTGGAATTGAGGTTGTCTTCCGCGACTTAAGAAATAGAGAATGGGCACGGCCACTCGAGACAAAAGCAGCGAGGCCACTTCGCCGGACATGAGCGCAAGGGCCAGCCCCTGAAAAATGGGATCCAGAAGCATCGGGGCGGCGCCTACAATGAGTGAGGCGGCCGTGAGAACCATGGGCCGAAAGCGCACCGCTCCGGCATCCACCACCGCGTCCTCCAAGGGCATTCCCTCCTTGAGCCGCAACTCCACAAAGTCCACCAGAATAATGGAATTGCGCACCACAATGCCCGCACCGGCAATGAACCCGATCATGGACGTGGCCGTGAAAAAGATGCCGAAAAGTCCGTGGGCTGGAATAATACCCACCAACGAGAAGGGGATGGCCGCCATAATCGTCAGGGGCGTTCGAAAGGATTCAAACCAACCCACCACAAGAATGTATATGAGCACGAGCACCGCTGCGAAGGCGATCCCCAAATCCCGAAAAACCTCATAGGTGATGTGCCATTCCCCGTCCCATTTCATGGCGTGACGCTCTGTGCTGGACGGCAGGCCGGCCACGTGCCGCTCTAAACGGTACCCTTCCGGCAACACCAGCTCGTCCAAGGCCTCGTTCATCTTGAGAATGGCATAAACCGGGCTTTCTTCCTTTCCGGCCACATCCCCCGTGACATACACCACAGGCATAAGGTTCTTGTGATAGATACTCTTGTCCTGAACGACCTCACGAACCTGCACCAGACTTGACAAGGGAATCAAGCGCCCCTGAGGGCTTTGCACTTTCACAGCCAACAAGTCTTCCAAGCGCGATCGCAAAGCCAAAGGAAGCTGCAACCAGATGACGACGTCCTCCTTTTCTTCGGGCATGTGGACCAGGCCAATACCTTGGCCTCGAACCAGGGCGGACACCGTTTCAACGATCTGCCCTGTGGAAATGCCGTTCAAGGCGGCTTTTTCCTTGTCCGCGGTGACGATCAACTTAGGCTGGTCGTCTTCCACGTACCAATCCACGTCCACCACGCCTTCGGTCTTTTCAAAAATCTCCTTCACCTGTTGAGCCACGGCAAGACGGCCTTTTTCGTCCGGGCCGTAGATCTCCGCCACCAGAGTCTGCAACACGGGGGGTCCTGGAGGGATTTCGGCGATCTTGACATTGGCCCCGTAGATCTGGGCGACCTGCTGAATGGCCGGCCGCAGTCTTTTGGCAATGTCGTGACTTTGCGCTTTGCGGTCCCCTTTGGGGACCAGGTTTACCTGAATGTCGGCCACGTTGGGCCCGCGGCGCAGGAAATAATGCCGCACCAACCCGTTGAAATTGTGAGGAGCCGCCGTGCCGACATAAATTTGGTAATGCGTGGTTTCCGGCGCCTCGGCAATGACTTGGGCCATATGCCGTGCGGCCGCCGCCGTCTGTTCCAGGGTGCTCCCTTCAGGCATGTCGATGATCACCTGGAATTCGCTCTTGTTGTCAAAAGGCAGCATCTTGACCCGGACGGCCTTCAAGACCACCAGGGCCATGGATCCCAAGAGCAGCACCACAACGAAAATTAAAAACCCATAACGCCACAACGGATGATGGATCAGAGGCCGCATGGCGCGCCGGGACAAGCGGGTGGTCCACCCCTCGGCTTCGTGCTTTGCCTCCGCCTCCGGGTGAATGAGGCGCACACTGGCCCACGGTGTGACCACAAACGCAACGGCCAAGGAGAAGAGCATCGCCGCCGTCGCTCCCACGGGAATGGGCCGCATGTAAGGACCCATGAGGCCACGCACAAACGCCATGGGCAAAATCGCCGCAATGACGGCAAAAGTGGCCAGGATCGTGGGATTACCCACTTCCGCCGTCGCTTCCACAGCCACATCCAGGGGATTGCGGCCGCGGTTTTGGGGCATGCGGTAATGGCGCACGATGTTTTCCACCACCACAATGGCGTCGTCGACCAAAATGCCGATGGAAAAGATCAGGGCGAACAGGGTCACTCGGTTCAGCGTGTAGCCGCTGAGGTAAAACACGGCCAGCGTGAGGGCCAAGGTCACAGGAATGGCGATCGCCACAATTCCGGATTCTCGAACCCCCAGGGTCAGTAGAATCAAGAGGGTCACAGAGATAACGGCGATGGTCATGTGCCAGAGAAGCTCATCGGATTTTTCCCGCGCCGTTTCCCCGTAATTCCTGGTGACGGTCACATGGACGTTGTCTGGAATGAGGCGGCCCTTGAGCGTGTCGATCTTGTTCAGGACCGCATGAGCTACGTCAATAGCGTTGGTCCCTTTGCGTTTGGCAATGGACAACGTCACGGCGGGGAACACTTCCCGAGACACATCCCCGTCGGAGGCCGGGCCGGAACCGAAAAAGACATAATCGGCGGGCTCTTCCGGGCCGTCCACCACCTCGGCCACATCCCTCAAAAATACCGGGCGGCCTTCATGTACCGAGAGAACCACCGCCGCCACATCGTCGGCCGATTTCAAAAATTCACCGGTCTCCACGAGGATTTCCCGGTTGTCGGAGACCATGGAGCCCGAGGCCAAAGATTGATTCGCCTGCGTGAGCCGATGCACGAGGGCGTCGGCGGCTACTCCGTAGGCGGCCATTTTGGCAGGGTCGGGAAGAACTCGAATCTGACGACGCTGCCCCCCCAGGATATGCACTTCCGACACATTGGGCACCTGCTTCACGTGGTCGTGGAGTTGGGCCGCAAGGCGCCGCAGCGTGTAATGATCCAATTGAGAGCTCCACAGGGTCACAGCCAAGATGGGCACATCGTCAATGGAGCGGGGTTTGATTAAAGGCGGGCTTGCCCCGGGAGGAATGAGATCGAAGTTGGCGAACATCTTTTGATTGAGCCGAACGATACTCTCCTCTTCGTCTTCTCCGACCTTGAAGCGCACCACCACAAAGGAACGCCCTGGAGACGAGGTGGAATAGATGTATTCCACCCCGGGGATTTCCCACAAAAGCTTTTCCATAGGCTTGGTGACACGCTCTTCCACCTCTTTGGCGGAAGCCCCGGGCATCGAGACGAAGATGTCCAGCATGGGCACGATGATTTGAGGTTCTTCTTCCCGGGGTAAAAGAAGGACAGAACCCAGACCCAGGAGCAGGGAGGCCAGAATGACCAACGGGGTCAGTTTGGAATCGATGAACGCTTTGGCGACGCGACCGGCCACTCCCAGATGCGCGCTTGTCATAAAGGCACTCTCAGTTGGTGGTGATGCGCATGCCGTCTTTCAATTCCGGCACAATGCGGGCCACAATCCGTTCCCCGTCCTGCAACCCGGAGAGGATTTCCACCCGGTTGTCCAGCGTGCGCCCTGTACGGACAAGGCGCCATCGGCACACCTGGCTTTCATCCACCACGTAAACCCCCGTGAGCTGGCCTCGTTGCGTCACGGCGGACTCCGGCACCAAAATCGTTTCTCGATCCCCCATGGCAAACCGGGCTCGGGCGAAAGTTCCCGTCCGCCACCCCACATTGGGGTCTTTACCGGCAGGCGGTGGCAGCTGAATCTTGACCAACCCAGACCGGGTTTGGGGATCTACGGAAGGCAGCACTTCCACCACAGTGCCGGCCAGCGCCTCCGTGGGCGACTCCAGGACCACCGGGACCACATCCTCGACGCGCACCATGGAGAGCGCTTCTTCGGGGACGGAGACTTCGAGCCGATAGGCCGAAAAATCTTCCACCGTCAGAAGAGGAAGACCCGGACTGGCCATTTGCCCCACTTCCACGTGCTTGGAAGTCACCAGGGCATCCATGGGCGCCGTCACATCGGCATATTCCCTGAGGGCTTGCGCGGCCTCCAGGGCCGCCTGCGCCGCACGAAGTGCCGCAAGCGCTTGCTCCTTCTTGGCCTGCATGGCTTGGACGGCCTGGCGGGCCCGATCCGCGTCCGCCGCCGCGGTCTCATGTCTCGCTTGGATTTCGTCGAATTCCTGGCGACTCACGGCTTCACGGGCCATCAGAGCCTGAAACCTGAGAAAGGTGGCTTGAGCCACCTGGAGTCGGGCTTCCGCGGCCCGCCCCTCGGCTTTGGCCATCCTCAAGGCTTTTTCCGCTTCTTCCACGGCAAATCGTGCTTGGCGCACGGAAGCCTCCGCCTGGGCCACACCCGCCGCCGTCTCGCGATGGTCAATACGCACCAGCACCTGGCCCTTGCGCACGCGATCCCCTTCGCGCACTTCGACAGCCGTGATGCGGCCGGGCACCTTGGACGACAACACACTGATATGCGCCGCGCGGACGGTGCCGGAAAACTCCACCGTTTTCAAAACCTTCTCCCGGCGCACCTGGATCACCGGGGCTTGGAGTTCCTTCAGGTTTGAAACCTTCGGTGCCGGCTGATCCTTACAGGCGGTGAGGAGCAATCCCAAAACCGTCCATAGCGCGAGCATGGCCCTGGACGTTTTTGGAAATCCGGGACTTTGTCTTTGCCGAGAAAACCCGCTCATGAGCCCTCATCCTTCAAAAGGTGCGGGATCGTGAAGCTTTCCGGTCCGAAGCAACAGCTCAGCGTACCGCACCACATGGTCGTAGCGTGCGCCCAAATCCATCCATTGCGCTTTGCGATAGGTCGTCTCAGCCCTCAGGACTTCCGTGATGGTCGTCAATCCCTCAGCGTACCGATCCTTGACGATGCGCAAAGCTTCCCGGGCCTGAACGACAGCTTTCTGGGACATCTTCAGGCGTTCCCGGGCCGCCTGGACGGCTTCGTAAGCTTCCGTCACCTGAAGCCGCACCTGGTCTTCGGCCTCTTGAACCTGCGCTTCCGCTCCGGCCAGAAGAGCGCGCGCTTGTGCGATTCCGGGTTGGCGCCGCCCATCGTAAAAATCCCAGCTCAGGGCCAGTCCCAACATATAATCGGAGCTGCCGCTTTCCACATCGGGCCCGCTGAGCCCGTAGGATGAAAAAGCGTCCAGCCTGGGAAGGTAACGAGCGCGAGCCTCTCGCAACCGCAAGCGCGCCACGTGGAGATCTTCCCGGACCATCCCCACATCGGGCCGGTCCCTCAAGGCGTCAGCCGTGTATCTTTCCAAGGAATCCAAAGGCGTCACGACGCTGGGCAGATCGCGCATCGGTTCGGGGTAGGGCGGCGAGGGGCGGCCCAAAGCCATTTGGAAGGCCTCCTGGGCCGTATGGTACTGGCCCTGAGCTTCCACGAGCTGCTGAGAGAACTCTAAATGCTGCACCTGCGCAGCCAGGAGATCGGAACGGACGACCTGTCCGTTTTCGTAAAAGTTTTGAATACGCCGCACCTGGGCTTCGGCTTCCTTGACCGCATCCTCGGCCACACGAACCCGTTCGCGCGCCACAATCACGCCAAAATAGCTTCGGATCACACCGTAAAAAATCTCCTGCCGCACCCAATCTTCCAAAAAACGGGCCTTGTTCTCGGCGCCTCGACCCTCCGCCACCCGAGTGGCGGTTCCAAGCTGGTCAAAGACGGGCACGGAGGCGAAGGCTTCCGTGCGTCTGTTGGTCATGGGATCGGGATCGTTCAAAAAGGCGGGATCGAAATGTTGCACGCCGAAACGGGCTTGCTCCAACAGGGACCCGAAAACAAAGACCGGGTTGTTACTTCGTAAAATCTTATGGGAAAGCGTGACCCTCGGAAGATAACCGGCACGCGCCGCTTCGTGGCCGGCTGCGGCGGCATGGGTCCCCGAGGCGGCGAAGGAAACTTTCGGGTGTCGGGCCAAAGCCGTCTGCAGGGCGTGGGCGAGGCTGCCTGATGCCGCCTCGGCCTCCGGCGGGGTCATAAGCCCTGTGGCGGATTCGGCACTGAGGGATTTTTGCGTCGTCAAGAACACGAAGAAAAGACAGATTAAAAACTCCAGAAAGACTGTATCGTTCCTGCGCCGTTTCATGCCCATCCGCCTTGTGCGTCGGTCAGGAGAACATGCCCCACTTTGAACGGCCCACAGCAGTTTGATGCTAATGTGTTTTTTCAGATACTGCAAGGATTCACCCTGTGTAAAGATCCTGAACCCGTGCGGTCCCGGCCGTTGGGATATTTTCTTGTCGCCATGGTTATGAATGGATGCCCACCCTTGGCCACCCCGCATGGAAAGCCTGCCCACCGAGCCTGCCCTGAATCGCGGCGGTCCAACGGATCAGGGTTGCCCCCGGTGTGAGGGCGACCATGGAGGGTGTCCCTCCAATGACGAGTGTTGCGTGGACGGCGCTTGGCATAACAAGTAACCTCAATCCGTGGGAAAAGGCGTGGGTTGACCTTCGGACATCCGACTCGATGCGCCTGCCAGGTGAAAACGTGACAGGGAGCTTTGCAGCATCACAGAGAAGTCAATACAATAAAACAGCTGAGGCAAGATGGGTTTTGTGTCGGCACAATCTCACGGATCAAGGAAGATTTCTACGGCATGCCCTCGGGCCCTACCACCGATGGATGTATTTCAAGGTGGGGTCTCGGGAGGCTCCTTGAAAACACCGTCGGCAAAGAAGGCTTCGTCAACCCTGGGGAAATCACGCGGGGCACGCAATGGGCCTTGAAAACCTTTCAATCCCCGTTGTTTTTGATCATGAAGATTTCCTCGTCGTACACAAACCCCCAAACTATGCCGTCACCAGGAGCGATGAAAATGAGGGTTTGCTTTCGTGGTTACGGCGGCAGACCGGTCTTGGCGGGCTCATTCCCGTCCATCGCCTGGACAAGGTCACCTCGGGCCTCTGGCTCCTCGCGAAAACCCCTGAGGCCGCCCGGTCTTTCGCCGTGCTTTTTCGACAGCGCCATGTCCACAAGTGTTACTTGGCTCTTTCCGATCGAAAACCTCGGAAGAAACAGGGGCTCATCACGGGCGACATGGTCCGTACGCGAAACGGCCGATGGAAAATCACCATGTCTCAAAAGGCGCCGGCCATCACCCGATTCATCAGCCGCTCCATCGCGCCGGGACTGCGCCTTTTCGCCCTGTTTCCGCAGACGGGAAAAACCCATCAAATCCGCGTGGCCATGAAATGCTTGGGTTCGCCCATCCTCGGCGATCCTCTGTACGGCCACGGGGGCTTCGATCGAACCTATTTGCACGCCTACGCCTTGGCTTTCTCTTACAAAGGCGCCCCCCATACGTTTGAAGAGCTCCCAATTCACGGACGCTTTTTTCAAGATCCTGCCTTTCTTCAAGGCTTGGAATCTTTTGGCGCGTTGGGAAAGACTCTCTCTATATGGAAAAGATCGGCTGAGAGTTGTTCCGAAGTTTCCACCCACCACTTTTCCCCCTAAACGAAGCAAATATAGTGACAGCACACAGGGGGCGGGCCGAGCGATGAAGGTTGACGGAAGCACCGAGCTGAAGCTGTGGGGAAGAGACGGCGGTCGAGGAATCGCCTAGCGCGGAGCGGCTCTGAGCCTTTTGAGTTTTTTTGCGTTCTTCTGCGGCTGTTCCGACGACAGGAACGTGGTGTCCGTAGATTTTTCGGTCCGCAAAAACATTGCGGACGTCCAAAAGGATCCGGCCTCTTCACCCGGTCTTACCGTCGCCGTAGGGGCCATGGTTTCTCCCAAGGCCACCTTAGGGCGTTATCGACAGCTTTTGGATTATGTGAGCCGGCACATGGGACGGAATGTCTCTCTTGTGCAGAAGAAAACCTACGGGCAGATCAGCCGCCTGTTTGAACAAGGGGGAGTCGATCTGGCCTTTGTGTGTACCGGATCCTATGTCTTGCATCGCAAGCACACCGGCTGGGAACTCCTCGCCGCACCGCAGATCATGGGGCAGACCACCTACCAGTCTTACCTGATCGTTTCCAAGAACGCTCCCTTCGAAAGCCTGGACGACCTGCGCCACAAGATCTTTGCCTTTACCGATCCCCATTCCAACACGGGGCGCTTCGTACCTACAGCATGGGTGATCGAAAGGGGGTTCACGCCGGAACAATTCTTTTCCCAAATCGTCTACACCTACAGCCACGACGACTCTATTCTCGCAGTGGCCAAGGGCCTGGTGGATGGGGCCGCCGTGGATAGTTTAGTGTGGGAATACGAGCATGTCCGCGATCCGACCTGGACATCCAAGACGAAAATCCTTCGCCGCTCCGAACCGTTCGTCATCCCACCCGTTGTGGTTTCCCCGAGGCTTTCCGCCCAAGACAAGGCCGCTCTGCGCAGCCTTTTTCTCTCCATGCATGAGGACGCCAAAGGCAGGAACATTCTCCAGGCCCTGCGCATGGACCGGTTTGTCCTTCCCGATGCGACGTGGTATCAGAGCACAGAAAGACTCCTTCGCTTTTTGCAAGACAGCGGGATACGCATCGATGGTCTGGAACCGACTCAGCATTAAATTGCTTGCCGGCGCCATCGGGCTTGTGGTGACCACCGCTTTGGCCGTCGCCTTATGGACCACCTCCCGCTACAGTCAAAGCCTGATGCACTCCCTGCGGGACCAGTGCTTTCTTTTGGGCCGTTCCCTGGCCGCAGAGGCGGCGGATCTGATTCTCACCAATGACATTGTAGCCCCTCAAAAATTGGTCCAGCATCAAAAAGCCATTCATCCCGACCTCGCCTACCTCATTGTAGAAAAGGACGGTACGGTCCTTGCCCATTCTTTTGAGGGCGGGTTTCCAGTCAACCTCCTCAACCTGCACGACCTTCAGGGTACTCAGATCCGTGCTCTCGAGGTGGTTTCGGAGGAGGGAGATCGGTTTCTGGACATTATTGTGCCCGTTTTCGAAGGTCGGGCCGGGTATCTGCGGCTGGGCTTTACCGAAAAGGCGTATGAAACCCAAATGCGTCGTCTGTGGGTTCAGATCGCTGCAATCACGGCCGTCATCGTGTTGATGGCCGTCACAGCCATTTCCCTTGTGATCAGAAAGCTCCTGGAACCGCTTCGTCGACTGACGGGGGCCATCAATCGAGCCAGCCAGGGGGAACTCACGGTCCGGGTTGAGGAACAAGGGGATGAGGAAATTTCCGTTCTGGCGCGTTCCTTCAACGAGATGATGCACCGGCTTCAAGAGTCCACCCGGCGTCTGGAAAAACAAGCCCGGGATCCGGCTGCGGCTCAACAGCAGACAAAAGCTTTTTGCGAAATCGTCCAGAACATCGGGGCGCTCCGTTCCCTCCAGGACATCGGCGCTTTTCTCATCACCCGTTTCCGAGATGTACTCCACTTGGACAAAGCCGCCCTCCTTCTCTTCGACGACGCTCGGGAGTCCATACTCGTCTTGAAGGAAAAAGACCTGAAAACCATAGGTGATCCCTTGGCGCTGGAGTGGTTTTCCCGGTTTCTGGAAACTCTCACGGGCCACGGGGTTCCACGGAAACGCCGGCATGCGCGTCGATCCCGTCTTGAAAAACACGGGGCTTGTGGATACGGTGGGAGGCAGTGCGGTCTTTTACCAGAGTCGGGTGACATTGGTCACAGTGTCATAACGGACTTCCCATGAAAGATTTTGAGACGCTTTTGGTCGAGTCGGCTGAAGCCCACGGCCATCTGTGCCCAGGTCAGGTCATCGGGGTGCGCATGGCCATGCTGGGCTGCCGACTCATCGGCCTTGACGAAGCCCAGAGTCCTTTGCAGATCAAAAAGTTATTGGTTTACGTGGAGATGGACCGGTGCGCCGACGACGCTGTGGCGTATGTGACTGGAGCGAAACTCGGGCGCCGCAGCCTCAAATTCATGGATTACGGAATCATGGCGGCTTCCTTTGTGAATCTGGAAAACGGCCGGGCTTTTCGCATCGTCTCCACGGAGGAAGCCCGAGACCTGGCTCCCGTCTAAGCACCGGACATCGCCGACAGAAACGCCCAGCAACTGGTCGCCTACCGGCGTATGCCTGATGAAATCCTCTTTCGCCTGCAGCAAGTCTCGGTGCCCGTTCGGGAATGGGACCTGCCCGGCCCCACTCGGCGCAAGGTTGCCTGCGTGCTTTGCGGGCAGGTCGTTCGAGACAGCAAACAGGTCCATACGGCTCAAGGGCCAATGTGCGTCCCCTGCGCCAACGGTGGATATCTCAAGCCGCTGCGAACGATTTCCGTCGCGGAGGCTCTGCGGGAAATTGAAAAACTATCGTGAGAGGGCTTTGAGGTGAAACTTTAATGAGGGATCTGTCATGAAAATGAAGATTATTCCCTTGGAAGAGGCCTTGGGAAAGGAGCTGGCTCACGACATCACCGAAATCCGTCCCGGCGAATTTAAGGGGGCAGCTTTCCGCCGCGGGCACCGGGTGCGCGAACAGGACATCTGCCATCTACAAAAGCTGGGGAAGAACCATTTGTATGTTTTGGAATTGGCCGAAGACGAAATCCACGAAGACGAGGCCGCAGCCGTCCTGGCAAAGGCCCTCGCGGGCGAAAACGTGGTCTGGGACAAACGAGCCCCGAGAGGGTAAGATTCGGTTGGTCGCTGCCGTCGACGGGCTTCTTCGCGTCCATGTGACCGCTTTGGCTGATTTCAACATGACCGACGACGTCATGTGCGCCACTCTCCACAACGGCACCCTGGTACGGCGAGGCACCTTGGTGGCCGCCACACGCGCAATCCCGCTGGTCATGAAACGCACCGTGATCGAATAGGCCGCCGCCATTGCCTCCGCCCATGGCGGCGTGGTGTCGGTACACCCTCTACGCGCGGCTTCGGCAGGATTGATCATCACGGGAAACGAAGTCGCTCATGGTCTCATCGAGGATCGGTTCGCCCCCATTTTGCAGGAGAAACTCGCAGAGTTGGGCTCGACGGTTCGGTTTTTACGGTATGTTCCGGACGACGTGACACAAATTCACAGTGCCATCCAGCAGGCTTTGGCTCAAGACTGCGATCTCTTGCTCGTCACCGGGGGCATGAGTGTCGATCCCGATGATGTCACGCGGACGGCCATCTCGGCCGCGGGCGCAGTCCCCATTCATTACGGATCCGCCGTGCGACAGGGCGCCATGATTCTTACAGCGAAGATCGGCACCGTGCCTGTTCTGGGGGTTCCTGCCTGTGCGTTGCACCACAGAGTCACCGTCTTTGATCTCATTTTGCCGAGAATCCTGGCGGGCGAAGACGTGGGGAAAACCCAACTGGTCCTCATGGGGCACGGCGGCTTATACAGCGATTGTCCCCAGTGCCACTATCCCCATTGCCCCTTCGGTAAAGGATGTTAAGGGACTTCTTAAAGGTGGGGGGCAGAATCACGGTGCCGTCCCACCGTTCCTCCCTAAGCCTACCGACATCGCCCTTTCCATTTTCAATCTTCAGCCTCTCTTTGCAGGTCTCGGCCCTCCGGGGATCCGGCGCCTTTCGCCGGGTGGACGCGGCCGCGGCTCAGGCTCCAATGGCTTCGATCTTTTTTCAATGAAATGTCACAAGAAAGCCATGCAAGCCACACCCCCGGCGCCCATCATGTGCAAAAAGTTTCGATCTAGGAAGGGGGGTGGGGCGCGCCATACTGACCAAACCGTATCAGCCTTGAAAGTCAGTCGTGAGTTGATGGCCGAAACGCAGCGAGGGAAAAGAAATCCAAGGCAAGGAAGGACACCGGGATGCTTCGAGGAATAATGAAACCCTGCGAAAAATTGCTGACGTGCATCGCCTTCTTGGCCGCGTTGGTCGTCATGCCTGAGTGGACTTATGCGGCAAAGAATCTCATTATTTTGGTTCCCGATGGAACCGGCGCCACCCACACCACCTTGGCACGCTGGGTGAAGGATTCTCATAAGCTGGCTGTTGATGAAATGCACGTGGGTCTCGTTCGAACCTACGGCGCCGATTCCATGGTTACCGATTCGGCCCCGGCGGCCACCGCCTTTGCCACGGCGCATAAAAGCAGCGATAAGTTTATCGCGGTCCTTCCGGGCCCGGTAACCATACCGGGTGTGCCGCCGGTTCCGAAAGAGCTCCAATACAAGCCGGTGGCCACGATCCTCGAGGGCGCCAAACTCATAGGAAAAGCCACGGGCCTTGTGGCCACCTCGAACATTCAACACGCCACCCCGGCGGCCTTTTCGGCTCACTGGCCCGATCGTAACAATTACAACCAAATCGCCGAACAACAAGTCTATCAAGACATCGACGTGGTCCTTGGGGGCGGCAAGCAGTACCTTCTGCCGACATCGCAAGGGGGAACCCGCACCGACGGTGAAAATCTTCTTCAGGTGCTCCAGTCCCGTGGATACAGCATCGTGGAAACCCGCAGCGAGATGCTTGCCTTCCATGGAGACCGACTCTGGGGCCTTTTTGCCCCGGACGCCATGCAGCGGGACCTGGACCGGGCCGAGTTTGCCCCAGAGGAGCCTTCTTTGGCCGAAATGACTCGGAAGGCCATCGAAATCCTTTCCAAAGATCCCGAAGGCTTTTTCCTTTTTGTGGAAGGCAGCCAAGTGGACTGGTCATCCCACGGCAACGATCCCGTGGGCGTGGTTACAGAGGTCCTGGCCTTTGATGAAGCTGTTCAGGTGGCCTTGGATTTTGCCAAACAGCACGGGGACACCGTGGTCGCCGTGTTTTCCGATCATGGAAACGGCGGGATGAGTATCGGGAACGCCGAGACCACCAACACCTACTCACGGATGAGTTATGAGTCTGTGGTCAATCCCATCAAGAAAGCCAAACTGACGGCCGAAGGCGTGGCCATGAAGATCGGTGACAACCGCAGCGAAGGCCACATCCGCAGCGTTTTGAAGGAATACTGGGGCATTGACGACCTCACGGCCGAAGAAATCAGCGCCATCCAAAATTACCAAGGAAAATACCTCAGTAATGTGATCGCCCCGATCATGAGCGTGCGGTCAAATATCGGCTGGACCACCGGCGGTCATACAGGGGAGGATCTCGTTTTCTATCACTACGGTTTGAACGTGCCGACGGGTACGGTGGAAAATACCGACTTAGCCCATGGAGCGGCTTCCGTTTTAGGATTTGCGCTCGCTGACGTGGATGCCCGCCTTTATCGTCCGGCGGAAGCCGTTGCGGCCGAGTACGGAGCCACCATGTCCATCGATCAGTCGGACCCCGAAAACCCGGTGCTGGTTCTCAAAAAAGGCTGGACGGCGCGCTTCCCCTTCTCCAAGGACATTCTCATTCTGGACGGGGACACCTTTCGGCTGAAGGCCCCCACCGTTTTCGCTCCCAAGACGGGCAAGGTCTATATCAATCTGGAACTTGAATGAGCTTCGGCCGAAAGCATCAACTGGGAGATCTTCCCCGTGTTTATTTGGCAGCCGTCTAGATTCTCCCGAAGCCTGGCTGGATCGGGTCGCTCAACCCCGGTGCCCCCGTGGACATCTTCGGAGGATACACTGGCGGCGGCCCATTGGGGATGCCCTCACGGGTTCAGGACAGGGTGCGCAGGGCGCCCGAGCACCGTCTGCACGGCGGCCTGTGCGGTGTGGTCCCGGCCCTGGGCACCCCCCACCAGGCGCCGGGCACATTCTGACCGCCGCATCCCTGTGGAGAGAAGATCAGAGCGCATCACGTGGTCTTTCCATGAAATCCTGAGTGCGCCGGACTCCGGCTGCCGTTTTTTAAGCGCCCCCTCAGCTCCGGCCACCCTTTCGCGCTCTACCGTAACACCTCAGGAGTTGTGAACGACGCCGGGAGTTTCACACCGGATTCACTGTTCCGTCACGTGCGCCTTCTCTGAGCCACCCGGGCTTCAACACCGCGCGTCACAGTGCTCAGGTGGTCAAAGACCGGCACGGAAATAAAAGCTTTACCCCGGACATTCGCCGTGCGTTCGGGAGCCTTTCAAAAATTGAGGATCGAAATGCCGCATTCGAAGGAGGGTCTCTTCCGGAAGGGGACCGAAGACCCATGCGGGATTGTTGCTCCGAGGCAGCCTTTGACCTATGGCCGCGGAACTCTGATCCCCTTGGATGCGGATCGGGCTTATTGTCATTCCCACGAGTCCGCTTTTCCCTATAGAGGTGTGAGCGGTTATTTAAAGATCCCACCATGGGCGTCTTTTTCCCGACCGGGCGTTTCTGAACGGGTTGAAATCCTTCGGCGTTTCGGAACACACGCGCCTTCAATGTAAATCCCCGGTACCCGATGGCCGCAGGATTCCTTGAATTCCCAAAACCTGGATCGCCTCGTGAACGCCTACCTCGTCGGCATCCGGATTCTCGGACGCATGGATCGTGCCTTCTTGCCACACCTTTTCATTATGGCCCCGTAAACTTCCTTTGATCACCCGTGAAAACCCCACTCGGTTTCAAAAGGGGTCCACCGGCAAACCCTTGTGGAAGCCGTCGCGCGCCGCTCAACCACCGTCCTTTCCGCTCCGGACAAACGCCCCAGATCACCCGCATCCGAGACCATCCCCTCTGCAGGAGCGACGACCCGTTGGATCACTGCACGTCGTTGTCGCGTTTCGTTTTCCGAGAGGGGGAAGGGGGCGGCCATGCCATACGGCTTCCAAGCCGTCGAGAATCGGGCCTTCCATGACCACTACCGACAGGCCCTCTTCTTCCAAAATCCGGCGTGGATTTTCGCCCGCGGCATTGACCAAGACGGCCCGGCAATCCTGGAGCATGGACGCCAGCAGTCGCCACCTCTCAACGCCCATCCCGGGAGCCGGCGTGCAGCGCTCTTCCACGACAGCATAGCCCTCGTCGGTGCGCGCCCAAATCTGAAGCCGCTCGGCCTCCCCCAGGTGAAGGTTCACGAGCATCCCTTCCCGGGTGGCCACCGCCACATGGGGCGCCGACGGCCTCTGTGTCTTTCCGGAGCCGCACGACGCTCGGACGAGATCCGATTGGAACACCCCGCTCAGGTCCCGCCCCAAAAGTCCCACGGCGTCCGCACGGCATCGGGTGCAATGGCTCATCTGGGGAAGATAGGCGGCCGCTTCGTCGCGGATCTGCCGCACCTGCTCCTCCGGAGGTTCTTTGACCTCGGCAAATGCGGTCCCCTCATTGGGCACCAAGGGCATGCAGTTGAAAAGATCCACTCCCAAAGCGCCCATGCGGCGCGCCACATCTTTCACATGCTCTTCGTTGACCCCCGGCACCAAAATACAGTTCACCTTGACGGTGATGTTGTGCGCCTTGAGCGCCCGAATCGCCGCCAACTGCGACTCCAGAAGGACTTCCGCAGCCTGGCGTCCCCGATAGATTTTTCGACGATGGCGCACCCAGGCATAGAGCTTCTGCCCCACCTCCGGGTCCACGGCGTTCACCGTGACACTGACGTGGGTGCATCCGAGCTCTGCCAGGGCCGGGACATGTGGACCTACAGCCAAACCATTGGTGGCCACGCACAAGAGTATGTCCGGATAGCGCTGGCGAACCCGCCGCATGGTCTCCAGCGTCTCATCGGCATTGGCGAAGGGATCTCCCGGTCCTGCCACACCGACGACCGCCAGGGCCGGAACCTTTTCATGCACACGCTCCAAATACTCCAGAGCCTGAGTGGGGCTGAGCACCGCGCTGGTCACGCCGGGGCGGCTCTCGTTGGGACAATCGTACCTCCGATTGCAGTACAGGCACTGCACGTTACATTTGGGAGCGACAGGAAGATGAATCCGACCGAAACATCTCGATGCCTCAGCATGGAAACACGGGTGCCGCTTGGGGTTTGGGGCATCTGATTTCATGGGAACCTCCGGGAGTGGTGAAGGTCAAAAACCCGATGCGCAGAAGGACCGTGTCGAAGACGGTCTCAGAGGTAGCCGTAGCCGATAGGCGAGCTTTCTTGGCGTTGTTCAAAAACTGTATTGACGATCTGATCCAAAAGCCGCAAAGCACCGCGATAGCCGACATGGAGCACCCGCTGGGCTCCGAACCGGTCGTGAATGGGAAATCCAACGCGAATCAGGGGAGCTTTTAAGCGACGGGCCATGGGGTAGCCCTTGCTGTGGCCGATGAAGAGATCCGGTCTGATCCGCTCCGCATGCTCCTCGATGGTTCGAAAATCCACCTTCTCCAGCACCAGCGGAAGTTCCGGGAGCAAATCGCCCGCCACGGCTTCCACCGCCCTGTGGAATCGACCGCTCCCACCCCCGGACGCACACAGGACGGGCCGAATGCCCACTTCACACAAGAATCCGGTGATCCCCACCACAAGGTCCTCATCTCCATACACCACCGCGGTCAGGCCGAAGACGACTTTGTGGGCGTCCACGTAGGCATCCACTAATCTTCCTCGCTCTTCAAGATACCGATCCGGAACGGGGCGGTTGGAGATTTCGCTCAAGGTCTCGAAGAACCGGTCCGTTTCTCGAAGTCCCACCGGGATGCCCACACGATGGAGCGGAACTCCCCATTTCTTTTTCAGAAGGGCCCCCGCCGTGTGCTCTTCGGAAAGGGTTCTCCCACATTCTATGGTGGCCCTCGATCGGTGCATGGACTGGATGGCTGCAATGGGAGTGCCTCCACCGGGCACCAGAGGGTAGTCTTCCAAAGCCGGGCCGTCCAAAGTCTGCGAGATGTCAGGCAGCACGATGACCGGCACATGAAAAGACTCGAAGATGCCTTTGAGCTCCCGAAGATCTTCTGGCGACACCATACCCGGGAGCAGGTTTACGGCCCGGGGGAATGGCGTGGACGAAGTTTTTCCCGTCAAACCTTCCACCAAGGCTCGGACAGCGCCGTGGAATCCGTCCGCGTGGGTTCCAGAATAACTGGGTGTCGAGGCGGTCACCACTTCCGGTAAGGCCACGCCGGGATTGAGTTCCTGGAGCTCATGGAGAAATTCCCCCACGATCCCCGGAACATCATCTCCGATGGTCTCCGTGAGGCATGTGGTCGCAACGGCCACCAAGGACGGTTGGAACTTTTCGATGACGTTTTTGATGCCGAGCTTCAGGTTGGGTCCACCCCCGTACACCGCATCCTTCTCCCCCAAAGATGAGGAGGCGACATCCATGGGTTCTCGAAAGTGGCTGATGACATAACGACGCATGTACGTCGCGCATCCCTGGGAGCCATGGAGGAAGGGCACGGCGTTTTCCACACCTCGAAAAGCGAGAACCGCACCCAAAGGAGAGCAGAGTTTGCACGGATTGGTTGTGGACAGATAACTCATCGGGGTTCCCTCCGGAGGACAATCCATTGAAGCATCTGGGCCTGACATGGTCTGATCTCCTCTTGAGCAAGCTACGGACGGGGTCTGGACACGAATCGGCTCGTTCGTCCGCTCGCAGGGTCACGTCCCCCACGCCGACGCGGTTTGATGAAAGGGGAGCCTTCCAAGGCTGCAGGTTAGGTCTTTCGGTTCACCGAAAAGCGTATCAAAAGGTCACGGGTGCCACACCGAGAAGCGGTTTCACCTATGGGGCGTCCTCCAAAGGCAGCGGCAGGGCTGCCGTTCGGTTTCGCCAGGTTTTTCAAGATCAAACCAGAGCTTTAGATTTCTCCCCAAAAACTGTGCGGCTCCTACGGGGGACAAAGCGCCACACCGGGCTCATCACGGATCGATAGACCTCTTCAGCAAAGTGGAGCATGCCTTCGAAACCCTCGAGAGGAATCTTTCGCTCGTGGTTATGGTCGCAAAAACCCACCCCCAGCTTGTAGGCGATGGGGCGTTCCTTAACCCCACCCACGAAGATATCCACGTCTTTTTCCTTGATAAACGCGGAGAGCTCTAAAGGGTTCGAGTCATCGACAATGATGGTCCCGGGGTCGGTGATCTCGTGCAGCTCACGGTAGTCTTCTTCCGTTCCTGTCTGGGAACCCACCAGGACCACTTGCATACCCAAATGGCGAAAGGCCTTGACCAACGAAAAAGCCTTAAAGGCGCCTCCCACGTAAATGGCTGCTCGTTTGCCCTCAAGAGCCCCACGAAACCTCCTGAGCGCCGGAAGCAACCGTTCCAACTCGGAGCGCACCAAGGAGCGGGCGCGTTCCATGATCGCCGGGTCTTTATCTCGGAAAAATTCAGCCACCTGGTAAATCGCCTCGGCCATGTCTTCCACCCCGAAATAGGACACCCGAAGGTAAGGCGTGCCATACTCGTGTTCCATCATGCGAGCCAAATCCATGGTGGCCCCGGAACACTGGACCACGTTGAGACGTGCGCCATGGGCCCGGCGAATGTCCCCGACTCGTCCGTCTCCGGTGATGTTGGCTACCACCTGAATGCCCAAGGCTTCGAAATAGCGGCGAATAATCCAGATTTCACCGGCAAGGTTGAAATCCCCGAGCAGATTGATGCTGACGGGGCTGATCCCTGTGACGTCTCCCGTGCCGACAAGCTGGAAGAGGGCCTCACAGGCAGCTCGATACCCGGCCCGCTTGTTGCCTTTGAAACCTTCGGATTGAACGGGAATGACCGGTATCCCCGTAACGGCGCTGACCTGCTTGCACACCCGAGGCACATCATCACCAATGAGACCTACGATGCAGGTGGCGTAGACAAAAGCCGCTTCGGGTCGGTGCCTCTCGATGAGCTCGAGTAAGGCCTTTTTGAGTTTTTCCTCGGCGCCGAAAATGACGTCAGGCTCCTGAAGGTCCGTGGTGAAGCTCAACCGATGCAGTTCCGGACCCGATGACAAAGCGCCTCGGATGTCCCACGTGTAGGCCGCGCATCCCACAGGGCCGTGCACCAGATGCAGGGCATCCGCAATGGGGTAGAGGACCACCCGCGAACCGCAGAAGACGCAGGCACGCTGGCTGACGGCACCGGCCAAGCTCTCTTTGTTGCAGACCATCTGAAAGGGAGCTTCTCCCTTCCGATGGATCTGATGGATTCTTTCTTTGTAAAGAGCGGTTGTCATGGGAATCCCTTCAGCGTGTATGGAAAGGGCGTCGGACGGTGGCTACAAGACCAGCTCCAATTCTTCGTCGGAGGCGTCTCGATCGGCCCTGTCCAGCAGCGTATTGACAATTCGGCTCAAAAGGTGCAACCCGCCACGGTATCCCACTGTAGGGAAATCGGCATGGCCGACCCTGTCCAGGATGGGCCAACCAAAGCGGACCAAAGGCACATCTTCGGCCCGAGCGATGTACTTCCCGTAGGTGTTCCCGATGAGAAGGTCCACCGGTTCGTTTTTGATGATCTGATGCAAAAGGAAAAGGTCCGCACCGGCCCGCACCTCGGCTCCCGGGGCCGTCCTTTTCAGGAGTTTTCGAACACGCCCCTCAAAGCGTTTTCCAGGTGTCCCTGTGACCACCACCACGGGGATCATGCCGAGGTCCACGAGAAACTCTGTCAGCGCCACCAAGTGATCCGGATCGCCCCATAGGGCTACCCGCTTGCCATAGAGGTGGCTGTGCATGTCCGCCATCATGTCCACCAGCCGTCCTCGTTCCTCCAAAAGCCGGCTATCTGCAACGCCTTCGGCGTCCTCTAGGAGTGTCTGCACGAATCGGTCGGTAGCTCGAAGACCTATGGGAAGGTCGAGCACTCGACACGGGACGTCACAGTTTGTCTCTAGAAGCCTCCCGGCCGGCTCCGAGGCCCAACTCCCCAAAGCCACGGTCAAGCGAGCTTCACCCAAGCGGCTGAGTTCATCGACCGGCAGGCCGCCCGGGGGGTACATGCGGAAGGTGCCTGTGTGAGGGGCGTCCAAAACCCCGGATGTGTCCGGAAACAACCGCACCGAGATCCCCATGAGTTCAGCCACATGTTTCACCTCCCGCATGTCCGCCGGCTCCACGTACCCGGCGATCAGGTTGACCCGCTCTGATTTTGTCCCCGAAGGCACCGGGAAGGTCTCCACCATGGCTCGGACCATATTGGCGAATCCCGTCACGTGACTCCCGACATAGCTGGGCGTGTTGGCGTAGAAAACGTGCTTGCCTTCAGGAATGACGCCGTCGGCGGCGGCTTTCTTGAGAATGCTCGGGATGTCGTCGCCGATGGTTTCCGAAAGGCATGTGGTGTGGATCGCCACGACCTGGGGATCATAGACCTGAAAAATGGTATCCAAGGCCTGCCTTAGATTGGGCGCCCCGCCGAACACGGAAGCCCCCTCCGTAAAAGAACTGGTGGAGGCCATGACAGGCTCTCGGTAGTGACGGGTCAGATGACTTCGATGATAGGCACAACAGCCCTGGCTGCCGTGGCTGTGCGGAAGACAGCGGTGAATGCCCAATGCGGCGTACATGGCCCCTATGGGTTGACAGGTCTTGGCCGGGTTGATGCGTAAGGCCTTGCGATCGACAACGGCGGATGGAGTGTGACGGAGCATGACTAAAATCCTTTCTTCCGGTAAGGACGTGGGAAGGCGATCACGCCGAAAGGGAGGCCCTCAGCCGCGGTTCCAGCTCCCAGGGAGGGCGTGCCAGCTTCCAAACCGGGTTGTGAATCATGGCGTCCACGTCCCGAGCAAAGTTCACGGCGCCGCGAAAACCCGCATACGGTCCCCGATAGTCGTAGTTATGAAGCTGCTTGCAAGGAATCCCGAACTTTTCGATCACATACTTGTCTTTGATGCCCGAGCAGACCATGTCCGGCTGAACGCGTTTGATGAGCAGTTCCAGCTCCAAGTGACTCACATCGTCAATGACCAAGCTGCCTGATTCCATGTCAGGCAACATGCCCTCGTAATGCTCGATGAAACCCTTGCGGCGGAGCTCTTCGGCACGATCCGCCGAGAGGCGGGGGCGATATTTTTCCGGATGAGGGCCAATTTTGAGTTCTTCGATATTTCGGCTGTCTGCGTCCACCTTAAGCGTCGGCAATACATGACGGCCTTCATAATCGTCTCGATGCGCAAACTCGTAGCCCGCCGCAATGGTGCGCATCCCCAAATCCCGGAAGAGATCCTGGTAATGATGGGCACGAGACCCGCCGACGAACAGCACCACCGTCTTGCCTGCCAGGCGTTCCCGGTATGGGGCTAAGGCCCGTTCTGCCTGCTCGGTCTCTTCGGCGATCACCTCTTCCACCCTTTCGATCAAGAGAGGATCGTCGAAAGTCGCTGCAATCTTCCTTAGGCTCTTGGTCATGGCGCGAATCCCGATGAAATTGACCTTGACCCAGGGGATGCCATAGGCTTTTTCCATCATTTCCGCCATGTAGTTGATGGAGCGATGACACATGACCAGGTTCAGCTGCGCCGTGTGGGCCCGGCGTATGTCTTCAATGGAAGCATTCCCGCTGAAGACCGCCCAGACATGGATCCCGCACTTCTGGAAGACTCGATCGATCTCCCAAGCGTCTCCCCCGATGTTGTATTCGCCCAAGATGTTCACCGCGTAAGGATCTGACGGTTCCACATCGTCCTGTCCGACGGCTGCTTGGAAGAGCTTATTATTGGCGATATGATGGCCCGCCGACTGGCTCACCCCCTTGTACCCTTCGCAGTTGAACGCCATCACGGGCACGCCCAGTTCCTCTTCCATGTCGCGGGCCACCGCCTGAACATCATCGCCGATCAGCCCCACGGGACATGTCGCATGGACACTCACCGCCTTGGGGTGGAACAACTCCACCGCCTCTCGAATGGCCTCCCGCAGTTTTCTTTCACCGCCAAAGATGATGTCCTCCTCCTGCATGTCCGTGGAAAAGCAATAATGCGTGAAGTTGCTTCCATCGGCGCGGGGACGGAAAAGGTTTCGGCGGGTCAGCCACGAATAGTAGCCGCATCCAATGGGACCGTGCGTGATGTGCACCACGTCGCCAATGGGGCCGATCACCACCCCTTTGCACCCGGCGTAACAGCACCCTCTTTGGGTGATGATGCCCGGCACCGTCCGAACATTGGCTTCGATGGACGGTTTTTCATCCGGATCCCACACCAGAATGTGTCGTCGCCTTTTCTTGGCTACCTTAGCCGGATAACGCCGGACCAACTCGTCCACAAAAGTCTCAGGGTCCAAGGCCGGGGCCGTGGGAATTCGGCTCTTAGGCATGGTCCACTCCTTCTTCCCCCACCATCTCGTCGATGGCGTCTTCGTTGGTTTCTCCCGTTCGAATCCTGGTGATTTCCAGCACAGGCCCGATAAAGATCTTCCCGTCACCCGGGGTTCCCGTCTGATTGGTCTTGATGAGGACCCGGACGACGTCGGCAACCCTCTCGTCAGGTACCATCAGAGTGATCATCCGTTTGCCCATCAAACGCGGTCCATGCGACAAGGTGGCCAGGACGTCCGGCTGGACGTTGGGATCCCGGTTGATGGCTTGGAGCACCTCGTAGCTCACGGTTCTTTTACCCCTTCCGCTCACCCGCATGCCTGTGAATGCCGGGAACCCCGCCTGCACCAAAGCTGCCTTGGTGGCGTTGATCTTGTTCATCCGAATGATGGCGCACACTTCCTTCATGGGCTATCTCCTAAGACTCTCTGTGCCCCGTGCTGATGGTGTAGGCCTCTTCCACCGGGGTCACGAAGATTTTTCCGTCGCCGAAAGCTCCTTTTTCCCCCGTGCGTCCGTTCTCGAGAATGGTGCGCACGACGAACTCCTTGTCCGCATCGGGAACCACAATGAGCAGGAGGTCCTTGGGAAGCTCGTCGTAAACCACGCTTCCCAGTTTGAGGCCCCGTTGTTTCCCACGGCCCGCCACCTCCATGCGTGTCACCGCGGGGTATCCCGCCTCTAAGAGCGCTTGCATGACTTCCGCCGTTCTCTCTGGTCGGATAATGGCTCGAATCATGACCAACATGGGAATCCTCCTCGTGTCTTGAGCCCACGAAACCTAGTTCATAATGCCGTATTCCATAAGCAGGCTTTCCAACTGGTCTGTCGTGAGCGGTTTGGGGATGACGAACATGTCGTTGGCGTCTATGTTTCTCGCCAGGTTTCGATAATGCTCTGCTTGGTCGCAGTCCGGTGCAAAATCGATCACCGTCTTGCGGTTGATCTCCGCACGCTGCACCATGTTGTCCCGAGGAAGAAAGTAGATCATCTGCGTCCCGAGGCGCTTTGCGAACTCCCGGATCATGGCTTCTTCGTTGTCCACCTTGCGGCTATTGCAGATGAGCCCGCCAACCCGAACGCCGCCGCTTTCCGCAAACTTGCGCACCCCCTTACAGATATTGTTGGCCGCATACATGGCCATCATTTCCCCGGAACACACGATATAGATTTCCTGGGCTTTCCCTTCGCGGATGGGCATGGCAAACCCGCCGCACACCACATCGCCCAACACATCGTAGAAGACGTAGTCGAGCTCCTGGTCATCGGCGTAGGCGCCGAGTTGTTCCAACATGTTGATCGAGGTGATGATGCCACGGCCGGCGCATCCGACGCCCGGTTCCGGCCCCCCGGATTCCACGCACAACGTCCCGCCGAACCCCGCTTTGCGGATGTCGTCGAGGTCCACGTCTTCACCCTCTTCACGCAGCGTGTCCAACACGCTGCGCTGTGCCAGGCCGCCCAAAAGCAGTCTCGTGGAATCCGCCTTGGGATCACACCCTACGACCATGACCCTCTTGCCCATTTCGGCCAGGCCGGCCACCGTGTTCTGCGTTGTGGTGGACTTGCCGATACCTCCCTTGCCGTAGATGGCGATTTTTCTCATGAGATCTCCTCCTTCAATGCCGTGGTTGTCCTTCCTTGGGTTGCGGCTAGGGCAATGAGCATGCCAGGCAAGGCCACAAAGCAGACAAAGTCCAAAGAACTCTCTGATTTTAATATCTTATCTCCCCAAGTCCGTGACAACCTTCCGTGACCTCCAAGACCCCTGAGACGGAGGGACAGACAAATGTGTGAGAAGCTGTCGACAAAAGTGTGCATCGGGCACAAGGGACACGTGGATCCCCAAGAAGGGATGGAGGCTTGGCAAGCCGAGTCTAACGGAACGAACCTCACCGGGCATTGCGGCTGCCGGAAAGGAAGTCCTTGGGAGAAGTCGATTGCCTCTCATGCAAAGGAGCCAGTCCCATCCCGGACCCGCCTCACACCGTTTCGTTGGACAACACGCAGGCAGTGCGCCGTGGTCGATCCGAGGAGTGAATCTCGACGGCCTGGCCCTGGGACTTCCCAAAAGGCTCCATCGAAGTGGTCGCTCCATTGCCTGGCGAGAGGTGGAGCCTGGACTTTCGCTCACGGAGGAGAAGAGACTTGATGGGATGGGCATGAAATTGGGGTGAGGAATCCCCACAAGGATGAACGCCACAGGATCCTATCCGTTGCCATGAAAGGCGGCGGACGGCTTGAGATCCGCAGGCTGAGGGATCCCATGGCTTCAGAAAACACGGGTAGGGAACTACAGATTCTAGGCTTTCCGAGGCAGTCTCACTGGACCCTTAAGAAGTCAAGGCGCGACAAGCGGTCTTTTTCCCTTTGACCAGCGGCTCCAGCCCGTATTTGCGGACGCGGTAGCTCAACTGCCGAAGGGTCAAACCCAAGTCACCGGCGGCACGCGACAAAACCCAACCGCACCTTTCCAATGCGGCGAGAATTTCCTCTCGTTCCAAAGCCTGCAGACGACTCAAATTCCCCTGGGAGAATTCGCGGCCTGGAATCTCTTCTGCAATGAACGACGGGATCTGTTCGGCGGAAACCAAAGGCCCGTCGGACAATATGACCAGCCTTTCGATCACATTTTCCAGCTCGCGCACGTTCCCCGGCCACGAATACCGACTGAGGACGCCCAGGGCTTCCGGAGTGAAATGCAGGTTCTTTCCATATTCCGCACACGCCCGCCGTAAAAAGTAATCCGCCAAGAGCGGGATGTCTTCCGTGCGTTCGCGAAGAGACGGCACCCGAAGCGGAAAAACGTTCAGCCGGTAGAAGAGGTCCCCCCGAAAGGCGCCCGCCTCCACGGCAGCTTCCAGGTCCTTGTTGGTCGCCGCAACGATGCGCACATCGACCTTTTTTGTCTGCGTTCCACCCAGTCGTTCAAACTCCTTTTCATGCAAAAAGCGCAAGAGCTTTGCCTGTAGACCTTGGGAGAGCTCCCCGATTTCGTCCAGGAAGAGAGTCCCTCCGTCGGCAGTTTCGACCCGTCCGGGTTTCGAGGCGGTCGCGCCCGTGAACGCCCCTTTTTCGTGACCGAAAAGCTCGGACTCCAGCAGGTTGTCAGGCAGGGCGGCACAGTTGACCTTGACGAACGGATGACGAGCGCGAGGGCTTAGCTCGTGAAGAATGCGGGCCACCAAGGTCTTCCCCGTGCCCGATTCCCCCAAGAGCAGAACCGACGCTTTGCTGGCGGCCACCTTATGGATCAACCCCTGCAACTCGACCATGGGAGGACTTCGGCCGATCATAAAAAAGTCCTTGTACTTCTCGGACACCTCCACACGCAACGCGAGGTTCTCCCGCCGCAGGTCGCGTTCCCTTTCGGCCACTTGGATATTGAGGTCGAAAAACTGAGCGATGATGGCCGCCACGATGCTCAAAAACCGAATATCTTCCTGAAACGTCACCTCCTGGCCGAAAAGACGATCCACGCTCAGAACCCCTACAGTCTGGCCGTGCAAAATAATGGGCACCCCGATGAAGGCGATCTGGGTCTTGTCGATGGAACGAGAACCCGTCTTGTTGAGGAAAAGAGGCTCGCGACTGATATCGGGCACCACGAAGGGCTTCGCGCTGCGAAAGATGAGCCCTGTGACCCCTTCATCAGGATGGTAGATCCCTCGGCTGATCTCCTCATCTCGCAGTCCGTGCGCTGCACGGATTTTGAGGAGTCCTGTGCCCGGGTCCCGGAGCACCACCGTGGCCCGATCCATGGCAAGAGATCGTGATAAGACCTCCAGGATCGTCTGGAGCGCCTGTTCCAAATGGAGCGCCTGACCCACCACCTGGCTGATCTCATAAAGGACTTTCAGTTCCAGTTCTTCAATGACACAGTCCTTCACCCGCCTGTCATCCCTGCTTTCCGGTAAAAAACAATGCACCGCCCTTCGAGATCTGTGGCGCGGATCCACGGGTTTTCACCTCACAGGCTTCCCGCAAATTTCCTGGGAAGCATCGCCCCGTCGTAAGAGCAAAGGGCATGCCCGGCCATGTCTCTTTACACATATCTCTTTGAAACTCCTTGTTTTATCGTCGGATTCCAAAGGCCATTATCCGAGATTCGGAGGAACTCTGGAGCACAATGGAGGGACGGGAGTGTGCCGTTTCTCGAATCGCCAAGTGGAGTCGGCATGCTAACCTATTGACATATCAAATCATATGGGAGGGTGCGTTTTCGTATCGGTCACATTCTCAAGGTGGAATCCGTGACGGTCCCGCCACCATTCGGCTCTCGGGCCCGGCGGTCCCCATTTCCCGAACTGCCGAATCACGCGAAAAACGAAAGCCGTCATTCCTTGCGGATGACGGCTTCCCGGGCTCTCCTGGTGCCGAAGGCCTGATTCTGATCGCGCTTTGAATTTGCTGCAGTTACCAAAGCTCTTGCCAAGCCGTTTCTCCTACAATATCAAGCCCGTGTTCCTGAGATGAACATGGCAACACGAAAAACTTTGTTGGTCGTCGTGATCTGGCTTTGGCACGGTCTTCTTCGCTTTGCACAAAGCGGCGTTTGATCTCCCAGAACGCTCGCACGAATTTTCCTAACGTAGAGGCAGAAAATATCACATCAGTACCCAATACGGCTTCCGCCTCCAGGGATCGTTAACGAATCGATCACCGAACTAGACCCCACCAACCGCCAGTTCGATGGCCTGATGATGCATACGCCCTACAGGCCCCTTCCGTCACCCACATGCCTACCCCTGTTTGCCGATTCTGAACCGATGTCATCCGCTCCTTTCTCAGAACTGTCCTACATTTCATAAGAGGTAAGTGTCTCAACTAGATTGGCACAGAGGGTCACGCTGAGCCAAGACATTTCCGGGATGCTCCGTCGCAAAGGGAAGGAACCCTCGCATCCAGCGAACCAAGTGCGGCTGGTACTTGCGCGGTGCCAGTTGCCGTTTTCGAAGAAACTCGGCATAACCGCCAAGTTTTCGCTTAAGGCCTTTCTCGGCACGATTCATAAGTGCCTCATGACTATACACAATCTTTATAATACCCTACCAACCGCCTTATGGGAGCTGACAACCTGTGCTGGTCAGGTGATCTTTCCTTGTAATGTCCTTGACTTGACTAGATCTGCGGTAGCATGCTAACGGTAACCAAATGGTTGACTTAACCAGGACCCGTCCCGGATAAACGGAGAGTGTGTAAAATAAAGAGTTGAGTATAAGGAGAACAACAAAATGATTCAAATACTTGTTGTCCTTGTTTGTGTGATTGCCCTCATTGTTGAGTTCTTCTCTGTACTATGGGGTTGGATAATCTTGGCGTTACCTGCAGCCTTCATTATAATTACCCTTTTTGGCGTAAAACAAAAGAGATGGCAATATATTCCTGAACTGTCTGAAACGGCAAATCAAATGCTGCAGAAGTTCGGCCATTACTATGCAAACCCATTTGCAGGCAGGGATTTTAGTGCTTCCGCTAGCACTATAATGTTCGCTGGGGTTGCCATTGCAATAATTGGTGTATTTAAGGGAAGTTGGTGGGGAATAGGTATCGGCATAATAAATTGGTTTTTGATGGGTTTTGTTTCTAGGGCGTTCAATCAAACAAATTTTCTGGTAGATCCCCTTGAACAAACGGCCCATGAAGAGATCATTGAATGGATAACAGAGAAACAGAAATCGAAGATACGCAATACCTAACAATCGCATCAACTTGGACTGGCAATTCCGTTGCGCTCCGTTGCCAGCCGGTTATGCGGCACGTTAGACGGATGAAGCAGACGGTATCTGGATCAACACACCCATCAACGAGGTGACAAAGTGATCGGCGCAAGCTTCGATAGCACAAAGACTCCTCTCCAAGACCTGCTCGCCCAGATCAACGAGGGCAAACTCCAGCTCCCTGACTTTCAGCGCGGTTGGGTGTGGGACGACGAGCGGATCCGGAGCCTCATCGCTAGCGTCTCGGTCTCATTCCCGATCGGGGCCGTGATGCTCCTCCAGACGGGTGGCGCGCACGTCCGCTTCAAGCCGCGTCCGCTTACGGGTACGCACTCGCGCCTGCGCGAGGTCGCCCCCGAAATGCTGATCCTCGACGGCCAGCAGCGCCTCACCTCCCTCTACCAGGCGCTGCTCGGCAAAGACGCCGTTGAGACCAAAGACCAGAAGGGCAAGCCCGTCCGGCGTTGGTACTACTTTGACATGAAGAAGGCCGTCGCGGAGGACGACGACCGCGAGGACGCCGTGCTGAGCGTCCCTGAGGATCGGCTGGTCAAAACCTTCGGTGGGGAAATCGCGCTCGACCTCAGTTCGCCCGAGCGCGAATACGCCCAGGACCTCTTCCCTGCGAACCAGGTCTTCAACAGCGCCGACTGGCGCCGAATGTACAACAAGCATTGGAAGTACGCGCCGGAGAAGATCCAGCTCTACGACGCCTTCGAGCGGGAGGTTATCAAGCGCTTTGAACAGTACCAGGTGCCGGTGATCGAGCTGAAGAAGGAGACGCCCAAGGAAGCAGTTTGCCTTGTCTTCGAGCGCGTCAATACGGGCGGCGTGGCGCTCAACGTTTTTGAGCTGCTTACGGCATCCTTCGCGGCCGACAACTTCCAGCTCCGCGACGACTGGAACGCCCGCGAGCACGACTTGAAGAGCAACCACCCAGTCCTGCGCAACCTCCAGAACGACGACTTCCTTCAAGCGATCTCGCTGCTGGTCACCCAGGCAAGGCGGCGCGCTGCACTGGCCGCCAGCACCAAGGCCGACAGCGTGCCCGGCATCTCCTGCAAACGCAAGGACATCCTGAAGCTTGAGGTCGCCGACTGGCAGCGCTGGGCGGAGCGCGTCGAAGAAGGGTTCATCCTTGCCGCGCGCTTCCTGCACGGCCAGAAGATATTCAAGGCGCAGGACCTGCCCTACCGCACCCAGCTCGTGCCGCTCGCCGCGATTCTCGTTGACCTCGGCAAGGACGCTGAGAGCGAGGCAGCCCGCCGGAAGATCGCTCGCTGGTACTGGTGCGGCGTCCTCGGCGAGCTTTACGGCGGCACTCTCGAGACCCGCTTCGCCCGTGACCTGCCGGAGGTCGTGGCGTGGGTGAAGGACGATGGACCGGAGCCGACCACGGTTCAGGAGTCCAGCTTCCAGGCGGGGCGCCTGCTCACGCTGCGCACCCGCAACAGCGCCGCCTACAAGGGTCTCTACGCGCTCCTTATGCGCGACGGCGCACGCGACTTCCGCACGGGCGAGCCAATCGAGGCGCAAACCTTTTTCGACGACAAGGTGGACATCCACCATATCTTCCCGGAGAAGTGGTGCAAGGCGGCCGGGATCAAGGCAGCCATCTACAACAGCATCGTTAACAAGACCTGGCTCGCAGCCCGCACCAACCGCCAGATCGGTGGCCGTGCGCCGTCGGAGTACCTGCCCGCGGTCGAAAAGGCCGCTGGCATTGACGCCGCGCGCCTAGACGAGATCTTGCGCTCCCACGCGATCGAGTCTGCGCACCTGCGGGCCGACGACTTCTGGGCCTTTTTTGCCGCCCGTGCCGAGGCGCTGCTCCAGCGCATCGAGACGGCCACCGCGAAGACGATTCCACGCGACCCGGCGCTCTTTCGGCCCGGCGCCGAGGTTGAGTCTTACGACGAAGGTCCCGAGGACTGGGAGGACCGCGAAGCCATCGAGGAGTCGGCGATATGATCATCGCACGGAAACGACCGTCAAACAACCGGGTTGCAGCGGACGGCGCTGCGCGCTGCCGCTGGACCAGATCGTTACCCCGAAAGGAGAAAACACTTGGCTAAGATCCGCGAAAAGATCGCTAACAAGGCCGTAGAGGTCCTCGACGGCGACATGACGTGCAATCGCCTTGCTGATTCCCCAGGCCCAAAAAGCTCTTTTCTATTAATGTGACCTCTCGACTCAACCGGGCTTGTCCAATAAACGGTTCAGATCGTGGAAAACCATGCTACGCCTCGCTCTCACGATCTAACCTTATTCGTTAGGCAGGATTACGCCTCTTGATCACGAGAAAAAGCGCTCATACTCATCGTGGTGACCAATCCAAAACCACGTCACCGTATCTCCTTCAAGAACACCTACCGCACGATACCCTCTTGTTATCCGCACAGACCAAATATTTTCCTCACAATTGATGCACTTGAAATGCAGAGAAGGATGAAAGGGGTTCTGGGCCCACAGCCGAAAAGCCTTCCTGGCACTGTGCTTGATGCCTTCATCAATGGAAGCATAGGCTTCCCAGAACGAAGGCAAAGTGGCCGACTTCATAGCCGTTCAAAGTCCATCGGTTCTGCCTTGCCGGCGGCGATTTCTTCCTTGGCATGGCGGGCGGCCGCAACGAGCTTATACTGTGTACGCTTGCACAACGCATCCCATTGAAGTTCATCCTGCAAGTCCAGGATATACTCCCGCAGGTGTTCCACCACTCGTTCTTGTATTTCTTCGGGCAAAGTTTCCAGCATTTTCTCCACCGTCGCAATTGTCGTGGAAGGCATTTTCGTCCTCCTCCTAAATATGTTCTACTCTCCTACTCGCACTTTTATTGTGACTGCAAAAGCGTGTATAGGCAAATGCCTAACAACAGGCCTAACCGGCGCGAAAACACTCGGCCAGCAAGGTTGCGGTCAACACCGATTAATATTCCCCGCATGGTTTAGCGTCCGGCTCAGGCCATCGTTAGGCAAGTGATTTCGCCTGTCTATCTATCACCTTAATCCGTGAAATAGCGCCTATGCATAAAACTATTTTACTTTAGATATCTCATTGGATTTACATCTCATTTATGCTATAGGGTCTCCTGTCACATTTTCACCCGGCAGGTGCACTCATGAAGAAAATTGAGATCGAACAATCTTCGAAGGCCTTCTACAGCGGGCAGGCAGGCTTGGCCCTTGTGGGGAATCTGATCAACGGCTACACGAGCCTGTGCGAGCAGTTGGAAAAGGAAGTTCCAGGGCGACCAATGATCTCGCACGCGGATGTGGTCAAGACCTACTTGGGGCTTCTGTGTCTGGGCAAGAGTGACTTTGAAGCCGCTGCGGGCGTTGCCGGCGATGACTGGTTCCAACAGGCTCTGGACATTCAGAAGGTTCCTTCGCAAGAAACTTTGCGGCAACGTTTGGACAAGCACGCGAGAGTTTTCGAACGTGTTGCCGGCGCAAGTAGCGTAGAACTGCTTGAGAGGACTCAGGTTCCCGTGACGGCGCTTTCCACGGGGCACGTGCCTTTGGACCTGGATGTTTTCTGCCTGGACAATTCCGACACAAAGAAAGAAGGGGTGTCGCGCACGTACCGGGACTATGACGGATACGCGCCGATCGGGGCCTACCTTGGGCAGGAGGGATGGTGTCTGGGCCTGGAGCTTCGCCCTGGTTCTCAGCATTCTCAGAGCGGATTTGTTGACTTTTTGCGCAAGATGTTGGTGCATGCGCGCAAGGTGACCTGCAAGCCCCTTTTGGTGCGAACGGACTCGGCTCACGACGCCCTGGAAACGCTTGTGGAGCTTCGCCGACACCCCAAGCTGAGCTTTATCATCCAATGGAATCCGCGCCGGGCCGACGTCCTTTCCTGGCGTGATCGGGCCTTCAGTGAAGGCCGTGTGAGTGAGCCCCGCCCCGGCCAGAAAGTGGCGGTCTTCAGCACGTGGGTGACGCGACACCATGAAGAGAGAACCTATCGGTTTCGGCTGGTGATCCGGGTCACCGAGAGGATATCGGATAGCGAGGGGCAAATCTTGATCCGGCCGGATATCAAGCTGGAGGGCTGGTGGACGTCGCTTTCCGTCCCTGAAGAGGAAGTCATCGGGTTGTACGAGAAGCGGGGTCTGAGCGAGCAGTTTCACAGTGAGATCAAGTCCGACCTGGACTTGGAGCGGTTGCCGTCTGGAAAATTTGCCACCAATGCGCTGGTGTTGACCCTGGGCGGACTGGCTTACAACATTTTGCGCATCCTGGGGCAAAACGGGCTCCTGGGCCATTTTTCGCCCGTACGGCATCGGGCCAAGCGACGTCGCGTAAAGACCGTGATCCAGGAGCTGATCTATATGGCAGCGCGCGTGATCCGAAGCGCTCGTCGGCTGAAGCTCCAGTTTGGTCGGCATTGTCCCGCTTTTCACGCTTTTCGGAGTGTTTATCTGAAATTTTGCCCAGCGTAGGGATCGCCGCCGCAAAAGCCTGAAAGCTCCTCTGGCCATAAGGGGGTGAAGAGTGTCCGAAAATGTCTGAGATGGCATCGTCATGAGAGCTTTTCAGTCCTTGAAAAGGCGATGACCCGAAAAAGTGGCTGAATCAGGGCATCAATGAGCCCCAAAATGGGTTCCGAATCCATGCTCGTCAGTCCACCCAATCACACTTCACTGATTCAGGTATCATTTCTCCTAATATCCTTAAGCTTTCGTTTTGCTTTAGTTTTTCCATGGCCATAGATATATAATCTTCTACAGAGTATAGACTATAGACTGAACCAAATAACGCACATTGGTTCTCCACGCGATCATCTATAAATGCCAAGGCCACAAGTAAGCCGAAGTTGGACAGTTGTGGTAAGGTAGATATTTTCATCAACTCTTTGGACAAATCGTGAAGGATACGTACATAACCGTCGGGAACGCTGCCAGTCTCCAATGCATGTTCCCACCATGAACGGGGGACCGTCATTGAAAGATGGGCGAGTATACACTTGGCCCTCTCTTCCGAGTCTTCCCCACAGTCATACAGGCATAATGCAAGGCTCTCGAACCATAGACTCATGACAATACCTTCCAAAATCAGATTGCTGCGTTCATTCAGTCGTGTCAATTGTCGCCCGTAAAGGGCCCACCGATTGTCGGCCAAACCGGTCCACTTTATAAAGCGGCGCCAGGGCGATACCTCGTTGTTTATAAAGTGACGATCGAGTCCATCGACGGAATGTGTCAATGAAAATGAGATGCCTCCGGCAAAAAGTTAGACTCTTAAAGCGTCGCTCGATCGCCTGTTGATCCAGACGCCCTACGCGCTTCTTCCGTTACCCCCATTCCTACCCCTGTTGGGCGATTCTGAACATATGTCATCCGATCCTTTCTCCTACCTGCCTTACATAAATTAGACGAGGGCTAGGTGCCTCACCTGCATTGGCCCAGAGGGTAGGAGCTATCAGATCGCCACCCCCGCGGAGAGAAATTCCCCCGTCTCAAGGAACCTGTCTCGTCTCGCCGGTCAGCAGATTTGCCTCCAGCAGCTCGGTCACTCCATGGATTGGAATAACACTTGATGCCTTGACCATCCACGTCACGTCAGCCCGAGGGGAAAGGAGCTGATACATAAGCCCCTGCGGGGTGTAGCGAAAGTTAACGACTTGGACCTCTTCACTACCGTTTTCTTCCAGATGGATGGCCTGCTGGCCCGGAGCAATAACCGTGACCCAGTCACCTGTGGTCTCGGCTGGCTGATCAACGATACTCACTGCTGAGGGAGTGGTTGAATTGACACACTCATTCAGCAATACAAGGTTCGCTTCAAGCGTCACGTCGCGACGTTCCAGCGTTTCAGTGAGCCGAATAGCTGCGTTGAGCACCTCAGCAAGGCGCTCCACAAGTTGCTTGGTGAGACGCAGGCTTCCATGGACGGCGTCATAGATGCAAACGCCCTGGCACTGTGAATCCCATACAGATGATGGCTTCGCGTGAAAGGTGCCAATGCCAAGATCGCGCTCCTGAATCCCACACACGGCACAAAAGGCTGTGAGCACCCACTGGGCTACACCCTCGGATAACACGGCACGGTGAGGGAAATACCAGCAGACACCCGTTGTTTCAAAGAATCTGCTCACGGGACGTTGCGCATATGGAGAACCTTGTCCATAGGGATTTGGTAGACTGTTCGGCCCACGCTGCTCGGTAAATCCTACTACGCGTTCACTGACTTGCACCTCCGCCTCAGCGACAAAACCAATGTCCGAACGTCGGATGTTGAGCACCCCTCCCGGAAACTTGGGAAATACCATATTCTGCAACATCGGCTGTGTGGTCCATCGGCGTTCCCGCCTGACGAAAATCTCCCCTGTGCGGTAGTTGAATTGATACACTCGGTATGGACGCGCCATGTAGTAGTAGATTGCTCCGGGGTAGGCTTCACGGAGCGCCTGAGAGTAGGCGAGGGTCCCAAGACGACTGTTGATCGGTCCCCGTGGTTCGCGCACATTGAAGTTCTTCTCAATACCGCTACGCAATGGAAACTCGTAGTGTGGACCCGCTTGGGCACGTTGCTTGAGTGGATACAATTCATCGGGCACGCTCTCTGTAGGATTGATCTCGTTCTCAAGGAATCGTGTGAAGTCGCTGGGAAGCGACTGAAAGGGTATCTTCGTGTACTGCCCATTACTCGCTTCGCTTGACTCCACGGCTGCGCAAAGGGCGTGCGAATACTGAATATATTGATTTTCCAGGTACAACCACCCCGGTTCTGGAGCTTTCTGCAGATAGCCACGGAGCCCCGTTGAGGAGCTGGTGATAATGCCGCCGTCGTCTACGAGGAGGCACAAGCCGTCATTCTTTCTACCCGCTCGACCGAGCCGCTGCCAAAATGCTTTCACCGAAGGGGGCGTGCTGAGGAGCAAGACAATGTGAATCTCACCGATGTCTAATCCAAGTTCTAAGGCGCTTGTTGACACTACTCCAGCAAGATCCCCTCGCATGAGCGATTTCTGAATTTCTTTTCTGTCTTCTTCTTCATAGCCCGCCCGGTATGGGAGTATGCGGAGTTGCCCAGATCTGGTACGGTGCTCCGGTAACCAGGTGTCCTCCATTGCAGTCTCTTCCTCAGCGCTCTCTGATTCTATGGATGCTGATCGTTCCGCAATGGCAACGAGCTGTTCTACCATCTTTCGTGAGTCGGCAAAGGCCAAAAAACGACTCACCCTTGCACGCGCAACGTTTAGCACCAGATTAACAAGACTATCAAATCGATTCCCGCTGCTATGCCGAGCGAGCAGGATCGTCTTGCGCGGACTCATTGCCCCGTCGTCCTCTTGGCCCAAGACAGCAGGGCGGCGGCCAGTAAGCCTCTCGATGAAATCGCCTGGCTCCCCGATAGTTGCGGTGCTTGATATGATGCGCTCTATGCCCGACACGGCCAGGAGTCTCCTGATAAAATAGGCCATGTTAGTACCAAAGACTCCATCGTAGACATGAGCTTCATCAAGAATCAACAGACGCAGATGTGAGAGAAAACCTCGAACCTCTCTTTGCTGTAAGTGGCTCATGAGCCATGCATGTGCCACATCCGGCGTCATGAGGACAACGCGACGATTCTGAAGAATCAATGGGCGTTGGTCTGTAGGAATGGCGCCATCGATGTACCCAGGAGCCAGGCCCAGTGGTTCCAACGCACTCTTCCATTTGGCCAGTTGATCCTGAATGAGGGCTTTAGCCGGGTACAGCGCAAGAGTTCTGGCCTCTGCATCGCGTTTTAAACGATCAGCGGTCGCAGTCATGAAGACGAGGCTTTTTCCAGAAGCGGTTGCGGTTGCTAGGCAGAGGTCGTGTCCATCCAGCACCAGCCTGAGCCCTTGAGCTTGATGTGAGTACAGACCCTGTGGATAAGAGTGCGTGAGGACATCCCGGACTTCTGGATGAATATCGCTGGGTATCGGGGCATATTTAGGCATCCGTCCAGGCAAGCTGATCTCGTCCAGGACTTCAAAGCCACTTTGCTCGGCTAGTAGCTTGACTTGTGCGCCTGATGTCATCATGGACTCCTTTGCCCCCGAGCCTAGGGATTCTTAACGCGAGTAACTACAAGAATGCATAAAATGGAGAAGAGCCTTGGGCCGAACGCGCAGCAGAACCGGCTGGCTTTGGAGCGCCAGCGGAAAAGCCGGTCCGGGTTGAAGCTGTTGTTAGCGCTCATCGTCCAGTTTGTAGCCCACCATATTGGATATCTTTTTATGGCCAAGAGCGATGCCGGCAGCGAAAAGGGCGACGTTGTGACTTTCCCCTTCGCTGCCGCCTGGCATTCGGTACTTTAGGTTCTCCCCGAAGTTGCGGAGTTCGGAGAACGCACCCGTTTTGGGCGTATATGACCCGTCGCCCTTTGGCTGTTGCGGTTGATACGCTCGTTGCCGCAGCTGCCCCAGCGGGTGTGGATCACGAGGCGGGGACCTGAGATCCCCCCCGGCGGTACCTTCTGGAACGCCTTGTCGGTGACGAACCGCCCGGCCGCTTTAGGTCGCTTGGAGATTCGGTGGCCGCCATCGTGGTAAGGTGCCTCCGACGAGCCATGGTTGAGCCCATTGTCGGTGGCCCGCTGCGACTTGGTTTTGCGACAACGACATGTCCCTTGGTCCAGATTGAAAATTCGAGTATTCAACCGGAGGCCCGGGCAAAGGAAACAGGGAGCGCGATTGTGAACAACTGAGACAACGCCTTACATGCCTAAAAAGCGGTCTTGACGATTGCCCCCTTGATCCTTGCTCCAGCCCCTCCCGCTGGCATCACCTCACGTCAGCCTCAGGCAGTTGCGGTTGAGAATGTGAGTGCATTTCTCGCCGCCGGGCTGGGCTTTCACCGCTTCTATGAGCTCCTTTGCCGCGTTGAAAGCTTCGCCCACATAGGGCTGAAGATGGCTGGCATAGCGACCGGTACCGGGTGCGAGCAGTTCGAATGCACCTTCGATTCGGCCCCCTCTGCCGGATGATTGCCCCCGCATCACCTTGATCCTTAACCCTGCGTTAAATGGCTGCGCGCCCTCGAGCACGGCGCCTGCAGGCGCTCCGGTCTCCTTCACGGTTCCTGGGGGTGTCCGGCCCATATCTCCCTCCTCCGTTTCCCTGGTGGACGAGAACATGCAAGGGACAAGTGATTCGAGCGATGAAGCAATATACCACAATTATTTTCGATCCAGGCGCAATCCGCCGCGTGACACGATTGAAGGCCAAACGGCCGATTTCGTCGAGGTGACATCGAGGCGCGAGCCGCGTTTTGTTACGGCGTCTTATACCCCTTCTGCATCTCCTGCATGAGCCTTTGCATTTCCCGGAAGCTTTTGCGCTCCCGGACGAGATCGAGGACGCGCCGCAGGTCTTCCTCCTCCAAGTCCAGCAATTCGTCCATGATTTCATCCAGGAGCGGGTGGGCCGCCACAGCGGCATCCATCTTTGCCCTGGTGCTCGACCGACAGCCGGTTTCACCCTCGGCGGTGCCGATGCCGGCAAACAACCAGCCCGGATTGATACGCTCCTTTTCACAGAATGCGAGCATGGGCTTGAGAGGCACGTTCCCGCGATGTCTCCAATTTGAGACAACCGTTCGCTTCACCCCGAGCACCTCCGCAAGCTGCGTATCCGTCTTCAAATCCTTCAATGACTTCAGACGGTCCAGAATCGCATCCGCTGTCGTTGTCCACATAATGCAATTTTTCCCCACCCGCCCCTACGGCCTGGCAGATGGAAAATCCCGCGTGGTGTTGAAGGCATGGCATCCCGAAAAGAAAAGGGCCTCCATCCGTTGCGGATGAAGACCCTGATATGTCCTCCTGGTGCCGAAGGCCGGATTCTTATCGCATCCTAGTCTTACTGCAGTTACCAACGCTCCTGCCAAGCGTTTTTTCACGCAATATCACCGCCTGTTGCTGAGATGGACATGGCAGCATGAAAGACCTAGTTAGCCTCCATCTAGCTTTAGCTCGGTCTTCTCAGCTTTGGGACAGGCGGTGTTGTTTTTTCACAACGCGCGCACAGAATTGCCTCGTGTAGAGGCAGCAAGCATTAGCTCAATACCCAATAACGCTTCCCCTAACAGGCAGTATTCACCCCATCGATCACCGATCCAAACCCAAGCGACAAGCTCCTCATAGCCAGGACGTTTCGACCAAGAGGCAAAATGGCAGACGTCAACCGCGTCGAGTGGCTAAAATCCGTGAAAACGCAGGACAGCGTGTGCAAAAATCGCTGTTCAAATACCAAGTCAACCCATTGCAGTTCCAGCAACTCGAAAAGAAGCTTTTGGCCGTAATCGATGAAGCGGGAGACAGGTTGCGTTACTTCCGTGTTGCCGAACCCACAAAAGTCCGGGTCAAGCAATATGGCAAATTCCGTCTAGTGGACTTCGAAGGAGCGTTGGTCGCATGAACTGCGAACCTCGAGGGGGGCGAAATCTGGGGAGCGACCGACGGCATCTCCACCTCGCTGACCGACAAGACTGTTGGGAGTTTCAGGCCCCGCTTCGCACATACTGCCTTCTGCCTTCCCCATTTCTTCCAGGTCCCCCCGTAAGACTTCCCTGAACAGAAGCAGCAATGCGCTGAACGCCTGATTCTGGGTAGAGGCGCTTACTTTCTCGACCATAGCCAGACGGGTTAGAAATGACTTGACATCGGTAACTGTAGGCTCGCCCGTAAGGCCGGCTTGCTCCCGACACGCCAGAAAGCGTCATGTCCAATGCAGATAAGTCTTCTCCGTGCTTTTTGTGTAGTGCGCAGGCGGATGATCTCTTGCATCCGTCTCAGCATGTCCTCCTCATTGCCGGACCATGCTTTCCTTGGTCTCTTCTCCCCGGATTTACCCGAATCCGCTCGATATTGATACCGATAGATACGAACCGCGTCCGTTGTCTGCCGGGTCTGCCATGGCTGGATGCCGGTCTGTTCTCCCAACACAGCCAGGAACATGTCCAGCGTTTGCTCGAAGGTGTATCCGCGATGCTCCGTCGCAAAGACCAGGAACTCCCGCACCCAACGAACCAAGCGAGGCTGGTGCTTGGGCGGTGCCAGTTGCCGTTTGCGAAGAAACTCGGCAAAACCATCAAGTTTCGGCTCAAGTTCTTTCTCGGCTCATTTCATAATTGTCTCCTGATTACACAATCTCCATAACGTCATTGTAGGCGTATTATGGTATTTGACAACCTGATGCCGATCAAGTGGACCTTTCTTGCAATTCCCTTGACTTGGGGCGTTGGTATGTAAAAAAAATAATTTAATAGGATTGACCAGGAGCCGTCCCGGATAAACGGAGATTGTGTAGAATAAAGAGTTAGCCGGACAAACAGGGTCAATCATCCATCGACAAGGAACAACACAGTTGTAAACCTTCACGGAACCTAAAGCATTGGTGGAAAACGCGGATTACCAGGGTCAGAGGCAGAATAGTCCGGCGGGACTCAGTGATGATATCATCGATGAACCCATAATCGAGCTGATTCTTTTGCGCCGAATGGTTTTCGGTGAGACAGATCAATTCCTATGCGTTACAGGTTGAACCCGACAGATTCAAGTCGAAAGACAGGGCTATACTCGATTACAGGGAAGTTTTGAGGATGGAAGAGACACGAAACGAGTTCTTTACTCAGCTAGAGGAGTTGCTTGACAAGCAGCAATGGGGAGATGAGTCTGGCTAACCAGCTCATGCAGCCGACCGCCCTATCGAGGATTTGATTGAACCTTAATCCGTGAGGGTGCGTCTATACATAAAATTATGTTACTGAAGACATCCTGTTGAATTTAATCCCTTTTTGTGCTATAGGGTCTCCTGTCACATTTTCACCCGGCAGGTGCACTCATGAAGAAAATTGAGATCGAACAATCTTCGAAGGCCTTCTACAGCGGGCAGGCAGGCTTGGCCCTTGTGGGGAATCTGATCAACGGCTACACGAGCCTGTGCGAGCAGTTGGAAAAGGAAGTTCCAGGGCGACCAATGATCTCGCACGCGGATGTGGTCAAGACCTACTTGGGGCTTCTGTGTCTGGGCAAGAGTGACTTTGAAGCCGCTGCAGAGGTCGCCGGCGATGACTGGTTCAAAGAGGCTCTGGACATTCAGAAGGTTCCTTCGCAAGAAACTTTGCGGCAACGTTTGGACAAGCACGCGAGAGTTTTCGAACGTGTTGCCGGCGCAAGTAGCGTAGAACTGCTTGAGAGGACTCAGGTTCCCGTGACGGCGCTTTCCACGGGGCACGTGCCTTTGGACCTGGATGTTTTCTGCCTGGACAATTCCGACACAAAGAAAGAAGGGGTGTCGCGCACGTACCGGGACTATGACGGATACGCGCCGATCGGGGCCTACCTTGGGCAGGAGGGATGGTGTCTGGGCCTGGAGCTTCGCCCTGGTTCTCAGCATTCTCAGAGCGGATTTGTTGACTTTTTGCGCAAGATGTTGGTGCATGCGCGCAAGGTGACCTGCAAGCCCCTTTTGGTGCGAACGGACTCGGCTCACGACGCCCTGGAAACGCTTGTGGAGCTTCGCCGACACCCCAAGGTGAGCTTTATCATCCAATGGAATCCGCGCCGGGCCGACGTCCTTTCCTGGCGTGATCGGGCCTTCAGTGAAGGCCGTGTGAGTGAGCCCCGCCCCGGCCAGAAAGTGGCGGTCTTCAGCACGTGGGTGACGCGACACCATGAAGAGAGAACCTATCGGTTTCGGCTGGTGATCCGGGTCACCGAGAGGATATCGGATAGCGAGGGGCAAATCTTGATCCGGCCGGATATCAAGCTGGAGGGCTGGTGGACGTCGCTTTCCGTCCCTGAAGAGGAAGTCATCGGGTTGTACGAGAAGCGGGGTCTGAGCGAGCAGTTTCACAGTGAGATCAAGTCCGACCTGGACTTGGAGCGGTTGCCGTCTGGAAAATTTGCCACCAATGCGCTGGTGTTGACCCTGGGCGGACTGGCTTACAACATTTTGCGCATCCTGGGGCAAAACGGCCTCCTGGCCCATTTTTCGCCCGTACGGCATCGGGCGAAGCGGCGTCGTATAAAGACCGTGATCCAGGAGCTGATCTATCTGGCAGCGCGCGTGATCCGAAGCGCTCGTCGGCTGAAGCTCCAGTTTGGTCGGCATTGTCCCGCTTTTCACGCTTTTCGGAGTGTTTATCTCAAATTTTGCCCAGCATAGGGATCGCCGCCGCAAAAGCCTGAAAGCTCCTTTGGCCATAAGGGGGTGAGGTGTGTCCGAAAATGTCTGAAATGGCATCGCCATGAGGGCTTTTCAGGCCTTGAAAAGGCGATGACCCGAAAAAGTGGCTGAATCAGGGCATCGGTGAGCCCCAAAATGGGTTCCGAATCCATGCTCGTCAGTCCACCCAATCACACTTCACTGATTCAGGTTGAAGGCAGTTTCGCCTTTGAGCAGGTCTTTTTAGGAGAACATAAATATAGCATCACGATTCAGACCTACGATCTGGCGGTGGTGAACTGTTTGCGTGCCTTGAGCCAGTATTCCCAGTAAACAGACAATAACCGGATTACTTGGGGAAATACAAAAGATTCGGATCGGGTAAGGGACAACAAATGTGTCATCTTCCGGTTCACATCCCCTGAATACCGAAAAGGCTTTTTATCTGAAGTGGAGCGTCTATTGCCAAATGGCCTATGGAATGAATATGCACGAAGCGATAATGATCCCGGAAGACTTGTTAAATGAAACTGGTCAAATCTTAATGGGAGGGCTCTATGAAGGAAAGGATTAACCAGTACATCAAAGAACTCCAAAATGCTATTACGGTAGCGGGTCTCAATTATGAGATATGGTGGGTATATAAAGAAAAGGAAAGCCGGGCTCGATTCGTTGATACTTTGAATGATTACCCTCTCTTTTTTCAAACCTCCCTGCATGCTCATTTCGTTGCTATGGTTATTGCCCTCTATAGGCTTTTTGAAACTCGCCGGGACTCTGTTAATATCCCTCGGCTCGTCAAAATGATAAAGGATCAATCATCCGTCTCCGAAAAAGATATTCAAAAAATTGAAAAAGACATTTCCCGGATCAAACCCTTATGGGTGAAGGTATCCATTCTTAGGAATAAACTGTTCGGCCATAAATCAAATGCTCTTGACGATGAAGAAATATGGAATGAAGTGGAAGTTACGCCCAATGAATTTAGAGATTTGATTGATGAATCCAAAAAAATCCTCAACCATTTGACATTACTTTGGGACAGAAGATCGCACGCTTTTAACCTTTCATCAAAAGAGGACACGATAAGATTGTTAGAAGATCTTATAAACCTGAAAGAAACAAGGCTAAAACATTGGGCTTGACAAGGATGCGCGGAAAAAACGCCCGCACACCTGTCAGCCCAAACGTTAACCAACTTTCTTTCCTTCTTTCTTACCAGGCTCGACCGCTTCCTGTCGGGCCCTTTACGCCAGTTCCTCACCGGCCGCCTTTTTCAACGCCTTGACAAGCTGCTGCTTGTTCTTCAGCGGGCCGCTGAGGTGTTTTTTCTTCGCATCGATCAGGGTCGCGCCTCGGAGCGCCTTGTGATCGACGCCGGGTTTCAACTCGTCGAGCAGGTCGATCACGTCCTGTTTGGTCATGTTGAGGGAGACGCCCTTGGTTTGGCCATCCCTTGGAGCTCGACTACGGTTAGCTCATGCAGTCCGCCGCTCGGCGGAATCTTCTTAACTCAAGTTTGTCATGTTTACGCATAAGTTATTGTTATTGCTGGAATGTCCATTTTGATTCTTCACTACAAATTTTCAATCGATGCTCAAAACCCTTTTCAAGGGGCGGTAGGCTAGTCCAAGGGCGTTGTAAACTTCCACATGAGTCGGCTCCGGCTCTGAAGTGTGACAGATGTCGATCACTTGTCCCTTGTCGTTGGTCATACGGGTGGTGACCCGTACTTGTCCATTCAGATCCGTTCGCAAGGTGGACCAGTGGTGGCGGATTCCAGCTGCATGAAGGGTCCTCTGGATAACGCACAGCACGTGGTAAGCAAGCACGGTGACAAGAAGGTGCCCGTGAAGGCGACGCGATAGGCGGTGATGGACCGGCCGTATCGCTTTTACAAAACAAGAGGACTTCGCAAGAGTCTGCGCTTCGAACCGCCCTGACCGTTCCCGAAGGACCTTCGTGGACAACGTGGGGATCGCCCTCCGGAAAACCTTCAACCCGTCGCCGGTCCACACAAACGTAATCTAGCCCCTTGGCCCGAAGCATCTTGAGATTTTCCTCCGTGGCCATGCCTGCATCTAGGACCACCGTGGGCCTGGGGCTCTGCATTTGCGATCTATTCCAGTGCTTTTCAGGCTCGGCCTTAGCGGCTTCGAGGCTCTTTTTCCGCAAAAGCGTTGCAAAATGAACCGCCAGTTCTTGAACACGTTGGGGTTGGGTCAGCTTGCACTGGCCGCTCATCGGGGCTTCTATAAGCTTTGCCAGGCGCTTGGAGTCTTTGCGTTCCAAATCCAGTTTCCCCAGGTTCAGGAGGCTCCTCTGCCTAGGCCATTTAGGAGTCCTGAAGGACTCGACCAGCTGGTGGTAAAAGTAGGTCTTGCCAGTTTCAGGATCTTTTTTTGCACGCGTCGGATGAACATAGCGGCAGTGCATTACCACGCATGAACTGAGAAGTCAATAGGAGTGGTGTAGTATCTACCACTACATTCGACTTTGGCCATCCTCCTGAACGTATTTTCAGCAGCTTAGCAAACCTTACCCGAGAAATTTCTCAAAAATGATCCCCGATAATGGCAAATTTGGGTTAAGTCGCCCGTTCCCCGGCAGCTGAGCGTGCGCCCGGGGAAAGAACTGCACGTCCGCAGGCACGCCGTAAGGCAGTGCCTTCGCTGCCCTGCGGATGATGCTGTTTCTTTTTCACCGGTGCAGACGCGGGCGCAAGCGGGCGGGAGGGAAACGGGCGCGGCAGCACAAGGAGTCTTCTTTTGGGGGGACTCATGGTGGGGAGCGCGCCGTCAGGCCTGGCTGACCTCAAAGGAATGACCCGAAAGATCAGCCAGGCCTGAGCGGCGCGCTGGGGCTCCCCTCCCGTTGAGAGGAGAAACCAAAGGTGTACTCCCGCCGGCCGTGTTTGACATCGGAGGGTTGACCCCAAAGCACGGCCTGGCCGGTGTGCGCCGCCGGACCGGGATTGATCGCGCTGCGTCACCGCGGCGTGATGGGCGCGGCCGGTTGCTGACCCCAGGCCTGGAGACATCGTTTCGCGCGGAAGCTTCCTCTGGGGGGAACGGCGCGCGTTTCGGCCGGCCGGGGCCATGACGCCGCGGCCCTCCGGGGAAAGGTCGCGGCTGCGCTGTAGAGGGAGGACCACTTCACCGATCGCGTTGCCTGGTACCCAAGCCCGCCCCCCACCGGGAAACCACCGACAGCGAAGCATTACCCCAAAGAGGTGGTGGCCAGGCGGGCAGCGGCGCCGCAAAAAGGAAAGATCCAGAGCTGACCCTAACTGCGCAGACCCCAGAAGCAATATCTTCGGCTGGCACTCTTAATGCCGACGTGCACGGAACCCAAACTAGATGTAAGGCATGCACAGTTAGATGAAAGCAGCGCGTGACAAGGACCGCCCCCCGGACCTGACTCTGGGGTGGGGCCTGGTGACGCGCGGCACCCTTTTTTCTTAAAAGATCCACCGTATCTCCCTTCCCACATCTCTACCGCAGTACTTGTGTACTGAAAATCGTCTGAGATCGAGTTCAGAAATAGCACCTGGCTCGATAAGCGTCTCATCATGAGCCCTGATTAGCTGAATAACTTTTTCAACTCCGAAAACACGGTGCAAACCAACCAGTTCAGCGAGGCGATGAGGTACTTGAGTAAATTCCCAGCGGAGTAGATGAAGTTCAATTTTTTCGGAACTGTTTAGGCCGCGCCATTTAGAAAAGTTACCTCTATAAGAGCATGCTAACATGAGCGGGCAACAGTAACACTTTGGTTCTTTTACCGTGCATACAAGGGCTCCGAAATCGAGCAGTCCCCAGTTAAATTCTTTGGCTTTTTTGGCGAGGCCCATTGGCGTTAGAGCGGCAGCAAGCAACCAGTAGATTTTGCTTCTCACCGGGTTTGAAATATTTCCCGCAACGCCAAAGAACCTCCCTAATAACCTGGCAACATTAATATCTACCACCGGTGCTGGCTGGTTAAAATAAAAACACCGTGTTGCGTTCGCAACGTACGGTCCAACGTGAGGGATCTCTAAAAGTTTATCTAGCCTGGCCGGTAATACGCCACCATATCTACTATTTAAAAAAACAGCGACGCTTTCTATAGCTTCTAGACGCTGCTGGTGTAATCCCAGTGGCTTCAAAGCGGAGGCTAACTCTTCGCGGCAATTTCCGGCAGATAAGTATACTTTCAGATAAGTCACTAAGGTGGCATAATCCCTGCAAACCTGCTGGGCTGTTGTCCTCCTGAGTAACAACTCCGTAATGAGCCCTATAGCTGGCTCTATGCCATCACACCGCCACGGGAAAACCCTGCCGTTATTCCCAAACCAACCCAGCACATTTTGTTGAAAATCACGTGTTTCCATTACCTTTTTTAAAAGGTCGAACTAAAGCTTCCCTGATGCGCGTAAAAACCGTTTCAAGTGCTGTGAGGCTATCAGCATAGAACACTTCATCAACAGAGCGTTCCGGTCTGAGCCTTACATCCACGAGTGTATTAGTGGTTGCCGTTTTTAAGCTTGTCATATCAGCACTCGTTGGCTTCTTAGAACCATCTACAACAGCATAAAAAGGTGGTATTTGATAATTAAAATCCCAAAACCGCGTCCGGAGGTGGAGCAAAATGGCTTTAAAAATATTTCCCTCATAAACAAGCTGTAACCTCAGGTCCGGACGAAAACTATCCTTAACTCCTATAGCACAAACAATATTTGGATAGCTGCACTGACCTTTAACCTCGCTGTATAACTTAGAAAAGTCATCAAAAGTGTCTACGGAAAAACTCCACGGGGCGCGATAAGTCTGAGTATCTTCGCGCTCAATAGCAACAACCACATAATCAGGGTTCGAAGTAACTAAACTTACACCACAATCCTGCAACTGCTTTTTGAGGTCACTAAGCATTTCAGTCTCTTTAGCCGCGAATAACTTCTCAAAGGCAAATGTCTTTGCATCCGGTAAGCGCAAAATATAGTAGGGACGCTGTTGATACAACTCGCATTCGGTGTTCCAGCGAGACCAAAAGAAAAAGCCAACAATACCTTCAAACCAGTCCCCGCGGACCTTATTAAATGCTTCTTTTGATGGCGCAGGTTTTCCCCCTTTAGCGCAAGCAGACTTAATACCATCCTGAAAACTATTTATTAACTCAGCTATTATAATGTCACCAGATGTACCTGCTAAATAATGGAGCAGGCATTTTGAACTTTTTTGAGAAAGGAGTTTTCCCTTCGGCTGACCATCCTTACCAGTCACAACCTCTACACAGTCTATATGAGAGCAACTGCCACAATTCAAACCTTAATCCTCCTGTTCTAAGATCTCTCTCTAGTAAACCTTCCTTTCTCAAGATGCTTTCGATTTATCCAAATTAATTCATTAGACCTCCATGCCGCTTTTTTAACGGCACTAACAATGGGGGAAAATTTATTTTCTGGGTAGGTATTTTGTAGGCAAGAAATAGATATTAGCTCCTTGTGCTCTAATTATATTTTTCCGCGGAAATTAATGCATTATCTTTATTTTCAGCCCGTTCCTGGCACAGCTACCATTAGTTGCAAACCCCCACCGCAAACTGCATATAGGGTCCTACTATCAATCCGGACCGATGTACTTCCCTCCGGGATAAAGGTGCCCTTTACAACAGGGTAAGTGCCGGGTGTTACTGCTGGTGCTACCGAACTTTTAGCCATCAGCAGGATCGTGTTACCATCATGGCTATACTTGTAAACACCCGGTTCTACAGGTTCAACGGGAACACCAGTAACATTTTCAAGATTTTTCGATGCTACGCTAATATCGCTCGCAATCACTATCACCATTGAAAGCTCATGTGCAACCTCACTTTGAGTATCTTGCAGCAACCATGATTTAATTTCTTCAACCTGAACAGGATCCATTCTTTTTAATGTTCCGAGAGCATGGGTTGGCCTACCTACAAGGGCAATGTGTTTTAATCTATTATACCAAAAATACTCGATGTAAGGGAGGTTTGCCAGGATAGTTTCTGGCTGGTTCCGGCTCGAGCCAGAACCAGCTAGAGTTGAATCAACATGGACAGCTGGTTTTTTACATAATTCATCCCATATCCGTTTAATTTCTTGAAAAGAGCGTGATCTATCCTCTCCCGATTTAGTCTTGAGCTTTATTCTTTCTTTCTCTTTATCAACTTCTGAAATAGTTATTTCAGCACCTGGTCTTATACTATTAAGTTTAAGACCTACCAACTTTTCAATATCATTGATCACGTCACTAAATTTCATTTCCGGCCTCCTGGTAATTCCGGCGGAAATTTTAGAACACTGGCATCTTCACCCGCGCTCTCGATTGCGGCAACATCTTCTAACCACTGGCGCAAGAAAGATTCAGCTTCTGGATCTTCACGCCCTACCCGCCTGAAGGTTACTTTGTGCGGCAAGCTGATCCGCACGGGGCTCCCAGGCGCAGGACCTTCTTCGCCCCCAAGACTATCCTTCAGTTCAATGCCTGCAGCAAACCTCCTTACATCTGAAACGAAATCCAGAACTATCACTTTTTCTTTTCCAGGGGCAATCCGGAGCCCCCTGCCGAGCTGCTGTATAAAGATCCGCCTGCTGTGAGTAACCCGCTGGAAAACAATAATATTAACCTCGGGAACGTCAACCCCTTCATTGAATATGTCCACTGCGCACACAACGTCTACTGTCCCGTCGTGAAAATCAGAAAGGATCCTGTTACGCTCGTAAGGCCCCATCGACCTGCCTGTGGACGTCTGGGAGTAAATTGCTGCGGCGTTACAAAATCCGAAAGCGTTAATCCGGTCCCTCATTGTAATAGCGTGGTCAATCGTACCACAAAAAACAATTGCTCTCGGGTTTGGCTGCTCCTTCCAAGCAGATTGTAATTCGCAAACAACCGCATCATCCCATTCATTAATAAAGAGCGTACGGTTAATTTGGCGCGGCGTAAACTTGGTACCGTGAAGGTTTTTGAGGGCTTCCCAGTTTATATTATCTGTGTACATACGATAATCCACGTTTGCTAGAAAACCTTTTTTTAACCCGGTCACTATATCGATCGAAATTAGTGGTTCACCAAAGTAATCTTTTAGATCAACTTCATCCGGGCGCCACGGGGTTGCGGTTAGCCCGATCAGAAAAGGCCCGTAGGGCTGCCCTGCACGGGTATCACTTAATATCACGTTATACATCCGGGCACCAACGTGGTGGCACTCATCAATCAGTATGATATCAAATGGTGGTAACTCCCCCCCGCGGCGGATATGCTCTGCTAAAGTTTTCAAGCAAGCAAAAACAAACGCCCCCCTCTCCAGGTCACCTGTGTGCGGGCGCTCGTATTCATTCCATACTATAGTTTCCTGCTGGCTGTTTAAGAATGGCCAAAACGCTCTTTCAAGCTGGTAAACCAGTTCATTGGTATGTGCAATGACCAGTACCTTTACTGGTGACAAAGCATTTAGCCGCCGAATGACTTCACAAGCAACAAATGTTTTTCCTAGACCTGTGGCCATAACAACCATTGCTTTTCGTGTGAACCCTTCAGTGTATGCCTGGATTATGGAGCGGATGGCTTCTTCCTGGTATTCCCTGGGCTTGCCGCCCTGGCCCTTCCAAGAAAGCTTGCGCGCCCGGGAGACTAATACCCCTGAATCCCAAAGTTGTAGCGGTACACCCCTGCTCAGGAGAACCCGCTGGTGTTCGCGGGCGGTATCATCGAAACCATTTAAGGCGACAATTACTGGCACCTGGGCCCGATACACCCTCATGGCCTCGAGAGTTTTGTCGATCACTTCCACCCCCACCCGTTTCCTCCAGTGCTTGACCTGGAATAACCAGCGCTTACCTGCCCGGTGTGCCAGTAAGTCAGCGCCACCATCGCCGGTCTGGCCAACTAGGCGGATATCTCCGAAGCCCTCGTACATTAGAAGGCGGCCAACAGCACGCTCAAAGGCCTGCCATGTCCCCCTCTTTAGGTTTATCTCGTTAATGAACACCGGATCTTAAACCACCTTTTGCTGGAGGAATTCTAACGACATACGCGCCCTCTGAGTAATGCTGGCTTCTGGCGACCTGTACCTCGTGAAGCTTGCTATATCCTCCAGGCAGTTCAGGTATGTGGCGAGAATGCGTTTTTGCGCCTGTTCCAAAATAGTGGCAGTCAGGTCGTAGATTTCAGCATAAGGTGTTTGCCAGAACTTACCGTCAAAAAAAAGTGCGGGGGACTTCCGGAAAATCTCTACTACCGTATGGTCGTCTATATATGAAAGGTACTTTCCAGATAATTTCATTTCACCAAGCCTGCTTATGTCCTCACCCTGGCCTAACATGTTATCAACTAAATATTTCTTCTGCTCTTCGCTCAAGTCGCCGAACAGGTCCCTAGCTCCTTCCCCGAGAAGGCCAGGAAGCCGCCCCCTCAAACTATTAAAGAAAGCCTGGATATCATCCCGGAGCCGTTCTGCACTATCTTCCAGTGTGTCAGCCCACCTGGCGTTTATAATTGCCCATTCAAGGCTGGAAAGCGTATGTAAGCCTTGATACTGTTGTGTGCAGAGACGCCGGTTGGAATCATACAGGTACAGGGCTACTTCCGAAGCGATCATTTGCTCCGGCCGGACCCGGAAAGTTTTAAACAGCCTGTGGTTCAGGTCAATGAATATTTCAATTTTTTCGCCCTTAAAAGATATCAGGGGGATCTGCTTGTCACGCTGTAAATTAGGTGCTATAGGAATTTGGGTGATATAGGTTTCTACATCAATAGGGGAACTATAACTCCCGTCTGCTAGCAAAATTGAACAGCCCGGAATAGAAAGGTCATCTGATTTGTTTGATTGTTTCAAAAGGTGCTCCCGGGACAAGGTGTTTTCCGTACCCCGGGATTCACCGCAGCTGGTGCATACTTCACAGGCGGGACTATTTCGCGTACCACAAACCAAACACCTCCAGGGCTCCTGGATTACAGGAACCTGGGATAAGCCACAGTGGGGGCAGCTTATAGCAGATTGGGGAATTGCCTTGCCACACTCCGGGTTGATGCAACTTTTTGCAATCAAGACGTGACCGCATGCGGAACACACATCGCTTTCCTTAAGGTTTTGGGCCGAGCACTCCGGGCATTCTACAAGTTCCTCCAGCGGGCGCCTTTCAGCCTGCTCAACAAGCTTCCACCACTCTGCGTCATCGTAGTAACCGGGTTCCTTTTTCTTAAATTTTTCGTAATATTCTCTTTCAACATCACGGCTAATACGCGCTGGTTTATCTTTATCGCTGTCCCAGTACCCCATATACATATCCGTTTTACCTGGGGTCCGGACCCTCCTGTAGCCCTGGTAAAGTTTAAATATGGGGCTCTGGTTTTGATCCGCGTTAGGCTGGTTTGGCTGGAGTGAACTGTCACCCCGGAGGTATGACATAGCCCGCTGCCATTCCGGGCTGCTCCGCTGGAAGTCTTGCTTCAAAAAGTCGACAGGTACGTGGTCAAGGTGGACTTCACCTACAATCCGGCCATATGGCTGGTCTATCGGGTAGTCCTTGATTGTCTTCTTAAACTCGTCAACGTACTCGAAGAAAGCAGCTTTCTCACCAATCCTGATAGCCCTGCCGTTCCGGATCAAATCTATCCCGAATTCAGTAGGGTGGTCAAAGCGCTGGATGCCAACCCAACCACGGATTCTTTCTTCAATAGTTTTCAGGTTGGCAGAACCACAAGCAGGGCACTGGTTCTGGTTAGGAGGAACAAGCGCAGTGCATATCCCGCAACGCTTTTGTGTGCCAACCACCACATTGAACCGGTAAACTGCGGGGATCTGCCCGTAATCGCGCCGCTCAACGTACCTGGAGTCAGCCCACACACAGTGCTCAAATGGCTCACAAGGTTCATTGTTAATCAATATGCGGATACCGCGGCTGCGCAGGATAGTAGCGTAGCGCCTGCCTACCTCACTGCGCACCGTGGGCATGCCGTACTGGACTAGCTTCCGGACAAAACCGCTATTCGGGTTCCCCTCGGGCCACCACCCTTTAATTTCAACTACTGTGCCCTGGTCAAATTCCTTATCCTTACGCTCAAACGGCACCCGGTAGCTCCCTGACTGCCTGATATTTTCCAGATCGATAATTACCTCAATAGCATAACTCTCGTCGCGGCGTGCTGTATAAAACCTTGTTATACGTCCTAGCTTGCCTGTGGATATATTGAACCCCATGCCAAATAGCCCGAGGCTATCGTAAGGGTTGTTCCCTGAAAAGCCTGCACGTATAGCTTTTTCTGCCATATCGCGGGTAAGGCCGGGCCCGTTATCGCGAACTATTATACTCCCCTGACCCCTAGCCAGCTCAGTGGGCCGGGGCAAATTAATAATGATAAGCGGGTGTTCAACCGGTATTCCTTGTAACCTGGCAGCTTGAAACGAATCAATGGCATTGTCTATTAGCTCACATAAAGCATCGAGTGGCTGCATCGGGGTATGAGTCAGGGCAATTAGCACTTTCGGGTCCGGGGTAAGGTCAAAAGTGTCCATCTACATCACCTCGAGATACTTTGCAATTGAATGGGCAACGGCCCGTGCCAATTTTACCGGCACTCCGTTGCCAATGGTTTTGAATTTATCAGAAAGAGGCATATCTGGTGGCAGGGCATAATCGTCAGGAACTGTTTGGATCCGGAGAGCCTCGCGGACAGTTAACCTGCGCGGAAAAATTGGGTGGAGGTGAACTTCATTGTTCCCGTAAGCAGCAGTTGGGCTATAACGCCACCTATGCAAGCGTTTAAAACTTTTCCTCGAGACATCCCCTTCCGGTATCAATTGAAACTTACGGCTTTTGGGCTGGAAACCTTCTAGGCCGTTTGGCAGGCGGGCAATTTCCTCCATATTACAGATTAAAGGCCCTACCATTAACTCATCGGGAACACCTTCAGGTTTTTCTGGCTCGGCGCCAAATGGTGACGTACTGGGCCACGGGTAACGGTACTTAGCATCCGGGTAACGGCCCACGGGCCAGGGAAACCACCCCTCGGCTCTTAAGGGTGTATTTAGGCATCTGTACTTTCTTAACCATTTCCGGTGAAAACCGACCATAAACAAGCGCTCCCTATCTTGCGGCACCCCGTATTCGAGAGCATTGATAATTTTATGATCAACCAGGTAATAAAGTGATAACTCGCTTTTGAGCTTTTCAAAAAATAACCTGTGCTTCGCTGTTCGTAGTAAACCAGGAACGTTTTCGAAAAGGAAAAATGCAGGCTGCAGTTCGGTAATACGGTTTACAAATACTTGCGAGAGCTTACCCTGGTCCCCCTCTTTCCCCTTGTTTTTCCCGCCTACGGAGAAGTCCGGGCAAGGGGGGCCTCCTATAATACCAAAAATTTCAGGGCGGGGGGTATTATGAAAAGCCTCTTTTGCGATCTGGTTTGGCCCCAGCGAAATGATAGAGTTTGTATTAATTTTAGAACTAGCACCCTTATTACCAGTTAAACCTGCCATGCCGTGCTCGTAACCCCGTACAAAAGAAAGGTCATATTCATTGCACCATATTATTTTGAAACCTTCCTGCATAAAGCCAATATCAAGAAAACCAGCCCCCGTGAAAAAAGAAAGCAACGGTATCTCCTGCTTAACTGGCAACTGGCGCTCCCGGGCTAAACAAAGGTTAGCTTCTACATTTCCTGCTTGCACCATTTTCCCCCCTCTTTATATTTATCGGAAAACGGCGGTCCTGGAGATCGCCCAGCGAGTCTTCCCGTAACGCTTCAATGGAGCCGAGGCAGGAAAGCCTCGAAAAATCCAGAACAAAGAGAGAGAGGGCTGACAGATAATGACTGGCTTCAATGGGGCCGAGGCAGGAAAGCCTCGGAAAACTCGAGGTAGACTGCTGGGATGAAGGGCATCAATTCGCTTCAATGGGGCCGAGGCAGGAAAGCCTCGGAAAACAACCATCATCACCCCCTTGTGCCCTTTGTGAGGCGACGCATCAATGGGGTCGAGGCAGGAAAGCCTCGGAAAACAACGCGTATTAGGGCAGTGCATCCAGCGGCTGGAGTCCTGCATCAATGGGGTCGAGGCAGGAAAGCCTCGGAAAACAACCTGGGAGGTGTTTATTGCAATGAACCAATTGAGGATAATCAATGGGGTCGAGGCAGGAAAGCCTCGGAAAACAACTCGAATTGCCGTTCGCGCGGTAGCCATTCCGCAAACCCAATCAATGGGGTCGAGGCAGGAAAGCCTCGGAAAACAACCATTATTCGTCCCAAGATTGTTTTGGCTTTGGGGAAATAAATCAATGGGGTCGAGGCAGGAAAGCCTCGGAAAACAACTCTGTTCGATGGCCCACCGGACGCAGCCAGTCCTGCAAATCAATGGGGTCGAGGCAGGAAAGCCTCGGAAAACACTATAAAAAAACAGGAAGGGGATAACATAGAGTGATGAAATCAATGGGGTCGAGGCAGGAAAGCCTCGGAAAACAACGAAGAAAATCCATATCCCCTTCAAAGGACCGTCCGAAATCAATGGGGTCGAGGCAGGAAAGCCTCGGAAAACAACAGCACCTGTTCCGGCGCTGTAACTGCAAGGCATCACAGGCGTCACTGCGAGCGGTCTCCCTTTGGTCCCCCAATCCATAGCCAGAATCCGCCTCCATTGTCAAGCCTTAGTCGGTAAATCTTTATGTTTCCAATAGTTATAAATTGCGAGCGGTCCCGGGGTTTTTGCCGCCACTGGAGCGCTCGCACGCCTTCGGCAGCCTCCTCCCACCATCACCGGGTGCCTTTCCACCACTCGATATTCCTTCCCAAGGCTCCTGACCTTCATCGGAACCCCACCGGCGGGTCCTAGCTCCATGATGAGAACAAAATCTCCCTCCTGCTTCTCAATGGTTCCAAGGGTCTCTTTCACGTGCCGCCGCCTGATGCTGTCAAAGCGGCATTGGAATACGGAAAGCTGCAGTCATTCCCCGTAGCCCTTCAGGGTCCTAGACAAACGGGGCGATCTCTTGATGTCTTTAATATCCTAGCAAAACAGGCCCAAACCCTCCATAGTCCCTTACTGCCCTGCAAAAGAAATCCCACCGTTGGCTTCAACGAAGGACGAAATTGAGATGGCATAGGATTTGTGCAGCGCTGTCGTAGGAAAGATAGAACGCACACCCTTGCCTGTTGTCTGCCGGCATGCCGCATCAGCAAAACCTGGGGAACACTGTTTTTGCATGAGCCTGGACCTATTCTAAGTTCACGTTGAGCGGGGGTCAGGTCTGTCCGAAAAAAGCTGAACAATCACAGTCATGAGCTCTTTTCTGCCACTCGAAAGTCGATGATTCGAGGAACCCGATGAAATAGGACATCATCGACCGCTCAAAATGGAGGCACCATGCGAGCAACTCAACTGGATCAACCACACTTCGCGGATTCAGGCCATGTGTACCAATTAGGCGGATACGCGCCCATCTTGGACGAGACGGAGCAGCGACCAGTAAACAAAGGCTTCGTCTACCTGATCCCTCAGAAGGATGCGCTCGTCTTGACATGACGGACGAGGTTAAAAGTGAGTGCCTACGCACCTTGGCGGTGATGCAGGAGTTGCACAACCTGTCCCGATGAAGAGGGAATTGAAACTCATGTATGCGACCCAGTCCAAGCTGGACCACAGACGAGTTGCACAACCTGTCCCGATGAAGAGGGAACTGAAACCTATGCGGGCAGGATTAAGGGGCCAGGAGAAAACTCCGCCGAGGCCAACCTGAGCCGCTGGTCACGTTTTGTTTACTTCCCCTTATACCCCTTCTGCATTTCTTGCACGAGTCTTTGCATTTCGCGCAGGCTTTTGCGCTCCCGGATGACATCGAGGATCCGGCGCAGGTCTTCCTCTTCTAGCTCCAGCAGTTCGTCGATGATTTCATTTACGAGCGGGTGGTCCGCCGCAACGGCATCGATCTTCGCCCTCAGTTTCGAGCGATGGCCGGTTTCACCTTCCGGCGCACCAATGCCGGCAAACAACCACCCCGGATTGATGTGCTCTTTCTCGCAAAATGCGAGCAAGATCTTGGAAGGCACGTTGCCACGATGTCTCCAATTTGAGACCACAGTGCGCTTCACACCAAGCACTTCGGCAAGCTGAGTATCCGTCTTAAGATTCTTAAATGACTTAAGACGGTCCAAAATTTCATCCACTGACTGTGTCCACATAATGAAATTTTTTCCTTGACATCATCTTTCATTCTAAGATATATGCTGTTCCCGCAACGGCAGGATCCAGCACGACCAATGGTCACATTATGAGACGCCACCTATCTAATGTCAAGAATAATTTGGCCTTAAAGATGCGTAGGAGGCGCAGCTTCAAACGCTTCATCAATCCGACGCTGATCGGCACGATCGGCATACCGCGCGGTTTGCGCTCCCGCCGTCGCATCGCCGTGATCATAGCGACGTCCCACGCTTTGCTGTTTCGCAACTCCCACTAAGACTTACTCCCAAGGCAAGTCTTCCTGCCTTTTCCCGCGGGTCCTTCCATTTCCCTTGTCTCGCGGCCCGTGGGCAAGCCCTTCGGCTTTAAGGAACCACCATAACAGCCGGGAGCGGCTGAGCCGGCATTTCACGCGTATTCTCGGTGCATTAGTGGCTAAAGAGGCATGTAACCGAGTATGGCGAAGCTTACTTTCGCGCTCCTGCCTGAGCCTAACTGCCTACGCGGCCAGGTCAGCCGTAAGCGAACCCTACCGACGAGGAGTCACAAATGAACCTGTGCGCCTGCGATCCAGACGTGAAAACTCCGGCCTTTGCCCTGTTTCGCGACCGCACCCTAGCGGGCTGGCACATCGTCAAGGGCGAATCACCTGAAGCCTGGCTCCCCGACATTCGCAAGATCATTCACCGGTGGCAACCTGCCAAACTAGTGATTGAAAACCAGTACCTGCCAAAAACCCGGGACGCACTGTCCCGATTCCGCTCAGTGGCCCAGTTGGTATCAGCCCGGAGCATGATCATGGCCGTGTTTATGCTTGAAGGCATCCCCAGTATCCTCGTCGAGCCTTTCGCCTGGCAACAATCCCTGGGCGGTTCCCAGCTTGGACGCCTTCAATTGAAAGATCTTTCGCGCCTCATGGCTTCATCCATTGCCTGCAAGCCTATCACCAATCACAACGTCGCGGACGCCATCAATATCGGCCACTGGTATCTGACAACCCAGCGCCGCTCAGAATGACGAAGTCTGTCCATGTCGTGAAGGACGAGGACTAAGTAGGGAGGCTTAGGGATCAAAGGCTCAACACTCAGTCTTTAGTCCTCATTCCCTTATCTATCTTCCTGAGGAAGGAGATCGGTCATGGCCAAGGCGTTTTACAGGCCGGATGAAGTGGCGGACCGCTTCGCGGTCAGCAAGCGCACCATCTATCGTCTGATCAGTGACGAAGTGCTTCGGGTCGTCCGGATCCGCGGTTGCGTTCGAATTCCCGCGGAAGAAGTGCGGCGACTGGAATCGGGGACGGAAGCCGGTGATCGGGAACCCGAAGCATGAACGATGGCACGTCGTCCATCCACGCGCTCCTGGACGGCCTGGGCGCCCAACGATCCGGTTCGGGCTGGATCGCCCGCTGCCCCGCCCACGACGACAGGAACCCCTCGCTTTCCATTCACCACAAGAACGGCCGGGTGCTGTTGCACTGTCACGCGGGCTGTCGTCAGGAGGAAGTCTTCGCGGCACTTCGCGAGCGCGGCTTGTGGCCTCTTGCCGCCGACCGTCGCCCCCGGATGGATATGACAAACTTCCGGTTCTTGCCTCCCGGCATCCCCCGATCCTGGGGCCGGGAGCCGTCCCGAAAGCACTACGTCACGCACTGGACCTACACCAGTGCCGAAGGTCGTACCCTGGGCCACGTGGTCCGCTACGAGGACGATCACGGATCCAAGGACGTGGTTCCCTTTTTCAGGCGGCGAAACGACCAGTGGAAACCCGGGGCCGCCCCGGAACCCCGGCCTCTGTACGGCCTGCACCAACTGGCGCAGAAACCCCAGGCGCCGGTCGTCGTCGCCGAAGGCGAAAAGGCGGCGGACGCCGCCGCGAGGCTCCTGCCCGATCACGTCGCAACCACCTCGCCCGGAGGATCCAACGCAGCCGAGAAAGCCGACTGGCGCCCTCTCGAAGGCCGCAACGTGCTGATCTGGCCCGACAACGACGATCCCGGCCGAAAATATGCCGTCGCCGTCTCCCGCTTGCTTCATGAAGCAGGGGCACGATCCGTTCGTGTGATCGACGTGGATGCCCTGGGCATGGGGCCTGGCGAAGATGCCGCCGACTGGCCGCCCCAGAAGCCGCTTCCGTGTCCGCTGCCGCTGGTGAGTCCCACAGAAGTGTTGATTCCATCCCAGGATGACAAACCCGCGCGTCCTTTTCCACGGTCACCTTTCCCGCTGGAAATCTTTCCTCCCGAGATCGCAGACAGCCTGCGGGAACTCGCGGCGGCCCTCGCCGCTCCCGTCGCGCCCCTTCCGGGAGCGGTGTTCGCCGTACTGGGCGCCGCCCTGGGGAGTTCCGTCGCGGTTTCACCGAAACCGGGGTGGCGAGAACCGCTCATCGTCTGGCACGGCCACATCGCCGAATCCGGCGAGAGCAAGACTCCGGCCATCGCCGAACTCACCAGGCCCCTTCGAGAAGAACAGGCACGCGAAATGGAGCGCTACCGGCATCGATACGAACAATGGGCGAACATCCCCCAGAAGGATCGCAAAGACATTCCCGAACCTCCTCCGGCGCGAACGATCTACGCCAGCGACCTCACCCTGGAGGGCCTGCGGGCCGCCCTGGAACATGGGGGTCACGGCGGCATCCTGGTGGCCCAGGACGAACTTTCGGCGATGATCACCGGCCAGGGGCAATACAAGCAGGGTCGGGGCTCCGACCGCGAAGCCTGGCTGTCGCTTTGGACCGGCATTGCCGCCCATGTGCTGCGCACGAAGGGCAACGTCTGGCTCGACAAGTCGTGCGTGTGTCTCATCGGTGGGATTCAACCGCGCGTGTTTGCCGTCACGTTCGATCCCTTGAGGCAGACCGACGGCACCCTCTTTCGGTTCTTGCTGGTTTACGAACCTCCGACCCACCGCGAGCTCGGTCCGCAAGTCTGGTCCGACGAAAGACGCGGGCAATGGGACACCATCGTTCGCCGCGCTCTGGCGTGGTCCTCCCAGCGGGACCAGCCACGCGTGATCCTTTTCAGCGATGATGCCCAGAAAGCCTTCTTCGACTGGCGCAATGACCTGGATGCCGACAAGCTGGACTTCTCTCCCATCTTTCGCGGGTTTTTGCCCAAGGCCTATGCCTACGCGCTGAGGCTCACCGGGCTGATCGCCTGCCTGCACGCGTTCACCGAAGGGCGCGAACCACCCCGGATGATCGGCCCGGACGATTTCGAACGGGGTCGCCGGGCGGTGGAGTTCTATCTGGGGCAAACCCTGGATGCCTTGACCCTGCTCGTGGACGACGAATCCTCTCCACCGGCCGAAGTCTCCGAACGCACCCTGCACCTGGCCGACACCCTCGCCGCGCTTCGCGACCAGGCCCATTCCGGGCGCCTGGCCGTGGGGCACATCCTCGATGAGTACAACAGGAATTGCCCGGCCCCATTGCGGATGAACTCCGCCCGCGCCATGGGCGCGCTCCTCAGAAGCGCCGGGCTCACGATTTCCAACTCCAGACACAACGCAAACGGCCGGATCGGAATACACTGCCTCGTTTGGGATAAGGCAACAGAACTTTTCCTGACGCGCTATATGTCCATGACGCAGTTTGTCTGCAAACAAAGTCCAGAATGTCCAGGAAGTCCAGACACCCTTATTTCATGCGGGTCTAACGGCCTGGACATGGAAGCATAGATGTCCAGAAAGTCCAGGAACCCGCGCCCTCCTGGACTTCCTGGACACGTCCGGAGCAAAGTCCAGAGCAGCAAACCCGCATGGTTGAAGCATCTCTGGACATTCTGGACTTCCTGGACTTTGTTCGTCACCCCAAGGGCAAAACCGACCCCGATGACGGAGCCGTCCGATGACCCCTGCCATGACCGACCAAACCCCACATATCTCCAAAACAGTGACAGCCGGTGCCCCACGGCGACCGGCGGATTTGATGTCGTTACAAGGTCTTCGGCATAATCGGCCACCACGGAGGGAAACGATCCATGGCGAATCAAGACCAAAGCCTGAACCAGGAAATGAATCGCTTCCGGGGCAACGTCGAAGCCCGTCTGGCCACCCTGGAACGTATCGTTTCCTACATCAAGGAAGTCCAGAACGGCGACTGGGTCAAGGTCGACCAACGGCTCGACGAATTGCGCGAGCGGATCGTGGCCCTCGAAATCGGCGTCTCCAAGTTCAAGGCGTTCGCCGCCGGTTTGTCACTTGCCGCATCTTTTCTGGCAAGCGTGGTGACCATGCTCATCAACCTTTTCATGCATCCCTGAGCAGGAGGAAACAATGGCCGTTAAAAAAGACATTGCGGAGCAACTGGCGCAGCGGTGCGGTCTTTCCCTCCCCACCGCCCGGCAAACCATCGACACCATCTTCACCGTGATTCGCGAAGCCGTGCTCGACGAAGTCGATCCGGTGGTCATCCGAGGCTTCGGAACCTTCCACCCGGTCGAACGCAAGGCCCGCACGGCACGAAATCCTCAGACCGGAGAACCCGTGGCGGTTCCGCCCAAGAAGCTCGTGCGCTTCCGGCCTTCCAAGGCGCTGGTGCACGAACTGGGTGGCGATACCGAGTAGGGTAAAACCGGCAGGTGACCACACCCCATGGGTTGCCCCGAACTCTTCAAGTACAGCCCCGGCGCGTTCTTCGCGCCGGCCCAATGCGGAAGCTGCCCGCTCCTCAAGACCGAACGCACCACCGTTCGATCCGTTGAGCTCTATTACTGCCAGAACATCGACGCCTACGCTACGTATCAAGCAACCGTGCTGAGCGTCATCGATGGAGACACCCTTCGCGTTCGGGGGCTTGGGACTCCCGAACGGGTTCGCCTGCTAGGGATCGATGCTCCGGAAAGCCAACAAGGAGAGCGCGCTGACCAGCAGTGCACCAGGCTCGGAGTCGATTTCGACACCCTGAAGATCCTGGCCAAACTCGCTATGATTCACCTTTGGAGCCTGTGTCCGAAAGGCACCTCCATAACACTGCAAACTACCGCATCCCCTCGTGATGAATACTACCGCATCCTGGCGGGCGCCTTTCAAGATGACATGTGCGTCAACCACCGCATGGTCGAAGACGGCTACGCCTTCGCCTACCAAGGATACAGCGACTGGCAAGATTACGCAGACCTGGAACAGACCGCCCAGAATGCCGGTCGCGGCATTTGGGGTGATTGCGCCGAAAGCTATTACGTCACCACGGCACGATCCTATCACCGTCCAGGTTGCTACTACGCCCAGTGGGGTTCCGGACGTGTCAATTCCCGCGAAGAAGCCGCCGCCATGGGATTTAATCCTTGCTCCAGTTGCCTGCCGGATTACCGGCGACCTTGATGAAGAAGTCCGAATCCCTGCTTGCGAGGAAACGCAACTATGGCAAGTTTCGACAAAGCCTTCGAAGTCCTACTAGAGCAAGAAGGCGGCTACACCAACAATCCAAAAGACCCCGGCGGTCCGACCAAATACGGCATCTCAAAACGCTCATATCCTCATCTGGACATCTCCACGCTGACCAGGAAAGACGCTTACAGAATCTACCTCAATGACTGGTGGGACAAAAATCGTTACGGCGACATCAACCACCAGCAAATCGCCGAAAAGGTATTCAGTCTTGCGGTCAACATGGGCGCCCGCCACGCCAATAAGCTCCTGCAAAGAGCCCTCAACACGGTCCTCAACAGTCGCCTGGCCGTAGATGGCATCATTGGGCACGAGACCCTTGACGCAGTGAACTCTTGCGACAACCCCGCTCATGTGCTCGCTGAACTCAAACTGCTCGCCATCGAGCACTACCTCCGCATCGGGAATCAGACGTTTCTCAGAGGGTGGATCCGGCGCGCCTTGGCATAGGAACTGTTAGACCATGCTCACAAAACATGCCGAAACGATTCTTAAAGAGCGCTACTTGCTAGAAGGTGAAACGCCCGACGACATGTTTCGCCGGGCCGCTAAAGCAGTGGCCAGCGCCGACAAGCTCTATGGCGCAAGCGACACTCAGGTTGAACAAACCGCAGATTGTTTCTACCGCATGATGAGCTCTCTCGATTTCCTCCCAAACTCACCTACCCTCATGAACGCCGGAACCGAACTAGGACAATTGGCGGCCTGTTTTGTTCTTCCAATCGACGATTCTATCGAAGGCATCTTCGATGCGGTAAAGCACACCGCCATTATTCAAAAAACAGGAGGTGGCACTGGTTTCTCCTTCTCGCGCCTGCGCCCCGAAGGTGATCCGGTGCAATCAACAGCAAAGGTCGCAAGCGGCCCCGTGTCCTTCATGCGCGTGTTCCACGCCGCAACGTCGGCAATCAAGCAGGGAGGAAGACGCCGGGGAGCAAACATGGCCGTCTTGCGAGTCGATCATCCTGACATCGAGAAATTCATCACGGTCAAAAATGATCCCACGGAACTCACTACGTTTAATCTGTCCGTAGCCGTCACGGATGACTTCATGAACGCCGTAAAGGATGATGCCTTCTACAACCTCGTAAATCCCCGCACCGGCGAAGTGGTCAAACAGGAGTCCAGCCGAAGAATTTTCCGCCTGATCGCCGAATCCGCCTGGCGCTCCGGAGAACCCGGCTTACTCTTCATTGATCGCATCGAGCGCGCGAATCCGACGCCGGAGCTTGGCGCTATCGAAGCCACCAACCCGTGCGGAGAAGCACCGCTCCTACCATTTGAAGCCTGCAACCTCGGATCCATCAATCTGCGCAACATGGTCAGAAACGGCAAAATCGACCGGGTTCACCTGGGAAACGTCGTCCGTAACGCCATCCATTTTCTCGACAACGTCATCGACGTGAATAAGTACCCGCTCCCGGAAATTCGCAGGGCCACCCAGGGGAACCGTAAAATCGGCCTCGGCGTCATGGGCTTCGCGGACATGCTCATAGAACTGGGCATTCCCTACGACTCCGACGACGCCGTCGAAACCGCCAGGACCATCATGCGCATGATCCGCACGCTAGCCCAAGCCACATCAGCCGAACTGGCACACCGGCGCGGCCCCTTCCCAAACTTCAGCCAATCCGCTTACGCCCATAAACGAAACGGTTCAGCGGCAAAGCTTCGCAACGCTACGACGACAACCATAGCACCCACCGGAACCATTAGCCTTATTGCCGGCTGCTCCAGCGGCATTGAACCTCTCTTTGCTGTCTCATGGCGCCGCAAGGCTCTGGACAACAGGGAACTGCACTGTGTGCATCCCGCCTTCATCCGCATGGCTCAAGATCGGGGCTTTCTCAACGACTCCCTGCTGGAAGAGATCTCTCATCAAACCTCCGTCCAGCACATCTCCGCTATCCCCGAAGACGTGCGGCGACTATTCCGTACCGCTCACGACATCGACCCGGAATGGCATCTTAGGATCCAGGCCGCCTTCCAGGAATATACCGACAACGCCGTCAGCAAAACCATCAACCTGCCCGCGAGCGCTACGATTGACGACGTGGAAAAGCTCTATCTCATGGCTTATGAGCTCACCTGCAAGGGCGTTACGGTTTACCGCGATGGCTCTAGGCAAGGCCAGGTTCTCAGCGCTGGAAACACCCGCAGTCCATCCGAACCATCGCAAACCTTAGCCATCCCCGCTCAGGTAGGGCCGCGGGAACGCCCCGCGACTACGCGCGGAGCCACCACGAGGATCAACACCGGATGCGGCAAGCTTTACGTCACGGTCAACTGCGACGAGCACGGCCCCTTCGAAGTCTTCGCCCAGATGGGAAAAGCCGGTGGGTGCCCGGCTTCCCAGATCGAGGCCGTGTGCCGCCTGATAAGCCTCGCTCTACGTTCAGGCATCCGTCCCGATGCCGTAGTCAAGCAGCTCGCAGGCATCCGCTGCCCGCTTCCTGTGTGGCACGACGGCCGGCAGATACTTTCCTGCGCCGACGCCATCTCTATAGTGCTATCTCCTACCCGCAGTGTCCATGCAGGTAGCCAAAACAGCCAGGCAGGCCCCTTCCAGCCTGTCTGCCCAAGATGCGGAACAGTCTTAACCGCCTCTGAAGGCTGCTTCCTATGTCTCCAATGTGGTTTCAGCCGCTGTTCGTAAACCAATCACCAAAGGGCTCGCCGATGACCAGACCCAAGCTCCAAAAAGGCGATGAGTTCGCAACCCGGAACCCAATGTGGCTCGGCCGCATCATCACCTTTTCCCAAAAGATCAAGGCCATCGACAATGAAGCGACATACTCCCATGCTGGCATCATCATCAACGAAGACGGCACAACCCTAGAAGCCCTCTGGACGGTCAAGTCACAGAACCTTTGGCAAGCTTACCAGGGACAACACATCCTCATTGTACGCAACAAGTACATGTCCAACAGCGTTTTCACCGCAGGCTACAACAAAATCAAAAAACATATAGGGCAGATTTACCCCTTCCACAGGCTCGTATTTCATCTGCTGGGGATTGCCAAGTTTATTCACTGGCGCCGCCTAGTATGCTCAGAGCTCGTAGCCAAATTCGAAGCAGGTTGCGCCGAGTACCTATCCCAAACCCTCGGCCTTGACAGTAAAGGATTCCTGCGCAACTGGTACGGCGTCAACCCTGATCACCTCGCCGACCGCTGGCTGCTCTCCAAATACTATGACGTGGTTTACCAGGGCATCATCCAGCCCGACGACTCCCAGCCCGTCTCACAAGATGCTCCCAGCCCTATCAGCGCACCTCACTCCGCCTTAGATACAAACTACCCCGACTTACAGCTCAACGCTTAGAAAAGGGGAGGGGACTACAGGGGAGGGGATAAGTATTAGTGGAATAAGCCATGATGGAACCCTACCAGCAACACCATATCCGTAATGGCTTGATGGCCGCACGTTACGCCTTGATCTACCTCAGTCGGATCCTCGAACTCGATGTCGATCATCCGGGATACCACTACTTGCACGAAGCACTGAATCAGCTTCAACGCATAGCCCAAGTTATCGATCCAAACAACAGCGGGGACCGCCTATGACCAAGGAAAAACCCTTTAAGCCCGTCTTCATAGAAGCTCGGGATCTGGACGACGCCTGGTTTCAATTGCTCTGGAACCTGCGCGAATTCGGCCGTGGATACACAGTCAGTTCCGGAAGCTATGCAGGCGAAAAGAGGCTCGCCTTTGATTACGCCGCGGGATTCATTCATTACCCACACACTAGGCCACTGGCTCCTAGAATGCCGGAAAACTCCCCACTGCCGCCGCCTACGACCGATGAAGAAATCGAAAAGTACTTTACCCACTATCTTATGGATTCGAATCTGGCAAAGAACGAACATTACCGGTACGCAACCTGGATCACTGGCGGGAAATACCGATTACCTACACGAATCCTAATCGGCTCCGACATTGCGCTGAACGTTTATCACGAGCCAATCATTTATGTTCCCAACGCAGTTGAATGGCTTATTCGCCATTTCCGGGATCACGGCCACGAAAATGAACATGGATACATTACCGTAGGCTACCCGGAATCCAACCTGGCCTATGATAAGGACTACCACCAAGACACTGAACGGCCGACGTCACCCTGTCTTCGAGGACTGGATTTTCGAATCGTCGAAGGTAGGCTATTCACACACGTGATCTACCGCTCATGGGATCTCGTTTCCGGCTGGCCCACCAACATGGGAGGCTTCGCCCTACTGAACCAATACATCGCCCACGAAGTTGGAGTCGAGCCGGGACCCCTGTCCTTTTCGTGCAAGAGTCTCCATGCCTATGGGTTCGCCTTAGATTACCTTCACGCAAGGCTCGGGAAGAACCAGCATGAATTTTAGCATGGACTCCGTTATCACCATTTTCCAGCAATGCCATGTTTGTGGGCATAGCCGGATCATCACCCGGCTGGTCATGGAAACAACAGATCTCGGGCAATGTCCCCACTGCGGTGCCGGCTGGATCCGAACGCTCAGAATCAGGGTTGAAACGGATGAGGAAAACTCCTGCACACTTCGGTCCTAAATGCGGGCTCGCTCCCATGCCCGGGATCAAGGCGGGCAAATGGCAAAGATAAAGGTCTCCGTAACGCCGCAGGCTTTGGATGACCTCATCAAAGAAGCCATCGAGTTTCTGAGGGAAAACGAACCCGAAGAAGGCTACTTCATGGCCTTTTCCGGCGGCAAGGACAGCATCGTGACTCTCAGGCTCACCCACATGGCCGGCGTGCGAAACCGGGCGTATTACTCCGTCTCCGGGATCGATCCTCCCGAGGTCGTCCGTTACATCAAGCACTTTCATCCCGAAGTCCAGTTCCTTCATCCCCCCATGAGCTTTTACAAGGCCATCGAAAAGAAGTTCCCGCCCCTTCGGAGCAAACGCTGGTGTTGCGACATTCTGCGAAAATATCCTTCGAGAAGGATCCCGCTGAAACATCGGATCATGGGAATCCGGGCCGAAGAATCGCCCCGGCGTGCGAAGCGGCCCCGGATCGACTACAACAAGCGGGAGAAGACCTGGATCTACAAGCCGATTTTCGACTGGAAGGAATGGGCGCTGTGGGAATTCATCGAACGTTTTCGTCTGCCCTATTCCGTTCTTTACGAAGAAGGCTGGGATCGGGTCGGCTGTGTGGTTTGTCCCTTCATCTGTTCCGCGAACATGGCCCACGTCCGCCGCAACAAAGCTCGATGGCCGGGCATCTACAAGGCCTTCGAACATGCCGTCAGCCGCTGGTTCGAAGCGCGCAAGGCCCAAGGCGGGCAATTCAAAGAAGCAACGGCGGAAGAATACTTGGAAAGCTGGTATCGGGGGATAAGCTGATCATGCGGCGGTGGCGCTCGGGCCGGCTTCGGGCAAGGGCCGTGCCAGGCCCTGTACCAGGGCCACGCCAGTCGGGGCCTGTCACGGCCCTTGCACTCACCCGGCCCTCGCGGGGGTACTTACGCAGCGCGCCGAAAGGCGGCCACTCCATCGCCAGGCGCCATGGCATTGGATCGGCGCGCTGCGTGGTGGAAGGTTTTGCTGACGCAAAAGCACGCGGCCAGTCGTCTCTGGATCGTCCCTGAGGGCCGCGTGCACCGTCGCCCGCGTCCTTCGCCGGCAGTCCGTCACACTCCGGTGGGCGCGGCCTCCTCTGGCTGGCAAGTCTCGTGCCGTCCAAGCTTTCCGGCACACCGCTTGCGCAATCTGGGTAGTCAGGCACTGTGAGGGCAAGCGGTGTGCCGGGCTTGTCCGGCACTCGCCTTGCAGGCCAGAGATCCGCGCTACCGCACCGCACGCACAGCTCCTCTCATTGTACCATGGCCTCCGCCCCATGCATTCAAGGGGCAAGGGCTCCGCAAAAAATCTTCCTTTTTTTTGGCCTTCGGCTTGCAAAACACATCCGTAGCACTTCAGTCCGCCGGGCACGCCATGCAGTTGCACAAGCTTTCCGGTCACGCTGGTCGGGCAAGCCTCGGCCAAAAAAAAGAGTATTTTTTGCTCCGCCGCATGGCACTAAGGGCTGCCCCGTCCCTTAAGGCCGTGGCAGCCCAAGTGCCATGCCCCCTTGAGTGCACGGGTCCCCTCCATGGTGGGGGTGGGTGTTTTGTTTGTTGGTTTTGTCGTTCACCCTTGCCATAGGAGGTGCGTCATGTCTCGCTACGTTGCCGTTATCGGTTCGCGGTCGTTGCCGCCTGCGTGGGCTTCGCAGGTGTGCATGGTTGTCGGTTGTCTTTCCCAGCGCGGTTTCGGTGTGGGCACTGGCGGTGCCATCGGGGCTGATTTGTTCGCCCTGCGTGCCGTCGTTGCCAGTGGTTCGGCGCTTTGCGCTCGGTCGGTTGTTTATCTTCCCGGCAGTGTTTCTCAGGCGCCCCGGGCTTGTCAGCCAGCTCTTGCTTCGTTTGCGGCGGCTGGCGGGCGCGTCGTGGAAGGTCCCGCTAAAGTGGGGTCCTCCAGGCGCGTGTTCGTTTCCGCTTTGTTTGCCCGTTCCCGGGCTTTGGTTGCCGGCTCTTCCGGTGTTGTCGCGTTTGTCTCGGGTCCTTCCCGCGGTACTTGGTACACATGCCGTCTTGCCGCCCGCCGTGGGTTGCCGGTCGTTGTTTTTCCGGTTGGTGGGCCTAGGTCGCTTGTCTCCCTCGGTTGTGGTTCGTGGGCTCCAGTGGGCATTTGGCCCGGGGCGTTTCGGTGGGTGCCGTCGGTGCCCTACGGCACCCGTTGTCGCCACGGCGTGTTGGTTCAGCACTGCACCGTGGAGTTGCCGCCTAACCGGTCATCATAGAGCTTTCCTACCGGGCGGCGGGCCTTCGGCCCGCCTGCCCGGTAGTTTCGATTTTCGTCTGAAAAGTGGAAACATCATTCACAGACACGGACAAAGAGGGAAAAGAAAGGAGGCTGTCATGAAGCTCACATCAAGTGAATACTGGCCCGAATACTTCACCGATTGCCGGTCGGTCGACGAAGCCTTGAATCTCAACTCTGATCATTGGCCGCGTTTCGCTCGGCAGCTGGACCGGGAGGTCTTCGAACACATCCCGGCAAACAGCGACACAGTGCTTGTTCCTCACTACGTTTTCGACACCTGCCCGCGGCATCTCAAACTGGAGTTCATCGCCAAACAGGCTCGATGCTCCTTCGCCGAAGCCAAGAATCTTGCCGACGCCCTGCACATCCTCGACGCCGACGAGAAGCTTGCCAAGGAAGTCTGCCGCTGGGCTCGCGTCCGGGGTGTGGAAGCAACCTTAAGGTACTTGCACAAGTTCCTGGTTGCCATTGCCGAAGCGGAAACCCCCGATCCAGACCCTCAAAACGACGAAGAACCCCTCGTCGGCGATCAGCGCATCAAGGCTGTCGAAGAGATGACGGACAATGAGCTCCGAAAAGAACTGAAGAACCGCGGAGTCTTCGGCTACGAGCGGATGCTTCGCCATGAGCTGGAGCGGGAAGTCACCAAGCTGGACCAGGCCGAACAGGACGCAGAATACCAGGAACCGGACACGATCGCTTATCACCGCCTGGGCGACGACGGCTCGCCCGACTGGCTCTCCCAGCAACCGCACTGGTTCCAAAAACTCATCGCCGACGTTCGCGCCTGCCCGGATCTGGACCGCCTAAAACGCTATGGGAAGGCCGTCTTCGCCTCGAATCTCACCGGCGATCGCGCTAGCGTCTTCTGGTCATACTACAACGCCAGGAAATCATTCCTGCAAAGCAAGTTGCATCTTTCCGCCAAAGCCCAAGCCTGTATCTCGCGCTTACAGCAGCTCGAAACACCTCAACAAATTGCCCGCGCTGGCAAGGCTTTATACCGACTGCCCAAAGCGACCTTTAGGCCCCACGAGTGGACCGCCATCTGGGCCACCTATAGGAATGTCAAGGCACAGCGCCGTCATGCCGCATGACGGCCCCGGCGCCTCTCCAATCAGCCCGTAATTCGATTTTCGTCTGTCTAACATGATGACGAAGTCTGTCTATGCAGGTGACGGTGGGCCGCTCGCACAGGTGCCGGTGTCGTTCGGAACCAGCGTCACCCCGGTGATTATAAAGCAGGTTTCCTCTGTTGTTGCTCGGACCGCACGTCAATCAGCGCTTCTCGCATCCTTTCGAAGATATCCGTTGCTTGGGAGACGCTAAGATCTCCGCGGTCCACCTTTAGGCACAGTCCAATCCTCAAAGCGTGCAGAGCCTGCAACTCCATATCTTCGGGATGTTTACGAACAAGTTTCTCCCACTGCTGGTAGGCTGCCGGGTCGTGACAGTAGTTCTTCACTTGTTCCTCGCCGCTGGTCGGACCGCACAGTAGAAGAATGAGGATGGCCGTCAATAAACAAGGCCGAGGCATTGGTCTCTCCTTTCGCCTTAGGTAGCCGCAAAAGGATGCTGGCGCCGGATGAACGTGGTTCCCGACCACGCGGTCCGGCAAACGACCTGTGGTCCCATTAACGCGGGAAAGGAGGTGATAGCAAGCTCAATGCGCGTTTTTTAGAGAGACTTCGTCTTACCGGTATTTCACACTCCATGACGAAATCTCTCTAAGCGTCTCCCGTAGTCCTCTCCCCTCTTTAACCCTCAACCCTAAAGGAGAAAGCCGATGAAGAAACTCATAGTCTTGGTCATGTTTACCGTCCTTTGTGCCGTAGCCTTCAACGCAACGGCCGCCGATGTTCTCCTGGAAGCAAAGGTCACTAACATCATCACAAAGACGGACAAGAACGGCAACCCATATGCAGTTCTTATTATTGAAGAACAGCGCGAACTCAATGGTGTCACTTACACCGCTGAAGTTATCGCTACAGCGTTCCGCTCGGCCTACCAGCAAGCATCAACAATCACGCCCGGAGACACAGTGAAGATGATCGCCTCCAAGCGGTCTTATAATGGCGACATCACCTACACCGTCCGGGCCTTGGTGAAAAAGCCATGAGGCTCCTGAGATGGTGGAAAAAGACCCTGTCCGCTCTCGTGCTCTACCTTTCCGTCGTGGGCCTCGTGACGTTTACGCTCTTCATCCTGGAAGAATCCATCCAGATGGCGACATTTGGCTCCTGGCCCGCCCAGCAGGCCAAGGACTGGCGCACAGCCCTTGCCGCCTGCGATCAGATCCGCACCGTCAACCGCATACTCAAGGTCATTAACTACTCCGTAGGCTGGATCCAGCCGCTCGCCTTCCTGTCGTACTGGGCCTATGCACGATCTACCGACATCTACATCGCAGGATTAGAAGCCAAGATCTTTGCCAATGCGCCGGAACTCTTCGCCGGGCGCACGGTGACATTCACCTTTGTGCCCTGCTCACAGGAGAAAACACCTTCCGGGTTTCTTTCCAGAAACGGTCGCATATCCGTCTTTTCCGCGGAACCCATGCCGGTAGGGGTGCCCTGCCTGGTCACTGGAAAAGTGATGAGGCCCGAGGGCTATGACGAAGTCTGTCCATAGAGCAGCCGGAAGGACATAAGTCTATCTCCATGGCTGGCCTGGCCGCGGCGGACCCGGCAGGCGGGGATTCAGTTTCCGTCTGACCGGGGCGAAAGCGGCGCGCGGACGCGCGCGAGGACTGAGTCTCTCTCCTGACCCCTCGGTCCTCATCACTCATCACTCATCACTTTCTATGGAGGTGTAACATGCTCAATTCCGTAACCATTGCAGGAAATCTCGGTCAGGATCCAGACGTGCGCTACTCGGCGGACGGTGTACCCGTCACTACCCTCAGCATCGCCGTGAGCGAATTCCGGCGCAACTCCGACAGCGGCGATCTCACCAAGATCACACACTGGTTCCGTGCCGTTGCCTTCGGCCGGACCGCTGAGGTGGCCGCCGAATATCTGCGCAAGGGCTCCAAGGTAGCGATCCAAGGAGCCCTAGTGCAACGCACCTGGCAGGACCAATACGGCAACAATCGAAGCACGGTCGAGATCCGCGTCAACCAACTGGAATTCCTGACTGCGAACGCGGACATGATTAACGGCGAGCAACCTCGACAGCCTGCCCGAAACACCCAGACCAAGGAAGATCACCAACTGTCACCCGTACCACCCCGGGAGCCGGTATCGCTGCCCGATGATGACATTCCATTCTAGGCGATGACGAAGTCTGTCTATGATGAGTCTTTCTAGGACGAAGTCCCGCCACGTCTCCCCACTCAGTCTTCATCCCTCGTCACTACTGCCTTGAAGGAGGAAATCATGCCGTACCTCAAGAAATATCTCCATGCCGGCTATCCGTCGATCCTCGTGGTAACCCAGGAACCGCATCGGGCCGAACGTCTGCTTCCGTGCGAAGGCTGGTCCTTTTTCGCCTGGGATTGCCTGCGCGGAATCCGAGTCGTCGGATCGACCCAGGCCCTGGACGAAGTGCGCGATCCCGTAGAAGCCATCAACTGGCTTCGTACCCGCCAGGACACGGTGCTCCTGGCCCACAACCTACATCTTTTCTTGGATAGCCCTGAGGTTGTGCAGGCCATCCAAAATGGGGTTGAACGCTGGAAGGGCACCGGCTGCTGCCTGGTGATGATCTCACCAGTCGTGTCGGCCGTTGGTTCGCATCCTGAAATCGAAAAGCTTTTCCACGTGATTGATCTGCCCTTACCGGACGAATCACAACTGTATGCCATGCAGGTCGAGCTCGCCGAAGGCATCTCAGGAGATCAAACACAGCTCAAAGTCTTGCCAGACCCCATGACAGCCGCGGCCGCCAAAGGCCTCACAGAATTCGAGGCGGAAACGGCCTTTTCCTTGTCACTCATTGAACAGGGCCGCTTTGACCACCGGATCATCGCCGAAGTGAAAGCCCAGATGATCCGAAAGAGCGGCCTGATGGAGTTTTGGCAACCCGAACTCATCGAAAACGTTGGCGGCCTTGACAACCTGAAAGCCTACATTCGCAACCGCGCCATCGCTTTTCAGCCGGGAAATGAACACCTGCCGCGCCCCAAGGGCATTTTGCTGGTCGGGATTCCAGGAACAGGGAAAAGCCTGGCATGCAAGGCAACAGCCTCAATCCTCGGCTGGCCCCTGATCCGCCTCGACATTGGGGCTTTAAAAACTCCCCTGGTCGGCGAGTCGGAACAGCGGATGCGGCAGGCTACCCGCATCATTGATGCTTTCGGTGAAGCCGTGATCTGGCTCGACGAAGTGGAAAAAGCCCTGGCCGGGGCCCAATCGAGCGGTCAGACGGACGCCGGCACAACCGCCGCCATGTTCGGCCACTTCCTCAACTGGATGCAGGAAACCACAGCTCCCGTGCTCATCATGGCTACGGCCAACAACATCTCTCAACTGCCTCCGGAATTCCTCCGTGCCGGCCGCTTCGATGCCATCTTCTTCGTCGATCTCCCAAGCCAGCCCGAACAAAGCGAGATCATTGCCATTATGAACCGCCGATACGGGACCGAAATTCCTGAGTCATACAGCGAGAAGCTAGATGGTTTTACCGGGGCCGAAATTGAACAATTAGCTAAAGACGCGCTCTTCGACGGGCTCGATGCCGCCATGTCCAACATCGTACCGCTGTCCCGCACCATGCGAGAAGAAATCAACGCGCTTCGCGAGTGGGCCAAAACCCGGGCTCGGCTGGCCAACACCGCTGAAGCGCATACCCCTGCAAGCCGGAAGGTGCGCCGACTGGCCTGTAGCGAGTGCTGAGAACTGAGCGTTGAGTCGTCAGACCGAGTCCTCAGGACCGTCACACAAAGTAAGGATGTGAGCTATGCCTAAGAACCATATCTGCAGACACATCATCAAGCGGGCGTATCGGAACAGTCCCTTCTTTCCGTTCGCCGCAGCCACCGGACACGCCATCGCCCTTCACGGGCGCCAGCCCAAGGTGGTTGCTACCCTGAAAGCCCTTTGGGCGATCTACGTGCGAGAACAATTCGACAGACGCAACCAGGCGGGGTCCTTTTTGGAGTTCATCCGCCGTTGCGAAGGTAGAGCCCCTAAATGTTGACTGATTCAATCATGGGCATAGTGGAGGAAACTATCCATGCTTTTCATCGCATTTAACCTCAAAGATTTTCACAAGGAATCAAGCCGTGACGGTGTTCGCTTCCGCGTTATTGAAGCCCGGTCCCTGAAACACGCCAAGGAATTCATGAGCCGGGACCGTGAGGGAGCCTAGGCGGTGGTCCCCAAAAGGACCTTCGACAAAGGCATCGTGTTGAAAACATGAGGACCGAGCACTGAGTCGTCACACTCGGTCCTCAGCGCTGTGGAGGAGAAGGGGTCATGAGCCACGTTGCGAAGATCGAATTGGAAGTGACCGATCTGTGTGCCCTGAAATCGGCCTGCCGCGACCTGGGCCTGGTCTTCCGTGAAGATCAGAAAACCTACGCGTGGTACGGCTCTTGGGTAGGAAATTACCCGCTCCCGGAGGGCCTCACTGCGGAAGACCTGGGGAAATGCGACCATGCCATCCTGGTTCCCGGCGCCCGTTATGAAATCGGAGTCGTTCGGCGTGGCGGCAAATATCATCTGCTTTGGGACCCATGGCATGCGGGAGGACTCGAACAGGTCCTTGGTCCCAACGCCTGCCGCCTGAAACAAGCTTACGCCCGCTCCCGGGTTCTCACCGAAGCGCGCCGCCGAGGGTACATGGTTCAGGAAAAGCGGACCCCGCAGGGTCTAAGGCTGACCCTGATAAAGTGATGTATCAAAGGAGTAAAGCCGATGGCAAACAAACCCTTCGTTGGAGATGAGCCCCGCACCGACCTTGTCCCTATCCGACAGGCGTACTTCAGTCGCGAGTTCTGGTCGAAATGGGGCCGAATGAGTGAACGGGATCGTGCCGCCTATCTCCTTGGCTGGTCCCAGGAACTAGACCTCGCGGTGAAACGGTGCGAGGAGAGTATCGAGCAAATAGAAGAACGCATCGCCTGCCTGGAGGATCAATCATGACGAAGTCTCTCTATAAGGAAATCGTAATCGATATTTTGGACAACGGCGAAATCAAGATAGAGACCCGCGGCTTCACCGGTAAGGCATGCCTGGAAGAATCCCAGTTCCTGAAAGATCTTCTCGGTAGGGAAACCGCGCGTCAACTCACTCCGGCTTACTACCAACGAGATCAACGCGCAGTCGTCAAACGGCATCTTCCTTTGTGCGGTTAAGGCTAAGGAGGACTGGAATGGAAAACGTATTCAACAAAGCCTGCTTGATTCAGCTCAAAACATCATGCTGGCAGGGATCCCGGATGCTTGAACCGGGCGTCATGGAACGCATCGGGAACAGCAACTGGCTCAGAGGCAGGAAATACCTCGTAAGCCCTGACCTGTTAAACCCAATCCGCGCCGTGATCAGCCGCGCCCGCAAGGACCTGAGCCGGCATGCCCTGCCGTTTCCCATCGAAGGGCTGACACTGGTTCCCAAGGAAAGGATCAACGTGATCGAAGAAGTCTTGGAAAACCACCGAAGGGACTTCAACCAGTGCGTGGATCAGTTCATTGAAGGCTACCAAGACGCTCTAGAGGAGGGGCGAACACATCTCGGCGAACACTTCAACGAGGGGGACTATCCCGCCGACATTTGGAACAAATTTAGTTTTGCTTGGCAGTATCTCACTATTGAGACTCCGGGCAAGTATGCCGTTCTGAGCCCGGAAATCTACGAAAGGGAAAAGAAGAAGTTTGAGCAACTCATGGAAGAAACAAGGGAATTGGCAATTTCAGCACTGCGCACCGAATTTGCCGATTGCGTGTCCCACCTGGTAGAGCGCCTTACCGGCAGTTCTGACGACAAACCAAAGGTCTTCAAGAACTCCATGGTAGAAAAGATTCAGAGCTTCTTGAGCTCATTCAACGAGCGCAACATATTCCAGGATGACCAACTGGCCGAACTTGTCGAGCAAGCCAGGGCTCTTTTAAGCGGAGTAACTCCTGAGGAGCTACGCGGTAACGAATGGCTCAAGCGGCGGATCCAGGCAGGCATGAGCCAGGTCAAAGCTGAACTCGACCAAGCCCTCACCGACGTGCCGCGCCGGAAAGTGCGTCTTGCCGTTTAGCCAAGACGAAGTCTCTCTATGACGAAGTCTCTCTATGACGAAGTCTCTCTATGACGAAGTCTGTCTATGGAGTATGCCATGCCCTACACCAATATCTACCAACTCCCGGCCGAAGTCGTCTCCGCCGTGGTGCGGGATCCCTACTTCCACGACGGGCGCATCAGCGTGACCTCGCTCATCGGTCCGCCGAGGATCTACCAGCTCAGGAAACGTTATGCCCACGCTATCGTCGAAGACGTGAGTGACCGACTGTTTGCCCTTTACGGGCAAGTCGTCCATGGCATCCTGGAACGTGCGGACGACTTCGAAGCCATCCACGAAGAACGGATCACAATCGAAGTGAACGGCTGGACCGTCTCCGGCCAGAGCGACCTCTACAAGCGCCGCTCCAGTGGTGAGTATGTGCTTCGGGATTACAAGTTCACCAGCGTGTACACGACTAATTACGGGATCAAGCCGGAATGGACCGCCCAGATCAACTGCTACGTCCACCTGTGGCGCTCTGAAGGGTTCGAAGTCGATCGCGCCCAGATTGTCTGCCTGTACCGGGATTGGCGCCGGATGGAAGCCGAACGCCGGCGCGACTATCCGCCTCCGGTGCAACTGTTCGACGTGCCAATCTGGAGTCCTCAAGAAAGTGCAAGATACATCGAAGAACGGGTCACCCTGCATCAACGAGCTGAAACACTTCCTGATGATGAGCTTCCACCGTGCACACCGGAAGAACGCTGGGAAAGAGGCGAGGCCTGGGCGGTGATGAAAAAAGGAAGGAAGACGGCCCTTCGCATCTACGACAGCCCGATCGCCGCCGAACACCACGCCGCGACCGTCCCAGGCGCCTACGTTGAGCACCGGCCGCGTCTGCCGGTTCGCTGTCTGCACTTTTGTAACGTCCGCGATTTTTGTAATCAGGCCCCCGCTCTGCCTGTCACGGGAGCCCGTCAGGCAGGCATCGCCCACGACGACATTTCTCTGGAGACGTAGTCCCCGGGACTCCCTGCCAGCGCAGGAGAGTGGAGAGGAGAAAGCCATGTTTCGTAGAGCTCAACGCCAGCAGGCAAAGCTCCGGCTGGCCTTAGTCGGCCCGGCCGGCTCTGGGAAAACGTATAGTGCCCTGCGTATTGCAACGGGCCTAGTCCAAGCTCTTAACGACACTACCTCAGGCCACATCGCCATGATTGACACCGAACGCGGCTCCGGAGAGCTCTATTCTGACCACTTCGACTACGACATCGCCAGGCTTGATCCGCCCTTCGACCCGAAACGCTACATCGAACGGATCCGGGCCGCACAAGACGCAGGCTACGCCGTTCTCATCATTGACTCACTATCACACGCTTGGGCTGGCCCCGGAGGCCTTATCGACATCAAGGACAATATTGCGAAGACCTGCAAGGGAACGAACGAATTCACCGCCTGGCGCTACGTGACGCCACAGCACAATAAACTACTTGACACCATCCTTTCCTGTTCCTGCCATGTCATCGCCACCATGCGCACCAAGACGGCCTATGAAGTAACACTGAACGAAAACGGCAAAACAAAACCGGTGAAACTGGGCCTGGCGCCTATCCAGCGAGACGGCATAGAATACGAGTTCACCGTCGTGCTCGATCTCAGCATCGACGGCCATGTTGCCACCTCGAGCAAGGACCGCACCGGGCTTTTCGACGGCAAGTTCTTCACCCCGGATGAAGAAACCGGCCAGGCCCTCGCCGCCTGGCTCCAAAGCGGTCAGGATCCGAAGCAGAGCGTCATATCGACCATCAACGATCTTCTCCGGAAACTCGAGCTGGACAATCTATCCGGGGCATACTGGAACTACGCGCTCAACCGCTACCGGGCCGAATCCGTCGATGCGCTTCTGCCCAACCAGCTGGACGAACAGCTTCAGATGCTCACCCAGTGTTCACGAAACGGCGACAAACTGGCCAAGTTCCGGGATGTCCTCTCAAAGACCCACACGCCCAGTCCACAATAGCTTGCCCCCTACACACGATGACGAAGTCTCTCTATGAAGTCTGGCAGGACGAAGTCTCTCTATGGCGAAGACGAAGTCTGTTCATGACGAAGTCTGTCTATGTCTGTCTGTTAGGACATGGCCCGCTACGCTCGTAGCGCGGTCATGCCTACCGACTCGCAACCTATGATGACGAAGTCTCTTGATGACGAAGTCTCTTAAACTTTGTGGAGTGTGTCCGATGAACAAGGCGCACCAGCATGCCGAATACATGACAATTCACCAACTCGCAAACTACGCCTCGTTGTCGCAGAGCACTTTACGCAAATGGCTCCGCAGTGGTATGCCTTATTACAGGCTTGGCAGGAGCATTCGGGTAAAGCGCAGTGAATTTGATGAATGGATGCGTGAAAGCTTCCACGCCGGCGGCACCGTCAGACAACGCCTCGCTGTCGTTAAGGCGCAGGCATTGGAGGAGGTGCTACGGTGAATTACAGAACGAAGGAGGGAAAGTACGGAACCATTTACAGCATCGCCAAGGGCGTGACGGTCGCGAAAACGAAGGCAGGGCAATTCGAAGTCACGGTCAACTTCAAGGGCGAGCGGGATCGAACCAGGTTCGACGATTTGGAGCGCGCAGTAAAATATGCCGAGGTGGTAGCGACACGGCTGGGTCTCCCCTTTGAATTGGACATGGACCTGAGACACTACACCATGGAGCAAGCTGCAAGAAACTGGCTTGAAACAAACCATGCGCGGTGGGCACCTAACACGTTCGAACGGTACTACGGGATTGTTCGCGATTTCGTTCTTCCCGCTTTGGGGAGAAAACCGCTGGTCAAGATCGATCGCCAATTGTTGAAACGAGTGCTGACAGATGCCCTTTCGATCCGATCGGCAAAAACCGTTGAGCTGATTCATTCGGTCATTAGCGGTATTTTCAGCGAGGCCATAGACAACGGCTTTGTCAAGGAGAACCCGGCTCGTGGATTGACCAAGAAGGTACTCCCGGTGAAAAAGTTGCGCAGGGAGCGGGTACCGGATCCCTTCACCCGGCAGGAGTTGAGCAGATTGCTGGAAAACTCCAAGCGCCACTTAAATTGGCGAATTGCCATGGTGATTGAAACACTGGCACTAACGGGGATGCGGCTCGGGGAATGTTTGGCAATGCACCGTGACCATCTGGATACCCACAATTGTCAATACAAGATTGTAGAGAAGGTTAGCCACGGCAGATTTGGGCCTCCCAAGACCGGAGAAAGATTGATCGATTTGCCGGAGCCTCTTGTGGCCAAGCTGGAAGACTACATCTTTGAGCTTCGCAAGGAGGCATTGCGGACCGGAATTGACGACGGGTATCTTTTTGCCGGGATCACGCAGCGAATGGTCCAAAATGGACTACGGAGGGCATGCCGATTGAGCAAGCTCAGGGTCCGATCACCCCATGACCTTCGCCACACGTATGCGACCCTGCTTCTGATGGAGCATTACAGCCCTGCCTACGTGCAGAAACAGCTTGGACATCACAGCATCACCATGACCGTTGACATTTACGGTCATTGGATCCCGGGCGAAGGCAAAAAAAATCTGTCGCACACCCTAGCAATCGTGGGGACGAGCGGCGAGGGCGGCGACAGTTTTGGCAGCCGAAAACGCCCTGCCAAAATTGCCAATCTTTTGGAATCATGAGCATTACTGATTCCGCCTTTGGCACTTTTTGGCAAATTTTTGGCAAATCCGGCTATCCAGCCTGATTTTCCCAATAATTTCAACGATGGTGCCGAAGGCCGGACTCGAACCGGCACGGGTCTCCCCACCACCCCCTCAAGATGGCGTGTCTACCAGATTCCACCACTTCGGCACTAAGGCTTGACAACCAATGATTATACTAAACCTTCACAACGTTGCAAGGGTCATTGTGCCTGTTTCCCCTGCGGATTGGCCTCGGTGGAACCACCCTGTCCTCCGGCGCCTTTCGGGGTCTCCGCCGCCGGGACTTTAGCGGGCTCCGACGGGACCTGCCCCGGTGTCGTCGGGACTCCCGTCTTGGACTCCACGTTGATCGGCGCCGGTGCCGTCTGGACCGGCTTCGCTTCCGGCAACACCGGTTGTTCCTTGGCTGGAGCCTTATCCATGACGGACTTGGTGTGCACCTGGCCGGACAGATACGTCAAGCCCAAACATGTGAGCATAAAGACGATCGCGGCCAAGGTGGTCAACTTGCCCAGGAATGTCGTCCCCCCTGTGCTGCCGAACAGGGTTTGTGAACTACCTCCGAAAACCGCACCGATTTCAGCTCCTCGGCCCGTTTGGAGCAGGACAATGAAAATCAGCGCCAGACACGCCAAAATGTGAAAGGTAATTAAAATTGCCTGCATCAGCCGCTTCTCGCACTCCCTCGATATTGGACGATCCGGGCAAACGACGCCACTTCCAAGCTGGCACCGCCCACCAGAGCGCCGTCGATATCAGGCTGGGCCATGAGATCATCCACATTGCCCGGTTTGACGGAGCCTCCATACAATATTCGCACACCGTTTGCAACCGCTTTGTCGAAGCGCTCGGCGAGCCATCGGCGGACAAAAGCATGAGCCTCCTGGGCCATCTCCGGTGTGGCTGTCTTTCCCGTGCCGATAGCCCACACGGGCTCGTAAGCGATGACCAGGTCTTCCGGAGCCTGCAGCTGAACCCGCTCCAACCCCTCAGCTAACTGACGCCGCAACACCTCCTCCGTCAATCCCGCTTCCCTTTCTTCAATCTTTTCGCCGATGCACAAAATGGGCACAATGCCTCGAGACACGGCCGCCGCTGTTTTCAGGCCGATCCACGCATCGGATTCCCCAAAGATGTGGCGCCGCTCCGAGTGGCCCACGATAACGTAACGGCAGCCTGTCTCCATGATCATGGCCAAGGAGACTTCACCCGTGAAGGCTCCCTGAGATTCCCAGTGGCAGTTTTGGGCCGCCAGCGAGAACCCCGCTGCGGCCATGGATTCCCGGAGCGGCCACAAGTGCGTAAAGGGCGGTGCGATGAGCACCTGCCGGTCTTGCGGTGTCCCGACGATATCATGAAGCTTGGCGACAAATGTCACCGCCTCGCCGATACTCAAGTGCATCTTCCAGTTGGCCGCCATGAGCGGCAGGCGCGCATTGCCGGACATGGCTACTCCTTCCCCATGCATGCTTCGAGAGCCTCGATACCGGGAAGGATTTTTCCTTCCATCATTTCCAGAAAGGCACCGCCGCCAGTGGAGACGTAACCGACTTTGTCGGCCACCCCGGCTTTTTTGACCGCACTGGTCGAATCGCCGCCGCCGATAACCGTCAGAGCTTTTGATGCGCCTAGAAATTCAGCCAGTGCAAATGTCGCTTTCTCAAAAGGCGACGTCTCAAAAGCCCCCAAGGGTCCGTTCCACACGATGGTCGAACAGCCTTGAAGGGCTTCTTTCATGGCGCTGACGGTCCGCTCTCCCACATCGAAGATCATGGCGTCCTCCGGCACCGCCTCCACACTTACCGTTCGGGCCTCTGCGGCGGATTCCAGATTGGGCGCGACGACCACATCCACCGGCAGAAGGACTCGAACCCCTCGGTTTTTCGCCAATTCGAGGAGCTCCATCGCCTTGGCCAAGAAATCGTCTTCCACGAGAGACATTCCGACCCTATGCCCTTGGGCTTTGAGGAAGGTGTTGGCCATGGCCCCACCGATCACCAAGAAATCCACCTTCGGGATCAGGTTTTCCAATACGCCGATCTTCGTGGAGACCTTGGCCCCGCCGATGACGACGGCCAGCGGCCGCTCCGGCGTTTCCACGGACCTCCTGAAGTATTCCACCTCCTTGGCCAGCTGGTAGCCTGCCGCACAGACCCGCACATGTTGCGTGATCCCGTGAACCGACGCATGGGCTCGATGGGACACGGCAAATGCGTCGTTGACGTAGACATCTGCCAAGGAGGCCAATTCTTTGGAAAACCCTGGATCGTTTTTTTCTTCTTCCGGATGGAATCGCAGGTTTTCCAAAAGAAGAACCCCACCTGCCGGCAGGGAGCTTACCAGCTCACGGACCGCCGGGCCGATGCAATCGGGCGCCAGGGGAACCTCGCGGCCCAAAACCCCGGAGAGATGACGGGCCACAGGCGCCAGGCTCATCTCCGGCACCACCTTTCCCTTCGGACGTCCCAAATGGGAGGCCAGAACGGCCTTCCCGCCAGATTCCATGACTTTTTTTAGAGTCGGCAAGATGGCCACAATGCGGGCATCATCGGCCACCTGGCCGTTTTTCTTGTCCAGGGGAACATTGAAGTCCACCCGAATGAATACCCGCCTGCCCGATACGTCAATGTGATCCAACGTCTTCATGGTCCGCCCCTCCTGCGTTTTCCGAACACCCCGAAAAACTCCCCGGGTGCGAAACCGGCCGCCGCACTCCCCCTTTTATAAGTCTTTGGCCATGTGCAGGGCCAAATCCACCAGACGGTTGGCATAACCGAATTCGTTGTCGTACCAGCTCAGGACCTTCACCATCCGCTTTTCGATGACTTTGGTCAGCGGAGCATCCACGCAGGAGGAGTACGTGCTGTGGTTGAAGTCCACAGAGACCAGTTCTTCGTCCACGTAGCGCAAGATGCCTTTCATGTGCCCTTCGGCGGCTTCCTTGAGAGCCTGATTGACTGTTTCCACGGTAGCGTCCGTTTCCACCCGACAGACCACGTCCACAATGGAGACGTTCGGGGTCGGGACTCGAATGGCCATGCCGTCCAGTTTGCCTTTGAGTTCCGGTATGACTTCCGCAACCGCCGTGGCGGCTCCGGTTGTCGTGGGCACCATGGAAAGGGCCGCCGCCCGGGCCCGCCGCAGATCCTTGTGAAGGGCGTCCAAGAGTCTCTGGTCCATGGTGTACGAGTGAATCGTGGTCATGAGGCCGTGTTCGACACCGAACCGATCGTGGAGCACACGGACGATGGGCGCCAGACAGTTGGTGGTGCATGACGCATTGGAGACGATGTGATGCTTCATAGGGTCGTATTGGTCGTGGTTGACACCCATGACAAAGGTGGCGTCCATTCCTTTGCCGGGGGCCCCCACGATGACCTTACGGGCTCCCGAATCCATATGCTTCAGGCAGCTCGTTTTATCCCGAAACCGGCCGCTGGTTTCCAGGACGATATCCACCCCGAGGTCCCTCCACGGGGCCTGAGCGGGATCGCCCACTTTGAGGCACTTGTAGGCTGTGCCGTCCACATAGATCTGTTGATCGTCGGCGGAGATTTGTCGGTTCCATGTGCCGTGCACGGAGTCATAACGCAATAGATAAGCCAGTTCGGCAGGACTTCCCAAATCGTTCAGCGCCACCACCTCCAGAGGACCGCCTCGATCCACGTTGGCTCGTAACACCATGCGGCCAATGCGCCCGAAGCCGTTAATCGCAACCCTAATGGCCATCTTCTCCTCCTTTTTGTTTAGTATGACAGGCTCAGCGCAGCATCCTTGCAATACTTACGGTACGATCGCCCAGCATGTTGGTGTAGCTTCCCAATTCGTTGTCATACCAGCCATAGATGACCGCTTGGGTCACTGGAATCTGAATGATTCTCGCTTTTTGTTCTGAATCCAAGGTCTTGTCCGCATGCTTCAGTACCTGCTCCACATCGAAAGCATGCTCCTGCTCAGAAGACAGGGCGGCGCACACATTGAGCACGTGGTTGAGGTCGAAGCGCACGGCGGCGGTGCGCGTGTGGGTTTCATGGCCTTCGATGACGGCCGCCGCTCGGGGCAAGCCGATGATGTCCGACGACACGTTCTGTTCGTCCGTATACAGAAGGTAGCCGTCGGGATAATGCGACTGAGCCTTTCGATAAATATCATTGATAAGATTGCGGTTGATGGGATTTTTCATGCTTTCGTCTTGGATCAGAACCACCAAGATGATCAAGGATCCCGTGGTCACGGGCACCCGCACCGACTCGGCGATAAAGCCGATCTCTTTCATCTCGGGAATCACCAAACCGAGAGCTTTGGCCGCCCCGGTGGTGGTCAGGATGATGTTGTTGAAAACGGACCGAGTCTTTCTGAGGTCGTCCGCTTTGGCTTTCGGGGCCCGGTCCAGCACCTGTTGAGATGGGGTGGCCGCGTGGACGGTGGCCATGGATGCGGACAATATCCGCATGGGACCGAAATAGTCCAAAAGCGGCTTAACCATGTAGGCCAGGCATGTGGTCGTGCACGAAGCGTGAGAGACGATGGTGTGGCGCTTGGGATCAAAGTCGGCATCGTTGATCCCCATGACAGTGGTCACCGCATCCGGCGGCATGTCCTTGGACTTGTCTTTGATCTTGAACGGGGCCGACACGATCACCTTCCGGGCTCCTGCGGCCAGATGCCCTCGAACCGAACCTTTGGGATCCTCCGCCGGCACCGTAGGGTCCAGGAAAGCGCCCGTGGCGTCGACGACGATCTCCACGCCGTGGTCTTTCCAGCCGATTTCGGCCGGGTTTCGGTGTTTTCTCAGAAAGGTCGCCTTGACCCCATTGATGCGCATGGAGCCTTCTTTGTCGTTAATTTCTTCGATCACCCTGGACGCCCGGCAGCCGTACAGGAAGTGGTGCAAACGGCCGTAAGTGGAATCCTTCTCTATGAACAAGGCAATGTCATCCAGACTCTGCCCGACGTCCCGGCCGATGTTGACCACCAGCTCGGAAAAATACTGCCGTTCCACATGGTGCCAGATGCTGAGCTTGGCAATCCGACCCAACCCGTTGATGCCCAACTTTTGAGGGACCATTTTTTCTTGTTCGCCCATTGTCTCCCCCCTTGGCGTGCCGCTGAGGCTTCAACGTCATAGCGTGCAGGCGCCGTGGTCCTCTTCGGGTTTTTCCGTCTCATGAAAACCCGCATAGATGGCCCCACTGCGCCCGTCAATCCCGATCACATCCCCTGTTCTTAAAAAACGCCCACCAATCAAACATCGACCGTCCCTCTCCCACACCCGCATTTTGGAACAACCCACCACGCAGGTCTTACCCAGCCGATGGGCCACGATGGCGGCGTGGGATGTGGCCCCGCCTTTACCGGTCAAGACGCCGTCGGCGATGGAGATCTCATGGATATCGTCGGGAACGGTGTCCGAGCGGATCAAAATGATGGCTTCACCCGGATAGTCTTTCTTGAGTCGCACGATGTCGTTGAGTTCAAAAGCCACCCGTCCGCAGAGCGCCCCTCCGCTGACCCCGATGCCGTTCCCAAGGTAACTCCTTTCCAGTTCGCTTGTCACCTTGAAACACGGGTATCGGCGGCTCCCACGAGGAGCCATGTTGCGGGACTGCAAGATGTAGAGTCCATCCCCATCCGCGCCTTGAAACGTGAATTCGATTTCTTGAGGACCCCATTTGTGCTTGTAGATGAGTTCCTTGGCGATTTCCGTCAGACGTTCAAAGACCCGAGGAAACAGAGACTCCAGAGAATGCTCCTTGCGCTCGGCTGCCGCAAGACGCTGTTTTTCGGAAAGCGGCAACGTTTCCACCAATCCCCCCACCACGTCTTCGCCTTGATTCCCCAGTGTGAAATCCCCGCGGGGGTCAATGTCGTCTTCCGAGGTCCACGGGTTATGCGTGAACATGACGCCGGATCCCGAGTGCAGGTCCAGGTTCCCGAAGACCATGGTCTGGATGGTGACCGCCGTGCCCCAGTTTTGCGAGAGCCCCATGATCTGACGATAGGTGATGGCTTTCGGGAAAAACCAGGATTCCATGACCTGGCGGATGGCGGTAAACAACTGCTCCACCGGATCGTCTGTAAGCTCAATTTTGGATTGCCTCGTGTAGTCCCGATAGGCGAGGGCCACCTCCCGCATCTCCTCCGGGGTGAACTCCCTTTTGAACAAGCGGCCGTATTTCTTTTTGTAAAACCGCATGATGGCATCGTAATGATCCCGGTCCAGACCGAAAGACATCCCCCAGGACTGCACAAACCGCCGGTAGTTGTCCCAAGCAAACCACGGCTGCCCGCTCTGCCGGATGAGCCCCTCCACAACGTGTTCGTTGATCCCCACATTGAGAAAGGTGTTCATCATGCCCGGCATGGACACAGCTGACCCGCTACGCACGGAAAGCAACAAAGGATTTCGCGGGTCGCCGAACTTCCGGCCGGATTTCTCTTCCAGATCCTCAATGTGAGCCATGACTCGCGCTTTGAAGTCCTCGTTGGATTGCTGCAGGCTCTCGATCACATCCTGACAACGAAAGTATTCCGTGGTGATAATGAAGCCGGGGGGCACCCGAATCCCAAGGGAATGCAACTGGGTCAGATTGTAGCCTTTATTGCCTAGATGAATCAGATCGTACGTGCTCTCTTCCGGAGCATAGATTCGGGAGATGGTCTTTTCCGGGTCGTAACTCAACAAGAGATCCAGCTTTTCCGAGCTCAGTTCTTCCTTCTGGGTCGCCAGCGTCGTGAGGATGCTGGAAATAAAATGGTCGAAATACTGCAAACCGAAAGTCCGGGCCACGAGGTCGCGAAGGAAGGTTTCCGAAATGCGGTGCACCCGTTCTTCAGGCCGTTCATTCACGTCGTGGCGCCGATAGCGCGGTAGCAGGTCGCCGGATTCACTCAACTGCCGGATGATCACGCTCAAATTGTCTTCATGAACCGCATTGTAGAAACTCTGTATGATTTGTTTGATGGCTTCAGAGAATCCACGGAAGATGTCAATATATTGGGAGTGCGAGAACCTCCGGATCTGGAGAGCCCGTTGAAAGAGTTCCTCCTGCCGATCCAACCGACGGGACGTAATTCCATCGATCGACAGCGCCCGGATGAACAGAGGCAGCACGCGTCCGATGCGGCCGAATGTGGCCCGGGTGATGAAACTCAAGTTGAAAGACAGAATGACTTCCTCAAAAAGCACATTGGCCAAATTTTCCAACCGGAACGTCAGACCCAGCGCGTCGAATTTCCGTTCGCTGTAGGAACCGTACATGGATGGAATGTCTACGGCGATGTGCCTCTTGAGATAGATGTTTTCCACCGTGGTCATTTCTTGATCGGTGAGCACAATCTGCTGGAGAGACTCCAGATAGTTCAAAATCGCTTCCAGTTTGGCAATGGGATCCTGTCCCTGAAGGGCTTCTTCCAAGGATGTGGGATCCGGCAAGCCCAGTTGGACGGCCCGCCGCAAATGGATGTGAATGTCTTTGAAACTGAGCGCGTATTTTTCATGGAGCAACTGGTAAAAGCGGATCATGAGGAAAGCGCGCTGTTTTTCCAGGGCGGACACTTCCGGAATGGCTTCGATCTTTTTGTGCAGCTCGTCTTCATGCAGATCGAGAAGGTCCTTCGCATGATGGACGCCGTCATGGCCGGAAAACACGTGCCGGAAGATGCGGTGCATCCCGTCCACATAAGGACCGTATTCTCTAATATCCCGGTAAACCTCGGGCGGAACGAATTTCTTCAGCGGCTCCTTGTCCAGGGTGTGCCAAAAATGAAAGATGGCTTCAATAAACAGGACGATCAGGTTGTTGCTTTCCACGTGGCTTTGTTTGCGCAGGAAGTGAATGAGCGGATCGCCGCGTTGGGTGATCTCGTCCACATCCGTGGACACGGCCCGCAGCAGTCCTTCGGCACCGACTTCGTTGAAATAGACCGGAAAGAGTTTGGTCAGTTGTTTGACGAGGTTGAAAAGAGGCCCGATGGGGGCGTGCAAGAGCAGGCTCACATCCTTCTGGAACAAGTCCGTATCACGCACGTAGATGCCCGCCAGGAACAGATTGACGATGAGGGCGGAGAGCAGAGTTCGAGTCCGCCGAGGGCTTTTTCGGATCAGGTCAAGCCAGACCCGGATGTTGGTGAGGTGGGCCGGGTTCACTTGAACCTGCCAGTACTGCGAGACCCCCTTAAGTTTGGGCGTCTGGAACCCCAACCAGATGACGTGCCGGATGAAAAACTCGATGAGATCCCGGTCGTCCGTGCCGAGGATTTCCAGACCAACGGTGCGCACGCAGTGCAAGGCCGCTTCCGGGTAATTGTGGAGGCACCCCCGGAGGACTTGGAGGAAGCGGGTGAGCCGCGGCCTGAGGACCTCCTGGGATTCCTCGCGAATCCAACGGCCCACGTCCATGTTCATCGCACGCAGCGTTTCTTCATGGATCGGCTCCAACCCTTTGGTTTCCATGATCCTCAAACGCAACAACATGCTCACATGGCCCGCATGCTCCTGAGGGACGGCCCGACCCACCTTATCCGGAAGTTGTTGATATGCGCGAACAATTTCGCGGAAGTCGGGAAACGTGCACAGCTTTTCTATAGCCCGCCGAGGATCCTTTTCGGCACTCAGGCCGTGGATGCGACTGAGGGCGCGCTCATGGTCGGCGCGAAGCAGGGGACTGAACAGGCTTCTCCATTCTCTCACATCCAATTCTTCCTGAAGCTGACGGGTCAACCAGGCTGAAGGATCTTCCCTTTGGACCCAGAACGTATGGGTCTCCATAAGCAGCCGCTCCAAAAGCAGGCGCCCTTCCGCAAAGGAAGCCGGGGAAGACCATAGGTCAAGGCATCGCAGTAAAAGCTTTTTGGGCTGATAGAAACTGCGAACGACCCATTGGAAGCTGGACGGAGGCAGACTGTGGAGTTTGGCGAAGCACCATCGGAGAATCCCGCCGTGGGCCACCCCACGCGGCAAAGGATCCTGGTCTCCAAGGGCGGGAAGATCCCCCGAATCCTCACGGCACAGTTCCGGAGCCTCCTCAATGATCTTCAGCCATAGGGCAATCAGATGATCGGCGGCCGTCGACTGTGTCCTAGGGTTGCCCGCATCGGAGAGGGCATGGAGGAAGATACGGGATAACAGGCCCACCACCCCGGCACTGTGATGATAGTGCCGGTACAAGCGCAGATTCCCCGTGGCATAACGCCAGGTTTCCTGGAGCACATAAGCCCAGTTACGATAACGGTGATGATATTCCAGCAGGAGATCCCGGGCTTGCTTTTCCTTGCCGGCGTACCCCGAAACTGCCTCCACCAGTACCTCATGTCCGGGGTCCACCGTGACCGGGACGTTGGTGACCATCAAATTCTTCAGGAGCGCCTCAGACTGAACCTGAGTGCTTTGGACACTCGGCATCAACCAGACCTCTCTGCGTCAATGGGAAGGCCTTCCGAACGCAGCCACCGAGACCTCCAACCCCGGTCCATTTCCAATTCCATGAGGACCGCAGGTTCTCTCAGGCCTTCGTAATAATTGGGGCGAAGTCCCGATGGCCGAAATCCGATACTTTGATAGAGTTGTTGGGCCGCATGGTTGCTGCGGCGCACCTCCAGCAGCGCGATGCGCGCATTGCGCCCACACGCATGACGCAACGCCGCCAGAAGCAATTGACGGCCGACACCTCGCCTTCTCAGGGCCGGGTCCACCGCAAGGTTGAAGATCTGCACTTCATCGGCCACCAGCCATACACAGATGTAGCCGACAATCCGACGCCGATCTTCCGTCAGGCGCGCAACCAAGGTGAGCGCTTGGGGTCTTTGCAACTCCTCCGCAAAAAAAGACTCTCGCCAAGGATCCACATGGCTCGCCTTTTCGATGTCGATGACCGCTGGAAGGTCTGCAGGCCGCATCGGCTCAATGACTATGGGCAGGCGAGCGCTCATGATCCGACTCCCGTCCTTTCGATTCAGGCCTCGAAGACAAGATCTCGCTAGCCAAAGAGATGTGTCGGCGCCCGTAATCCCTGAGAATTTCGGCAGCCTCCTTCAATGAAGACGCCCCTCGGATCTCGGCGAACTTGATGAGCATGGGAAGGTTGAAACCGCTGAGCACTTCCACCCGGGACCCCACGAAGGAGAGGGCGACATTGGAAGGCGTCCCGCCGAAAAGGTCGGTAAGCACCAGCACCCCCGGTCCGGCATCCACCTCCTTGATGGCTTCCGAGAGCTCTCGCACCATCTCCTCGACGGGCGTGGCGGGATCCATGGAAACGGCGCGAACAGCTTCCAGCGGCCCCAGAATCATCTCCGCCGTCTTGACCATTTCCTGAGCCACTCGACAATGAGCCGCGACAACCAGTCCGATTCTCGACATCTTCGCGCTGCCCTTTGCCTCTTCCCCGGATTTCCTTAGGATGGATCGGAACACACCCGCTGAGCCGCACCTCCCGTCCGCTCTCCACCTCTTCTCGCACGGGAAGACGCTCAGCCATCCAGGTGGACGTCCCGATGGAATAACACTGTATAATAACCTGCACGGCGCACCCTGTCAGCAAGCTGCTCGGCAATCACCACAGAACGATGTTTGCCTCCCGTACAGCCCACGGCCACCGTAAGATAGCGCTTGCCTTCCTGAACGTATTGCGGCAACAGCTTAAGCAGTAAGGTCGCGTACTCGTCCAGAAACTCCATGGCCTGCGAATGGCTCAAAACCCAATCCCGTACCGGTGTCTCACACCCGCTCAAGGGACGCAGGTCATCGACAAAATAGGGGTTGGGCAGAAACCGGACATCCATGACCATATCCGATTCCAAAGGCAAGCCGTACTTAAAGCCGAAGGACAACACCTGAACGCTCAACCGCTCCTGATCGCTCACCATGGAGTACGTGCGCGTGATCAAGGCTTTGAGTTGATGCACCGAAAAATCGCTGGTGTCGATAATACGGGTCGAACGCGCTCGCAAGGCTGCCAGCTCCTCGCGCTCCCTTTGAATTGCGGCGACCAACCGGGATTCCTGGGCACTGATGGGATGGAGGCGCCGTGTCTGGCTGAATCGCCGCTGGAGCACCTCGGTTGTCGCCTCGAAAAAGAGGATCTCCAAGGCATAGCCTTCCGACTCCACATCCCGGAAGAGTCGGTCGCTGTCACGGAGAAAACTCCGGCCTCGGATGTCAATCCCCAGGGCCACTTTCTTGAGGTCGGGTCTGTCTTGCTCGCACAGTTCCAAAAAATAGGGCAACAAGGGAACCGGCAGGTTGTCGATGCAAAAGTACCCGATGTCTTCAAAGGCCTTGATGGCCGTGCTTTTACCGGATCCGGAAAGCCCGGTGACGATGACCAGATGCGTGTCTCTTTTCGGCATTTTCCCATCCGCCTGCGGTGTCGCCTTCGACGCCTCCCGGCAGGATTTGCCCACCGTGGGACATGACGGCCGGTAACGCCCCGCCCTGAGCGGCAAAGGGGGGCGTGGCTCGGAGTTCAACGTCATGCACGTTTTACCAGGGTCGCGCTGTGTTCACGCCGATTGAGAAAGAAAAGGGGGAGTCGGGAACCTCCCCGACCCCCCACGGAGCCAGTGGAGCACAAGCGTTAAAAATCATCGTCTTCTTGCTGGATAATCGCAAAAATCTCTTCCTGGGACGTTGCAAGACCCAGACGCCGTCGGACGGTGGCACTTTTCAAAAACCGGGCGATCCTCGCCAAAGCTCTCAAATGAATGCCCGCGCAGTTTTCCGGGGCCACCAACAAGAAGAAAAGATGCGCGGGCTTGCCGTCCATGGACTCAAAATCGATCCCTCGGGTCGATCGCCCAAAAGAAACCACAAGATGATCCAGATTCTCGATTTTCCCATGCGGGATGGCGATCCCTTCGCCAATACCCGTGCTTCCCAGCTTTTCTCTCTCGAGAAGCACTTCAAGCAATCGAGACCGATCCAGCTGGGGTTTATGACGCAGCAGCGCATCTGTCAGCTCTTCCAAGACCTCTCTTTTCGTCTTTGCTTCCAGTTCGGCGATGATCGCCTCTTTCGGCAGGATATCCGCAATCTTCATCAATCCTTCGGGATCCTCCGTTAATGCCGTTTCCCCTTCGTGGACAACATTGTCTCCGTCGTGTGTCCCGGGATCATTGCACGGGTTCAATCAGTCCATAATTGCCGTCTTTGCGGCGGTACAGGACGTTGACATGCATGGTGGCTCGGTTGGTGAAAACCAAAAAATCACCGTTGGACAGGTTAAGCTGCATGACCGCTTCATCCACGTCCATGGGTTTGGCATAGAGCTGCTGCGTCGTCACCACCCGAGGTTCCAACGTTTCCTCGGCCGGCCATTCCAGGATGTTCATCATGAGCCGCTGAGCCCTCTCGGACGCGGTGGGCTTTCGGTTGCGAAGTTTTTCTTTGTACTTCTTCACCTGCCCTTCCAATTTATCCACCACCATATCAATAGCGGAGTACATATCCTCTGTTTCTTCTCTCGCGTTGATACGGACGCCGTTGGACTCAACGGTCACATCGGCAATGTGGCGGAATTTTTCCACTTGCAACACCACATTGACCTCGATGGGCTCCTCCAGGTATTTTTTGATTCTCGAGACCTTATCTTCGGCATACGTTTTGAGAGCATCCGAAGGTTCCGTGTGTCGAAACGCCACGTTAATCTGCATGAGTGGACTCCTTATGGCCGTTCATTTGTGGTCCTCGGGGTTTCTCTTGGGGATCACGTCCCCCAAAGCACGCGCTTTCTTTTGTGTGAAGGCAAAATCCCAAGCATCTCCCGATACTTGGCCACTGTTCGGCGCGCAATCCGAATGTTTTCCTTCTGCAGCAGATCCACCAAGTCTTTGTCACTGTACGGATTGGCGGGATCTTCGTCACGAATCAGCTGGCGAATGCGCTCTTTGACGCTTTCTGAAGCCACCGCCTCTCCGACAACACTGTTTATGGAACTGTTAAAGAAATATTTCAACTCAAAAATCCCCTGGGGTGTGTGCATGTATTTATTGGTTGTAACCCTGCTAATGGTGGATTCGTGCATGCCCACATCTTCCGCCACGTCGCGCAAGACCATAGGTTTGAGGTGGGCGATACCTCTTTCGAAGAATTCCCTCTGGAAATTGACAATACTTTGGGCCACCTTGTACAAAGTCCGTTGACGCTGATGGATGCTCTTGATCAGCCACGCGGCAGAACGAAGCTTGCCGTGGATGTATTCCTTAGCTTCTTCCGGCACTCCGGAATCCCGGCGCAGCGCTTCCTTGTAATAAGGGTTGACTCTCAGTTTCGGCATGCCGTCTTCGTTGAGCACCACCACGAACTCATCATCCACCTTCAGGACATAGATATCCGGGCTGACGTAGTGGACGTCTTCCTCGCTGTAGGCCCGGCCCGGCTTGGGATCGAAACTCAATATAAGTTCAACGGCCGCCTGGACCTCCTCCTTGGGGCATCGAAGCACCTTCACCAGCCCTTGGTAATTCTTATTTTCAAGGTACGGCAGGTAATCCTGGATGATCGTCTCCACAAGACCGTTGGGAACGTCAAGGTTGCGCGCTTGGATCAGCAGGCACTCCTGCAGGGTTCGGGCGGCGACCCCGGGAGGGTCAAAGGACTGGACCTTTTTGAGCACATGCTCCACGTACTCCACGGAACACCCCGTGAGCTGCGCGATCTCGTCCAGGTCGGCAAGAAGGTACCCGTCAGAGTTCAGATTTCCGATGATCTGCACGGCCACCTCACGCTCCTGCTCGGTAAAATCCGATAAACACAGCTGCCACATGAGATGGTCTTCCAAAGACGGTCTGGATGTCAGGCGCTGTTCGAAGGACGGCGGCTCCTGGTTGGGATCCCTTTCATTGGTCACCGGGGAGTACGTGCTGTAGTCTTCCAAAAAGCTTTCCCAATCAAAATCGTCGCGAACCTTTTCCGTGATTTCCACTTCATCGTAACGTTCTTCCACTCTCGCTGGTTCCGGCTCCGTCTCGTCCTTGATTTCCCCATCCTCGACGGCATCCGCCACTTCCTCCAATACCGGGTTGACCTCCAACTCCTGCTGGATCGTCTCCAGAAGTTCCAGACGCGAGAGCTGCAAGAGTTTGATGGCTTGCTGCAACTGCGGAGTTATGATCAGTTGCTGCGTCAGTTTCATGTGTTGTTTGAGTTCCAACGCCATACGTCTTCCCGTCCCTAAAGGCTGAATTCTTGTCCGAGGTAAGTTCTGCGCGCCAGTTCGCTCTGGGCGATCACTTGAGGCGGGCCCTGTTCCAGGATTCGCCCCTCATGCATGATATACGCGCGATCGCAGACTCGGAGCGTCTCTCGGACATTGTGATCGGAGATCAACACGCCGATCCCGCGGTCTCTCAAGGAACGGATCAAGCTCTGGATTTCCACGACGGCGATAGGATCAATGCCTGCAAAAGGCTCATCCAACAAAATGAAACTCGGCTGTGTCACCAAGGCTCGACTGATTTCCAATCGACGCCGTTCTCCACCCGAGAGCCTGTCCGCGCGACTTTTCCCCAAATGCTCGATCCGGAGATCGCGCAGCAAAGCGTCGAGCCTCTGTTTTCTTTCTTCCCGACCGATCTTGAGGGTCTCCATAACGGCCAGAAGATTTTCCTCAACGGTGAGTTTGCGAAACACGGAGGGTTCCTGCGGGAGATAGGTGATCCCTTTGCGCGCCCGCAGGTACATGGGATTCCGGACGATGTTATCCCCATCGAGGTAGACCGCCCCGGCATCCGGCCGAATAATGCCGATGACACTGTAAAACGTTGTGGATTTTCCCGCACCGTTAGGACCCAACAGCCCGACCACCTCTCCCTGACGGACCTCGAGACTGACCCGATCAACAACCACCCGCCCGCCGTATTGCTTGACCAGATTGTCCGTACGCAGGACGCGTCCCGATGTCGTCATGGCTTTTGCGGCGTCTCTTTGGGATGGAAAACCGCTTGGACCGGATTGCCTGCGCGGCCTTCCACCACACTTCTCTGGTCTTCTAAATAAAGGGTGATGAGATCTCCCTGGACCTTGTCCTTGCCCTGAACGAGCACAGGATCTCCCATCAGGACGATCTTCTGCTCCCGATTGAAGAGGACGGCCTTCTGCGATGTCGCCACGCGGTTCCGCTCGGAAATGACCACGTTCCCTTCCACCTCAATCCGCTCAATTTGATCCCCCGTGACTTCCCCCGAATCCTTCGCCGCCCCTTTACCCTTTTCAGCGGCATAGACGGTGAGTTTCTGTCCCGTGATGGTCATGGAACCTTGCTGCACCGTGACATGACCCTCAAAGACCACCGTCCGGGTCTTTTGATCCGCCACCATCCGATCACTGGCAATCTGGATGGGCTTGGCCGCTTCTTGCCCGGAACGCAGCGCAGCGGGACCCTGGCTCTGGGCGGCAACGCCGCACAGCCCACCCATCAAGAGCGTCATGCAGCATGCCATCATGAGATGGTTCAAGCTTTTCCGTGCACTCCCCGGGAAAATCCGGATCACCCCATCGAAACCCTTCATGATCCTCCAGTCCGGTTCCAGAAGGAGCCGCGCACCTGAGCCCGCACGCCACCCTCCACATAGACAATGGAAGTCGACAGATCATAGTGCCACTGTCGGCCTTGGAGATCCACCTGAGGCCCGACAAAGCGCACAGGCGACAACGACCGGATTTGCTGGCTGTTGTGCTCGTAATAAACCTTGTCGGTCTGCACCTCATAACCCTCCGGGGCACGGGCCGTCACACGCCCCCACAGTTCAATGTCTTTGCGGCCGGTGTGCAGCAGGCCGTGGTCACTCACCAGGTGCACTTCGCGATCGCCTTCCAAAAAAAGGGTCAAATCGACTTGAGTCAAAAGGGTCTTTTGTTCACCTTCGTAGTATTTCGCCTCATGGGCTTTGATGCGCCATAAGGGCTTTCCCTGTTGCACCTCGGTGTAGTCCATGTCCGTCAACCGGATGTCCGAATCCACAGACGCCAGTGCGGAATTTCCTTCCGCCGACTTCTCCCTCTTGGTTTTCAGCACGGCATGGGAAAAGACCGCCGCAACTCCCACGGCCACCACCAAGAGCAGCCAGCATACGACCTTTCCGCTCCTTGTCATGGAGCGCTCCACTCCTTTCTCCGTTCCTCAAACTTCTTAGGGTATTTAACACGCGCTCTTTTGCACTGTAAAGGATCATACCCCATGCCCAGCCATTGACAGGCCCGCTTTTTGCCTTTACGAATCTAAGCTGTTGGTGAGGATCCCAAGAACGGGCCCATTCAAGATCGCACGATACGGTTCAAGATGACAGCGGATTGCTTGGTTGTGGGTGCCGGACCTGCGGGAGCCGCTGCCGCCCGCATGGCAGCCCGGCATGGTTTGCACACCCTATGCCTCGAAAAAGAGCTCTTTCTTCGACAGAAGCCCTGCGGCGGGGCTCTGTCCATGAACGGCGTCAGAGCCCTTGGGTTTCCTCTGCCCGACACCGCCGTCGACGGCTTCATTTACGGCATCCGAGCCCTCTGCGGCTCCCGTAGCGTGGAGGCTCGTCTTCCCCACCCCATCGCCATCCTGGTGCGCCGCGAAATCTTTGACCATCTCCTCTTGGAAAAGGCGCGGGAAGCCGGGGCCACAATCCGGATGGAAGAAAAAGTCGTGGGGCTGGAGGAAACCGAGCACGAGGTCACCGTGAAAACCACCCGGGGGCAATACCGGAGCCGATATGTGGTGCTCGCTTATGGCGCCACCGGCCTTCTTTCCAAGCGCCTGCCCGGCCCAGGAAGTGAAGGAATGCGGTGGAAAGCCGTGACTCGCCGCTACGACGCTTCTCAGGAATGGCTTTCCCCCAGAAAAACAAAGGACCTCCTGGAATTTTACTTTGATGCCCATCCGCAAGGATACGGCTGGGTGTTCCCCCTTCGAGACGCTTATTCCATCGGTGTGGGCGGCCTTCACCGCGGTCATTCTTCCACGGCGAAAGCCTTCGCCGATTTTGTGCGAAGAATCGGAGGTCCCGAGGAGAGGCGTTATCATGGCAGCGCCATCCCCTGCCGCGGCATCGCACCCGTCCTCGGCACACGGCGGATCCTCTATGCGGGAGATGCAGGCAGCTTCGGAGAGGCTTTCTCTGGAGAGGGCATTTACTATGCCATACGATCGGGGCAAATCGCCGCGGCCACCATCACTGATGCTCTTCGGGGAAACCTGAGGCATCCCCTCCACCAGGTCTACCGATCCCGATGCCTCGAAGCCATGGGGGACAACCTGCAATATGCCGCGCTTTTTGCTCGGTGGGTCTATCGATTCCCGGGATTCTTCGTCGCTCTTTTTTCCCGCAGGCCCCAATGGGCCCAGGATTTCCTCGGCATCCCGCTGGGACGCACCACTTACAAGGCGTTTCTGCGAAAACGCCTTAGCCTAGGTCTTCTTGGAAATAGCGGGCGGTGACACTCTCCCATAGACCCTGGACTTGCAGAATCAGTTCACAAAGTTCCCGTGCGGCCCCCTTGCCCCCTGGGCGGCTGGTCACGTAATGCGCAAAAGGCTTTACGTGTTCCACAGCATCGGGAACACACACGGCGAAACCCACGCGGCGCATGACCGGAATATCGATGAGATCATCACCTACATAGGCTATGTTCCGGTCATCCAACCCGGTGGAGGTCTTGATTTTTTCATAGGCTTCCACCTTGCGGTGGATGCCTTGGTAGACATGGTCGATCCCCAAACCTTTCGCCCGGTGCTCCACGGAAGCGCAATAGCGCCCGGAAATCAGCGCAATCTGCAACCCCGCGCGCTGCAATAGCTTCATCCCATGACCGTCTTTGACATCGAAGGTCTTGGATTCCGAGCCGTCATCGTGGATCGTGATTCCGCCGTCGGTGAGCACACCGTCGACATCGAAGATGACCAGACGCACGGGAAGAATGCGCTGCTTGAGCCCATCGTCCACTGGATTGGAAGCGGCTCCGTGTTTCATCCTGCCCCCTTGGGTATGTGGAGGTCTCACACTCTCAGACTGTGACCAGCCTCTTAAAGAAGTGGTTAACAGACTCTTGGCCCCCCCGGCGGGGAAGCGGTCTCCTCCTGAAGAAGAAACGGATGCTTCCGGGTCACCTGGTAAAGGTCTTTGAGCGCCGAGAGGATACCCCGCGCCTCGCGAAGAGGTACGGCATTGGGACCGTCACACAACGCTTTGTCCGGATCCTCGTGGACCTCCATGAAAATGCCGTCCGCTCCCGCCGCCACGGCTGCCCGAGCCAGGCTTTCCACAAAACGGCGCTCTCCACCCGAGGCTGTGCCCTGCCCGCCGGGAATCTGTACACTGTGCGTGGCATCAAAAACCAAAGGATACGGGGACCGGCTGAGGAGAAACACGGAGCGCATGTCCACCACTAGGGCATTGTATCCAAAACAGGTCCCTCGTTCTGTGATGAAAATTTGTCGGTTACCCGCACTTTCCGCTTTCTGCACAACCTGAAACATGTCCCAAGGGGCCAGGAACTGCGCCTTTTTCAGGTTGACGGGTTTGCCCGTCCTTGCGGCCGCCACCACCAGGTCCGTCTGGCGGGCAAGAAAAGCGGGGATCTGAAGCACATCCACCACCTGGGCCACCGGAGCCGTTTCCTCCACTGAGTGGACATCGGTGATCACCGGCACCCCGATTTCAGACCGGACCCGTTCCAGAATCTTGAGCCCTTCCGTCATCCCCGGACCCCGATAGGAATGAATGGAGGTTCGGTTGGCTTTGTCGTAAGAGCTTTTGAAGATGTAAGGGATTTCTAATTCCCGGCAGATTTGAGCCAACGTGGAGGCCACACGCAACGCCAGGTCTTCGCTTTCTAAAACGCATGGCCCGGCGATGACAAAGAATCGCTCCTTCCCGAAAGGAAGGCCGCCGATCCAGATGGGAGACACCTTCTCGTCCACAAAGGTCACTCTCTTTCCCGCAGCCTTTAGGCGGAGTTCTGACCCTTCGCCCCAGCAGATTTCTTCTCGAAAAACTCCAAACTTTTCCTGACGAACGCCTGAAAGAGCGGATGGGGATCCATGGGTCTGGACTTGAACTCCGGATGAAACTGACAGCCTAGGAACCACGGATGATCCGGAAGTTCGATGATCTCCACCAGATTGCGGTCCGGCGACAAGCCGGTGAACCGCATCCCGGCCCGGCCCAAGATCTCCCGATACTCGTTGTTGAATTCATAACGGTGCCGATGCCGCTCCGAGATCTCCATCTTTTGGTACGCCTGATGGGCGAAGCTCCCCGGCTCCAGCAGACACGGATACGCCCCGAGACGCATGGTCCCGCCCAGATCGGAGTCTTCATGTCGGCGCACCAGTTTGTTGTTCTTGTAGTCGAACCACTCCCTCATGAGAAAAATCACCGGATGAGGTGTGTGTTTGTCGATTTCCATGCTGTGCGCCCCTTCCAAGCCGGCCACGTTGCGGGCAAACTCCACAACGGCCATCTGCATGCCAAGGCAAATCCCAAAAAACGGCACCTTATGTTCTCGGGCGTAACGGATGGCTTTGATTTTTCCTTCGATCCCCCTAGAACCAAACCCCCCGGGCACAAGGATGCCATCGGCCTCATGCAGCAGCGCTTCCCCACCGGTGCGCTCCACCATCTCCGAATCGATATAGTTCAAGTGCACGCGCGCGTCGTTGGCCGCCCCGCCGTGCGCCAAAGCTTCGTTCAGGCTCTTGTACGATTCCCGCAGATCGATGTACTTGCCCACCACGGCAATGGTCACTTCCCGGGATGGGTTCTTCATGCGCCGAATCAACTCCCTCCACTCGTCCAACTGAGGAGCTCGAGTCCAAATGTTCAGTTTTTTTAGGATCTTCTCGTCAAGTCCCTCTTCGTGGAAACACAGAGGCACCTCATAGATACAATCCACATCGATGGCTGTAATGACGGCATCGGGTTCCACGTTACAGAAATGACCAATTTTCGCCTTGATATCTTTGGACAGAGGAAGTTCGGTGCGACACAGAAGGATATCCGGCTGGATGCCGATGCCGCGCAATTCTTTGACGCTGTGCTGCGTCGGCTTTGTTTTGACTTCACCGGCAGCTTTGACATACGGCACCAGAGTCACATGGATATACAAAGCGTTTTCCCGGCCAACATCGATGCGGAACTGCCGGATGGCCTCAAGAAAAGGAAGACTTTCGATATCACCGACGGTCCCCCCGATTTCCACGATGACCAAATCCACGCCGTCGGCGACTTGGCGGATGCACGTTTTGATCTCGTCTGTGACATGGGGGATCACCTGAACCGTCCCCCCAAGATAGTCCCCCCGTCGTTCCTTGGTGATCACGCTGTAGTAAATGCTTCCCGAAGTGTAATTGTTGCGTTTGCCCATACGCGCGTGGGTGAAGCGTTCGTAGTGGCCGAGATCCAAATCCGTCTCGGCCCCGTCGTCCGTGACGTACACTTCGCCATGCTGGAAAGGATTCATGGTTCCTGGGTCCACGTTAATGTAAGGATCCAGCTTCTGGAGGGTGACCCGGAGTCCTCGACTTTCCATAAGCGCCCCGATGGAGGCGGCCGCAAGCCCCTTGCCCAAGGAGGACAGCACCCCGCCGGTGATAAAAATGTATTTGGGGTCTCTCAAAGTCCTCTTTCCTTTCTTTTTTTCTTCCGCCAACAGCTCAAGAGCCCTTAGTGCTCCCGCTTTTTTCATCAATTGTCGCCCAGTATATCGGAAGGTCATTTCAAGTCAACGCAGGGTCTCTATGAGGACTCCAAACTATGTACGATTTTTCTCTTGCAATCCTGAGGCACTTTTCTTAGGCTTTGCTGCGAAGGGGACCCCAAGTGGGGCATGCCCACCACCGCAGCGCACAGTGCATCAATCAACAAGCCTTTTCACCTTGATCGGTAGGTTCCGAGGATGATCGTTCGCCACTGGATGACTACGGATGTGGTGACCACAACCAAGGAAGCATCCGTCCAGGATGCTTTGAAGCTCATGAAGCGCCACTCCATCCGACATCTCCCGGTGGTCCAATCCGACGGCACTTTGGTCGGCTGGGTGACCGACGCCGACCTGCGCAGCGTCCTCATCGCCTCGATGCTGGAAGAGCTTTCTGTCGAGGATGTCATGGTGCGGCACCCCATCACGGTGGGCCCGAACGATTCCTTGGAGACAGCGGCCCAGTTGACTTTGAGAAACCGCATCGGCGGCCTTCCGGTCGTGGACGAGGGAAAACTCGTCGGCGTGATCACCGTGGTGGATATGCTGTCGGCTTTGATTTCCATGTTGGGACTCATGCAAAGTTCCAGCCGCTTGGATGTGAAGCTGATGGGGCCGAAGCAGTCGTTGGACAGCGTCACCCGGTTGCTCCAAGACAAGGGCGCGGAAATTATCAGCGTGTGCTATGTGCAACCCACGGATGCCGACGAAGCCGTTTATTCCTTTCGTCTCAAGAAATGCCCCATGGAACCCATCATTGGATCCTTGAAGGAGGAAGGCATCGAAGTCGTCTCGGCGGAAGCGTAAAGACAGACCTGTCAAAAACAGCACCGGTGAAGCCCACGATCTGATCCACCATCCATAGACGGTGCGCCATCCATCGGCACGGGAAACCTCCCGCGGGGAAAAGCTCCTTTTCCAGTCCTTTCACATGTGCTCCTCTGCCACGGGCTTTACCTACCACACCACGGATCAAGGTCCGTCAGTGTGTCAACGCTGAGAATCTCTCTCGGCGGGGATACCTTTTCTTCTCTCTTGTGAAGTGATCATTGCGGCAAAGGAGGTGATGCACAGCACGGCTCCACGCCCTTGGAAAGGCAATTTGATGCCGAGCGGACGCCCCGCGTTGGCATCCATGTGCAACGAGCAGGTCAAGGAGGAATGAGCATGGCGAAAATACCGGAAAATTATCTCCCCCCAAAAGACATGTGGCCCGAGTACATCGTGCCGGAGGAATTTGCCGACACCCCCATGGAACTCAATCTTGCCGACTACCTGTTGGACAGGCATGTGCGCGAAGGGCGGGGAGACAACATTGCCATCAAATTCATGGACAAGCAGTTCACCTACGCCCAGCTCCAGCAAATGGTCAACAAATTCGGCAACGCTTTGAAAGCCGCCGGCGCAGAACCCCAAGATCGCATCGGTATCCGTCTTGTCAATTCGCCACAAGCGCTTGTGACCATCTTCGCCATTGAAAAAATCGGGGCCATCCCTATTCCCACGTCTCCTTTATGGTCGAAGGAAGAAGTGGCCTTTGTCGTCAACAACGCGGAGATGAAGTTCTTCGTGGTCAACGCCCCGCTCATGGGCCCTGTGGAAGAGGCCAAGCACGATTTCGAATACGGCACGAAGGTTATCGTGATCGGCGGGAACCCCGATGAAGTGAAATCTCAAGGGCATCTGGTTTACGAGGAGATGCTGCAGCAGGGGTCCCCCGATCTCCAGCCGACCATGCTCAAAGCCAATGACATCGGGGTCATCCTCTATACGTCGGGCACCACGGGAATGCCTAAAGGCTGCGTGCATTTCGTCCGGCCTGTCATTATCGAAACCCGGCTGGTCAACAAATATGTTTACAATTTGAAGCCTGGTGACATTTTGGGCGGCGCGGCCCCGGTTTCCTTCGCCGCCGGCTTCGGCACATTCACCCTAATCCCCTTCGAGGGCGGGGCGGGCATTTCGCTTTTGCCCAAATTCGCGCCGGCCGACATGATGGAACTTATCGGAAAGCACAAGATCACGGTGCTCACAGGACTTCCCACAGCCTACCGGGCCTTGATGAAGTTCCCTGACTTCAAGAAGTACGATTTCAGCAGTGTCCGCCTGTGCACATCCGGCGGCGACGCCCTGGGAGCGGAGACGCTGGAAGGCTGGACAAAGCTCACAGGGCAGCCCATCTGGGAAGGGCTAGGCGGCACGGAAATGCTGCACCTCCTGACCTCCAATACATTGAATCCCGAACCCGTTCCCAATTCCATCGGCAAGCCTTTGCCCGGTGTTTTGGTCCGCGTGGTGGATGCGGAGTGGAACGACTGCAAACCCAACGAAGTGGGCAGCATGATCATTAAAGGACCGTCGGGGACCCTCTACTGGAAGCCCTACGTGGATGGAGAGCGGTTGCTCAAATCCCAGCAGAAGGGTGTCAAGAACGGCTGGAACCAGATGGGCGACGCGGTCTTCATGCGCGAGGACGGCAACATCTTCTTTGTCTCCCGCGAAGACGACATGATCAAGAGCTCGGGTTACCGGATCGGCCCTGCAGAAGTGGAAGAGGCCATCCTCAAGCACCCGGCTGTGGCCGATGCGGGCGTCATCGGCGTGCCCGATCCGGAAAAGGGCCAAGTCACCAAGGCGTTCATCGTCATGAAGCCGGGCTACGAAGGCAATGACGCCTTTTTTGAAGAGCTGAAGGAGTTCTTGAAACAGCACATCGCGGTGTACAAACTGCCTCGGTTGGTGGAATTCGTCGATTCGTTGCCGAGAACCCCCACCGGAAAGCTTCTGCGGCGGATGCTGAGGAAATAGCCTTCCTGCAGTGCGTGGAACTCGATGAGGCGGCATAGACTCTATGCCGCCTCATCCTTTTGGGCTAGACTGTTTTTTAGGTGCAGGCATCCACCGCGGGCTTTCATCGAAGAAAGGAGTGGGCCATGGGATACAAAGTCACCGTGCTGTGTGAAAACACCGTTCCCGTTCCCGGACTTATTGGAGAACACGGCTTTGCGGCCTATGTCGAAGCTCCCGAAGCTGTACTTCTTTTTGACACCGGCCAAGGCTTCGGGCTGATTCAAAATTCCCTGCGACTGAAAAAAGATCTCTCCAAAGTGGAAAAGCTCGTGCTCAGTCACGGCCATTTTGACCACACGGGTGGAATGTTATCGTTCCTCGGTGTCCGCGGCCCCTGCCCGGTGGTCGCCCACCCGGATGTCCTTTTGGAACGGTTCCGCTATATGCTTGTCGGCCCCGTAGAGAGGCCGGTTTCCATCGGGATGCCGTGGCGGGAAGCTTATCTGTCAACCCGAGGGGCCCAATTCCAGTGGACGGACACTTTCACGGAAATCGCTCCCAATGTCTTTGTTTCGGGAGAAGTCCCTCGGCGCACCGATTTCGAAACGGGTGACCCCAAGTTTGTCATCCAATCCAACGGGCAATGGACTCCGGACCCGTTTCGAGACGATTACTCCCTCGCCCTGAAGACCCCCAAAGGCCTTGTGGTCATCCTGGGGTGCGCCCACGCCGGACTGATCAACATCTTGGAACATCTGACCAGCCAATCCGGGGAAAGCCGCGTCTACGCGGTGCTCGGAGGAACCCACTTGGGTTTTTCGCCGGCGGACCAATTGGAAAATACCATGCAGGCCATGAAAAAGTTCGATATCCAAATTCTCGCGGTCAGTCACTGTACGGGGCAGGGGCCCATCGCTCGGTTGTCGGCGGAATTCGGTCCCCGTTTTGCCTTTGCTCCCGTTGGGTATGTGCTTGAAGTGGAAGGCTGAGATCGCGGAATGAAACGATCTTGCCCCTGTTCCCCCTATGGCATATGGTGTGTGCGGGAAAGGGGCAGGACACTTGACGGAAAGACAGCCCAAAGCCACTTGGGAGGAGGGGGGGCGATGTCTGGGGCACGGCTTTTTATCCTGGGCCTCATTGCAGGGATCGTGGGACTCTCGGCTGCTCACAACGGATGGACGTCAAGTCCAGTGCGCCTGGGTGCTATCAATCCCCTTACGGGCAAGCTGGCCAATCACGGACAGGAAATCTTGAGTGGCATTGAATACGCCGTGGAGGAAATCAATCGAAGCGGCGGGATTGCCGGGCGTGACGTCCAACTCTTGTCCCGGGATGACCAAAGCCAGCCCGAAACGGCTCTCAACCAGGTTCAGGACTTGATCTATCGGGAAAAAGTCATCGCCCTGACCGGCGGCTATGTGGATTCCCTCGTCGGACCCATCAGCCAGCTCGCTCTGAAAGCCCGAATCCCCTACGTGGCTTCGGCAAGCCTTCAGAAAGACCTGACACTTCAAGGGAAAAATCCTTTCTTCTTCCGAATCGCGCATCTCGACGGGGTCACCGAGCCCCTGTGCGGGTTTCTTCCTGAAATCGTGCCCGAGAAGAGAGTGGCGATACTCCATGCGGCCACACCCGGAGCCACAGAATTTTCGCAAACCCTCTTCCGGTGTCTTAAGCGTGCGGGCCTCGAGCTGGCGCTTGTTGAGAAGTTTCGGCCGGGAACCCCGGATTTTGCGCCGTTTCTTGTCAAAATGCGATCGCTTCACGTGGAAGTGCTCATCAGTGCCGGCTTCTTCCCGGATCACCTGATTTTGGTCCGACAGATCCGTGAGCAAAACCTACCCCTCATCGCCTATATCGGCCCGTGGGGCGTCGCTTATCCGGAATTCATCCAACAGATGGGCCAAGCCGCGGAAAACCTCCTGGGCCTCAGCGCATGGCAGCCGGATTTCCCGGTCCCTGGAACGGAAGAGGCATCCCGGCTTTTCACAGAAAAGTTTCGTGAAAAATACGGCCGCGAACCCACATCCACAGTGATGCACGGCTACACATCGGCCCGGGTGCTCCTTGAAGCTATACGAACCGTTGCGGCGCAAGGCGCTCCTCTGGACGGACCCCACATTGCGGAAGCCTTGAGAGCCACTGACCTCACGCTGCCCATGGAGCGTGTTCAATTTGACGCCAAAGGCGATCCGCTCCATTATCGCCAGGTTGTCGTCCAAATCCAAAACGGTCGCCTTGTGCCGATTTTCCCGGCGGAGCGTGCTCAAGGCACGTGGATGCCCATGACCGGACCATTGCCCTAGAAGCCGCTTGGATCATGGATTTTGACCGGCTTCTTGGGATACTTGTCCGGACCAGTATGGCAAGACGCTCCGTTACGAGCGCATTGGGCCGGGAGGACAACCTCCTCCCGAGACCTCAGGAACCGGATGGACGACTCATGCAGGATCCGGCAGCCACTCATCCTCAAGGAGACTCCTAGTCGGGCGAACGATCGATCATGTGGGCCCAGTTTCTCATCGGCGTCTTGTCCCTCGGTTTTTTCTACACCCTCACGGCTCTTGGGTTTTCGCTGATTTTTGGCGTCACTCACGCGTTTAACCTCGCCCACGGAGAACTGGTCGTCCTCAGTGGTTATTTGGCCTACGCGCTCATGAAAACCTACGGCCTGGACTTTTGGATGACGCTTCCCTTGTGCATGCTGAGCCTCAGCGCCGTTCTCCTGGGCATGCATCGCGTGCTCAAAAAAGTGGGTGAACCCTTCGAACTCAATTCACTCGTCCTCACCTTCGGCATGGCCCTCATCGTGCAAAACGTGATGCTGTTTTTCTTCAGTGCCGACTACCGTCTCATTCCCTCTGGAGGAGGCCCCGTACTCAGCATTTCCCCTGGGGCTTACGTCACCGCAACCCACCTGTGGAGTTTTTTCCTGTCGTCGACGGCTACCGCCGCCGTTTTTCTACTGCTGCACCGAACTTTTCTGGGCAAAGCGCTGCGGGCCACCATTCAGGGCCGAGAGGCAGCCCGCTTGGCGGGAATTCATGTGGATCGGATTAAAGGGGTAGCGTTTGCCATCGGCGGCCTGCTTATCGGTCTGGCCGGACCGATCTTTGGACGACTCGCCTATTTGCATCCAGCCGGCGGTATGGAAGCCACTATGATTGCCGTCGTGATCACGATTTTTGCCGGCGCGGGGCATATTCGAAGTCTATTGCTGGGAGCTTGTGTGTTAGCGGCTTTGGAGTCCAGTGCGGCGCTGGTACTGGGGACGAACTGGCGGGAGTTGGTGAGCGCTCTGATCTTGATCGTTTTGCTATTGTGGAAACCTCACGGATTGCTGGTGGGGAAGAGGTCGGCCCCGGAACTGTGAGACACGTGTCCTTCCCTTTTTCTCTGATCTTCTGGGCGGTGATTCTGGTGCTGGTGGCCTGGCCGATAGCGACGCCCCACCCGGAATTGATCTGCCGAGTGTTCATGATGGCTTTTCTTTATGCCGTCGTGGCCATGGCTTGGAATCTAACAGCCTTGAGCGGGCTCATTTCCTTGGGCCATGCCGCGTTCTTCGGCATTGGGGCCTATGGGGTCGCGTTGATGGATCACTATGGAGGGGGAAAGATCGTCTGGACGCTCACGGCAGGGGCCGTCGGCGCCGCCGCATACGGGGCGTTATGCGCCGCCGTGTTCCGAAATCTTCGAGGGGCCACTTTTGCCCTGGTATCCCTCGCCGCTGTGGAAATCCCCAAGGCCGTCGCCGACAATTGGGAATCCGTCACCCATGGGTCCCTTGGAATTGTGGGGATTCGTCCGTTGCCCACTATCCATGTCTTTGGACTGCCTATAGACTTTGCCTCAAGTATCACCACTCAATACTACACTCTCTTTGCGGTCTTTCTGGCTGGCACATGGATTCACCACCAGGCCATTCACTCGCGATGGGGCTGGGCCCTGCGCGCTGTGAGAGAAGATGAGCAGGCGGCGGGTGTTCTTGGAGTCCCGGTGTACGCGGTGCAATGGAGCGCCATAACCTTCAGCGCTTTGCTCACCGGCCTGTGCGGGGGGCTCTACGCCCACCTGCACGGTTTTGTGGAACCTCCGGTCGTTTTCAGCACCCACCTCTCCGCCATGCCGCTGGTGCTGACCATTTTGGGCGGTCGATTCCGCTGGTACGGTCCCGCCCTGGGCACCCTTGTCCTTTATCCTCTGGACCAACTCGTCCTGCATCCCGTATTGCCGGCGGGACATGCCGCCGTCTACGGCCTTGTGATCGTCGCTGCCGTGCTCTTCTTCCCCAAAGGGCTGGGACTGTGGAAAAAATGAAGCGGCTTTTGGAAATTCATCGACTCGGCGTGCGTTTGGGAGGGCGCACCGTCTTGAAAGATGTCAGTTTTTCGGTACACCCAGGAGAGATCGTCAGTCTGATTGGGCCGAACGGGGCAGGAAAAACGACGCTTTTCAATGTCATCTCCGGCCTGGTTCAAGCTTCATGGGGAGATGTCCTGTTTCAGGGTCGTCCGATCACAGGATGGCCGCCCCACAAGGTGTGCCGGGCGGGCATTGGCCGCACATTTCAGATTTCCCGCCCATTCCCCGAAATGACCGCAGAAGAAAACGTGCTCATCGGCATCTGGTTCGGCAAAGGCCGTCCCGAACCGCAAAGACGTCTTTCGGACAAAGATCGAGCGGACGCATGGCTCGACCTGGTCGGACTCGGGGACAAGCGACACACTCTGGGAAAAGAACTGACCCTTTCAGAACAAAGGCGTCTTGAGGTGGCACGGGCCTTGGCCACACGCCCCACACTGCTGCTCTTGGATGAAATCGCCGCGGGTCTCAGTCCCCACGCAGTCAACCAGGCTGCTCAGCTGGTGCTGTCGCTTCGGGAACGCGGGATGACCATTCTGCTGGTGGATCATTTCCTGAACCTCACGGCGCGCGTCTCCGATCGACTGGTGGCCTTGGACCAAGGAGAGAAAATCGTGGAAGGCCCGCCGCACCAAGTGCTCCATCATCCGGAAGTCCTGTCGGCGTATCTCGGTGAGCGAGAGCCTTCGGAAGAGGCATGAAGTCCATGGTGCTTGGAGAAAACGACCTTCCTTTGCTCGATGTCCGGAATCTCTCCGCCTCCATCGGATCCACCCCGGTCCTTGAGGACGTCTCCTTTTCCGTTTGGTCCGAGCAGATCGTGGCCATGGTCGGACCGAACGGCGCCGGAAAAACCACCATTCTCAAGGCCGTCGCCGGCATGATCCGGCCGGTACTCGGCGAAATTTTCTACGCCGGCGTACGCACGGAGACCTTGGACGTGGCCGACATCGTGAGGTTGGGGATGGTCTACGTCCCCGAGGGGATGAGTGTGTTCCCGGAGATGACCGTGTTGGAAAACCTGGAGGTCGGGGGCTACCTGCACCGCCACCGGATTGAGGAAAGGCTGCGGCTCGTCTTTTGTCTTTTCCCCGAGCTGGAAGAAAAAAAACGCCACAGGGCCGGGACCCTGAGCGGCGGAGAGAAGCGGATGGTGACTCTTGGCAGGGGACTGATGGCGGGTGCCCGACTGCTGCTCCTAGACGACCCTTTTCTCGGGCTCAGCCCCAAAGTCGTGCGCCGCTTTTGCAGCGCGTTTCAAAAACTTCGGAAGAGCGGCCTCACCTTGCTCATAGCCGGCCAGCATGTGCGCCGAATCCTCCGCGTCGCCGACATCGCTTTTCTTATCGAGGACGGGTCCGTGACCTTGACCGGTCCAGGTCCGGAAATCCTCCGCCACCATCATGTCATTCAAATCCTTTTCGGAGAATCCCAAGACGTTATCCAAAGCGACCTGTGATGTAGTCTTCCGTCAATCGGTGGCGGGGTCGGGTGAAAATCCGGTCCGTTGAACCCACCTCAATGAGATCGCCCATGTGGAAAAACGCCGTCCTTTGGGACACCCGGGCAGCCTGCTGCATAGAGTGGGTCACTATGACAATGCTGTACTGCTCTCTCAGCTCGTGGATCAAGTCTTCGATGCGGGCGGTGGCGATGGGATCCAGGGCAGAACATGGCTCGTCCATGAGAATCACTTCCGGGTTCACCGCAATGGCACGTGCGATACACAACCTCTGCTGCTGCCCTCCGGAAAGGCTCGTTCCCGATTGGTTGAGACGATCCTTCACTTCGTCCCACAAGCCTGCTTTCCTGAGGGAGGTCTCCACGATCTCATCGAGTTCATCCCGGGTTTGGGCCAAGCCATGAATTTTGGGACCGTAGGCCACATTGTCATAAATGGACTTGGGGAACGGGTTGGGCTTCTGAAAAACCATGCCCACCTGGGCGCGGAGCAGAACCACGTCCAACGCCGGATCGTAAATGTCTTGCCCATCCAAGGTGATGGTCCCCGTCACACGGCACCCTTCAATGGTGTCGTTCATCCGGTTGAGGCATCTCAAGAAGGTGGATTTCCCGCACCCCGACGGCCCGATCATGGCCAGGACCTCGTTGCGGCCAATGTCGATGGACACGTTCCGAATGGCCTGTTTTTCGCCATAGAAGACATTTACGCCACGGCACGTCATACGAGGGTCGGCCACATGGATGTCCCCGACGGTTTTGTCAGGAAGCTCCGGGGGCTTCTGTTTCCGATGCTCGTCGTACGCCACCACTTGCCGATCCCCCTGTACCGGGCTTCTCGCGCCCTTCAGGTTTTTGGTGCTCACGAAGAATTCCATGATATGTTCCATACGCTTTCCACGCAAGAGCCGCTGCATGATGAGGGGCGGGGCCTCCCGCCCCCATCAATCGGGCACGTCAGAGGAGCATGCCTTTTTATTGCACGGCCATGGGTTTCAAAGCGCGAGCCGCATCCCGCATGGCAGACCTTTCCGCCTCGGGCAACGGGATCAAACCCTTGTCGGCCAAGTATCCGTTCGGGCCCCACGCCTTCTCCTCGGTGAACTCCTGAACAAATTCCTTAATTCCAGGAATACTCCCCACGTGAGCCTTTTTCACGTAAAAGAAAAGGGGCCTCGACAGGGGGTACTGCTGTGCGGCGATCGTTTCAAACGTGGGAGCGACGCCGTTGACTTGGGCGCCTTGGATCTTGTCCGTGTTTTGATCCAGAAAGCTGAAGCCAAATACCCCAACAGCATCGGGGTTCGTCATGAGTTTCTGCACGATGAGGTTGTCGTTTTCCCCAGCATCAATCCACGCCCCATCTTCCCGGATGCTGTGCGCCACCTTCCTGAAGGCTTTTTCATCGCTCTTTTTCAACGCCTTCAAGGATTCGATCTCCGACGCCCCTTCTTCCATGGCCAGCTCCAGGAACGCGTCCCGGGTTCCGGACGTGGGAGGAGGACCGAGAACCTCAATTTTCGTCGCCGGCAGAGCAGGATTCACGTCCTTCCATGTCTTATGGGGGTTTTTCACCATCGCTCCGCTGGAATCAGGAATTTGCGCCGCCAAAGCGAGAAAGATGTCTTTTCGGGTAAGCTGGAAGACAGGGGACTTTTTGCTGTTCGCCAAAACGATCCCATCGAATCCGATCTTCACCTCGACGATCTCTTTGACGCCGTTTTGGGCGCAGGCTTCCAACTCGGACTTCTTTATGGCGCGGGACGCATTGCTGATGTCGGGATGTTCCACTCCAACACCGCCGCAGAACAGCTTGAACCCACCGCCCGTACCGGTGGATTCCACCTTGGGCGTTTTGAATCCATAGGCTTTGCCGAACTGTTCGGCCACCGTCGTAGAAAAAGGATACACGGTGGATGAGCCGACGATGGAGATATAATCACGCGCCTGGGCACTCGTGGGCATCTGAAGAGCCCAGATCATGGTAAGGGCGATCATAGCATAAAGCATTCTTTTCATCGTTATCTCTCCCTAAGAAGTTTTCGGGATGTTTGTGGAAACTGCAACATGCCTGGTTGTCACACCTGGAACTGTTTTGATCAGCCCTCTCTGCAGATGATTTCCACCTCCTTTCTTTTTACCATCGCCGCTCAAACCGGTTTCTGAGGTAGACGGCGGCGGCATTCATGGTGATGAGAAACGCCAGCAATACCAGGATGGCCGCCGAGGTCTTTTCCACAAAAGCCCGCTCGGCACTGTCCGCCCACAAATAGACCTGCACAGGAAGGACGGTGGCCGGATCGGTGAATCCCCGAGGGATGTCCACAACGAAGGCCACCATGCCCACCATGAGGAGCGGGGCCGTCTCCCCTAAAGCCCTAGCCATACCGATAATGGTGCCGGTGAGCATGCCGGGCAGAGCCAAAGGCAAGACATGGTGAAATACGGCTTGAATATGCGAGGCCCCGACGCTGAGAGCTGCATCGCGGATGGATGGGGGCACGGCCTGCAGCGACGCCCGCCCTGCAATAATAATGGTGGGTAAGGTCATCAAAGTCAGAACCAATCCGCCAACCAAAGGAGAGGACCGGGGAAGGCCAAGAAAGGAAAGAAAAACGGCCAGCCCCAAAAGCCCAAAGACGATCGAAGGGACGGCCGCCAAGTTGTTGATGTTGACCTCAATGAGGTCGGTCCAGCGGTTTTTCGGGGCGAATTCTTGCAGGTAAACGGCCGCCGCGACACCGATGGGAAAGGAGAGCGCGAGGGTGACAAGAATGGTGTAAAAGGATCCCATCGTCGCCCCCAGAATGCCCGCCAATTCAGGTTCACGGGAATCCCCGGCGGTGAAGAAAGTCTTGTTCCACCGCTTCGCAACGCGTCCTTGGGATTCTAAAGCCTCGATCCAGCGAAGACTGCGATCCCCGAGCCGCCGCTCGGACTCGGGAAGACGCCGATCGACATGGCCCTTGACCACCATGTCCACATCGTCATTGGCCGGGACCCAAATGGGCACCGTCTTCCCGATGAGCGAAGTGTCGCTCAACACCTTTTGGCGAACCTCGGCACCGGCCCCGGAACTCACCAGGCTGTGCAGTTCTCTTTTCTCTTGTCTTCCTTGAGCGTCGGGAAACATCGCCTCCAAGCTGTTCTTCACCAACCTTTGATAGTCCGCCCGATCCAAGTTCCCCACATGGACGACGTCAGGATCCACGTAGAGATCCAAGAGGATGGCCGTCTGCCGAAATGCTGTGACACCCTTGGAGACAATGTCCACGAACATGATGGCCAGAAAGGTGAGGGCACAAACTACGGCGCCCACACCCAACATTCGGAATCTCTTTTCCGCTCGGTAGCGCTTCTGGAGTCCCGCCTGAACTATGGTGATCGTGCGAGACACCGGGGGCGTCCTCGGAGGCATGGGAATGTGTTCGGCCTGCTTATTCATATTGTTCTCGATACCTTCGCACCACATAAAGGGCGATGATGTTGAGAATCAAGGTGATGACAAAAAGGACCAAGCCCAAAGCAAACGCCGCCAAAGTCTTCGGACTGTCGAACTCCTGGTCTCCCACAAGCAGGGTCACAATCTGCACGGTCACGGTCGTTACGGCGGACAAAGGATTCAGCGTGAGGTTCGCGGCCAAGCCTGCGGCCATGACCACGATCATGGTTTCGCCGATGGCCCGAGACACCCCGAGCAGCACCCCGCCCACGATGCCCGGCAAAGCCGCCGGTAGGACCACCATTTTGACGGTCTCCGAGCGGGTGGCCCCCAAGGCCAATGACCCGTCTCGCAGATCATTGGGAACGGCGTTGATCACGTCGTCCGATAGAGAAGAAATAAAGGGTATGATCATGATGCCCATAACCAGGCCTGCCGCCAAGGCGCTTTCCGAGGCCACAGACAAGCCCAAAGTGTCGCCGACACGCCTAAGAAAAGGGCCGACAGTCAATGCGGCAAAAAAACCGTACACCACCGTAGGAATGCCAGCCAAAATCTCTAAGATCGGCTTGACAAGGGCTCGGACTTTTCTTGGAGCATATTCACTCAGGTAGACCGCCGAAAACAGCCCCAGGGGCACGGCAACACTCATGGCAATTGCGGCAATGAGAAGCGTCCCCGTGAAGACCGGCACCATTCCGAAAGCCCCCGAAGCTCCCACCTGATCCGCCCGAATCGCCATCTGGGGGCTCCATTTCAGGCCAAAGAAAAATTCCCACCACGGAACCAGCCGGAAAAAACGCAGGGTCTCAAAAAGAACGGAGAACACAATGCCGATGGTGGTAAAAACGGCGATGGTGGACGCCACCATGAGAAAGACCCGGATGACCTTTTCCACTTGATTCCGGGCGCGAAAGCTTGCGGTGATCCTTCGGTAGCCTATCTGAAGCCCAATACCGGCAAAGCTCAGGACAGCGACCCAGAGCGCCGTGGTCGCCAGGGACTGAAGCCTTCGGTAATGTTGCGCCGCCGCCAGAACGTCCGAATCGGCCTGCGCCGCAACCATGCCACCTTTGGCTATGTTCTTGATATCGTTCAACAGCAGACCGACACGATCCGCAGGCAAATGCCGATAGGCTTCGGGCAGATACCGCAAGACCCACTGATCCAGGACCACAGGTTCCGTGAATAGCCAGAAAAGGTAGAGCAGGAAGGCCGGGACGCCGCACCATAACGCCACATAGGCCCCGTGGTAGTGAGGTCTGGAGGCCAGTGCCTTAGAGGAAATCCGTCCGCTGGCGAGAGAGAGCGCGCGACGGCGCCCCAGAATGAACGCCGCCGAACTCAAGGTAAGGAGCACAAGAAGAATCATGCCGTACATAAAACTGCTCCAAGTATCCCTTTGTGACGCTTTTTCGAAACGCCCGCCGAGATGGCCGCGACCTAGCCCTCGCGGGTGACCGCCATCCCCTTCCCATGGCAAGGACAACGTAGAGGGATCTTGTGAACGTGAGGTTACCGGTATGTGACATTCCGGTTACAATGCTTCTGTTGGGCTTACAGTCTGGAGATTCAAAGCAATTCCAAACGACGGAAAGGGCTGTCACACAAATGTCACAGAGTCATCATGTGTCTGTGACACAGGTTGCCTTTCATGCCAAGTGGCTGATTTGTGCCACTTTTGCGCGTGGTGACAGCATGCATGTCAAGGTTTGAGGAGGGGCTGCCCGGGGATGGACCCCACACCGGGGAACAGCACCCTGTGTCCCTGCCCAAGCGGCTGCCTGAGGCCGAACTGTAGGAAATGGCACAGGAATACACCTTTGTGGAGGCGTTCGTGGCACGAGGAAGAATCCTGATCGTTGAGGACGATAAGGACATCCTGAATTTGGTGGCTTGGCACCTTAAGGCTTCGGACTATGAGGTCCTCAAAGCGGAAGATGGGGTGTCCGGACTGGATATCGTCATGCGGGAAAAGCCGGATCTCGTCATCTTGGACCTCATGCTCCCCGGGATGGACGGGCTTGAGGTGTGTAAGGCTCTGAAGCGCAACAAAGACACCGCGACCATCCCGATTATTATGCTCACGGCTCGAGGAGAAGAGGCCGACCGGATTGTCGGCCTGGAGCTGGGGAGTGACGATTACGTGGTCAAACCTTTCAGTCCTCGAGAGCTGGTGCTTCGAGTTCAGGCCGTGATGCGCCGGGCGGCAGGGCCTTCGGCGACACATGACTCTCTCGCAGTGGAGGGTCTCACGGTGGATCTTCAAGCCCACCGGGTCTGGGTCGATAACGAAGAAGTGCCGCTGACTGCGACGGAATTCAAACTGCTTGTGGAACTCATGTCCAACAAGGGGCGCGTCTTGTCCCGCGATCGGCTCTTGGATCGAGTTTGGGGCTATCAATTTGAGGGTTATGCCCGCACGGTGGATACCCACATTCGACGCCTTCGCTTGAAGCTTGGAGATTACGCCGGCTATGTGGAAACCATCCGAGGCGTCGGCTATCGTTTTCGGGAACGGAGTGGGCCATGAAACCGATGACCGTGAGGACTCGGCTGCTTCTTTCCTTTTGGATCGTTCTTTTGGTGTGCATTGCAGCTCCCCTCAGCTACCTTCACCACCAGCTCCATCAGGTTCTTTTGGACGACTCCAGGCAGCGAATCCACCAGAACCTGTCTTTCGTGATCTGGTCTTTAAAGAACCGCGAGCCGTTTCAATGGTTGAGTGACCTCGACGAATGGTGCACCCAGGCCGGGGCCCTTCTCGGCCTCCGCATCACCTATGTCGCTCAGGGAGGGCGCGTGGTCGCCGACAGCGACGTTCCTTACGACAAACTCGGCTTTATGGAAGACCACTGGAATCGCCCGGAAGTCCTGGAAGCCCGAAAAAACGGGTTTGGATTCAGTGTCCGCAGGAGCGACACCTTGCGCAAGGATCTGATTTACGGCGCCATGCCTGTCTCGGGTATCCCGAATCTTCCTCCGGGCGTAGTGCGCATAGCCGTGCCGATGTCACAAATTAAGGAAAAGCTCGACCAGCAGCGCTATCATTTGGGGGCGATCCTTGGGCTGTCTTTTATCGTTACAGGAATTCTTGCCTTCGTGCTTTCACGGCTGATGGAAAAGCCCTTGACCCCTTTGCTGGAGATGGTGCGGGCCATGGGACGCCGTGAACGTTACCGTTTAAGGCCAAGCGGCTATCCCACTCTGGACGCCCTCGGGGAAGCCCTGAGGGAAACCGCCGCCCAGATCGAATCTCAGCTCAAGAAACTCGAGGATCAAGGTGCCCGACTGAACGCCATTCTGGAAGGCATGAAAGAAGGGGTTTTGCTGCTCGACGCCGAAGGGCGGATTCAAGCCGCCAATCGGGCGGCGCTTCACATCCAGAGAAGCGCCAAATCCCCGTTGGGGTTGAAACCGTTGGAGGTTTACCTCAATGCGGACCTGCAAAAGGCGTGTGACCAGGTCTTGGGGGGCCGCGATGCCGTGCACATGGAGATCACCCTCGACTCGGACCGTTATTTCGACGTCCATGTCGTCTCCCTCCGCAGCCCCAGTGTCGCCGCAGGGGCCGTGGTTGTCCTTCATGACATTACGGAACTGAAACGCCTGGCCAGGATTCGGCGTGACTTCGTGGCCAACGTGTCACACGAACTGCGCACCCCGCTCACGGCCGTCAAAGGCTACGCCGAAACCCTGCTGGAAAGTCCATGCGCACAAGACGATGAATCTAAAATGTTTATTGAGACGATCTTGCGAAAAGCGAACCACATGACGCGCATGGTCAACGACCTGTTGACGCTGACGCGACTGGAAAGCCAGCCGCCCCATATTCCTGAAGAGGTTGTGGACGCAACCTCGGCCGTCGGGGCGGCCATCGAAACGTGTCTTCCCGAAGCGCGTAAGAAAGACATGCCGATTCAAAACCTCCTTCCCGCCCAACCCCTTTGGGTGCGCGCCGAGCGAGACCAATTGGTGCAGGTTTTCCAAAATCTGCTGGATAACGCCGTACGCTACAGCCACCCCTCGACACCGATCCGGATTCGAGCGGAATTGAGGCAGGAAACGGTTCTTTTCACCGTCGAAGACGAAGGACCCGGCATCCCTTCAGAACACCAGTCTCGCGTCTTTGAACGCTTTTACCGCGTTGACAGACAAAGAGAGAGTTCCACGGGAAGCACCGGTCTTGGACTTGCGATCTGTCGGCATATCGTGCAGAACATGGGAGGACGGATTTGGGTGGAGAGCCCGGTGCGGGGGACAGATCGAGGGGCGGCGTTTCTGTTTACGTTGAGGCGGGCCGCTGAGCCGGAGTTCCGGGAAACCCCTGGAAACTGAACCAGACTCTTGAGGAGCCGAAACAATGAAGTCTCATTTTATCCGGCAGATGGAAGAACTGAGAATGTCCCTTTTGGAGATGGCGTCCCTTACAGAAAAAGCCATGCAGAAAGCCCTTCACGCCTTCAAAACCCGAGATGAAAATCTGGCCTCGCAGGTCATTGAGGGGGACCACGCCGTCAACCAGATGGAGATGAAGATCGACCATCTCTGCCTGTCCTTGCTGGCTCTGGAACAGCCCGTCGCCAAAGACCTCCGTTTCATTATCGGAGCGCTGCGGATGAGCATCGATTTGGAGCGCATTGCAGATCAAGCGGTCAACATCGCTCAGAGGGCTCAATTCCTCGCCCAAAGGCCCCCTTTGGGGTTTATCCCCGAACTGGACGCCTTGGCGGAAACCGCCATGGACATGCTGCGGGTGGCCATCGATTCCTTCGCCCGTCAGAACGTAACCCAAGCCTACGATGTGTGCCAAATGGACGACGAAGCCGATGAACTCAACGACAAAGTCCTCCGACGCATGATCGACCTCATGGTCAGCGAAAGTCGGGGCATTGAAAGAGCGGTGCAAACCATCATTACCGCCCGGTGTTTGGAGCGGGTCGCAGATCAGACGACGAATATCGCTGAAACCGTTATTTTCATCGTTCAGGGGGTGAACATCAAACATCGGTGTGAGTCCTGAAAAAACCTTCCCTGCGACACAAAGGCTTCAGCAGCCCTGTTGTTCTCTTCCCTTGACAGGGTGCTATGGATTCTCTAGAGTGCGAAGGTGTTGTGAATCCATGGTGCCATTATCCATAGCCTCTTCTCAAAACCCCTGGCCAGCGATAGATGGAGACGTCGCACAATCTGAGCCGTTGAGCGAAGTCTCTCCAAGAAGGAATTTGTGAACTCTTTTGGCATGCTGGGCGTTCTTTTCTACATTCCATGGTCACGGAAGCGGGGGGAACTTTCATGGGTGACAGTGAGATCAAGAATTTGGTGGAATACATCGCTCGTGCTCTGGCGGAATATCCCGATAAGGTTCAGGTGCGTGAAATCAACGGACACCAACTTTCGGTCATTGAATTGAGGGCCGCGAAGGAGGATCTCGGCAAGATCATCGGCAAAGAAGGTCGGAACGCTCACGCGATCAGGACGATCATGAATGCTGCGGCCACGAAGCTGCGCAAAAGGGCCGTGCTGGAAATTTTGGAATAGTGATCATGCCTTCTGCCGGAGTGGAGTCGGACAGGACCAAGCCGACGTGTTTTGGGAATGCCGATCGGGTGTGTCCTCGAAACGAAGAGGGCTTTATCGAACCCCAGGCGGACTGCCTTCGATGTGAGCACGTGCGCGCGTGTCTTCAAGCCGCCTTGGCTGCGGAAGGGACGCTGAAAGCCGCCGAGGTGGAATCCGTGGAGCCGGAAAGTTCGATCGCCCGATTCCTCAGACGTTGGTCAGAAAGAAAGCGCACCGCTACCCGCCCGCACGAACGACCAGGGACGTCTTGACCCTACGGGCGAAGAATTCTGCTCCCCGAAGTTCGTTCGCACCGGAACACTTCCGAGGACGCGGACATGAACGCCGATCTCTCAGATCCGGCTGCTCGGTTCTTTTTCCGTGATCTCCATCCGCAGCTGCTCCTCGGGACCGCCAGTGACCGCTATGGCGGATGGATCGGTCAAATTTACACGGCATCCCGTTATGAAGGTCGGCTGACCCAAAGAACCCAGCGGGTCGGCACGGAGACGTTCACCTCCCCGATGCTGCCTGTGGAGAGCGTTCGTGAATATTTTGAACATTTTCCTGCGCTCGAGCTGGATTTCACTTTCTATAGTCTTTTGTTGACCCCGGACGGCACGCCCACCGACAGCCATCGAACATTGTCCCAGTATGCGAAACACCTGCCTCCACACGCTCGGGTGCTCCTCAAGGTCCCCCAAAAGGTGTGCGCCTTTCGGCTGTGGACGGGTCGGGATGCCACCGATAATCCCAGCTTTCTCGACCCGGATGTGTTCCGATCCTTCTTTTACGAACCGGTCGTCGATCTTTTGGGCGAACGCATTGCCGCGTTCATCTTCGAGCAGGAGTATCATCGGAAAGCGGATCGCATGGATCCCGCACATCTCGCCCACCGCCTAGACGCCTTTTTCCATGAAATCCCGAAAGATTCCCGCTATCACTTTGAATTCAGAACAGATAGCTACCTCCGCGAGCCGGTGTTTCAGGTTCTGGACAAACATGGCGTTGGCCAGGTGCTGTCCCATTGGACGTGGCTGCCCTCCCTGTTGGCTCAATGGCAGCGTTCGGGGAGACGCTGTTTCAGTGCATCCCGGTTAGTGGTTCTGCGACTGCTCACCCCGAGAGGCATGCGCTATGAAGAGGCGTACGCCCGAGCACACCCTTTCGACCGCTTGGTGGAAGAGATGATCCAGCCGAACCTTTTTCGGGATACGGCAGAAATCGTCGCACGAGGCATCCAAGAAGGGCTTACGGTATGCGTCATTATCAACAACCGGGCAGGAGGCAATGCACCATTGCTGGCCCGGCAATTGGTGATGACCCTTCGGGAACGTTCTGTGCTCTCAGCGTCTGGGGTGACAACGCCGTGAAAACACTGCGGACCCAAACCCCTCTTGAATTCAGCCGGCTACCGGCGTCGGTTCAGAACACCCTCAAACACTACGACCATCGGGTGACAACCCTCTTGCGCCAAGCTTTGGACGCTATCATCCCCTCGGCTTGGGAAAAGGACAGGTCGCTACCTAAAGTTTTCCTGTCCTCTCTCGACAAAGCTTTCTTGGTCTATGATCAGTCCCTTCGGATTGTTCTCAGCCACCTTCGCCACTCCGGCTGGACCGTGACGTGCGAGCCGGGATGCAGCCACTGTTGCACCCAATTGCCGTCGGGACTGACGGGTGTAGAAATCCTCTGGCTTTACCAAGGGACGGTCACCACGGGTGTTCTGGATCGCATGTTCCGCAGGTGCTTGGAGAGGATGGAACTATGGGAAGAAATCCGCCGATGGGATGGTGTCGAACCCACGACCGTCCCATTGGATCAAAAGCTGGAGGGATGCCTGAGTCGGTACCACAGACTCAACGTGCCATGCCCTTTCCTGGATGCGGGGCTGTGCGGGCTCTATCGATATCGGCCGCTGGCCTGCCGAATCCATTTCAGCCTGTCCCCGCGGCATTGGTGCCGCACCGACCACTTTCAGCATGCCCACGCCGTAAGGTTCAACCTAGAACCCAGCGTACAGGTCATGGAGGCGTTGGAACACCTCGATCAGGCTCTCGGGCTGGAGATCTCCGATTTGTTGGTGTGCGGCTTTGTCGAATATGTGGTGAACGTCATGGCTTTCCGCCCCATTCAATGGATGGAAAATCCGCATTGAAGACACTGCCCGACTCTGATAGGAGGCTGACGGCAAGACACTCAAGATGGTACGGCGGCTCCGCTTTCTCCCATAAAGAAGACAATTCAAGGGGATAGAAATGTTGCGTGGCACCGTGAAGTCGGAGAAAGGCCAAGAGAGTCCACGAAACGACTCGAGGAAACAGCAAAGAAGCACGCTCGAGCTGACCCCAAACAGGGAGATCCTCCCCGAGTGGCTCTCCTTTGACCCGTTGGTGGTGCGCCGGGTGGTGAAAGCCCCTCCACCTTCCTTGGATGACAATACGGCCGATCTGGACCGTCTTCGTCGATCGCTACGCCAGATGGGCTATGACCCGATCCGGCTTCCGCCGGCAGAGCTGGCCACCTACGCACGGCGTTTTCGCCAGGGTGATTTTTCTGCAACGGCCGTTTTAGGTGACACGGGCTACGGTTGGGAACTGATCGAACTCTTCCCAGGGACTTCGACCTCCCCGGTTTTGGGGGCGGCGGTTGACGTGGGCACCACTCAGATCGCTTTCTATCTTGTGGATTTGACTACCGGAAAACTCCTGGACCGGTTATCGGTCCCCAACCCCCAAATCCCATACGGGGAAGATATTCTGGCCCGGATCGTTTTCGCCTCCAACCCGGACGCTCTGGCCTTGATGCAGAAACTGCTGATCGAAACGTGCAACGAAACGCTTTCACTCCTCGTCGTCAAACACGGATTTCAGCCGTCCCAGATCTACGCCGTCACCGTGGTGGGCAACACGACCATGACCCATTTCTTTTTGGGCTTAGACCCCTCGCACATTTGCAAGGAGCCCTACATCCCGGTGGCCAACACCTTTCCGGTCTTCCACGGCGCGGACATGAAGCTGGCCATGCACCCAAGGGGTCTCCTGGTGGTGTTTCCTAACGTGGGATCTTACTTCGGCGGCGATGTCATCGCCGGCATTCTGGCAACAGGCATGCACCGGCGCGACGAGGTGTGCCTTCTCGTGGACGTGGGAACCAACGCCGAGGTCGTGCTGGGCAACAAGGACTGGCTCGTCGCCTGCGCCGGCGCCGCCGGACCTGCCTTGGAAGGGGGTGTGGTGGAACGGGGCATGATGGCTCAGGTTGGAGCCATCGATTGGGTGCGAATTGATCCCGAGAGCCTTGAGCTCGTCTATCACGTCATCGGAGAGGAAAAGCCCAAAGGGATCTGTGGCTCCGGGCTCATTGATCTCATCGCAGAAATGTTTATGGCAGGCATCTTGACCATTCAAGGCAAGATCAACACAAAGATTTCCAACCCGCGCATCGTCACCACGGATCATGGACCGGCCTATGTTGTCGCATGGAAAGGGGAAACCGCCGACGGCCGGGACCTGACGGTTTCCGAAATCGACATCGGCATCCTGTTAAAATCCAAAGCCGCCATGTATACGATTCTCAACCTGATCACAAGAAAGGTGGGGCTGAGCGTCCATGACATTCAGCGGTTTTTCGTGGCCGGCACCTTCGGCAGCCACATCGATCCGGTCATGGCCATTCGTATCGGCATGCTCCCGGACTTACCTTTGGAAACTTATCAGGGGTTGGGAAACACGGCAGGGCGCGGCGCCGCCATGATGCTGCTGGATCGCAGCCTTCTTTCGGAAATGGAGGTTGTTCGACAGCGGATCACCTACGTGGAACTGAACGTCAATGTGGAGCTCATGTACGAATTCCGCGGGGCGACCTTTTTACCCCACACGGACCCGAAACTTTTTCCCTCCGTCACCATCCATCCTCGAGCCATGGGGGTTTAGGCAATGGTTCGTTGGGATTGGCACTATATGATCGGACGCTGGGGAGCGCTCATCTTGGTTTCCTTGTTCGCCGCCGTCGATCTTCTCCTGTTCCACGCGGTCTTTTTGTCTCCAAAAGGTCTTCAGGGATTCCAGAACAAACGCCGCCAGGTCGCCTCCCTTCAGCAGCGGGTTACGGACGTGCGCAAAGAAACCCAACAGCTTTACCTTCAAACCCAACGTTTCAAGGAAGATCCGATCTATGCCGAACGATTCCTGCGCTTGAACCTCGACCTTATACGGGACAATGAAATCCTCATTCAATTCACTCCCGCCCAAGTCCGTCCGCCCGCCCCCTCGCCCCCCCGCAAGTGATCCCACGTTCTGTGGGCCGAACCCATGTCTTTTGACTGCTTAAGGTACCATCCAAAGGCCTTGACGCCTTTTCCGGCTGTGGTAGTCGAAGCAGTTCCGAACCACCATACTCCTTGCTCCGCCAAACGAGGCGGGGCTTTAAACCCGAAAGGAGGATTTCTTCCATGCAACTGCGCAAGTACGAGTCGTTTTTCATTGTGGACCCCGATCTGCCCGAAGACGCCTACCAGGGTGTCGCTCAGAAATACCGAGGCGTTGTGGAATCGGGCGGGGGCACGGTACTTACCTATGCTCCCTGGGGGAAAAAGAAGCTCGCCTACCCGGTCAAAAAAAGGTCCTACGGCTATTACGTCTTGATGGAATTTGCCTCAGGGCCGGACTTGATCGCCGAGCTGGAGCGCAACATGCGCATTGACGAACGGGTGCTCAAATTCATCACCGTGAAATTGGATGATGAATTTGATCCGGAAAAGGAAAAAGACAGAGAACGTCCCGTTCCGGTGCCGCCGGCCGATGATGAGGAGGAATCGCCGCCGCGGTTCGCCGGCGTCACGGACGAGGAAGAAGAGGAAGAAGTGGACGAAGAAGGCGAGGACGAGGAATAGCGGCCTCTCTTGCAGGATAGGTGTGGTCCTCAGCATTTTTTAGATAAAGGAGTGGAACGTGGCCATCAAAAGGAAACGAAGGAGAAGGGTTTTTCGACGCCGTCGTGTGTGCCGGTTCTGCGCGGACAGCAGTCTGCGGATCGATTATAAGGACGCAAAGATGCTGCGCTATTTCTTGACCGAACGCGGGAAGATCATCCCCCGGCGCATCTCGGACAACTGTGCGAAGCATCAACGAGAACTGACGCTGGCCATCAAGCGGGCACGCCAAATGGCGTTGCTGCCTTATACGGTGGACCATTCCATTTAAAAGTCCTTGTCGAGTCGCAAATGACGGCAAAGGCCACCTGAGATGTGGACAGAAACAGGCCGGCAAAATACCACCGGAGGGGGCCCGCAAACTGAAGGGCTCGGGGAGCTTCTCGCAGGGATCGGACTCAGCGTGGGGATGTTTCTCATCCTCGCTTTCATCCCCATCACCGGGGTGATGGCAGGAGTGATCATCCCCGTGCCCTCTTTGATCAGTGTGTATCGGTTCGGAAGCCCTTTGGGATACATGGTTCCCGGAAGTTCTGCCCTGGTCAGCGGAACCCTCGCCCTATGGATGAAGATCCCCCAGACGGTGCTGTATTTCGTCGAACTGCTTCTGCTCGGAACTCTGTTGGGATATGGTATGCGGAAGGGATGGTCCGTGACACGGACTGTGGCCGACGCCGTGATCAAGGTTTTTGCCTTCGGAGCCCTGGTTTTCTGGTGGACCCATCGTGACGCCGACGGGGGCCTTTGGGAACATCTGGAAACCCAGCTCCGCACGTTTGTTGTGGCATTCTTTGAGCAGACCGGGTCGGAGGGGACCCAAGGCGCGAGCCTTCCCAAGGACGTCGAGCTCTGGATCGCTCTTCTGGCACGCCTCTTTCCCGGTGTGGCCATGGGAACGACGATCATCTGCGCCTGGTTCACTCTGTTCCTCGGGAGCAAAGCCCTTCATCGACGGGGTTTCCCATTGCCGTCATGGCCCTCCTGGCAATTGTGGAGCGCACCTGAACCATTGGTCTGGGGGGTCATTGCCGCGGGGTTTCTCCTGCTGGTCCCTCCCTTCTGGGCAAAAGTGGCCGGCGCCAACGGACTCATCGCCCTCGGCACGGTGTACCTGCTTCAAGGTGTGGCCATTACCGCCTATTACTTCGGCCGATGGCGCGTGCCCAAACTGGTGCAGTCTCTGAGTTACGCGCTGATCTTCCTGCAGCAACTCGTGAGCCTTGCCGTAGCGCTCATGGGTTTTTTCGACACGTGGTTCGACTTTCGGGGCCTGAAAAAGAAAGCCGATGCGCCGTCACCCTTGTGACCGGCGCTCAACATTTCCACAATGGAGAATCGACGGGTCATACCATCAAGGAGTGCACGATGAAAGTGATTCTTACGGAAAACATTCCAAATCTGGGACAAATCGGAGACATCGTCAAGGTGGCTCCAGGATATGGCCGTAATTATTTGCTTCCCAAGGGATTAGCCCTGGAGGCGTCCAGCGCCAAAGTTCGTGAATTGGAACACCACAAGCGCGTGCTGGCCCAGAAAAAAGAGCGTGTCCGCCAACAAATGCTCTCCGTGGCGGAAAAGCTCAACGGCACAACGCTCACCTTCACGCGCAAGGTCATTGAAGAGGATAAGCTCTACGGCTCCGTGAACGCCGCGGACATCCATAAAGCTTTGCAGCACCAAGGGTTCGATGTGGACAAGCGCTTCATCCTGTTGGACCAGCCGATCAAGCAACTCGGCCAATGCACCGTGCCCATCAAGGTGGATGCCGACATTACCGCCCACATCACCGTTGTGGTCAGCAAGGAAGAATGATGCATGGACGGGCTCCCCGACGAGCTCAAAAGAATCCCTCCGCACCAGATCGACGCGGAACAATCCTTGATCGGAGGGCTTCTTGTCGACAACAACGGTTTGCCCACGGCGCTGGAAATCCTCCGAGGCGACGAATTCTATCGTGACGCCCACCGCATCATTTTTCGAGCCATCCAGGAGCTCTTCGAACGCAACGAGCCGGTGGACCTGGTCACCGTCGCCGATCTGCTGCACCAAAAAGACGAACTGGAAACCGTCGGCGGGACCGCGTATTTGGCCTCGCTGACGGAACTGGTGCCGTCAGCGGCCAATGTGGCCGCTTACGCTAAAATCGTCAGTGAAAAAGCCGTCTTGCGCCGCCTCATCCAGGTCTCCGGGGAGATCATGTCCTGGTGTTACGGACCTGGGAAAAATGCGGAAGAAGTCTTGGACCGCGCCGAAGCCGCAATTTTCGCCCTTACTGAACGGCGCATCCGCAGTTCGTACTCCCTCATCAAGGACGTGGTCAAGCAGAGCATTGGAACCATCGAAGCGCTCCAGGAACGCCGCGAGATGGTGACCGGCGTGCCGACCCATTTCACGGAGCTGGACAAGCTGACTTCAGGGCTTCAACCCTCGGATCTCATTATTATTGCGGCACGGCCCAGCATGGGAAAGACGGCTTTTGCTTTGAATATCGTCCGGAACGCCGCCAAGAAAAGCGGGGTGCCCTGCGCGTTTTTTTCCCTGGAAATGAGCAAGGAACAGCTGGCCATGCGGCTCCTGTGCGCTGAAGCCCGCGTAGATTCTCAAAAGGTCCGCACAGGGTTCCTCGGCCAAAACGATATTGTGAGGCTCCTTTCCGCCGCGGGAACTTTTATGGATACCCCCATCTTCGTGGACGACACGCCGGCCATTTCGACGCTGGAGCTGCGTGCCAAGGCACGACGGCTCAAGACGGAGCACAACATTGGTCTCGTGGTGGTGGATTATTTGCAACTGATGCGGAGTCGCGAGCAGTCGGAGAGGCGCGAACTGGAAATTTCCGATATTTCAAGGTCCTTGAAGGCACTGGCAAAGGAATTGAACGTTCCGGTCGTGGCACTGTCTCAGCTGAACCGGAAAGTGGAAGAACGTCATGACAAGCGCCCCCAATTGGCGGACCTCAGGGAATCCGGCGCCATTGAACAGGACGCGGACGTGATTGTGTTCATCTACCGGGATGAAGTCTACAACCCGGACAGCAAGGACAAAGGCACGGCGGAAATTCACGTGGGCAAGCAGCGAAACGGTCCTACGGGCCGCGTTAGACTGGCGTTTGTCAGCAGCTACACCCGGTTCGAAGACTTGGCGCTGCACGAAGAGTCCGCATAGGAAGCCGGGACCTCTGCGCATTGACGTGAGTATTTTCATCGAGAGAGCCGAACAATGCAGACACCCCTGAGCTCTTCTTACTGGAACCCTGACATGGAAGGTTTGTCCCGGGAAGCTTTGGAACAGCTTCAATTGGAACGGTTGCGGGAAACTCTGGAGCGGGCCGCTAAGGCGCCCTTTTATCAAAACACACTGGGCAAAGACCCATGGCGCCGCATTCGGAAGCTCGCCGACATCAGAGATCTGCCCGTGACCACCAAGGATGATCTTCGCCGGGCCTACCCCTACGGATTTTTGACCGTACCCCGGGATCGCCTCATCCGCCTCCATGTTTCTTCAGGCACCACGGGGCAGGCCACCGCCGTGTTCTACACCCGACAAGATGTGGACACCTGGGCCGAACTCATGGCCCGGTGTTTGTTCATGACCGGAGCCCGCCCCGGGGATGTGTTCCAAAATCTTTCCGGCTACGGTCTCTTTACGGGAGGATTGGGATTTCATTACGGCGCGGAACGCCTGGGAATGCTCACCATACCTGCGGGAGCGGGGAACAGCAAACGGCAGATCCAGCTCATGCGCGACTTTTCCACCACCGTCGTGCACATTATTCCCAGTTACGCTTTGCGCCTCATGGACGTCATGACCGAAATGGGCGTGGATCCCCAAAAAGATCTTAAGCTGCGGATTGCCTACCTTGGCGCCGAACCGTACTCGGAAGAGGTGCGCCGTCGGGTGGAAGCCTTCTATGGCGTCCGGGTGTTCAACAGTTACGGTCTTTCCGAGATGAACGGCCCGGGCGTGGCGTTTGAATGCGTTTATCAAAACGGGCTCCACATCTGGGAGGACGCCTACCTTGTGGAGCTCCTGGATCCCAAGACTTTAGAACCCGTTCCCGAGGGCGAGCTGGGGGAACTCGTCCTCACGACCCTGAATCGGGAAGGCATGCCACTGATCCGTTACCGCACCAAGGACCTCACCCGTCTTTTGCCGGGACACTGCCAATGCGGCCGGGCTCACCGACGATTGGACCGCATCCAAGGCCGCTCCGACGATATGTTCATTCTTAAAGGCGTCAACATTTTCCCGGTCCAGGTGGAACAGGTCCTCATGGCCATTCCTGAAGTCGGCAATAATTACCGCATCGTTTTGGATCGGCAGGAAAACGTGGATGTGATGACCGTGGAGGTCGAGGTCACCGACAAAATCTTTGTGGAAGACATGCGCCGGCTTCAGACCATCCAAAAGAAGATCGCCAAGGAATTAAAAAGCGAACTGCTGGTCACTCCGGAAGTCAAACTGGTGGAACCCAACGGCCTGCCCAAGAATGAGGGGAAAGCTGTGCGTCTGCTCGATCGACGGAATCCTTACGCCGGTTGAAAAGGGTTGCGAAAATGGGGCATCCTTGGGAGGTTCTGGCCCAACCTGGCTTAACCACAGATCGCAGCCCATGGATGGGCATCGGGGGAGATACAGGGCCGACGGGCACGACGGACGATAGCTTTGGGAAGTCTCCGGTGCGGGGTCGCAATGGCTGCCGCCCCACAGAGCCGCGGGAGCCCGGGCCATGCATGGAGCCCCATGAGCCTCCCGCCGCCGCGGCACGGACATTCCGCGAAATTGCACGCACACTGCGGGTGTGAATGATTTTTTTCCTGGGATTCTCCGGTTAAAATAAAACCACTTCAAACATGCGACGGATGCTCATTTAATCCCATCCTTTCAAGGGATGTCCTCTGGAGGCGAGACACACAGGAGGATCAACCATCTCGAAAATCTACGGAGACATCACAGGTCTGAAAAAGCAGGTGCGAAAGCGCCTGGAAAACTTTACCCGACGGCGTTCCTTGCCTCGCGACGTCATTTCCCCGGATCTGGCTCGGGACCTGGCTCGCGTGTCTTTCGAAAGCGGGCGCCAAATCGGCCTGATGATCGGACGGGACGGTGCCGTGGAAATGGTCCTCGTCGGGGATTCTCGATCCATCTACATCCCGGATCTTCCCAAATCCCGCGCCGGCCGGTGGCGGTTGCGCGGGCTCCGTTTTGTGCACACGCACCTGCGGGAGGAACCGCTCACCCAGGACGACCTCATGGATTTGGTGTTTCTGCGCCTGGACTGCATCGGGGTCGTGCGGGTGGATCTCCACGGAGGGGCGAAAGACCTGGAGATAGCCCACATTCTTCCCACATCGGGAGCGGCGGAACCAGCTTGGCGGGTGCTCCCGCCCACGCCGTGTGCAGAGCCGGCTCTGGATTTCCTTCAGTTCGTTCAATCCTTGGAAGAAGAACTGGAACGAGGGCGACAGTCCTATGCAGCGGCCGAGGCCAGGGACCGGGCGATTCTCGTGAGTGTGACTACCGAAGATCGCGAATCCGCGGAAACGTCTCTGGAGGAACTGAAGGAACTGGCACGCAGTGCCGGCATCAGCGTCGCAGACACCATCATCCAGCGGCAGCGTCAGGCCAATCCGAAGTATCTCATCGGAAAAGGCAAACTCAGTGAGATCATCGTCCGAGCTCTCCAATGCGGTGTGGATCTTCTGATCTTCGACCAAGATCTCAATCCTTCCCAAATCCGATCCATCACCGACACCACGGAGTTGCGTGTCATCGACCGCACCCAGCTCATCCTGGACATATTCGCTCAAAGAGCCCAGAGCCGAGAGGGAAAACTTCAGGTGGAAATCGCCCAACTGAAGTATCTATTGCCTCGATTGGGCGTGAAAGACGACGCCTTGTCGCGACTGCGGGGCGGTATCGGTGTGCGCGGTCCGGGAGAAACCAAGCTGGAGATCAACCGGCGACGCATCAAAGACCGGATCGCTCACTTGGAAAGGCAGTTGCACCAGATTCGAAAAGACCGTTCCCAGCGCCGGGCCAAGCGGCTTCGTCAGACCCTGCCCATTCTGTCCATCGTGGGCTATACGAACGCAGGAAAATCCACGCTCCTCAATACCCTGACCCATAGTCGAGTATGGGCTGAGGATCAATTATTCGCTACCTTGGACCCAACCACCAGACGCCTTCGCTTTCCTAGAGATGTGGAAGTCATCGTGACGGATACGGTGGGGTTCATCAGAAATCTTCCGCAAAATCTTCTCGATGCCTTCGCCGCTACGCTGGAGGAACTCAACGACGCGGATCTCCTCCTCCACGTTGTGGACATCAGCAACCCTCACTACGAAGAACAAATGGCGTCTGTGGATCTGGTTTTGGAAAAGTTGGGCTTGGACCGTAAGCCCACGGTTCTGGTCTTCAACAAAATCGACAAGACGGACGCAGAAACTCTTGCACGGGCTCTGCGCCGTTACGATGCCGTCGCCATATCCGCCATCGACCGAAGCACCCTCATGCCCTTGATTGAAGTGCTTCAGCATAAGGTAGAAAATTTCCTACCTGTGGAAAGCGGGATGAACGGAGAACAACCCGGAGTTCCCGCGCCGCCGTCTCCGGTCTCCCAAGGGGAAGGGGATTCGCTTGAAAGCCTCGCTTCGGAAGGAATGCGGGCTTAAAACAAGACCGGCTCAGGGCGTCTGCTGCTGCGGCCTGAGCCCGGTATGTGGCTTGAGTGAAAATCTGAAGGATCCCGCCCGAACGGGCGGCGCTCGATCTCCGGCATTATCCGGACGCGGCGAGGGCCATGGGCTTTCTGACGGCTAGAATGTGCCGTACGGTTTCCACGTCCTGGCGGATCTGGGCAACGAGAGCTTCAGGGCCCGGGAAACGCCTTTCGTCTCGAATGCGCTCCATAAAACGAACGGCAATTTCTTTGCCGTACAAATCACCATCGAAATCCAATACGTGGACTTCCAGAGACGGGGTCGGATCGCCGAAGGTGGGATTCCAGCCGAAATTGGCCGCACCCATATGTTCTTTGCCGTCGATATCCACTTCCACGGCATAGACTCCGGGCTTGGGAGGCACTTGCTTTTGGATGTCCAGGTTGGCCGTTGGGAACCCCAGGAGCCGCCCCCGTTCTCGGCCTTTGACGACGCGGCCGACAATCTCGTAAGGGCGTCCCAAAAGGCGTTCCGCCTCGTGGAGTTCCCCATTTCGAATGAGTTGGCGGATGGCGGTGCTGCTCACCACGGTCCCGTCCAGTTCAATGCCGGACACCATCTCCACCTGAAAACCGTATCGGGCGCCCAGTTCCCTCAGCAGGCGAATGTCCCCTTCACGGTTCCTGCCGAAGCGGTAGTCGTAGCCGACGACGAGCCCCTTGATGCCGATACGGTCCACAAGGAGATCCTTGACAAAGTCATGCGCGGAAATTTGGGCGAAATCCTTGCTGAAAGGAATGACGATGGTCACGTCGATTCCTTCGGCTTCGATAAGCTCCAGTTTCTTGCCGTGGGATGTGATGAAATCCGGCCCTCGAGACGGCGCCAACACCTGCAGAGGATGAGGGTCGAAGGTCATGACCACCGATTGCCCGCCCAGTTTCTTTGCCCAATCCACGACTCGCTGAAACAAGACTTTATGACCGCGATGAACTCCGTCGAAGTTGCCGATGGTCATCACGGGTTTCACGAGGGGCTTTTGAATCTCTTCCAAGCTCCGAATCACCTTCATCGCTACCCTGCGAACCTCCGGTTTCACCACAAATTGCCCTTGACAGCTGAAGGCTTTTACCATAGTTTATCCGCGCTTCCAAGGCAACGCCTTTTTTGAATGATAATGCCGAAGTGGCGGAATTGGTAGACGCGCTAGATTCAGGATCTAGTGGGCAATAGGCCTGTCGGGGTTCGAGTCCCCGCTTCGGCACCAGAAAATGACCGCAGCCCAAGGGGCGTGCGGTTTTTGATTTTTTTGATGGTCCCCAAACGCCCCCCACTTCCATCGTCCGATATAGCAGGCCGTGGTTCACCCGTTCTGGTCTTTCGCCCGTGGTCGTTCCACCGCTCCCATGGAGCGTTTCCCCTTATCCCGGAAGAGAAGGCGTTCATCTTGCTTTCTAGATAGCTTCCAAGAAGCTGGGAAAACGCTGGGCATGGCCTCATGCCGGTGGAGCCGAGCACAGATGTTCTGGAGTGCGGTGACGACCACTCTTACAGGATGCAGCACTCGGGCAAAGTTTTGTTTCCATATTTTGGAAACCGTTGACTCCCTGTATTTTTGGAACGACACTCGCCCATATTCGGTGGTTGTGGATTTAGTGCAGTTTCCATCCCTTTCAAAGACAAGGAGCTCCCCGATGGCCATGACGAACATGAACCCACACGAGGCAATTCACTCATGGATGGAAGAGTACGGTGGAGTCGGGCTTTCCGCAGCCCATTTCCTCTGTGATCGGCACGCTCGGATCCCCGAAAAAATTGCACTGTTCTACGAGGATGAACAAGGACAGGCATCAAAATGGACTTTCAAGGAATTTCAGGAGCTTTCCTCCAGAATGGCCGGATTCCTGAGTTCCCTCGGTGTTAAAAAGGGGGATCGGGTGGCAGCTCTCCTTCCCAAGACGCCGGAATTGTTTATCACCACTCTTGCCGTCTGGCGTTTGGGGGCTGTGTATGTTCCGCTTTTCACGGCATTCGGCCCTGATGCCATCGATTACCGCATCGGTGACAGCACCACCCGGGTGATCATCACGAATGCCATGCATCGGCCCAAACTGAATGAGACCTCAAGTTACGCCGCGGGCCGGTTGGAGGTGATCACCATCGCTGATGAGAAGGGGAGAGGAATCGAAAAGGGTGACCACAGTTTCTGGCACGAACTGGAGCGAGCTCAGCCGATTGTCCATCCCACACCTGTAGACGGGAACGACATGATGATCATGCTCTACACCTCGGGCACGACCGGGAGCCCCAAAGGTGTGGAGGTGCCCGTGAAAGCGCTGGCATCCTTTCAGGCCTACATGGAGTTCGGGCTGGACATTCGTGAAGACGACATGTACTGGAATATGGCTGATCCCGGATGGGCTTACGGACTGTATTACAACCTGGTCGGGCCCCTGCTCGTGGGTAAATCCACCCTGTTTTTCAATGCGCCTTTCAACCCCGCCAATGTCTATCGGATACTGAGCAAATACCAGGTGACCAATTTTGCATCAGCCCCGACGGCTTATCGGGCCCTCAAAGCGGGGGGAGATAAGCTGGCGAAACAGTATCCCGTTCAGCTGAGAGTTGCTTCCAGTGCAGGCGAGCCGCTCAACCCAGAAGTCATCGATTGGAGCGAGAAAATCTGGGGCATTCCCATACACGATCATTTCGGACAAACCGAATTGGGGATGGTTGCTAACAATCATCACCGGTCCGACTTGAAACGGCCGATCAAAAAGGGCTCCATGGGCCAATCCATGCCAGGTTTTCGCATGGTCGTGCTGGACGATCAAGGCCAAGAGGCGGGCCCGGGACAAGAAGGCATGTTTGCCGTGGACGTGGAAAACTCTCCCTTGTTTTGGTTTCGTGGATATTGGAAAGACCCCAAAAGAACGCAAGAAAAGTTCTTGGGCGGCGGCAGATACTGCGCGGCCGGGGACACGGTCAGCATGGATGAGGAGGGCTATTTTTACTTTAGCGGGCGATCGGATGACATCATCCTGTCTGCCGGCTATAGGATCGGACCTTTTGAAGTCGAAAGCGCCCTGATGAAGCATCCTGATGTGGCTGAAGCCGCAGTGGTCGGCAAACCGGACGAACTGCGCGGGGAAGCCATTAAAGCCTACGTGGCATTAAAACCCGGTGCCACTGCGAGCGAGACACTGGCCGAGGAACTGAAAGCCTTCGTCAAAAAGCACCTGGCGGCTCATCAAGCGCCGCGTGAAATCGAGTTCGTGGCCCAGCTCCCCAAAACCCCCAGTGGAAAGATCCAGAGGTTCCTCCTACGCCGGAGCTAACCGCGTGCCCGACCCTCACAAACGGGGGTCGGGCCATGCCCAATCGCCATACGCTCCGCCACGCTTCCCCTCTGGTTTTTCCCCATTTCCGAAACCTGAAAAGATGTGCAGGATTATGCAGCTTCCTCGGATGGGATCCACCCGGGGCACGTCCGATGCCCCGGGCAAGGAATCACTGTGCTTTTCCATAGATCTCCGACCCGGGAGATCATTTCCGGCTTTCTCAACAACCCGGCTCGCCATGATGCCCGCAGCAGCTCTTGCCCGTCTTGAGCTTAATCCAGTTGTTTCGTAACCAAAGGCGAATCTTGGTCGTCCAGGGCATAGGGACAGACAAGTTGGAGAGGAATGCTTTCAAGCTTGGCATGTCGTATCTCCCAAGATTGCGATTCCATTTCGAGACCGACCATTTCGAATCATCTGAGCGTGGAAAGATGCTCGGCCTGCCCATGTCGATCGGCGGTCATGCGCATCCTGACATGGATATAACACCTTGAAGGCTTGGTCTCCAAACACAGGTCCCCTCGGCCATTCAACAGCGGATGGTCCGGGTATACCTAGATCCTCTGTGACTCCACAGCCTCTCCGATCTGAAGATCCCACGGCGACTTCGGCCGAAAGAGAAATAAAATCCGGCATCGCCCCCCGTGAAGACAACGGACCATTCACCGAGGCACGATGCCGTTAACTGTAGGATCAGGCGCAGCAAAAACCGGCGGGCTTCGCCCCGTGACGGAAAAAGCAATAAGGAATTGGCCGCGACCCAGTCGGAGTGGAGTTCACTTTGGAGCAGGTTCGTCCGTGGAGGTTGATCCCAGGCTTTTCGAAATAACCAGCAGCGGTGAGCCCTTTTAGTCAAATCGTGGTCATTGCCAACGTGACCACGGCACCGTCTTGGGGCAATAAACCGACTTAAAAGACAAAAGGTGTTTCTGGACGCATTCCCCTTCTGTCACTTTACGCTCACCACCGGGCAGGGAGCGTTGAGAATCACAAACCGTGCGGTGGATCCGAAGATGAGTTTTCCTACTTGAGACCGGCGTCGGACCCCGATAATGATTTCGTGGACGCCCTGCTCCTCGGCGAATCGCACCAAGTCTTCACCCGGGGAAAATCCTCGGATCAAGAGGTGAGTTCGGCATGGAATGCCCGCTTCGCGAAAAAGAGTCTCCGCATGCTGCAAGCCATCCCATGCGCCGTCGATTTCTTCTTGAGAGGTGGCTTGCCCCCCATGAAGGGACCAGGCCACATCCACCTCGGCCTGAAAATGTCGGGCATGGAACAAAGCGACGTCCAAAGCTTCTTTGGCCGTTCTCGTCCCATCGTAGCCCACGAGAATCTTGAAAGGTCGCGTGCTGTTTCGGGTCATGACCTGTTCCTCAGTGCCTCCTGCTGCGCATGCCCCTTGACCATAGGATCTCCCAAATCCTGCGGATTCACGGGTGAAAGCTCAAGGGACGATTTGTCCGGAAGACGAGGGTGGCACCCCTAGAGGGTTCCATCCTCGAAGGCGGTAATAGTCTTGGACAAGCCGGTTGATCTCTTCGGCGGTCAGGCGACGGCCATCTTCCAAGGGCTCCTCGAGCAGCCTCCGGGGAAGGCGATCGTCTGCAGCAGTGAGCCCTTCCCGCAGGTTAAACCACCGGGTGCTATCGACCACGAAGGATGCAATCCTTTGGAGGTCGACTTTTTCCACACGTTCCCCTGTGGTCAATGCAACAATTTTGGCAAGCTCTTCCCACGGATAAAAATCTCTGTAAAACCGGCACAGGATAAGGCAGTCAAACAGGGTGCACCGGTCCTCAAAATCCAGAAACAGTTCGGCTTTGCCCTCAATCTGTTTGGGATCGATCAACCCTGCCAGTTCGGCTTTGTAAAAGGTGGACCGCAAATGACAAGCACCGCGCCCGCTCACCGCATAGGCCAGCCCCATGCCTTTCAGGGCTCGAGGGTCATAACCCGCGGGCTCCAGACCCTTGACATGCACGGCCAGATCCTCCAGACCCAGCTCCGCAGCCGCTGTCCGAATGCCTTGGGCGAGCAGATCCCCAATACCATCCCGTTTTGCAACTTTTTCGATCAGTTCGGCGATACCGTCCACGTCGCCGTAGTCGAGTCGTTCCCGGATCTTCCCCCGTCGAGATGCTTCGATGGCAAAAGCTGCCATGTTACCCGCCGTGATGGTGTCCACCCCCAACCGATCGCAGAGATCGTTGAGGTGGGCGATTTCGTCAAGGGCGCCGATTTCGCATAACCCCCCGAAAGCATAGATGGTTTCATATTCAGGGCCTTCAATCTTCAGACCTTTGTGACGTCCCTCTTGGATTTCCATATATTTTCCGCATCCCATAAAGCACGTGCGGCACGCCTTCGGTCTCGCCCCAAATCGATCGACAAGGATTTCCGCACTGATCTTTCGCCAGTGCTCAAAAGTGCCCTTGGACCAGTAGCGCGTCGGGAAACCGCCGACCGTGTTTAAGAGGGCGACCATCATGGGGGTGCCGTGGGTGCGGTAAGCCTGGGTGGCCTTATGATCCTTGAACTTTGTGACTGTTTCCTTGGCGTAGGCTTTGATGCCTTCTTCGTCGGCCACCGGTCGGGAGATGCCGCCGTGAAACACTACGGCTTTGATTTTTTTGGACCCAAGGACGGCCCCCATGCCGCAGCGGCCGGCCGACCGCCAATAGTCGTTTTCCATAAGCGCGTAGCGGACCAAGTTCTCCCCCGCAGGGCCGATGACGACAGCACCGGCTTGGTCGCTCGCGGCTCGATCCAGTACCGCATCTTCTGTCTCGAAGGTCTCTTTTCCCCATAAGTCCGAGGCGTCGTGGAAACGGACTTCTGACTCGGTCACTTCAAGCCACACAGGGGTCGAGGACGCTCCTTCGATGACAATGGCGTCATAGCCCGTGCGACTCATGGGAATGGCCGCTTTGCCTCCGGAGTAGGATTCCCCGTAGAATCCCGTCAGGGGAGATTTGGAATAGACGCCGTGGCGGCACGATCCATAGATTGGCGTATCCACAGCCGGACCGAGGGCAAAGATCAGGCAATTTTCCGGCGATAACGGATCGACCCCCGCGGGCGTTCTCTGAAGAAGCAGTTGTGTGGCCAGCCCCTTTCCCCCCAAGGTGCGGCGGAGAAGAGTATCGTCCAGCGGGACCGCGTTCCAGCGACGGGCCCCGACGTCAATCACCAGATATCGCCCGAAAAACCCCTTCATATGCCCCCCTCTCGTCGTGTGGACACTCTTTGCGGCCGTCTTGGAGCCCACAAAACCTGACTTTCCTGGATGTGAAGGCCCTGGGCGGTGTCAAGGCAACCTCCACTCTCCGGGAAAACAGGACATCGTCAACAGTCCTCACGGGCCTTCACCGAGACACTTCCTTCAGAGATTCCTCCAAGATGGCCATGCCCCGATCCAGTTGTTCGTCAGTGATCACCAAAGGCATCAATGTTCGGATCACATTGCCAAAATTGCCACAAGAGAGCAATACAAGGCCTTTTTGGTAACAAAGATTGACCAGTCTTTTGGCTTCATCCGTGGCCGGTTCTTTGGTTTCGCGATCCCGCACCAGTTCCAAGGCGAGCATCGGACCTTTTCCCCTGACATCCCCAATAATTTCGAAAGACTGCTGCAGCTGGGCAAAAGCGGCCCGCACTTTCTCCCCAAGGGTCTCTGCCGTTTTGAGTAGTCCGTCATCCAAGAGGATCTCCAGCACGGCCAAAGCAGCCCGACAGGCCAAGGGATTGCCTCCGTACGTGCCTCCCAAGCCTCCGACATGAGGTTTATTCATGAGGTCGGCGCGCCCGACGACGGCGCTAAGCGGCATGCCCGCCGCCAAACTTTTGGCCAAAGTCATCAGGTCGGGAACGATACCCCAATGTTCGATGGCAAACAGCTTTCCTGTGCGCCCCATGGCCGATTGGACTTCATCTATAATGAGCAAAATCCCATACTTCTGACAAATACCATGGATCTTCTTGAAGTATTCCGGGGGCGGCGTGACGAAACCCCCTTCTCCCTGAATGGGCTCGGCGATGACCGCCGCGGTGCATTCCGCCGCTACATAGGAAATGAAAAACTCTTCAAGATAATCCGCACAGGCCACCTCGCATCCCGGATACGTCAAATTAAACGGACACCGGTAGCAGTAGGCAAAAGGGATGCGATAAACCTCAGGTGCAAAAGGTCCGAACCCCAGTTTGTAGGGCTTGATCTTGCTGGTCAGGGTCATGGTCAAGAGCGTTCGCCCATGGAAGCCGTTCTCGAAGCAGATGACCGCCGGCCTCTGGGTGACATAACGGGCAATTTTTACCGCGTTTTCCACCGCCTCGGCCCCGCTATTGGCAAACAGCGTCATTTTGTCGAAATCTCCGGGCGCCAAAGTATTCAACCTTTCGGCAAGCTCCACGTAGGGTTCGTACATGGCAACGTGGAAACAGGTGTGAGTGAATTTCCCTGCCTGGTCCTTCAGCGCCGCCACAACCTTGGGATGGGAATGCCCCACGTTCATCACACCGATGCCGCCAGCGAAGTCAATTAACTCCCTGCCGTCGACATCGATCAAAGCGGCTCCTCGAGCTTCTCTGATGAAAGCTGTTGTCACGTTGAAAGGCCCTTGGGGGACGCTGCGGTTTCTTCTCTCCAGCAAAGCCCGTGAATTGTCGCTCATTCTCAAACTCCTTTCTCCAGGGAGGATCCCGCTTTGGATAACGTACACAGGTGTTTTCAAGTAACAAGGAGCATACCAAATGAAGAGCTGTGTTCGCCCCGTCGCGGATCTTCTTGTTATCATCGACGTCCTGATGAAGCCCGAATTTCTATCGAAAACGCCTCGGGAACGCTAGCCGACGACGGAAAAGTACCGCTGTGTCAATGTTGACGATGCCACAGCGCATAGGCTATGCGTAAAGGCATCACCTGGCTCGTGTAGGATTCAAAACGAAGGCACGCATGGACTCGCTTATGGGAGAGTAGATTAGGATGCCAAGATTGGCCAAAGAACGCCAAAAGTCTTTTCGCAAGCCGCCCGAGGGTGCGCGGGCCGCGAATGACCCCGGTCTGCAACTTCTCGATGCACTGGGGCACCCCCTTCTTGTGGCCCAAGCCACGGGGATTATCACCTTCGTCAATCGAGCTGGCCGGGAATTTCTTGGACTTTCGCCGGGAAACAGCCTGAACATCGCCTTTCCCAGCGTTTGGAAGGAAGCTTCTCGCACCCTTAGTGACGGTGCAGTGCGATTCGGGTTTATCCAAGACACTCAAGAAAACCGCTACATGGTCCGCATCAGTCCTATGGACAGTGCGCCTTTTGGTCCCGGGGTCCTATGCCATTTTGTGAATAGTCTCCAGTTAGACGAAGTCACCAGGGCCTTACTGTCCTTTCAAAACCTTTCCCGCGAACTAGATGCCATCATCGACTCTTCTTACGACGGATTGTGGATTTGCGACGCTCAAGGAACGGTGCTTCGAATCAACCGCGCCTCAGAACGGTTGAACGCCCTGAAAGCCCAAGACGTGGTGGGAAGGAACATGAGAGAACTGGTTGAAGAAGGGCTGATAGACCGCTCCGCCACGCTTGAGGTGATCCAAACAAAGCGTGTGGTCAACCTCCTGCAAAACACCCGAGGCGGGCGGAAACTCATGCTCACCGGAAGCCCTGTTTTTGACGAGCACGGACGTTTGTCCCTGATCGTTGTCAACGAACGCGACATTACAGAAATCGATGCCCTCTACAAAAGCCTAGAACAGGAAAAAGCCCTCAAAGACCAATACAAGCACCAAATCCTGGATATGCAATTGGCCCATCTTCGAGAACATCAAATCATTGCACGTAGCCCCGCTATGGTCAACGTGATCCACCAAGCTTTCAAAGTGAGCGCTGTGGACTCAACCGTCCTCGTCCACGGCGAGTCCGGTGTGGGGAAAGGCCTTATCGCCGATATCATCCACAAGTTCTCTCACCGATCCCAAAATCCCATGATCCGCATCAACTGCGGGGCCATCCCAGAAACACTCATAGAAGCGGAACTCTTCGGCTACGAGCGTGGTGCCTTTACTGGGGCGAAGCAAACCGGGAAGCCGGGCTATTTCGAGCTTGCTGACGGAGGAACGCTCCTCCTGGATGAGGTCTCCGAGCTGCCTTTGACTTCCCAAGTGAAACTCCTTCGTTTCCTGGAAGATGGGCGAATCACCCGCGTGGGCGGCACGGCGAGCCGTAAATTGGATGTGCGCATTTTGGCGGCCACAAATCGAGACTTGGCTTCTATGGTCCAAAAAGGCGAGTTCCGAAAGGATCTCTTTTATCGCCTGAACGTCATCCCGTTATGGATCCCTCCTTTGAGGGAACGGCGCGAATGCATTTTTCCGATGCTCCAGCATTATCTGGAACACTTTTGTAGCAAGTTGCAAAAACCAGCCCTTCGTTTGAGCCGAGCAGCCGCGGATGTGCTCGTCACCTATGACTATCCGGGCAATGTCCGGGAACTGGTTAACCTGTGTGAGCGTCTCGCGGTCATGTGTGAGAACAACCCCATAGGTTTGGAGGATCTCCCACAGAACGTCACAGCGCATACCATCCTTCGAGAAGACGACAAAGATGTTCCTCTGGAGGGCACCTCTTTTAGAAAACTTCTGGAAGCCGCCGAACGCCGGATCCTTGCCAAGGCGTTGGAAACATATGGTACCCAATGGGCGGTCGCTCAAAAGCTAGGGATCAACCAATCCACCGTGTCTCGAAAGATTAAAAAGTATAGCCTGAACGCTAACTCTCACGGTGGGCCGAACAATGGTATGCTCTAGAGCATAACACGGCATTCGAGCACTAGCGGGCAAGCCTTAGCTGGGGCAGAAAACACGGTGCGGTAAGGTGTTTTTTTCCGGTATGAGTGTTGCAAGAGCATCACGCGCATGTGGTACGGGAGATGCACCGTGTATTACGATCACCCTTGATGGTACAGGAGGTGCTCCATGAAGAAGGTCGCATTGTGTTGTCTTGTCCTCATTTCAATATTCATCGGCACCGCCGACGCCGATGAAACGCGGGACTACTTCAAAATCGGGGTTATCACATCCCTTTCCGGGGATTTGGCCACCGGAGGCAATGTCACGAAAAGGGGCTACGACCTATGGGCCCAAACCGTGAATGAGCAAGGCGGAATAGAAATCGACGGAAAGAAATACCCCGTGAAGCTCTTTTACGCCGATGCCCAGTCAGAACCCGCAGTCGGAGCGTCAGCCGCGGAGCGGCTCGCCACCCAAGAAAAAGTGGATTTCGTTCTAGGCCCGTACTCTTCTGGGGTAACCTTAGCCTGCGCACCTGTACTGGAAAAATACCGCATTCCCATGATAACCGGGTCCGCCGAATCACCTCTTATTTGGCGCCAGAAGTTCCGCTACACTTTCGGCACGATCCCGCCGGTCAACTACACGGGCTCCATTCCCATCGAAACCCTTTCTCGCTTGGATCCTGCCCCCAAGACGGCCATCATTCTTGGATCCAACGACGCCTTTTCCAAAGCCACCGCGGAAGCTTTTAAAGCATCAGCTGAAACCCGCGGCATCAAGGTTTTGAAATTTGACATTGTCCCTGCCGGTCAAGATCTTACGCCATACATGTCCGTTGCCAAAGCGACACGTCCGGATCTTATTGCCTTCGGCGGTCACGATGAAGAACTGATAAACTTGGTAAAGGCCCTACGCCAGATCGACTACACTCCGAAAGCCCTGTTAATGCATTATGGGGTCACCGAGCCTGCCTTTGTCGAGGCGTTAGGCAAAGATGCTGAAGGGGTTTTCGGAGGCGCCGTGTGGACCGGAAATCTTAAAACGCACGGCACCGTGCTGTGGGCGGATGCCCGGACATATGCTGACGCGGCTCTGAAAGCCTTCAATGTCCCCGCGGATTACACCCAAGCTGGCTCATCGGCGGCAGGACTTGCCTTTCAAGCGGCAATCCAGAAGATTAAAGCCACTCCGCCCCTCTCTGAACAAGAGCGGGAAGAGCTGGTGCAGGCCTTGGAACAATTGGATCTCGACACGTTCTACGGAAAAATCAATTTCGCCGATGAAGGGGAATTTTATCATGCCAACGTCGGTCTGACCCCGTTAACGATTCAGATCCAGCAAGGCCACGTCAAGATCGTGGGCCCGAAGGAATACGCCGAGAGCGCGGCCATCTATCCTCTGAAACCCTGGAAAGAACGCTAAGTCTCCGGCGTGACGGTATCCAACGTCAATAGGCGGTTTCTTTTTCCCGCTCTTGAGGGGCACCCCGCGCCCCTCCCTCCAAAGGCTCCACCATGACATCAGGGGTTATCGGAGGCATACGGGCACATAATGAAGCTCCGCTCTTAGCTTTTGGGAATTCCGGGATGGACCCCGGATTAACACACTGACCCCGGAGTCATCGCATCATGTTGCTTTTACCTCAGGCTATCGCGGACGGACTCCTCATCGGCGGCATTTATATCACTATCGCCATAGGCTTTTCCCTTTCCTACGGCGTCATGCACATCATTGATTTTGCCGTCGGAGAATGGATCATGCTAGGAGCCTTCATGGGCTACTATCTGAACCAGTGGTTCGGTTGGGAACCTTTTCTCGTTTTGCCCCTTATTTTCTTGGTCTTTTATTGCATTGGCTTTTGGATACAGCCCCTGATCCATCGCGTCCTCAGTGGTCGACGGGGCAATCCGGTTTTGATGGGGCTCGTGTTCACCTTCGGCTTGGCATTGATGTTCCGAGGTCTAGCTTTGACGGGCTTCGGCTTCTTTTCCCGTTCCATTCCCTCGGTTTTAGCGAAAGGCTCATGGTTTTTCCAGTCCGGAGATTTTTTCCTAACTGTTCCGCTCATTCGTTTTTCGGGTCTGTGTTACGCTTTGGCCATTACCGGAGGGCTACACTACCTGCTGAAGAAAACGGACTTCGGTTTGGCTGTCCAGGCCCTGGCCCAGCACAAGGAATCAGCTGGCCTAATGGGGATTGATTCCAAACGGATCAGCTCCCACGTCTACGGCATCTACGTGGCCATCAGTGCTATGACAGGGACCATCTTCGGATGCATCTTTTCCATTAGCGCTCAAATGGGCCCTGACCTTACAGTGTTTGCCTTCTTTGTTGTTGTATTGGCAGGAATGGGCTATTTGGCTGGCGTGCCATGGGCGGCTTTCCTGCTCGGTTTCGTCCAATCCTTCTTCCTCATCTACCTCAGCCCGGCGTATACCCTTTTAGCTGTTTTCGCCATGCTTTACGTGATCTTGCTCATTTCTCCCAAAGGGCTCTTTAGAAAGGGAGTCTGAACCATGCCCCGCAAGCCTGTCCTCTGGGCCTTCGGGCTCACCCTCTTCCTTGCCGCCGTTCCTATGGTCATCCATGACACCTTCTACCTCAGGGTTCTCACGGAGGCCATCATGTGGATTGGACTGGCCGTCACCTGGGATGTTCTGGCCGGATACACGGGCTACCTGAACTTTGGGCACGGTGCATTTTTCGGCCTCGGAGCTTATACGACAGCCATTCTCATGGTTAAGGCGGGATGGCCGTTTGCGGGTGCAGTCGCAGCCGGCGGCATGTTGGCTGGTGCAGCTGCCTTTTTCGCGGGAATCCCGACTCTACGCCTGAAAGGCGCCTATTTCGCGATCGCCACCTGGGCGTTAGCGCGGGCCGTTCAACAAATCGCCTTGGTTCTCGGGATTACTGGTGGGCCTGACGGCATGAGACTCCCTCCTTATCTCCACCCGCAGTTTTTCTTTTATGCCATGCTGCTTGTCACGGCCGGGGTTTTTTTTATTCTTTGGTACCTCCTGGAATTCGCCCCTTTCGGACTCAAACTGAAAGCCATCCGAGAAAACGAAGACGGCGCCATGGCGCTCGGCCTGAATCCCACTCGAATCAAAGTTCAAGCCTTCATGCTGTCGGCGTCTCCGGCCGGAATCATCGGTGGTATCTATGCATACTGGATCACTTATATCGACCCGGCCTCGACGCTTGGAGATCTCATCACCGACCAGGCTGTGGTCATGGCCGTTTTCGGGGGACTCGGCACATTGATCGGGCCAGCTTTGGGTGCCATCGTCCTTTTCACACTTAAAACTTACTTTTGGGCTTACCTCTCCGACTATCAAGTGCTTTATCTCGTCATCCTTGGCGCTCTCATTGCCTTCAGCGTTGTGTTCCTCCCAGACGGTTTGTGGGGTTCCATTTTAAGCCGCCTGTCGAGAAGGGCGCAGCCCGCGCCAGTTTCCTCTGAGCCGAGAAGTCCACAGGAAAGCCCGGAGAGTTCCCATGCTTGAAAATACGCTTCATGTGGATTCGATTTGTAAATCGTTTGGTGGTCTGCACGCCGTCGACGGCGTGACTTTTTCCATTGCACCTCAAGAAATTGTCGGATTGATCGGGCCCAACGGCGCCGGCAAAACCACCCTTTTCAATCTCATTAGCGGTTTTTATCGACCCACTCGAGGCCGCGTGCTCTTTAAGAACCATGACATCACAGGAATGCCCCCATATAGGCTTGCGAGGCTCGGCATTGGGCGGACCTTCCAAATCGTTAAACCGTTCACGGGTTTGACGGTCTTGGAAAACGTGGTCGTCGGGGCCCTTTCGAAGTACCCGAGAAGAAAAGACGCGGAACGACATGCGTGGCAGGTCTTGGAGTTTACCGGACTGGCCGAACGAGCACAGGACGTAGCTGCAAGCTTGACGCTTGCTGGCAGAAAAAGGCTGGAAATCAGCAAAGCATTGGCCTTGGAGCCGTCCCTGTTGTTGCTCGATGAAGTTGTCGCTGGCCTTAATCCTAAGGAAGCCGATCGCACCGCGGATTTGATCCTTAGTCTCCGGGAACTCGGCCTGACCATTCTCATCGTCGAACACATCATGCGCGTCATCATGAATATCAGCGATCGAGTGGTTGTGCTGAATTATGGACAAAAGATCGCCGAAGGCAGCCCGAGAGAAGTCGCTGAAGATCCAGCGGTGATCGAAGCCTACCTAGGGGAATCCGTCGCATGAACATCCTTCGAGCCCAATCCGTTTCAGCCCATTACGGCGATGTGCAGGCCCTCTGGGACATCACTTTCGACGTTCAAGAACGGCAGATCGTCGCCCTTATCGGCGCTAACGGCGCCGGCAAGACCACCACTCTGAAGGCCTTATGCGGCTTAATACCCATCAGCCGAGGTGAAATTCGATACGAAAATCGGCGCATTGACGGAATGCCGGTCCATGAAGTGGTCGCTCTGGGCATCACCCTGGTCCCCGAAGGCCGCCAGCTCTTCCCCAAAATGACCGTGGAAGAAAACCTCCTCCTAGGCGCCTACTTGAAACGCGCCAAGGAAAAACGCCGTCAGAACCTGAAGCGGGTCTACGATCTCTTTCCCCGGCTTGCCGAACGACGAAACCAGATTGCAGAAACTCTTTCCGGCGGGGAACAGCAGATGCTGGCCATCGGCCGAGGACTCATGCAGGACCCCAGCATCCTCATGTTCGATGAACCGAGCCTCGGTTTGGCGCCGATCTTGGTCCACGAAGTCTTTCGAGTGGTGAGGGAACTCAATGCAATGGGACTCACCATTTTCATTGTGGAACAAAACGTGCGCCAAACACTGCGAATCGCCCATTACTGCTATGTGCTGGAAAGCGGGCGCATTATCCAGCACGGGCCAAGCCGGGATCTGGAAAGGGATCCGAAAGTGCGCGAAGCCTACCTGGGCTTATAATGTTCTGTTCGGCTTCACGTCGTGTCCCATCGGACAGTGGATGGGCTAGAGAGGCTTCAGAACAAAAACCTGTTTGACAACCCGAGCAATTTTGACCTCTTTCACGTCGGTGAGCCGCTCCGGATGCGCTTCCAGGTCCTCCCATGAGTCCAGCACCACTGCACTGCCGTTGTGCGACACCAGGACGGGTATGGTCTGCTTGGGCGGTTTCTTTCCCTCGAAGACGAGATCCGCCTTCTCTTCGGGTTTCACAAAACGTCGTTCCACGACGTAACATCCCACGGTTTCATAAACCGGGATCCGACAATACTCCTCCGGGGGAAGATCCCGCACCGTCCCGTTCTCCACGACGAAGAAACGCGTCGAGCTTACCTTGTCCGGTTCCTCAGGTCGCGCCTTGGGTTTCATGGTGTAGGTCTCCTTAATTCTCCCTGCCGCCACCCAGAGGGCCACGTGGTCGTCCTCGGCCGCCGATGTCAACGCAGGGCATGGCAGCCGGCACGTCAGGCACCGCAACAGGGGAATGAATCGTTCCTCTTTGGGGCACCATGTAAATTGGCTTCGCCGGGTGTGGAGGGTCGCGGGCATCTACGCCTCAAGGGCTTCTTCCAGTTTTTTCATAGCCTCTTTCAGGTCGGGAAAAAGTTCCGGAGACAGGGTGATGCCTTTCTTGGACGGATGATACTCGCCGTCGTCCCCTTTGTAGTAGATGCGGATGTCAATGTATTCCTTGCCGCGAAAAACACTCAGGGACACCCGGATCTCTTCCAGCGCGTTCCTTTGGAAACTGTGGATCAGTCGATTTTCAGCCATGAAATGCTTCTCTCCCTTCGCGGAGCTTTTTGATGAAGCTACAAAAGCGATTCACCGCGGTCTTGTCAATGACTTTTCGCCGTCCACACCCGAAGCGGACAAGCGGGTCTCATCCAACGCCTCCCAAAGCCGACGAAAATCTTCGGGAAGCGGCGCGGTGAATTCAAGAACCTGCCGATTGCGCGGGTGAACAAAAGCGAGATGCCAGGCGTGGAGCATGGGGCGATGAGCATGCGTGATGACGGCCGATCGAAGGCCCGGGTGAGGCAGGCGATGCGCCCGCCGGGATCCCCCTCCGTATGTCTCGTCCCCAACAACCGGACGGCCCATGGCGTGACAGTGGACGCGGATCTGGTGCGTGCGCCCGGTGAGAATACGCACCTCGAGGAGCGAGATCCACTCGAACCAAACCCGGCGCACCCGCCAAAAGGTGATGGCCTCTTTGCCCAAATGGTCCACCACCGCCATTTTCTTTCGGTCCGTCGGGTGGCGCCCGATGAGGCTGCGCATCTCCCCGGATGGCTGAGGAAATTTACCGTAGACGAAGGCCAGGTAGGTCTTGCGCACCTCATGGCGCTTGAATTGATCGATGAGATCCAGGTAGGCCGTGTCGCTTTTGGCCACCACCAGAACCCCGGAGGTGTCTTGGTCCAGGCGATGCACGATCCCGGGGCGCAGGGGCGCGCCTTGACTCGCCAGGCGGTCGCAATACCACAAAAGCCCATGGACCAAGGTGCCCCGATCATGCCCTGCTCCCGGGTGGACCACCAGTCCGGCGGGCTTGTTAATCACGATGATCTCGCTGTCCTCATAGAGCACCTCAAGGGGTATGGGTTCCGGGATCACCTCCATATCCCCCGAGGGCGCCACCACCTGGACGACGATCTCATCCCCTTCCTGCACCACGTAGGCGGGCTTGACGGGGTGCCCATTGACAAGAACACGTCCCGCTTCGATCCATTTCTTGTACTGGGACCGGGAGCGTTCGGGGTCTCGAGCGCTCAAAAAAACGTCCAGGCGTCGGCCTGTATCCAGCGCCTGGACGTGGAAGATTTCCGAAGGTTTGGACAGGCTGTGCATGGTCCGACTAGTGCCGCCGTCCCGATTCCGAGGGCTTCAGGGTGGTGAAGATCATTCGGCCTCCGGTCGTCTGGAGGATACTCGTCACCGAAGCCTCCACCTCCTGGCCCAGCATCTTGGCCGCATTCTCCACCACCACCATGGTGCCGTCTTCCAAATAGGCAATGCCTTGCCCTTCTTCCTTCCCCTCCTTGAGGATCTGCAGCCGTAGGACTTCTCCCGGCAGGACCACCGGCCGCAAGGCGTTGGCCAGGCGGTTGATGTTGAGCACCGGGATTCCTTGGACTTCGGCGACCTTGGAAAGATTGTAATCGTTGGTGACAATAGAGGCGTTAAGTCGTACAGCAAGCGCCGTGAGCTTGGCGTCCACGTCGTTGAGGTGGGGAAAATCCTGTCGCTCTATGCGAATCTCCGCCAACTCGTCTTCTTGAAGCTTCTTGAGCATATCCAAGCCCCTGCGGCCACGCAGCTTCCGGGACGGATCGGGGCTGTCGGCAATATGTTGCAATTCTTGGAGCACAAATTCAGGGATGACAAGAATCCCTTCCAAAAAGCCGGCTTCGAGGATGTCAATAATCCGCCCGTCAATGATGGCGCTGGTATCCAGGATTTTCAGTGAGGCTCCACGCCCCCCAGTTCTTTGGAAAAAAGGCCAACTCGGCCAACCCAACTCTTCAATCTTGATGCTGCCCACCACCATGCCGACGTATCCGAAAATGCAGACGAGGACCACGGAACTCGCCACGCGGATGGTCGTGTTTTCAATACCGATGAAGGCAAAACTCAGCAATTTCACGATCAGAAGCCCCATCACCAGTCCTAGCGTGCCCCCAAGAAGGACCTTGATGGGGAGACGACGGACCGTCTTCACCAGCCAAATGGCCAAAAGAGCGAAGCAAAACCCGACGGCCACCCCTGCCCACGGGGCCCACCCGTACACGGCCAGTCGCTCAATCTGGCCGGCAATCAAATATCCCCCAATGCTGCAGACGACGATCAGGACAATCTTGATGACAAGTCCAGCCCAAGCCACATATCTCACCCCCCTTCAAGAAAAGTCAAAAAAAAACCTCTGTGATCCATACGTTAAGACAAGATCAATCCGCTGAGGAACGAACCGGTGGTACGGTGGGTGCCGTGCGCCCCGTTGCCGGAGACCAAAGGGGACGGGCTATCGAAGGATTTCGTCGATTTCACAGGCAATCTGGCTTTCCTGGGCTCCCCTCGCCATGGCGACCTCCGTCACCAGAAGCGCTCGAGCAGTTTCCAGCATCTTGCGTTCCCCGAAACTCAACTCCTTGTCGTTTTGCAGCACCGTCAGATCCCGAAGCACCTCAGCCAGTTCGTAAATGGAGCCCGTCTTGATCTTCTCCATGTACTCCCGATAACGGCGATTCCACGTGGTGGAGTTGACGGAAATCTCCCGGCGGCGCAGGATGTCATAGACTCTGTGCACCTCATCCACATCGATCAGACGGCGTAAGCCCACCACATGCGCGTTCCGCACCGGGATCATGATTTTCATGTCGTTTTCCAAGATGCGCATGATGTAGAAATCCTGGGAATGACCGCCGATGGATTTGGTTTCGATGGCTTCTATTTTGCCGACGCCATGGGCTGGGTACACGGCAAGATCCCCGACCTTAAACATCCTGACCTCCCTGTCTCCCGACAAAGCCGAGCGCTTTTCGGCAGACGGTCTAACCTCATCGACCCACCCGCAGTGGGCTGGAAACTAATAAGTTTTAAAATAATAACACCTTGGGGAGGTCCTGGAAAGACCAAACCGAGGTCGGGTGAGATAGCAGACGCGATGACCCTTACCGCCGGAACAGCGTTGAAAAGGGCCCCGGCATCCCCGGGGCCCTTCTCGGTGGCAAGGCGTGGTCGCTTAGCGGATGAGCAGCGGAGCGATAACGAGCGAAATGACCGAGACCAGCTTGATCAGAATGTTCATGGTCGGGCCGGAAGTATCCTTGAACGGATCGCCCACGGTGTCGCCCACGACGGCCGCTTTGTGGTTGTCGGAACCTTTGCCGCCGAAGTGACCCTTTTCAATGTACTTCTTGGCATTATCCCATGCCCCGCCGCCATTGGCCATGAACAGAGCCAGCATGACGCCGGAGATGGTGCAGCCCAGAAGCGTTCCACCCAAAGCCTGGGGACCGATGAGGAAGCCCACGACCACGGGGACCGTCACGCCCACAAGACCCGGGAGCATCATGCGGCGAATAGCCCCTTTGGTGGCGATGGCCACGCACCGGGCCGGATCGGGCTTGGCCTTGCCTTCCATCAAGCCCGGAATTTCACGGAACTGGCGGCGAATTTCTTCCACCATGTCAAACGCCGCGTCGCCCACGGCCGTCATGGTCAAAGCGGCCACGACAAAGGGGATGATGCCGCCGATCAAGGCCCCGATGGTCACATAGGGATCCGTGATGTCAATGGTGGAAAGCTTAGCCGCCTGAGCGTAGGCCTGGAACAAAGCCACCGCCGTCAAGGCCGCCGCGCCGATGGCAAAGCCCTTGCCGATCGCAGCCGTGGTGTTGCCCAAAGCGTCCAGGCTGTCCGTGATGGCGCGGGTTTCAGGACCCAACTCCGCCATTTCCGAAATACCGCCGGCGTTATCCGCAATGGGACCATAAGCATCCACCGTCATAGTGGCACCCACGGTGGCCAGCATGCCGACGGCCGAAATACCGATGCCGTAAATCCCGCCCGTCACGTAGGCAATGTAGGTGGCCGCACAGATGCCGATGACCGGCAGAGCCACACTTTCCATACCCACGGCAAGACCGGCGATGATCACCGTGGCCGGACCGGTTTCGGACTGGCCGGCAATTTTTCGGACCGGCGCCATGGAGGTGTAGTATTCCGCGAGAAGCCCGATGATGATGCCCACCACGAGACCACTCACCACCGCGTAGAAGACACCGCTCGGCAATCCAAGCGCTTTGTTGATGTAATAGGTGATCCCCACAAAGGCAACAGCGGCCACAAAGGTCGTGTACCGCAACGCGCTCTGCGGATTCATGCCGCTCATGGCCTTCAAGCTGAAAACACCCAAGGCCGAGGAAATCAGCCCACCCATGACCACCAAAAGCGGCATGGCCATGTATGCGGAACGGTCCGCACCCTGGAGCATTTCCTGAGGCATGGTCGCGGCAATGGCGATGGTGGCGATGACGGCGCCCACGTAGGACTCGAAAATGTCGGCGCCCATGCCGGCGATGTCGCCCACGTTGTCCCCCACGTTATCCGCGATGACGCCCGGGTTGCGCGGGTCGTCTTCCGGAATCCCGGCTTCCACTTTGCCCACCAGGTCGGCACCCACGTCCGCCGCCTTGGTGTAGATGCCGCCGCCCATACGAGCAAAAAGAGCGATGGAGCTGGCGCCCATGGCGAAACCGTTAATGTAGTTGGCGGTCACCGGATCTTTTCCGAACAGATAGTACGCCACACCCACGCCCAGGAGCCCGAGGCCGGCCACGGACAGCCCCATGACCGAACCCGAAAAATAGGACACGGTCAAAGCCTTGGCCTGGCCCCACTGATTGGCCGCCCATGCGGTGCGGGAATTGCCGCGGGTCGCCGCCGTCATGCCCGTAAAACCGGCAATGATGGAGCAGGCTGCACCGCCCAAGAAACAGTAGGCCGTTTGCGGATTCACGCCAAAATAGAGAAGACCGGCCACCACGGCGATAAAGATGAGCAGGACCGAATACTCCGTCTTGAGGAAAGCCATGGCACCCACGTGAATCATTTCCTCAAGTTCCTGCATCTTTTCCGTGCCGGGCGGTTGCTTCTTGACCCACATAAAGATCATAAAAGCCAATAGAAAGCCGGCCACGCCAAAGATCGGTGCATAGGTCGTGTAGTTGAGCATGCTCCCATCCTCCTTCACCTTGTGCAAAATTGAACTTGACAGGATAAAAAATTTTTTACACCCGCGTTTCCGCCCGAGGTGGCGCGCCCCCCGCTGCATCCCTCTGATTATAGAGGTTCATGGCCGCGTCCACACCCTTTTCCAAGATAACCCGAGCCGCTAGGGCGCCGTGGGACACCATGCGTTCGAAACGGTCCAGCTCGTCCTCCTGAGGCAGGCTCAAAACAAAAGCTTCCACCGGCTCCCCGCGTCGAGGCCGGCCGATCCCCAATTTCAGACGAGGGAAACCGCTGTCCCCCACCCACTCAATGATGGACGCCACACCCCGATGTCCCCCCGCACTGCCTTTGCGCACGATCTTGACCCGACCAAGCGGCAGATCCAGATCGTCATGGATGACCAACATCCGGCTGTGCGGGAGTTTGAAATACTGGAGCATGGCTTTGACGGCCTCTCCGCTTCGATTCATGTATGTCGTCGGCTTGATGAACAGGACCTTTCGGCCTTCCACCACGCCTTCTCCCCACTGCGCTGGAAATTTCCTTTCCTGGAGACTCACCCCGTAGTGTGCCGCTATGGCCTCCACCACCATAAACCCCGCATTGTGCCGCGTGCCGTCGTAACGACGCCCGGGGTTGCCCAGCCCGACCACCACGTTGATCCACTCCAGCCCGGATACCCCTCGACTCTCAGCCTCTGGGCGGAAATCCCCCTCGACCACCTATGCCTTTGTCACCTCCTCTCCTCCTTCAGTTGGCGATTCGGACGCCTGCGCCGCTTTTTCCGAATCCGGAGCCGCCACGGTCACCACAGTATAGCTGTCATCGTCCAAGATCTCAAAGGGATACTTGCCTCTGAGATCGGCGATGTGCAACGATTCTCCCATCCGGAGTCCGCTCACGTCCACACTGATCTTGTCCGGAATGTCCGTCGGGAGGCACCGCACCGACAGGCTGTATCGGATTTGATTAAGGATCCCACCATCGGTGACGCCCACCGGCGTGCCCACAACCTCTACGGGAACATCCACCGTCATAGGCTCATCGAGCGCCACTTCGTGGAAATCCACGTGCATGACCCGCCGCTTGTACGGGTGGTACTGAACCTCCCGGATCACCACTTTCTTCGTCTTCTTTTTTCCCCCGTCATCCACCACCAGCGGGATTAAGCGGGTTTCCTCCCCGAGCTCCTTCAAGCACTTGAGCAGCTGGTTCTGGGGTACGCTCAAAGGGACAGGAGACGTCTTCGGCCCGTAGCATACTCCGGGGATCCACTCTTCTTGACGCAACCGCCTCGCCGGACCTTTTCCCGTTTGTGTGCGAACTTTCGCCGACAACTCCAACATCGCCATCTATCGCCTCCACACGAAAAGAATGTATCGGGTCGGGCCGCTACGGAAAAAGGCGGCTCACCGATTCGTCCCGATGGATATGAAGCATGACCTGAGCCAAAAGAGGCCCCACACTGACCGTTTGCACCTTGGGACTCCGCGCTGCCCTGTTCCCCAAAGGAATGGTGTCCGTCACCACCAAAGTCCGCAGAGGGGATGCGTCGAGCCGCTCCACGGCCCCTTCCGAAAGGACTCCGTGCACGCAAAAAGCACGGACATCTCTCGCCCCATAAGCCATGACCGCCTGCGCGGCCGTACACACTTTGGTCGCCGTATCGACCATGTCATCATAGATAATGACCGACCGCCCGCGGACCTGACCCACCACCACCGGGTCCTTTTGGCCGGTTTCCCGCTCCTGGTGAATAATGGCCAAAGGAAGCCTCAGTTTTTCCGCCAACACCCGAGCTCGTGCCACGCCCGCAGCGTCGGGCGCCACCACCACGGTGTCCTGATCTACACACCGTTGGACCTCTTCCATAAAAAAACAGTGCCCGGGGACGTCATCCACAGGCAGCCGGAAAAACCCTTGAATCTGTCCGGCGTGCAAGGAACAGGACACCACCCGGTCCACTCCCGCGGCACTCAACAGGTTGGCCACCATCTTGGCTGTAATGGGCACCCGCGGCTTGTCTTTCTGATCTCTACGCCCATAACCGTAATACGGAATGACCGCGTTGATACGCGCCGCCGAAGCTCTCCTCAGGGCGTCGACCATCAAAAGGAGCTCCATCAGATGGTCGTTCACCGGTCGGCACGTGGACTGGATGACAAATGCATCCACCCCGCGGACATTCTCGCCGATCTCCACGCGAATCTCCCCGTCGGAGAAACGCGCCACCAGAGCCTTCCCCAAGGACAAGCCCAAAAAACGGCATACTCTCTCTGCCAGTGTCGGGTTCGAAGATCCAGCAAAGACTTTCACCCGACTGTGCATCCTCTCCCGACCTGTCCTAAGGCGCCCGCCTTCATGAACCGGCTCAGCGACGTCACCGTATGTTCGCTGACAAGCGATTTATCCTGCCCTCGGGGCGGTTGTGTTTATCGTCCCGAGGGCTGCCTTGGGCACCGCCCCAAAGCTTTTCTCGGAACCCGATGGCTGGGGTGGGAGGATTCGAACCTCCGAATGCGGGTTCCAAAGACCCGTGCCTTTCCCCTTGGCGACACCCCAATACGCTTGGCTTCAGTGGCGTGATGAGATTGCCGGTTCATTGAGTGTGGTGGTCGCCGCACACCACCACGTCGGCCACACCCGCCGACCCTCTTCGGCCACGGCAGCCGCCTGACCCACGGTTTCAAAGATGCCAAAAACCGTAGGACCACTCCCCGTCATGAGCGCCCCTACGGCCCCATTGCGCCGCAGCCAGCCCTTAATGGCGATAATGTCCGGGTGCCTTTCCGCAACCACGTCTTCCAAATCATTTTCCAAACATGACGCCGGGTTGTGAGGGCAGGCCAACAGCGTGTCGATCTTAATGTGACTCCCTCCCCTTGTCAACTTCAAACTCCCGTAAGCCCAGGCCGTGGAAACGGCAAAGGGCGGCTTGATCAACACCAGAGGGTACTTGGGCAAGCCGGAAACAGGTTGCAGGACGTCTCCAATGCCCGCAGCCAAAGCCGGAGCTCCCAGCAGAAAGAAAGGCACGTCCGCGCCGAGACTTCGAGCGAGCTCATGGAGCGCCTGGGAAGAAAGCCTCTGAGGCGTGATCCGGTTCAGGCAGGTCAATACAGCCGCCGCATCGGCGCTCCCGCCCCCCATGCCGGCCCCGACCGGAATCCCCTTTTGGAGGCGGATGTGCAATCCAATCCGCCATCCGGATCTTTGGAAAAACGCTTCAGCGGCCCGCCACACGAGATTCCTATCGTCCTTTGGCACTTCAGGATGTGGGCACTCCAGCCTCATGCCCCTGTGGACAACCTCGACGTCCAGGCGATCATAGACGGCCACAGGGAGCATCAACGTGGACAGGTCGTGGTATCCGTCCGGGCGCTTTCGTAAAACCTCCAACCACAAATTGATCTTCCCGTAGGCACAGACCGTGGTTCTCATCGGACGCCGTTGCCCCTTCGAACGTTGGATGCACAAAAGCACAGGGGCACGGCATCCCGTGCCCCTATAACAAAGCAGGATTCAATAATTTAAGACGAAATCTTCAGGCCCCCATGCACAGGGATCACGAGCCGCTTTGCCTGACGAAACGCAACCGCAGATCATAAAGGACCGTTTGCAACAACTGGTCTTCGTCCTTGTCCAAATTGCCCTTGGTCTTTTCCTGGAGCATAGCCAGGGTGTCGATAATCTGCTTGGCCAAGGGAAGGTCCTTTTCCACCTTTTGCGTGTTCGGATCGGGCACCTCGCCCAAATGGACCAAAGCCGAAGAGCTCAGAGAAAACACAAAAGTGGAGAACGTCACTTGCGGATACGCGCCGGCCGGGCGGCTCCTCCGGGCGGCCTCATCCGCCTCAGCCTTGGCCTTTTCTTGATCCGAAGACGCTGCGGACGCCATCGGCTCCTCTTTAGGCGCCGCTTTTTCCGCCTCTGCCGGTTCTTGGGTTTCCACTTCGTCCAGCGAGATCCTTCGCCGATCTCTGACGACAAAGCCTTTCTTTTCCTGCTCCTCCATAGGCCCTCCGTCGCACGGCTAGAGTTCGAGGATCTGCACGATGTTCACGTTCTCCAAGGACAGCAATTCCTTGACCACATCCGGGGTCACCGGGGTATCCGTGCGCAGCAGAATGATATTCTGCCCGCGTTCCAACACTTGGCCCACATCCATCATGGAGATGTTGATGTTATGGCGCCCAAGGCAGGTCCCGATGGCCCCAATGGTCCCCGGCGTGTCGATATTGTAGATGAGGAGCAAATGCCCTTCCATGGCGGCTTCCAGACGGAAGTCGTTGATGCGCACCAGTCGCACGTCCTTTTTGCCGAAAATGGTTCCGGCCACAAGATTTTCATCTTGGGATGTCTTCATGTAGATACTGATCAGATTGGTGAAATCCTCGGCCTCGGCGCGCAGACTCTCGGTGACACGAATCCCTCGTTCTTTGGCGTGCACCGGGGCATTGACGAAGTTCACCTGATCTCCCAGCATGGGAGTCAAAATCCCCTTCAAAACGGAAATGGTGAGGGGTTTGGTGTCTTTCACCTGGCACACATCGCCCACGTATTCGATGGAAATCTGCTGGGGCGCCCCTGGCGTGATCTGTTGCACCAGACTGCCCAGTTTCTCGGACAGCTCCAAGTACGGGCGCATGGTGGCCAGGATCTCTCCATCAATAGACGGGGCGTTCACGGCGTTTCGGATGGTCCCGTTCAACAGATAATCGATGATTTGGTCGGCCACAGCCAAGGCCACATTTTCCTGAGCTTCCTCGGTGGACGCTCCCAGATGCGGCGTCGCAATAACCTTGTCCAGCTCCAGCAGTGGGTTGTCCTTCGGCGGTTCTTGGGTGAACACATCCAATGCCGCTCCGGCCACGATCCCTTCCTGAACGGCCTCGTAGAGGTCCTGCTCGTTGACGATCCCCCCGCGGGCGCAGTTGATGATGAAAACCCCGGGCTTCATCTTTTTAAAGGCATCTTTGTTGATGAGGTTGCGGGTCTCCTGGGTCATGGGCGTATGCACCGTGATGTAATCCGCCCGTGCGAGGAGCTCGTCGAAGCTCACCGCTTCGACCCCGAGCTTACGAATGCTTTCTTCATTGATGTAGGGGTCGTAGGCGATGACGTTCATTTTCAATCCCTTGGCCCGATCCGCGACGACCCGACCGATGCGGCCGATGCCCACCACCCCGAGGGTCTTGTTGAAGACTTCCTTGCCCCGGAATTTCTTCTTTTCCCACTTGCCTTCTTTCATGGATTTGTTGGCTTGGGGAATGTTTCGCGTCAAGGCCATGAGCATGGCGATGGTGTGTTCCGCGGTGGTGATCACATTCCCTTCCGGGGTGTTCATGACCACAATGCCGCGTTTGGTGGCGGCGGCGATGTCCACATTGTCCAAGCCAATCCCCGCCCGACCGATGACCTTCAAGTTATCGGCGGCTTCAATGACCTCCCGCGTCACTTTGGTGGCGCTTCGGATGACCAACGCGTCGTATTCCTTGATGACGCTGCACAACTCTTCATGGGTCAGGCTGGTGTTCACTTCCACTTCAAAGCCGGGAACGGCCTTGAGTTTTTCTATCCCCGATTCGGATAGATTATCGCTGACCAGGATTTTCATCGATGCCTCCTCGACGCCCCAGGCCCGCACCTTGGGTCCATTCGTGTTTCTTCCAAAACCTTGCCCCCTCACGTGTAAGTTGCATGTGTAACACTGTTTTTCAAAAACCGTCAAGTTGTTGGATTATGAGCCTCGAGAGGTCTTCCTCGTCTCTTTCAACCACCGCTGCAGTTCTTTGAGCCGCTCATCCGTTGCAGAAAGGTAATTCTTGGCCTTCTCCAAATGAAACGCCACGAGCTGGGCCTCACCGCGCCGCATGGCATAGCGGGCGAGGTAATAATGCGCGGGGCCCAGATCCTGCATGCGGCCGTACACGACCCCCAACTGGTAGTCCAATTCAGCATTGAGCGGAGCCAGTCCTTCCGCCCTCTTGAGGTGTTGCAGGGCGTCCTGCCACCGCTCCTGTTCCTGATACAGCTGGCCGAGCCGCAGATGAACCATGGGAGATTCATCGTCGATGGCCAGCGCCGACCGCAGGGCCCTCTCCGCCTCATTGAGCTGTCCAAGACGATGATAGGCTTCACCAAGGCTATTCAAAACCAAAGGGCTAAGCGGCGCCGCCATGGCCGCTTGCCGCAGAAAACCTAAGGCGTCGTCCAGGCGCCCTTTATGAAGGTTCAAGCGCCCAAGCCCGTAGAGAGCCGCTGCCTTGCGCGCAGGTTCCTGCAACCACGCATTGAAACGACTTTGAGCCGCATCGAAATCCGCATGCCGGCTGAAAAGGATGGCTTGAATGAAAGGGTAGTCCCCTACGGAATCCCGGGCCGGCCCCGTCCACGATTGAGATCCCTTCTGGGCCACCAGTTGCTCCAAATAACCAACCCGCTCCCCCAGTGCCGGGTGGGTCATGAGGTATGACGGCACCCGAGAATCGCTCTGCCAATTCATGCGGCGCATCTTCTGCATGACCGTCACCATGGCCTGAGGGTCGTATCCGGTCGACTTCAGGTAGGCAAACCCCAACCGGTCGGCTTCCTCCTCGTTTTCCCGGCTGTATTTGAGCTGCAGGGTCTGCACACCTGCCATGGTCCCCACGGCAAGCGCTTGAGCCGCACCGCTTTCCAGACCGAGAAAGGCGCCCGCCAAGGTCCCCACAATGGCGGCGATGCTCAGCATTCGGCCTTTTTCCAGTTGCTTGTGAATGTGCCGGGACTGCACGTGGGCCAACTCGTGGGCGAGGATGCTCGCCAATTCGGCTTCCGACTCCATCAGCTCCAAAAGACCCCGAAAAACGAAAACATAGCCCCCGGGAATGGCGAAAGCATTCGGAGTGGCATCGTCAATGACGAAAAAGGCGTAATCGTAGTGAACGGGTCCGGCGGCCCGCACCACCCGCTTCCCGATGGATTGGACATACCCGGCCACCTCCGGATCTTCGATCAGACGGAAATGTTCCCGGACCGTTTGCAGCATCTTTCGGCCCAGTTCTTTTTCTTCGTCAAGATCCAAAGCCCAGGCCGGAGTCAATCCGGCCCCCAGAAGCAGGCAGACAATCACCCCCACGACGAGGCGCCGCATGCCAACGTTGGTCATGACCTTTCCCCGCTCGGCACGGACAAATGCTTCTCGATGGGCACAACCGTTCCGTCTGACCAAAGACTCTCCAGATCGTAGAGTTCTCTGATGGGCTGATAGAAGATGTGCACGATCACATCCCCGTAGTCCATGAGGATCCAATGTCCTTCTCTTTCCCCTTCCACCCCCAACGGCCGCACCCCCAGCTCCCTCAGGCGCGTCTGGACCCCATCCGCAATCCCTTGCACCTGACGGCTGGACCGGCCGCTGCAGATGAGAAAGTAATCCGCCAAAGTGGTGATCTTGGAGACGTCCAAAAGGACGATATCCAGGGCTTTGCGATCATCCGCCTCCTTCGCGCACGACAGCGCCTTGGTCAACGGATCCATGAGCGGGCGTGTGTTCTTGACGCGGTTGACTGAATTGGTCATTCTTCCTCCCAAAATGCTTTATCCACAAAGCTTCATCGATACAATCTGTTTTCGTTAATATAATCCATTACGGCGTCGGGGACCAGAAACCGAATGGACTTTCCCCGGGCCGTCAAGGCCCTGAGGCGCGATGAGGCAATGTCCAGAAGGGTGGTGGCCAAAAAGACCACAGGCCGTAACGTCAACGACCGATAAATTGCCCGCACGGCGGTGTTTTCCCCTTGAAGCGGCGGGGCCTCCCGGGAATAGTCTCCGGACACATGCTGATGTAAAAACGACAGAGGATCCCCGTGCACCACTCCGGGCCTATTCAGTACCGTTACCGAAGCCCTTGCGAAAATTTCCCGGTAATGCCACCACGTGGGCATCTCAAAAAAAGCGTCGGTCCCCACCAGGAGAAAAAGTTCGGTTCCCGCCGGCAACTCACACCCCAGAGCTCGAAGGGTGCGCACCGTGTACGAGGTCCCTTCCAAACGTCTTTCCACATCCGATACACGAAAACGTGGATGTCCGGCAACGGCCTGTTGGAGCATCCACCGACGATGTTCGTAAGGGGCGATCTTCGGATCAGGTTTATGCGGAGGCACCCATGCCGGAATAAACAGGCATAGGTCCAAATCCAAAGCCTCCACGGCCTCCTCGGCCATGCGCAGATGGCCCATGTGCACCGGATTGAAGGTACCACCCAAAACTCCGACGCGCCTCGGACCTTCCCGGCTCATGACCTCCTCATGCCGTTACCGTTGCCCCTATTCGCGCAATTGCCCCGTCCCGAAGGCAATGAACTTGGTCGTCGTCAATTCCTCCACCCCCATGGGTCCGAAAGCATGGAGACGCGATGTGGAAATCCCGATTTCGGCTCCCAAACCCAACTGATACCCGTCGTTAAAGCGGGTCGAGGCATTGACCAAAACCAGGCTCGATTGAACCTCTTGAACGAAACGCATGGCCCGATCAAAATCTTCCGTCAGGATGGCTTCCGTATGGCTGGACCCGTATCGGGTGATGTGGTCAATGGCCTCGTCCATGGAAGCCACCACCTTGACCGCCAAAATGAGGTCCAGATACTCCGCCCCCCAGTCCTCTTCCGCAGCCGGCCGACAGCCCGGCACCAAGCGGCACGTCTCGGGGCATCCTCGCAGCTCCACCCCATGGCGGTGGAAGGTTTGCGCCATGCGCGGCAAGAACACCGGAGCGACCTTTTGGTGGACGAGCAGTGTCTCCATGGCGTTGCACACACCGGGCCGTTGCACCTTCGCGTTCAGGCACACCCGTTCGGCCATATCCATATCCACGCGTTCATCGACGTAGATGTGGCAAACCCCCTTGTAGTGTTTCAGGACCGGCATGCGAGCATTTTCCGCCACAAAACGAATGAGCTCTTCGCCCCCTCTGGGAATCATCACGTCAATGAAGTCTTCCAGTCGCAAAAGCTCCAAGACGGCTTCCCGATCCGTGGTGTCCACCGCCTGGACGGCCTCCTGGGGCAAGCCCGTTTCCACGAGGGTTTCCCGGAGGATCTCCACCAGGCATCGGTTGGAATGGAACGCTTCGGAGCCCCCCCTCAGGATCACGGCGTTTCCCGCCTTGATGCACAAACCCGCCGCATCCACCGTAACGTTGGGACGGGATTCGTAGATGATCCCCACAACGCCCAAGGGAATCCGCATGCGGCCCACCCGCAACCCGTTGGGTCGGGTCCACAGGCCCGTCACCTGTCCCACCGGATCCGGGAGCCGCGCCACCTGCCGAAGGCCGTCCGTCATTTCCCGGATCACCTTATCGGTGAGTCGCAATCGATCCACCTTGGCCTTGGGAAGACCTTTTTCCTCAGCTGCCGTAATATCTCGGGCGTTGGCCTGGGCGATGCGATCCCGTTCGGCGAGAATTCTGTCGGCCGTCTTTTCCAAAAAGAGCTGCTTCACCGTCATGCCCGCCTTGCCCATAAGGTGCGCCGCCTCCCGCGCCTTACGGCCCATGGCTGTCATCGTTTCCCTGTAATCCATGGCTTTTCCTCCGAGACCAGGCCCGCTTCTGCGCCCCCCGGCCGACCCACATCGTGTCCCCGCCCGGGCGGGTCCTGCGCCACCCCCGGACCGCTCAATCCGAGGCGCCGGCAGGTTCCGCCAAGACAAAGTTGTTCCGATGGATGACCTCATCCGAATGCTTGTAGCCCAAGATCATCTCGATATCTTCGGTATGATGTCCTTTGATCCGCTCAATTTCCCCCGAGCGGTAATTGGTCAAGCCCACACCCACAAGCATCCCCGTTTCGTCCACACAGCGCACCGCCGCCCCGACCCCGAAAGTGCCCCGCACCTCCCGAACCCCGATGGGCAGGAGAGATTTGCCGGCTTTTTGCAAGGCCCGCACAGCGCCCGGATCCAACACCAATTCGCCGGCCGGCTTGGGCAGATTGGCCAGCCAGATCTTCTTGCCGTGATACAGGCGCCGCTTCGGAAGAAACAGCGTCCCCAAAGGCTCCCCGTCAAAAAGCCGCACCAGGACATCCTTTTCCCGACCCGGCCCAATGACCACTGGAATCCCGGAGGCCAGGCACTTCTTCGCCGCCTGCAGCTTGCTCAACATCCCGCCCGTGCCTACAGATCCGGGTTCGGGCGTCGCGCAGGCCACAAGCTTCGGGCTGAAGCCGTGCACGACCCGAATCAGTCGGGCGTCGGCATGGGTTCTCGGATCGCAGTCGTACAGTCCTTCGGTGTCCGTAAGGATCACCACGAGGTCGGCGGCCACCAAACCGGCGATGAGTGCCGAAAGCTGATCATTGTCCCCGAACTTAATCTCCTCGACGACAACGGTGTCGTTTTCGTTGACCACCGGCACGATGTTCCAATCCAATAGTGTTTCCAAGGTGTTGCGGGCGTTGAGATAGCGGTGCCGATGGGCGAGATCCTCATGAGTCAGCAGAATCTGGGCCGTAAGAAGATCAAACTTATCGAAGGCGTCCTCCCAGGCGTTCATGAGGAAGGTTTGCCCGATGGCGGCCGTTGCCTGCTTTTGAGGGATGGTGCGCGGTTTTTCTTTGAGACCCACCTTGCGCATCCCTGATGCCACGGCTCCCGAGGACACAACGAGCACCTCATGGCCTTTGTGCTTCAATTCGACAATTTGATCCGTAAGCCGATGGATGACGACACGGTCCAGGCCACGGGGCGTGGTGAGCACGGCGCTGCCCACCTTCACCACCACGCGGCGACAACGCCGGAACCACGAAAGCCGATCGGGAACGTCCTCGTCCTGGGAGCCGAAAACACCCACATCCGTCTCTTCGCCCCCCGCGGGAGCGTGGGGAGAAATCCTCGTTGGAAACTCTTTCATGGTTCTGAATTCCTTAGACATGGATCGATCCTGACGTCAAACCCATTCCACAGAACGGATTTTCACAGGAACCGCACGGGATTGGCAAGAAAAAAGCCTTCTCCACCGCCGCCCGTTTCACGGCGGTGTCCCTGGGAATCTTTTCAGAGCTCCTCCGTCCGTTCCGGACCGCCCAATCCTGCAGATTCCGCACAAGTCCCGCCCATCTCCCCCAAGGCGTTTTCCAAGTTTCTTCCGGCAAACGGGGAAAGATACCCACGCAGGGCACTCTCCAGCAGCCCCCACGCCGGATTCCGGGGTTTGAGAGAACCTGGAGGCGCCGAAGATTCAAATGGCCGGCCTGTCGCCATCAAGGGGATTTCTCCGGGGAACTCCTTTTCATGGAGCCATCGCACCACCCGATCCAACTCAATCAGCCTGGGATGGCGCCCAAGGGTGAAGCGCACCCCGAAACGGGCGTCTTCCACCAGGATCCCGCGGTCCACAAGAAACTCGGCAATGTCCAACAACACGTCCTGGGGTACGCCCACCTCGTCGGCCAGCACTGCCAGTTCGGGTGTCGGACGTCCTTTGAGAAAGCTCTCGTAGACACGAAAAAGCAGAAAAAGGCCCAGAAAAACCTGGGAAAAACGATGAGCCCCCTGCCCTTTGTTCTGCTCCGAAATCAAAGCCTTGGTGTTCTGAAGTGCATAACTCAGCTGACCGCCCCATAAGATGATGATCCAGGTGAGAAAAAGCCAGATGAAAAAAAGAGGTACGGTGGCCAGCTTTCGATAGAAGTTGGTCACCCCGCCGGCTTGAATGACGTAAAGGTAAAAGCCCTTCTTGGAAAGCTCCCAAAGGATGGCGGCACACAACCCGGCGATGACGGCATTGCGGAAGCGCACCCGAGCGGACGGCAAGTACAGGTAGAGCAGGGCAAAGCAGATGGTTTCCACCAAAACGGGAGCGCATAGGTTGTAGAGGCTCCGCACCACGACATGGCGCGCAAGAAAGGATTCCACGGCACCCCCTTGGGGCACCAGCACATTGCCGATCCACATGGAAGCCAGGATGACAAAAGGACTGGAAGTCAACAGCACCCAGAAAGCGGTGACCTTTTGGAAGTAATGGCGGGAACCCTTCACCCGCCACATGGTGTTGAAAACGCGTTCCGCCGTGACCAAGAGGTTGAGGGCTCCCACGATGAGCCCCAGCAGCGCCGCTAAATTGATCAGGCCCGCCGGGCCGGCTTTGAACACCGTCGGGGAAATGGAACTTTTCAGCCAGCCCATGACCTGGTTGTGAAATTCGGGGACCACAGCGGGAAGAATCTTTTGCTGCACGAAGTGGATGATCCGTTCCCCGCCTCCCAACAACCCCACAAAGCTGAAAAAGAGAACCGCGAACGGAATCAACGACAGAATGGTGGCAAAAGCCAGGCTGGCTGCCCGATCGAAGCAAAAATCCCGGTGGAACTTCCAGAGGCTCAGATAGATCAAGCGTCCCGCGGGACGCATCCGGGCCAGAAGAGCGCCTGCGGGGCGATCCTCCGCCTCGAAAAGAAAACCCCTCAACCGATCCACCCAGCGTGCCCCCATGATCCCCCCTCGGCATCAGCTGGGCCCGTCAGGCCCGGCCACTGCCCTGACGTGCATTCGACAGGAAAAATCCTGCAGCGCAATGTAGCCCAGTTCTGAGCTGGCATACCAGGCCGAACGAAAGGAGCATCGATCCGCCGACCAAAACCGCTGGACCCGTCGAGAAAAAACGGGCTCCAAACAAAATGTCTCCGGATATCGAGGCCTCTTGAGAAGGGTGGAAAGTTCTGAAACTGTCGGAAGACGCCAATCCGTGCGACGGCCAAAACCGTTTCGGCAGAGCTCCTGCACGTACCTTTGCGCCTCATGCCACGACAGCCTCTCCCTGGAACCGTCACGTTGCCACCAGAGGCCCGTGGACTTGTCGTGAAGCACCTCCCCGAAGAGGATCCACTCATTGAGCGTCTCGCGACGAGGGCGCCATAACGGGTCCAGATCGAAAAAGTCCTGGGCGTCCTTTCGGCGCACTTTGGTCGGTACATGGCGACACACCACGCGTTCCCGCCCCTTGGGGATCTCTTCCTGCCAAAGGCGACACGCTCGGTCCAGGGACGCGTCAAAGGCTCTCTCGAGCGAGCTCAAGGCTCGGAGCATTCCCTGGGCCGTTTGATGGCGCCGTGTAGGATCGGCAGAGCAGGCCTTGCGGAAAAACGCCTTCCAGGAAGATCCATCAAATGGATGCGGCAGCGAGGTGAGGGCAAGCGGTGAGGGGAGAGATCCCGTCAACAGGCGAAACACGATGACCCCGACGCTATAGAGGTCCGAGGCCGCCGTGGCCTCGTCGGGATGTCGTTCTTGCTCCGGCGCGGCATAGTAAGGCGTGCCCACAATGAGTTGGCGCGCCTTCGGGAACGAGATCCCCGGGATTTTGGATAAGCCGAAATCGATGAGTTTCACCGAGTCGTGGTCTGTCAGGAGCACGTTGGCGGGCTTGACGTCGCGATGGACGAGCCCCATGCGGTGCATGGCTCCAAGACCGAGCAGGATCTCCCGGGTCAGCCGAAAAGCTTCGTGGGCGGGCAAAGGCCGGGTGGGGCGTTCGAGAACCTCATTTTCCCCGATGTGCTCCGCCAACTGACGACAGTGGTACTCCATGACAAAAAAGGGCCGACCGTCGTGCACCCCCCTGTCTATGATTGCGGCCAGGTGTGGGTGTCGCAGGCGTTCCATGACGTCGGCTTCCAGAAGGAAGAGCTTTTGAGCCTGCGCTTCGCCGAGAGTGGAGACCAGGTGCGGGTGAGGGGCCAAAATTTTCAGGGCCACAGGGGAGCCTGTGTCGGGATCCAACACCCGATAGACCCGGCCCATACCGCCTCGGCCCAGAGCCCCCACCACCTGATAACGACCGATCCACCGCACGGAACCTCGTGCTCCTCTCCATCACGTGCAACAACCTCGGCTACCACAGCCGATCAGCGTTTATCCGGGGAAAACCCAAAGCGAGGATCTTTTCCGCCGTTTTTGCGATGTCGTAGGGTACGCGTCGCACCTGAATCGTCCCGCCCAGAGTATCCCACAAGATGTACTTCGCCCGGTTATCCCCATCGCGGGGTTGGCCGACACTGCCCACATTGATGATGTAGCGCGCGGAGGGGTCCAACTCCAAGACATCTTCCTGAAACCGGCCGCTCACGACGGTGGCTCCGTCCCATCGCACCCAGAGGAGTTGGTGCGTGTGCCCGACAAAACAGAGAGATTCTTCGTAGAGGGAAAAAAGCACGGAAAACTCTTCCTTTGGCACTTCAAAGAGATATCGGGTCACCGAATCGGGGGGACATCCGTGAACACACAAAGCCCCCTCGAGACGGAGCGTCGTCGGCCATTGCGCAAGGCGCCGGACCATTTCGGGCGGGAGAAGTTCTGCCGTCCTTTGCAAGGACAGTCGAGCTGAAGGGTTGAACCAGTCGAGATGGGCCGGATGGATCAAGGCCCACTCGTGATTCCCCAAAATTGTTGAGATCCCATGACCTTGGATCAGCCGCACCACGGCTTCGGGATCGGGTCCGTAGCCGACGACATCGCCGAGACACACCGTGTGGTCGGGCCGGGTGTCCTCAAGGTCCCGCAGGACTTCCCGAAGTGCTTCCAGGTTGCCGTGAATGTCAGAGAGGATAGCCATCTTCATCGGGGTAGGACCCTTTGTGTCCCTGGTCGCTCTGTGCGGAACTGGATTTTCCTCTTTTCACCGCTCTCGCCTCTTATCCAGGCGGGGCCGCGGGAGTCAGCCACTTTTCGGAACCCTCGGAATGGATCTTGACGATTTGCGAGCCGGAACGACCTTCTTCCGGTCCAGTATCCCGGTGTGGCTCCATTTTCAAGGATGAGATGGCCTCCAGAAACGAGCACAGAGAAGCCCCAAGGTGTTTAGGAAAAAAACTTCCCCGACGCTCTATTGACGAGCCATTCCAAAAGTCCGGCCAAATACCGGGCCTGGACGTGAAAGTTTCGGTACCTGCGGACAAACCGCTCAGCCTCCCGGCCCATGTGCTGTCGGCGCGGCTCATCCCTCAGCAACCGCAAAATCGCCTCGCCGTACAGGGCTGGTTCCCTATTGGGAATCAGCACTCCGGTGACGGCGTCGGCGACCACCTGATCCACGCCTCCGTCCCGCAGCGCCACAACCGGAAGGCCGCACGCTTGGGCTTCCAAATACACCATCCCCAAGGATTCTCCGATACCGGGAAAGGCGAAAAGATCCGCCGCGCTGTAACATGGAGCCAAATCCTCCCGGGCCACGCGCCCGGCAAACACGACACGCCCGCCGACAGATGCCGCGGCTGCTCGGCGAACCTTGGCTTCCAAAGGACCGTCGCCAACCACCATGAGGCGCCACGGCACATCCACTTCCCGCAGCTGCACCAGGGCCTGAAAGAGAAAATGCAAGCTTTCCCATTTCACCCCCGGACGAAACCGAGCCACCGTCAGCACTACCCAGTCATCGTCCGAGATGCCGTAGCGGCGCCGGACGGCCCTTCCGCCCGCGTCGTCCCGAGAAAACATCTCCGGAAAAATGCCCGGAGCCAGATAAGCCAACCGAGTTGAGGAAACGACCCGCGCCAAGGCCGGCTGATCCCGTCTATTGTTGAATACCGCCAGGTCGGCGCGCCTCAAGGCCCATCGGTTGAGAAAGAACCCCGGACGCGTCTTGGGGTCGCGCCGGCGCCGAGTGCCGTACATGGGCTGAAAAAGCACATACGGGATATCCAAAAGACGGGACAGCCACGGCCCGATGACGTCCGGTGCCTTGTAATAGGTGTGGTAGGTAAGCCAGAGGTGCGGGCGCCATGTTCCACACCGGCGCAGCGCCTGAACACCTCCTTGAATCGCCTGCCGCCATCCCCCTTTTTGTCTCCAAAACCATCGCGCTCGAAAAGTGCTCACTTCCCGGCAGGGATGTCCGAGATCTCCCAGAGCGCGAACAAGACCCTGAGCGATGGTCTGGTCCCCGGAAGGTTCGGGATGCCCTAGGGGTTTATTGGGGCAATAAAAGGCGATTCTCAAGAAATGCCGACAGCCTCCCGTAACAGGTCAAAAAGGTTTCGGATACAACGGCGGTTGTCGAAATGGGTTTCCACCTTCATTCGTGCGGCGCGTCTTTGGGTGTCGAGGGACGAGCCGGCTTCCAGAACCTTCTTGATCGCCCCGGCCAAAGCGTCGGGGGAACCCGGCGGGACCAAAGTCCCCGTGACCCCGTCGTCGATGAGTTCCGGAATGGCCGAATGGCGTGTGCTCACCACCGGCAAGCCAACCGCCATGGCTTCCACCAGCACGTTGGGAATTCCGTCCCGATCCCCATTGGGGGCCGTTTTGCAGGCGAGGACGAACACATGCGATGCCCGGTAAAAATCCAGGACCTTCTCGTGCGGGAGTGTCCCATGGAAAACGACCCGCTTCCATAATCCGAGGCGACGGGCCACATCGCGGATCTTTTCGCCGTCTTCCCCGGACCCGATATGGTCGAAACGAAAATCAATCCCCGACGTCTCCAAGGTTTTCAGCGCCCGCAGGAGGTCATCGTAGCCTTTCTTCGGCACGATTCGACCCACCGAAAGGACCCGGAAGGGCGGGGGAGGCGGAGGAGACGTGCCGTAAGTGAAAAACCGGAGGTCAATCCCATGATAGATGGTGTGGATGGGGACGGCCGCGCCTCCGCGGCCGCACGCTCCATTCCATAGAGATCGGAGATAGCGGGCGTTGTAGTCCGTGCAGGTGACCACAAACCGGGCTCGAGCCATTTTTCGCAGCAATTGGTCGGCATCCGACGTGTAGATATCCTTGGCATGGGCGGTGAAGCTGTAGGGCAGGCCCGTCAGTTGGGAAGCGCAATAGGCCACCGATGTGGGCGTGTGACAGAAATGCGCGTGAAGATGCCGCACGGGACGTCCCATCAACCGATGCCACGCCAGATAGCCCCCTTGCAGGAAATGGCGTACTGTGGCGGGAGAGCGACGCCCCACGGCCCGACGCACGGCTTCCTCAAAACACCGGACGTATCGGGTCCCCAGCCGGGCCCACAGTCGGAGGTTGGCCCCAAGGAGGGAGGAAAGATTGGGAAGCACGTATTCGGGAAGGTAGGTCACGGGGGCTCGAATCCGCTGGACGCGGCCATGACTGAAAGACTCCCTCGGGCGACGCAGGGAATAGATCTCGATGGGGATGCCCAAGGACTCCAAGAGTTCGACTTCTTGGATGATAAAGCTTTCGGAGATCCGGGGATACCCCTTGAGGATCATCCCGAGGCGATGAAAGGGAGCTCCCGAGCGTTCACCACCCAAGGCCGACGACCGCCGATTCGACGTCGCAAGGCCGGAAAGGCGTCCTACGGCGGAATATCCCCCGCGGCCGGCATGACGTGGCGATTCCCGCTTCTCCCCAACCCCGCGCGTGCTCTCCGGCCTCATTGCACCCCGCAACCCTTGTCACATCCCGAAACGCGCGATCGAATGACTTCCAGGGCCGTGAAAGGAAATTCCACGGCATTTTGCGAAATATCCATGCCGTTTTCCAGGAGGTGGACAACCTTGCGGTAAACGGCCGCGGGGCTGAGGTGGTCGGGGTGGAGGTATTCACAGAAGCCACGGCGGCACAGAACTTCCGCCCGGATGAGCTGCTCTTCCCGGGGAACCGTCCGGGGAATGATGAGAAACGGTTTTTTTTGGCTGATGATTTCGCACACCGTGTTGTACCCGCCCATACTGACGATGACATCCGCGGCTCCGATGAGTCCCTCCATGAACCGATGAAACCGGAAAACGTGAAAACCCAAAAGTTCGCACCGGCGAGCCACTTCCTTGAAGAGCATCGGGGAAAGGAAAGGTCCGGTGACGATGACCGCACGCATGTCTCGGGGCGGCGCATGCTCTTCAAAAGCTTTGAGGAAAGTGTTGACCACGGGAAATCCATCGCCGCCGCCCCCGGTGGTCATCAGGACCATCTTGACCCCGGCATCCAATCCCAGCTCCTCACGAACCCCTTTGACATCCGAGGCGGACGGCACATGCCGCGGGATGTAGCCGGTGAAAGTGATTTTGCGCGCCACGGTCTCCGGAATGCGGTACTCCCGGACCGGGTCGTAAAAGGATCGGTCGCCATAAACCCAGATTTCGTCGTACAGGGTCTCCATGGCCCCGTAAATCCCTTTGCTCTCCCAGTCCTCCACGGTGGCCTCAGCCCCGTCCATGATATCCCTTAAGCCCAGAATGGTAGTGCACCTCGGGAGCGCCTCGCGCATCCAGTGAAGGGTATCCATGACTTCGCGTTTCAAACCCAGAGGGGCCTTGTCCACGATAAAAAAATCGGGGCAAAAAGCCTGAGCCGTGCTGAGGATAATGCTTTTTCGGATCTCCAGAACTTCGGTGGCCTCCAGTTTCATCGACAGGGGCAAGTATTGTTCGTTGGTCACTTTGATCATTCCGGGGACGCGAACGAAATCCACTCTTCGGGGGATATTGAAGCGGCCGACAAGGGGGGAACCTGTGAGGATCAACACGGTGGCGGGGACTTTCCGCAAGCTTCGGGCGATGGCCAGGGTGCGCCGGATGTGGCCCAAACCGAAGGTGTCGTGACTGTACATGAGGATTTTTTTTACGGGAAAGGAACCCACGCGTCCCCCGCCGCCTACCGTCTGTGCGTCACTCAACGTTTCGACATTCCAAAGAATCCTCAGAAGGCATCTTAAAGACATGGGAGCGGCTTGGCAACCGTCTTTTCGGATGGTACAAGGGAGCACTCCCAGGGCATTCGTCAACACATCCACGGAGGACGATCATGGCTCTTGATGTGGTCCACACCGACAAGGCCCCGGCCGCCATCGGCCCATACAGCCAAGCGGTCCAGGCAGGTCCATGGCTTTTTGTGAGCGGCCAGATTCCCTTGGTCCCGGAAACCGGACAGCTGGTCGGCGACGGCTTCGAAGAGCAGGCTCGCCAGGCGCTTTGGAACATCCGTGCCGTCCTTGAAGCCGCGGGCTACGGGATGCGCGATGTGGCCGCCGTGGACGTCTTCCTCACGGATCTCGGGAAATTTCAAACCTTCAACACCATTTATGAAGATGCCTTTGCGGGGCATAAGCCGGCTCGGGCCGTGGTGCAGGTGAGCGCTTTGCCCAGAGGGGCCCAGGTGGAGATCAAGTGCGTGGCCATCAAGACCTGACGCTCCTCGGATTTGTGGTGGAATTGACCTCGCCTCGTTAGGGCTCTGCGGGGCTCATCTCGGCCAACCCGCCATTAAGATTTAGAGCTTAAGTTTTTGCATTCACTGTTAAAAATTTGCAAGAATCTTACCTATGCGGTGCGCCACTGATCCCTCTGTGCCGATAGGGTCGAGACGCCTACCCCCGAAAAATGAATGGACTGCGGCTAAAAGGCAGCTGGCTATGATTTGATGACTCGCATGAATAAGGGGCCGATAAAGTCTCATTTCGTCTCATAGGGCCTGCCAACTTCTTTCATCACCGCTTCAATTTCGAATTTAGTGATGGCTACCACCTCGTTCGCGAATGACAAGCAATGATTAAGCGATTCGTCCCTTGGCCGATGTACCGAAACCGGTTGTCAATCCCACCATGAGGGGTGTTGGTCCGGACAAAACCTGCTGGCGGTAGCCGTAGCATTGAACTTGAACCAAACACCTTCCATTTTAAGCGCCTTAGGGAAAACTCCTCCGGTCTATAGCCGCCGGGAAAATGATCCGACACGCCACCGCTTCGATATGCCGGATTGTTTCCATAGCAGGCTTATTCATTGTCGGGACCGGTCACCCATAGGTCTATGTCCAAGTCGTCTGAATCCAATAAGATGACCACACGCAGGTCAAGCGGCATATTGCGCCGAAGAGGCCAGTCAACACGCGACAAATCAACGAGTGACCCCTTGCTTCGGCGAGCCCGGAATTTGCCATCAGCTTTGCCAGGGCAATAAGTTCAACCCATGGGAAAAGACCTCGACATGGGCGAGATAATACTTCCCGCAAAGCTTTGACGGCCTCCGGTGCTAATCCCCGCTTCCGCCCACGCGATCCGCAAATCGCGATAGAATTGCGGCTCTTCCGGCGCGATCCCGGTCAGATGCTTGAATGCAGCGATGGCCAGGTACGGTTCTTTTGCCTCCATCAACGATAACCCAGGATGCGCAACAACCGTCGACTTTCAAGGTTCATTTGGGCAAGGTCAGATAGGACGCACACACAGAGATCATGAAGCCCCGCTCAAAAAACATATAGGGGCATCAATGAAAAATGCGCTATTGTCCCCATCGCTTCCGCGCTCATCAAGACAGATGCAATATAAGTCGGCATTCAGTCATTCTAACAGAGGCCTACGATATGGCATGATAGTTTCTCATTTTTTTAAAGGGTTAGATATTGGTTGGGTGTCTAAAACTTGAGGTTCTCCTGCGATTGCAAATCCATGATCTTTCACTTTTTATACGAGGAAAGCTTTTGAAATCCCAAAGTCTTCAAATGAATCGATGATCTTTGGGAAAACCGTGGTTCTGCCAGGCAACGTTTTGTTCAAATGTGCGGATCACTTGAGCCAAATGCTCCTAGCGATCAGCGGCTTCCCTGGTCGTAAAGCCCTCATGCTGCTCAAAAGCTTCACGCCGTTCCGCCGGAGATGCAGTGTCATGGCGCACATAGTCTTCCACCCTTTTTGACCCGCCGCTGGCTGGAAAAATTTTTTCAGAATGACATGGACCTCTGCTTGGGTGCTCTCAAGACGCTGGCAAAAGCCTCGCACGCTTCGAATACGGGACACTTGTCGGCCGGGGACTCCGTGAACACATCCACCAAGGTTTCGGTCCGGCCGATAAAGCAAACCAGCTCGTGGGCTTCGTCATGACCATCATTTAAATCGGCCTTCCCGATCTCTCTTCACAGTTTCCCCTCATGACAAGGGATTTCACGCGTCAAGTCAAAAACCATCATCATATTTTCTGAACACTTGTTGTCGCCTCACTTAAGCCAATAAAACATTCTATTTATAATTATTTCTGGGGGCACATATTATATTGAATTGATTTTTATCTGATGCAATAGAATCTGCTGTCAACTTTTCACACGGAAGGTGCACTCATCACGAGGAAGGATGTGAGCTGACACGCCCCAAATGGATTTGCTCAACGGGACGTTCGGAGTCGCGATAGTCCTAGCCGCTTGGCTGAATACTTGAGGATACCCCCCTTTGGCTTGCTTTTCACCTAGAGAAGACCATGTGATCCGAGAATCCCCGCGACCCCTGGACCCCTCGACGTCCTGACAATCTTTGCAGTTCCAATGCTTAGAAAGAGACTTCGAAAGCGCAAGCCATCACGTCGTTCAAGCAGTCTTGCGTCCCGTCGGAAGGGCAGGTCTCTATTTTTTGCTCAATTGTGTACTTTCCTTGTTGAACGCTCTTTGGCACCTGGATGCGGCCACCAATTTGATACGTTCCTCGTTCCCGCTCTTTTTCATCTTTTGCCAACGTGGAAATTTCCATTTCACCCCGCTTGAGAACCCATTCTTCGCGTATGCGCAGCGCTTTTCTTGTTTCAGGAGGGCGGACGGAGTACTCTACGAGGACTTCCAGTTCTTTTCCCGGTTTGATCTGCTTCGGCTCGCAGGTTATGCTTTCTATCTTCAAAGTTTCTTGGGAACCTTCGGGAGGAGCCTTCCAGCTTTTCGTAAGTTCTCGAAAATCACTCATAAAGCGGTCCAGCATGACGTGCGCCGTCGTACAGCCGAGAGAGACAAGAGCGAGGATCACGAGGCCAGCTAGACCACAAAAACAAATCGTTTGGCTTCGAGTTCTCATCTTTCTTTTCCTTCGTCTAGATTATCCCGATCCTGAATTCCTGAGACTCTGTTAAGAAAGCAGACTTAGGGGCCCGGAACAGCCGTTTTTCCCGGCTGACAATATCCTGACTCAGCGCATTCCTCTGGTCCACGACCTAGGAGCGGCAGAAAAAATCTCATAATGAGCATCTCAGCTGTTTTCGGGTACGCTTCACCCCCCGTTCAACGTTGAACAGAGCTCGCTCCAGTCGTGTGCAACGAGTATCCTTACTCTTATCCTGGGCAAAACCCAAGACAAACCCTGCGACACGCCTGAAAGGCCGGCCAAGGCCGGCCGATCTGCGTTTTCCGTCGACGGCCGCTTCGCGTAACACGAGTTGCCAGATCAATGAGTTTTTTGGTGACGCTCTTCACACAATGTCACTTGGCACCATATCGTACGGGCGAAATGGGGCTAAAATCCACTTTGCCTTAGATTGCGCAGGATGTATGGGACAATCCCCCCAGCGTCAACATCAGCACATTGGTGGCCGACTTTCCGGACGGCCATCGCTCCAAGTCCGGATCGAACCCGATCTCGTTGGAGAACGGCCGGCTCGGACCGCGCCTTTCATAAAGGCGGATCACGAAATCCTCACCCGTGGAAAGCGACGTCCGGCGGCTTTCCAGATGGATATCGGGCGGGATCAGCCGTGCCCCTTAGCATCCCATAGCCTCTCGGCGCCCAGGCTCACCCGCCGAAACTGATAGATTTCCTCTTGTTCCAGCCAAGCCCCTCAAGTGTTCAATATCACCTCTTTCTTGTCGGGTCGGGGCTCGCTCACACGGCCTTCTCTCAAGACCCGATCACATCAAGAAAGCACATTCGCCGTGCGAAAGTTCCATTGCACCATAAAGCTCACCTTAGGGTCTCGGCTAAGCTCCAAAGGGTTTCCATGGGTTCTTGAGAAATTTTCCATATCACCATAAGAGGTTTTCGGCTCGTTATGATATCTACAATAAGACATTACCATGTATTTATGAAATCCCACCGACTAAAGCCTATCTTAAAAACAGTCATGGGGAGGTGATAAATCGGGACCTTCAATTTTCTGTGCACCCCTATACTGTTCGAGGGACGAGAATTCTTTTCGAACAACCTTTTGTATTTCAATGAAATCAGGAGAATTGTGAGCACCTTTAGGTGGATGTTGTTGCAGCCACTGCTTGATACGGAGAATCCGCCATGATGCGAATTCCGAAGGGAATTGATGTGCGAGCCTTTGGGCCAGGTCTAGGAGGCCTTTCGGGTCGTAGTCTGAGCGTCGAAGGATGCCCAGGGCATATTCGTCAGCTTCCCACTCCTTCTGCGGTGAAAGCACTTGGGTCAAGGAGCACCACTGTGTCATTCGGCTCGTTTTTCCTTGCTGCACGAAAAAGGGCTTAAACAAAGCACTCAAGGCGAAAAAGTCCCGACTGCTCCAAGTGCTCCGAAAGTGTCCTGCCTGTTCATGACCTATTTCGTGGGCTAAAATGGCGGCAAGTTCAGACTCGCTCTCGACGGCGGCCACCGCTCCATCGGACACATAAATTGCCCTGCCCTTGACTGAGAAGGCCCTTATCGCCAAATCTCTAATGACAAGGACTGACCACTCTTGCCCTTGTTGCGGCACAGCGTTTCTTACAAGGCGACCTCCAATATTTCGGACAAAATTGGAAACTGGGTCCGAATCCTCACGAAGCGGCCAGCGAGATGAGATGATCCTCCTCGCATCTCTTGAGCTCCCGATGTCGACACTAGCGTCTGGTTCCCACGCTTCAAAGGCTCCAGACATTCCCAACGTATCGGGGCTCACGATGGAAATCAAAACGCACAAGAGCAGGGCTCTCCGAGATATGAGTTGCGCCAGACTAGCCGGCCACTTTGAACACTGACGAAACGACATCGTAACTTGTTCCTGTCCGAATTTTAAATTCAATGAAATACTCTCCAGGTTCGACTGAAGCTGGAATTTGAATCTTCCCCCCCACTTGGTATCCGCCGGGTTGGCGCACCTTCTGTTCCCGCATTAAATCCACCAACACCTGTCCGTCGGCCTTCTTGACACTCAATGCCTCTTCAACATTGATCTCATGGAGGTTTCCTGGAGCGCTCACGGAGTAATCAGCAATAAAATCCATTTGACCCTGCTTTCGAACGGTTGTCGGTGTGCAGCTTGAACTTCTGATTTTTACCAGTGGTGTGGTGTTGACCGGAGTCAGTCCGTAAACCTTTTGATCCTCCTCAGCTGTCCGCACCTGACGAGCCTGGTATTGGGACAACGTGACTGCCGCAAAACCGAGTACGCCCCCTGCAGCAGCCCCTATGATGGCCGACTTGACGTCTTTTCCCGCCAGGCCCCCCACAGCCGCTCCCAAAAGGGCTCCTGTCAGAGCTCCCGCAGCCTGCTGCTGGGATTGCTGCGGGTCTGTTGCACAGGCTGTCAGGAGCAGGACACAGCACATTGCAATGGTGACGAGCCTATGTCGATCCACCAAACGAATCGCGCGCATAGTTTCCCCCCTCCCCCAGAATGCCTACTGAGACGGTTGAGTGACAATCGACGAGCCTTCGGCAAAAAAGGGATTACCTCCTTCTGGAAGGGGCGGAACCGCTTTATTGATCTCCGCAATTTTCTGCATGATTTGCGAAGCGGGCGGAGGGCTGATCGCTTCGAATCGACCACCATCGTAGGTGTATTTTCCACTTCCGGTTGGAAATTCAACCCCGATTTTGAATGCGTGCGCTTCTCCGTCCACAGGGATGGGTGACTTAAATGTGAGGACGTAGTCACCTTGGATAATGTATTGGATTTCTTCCACCGTTTGCTGCATTTGATGATAGGCTTCACCGATGAGATAATATTTTCCCAAGGAATTCTTGCTAATGGATTCGAGATTTTTGAAATGTTCTGGACTCACTTTGGTGTAGGCCAAAGAATAAATCGGTATGGGAAAGGACAAATTGGAAATGCGAGTATTCAGCTCCTCCCTAGATATGGCGCTCCCCTCATCCTTTCCGTCCGAGAGAACGACGATCGAGCAGGAAACGACGTAGTTGGAGGCATCGGGTTCAATAGACCCTTGGGGCGTCACGACGCACGCCTGCATGGCAGCTCCAATGCTGTCGTAAAGGCGTGTCTTAATCCCATCGCACTTGACGTCAGCGAGACGCCTCCCCAAGGCCCCAGGATCCCGCTCGTATTCTGAGACGACTTCATAGCCGTCTTTCGTGTCACGAATGGCGAGCACCATGACTTCATCCTGCGGACGCTTACTATCGATAAAGCGGGCGCAAGCCTGCAACGCCGCTTCGAACGGCTTCCCCGCCATGGATTTGCTGGCGTCGAGAACAATCACCGTACGGACAGGCTCTTTTCTCTGGCGCAGATTCTGAACGAAATACTGCCGCTTCATGGGATCATAGCTGCGCCCCTTCACCATGAGACCAATGTTTCGCTCATTTAAATTCACGAGGGGCAGTCCATTTACGTCATAAGTTCGAAAATAGACTTGAACATAGGGGTAAAGCAAAGAACTGACGTGATAAATCTTGATTGCATAGGTGCCCGGCAAGGAGAACTGCTGAGCTTGAGCGTTATCAGTCCCTGCAAAGCCCACTGTGGAAATCACAACGGCCGTCAAAAAAATCCAGATTCTTTCCCACACCGACACTCTAGTCATCATACCCCCCTCCTATTTTGAAGAAATGATAAGTTAAAGACCCGCGAGACGGTGGAGCTTTCTTATGAAACAACCATCCTACCGTCGAGCCCCAAAGATATAGGCTCAACAAACCGATTCATGGTTCATGCAAAGTTTTATTGCAGTGATCTCAATATTTTTTTATATCGACTGTAGGACGATAACCCCAACCTTCAGTTTTCTGAGATGTTGGCGGTGATGCGGGTTTTTTCCGAACTTTAGGCGGCATAGAGGTGCTCTCAGGGGCATCCGTCGTGTCAGACTTTGGAATCCGGCTCTCCTTTAGCACGTCCAGGGCGCTCGCCGATTTTTCGTTTGTAGGCTTGGGACCACCCTCGCCTCTTAACTGCCCTGATTCTGAAGAACTCAAGGGCTGGTCAACATTAGCTTGTCCCACTGAGGTGTCGGTACTTGGTTTGGCCTCGGGTGGTTTCATTGATTCAGTGACGCCGCTGCTCTCCGACACCGGGGGCAACCGGTCGGCTGAACTATCATTCGTGACTCGACTAACCGCATCCTTCTTGTGGTAGAAGTGGACATACCCAACCGCTAGAAGAACTGCGGCCAAGAGGCAGAGCAGTCCCACAATCGTTTTTGATCGCCGTGATGGTTGTGCTCCCAGGGACGCAGGAATCCGATTCGCCGTCTCGCCCATCTTTGGCGAAAACATGGCTCGGACGGAAGCGGTTCCGCGAGTTTCCTCCACCCGAATCGTCCGCATGGCGTGGACATCCAGCGGGCCCGTTTCCCTCTTCAAGGTGTCCAGCACATCCTGAATCTCACGGACCGATTGGGGGCGCTCGTTCATGTTCAGGTTCAGACACCTTTGCAGTATCTCACTCAGGGCCAGGGGGATTCCAGGCGCCAATTCGGAAAGAGGGACCAGTTCCTTGCCGGCGATTCGGTCGTGAGCCGCTGGAGGCACCTTGCCGGAAAGGACGAAATAGAAAGTCGCCCCAAAAGCGTAAATATCCGAACGTTCGTCGGTTCCGGTACTCAGCACTTGCTCTGGGGGGCTGAATCCATGGGAGGCCGCTCGCGCTATGGTCCTCGTGAACAAAGCGTTGTCGAATTCTTTTGAAATCCCAAAATCGATGAGCATAATTCGGTTGTTTTGGTCGAGTAGAATGTTGTCGGGTTTCAGGTCTCGATGAATGATGGGAGGGTCTTGGGAGTGGAGGTAATCTAAGGCTTCGCAAACTTGGCTCATCCACGGCAGCGCGGTATCCAGCGGTACGGGTCCACCGTGGTTTTCACAATACTGGGCGATGGTTTTGTCCCCCCCGTATTCCAAAACGAGGTAAATCATGCCGTCAATGTCGAATCGGTCGATGATGTCTGGAATAAAAGGATGATGCAGCTGACTCAAGACCTTCACTTCACTTTCGTCGAACATGAGTTGAGGGATCTCTTTGAGAGCTCGACGTTTGCCTTTCAACTTCAGGTCGCTGATAAGGTAAGTCGCCCCAAATCCTCCCTTACCGAGGAACTTTTCAATCTTATAGCGCTCGTTGATGATCTCTCCTTCATCCCTCACATATCCGAAAACACCCCGAATGCTGCCGTTGGGAGCGACGTCTAGGTAAGCCATCTCCAGTCCGCAATGCGGACAGCGATACTCATTGGTGCTCAATTCCAGCCTGGTGGTCTGCCCTCGGCAGCGACCACATGTCAGCCGACTTCCTTCGGCACCGGTATTTTCCATGATCGACCTCTCCTTCATAAGGTCCTGCCATCCTTCCATTTCAAACCGCCCACAGCCAACGCCAGGCAAACCAGCGTCATCAGGCAGATGGCAACCATATTCTGCGCCAGACCCGTTTCCACCTGAACGAGCCCCCTGACTTCATCAGAGAAGAGGTTCTTCATCGCCTCAAAGGCTGAGTAAGCAAGAATCATGGCACGGGCGAGGGTTTTTTCGACCTGCCCAAGAGCAACCACGAAATTCGAAAAAATCACCTGAGGAATGAGAAGAATCGGGACAAGCGCCACAGCCTTGTCGCTGGTATTCACTACTGTGCTCACGGCAAGTCCCATGGCCGTTGCGGCGATGCCCGTCGCGGCGAGTACCGACAGTCTGGCAGCGAAAGGGCCGGACCACGAGGTCAGGACGGTCACCACACCCAACAGCATGGTGCATTGCAGGGCGCATAAGATCGCAAGCGGCAGGAATTTGCTGAAAAGGTACGGCACAAGCCCCAATCCCACAGCCCGTTCTCTTAAATAAACGGGAAGCTCCTTGACGATTTCCCGCGTAGAATTGAGGCAGCCGCACCAAATTGCGGACAGGACCAGCATGAAAGCCACTTGCGATTCTCCAAGCAGCTTGGCCTGAGGCTCGCCGGAAATGTCGAAGACAAGCCCGATTAGCAAAGCGATGATAGGAGCCTGCGCCAGAAGCATGAGGGAATTGCGGCGATCCGAGAGCAATAGGTCCACGTATCTCTGCACCAGCATCCAAAACTGCAGCAGCGAATCTTTCAATTTGGAAGGCTGGGTTCGCAGTTGCGTCGGAAATGCTTGCTGAGATGACTCTTTTTTCGACGTGGTGTATCTGCGGCGGACGAATTCCTCGTAGAGTTCGGATTTTAAATACCTTTCGGCCATGGCCGTGGCGGACTGCTCTTCGATGGTTTCGTAAATTTCCGGAAGACGGGAAACCCCAAAGTAGACCATCGCTTCCTTTGGAGGACCGAAGAAGATCACCTTGCCTTGATGGACCAGGAGAACGAGATGACACGCGGCCACGTTTTCCAATGTGTGGGTGACGCAGACAACGCTCTTTTTTTCCGAAGCGAGTTCGGCAAACAGTTGCATCATCCTCTTGTCCGTCCCGGCGTCCAATCCACTCGTAACCTCATCCAAAAAGAGCACGTTGGGGTTGGCAATAAGCTCGGCAGCAAGGCTCACTCTCTTCATTTGCCCCCCACTCAGCGGTGTCGGGGTATCGATGGAACACCAAGCCTTTTCCCGCAATCCCAATTGATCCAATACCCTTTGAATGTGAGCGTCGATCTCATCGGGGGACGTGTCGGTGGGGAGCCGCAGTCTTGCTGTGTAGTGGAGGGCCCTTTGTACCTTTATCTTTCTATGGACGATATCCTGTTGAGGGACGTATCCGATGTTTTTTCGAAAAAGGTCCATGCAGGCGTAAAAATCGATGCCATTGTAAAATAACTTTCCCTGCCCAGCCGGCCGCCTGCCGCTCAGAGCATCCAGAAGCGTCGATTTTCCTGAGCCGCTGGAACCGAAAATGACTACGAATTCACCAGGTTCGATAACCACGTCCACATTGTCTAGAAGGCATTTGGATCGTCCCGAGGAGCGGTCGTGCACTTTCTTGCCTAAAGCGTGGGCTTCGATCCGGATCAAACCAAGGGTGTCCAGTGGCTGTAGCCGCTGTCCGTCGAAAACATAACTAAACGTGGCGATTTGGATTTTGTCGCCCGGGCGAAGAATTTTCGTCCCTACGACCCTTTCGCCGTTGAGGAACGTCCCATTGGTGCTGTTGAGATCCTTCAGGTAAGCACGACCATCCGAAAGGGTCACCTCGGCATGCCGGCGGGAAACCAAGGGAGACGGAATGGGGACATCACTATCCAACAATCTCCCGATCAAAAATCGACGAGAGGTTGGCGATTCGATGTTCCCGTCCTTTTCAACCTCATCGGGTTTGTCGGTCGGCGGCGGTATCTTTACCTGGAAAACGGAATGTCCTAAGGAAACCCAATCCCCATCGTCCAGCCGTGACGGGCCTGAAACCTTTTTCCCGTTTACCGACACAGGAGCGTCAGCGATGGGCTCGATGTAGAAGTCGTTTCGTTTTCGAATAATGCGAGCATGTTCGGGCAGGATGCCCTCTCCGGGTAGCGATAATCCCTGCGCGCTTCCAATGATAATGAGGCCGTCTTTATTGAAACGCGCCGAGGCCACTTGACGATTGCGTGCTGTAACAAAGAGAAGCTCCATTACGGGTTCCCCTCAGCACGATTCACGTATCCAGGTCGGCCTTGCAGGGATCTAAGGCGGCGACCTTTTTTAAAATTTGAAATAGTATGTCAGGAGAAACAATGCCTGTCAACACAAGGATTGCTTCAGGATGCCTTCGCCCTGATTATCGCTTCGCGCCGTTGGCAGGGTACTACGCGTAAAAATCTACGGGATATTGCAATTTTTCCTTTATCTGAGCCGAGATGTCTGAAGATGTAGATCCAATCTGCTGTAAACGAAAAAATTCCAGTGCTGAAGAAAAGGTCGGCATTCTAAAGGGGGGCGCCTCGTGGAGAGGATCGCGCTTCGCGATATTTGGAAGGAGTTGGCCATGATACCATGCTCCCTCACCTTTGCTGCGAGGCGTTCTTTGAGATGAGATCGGGGGGCTTTCAAAACTAGCCGGGACCTTCGAGCTTACAGACGGGAAAAGAAGACCACTCAACTGGAAGAGAAACTCGCTAGGCAGCATGATGTCCTCTTGGGAGCTTATGGGAGGGCACCAGGCCGGTGAAAAATCCTGCGTAAATCTGAGCGCCGCATGGGTCCCTCAGGACGCACTTGGCCTCCTTTAGAATTTTGTGGGCACCGGAGCGATAAAGACAGGCCTTGCCACGCTCGGGCGTTTGCGGTGGATCGTGTAGGTCCCAAGCTGGTTGTGTGACTGAAAGAAGCGTTACGGAAAACTCGGTGGTTTAAGATTTTTTGTGCAAGTTCTAAGCAGTAGAAAAAAGGGCGCTTTTCCGTTAAGAGAGGGTTTCGCCCAAAACAACCTCAAAGAAAGGAAAAGCGCCCAATGAGAATCGAAATCAGTGTACCCGAGGTGGTAAGCATTTTCAAAGAGATTCGGCAAAACCCGGAGCAGATATTCCAGATGGTTCGGCTGGATGTAAAGGAAAGAGTTGGACGGTATCTTTCTGAGATGATGAATGCCGAGATCACCCATTTCCTCGCAAGAGTGCCCTACGAGAGGAAAGATGCGGGTGAGGCGGAGCCGGGAGCCGCCAACTCCCGAAACGGCTACTACGAAAGAAGATTGACTCTCAAGGGAATCGGGGAGGTTTGGACCAAGGTCCCTCGGGAGAGAAACGGTGAGTCCCACACGCAGGTTCTTCCCCGCTCGAAGCCCTATGAGAGCGAGATTGCCCATGATCTGTGCCTGATGTTTCTGGGTGGGGTGAGCACACGGACTCCAGCCATGATGACCGAGCGGCTCGCGTGGGAAGAAAGATCTCCCACACCGAGATCAGCCAGGCAAGCGGTGAGCTTAAAGAAGCCGTGGAGAAGTGGAGAAACAGGGACCTGTCGAAAGAGCCGCTAAAGTATCTGTTCGTCGACGGGGTCAACTTCGCTATGATGAGTGGAGATTCCATAGAGAAGGTCCCCGTGCTCGTTGTCATTGGAGTGACCGAGCAGGGGTGCCGGTATGTGCTTGGGCTGCAGGCGGGAGACAAGGAATCGGCCCCCACCTGGAGAGAGTTCTTCAAAGATCTTAAAAGAAGAGGCCTTGAGGCTTCCAGGATCACTTTGGGAGTGATGGATGGGCTGCCGGGGCTGGAGGCCGTCTTTAAGTAAGAGTTTCCCAAAGCGAAGATCCAGCGCTGCCAAGTTCATGTGGCCCGAAACGTTCCGGCCAAGGTTCCTCAGAAGTTCACACAAGAGGTGGCAGACGCGATGAGGTCCATCTTCTATGCCTCCTGTCGGGACAAGGCCCTGGAGTTCTTCAAGGAATTCAAGGAAAGATGGGAAAAGCCTATCCCATCCGCGGTGAAATGTCTGGAGAAGAGCCTGGATGCGTGCCTGACCTTCTTCCACTTCCCTGAAGAAGAATGGATCTCTCTTCGAACCACCAACATCATCGAGAGGCTCAATAAAGAGTTTCAGAGAAGAACCAGGCCGATGGAGATCGTGGCAGGTGTGCAGTCCTGCTCCACCCTCCTTGCATTCATTGCATTGAAGATGGAGCTCCCCTGGAGATCCAATCCTCTCGGAAAAGTCGCTAAAAATCTGCCCCTTTGGAAGCAGTTGGAGGGGTAATGAATTTACACAAAGCGGTTGACACTACCTGCTTATGTTATCCAGCCTTGCGTTGCCACTTGACCGGATCTAACGCCGCGTGCTATATGGCGCTTCACGCCGTGGGCCGGCGTAGCTCAGGGGTAGAGCAGCTGATTCGTAATCAGCAGGTCGCGGGTTCGAATCCCATCGCCGGCTCCAGAAGCCAAGGACTTGGGCGACATCGCTCAAGTCTTTTTTTTCATTCCCATCTCACTCCAAGCTTACCTCATCTTTGTCCGGCACAACCCGCCTACGCATGCGGATCCGCCGCCATTTTCTTCGTGCTCAGCATGCCGCGTTCGTTCTCTTTTCTATTTCATCCATCGTATTCCTTTGACTGGCCATGACACACGTCGTAGACGGTCCCCCCAGGGAGCGGTACCCCTATGGGCACGGCAGATCATGTGATTTTTCCAAAAGACCATCCGTCGCGCGGCTGACCAGTTGGTTCTTTTGCCTGATTTTGCCATTAAGGTCAGGCTCAGGCCGCAGCCCCGATTTCAAATCACCTATGGGGTGTACCGTGAGCACTAGCGTCCCAAAGGCTATGCTCCACGCGAGCCTGCTTCTCCAGAGGCTCCGCGGCATGCATGACGGGCCGGCCTGAGCCCCCGCAGTGTCTCCCGGAGGAAGTTGTATGGCCCGCTCTTTGGTCAAACCCGAGGTTTTCGTGACAGCCGCGGTTCGGTCATCTGGCCACGAAAAACGTAAGCGCCCGACAAGGTGAAGCCTTGGCTGGGTGGTTTGAGCGCACCACATGGCCGACGAACTCTAGATGATTTGACAAAAAGATGCGCATCCGAACCACGTCGGGACGAGAGACCGCTTCTTGACCGGGCTTCCGGTGGACCACGCGCATCTGGCCCGCGACTTGTTTAGCATAACTATGCGGGCAGGTCAGGGGGATCTTGGGTAGATATCGGTATCCTTGCAGACCTTCGCCTTATTGGCTAGCTTACCTGCAAGAGCACGCTGCTGAACAATGTGCGGAAAGATAAGTTCGATTCCAGGGTGCCGGGGATCGTGGAGCACCGAGCCGAGGCATCTGTGTCGCAGCAAATGCTCGTAGCCCGACAAGCAGGCGATGTCGGTTTTCCTATTTCAGTTCCATACACCCCTGTGAGCCCAAGAGATGGGCTGGAAGGATTCGGCTGCGAGGACATTTATCTCCTTATTGTTCCTTGAAATTTCTATTTCATCACTTTGTGGTGGTTAATCCTATTACAAACCCTGAGGGCTGGGCGTAGATCATGATGGAGCCAGAACGCAATAAGTCGATAACCGTATCGGATAAAGGGAGATGTCGAGCACTGCGGCGATCTTACATGCCTGTCATCAAAAGAACACATATCTTCACTCCCCATTGATTCAGTAGGCTTAAAGGCTCCAACCCGGCGGGATGCCCGAAATCTCCTGCGAATCATCTCGCCGTTCGGCACTTAATGATGGCTCTTTGGCACGCCTTTTTATTATTTCGCCGTAGCTCCCATGAGTCGCGGGCTGAAAATCTTCTTCTTGCCATTGGCCTATTGATGGCAATGGCAGCATAAACATCTACCTTACTCCCCTTAAATCTGGACCAGCATTCGGACACCTCTCTTTAGGGGGTACCCTTTTTCGGACCCCCAAGGGCTTTTCGTCCATCGAGATACACCATAAGGAGTAGGATCTCCTAGCGGAGCCACGGTTGAGACCGCTTCTTGAAATTTCAAACAGTTGAGCTGTATGCCCCCAAAAGGGGGCAGGTGCTCCTCAAGAGTCTTATCCGGTCACGTCCTTCCCACAGGAATTGGACTTTCACGGTTTCCAGCCTTTTTGGCCCACATGTTTTGAATCAACTAATATACGGCCTTCAAGACACATTTCTCGTTGGATTGCATTCCGCCTTCCAAAGCTCTAAGCAATGCAGGAGGACTGATATCCGGTTGCCTTGATTCAGTCCGGGGCTTCGAAGGGGAAACATGATTGTCTAGGGAAATGGAAACTTGTAACTTGAGGATAAGAAATGCGACCGATGGCCAGCCATCCATCAGGGGCATAAACACCATCACGATGCGAAGGGCTACGGACATACCACCAATTCAAACCGAGGAAGGGATAACAGAATGATCGCCGGTGTGGATGGGTGCAAAGCCGGATGGGTCGTCGTCATGGCCGACGAGTGGCCGATCCGCACACCGACCCTGGTCGTCTGTCGGGATTTTGCCACAGTTCTTGCCGTCACTCAACGCTGTGTCATGGTCACCGTGGACATCCCCATCGGCCTTCCTCCGGCCGGACAGCTCCGGGAATGTGACGCCCTCGCAAAAAAAATCTTGGGCCGAAGAGCACCGTGCGTCTTTTTCCCACCCCCGAGAACCTTGTTGGAACTGACCGACTACGCCGCTTTCAACAAAAAGCATCGCGAAAAGTTCGGGAAGGGCATACCCAAGCAAAGCTTCGCCCTCCGGCCTAAACTGCTCGAGGTCGATCGATGGATGACGCCGGAGAGGCAAATCCGCATCCGTGAATTTCATCCCGAATTGGTCTGGTATCGATTGGCCGCAGAGGTCCTCCCGAGCAAGCACAAAGCGGAGGGCATCGCGGCCCGCCGGAAGATCCTCAGGCCGATCGTCCCCTGCCTCGATGACCTCCTGGCGTCGCCTTCGCACGCGGGAAGATCGGTCAAAGCAGACGATGTGCTGGATGCTTTGGCGGGTTTGGAACTGGCCCACCGGCTGACAGCCCGGCCCTTGAAAGCCGGATGCCTTCCCCCCCGATCCCCCCGCGATGAACGCGGCCTTCGAATGGAAATCTGGTTCTGACCCCCAATGGGCTGCTCGGCTCCCATAATGCCGCTCAAGGCACCACCGGTTCCACTCGGAAGCTTCTGCGGCCCCATCAAACCAAGGGCCGGCAACCCGACGGTTGATGACATCGCAGGAAGAACAGTCGCTTCAGCGATTTGATCGGCGGAACGGGCGTTGCGCCCGATTTTTGCTCTACGGTAAAAAGGCCCGATGACGAACGGCAGGCGAATCCCGAGCTTCGCACTTTACGGGCCATGCCGGCGATGTCGACCACCCAATGATCGTCGGGTGAGAAGTCCCGTTTTGGATCCACGGAGAACCGCACAGTTTGATTCCGGCCTGAGGGAGTTTCAACGGGATGGAGACTTCAGTCACGGACCATGCCGTCCGACTTGGAAGGAAGGCTGAGCGGGGTGCGCTTCTCCACATCCAATGATCCATACTGGGGAGGAGGCCATGATCGGTATCCTGAATGACCAAACGGATCCCGCGTGGAACTTGGCCGCGGAAGAATACTTGTTGGAAAAGGCCGAGGAACCTTGTTTTCTTTTGTGGAGGAACCGGGAGGCGGTCATCGTCGGCCGGAACCAAAACACGTGCGCTCAAATCAACCGACCGTTCGTGGAAACCCGAGGGATCCACGTGGTGCGGCGTCTCAGCGGAGGAGGTGCCGTCTATCACGACCTGGGAAACATCAACTTCACATTTATCGAGCCCGGCCGCGGTTCCGAGCCGACATCCTTTCAAGATTTTACCGCGCCCATTTTGCACTTTCTTTTGAATTTAGGGGTTCCGGCGGCTTTCGACGGCCGAAACGACATCTGCGTCCACGGGCTCAAAATCTCCGGCAATGCGCAGTACAGCCGCCGCGGCAACCTTCTTCACCACGGAACCCTGCTTTTCGACACGGACCTTGATACAATGGAAGAGGCCCTGCGCGTCGGGGACGTCAAATACAGCGACCGCGGCATCCCGTCCATCCGAAAGCGGGTGACCAACCTTCGGGACCATCTCAGCGCAGACCTTTCACCCGAAGCGTTCATGCACAGCCTTTTTGAGTTTATCCGAAAAGAGAAAACATCACGGGTGGTCAATCTTTCCCCATGCGACTGTGAGGCCATCGATCGATTGGCCGATCGGCGCTACCGGCTCTGGGAGTGGAACTACGGCAGCTCACCGCCCTACAATTTTCATAAGGTGACGAAGACCCATGCGGGGGTTTTGGAAGTCTATCTCGAGGTCCAGTGCGGCGTGATCCAGAATGCCCGCATCTTCGGTGACTTTTTCGGCTCCGGGGAAATGGCCGATCTCGAGTCGGGCCTGCGCGGGCTAAGACACGACCTCCAAGAGCTCGCCGCCCATTTGGAAACTCGGTCGGTGCAACACTACATCCAAGGGATATACCCCCGTCAGTTGGCCGAAGCGTTGGTCTAGTCTGTTGCGGCGCACGGACTGCGCACGTTTGTTCCATCTTGAAACATTGCGTGAAAAGCCTGTTCTAAACCCGAACAGGCTGCATTCCACCCGAGAGTTCCTCTCACGCCTCTGATTCATTCCTGTGCCGCATGAACGGCACAAAAAACGGTTCGGCCCTGAACCCTCTTTCTCTGAAAAGTCCGGCGGGCTTGCACACGCCAGGCGCACCTCTTCGCTTGATTGTCGCCGCGGCATGTCAAAGCCACGGATTCTCATGGGGGGATTTGAATGCCAGGAGTCCCGCATCGTTATCCAGACGGCTCAGCACGATCTTTGCTCCCCTGGTCCATGACGGTCTTTTCGACAGGGGAGTGCCGGCCAATGGAATCTGTTGGGAAGGGGAGGAAGGATTCGATGAATACGGCGGAAAAAGCAGGTGAGGCCTTTGAGGCCATTCAAAAACACGTTCCCGAGGTTTATGAAAAATATCTGGAATTCACCAAATCCATGTCCTTGAAAGGAGACCTCAGCCCTCGAGAAAAGGAATTGATTCTCGTGGCCTGCTCCGTCATGTCTCAATGCGACATGTGCATCGCCATTCACGTGGAAGCCGCCGCGGCCGCAGGGGCACCGCGGGACCAAATCCTCCAGGCGGCGCTCATGGCCGTCGCCATGGGAGGATCGCCGAAGCTTATGTATCTGAAATACGTTTTCGAGGCTCTGGAAGATCTTTTCGGCTGAACCGCTGGAAAGGTCGGGGCCCGGGATCATCCCTTGGACCCGGCCTTCATCACCGAAGAATTAAAACAGCGAATCTCCGCTGCCATTGCCCAGTCCAGGGTGCACGTCGAAACGGACCACACCCACGGGCACCGATTCCCCCACAGCCTCGGCCACCAAAGCCGTCCCGCGATGACCGAACCCACCGCAGAGCTCGATGGCTTGGATCCCCTCTTTGGCCACCAACTCTTTGGCCATTTGAGCCGCCACTTGATAGTTGCAAACGCCCAGGACCAGAAGGTGGACCTTAGGGGTTTTCACCCACTGGCGATGCACGCCGGGGTCGGCTTCCGGTGCGACGAAAAGAAACGCAGCTTTCAGGACTTCGCCCATCTTTTCTCCTCTCGGCTTCCCCGCGGAAGCCCATCATCGCCTGTTGACAAAAACACCCTTGTCGCGCGCTCGCTCCATGAGGCGCGGGACACTCACCACAAATGGACCATCCAGCGACAACCGAACGGATAACGACGTGTCCGGCTTGACCTCCAGCTCCCGCTCGCCGTCCAAAGCCAGGACACACCGCTGTCCCAACACCGGATAGGACCGGTCCGGCACCATTCTTTCGAATCGTTTCAGAGCCACGTTGCGAATCAATCCGGGTGCGATGGCCGCGGAAACCTCCAGGCCTCCTCCCCCCATGACCAGGTGGAGCCCCGAGGGTTCTTGGGGTTCGATGGTCGTCAACTGTCCCCCAACCGCGGACAACCCAATGGATTCCGGCCGGCATCGGGAAAGAAAAACCTGCCGGACTTTTTCCACCTCCCAAACAGCCCGCGCCCCGATGAAACTGCCTTCGCACACGGCCACATCCACGAGGGCGAGATCCACTGGTGTGTCGTCACACAACACTTCCAGGCATGTCACCCTGGAACCCGATTCCTCCAAGGGGACAGCCCCGGTGGCCACCAACCCGGCCGCCAATCCTGCAATGGTGGCTTCCAGGACGTGTGGGAAGACATTGTTGGTCCCGGTGGAAATGGGCAGGAGAGGCACGCTTCGGGTGCCTTTGGTCACCGCGCGGCACGTGCCGTCTCCCCCCAGAACCACGAGGCACCCTACACCTCGGGCTTCCATCCACGCGGCCGCTTGTGTGGAGTCCTCTTGACCGTCCTTAATGGCCATGGGCACCGGGTGGACGGCCATGGCCACAGAACAGCCCCGCAAAGCCCGATCCACGATGGCGTACGCATCGGGCATGTAATAGACCGATCGAACCCCCACGGCCTCGAGGCCCATGAGAATCCGCCGGACAATGCGGACCTTTTCCTGATTATCGAACACGCTGCCGTGAGCCACTAACCTTCGGATATCTTTTCCTGAAGCAGGGTTGGCCACAATCCCTACCGAGGCGGACATGGCGATCCTTTTCCAATGGAGCCGTCAGTTTTGCGAGAACGTCCGCTCAACCGCGGATTTTTTTCACTGCCTCCACAATGTCATTCACCTTGGGAAGGAACGCCTGCTCCAAGGGTGGGGAGAACGGCACGGGCGTAAACGGTGCCGCCACCCTCATGATGGGTCCGTCCAGGTAATCGAAGGCCAATTCGGCCACCTGGGCGGCGATTTCTGCACCGAATCCCCCCTGTTTGACCGCCTCGTGGACCACCACAAGGGCATGGGTCTTTTTGACGGATTCCACCACGGTATCGGTATCAAAGGGAACAAGGGTCCGGGGATCGATGACCTCCGCCGAAATGCCGTCCTTAGCGAGAACGTCCGCGGCTTCAAGGGCCGTATGGACCATCTTGGCCGTGGCCACAAGGGTCACGTCGTTCCCGGATCTTCTCACTTCCGCTTTCCCAAAGGGCACGGTGTATAACTCATCCGGAACTTCGCCTTCGAGGCCATAGAGGAGCTTGTGTTCCAGAAAGACCACCGGATTGTCATCCCGGATGGCAGTGATGAGCAGCCCCTTGGCGTCGTAAGGCGTCGCCGGCATGGCCACTTTCAGACCCGGCACATGGGCGAACCACGCTTCCAGGCTTTGGGAGTGTTGGGCCGCCGCTCCGATACCCGCTCCTTGCGGGGTGCGAAGCACCATGGGGATTTTGGCTTTCCCGCCGAACATGTAGCGCATCTTGGCCGCTTGATTGAACAACTGGTCCAAGGCCACCCCAATGAAATCCACAAACATGATCTCGCACACCGGCCGCAACCCGGCCGCCGCGGCACCCGTAGCCGCCCCGATGATGGCGCTTTCCGTAATGGGCGTGTCTCTGACCCTCTTTTCCCCGAATTGCTCGTACAGGCCCTTGGTGACCCCGAAGCACCCTCCGAAAGGACCCACATCTTCCCCCATGATGAACACATCCGAATCGCGCTCCATCTCCTGACGAAGGGCTTCGTTGATGGCCTGAAGATAAGTCTTGGTCGGCATGGCTTTCTCCTCGAACCCTTGGAGTTGACGGCGACGGAAAGGTTTATCCGCCGGCTACGCGTAAACGTCTTCCAGAACTTCTTCCGGCGCCGGAAGCGGGCTTTCTTCGGCAAATCGGACGGCTTCCTGGAGTTCTCTGGCGATCCCTTCCCGAATTTCCCGGTCTTTCGCCTCCGTGAGGATTCCTTGATCCATGAGTTTTGCTCGAAACCGGGCGATGGGATCTTTTTCTTTCCATGTGCGGACCTCATCTTCGTCCCGGTACGTGCAGGCATCCCCTTCGAAATGCCCGCACCAGCGATAGGTCTTGCATTCGATGAGCGACGGGCCATTGCCGGCGCGAGCCCGGGCCACGGCTTCGGCTACCGCTTCGTAAACCGCCACCACATCGTTGCCGTCCACGACCACACCGGGCATGTCATAGGCGGCGGCCCGATCGGCGATGTCCGCAACGGCCATGGACTTGCATGTGGGACAAGAAATGCCGTAGCCGTTGTTTTCGTTGACGAACACTACGGGAAGCTTCCAGGCACTGGCCAGATTCATGGCTTCTTGCGTCGTCCCCTGGTTAGCGGCGCCGTCCCCGAAAAAGCACACCGCCACCTGATCTGTCCCTCGGTACTGAGCAGCCAGAGCCGCCCCATTGGCGATGGGACCGCCACCGCCGACAATCCCGTTGGCACCGAGGATGCCGAGATCCACATCGGCGATGTGCATGGATCCCCCTTTGCCTTTGCAGTACCCGGTTCTCCGGCCGAACAGTTCCGCCATCATCCTCTTCAGGTCCCCGCCCTTGGCAATCAAATGCCCGTGGCCCCGGTGCGTGCTGGTGATGTAGTCGGAGGAGTGGAGTACGGCGCATGTCCCGGTGGCCACGGCCTCTTCGCCGATGTACAAGTGGACAAAACCCGGAATTTTGCCTGCGGCGAAAAACTCTTGAACCTTGCTTTCAAAGTCTCGAATCCTGACCATGGTGGTGTACATCTGTACGAGGTTTTCTTCGGTCAGACTCATGGTGCACCTCCCGAGCGGGGTGCCTCAGGCACCCGTTTTCCTATGAATCCACGGATACGGTGATCGCTGCATTGGCCACGACAATCCGGTCACACCTTTCGGCGAACCGGTCGACGCAAATCCCCGGGGCCATCATTCCCCCGGAGATCACTCGGACGGTTTTGCGGCCGATGGGGACTTCCGCCGCGACGGCATCCCGGTCGACCTGGTCCGGATCGGGACAGGCCACGAGGATCTCCACCTGCACCTCCTCCAAACTCTCAAGACCGAGAATCTCGATCAGCCCACACAGGCAGCTGCGCCCGATGGCATCCCGCACAGCCCGGCAGGCGGCTTTGGTCATGTTCTCACCGTGCAAATCCGCTCCCGTTCCCAGCTCCACCACAAATCGTTTGACAGCCATGGCCCGATTCCTTTCTTAGGCGATCAACGTGGCGGGATCTTCCAGATAATCCGCTAAGGTTCTCAAGAAGGTCATGGCCGGGACACCGTCTGTGACTCGATGGTCGAAGGTCAGGCTCAAGGTCATCAAGCTGCGAATGTGGATTTGCTCCTGATATACGGCAGGCTTGAGCACCACCCGCCCCACCCCCAAGATGCCCGTTTCCGGCGGATTAAGAATCGGCGTGAAGCCGTCCACCCCCTGACGGCTCACGTTGGTGACGGTGAACGTCCCGCCCTGGATTTCATCCACCGTGAGGCGATTTTCCCGCGCCTTGGTCACCACTTCCCTGATGTCCCGAGACAACTCGAAGAGGCTCTTTCGGTGGGCATCCTTGACATTGGGGACAATGAGTCCCTCGGGTAGAGCGACGGCAATCCCCAGGTTGACGCCCTCATGGATGCGGATGCCCTCTTCCGTGAGCCAGGAGTTCATCACGGGGACACGCTGAAGAGCACGACACAGGGCGTAGCAGATGAGGTCGTTGATGCCGACCTTTGGGTCGTTGACCGAAGAAAATCGTGCTCGGAGGCGATCCCTGAGCCGAAGCAGTTCGGTGACGTCCACTTCCACAAAGACCGTGAGCTGCGCCGAGTGATGCAGACTCGCCATCATGTTGTCGGCGATGATTTTGCGCATGCCGCTCAGCGGACGCACCGCCCCCGGAAGAACACTCGGCTTTTCGGGACGTTGCGGTTCTTGCCCCGCCGGAGCCTTTTTCTTCGCCTCCACGGCCCGAAGCACGTCCACCTTGGTGATCCGACCGCCTTCGCCCGTGCCCTGAACCATGGCCAGGTCAATTCCTTCTTTTTCAGCCAGATCCCTGGCCTGAGGGCTGACGGCCGGACCCGCCTCCACTTGTGCCTTGTGGCGGCGGACATCCTGCTCCGTCACCCGTCCTTCGGGGCCGGAGCCTTGAATCCCGGCCAAGTCCATTCCCCACTCCCTGGCCAAGCGACGCGCGGCCGGTGTCGCTCGCACGAAGGAGGGCTGAGGAGTCGCCGCCGCTTCAGGTTTCTGCGGAAGGTCTCCGACGGGTTCAGATGCCCCGGCGAGACGTTCGAGTTTCTCCCCGGCTTCGGCGATGATGGCGACCAGAGTCTTCACGGGAACCGTTACCCCGGCAGGAACCAGAATCTGAAACAGGATCCCGGTGGCGGGCGATTCCACCTTGTTGGTAATCTTACTTGTTTCCACCTCGAACAGCGGCTCGCCCACAGCCACCGGGTCCCCTTCCTCCTTGAACCACCGGGTGATCTTGCCTTCGGTCATCGTGAGGCCCCATTTGGGCATGAACACCTGAACGGCCACCGCTTACCTCCTTGTCTGTGTACCCAGGATGAACCAGAGATTTTCAAACAAAGCTTCCGGGCAAAAGAGGTGCCAAGCACAAAGCATGAAGGGACAACGATTTTCCTGGGGGTAGTTTCCGGCGGACTGTTCTGTTTTCGAACACCAGCTGGGCCCAAAACCGCCACTCCGGAAAAAGATGTTGGAAAGTACAAGGCGTTCATTTTATGAATAGCAACAGTAGGGAACGAAGGCGGCCGTCGCAGGGCATCTTCCTGCAGCACGAAGGGTTTCTCGCTTCGCTGAGGAGGTGGGAACCATGTATGAATTGGTCTGGCAGGGATCCCGGTTCCAACTTGTCCCGTCTTCCAGGTCAAAGAAACTTTCCGGCGCTTGTAACACCTCCCCTCTCATTCTCTCGTCGCGAAATCTAGACATGAAAACTTGGAAGGACTACGTGCTCAAAGGGGTTCCCTCCGAATCTGTCCGTGAGGTCATCGTTCGCTCCTGGTCCCGGTGCCGGCAAAGCGGGGTGGACCCGGCGGAAGGCAAATGTCGGGACATCCGCTCCGACGCCGAACTGGGTGATGAATTCAAGTTTCTCAAAGATCTCACGCTGGATATCCAGACCCAAATCTATGGTCTCATCCGTAACCAGGGTCTTCTCGTGACGGTCAGCGACGGGCGGGGATATCTGTTGGGGATGTTCGGAGACGTGAAGGCACTGAGCGCGGCGGATCTGTTGAATTTCGGTCCTGGAGCCAATTGGTCTGAAAACAGCGTGGGGACCAATGCCATCGGGACCGCTCTGCAATGCGGCCATCCTCTCCGGGTCCAGGGAAAGGAACATTTCTGCGAGAGTCACCACAGCTGGATCTGCTCCGCTGCACCCATCTTTGGATGGGACGGCAAGCCTGTGGCGGTGTTGGATATCTCAGGCCCACTTGACGTCGATCACGAACGCGCGCTGGAGGTGGCCTTGCATGGAGCGCGACTCATTGAAAGCCGTCTCTATCGGATGGAGGCGGCCCAACACCTGTTTCGAGCCTATAACCTGGTACAGCAGCTGAGCGGCTCCGTGGCGGTGGGCCTGCTCTTTGTCGACCCTGACGGGATAATCCTGGAAGGTAACGACGCGGCTGCGGACCTTCTCGGAATACCCCGAAACCAGCTCTGGGGTGCCAAGGCCCGCACTTGGTTCGACCTGCCACGGCCGACAACGAAAGGCTCCTACCAAAAGAGTTTCGACTCCAAAGGAGGCGTGATTCCTGTGCGGTGCTTTGGGAAGGAATCGGTGTCGGCTTTTGTCCATCCCGTTCGGAGCCGAAATGGAACGGCCATGGGCACATGCTTGATCCTCCAGGAATCTAGAACCGTGCCAAAAGTGAAAGCGGTGCCTGACGATGAGGATGATCCCTTCGGCACGCTCCTGGGCCGAAGTCCAGCCATTCGCAAGGCCGTCGAGGTGGCCAGACGCGTGGCCCGGACGGATACCACCGTTCTTGTCGTCGGGGAGAGTGGCACAGGGAAAGAAGTCCTGGCTCGCGCCATTCACGAAGGAAGTCCGAGGCGTCGCGGACCCTTTGTGGCGGTGAACTGCGGAGCCATCCCGTCCGGGCTCGTCCAGAGCGTCCTCTTCGGATATGAAGAGGGAGCATTTACCGGGGCACGGCGGGGAGGCTCTCCCGGCAAATTTGAATCGGCTTCCGGCGGCACCTTATTCTTGGATGAAATCGCGGAGATGCCCTTAGATATGCAAGTGAATCTGCTGCGGGTGCTCGAGGAAGGGCACGTAACTCGCGTAGGGGGGACCAAACCGATACCCGTAGATGTCCGTATCATCGCCGCAACCCACAGGAACCTGGCTCAAAGGGTCGCGGCGGGTCAGTTTCGCGAGGACCTGTTTTATCGGCTGAATGTGGTGCGGATTTCATTGCCGCCGTTGCGCGAGCGGACAGAGGATCTCGAGCTTCTGATCCAACATTTTATCCGGCTGCATGGCAAAAAATTGCAACGTGAGGTTCGAGCGGTACTTCCCGATTTTTACGCTGCTTTGCGCCGATACCATTGGCCGGGGAATGTCAGGGAGCTGCGTTATGCCATTGAGGCGGCAATCGCCCTGATGCCGGGAGATGTGCTCTCTGCAGAATGTCTCCCCGAAGATCTTCTCCAAGGCACGTCCTTATCGGCGCCTTCTTCGGAAGCCGCGGATTTCAATCTGAAGCGCCGGGAAGCGGAATCGATCCGCCAAGCCTACCTCCATTTCCGGGGAAACATCTCCGAGGCCGCACGGGCCTTAGGTATCGGCCGAAACACCCTCTACAGCAAACTGAAGAGGCACAAAATTCTCTGAACAAAATCCCCCCCATCGGCCTGACGCCCTCCGTGTGGGCCGCAGGGGCCGCACAACCCGATTTTCTGGCATTGCCTTGTCTCCCCCGTGGACGGCATTGAGGGACAGAGCTCGTGAAGAAATGGGAAGGCTCCCGTTGGCGGATATGAAGCTCAGGGCAAAAAAAATCCCCGGCGGGATCGCCCTCCCTCCGGGGATCAGGACTCTTCAATGCCAACCTCTACGCGGCTTTTTCCACCTTGACGGCACACACCTTCAGTTCGGGTATCTTGGAGACGGGATCCAAGGCGCTGATGGTCAACCGGTTGGCGGCCGCCTCATAGAAGTGGAAGGGGACAAACACCACGCCGCGCGCCGTGATGTTGGACACCATCGCCTTGATGGTGATGCTGCCCCGCCGCGACGAAATCCGCACATACTCCCCATCGGCGATTTTCAGCTTCTTTGCGTCCTGAGCATTGATTTCCGCCAGGGGCTCCGGATAAAGGCGGTTCAAGGCGAATCCCTTCCGGGTCATGGTTCCGGTATGATAATGCCAGTGGACCCGGCCTGTGGTGAGCACAAACGGGTACTCCGCGTCGGCCAGTTCCGCCGGGGGCTGGTAGTCAATGGCGAAAAAGGCCCCTTTCCCCCTCGTGAACCGTCCCACGTGGAGGATGGGCGTCCCTGGATGGTCCTGGGTCGGGCAGGGCCAGACCAATCCGCCTTTTTCCAATCGTTCGTAAGTGATTCCGCCGTAGCTCGGGGTCACGGCGTTGATTTCTTTCATGATGGCTTCCGGGCCGTCGTATTCCATGGGATAGCCCATGCGCTTGGCGATTTCCGCCGTAATCCACCAGTCTTCTCTGGCCTCCCCGGGAGCATCCACGGCCTTGCGAACCCGAAGGACCTTCCGCTCGGTATTGCTGAACGTCCCTTCTTTTTCCGCAAAACAGGCACTGGGGAGCACCACGTGCGCCAGCTTTGCCGTCTCCGTCAAGAAAATGTCCTGGACCACCAGGAAGTCCAAGGACGCCAAGGCTTTCTCCGCGTGGTTGATGTCGGCATCGCTGAGGACCGGATTTTCGCCCATGATATACAACGCTTTGATGGCTTTGCCGGCATTCGCCACCATTTCCGTGACCGTCATGCCCACCTTATCGGAGAGCTTTGGCACACCCCACGCCTTCTCGAACTTTTGGCGGTTCTCTTCGGCCGTGACCACTTGGTATCCGGAGTAGACGTTGGGCAAGCCGCCCATGTCACAGGCTCCCTGCACGTTGTTCTGTCCGCGCAGCGGGCACACTCCTCCGCCGGGCACTCCCACATAACCGCACAGCATAGACAGGGCGGCCAAGCATTTCACGTTGTTTGTCCCTGTCGTGTGCTGCGTGATCCCCATGCAGTAGAGGATGGCGCCCGGTCCCGACGTGGCGAAAAGCCGTGCTGCCGCAATGATATCTTTTTCCTTGAGACCCGTGATCTTGGAAACATACTTGGGCGTGTACTTGGCGACGCACGCCTTCAGCTCCTCGAATCCCTCGGTGCGTTCCTCCACGTAGGCCTTGTTATAGAGGTTCTCTTCAAGAATGACGTTCATCAGCCCGTTGATCCAGGCCACGTTGGTCCCCACGGCTGGCTGGAGCCACAGAGTGGCAATGTCCACCAGCTTGATGCACCGCGGATCAACGACGATGAGTTTCGCTCCACGCTTTGTCACCGCTTCGTGGATGTAATTGGCCACAATCGGATGATTCGCCGTGGTGTTGGATCCCGTGAGGAGGATGACGCCCGAATTGAGCACATCCTTCAACGGGTTCGTCATGGCACCGCTTCCGAACGTGGCGGCAAGACCTGCCACCGTGGAGCTGTGTCAGAGACGGGCGCAGTGATCCACATTGTTGGTGCCGATCACCGCGCGCATAAATTTCTGGAAGACGTAGTTTTCTTCATTGGTGCACCGGGCCGAGGCAAATCCTCCGATGGCATCCGGCCCGTGTTCGGCCTTGATCCGCTGGAGGTTCTTGGCGACGTGATCGAGGGCTTCGTTCCAACTTACTTCCACAAAGCCCTCTCCCTTTCGGATCAAGGGCTTCTTCAACCGCTCCTCACTGGCAACGAACTCGTATCCGAACCGCCCCTTGACACACAGGCTCGCCTCGTTGATGGTCGGGTCATGTCGTCCGTTCACGGCAACAATGCGATTGTCCAGCACACTAAGCTCGATCTGACAGCCGCAGCCGCAATAGGCGCACGTGGTAGGGACCTTTTTCGTGGTAAAGACGCGCGCTTTGATCGGGCTCAAATTCTCCGTCAAAGCTCCCGTTGGGCAGACCTGCAGGCACTCGCCGCAGGAGACACACTTTTCCGGAGTGACCCTCATCTCCATGGAGCCGTTGACTTCCACAAAATCGATGGCTCCCTGGCCTTTGATTTCCCGACAGGCGGCTGCGCACCGTTGGCACAGCACGCATCGATCGCGCCAGTATTTGATGAGCGGGGTCGCATAGACCACATCGGTCCGCTCCTTGGGCGCCTCATAGCTCTCGGCCGTCACCCCGAGATCCACCACCAAATCCTGGAGCCGACAGTCGCCGGCTTTGTCGCAGATGGGGCAATCCAACGGATGGTGCACCAAGAGCCGTTGCATGGCCTTCTGCCGCATGGCCTGCAGCAGCTCCGAGTCTGTGGTGACCTGCATGCCGTCTTCCGCCGCCGTCTTGCACGCCTGAACCGGAGCGCTCTTGCCGGCGACTTCCACCACGCAGAGGTTGCACGACCCGATAGGATTGAGCCGTTCGTGGTAGCATAGCGTCGGAATCTTCACGCCGGCGGCGTGCGCCGCGTCGAGGAGTGAACTTCCCGCCGCGACGGCGACCTCCCGCCCGTCAATCGTCAGTTTTACCGAACTCATCCCTTTTTCTCTCTTCGCAACCGGTTTTCCCTTTACCTTACCCCCGCACGCCAGTTTAGCCGACTCCGACGCGACGGGAAACCCCTGCGTGGGGTTTTAGAGAAAGGACAGAAAGGATTCTTTCACCATGGCCACATAGGTTGAGGGAAACAGCCCCAGGGACAGTACGCCGTAGGCGGATATGGCGACCGCGACGATCAGCGCCGGCGACAACGCCGCGGCCGTCGGCACAGACTCGGTCCTTTCCGGCGGCTGCATGTACATCGCCACCGTCACCCGCAGATAGTAATAGACGGAGACGACACTGTTCAGCACGCCGATGATGGCCAGCCAGATGAACCCCTGCTTGATGGCGGCGGAGAAGATATAAAATTTCCCCATGAAGCCCCCCGTCGGAGGAATGCCAGCCAACGAGAAGAGAAAAAGGCTCATGGCCAAGGCCGCCACTGGGTGCTTGTACCCGACCCCACGGTAGTCTTCCACTCTCACCCGAGATTCCCCGGCTCCAGCGAGCATGGTGATCACGGCGAATGCCCCAACGTTCATGAAAGTGTAGACCAGCATGTAATAAAGGATGCTCGTCAGCCCCAGTTCTCCGGCCGCGAGAAAGGCCACTAGCACGTACCCTGCATGAGCGATGCTGGAATAGGCGAGCATCCTTTTGATGTTTTCCTGCACCAGGGCAATGATGTTTCCGGCCGTCATGGTCAAGGCGGCCATGACCCAGATCACCATCATCCAGCTCGTCTGCAGGGACGGCAGAGCCTCCATGAAAATCCGCACGAACGCGGCGAACGCCGCAGCCTTCGGGCCCGCGGACATGAAGCCCGTCACAGGAGCCGGCGCCCCTTCATACACGTCCGGAGCCCACATGTGGAACGGCACCGAGGCGGTCTTGAAGCCGAAGCCCACGATCAACAACGCCATGCCCATGACAAGCACCGCCGCACCGCTCCCGGCCTCCGCAGTATACCGGGCGATATCGGGAATCTGCGAACTCCCGGTGGTGCCGTAAATCAGCGCAATCCCGTAGATGAGAAACCCCGAGGCAAACGATCCAAGGATGAAATACTTTATGGCCGCTTCGTTGGACATCATGCGCGAGCGCGTGTAGCCGGCCAGGGCATAGAGCGCAATGGACATGAGCTCCACCCCGAGGAAGATGGTGATCAGCTCCGTCGCGCTGGCCATGATCATCATGCCCACGGTGCACATGAGCATCAGCGCGTAGTATTCGCCGTGCTGCATGGCTTCGTTGTCGAGGTACTTGATGGAAATGAGAACGGTGAGGCCGGTCCCCAGCAGGAAGATCAGCTTGAAAAACCGTGAGAAGTTATCCACGACCCACATATTGTTGAAAGAATATTCCACGATCCTCGCATCGAAAGGCCCAGGACGGCTCAGCAGCAGATAGACGCTCGCCGCCACCCCGACCAAGCTCACATATGCGTAGGATTCCCGAAATCTCTTCCCGGCGACAGCTTGGATCATTAACACGATCAATCCGCAAGCGACCAAAACCAACTCCGGAGCAATCGCGCTGAGACTGATGCTGCTCATCACCTGTTCCATAAGTTACCGCCCTTGGCCCTTTGTCAGCTGTTGGAGATCAACTTCGCGACAAGATGCTGAAACCATGCCGGTCCTTGAAATGTCGCGTGCGCCGTTGTTCTCGACTGAACGGATTCCAGCAGGTGCCCGACGGAGGCATCCATGGTCCTGAGGAAGGGTTTGGGATAGAGCCCGATCCAGAAGATAAAGAGGAGAACCGGCAGCATGTAGGCATATTCCCTGGGCGTCATGTCCTTGAGTTCCCGGTTCTCGGCCTTGGTGATCGGCCCGTACGCCACCCTTCTGACCGTCCACAGCAAGTACACCGCCCCGAGAATCAAGCCTACGGTTGCGGCCAGTCCGAACTTCAAGGAAGCCTGGAATGCGCCGATGAGGATCAACAGTTCGCCCACAAACCCGTTGGTTCCCGGCACGCCCATGGACGAGAAGGCCACCATGAGAAAGATGAAGGCGAAGATGGGCATGACCTTCATGATTCCGCCATATTCAGAGATCAATCGGGTATGGCGCCGCTCGTAAAGGATCCCCACAATCAAGAACAGGGCCCCCGTGCTCAAACCGTGGTTCACCATCTGAATGAGGCTGCCTTTAATTCCGTCCGCATTCAAGGCGAACATGCCGAGCATGCAGTAACCGAGATGGCTCACGCTGGAGTAGGCCACCAATTTCTTCACATCATCCTGCGCCAAGGACACCATGGCCCCATAGATGATCCCGATCAGCGACAAAGTGAGGATCAACGGGACAAACTGCACGGTCGCCTCGGGAAACATGGGGAGGCAAAACCTTAGAAAGCCGTACGTTCCCATCTTCAGAAGCACACCCGCCAGGATGACACTCCCTGCCGTGGGGGCTTCCACGTGGGCATCCGGAAGCCATGTATGGAACGGAAACATGGGAACCTTGATGGCGAAGGCCACCGCGAAGGCCAAAAACAACCACATCTGGATGTTCGCCGGCAGTCCCAGCTTATGATAGTCGAGAATATGGAAGCTATAGGTCCCCGTCGCCTCGTAGTGCATGAAATACAGCACGAGAATGGCCACCAACATGAGCACGCTGCCACTCATGGTGTAAATGAAGAACTTGACGGCGGCGTAAATCCTCCGGGGTCCGCCCCAAATCCCGATGATAAAGTACATGGGAATCAGCATGACTTCCCAGAAGACATAGAACAGGATGAAGTCCAGGGCGCAGAACACCCCGATCATCCCGGTTTCCAGGAGCAGCAGGGACGCCATATAGGCCTTCACCCGCTCGGTCACCGCCGTCCACGTGGAGAGCACGGACACGGCCGAAAGGAAGGTCGTCAGCAGGACCAAAAGGAGACTGATCCCGTCGATGCCCATCTGATACCGAATGGCGAACTGGGGAATCCACGAGGCGTCCTCGACAAACTGCATCTCCCACGTGGTCGTGTCAAACCGGGTGTACAGCTGCAGCGAGACAATAAACGTCGCCACGGTCGCCAGAAAGGCCGTCCACTGGATCGCCTTGCGGTGCCGGCTTGGAATGAGACACACCAGCACCATGCCCACGAGAGGCAGATACGTCGTCACCGACAGGATGGGAAAATTCGCCGCATTCATCATAGACTCATCAAAGTGGAGAAGAGGTAATAGCCGAGGATGACGATGCCTGCGATGAGCATCGTCGCCGCATAATGCCGCACAAACCCTGTGGCCGTGGTCCGAACCCTGCGAGAAGCCGCGAGGAAAAAGTCCGCAACGCCGTTCACGGCCCCGTCAATGCCGCGGACATCCATGATTCGAGCGAGAATGTCCGAGAAGAACAGCGTGAACCGGGAAAACCATGTCCGGTAGATTTCCCCCACATACGCATCCGTGGTGGCCACCGGACGCTGCGCCAGCCACATGAATACCCGACTCCCCTTACGGTAAAACCAATCCGTGTCGATACTGATCGTCGGCTCGGGATCCAGCTTTTTCAGCAGCATGAAGAACCCAAGGCCCGTGAAGAGCAAAATCCCCAGAGCGCTCGTGACATGATCCCCCGTGTATGGGTCGAAATCCACCGGGAACGGCAACAGATCATAGAGAGGCTTCGGATAGCATCCGATGCCGATGCACAGGAAGGACGCGATGACCATGGCCCAGATCATATTGGCAGGAGGTTCTTTGGCCTCGAGGCCGGAATCCTTCCCGAAGAACATGTAGTAGGGTAGCTTCAGACCCGTATGGAGAAATGTTCCCGACGACGCCATGGTCAGCAGGAGCGCCACCAGCGGCCGGTGGTCGTGGCTTGCGGCGGCGACCACCATAGATTTCGTCACAAAGCCGCTGAAAAGCGGGAAGGCCGAGATGGCGAAGCCTCCGATCATGTAGAGCACCAAAGTGATGGGCATGGTGCGGTACAGTCCGCCCAGCTCCGTGAGTTTCCTCCGGCCGGTCATGTGAATCACCGCCCCGGCTCCCATGAAGAGCAGGCCTTTGTAGAGGATGTGGGCGAAGGCGTGGGACACCGACCCGTTCAGAGACATTTCCGTCCCGATGCCCACTCCGGTGACCATGTAGCCCACCTGACTCACGATGTGGTACGCCAGCAGTCGCCTGGAGTCGTTTTCCAACACGGCGTAAACGACGCCGTAGAGCGCCATGATGGTCCCAAGAACCACCAAAAGCTCGGTCCCTGGGAACACTCGGACCAGGACATAAACCGCCGTTTTCGTCGTGAAGGCCGACATGAAGACCGATCCGGTGACCGTCCCTTCGGGATAGGCGTCCGTGAGCCACGCATGGAGCGGCGGGACGGCGGCGTTGATGATGACGCCGATGAGCATCAGGTAAAAAGCCAAACTGCCGTCCTGTTCCAGCGGGCCCACCACCATGGACCCTCCGCTGAGGTAGTGCAGAACCACCCCGGCGAGCAGGCACACCCCCCCGAAGGCGTGCACCAAGATGTATCGGAAGCCTGCCGCTATGGCGTCCGGCTCGCGCCTCGCGAATACCAGATAGACCGAAGAGAAGGCCATGAGCTCCCAGAAGATGAACAAGGTCAAGAAATCTCCCGCAAAGGTCACCCCTAGAGATCCCCCGACGTAGAGCAAGGCGGCGACGTGCTGACCCGTATCGTCCACGTGAAGCGCATAGACCATGCCGATAAACGACATGATCGTAAACACCCACCCGAACACGATACTCAGCTTGTCCACCGACCCGAAGCACATGGACTGGCCAAGGAAATTCCACGTCCAGTAGCACCCGTGGGGCAGCTGCATCATGAGATACATGGAGGCCGTTCCCAGAAGCGGCAGGGCCAACATGGCCGCCTTCTGGAACCGCCCGCGCAGGAACGGAAGGAGAAAGGCCCCGGGAATGTAGAAGACGGACGGGTGAATCCACTCAGTCATTGTAGTAATCCTCGTCCCTCATGATGCGGCACTGATGACCGTAGAACTTGGACGCCAAGATGATGATCACGCACGAGACAAAACCATACAACGCCCCCCAGCCGGGGATTTTGTCCCAAATGTACATGGCATGTTCCCGGTGAACGAAGAAGTCGGAGATGAAGGTCACGATCAACATGGCGATCCCGATCTTCTTCACCTTTTTGGAATTCTTGGGGTCACCGATAAAAAGAACCAACCTTCGGATCATCGGATTACCTCCTTGGCCAATGTGAGGAAGTAATCGGGAAAGATCCCTACGAGCACGGAAATGATGGCAGTCAAAACCAGAGGGACAACCACGAATTTCAGTTCCCGAATCTCCTCATGGTGCTCATCACCATGCCCGTGTCCATGAGCTGCGACGTCGTGGGGGTGATGTTCCTTCTCGAAAAACGCCTTGTAGGTGATGGGCAGAAAGTACGCCGCATTCAACAGGGTGCTCATCACCAAAACCATGAGTATGGGCACAGCGTGCGCCTCAACGGATCCCACCGCCAGGAACCATTTGCTCGTAAAACCCGCCGCGGGCGGCACCCCGATCATGCTCAGCGATGCAATGAAAAAGGCTGCCATCGTCCACGGCATTTTCTTCCCGATGCCGGACAGCTGGCTGACCTCCGTCTTGTGGGCGCAGGCGTACAGCGAGCCGGCGCAGAAGAACAGTGTGATTTTGGAGAACGCATGGTTGGCGATATGCATAATCCCACCCACCATGCTGCTCGGAGTCAGCAAAACCGCCCCAAGGATGACGTAGGACAGCTGACTCACCGTGGAATAGGCCAGCCGGGCTTTCAGATTGTCCTTGGTCAGGGCGATCACCGAAGCCATGATAATGGTGAACGAGACGACGTAAGCAGCAGTGATTCCCAGATTCATCCGGCTCATGAGGTCCACGCCGTAAATGTGGAACACGACCCTCAGGATCGAAAACACACCAACTTTCACAACGGCCACCGCATGGAGCAGGGCGCTGACGGGGGTCGGCGCCACCATGGCCGAAGGCAGCCAGTTGTGGAAGGGCATCACCGCCCCTTTGGCAAAACCGAAGAGGAACAGGAAGAAGGCTGCGAACAAGAGCGCCGATCCGGCATGGGGCCTCAGCAGCCCGCCCGGCTGGAAGTCTGTGGTCCCGGCGTGGATGTAGACGATGATGACTCCAGCAAGCAGCAAAGTCTTGGATAACCCCAGGAGATACAAGAAGTATTTTGTGGCACCCTGGAGCGCCTCATCCGTTTCCTTATGCCCGACCAAAGGCACCGTGGCCAAACTGAGGATTTCGTAAAACAGGAACAACGTCACCAAGTTGGCCGAGAAAGCCACACCCATGGTCGCCGACAAACTGATGGCAAAGCAGCTAAAATAACGGGTCTGCGCATGCTCCTTCCCCGCCCGCATGTACCCGACGGAGTAGAAGGTCGTCACGATCCACAAAAACGAGGAGACCGTGGCAAAGAGCAACCCGAAGGCATCGACACGGAACTTCAGGTCGATCCCTTTGTAGAACCCTTCCACCAACGTGTACTCGATGGTGTGCCCGGAAAGAATCGCCGGGGCCATGGAGACGACGATGGAAAATTTGAGGATCCCGGCCAGAACGGACCAAAACTCCCGCAGATTCGGCTTCTCGTCCCCGGTCTTCAGGATCAGCGGCACCGCCAGAAGTGACACCAGCACGGCCAGCAAGGGTTTGATCGACTGAATGGTTTCCACGTCCTTCCTAACCTTTGCTTAAATGGATTTCGTCCACATCGACGGTCGGCTTGTTGCGGAAAAGCGCAATGAGGATCGCCAACCCCACGGCAGCCTCCGCCGCCGCCACGGTCATGATCATGAAGACGTAGACATGACCGTCCAAGCTGTTTAAAAACCGTGAAAAGGCCACAATGGTGAGGTTGACGGCGTTCAGCATCAATTCAATGCACATGTAGATGATCAACGCATTGCGATGCGCCAACACCCCAACCGCACCAATGGAAAACAGCACCGCGCCCAACATGAGGTATGCGTTTAACGAGACCATAAGCTCCACCCGATAACCCCGAGGTCGCCGATCACACCCCGGAGTTATCTATCCTCCTCTTGGCTAGGATCACCGCCCCGACGATCGCCGCCAGCAACAGCACGGACGCGATTTCAAACGGCAACAAATACTTGGTGAACAGCATCCAGCCCACCGCTTTGGTCGTCCCGAAGGTTTCGTCCACTTCCACAGCCGTGACCGGAGCCCCCACCTTGTTCATGACCACCACCATGGCCACCATCAAAATGCCCACCACCACGGTTCCGGCCAGCTGGATGAAGAAAACGTTTTTGGCCAGTTTGCCTTCCTTTTCCTCGATGTTCAGCAGCATGATGACAAAGAGGAACAAGACCATGATGGCCCCGGCATAGACGATGAGTTGCAACACCGCGATAAGATGGGCATTCAAGAGGGCGTACAAACCCGCCAGAAAGGACATGGTGGCCACAAGGCTCATGGCCGCCCGCACGGGCCGCTTGGTCGTCACCATCAGAAGGGCCGAAACCACAGCCCCCACGCAGAAGCCATAGAAGATCAGTAGTTCCATTTGGAGTATATCCTTCTGACAAAAGAAAGACGTCCCTTGACTTTCCCCTCCGCCCTCAGCAACTGCTCCTTTTCGAATACCAGACGGCTGCGATCCCTCTGCGCCAACCCCTGATACTCATCGCTCATCACAATGGCTTCCTTGGGACACACCTCTTCGCAATAACCGCAATAGACACACCGGCCCATATCCAGGGTGTATCGAGCCGGATAACGTTCCCCGGGGGCCTTTTCCGCCGCCACGATGGAAATGGCGTGGGCGGGACACATGGTTTCGCACAAACCACACGCCACGCATTTTTCTGTGCCCTCGGCATCGGCCACAAGCACCGGGCGCCCGCGGTAGGCCGGTGGCAGCGGAAAGGTCTCTTCTGGGTAGTACACGGTGAAGACCTTTCGCTTCTTTCCGGCGGGTGGGAAAATGAAGCCGATCATGTTGATGAAAAAATGCTTGCTGGTGACCACCAGCCCGCGCACAATCTCGGCCACATACAACTTTTCCCACAGCGTCATGTCCAGACGGCGGCGCACCTTCTTGGCCTTCACCACCGCCGCCGGAACGCCCACCTTCACCGAATACGGGGTGTGCTCCGAACCTGTCATTGTGCTCATAGCAGCAAAACCACCAGCCCGGTAATTGAGAGGTTGATGAGTGAAAGCGGCAGCAACATCTTCCAGCACATTCTCATGACCTGGTCATAACGGAAGCGCGGAAGCGTCCACCGAATGGTCATCTGCAACCAGATGAAGAAGGAGACCTTGGCGAAGAACACGGCGACATTCACCAGCATGGCCAAGGCCGCCGCACCGTTCGGGCCCGCCCCCTGAAACCAGGACAGCAGCATGGCGTCCGTCACAAAGGGGATATGCCACGCTCCGAAAAACAGCGTCGTGACCACGGCGCTGATGGTGACCATCTCAAGAAACTCGGCCATCCAAAACATGATGAACTTGAGGCCGCTATACTCTGTGAAATATCCCGCCACGAGCTCCGATTCCGCCTCGGGAATGTCGAAGGGGATGCGCTTGTTTTCCGCGATGGCGCATGTGAGGAAAATGATGAAGCCCACAGGCTGGAGGAAAATCCCCCATCGGAAGAAGTTTTCCTGGATGGCCCCGATTTCGGTGAGCTTGAGCGTCCCATAGACCATGATGAGACCGATGATGCTCAACCCCATGGCCACTTCGTAGGAGAGCATCTGGGCCGAGGCGCGCAACCCGCCCAGCAGTGACCAGTTGCTGCGCGACGCCCACCCGGCAAGAACGGTCCCATACGTGGCCAATCCCGCCAAAGCGAAGACGTAAAGAATCCCCACGTCCAAATCGGCAATGACCAGGTTGATCTCTCTGCCGAAGAGTTCGTAGCGGCCGCCGAAAGGCACGATGGCAAAGGCCGCGATGGCCGGCACCAGGGAAATGAACGGCGCAAGCGTGTGAAAAAACTTGTTGGCATTGGCAGGGATAAAATCTTCCTTGGTGAGCACCTTGATGGCATCGGCAAGGGAATGAAACAGCCCGATGGCCGTAAAACCGAAAATGTCGGCTCGGTTGGCACCGATGCGGTCCTGCATCACGGCGCTCTGTTTCCGCTCCACCCACCCGAGAATCGGAGCGAACACGCCCACGTTCACGGTGAAGATGAAGATGATTTTGGCAAGGGATTCGATGAGGTCTGCAGCCATGGTTATCTATCGCATTCTCCGCCGATCATGTTGATCATGTCGAATGTGGGGACGATATCGGCGAGCAGCCGGCCTTTGACCAATCTCGGCATGGCGGCCGTCAAGGCAAAGCACGGTGGCCGCACCCGACACTTGTACGGCTTCCCGCTGCCGTCGCTCACCAGATAAAATCCCAGCTCACCGTTTCCGCCCTCCACGGCCAAATACACTTCGCCCGGCGGCGGTTTGATGCCTTCGATGACCGTCTTGAAATGGTAGATCAAGGAATCGATGCGGGTGTAAATCTTCTCTTTGGGCTCCATGCGGACCTGAGGCAGACGGACGTTGATGGGGCCGTCCGGCATCTGCGCCAGGGCCTGCTCCACAATGCGCATGCTCTGCTGGATCTCTTCCATGCGCACCAAGTACTTGTCGTAGTTGTCGCCCGTCTCTCCAATGGGCACCTCAAAGTCCATCCGGTCATAGACCAGATAGGGCTGGGCCTTGCGCACGTCATACGGCACACCGCACGCCCTGAGGCAAGGTCCCGTAAATCCGTAGGCAATGGCCTCTTCGGCGGAAATGGCCCCCACACCGCGCACGCGGTCGATAAAGATCCGGTTTTTCGTCAACAGCTTGTCCACATCCTTCCACAGGCGGCGGACCTCTTTGAAGGTGTAACGGACCTTCTCCTCGAATCTTTCCGGCAGGTCATTCTTCAACCCGCCGATACGCACATAGTTGACGGTCACCCGGGCCCCGCACAGGGCTTCGATGAGATCCCAGACCAATTCCCGAGCTTCGACAAAATAGAGAAACGCGGTAAAAGCCCCCAGCTCCAAGCCGGCCGCCGCCACGTTGGTCAGGTGGTCGGAAAGACGGGACAGTTCGCAGGCGATCACCCGCAGGTACTTGCACCGCTCGGGCACGTCGATGCCCAGGAGTTTCTCCACGGCCAACGCGTAGCCCGTGTTGTTGATCAAGGGGGACACGTAGTTGAGCCGGTCCGTGTAGGGGATGACCTGTTGCCATGTGCTGTTTTCGCACATCTTTTCGAAACCCCGATGGAGGTAGCCGATCTCCACCTCGAGGTCCACAATGGTCTCCCCTTCGAGGGTCGCGAGAAACTTCACCGTGCCATGGGTCACCGGGTGGGAGGGACCCATGTTGATCACCATGAGTTCGGTATGGAGGTCCTTGGAGGAAATTTCAGACATGGCTCAACGTCTACCCGTTGCAGTGTTAGTTGACGGGACCGATCAAGGGCTGCCGTTTCTTGAGAGGATAGTCCTTCCGCAGGGGATGCCCCTGGAAACCTTCGTAGAGCAGGATGCGGCGCAGGTTGGGATGCCCCTGGAACACCACCCCGTACATGTCGTAGGCTTCCCGCTCGAACCAATCGGCGGCGATCCACACCGGGACCACGGAATCGATGGTGAGATCGGATTCAGGCACGAGGGCCTTGAGGCGAACCCTTTGGTTGTGTGCCAGGGAATACAAGTGATAAACGACCTCGAACCGAGGATCTCGGCCCAGGTAGTCCACCACGGTGAGGTCCATCATGAAGTTATAGAGCAGCTCCGGGTCATCCCTGAGGAACAGGCAAATGTCGCGGATCCTCTCCTTCTTGACGATCGCCGTGTCGTCGCCTCGGTAATTGTGCGTTCCCACGACATCGTCCGGGAATTTCTGCGTGAGCTTCCTTAGCGTGATGCTTGCTTCCATGCGCCCCATATCCTCGTTGGCTGCCACCGCTAACACCGGCTCACCGGCGCCTCACCCCGCGGCCAATCCGACCATCGCTCTTTGACCACCTTCTGTTGCAGCTGGAGCAGACCGTCCAAGACCATCTCCGGGCGCGGCGGACATCCCGGTACGTAAATGTCCACGGGAATCAAGGTGTCGATCCCCTGAACCACGGAGTAATTGTCATAGAACCCGCCCGAAACGGCGCACACCCCGAAGGCGAACACCCATTTGGGTTCCGCCATTTGGTTGTAGACCTTGACCAAAATGGGGGCCTGCTTGTGGCTGATGGTGCCTACGACCATGAGAAGGTCGGCCTGGCGGGGAGAAAACCGAGGCAGGGCGGCCCCGAAGCGGTCCAGATCGTATCGGGGGCCGGCCACCGACATGAATTCCATGCCGCAACATGCCGTCACGAAGGGATACAGAAAAAAAGAATATTTGCGCGCCCAGTTCACCGCCGCTTCCAGACGGGTCAGAATGACGCTCCCATCCAAAAGCCTTTCGGGCCCTTGGCTTTCCTTCTGTCCTCTGAAAAGATCGCGGGGGGCTTTCCACCGCGGGAGGTTCAATCCCATTCCAACGCTCCCCTTCGCCAAACGTAGATGAGGCCGATGGCCAAGATCACAACGAAAAGCATCATTTCCACGAAGCCGAACCAGCCGAGATCGTTAAACAGAACGGCCCACGGATACAAGAAGACAGTTTCAATATCGAATATCACGAAGAACAGCGCGATGAGGTAAAACTTGACCGAAAATCTCTGTTTGGGGTTGACGATGGGGCTTTCACCGCATTCGAAAACCTCCAACTTTTCGGCAAACTTCTTTTTCGGCCCGATGTAGGTTGTGGCTGCGATCATCCCGGCGGCCGTGGCTGCCGCGAGGAACAACATCATGAGGACGGGAACGTAAGCGTTCATGAGCGCGATCCGATGGTCGAATGTCCTTCATCTCCCCGGGCTCTGCCCTGGGGATTGTGATCCTTGTCACACACCATCACCCCTCCACCCTGACCGGGAACCGGAATCCAGAGCCTGAATTGGTCAGGATGCCCTTTCTGGGATGATATCTATAGCGCTGCTGTCTCGGGGGGTCAAGAAATATTTCACGAGTCTTCCACCGGGCAGAGCATACCCCCTCCGCCGCTGACCTAGGGACTCAAGTGTCCATCGTGCGGTCCGCAGTGGCTCAGCCGGAGGCTCCGACGGGCATGCCGAGCCAAACGCTTGAGGGATTCCAGATCGTTCACCGTAAAGTCAGGCCTTCGACATGCAAAAAAAGAATTATTGTGCGTCAACGGTTCATCTTCCAGCGGGAACGCACTGAGCGACACGGCATCCCGCCACACGGCCGTGCCGGGAATGGGAGAAAACTCCGCCACAAACGGAAGCATCCCCGCCGACTTGACCAATGCAATGCCTTCCGCCACCTCTTCAGGGGTTTGACCGGGAACACCCGCAAGGAGGTACACCCCGATGCGCTCTCCGGCAAAACCCGCATCCGCCAACGCCTCCACCGCCCGATAAAACATGGCAAGATCCGCCTTACCTCCCCATTGTCGGTGCCTTTCCGAGCGCGTCGTCTCCAGCCCCAACCGCACGGTGGTAAAACCACTCTCAAAAAGGAGACGGCACACTCGCGCATCGGTCAAGGCCCGGACATGAAGGGCGTTGGGCGTGTGAAACCGCAGGGAAAGTCCTTCTCGATCAAGCCGTTGCAGGAGATCCTGAAGCACGGACCCCCCTGTGACAAGGAGGGCGTCGTCGTAGAAGGCCACGTCGCGAACACCGGTTTTTTCATGGAAGGCCAGAAGCGACTCAAAAACCCGCCGGACGTCAAAGACAACCCTTTCACGGTGGAGCACCGAAGAAGCGCAGTAAGGACAGCGATAAGGACAGCCAAGACTCAGCAGGATCGGCACGTAGGTGGGATCTTCAATGAAATCCAGGGCCGGGGGAGGGGCTTTGGCGATGTTCCGCCAATTTTCTTTGTTGTCCAACCGGAAATCCAGCGCCTCTTCCAACGCCTCCGCCAAAGATCCCAAAGTCCCCGTAACAACCCGATCCGCTCCGGTGTGCTTCCGAGCGTGGTCGGGGCACAACCGCGCGTAGATCCCCCCCAGCCACACGGGCACCTCAGGGAAGACCTCACGCACATAGGCGATGGTCTCCCGGACCCCGGGATACCAATACGTCATGAGGCTTGTGACACAAATGAGGTCCGGCTTCGCAATGGCGCCGAGCTTCTTGAGGAAACTGTCCGGGTGGATGCCGTATCGGAAAAAGGGCCGGCCCGTTTCCGCCAACACCTCGGGGACAGGAATGGGCATCTTGGGGTATTTTCCCGTCCCGAAGGGATCGTCCCGACCCGGAATCACTCCGGGGCACGCATTCGTGTCCGGATCGTGCCGCTGCAGGCAATCGATGAAATAGACGCGGCATCCCCCTTGCCGCAAAAGGGCGCCCAGAAGCAAAAGGCCCAAAGGTTTGGCCCACAGGTCGTAGGCGGCGAAATCGGTGATCCACGGATTGATGAGGAGCACCACAGGGGCTCGGGGCATGAGAAATGGTCCTTCCTGATGAAAACCGTTTGCCAATCGGCGCGGGCCTTTTATATCCTGCACTCGTAGCGAACGTCAAAAGCCCGGGAGGATGCGCCCATGCGGGCTGTGGTGCAAAGGGTTTCCCAAGCTTCGGTGGATGTCGCCCAACAGACCGTGGGCGCCATCGGAGCCGGTCTTCTCGTGCTCATCGGTGTGGGTCGTGACGACACCGACGAGGATGCGCGGTATCTTGCGGACAAAATTGTCCATCTCCGCATCTTCCCCGACGAAAACGACAAACTCAACCGGTCTGTGCTTGATACGGGCGGGTCCATCCTTGCCGTTTCCCAATTCACCCTTTGGGGCGATTGCCGCAAGGGCCGCCGCCCCTCTTTTGTGGAAGCCGCCGCCCCCGAGGCGGCTCGACGCCTGTATGAAGCTTTTGTCCAGGCGGTGCGGGATTTGGGTGTGCCCGTCGCCACAGGGGTTTTCCAAGAAACCATGGCCGTGCACTTGACCAACGACGGTCCGGTGACACTGATCCTTGACAGCCGAAAGGCGTTTTGACTCGAGAATGCCGATGCCCTGACCCATAGGAGAAATCATGAACGAGAACACGCTCGACAATCGCCAGACACACACGCCATCCGCTTCGCTCAACGGAGAAGAAACCGGCATTTTCGTGGACCGAGAAGGGGACTGGTTCTACGGCGATCGGCCCATCTTTCGGAAGGAAATCCTCGAAACCTTCTACCAATGTCTGCGTCAACTCGACGACGGCCGATACGTCCTGGAATGGCAGGGACGGCTGTACCCTATCACGGTGGCCGATACCCCTTTTGTCATCACCCGGGTGGATCGAATCACCAACGGGTCCACAGAAGCTCACATTCTGCTCACCTTCAAGCACCTTGCCGACACAGAGGTGTTGGATCCGACCACCTTGTGGGTCGGACCGGAAAACGTGCTCTACTGCCGGATCCGTGGGGGCCGATTCCTTGCCCGGTTTTCCCGGCCCGCCTATTACCAGATTGCTCAATGGATCGAACCGGTGGAAGAGGATCAGTTTGCGCTGCGCCTCGGCGCTCACCTGTATCCCGTGGCTCGGACGCCCCAAGACAATGGAGGGTGCGAAAAGGATTCCGGATGATGCGCCGGTCGGCCCCATTGCTCAACGGACCTGATTCATGCGTCTTTTGACCGTGTCCGATGTGGTGGCCCCGGAACTTTTTCCTGTGGCCCACCGAGAGGCCGTGGAACCTGTGGATGCCGTGCTCTCCTGCGGCGATGTGCCCCCGGAATACTTGACCTATCTCGGTCATTTCTTCCGGGTTCCCGTCTACTACGTGCGGGGCAATCACGATCTTCGATACCGCAGCCGCCCCCCGCAAGGGGCGACGGATGTCCATGCCCGAGTGGTGGAACTGAAAGGGCTTCGGATTGTGGGGTTCGAAGGATCCATGTGGTACAACGGCGGCCCCATGCAATACACCGAAGCCGAAATGCGCTGGATTGTCTGGAAAACGCGCCCCCTTGTCTGGTGGCGGGGCGGGGTGGATCTGGTCATGGCCCACGCCCCGCCCCGGGGCTACGGCGATGGGGACGATTTGTGCCACCGGGGTTTTCAATGCTTCGTCCCCTTCATACGCGCTCACCAACCCCGCTGGTTCATTCACGGGCACGTCCACCGGAGCTTCCGCGATCCGGCCGACAGGCTCATGCAGCTGGAAAAGACAACCATCCTCAACACCTTCGGCTGGTACATCCTGGATTTCGATCATGAGACGATTCCTCGAAAAGATCGGGCTCCGAAAAACGCCGTCCCGAAAAAGCGATGGCGCCGCCTGTTTTCATGAACTCCAGCAAAACGACGGCGCCTATGAATGCCGGGATCGGGGCCTGCGCACGGTGCCCTTGGCGAAGATCGTCGGCAGTGTGGGGCGCTATCAAGACTTTGACGAGCGATTCCGGTTGAAAAGCCGAGCGCCGTCCGAACGGCTGGAACAGATCAAGGAGGCCATGCGCGGCGGGGCGGTCCTTCCGCCGGTGAGACTCTGGCAAATACGAGATGTGTACTACGTCGAAGACGGCAATCACCGGGTGGCGGCGGCCAAGGCGCTGGGGCACGATGAAATCCTTGCCCACATCGTGGAATTCATCCCTTCAGGCGACAACCTCCAGGACACCCTCTACCGCCAGCGAGCGCAATTCCTCGATGAAACCGGCCTTCAAGCGGACATCCCCCTGACCGAACCCGGTCAATACGAGCGGCTCCTCTCTCAAATCCGCCGACATCACCAACACCTCCAGCGCACGGAACGGACCGACGTCAGTTTTCAGGAAGCCGCCAAAGATTGGTACCATCACATTTACCGGCCATTGACCGCACTCCTTGCCCGCGCCCGTCTCGCCGAAGGCTTTCCCGGCCGGACCACGGCGGACCTTTATGCTTATGTGTCCGTAAGGCTGTGGGAAAAGGGGGAACGACGCCACTACGGCATCGGCCTCAACGAAATCCTTCCTGATGACATGGAGGCCTTTCGCGAGCAGATGAAAAACGCCGACATCCAACATTATCCGGAAATGCAGCGGACCATCACGGCCTTCGTGCTCATGAACGTTCAGGCCAAAAAGGAACACAAGATTGTGGAAAAGCTCTTTCAGTTGGAAGAAGTCAAAGAGGTCCACAGCGTCTTCGGCGATGTGGACCTCCTCGTCAAGGTGCGGCTGCACCGGGATTTTCTCAGTTCCGACGCCGAGACCATTTCTCAATTCGTCCACGAAAACATCCGTCAGTTGCCCGGCGTTCTCGCCACCAAGACGCTGATTCCCGGAGTATCCCACATCAAAGAACGTTGATAAAAATCCCGACGCTCACACGGAAAGCCTTCGCGAAGAGGCGGACCGATCGAGCCCTTGGGCCCAAGGCCGCCCAGTGCCGGCGTTTTAAGGTCCCGCCACCTCTTCTCGAGGAATGGTCACGTGGATGACGCCTCGAAACTCTCCTGGTGCGTAGCCCCGAGCACGATCCCCAGGGTAGAGCGTGTCCAAGGTTGCCTTGATGTTTTCCGGCATTTTTTCTTCCGGGCCGTGACAGGTCAGACACATCCCCACGATGCGGATCGGTTCAAAATAGTGATAAGTTGTGCTCTGCACGAACATCACCGGCTGAAGCGGCGCATCCTCTCGAGACGCCGCGTCCATGTCCTGTAAGACTTTGGTTTCCAAGGCGTCCGGACGATTCATCTCGTTTCGCCATCGCAAGCTCGTGCGCTTCACCGTCATGGTGGGGATCTCCATCAAACGGGGAATGTCTGCCGTGAGCAGCAAGGCCTTCTGAGAACACACCCGAATGGCCTGTCCGGGACCGCCGCTCTGCATGGCGGCCGCCAACTCCGAACGCAGCACCTTTTGCAATTCGGCCGCCGCGTTGGCCCCCAACTGCCGCGCCTTCTCCTCCGGCGTCACCCCTTCAGCCGATCCCAGGCATAGGCTGGCAAGCACGAGCAGCCCGACGATCCTTCTCATTCGAGCCTTGTGGTCCATGGCAAACCCTCCGGGGTGGCTGTCCTAGATGTTTACATTGATTTTCAATTGAGTTTATCATTGACAGTACCTCTGGCATTGTCAATCGTTAAACAAGCGGGTGTGGGGAACGAACACACAAAGGAGGTAAAGATGAAACGACGGAGCATCACCTGCATCGCCATCTGGGTCCTCTTGGTTTTTACCTCGGGGGCGCTCGCGGCCGACGTGCCCTCCGATGAAAAGAAGAGAACAAGTCTCAATAAGTATGTGACCGCTTTGGAAGCCTATGAAATGTGGAAGGCCGATCCCCAAAAGGTCAAGGTGCTTGACGTGAGAACCCCGCAAGAATACGTGTTTGTCGGGCACGCGGCCATGGCCGTGAACATCCCATCCGAATTGTGGACCGGAAAATGGGACCCGGCAGTGAAGGACTTCCCGCTCGCACCCAACCCTGATTTTGAAGCCCAGGTCAAAGCGCGGTTTCAACCTGATGACGTTCTTGTAGTGATGTGCCGATCCGGACACCGCAGTGCCAGAGCCATTGAACGCTTGGCGGCTGCAGGCTTCACCAACGTCTATAATATCGTGGACGGGTTCGAAGGCGATAAGGTCAAAGACGCGGAAAGCTATTTTAAAGGCAAAAGAATGACCAACGGCTGGAAAAACTCTGGGGCGCCGTGGACCTACGATCTGGATCCTCAGCTCGTTTTCGCACCCGGACAATGATTTTTTCGGATCCGGTGCCCCCACACCCGAGCTTCGAGCGGCGGCCGAAAAGACTTTCTCGGTTTCGGCCGCTTTTTTCCATCTTCCCGTCTTATTCCCCAGGTCCCCCGAACCCGGCGAGGAAACCTCCGCCACTTCGGCTCGCCCTTAGCCGTATCCCAACTCTTCAAGCCGCTCGTCGCTCAGCCCGAGCGCGTGGGCAACTTCGTGGACTACGGTGATTTCAATCTCTTCGATGAGTTCTTCTCGTGTGCTGCACAGTTCTTCCAACGGGTCCTGGAATAAGTAGATCGTGTCCGGGTACAATGGGGGATCTGTAAGGCTGCGTTCGGTCAGCGGCACACCGTCGAAAAGACCCAAGAGGGTCTCACCGCGGGGAATCCCCATTTCCTCCAGGAGCTCCCGACTCGGGCGTCGCTCCACAGCGATCACCATATTGTCCAGGTGCTGCCGGATTTCCCAAGGGATCCGAGCGATCGCCTGTTCCACAACCTTTTCAAACTCACGGGTGCTCAACCGGATTCTTTTTTGCGTCATCCATGGTCCTTTCGCCCAAGACCTGAGCCCCCTGGGCTTCACTTCCCCGTGACGGGCCGGCGCTTCCCACGGCCAAGGAGCGGGCACAAGGTGATCAGGGCGTCTGATACAACGCCTCATCGAATTCGGGATTGCCCGCATACCTTTTCATAAACCGCCCGGGGTAAAGAGCATAGCTTTCCAGGACCGCCGCATCCACGGGAATGCCCGCCTCGTGAAAAGCCTTGGCGATCTCGGCCGGTTTCGGTGGACAGCCGCCGACGGCGATGGCATGGGCGATGGCCGGGTTGTGCCGGTGCCTCTGCGCCATGCATCGGCCCAGAAGAATGGTGTGTTTCTTTCCCGGTGTCGGATCCATGGCCTTTCCAGTGAGGACCTCCACATCATCCCAGGTTTTCCCCTGCCACGCCCTGGCGATGGCCGTGAGCACCAATCCGTTCATGAAGGAGCAATACGTGCACAGCGTTTCGTCGTATTTTCGGTAGCTCACGCCCCTGATCCCCATCTTGGCCATGGCCTCCGGCAGGGTCCCTTCGGCGTTATAGTCGAAGGTGTAAGCATGAGGCCGCTGCAGCGTCTCGGGGGATTCTCCATGGACCACGAGATCGGAAAGGTCTGTGGGACGACCAGCCTCCTCGGCGGCGTAGCGCAGGTGAGGTACCCGGTCCGCCCCATAACCCAACAGATGGGCCCCGACCTTGTCCGCGGAAAGCACATCGCCGGAGGCGATCAAGACATTCATCCGATGGGCCGTCCCGTCGAAAGCCGGTCCTCGTTCGTTGCTGAAAATCCCATCAATGAGCGTGAAGACAGGCGGGAGGTTCCGGGGCAGCGTGGAAATCATGCGATGGAGGTTCCATTGAGGGTCCGGGCTGTGACATCGCTTACGCGACGCCAGGTCGATGAGACCTTTCAAGTTCTTGATCCCGAGACTCACCACAGTCTGGGCATGGGTTTTGAGCACCGGAAGGTTGACGATGAGGTCGCTGTCCAGCGCGTCCACGTTAAAGGCAAGCTCCAGTCCATCGGCGACGGGCAGCTTCCGGAATGGCCTCTTGAACACATCCACCAACGTGACGTCATAGCGCCGGGCCAGGTCTTCATATCCCAAAGCCTTGAAGGCCCTGGCCGCCAAGTCTTTGTCCTTGGGGTTGAGGTTTACCAGGCCTTCGCCCAGCGCGATCGAACCGACTCCGGCATCCCTGAGGCACCGCAGCACATCCTCCACGACCCGCGTCGTGGTGATGACGCCCCATTTGGGGAAGGGGGATGCCGACGTCCAGCACACTACATTGGGCTTAACAAAGACCCGCGTGTCAGGCCGCAATGCACCGAATCCCCCGGCCGCCTCCACCGCCGCCGCCACCGAACGATACGGCTCATCATAACGCACCAGCCCGACGCGATATGTCTTTTCCATGATGCCTCTCCAACGCTTCACCGATAACGATGCTCGTGGCCCGCCACCGGTTTGAGTGTCCCCTACCCTGGGGCTTTTCGGTTTCCGCCTCCTCGGTGGAGTGCAAAGCCGTTCCACGCTCCCGAGCCGTCCGCGATCCCATTCCGAAGCTTTCGGCGATCGATGCACCTCCACGGAGGTCTCCACCGAAGGCTGAAGTTTCCCTATGGAAGGGCCCGACCGTCTGCTCCAGAACCCGTAGATCCGGCGGTTGTGGGAACGGCGGGGTCTCGCCTTCCCCACCGAGTGGGCCGGCCGGATCTAGGAAAAACCCGCCTGGAAACGAATCGGGTCTCTGCCGGGCCCCCTCTTTCCGGTTATCGAATAGCCGCGTGGTATTCCTGAAGGGACTTCACATCGCCGTGGCCACGCCGCCACGCCTCGATGCCGCGTACCGCGGCTTCCGCCGCCGCTATGGTGGTGATGTACGGAATTTTGTATTTGACCGCCGCTTTGCGGATGTAAGAGTCGTCGTGTTCACCCCGTCGGCCGCTGGGCGTATTGACGACAAGCTGGATTTCCCCGTTTTTCACCGCATCCACAATGTTGGGGCGTCCTTCATGCATCTTGTCGATCCGCTCACAGGAAAGGCCGTTATCCAGGAAATACCGACAGGTCCCGGCAGTCGCCCGGATTTTGAATCCCATTTGATGAAACCGCTTGGCCACTTCCAAAGCCGCCGGCTTGTCTTTGTCGGTCACGGTGAAAAGGACGCAGCCTTCCACCGGCAAACGCTGCATGGCCGCTTCTTCGGCCTTATAAAAAGCCAAACCGAAAGAATCGGCCAAGCCCAACACCTCTCCCGTCGAACGCATCTCGGGACCCAGCACAGGGTCCACCTCCGGAAACATGTTGAACGGAAACACGGCTTCCTTCACCCCGTAATGGCCGAAGGCGCGTGTGGCCCACAGTCCGAGATCGGCCAACGTCTTTCCGAGCATGAGTTCCGTCGCCAATCGTGCCATGGGGATGTTGCACACCTTGGAGACCAAAGGCACCGTCCGGGACGCCCGAGGATTGGCCTCCAGGACGTACACCGTATCCTTGGCAATGGCGTATTGGATGTTCATCAGGCCGACCACGTGCAGCTCCACGGCGATCCTGCGGGTGTATTCCCGGATGGTTTCCAGATGACGCGCGGGGATGCTGATGGGCGGGATGACACATGCCGAATCTCCGGAATGGATCCCCGCTCTTTCAATGTGTTCCATGACCGCCGGGACGAACGCGTCCTTCCCGTCGGCCAAGGCGTCGGCTTCCGCCTCGATGGCGTCTTCCAGGAAGCGGTCAATGAGGATGGGCCGATCCGGGGTGACCCCCACAGCCGCCGACACGTACTCGCGCAGCATGTCCTCGTCGTACACCACCTCCATCCCGCGGCCTCCCAGCACATAGGACGGGCGAACCATCAAGGGGTAACCGATGCGTTTGGCCACCCCTAAAGCTTCTTCCAAAGTGCTCGCCATCCCCGACTCCGGCATGGGAATCCCCAGGTCTGCCATGCGTTTGCGGAAACGGTCACGATCCTCCGCCAGATCTATCGCCTCAGGGGATGTGCCCAAAATGTTCACCCCGGCTTCGGCCAATTCCCGGGCGATATTGAGAGGCGTTTGGCCGCCGAACTGGACCACGGCCCCGATGGGTTTTTCCTTTTCATAGATGGCCAGAACGTCTTCCACGGTGACGGGTTCAAAGTAAAGCTTGTCCGACGTGTCATAATCCGTGGAGACCGTTTCCGGATTACAGTTGACCATGATCGTCTCATAGCCCAAATCTCGCAGCGCAAAAGCCGCATGGACACAGCAGTAGTCGAACTCGATCCCTTGACCGATGCGGTTGGGACCGCCGCCCAAAACCATGACCTTGGGTCGCTCGGTGGTCGTCACCTGATCCGGCGCATTGTAAGTGGAATAGTAATACGCCGCGTTTTCCACACCGCTCACGGGAAGGGCATGCCAGCCTTGGACGATGCCCAGTTGTTTTCTCCGATCGCGGATGGAGGCTTCCGACACGCCCAAGAGTCCTGCCAAATACCGGTCGCTGAAGCCGTCCTCCTTGGCCCGCCGCAGCAGATCGTCGGGCAAGGGTTTGCCTCGATAGGCGAGAATTTCTTCTTCCAAGAGAACCAACTCGCGCATCTGTTCGAGAAAATACGGTTTGATGTAGGTCTTCTTGTAGAGTGTGGGAATGTCCACCCCCCGACGCAGGGCTTCATAAATGAGAAAGTACCGCTCGCTGCTCGGTTCCGCGAGCATCTCCAGAAGCTCATCTGGAGATTTGGTATGGAAGTCGCGGGCGAACCCCAAACCGTACCGACCGATTTCCAAAGACCGCACAGCTTTTTGAAGCGCTTCCTTAAAATTCTTCCCGATGCTCATGACCTCACCCACGGCCCGCATCTGGGTGCCCAACACGTCATGAGAACCGGGGAATTTTTCAAAAGCCCACCGCGCAAATTTCACCACCACGTATTCCCCCCAGGGGGCGTATTTTTCCAGCGTGCCTTCCTTCCAGTAGGGGATTTCGTCCAGGGTGACCCCGGCGGCCAGCATGGCCGAGATGAGGGCAATGGGGAAGCCGGTGGCTTTGGAAGCCAAGGCCGATGACCGGGAAGTTCGGGGGTTGATTTCAATGACCACCACACGCCCGGTTTTGGGATCGTGGGCAAATTGGATATTCGTGCCGCCGATGACCTCAATGGCTTCCACAATAGCATAGGAAGCTTCCTGCAGCCGTTTTTGAAGGGCCGGATCGATGGTGAGCATGGGAGCCGTGCAGAAGGAATCCCCGGTATGCACGCCCATGGCATCCACATTTTCGATGAAACACACCGTAATGCGCTGATTTTTGGCGTCCCGAACGACTTCCAGTTCCAGCTCTTCCCAGCCGAGCACCGATTCTTCCACAAGGATCTGCCCCACCATGCTGGCGGCGATCCCCCGGCTGGCCACCGTGCGCAGTTCCTCGACGTTGTAGACCAACCCGCCTCCGGTGCCCCCCAAGGTGTATGCCGGCCGGATGACGACCGGGTACCCCAATTCGGCGGCGATTTCTTCGGCTTCTTCCACACTGAACGCCGGTCGGCTGCGGGGCATGTCGATCCCAAGGCGGTTCATGGTCTCTTTGAAGGCGATGCGGTCTTCCCCCCGCTCGATGGCATCGGCTTGGACGCCGATAATGCGCACCCCGTAGCGGTCCAGAATACCTCGGCGATGGAGTTGCGCCGTCAGATTCAGACCCGTTTGGCCCCCGAGGTTGGGCAGCACGGCATCCGGACGTTCCTTGGCAATGATTTTTTCCAGAAACTCGACGGTCAGCGGTTCCAGATAGGTGACATCGGCCATGCCCGGATCGGTCATGATGGTGGCCGGATTGGAATTCACCAGCACGATCTCGTAACCCAATTTGCGCAGCGCCTTACAAGCCTGTGTCCCCGAGTAGTCGAATTCGCACGCTTGGCCGATGACGATGGGACCCGAGCCGATGATCAAGACCTTGTGGATGTCGTCTCTCCTGGGCATACGCGAACCGCCTTTCCTTCTCAAAGTTCAGGACATTATGAGTTTCACTAAAAATGCGGGTGGTGACCGCGAGTTCGGCGCGGGACTATACCAGAAAGGACTGCGCCCTGTATAGCGCGCTCATGGGACATCAGCTCAGGGAGCCGAAACAAAAAGAGGCCCGGGCCTCCATGCCGCCCGGACCTCTCTATTCGCCACACTGAATGACCTCGAGCCGTTTCCTTCCAATGAACCGCAGCGGAAACGGTCAGCCGGCCACCTGCTGAAGGCCCTCCACCACCCAGGCATCCCGATGGTCATGGCGCCGAAAGTGCCACAACTCACGGACCTGTTTGGCCATTTCCTGCTCGGTTTCCCGCATCATGACGTCAAACAGCACGGACGCCACGGTGTGGCCCTCCAGTTCTCGAACTTCCAAAAGTTCCGGATTGACCCACAACAGATGCGTCTGACTCGGCGTGGGATCTTCCTGCGCTTGGCGCCGGATTTCATCGTAGACTTCAGGGGAAACCGCCGGCCGGATCGCCTCGAGATCCCGCCGATCCCACGCTTCCTGGAGCTGGACGTAAAGCTTTTTCGCCGTCTCGATGAAACTCTGAGGGTCGAAATCTTTCGGGTACGAGGGCACCGTGCGTTCGGATGCGGCCGAATAGCCGCGGGCCTCCTGCGAGCCGCCCCCAAATCCGACGTCCGCCGCCGTTCCGACGCCGGACATGCCGAAGCCCGACGCCGATTGAGCGGCCAGCCTCCGGGCCTTCAAGAAACGAAAGAGAAGAAAGAGCCCCCCTCCAATGACCGCAAGATCCAACAGGCTTGGCCCACCCCAGGCATGCGACCCGCCGAAAAGGAGCGAGCCGATAAGGCCGCCCAAAAGGAGTCCACCCAACATGCCACCCCATGAACGGGTCGGCGAGGCGAAAGGCGATTGCCCCAGCGTCCCGGGCAAGGTCTGCCCGGTATCCCGCTGCGGCGAACTGAAAGTCTTGGACGGCGCCGGGGCGCTCCGTTGGTAGCTGGGACGACTCCCGAAAGATTTACCACCTCCGAACCGAGCCGCCTCCGCCACCTCAGCCCCAAAAGCCCAAAGGAAAACCCCCAAAAGAAGCAGCGCACCCCATAGCACAAGGACGGACTTCCGTTCCATGACTCCCCTTTTTCCCTTTTTCATCCCATGTTCCATGTCAGAGATCCCAAAAAATGTTGCCATTCCCAAACCCATTTCGTAATTTGAAAAATAACCAAGGTGGAACCCTGAGGCAACGATAATCGGAAGGAGGCGTCTCCGATGATCCTCACCACCACCCCCAGTGTCGAAGGGCGCAAGATCACCCAATATCTCGGCATCGTCACCGGCGAAGCCGTTATGGGAGCCAACCTTTTTCGCGATCTCTTCGCCGGCATCCGCGACATCGTGGGCGGCCGTTCGGCAGCCTACGAAAAGGAATTGCGCAAGGCCCGCGAGACGGCCTTTGAAGAGATTAAGGCGGCGGCTTTGAGCTTGGGCGCGGATGCCGTGGTCGGTGTGGACATCGACTACGAAGTCTTGGGGGAAAAAAACGGGATGCTCATGGTCAGTGTGAGCGGCACCGCGGTGCGCCTAGGCTAAGAGGAATCCCGTCGGGTATTGAGGTAGAGGCGCAGTCGGGCGAGGTCAAAATAGGCTTCCGCCAAGCCCAGTTTGAGGCACGTGACGAACATTTCGCCGTCTTCCACGCCGATCTGCTGGGCCATGTATTCCTTGACAAGCTGCAGGCAGGCCAAGTTCGCGGGAAGTCCGTTCCATAGGTTCCAGCTGCGGAAATGAACGCTGAAATGCAGCCGGCCGTACTTGATGGCCGTGTCCACGCCCCGCAGGCACTGGGTGGTGCCGGGTTCCCTTTTGTTAAAATCATTCGAAATCTTCCGTTCCCTCAGGCGTTTCCCGGTCGCCCGCTCAGCGACGCGAATGACTTCTTCGTAGTCCACCGACTCGTCATAAAAGAGAAGGCTTTCCGGCCGTCCGACGGTCATGTAGCAATGCTTGGTGCCCGGGCCGTTCTTTCGGTAATAGTCAATGACCCATTCAATCTGCCAAGCCAAATCCTGGCCGTAGGTGTAATGCTCCCCGGGCTGGACCACATCCGTCATGTAATACGGAAGATATTTTTCGGCATAGCCCGGTTCGACGGGATTCGGAATCCCGACCCCAGGCGGGATGTCCGGTTCCAACGGACGGGTCCCGGGATGGGTGATCTGAGCGGAAACAAAATCCAGTTCCCAACGTTTGGTGGGCGTGCTTCCCTTATCCACTTTGTATTCGCGGCCTTCTTCCACAGCCCGACGCACCAGTTGGTACCAAAGATCCGGAATATCCCGGGCCACCACAAAGGCCGCCTTCAGCATGCCCCGTCCTTTCCGTGTCTTGAAGCTTTTTGTGGAATCCGCGCACCGCCCGGTGAGCCTCTCCTTGACCGATTCCCCCGGCAGACGATGCACGCCGTCTCAAACCCGGGTCACTATGAAGACCCGATGAGGTTCTGTCAAGCTGCCGCCCCGACTCCATATGACCGGCCTCCGCGCGAGGATGATGCGGCACCGGCGCATTCCCCCTGGAGGTCGGTGCCCTGAGAAGAGGCTTCGGCCCTATGGCTCGGCCGAACCTCCCTCCCGAATCCATCACGCGATGCCGAGATTTTTTGCCACGAAGGACCAATCGATGAGGTGGGCGATAAAAGCATCCACATAGTCGGCCCGGCGGTTTTGATAGTCCAGGTAATACGCGTGCTCCCAAACATCTACCGTCAGCAGGGGTTTTTGGCCGTGAGCGATGGGCGTGTCAGCATTGGCAGTCTGGACGATCTTGAGCACCCCGGCGTCTTCCACAAGCCATGCCCAGCCGCTGCCGAAAACCCCGAGAGCGGCCGTTCGGAATTGTTCCACAAAAGCCCGAAAACTTCCAAAGTCCTTGATAAACCTCTGCATCAACGCCACATCGGGCTCGCCACCGCCTCCAGGTTTCATGCTGCGCCAGTAGAAGGTATGATTCCATACCTGAGCCGCATTGTTGAACACAGCCTTGTGCGCCGCCTTATCCGCCGTTTCGGTGACAATTTTTTCCAATCCCATTTCCGCAAAAGGCGTCCCTTGAACCAGTTCTTTCAATTTGGAGGCATAGCCGTGGTGGTGCTTGCCGTAATGAAACGATAGGGTTTTGGCGGACAGATGCGGCTCCAGAGCATTTTCCGGGTAAGGCAAGGCCGGCACATCCCAGGCCGCACCGCCATTGGTCTGTTGGGCCATGGCCGGACGGATCACGCCCGGCATGGATAAGATGACCGCCCCGGCCGTCATCGCGTGAAGAAATGTGCGGCGATCGATTCCCAATTCCTGTCGCGTCGTCATCGTCGTCCTCCTTCGGGTTTCCCCCCGATCCGCTCCGGGTTCTTGACTTTTCACCAGGCCGGTCCTTGCGCAGGTTTTCCCCGAAAATGTTCATCCTCGGTGCCCCCCAAGGCCGTGGACATCACTGGGCTGTTTATAATCCATCGTCCGCGACCTGACGACCCCCTCCACGGAATGCACGAAGAGCCAAAGAGAAGCCCTAGGGCAAGGCCCTCAGTCATCATGAGACAAATCCGGCGCAGTGAGGCTTCGGGGGCGAAGATCCACCTGAGGCTGTTCGGGAATGGGGGGGTGCGAGACGACCCCCAAATCCTGAAACCGGCGGGCGGCGGCGAGGACGCGACTTTCCAAAGACCCTACGGCATCGTTGTAGGCTTTGGTGGCCTTTGCCAAATGCCGGCCGATACCGGCGAAGTGTTCCGCCATTTTCGTGAGGCGCTCATAGAGCTGCTTGCCGAGCTCACTGATCTCTTGAGCGTTTCTCGCCATCTGCTCCTGCCGCCACCCGTAGGCCACCGCCCGAAGCAGGGCGATGAGTGTCGTGGGCGTGGCCATGATGACTCGATTTTCCAGGCCGTCTTCGATGACGGAACGGTCCGCATCCACGGCGGCACTGAAAAAGGATTCCCCAGGGACGAACATGACCACAAACTCCGGCGACCGCCGGAATTGTTCCCAATAGTGTCTGTCGGCCAAAGCTTTCATGTGGGCCCGCACCTGGGCGGCGTGCCTTTTCAGTGCCGCCTGGCGCTCTTCTTCCGATTCCGCCCCGACGGCGTCCAGATAAGCCTCGAGGGAAACCTTGGCATCCACGATGATCTCCCGTTCCGCCGGCAGCCGCACCACAAGGTCCGGCCGCATTCGACCGTCCTCGCTGCGCACGCTGACCTGTTCGGCAAAATCGCAGTGGTCGGACATTCCCGCCAGTTCCACGACCCGTCGCAAGGTCATTTCCCCCCAACGGCCTCGCACCTGGGGTTTACGCAGGGCGTTCACCAGATTCGCCGTCTCCTTTTGGAGGTTCTGATACCCGTCGTTCAAAATCTTCAGATGCGCCGTCAAGCCGGAGTAGGCCTCTTGGCGACTCTTTTCGACGGCGCGCAGCTGTTCTTCAAATTTCGCCAGCGTGTCGGCCAAAGGTTTCACCAGACCCTGGAGGGCCTCTTCCCGACGGCCCAAATCCCCTCGCGCGTCGGCCAACACCTTTTCAAACGTCTGTTTGGCCAAACCGAGAAAAATGTCCGAACTGCGCTGAAGCGTATCGCCGGCCAAAGACTTGAACGCATCGGTGAGATGGGTTTTGGCTTCGACGAGGAGGGCTTTTTCTTCCTCGAGGCGCCGTTCCGTTTCCGCGAGCCGTGTTTCCGCGGTCACCCGCAGCGTGCGCTCGGCAGACAGTTGATCCGTGAGGGCCTTCTTCTCCTCGGAGATCTTTTCGTGTTGAGTGCGCAATTCCGCAACGATTCCCTCCAAGCCCGCGGCGCGGTTTTCGGCCTCTTGAACCCGCCGCTCCAACGCCTCCACCGCTTCACTCTGCACCTTCCTTACCCAAACCAGCGCCACAAGCCAGGCAACCACAGCCCCCGCAGCGGCCCCAGTCAGCAAGAAAATAATCTTTTGCATTTCCATGACCTCACCTCCGCAATGCACCGATGGATTCCCACACTCCAGACTCGCGTGCTTCCGTTTGTGTCGGCAGATTTTCCCGCGAGTCGGCAACAGATGCGCCGCATCCCCGAAACGCCGAAAGAGGTTCATCAGTCCCGGTCGCTCTCCGAACACGTAGGGCGACCAGGACCCGAAACTGTTTCCAGAACGGCCGTTCGACCTTTGTCCTGCGTCTGGATAAGTCGTCGGACCGCCTCCACGATCATGTCCTTGGCAATGGCTTCGAAGGTTTGACCGTGCCGTTTCACTATCCGGTATTGGATGGGAGACCCCGGAATTTGTCCGCACCAGGCATAACAGAGGCGTGGCACGGGGATCGAGAAAAAGCCGTTCAAAGGCAATCCTTAATCCGTGAAATAGCGCCTATGCATAAAACTATTTTACTTTAGATATCTCATTGGATTTACATCTCATTTATGCTATAGGGTCTCCTGTCACATTTTCACCCGGCAGGTGAACTCATGAAGAAAATTGAGATCGAACAATCTTCGAAGGCCTTCTACAGCGGACACGCGGGCTTGGCCCTTGTGGGGAATCTGATCAACGGCTACACGAGCCTGTGCGAGCAGTTGGAAAAGGAAGTTCCAGGACGGCCGATGATCTCGCACGCGGATGTGGTCAAGACCTACTTGGGGCTTCTGTGTCTGGGCAAGAGTGACTTTGAAGCCGCTGCAGAGGTCGCCGGCGATGACTGGTTCAAAGAGGCTCTGGACATTCAGAAGGTCCCTTCGCAAGAAACTTTGCGGCAACGTTTGGACAAGCACGCGAGAGTTTTCGAACGTCTTGTCGGCGCAAGTAGCGTAGAATTGCTTGAGAGGACCCAGGTTCCCGTGACGGCGCTTTCCACGGGGCATGTGCCTTTGGACATGGATGTTTTCTGCCTGGACAATTCCGACACAAAGAAAGAAGGGGTTTCGCGGACGTACCAGGACTACGACGGATATGCGCCGATCGGGGCCTACCTTGGCCAGGAGGGATGGTGTGTGGGCCTGGAGCTTCGCCCGGGGTCTCAGCATTCTCAGAGTGGATTTGTTGACTTTTTGCGTAAGGTGTTGGTGCATGCGCGCAAGGTGACCTGCAAGCCCCTTTTGGTGCGAACGGACGCGGCTCATGATGCCCTGGAAACGCTTGTGGAGCTTCGCCGACACCCCAAGCTGAGCTTTATCATCCAATGGAATCCGCGCAGGGCCGACGTCCTTTCCTGGCGTGATCGGGCCTTCAGGGAAGGCCGTGTGAGTGAGCCCCGGCCCGGCAAGAAAGTGGCGGTCTTCAGCACGTGGGTGACGCGACACCATGAAAAGAGAACCTATCGGTTTCGGCTGGTGATCCGGGTCACCGAGAGGATATGGGATAGCGAGGGACAAATCTTGATCCGGCCTGATATCAAGCTGGAGGGTTGGTGGACGTCGCTTTCCGTCCCTGAAGATGAAGTCATCGGGTTGTACGAGAAGCGGGGTCTGAGCGAGCAGTTTCACAGTGAGATCACCTCCGACCTGGACTTGGAACGATTGCCGTCTGGAAAGTTTGCCACCAATGCGCTGGTGTTGACCCTGGGCGGACTGGCTTACAACATTTTGCGCATCCTGGGGCAAAACGGGCTCCTGGGCCATTTTTCGCCCGTACGGCATCGGGCCAAGCGACGTCGCGTAAAGACCGTGATCCAGGAGCTGATCTATATGGCAGCGCGCGTGATCCGAAGCGCTCGTCGGCTGAAGCTCCAGTTTGGTCGGCATTGTCCCGCTTTTCACGCTTTTCGGAGTGTTTATCTGAAATTTTGCCCAGCGTAGGGATCGCCGCCGCAAAAGCCTGAAAGCTCCTCTGGCCATAAGGGGGTGAAGAGTGTCCGAAAATGTCTGAGATGGCATCGTCATGAGAGCTTTTCAGTCCTTGAAAAGGCGATGACCCGAAAAAGTGGCTGAATCAGGGCATCAATGAGCCCCAAAATGGGTTCCGAATCCATGCTCGTCAGTCCACCCAATCACACTTCACTGATTCAGGGCAATGCAAGTAAAAAAGATATTGTTCGATTTAAAATGCCTTTTTCTGTTAAAAAAACATCCTCCAATGGGATGTCCCGCCCCATGGGTCCACGCCCTTTCACGCGATCCCCAGAAGCCACCCGCACGGACGTTGCGGTCTCCAATCAGTGGCCATCCGTTCGGCCGTCTTTTTTCAAAAGACGTCTTTCGATTACCATACCATACAACCTGTCTCTCCTTCGGGATCTTTTCACACTCACATGCGTCGCCATCCTGACCAAAAGGCGACGGCAAAACAGCCCTCCGGCGGAGTGCGTTTTTGGGCTCCTCCGTCCGATATCTGAAGCCGACAGGCGGAACCGCCGGTGCGAATCAGTGACTTTGACCGTCCTTTCGGGTCGGATAACGCTCACTTAGCAATGTGTAAAGAGAAATCCCACGTATCGATCGCCCGGGCTCGGCGGATGATTCCGGTCAAGCGTAATGGCCCATACGAGAGGCGTCGAGCCCAGATGCCGGTTTTTTCGTTCAAGGCAACAGCGGCCCTCCCTGGCCTCCTTGGGGCCACGGAGAGCCTGCCACCGTCCGAGGAGGAAGTCATGCCGCACGCACAAGAACCTTCCGACCGTCTTTTCGGCGATACCTTCCCGACCGCGGTCCGTCACGACCGAATACAGACCTCCTGGACCAACCGAAACGGGTGACGTTCGGACGGATCCGTCTGCGTGGCCAATACGGCCATGAGATGTTCATGGCAAGGCTTCCGCAACTCCTGCACGTCATGAGGGCGGGGGTCGCCTCGCTGGCCCTGACCGAAAGCTTCGCGCATGGGCTTTCCAGCGCCGTCACGCGTGCCTCAGGCTTTGGCCACGATCCGATCGGCCGCCGCCGTGCCGGATGATTTGTCTTGTCCGGAATCCGTGAGATTGCGTCCATGAGCAATACCGTCTTGCTGAATATACCATGGTCGGTTGACGTCTTTTTATGCTCTGGGATCTCTTGTCGCATTTTCAACTGGCCGGTGCATCGAATGGGATATGTGAAGGTCGGCCCACTTTGTCTCGTTCCACAGATTCAGGTGGATCGTGATGCCGCACCCCATCGGCGGCACTGTTATCCCCGCTGGGGCGCCCCCATGGTCGCCCCGATGCCGGGCTGCGCCCTGACCCAATGGAGCGCACCGATTTAGGGCAGGCAGGGGGGTCTGCCCCTACGGGATCGTTGCCCCAGGCTGGCATCGATTCCACATCATGCCCACAAAACACTAGAGCGATGGCGGGATCACACGGATTCAGGAATTGTCCAATCCTTCTCACGGGCAAGCCATAGCGTGACGGAGCCCCTGTCGTGAGCGGCTGGGAACGTAAATTTCGGCACGGCAATCCGTTCCTGCAGGCGGGTCATGCCGTCGCCTGTCGTGCACTTAAAAGCATGACAGGTTATCATCCCGTGGACATGACACTTAAACAGAGTTCGGCCATTGGCCGGCAACCCATTGCCGGCCAGGGGCACGACCCGGTCCGAAAGGCGACTCATGCAACAGGAGCATCAAGCGAACCCGGGCTTCCAACAAGCACAGAAGAGTAGCCCCACGTTACGTAGCGCGGGGCAGAGGAGGGCGACATGCCATTGAAATGGGCGACTGTTTTGTTTTCATTTTTCATGACGAGCTGCACGGGAATCCCGGCAGACGTGAAACCTGTCGATCACTTCAATTTAGAGAAATATCTAGGCACATGGTACGAAATCGCCCGACTGGATCATCCCTTCGAGCGAGGGCTGACCCAAGTCACGGCCGTTTACAGCCTGCGCGAAGACGGCCGTCTCAGGGTGGTGAACCGCGGTTACTCGGTCAATGAAGGCAAATGGAAGGAAGTGGAGGGGCATGCCGACTTCGTCGATCGACGAGACCAAGGATAGCTGAAGGTCACATTCTTTTGGCCATTCTACAGTTCTTACATTGTCTTTGAACTGGATCACATCGGATACCAATATGCACTGGTCTGTGGATCCACCAAATCTTATCTGTGGATTTTGGCGAGAACACCTAAAATCACCGATGAACTGAAGCAGAGCCTCGTGAAAAAGGCTGCATCGCTGGGTTTTTCTACTGAAAAGCTCATCTTCGTCGAGCATGAATAGGCCAGGTTGTGCACGCGACTCCATGCGGTCGCCTGTCATTTTTCCCTGAATCCGTGCGATCCCCGCCATCGCTCGATTGTTTGTGGTCATCGTTTTGAATGTTTGCCCCCGTCGGGCAACGATAATATCGGGGCAGGCCCCTGTGCCGCCCGATCTCCGTGCCCGGTGCCTGCCCCCGAACGGGGCGGGCACAGCGGCCCGCCCCTACAAGTGCATCATGGGGCCGTGCCGGCTCTCATGGGACATCCACACAAAGGAACACCCCGACGGACGCCGTTCATCCTTGAGGGCAAACCCCGTGGCTGCATTGTAGCGGCCGCCCCACGTGTTGGCACTGGAGGGGTAGGCCCCCGCACCTGCCCGACATCGGTCGGGTCCACCGTATGAGGACCACACCCGGTATCACGGCGACCGCGACGGCTCGCCTCACAAGGACAACAGTTCCGTGTAATGACCCCTATGAATCAAGACCAGAATTCACATTATTGGAAACGTGCTGCTCTTGCCTTTTTTCTCCGTGGCAAAAACAAAGGGTCATGCCCTTTCGGCCTTCGCTCCAGGCCTTGACAACCGGTTTTGGGCCTGATGACCGGGAGGCGGTTTTGGCGGTTGCACTGAGGAAAAGGCGTTGGTTTGTCCGCCCTTGCCCGCTTTCCATGATAGCAGGCCCAAAACCGGCAAGCCCTTCGGGTTGTCAAGGTCGTTTCGCTCCCGCCGGTGCCTCCGGCGGGGCGGTTCCCTAAGGAAAAAGGAACAGCCCAACCGGGTTTGTCATGTCGGCTAAGCGGCCAGCTCACAGCGATACTCAACCGGACTCACATACCCCAGCTCTTGGTGTGGTCTCTCGGTGTTGTACTCCTGGATCCAGGCCCCGATGGTCGCCTTCGCCTCAGCAAAGGACGAAAACAGGTTGAGCCAGATGCACTCCTCCTTAAGGGTTCTCATGAACCGCTCGATCACCCCGTTTTGCTCCGGACTGTAAGGGGTGATGTACTCGGCGCGCAGACCGTAGGCGCGGACGAGTTTGAGGTAGCGTTTCGACGTGAAGATGAGTCCATTGTCACTTCTCAGAGCAAGCCCACGGGAGGCGGCTTTGTTTCGAGCAAATCGGCAAATGAGGGCATCTTCCAAGGCGCCTTCCGCCACCTTGGCATTTTGCCTGCGGCTGATCCGATAACCCACAATCTCCCGGTTCCAACAATCGATCACCGCAACCACATGACACCATCCGGAATCCGAGCAGAAAAAGTGCGTCATATCCGTCGCCCAACGTACATTGGGGGCGTCGGCCACCGAGCTCTTACTTTGGGCCCGTGGCCGCATGCCTCGAGGACGCTTGGCCACGATCCAACCATTTCGCTGCATGATCCTGTGGACCTTTTTCCTGTTTACGATCAAGTCCATACGCCGGCGGAGCATGACGGTGATCCGTCGATAACCATAACGGGGATAACGTTGGATCAGCTGGTAGATTGCCTGTTCGACCTCACGATCAACTGAAAGTGCTTTGCGCTTTCGAGGCTTGTAGTGCACCGTCGACCAAGGCACCGCTAACCACCCGGCTACTTTGCGCAAGCTGACTTTATGGCCCTGTGCTTCAAGCTCCGTTTTTACTCGGAGCACGAGCTCTCTTGCTCGATGAGAATAGTTTCGGCTTTTTTTAAAACATCGATCTGCAGCACCAGTTCACCGATCTTTTCCCGGTGCCGCTTGAGCTCCTTCCGGAAGATCGCTTCCATGGATTTCGGCTTGACCTTGAGAGCCTGGGTGCCGAACGCGATGAACGTATCCATCCATTGCTGGATTTCGCTCTGCTTGAGATCGTGCTCGCGCGCCACATCCACGATGGTCTTGTGGCCCTTGAGGACCTCCAGCACGATCTCCCTTTTACGATTGGCCGTCCACCTTTGGATACGAACCAGCTTAACCGCTTTCCCTTCCATCACGTACCCCCTTTCGCGGACCCAATCTACCTTTTATTGCTGGTCCAGTCCAGTTGGGGGTCATTATATCCGTGCATGTGTTTTGGCATCACGATAAGCCTGAATTCTTGGAACGGGACGGCGTGCACTGACCTTTAGATGTCCGAATTGATGCACATGCCTGGGGAAATGTCATGGAAAACTCTTCGGCATAAAAAACATTAAATTCAATATCATACCTTCGCTACGATGATTTTAGATTGAAACGCAACTTCGTGCATTCTTAAGGTTTCATTGTGAATCGGCCCAATCAAGCACGCATGGAGCAAGGAAATCGGCCACGGGCATTTTATCTTCGAACCTCATGATTTTATCCGGCATGCCGACGAGGTTCTCGATCTCCGCATAAACAGGATCCGAGCCAATCACGACCCTTTCATGAATCCATTGTCGCTCCCGCTCCGGCATGTCCGCCGATGAGTGCTGCGAAGCTTTACCCGCAGCGTCACCGAAACCCGATAGACGAGAATACCAATAAAAATTGCATCTTACCTAAACAAAACAATAGTCTTTCGCGCGTAATTTTTTTTGTCTTAGTAGAGACAACACATCGGCTCACGGGTGCGGGCCGTTTTCGGGCCCCAACCCCTGTGGACCTGGTTGTGATAGTCCTTTTTTCATTTTGAATGATTCCACCACCTGGCGGACATCAGCCAAACATCATTGGCCGCTTGGATTCATCGAGGCGCATTGACACCCGCCAGACTTCTTTTCAAGAAGAATTTTGGCATAAATGAGTGATCTGCCGTTTTTTTCAAAATCATTTTCAATGTCTTTTTTCGTGTACCCAAAGCAGTAACAAACGATATCCTCATCATTGAATCTCGGTCTCTTGAAAAAGGGCGATTCCATCGCCATTGTTTTCCCCCACATTCCCTTGAGTTTCCTATACTGTCAAGTGCCTGCAAATGCACAGATTGTCGCCGGTGAATCGGCCGGCAATGCGGAGCGGCCGAGTCGGCGGCTTATGTGAATGCAGGTTTGAACATTGTGTGTCATTATTTTTTTAATTTCAACACAACGACAGAGGGCTGTTCCGAGCAACCCGCCCATCATTGGCGTGAACCCATAAAGCCAACGCTCCGACATAGGCCGGTCATCCACAGATACTGCAACCCGTGTGTTCTAAGGCGGATGCCCCGGCGATTTTCTGAAGGAACGAGAAATCAGATGGGCGACGGTGACCCGAGTTCATACGATCCCCGCCGTCAATCTATTGGTTTGTGGTCATAAACTGGAATCGATGCTGGCCTCGGGCAACGGTACCATAAGGGCAGGCCCCTGCGTCTGCCCGGAATCGGTGCGGTCCATTGGATCAGGGCGCAGCCCGGTATCGGGCCGACCACGGGGCATGGCCCCTCTGAGCTTGGGAAGGCCTTGGCTCCAGCTCCATGGCCGCCTTTGGCGCGGCACATTCTTTCATCTGCCCAAAAAGGCGGATGGTGTCGTGGGTTCGATCCCCGGCTTCGCCCTGCCGATGACGCTTAGGGGGCGACCCGGCGCGGCGCTTCACGACCCTGCGAATCAACAGTTGCACATGCGCATCCATAAGGCACGCGCCCGACAGAACAACAACCTCGTCCGACCTCATGGACTACTCCTTCCTTTGTCCCTCCGAGGCTTTTCTTCATTTCTGGAAGTGCTTTGGTCACTATCCAACGACAATATTTTCAGCTTCAGGGTAAAAAGTATTGGGCATCCTTGTGCAGGTTTTCCGTCATTGGGCGCCGGATGGCGCTCCGGAGGGATCTTCAGAGGCGACTGGAATCCCCGCAACCGAGACCCAGAACAGCTTAGGCTGAGTCGGATTTTGCTTCTGAGAACGCTGTCGGCACATGTGCGGGGTTTCTTGACACGTGAGGCCAACCCGGTGATATTTTCCTCTAATCTTTTGTCACTTTCCTGAGAACGGGCACAGCGATGTCAGAACCAGCGAAGAAACGGGCCGTGTATGAAGATCTCTACGCGCTGCCCGAAAACGTCATCGGTGAGATCATCAACGGCGAAATGGTCGTCGCGCCGCGTCCATCGCGCAAGCACGCCGTGGTCTCCTCACGTATAGGTGGGGAAATTATCCCTTTTTTTGATTTCGGCCGTGGTGGGGGCCCGGGAGGGTGGGTGATCATCCTGGAGCCGGAAGTCGCCTTCGGCGACGATATCCTGGTACCGGACCTGGCCGGGTGGACAAAAGAGCGGTTCCCACGGGAAGAGTCCCACAATTGGATTTCCGTCGTTCCCGACTGGATCTGCGAAGTGCTTTCTCCTGCCACCGCACGCCGCGACAGGGCGGTCAAAATGCCCTTGTACGGCCGTCACGGCGTGAAACACCTCTGGCTCCTGGATCCTGATCTGCAGACCCTGGAAGTTTTCGCACTCAAGGAAAGCCGATGGGTGCTGGCGGGCGTCTATGCCGGCTCGGACAAAATCCGTGCCGAACCTTTTGATCTGGTGGAACTCGACCTGGGTCTGATCTGGCTGGATTAAAGCTTGACGACAAGAAACCGCTGGGGTCACTTTCACGCACGGGGGGCTGCCAAACGCGGCCTGGATCGAACTGGATTGGCATACCTTAGGATTTCGTTGGCTCGTATTTGGCTGATTTTTAGAGACATAAGACCGACCCGGTAATATCATTGAATCTACCGTCAGCAGCTTGAGAATGGGTGAAGCCATGTCAGAACCAGCGAAGAAACGGGCCGTGTATGAAGATCTCTACGCGCTGCCCGAAAATGTCATCGGTGAGATCATCAACGGCGAAATGGTCGTCGCGCCGCGTCCATCGCGCAAGCACGCCGTCGCGGCGGCGCGGATCGGATACGAAATCGGCCCGCCTTTTGATTTCGGCCGTGGTGGGGGCCCGGGAGGGTGGGTGATCATCCTGGAGCCGGAAGTCGCCTTCGGCGACGATATCCTGGTACCGGACCTGGCCGGGTGGACAAAAGAGCGGTTCCCACGGGAAGAGTCCCACAATTGGATTTCCGTCGTTCCCGACTGGATCTGCGAAGTGCTTTCTCCTGCCACCGCACGCCGCGACAGGGCGGTCAAAATGCCCTTGTACGGCCGTCACGGCGTGAAACACCTCTGGCTCCTGGATCCTGATCTGCAGACCCTGGAAGTTTTCGCGCTCAAGGAAAGCCGATGGGTGCTGACGGACGTCTATGCCGGCTCGGACAAAATCCGTGCCGAACCTTTTGATCTGGTGGAACTCGACCTGGGTCTGATCTGGCTGGACTAAAAAGTTTTCGGATCAACCTGGTCGGTTGGACATGGATCGTGCGTGCCTTTTCCCCAGGGATGCCGCTCCTTTTCCGTCATCGGTCCGCAGGGGCATGAGACTCTCCATGGCTGAACCAATCTCAGGACGCTCCGGGGGCGCATGCCTCTAGACAACCCATCGCGGGGCTCTCGCAGTTCGCGTCAGCTTTGGGGATCGTCCATAGGGCAGACTCCGCCAAACCGTGAGGGACTTTTGCGTCCCCATTTGCTCGCACAATCATGCATCTCGGGTCTTCTGACGCCTCAACGAGGTGTTCCACCTCGTGGCAAGACCCCAAGAGGAAGGCTGACACTGAGCATTATGGGCTGGAACGCACGGTGCGCCGCTCTTGGGCGGCGGGCGAAAGAGGGTGGCAAAGATGATCACGATCGCGGTAGGAAATGATGCGTGCACCATGTTTCGGCAAAACCCCCGCCGACGTCTTTCCAAAAGGAGCTCGTTTAGGCGAGTTTATATGAAAAAATGTGTATATACGAATAGATACATAGAGTTCATTGTCTGTTCCGTCGTTTGCATTCAGTGAAAAAGGTCGACCCGGCCAGCAGGATTGCCAATTTCGACTGAACCGCCGCGCGCCCTGCGGAGCTTTTCCAGGTGCGGGCGGTCCCATTTCGGGAGCGCATCCTGAACAGGCTGCGATAGGGGAATGGGCGTGTGACCTGGGTGCTGCCGTGTTATCGTCCCCGTCGGCAGCTTCCCGGCAGTTGCGTGTGCGGTGCGTCGCCCGCGGAGTGCAGGTTTGTCCTGGTCTTCAGTCTTGTCTTGGGATTTCGATCGGCGCCCACGTCTCCACGCCCATCGCCACCCCCCTGATCCTTCACGGGATTTGGCCCGGCGCGGCCAAGGTTTTTCTCCCGGCAGGTCCTGCTGCCAACACGGCGACGCTCATGGTGTTCTCACACGTTTTGGGGCAAATCGGCCACTGCCGTCTATCTCGTCTCCGTCGCTCCGTTTATTCTGGGCATGAGGTGCTCACCTGTGTCTCGTTCCACACCTTCCGGATTCCCATGAATGGGGACGGCTTTTTCCCCAAGCTGCCCACAGCGGATCTCCGGCGGGCTCCACCGACGGTTTTGCTCCTGACCCTATGCCGGTTTTTGCCGCCTTCAGGAAGGCCCGCAACCTTTATTCCACGCAAACGTCCTGCCCTCAAGCCGCTTCCCGGAGCCGTTCGTCCCTTTCCGGCCCACGACCTTCCGCCCATGAGCCGCAGCGGCCCCGGGGCTTCCATGCAAGGTTGCCTGATATGCCGGATTTTCCTCGTTTTTTGCACTGGACCTCGTCATGCACAAAAACGAACTGTGCGTTGAACCTGATAAAGAGGGCACATGTTTTTATAAGCTCCATGAAAAAGTACGGCCGGCAAACGCCGAAAACTCTTTCTGAAAGCCCTCCGGCCCGCCATGGCGCGAAAGGCTCCGTTGCCACTTTCACTCATCGATGAGCCCTCGGAATGAAAGCGGCGTTCCTTGTGAAACATGTCCCTCGGAATTACTGTAAAGACACAACGATGCTCGAAAAGGAGGACCGATCATGAAAGTTTCCAAAATCTTATGGCCGACCGACTTATCCAAGAGTTCCTCTGCGGCCTTGGATTACGTGTTAGATTTTTCCGCCAAGTACGGTGCCGAAGTGATCTTGCTCTATGTGGTTGAAGATATGAGCGGGCATGAGCCATGGTATGGTGAATGGGGTCGCAGGCATCTGGAGGAGTTTCACAAGTGGATCGTCGGCGAAGCCACCGAGCGTCTCGACCAGATTTGCAGGGAGCGCCTGAAAGGGTGTCCTCGTTTTGAACGGGTTGTCGAGGGTGGGGATCCGGCGAAGAAGATCCTCGAGACCATTGAAAACAGAGGGATTGACATGGTCGTGCTCACAAGCCATGGGCTCAAAGGACATTTCCCCTTCGGCAGTGTCGCCGAAAGGGTGGTAAAGAATGCCAAGGTGCCGGTCCTGGTGGTTCGGCCTTCATCGGGCGGCAACCGCGGCTAGTGCCCGACTGCCAACCCCGTGCTGGGCTCCCAACCGGACGCATTTGGATCCTCAGGGCAATCCGAAGGATCCCCCAAAGGCGAAAAACATAACCACCGGTGACCTGAAGCCTCATGCCGGCAGGGGAAACGGATCGTGAAACGCTTGGCTCACGCGGGCACGCCTGTCCACTGATGATCTCTAACGGACCTGAAAGGCATGCCCTATCGTTTGTGCCGTAACGGCTGGGGGCTGTGTCGCAACGAAGACGGCATGCTCCGAGTCACCAAGATTTTCCACTTTTGACGAAAAAGGGAGGCACATCATGAAGGTTCGGATCGACTACGATTTGTGCATGGGAGATCGAAACTGCAACACTGTTTGTCCGGAGGTTTTCCAATACGATGAGGACAAACTGATCTCCAGGGTGTTGGTGGACGTTGTCCCGCCGCATTTGGAAGCCAAGGTCCGAAAGGCGGCGGAGGAATGCGCCCCAGGTGCGATCATCATCGAGGAATAGACTTTTTCAGGGAGCGTCCTGGTACGGTCGCCGGCCTTTTGCACCCCACGATGGCCATGGTCCTGCGGGAGGCATCTGCACATCGTGAGGCGAAGGAGCGGGAGCTGTGGCACATCATTGGAGGAGCAGGAGGACGTAAGGAACTCGCCAAGGTTTGTCATTTTCCAGAGTGAGAGCGGCTGCACGGGAATCCACGACCCTTGACGACTCGACCCATAGTGCCGGTTCGTTTTCAGCGGGCAGGGGGATCGTCGCCCGGCCGATGACATCATCGGCCTTTGTCACCGGCTACCTGACCCCGCTCCACCGGATCAAAGGGGCTGGGCGAACTTTTGGAAACCAGTCCGCAAAAACGACATACCCGGTTCATCTGCCAAAGGGCGGCGATCACACTCAACCCGGCGCGTATTGCATCAGCCTCTGAGCGCAGGATCGGGGGTACCTGTTCGGTGATCCGCTCAATGGGCAAATGTCATTGCCCCACACGCTGCGGATCGGGCGCCAGGCATGGTTGGAAACCGCCGCGAACCGTCCATCGTCGGGTGAAGTGGATGTTCGTTTGTTAATCTCCTAAGGGTTTCTTCCGAAGGGTCTGGGAAGGGGAGCGCCACAATCGCGCCCCTTTCCGGCTGTGCTCATTTCTTTTGTTCCTTGTCCTTCCTTTGCTCTTCAGCAAGCACCACTTTGCGGCCACACAAATCCCAGGCGCCCTGTTCCGTAATGCAAGGCTGTCGCGGGCCTTCCCCGCCGCAGATACCACATTTGGTCATGTTCATTCACCTCCTTTTGCGGCTATTTGGATTCCACTCAATCCCCAAAAATAACGGAGCACGAAAGCGTTTCTGTAGCCGTTGCTAAAGAAAGGCCCTTTCAAAGCCGGGGGGCCAGCGAAATTTCGCTCGCCCGTTCACGTCCCCAAGAAGACTTCCGACCTCCCCGTAGGTTTATGCCTCAAATGTGCGCCTCGTCTTTTCCGGCGTCCCAAAGGGCGATGAATTCGTTGCATGTCCCTTGAAAAAGCCTTCGTTCGGTTGACCCGCTGTCATGGAGGTCTTAAGAGAAGTGCGATGTGAATGTACGTTCACAACGAAATTTCCATTTCTTTGCGTTGAAAAAAGGAGGTCCACCATGGGACGACGCGTTGTGCTCGACGAAGAATGCTGCCTTGGATGTGAATCCTGTGTCGAACTTTGTCCTGAGGTCTTCGCCATGGATACCGACAAGGAAAAGGCTTACGTTTTGAGCGAGGCCGCTGGGAACGAGGAATGCATCGAAGAGGCCATGGCCTCGTGCCCTTCCGAATGTATTTCCTGGGAGGATTGATTTAGGCAGGGCGGCTCCGTCGGCCATACTTGGAAGCCTGTGGAGATGACGGAGCTCACCATCGTCACCACCGCTGGAGATCGGTCTCGAGCTGCACCCCTGCATCCTTGAGCCAAAGGTTAAAAGAAGACATCCGACTTAGTGAAATCAGTTTCACCAAATTTCAAGAAAGACCGTGTGGACGCTTGCTTTTCCCGCCGAGTGGCACGGCGCCAGATTCAGCGTCCTGCACGAAAGCATCGTCCGGTGAAGCGAAGGTGAGTTCGCCGCCGAGGGGCACAGCCGCCCCCGCGCAGCCCTCCTCCATCATGAGCCGTTATTCACGAGCAACACTTCTGGAAGGACATCGAACTCATTGCATATCCGCAACGACTCTGACAGAGAAAGCTCTCGAGTCGCTATCTCATAATTGACCAAGCCAGCCTAGGAAATACCAATTCGCTCGGCAAACTCCGGCAACGTCAGCCGCGATTCATGAAGGTACATCAAGATCCGTCCAAATGGTCGTATCACAGGTGGTCTTACCCGCTTTGTACCCTTCCTGAAGGACTTTTCCTTAATCCATTCCATCGTGGCACACCGCCACTCCCTGCGAGACCTTGCCGATGATCCGGCGGGCCTATCCGTGCTGGAGTTCTTCCGCCATCTTGAAAAGCATCTCGAGATGAAAACTCTTTTCGAGGTTCTCAAGGATCCAAACACGGGGAGCCACTATCGGCTATATGAAGGAATCAACGAGGAGCATATGCCTTGTGAATTCACATTCACCGATATGTCACGGCCCATTGCGTTGCGCCTTTTCTCTGCGCTCACTGTGCCTCTTTTATGACCGGTTTCGGGGGATCCTTCGGGTCAGAGGGCCGTATCGATTTTTTCCGGTCCGGGTGGTCTTGGATCCACTTCAGGATGCGCTCCAGGAGGCTTTCGATATCGCCGGCACGGCGGGCGCATATATCGTAGAGTTCCTCCACGCCGACTTCATGGTAGAAGAGCACGAGCCGATTGCGATAGCCGGCCAGTTGCTGCAGCCGGCGGGCTTCTTCCGCCCCGAGGACCTGCGCCCATTCCAGTTCGCGGGCGATTTCCCTGTATTCCGTTGGTGTGACGGCAAACCCCTCGGCCAGCTGGTGACGCCCGAGATCCAACAAGGCTTCGAGGGGCCGGCGAAGGTAGGATTCGGCCGCCGCCACATTGCGCGGGTCGCCACGGAAGGCATCGAGGCTTTCCAGAAGCAGCGCGCGGATCCCACAGAGCATGTTTCGGATCCACGCCGCCCGTTCCGTGACCACGGTGCGGCGCAAGACGGCCGGTGTCATCTCGCGCCTTCCTCCAGGATCATCCGCATGCGCTCCCGCTTGAAAGGGGCCAGGTCAGCGGCCCGGCGAAGGACATGCAGCTGGCTGCGAGCCTCTTCGTCGGCGTCGGCGCAATAGAGAAGTTCGCCGCGGACGATGTCCAGCGCCAAGTAAGGGTCCGCTTCCGGCAGGATCACCAGATCGACACGGGGGGCCGAAAAGAGATCCTCCAGCTGCAGGGTGAGTTCCACCCGGGCCCTGGCCGTGAGGCGAACGCCGAAAAAAGGACGACGCCGATGTCGAGATCAGAGCCGGGATCGAAGAGCGTGGGATCGGCCTGCAGGGCCTCGAGCTGTGCCGCCGCGGCTCGGGCCCGGCTGCCGAAGGCGTAATTGTCGGCAATACCGTAGTGCCGGGCGATGCGCTCAAGCTTCGCCGCGATGGTCGCAGCGGATGGGCGGGGTTCCGTGGGCATGCTCAGGTCTCTCACTATGCCGGTGCTCAGGACAGCCAACTTACAGGCTCTTTATGAACCCGCTGTTCTTGGCTCTTCAGCCGTTTACAAAACGGGGCGCCGTAGATCGTCCGCTGAAGCTCTCGTGGGTCGTCATCCCAAAAGCACACCACAACGGCGGCCAAGGCTCCTCCACCAAGAAATCCGGATCGCTTTTGTTTATTGTCGGGCAAGCTACCAAGAAAGGCGGCAACCGATGTCCCGATGGGAATCGGGAGGCAAACTCGGGGTGTCGCTCTGCGCCTCCATGGGCCCAATAAAGATATGAGCACACACACAAGGCACCCTGTGCAGCTGGGCCGACTCGACTCCGGGCATCAGCGCCCCGCCCGAACCGTCGAACGTATCGCTCCTGCGTCGCCTTCATGACGTGGGGTTGACGTCCCGGTTTGATGTCGTGAAATACCACCTGGAGACACTCTTCAGACTTTACGAGTTCAGTCCGGCATGTCAAGCGGCACAAGATCTCCCAGAGGCACACAGTTTTCGAACTGCGGAAAGGGAACGAAAGGCTTCAAGGCTTAGTTTTCAAGCCATGACAGGAGTCCCGGAAATTGTCGATGCCCATAGGCGAAGTGAACCTCTTACGGCTGAACAGTTGTTCAACGAGCCGCCGACGGGGTTCATCCCCCTTCCCGGTCCCATGGTGAAGGAGACGATTGTTTCGTTCATTGGGCTTGTTTCCTTGCCAACAGCACCTCGCCAGGGAAATCCAGGACATCGGCAGCATCCATGCTCTGGTCACCCAGCGCCTGCCCAGCAGCCGATCATCCACTGAAAGTGTCGAGGGTTGTCGTCCCTTTAGCGCTTTTTCGCAGGACACAGCTTCAGGGGGGTGTGTCAAGCGGCAACGGTCTTCAGGAGAATGGGCGGCGGAGGAAGGATGCCGCCGATTTCCGGGCTTCAGGAATGGGTCTGCCCGCGCACCACCGGTTCGGGGCGTTTCAGGTACACCTTGGTGTCAGACGGGACCAATTCGGTGATCCAGACGTTCCCGCCCATCAGCGACTTCGGGCCGATCACGGTGTCTCCTCCGAGGATGGTCGCTCCGGAATAGATGATCACGTCGCCTTCGATGGTGGGGTGGCGTTTCCGGCTTCGAAGGGTCCCTACGCGGTCCTTCGCAAGCGGGATGTCTCCTCAGGTCACTCCCTGCTAGATCTGTACTTCATAGCCGAGACGGTGGCTTCGCCGATCGCGACGCCGGTGCCGTGATCGTTGAAGAAGCGTTCACCGATGCGGGCGCCGAGTCAATGTCGATCCCGGTCTTTCCGATGGAAAACGACCGGGTCGCATCGTTTCAGGTGATCTCCAAACTGAGGCGATCAAAGCGGTATCGCCTCGGGGTCACGATCTGCACGAATGTCCTTGCTGGGGACCCACGGACACGGATCGTGGGACTTTTCCAGCTCCCGGCCGCTTTCACAAAGCGGATGCCGATGCCCTGCTTGCTCCGCCGAATGGGTTCGGGGCACATGAGCGCGAGGGTGGCCGCGCGATCAAAATCTTCCTATGTCCGCGGGCCGGTTTCCGGTGATCTGGGTGGCCGCATCGAGGGTGAGTGAAGCTCCAGCGCTCTCGAAAACGATCACCCCGTAGTTCCTGTTGCCCTGAATGACCGACTCGGTGACAACGGCGGCGCTGCCTTTGTCATTCACACCGAGTCCGAAACCGGTGTTATCGGTGAGGCTCACTCCGTGCAATTCAGCCGCGGCATGCCTCGTGACCGACACACCTCCCTCGGTGTTCCGGCGGCAGGTGGTTCCCTCCAGGCGTGCCCATGCCCCTTCAGTCACAAGAACGCCCAGCCGGGTCGCCGCTTCCACGCTATCGGAATACGAGAGGAGGCGGGAGCCTTCGCCCGAGATCCCGATGCCGACCTCAGATCCGAGAAGTGTATTTCCACTCATGCTCTCCAGCACGCTTCCACCGAGAACCGAAACGTTGGCGGTCCCGTTCCCCTCCATCCAATTCCATTTGAACGAAGCCCACACCGCGCCGCCGGCCAAGGTCAGACCGGAACGGTTCCGTTCCACCGCGTTGGCTTCGCCCAGAACGCCTCGGGTGCCAGGCCCGAGCAACCCGATCCCATCTTGAGCGTTTTCAACAATACGGTTCTGAAGGAGGGCTTCCAAGGTCGCACCTTCACCGCAGAAAACCCCGGCCTTGCCGTTCCATCGGGAAAGCGTTCGTTTCAGCCACCCCCGTGAGCCGGAAAACAACCCGTATCCGACCCCTGAATTGCCTCGCGTCAGCGAAAAATCCACCATCAAGACTCCCGATTGATCCGCGCCGAGACCGTCCAGGCTATTGCTTTCCGAAAAAACCATGACCACCGTCGCCGTCCCCCCGCGGCCCGCCGTGACACCGTCATAGGCATTCTCCGTAAAATGTCCTTTCACCACGTCCACGCGAGCGCCGTTGTAAGCGACGATTCCCCCACCGGCATGTCCACTGGAGACCACATCGCACAGAAACGCGGCGACTTCGCCATCGGCGGAAACTCCGCTTCCGGATGGGTTCCCCCAGACGGCAAGCCCACCCACCGAAACATTTTTCCCCTGCACGAGAATCGGCGAAAGTCCGGGCGTGGAAACACCGGAGCCGTCGATGGTCACACGGCCGGAACCCTCTCCGATGAGCATCTGACCGTCTTTCAATCGCAACACGGTGGAATCGGTCACGCGATAAGTCCCGGCCGGCACACGGATGAGACGGTTGTGGGGATTGTCGACCAGCTCCCGAAGACCCACCGCATCACCGGCTTTTGGGGAGAGGATGGTCGGATTTCCCACCTTCAAGGGAATAGAGGCCGCCGCGATATCCCCCTCGAAGCTTCTCACGGCAGCGCTGAGCCAGTACACACCTTCTCCGAGCAGACCAGCCGGAATGCGACGGACGGCAGAAACTTCGGTAAACGCCGCTTCATCCGGGCTGGAGACCTCCACCTCAGACAAGAAGTAGCTGGTTATGTCGAATTGATTGAAATAAATGACGAAATCCTGAAGCCCCGACCGCGGATGCTGCAGCCCTTCCAGATTCAGAACCCGAAGTCTGATCTCGAACCCGGCGTTGGTCTGCCCCGCACCTAGCGGCACAGGGGCCGTCGGCCCCGTAAAAGCGATTTCCATGGCGGCCGCCGGGTTACCTGCCGCCAGCACCAGAACGGCCGCTCCCAACACCAGCCATCCTCGGAACCCGTATCTCATTGTTCGAGCCAAACCGCCCTCCTTGGTTAGATCGCCCCACCAGGCATCCTCCCGGTCCTACCAGTCGAGATCCCTGTGAATTGCCCCGTTTCATCATTGAATGGTGGCAAAGCGGTCGGGCACGCTGTCGCATTGAAGATCAAGGAAAAACGTTTCGGTGAAAGGATCGAAAATACCGATTTCCGTTAATTGGTCTCCGTCCCAGTCTCCCACGAAAGCCGATACCCAAGGCATCACCCCGAACCGGATTCGGCGATCAGCGGTCCCGTTTTCATCGGTATCCAAATAAAAGGCCTGCACAGTCGGCCTGTAGATCCCAAAATCCACCAGACCGTCGCCGTCCCAATCGCCGGAAAGCGGAACATCCCCCGGCTCTCCCAGCTTTACCAGCCTATCGGCGTAGCCGTCTTCATTGAAATCCAAATAAAAGCGGGATTCATAAGGCCGGTAAATCCCCACATCATCGATACCGTCGCCGTCCCAGTCTCCCACAACGGGACGGTCACCCAGCGCCCCCAAGTAGATCCGCCTGTCCACCGTGCCATTTCCGTCGGTGTCCAGAAGAAAAAGATTTTCGTAGAGACGATAGACGCCGACCTTGTCACGACCGCTCCCGTCCCAATCGCCCACCACGGGCCAGTCGAACGGTCCCCCCATGGGAACGGTCCATTCCCACCATCCGTCGGCATTCACATCGAAATGGAAGGTCTGATTCTTGAACCATCCCAGTTCCTCCGTTTTGTCGCCGTCCCAATCGCCGACGAGCGGCACGGTCACGGCTTCCAACATCAAGGCTTGTACGAGTCCCGCGCCGAAAGCGTTGTCTGGGCCCGGCGGCCCCAGGTCTATGGCGCGCGACTGCAAAAAGCGCTTAATGCTTTCGGGACCCCAATCGGGATGGGCCTGCTTGATCAATGCCGCAACACCGGCCACATGAGGTGCGGCGGCGGAAGTCCCTGGAAAGCTCCGGGGGCCGTAAGCTGCCGTAGAAACCCAATCAGGACCGACAACATCCGGCTTGATCGTCCCATCGGGCAAGGGTCCCTGGTTGCTGAAAGGCTCTATCACGTGAGCGGCATTGAAAGGCACCGCTCCCACCGTAATGGCTAAGGGATGATCCGCAGGGGGATTCAAGAGCACCGTTTTCGAAGCATCATAGTACTTGAAGAAAGGAAAACTCTCATAACCGAGGAGAAGGCCCAATCTGGTGGGCTGGGCATTGTAGTTTTTTATCTGGACAAAATATCTTCGCCCAGGTTGAGGGTAGAATGCGCACGATTCGATCCCTATGGTCAGTTTATTCTGGTCTATCACCGACCCTGTCACCAACTGACCGTATTGATCGATAATGTAGAGATCATAATCATTTTTTGTCGTGCCTTGCTCCGAGTCCCAGGCCAAAACCAAAAAGACCGGCACGTTGGGAACGTATTGTCCGATGAGGATTTCGTTATAGTTTTCATGATTCGAAAAGTTGTGGCGACGATCACCGTCTGGGTCGTGAAATACCCCCTCCCACTTCTTCTGCGCATCATTTCCCGCCCCCTGACACCAGACCACGCCGCTTTGGACGACTGAGGTCACCGTTTGTTTCCATTGTTTCTCGAGTTCCGCCAGGTAATTTATGATCCATATGGTCTGAACATCAGCATAGAGCGCGTAGTAGATGAGAGCGCAGTACAATTTTAGGTTCATCACGATGGAGGAGCTGATGACGTGAACTCCTTGAGATCGGAGCCAATCCACGGCGCGATGAAAATCCACGTCCATGTCCCCGATAGCAGCCAAGTAAAGCTGTGCCTCAGGAGCCACGTCATGGACGATTTCAGCACAGGCTGTGCCGTGTGGGTTGGATTCGACAATCCATGGATCACCGAAAACCTTCACAACGGTCGAAGCAGGCAACTCCTTTCCGATCAACGACTGGTATCCTTTGAAGCCCACATCGATCACGCCGATGCGGATCCACCTCCCAGTCATCCCGAGTTGCTGCATCGGCCTGGCAAAAAGCGAGTCCAACGCTTCCGTCTGCACCCACTGCGGCTGTGGACGAATAGGTTCCCGAATCAGCCTGACCTTTTCCCATCGGGCCAATTCTTCGATTTGATCCCAGGGGATCCAAACCTGAACGTTGTTCCAGGCTGAGGCCCCCATGCGGCCTCCTAAGCTTCGAACCAGAGCATCCAGCTCATGGAGCAGCTGGGGATCTGCAGACATGTCCGCCGGGGCATCAAGAACGACAATGACCTTGTGGAGCTGAGATTCACCCTCAGGATCAAGCAATGGCTGCCTTCCACTTCTCTCACCTTCCACTGCCCGCTCTTTCAGCAAGTGCTGAAGGATCGGTCCGATCTTTTCGCTTGGTGCACGGCCTGTGTCGCTGCTCAAGGCTGGTGAAACCTGAGCACACAGAGCAGCAAGGAGGAAAATCACCCGAACATCAAGCTTGTACCTGCCGACCATCTCCATACCTCCGACCTTGCAATGGTTCCAAGACTCGGCCGCGTAAGACTTGGTGCGGCACTTTCAAGGCAGACCTTGGGTCGCAGATGATGATCTTCCGTGTCTGTAACCGCTCAGGTGACGATGGACGTGTGGCGTTCACACCTCGTCCTCAGAGGCTGCGTCCAAACTTCGGCGTTGAATTTTTTTATAATTTTTACCATTTGTGAAACTTGGTCAATCATGAATTTCGCAAAAGAAGCCATCGAACAACGCAGCGCAAAAGAGCGATCGGTTGACCCCACTTCTCCACAAACTGCCGTCGAGAGAGTTCAGGCGTATGCTCAAACCTTGATAACGCGCCATCTCCTCATACAGCCCTTGGCGCTCCCGCTCGCACGCGGACGGAAACCCTTTGAAATTCTCGACCTCGGTCGAGAGCCCCTTCCTGATTTGTTACGATTCCGCAAGAAATTCCTTTAAATCGGCGACCTCATGCGCCAGCGCATCCCGCTCGGCCCCCAATTCGGTGAGGTAGTTTTTGCACCCGTTTTCTTCGCCGAGCCCTTGCAATTCCCGGCGTGGTCTATCCGCTATATCCTCGTGGAAAAAGGCCGCCCAGGCTTTATCCGACATAAAATATTGGAATATTCCGAACGATCTTCATGAAGGCTTGCTGGTAGGCATACTTGCGATGATGGGAGGACTAGACGGACTTAGACACATAAGATCGCTATTCAGGGGTTTATTGCTCCCGGATTAACCATTTCGCCATTGTGCGCCTTATCCGTTCCATCCGACACGGTGAACCCGCATCTAAACCTCTAATTTTTTCTTGCCCACCGAAACGTGATTTTGATAGGCAGCAACGATGACCTGAATCAACAGATCCTTCTTTTCCCCTTGTCCAGTCCAGGCATCGCCCGGGAGGCGCCGCTCATGGAATGGAATTTATATAGCATCAAGGTTTTCTCCGAAGTGGTCCGCCGGAAGAGCTTTACAAAAGCGGCAAAAAGTTTGGGCTTGACCCAGCCGGCCGTCAGCCTTCAGGTGCTAAATCTGGAGAAACAAATGGGGTGCCCTCTGATGGTCCGCACGAGAACCGGGGCCATCACACTGACCCAAGCCGGTCAGGTGCTTTGGCGATACTCCCAAAAAATCTCCGAGCTGTTGCGAGACCTGGAAAAAGAGCTGAGGCCTTGGACGTCGGATCGAAGCCGAACGGTTGTCGTGGGCTGTTGCAGTATTGCCGGAGAATACGTGGTGCCTTCCTACACTATTGCTTTTCGGCAGAAAAGGCCTCAGGTGAACGTTCAGTGCCATGTGGGGCGCTGTGGTGACATATTCCAGCGCCTCCTGGAAGGGGTTCTTGATCTGGCTTTTGTCGGCATCCCGCCCGATGATTTTCGTCTCACCCAACACCCCTTCGTGCACATGCCGCTGCTCTGCTTCGAAGCGACACGACCATCGTCGCGACGTCTGTCCATCCGGCATTTGGTTCGGGAACCTCTGATCCTTCGGGAAGAAGGTTCAGGGACGCACCGGGCGTTTGTCGGGTTCCTTCATAGCCACAACCTCCGTTTGGACCAATTTGTCCTTGTGGCCACTTCGGAAAGCAACGAGGCCATTAAAGAAATGGTGTCCAGGCGATTGGGTTGGTCCATTTTGCCTGAGGCGGTCATTGAAAAGGAACTGACCTTGGGCCGCCTGAGCACTATTGAGCTTCACGAGGGCCACCCCGTCCAGGAGTTTTTTGTGGTTTACAGGAAGCAGGAGTTTTTGGACGGTCCGCAAAGGGAATTCGTCCGTTTTCTGCTGGAGTCTTCGCCTCCGATGCTGAGAAGGCATCAAAGCCCTCCGACATCATAAGCTTATTTTATAACATTAGTTGAAAATCCAATTGGACAGAGATTTCCCCGCTCTTTATTCTCGAGAATGTGGGTGATTTGCCACGCGGGCAGGACTCGTGGCGGACCATCGAATCCTCCAGATCTTTCTCTTATTCGGTGTTGCCTCCCTTCATCGTTTCCCTTCCCTAGATCGGTGCAAAGCTCCTGCCGGTGGCACAGGCGAGTCCAGGGACTCGTTCGAGAAGGTCGGGTTCAGTGCTGGTGCCCAAAAGGCGGCCCGTGCCCCGATGCCACAGGTGTATTTCCACGCGCCGGTCCACGCGGGCCCCCCTCGAGAAGAACGCTCCAGCGCTGGGCGGCATGATTGATCGATTTTCGAACACCCTTGGATGATTAGCAACTTTTCCTCATGGCTGGAGGGCACTGCCGGACGTTGTGAAACATGGTTCGTGCTCACATCCCAAAGGGGGCTTCGGACCGAAAAAACAGGGAGGAGGATTGCGTATGGGCCTACTGAGTCGCCGGCAATTCCTGCAATGGAGCACGGGAGGTATGGCTGCTGCGGCCCTGTCCGATTGGGTCTTTTTCAAGAAGATCCTGCAGGCGGCTTCTGAAGAGACCCAAAAACTTTATTACCACTCTTGCCACATCTGCGATTGCAACTGCGGCATGATCTATGAGTTGAAAAAGAGCCGTATCGTTGAAATGCGCGGTAATCCGGCGGACAAGCTGGGCGCTGCGGGAAAGCTGTGCGTCAAGGGCTATTCCACACCGCGTCTCTATCACGATCCCTGCCGACTCTCCTACCCATTGCAGCGGACGAATCCTCGCAAAGGGCGGGATCAAGACCCAGCGTGGAAAATCATCTCTTGGGACGAAGCCTTTGCCGTAGTCGGCGAACAATTTCGGCGCGTCTACGACAGATATGGACCTGAAGCCATTCTCATTTTTGCCAGGCCTAGGCCGTGGGATTCCCACCTTTGGTTTGCCATCGGCACACCAAACCAACTGTGCCATGTGGATACCTGCTATATCAACGAAGAAATAGCAGGCAAGGCCGTGTGTGGGGAACGCATCTGGGGATGGGATTTTTCCCATGCGAAGTACATCTTGGGATTTGGTTATGATCAACCAGGAAAAAGCAAGAATATTCATCAGAGAGAATTCATGGAGGCGCGCCGAAACGGCGCCAAGATCGTTATTTTCGACCCGCGTCTTTCGGAGACTGCGCAGAAGGCCGACGTGTGGATTCCCATTCGTCCCGGCACGGATACGGCGGCCATTCTTGCCATTATCCACGTGATCGTCAACGAAGGTTTATACGACAAGGAGTTTGTGGAGAACTACACGGTGGGTTTTGACAAACTGAAACCTCACGTGGCCAAGTACACGCCTCAGTGGGCCCAAAAGATTTGCGACGTGCCTGCGCAGACCTTGACGCAGATCGCCAGGGAATTTGGTTCCACGCGGCCGGCAACGCTGGCGTATCACAAGCGCGACGCCGGCGGCCCCGTCTTCATGAACTCATTCCAAACCGCCCATGCCATGGTTGTCTTGCAGAGCCTCGTGGGAGCGATGGACAGACCCGGAGGGCTTTATTTTTCACGATTGCCGAAGATGCCTTCCTTAAAAGAGGTCTATCAACTGTCGTATCCCGATATCCGGGATAAACCGCGGTTCGACGATCCGGAAAACGTCACGCCTCTGGCTTTTCAATCGAAAAAGGCGGGATTCAGCACTGCGGCCGACGCGATCCTCCGTGACCCCACGCCCCGAGTCGCCCTCTTTCATAGTTACAACACCACCTCTTTCCCCAATCCACAACATTTTGAAGAGGCGCTAAAAAAATTGGATTTTATCGTCAACGTGGACATGTACCTCACGGAACTGGGCATGTATGCGGACATTATTCTTCCTGAAAACCTCTGGATTGAAAGTAGCGGATTCACGGTACGCACCTACCAGGCCGAACGCCCTCAGGTCCTTTTGGACGAAGGGGCACCCAAACTTCGGGACACCCGAAGTTACGGCGAAATCGTCAACGGCATTCTGGCCGCCATGAAGCTTTACGACTTTGTGGTCGATCCGAAGAAACTTTCGGAAGCCCAGATGGCGGCTATGGGTTTGGACAAAGAAAAACTGCGTCAGGCCGGTGGGGTTTTCGATAGTGGCGAGCCTTTCCGGCCCACAGAAAAGTTCAAGACACCGAGCGGCAAGATCGAACTCTACAGCAGCGTGTTGGAAAAGGCAGGCCACAGCCCGATGCCCGAATGGGTCGAGCCCGCGTCCAAACCAAGCCCCGAGTATCCGTATTACATCGTGACGCACCATCTGCCTTGGATGCGGATGCTCAAAAACGCCAATGACCCGATCCTCAAGGACCTTCAATGCGAAAACAAAGTTCACATCCACACCAGCGTGGCCGCGAAGCTGGGTGTCAAGGATAAGGACTGGGTCTGGCTGGAATCCCCCGTGGGGCGCATCAAGCTTAAAGTAGCCATCACCGAAGGCATTCGCCCAGACACGGTCATGACCGAACACGGGTTCGGCATTTGGGCCAAAGGGCGATGTGAGGGTTTTGGTTGGGGACAAAACGAGGGGGAGATTCTTCCGGACAGATCCCTTGCGGAGATGAAGCAATGGAAAAGGCATGGAGCTGGCCGAGGGGTGGGGATCTGCGACACGACTGTGCGTCTCATCAAGGCGTAAGGCCCTTGGAAATGGAGAGGGCCGCCGTTCTGGCGCCGGTTCTGGCCTGGAGCAAAACGGCGGCGCGTTATCCTCAAAATGCCGGCCACATCGAATGGATTTTGGAACATTCCGAGCCCTTGGTCCATTGGGTCGGCGCCACACAGCCCCTTTTGGAAGAATTGTTGATCCGATGGATGGAAACGCCTCAGGCGGTCCTGGAGGCCCATCAGGTGGAATACACCAGGCTGTTTGTGGCGTGTTGGGGTGGGGTTCCGGCGCCCCTTTACGCGTCCTGGTATCTCGACGGGGAAAGCTTTCATGGAAGGGCCGCGGAAACGGCCATGAGGTTCTATGAGCGGTGGGGAGTTTTATGGCGGCAAACGGAACTCCGGGAACCGCCCGATCACCTGGCCGTGGAATTGGAATTTTTGGAGATGCTCTGTCGCGTTGTGGCCTCATCCCCAAAAAACCGTTCTCCGGATGCCGCGGCCGCCACGGATCTTTGGCACGATTTTCGGCGGCACCATTTTGATTTTTGGGTGCCCCGGTGCGTCGAGGCCATGGAGCGGCACGCCCGCATGCCGATTTACAGGGTTTTGGCCTTGAGCCTGGCGCACTTGGGCGAGGAGGGTTAATGATATGAAAGAGGTCGCTCGAGATCGTTACGTCATGATCTACAATGCGGATCTGTGTATCGGCTGCGCCGCCTGCAGTGTGGAGTGCCGCCGTTATTATGGCTTAGATGAAAAGCAAAGCTTTCGCCTACGGGTGGAAACCAAGGAAACCGGCCGTTTTCCAGACGTCATCATGGAGCACGTGCGGGTGTCCTGTGCCCATTGCGTCAACGCTGAGTGCATCAAAGAGTGCCCCACCGGGGCGACCTTTCGGGCCGAAGACGGCTTTGTCCTCATCACGCAGGAACGATGCATCGGCTGCGGTGCCTGTGTGGATGCCTGCCCATACGGGGCCCGATACCTCCGTCAAGTCGGACAGATGCTCAAGGCCGACAAGTGTTCCTGGTGCTATGCCCGTGTCTACGAAGGCCAAAAGCCGGTGTGCGTGGAAAAATGCATCACCGGGGCGCTGGTCTTTGGGCTGTCTTCAGATCCGGCCGTGAAACCATTGCTGGAAGACCCCGAGGTGGAGGTCTATCATCCGGAGTACAATACCAAGCCTCAATTGTATCGAAAGTCCGTGCGGCCTCGCCACAGAGAGCTCAAGGTGCTGGCTCAGTGGCCGCAGCCGCTGGTGTAAGGAAAGCGTACACAAACCAGGAACCCATGTGGGGCCCTTTACTTTGGAAAAACCGCCTCGGACAAAGGCCCCGAACATCTACTTGTGAAGCCATGGCGGGAAAGGTCGCCGGCATGGGTATTTTCCCTGTCATTCCAGGGGCCTCTGCCGGCTGTTTTTTGGAGCCCACTTATCCAAAATGATTCATGGAATCGACGAACAGCGCTCCAAGGTGCGGATGACTCCAAGTGCGGTCAGGACTTTTTCAGAGTTTATGCCCATCGAGGCGAATGCTCCAAGCACATTTTCGGCCCGGACGGGTGTCCTTTGCCTGGAGTATCCTCCTTGGCGCAGTCCACGACCGAATTTTACCTGGGGGATGTTCTCCGGCCGGGCGTTGAATCCTTGCCGGCAACGCAAAGTCCGTCCACGTTGGAGACCGCTCCCTGACTCGGTCCTCAGCACGGGGCGGCCTAACGGGAGGATAAGGACCTTCCCAACATGCGGCTGACCTTCAGGGCCAATTCCTCCCTCGAGAAAGGCTTCTTGAGAAGGACCTCCTGGGGAGAGCCAAAGTCATAGTTGGCAAGGTTTTCGCTGACGTAACCAGACATGAAAAGGATCTTGGTCCCGGGTTGCAGTCTTCGTATCTTATCGGCCAAGGTTTTTCCGTCCATGTAGGGCATGACTAAATCGGTGAGAAGAAGCTGAATCGGTTCCTTGAAAGTGGCCGCCAGTTTTAAAGCTTCGGCCGGATGGGATGCGCCGAGCACCTTATAGCCCAACCGTTCCAACATGGCCCCGGTTATGGCCAGATTTGCCGGGTCGTCCTCAACCACCATGACCGTCTCTCCTTTGCCTCTGGGAAGGCCAGCGGATCTTTTATCTGGTTTGGATTCCCGTTCCGGCAAACACCGAGGGAGAAAAATCTTAAAGGAGCTGCCCTGCCCCTTTTCGCTATGGACAATAATGTGGCCCTTGTTCTCCTTTACAATGCTGTACACAATGGACAATCCTAATCCTGTGCCTTTCCCCACTTCCTTGGTGGTGAAGAAAGGGTCGAAAATCTTGTTCAACGTCTCTGTGTCCATGCCGCAGCCCGTATCAGTTACCGTGAGAGTTACATAATCCCCAGGGACTAAACCCTCAGGCGAATTGGACACGTCGGACGAAAGGGACACATTAGCGGTCTCGACGACAATGTGCCCGACTCCTTGAATGGCGTCCCGCGCATTGATGCAGAGATTGGTCACCATTTGGTCCACTTGGGCGGGGTCCATACAAACCGGCCAGAGGTCAGATCCTGGTTTCCAAAGGATCTCGACATCTTCTCCGATGAGCCGTCTGAGCATTTTCAATATGTTTTCAATAGATTCATTAAGGTTGAGGCGGCGGGGTTCGAACATCTGCTTGCGGGCGAAAGTGAGAAGCTGGTGAACGATTTCCGCGGACTGTATACCGGCTTTCTGAATTTCCATGGCATGGGCATAAGCGGGATCACGAGGGGTAATCGTATCCAAAAGCAAATCCAGTCTTCCCAGGATCACTTGAAGCTTATTATTGAAATCGTGGGCCACGCCACCCGCGAGCCTCCCTAAAGATTCCATTTTCTGAGCCTCATGGAGCTGTTTTTCCAAAAGACGTTGGGCTGCTTCCAGGCGCCGGCGTTCCGCCTCATGCTTGTGCTTCTCCATGCGCGCGTGCAACAGAGGAGCCAGATAATCCGTGAGGGTTTTCACCGTTTCTAAGTCTCCTGAGGAAAAAAAGGCATCCGGATCGCTCACAGCCAGCATGCCCAAAAACTGCTTTCGAAAACGGATGGGGGCTATCAGAAGATTTGCCTCGCTTGTTTGACGATCTTCGCGCCCTTCAGGAAACACCATGATGGGTTTGGAACGCCTGCGAACATTTTTCCACCAGCGCCGACAGAGGTCCCCGCAGCGAAGACTGACACCGGGAGCTTGGAAAGACTCATCCCCCGACTCGTTTAGTTCCACGGATGTGGCCACAAAACCGCCGTCATCGTTCACGGCGATGACGGCCAGGCGGCAATTGAGTTCTTGAACCACGAGTCGAAGCAGGGCTCGCAAGGTTTCCTCTTCTGAACAGGTCAAAAAGATGCCGGCCACATCGTTACGAATCTTCAGCCGTCGTTCCGAAGCCTTCAATTCCTCGGTCATCTGCGCCATCTGTTCATGCGCCCGAACCATGTCGGTAATGTTGGTCATGGTGACGAGAAAATGTCGAAATGAGCTGTCTTTTTCAAAAATCGCGACCGTTTCCAAATGAACAATGAGCTCGCGGCCGGACCGAAGGCGCACAGGGACGGTCACAGATCCCCGCCCGCGGTTTTGGCGAACCTGGCTCAGATGATCAAAAAAGGTCTTGTGTGCGGCAGGGGCGACATGAACGATGAATGGTTTATTTTGAATGCTTTCTCGGTCGGCTTCCAAAAGATTACAGGTGGCGAGATTGGCTTCACTTATGCGTGCGTCCGCCGTGAGTGTCACATAGCCTACGGGCGCAAGATGGAAAAGTTCGTAGTATTTTCTTTGAGAGAGCTCCAGAAGTTCCTGGGTCTCGCGGAGCTCTCTGTTTTGCATCTCCAATTCTACATGATAGACGCTGAGTTCGTGAAGCAAGCCCTTCAGATCTAAAGTTTCCGCATCGGCACGAATGGAATCGCTTTTGGCGAACACGCTCTCCGCCTTCTTCCTCAGCGTTTCCATCCACCTGTCGTCTTTGGGTGACTGCGTCATCGTTTCGTTCCCTCTTGGATTAGAGTCGCCAACTCCACTAAAGCCCGCACTGCTCCGCTAGGATTCTTAATGGGAACCCATCGCAAAAGCCACCGGGCCCCATCACGCGCGGCAATCTCGACACTCTTGGGCTCAGCCCCCTTAAAGACATCGAGCAGCATCTCCCGATCGATGTGAATGCCCTGGGAATCCCAGAGTTCTTCACGGCTCAGTCCCACCAGTGCAGACGCATCCAATCCAAAGACGTCGCGAGAGGCTCGATTCGCCCATAAGACCTTCAATTCTTTGCCGAGATACAAAATCACATCAGAGACACTCTCTAAAATGAGATCTTTTTCCTTTTCGATCTTCGCCAAATCCTTTTGAATGGCTTTCACATCGGAGACGTCGACAAAAGTGACCACGGCCCCTTGGCAATTGCCATGCTCATCCAGGTAGGGAAAGATTTTCACAAGAACGGGGATTTCCTTCCGGTACAAGACTTCGCGGACCACCGTCTCGCCCGTATCCACGACAAACAAGACATCATCGATCATATTGGGATAATCCAAACTGTGGGCCAGGTGTTGCAAGGGCCGGCCAAGATCCTGTTCCATGAGATGAATGAAACGTGTGGCCGCCGGCGTAAAACGACGGATTTTCATTTCCCGGTCGAGAAAGAGGGTGCCGATGTCCGTACAGCGCAGGAGGTTGGTAAGGTCATTATTGAGCTGGGTGAGTTCCGCGATTTTGTTCTGATATTCCGCGTTGACCGTATAAAGTTCTTCGTTGACCGATTGAAGTTCTTGATTGGTGCTCTGAAGCTCCTCGTTGGACGCCAAGAGCTCCTCATTGGTCGCCTGAAGCTCTTCGTTGGACGTTTCCAGTTCTTCGATAGTGGCTTGGAGGTTTTCCCGCGTGTAGCGCAGTTCCTGTTCCAGGTCGACGATGCGCTGCTCCGCCTGATCTTTAGGATCAACGAGGGTGGCGTCGATAGTCTCCTGGTTGTTGGGTGTTTCTTCCTCCAAAAACACGAGATATAGGACGTTGCCCTGACGGCGCACTCGCTCAGGTACGATGCGCAAATGCACACGCCGAGGGCCGGCCGGCAGGTCCCTCACGGTGACGCCCTTGTACGTCACCTCTTTACCTTCTTTTTTCACGCGGTAAAGCGCCGTGCTTGCCGCCATGGACAGATCTTTAGGCATGAGTTGCAGCACATCCAAACTCACCTGGCCTGGGGATAGGCGGATAAAAAGCGAGGGGTCCCCTAGAAGGTACAAAAGATGAAAGTTTTCATCCACCACCAGGCACGTGGTGGCAAAGCGTTCCATGAGGGTTGTACAAATGCGTTCAATGAGCTCCCCGCTCTCGACGACTCTATGAATCTTTGAGGGTTCAAAGAGGCCGGCGGCTTTTCGTGGCATGGGCTCCGTCATTCTGAGGGTCTCGCCCAGGACGGGACGATGTTCGGCGCGGGTTCGAAAGATTTTCCATTTCTGATTATACGTGGTGAAGTAATGGGCTTGATCGCCCACCGATTCGCTGGCTCCGAGAAAGAGGAACCCACGGGGTTTGAGTGAGAACGTGAAATAGGCCAGAACCTTCTTTTGCATGGACGGCTGAAGATAGATGAGCAGGTTTCGGCAGCTGATGAGATCGATTCGAGTAAAGGGCGGATCTTTGCAGACATTGTGCGGGGCGAAGATGACCATTTCGCGCATCTGCCGACTCACCCGATAATTGCCTCCTGATTTGGTGAAGAAACGGGCCAATCTTTCAGGAGACACGTCTGCCGCAATACTTTCGGGGTAAATACCGTTTCCGGCATACTCCAAGGCTTCGCGATCAATGTCTGTGGCAAAGATTTTCATGTCCCACGGCCGGCCCGCCTCGGCATGGTATTCTAAAAACAGCATGGCCAATGAGTAAGCCTCTTCGCCGGTAGAACACCCGGCGCACCACACGCGTATAGGATCCTGAGGCCCGCGCCGTTCCACGATTTCGGGAATGACCTTTGCCTTGAGAAATTGAAATGCTTCCGGGTCGCGAAAGAAATTGGTGACCCCGATAAGCATTTCTTTATAGAGAAGATTCACTTCCCGGGGAGATTTGATGAGGTATTGGAAATAGTCTTGCAGCGTCTCGATCTGGTTGACGTGCATGCGCCGTTCCAAGCGCCGAATGACTGTGTTGGGTTTGTAGTAGGTGAAATCCACGCCGGTTTGGTTTTTCAACAAAAGCAGGATGTCCGCCAGAGGCTCCGTGCTTGGCCCGTTCAATGGCAGTCGTTCTGTCGGGACCCCGGGTTTTCGTGATGTGAATTTGACCAGCTCCGCAGGCATCTCTTGCGGCGGCAAAATGTAGTCGGCCACGCCCGTGGAAATGGCCGCCCTCGGCATACCGTTAAACTTGGCGGACATTTCATCCTGAACCATCACCATGCCGCCCGCTTCCTTCACGGCCCGGACTCCCCGCATCCCGTCGCTGCCGGTGCCGGAAAGGATGATCGCCACCGCGGCATCGCCTTGGTCGGCGGCCAAGGATCGAAGAAAAATGTCGATGGGAAGATGAATCACAGAACCATCTTCTTTTTCCGTGAGGATCAAGCGCCCATGCGAAATGGTCATGAGTTTTTTGGGGGGGATGAGATAGATGTGATTGGATACGACGGGCATGCCGTCTTCGGCACGAAGCACTTTCATGGGGGTGTGCTTGGAAAGGAGCTCAACCATCATGCTTTTGTAATCCGGAGATAAATGCTGCACGACGACGAAGGCCATTCCGGTATCCGAGGGCATGTTTTGAAAAAACTTCTCTAAGGCTTCCAAACCTCCCGCGGACGCCCCGATTCCCACAATGTGGTGGGGTGCGGTTCCAGGCTGGGGTTCCGCGGAGGGACTCTTGGCCACAAATTCGTTTCGGTTCTCTCGTGGCGAAGACATAAGCGATCCCTTCATGTGTCCGACTGTCAGCGAGCTGTTATTGAAATTTTCAATAAAAAAACTCGTGCGAATATCGGAAAAGTCTGTATTTTTTGTCAGATTTGTCTGACATCGGGTGCGGGCGGCGCGTCCCATTCCCGGCTAAATCATGGGGCTTCTGGCCTCTAGGGGGTTTCCCTAGACCGCACCTGGACGCCTTACCGACCTGGGGCGGCCTGCTATCCTTGGAAAAGAGGCTTCCTAATCGTGCCGGAATCGTTTCGACGTGTCTAAAAATTGCGGCAACACCGGGTGAGTTTCTCAAATAAGGCGGTTTTGAATAGCGTAGTAGGTGATTTGGGCATTGTTCGTCACACCGAGCTTTTCCAGAATCCTCGATCGGTAAGTGCTGATGGTCTTCGGAGAAAGGTGAAGCTCCGCGGCGATTTCTTTGTTGCTTTGGCCCTGAGCCAGCCTCAGGAAAATCTGGTATTCACGGCCGGAAAGCCTAAAGTGAGGGGGCGGTTCTTTGGCATCCGCTATCTCTTTGGCCAGGGCTTCAGCTACCCTTTCGCTGATATAACGAAACCCTTGAGCCACTCGGCGAACTGCCGTGACCAGATCGCTCAGGCCCATGGATTTGTGGACGTAACCCAAAGCCCCCGCTTTGAGAAGCCGCACGGCGTGATCTTCTGCAGGATGCATGCTCAGGATCAGAGTCTTGGTCTCGGGATGCTCCCGGTGTAGTCTTTCCAAAATCTCTAGCACGTCGGGTCCGGGCATGGAAATGTCCAGCAGGAGCACATCGCAGGTATGTTCTTTCAGGACGCGAAAAAGCTCCACTCCATCCCGAGCTTCTCCAACAACTCGAATATCTAGGGTCTTTTCCAAGATACGCCGCAACCCCTGGCGAATGAGCGGATGATCATCGGCGGTGACGACACGAATCATAGCGCGGTCCCTTCCGGGCTTTACTGTCAGGAAACTTACCTTATGGGGACTTTTACCAAAAAAGGGCTCCCGCGTCCAACTTTGCGCCCTACCTTCCCACCGCCGCCAAGGACGTGGACGATTTTTTGACAATATCGAGCCCTAACTGGATCCTTTTCCTCGTGAAGTCACAGATGAGTTATCACGGTCAACAGGCTGAAACAATCGATCCAACATCTCCCGGGCGATCCTCACTCCTTGCCATGACACAGCACTGAGGACCCAATCCCTTCCCTGGGCTATGGCGACATGGCCCGTGATCTACTTTTGCGAAAATTTCAACGCATGGCAAAGAAGAGGGCTTCCCGCCGCCGGCCTGCCCCGCCCACCCCATCAGCCGCGGGCTTCGCGACCCGGGACGCACCACCCGATCCTGATGGCGGACACCCTGCCTAGACATGCCTCAACGCCAAAGGGCGGGACGCAGGGGGCCTTGCCGCGCCGGTTGATTCCCCTTTACTGAGTGTCTCAACGGGCCGTCAGCTGATCGGGACACTCCTTTAAGAATCGTGTGTCGGGGGAATGAATGGATCATCGCCTCATCAGTGCGAACACCCCCCAGCCCAGGTACTCTCGAGTGTATGTGGCGTGGCGTGCGGGTTCAGAGGTCAGTAGTGCTCGAACCTCTCCGGCCAGGTCATCCTCGGGATTGGCATCAAGCCACCGGCGCATGGTGAGCCACTTGGCCGCCTCGTATCGATCCCAACCGTCTTGGTCGGCCAGAACCATTTCCACGACGTCGTAGCCCAGTCGCCCGAAAAAGGCGAGAAGCTCCGGAAGGCTGAGGAAGTCGGCGATCGATTCGGCAAGACATCCCTTGGCCACATCTTCCGTCGGCGGCACCTGCCGCCAATAGGGCTCGCCGATGAGGATCATGCCTCCTGTGCGGAGGCTCTGTGCGAGAAGTTCAATCGTGCCGGCGACGCCTCCCCCGATCCATGTGGCCCCGACACAAGCCGCCACATCGACCTTTTCGCCGGCCACATAGCCCGTGGCATCGCCGTGGATGAACGTGACCTGCGCGGCAACGCCGAGTTCTTCGGCACGCAGCTTCGCTTGCTCCGTAAACAAGCGGCTCAAGTCAATGCCGGTACCGACGATGCCGTGGTCACGCGCCCACGTGCACAGCATCTCTCCCGAACCACTGCCGAGGTCCAGGACCCGCATTCCCGGCTCCAGGCGCAGCGCCGAGCCGAGCGTGGCGAGCTTCTCCGATGTGAACGGGTTGTGAATGCGGTGAGCACTTTCGCTAATGGTGAATATCCGTGGGATGTCCGTTTCGGAAATTCTCCTTATGGGTGTGGATGAGTTCAGTCACTGCATAATTTGCAACTCTCGGCTTACCTCGCCCCCTCGGAATCCTCACTCTTTCGGGCCGCCGTCCTCTGGGCGAACCCGAGCGGCGTTTCGGAATCGTCCGTCGGTGATCAGCCCATGGCGTTCCAAGTGCTGCCGGCGTCTTGTTCCATACAGCCTTTCGGCTCGGCACGTCTGTTCTCAGATCGAGGTGAAGTCGGCTCGAACGAGGTGATCTCGCGCCCGCCCGGGCAGGATTTCCCATGAGAAGCCGTCGCGTCATTTCGCTTCGGCCACAATGCCTCACCGGGTCGCCACGTCCTCGTAGTCCGGGGCCGCGACGTAGGTTTTTTCGAGCCCGCTGCGCGCCCGGCGGTGCCGGCCGGGCGCATGGTCCACCCAGGCCCGTTCATATCGGAGGGTTCGAAAGAGATCTTCGGAACGGCCTTTCGTGTGGCGCAGGGCCACCCTCACAGGGTTCCCCTCGATGCGCTCGCTAACGCGAGCCCGCTCAGGGCTCTGGTTTTGCAGCGTAGCAGGGTCGTAGGAAATTGTCGGTGCTTTGCACCAGTTGCACGATTATTTGCAGATATTTCCGGCGCGCGCATCCCAGAGCAGCTCCGCCAGGGACAACTTCTCCACTACGTCGTTGGGGGCGATCTGGAGCAGGCACTCCAGTGACGCGATTGCATCGTCCCACCGTCGCCGACGCGGATACAGCTCCACAAGCCTTAACAAGACACTGCGCAAATTTGGCCCCACGTGCGCCTAAACCTCGCAAAACCAGGCGTTTTTTGCCTACTTTCCTTTTATCGCCATGTCCTCAGCCGCGTGGTAGCTCGACTGGAGGAGGGGATTCGCGCGCGCAAGCCCGAGCGGCTGTCTGTTGTCATGACGCGCGGGTGACTCAAGGCCGTTCTGGCGAGTCTCCCCGGCCATAACTGGCTTGTGGCCTTGCTGATGTATGGTTCTGGGTTGCGTTTGCTGGAGTGCCTCCGCCTGCCCGCGTTGGACCTCGATTTCTTTCGCAACGCAATTGATGTCCAAGCTGGAAAGCGAGCGAACTACCGAGTCTCAATGCTGTCGGAGTCGCTCCGAGCCCAAGTGCTGAAGCATTTTAAATCAGAGAAAAACATCCATGACCGGGACTTGGCAACCCCCTGGGGTCGGGTGCTACCTCCCGATGCCATCCACAGGGAATACCCGGACGCCCCCGGGAATGGCTCAGGCAGTGGGTGTTTCCGCACGAAAGCCGCTGAAAACTCGGGAAGAAAGACGGCATCACGGTCTCCAATCGATTATCCAGAAGGCCGTGAACGCCGCAGTGAGTAAGGGAGGTTTGGCCAAGCGTGCCACATGCCCCACCTTTCGCCATTCGTTCGCCACACAGTTGCTGAAATGCGGTTCCGACATCCGAACCATCCAGGAACTTCTTTGGCACAAAGACGTGAAGACCAGCATGATTACGTCCTGAACCGGGGCATCAAGGGTGTCGAGAGTCTCGTGGAAGACTTGCAACGGAGAAACGAGAGTGTAATATATAAAGCATCTTCCCCTGCAACCCGTGTAGAGAACACCCTGCTGACCGATGAGCGCGGGCGAGGGGCACAAAATTCCTCAGGCGGGATATTATGATATCGCCACCTATAGGTGTTATGGAGAAACCATATAGTTTTTGTGTAGCATTACTGAATCTCCAGCCGCGCAGCAATTTTTTGGAGGTTATCATGAAAAAGATCCTATCTGCACTTATTCTTTCTATTTGCTTAAGCCCGGGAACCTTGTCAGCCCAAGGTGCATTCTACCATCCAAACAGCAAAACCTACATTCATACACCGCGCACAACGCATGGGCCGCAAGGAGAACTTTATATCCACACACCCGGAGTGACCTATGGGCCAAATGGCGAAATCTATCTTCACACCTCAGGCGCAACTTTCGGCCCAAAGGGTGAAATCTACATTCACACCCCAGGTGCAACTTTCGGCCCTAAAGGCGAAGTCTACCTTCATACACCGGGCGCAACTTTCGGCCCAAAGGGTGAAATCTACATTCACACCCCAGGCGCAACTTTCGGCCCTAAAGGCGAAGTCTACATTCATACGCCGGGCGCAACTTTTGGCCCAAAAGGCGAAGTCTACATTCACACCCCAGGCGCAACCTTCGGCCCGAATGGGCAAACCTGGATTCATTCAGATTGAAACGCCTAACATTACCCTCCAAGGACGCACCGCAAGTGGCGCGCCCTTGAGATTGGACGATAGCGCGCAACGCAACTCCCTTAGATCGAAAACGAAATCTTCAAAACCTTGAATAATCAAGGCAGTCTCAACGACGGGCTGGGCCCAAAGCATCTTGCCGCCATTAGCCTCATGATGGCGGCCTTTTGTGTGGATCAGATCGTTCAACGATGTTGCCCGCTGTTTCAGGCCGCAGGGCAAAAGCTCCAGGGGACCGCCGTACTCGGTGGATTCGCGTTTCCGAAGGACTTGATCTCGGCCCGGCGCAACGCGCGGGTCGGCGACATCATGCATCGCGAGGTCATCTTTGCCCGGGTCGAGGACGACCAAGAAGACGCAGCCCGTAAAATCAAGAAATACGACCTGATCGCCCTGCCGGTGATCAACGGGGAAGACGCCCTGGTAGGGATCATCACCCACGACGACGCCATCGACATCATCACCCAGGAACACACCGAGGACATGGAAAAACTCATGGCCATCGCGGGTAGCCACGAGCCCGGCGTGTATTTGAAAACCTCCTCCTGGGTGCATTTCAAGAACCGCGCTTACTGGATCGTGGGACTCGCCGCCCTTGGCCTGATGTCGGGCATCATCATTCACCATTTCTAGGCCACCCAGACCAAGATGCTGATTCTGGCGCTCTACATGCCCATGGTGGCGGATACCGGCGGCAACACGGGCAGCCAGTCGGCAACGGTGGTTGTCCGCGCCCTGGCTTTGCGCGAGATTTCCCCGAAGGATGTCTTCAAGGTGCTGTTCAAGGAATTCAAGATTGCCATTTTGCTGGCAGTAACTCTTGCGGGGCTTTCCTGGGGCAAGGTGTTGTTCCTGTCGCGGGGCACGGATGTGCCTGCCGGTTTCTCCCTGGCCAAAATCGGCGCGGCCATCGCCATAGCGCTTGGCTTTCAAGTGGTGACGGCCACCTTGATCGGGGCACTGCTACCTTTGGGCGCGGCCAAGATGAAGTGGGATCCGGCGGTGGTGGCCAGCCCGGCCTTGACCACCGTCGTGGACATCACCGGCCTATTGATCTATTTCACTACGGCCAAATTACTGCTTGGGATATGACATGGTGGCTGCGGAGACCGTTGATCGTCGGCCGTATGTTGCCGATTTATCGAGGACATACCGGGGATATGACCATTTGATGGATTTTCAGCGGATGACACGGGATGCCGACGATGTCTGTTGAGCCGCTCGGCGCGGGGGCGCCATGCCGGCGGATACCGTAACTGGCTTCGACGGTTGGATGGCCATGGGGGAGACTCACCACAGCGGATCGGCCTGGGCGGCTGCGGCAGACAGGACATTTGCAAGAGCGATTCCATGCGGCCTGAAACGAGGACCTTGACCGCCTTGTGTGCTGAATGTGCTCAACTCTAAAATCCGCCTCACCAGGGTCGGGCCCTCACACGAAGTGTGCGTTGATCGACGCGCCGTAAGATTTCCATCGTGCCTCCGTCATCGATGGACGGCCGCCCTTCGTGTACAGCATCGCGACGACGGTCTGTTATCCATTCAGCAACCGTGGCCGGATGACTTAGACCATGACTCTGTCGAAACATTCCTCGGTGATCAGGGCAATGGCACGACATTTTTGGACGCCGGGTCGTCGAAGCTTATGGTTTCTATCCCAGTCGGTGCGTTTGCGGGAACCCTTGACACCGATCTTTCTGTTTTCCCAACGACATGGATCGGTTTGTCCCTCGTCTTCGCGACGACCCCAGGATCTGCAGGCGACGACAATGTTCCATGAGCCGCGGATGCTCCGCGCATCTCCATGTGTCATCCTGGTCATGGGTCGCCAAGGCAGTCCGGCGCAGGGGAAACCAGGAATTCGGCCTTATAACACGCGCCTGCCCTGCTAAGACCCATGGGGCAGACGGGTCTTATCACTACCCTTCGCCTTCCCTAAAGACCCAACCGGGCCGCCACGTCCTCGTAATCCGGGGTCTCGGCGTAAAGTTTTTCAAGCTCGCTGCGCGCCCGCTTCAGCTGCCCGAGGTCCTCGTAGACCAGGGCGCGTTCGTACCGGAGCGCCCGGAGCAGTTCTTCGGAGAGGTTTTTCCTCCGGCGCAGGGCGGCCGTCAGGGTGTCCAGCGCCGCCTCCAGCAGGCCGAGCCCGCGCAATGCTTTGGCCTTGTATAAGAGCAGCGCGGTATGGACCAGCGTCTCGTTCCCGATGCCTTGGGCCAACCGGAGAATCTTCCTGCAGGCGTTCTTGTCGCCCGGGCGGGTGAGGAGCAGCAATTCCGCGAGGGACAGCTTCACCACCACGTCGTCGGGTTCGAGCCGCCGCAAGCGCTCCAGGCAGGCCATCGCATCCTCCCATCGCTCCTGACGCTGGTAGACCTCCACCAGGCCCAACAGCACGCCGCGGAGATCCGGACCCACATGCGCGCACACCTCGTCTGTAATGGGGAGGCTCATGGTGGCGCTGATGCCGTACTTGGCAAAGTGGCGGCCCAAGTGCGTGTGTTTCTCGGCGGCCATCCCCAGGTACTTTGCAGCTTCTTCCAGCCGCTCCTGCTTGAGCGCCAAGAAGCCGGCGAGGTACGCGCCGTCGGCCAAATGGATGGCCTTCTCGAGGTGATCGAACGCCTTCTCTTCGTTGCCGAGGATTAACTCCCGGCATGCGTCCACAAGGGTCTCCTCGTCGTCCGGCGTGACCAGCCGCTTGAAAAAGCCCATGCTCAGACGATCCTCCGGGCGGACCCTTGGGACGGCAGGAGCGGAGGAGGCGCGTTCCCTGCCGTCTGACCTCCCGCTTGGCAGCGTGGTCGTGTAGAAAAGCCCTGTTCCCGGAATGCCCACCGTGGCCCGCTGACCCCTCGGACCAATGGTCAACTTGGCCCCGCGCGGACCGAACGAGAGCGACGGGCCCGATTGACTGAGGTTGAGGGTCACACCCGGTGCAATGGTGATTCTTTTCCAGAAACGAAAGCCCATGGAAAACCTCCTTCGACCTCATTTGACAAAACCGATTTCCACTGTGGGTCTCTTTCCCCCGGAGTGTTTCATTTTCCTCGCCGGCCCAAAGCCTCCGGGGGGAAGTCCCTCTTTCGTGGTAGAATCCGCATCTTCGCCCCCACGGCCGCACACCAAGTGAAGGCCTGGGGACAGCCATCGGGAAGAGGACGCGGACACCGGGACTTTCTCGAAGTCTCTTAAAGATTCCGCTGCTGGTGGAATGCCGCATTCTCTCCTCGGCGCCGATCCGTTATTTGGCCCCAGCTTTTTCGCTCCCGACCGACCTTCCATGGGTGGCCCCACGGGACCTCGCACCGCGGTCGGTCCTCTCCATGTTGATCCAAGTCCATGAGAAAGCTTGTACGCAAAAGCCGTTCTCTCGGTCAAATACTAACGGCCCTATGAGGCTTCTCGGACACTCCAGACCATCATCGCCACACGAGTCCATACGGGACAATGTCCTAACCATCGATCTTTGTGGTAGTTTCTCAATAGGCTGTTTTCGGCTGTCCCCTTTTGGGGAGGAGCACATGAACGGAGGAAAGACCAAATCAAAGAGAAAAATAAGGGCAAAGGTATGCGGGCAAAGGGAGTCTTTCGGCGAGAATCGCGCTTTCCCCTGCCCGTATTTCACAAAAAGTGGGGAATAGAGGGAAAAAGAAGGGTTGGCCTCCACGGTTTGAACGAACTTCCTCTTCTTCACCCCGAACTGCCCTTAAACGGAGGGGTGACCTGCACAAGCTCCGAAGTCCTGTTCGACCTGTTCATCATAGAAAGGAAGCTGGGAAACCGAGTCGTCTATCTGAAATTCGAGGGATTCGGGTTTGGGTGGGCGTCCCTGGTTGATTCGGCACAATCCCAAACAGCTTGAGATCTTATGGGTCACATCCTGGTCTTCAACAATTATGGATAACCCGCATCAGCCCTTGGCATATTGTCTGATCCCCTTTGAGAATATGCTAGTTCCCGGACGCCTTGTGCAAATTCATCGCGCATCCATCGGTAAGGGACTGGAGACGATAAATATGGAGGGATGTCTTCTGAAACCGCTGGCAGCCTCCGAAACTCAAGCAGGTCTCCGATGTGTTATCGAAAATCTTCTTTCATCGTAAGCGGCTGGATCACGGGAGCATAGAGGCAACTTCATCCAACTCGACGAAAGGTTTGCCGGCTGTTGCACGCTGCTTTTCATCGTTCCTCGAGTCACGATTGTGTTGGCGGATAATGCAGTGAGCGTTGAGGTGCAGTAGGTCACTAACGTGACCATTCCAAACCCGGTCATGCCATGCCAACCTTACTGAGAGATGCGTGATCTTGCTTTATCACCCATGTTGCCTTCCAATGCTACTCCTCGCTCCTTCCCATTTCTTCGAGAATCGTTTTCATATTGAACAGATGAGTCTCGACGAACTTAATGGTGGTTTCAAGTTCGCCGAGTCGCAACGGAGCCTCCAATGAGTCCACGTTGAGAAGGGCCTTTCGCAGATCGGCCATGGCCGCATTGTCCTTTTGGACAAGCTCTTTGTACATTGCAGCGCAAAGTGGGCACAGGGCCAAAAACTGCGCCTCATGCTCCTTGGGGAAGATGTCCTTGGTTAACGCTTCAACTGCCTCGAAGTAATACTCGCCATCAAGCTTTTTAAAGGGCATTTCCTTTTTGCAGATCTGACACACCATTTGACCGTCATTGTTGGTGTATTGTTCCCTGAGCCACTGTGAAGGATCGATAGCGCCTTTGGTTGTCCGAACGCTTCTTTTTCGCTCTTCATATTCTTTTCGGGGTGATTCGGAGAGTTGCTCTATTACCCTTTCGCGCCGACGCTCTGGGTTTGTCACCGGTTTTGTCGGGAATTTCACAGTCTCTCTTTTTCTTATTTCTTCAAGTAAATCTGGATATTTCTCTAACGCTTGGGCATATCGTAGTGTCTCTGGTTTGATACCAGCTTGCTCAGCGAGTCTTGCGACTATATCCTTTTTCATTCCAAGCAGGTCGGCCACCTTTTCATTGCGTTCAAACCCCTCAGGAAGTTGGTCTAGGCTAATCTCATCAGGACGGTAAAACTGACCATCCGCTCCCGGCAACCACTTGCTGTTCATCAGCAGGCGGCCAAAGGACTCTGAAATGCGCTCTTCCTTTCGGCTGTTTTCATAATTTTTTCTTGATGATATCTCAATCCCTTAATCCGTGAAATAGCGCCTATGCATAAAACTATTTTACTTTAGATATCTCATTGGATTTACATCTCATTTATGCTATAGGGTCTCCTGTCACATTTTCACCCGGCAGGTGCACTCATGAAGAAAATTGAGATCGAACAATCTTCGAAGGCCTTCTACAGCGGGCAGGCAGGCTTGGCCCTTGTGGGGAATCTGATCAACGGCTACACGAGCCTGTGCGAGCAGTTGGAAAAGGAAGTTCCAGGGCGACCAATGATCTCGCACGCGGATGTGGTCAAGACCTACTTGGGGCTTCTGTGTCTGGGCAAGAGTGACTTTGAAGCCGCTGCGGGCGTTGCCGGCGATGACTGGTTCCAACAGGCTCTGGACATTCAGAAGGTTCCTTCGCAAGAAACTTTGCGGCAACGTTTGGACAAGCACGCGAGAGTTTTCGAACGTGTTGCCGGCGCAAGTAGCGTAGAACTGCTTGAGAGGACTCAGGTTCCCGTGACGGCGCTTTCCACGGGGCACGTGCCTTTGGACCTGGATGTTTTCTGCCTGGACAATTCCGACACAAAGAAAGAAGGGGTGTCGCGCACGTACCGGGACTATGACGGATACGCGCCGATCGGGGCCTACCTTGGGCAGGAGGGATGGTGTCTGGGCCTGGAGCTTCGCCCTGGTTCTCAGCATTCTCAGAGCGGATTTGTTGACTTTTTGCGCAAGATGTTGGTGCATGCGCGCAAGGTGACCTGCAAGCCCCTTTTGGTGCGAACGGACTCGGCTCACGACGCCCTGGAAACGCTTGTGGAGCTTCGCCGACACCCCAAGCTGAGCTTTATCATCCAATGGAATCCGCGCCGGGCCGACGTCCTTTCCTGGCGTGATCGGGCCTTCAGTGAAGGCCGTGTGAGTGAGCCCCGCCCCGGCCAGAAAGTGGCGGTCTTCAGCACGTGGGTGACGCGACACCATGAAGAGAGAACCTATCGGTTTCGGCTGGTGATCCGGGTCACCGAGAGGATATCGGATAGCGAGGGGCAAATCTTGATCCGGCCGGATATCAAGCTGGAGGGCTGGTGGACGTCGCTTTCCGTCCCTGAAGAGGAAGTCATCGGGTTGTACGAGAAGCGGGGTCTGAGCGAGCAGTTTCACAGTGAGATCAAGTCCGACCTGGACTTGGAGCGGTTGCCGTCTGGAAAATTTGCCACCAATGCGCTGGTGTTGACCCTGGGCGGACTGGCTTACAACATTTTGCGCATCCTGGGGCAAAACGGGCTCCTGGGCCATTTTTCGCCCGTACGGCATCGGGCCAAGCGACGTCGCGTAAAGACCGTGATCCAGGAGCTGATCTATATGGCAGCGCGCGTGATCCGAAGCGCTCGTCGGCTGAAGCTCCAGTTTGGTCGGCATTGTCCCGCTTTTCACGCTTTTCGGAGTGTTTATCTGAAATTTTGCCCAGCGTAGGGATCGCCGCCGCAAAAGCCTGAAAGCTCCTCTGGCCATAAGGGGGTGAAGAGTGTCCGAAAATGTCTGAGATGGCATCGTCATGAGAGCTTTTCAGTCCTTGAAAAGGCGATGACCCGAAAAAGTGGCTGAATCAGGGCATCAATGAGCCCCAAAATGGGTTCCGAATCCATGCTCGTCAGTCCACCCAATCACACTTCACTGATTCAGGTCAATCGTCCCTCGTATGCATTCAGCGTTCGGCAATACTATTTCATTCCATATAAAAAGGCTTTTCTCTGCTGTTGGAGATGAAAGGGCAATCGACAATCCATCAACTTTAATATCTGGATCAAAGCCAGATAATCCTCGTTCATGCCAACCATGCCAATCCCTTAGACGGATATAGCCATAATAATCCTGTTCTCGTTTATCAACGCGAACTTTATCCCGCACATCAAGAATGGCAAACATTCTCAAAGCTTCTTCCATATCATTATAGATCGGGCTAATAAAGCCAACATCAGAATTGCCTGAAAAATACATTTCCAAGGTGTCATTATGAAAATACAAAGCATCAGGTTTTCGGTAAATCTCATCGCCATTGACAAATGGTCGTGACAGGATGAAAGGAGTCTCTTGAAGAGCATCCCTCAGTCTCTTTTGTTTCTCTTGTGAATCAGTTTGAAAGGCTTCGACGATTGTCGCAATATCCTGCAAATGTTCATCTATTTGTGGAGGATTTGTCGAGGTGTATTTGGCGAGCACCTGCTCGATGACTTCTGCTACTATATCGAACTCTGGAATCTTTAGATAAGATACCAGAAATGAGCGCACTTCGTCATGGCATGCTATCTCCGCCTTGACAGTTGGCAATCGGGAGTCCACAGCCGCTTTCGGCGGAAGGTAGGCGTTTGGTTTGTCATCATCATCAAATGGTCTAACGTGAGAGCCATTTTGTAATCGTATGAAGGGCTTTTTCCTTAATGGTCCATCGGGATCCCAATAGTTACCTGATCCTTTTTGCCATAGTGCCTTTTGGTTTGGAAGCTGGGTATAGAATCGAATCATCCAATCATCAGATTGAGCGCCAAAAAAAGCATGGTCCACCTTGCGTGAAAAACTGTCCGGTGTAATCAATTCAATCTTTAGCTCTTCCCGCAAATATTTCCATAGCTCATGTCGTCCTCTTTCAGTTATGTCCGCATGAATCCATTTGACGCCTTTCTGAAAAAGAACATTGAGCTGATCTTGGCGAAGTAATTCTCTCAACCATTCGGCACTTGCGAGTTTTGCATTTTGGGCTGAGACGAAGCTGTCATCGTCTGTTGGCAGCAGCTCTTTACTTGCAAGAGACTCCCGAACCGAGTTCGCAATCGGCAGAAACATACTGCCCGGACGAAAGTCCTCCATCCTTATTGGCAATGCTTCAAGGAGCGAGACATTTAATAGACCCAGGTCCTTGAGCTGCGGCAACACGTCAGCCATAAGATATGCAGTTTCGCGCACCAATGTCGCGTTCCAGTTGTCGTCTCTCGGAATATTGTCCCTCGCCGGCGTGGTCTTGTATGGTCCTTGGATCAAGAATCCAAATCGGGTTTCCTTCTCAGTTGGGAAGAAGACCACAAGTGGTGAATCCTTTATTTTCACCACTTCTTCCCGTTGTTCTTTCTCGTTCCTTTGCAGGCGAAAGCCGATCTCGACCGAAACTTGACGCGGGCCATCATCGCTAGGATTGGGCACATCAACAGGTCGTTCAAATATCAACCAACTTTCGCTTTCATCTTCGCCGTTGTTTTGTCCAATCACCGTCACCTCGCGTGCACCGCCCCGCGTGGTTTCGTCCCGCAGATAAACACCTCCCATCCCATCCGGCAATCTGTATTCGATCTCTTTGATTTTACGAAGAAAAAGCAGTGTCCTGGCGCTGAGCGTCCGAAGTCTCGTACTGATCTCCGTGTAGGCGACAACCGGTTCCAAATCCTCCTTGTTAAAAGGAAAGATGAAAAGGGTGGTCCATGAATCGCCAATGTCTTGCTTCTGCACGGCATATGGTCGAACATAATATTCAATTTTGAAGCTTTCATCTCCTGAGTGTATTTCAGGTGTTGTCGTGTAGGCGTAAACAGACTTGAAGCCGATCCCGAACTTACCGATCTGGGTCAGATCGTCAGCCTTGGTTCCTTCACCAACCCCACAGATGCCGCGTACATCTTTCTCATTAAATAAACGGCCGTCATGGCGAACCTCAAGTTTGTCTGTGAAAAGCTGAAAGAGCACCTTGGAGGCACCAGCATCCTCTGCGTTCTGCAGAAGCGGAATGTGTCAATGAAAATGAGACACCTCCGGTAAAATGTTAGACTCTTACAGCGTCGCTTGAAGGCTTGTTGATCCAGGCGGCAGTCGGCAATGCTGGAGGCCTGGGTATCTTGCCTTTGAAACGGCTAGGATTGGCCTCGAATGCTTGCTTGAGAACCTGTTGACGATGCTCCACGATCTGAGGCGCCAACCCGTAATGGAACTGCTCCGGTGTGACCAGCCCGAGACCCGAGTGGCGATGTTCTCGATTGTACCAATTGAAAAAATTCCGGCAAAAGGAGCGGGCATCCTCGGTGGAACCGAAACGTCCTGGAAATTGCGGACAGTACTTGAGGGTCTTGAACTGGGCTTCCGAATAGGGATTGTCATTGCTCACATGAGGCCGGCTATGGGTTTTGGTGACCCCCAAGTCCGATAGCAATTGGCCAACACACTTCGAGGTCATGGAGGATCCCCGATCCGCATGAACTGTAAGTTGGCCGTGAACAATACCCTGCTTTTTGCAGGTCTCCTCAATGAGCCTCTTTGCCAGGGCCGCACTTTCCCGGTGGGCAACCATCCATCCCACCACGTAGCGGCTAAAGATGTCCATGATCACGTAAAGGTAAAAATAGGTCCACTTGACGGGGCCCAATAACTTTGTAATGTCCCACGACCAAACCTCGTTGGCGCGGGTGGCGAGCAACTCGGGCTTTTCGTAAGCGGGGCGCTGCACCTGCCGGCGACGCTCCTTGACGCTTCCATGTTCGTCTTTCAGAATGCGATACATCGTGCGCACCGAGCAATGATACGTCCCCTCATCAAGCAGGCACGCAAAGATCTGGCGAGGGGCAGCATCCTGAAATCTCTCGCAGTGGAGTAGGTCTATCACCGTTTGCCTCTCCTGATCCGAAAGAGCCAACGGCGGAGCCGGACGATTTACCTGGGCTCTGGTGGGTTTCAGTCTACGATAGAAGGTTGCTCGGGCAATGCCCAAAGCATCACAGGCCTGGACGGTTCCCACCTCGGTTCGCAATTGGACCGCCGCTTTCATAAGTTGCTCTCGTCGCTTTCGTGATTGGGTTGGGGAATCCCCATGAGGTCTGAGATTTTTTTTTGAACCTCAATGATCGTCTGCGCCTTTTTGATCTGGTCTCTGAGGCGCTGATTTTCCCGCTCCAATTGGGCTACACGTTTTGCAAGATGGTGGTCCGGGTTCGCTTTTCGCCCCCGTTTTCGGGGAGACAATGCTTTGAGCTGCCCCTCATCTCGTTGTCTGCGCCACGTGGTCAAATTCGATGAATAAAGGCCTTCCCGGCGGAGAAGGGCGCCGATCTGCCCAGGCAATGTGCAGGCATCGGCTTCCTCGAGGATGCGCAACTTATAAGCAGCCGTGAATTTGCGGCGACGTTTTTTTTCCATGACCTCCGGATCCGGTGCGTTGAGATTGGTCGCCATGAGGGCAACTCCAGACGCCCTACTGGCCCCTTCCGTTACCCCCATTCCTACCCCCGTTTGCCGATTCTGAACTGATGTCATCTGATCCTGTCTCCTACCCGCCCAACTCAAATTTAACAAGGGGTAGGTGACTCACCTTCATTGGCACAGAGGGAGCTCGAAAATAAAATGCGTCCTATCCGTATATAGTCTTCCCAAAAAGGATAGATGACGTGTTCCCTGGCCATATTCGCGGATGTTGTCGTCACGTATTTTATCGTAGTCCGTTGGCACTGGGCGTATCTCCGATGTTCTCAATCACCCCGTATGCAACCGGCTCCGCGATTATTTCCGCCCTTTCCATGGCAATGTCCAAATCCTGAATGCGCCTCGCATAGTCCGCCTCAGCCGCCGAGATTTGAGACTGGCGCATTCTCTTAATCTTTTCGTTGCTGGCCTGCTTGAGCTGTTCCTCAAGAAGCGCTATCCGCGCCCGATGACTCTTTGTCAGGCTCTCCCGGCGAAATTCCGCTAATTCCCGCGTTCTTTGCCGATGCTTCGCCCGAGCATCGGACCACAGCTCATAATGTTGGGCATCGAGTCTGTCCCAAGTAATTGGGTCGATTACCTTGGCATCCTCAATATCAAGATCTGTTGCCTTTTCCAGCAAACGAGCAAGGTGAGAGGTGACCATTGGGGAGGAAGCGACCGGACGCAACAACAGATCTTCCCTGATCCCATGAAACCGCCATTGATAAATAGCAAACTCGTATCGACCCGGAGGAACGTCGCTGGAGTGAGCCTTAAGCATGGCGACCGCTCGTTTTTTCATATCGAACGACATCGCGGCTTGTCGAACCAAGGGATGTAACGGCATAATGAAAGCCGCCTCGGGATGCTCCGCCGCACATTCCGATTCAAAGGTTATCTTAAGCTGAGGATTATCTCCTTTAAGCCAGTTCTCCCACTCTCGGTAGGTAATAGTGTTTTGTTTGGGAAGCTGCTGATAATCGCGCAGCAGGATGCCTCGGGCTTCTTGGGAAAGACGCAGGGTTTTAAGGGGTTTTTCTCCGAGGATAAATTCCTGATCTTTTTCACAGGCCTTTTTTAAATACAGATGGACAATCCTTTGTACTGAGGTCGGTGATAACCAGTAACTCGAGGCATCCTCGATTTCTTTCCTCATCCGGTCTTCGGGCAAGTGGATGCCGAAAAGTTCCATTTGTCGTTGCTCGAGTTCCTCCTCCTCACGTATCAATCGAATCTTGTTGTCCGCCAACTGCTGAAGCTTCGCCCTCCGTTCCTCGTCACTTAAAGTCAAGTTGTCGGCAATATCTCGAATCTCCTTCGTGATTTCACCGAGAATCTCCTCGCTCCCGCCCAAAGCGCTGTTAAACACTCCTATGCGCAGAAGGCAACGTTCGTAGATATCAGCATCGACGGTGCCCGGCGTAATCAGGTTGATGATGGCGACGCTTTCGCTTTTCTGTCCGTGCCGGTCGATGCGGCCGATGCGTTGCTCCACGCGCATCGGATTCCAGGGCAAATCGTAGTTCACGATGCAATCGCAGAACTGGAAGTCGAGACCCTCGCAGCCAATTTCCGAGAGCAGCAGGACATCCAAGCTATCCGCATCGCTTCGATGCTTCGCGAAGCGACCTCGGAGATCGACGCGTTCTTCGTCCGGTGTCCCGCCGTGTACCATCCCGACGCGAAAACCATCCTTTTTGAGATGTTGATAGAGGTAATTGAGCGTGTGCCTGAAGCTGCTAAACAGCATCACCTTATTATTGGGCAGCTTCTGCTTGCTCTGGATGACGGCGCGTAGGGCCTCCAGTTTCGGATCGTAGGGGTCGAGCAATCGTGCACTCTCAAGAAGGGATTGGATTTGCGATTGTATGGTCTCGACCGTCTCGACTTGCAGAACCGCCTCAGTGTTATCGCCTTCCTCCCAGACCAGCTCATCAATATGACGTTTCAGAATATCTTCAAGAAAAGGAACCAGTCCGAAAAGGCAGCTCGCGGCTTGCCGCCTGATCGTGGTCATCATGAATTTGACATTGATATCTCCGCGAAGCCGGTCGAATATCTCGGCCTGAACCCTGAGGAGTTCGTCATGCAGAGCCTGCTGGGCGGGTGTGAAGGAAACGACCACGGTCTCAGGCTTCCGTATCGTGAAATCACCGATGTCCCTGCGGCGGGTCCTATTGATAATCCCTGCGAAAGTGTGCAGGGCTTCCATGTCCGTGATGATCTGAACACGTTCCTCATTTGTGACGTCGCCTTCGGACAGCCTGGAACGTATGCGGATAAAATTCGGATTGTGGCGTAGGATCGCCTGGCCCCACGCGGTGGCCGCAGCTTGGTCAAGGGCCTCACTTGTCCGGCGTTGCCATTCCGGCCCTTGAGCCCGGGCAAGCGATATCGCTTGGTTAATGTAAGGGTTGGGTTCCGCCATGTGCTCAAAACTCTCCCGATCGATAATCAAATCGGGACGAAGCGTATTGAGGAGGACGAAAAGGTCGTTACTTCCGAGCTGAATCGGTGTCGCAGTCAAGAAGATGACGGCCTCAGCGTGGTCACAGAAAAAGCGCACAGCTTTGTGGCTGAATGTATCTTGATTGCGTATGTGGTGCGCCTCGTCGACAATGACAAGGTCGAACCGAGGCGGTGGGTCGAGGTCAAGCAGCCCTTTCCTGCGTTTTCGCTTGCCGTCAGGTCGCGAACCATAAAGCAAAGCTTCATCGAACAAGGAATAGGGAACAATCACTTTTTGGTATTGCTCGGGCCAGACGCCCTCAAGGTCCATTTCGTTTATACAGTAACGCAGGGTGTCGCCATCGAGATGTGTGAAGCGTTCCTCGAAACGCTTCATTTCGTTCATCCATTTACGTTCGGTCACCAACGGGCGAGGGCACACGATAAGAACTGACCGCACATCACGTCTTGCCTGCAATTCGCGGAGAATAAGCCCTGCCTCGATGGTCTTGCCGACGCCAACGCCGTCGGCGATCAGTAATCGAGGCCGATCCGACCTGATGAACCGCAGCACGGGCCGAAATTGATACGGAATGAAATCCACACGGGCGGCGTTGAGCGAATAAAGTGTAGATAGGCCCGGATATTTGATTTGCAGCGCAGTGAGGTAGGCGTGGAACTGATCACAGGGTAAAAACGCGGTTTCGTCATCGGAAGTATCTTCGGGCTTTAACTGAGACGCATAGTAAGTCTGGGTTTGACCATTCACGAAGACCTTGAAGCGATTTTCCGGTTTGCCCGACAGGACGGCAATCACAGCACCGCGAATGTTTGGGTCAGACCGAAGACATACAATCTGCCCCGGTTCAAATTCGGCATCATTGCCTTTGGGCTTCAGAGAGAATTCAAGGGCAGCGGCATCGGCTTTCTCAGGCGATTCCATCTGTGTCGTGAGAAGCGCCATCTTTAAGGATCGCACCTCTTCTATTAGTGTTTCATTCGCCTTGATGACCCCAGCAAAACGCTGGAGAGTGTCTAAGTCGCGGTATATACGATCAACTGGAAAACCTTCAGTGGTCGCGTGTGCCCACCGGTTCCGGATAGTCTGCATTTCCTTGACGAAATGACGTGCCTCCGATGTCAGGCCGAGCTTGTTGGAAATCTGATACCAATTCTGATCGAGCACTCGAAGCAGCGCGGCGAGGTCCAAAGCACCGAGGGAGGCTATGCCCGGTTGTTCCATCCGCCGCCGCTGTTGGAACGACAAACTGTCCACGACGGCCTGATTCCACCAGTCTTTGAAAAGGTTCGGCAACTCCCGCTCAAGGAACAGGGCCAGGGACTTAGCCACCTCACTCAAAAGTCTCGAAAAAGCGGCTTGGGTATTTTGGTCATCAAGAAAGCCTGCCATATGCCATTCCTATCCCGAGATCCCATGGAGAATGGTGCTTCCGCTGTTCCCAATTCGCGACTTACACTATCGAGTTGTTTCCCGGCTTTTCCATTCCGAAAGTGCTGACGCTTGTGCAACAAGCCCTCGATTCGGAATTTGACCGGGTCAGAGTTGCCCAGCATGAGGCATCGCGCGCTGTTGAATCATCTTGCTGCTTCCTCGTGGATCACAATCTTCCTGCTTCATTCCTCTGCAGTATATCGGATATCTGCCTCGTCGAGTGGTTCAGACACGGCGTTGCGGAACCACGATGGATCGAACCCGGCAGAGGATATGCCCTCGATGCGGATTCGCACTTTGGCTCCGTCACACTGGTCGGCCAGGTTCGCGATGGCCGGGAAGGCCTTGAAGATCTGTTCTCTCGTCGCTTCAAAGGCAAAAGCAACCCGGTTCTTTCGACCGGCGGTATCCGTCCCGATAGTTACTGATCCGGTATCGATTCCCCTGCCCATTCCTCTCGGGGCCTCATGGACACTTGGTGGCAAGACAGAACCAGTTTCGACTCGTGCTGCTCCAGCGGGTTGGGCCACCGGCGCTTGCGGGATCGCTGCCGGCATCATGAGAAAGCCGGTTTCGAAGTCGATCTCGTCATCATCAATGGGGCGGCCGAAAAAGACTTTATCTAAATTTATCTGGTACTTTCCATCTGGACCAAGAACAGGGCTGCCCCCATTCACATAGGCGAAGACGCCTTCCGATACGCCGCGAGCAATACCTTTACGCAGGACGGATGCGGATTCCAACCGGGGAGGGAAGATATCACGGAAGAACGATTCAAGCACATCGGACGCCTTGATGCCCATGAGCGGTGGCTCCCCCTCGATTAAAGATTCTCCGAGCCGCACCCGCTCGGCAATCTTCCGTGGCGTCACCGATCCGTGAATGCGCGGCGTCCCCACGCTGGTGAGAAGTTCCATGATCCGCTCGTGGATGCCGGTCGCCTGAAGTGGTCGGCCGCCCCGTTCCACCTTTTCGATTTCCACTTGACCGTCCTGAACCCGAGGCAACCAGACGGCCGTGTAAAGCTCCCGGAAGCATGACTCGGCCGCAGCTTGCTCTGTGCGTTTCCTCTCCCGTAGTTGATCAAGCTGGTCCTTGGTGAGCCGAAGTTGCTGCTTCTTGGCTTCCACGCGGTCGATGGCCAAGAGATACCGTACAGCACGCCGCAAAGCCTCGATTTGTCTTTTTTCCGGTATCGCAAGACCCAGGGCGTTGCGGTAGCGTCGGGGACGATTCCCGTATTGGGTCAGGTACTCCTTGGCCTGGTGTTCTTGCTCCGATTTGTCCTCGGCAGCGAACTCGAGGGGAAGGTAGGCAACAAGGAATCGTGGGTCCTCATCGGGAATGTCCTGGCTCTTCGCCGGCCAGACGATGGCCGTATGATGACCGGCCAGGCGAGCATCCAGCATCTCCTTGATCTGGCTTCGGACCGGGCCGTGTCCGCGCACCTGGGAATCCTCGCGGGCAATGCTCTGCTCCGCATCCTCGATCAGCTTGGTGACATTCGGGTCCTTCTTGAAGCAATACCGGACGCCATCGTAATGCAGGTAGAGGCATGTATTGCGGAGTTCGGACAGGACGGCAGTGGCCGTGATGTTGTCCAAGTCGGGACCGACACAGGCCGCAAGTAGTTCGTTCTCCGTAACGCCGGGCGGCAATGTTTCGTCGTTGCCCGAGCCCTCACGCCTCAATCCGCCAAATGAATACAAAAGGATGGCCGTGGCAATGCGCGTGGCAGGTTTCACATGGGCAAGCGCCGGCGTCTCGCGCGCCATCCGCTCGTCGATTCGTTTTGCCCGGGCATTCGGACCGTCGATGTCCGCCGTTATCACCGGGTCATAGTCGTTCTGCACCCCGAGCTCTTTGAGCATTTTGACCCGGACGTCCACGTCCTTGAGTGGTATATCTCCGGGCCCGACAAGTGCCTTCGCCCCGCCGTTCTTCTTGAGGGAATACAGGCAGGAAGCCAGGAATCGCAATGCACCGCGTGTTCTCTGGAAGGCATCCACGGCGGTCCAGCGTTCCCTCATGATGTCGATGAGCGCGGGATGAAACGGATACGCCGCCCGCATCCGATCACGCAAAAGGCAGCCTTCCTCCTCGGCTTGCTGGCGCTCGGAGGGGGTTTCGGCATAGGCGCGCCGCGTGCCGGTTACCACGTCCTGATAGGCTGTGGCAACTTCCGTGGCTATGGAAACATCAGGAACCTCTCCCAACAGACGCCGCTGCAGGATCGGAAGGATCTCATCGCCGGAGACGGGCTCCCTGAGTTGATCCACCCGAGAGGCGAGCTTGTCGATCTCGGCAAGCAGTCCCACGTTTCCTAAGGCTTCCCTGGCGCTCCAGGTGAGCGAATAGACGAGCGCGGCCTTCTCGCTGCTGGCCACCTCGACGGTCAGGTTCTGGAAAAAATCCTTGGTCTGGCGCTGGAGGGTGGAATCGAGAACGCTGACCGCCGCGGAGCGCTCCATATATTTGAGCACTTCGTCGAGGAGGATGAGGACCGGCCTGCCGTCAGACCCCTTGGTGAGCAGATCACGGATGATATCCCCGCCTGGAGCCACGCGATCCTTGTCGTGATCGGCCACCAGGGGAAAGGCCTTTTCGGGGTCGATCTGCCAGGCAATCCAGCCCCACATGGTCTGGATCGTCCGGCCGTCATCGAGCGTCTTGCCGTTGCGGGCATCGAATTTCTCGCCGTCGAAAACGGCTACGGCCACTTTGCCGGGTCGGGCGAATTCCTTCGCCTCCGGGATGCCGTCCAGGGCTTCTCGGTTCCGTGCGGCATGGAACAGCGCCGCAAGGGTATGCGATTTACCCCCGCCGAAGGGGGTGCGGAGCTTGAGCACTCGGTTGTATCCGCTCTTTCCGGCCAGGCAAGCCAGCACTTCCTCGAGGAGCTTTCGCAGATCGGCAGTGAGATATGTCGCCCGAAAGAAGGCCTCCGGGTCTCGGTTGACCACGGGAACGTTTGGATCACCCGCGGCGATGGCTCCGAGATCAATAGCGAATACCGCCTCGGTCAGTGCCCCCGCTTCCACATCAGGATGGAGCTTGACCAGGTCGGTCCAGGGACGAAACTGGTGGGTGCTCATTGTTTGCCTCCATCGAATTGCATACGTATCTGACCGGTCTTTACATCGACGTCTGACAGTCTCGTATCAATCAATGCCCGCCAGTTCGCGAGGAGTTTCTTGAGCGCGGCACCTTCCGCTGGTGTTGTAAGCATCGCAGGCGACTGGCTGGAAGCCTGTCCTCCCTCCAACGCCGTTCCGGCCAGGGTCTGGGCGACCAGTCGCAACCGTTCGCGGTCCGGCCGCGCCTCATCGAGGAAAGCATTGAGCTTGCGGGGCTCGTTTTCCAGCAGCCAGAGGATGCGGTGCAGGATGTCGATCAGCGGGGAGGGTTTGCCGTCATCTTTTGGCATCCCCAGCTTTTCGTCATCACCCCGTTCGGTGAAATCTCGAAGCCGGTAATTCCCCTTCTTTTTTTCGACCAGCGCGCGGCTTCCGGACGAGAGTCCGTTCTGGCCATCCAGCTCTACATTCTGGCCGTAGGTGAAAACGATGGCCTCGCCCGCGTCCATCTCGGCCGCCTTGTAGGTGTAGCGCCAGAGCACGTAGAACCGGCTCGGGCCGTCCACCGCGGCGACACCGCTCCCGGCCACACCGAAAATCTTTTCCAGAAGCGTCTCCAGCACGACCCCTTCCACCTCGGCCAGGAACTTCTCGGCCGGGACCTCCTCGCCGTTGGCGTATTCCACACGGGCGAATTTGGTAAAGGCGCGCAGACCCGCGCCCACGGCGGCGATGACCAGGTCCGCGCCGGTGATGCCCATCTTCCAGAGCGAATCCACGCGCTCGCGGACGATCGTATCGAGGTCGGGGCGGACATCGTCTTCGTAAGAGCCGGTCAACATACCTTCCCGCTTCCGCGCCACCAGAAAGATGCTGGAGGCGAGGGCAGCAGACTCCTGTGCGCGGAGTCTACCGGGCTTCTCCGTATCAAGCGGCCAGGCTTCCGTGACGATAAATCCGGCACGACGAAGCGCGTCCACCAGGGTAGCCCAACCGAGGGTCGTCTTGTGGGCATAGACCACGGTCATCTGGCCGCCGGGTTTGAGCACGCGGTTGGCCTCGGCAAAGGCCTGTGCCATCATACGTTCATAGGCGGCGCGGGCCTTCTCCTTGCTGCCGCCGTGACGCATCGCATCGGCTACGGCCTCTTGTTTTTTTGGTGTGCCTTCCGTGGCGAAATGTTCAGGATAGAGATGGCCGATGGTGCGTTTAAGCCAGACGTAAAAGAAGTCAGAGATGTCGGCGTAGGGAACGTTGTCGTAGTACGGCGGGTCGGTGATGACGGCATCGAAGGAGGCATCGGGCCAGGGAAGCGCGGTTGCCGACCCGCGGGTGACGGTGGCACGAGTTGAAATATCCGAATCAGGCGATTTTAATGCCGAAACAATATCATCGGCTCCCCAACCACCGCTACCAATATTAAAAGGATTTGCCTCGGCAAAGTCCCAAACCATGGGAAGTGCTTGGCGACCGAATGTGTGGGCTATTCGACTGCTTCCAAAATAGTTATGAACGCACAGAGAGGAGTTAAAATCAACCATTCGACTCAGCATAGCACCCAAATACGTCGCCACAGCTTTGGCACGTTCACGCTCCACGCCCTCACGCTCCAATTCTCCCACAGCTTCCCGCACCGCCGCGGCAAAGGTGAGTAAACAGAGCATCTGGCGGGGGGTGAAGAGATCGCCCCAAGTCTTCACACCATAGGGCTGCACGCGGAAGCCCAGCGTCCCCTGCTTCGGCATCGGCTCGCTCGGCACGGTCAGGCCGGTGCGTCGGCACAGGGTCTCGATGCGGGCGCGGATCGCGTTATCATCCGGCCAAAACTGGGGGTAGTCGTCGGCCGAGAGGTAGATTTTCCCCTGACGTCCCGGCCGGGTGCAGACAATGGCCATCATCTGGTGGGAAGACAGGCGCCCTGCCTTGCCCTCGCTTTTCACGTAGTCGCTGTCCGCCACGGTGCCGCAGAAGGGGCAGGTGGCGTTGCCGCCTTTGGAGAAGGCCGCCGGATCGAAGCCAAGTCCCTTTTCGGTAGGGCTTTCGACCACCGCGAAGCGCACCCGCTTTTCCTCCTTGGGCGCAATCATCTCGAGCGCCACGTAGCGGTCTTTTTTCTTGCACATCCAGGTCTGGCGCACGAGCGGCACGCTCGCCCCGCAGGATGGATTCTTGCAGCGGACGGTCCGTGTCCAGAGGTAAGCAACCGGCATGAGGTATCCGGGAGGGATGCTTTCCTTGTCTGAAGACTGCCACATCTCGGCCTGGACGGCCGGTCTGTTCCCCTTGTAGTCGGGATCGGGTATCAGTGGATAAAGGTCGCCGATCTCGGCCTTGACCTTCTTGAGCACCCATTCGCCCCAGTAGCGGACCTCATCGGCCAGGCCGCCCCAGGTGGTTTCGCCCTTCGCGTTCTCGGGGCCGGTCATACCGCGGACATTCGGGTCGGGCTTGCCGTATTTCTGCGGATAGACCAGGGTGCAGAGCTCGATAATGTGCGCCACCGGGTTGAGGTCGAGGGCGTAGGCTTCACAACCGAGGCGCAGGGCTTCCAGAGGGATGGCTCCGCCACCGGCGAACATGTCAAGCACCTTGGGACGCGGGGCGCGGCCTTCTTCGATATCCTCGACAGACACCTTCTTGCCGGTCTCAATGGTCAGCCGCTCGGCATGGGCTTCGAAGATGTGCCCCTGGGCTTCCTTGATGACGGTAGGGTTGCCCGGATATTTGCAGAGCCGCTCGATGAACTTGGCCGCATTGGCCCTGCCCAGGCTCTGCTTTTTATTGTCCGGCCCGTTCTCCGGGACGAACCGCGACGCCGGGACAAGCGCCCCGTACACCGCTGCCCGGCAGGCCACAAGGGGACGCCGGGCCCACCAGAGGTGAAGGGTCGAAATGTGCCCCTTGCGCACGGATTTCTCCCGCGACGCCTCGGCACTGATGGCCTGGATCGGCAGGAAGTCTTCGATGAGTCTGCGGTCGTCAGACATGTAGGGGCTCCTTATCAAGGCAGGATTTTGTGAACTTCATCTAGCATTTGATCCACTTCGCGAATAGCCTCCAGGGCCTGATCGTTTGAAATGTGCGGCTTGATCCCCGAGAGTTTGGCCGCCCTTTTCTCGGGTGGCTCGCCTACCCCCTCCGGCTCGGTGATATAAAGCGCTGTTGCCAAACGTTCAAGGTCAGCAACACCTTTGGCGCCGAGTTTGCCAGCCACATAGGCGATCTTGTCTTCATACAATCCAAGTGTCCTCCGATAGTTGTTCTGAAGCTTTTTGGCCAACTCGGTGGGCATGATGGTAGGGCCATACGGCAAGCGCGGAACCAGCCGAATCAGCCCATCCGCCCTGAGGCTCGTCAGTTCGTCGCGCAGGTCGAAGGAAAAGGGTCCATGCTTATACAAGATGAATTCGAATTCCAGAGGTATCTTCGTAAGTTCCTGTGCGAAGAAAACAGCTTTTTGGGCGTGCGTTTCCCCGCACCAACTCCCCTTTTCGTGCAGGTTCTCCAGTAGCCGCGTAATCAGCGCCGCTCGCTTCAGTCTATCCATTGTCATCCTCCTCTTTTTGAGGCTTGATGATTGTATTCAGATTTTCCGTCAGCCACTTTTCCGCCCGGTCGAAAATATCCCGTTCTGCGAAGACGTAATCCACAGAGAGCACCGGCACGTTGTTAAGGACTTCTGAGACAGCGAGCGACGAGACGATGCGGCCATCGCGCATACGCACCGGGAAATCGGGCGAGCTGCCCTCCTGGGAATAACGATCGTGGCGGAACAAGTCGTCACCGAATTTTTCCTTTAAAGCGTTGAAGATCACCTGGCCGGCTTCCGGGTTTATTTCCACGTCGTTCGGGTTCCTTTCGTACAAGCGTTTGAAATGCTCGCGCCGGACAATTCGGCGGGCATGGGAATGCGCTGGTTTGCCGGTGTCAAAGGCCGCCTGGAGAAACGCCGCAGTGACCTCGTTGTCCGTGATCGATAAAAACTCCCCGATATCCGTGGGGAAAACCCCATTGGGAAGCCAATCTTTCAGAAAGTCTTTTAAGTGGATGTCATAGATCCTTCGAATGGGATGAAAATAGACCTGGGAATACATGAAATAGCGAGCGACTACCAAGGCTTCTGCAGATTGAATACCCCCTTCATCTACACCCAAAGCGGGTTCCCCAAGTCCGTTCGCGTCGTCGGCCATAGGCGTAGGGAGAATTTGGAGAGTATCGATGAGGCGATAGTGGTCGAACTTGCCATATGCGACGCCAAGGTGGTGGGAATCGCGCAAAAGGTAATCCATGCGGTCGACCCCGAAAGCGTCTCCGACAATAATCTCTGAAAGGATGGCTTCCCAGTCTGAGAACCGGAGATCTTTCGCCTTTTTGGGACCCACTGCAAGCTTGATGATGTCCTCTTGCCGAAGCGGTGGGGGTCATGTTTTCCCAAATCTGCCTCATCTCTTCGCTGGCGATTATCTCCCTAGTAACTCGTTCGTGATCCCACCCGTCGGGGAGCAAATCCTCCGCGGCATGGGAAAAGGGCAGGTGACCGATGTCGTGGCAAAGGGCCGCCATGCGTAGAACCCTGCGCCAGTATCGCAACTCGTCGGTGTTTGCCTTCCCCAGCGGTTGGAGACGACTTCGAATTTCATCTGAGATGTTGTTCGGGTTTGTAACAACATCGAAAACACGGCTTGCCAGCTCCATGACCCCAAGGGAGTGTTCAAACCGTTTATGTGTAGCTCCAGGATACACGAGAAATGTCAGGGCCAACTGATGAATATGGCGCAACCTTTGAAAAGGTCTTGAGTTCAGCACTTCCCGTTCGTGATTGTCCAATCTGACAAATACGTGAATTGGATCTCTGATCTCGTGGATAGGTTTGGGCATGGTCATATTCCACTCTTTCCTGCCGACAATATGGCTTCGGCGGAAATCTTATAAAACCTCGCCGCCACGATCTCTCGTTTGACATGGTCGAGCTTGGCCACGGGGTTGTGGATGCGCACGATTTCAGGGGAATCACTCAAGGGATCCCACACTACATAGAGCCAGTAGGTCTCGGCCAGTTGCGCCGCCTTGTACCACTCGTTGGTGGTCAGCCTGACCGGCTGCCCGCGCAGGCGTCCTTTGACCTCGATTCTCTTGACGAAGACCTCGCCGGTGGCTTCATCGGCGATCTTGTGAGCGCGGATGTCGAAGCCCAACTTCAGATGACCGACCCGCTCGATTCGGTCTTGGGGGAAGCCCTCGGCGACAAGCGCTTCGATTACCTTATCCTCGGCGGCGATCTCGCTCTGCCGGCGGATATTCGGATCGAGTTCATCCGCTAAGTCGGCGAGCTGGGTCTGGGTGTCCGCATCGGGACCAAGGACAACGGCGGTGCCCATATGCTTGACCGGGCCGGTTCTGGCAATCTCAAGACGATTTAAACCGTCGAGCCGTTCCTTGCGTTGGCGCTCAAGCTCATCCGCATATTTCCTAGCCTCATCCGCAGCAAGTTTAAATTCAGGTTTGGTCACTGCTTCGGCGGCAAGCCGCATGGCGCGCTCCTGGGCACGGTCAATCCGGGCCTTGAACGACTTTTCCAGGTATTCCCGGCAAATCCGGGCAAAATGCTGCCGTTCACGCTGACAGCGGGCGCGGCATTCGAGTTGATAGGTGCGTTTCAGAAAATCGGAGGCTCCCTGTGTGGGGGGAGGTTCCATTTCTCGCGGCGGATGCGGATGCGTCGCTAGGTTGAGCAAGATGTCGCTTGAGACGAGCTCGTAATGCCCTTGCTCCTCCCGCACAGCCACGAGTTCGCCATAGAGCGGCACGTCGTTCCCTTTTGAGTCCTTGCCACGGATTGATATCTCGAAAAAATGAATGCAATAGGGCTCTGTGCACAGCGGATCAACGAAGAAACTAACACCTCCGATCAAACCCGCCAGACGTTCATTGAGTTTCTCGTCCACTGCCGCATAGAGCGGATGCCCCGGCCCCAACAATACTGCATCCAGATGGGCGTCTTGCTCAAGGTGATGCTTATGGAAGGTGATCTTCCGGTAGGATAATTCGGGTTTTCCGACCTTCTGGACACAGCGGAGGCGTTCAGAGCGAAGATCCGCAAGGACGTGCTCGACGCGCCACAATCCGTCGGCCCTTGGTTCGACCCGAAGACCGACTTCACGGGCAGCGGCGATAAATTGTGCCTCGACATATCGCGGCATGAGCCGCCGTTCCTCGACCTCGAGGTTCCGGCGCTGGAATGCTGAGAAATCGACATGGCTGCGCGCAAGGGCAATGCCCGTACCTTCCTCGTATTCTTTTAGCTTGGCCGGATCGATGCGATCAATTTGATCGAGATACTCATCGAGCCGCCGGGGATCATAGGCCGCGTCACGGAGCATGTCCGCGAGGTTTACGTCGTTCAGCGACAGCACTTCACCGATCACGTCGAAAACGCGGCCTTCGAGGGCCTCGTTCATCTGATCCAGCTTTTCCAAAAGACGATGGAGAATCCGGCCTTCAACGATGGGCTGGCCGTCTTCGGAGTCCTTGGCCACAAAGTTGAAAGCGTAAACGTCCCGGTCCTGACCGATGCGATGGATGCGGCCCAGGCGCTGCTCCAGCCGCGTCGGATTCCAGGGCATGTCGTAGTTGATCATGAGGTGGCAGAACTGGAGATTGATCCCTTCGCCAGCGGCCTCCGTTGCGATGCATACCTGTGCCCCGGTTCTGAAAACCTCCTGAGTCCGCTTGCGTTCATGCGGGTTCATGCCGCCGTGGATTTCGCAGGTGGAAAAACCCCATCGTTCAAGATGCTGGCGCACGTAGCTAAGGGTATCCCGGTGTTCCGTGAAGATCAGGAGCTTTCCGCGGCCGTCCTTCAGGTCCTTGAACTGCGCCTCGCCGAGGCATTTCTTCAATGCGGCCAGTTTGGAATCGTTTGCGTTTTCACGAACCCTTCGCGCCTGCTCGACGAGCTCCTTGAGGGCGGAGATTTCCGCGCGCAACTGTTCAAGTTCCAGTGCGGCCGTGTACTCATCGACCAATTGATCGCGTACCGCCTCGTCGAGATCGTCCTCATCCTGCTCGGCATCAGGCAACCGACCCTGTAAAGCGGCCAATCGCTTGGCACGCTGGACCGGGGGAAGCCCCGCGAGCTCTTCCAGGAGATCTTCCTGCTTTTTCAACCGCCGTTTGAGAGACTCATGGATGGCGCAGGTAGAACTTACCAACCTGCGTTGCAGAACCGTTCGGGTCAGTGCCGCAGAGGAACGTCTTTGGCCGGTCTGCTGAGGGATAAACTCGTTGATGTAAGCGGTGACGCTCTTGTAAAGATTGTACTCGTCGCTGTTCAGGCAGAAAGTGACGGTATGTGCGTGTCGATCCGGAAATAAGCGCTTACCATTGACATCTTTCAAGTCTTCTTTGAGGCGGCGTAAACACCACGGCGAATCCTTGCCGAGTCGGAAAACGTTTTGTCTTATTTCAGCAGCCTGCTTCCCCAGGCGGTGCGGTTCCGGAAAAAGGTCCGGATCAATGAGCCGAAGAAAATGAGCGAACTTATCTTCATCCCCATGGTGGGGTGTGGCAGTCAGGAGGAGGACATGGTCTGCTTGTGAGGTGAGACGCAACGCCAGATCATAGCGTTTCGTTGTCGCCACCTTGGATTCGCGATTCTTACCGCCTGGGGCTGTCCGGGCCGAACACTTGTGGGCCTCGTCGATGATGACAAGGTCCCATCGCTGTTGCCAGACCCGCTCCCGCACGTCATCTTGCTTCGCGTAGTCAATGGAAGCGATGATCTGTGAAGACCTCTGCCATGGATTGGTCAATTGCTGTTGGTCGACAGCGGCGAAGATAATGTCGAAAGGCTCGCCGAACCAGCGGAGCATTTCGTCCTGCCACTGTATGGTGAGCGGTGCGGGGCACAGGATAAGAATGCGCTCAATAGCCTCTCGAAGTTTCATCTCCTTTACCAGGAGCCCCGCCATGATCGTCTTGCCAGCTCCTGGATCATCCGCCAGTAGAAACCGCAACCTGGGCTGTGGAAGCATGGCTTGGTACACCGCTTCAATCTGGTGCGGCAGCGTCCGGATCCCTGAAAGACTCACGGCAAACTGTTGGTCATGGGCATAAGCCAGACGGATGCGGGCCGACTCAACCAGGAGTCGGAGCTTCTCGGCGTCCACTGGGCCTGCAACTCCGGCTTGCTCAGGCCCACTACCAAGGACAGCCGAGGCTTCTTCCGCGGAGATGACAGCCTCTTCCAATGAGCCGTCGGGAAGACGCACACGGCACTCAAAGCCTGCGGAATCATGAGAACCAAGTGGTCGCGCATCTTCCAGGACCACGGGTACATCGAAGTGCCCTGGGAGGAAAATCCGTTGCCCAATCCGACCAGTGAGCCTCGTTGTCCTCATTGCCGCCCTCTTTTGAGAATTCTTTTCGGCATTGGTTCATTGGCTTGGTTTTTCGAGAAGGATCGAATCTAACCGGGATTCGGACCTTTCTTTTACGCGTTGTCTTGGCAAAGCCGATTGTCATAAGTCGAGGCGAGTGCCCCTACGCACACGGTGAACTCGAAGCCTTCTTTCGTCGAGCTAGCTAAGAGCTGTCTTTTCCCCTCATCAACGGCAGCCATATGGTCAAAGCCAACCCGGCGTTGGAAAGCTCACATTTCAATAGCGTCAATTGCTACCATCGCGGTACATATTTATTTGTTATATTAACGTTTACGCACCGGCTTCATGCCGGTCAAGAAAAAACTCTCCAACGGCAGCCACGCCGGCTCAGGCTCCGGTTGACACCCGGCCGCCAAGGATTCACGGCCAACGTTTGGCGTTGAGCTCCACCCTGTCGGTGCTGAGCCTTCCCGGACGGGTCGGATGTGCAGGAACCGCAGACAAACCCAGATGGATAACAAGGGGCCCCCTATCAAAACAGCTCGATCCGGGCGGGTCGAGCTTATTTTCTCGGGCTTCCAGGGACAGACTGCCTTCGCTTCGCTCGGGGTGAACTTGGCGCACAAGGCCTTTACGGATAATGCGAGAATCGGGCGGCGAGCTTTCGAGTCATCGGCAAAAGGGAAGTTTTGTTCTTTCCACCAACCTTTGACTTTTCGCACAGAACCAAGTCCGATTTCTCAGGACTTCCGAAACGGACGCCCTTCGCTTTGCGCAGCGTAGACTTACCGGACAGGGCTGCAACGGGGAGAGGGGAGATGAACTCACGCGCCGATTTTCGTAAGATTAACAGCGACTAAGCCTCTCAGCTTTTCGACAAACTTTGGCTTGTTTTTGCCTGATTTCTCCGGACCTATACCACCGACTCGCTTCGCTCAGGCTGAACATGCCGCAAGGGGGGCGACGGGGAGGGAAACGTTGAATCGGCCGCGGGATTTCCTGCCAACCCGCAGAGGGCGAGCCTTTTTTGCTTGCCCGCACCCCTCGTTTTCCTGTGCTCTTCGGGCCGCGGAGGATTTGTCGGGGTAGGACTCGGAGTAGAGGACACGGGCCTTATGCAGGGCCATGCGGTGGGCCACATCCGGTGATGCTCAGGTTAAGTAACCCACGCCGTCGGCAAAGAGAGACGAATCCCACAGGCCCACCTCCTAAAAAGACAAAAAGGCTCAATCCATAAGGACCGAGCCTGATCTGTCTGGCTCCCCGGGACGGACTCGAACCGCCAACCTAGTGGTTAACAGCCACCCGCTCTGCCGATTGAGCTACCGGGGAATGTGACGCTTCGTCGACCGCCGAAGCGCCGCGAACCATTAGCAGAGGTGCCGTCTTTTGTCAAGGGGAAACCTGGCCGGGCCGGTGTTTCCCAGCCCTTTCGGCACCCGTGGCGACCACCGCAAGGTCATCACTCGCCCTGGGTTTCCTCCCCTTCCTTTTTTTCGGCCTCGCCGCTCATCGCACAGCGCCGGAGCAGCTCCTCGTACTCCTCGTCCACGCGGCGCTGAATATCTTCGATATCCTTTTCCGTCAGGTGCCGGAAACGACGCTGCACCTTGAAGTATTCACTCACCGGCTTGGGCTTGGCCACCTTGCGCGACAAAATCCACTTGCCGTCAATGACTTCGTACAGCGGAAAGACCTTGGTCTGCACCGCCAATCGAGCCACTTCGATGGCCAAATCCGTTTCATGGCGCCATCCCGTCGGACAAGGTGAATAAATGTGGAGGTACGCCGGGCCCGGAATCATCGCCGCCTTCTTCACCTTGTTCATGAGATCCAAAGCGAAGGCGGGGGAGGCCGTGGCCACATACGGAATGCCGTGGGCCGCGGCAATGTAGGCCACGTTCTTTTTCCACGTGCGCTGCCCGATGCTCTTCTTGCCCGGAGGCGATGTGGTGGTCATGGCGCCGTAAGGTGTCGACGAAGAGCGCTGGATGCCGGTGTTCATGTAAGCTTCGTTGTCCAAACACACATAGATGAAATTGTGCCCCCGCTCCAGCGCGCCGCTCAGCGCCTGCAACCCGATGTCCGCCGTGCCCCCGTCGCCGCCGTAGGCCAGAAAAACCACGTCCGGCTGATGGATTTTGCCTTTGCGATTCATGGCCTTGTAGGCCGACTCCACCCCACTGATGACCGCCGCCGCGTTTTCAAAAGCCACGTGAATCCACGGCACACGCCACGCCGTCTGCGGGAAAGGCGAGGTGACGATCTCCATACACCCGGTGGCGCTCGCCACAATGACGTTTTCTCCCAAGGCCTTGAGAACCTGGCGCAGCGCCAAGATCTCACCGCAGCCCTGGCACGCGCGATGGCCGGGAGAAAGCGGTTCCACCTCGGGGAGCTTCTTCGGGTTAAAACCCTTGAAATCCTTGAGTGCTTCCGCTGCGATGCCCATTTATTCCCTCACATTCACGATTTCGTAGCCCATGGGAAGGCCCTTGGCGAGCCCATCGCTCGTCTTGGCCGCCATCCTCTCGAAGTCTTCCACCGTCACATCCCGACCGCCCAAGCCGGCAATGAAGTTCTGCACGTAGATCGAATGACCGTGGTCGTAGAGCGCCGCTTTGACTTCGACGCACAGAGGACCGCTGCGCGTGCTGAAGGCCATGGCACGGTCCACCACGGCCACGGCTTTGGCCGCCTTCAGGACATCCACCAAGTCCTTGGCCGGAAACGGACGCCAGAGCCTCAAACGCACCAAGCCCACCTTCTTGCCTTCGGCCCGCATTTTGTCCACGGCCGTCATGGCCGTTTCAGACACGCTGCCCACCGTCAGAAGAAGAATCTCCGCCCCGTCCGTCTTGTAGGTTTCCACAGGATGATAAGCCCGGCCGAACTGCTTTTCGAATTCCTGCCAGGCTTCCACGATCACAGGCAAAGCGCCGTTCATGGCCTCATCCTGCGCCTTCTTGGCCTCCGTGTAAACCTCCGGCATCCCCACGGGACCAAAGGTCATCGGGGTTCGTGGGTCAAGACGGATCTGCGGCTTATACGGCGGCAGATACCTCTGCACCTCTTCCTTGTCCGGAAGCCATATGGGCTCGATCATGTGGGTCAAGGTGAAGCCGTCCAAATTGACCATGACAGGAAGCAGCACGCGGGGGTCTTCAGCCACACGATAGGCATGGACCAACAGATCCACCACTTCCTGGCCGTTTTCGGCCACCGTCTGGATCCAGCCCGTGTCCCGGGCCATCATCATGTCCGAATGGTCGTTCCAGATGTTGATGGGAGCACTCAGGGCGCGGTTGGCCACCGCCATGACAATAGGCAGCCGCAAACTGGAGGCGATGTAGCAGATTTCGGCCATGAGGGCATAGCCTTGAGAGCTGGTGGAGGTGAAGGTGCGCGCCCCGGCCGCCGCCGCGCCCACACAGGTGCTCATGGCACTGTGTTCCGATTCCACAGGCACGAATTCCGCGTCCAAATGCCCATCCGCCACCAACTCCGACAGATGCTCCACGATATGCGTCTGCGGCGTGATGGGGTACGCCGCGATGACGTCCACATCGCACAGACCCACCACTTCGGCCGCGGCGATGGAGACTTCCATTCCCACTCTCTTGCCCATCTCACTTCTCCTCCTCTACCATCTGGATGGCGTCCTTGGGACATTCCCGAGCGCAGATGCCGCAGCCTTTGCAGTAGTAATAGTTGGCCTCGTAATATCCCTCGGCCGTCCGCGTATAGACCATGTCCGGGCAAAAGATGTAGCACTGGCCGCACTTATTGCACAGCTCGTAGTTGGTCACCGGCCGCATGGAGCGCCAGTCGCCGGTTTTGAGCTGCGCCGCCGTGCCGGGCTCCGTCAAAGTGCACCCCAGCGCCAGGTCTTTCCACCTTACGATTCCCGTTTCCTTGGCCACCGTTCATCCCTCCACGACCGTTTCTTCATAGGCCCGAAGACAGGCCTTCAAATTCTTTTCCGCAATGGGACCGAAACGCTTCTCCACAGGGCCGCGCAAGGCATCGATGGAAATCACCTGGGTGGCCTTGATGAGCGCGCCCAGCATGGTGGTGTTGGTGATGGGGACCCGAAGCACTTCCACCGCGATGGTGCTGGCATCCACCACGGCCAGACGCCGGGTCAAGCCCAAGGAACGCCGCAGTTCCGGCGCACTGAGCTTGGTGTTCACCACAAGGATGCCGTCTTCGGGCACCCCGGCTTCCACGTTGACGATCTGGAGCAGCGTCGGGTCCAACACGACCACAATATTGGGATTGTAGACCTTCTCCCGAGTCCGAATCTGCTGATCGCTCACCCGCACAAACGCCATGACGGGAGCGCCCCGTCGTTCAGGGCCGAAACTCGGAAAGGCTTGGGCGTACTTGCCCTGTTCAATGGCAGCCAGGGCGGTGAGTTCCGCAGACGTCACCCCTCCCTGTCCGCCTCGACCGTGAAATCGAATCTCCACCATAAACATACTCCGTTGTCTGTCACTGGTTCAGGGCAGGACCGCTTGCGCGGCGGTGTGTTGTGGGACAAAGGCGGTTGCGGCTTCCCGGATGTGTCCTTGTTCCCGCACAACCCACGATCACTCGTGCCTATATAACGGCTCAACTTCTCAAGGGTCAAGCCATTTTGTGCTTCATTGCACGTGCCGGCGCCCCTGGAGGGCTCTTTCCAGAGTCACCTTGTCCGCATACTTCACATCGCCGCCCATGGGGATGCCGGAAGCAATGCGCGACACCCTGACGGGCTTCTTCTCCAGGAGCTTCATCAGGTAATGCGCCGTCGCTTCCCCGTCGCCGGTGGGGTTGGTGGCGAGGATCACTTCCCGCACCCCTTCCCGCTCCAGGCGCTGCAGGAGTTCCGCGATGCGCAGATCCTCCGGCCCGATGCCGTCCAGAGGCGTCAAGGTGCCCTGGAGCACGTGGTAGCGCCCTTTGAAAGCCCCGGATTCTTCAATGGCCAGCAGGTCGGCACTGGTTTCCACCACACAGAGTTCCCCCGTGTTACGGTTGGGATCGGCGCACAGGGAACACAGGGACCCATCGGTGAAATGGAAACACACCGGACAGGTGTGGATCGTCTCCTTGAGCCGCACGAGATTCTCCGCCAAGCCGCGCACCTCCTCTTCCGGAGCCTTGAGAAGGTGCATGGCCATCCGCGTGGCGCTCTTTTCTCCGATCCCCGGCAACTTGGACAGCCTCCGCACCAGCTCCCGCAACACGGGAGGATGGGCTTTCGTCACCATGGAACCCGTCCTTTCCTAAAAAAGGCCCGGGAGGCTGAAGCCCGGCGGCAGGTTCACCCCACCGGCCAATTTCCCGATTTCCTCGGCCATCATCTGCTGCGACCTCTTGAGCGCCTCGTTGACAGCCGCTGTAATGAGATCTTCCAGCATTTCCACGTCCTCAGGGTCCACCACTTGTCGATCGATGCGGATTTTGACGATCTCCTGACGCCCGTTGGCCACCGCCGTCACCATGCCTCCACCGGATGACGCTTCCACCGTGCGCTGGGACAATTCTTCCTGGACTTCGGCCAATCGCTTTTGGAAATTTTTCAACTGCTGCAAGGGGTTGAATCCTTTCATCGTCGGCATCGCCTCCTCATGTGGGATTGTGCGTCTCGCCCGAGCGGTGTCGTGCGGGCTTGGACGGCCGGATCGGTCGGATTTCGACCAGTTCCCCGCCCAGAATCTCCAGAGCCTGCTGCACCACGGGATGGCGCAACACCGCAGCCGTCGCATGGCCAGACTCTTTCCGGGACGGCGACCCCTCTCGGGTTGAGGCCTTTTTCACGGAAAACCTTAGGGTGCACGTGGGCTTCCGGCCACCGAAATACTGGGCAAGATGCCCGCGGAGCGTCTGTCCGCTTTCTCCGTTTTTGATGCTTTCTTCGTAAATCTCCAGGACTTCCACCGTCAGGAGATCCGGCGACGCGGCTCTCGCCGCACTCTGGGCCAGCTTGGCCCCGGTGATGGGATCCCGCTGTTCCAACCAGCGGCAAAAGGCGTCCCAGTGCTCCACCACCTCTTCCACACTCACCGTCCCGCCTGACGCGGGGTCCACGCCGGACCCGCCCACCTCGTCCGCTGTGAGCTTGCCCGGACGGCTTTCCTCGGAGGGCTCGGAAGACCGGCCAGCAGCCCGTCCCTCCTTTGCCAAAGGCTCCCAGGAGGCCGCAGGAACGGCGGCACGCGGAGTCACCGTGCCTCCAGGCGGCACTCCCGGCCCGATCCGGTGGAGCCGCTCCAGAATGCTCTCCACGGATTCGGCCCTCGGCAGACAGGCAAGCCGAAGCAGCAGAACCTCCAGGGTCACCCGGGGAAGTGAAGCCCGCCGAATATCCTCTTCCCCGGAAACGAGGATCTGGAAGCACTGGAAAAGATGTTCCTCCGTGGTCCTTTCCACCATCTGCCGCAGCCGTTCTTCTTCCCGGATGGGTTCCTTCCCTCTGGACCCGTCTCGACGTACCGACACGGCCAATAGGTCCCGAAAAAGTTCACACAGACGCTGGCAGAAGCGACGGCTGTCCATTCCCCGTCGGTCGATGCGCTCCACCACATCCAGGCACGCCGCGGGATTGTGGGTCAAAACGGCTTCAGCCGCCTCGAAGACACTTTCTCGATCCACCACACCGAGCAGATCCAAGAGTTCTCTGTCTTCTTGATCGTCCCCCCGAAGGGCCAAGAGCTGCTCCATGAGGCTCTGGGCATCCCGCATGCTCCCGTCGGCTTCGCGCGCCACGGCATCCAATACGGAATCCGACAACGTCACGCCCTCATCCCGAGCGATCCTTTGGAGTTGGCTAAGGATCTCCGCCGCGGAAATCCGACGGAAGTCATAACGCTGACAGCGGCTCAAGATGGTTGCCGGAATCTTGTGGGGTTCTGTGGTGGCAAAGATGAAGACCACGTGGCCCGGAGGTTCCTCCAGGGTTTTCAACAGCGCGTTGAAAGCCTCCGTGGTGAGCATGTGGACTTCATCAATAATGTAGATTTTATAGGCACTCTTGGTGGGCCGGTACCGGACGGTCTCCCGCAGTTCTCGGATGCTGTCGATGCCTCGGTTACTCGCCCCGTCGATTTCCAGGACATCCACGGACTTGCCCAGACTGATTTCGGCACAGTTGGAGCACCGGTTGCACGGCACCGGACTGACGCCCTTTTCGCAGTTCAGAGCTTTGGCCAAAATCCGGGCCACCGAGGTCTTGCCCACACCCCGAGCTCCCGTGAAGAGGTAGGCATGGGCGATTCGGCCGGATTGCAGGGCGTTTTTCAGCGTTCGGGTCACATGGGGCTGCCCGACCACTTCCTCAAGGGTCTGAGGGCGCCATTTGCGGGCAAGAACCAGATAGGACATGGGGACATCGAAGGCATGGGTTTGTGGAGCAAAAAAGGTGGCGGAGAGAGAGGGATTCGAACCCTCGGTTCCGCTTTTGACGGAACACACGATTTCCAGTCGTGCCCCTTCGGCCAGCTCGGGCATCTCTCCGCAACGCAGCACCTGATTCAATGACAAAGAACAACCTTCGGGAGTACTGGCGGAGAGGGTGGGATTCGAACCCACGTGCCCTGCTCTTCACAGGACAAGTCGATTTCGAGTCGACCCCGTTACGGCCACTTCGGTACCTCTCCGCGCATGCGGCGTTTGTCCAGGCGCCGCTCCTGAAAAAACCAGGCGAGCCGCGCCGAACACTCATCGGTGCGGACCCCGCCCAGAACCCGAACACTATGATTGAAACATCCCGGCTTTGTCAAGTCCACAACACCGCCTGCCGCCCCGCTCTTGGAATCGGCGGCCCCGAAGACCACCATGCCCACCCGGGCCTGGATCACGGCCCCCAGGCACATGGGGCACGGCTCCAGGGTCACATAGAGGATCGTGCCCGAAAGACGGTGGTTGCGCAAAACGGCGGACGCCCGCCGCAGAGCCACCATTTCCGCATGGGCCGTGGGATCCCGGGCCGTCACGGTCAGGTTATGGGCCCGTGCCCACACGATGCCGTCCACGCCCACCAAAACCGCCCCCACCGGCACTTCGCCCGATTCCGCCGCCCGATCCGCCTCCTGCAGACTCAGGCCCATGAAATAATCGTGATCCAAAGCGTCGCCCACCTGTGGCACCCTTTCCCGCTGTTGCCGTGAAGTTGGAGGTTTCTTAGCTTAGTCACGAGAATACGGCAACCTGAACCCGGAGGCTGCCCATGGATTCCCGAAACCGAGACGACGACCCGCAGTTTGTGCCCCGAGGCGGCCTTCTGCGCGTCTATCAACCCGCGGGGAGCGCCGATGCGGGCAAGAAAAATCCTTGTCCTGACTGTCATTTCTGTCAGCAATGCTCCGAAGCCCGCTGCCAGGCCTGCCGTCGGACCCGACTCCCGGGTCGGCGCTTGAGCCTTTCAGAACAAATCGCCCTCTACGAGCGCCTTAATGCTCGCACCGCTTCCGAACCCTCCCCCGAAAAGGGCCCCTTGAGCGTCACGATACGAGAAAAATCACAATCCGACGGGGCATCGAAGAATTAGATTCCCCTTACTTTTTCCATGTCATTGAGCGGCTTTGCATTTTTTCTTTGACAGATCCTTTTCCTTCCTTTAGTTAGGAATACGTTTCACGATGCACGGCGCGCCGCAGGATGTTCCATGGGGGGTGCGCCCATCGAGGTTTCACCCTGGCGGTGAAGGGCACCGCCGTACGATAAGAGGTCACTCGACGCGTATACAAAGGTAAACCCCGAGCGAAGGAGGGACATCCTGGAGCGGTCGGCCAATCTATTATTGTGTGGCATGAGGTCAGCCGGCCTCCACCTTCCCAGGGCGCGCCGGCGTTGGTTTTTCACTCTTTTCGGCACCGTGACCACACTCTGTTCCTGCCTCATCTGGACCTCCGCTTCCCACGCCCTCACCCAGTCCATCGGAGAACCCTGGAACGGTCGCCTCGTGAACGGTATCGTCTTCCCCACGGACATGGGAGGCTACAAGGTCCGAGACCCCGATCTGGCGTATGCGACCCCGGAACTCATCGGGAGCTTGTTGGAAGCCATCGAAGCGGTGCGCGACAAATACCCCAACACGGTGGATCTTTTCATTGGGGATTTTTCGGCTCCGGGTGGCGGGCGGCTCAAGGGACATAAGTCCCACCAGAACGGACGCGATGTGGATCTGGGGATGTACGCCATCGGCAACGAGCCCTTGGACCGCTTCATCCCCATGCACGCAGGCAATCTGGATGTGCCGAAAACCTGGTGTCTCATCGAAGCCCTCATTCGCACAGGCCGCGTGCAATATCTTTTCGTGGACCGAAAAATCCAACGAATGCTTTTCGAGTTCGCGCTATCCCGGGGGTTCGACGAGAGCCTTCTCAACCGATTGTTCAACGATGTCGGGTCGGGATCTTCGGAAGCCGCCATCCGGCATGAACCCCTACACAACGACCACATCCATGTCCGTTTTGACGCCCCGTGGTCCACTTTGGCGGCCCAAGCCGGGTCGTTGGATCCCGAAAAGAAGGCCCTCATCGAGTTGGCCCAGGCGGGCTTTCTTCCCAAAAGAGTCCTCTATTACGTGGACAAGCGGGCAACAGACCTCGGCGCTTTGGCCATGAGTTTCGGCGTCCGAGTGGAAGACCTCGCACGATGGAACCACCTCAACCCCAATGCCCCCCTGATACCCGGCACTCCCTTGGTGTATTATCGCCGAGCCTTTGAATTGGAGCCCGTCCATCTGGCCGAAAGCCTGAGGCTGCGAACCCTCATCCCTCTGGAACCCGTCCAGGTGGCCTCGGTGGCCTCCCTTCCGCCTGTGGATGTGAGTTCGTGGCTCCGTGCAGCCGAGGCGGCCCCCAAAGTTGAAAAGAAAGTCGAAAGAGTCCACGCGGTACAGCGGCATGAGACTCTGGAGTCCATCGCCCGGAAGTATGGGCTGTCGGCAACACAACTGGCCCGCATGAACAACATTTCTTCCAAAAAGCCACTGCGTGCGGGATCCAAGCTGGTAGTCGGTTACTCCACGCCGAAGTCGTCTCCGGGGGAAAAGCGGGAGAGCGGCTTCCAGCCGATGCCGACGGCACCGCTGAAAAACGCGCCCCCATCGGCCGTTTTTTCCGATAAGCCGGAACCGCAGACGGCCCTTACCCACGTGGTGAAAAAAGGCGATACCCTTTCTGCCATCGCGAAAAAATACCGGGTTTCCGAGAGCGACCTCCGAACGTGGAACAAGCTGAGCACGAAGGAGACTCTCTCCAACGGTCGCACCCTCGTCGTGGCCCCGCCTCGGCAGGAGCCTCCATCGGCTTCCCAAACGAAATCATCGGGAGGAGGCGTCACACGTCGGGAGACGCCAAAGGCTCAGACGGCGACGAGCCCCCCCTCGGTATCCAAGGGGTCTTCCGGGCAGAAGAGTCCGTCCACCGTACACACGGTGAGCCCGGGCGAAAATCTCTTCTCCATCTCCCGAAAGTACAAGGTGGACGCGGAAAAGATCAGGACGGCGAATCAGATCGATGATCCGAAGAAAATCAAACCTGGGGTTCGCTTGAAAATCCCCCTCGCACAGTCGTAGCCCTGTATTTTTTTCTTCCCTTTCGGCGTGATTTTTGATAACCACGGTCTCCCCCAACGGGCACAAAATGAGTGCCCGTTTTTGTTTTCTTTGGGGCGGGGAACGCTTCTATGGCTTTTTTGGAGACGTTTATGATCAAGGACCTGACCACGTTACGGAACATCGGCATCAGCGCTCACATCGATTCGGGAAAAACCACGCTGACGGAGCGCATCCTTTTTTACACGCGGAAGATTCATGCCATCCATGAGGTCAAGGGAAAGGATGGGGTGGGTGCCACCATGGATTCCATGGAACTGGAAAAAGAACGCGGCATCACCATCCAGTCCGCAGCGACCCACTGCCTCTGGAAGGGTCACCCCATTAACATCATTGACACGCCGGGCCATGTGGATTTCACCATCGAGGTGGAGCGGGCCTTGAGGGTCTTGGACGGGGCCATCCTCGTGTTGTGCGGTGTGGGCGGCGTCCAAAGCCAATCGGTGACCGTGGACCGACAGATGAAGCGATATCGCGTACCGCGCATCGCCTTTGTGAACAAGTGTGACCGAGCCGGGGCAAATCCCCTCAAGGTTGCCGACCAGCTCCGTGAGAAATTGGGGCATGTCCCGGTCCTGCTCCAAATCCCTCTGGGGGTGGAAGCCGCCCATGAAGGCGTGGTGGATCTCATCCGCATGAAAGCGTTGACCTTTGAGGGGCCGAACGGGGAAGAGGTCCGAGAACACGCTATCCCTGCGGAACTTCACGCATTGGCCGCCGAAAAGCGGGAAGAAATGCTCGACACCCTGTCACTTTTCTCGGACGAACTCACCGAAGCCATTTTGGAAGAAACGGTCACGGAAGAGATCATCCATGCCGCCGTTCGCCAGGCAACCCTCGATCTGCGCATCACCCCCGTGCTTATGGGCTCCGCCTACAAAAACAAAGGGGTCCAACCGCTCCTCGACGCCGTGCTTCGCTACTTGCCCAGCCCGGCCGACATCGTCAACACGGCCTTGGACGCCGATCGAGACAACGAAGAGGTGCCGCTGAAGGCCAGCCCAGATCTCCCCTTGGTCATGCTCGCCTTCAAACTGGAAGTGACCCGATACGGACAGTTGACCTATGTGCGCATCTACCAGGGATCCATCCAAAAGGGATCCACCATCGTGAACACCCGCACGGGCAAAGTGTCCAAAGTCGGGCGCCTCTGTCGCATGCACGCGGACGAGATGGAAGACATCGAGGCCGCCGGCGCCGGGGATATTGTCGCCCTTTTCGGGATCGACTGTGCGTCGGGAGACAGCTTTACGGACGGCAGCCGGCGCCTGACCATGACCTCCATTTACGTCCCCGAACCCGTGATCTCCTTGGCCATCAAGCCCAAGGACAAGAAAGCGGAGATGAATCTCAGCAAGGCTCTGGCTCGGTTCACCAAAGAGGACCCCACCTTCCGCTCGTTCTTGGACGAGGAAACCGGGGAGACCCTCATCAGTGGCATGGGGGAGCTGCACTTGGACGTGTACGTGGAACGCATGAGGCGCGAGTACGGCGCCGAAGTGACCACCGGACAGCCTAAGGTGGCCTATCGCGAAACCATCACCCAAAGAGCCGAATTCGATTACACACACAAGAAACAAACCGGCGGGGCGGGCCAGTACGGCCGAGTGGCGGGTTTCATCGAGCCTTTGGAAGAGGGAGACTACGAGTTTGTCAATCAGATCACCGGCGGGGTCATTCCCCAAGAGTTCATCCCCTCGTGCGACAAAGGATTCCGCGCCTGCTTGAAGAAAGGTTCCTTGGGAGGATTTCCCATCACCGGTGTGCGCGTCACCATCCATGACGGCAACACCCATCCCGTGGACTCTTCGGATCTGGCTTTTCAACAGGCCGCCATCGGCGCGTTTCGTCAGGCGTACGAAAAGGCCAAACCGCAACTCATGGAACCCCTCATGCGCGTTGTCGTCGAAACCCCCTCGGAATTCCAGGGGGCTGTTCTCGGCACCCTGAATCAGCGTCGAGGGATTATTATCAGCACGGCGGAAGACGGGACCTTTTCCAGCATCGAAGCGGAAGTGCCCCTGTCGGAAATGTTCGGGTATTCCACCGTGCTGAGGTCCGCAACCCAAGGCAAAGCGGAATTCACCATGGAATTCGCGCGCTACAGCCCCGTGCCCAAGGGAATCGCCGAAGAGGTGATCCGCAAAAAACGAGAGGAATAGAGACGGTGGAGCCGGCAGCTTTCACCTCTACCCTTTCGGTGGCCTCGTGTTGTATGATGCATTGGCAAGGGCCGCCGGCACGGCGTCCATGGTTCACCGTCCTGAAATTTTCTCAAAGGAGAAGTTTTCATGGCATCATTTGATGGGTTTTCCCACCTTCCGGCAACCCTCGTTCGCTCCTGCCTCGGACATCCGCTCCTTCCGGGGCAGATGGGCGTGCTTCTCGCCAGGGCAGGTGTCGGCAAAACGGCCTGCCTGACCCATATCGCCCTCGAAGCGCTCGGCCACGGAGACAAGGTCCTGCATACCTGCATCGACGAGCTGCCCGACAAGATTAAAATCTGGTACGATGAACTCTTCCGCAATTTCAAAAGCGCCGTCGGGGACGAAGCGGTGTTGAAAACCATTAAGGAGGCCATGGGGTCCTCCAGGTTCATCATGTCCTACCTGCACCACACCTTCAGCCCGGCCAAGTTGGAAGAGAACGTTCAAAGCCTTCAGGATCAGGTGTCTTTTGCACCGAACCTCATCATTATCGACGGGCTGGATTTCGAGCGGGTCTCTCGCAAGCAGCTGGAAGCCATCCAGAAAACGGCCGAAAAACACGGATCCTCCGTGTGGTTTTCCTGCCGCATCCACCGACACATCGATATCGCCAACGACAAGGGGGTACCGTATCCGTGTCACGAGATTGACGACCTCTTTCAGGCGATCATCCTGTTGGAGCCGCAAGCGCAGTATATTTCCATGGTCGTTTTGAAACACGGGGATCAGTACAAGCCGGATCACCCGGCATTATTTCTCAATCCGCGAACTTTTCTCTTGACCCACGTTCATGAGGCGATGAAAGCCCAGTCTGGCGTCTAAGCCCGAAGGAACCCGGTGCCCGCGGTCTCGGGCAATGCGGTCCCCCGCACTGTCGGGGCGGCGGCCGCCAAGGGCGCACGGGGCTCCCGGGAGGTGACATTGTGCAAGACGATCTCATCACGTGCCTGACCCGGCAAGTCAAAGAAGAGGTCCTCGAAAACTACCTGACGCAAAGACGTCTCATCGAGCTGGAAACGGAAGACGTGGAGGCGCAAGCAGAGACCGTGCGGACCTTGGCCCAGGAAGTGGGCAAGCGATTCACCCGCCTCGGTTACCTGTCCGTGGACCCCGAGATGCTGGAACGCCTCATCGCCCTCCTGCAAATCCCGCAGAACTCCTTTTGGCGCGAATGCCTCGAAAAACCCTTCGCCCGGGGCGTGCGGTTCATCAAGGTCACCGCCTTGACGCATAAGGGGAAGTTCCGAAAACTCTTTGTGGAGTCTTACAACCGGCTGCTCACATGGATGGGCAAATATAAGGACGCATATCAGGATCTGGAACTGGAAGTGCGGGCGCTGAATATCAATATCCAAGCGTTCCAGTCAAACTTCGACCTCTTGACCATTCTGAACTTCCTCAAGAGCCTCGACGTGTGTGGATTGGAACACAAGCACTTTTTAGGCAGCAACTTCACGGCGGAAGAAATTATGTCCGTAGAAAAAAAACTCTATATTCACCCCATGAAAATCGAACGATTTCAGCTGCCGTCCCCGTTGGATCTCCCCCCGACACCCCTCATCCAGGAGGACCTGGGAAAGCTCGCCGAGGACATCTTCCGTCAACACCACAACCAAATCAAACGACTCATGCGGTAAGGAACCTCTCCGACGGGAAGGGGCGGCACGGCATCCCGTCGCCAAATCCCGAAACGCACGGCACCCTGCACCGAGGAAGTTCCGCTCATGCCCAATGACGGTGACCAACTGACTCTCCTGGGACGATCCACACCCATTCCCGCCCATCCCGATGCGGCGGTCTTGGAAACTTTCGCCAATCCGCATCCCGACATGGACTATGTGGTGCGCTTGACGGCCCCCGAATTCACATCGCTGTGCCCGATTACGGGGCAGCCCGATTTTGCCGTCATCATTGTGGATTACGTGCCCAATAAGAAGCTTGTGGAGAGCAAGTCTTTCAAACTCTTCCTCGGGAGTTTTCGCAATCATGGGGCATTCCACGAAGCCTGCACGGTGACCATTCACAAGCGCCTGCAGCACGCCATGGAACCCAAATATCTGCGGGTCGTGGGACTGTGGTATGCGCGGGGCGGCATCACCATCGACGTTGTGGTGGAAACGGGGCAGCTGCCGGAAGGATGCCGACCCCTGCCGCTGGAAAAGACCAGCTACAGGGGAGGCCGTGAATAAGTGGGAATCCCGGGGACAGAAGGCCTATTTATGATGAGGCTTTCTCCGACGGGCTGTTGAGGACTTCCTGGAACTTCTTTTCGATTTCCCTGATTTTTTCGCTGCGCACAAGAAAAGTGTCCCCGGAACCCGTACACAACGGCAAAAGCTGGGCGTCATCGTCCCGGTCCAAACCCGGCCATGACAGCACAGCGGCATTTCCATCCTTTGCATAAAACACCATCCGGTTGGCATTCTTTTCGTCCGAACACGCGGTCCCGCCGGAGGCCTTCTCCTCGTACTCCAAGTCCTCCCATTCCCAAAACACGGGGCGCACCCGCCACGATTCCTTGAGCCGGCGGCGCGATCCGTCAGGGGTCACATGGACCCATTTGTTGTCCTCTTGAGCAATCAGCTCACCTTTCTGGCCCCGCAGCGTGTATTCCACTCGGGAAATGTTCTTGGAATCCACTGTGGCCACGGAACGATCCTCCACATCGCGGACCGTTTTCGGCAGATCTTTGAGCACCGACCCGTCCACCGTGACCAGGGTGGACATTTGGGAGCTGACGGCGACATAGGAGGCGGCATCATCTATTTTGCGGCCGATGCGCAGGGACTTTTCGGACCCGTCGGCACCCTGCAGCAGGACATGGACTTCGGGAGCCCCCGACTCCCACAGGGCATCCCCTTGGACCGAGTCCTCGAGGAAGGTTTTCGCCCGCAGCCATCGGAGCTGGTTGAGGATATTCTCCACCTTCGAGGGCTTCATGCGTCGGTCGGGCTCCTGCGGACAGCGCCACGCCTCCTTGTTTTTTTCGTCCCGCACAAGCTCGACCCGCTCCCCTGTTGCCCACGAGACCGTGATCTTTTGCACGCCCTCTTCGTCAAAAGACAGCAAATCACGGCGCCGGAGTTCATCCGGTCCCTTGTTCAGCGCGTTCATTTGGGCGGCGGCCAGGAGAAACACGGTCTTGTCTTCCCCTTTGACGGCGTAGTGACTCTCGCCTGTCGGGTTTTTCGACCCGAAGCGGATCTCCTGCCACGTCTCCCCGACACGGAACCGTACGACCAAACCGGGATCGGCCAGACCATAGAGGCTGACATCTTTGGGCGTCGAATCCACGTCCCGGTTCTTTTCAAGCTCCACCAGGCTATGGACCAATGTGTCCACAACACCTTGATCCGCTTCGGTATTCACCGGCCGTTGCAAAACCCATGAGCCGTCCTTTTTCAACAATTGGACGGCCGGCTTGCCCTGAGCTTCGATGAAGACTTCGTCCACCGCCTGAGCGCTGAATGAAAAAAGCCGCTTTTGGGCCCGCTCCGCTTCGTCTTTTTCCCGCTTCTTTACGACCTCGAAATAATAATAGTAGCCTCCGAGGAGCGCCAAAACGAGCAGGTAGACAAGAGAGTGACGCCACTTCATCGCTGAGACCTCCGGACACGGTACACCCCGAATCCCACGAGGACGACCATCATGGGAACACCCACCATGGACGTCCAAAAGACGAGTCGCGCTTGGTTTTCCGTGAGCATTAAGGTCTGGGCTTTGTGCTTCCGAGGTTCGATAGTGATCAGGGTTTCTTCTTCTGCCAAGAAATGCACCATGTTGAGGAAAAGATCCCCGTTGCCGGACACCCCGAAGTGGGTGTTATCCACAAAGTCCGAATCGCCAAACACCACCAGGTATCCCAAAGTGGGCTTCGACTGGGAATCCGCTGCCTCTTTTTCTGTCGTTTCGGACCCGCCGGAGCCCTCCTTCGGCGCGGGAGCCGGGGCATTTTTCTGGACAAATTTCTTCGTGTCCACCGCGGCTAAGACCCCCAAGGAAACGGGGCCGGCTTTGTCCGTGCCTTCCTCGAAACTCGCTTCCCCCCGAAAGAGCCGCTCAAGGTCGGTCTCCGCCCACGCGTTTTCGGAGGTGGACGCCAGGGTCACCACGGTCACGCCGTCGGGAGGCGATTTTGCGGCATGGACCGATCGGGCTTCGGAATAAAAGGTCGCCACATTGAATCCCTGGGTGATCTTGTGGGATCCGTACTGGGTCACCACCGGCATGAGGTAGCTTCCTCCAAAGACGCGGCTCAATTTATCGATGATGACATCATCACCCAAGTCGACCCCGTATTTTTCCACCAGGGACCGAACCCCCCCGTCTTTTTGCGGATCGAGGAAGAACACCACCTTGCCCCCTTGGAGCAAATAGGCTTCCAAAGACTTGATCTCTTCGGGGAAAAGCGTTTTTTCCGGCCCCGCCACGATCACCACGGCCGCATCGTCAGGCACTTGGGGTTGCTGCATCAAATTGAGCGGTTTGACCTGATAGTTTTCTCTGGCCAACGCCGACTTGGCCGATGAGTAACCGTTCTTGTTCATGTCCTCCACAGAACGTTCCCCATGGCCCGTGAGGAAATACAAGGTTTTGTCCTCGTCGCGAGTCAGTTTAAAGAGCGCGTTGGTCAAGGCCTCTTCATCGGCGCGAGGCACCGTTTCCCTACGCCCCAACCCTTCCACCACCAAAACACCATAGTCCCGAATTTCATACTGTCGGGCCAGTTGGGGCTCACGATCCGGGTCGATGAATTCATATTGGATGTTCTTGTTATAGTACCGATAGGTTTCCAGAAGATCCTTTGCCCGGCTGCCATCGGACGCACCGCTGGCGAAAAAGGCTTTAATGGTCACGGGTTCTTGAATGGAGGCCAAGATCTTTCGACTCTGCTCCGACAAACTGAACTGACCCGTTTCGGTCAGGTCCGCCCGCAAAGGGTGCCTCTCGGCGATAAGGGCGACCACCACCAGGATGGCCAAAAAAACCACGGTGGAAAACACCGCGCTGGATCCATAATGCAGCCGTCGCGATTTCCAACTCTTGGGCATGATGGAACGCCTCCGTCAGATTCGGTGCGGTTTCTTCGCCTCAGCCGCGCCACCGATAGGACTCGATCTGGCGCACGGTGACAAAAAGAAAAAAGCTCGTAAAAATGAGGTAGTAAATCACGTCCCGGGAGTCGAGGACGCCTTTGGAGAAAGTGTCGAAATGCCGGATGATGGAAAGGTACTCCACCAACCGCATGGATGTGGGCCCCATGATGGAACTCAGCCATCCGATAACCCAAAAGAGCAGCAAAGCGCCGAAAGAGAGGACCGCCGCCACGATCTGGTTTCGGGTCAAGGCCGAAGAAAACATCCCCAGTGACAAGAAGGCCGCGCCCATGAGAAACAGCCCGAGATAGGCGCTCAGTACAGCCTTCCAGTTGGGATCCGCCACGACGCCCAAAATCGCCATGCACGGCATGGTCCCGAGGAGGAGAAGGGCCAGGGTGGTGAGCACCCCGGCGAACTTTGCCGCCAGAACCCCCTTGTCGGTCACTGGCAGAGTGAACAGCAGCTCCATGGTTCCCGAACGGCGCTCATCGGCGTAGGTTCGCATGGTCAACAGAGGCGCCGTGAGCAGGAGCACCACGCCGAGGTCCATGAGCACAGGGCGCACCACCATGTCCATGAGGTTCAACTGGTGAGCCATAAAAGGGTTCTGAGAAGCCTGAAAGCTCACCATGTTGAAGTAAGCCAACGCTGTATAGAAAAAATAGCCGTTTAGCACCAAGAAGATGAACGCCACCACATAAAAAATGGGAGAGGCGAAAAGCGCGTAAAGCTCTTTAAGATAGACAGCCCAAAAACCTCTCATGCCGCTGTACCCTCCGTGTCGGCCGTTGACCGGACGTGTTCGCCCTCGGTCCCGGTGAGCTCTGCTGAAGGTTCTTCCGTCACCAGGTGCATAAAAATGTCTTCCAGGCTCAAGTCCACGGCCTTCAGTTCCAAAAGATCCACTCCATGGCGCACTGCCGTGCGCGCCAACTCGGGGCGTAAGTCTGTGCTCCGATCCGTCTCCACCAGCAGCCGCAAGGGATTGTCTGCTTCCTTGATGACGTTTAAGACCCCCTGGAGGCTTCTCAAGGAGTCCGTGAGCCCAGTGCCGTCTCCGGACACGGTCAGACAGATCTTTGCCGACTTCTGCAGCTGCGCCGTGAGAACCCCCGGCGCATCCGTGGCCACGATGCGCCCTTTGTTGATGATGAGCACCCGCTGACAGATCTGGGCGACTTCCGGCAGGATGTGACTGCTGAGCAGCACCGTATGGTCTTCCCGTAACTCCTGGATAAGTTTTCGGATTTCGATGATTTGGGTCGGATCCAGCCCGATGGTGGGTTCATCGAGGATCAGCACCGGTGGATTATTGACCAAGGCCTGAGCCAATCCCACCCTTTGTCGGTAGCCTTTGGAAAGGTTGCCGATGATGCGGTTCCGGACGGACTCCAACCCACAGACCGCCGTCACACGATCCACTTCCCTGCCCATTTCCTTCCAGGGCACACCCTTGACCTGAGCGACAAAAGTCAGGAAGCGCCGGACGGTCATTTCATTGTATAAGGGAACATTTTCCGGCAGATATCCGATTCGGCGCCGCACTTCCAAAGAATTCTCTAGGCAGTCCAGGCCGTCCACCTTGGCGGAGCCGGCCGTAGGGGGCATGAAGCAGGTGAGGATGCGGATCGTGGTGGATTTTCCCGCCCCGTTGGGGCCGAGAAATCCCACGACTTCCCCCTTGGCAATCTCAAAGCTCACATCCTGGATGGCCGGAACCGTGCCGTACCATTTGGTCAATCCCTGCGCTTCAATCATTTTCGGTCACCTCTGCATCCTTGGACACCCCAAAGCCGACTTCGAGAACCTCTGCGCTTCTCCGCGTCATGCCGTAATGATGCGCACTTCACGTTCTTGTCTGACGGTCTTGGTTCCCACCGATGTGGCACAAACCCCGCAAAGGTACTCATGGAGCTCCCCGTCAGGCAGGATCAGCAGAAGCCGGCTCCGAACCGGCATGGCCTGCCGACACCGCGGGCAGTAAAGTGCCGTGGCTCGGAAATCCTGGTATTGGCCGGTATGGCGGTCAACCCACACGATGGACCCTCCTTCGACACATGCCGAGGCGTAGGTATCCCCCTATGGGAAACACGGAGCGACCGATTCAGCGGGCGGCTTCCCCCACGACCCGGTCCTTGTCATGATGGCGTTTGCTCCAGGGCCATTTGCGGCCTTTCTTTTCGGCCTTTTCTTCTTCGATGGCCCAAAACTCCTGGAGAAGTTCTCTTTGGCGGGGCGTGATCTTGGAGGGGATGGTCACATCGATCTGGACGAACAAATTTCCTCGGCCGTAGCCGCGCAAAGACGGCACCCCTTCCCCGTGAAATTGGAGGACCGTCCCGGGTTGGGTGCCCGGTTCAATTTTGATGATCTTTTCCCCGTCGAGGGTTTTCAGGACGACTTCGTCGCCCAAAATGGCTTGAACAAAAGAGACGGATATCTTGGCGTAGAGATCGTTGCCGTCCCTTTCAAAAACTTCGTGAGGCTGAACTTTGAGCCGCACGTAGAGGTCCCCTGCCACACCCCCGCGATAGCCGCTCTCTCCCTCGCCACGCAAACGCAGCCGTGTCCCGGAGTCGACTCCCGGCGGCACTTTGACGTGGACGGTCTTGACACGCCGGACCCGGCCTTGGCCACCGCAATCCCGGCATGGGGTCGTGATCACACGGCCTGCGCCGTGGCAACGCGTGCACGTGGTGGCGATGCGGAAAAAGCCTTGGCTTTGGACTACTTGCCCACGGCCCCGGCACAACGGGCACTGGCTTTCCGACGATCCCGGCTCCGACCCGTTCCCGCCACAACGCTCGCACTGCCGGAAGGTGTCGATTTGCAAATCCTTTTCCGTGCCGAAAATGGCCTCTTCAAAGGTGATCTCCAGCTCATACAGCAGGTCGTTTCCCGGGCGTGCGCTTGAGCGGGATCTTGGGGATGTGCCGAAATTGAAACTGAAAAATTCCTGAAAAATGTCGCCGAAGGAACTGAATATGTCGTCGAAACCTTGAAACCCTTGAAATCCGCTGCCCCGCAGCCCTTCATGGCCGAACTGATCGTAGAGCTGACGCTTTTGAGGATCGCGGAGCACTTCGTATGCTTCCGCCGCCTCCTTAAACCGCTCCTCGGCTTCCTTGTCCCCTGGATTTCGGTCGGGGTGATATTGCAGGGCCAGTTTCCGATAGGCTTTCTTTATTTCTTCTTCGCTGGCATTGCGAGAAACACCAAGGATTTCATAATAGTCCCGGGTCGTTGCCATAGTCTTTGTCACCTGTGCATCCGAGGCAGTGATGGGGTTTCCCAAAGGGTAGCGGAACCGAAGGTTCCATAAGCATGCCGATGGGGTTTGTCAAGAAACCTGTTCCCGCGCCCGCTGCGCGTACAGGGTCTTGCCCAGAGACTCGGCCCGCTCCTCCAGGGCTTTCCACTGGTGGGCAGGGGGATCCTTTTTGAGCAGCCGATAAAGCCGGACAAAAAGGAAAGCGTCTCCTTCTTCGACGGCCAGGGAAACCAGCCTTTCGATTTCAGCCCACGCTTGGGCCTTTTCATAGAAATCCACGGCGTCGTGGATCAGGCCCGCCTCTTCGAAAGCTCGACCCTGCGCGGTGAGCTCATCCACGGAAACCGGCGAGCGGTTGAGGATTTCTCGTTTTTCGAGACACGACAAGAATCCTCCCTTTCCCATCGCCCCATCACCCTAGGCGCCCATAGAGAGGCGCTTCAGTCAAGGTCTTCATCCTTTTCGATGTGCTCTTCGGCCACGGCCTCTTCCATGGATTCTTCCAGGGATCCCGTATGGGCCGATTCCTCCATCACTTCCTGAATTTCCTGGGAACTGGAAGCAATCCGACGGCGCCGCAAGAGTTCGCCGTTTTGGTCCTCCCGGGCTTCCAATTCCAAGATGTTCTCCGGGGTCACTTTCCCTGCGGCAATTTCCCTCAAGGCAATGACCACTTCCTTGTTTTTGGGGGCGTCGATGAGCGGCGTGGCCCCTTTTCTCAATTGAAGCACACGACGGACCGCCAAATGAACCAAGGCGAACCGGTTTTCCACCTGCCTGAGGCAGTCTTCCACTGTGACGCGAGCCATGACGGCATCTCCTTTCCTGCACGGCAACTGGGTCGAAACGTTCCGTGCTTAGCAAAATCGCTGCCGTCAGCGCAATAAAAAAGAACCCGGACGTGGTCCGGGTTCTCTTCCAGCGCCGACATCCGGCCCGATGGATGGCGGATTAGTACATATCCTCCATGGGCGGCGTGTGCGTTTCTTTCTTTTCCTTCGGTTTCTCGGCGATCATGGCTTCCGTGGTGAGCAACAAGGATGCCACACTCGCCGCGTTCTGCAAGGCGAAGCGCACCACCTTGGTGGGGTCGATGACGCCGGCGGCGATGAGGTCTTCATAGACTTCCCGCTCGGCATTGAAACCGAAAGCCCCTTCGCCTTCCCGGACCTTTTCCACCACCACGGACCCTTCATGGCCGGCGTTGTCCGCAATCTGGCGCAGCGGAGCTTCCAGGGCCTTGCGGACAATATCCAGGCCGAACTTTTCCTCACCTTCCAGCTGCAACCCGTCCAAAGCCTTCTGGCACCGCAGCAGCGCCACACCGCCACCGGGCACAATCCCTTCTTCCACCGCCGCCCGGGTCGCATTCAGGGCGTCTTCCACACGGGCCTTCTTTTCCTTCATCTCCGTTTCCGTCGCCGCGCCCACGCGGATCACGGCCACGCCACCCACCAGCTTGGCCAGGCGTTCTTGAAGCTTCTCACGGTCGTAGTCGCTGGTGGTTTCTTCAATCTGGACTCGAATCTGCTTGACCCGCGCCTCGATGGCCTCTTTGGATCCGGCGCCATCCACAATGGTGGTGTTGTCTTTATCCACCACGACGCGCTTGGCCGTGCCCAAATCCTTGAGGGTGACATTTTCCAGCTTCACACCCAAGTCTTCGGAAACCACCTGACCGCCGGTCAAAATGGCGATATCCTGGAGCATGGCTTTGCGACGGTCACCGAACCCAGGAGCCTTGACGGCACAGACCTTCAAGGTCCCGCGCAGCTTGTTGACCACCAGTGTCGCCAAGGCTTCGCCTTCCACGTCCTCGGCAATGATGAGCAGCGGTTTGCCCATCTTGGCAATCTGTTCGAGGAGCGGCAAGAGATCTTTCATGCCGCTGATCTTCTTCTCATGGCACAAGGTGTAGGTGTCCTCCAGGATCACTTCCATCTTTTCGGGGTCGGTGACGAAGTACGGGGAGATGTAGCCTCGATCGAACTGCATCCCTTCCACCACGTCCAGAGTGGTTTCCATCCCCTTGGCTTCTTCCACCGTGATGACGCCTTCTTTGCCCACCTTGTTCATGGCTTCGGCGATGATGTCCCCAATGGTCGCATCGTTGTTGGCGGAAATGGTCCCGACTTGGGCGATTTCCCTCTGGTCTTTGGTGGGCTTGCTCATTTCTTTGAGAGCCTCGACGGCCTTGGCCACCGCTTTCTCAATGCCGCGCTTCAGGGCCATGGGGTTGTGCCCCGCGGCCACGAGCTTGAACCCTTCATGGGCGATGGCCTGCGCCAGGATGGTCGCCGTGGTGGTCCCGTCTCCCGCCACATCGCTGGTCTTGCTGGCCACTTCCTTAACCATCTGAGCGCCCATGTTGAGGAATTTGTCCTCAAGTTCGATTTCTTTGGCCACCGTGACACCGTCCTTGGTCACCGTGGGCGATCCGAAAGTTTTTTCAATGACCACATTGCGGCCCTTGGGCCCCAGGGTCACCTTGACCGCATCGGCCAAGATATCGACACCTTTCAAAATCTTGGAACGCGCTTCGCTGTAATATTTGATTTCCTTGGCTGCCATGGTCTGTCCTCCTCATCCATGCGATCAGTCGAGAATGGCCAAGATATCGTCTTCACGCATAATGAGAAGCTCTTCGCCTTCCACCTTGACTTCCGTGCCGGCATACTTGGAGAAGAGCACCCGGTCGCCTTCCTTGACCATCAGGGGGACCACCTCGCCCTTGTCCAGCAGCTTGCCCTTGCCCACGGCGAGCACTTTGCCTTGCTGAGGTTTTTCCTTGGCCGTATCGGGGATGATGATCCCGCCTTGGGTCCGTTCCTCTTCTTCCAACCGTTTGACGATCACTCGGTCATGCAGTGGACGTAACTTCATGGCCTTCAACTCCTTTTTCGTCTTGCCGTGATGTTAGCACTCAGCCGTGCTGAGTGCTAATAGCAAATAAAGACCTTGAGGCAAAATGGCAAGTCCAAAAAAAGGAAAGGAAAACAGACAAAAAGCCGAAGTGGGCCGAAGCCGAAAGGATGCCTGAAAAAACTTTCGTTTTTTTTCATTTTCTCTTTTTAACGTCTTTTTTCGAGTTTCCTGTCGCCGCTCCCGGTTACGGGTATTTTTCGGCATATCGCGCCATGGTAAACAGAAGGTCCGCCAGGCGGTTCAGGTAGGCGTGAACAAGGGGATCTTCCAACATCCCCGCCTCCTTCAGCCCGACGGCCCGCCGTTCGGCCCGACGAATCACCGTTCGCGCCACATCCAAGGCGGCACTCACACTATTGGCCCCAGGCAACACAAAATGACGAGGAAGCGGCACCTCCTGCTGTAGCGTTTCGATCCATTCCTCCAGCCTCTCCACATGTTGCGCCTCCACTTTCCAGTCGGTGGATTTTTCCGAGCTGCAAGCCAATTGCGCCCCGAGCACAAGGAGGTCCTCCTGAATCGTCTGGACCATATGACGCAGCTTCTCATTGGTGCTGAAAGCCTTTGCCAGCCCGAGAACTGAGCTGGCTTCATCCAACGTGCCGTACGCCTCCGGCCTCAGGCTGTCCTTAGAAACCCTTTCCCCCGTGAGCAGACTCGTTTCTCCTGCATCTCCTTTTTTGGAAAATCTGAAAACTTGCCCCACCTCTTGCTCCTTCCGTTCTCGATCCCTGTCCCGTCATGTGAAAGTGCCAAAAATAAACCATTCGACCGGATTCCTCCCCAAAGCCCCATCCTGGCGATGCTTGTCGCCGCAGGGTCCCATCTCCACAAGCACGACTCTTGACACTCCCTGAGAGAATTGACCGCCGGTGTGATGGCATGCCCTGGTCGCAGGCATCTCGGGGCACCTGCGGCCTAAAGCTTGGCTTCCTGCGGCCCAGGTTCCGGCTCCGTGGCGGGCATCACCGGGAAAACGACCGTAAACACACTTCCCACCCCCAAAGTGCTCTGAACGTCCAGTTCGGCACCATGGAGGCGCACCAATTCCCGCACCACGGCCAAACCGATTCCGGAACCCCGGGCCACGGTTCCCGAGATGCCCACCCGGTAAAAGTCATCGAAGATGCGTCGCAGATCCTCATGAGGGATGCCGATGCCGGAATCCTCCACGGACACGCGAAAGCGTTCGGGACTCTCCCATTTTCCCCGCACCGTCACGTGGCCTCCCGGGCGGTTGTACTTGACCGCATTGGAAAAGAGGTTGTGGAAGATGCGAAGCAATTTGTTGTAATCGCCCAGGATAGGAACTGGGTCGACCGGCATGTCCACGGCAACGGTGAGCCGATTGGTCTCGGCAAGAATCTTTAAAAGAAAGAGGGCCGCTCGAAGCACATCCTGTAAGTCCACTTTTTCTTTGCGCAAAGTGAGGCTTCCGGATTTGATCCGGGTGTAGTCGAGGAGTTCTTCGACGAGAATCATCTCGCGGCTCACGCCGATCAGACAGTAGCGCAAAAACTCCTCTTGCCGCTCAGTCACCGGGCCCCATCGACCTTGGAGCAACTTTTCCAAAAAAGCCCTCACGGGGATGAGCGGGGTGCGAAGATCGTGACTGATGCCCGCCAGGAATTTGTCCTTGAGTTCCTCCACGCTCTTGAGATCATTGTAGGCTTGCTCGAGCCTTTCCAAAATACCTTCCCGCTCACTCACGTCGCGGATCACCCGCACATAACCACGCAATGCATCCTTTCCATCCTTGAGGACACCGAGGGTCGCTTCCCCCGCGAAGAGGGATCCGTCCTTGCGCCGCCACCGAAGGGTGGCGCGTTCGGCGCGCCCCGCAGGAGAGGAAGTCTGACAGGCCGGCTCTTGTGCTTCTTCCGCCAATAGTGTGGACAAGGGGCGGCCGAGGACTTCATGGCGCAGGTATCCGAACATATTCGGGAAACCTGGTTCGTTCACGTCCACGATGGCGTCGGAAACGTCGGTCACCACAATGGCATCCCGGCTGGTGCGAAACAGGGTGCGATAATATTCTTCCGTATCCCGCAGAGCTTTTTCCGCCGCTTTCCGATCGGAAATATCCCGAATAATGGCGTACACGAAATTCGCTTCACCCGCCTCTCCGGGCACAATCCCCGCACGGAGCCAGCCCACCTGCCTTTTCCCGTCCTGACGGCAAAAATGGAGTTCCCCTTCCCAGGGCCCTTCAAGCATGAGAGGCCATATCGTTTTTTCGAATTTTTCCCGATCCGTCGGGCAAACCAGGTCGTGAAGGCGGGTGAGCAAGGCATCCCCGCGCCGCAGAAAGCCAAAAAATTCGTGGGCTGATGGATTGGCGTAAAAGAAGGTTCCCTTGGGGGAACACAAGACCACGGCATCCTGGGCCTGATGGACCAGGGTTTGAAACCGTTTGAGTTTCTGATGTTGCGTGTTCAGGTAGGCCACACCTTCATTGAACCCATCGGTCAGTTCACCGATTTCGTCGGCCGTCGTCACGGGCACACGGATATCCCATCGTCCTTGGCTGAATTCCCGAAATGCTTCCTGGAGGCGCCTCAGGGGGCGAACCAGATAGGTCGCGAGACCCCAGGCAACCACCAGGGAAAGAACGAGGGCGAAAACGCCGGCCCAAGCGGCCGCGGACAGCAGGGCGGATTGGGGTATGCCGGCGCTTTTCATGGGTAAAGCCACTGCCAGGGGCCATTGCAACTTCGGCAAAGCAGTGGAGACCACCAGAATCTCTTGGCCTCCTAAGCTCATGGCCATCGGCTCCTTATGACGGCCGCTGAGGAAGATCTGGCCGAGCCGAGATGTGAGTTCATCCCCAGCGGACTTCTCCACCCAAGGGGCAGCCTTGATGATGGATCCGTCCGCCCGGCCCGGTCTGCCGAACAGAACGATCGTTTCATCGTAGAGCCTTTTCGGTAAAGGAGCCGTAGCGCTCAAGGCCGAGAGATCCACGACAAAGGTCATAAAAACCGGCCAGGGTTTGCCCTCGGCCGTCCGTCTCAGCCCAAACTCCATGACGACAGCTCCGGATTCTCCAGGCTCAGGTCCTCTGGCGAAACACCCTTTGGGAAAAAGAGCGATGGGATCGCAACTGCTGAGGGATTCCGCGAGCAACCGCTCCTCCCCATAGCTCAGGAGGATATGGCCCAATCCATCCCGTAAAGACACCGCCGTCACCCAGGGAAAAAGGTGCAGAAAATATCGGGCGTGCTCCAGAAAGGTCTGTTTTGGAACCAGATCCACCGATGCCCGAAGGTTCTCTTCCTGGCCTCCCGGTCGGGAAACCCATGTGAGGACGGATGATTCCACGTGTCGAAGGGCATCTTCCAGGTTGTGTTCCACAAAGTGAGCAAGGGTGGAGGCCGCCGCGGCTACTTCGCCGGTACTTTTGAGTCGAACCAGGCGGCTTCCATGCCAGAATAGAATCGCGCCCGTGGTCGCCGAAGTCACAACACTCACGGCCACGATCGCTGCAAAGATTTTCGCCCCGAGAGACGCTCGGTGCATGGCTTGGCTCTTCACTTCTCGGATGGCTGTGTTAAAGTGGCGGCCGCTGAAATTGATTTTCATCTTTCAACAAAAGTCTACTGCATCCGAAGACGAGGAGACAATGAAAATAGCGGTCATCGGTACAGGATATGTGGGGTTGGTCAGCGGCACGTGCTTTGCCGAATTCGGCCACGAGGTCGCGTGCATTGACATCGACGCCCACAAGATTCAACGGCTGCGGGAGGGACAGCTCCCTATCTACGAACCGGGACTTCAACCCATGGTGGAAAAGAACTGCGCCGCGGGAAGGCTCGAGTTTTCTTCGGAGTTCGATCCCTTCATCGGCGCGGCCGACGTCATCTTCATCGCCGTGGGAACCCCGGCTTCCCGTCGAGGCGACGGCTATGCCGATCTCAGCTATGTTTATGACGCCGCCCGGACCATCGCTCCGCGACTTAAAGACTACACCGTAGTCGTCAACAAAAGCACCGTCCCCGTGGGAACCGCCCGCCAGGTGGCCCGTATCATCGCCCAAGAGAACCCACAAGCCGATTTCGATGTGGCCAGTAACCCAGAGTTTTTGAGGGAAGGGGCAGCCATCGCCGATTTTATGCGCCCCGATCGGGTCGTCCTCGGGGTCGAGAGTCCCCGGGCCGAAGAGCGGCTCCGAGCCATCTATCGCCCCTTGTATCTCATTGAAACCCCTTTTGTGGTCACCACTATTGAAACCGCGGAACTCATTAAGTATGCCTCCAATGCGTTCTTGGCCACAAAGATCAGCTTCATCAACGAAATGGCCAATCTATGCGAAGAGGTGGGTGCTGACGTCCACGCCGTGGCCAAGGGTATGGGGCTGGATGGTCGAATCGGCCGCAAGTTTCTCCACCCCGGGCCGGGTTACGGCGGCTCCTGTTTCCCCAAAGACACCCTGGCCCTGCTCAGAATCGCCCAGGAGCACGGTGTGGCCTGCCGCATCGTGGAAGCCGTCGTGGAAGTCAACGCGGCCCAGAAAGCCCGAATGGTCCGCAAGATCCGGGCAGCCCTTGGTGGCTCGGAGGCGGGGAAAACCGTCGCCGTCCTGGGTCTGGCCTTCAAGCCGGAAACAGATGACATGCGGGAGGCCCCGGCCTTGACCATCATCCCGGCCCTGATGGAGCACGGAGCCGTGGTTCGGGCCCATGACCCGCAGGCCATGAAAGAGGCCGCCAAGCACCTTCCCGAAGTCGTCTATTGCTCTTCGCCCTACGACGCCTGCCACGGGGCCCACTGCGTGGTGCTGCTGACGGAATGGAACGAATACCGGGCTCTGGATCTCGCCCGGATCAAAACCCTTTTGCGGGAGCCCATTTTCGTGGATTTGCGCAATGTTTACGAACCCGAGCAGATGAAGGCTTTAGGGTTTCATTACGATTGCGTCGGGCGTAAGATCCCGGAGAAGAGGCCCGCTCGGTGAATTAACGAATTTTGAGGGTCGCCAGGGCGACGAGGGCCAAAAGCCCGGAAATGATCCACAGGCGGATGACCACCTTGGTTTCCGCAATGCCGCGATGCTGCAAATCGTGATGCAGGGGCGCGCGATAGAAGAGGCGGCGCCCCAGCCAACGAACCCCGATTTTGTCCTGAATCTGACTACTCAAGGCTTCGGCCACAAATAGCCCACCCAGGATCGGAAACAAAAATTCCTGCTTGAGCAGCACCGAGACCACGGCCACTGTGCCTCCAATGGCCAGAGATCCGGTGTCGCCCATGAAGATTTGCGCAGGATAGGCGTTGTACCAAAGAAATCCCAGCCCGGCACCCATAAAGGCCGCTCCGAACACGGTCAATTCCCCGGCCCCTTTGAGATAGGGGTAGAAAAGATAGGCCGAGTAGATCGTGTTTCCCTGGACGTAGGCAAAAACCCCAAGAACCCCCATGACGAACAAAGAAGGAGTGATGGCCAACCCGTCCAGCCCGTCGGTGATGTTGACGGCGTTGGAAACAAAAATGACGAAAAGAAAAATAAAGAGGGCGTACAGGATCGGGTGCAGGGTCAATACGGGAACCTTGACAAACGGAATGTAGATCCGCACCGCCATCTCCGGGCCAATGGGCGACAGTGGACCCACCATGATCCACGCGAATCCCGCGCTGAACAAGCTCTGCAGGGCCAGTTTCGTCCTCTCCGACAAGCCCCGGTTGCCGCTTTTTTTGACGATTTTTCGATAATCGTCTGCAAAACCCATGAGCGCGTGCCACAGCATGGCGATTATGGGCCACAATAGAAAAGCGTTCCCCCAGTTGCCCCAGAGTCCCATGGAAAAAACCACGGCACTTACAATCAACACACCGCCCATGGTGGGTGTGCCGCTCTTGTCGTGAGTCGACAAGCCCGTTTCCCGCCGTTGGTCCTGGAAACCCCGCCGGTGCACGTATAGGATGAATCGCCGACTGAAGATAAACATGAAGGCCGCGGCGGTAAGGGCCGCCATGATGGCTCTGAAGGTCAAATAATTGATCAAACGCAGAAAGGACAAAGCTGGCCAGGTATCTAGGACAAAATTCGCCAATTCGTAGATCATGCGTGTTTCCCGACAACGGCTCCAGGTTCGGCCCGTCCGCCGGTGGGCGCGGCTGTCCCGGCCCGTCGGCACAACTGCCGCACCGCATTGTAGTTTTCACGGATGACAAAATGAGGCCGAAAGTCAGGGGCGGTCAGGATAAACTGGTCCAGCCGCTGCAAGAGCTCTTCACACGGCCAGATGACCTGCCGTTCCATGAGTCTGCGCACGCCCATCAGAGCGGCGTTGCGCACCTGCCAGTGGAAGGCTTCCCCGAGACTCAAGAGCGCCTCCAAAGCCCGACCATCAGTGCCCACCTCCCCCAAAGCGCGCGCCGCTTCGACCTTGACCTCAAAACACCGATCCTCGAGTTTTTTCACCAGCACCTTGAGCCAGCGTTCTTTCCCGGCCAAATGTCTCCCGAAATGGGACGCGGCTCGGCAGGCCTGAGCCCTCACCTCGTAATACGGATCTTCCATGGCCTCCATGAGCACGTCTTCCACCGCTCGATCCAACCGGTTCAACACCATCAAGGCCATGACGGCGTTGCGGCGAATAAACCCCACCTGCCTGTAATCGCCTCCGAAGAGACGTTCAAGTTTTGAAGCCGGCGTGCGGTCGTAAAGCATGTGGATCAAGGTCGCCGTCTTTTCATGGTATCGGGTCAAGCCGATGAGCTTGACGCCCAGATTGCGCGCGGCCCACGCCGGCTGTACCAGCAGCGCCGCGGCCCGATATCGGTAATAGGCCAGATCTTCTGCAATACCGGGAACCTGCTCGGGATCGTAGTGCTGCGGATTAGCCTCATAGGCACCTTGGAGACGCCGCAGCAGCTGGTGGTTGGACAGAAGAGGAGGAAAAGAGTCCACGCTGGAGGATGTCCACCCGTTGTCGAAAGCGTGGTCCCCATACAGCTCGCTCACAATTCTCGCCGACGCTTGTTTTCTGAAAAATTGGCGGCATCGTTCGGACATTTCGGCGAGCTTGACCTCATCGGCAAGGAGATCCAAGATCTTGGCGGCCAGATACGCGCCGTCGATGCGATCGCACAAACTCCCTCCTTCCACCACCGTGTCCTCAAAGAGCACTTCGGCGGCGCGAGCCCGCTTCATGGCCCGTGCGTTCATGACCTGGTGATCGCCGGGAAGATTGGCTTTGGGGATCAACAGCGAGGGCTTCCCCAATCGGGCGAGTTCATTGAGGCTCCCCGCTCCGCTCCGGCACACGACCAAGTCGCTCACCGCATAGATTTCCGCAATGTTATGGAAGTAGTCCTGGCGGTAATAGAAATCCGCAAACGAAGCCAGAATGTCTTCGCCATAGCGTTGCCGCAAGAGGGTTTCGGTGTCCTGTACGGCGTTGTAGTCTTCCGAGGCGGCCAACCCCATGCCGTGAATGACAAAAAGCCGATCCCGATGCAACGCCAGAACGGCCAAAGCCTCCACCACGGCCCGGTTGATGGTTCTCGCCCCTTGAGAACCACCGAAGATAAAGACCACCTTGCGCCCTTCCGGGATGGTGAAAGGCAGTCTTTGCCGCGCTTCCTCCTTGGGGATCTCGAGGATGGAGTGGCGCACCGGATAGCCCACCACGGCCCCGTTTTTGGGAAAATAGGCCAGAGTTTGAGGAAAGGTGAGGAGGACTCGAGTGGCGTAGCGCCCCAGAAGGAGGTTCATCTGCCCAGGGACGCTGTTCTGTTCATGAATGAACACGTCGACCGGCGCGATGCGTAACCCCCTGAGGATGAGGCCTGCCGTCACGATCGGGGCGCTCACATATCCCCCGGTGGCGATGATCCAATGAGGTCGGAATCGGGCCAAAATGCCGATGGATTGCAGGATTCCCCACGCCAGAGCGACCAGGAAACGCAATAAAGCCAGTGACGGTCGAAACCCGGGAAGCCCCCGGGAAGAAACGAACTCCAAAGGCAGTCCCGCCCGTTTGACAATGACAGCTTCCGCCTTGCCGGCCACACCGACGTAGAGGAAACGGGCGTCCGGCTCCCGTCTCTTGATCGCCTCGGCAATGGCCAACGCGGGGTTCACATGGCCGCCCGTACCCCCGCCTGTCAGGACGACACGCCTCGGCCCTCCTGGGTTTTTCCGCCATTTTCGGGCCAAGCTCCATCCAAGTCCACAAAGAGCCCCCAAGACCAAGAGCAGGCAGACAAGCCAGGAAATCAAAGTGCCTCCACCGGCGTCCCTATTGGGCCGCGCCGAAAAATAAAGACAAAGTTGTACGGGAAACCGCCCCTTCCCGAAGAATCTTCCATGAAAACCGTTCCTGGTGAAACCGCACGGCCACCAGGGTTGATGGAGGAGAAGGGGGAAGCGGCCCGCAGTCCACAAGCCCGTCCACCGAGCCCAACAGATCCGGAGGGAGCGCTTGCGGGTCCGACACCGACGGTTCCCCGGAAAGGTTGGCGCTGGTGGCCACAATCCACCCTCCACACGCTCTGGCGAGCATCCCTGCCACGGGATGGGAACTCACACGAACGGCGATAGTCCCATCCACCGACTGGAGGCTCTTGGGCACGTGAGCGGAGGCTTGCAAAACCAAGGTCAAGGGACCCGGCCAAAACCGCTCCGCGAGCCGATCCAAGGGATCAGATCGCCAGACCACCCATTCCCGAACGATGTCCGCATCCGCCGCAATGAGAGGAAGTGCTTTGCCCGGTGAGCGCCCTTTGATGGAGTAAATCCTTTCTACAACGCCGGGGATCCAGGGATTCCCACCCAGTCCGTAGACGGTCTCCGTAGGGTATATGATCACCCCACCTCGGCCGAGCACCTCCTTTAAATCCTGGGGCACGGGCTCCATGGGGCAGAGCCATCGCCGAAAAACGCTCATGGAAGTCCTTGAACCCTTATGGACGCATCGATTTTCTGATTCTTGGCCAAGACGTCTTCGGCCATCTCCGACTTGTATCGTTTGAGGGCTTCCGCCAAAGCCGCATCCGATAAAGCCAAAATCTGCACGGCAAAAAGAGCCGCATTGCGGGCGCCGCCTTTTCCGATGGCCATGGTCGCCACCGGAATGCCAGGAGGCATCTGCACGGTCGACAACAGCGCATCCATCCCCTGCAAGGGAGACGAGTCCACCGGTACACCGATGACGGGGAGCGTCGTTTTGGAGGCCAGCACCCCCGCAAGGTGCGCAGCCCACCCGGCTGCAGCAATGATCACCTTGAGACCGCGCTCCAGCGCCGTTGCGGCGTACTGGGCCGCGCGCTCCGGAGTCCGATGCGCTGAAAGCACTGCCGCTTCAAAGGGGACCTGAAACCTTCGGAGCACCTCGAAAGCCCCTTCCATCACGGGAAGGTCCGAATCGCTTCCCATCAACACGCCCACTATAGGTTTTCCTTGCGCCATTTTCCCTCCTTACCTCGTCCAGCCGTTATCCTTAGGGCCACCGGAATCCCCTGGACCTTCACGGCTCTTGGGTTCCGTCGGACCGCGCGCCGTCCCGACCGTCCTCAACCCTGCCCGTCTCTCAGAAAAATCGTGGAGCACATTTGCCTTTGGACTGAAAAGGCGCCCCGCCCGAGCTTCAACAGGGCGATCCTCGTCCGATTTTTCAGTCCTTGCCAATATCTTTCCTGTAGTACATCCCTTCAAAGCGGACTTTTTCCATCTCCTGATAGGCGAGGGCTCGAGCCTCAGCCAGCGTTTCCCCTGAACTCACAATGCCGAACACTCTTCCCCCGGAAGTGATCAGCGTGCCGTTTTCCCCCCATTCCGTGCCCGAATGAAAAACCAAACACCCGGGGTCGACTTGATCCAGGCCGTAAATGGGCACCCCGATTTTATAGCGGTCCGGATAACCCTTATACCAGCCCTTTTTCCCCTTGGTGCGGCCACTGACGGCAATCAAACACAAGCGGTAGCGGGGATCCCACCGCAGTGGCACATCACGAAGCCGTCCAGCCAGGATGGCTTCGCAAACGTCCACCAAGTCTGTTTCCAGCCGAGGCAGAATCACCTGCGCCTCCGGATCTCCCAGCCGGATGTTGATCTCCAGCACGTAAGGGGTGATTCCCGAAGCTTCTTGCACCAGCATCAACCCCAGGTAAAGGATGCCCCGGTAGAGAATTCCGTGCTTTTCCCGAATCCCTTCGATCAAAGGTTCGGCCACCCGGTTCATGATGGTGCGAACAAGTTCTTCGTCGAGCCAGGGATGAGGTGAGTAGGAACCCATTCCCCCCGTGTTTTTTCCTTGGTCGTCGTCAAAGGCACGCTTGTAGTCCTGGGCGGCCACCATGGGCACAAGGCTGTAGCCGTCGGAAAAACAAAAGAACGACAATTCCCTTCCGTACAGGCGTTTTTCAATGTCCACCCGGGATCCGGCATCTCCGAAAATTCTGGCTTCCATGATATCGTGGATGGCAGCTTCCGCATCGGCCACGTCGTCGCACACCAAAGAGCCTTTGCCTGCCGCGAGCCCATCGGCCTTGACCACCACAGGATAGCCCACGGAACGCACATAGGCGCGCGCCGCCTCTGGGTCTGAAAAAACAGCAAATTCGGGCACCGGAATCCCCAGCTCTTGGAGCATGATCTTGGTGTCGCATTTGCTGGACTCCAGACGGCTCGCTCGACGATCGGGTCCGATGATGGGCAGACCGCGGCTTTCAAAAAGGTCGACAATGCCCGCCGACAGGGGTTTTTCCGGACCCACGAAGGTCAGGTCAATGCCCGCCTGTTCCGCAAAATCCGCAATGGCCTCAGGGGTCTGCGCCTCCACACATTCGGCCGTTAACGAAATGCCTGCGTTCCCATGGGCGACATAAACCTTTTTGACCCTGTCGCTTTGAGCGAATTTCCACGCAATGGCATGATCCCTGCCGCCGCTTCCCACAACGAGTATTTTCATGGAACTTTTCCCCGCAGGCTAAAGGATCAGGAACACGAAAGCGGGGAGGTCCCCGCTTGTCAGATCCACGAAATTTCTGAAAATCTCTATGTCTTACCCTATCGACTTTCGAGATACCGGCAGATCGCCCCATCATATCGATGGGTGAGGCAAAAGGCTTTAGCTGCCAACCTCAGTCGGGTTTCCTCGGAAACCTTCCCCGCATTGGCATCCATTTCCCGCAAAATCCCATCATAGTCCTGGGGATCCGTCACCACCACCACATGGGCATGGTTTTTCGCGGCGGCTCGGATGAGCGCCGGACCTCCAATGTCAATGTTTTCAATGGCATCCTCGAAACGACATCCGGGGGTGGAAACCGTTTTCTCAAAGGCGTAAAGATTCACCACCACCATGTCGATGGGTTCGATCCCGTGGGCCGCCAACGTTTCCATGTGCTCAGGCCGGTCCCTCATGGCCAGGATACCCCCATGGATTTTGGGCTGCAGCGTCTTGACCCGTCCGTCCAGCATTTCCGGAAAACCGGTGTATTCGGAGACTTCCCGCAAGGGCACCCCGGCCTCCATGAGCACTTTCGCGGTCCCTCCCGTGGACAACAACCGGACCCCGTGGCGCCTCAACCCCTGCGCGAAAGGCACCAAGCCCGTCTTATCCGTGACACTCAGCAACGCTTGTTGAACGGCGATCATCTCATGGCCCTCCTTGAACGCCTCAGCCCAATCATCCGGTTTTTTGGACGTCTTGCACGATGCTGTCAAAAAGAGCCCACGCGGATTGAACCATCTTGGAATCCTGGGGGAGTTGGCTTGTGGGTTTCCCCTCTCTGTCGAATTGAGCCAGAAGTGGATCCGCGGGCATGGTGTAGATGGCTCCATTGGAAAACATCTTCAGGACCTCGTCAGGCCAATGCGTCGGCGGCTCCTGGACTTGGTTGACCACTAAGATCTTCTTACCCACCCTCATGGGGAGGCTGTCCACCAGTTCCGCAATCCGGCAGGCCGCCGTCAAACCCCGCCGGCTGGGATCGGAGACCAGAACCAGCACATCCACGTCCTTTTGGGTGAGGCGGCTGAAATGTTCCATGCCGGCTTCGTTGTCAATGATCAGGTACTTATAATTTTTCATCAGTCGGTCCAGAAGACTGGCGAGCAGGTTGTTGGCGGCACAATAGCACCCCGGTCCCTCCGGCTGGCCCATGGCGATGAGGTCAAAACCATCTCCCTCAACGAGGGCCTGTTCCATCTTCATCTCCATGAAGATGTCCTTGGTCATGCCCGTCGGGACGTCCTTTTTCATCATTTCTCGAGCTTCCGAAAGGGTCTCGGCCAAAGGCACGCCCAGCACCTCGTTGAGGTTGGCATTGGAGTCCGCATCCACAGCCAAGACAGGCTTCATCCCTTTTTCGATCAAGTATCGAATGAGAAGGCCGGCGAGGGTTGTCTTGCCCGTGCCGCCTTTGCCTCCAAAGGCCACCGTCAGTCCCATGAGGAAATCCTCCTTTGGCATTCTCGCATCGCCTCCGTGCGGGAAGGCGCGTTATCGTAGTCGTGAGGAGCCCTTTGTGTCAACCGGTCCTCGGCCGTCCGGCCAACGGACAAACAAAAAAAGGTGGAACGATCGTTCCACCTTTTGTCCGTCGCCGCCCGAAGGCGTTTTCAGTTGACGGTCGGTCTCGGCAGCAGGCCTGCTGCCTCGAGGATTTCAGGCACCTTGTGCTCCCATTCAATGGCCATCAGGTGGATTCCCTTGACACCGGGAATTTCCCGGACTTCCTGGATCTGTTCCACCGCGATCTTGATCCCTTCGTCTGCTTGTTTCTTCTTGTCCACACCTTTCAATCGCTCGATGTAGTAATCGGGCACATCGAGACCTGGGACGAAATTGGCCATGTACCGGGCCATGCCCACGGATTTCAGCGGGGTGATGCCCGCCATGATGTAACATTTTTCGGTGAGGCCTTCCTCGTGGGCGATGTGCATATACTTGCGGAACTTTTCCATATTGTAGATGCATTGGGTTTGAATAAAATCCACCCCGGCGTCGATTTTCTTGGCCAAACGTGTCACGCGGAATTCAAAGGGATCGCCAAAGGGATTGGCGGCCGCCCCGATGAAAAATTTCGGAACTCCCTCCAGTTCCTGCCCGCTCAGCATCTTGCCTTCATCCCGAAGCTTTTTCACAATGCTGATCAACTGCATGGAATCCACGTCGAAGACGTTTTTGGACTGAGGGTGATCCCCAAAGCGGTTATGGTCCCCGGAAAGGCACAACACATTGCGAATCCCCAAAGCATACGCCCCGAGCAGGTCACTTTGCATGGCAATGCGGTTGCGGTCCCGGCAGACCATCTGCAAGTTGGGCTCCAGGCCCATGTCCACCAACAGCTTGCACACGGCCACGCTGGACATGCGGACCACTGAGGTTTGATTGTCCGTCACGTTGATGGAATCCACCACCCCGCGCAGATGACTGGCCTTCTTTTCGATGACTTCAACCGAGGCGCCGCGGGGAGGACCCAACTCACCCGTGACCGCAAAATGCCCTTGGGTGAAAATTTTTTCAAGGTTACTTCCGGCTTTCATAGCTTCAAATCCTCCCTGACGATCTTGCGGGGTCCTCCGTCACGGCTCGTGGACCAATCCTTGATGGGAAACACCGGTCGAAGCTTTTCCAGCTGCCCGAGCTCCACCATGCGGTCATAGATCAAATGCCAAATGCAGTCGATCTCTGGGCTGACTTCGCACTTCTTGTTGGCGGAACCACCGCACGGGCCGTTCATGAGGCTCTTGGAGCAGCGCGCGATGGGACAGAGCCCGCCGAAATTGTGGATGATGCAATTGCCGCACGACTGGCAAAACTCCGCCCAGACGCCGTGTTCCAAAGCCCCGCCGATGAAGGTGGTGTTCAGCATGGGATAGACGGGGATGGTGTACCTTTTGGCGATGAACTGCGGACCGACGCTGCAGGCCATGGACAGCACCGCATCAAACCCGTTGTCCTTGAGCATGGGGGCCAGTTGATCCACATATTCGGGGTCGCACTGGCGTTCCAACGTGTGCTCGACCACCTCCAACGGGTGGCCTTGTTTTTTCCTGGCGATCCGAAGCGCGGAGCCCAAAATGCCCACTTCCTTTGTGCCTCCGGCACAACAGACCGTCACGCAACCCTTGCAGCCGACCAAGAGAACCTTCTTGAAGTCGGCCACCATCGCAAGGATCTCCTCGATGGGTTTCCTTTCGGCAACAACCATAAACTCTTCCCTCCCTTGCCGCGTCCGCCGAGGCGTAACCCCCGCGGACTAGTCCCACACCCGTGATGCGGGCCACGTGCGTCCGCACCCCTATTGCGCGCTGGCTTGGTGTTTTCCCCAAATCCGCCTATTGGGCGACCTCCATCCACGAAAGGCATTCCTCGGCATTCCGCAAAGGACTGGGGCCGAGGTTTCGAATCCGCTCCGTCATTTCTCTTGCGATAGCCGCAAACCGGGGCCCGTCTGAGGCCGAGACGTTGAACATCTCCACCCGCTCCGGCTCCAAACCCACCTCCTGCAATATCTTCTTCACCGCCATCACCCGCCGCTTGGCTTTAAGGTTGCCAGTGCGGAAATGGCATTCACCTTCCATGCATCCCGCCACGTAAACGCCGTCCGCCCCCGTCTCAATGGCCTTGAGCAGATGGATCATGTCCACCCGGCCTGTGCATGGGACGTTGACAATCCGCACATTGGGGGGATAGTTGAGCCGCATCGAACCTGCCAGGTCCGCTGCCGTGTAGGCTCAATACATGCAACAAAAAGCCACAATCCTGGGTTCAAAGTCACTCATCGAAAACTCGCCGTGGGATGCGGCCCCGGCGCCGCCTCCTATCATCATGGGGTCGTCACCGATGGCGTTTAGGGCGCAGGCAATGAGACAATTTTCACAGATCAAGCTATAGCCAATGGGTTTTTTATTGTCAAGGAGACTGGGCGCCTCTGTGTTCTTTTACGAAAAACCGGGCTCAGCCAGGCCCCTCTTGGCCTCTTTCAAAATAAATGCACAGCGCGGGCAGAAAAAGAGACGAATCCGGTCCAGGATCTGAACCGTCGAGGCGAAATGCATGAGGCAGCGAGGGTCGTCGCAATGAAAAAGCGACAAGGTGTGAGCCGCTTCGTGCAGGGCCACCTTGGCCAACCGCTCGTAATACTGATCCAAGCCCACGTCCGTGCCGTCCGGGTTGCGGCGCAACCGGAAGCCGGACACCACTGCGCATCGTCCCCCCAACTGCGCCTCTCCAAAAACAAATCGGAGGATGGGCACGCCTAAATCCACGGACACCACCGCAACAATCTTGCGGTAAGGCAGGGGGGCGCTCCATTCATTCAAAGCCGCGATGAGCCTGGAGGCATCGTACTGGCGGCGATCCGACACATAACACGCCTCCGGGACGGCCCGCCGTTCCAGCATGTCCGTCGCCAAGCCCAAGACGGCTTGAAGGTTGGCCACCACGATGCGCACCGCCGCCTCCCCCACGTCACCCAAGGGCACGACGCCGATCGCGGCATGAAGCCCATGATCCCTCGCCAACCCCTCACCGTCTTCGGCGGCCTTCACGCGTTCCCCTGCAGTTTGTACTTCTTGATTTTTTGGTGAAGGGTCGTCCGGTTGATCTTGAGAATCCGTGCGGCCTGACTGATATTGCCCTGACACAGGTTCAAGATGCGTTGAATATGGAGTTTTTCCATCTCCTCCAGGGATTGCGGCTCCACAGTTCCAACGATCCGCTTCAAAAAGGCGAAATCGTCTTCCGTCAGGACCCGTCCCTTGGCCAAAACCACAGCCCTCTCCACGGCGTTTTCCAGTTCCCGCACGTTGCCGGGCCATTCATAGGCACACAGGAGTTCCAGAGCTTTTTTGTCCAAACCCTCTACAGGTTTGTTGGTCTCCTTGCGAAATCGCCGCAAAAAGAAATCGGCCAAAAGCGGAATATCTTCGCGGCGGGCCCTCAGCGGGGGCACTTCCACCTCCACCACGTTCAACCGAAAATAGAAATCCCGTCGGAAATACCCTTCTTCCATGGCCTTGCTGAGATCCTTGTGCGTGGCGGAAATGAGCCGGAAATCCACAGGGATGTCCCTGGTGCCGCCCACCCGATGGATGCGCCGCTCCTCCAGAACGCGCAACAAATCCACCTGCATTTTCATCGGGATCTCACCCACTTCGTCCAGGAACAGCGTACCGCCGCGCACGAGTTCCAGGCGGCCTTTTTTGGCCTTGACCGCCCCCGTAAAAGAGCCCACCTCATGACCGAAAAGTTCACTTTCCAAAAGGCTCTCCGTAAAAGCCCCACAATTGATGGCAATAAAGGGGCCGTACCGCCGAGAGCTGCGCGCATGAATGGCCTTGGCCACCAGTTCCTTGCCAGTCCCTGTCTCCCCCTTGATCAGCACCGGAGAATCCACGGCTGCCACCTGCTCCACCATCTGGAAGAGAGCCTGCATGGCCGGGGACACGCCGATCATGTCATGGTAGCGTTCGACGGCCGCTGTGGCCATCTGCTCCCGCAGAAGGATGTTTTCGTCAATGAGTTTTTTGTGCTGAAGGAGTTTTTCCACGAGCAGCGCCAACTGCTCGGGTTCGAAAGGTTTCATGAGATAATCGTTGGCACCCAACTTCATGGCTTCCACAGCGCTCTCCACCGAACCGTACGCTGTGATCATGACCACCATGGTGCCAGGATAGCGTTGCTTGATCAGTTTCAGCACATCGAGGCCGCTCATGTCCGGCATCTTAATGTCAAGAAAAACCAAATCGTAACCGGCCCTGTCGAGACGTTCGACGGCTTCTTGGCCTCCCGAAGCGGCCTCCACCTGGTAGCCCCCCTTCTTGAGCCAACCGATCAAAGATTCCCGGACAATGAGTTCATCGTCCACCACAAGGATTTTGAAACGCCCCGCCATCAGGCTTCCCGCTTTTCGTCCGAGGTTTCCGATGCGATGGGAAAACGCACAATGAAGCACGAGCCTTTTCCCACCTCGCTCTTCACATAGATGGTCCCACGATGTTGCTTCACGATACCATAGACGACGGAAAGACCAAGGCCTACGCCCTTATCTTGGCTCTTGGTGCTAAAAAAAGGCTCAAATATCTGGGACATGAGTTCTTTGGGAATCCCGACGCCAGTATCTTCCACCTCCACGCGGATCGCATGGCGATCGGCATCCAGCGCTGTCCGGATCGTCAGTTGCCCCCCCTCGGGCATGGCTTCCATGGCGTTGAAGATGAGGTTGATAAAACACTGCTGGATTTGCCCTGGATCCCCTTCCACATCCGGCAACGGTTCTTCGATTTCCAACTTCAATGCCACATGCTGAAGCTCCATCCGGTGTCGGCTCAATAAAATCACGTTCTGCATCACCTTGTTCACGTTGAAGGGCCGACGCTCCAACTTCTGCTGCCTGGCAAAAGACAAGAGGTTGGAGACAATGGAGCTGCATCGCGCCGACTCCGTGTCGATGAGCTGGAGATAGTACTTGAACTGATGGATATCGACTTTCGACAGCCCCTCTTCCAGTTGGTGGCGCATCAAGCGGGCCAAGGCATGGATGCCGGAAAGGGGATTGTTGATCTCGTGCACGGCGCTGGCCACCAATTTTCCCAGGGCAATCATCTTGTCTTCATGGATGAGGCGGGCCAGGTCCCTCTTGAGCGCCTGGGTCTTCTGTTCGAGTTTTTGCTCCAGCTCGTCCGTGATGTCTCTTTGAATTTCCAAGACGAGTTCTACGGCTCCATATGGGCTTTTCAGGGGCACCGTGGTGATCTCACAATATCTCACTTCGTTGTTCCGATCGTAGTGCTCGTGAATGGCATGGCCTGTGCTGCCCGTCTGGAGGCATTCTTCCATGGGGCAATGAGCGTCCTTCAAATCACAGGGGTCCAATGTGCGGTGCGAAATCTGGTAGCAGAATTTCCCAAGGATTTCGTCCTTGCTGATGCCCACCCAATCCAAAAACGCCCGGTTCGCATCCACAATCTTGCGGTCGGGCTGCAGGATCAAAACCCGGTCCCGAATGCTGGAAAACATGCTCTCCACAATGCCTTCCACAAGCTCCAACTGGCGCTCACGTAAAAGGGATTCTTCCTGAAACCGAATGATGTCTCCAAAAAGGCGGGAAATGGCCGCTTCCAGCACTCTCACCTTGGCGGGACTGTGCTTGATAAAATCTTCGAGCAGTTCTTCCTTGCCGGTCAACTGGATGACCAAATCCAGATCCGGAATCTGATAGAAATCCTTGTAGTCCTTGGTCACAAAAATGCCCATGGCTCGGGCCCGCTGCACGCCCACGGCTTCCTCATTGGGATCGGCTACGGCGACGATCTGCGCCTGAAGGTCCGGAAAGCGCCGCTCATCCATCATTTCCAAAAGCGCTTTGCACCGCCGGCCTCCGCCAATGACCGCAATGCGCATAGGCCGATCTTTGCCATGGCCTTTCATGAGGCTTCCTCCGCACGCAGCCCAGCCCGTACCGCCCTCTTGCGGGATCGGGCCGGCACTGGAAGATGTCTAAAAAAACAACAGGGTGTTGTTTATTCCCATAGCCACCCCGCACGGTCCACGGGACACCCTTCCCTGAGGATGGCTCGCATGAGTTTTTAACTCATTATTTTTTCTCATGAATCTGTGATCATCCCCCTTTTTGTTCCACAACTGGCATGATCCATGCTCATCAAGGGAGTGACTCAACACCCCGGAAAGGAGGGTCCATCATGAAGGTGCAATCGATCCACGACAAAAAAGCCAAAGTCCGTGTCTTCGGTCTCGAGGGTGACCACCCCTGTGTGTGGATGAAGGCCGGTGTCATCAATTTCAAGCTGTGCGACAACGCCTACGACTGCCTCTCGTGCGCCTTTGATAAAGCCATGTCTCAAAGGTTGGAAGCCGGAGATCCGCATTTTCATGCCTGGCGATCTGGGTATCAAGAAAAAACCTACAGTCAGAAGGAATGCCGGCATATGCTCACGGGGCGAGTCCCGGTGCGTTATTGCGGCAACGCCTATGAATGCGCCACGTGCGAATTCGATCAAATGCTGGAACATCGCAGCATGACGGAACTCATCGGCGCCCCGAAGATTGAGATGGTCTCCGGATTTCGCGTGGCTGAGGGCTATTATTACCACCCGCGTCACACCTGGGCTCGGGTCGAGCATGGAGGGTTAGTGCGTTTTGGTGTTGATGATTTCACCATGCACTTGTTAGGATACATCACTCATGTTCGGCTTCCTAAGTTGGGTGTCCATGTAGAAGGAAACAAAGCGGCGTGGACATTCCGGCGGGAAGAGAAAATCGCGCCCTTGGTGGCCCCCGCGGATGGTGTGGTCGTTACGGTGAACCACAGAGCCGTGGAAGATCCACAGCTGATCAAGGACGATCCCTATGGAGAGGGTTGGCTGATCGTTGTCGAACCGCGCCGGATCAAGAAAGATCTGGCGGAACTCTACACGGATCAGGCCGCCCGAGCCTGGCTCAGCGCTGAAGTGCACCGATTGGAAGCTTTGGTGGCCCCGGAGAGCGAACTTCCTCTGGCCGCAACCGGTGGTGAGGTGGTCGAGGACATCTATGGCAGTGTGGCGCATCTCAAGTGGGATCAGCTTGTGGCGGAGTTTCTCGCGCCTTGATGTGAGCTTGTCTATGAATCGTGGCGCCGCCGGAAACGGTGGCGTGTTCCCCTGTCGAGAACGGGACGGATGTCCCGTTCTCTTTTTTTGTCGGGAGGTGCGCGATGGAAGCAGTCGAGGCTGTGGTCTACCTGGAACCGAACTATGACGTGACGGATCAAGTTTCGGCTTTAAGCGGCATCAAGCCGGAGCTCTGCTACCAGTGCCGCAAGTGCACCAGCGGGTGTCCTCTGACATTCGCCATGGATCACTATCCGGATCAAATCGTGCGCTACCTGCTGCTGGGCCTCGAGGAAAAGGTTCTCTCGAGCCGAACCATCTGGGTGTGTTCGTCCTGCGAGACGTGCACCACACGATGCCCCAATGACATCGACATTGCAGGGTTGATGGACTACCTGAAACAACAAGCCCACGCCAGGGGGTTGATCCAGCCTTCGCACAACTTCACTTACGCTTTTCATAAAACTTTCCTCGATGATATCCGTCGACGAGGCCGCGTTTTCGAAACCGGACTCCTGCAACGCTACATGCTCTCCAGTGGGGCGTGGAAAGCAAAACTTGCCGACGGCACGCTGTGGGACGAGATCCGCCTCGGCCTGGCCCTCTGGCGCCGTGGCCGATTGCCTTTGCGGCCCAAAGGCATCCGAAACGTTGAGGAGGTTCGTGGACTCTTCGACAAGACCCATATGCCGAGCCGCGAAGCGGGCCAAAGGTCCTCATGCTGATCTGAAGCGAAGGAGAGGGTATGCCTACTGTGGGTTACTATCCCGGATGTTCGTTGGAGGGTACCGCGCGGGATTACGCGGCGTCCATCGAGGGACTCTGTCACCTGCTGGAAATCGACCTTGTGGAGCTGGACGACTGGAACTGCTGCGGGGCTACGGCGGCGCACAGCCTGGATCACGAGCTGTCCATCGAACTGCCGGCCCGCAACCTGATTTTGGCCCAACAGCAGGGCCTCACAGACCTCACCGCGCCGTGTGCTTTGTGCTTCAACCGATTGAAAGCGGCGGAAAAGGCTTTGAAGAAAAAGGCTTCCGGGGATGCTCCCGTCGGAAAAGAACTCAACGTGCAGGTCTGGGATCTCGTGGAGTACTTTTGTCGCCCTGAAATTCTGGAAGCCATCCAACGGCGCGTGGTCCGCCCCTTAAAAGGCCTGCGAGCCGTCTGCTATTACGGGTGCATGGTCAATCGCCCACCTAAAATCACCGACGCTCGAGCCTGGGAAAACCCCACGAACATGGAGCAGCTGATGGAATTGGTTGGGGTTGAAGTGCTCGACTGGCCGTTCAAGACCGATTGTTGCGGCGCCAGTCATGCTGTGGCCCGACCGGACCTGGTCACCGCGCTGGTCGGGAAGCTCTTCCGAAGGGCCGTGGATCAGGGTGCCAACTGCATGGTCGTCTCCTGCCAGATGTGTCATGCCAATTTGGACCTGTATCAGGGTCGTGTCGCCCAAGAGCTTCGGCTTCCCCTGAATATGCCCATTTTCTATTTCACCGACCTGATCGCCCTCGCCCTTGGGGAAACCAAGGCTCTGGATTGGGTGAAGCGACACATGGTGAACCCCGAGCCCGTGCTCACATCCTTAGGTTATTGAACGATTATCAACCACCCCTACGTGCTGGAACACCGGCTTTGAATGCGACAGGGAGGCGTCATGAGCGCTCAGATGGCATCAGCACCATCCGTTAACGGTTCGGTCATGGTCATCGGAGGCGGCATTGCCGGCATGCAGGCAAGCCTGGATTTGGCCAACAGCGGTTATCGAGTCCTTTTGGTGGAGAAGGACATCAGCATCGGCGGCAACATGGCCAAATTGGACAAAACCTTCCCGACAAACGATTGTTCCACCTGCATGATCTCCCCGAAGCTTATCGAAGTGGCCAGTCACCCGAATATCGACATCCTCACCCGCACCACGGCGACCGAGTTGGAAGGTGAACCCGGGCGGTTTCGGGTCACCCTGCGCCGTGAACCTCGTTACGTCTTGGAAGACCGCTGCACGGCCTGTGGAGAATGCCTGAAGGTCTGCCCCATCGAACTCCCTGCCGACTTCAATCAGGGGTTGGACACCCGAAAGGCCATCTACCGCCATTTCCCCCAGGCCATTCCCTCCACTTTCGCCATTGACAAGAAAGGCATGGCCCCCTGCAAGGCCGCCTGTCCTGCAGGAATCAGTGTCCAGGGCTACATTGCCCTCATCGCCCAAGGGCGGTACCGAGAGGCTTTGGATCTCATCCGTAAGGACAATCCCTTGCCAGCAGTTTGCGGCCGCGTCTGCCATCACCCGTGTGAAACCGTGTGCAGCCGGGGAACGGTGGACGAACCCGTCGCCATCGATTTCTTGAAAAGATTTGTCTGCGACTGGGAAGCCCAGGCAGGCCCGGGGCCATTGCCTCCCAAAAAAGAACCCAACGGGCGGCGGGTGGCCATTGTCGGTGCCGGGCCGGCGGGCCTGACGGCGGCTTATTATCTGGCGCTGGAGGGGTATGGTGTCACCATCTTCGAGGCGATGCCCGAACCGGGCGGCTGGCTGCGCTACGGCATCCCCGAATACCGCCTACCGCGCCATGTGCTCAAAGCCGAAATCGATTATATCCAGCGACTGGGGGTGGAAATCCGCACGAACACCGCTTTGGGAAAAGACTTTCAACTGGAAGACCTCCGCCGACAAGGCTTTGAGGCTTTCTTCCTCGCCCTCGGCACCCAGAAGGATCTCAAGCTCAACATCCCGGGGGAGAACCTTCGGGAGGTCTATACAGGAACGAGCTTTCTGAGATTGCTGAACACCGGCCAGAGACCTCCGGTCGGACGCAAGGTGGCGGTGATCGGCGGCGGCAACTGCGCCATGGACGTGGCCCGATCCTGTGTCCGCTTGGGTTTGGAAGAGGTCCACCTCTTCTACCGGAGGAGCCGAGAGGAAATGCCGGCCAATCCGGAAGAAATCGAAGAGGCTTTGCATGAGGGTGTCCAGATGCATTTTCTGTCGGCGCCTGTGGCTATCCACGGCGATCCGGAAGGCCATGTCACCGCCATCGAATGCATCCGCATGGAGCTCGGCGAGGCAGATGAAAGCGGCCGCCGCCGCCCGATTCCGGTGGCAGGGTCCGAGTTCCAGGTGCACATCGATGGGGTGATCGCCGCGGTGGGTCTCATGACCGATCCGGCCGTCATTGACGCCATGGACCCAGACAGCCGTCCCGTGATCAGCCGCTGGGGAACCTTTGTGGTGGATCCGGTGACCTACGAAACCAATCGAGCGGGTGTTTTTGCCGGCGGGGATGTGACCTCCGGCCCGGCCACCGTCGTCCAGGCCATCGCCGCCGGAAAAGAGGTGGCCATCTCCATCGACCGGTATCTGCGGGGCGTCGATTTGCGGGACGGCCGTTTGGTTCGCTCGCGCACAGCACCGTGCCCGGAAAAACCGGTCCGAAAAACGCCTCGTCACGAGATGCCTCGGTTGGATGCAAAAGAACGCACCCAGTCCTTTCAAGAGGTGCAGTTGGGTTTTGATGAAGAAACCGCCCGGGCCGAAGCGCAAAGATGCCTTCAGTGCGGCGTGTGCAGCGAATGTTATCGGTGCGTGGACGCGTGTTTGCCCCAAGCCATCGACCACAACATGCAGCCCCGGGAAGAAACTGTGGAAGTCGGGGCCATCCTGTATGCCTGTGGGTTCGCGCCCTTTGATGCCGCCTCCAAACCTGAATACGGGTACGGCCGCTATCCCAATGTCATCACCAGCTTGGAATACGAAAGGATTCTGGCAGCCTCCGGACCGACGGGCGGGCATGTGCGCAGGCCCAGCGATGGTGCCGTCCCGAAAAAAATGGCCTGGATTCAATGCGTGGGATCCCGGGACGCGTCCATCGGGCGGGATTACTGTTCCAGCGTGTGTTGCATGTACGCCACGAAACAGGCCATTGTCACCAAAGATCACGAACCGGATGTGGAAACCACCATTTTTTACATCGACCTCCGCGCCATGGGAAAGGGTTTCGAAAGGTACTGGGAGAGAGCCCAATCGCAGCACGGGGTGCGTTACATCCGGTGCCAGATCAGCCGCATCATAGAGACCGTTGACGGCCACCATCTGGAAATCTCCTATGTGGATGAAAACAACTCGCTCCAAAGGGAGATCTTCGACATGGTGGTCCTTTCGGTGGGCCTTGCCCCGACGGATGCCGCCAAGGAAACGGCCCACTGCCTTGGGGTGGAAATCGACCGGTTTGGTTTCCTCCTGTCGGACCCTCTAGACCCCGTGCAGACCACTCGACCAGGAGTGTTTTCCTGTGGAGTGAGCACAGATCCTAAAGACATTCCCGAAACCGTGGCTCAAGGGAGCGCCGCGGCGGCATCGGCTCAATGTTTGCTCGCTTCGGCCCGCCATACCCGAACGACACCGCCCGTGATGGTCCAAGAACATTCCCTCCCAGGAGATATCCCTCGCATCGGCGTTTTTGTCTGCCACTGCGGGATCAACATTGCAGGTGTCGTGGACGTGGAGGCGGTAGCGGCTTACGCCGCCTCTTTGCCCAACGTGGTCCATGCCGAAAACCTTCTGTTCACGTGTTCCACGGATTCCACGGAAAAAATCAAAAAGATTATTCAGGAAAAGAACCTCAACCGTGTTGTCGTCGCGTCGTGTTCCCCTCGAACCCACGAACCTTTGTTCCAGGAATGCCTGCGGGAAGCCGGGGTGAACAAATATCTTTTTGAGATGGCCAACATCCGGGATCAATGTTCGTGGGTGCATGGCACGACACCCAGCGAAGCGACAGAAAAGGCCAAAGACCTTGTGCGCATGGCCGTCGCAAAAGCCCTTTTCCTGGAACCGCTGCAAGAAATGCCGGTGGCCGTCACCCAAAAAGCCCTGGTGGTTGGAGGGGGCATGGCGGGGATGACCGCAGCTCGCCACCTGGCGGATCAAGGGTTCCTGACGTATCTGGTGGATCGGGAGCCCGAGCTCGGCGGTCAAGCCCGCGCCTGGATGCGTTACCATCCCAGCGGGATCGACATCACCCGGGCCGTTTCCCACGCCATGGAAACGGTCCGGAACCATCCGAACATCGAGGTCCTCACCCAAGCGAAAATCCTGTCCTTCGAGGGCCACACAGGGCATTTCCTCAGCCGTGTCCAAACGCCTCAAGGCGAGCGGACACTGGATTACGGCGCATTGATTGTGGCCACAGGCGCTGAAGAATACCAGCCAAAGGAATACGGTTACGGAACGGATCAGCGCGTGGTCACGCAGCTCCAGCTGCAGAAAATTCTGGCTGACCCCACCGAGGGCACACAAACTTTGTCTCATGTGGTCATGATCCAATGTGTTGGCTCACGGGACGAAGAGCGGCCCTATTGCAGCCGGGTGTGTTGCACCGCTGCGGTGGCCAATGCCTTGCGGATAAAAGAAAAGAACCCTGAGGCGCGTGTCTCGATTCTTTACCGAGACATTCGGACCTTTGGAACCCGTGAGCTTCTCTACAGACAGGCGCGGGAAGCCGGGGTCCGGTTTTTCCGCTATCGGCCCGAACAGAAACCCGAGGTAATCTTTGAGCACGACACCGTCCACATTCGCCTCTTTGACCAAAACCTGCGGGAAAACATCCGGCTCCGGGCCGACCTTGTGGTGTTGAGTGCAGCCATCGTGCCGAGGGGTTCCAATGCGGATCTGGCAGGCCTGTTTAAATTGAGCACCGACGCGGATGGGTTTTTCATGGAGGCCCACATCAAGCTCCGACCTTTGGATTTCGCAAGCCCTGGCCTTTATCTTTGCGGCCTCGCCCATAGCCCGAAGTTCCTCGAGGAATCCATCGCGCAAGCCAAAGGGGCCGCAGCACGAGCCGCTACGGTGCTCAGCAAGGACAAACTCTTTGTCGGGGGGCGGGTCGCCGTCGTGGATTCGGCCAAATGCGCCGTGTGCCTCACTTGTGTGCGCACCTGCCCTTATGAAGTCCCTGTGGTCGTTACCCCAACGACATCTGTGCGTCGGTCTGCATATATCGATCCGGCCAAATGTCAGGGATGCGGCGCCTGCGTGGCCGAATGCCCGGCCAAGGCCATTCAGTTGCAGCATTTTACGGACGCCCAGTTGCTCCACAAAGCCGTGGCCGCTGTCTGTGAGGACGTGGCAATGCCGGCAGGTCGCGCTGCCGGCGAAAAACAATGAAACTTGACGTTGCCTCTTTTTTCACATAGAAGGAACATGTCTTGTGGATTATCTGCCCGCGGTATGGAGCACCGAACCTTCAACAGCAGGCCGGAATAAGTGCCTTTTTCCTCAAAGATCGCATGAAGGCGATGGGCGCCGTAAGGGTTGCCGCCGTGGAGTCGGGGTGCTTTTTGTCCGTTGAGCCATCAAAAGAGTTGAGGGAATCTTATGAGTGAAACAAAAGAAAACAAGAACAAAGGCAATGTCCTGGTGGTTGGAGGCGGTGTCGCCGGGCTGAATGCCGCTTTAGACCTGGCGGCACAAGGCTACCACGTGGACCTGGTGGAAAAAGAAAGCGAGCTGGGCGGAACGGTCGCCAAGCTCCACCGGCTCTATCCCTTGTGTAGTTGTTGCAAGGCGGCGAGCCGAGCCACTCTTTGTCAACTGCATCCCAACATCCGCACATGGACCCAGTCCAGTGTGGCCCGGATTTCGGGCAATGCCGGGGCCTTTCAAGCGGTGATTGCCGGCCCGGCCGGCGAAACCCCCATCGAGGCCCAGTCGGTGATCTTGGCACTGGGTGTCGAACCGTTTAACCCGCAGGCCTATGACACTTATGCTTATGCCGCCTTCGAAAACGTGATCAGCAGCATCGAACTGGAATGGTTACAGAAACCTGTGGGACCGTTCCAAGGGGTGCCCAAGCGGCCGTCGGATGGCCAGGTTCCCAAGAAGGTCGCGTGGCTTCAGTGCGTGGGATCCCGTGAAATCAATAAATGCGACGCCCCCTATTGCTCGTCCGTCTGCTGTATGTACGCCCTCAAAGAAGCTGTGCACCTCAAGGATACTGTACCCGATGCCGAAACGACCATTTTCTTCATGGATATGCGAACCCACGGCAAAGGGTATGAAAGATATTTCGAAGACGCCAAGCAGAAGGGTGTCCGCCTTGTGCGAAGCCGCATTCATAGCATCGAAAAAGCCGCGGGCACCGAAGACCTGGTTTTAGAATACGTCGATGAAAACGGCACAAAGCAGGTGGAAACCTTCGACTTGGTGGTGCTTTCCGTCGGCCTGCGCCCGTCGCCCGAACTGGAGGGCTTGGCCAAGATGTTGGGCGTCACCCTTACCGAAGACCACTATGTGGCTTCGGAGAGCTTCAAACCTTGTGAAACCAATGTGCCGGGAGTTTTTGTGTGTGGCGGCGCGGCGGGACCTCGAGACGTCCATCAAAGCGTTGTGGAGGCCGCCGCTGCCGCGGGCAAAGCCGCGGCGTGGATGAAAGGAACTTCAGGAAACGGAGCAGCGCCGGAATTTCGGGATGTGCGCACAGAGGCGCCAGCCGTCGGCGTGGTGCTGAGTCTGTGTCCTTCGAAATTGCCCGAATTCGAGGCTCTCCTCGATCCTCTGGCAAACTTTGTGAAAGGCCTTCCCGGGGTCACCTTCGTGGAGCGGTTGGATTTGCGAGATAGCAGTTCTCTTGCCCGCTTGACGGACCGGATCAAGACGGGGGGGATCAACCGCCTTGTGTACGCGAGCTGCACGCCCATCGTCCACCGGGAATTGATCGAAGGCGCCATGCAGGAAGCGGGGTTGAACCCGACGTTGTACGAGTTTGTCGATCTGCGCACGCTGGGAAGCACTCCGGTGGAAATGACCCGATTGCAAAGCCTTTTCCGGGCTGCGGTTCTCAAAGCCCGCATGCTGGAACCATTGCCCTACGTCAAAGTCCCGGTGAAAAAATCGGCTCTGGTGGTCGGGGGAGGCTTGGCCGGGATGCAAGCGGCTCTAGCTTTTGCCGAAATGGGCGTGCCTGTGACGCTCGTGGAAAAGAAAGAGCAATTGGGCGGTCATGCTCACAAGGTCAAGTCCTCCTGGAAGGGTGAATCTGTGCAGGAGTTGCTCAAAGCCACCATTGCCAAAGTCACCCAAGAACCTCAGATCACCGTCCTGACTTCGGCCGAAGTCGTGGGAGCCCGGGGATTTGCGGGCAATTACATCAGCACGGTGCTTCAGGGGGGACAGAAAAAAGAGGTGGAACACGGCGTCGTCGTGTTGGCTACAGGCGCCCACTCCCTGAAACCACAGGAATACGCCTACGGTCAACACCCGCAGATTTATCGGTGGAGCGATTTTACAAAGAAGTTTATGGCTGAACCGGAGGCGTTCCGGTCGGCACGGTGCGGGGTGTTCATCCAGTGCGTCGGCAGCCGCGAACCCGAGCGCCCCTATTGCAGTCGTTTGTGCTGCAGTTTCGCCGTACGATCGGCTATCGATCTCAAAGCCCTGAACCCGGACATGGATGTTTACGTCCTATATCGGGAAGTGCGCACCTTTGGAGAAAGGGAGCGCATCTACAAGGAAGCCCGAGAAAAAGGCGTGTTTTTCATTCGCTACGACCTGGATTCCAAACCTCAAGTGAGTCTCGACGGAGGCCAGTTGAAGGTGGTGGTCACGGATCCCATTCTTGGCCGATCCATCGCCCTTTCCCCCGATTTCATTTCCTTGCAGACGGCCATCCTTCCGCCGGAAGTCGGAGATCTTGCCGGCTATTACAAAGTGTCTCTAAACGAGGACGGCTTTTTGAGTGAATCCCCGGCAAAGATGCGCCCGGTGGATGGAGAGACAGATGGTGTTTTCTTCGCCGGTTTGGCCTTGGCTCCCAAGGGTGTGGAGGAGAGTCTGGCCGAAGGGTGGGCTGCGGCCGCGCGCGCCATGCGCCTGCTCAGCCGAGACGTCATGCTTGTGGGCGGTGCGGTAGCCGAGGTGGACCCTGACAAGTGCGCGGTATGCTTGACTTGTGTGCGCACATGCCCGTTCCACATTCCCTACATCGACAGCCCCCAAGGACACGCCTTCATCGACCCTGGGCTGTGTCAAGGCTGCGGCATGTGTGTGAGCGAATGCCCCGGCAAGGCCATTTCGTTCCGACGACTCAGCGACGATCACATCGCCGTGATGGCCAGAGACCTGCTAGGATCCGCCGTCAGTTAAGGATCGCCGAGCTGCGGCCTACCGACTCAAGAAACAAGGAGTGGTCCTATGAGCACCTTTGAACCGCAAATTATCGCGTATTGCTGCGCCAACTGCGCCTCTTCGGCCGCCCAGATTTCCGAGAAGATGGGGCTGAGTCTGCCGGACAACGTCAAGGTGATTCAACTGCCCTGTACGGGCCGCTTGGACAGCCTCCATCTTTTGAAAGCGTTGGAAGCGGGAGCCGACGGTGTGTACGTGGCCGGCTGTCAACCGGATAGCTGCCAATACAAACACGGGGTGGATAAGGCCCAAAAGAAGGTCAAATATGTCCAGGGTCTGCTGCCCGCTCTGGGAATGGAAGCGGATCGGGTGGCCCTCTTTCACATGATGGCCGGAAAAGGTCAGGAATTCGTAGAGTCCGCCAAGACCATGGTGGAAAAGATTCGGGCGTTGGGTCCGAGCCCTCTTAAAGAATAACGACTCCGAGTCTGGAGAACCTAAAACACACCGGGCGATGCCTCCGATCTTTCAGAGGGATCGCCCGGTTTTTGTCTGCCGCTGGGCGCCTTTTCAGTCTTTAATGTTGTGATGGACCTTGCACGCCCGGACGGTGTTTTTCATCAACATGGTGATGGTCATGGGGCCCACGCCGCCGGGAACCGGCGTGATGGCGCTGGCCACTTCCTTGGCTTCATCAAACGCCACATCGCCTTTAAGGATTCTCTTACCATCAGACGTCTGCCCGACTTCGTTGACGCCGACGTCGATCACCACCGCACCGGGTTTAATCCAGTCCCCCTTTACGTACTCGGTGACACCGGCAGCGACGATAAGGATGTCCGCCCGCTTCGTATGGAACTGAACGTCCTTGGTGCGCGTATGGCAAACCGTGACCGTGGCGTTGGCCCCTTTTCCCTTCTGCATCATCATGACGGCAATGGGTTTGCCCACGATGTTGGAACGGCCGATAACCACCACTTCCGCCCCCGAAGTCTCTGTTCCCGACCGAATGAGCAGCTCTTGGATTCCCGCAGGGGTGCAAGGAAGATAATCCGGTTGTCCGATCATGAGCTTACCGACATTGAAGGGGTGAAACGCGTCCACATCTTTGCCCGGATCAATGGCATAAAGGACTTTGTTTTCATCGATATGTTTCGGCAACGGCAACTGGACCAGAATCCCGTCGATCTTGGGATCCTTGTTGTATTTGTCGATCAGAGCCAGAAGGTCCTCTTCGGAAATACTGGCCGGCTGATTGTCCTGGACGGAGTAGAAACCTAATTCATGGGCCGCTTTCTGCTTGGCCCGCACGTAGCTTTGAGAGGCCGGGTTTTCCCCAACGAGGATGGTCACAAGGCCCGGTTCCACACCGTACTTTTCTTTGATCCTCTTGACTTCCTCAGCCAGTTCTTCGCGGATCTGTTTGGCGACTTCCGCCCCTTTGATCAGCTTTGCCGACATTGTCTCCTCCTTTCAACCTACAAAAACGACAGCGGGGGGTCAGCACCCCCCGCCGCCAATGCCATTTATTGACTAGAACAAGCCCATGACTTTCCCGGTTTTCACATCCACGTCAATGCGGCGGAAGGCCGGGTCGGAAGAGGTTCCGGGCATGAGGCTGATCGTGCCGGCGCACGGGCAGAGGAACTTGGCCCCGGAATAGATGAGGACGTCGCGAATGGGCAGGATCCAGCCCTTGGGAACTCCCTTGAGAGACGGATCGTGGGTGAGGCTCAGGTGCGTCTTCACCATCATGGTGGCAAAGTCGGCGTACTTCGGATCAGATTCCAGCATCTTCGCTTTGGCTTCCGCTTCCGGTTGCCAGGCCACACCGTCGGCCCCGTACACTTCCTTGGCGATGATTTCAACGCGATCACGCAGCTTCATCTCAATCGGGTAAAGGAACTTGAACTCACTGGGTTGATCGCAGGCCTCGATGACCGCATCGGCCAGTTCCAAGGCACCCTCGCCGCCCTTGAGCCAATGTTCGGACAGAGCGCACCGGGCACCTGCAGCTTCCGCCGCCTTCCGCACCACGGCGATTTCGTCTTTGGTGTCGGTATGGAAGGCATTGATGCACACCACGGGATTCATACCGGATTTCCGAATGGTATTGATGTGGTGGACCATGTTGGCGATGCCCTTTTCCACCAACGCCACATTTTCCTTCGTGTATTCTTCGGGCAGCGGGAGCCCTGCGACAACTTTCGGCCCACCACCGTGCATCTTGAGGGCGCGGATGGTGGTGGTCAACACGGACACATGCGGTTTCAGGCCGCTGAAGCGGCACTTCACGTTCCAGAATTTTTCAAAGCCGATGTCGGCCGCAAAGCCACTTTCCGTGACATGGTAATCAAAGAGCTTCAGGCCCACGCGGTCGCCGATGATGGAGGACTGGCCCACTGCGATGTTGGCAAACGGACCCGCATGGATCATCACCGGCTGGTATTCGGCGGTGCAGCACAGGGTCGGGTTGATAGACTCCACCATGAAGGCCGTCATGGCCCCGGCCACTTCCAGGTCTCCCGTGGTGATGGGGTTGCCGCGTTTGTCAAAGGCCACCGTGATCTTGCCCATTTTATCCCGCAGGTCAGGCAAATCCCTGACGATGGACAAAATGGCCATGATTTCAGAGCTCACAGCGATGCCGAACTTGGACTGCATGGTGTAGCCGTCAAAGCGTCCACCCAAACCAATGACGATGTTGCGCAGCGCCTGGGCACAAAAATCGATGACCCAGCCCATTTCCACTCGGGTGGGGTCAATATCCAAGCGGCGCATGCGGGTCAGCCGCTGGAGCTGCTCGTCAGTGTAGTTGCGTTCATGCTGCATGCGGGCCGTCAATGCCACCATGGCCAAGTTGTGGGCGTTCATGATGTTGTTGATGTCGCCCGTGAGGCCCATGGAAAATTCCGTCATGGGAATGAGCAGCGCATTGCCTCCGCCGGCCGCCGTGCCTTTGATGTTCATGGTCGGACCACCGGAAGGCTGACGCAAACACCCGCCGACGTTTTTGCCCCGCTTGCCCAAGCCTTCGATGAGCCCCAAAGACGTGGTGCTTTTTCCTTCACCCAAGGGAGTCGGTGTGATGGCCGTGACTTCAACGTATTTGCCATCGGGCTTGTCTTTCAATCTGTCGATGATCTTCATGAAGTTGAGACGGCACAGGCGCCCGATGGGGATGACTTCGTCTTTTTGCAGCCCCAATTGTTCGCGCCAATGGTCGGGCGTGGGCATGTTCTTTTCGGCTTCTTCGGAAATCTGCCAATCTGCCATTTTGGTCGGATCGTAGGGCATACTCTTCCTCCTGCATCGTAAGCGTTATGGATCGGGCTGTGGGCTTGTCCTCGCAGGCTCCGACGCACTCCGAGGGGCCCGTGTCACTCCGGGCCGTACAGGCAACACCCCTGTGGGCACGGCTCCAAAGATCGGCCTGTCAGAACAGGGCCACGAACAGTGTGATGAATGGGGAATCTATTTCGCCACAAGAACTATTTTTCACATTCCTGCGCACGGTATCGGAGCTTTGAATGGTTGTCAAGTGGAAAAGGTCATAAGAATCTACGCCATCTAGGTCACTTGGCCCTTAAATGACTCTGTGGACACTCGTCCTAAAAGCCGTTCAGAAAGGGAGGGCACGTCCTCATGGATTGTTCAAAAGTGTTCATGGTTTCCCCCCTCCCTGATGGGGCACCGTAGAAGCGGTGCATACGCAACTCTAAATCCGGTTCAATGATATTCCAAGAAAACCTATAGGTTGCGTTGGTTTTTGACATTTGAACGTCGCTCTATTATGGTTGCTTCACCCTTTGAGAAGAAAACGATTTTCATAATCTAGAAACCGTGTTCGACAAAGGAATCGAGCCCATGAAGTGCATGGTGAATCGCGAAGCCCTGCTGGCCGGATTGCAAAAGGTGGTCGGAATCACGGAACAAAAGAGAACAACCATGCAGGTGCTCACCCACGTACTGCTCGAGGCAACGGCAGACAACCGATTGTGTTTTTCGGCGACGGACTTGGAAATCAGCCTGCGCACCAGTGTTGAGGCTCAGGTGATGACAAACGGGCAGATCACTGTGCCTGCCCGAAAACTCCTGGAAGGGGTAAAAGAGCTCAAGCAAGAGCGTGTTGAGTGCGAACTGATGGAAAACAACCGACTGGGGGTGACTGCGGGTTCTGTTCACTACGCATTGGCGACAATTCCTGCGGTGGATTTCCCTTATTTTGAAACCGTCACCCCGGCCGTCACTCATCCGATGGATCCGAAGACGCTCCGCCGTGGTTTGGAAAACACGCTCTACGCCGTCCCCCATGATGAAGACGCTCTCAGCGTTCCTGGCACCTTCTGGCACAAAAAAGACAATGATCGGCTCTGCCTGGTGAGCTCCGATGGACATAGGCTCGCCTTGAACGAAATCGTGTTCCCTGCGGAGGCCTTCTTTGGCGAAGAACGGGGTGTCCTTGTGCCTCGAAAAGGAGTGCAAGAGATCATCCGGTTGTTGGAAAAAACCGACAGTGTCGTTGGAGCCGTCCATGAAAACCGGCTCGTTTTCCAAACCCCAGACACCTATCTCAGCATTCACCTCCTGGAGGAATCCTTTCCCCAATATGAAGTCATTATTCCCCAAACGGTGGCAGGCGGCATTGATGTTCCAAGGGCGGAATTCCATCAAGCTCTCCGTCGCATGGCCGTGGTTGCCGATGCATCGGCCATTCATGTCCGCCTGACGATTTCCCAGGACCTCCTCAGCTTGGACGCGGGCAGTGCAGAGCTGGGCACGGCTCATGAAGAGATCCCTGTGGATTATACCGGCGAAAAGTTTACCGTGGCGTTCAATATCCGGTATGTCTTGGACGTCGTCCAGAACTTTGAGGGTCCGACCATCCGGTTCCAGTGGGTGGACGAGTACCACGGGGGGATTTTTCGGGATCCGGAGAACCCTGGGGTGCTGGCCCTTATCATGCCCATGATGGTTTAGGATTTGCTAAGGCTTTTTCCACCGCGCAGGACCCCTCCAGGGGGCCAAGATCTAATATATTGAAATCTCATCATAAATTCTTTCCAACAAGCCCATCCTTTGATTGAAACCTGGAAAAAAAAAGGGTATAAAGGACTGCTTTGAACTATCCACTGCGCGTCCGCGCCGCCACGGGTGGCGGCGCGGATCCGCAGACCCTCTCATGGTGTGAGAAAGAGACTTGCTATGGAGCACAACCCCGAACGATGGCAAGACGTACCTGAAGATTCCGTGAACGCGAAAGCGGATGAGGACTACACGGGACACAACATCACGGTTCTGGAAGGGCTGGATGCCGTGCGTAAGCGCCCTTCCATGTACATCGGCAATGTATCCACCGAGGGTTTGCATCAGCTGGTCTACGAAGTGGTGGACAACAGCATCGACGAAGCGTTGGCCGGGTACTGTGATCACATTCAGGTGACCATCCACCTCGATGGGAGCGTGACCGTGGAAGACAACGGTCGAGGGATCCCTGTGGACATTCACGAAAAGGAAGGTCTCCCTGCTGTGGAAGTGGTCATGACCCGGTTACATGCCGGCGGCAAGTTCGACGGTGGGGCCTATAAGGTCTCCGGAGGCCTTCATGGCGTGGGCGTTTCCGTCGTGAACGCCCTCAGTGAATACCTGGAGGTGGAAATCCGGCGGGACGGCAAGGTTTATTCTCAGCGTTACGAACGAGGGAAGACCAAAACGCGTCTCGAACAGATCGGGGAAACACGCCGTCGAGGCACTCGCGTGACCTTCAAACCCGATGCGGAGATCCTGACGGATACGGACCTCAGCTTTGACATCCTGTCGCAAAGAATGCGCGAGCTGGCGTTTCTGAACAAAGGCCTCCGCATTGACCTTATCGACGAACGCACCTCTAAGGAAAAGAGTTTCCATTACGAGGGCGGGCTCATCCAATTCGTGGAATACCTCAATCGGAACAAAGAACCTCTCCACCCTGAGGTGGTTTCCATCGAAGGCAAACGCCAGGACGTGGTCATTGAGATCGCCTTCCAATACAATCGCACCTACAACGAAAAAATCTTTACCTTTGCCAACAATATCAACACACGGGAAGGCGGATCCCATCTGGTGGGCTTCAAGGCGGGGTTGACGCGGAGCATCAAACAATATGCCTTGCAAAATAAAGTGCCCAAGTCGGATGTGGATCGCATGACGGGGGATGACGTTCGCGAGGGTCTCTCGGCCGTAGTCAGTGTGAAGCTTCGTGAGCCTCAGTTTGAGGGACAAACGAAGACAAAACTGGGCAACAGCGACGTGAAGGGCATGGTGGAGACCCTGACTTATGAAAAATTGAGCGCCTTCTTTGAAGAAAACCCAAGGGTCATCCGGGCGATTCTCGACAAGGTGCTGGAAGCCATGCGGGCTCGGGAAGCGGCCCGCAGAGCCAAGGAACTCACGCGGCGCAAAGGTATCCTTAGTGACCATTCCCTGCCGGGAAAACTGGCCGATTGTCAGGAAAGGGATCCAGAAAAGAGCGAGATTTTCATTGTGGAAGGCGACTCGGCCGGGGGATCGGCAAAGCAGGGGCGGGATCGCCGTTTCCAGGCAGTGCTTCCATTGCGCGGTAAAATTCTCAACGTGGAGAAGGCCCGTTTTGACAAGATGCTGGAGAACCAGGAAATCCGCACCATGATTTCCGCCTTGGGAACAGGGATCGGCCAGGACGAATTCGATCCGGGGAAATTGCGCTATCACAAAATCATCATCATGACGGACGCCGACGTGGACGGGGCCCACATCCGCACTCTGCTGCTGACGTTTTTTTTCCGCATGATGCCGGACCTCATCGAGCGAGGCCACCTCTACATCGCCCAGCCGCCCTTGTACCGTGTCGTGGCCGGGAAGAAAGAGCTTTATTTGAAAGACGACGCCGAACTGGACGCGTTCCTCGTGGCCCGGGCCACTGAAAAACAGCAGGTTTACATCGGGAGTCGTGAAGCCGCGCTCGAGCCCGACCAGCTTGTCAAACTCATGAAAGCGTATTCGCAGTACCAGGATTGGTTGGGACGCTTAAGCCGTAAGGGAATCCACCAAGATCTTCTGAAGTTTCTCGCTCACACATTGGCGTATCAGGATTTTGTCCCGGAAGACCAGGCGAGCATGGAGCGGTTGCGAGAGGCTTTGGATGCCGCCGGCTGGGCCGTATCCGAAATCGCGATGGAAGAAGAACACCGGGGCTACGATGTGGAGATCTATCAGCCGACCAACGGGCAAGAACGTTTTCGGCTGAGTTATGGATTCCTCAAATCCGTGGAGTTCCGGAAACTGGTGGAGCTTTGTCAGCAACTGGCTCCGTTGGACGAGCGCCCGTATCGCGTGGTGACCGCGACGGGGGAAAGAACTCTGGAAGATCCTCAGGCGCTGTTTCAATATCTCAAGGATGAAGCATACAAGGGACTCACCGTCCAACGATATAAAGGTCTTGGAGAGATGAATCCGGAACAACTGTGGGAAACGACCATGAACCCGCAGACCCGAACCCTTATGCGGGTTCGGATTGATGATGAATACATGGCCGACGAACTCTTCACTACGCTCATGGGGGATCGTGTCGAACCCCGACGGGTATTCATCCAGGAAAACGCGCTCGATTTTCGGGAGCTCGATATCTGACAAATTCCAGCAGATACCAAACGGGTAGTGCGTTAGGAGAGGGTTTTTATGAGTTTTGCGACCGTCAATATCGAGGATGAAATCAAGCTTTCATACCTCGATTATGCCATGAGCGTGATCATCGGGCGGGCTTTGCCTGATGTACGGGACGGGCTGAAACCTGTGCATCGGCGGGTGCTCTACGCCATGTACGAACTGAACAATGACTACAACAAACCCTACAAAAAATCGGCCCGCATTGTCGGCGATGTCATCGGTAAGTACCACCCCCACGGAGACGCTGCGGTCTACGATACGATCGTTCGCATGGCCCAGGACTTTTCCATGCGCTATCCCTTGGTGGATGGCCAGGGAAATTTTGGATCCATAGACGGGGATCCACCGGCGGCCATGCGGTACACAGAAATCCGTATGGCTCGGTTGGCCCACGAGTTTCTTCACGACATTGAAAAAGAAACCGTAGATTTTTTGCCCAACTACGACAACTCCCTAAAAGAGCCTTCTGTTCTGCCCACTCGGGTCCCAAACCTCCTTCTGAACGGTGCGTCGGGCATCGCCGTGGGCATGGCCACCAATATTCCCCCGCACAATATCACGGAGCTGTGCCGTGGGCTCCAGCTGCTTTTGAAGAACCCGGAAGCCGGGATTGCAGATCTCATGCGCCACGTGCGCGGGCCTGATTTTCCTACCGGCGGATTCATCATTGGGACGGAAGCGATCCGAGAGGCCTATGAAACAGGCCGTGGGATCATCCGGATGCGAGGGCGGGTGGAGACGGAGGAGACGGGCAAGAGGCGACAGATCATCATCTCGGAGCTGCCTTTTCAGGTCAACAAAGCCAGGTTGTTGGAACGTATTGCCGAACTGGTCAAAGAAAAAAGGATCCAAGGGATTCAGGATATTCGTGATGAATCCAACCGGGAAGGCATGCGGATCGTCCTTGTCCTGAAAGCTGGAGAAAACCCTCAGGTCATCGAAAACCAGCTGTATAAGTACACTGCCGTGGAGGCCACTTTCGGGGTCACGCTGCTGGCGGTCGTCAACAACCGCCCTGAACTCCTCAACCTCAAGAGCTTGTTACAACATTTCCTGGATTTCCGAAGGGATGTGGTGGTGCGCCGTACGCGCTTTGAACTGCGCCAAGCGGAAAAGCGAGCCCACATCCTGGAAGGTTTGAAGAAAGCCTTGGATCATTTGGATGAGGTGATCCAATGGATCCGCTCCGCACCTCATCCTGCGGCGGCCAAACAACGGCTGATGGAATTCTTGGAACTCACCGATGGGCAGGCGCAGGCCATCTTGGACATGCGGCTGCAGCGTTTGACGGCCTTGGAGAGGGAAAAGATTCTGAACGAATACGAGCAACTGCTCAAGGACATCGAAAGATTCCAAGCTATTTTGGCCTCTCCGGCGCTGGTGGACGAATTGATCCACCAAGAGCTCCAGGAGATCATAGAAAACTACGGCGATGAACGAAGGACGCAGATCCTTCCGGAAGGTCCTGAAAGGCCGACCGATGAGGATCTCATCGACGACAAAGAGGTGGTGGTGACCATCTCCCATGCAGGGTATGTGAAACGAACCCCGGTGGACATCTATCGGATTCAACGGCGAGGAGGCAAAGGCCGCACCGGGATGAGTATCCGGGAAGAGGACTTCGTGCGGGCATTGTTCACGGCGTCTACCCACGACTACCTTCTGGTTTTCACGTCGCTCGGTCGCGTCTACTGGCTCAAAGTGCATCAGATTCCGGAAGTGGGCCCGGCTTCCATGGGAAAAGCGATTGTCAATCTTCTTCCGCTTCAAGAAGACGAAAAAGTGGCCACCATCATGCCTATCAGGGACTTCAACCAAGAGGGTTTTGTGGTCATCGCCACAAGAAACGGTGTCGTGAAAAAAACGGAGCTCCAGGCCTTCAGTAATCCCCGGGCGAAAGGTATCCGAGCCATCGCCATTGACGAAGGTGACGAGCTCATTGCCGCCTGCTTGACCGATGGGACAAAAGACCTGTTTTTCATGACCCGCGCCGGCAAGTGCATTCGAATCGCCGAGTCCACAGTGCGGCCTATGGGACGGGAAGCCCGGGGTGTGAAGGCGATGGAGCTTGCGGGCAGCGTTCTGGTGGGCATGGATATCCTTGAGGAAGGATACTCAATGCTTGTGGTCACCCGTAAGGGGTATGGGAAAAGAACGGCATCCTCGGAATATAAGGTTCAGGGTCGGGGCGGCCAGGGCGTCCTCAACGTCCGGATTACGGAGAAAAACGGTGAGGTTGTGGCTTTTCGCCAAGTGAGAGACGACGATGAAGTGCTGCTGATCACCAACACCGGGCGGTTGATTCGTCTTAAGGTCCGGGAAATCAGGGAAATGGGACGATCGACTCAGGGCGTCAAACTCATGGAGTTGGACGAGACGGAGGAGATCATGGATGTGGCTGTAGTGGCGGAATCCGCTGAGGAGGATGCGGGGCGGTGAGAGCGTTGGAACGCATCGGGGTGATCGGAGCCGGCAGTTGGGGGACGACTCTGGCCCAGCTTTTGGCCGAGAAGGGTTATTGGATTGACTTGTGGGTTTTTGAAAGAGAGTTGTGTGCAGCCATACGCGAGAGCAGAGAGAATATCCTGTACCTGTCCGGATTCCCATTGCATGAGCGCATTGTCCCGTCCAACGACATCGCCGCTGTAACCGAGGGTTCCCACCTTCTGGTGATGGTGGTTCCCTCCCATGTGTACCGGTCCGTTGCGGTCCAAATGGTCCCGCATATCCGAAAGAACACGGTTATTGTGTCCGCCACCAAGGGAATAGAAAACGAAACCCTGTTGACCATGTCCGGGATCTGGAAAGAAATTCTCCCTGAGGCATTGGGGGTTCGAGTCGTCACCCTCGCAGGACCCTCTTTTGCGCGGGAAGTCATGAGAAAGACGCCAACGGCGGTCACCGTGGCGGCGGAAGATCTGCAGACGGCCGAAGAAGTGCAGCAGGTTTTCCACACCCCATATTTTCGGGTCTATACAAGCCCCGATAAAGTGGGGGTGGAACTGGCCGGTGCGCTGAAAAACGTCATTGCCATTGCCGCTGGCGTCTGTGATGGTCTGGGGTACGGACTGAACACGCGGGCGGCCTTGATCACGCGAGGCCTGGCTGAAATCACGCGACTGGGTGTCAGATTGGGGGCTCATCCGCTGACTTTTGCCGGCCTTTCCGGCATCGGGGACCTCTTGCTGACCTGCACCGGTGACTTGAGTCGCAATCGTACCGTGGGGTATCGCCTGGGGTGCGGCGAACCACTCAAAGAGATTTTGGCGGACATGCGAATGGTGGCCGAAGGGATTCGCACCTGTGCCTCGGTGCATCAGATGGCCCAAAAAATGGGCGTGGAGATGCCCATTTGCGAGCAAATGTACCGAATCCTCTATGAGAACAAGGACCCACGGCAAGCCGTCTGGGACCTCATGGAAAGGGACCTCAAATCCGAGCTGGAGTTTCCCATCCCGGGATAGGGTTTCTCCGTGAGGAAGGGAGCCTGAAAAGCCATGGGCAATGAAGCACTTCAACAAATGGCGGCGCGGGTGCGGGAAAAGAAATCCGCCTACGAGCGTTACAACTTCGAGAGGCTTCAGGAAGAGGCGTTCGCCACATTTTTCGATCTCGCCCAAGAATATACAAGCCTCGACAACCTGTACCTTATTTGCGTGACGGTGCCGAAAGAGTTTTTCGATCTGGAAAGCCGACTCTACGTGTTGCATCACAAAACAGGGCGGCTGGAAAAGGTCTGCACCAGCGAAGACGGGCTGATTGCCGAAACGCACGCCCGGCAAGGAATGCTGCCCGAGTTGTCTGACAAAATCAAAGAGACGGAGGAATCTTACATTCTGCCCATTCGCGGCAATGTGGCCCTCACCCAGTGGCTGCCGTTTGCCGGTCGAAACTCCATACTCGGACTATTTGAAATTTATCCCAAGGACCGTGTCGACGAGAAGGGACTTTTTTTCCTGGAAAAATTCAGCAACCGTATCGGCTATAACTTGCATCAAAAACTCCTCATTCAGCAAAATATTCAACACATCAAATTTATCAACCAGTTGGTTTCTGATATTGAACACAATGTGATTTCTCCGAACCTTTATTATAAGCTCTTTATACTTCGGCTGAAAAAGGGCCTTGATAATTATCGAAAAGTCCAGGAAGATCTTCGAGATCTCATTATGTTCACCCAAACCCAGGACAGCAAGCTGTGCCGTGAACTTTGCGAGCTTTATCATGCGCTGGCAACGCACAACGACGCTTTGGAAGAAGAATACCATGCGTTGAAAAAGCACTATGAACATACCAGTCTTTTCTTAGAAACTTTGTTGCGTCGGGATCATTTCGAAAAAGGCACGTATGTGTTGCGACGGCAACCGTGCAATTTCAGGACGGAGATTGTCCAGCCTCTTTTGGAGCGGTACCTGCCGATTTTTGCGAAGGCGGGCATCATGGTTGACAACAAGCTGGATGAGATTCCCGACGAGGAGGTGACGCTCTTTGTTGACAAGGGGCTGATTTCTCAAGTCTTTGAAAACCTTTTCTCCAACGCCGTCAAATACACGCGGGAGGTTGAGGACGCCCACGGTCAAAAAGTGAAGTTTATTTCTTATCACCGAAAGATCCTAAAAAACTATTTCGGTGAGGGGATTCACGGGGTTCAGTTCAGTATCTTCACGACAGGCCAGCCCCTGAGCGCCGAAGAAGCTCAGCAGCTTTTCGATGAAGGATTTCGAGGCTCCAATGTGGGCCGAGAAAAGGGAACCGGGCATGGATTGCATTTTGTAAAAAACGTTGTGGAAATCCACGGTGGCGAAGTGGGTTGCGAACCGAAAAAGTACGGCAACACGATTTATTTCATCTTGCCTCTTAAAGAGCCTCAAGATCTTTCATCCCCTAATGCATTGAACGCGTAGTCGATGAGCTTTTTATTTTCGTGTCGATATAGGACGCAATCATTGCCTCATATTCTTTGCCCACATAATGGCGGAATCGGAAGAGTTCCGTCTTGAGGGAGTTCCAGTAGGCGATCAGGGCCTCGGCGTTGTCCAAGGCATAGATAGTTTCAGAGACTTTGGTCAGGAACTCATCCCGAAGCCGCGTCCGATGATGGTCGACCATTTCTTGGAGCAGCACGTGGTGTTCCTCCGTGAGAAAGGCCTTAGCTACGGATTGGGACAGCCGTGTGGAAAAATGATCGAATTCCTCAAAGGTGGACAATCGGGCCAAATCGTCCTGGATATCACAAAGCAAAGCCCGACTGATTTCCTCAAGGCGTTTGTGGTAAGCGGTCTTCAGGCTCTCGGCCTGTTCCGGGGTCGAGAAGGGCAACGTATGTATTTTTCTCATTTGCTCTCGATAGACGTGGCGTAGCTCTTCATGGGTTTGCGCTTCGCTGATGGCTCGCACCAGGGCCTCCACCTGGAGGCTCCCTCGCAAACTCAACCGGACAGCCGGCCCAAACGGACTTGTTTCCACCAAGAAAAGCTCGCTCACGGGATCCCCCGGCGGCGTTGAAAACATCCAATCTGCAAGGTTTTCCATCGAAATATCCGTAAGGTATTGTTCCAAGGTTTGGTGACGATACCGGACGGCACGGCTGAGTGGACGAAAACTGATAAGGCCTCCCGACGGTGGAGACGGGATGTGGCGGTGATAGGTCATCAGACCGATCATAAGCATTTTCAACGAGGCTTTCAGGGACAGAAAAGGGGGAAGGTTCTGAAAGTCATAGATCCGCAGACCGCCTCCAAAGGAATCCAAGCTGTAAAGCAAGTAGGCTTTTAAGGGCTCTGGCAGCTGCTGCACCTCCTGAAGGATTTCCATGGACTTGGAAAAGCACCTTTGGAAGTGTTCCAAGCCGAGGCTTCGCAATCCCTTTTGATGATGGATAAAGACCACCGGGACGTTCATGAACCCCATTTGCAAGTCGTGAAAATCCACCCAAGGAATCCCCATGAGGCGCAAGAGCCTTTCGAAGGCTTCAACCTGACGGCCACACCACAAGGACTCGTCACAATCTGGTTCCCGAGGGTATACCTGGGGCAGATTGCTGAGCGAGGTTTGCAATGCGAGAACACGGGAAACGGACGCAGATCCATGAAGAATGGTTCTTCCTTTGTCTCGGAGTTTCTCCTTGTAATACTCAGGCCATGAACTTCCCGTTTTGATCACGTGAAGACAGGCGTGACGGTAGTCAAGAAACACGTCGAGCACGTCTTCCGTTAGGAGACCTTCTTCGACCGAAGCCGAGGCGAGAACGGAATGGAGCACATAGGCGTCCAGGAGATCTCTGTCATGAGCTTCGGTCCACCGGGTGATGGCGGACACAGGTTCCGCGCCCTGGAAGACATGCCCGAGGAGTCCGTGATGTCGAATGAGCTCGAGGGTCAAATCGCGCACTTCTTCCTTGAGCCCAAATGGTTCCAGAATACCTCGTTGCCGCAAGATGTGCACGCTGCGTTCCGCGTGGGTCCAGATCCGATCAAGGATTTTTTGTTCTTGGGTGTAGGTTTCCAATTTGCCCAAATCCTGAAAGACCAGAGCCAATGTTAGTGCTTGGTACAATGGGGGGCGGACTTCCTGAATACGCTCCAGTAAGTGTTCGAGCGTTTCCAGCTGATGGTGTTTGGCGCCAATGTCTTCCGCCGCCAACGGCCCGAACTCCTGTTTGGCCATCTGGTAAAATGTATTCAAATCTTGAAAATTTTCCCTGTCCTTGAGGATGAGCGCTTGGAACTTCTGAAGGCACCGCATGACGTAGGCGCCCACCGATTGGCGCTTTCGTGTGGGACGGTTTTCCATCAATTGACCGAGACGATGCAGATCGGGCAGGACAAATCGAAGCAGATTGGGGCAGTGGTGGACCCAGAGCTGAACCGTGTCAAAAATTTCTTCCGGGACAAGGATCTGAGAAAGAAACACCTCTCGGATCCTTTTTTCAATGTGCGCCAGGTGCAGACCCATAATTGAGGGACTTGGCGGCCCTTCTTGATGCACATCGGGTTCGCTGTGGCCTTCCTCTTCCAAGTAGGTCCTGTAACTGGAAAGCTCTGAAAAAAGGCGTTCCAGATCGGTCACATCTTTCAAGCTCACATCTTTCAGCTTTCGCGTTTCGAATTTCCCTAAGAGTTCTTCGATGAGTCGCACATTTTCCTGCACGTCCACAAAGGAGACATCCGTGGCTTTGGTGTCCGAGTTGAGGGACAGTCGCAGGCCGGTGCTGTGAAGAAAGGTGGGATGACCTGTCAGCAGCTTTGTCCGAATAACATCCAGCTCATCCCCATGCATGGTTTCAACGGGAAGACTGTGGAGGGCTTGCTTGATTTTCTCCAGCCGACCCGCCTTCTTTTCCTCAGGGATGTCTGCGAGCAAAGGATTGAAGTTGACGATGCGGTGTGGGCTGACCTGTACGGTCACCCAAAGGAGTTTCAAGCCGGATTCGGGGCCTAGAGAAGGAAACAGGTGGCCGGTGCCGTGAAACTCCGTCTGCAGGAATTGTCGGAAAAAGAACGTCTGCCGTGGGATGGATCCGTCGCGAAACCGTGATCGAAAATGGTCAACCGTTTGAGCTAATTGGAGAATCTGGTCGACCTTCCGGATTTTTTCGGGATCGTAATCACACAGAACTTCCCTTTCGTAAGGACCTTTGTCCAGAAGTTCGTGCCACGTGTTGAGGAAGTCGAAGAGGTTAAAGAACTTGAGCATTTCTCGGAGGGCCTTGTATTGGACCCCGCCCATTTCACTGATGCGGCGGTCTTCCAACACGTCCCAATCCAAGTGGGGATTTGTAGCGACACGCACGGCGTCATCGTAGATGCGAAAGACTTCTTCGATTTGCACGGACGTAAGAGGATGCCCGAAGGACGCCGTGATTTCGGCCACACTCATGAGTCGGCAGATTCGAAGTTTATCCAGGACGCCTTGGGCTTCTCCACCCGAGGCGGCATGGGTGAGGGGTTTCAGGTTACGAGCAGGCATTTTGCCAAGCACGATGCGGCTCATAGCGCTATGGCCGGTGACGATGAGGACGAGTTCGGTCAGCTGAGCCGGCGTAAAACCATGGAGGGAGAGCTTTTCGAGATTTTCCAGAATGGGTGTCGAGGGACCCTCGAGGTGGTCCGGATTCAGGGTGTCTTCAATGGCTTGAAGTTTATCCGCCTGGCGTAAAAGTTGTCGGATAGGCAAAAAGGCCTCGTCGCTGAGTTCTCGACGGCGAAAAGGATTAAGCAGGCGGTCCCTTTCCACCTCTCCCGTGTGGAGAGATCGGCCGTCTCGGATCTGAGCCAATGCCCGAAGGACGTCGCCAACGTATCGGAAAGAATTGCGGTAAGAGGCCGTCAGCTCCGGATGGCATCCCATCATGCCGCTTTTTTTGGCATTCTCCTCCACATTTTTTCTGGAAATTGGCGCCCTGCGGGGCGTGCCTGGCAAAAACCCCCAAATTCCTTGGCCAAGGTGTGCCCAAGTGCAAGCGGTTCTGCCAACGTTCTGCATAGACCCGGGTGCTGGTGGTATCCACGAGACGGAGATCAAAATATGGAGCGAAGGCTCTTTCCCAGGGCGTCGGAATGCCTTTTCGGAAGTGGTGAGGGAGCGGACGGTCGAGGTGCGGCAAGTCGTCGATTTGTTCAAAAGAGAAAAGATCCACGTGCGGGATCCGAAAACTCTCCTGAACAAGACTCTCCGTAACGGGGTCATGTTGGACGTAAAAAAAGAAGTCTAAAGGATGGATCGGCAAAAGGCGGCCTTGAAACGCATACCTTTTGTGGGTCTTGAAAATATGGGAGAAAAGCAAAAACTTCTTGAGTTCCTCGTCGGAAAGAAACTCCACCTCGTAATCGGAACCTTTTTCCAGACATCCGGGACAGTCTGCGAGAACGACGACCTTTCCATGAGGCTCCAGAAGATCATAAATCTTTCCGGCAATGTAGCCTGCGTATCTAAGAAGCCGTCGTTTTTGCGGCGTCGGCTGTTTGGGTTTTGGCAGAGGCTGTCCGATAAGGTAGTCGTAGGGATCGCGCGGGAAAACGGCCACATCGAAAAAAGTGCGCCAAGATCGTAATTTTCGGATATCGTCCATGATGAAAAGCCGATGGTTGGACAATCTCGCGGTGAGGTCATGGGCGAGGAGGTCTTTTGCGGTGCTGAACAGGGCGATGTCCAGCCGCTCGGAACCCGTGGCGCGGACGTGATCGGCTATCACTTTTTCCACGGCTTCCGCTTTCACTCTCACATCCTGAACTGATTGCGCCACAAGGTTGATGGGAATGAGGTAATAACGTGTTCCTTGGTTTGAAAATCGGATAAGCAGCCCCAGCTTCTTGTAGATTTCATTCAGTCGCTCCACATGGCGGACAATGGCCTCGCGGTCGTTCAGGTCAATGTGCTCCAGGAACTCATAGTCGTCGGAACTCAATTTGTTCTGTTCGACGAGTCCAAAACCGTAGGCGTTGCCGCCGTAGCGACTGAGAAGAAATGACGGGTGGTCTTGGGCCGCGAAGGTCCCCATGGGAATGTCTTGCGGGTTGATGCCGTAAGAGGCATATTCCTCAGGGATGATGATGCGAAAGGCACTGTGGGGATCGTGTTCCGCAGGGTGTCGCTTCTCGTTCATGGAAAGCCTCAACGTGAAATCCTAATATGATCAGGATAACCGAAATCCTCGCATGCACCTTCTGTCAGGCCTACGTCTGGAGGCACACGGAGCTCCCATGCCCCTGGCCAAAGTGAATCCGCAGACCCCGATCGTTCTGGGAATTGCTCGGTTGGGCTTTTTCGGCAAAAGCTCTCGGGCCCCCGGTACGGTCGCGACCATTGGGGCGGGCGTTCCAACGGCCTACCTGCTTTCCTTGTGTCCTCACGGTTTGGCGTGTGTGCTCCTGGCATTGATCTTTCTCGGTGCGTGTTGGGTCTGTGACGAAGCCGAAAAGCAACTGGGAGGCGAGGATCCTCAGGAGGTGGTGATCGATGAGCTCGTGGGGTTCTTGTTCACCACCATCGGGATGACGCTCACGCCGCTTTCGCTTCTTCTGGCCGTGGCCTATTTTCGCCTTATGGATATCCTCAAACCATGGCCCGTCTCCGTCCTGGATGCTCAGTTGAAAGGAGGCCTGGGGATTGTAGCGGATGATGTGGCTGCAGGACTTTACGCTCATGGCCTTCTGGCCGTGACCCTGAGCTTGATCGGTTCCTGACGGAGCGGCACAGCGTGGTGCGGATTCCATTGAGGTGCCCGTCGTGTGAGCTGCAGGGTGATCGCCGTGCCGATACCCAAACCGATGAGATCAAGAAGAACATCCGTGGCACTGCTGCACCGGCCGGGAATCCAGCTCTGATGCCATTCGTCGCTCAACGCCAAAACAGTTCCGGGCAGGATAATCCATAAAATGAAGGGCATGAGCCCTCGATTCCGGAGAACCGAAAGGCGGAACCATCCAAGGTAGACGGCCATGCAGCCGTAGACGACGGGGTGGAAAACGTTGCCGGAGACGGGCAAACGAACTCCCTGGAGCGGTTGATGGGACAGGGCTGAGATAAAAAAGGCATAGAGCAAGGCGGGAATGGCGCAGACCCAGTGTGGAGCCTCACTGTCTCGGTATCGCCACAGAGCCCATAGACAAAAGACAAGACCCAGAAAGAGGGTCAGGAGAGGCGCCAGGCGTTCCGGATGGCCGGCGTCGATGAAACCTTTGACGAGAAAAATCCCGACCACGTGCAGGGCAAACAATGCGGCGAGATGGGTCCATGGGTGGGCGCATTGAACCGGCTGAATGAATGCACGGAAAGTACTCATGGGGTTGGGACGGCCCCAGGTCGTCAAGTGTCCCTTCGGTCTTGGCGACTTAACGCCGTTTTTGGTAGCCTTCGAGCGAATCATCAGCGCGGGGCTCCTTGAGCGAGTGACATCGGGATCAAAACATACCCTCCCGAGCTCAAGGGAGCAAAGGGTTTCTCGACGTTGAGTGCCTTGTGGGGGCTGCCGCCGAAGAGCAGTGAGCCGAAGCAAGGGCGCCGGGCGAAAAACGTCTTCAGATGCCAAGGAGGGAACCGGAGGGGAGGATGCGTAAAAATGGGCTGGGGTTGTGGGTTGTGTGGGTGAGCGTGGTGGTTGCCGCGGCGCTGCCATCGGGCGCATGGGGTCTCACCGAAGATGAAAAGAATAACATCGAGCTTTATGAGAAACTTGCCCAAGGTGTGGTCAACATCACGAGCACAGTGTTGGAGCGGGACTTTTTTTTCAACGTTGTCCCAAGGCAGGGCGCGGGCTCTGGGTCGGTCATCGATGAACGGGGCTACATTCTCACCAATCATCACGTCATCGAAGACGCTCGAAAGCTCGAGGTGACTCTGTTCAGCGGGAAAAAATACCCTGCCAAGTTCGTCGGTTCCGATCCGAACAGCGACATTGCCGTCATTAAGATCGACGCGCCGAAAAAAGACCTCAAAGTGATCCCCATGGGGAGCTCCAGGGACCTCAAGGTCGGACAAAAAGTCTTGGCCATCGGCAATCCCTTCGGTCTTGGCCAAACGCTCACCACGGGGGTGGTGAGTTCCGTGGGCAGAACACTGAGGGCTCCAGGAGGTGCTTTGGTGGAGGACATCATCCAGACTGACGCCTCGATCAATCCTGGCAATTCCGGAGGCCCGCTGATCGACTCCTCAGGGTTCATGATCGGAGTGAACACAGCCATCTTTAGTCCAACAGGAGCCAATGTGGGTATCGGCTTCGCCATTCCCATAGACACGGTCAAACAAGTGATCAACGAACTGATAGAAAAGGGTTATTATGCCTATCCGTGGATTGGAGCGACTCTAATGACCCTCTTCCCCGACTTTGCCGAAGCGTTGCAACTTCGGGTGAGCCGAGGGGCCATGATTGTGGAGATGGTCCCGGGCGGTCCGGCGGACAAAGCCGGGCTTCGAGGCGGCAAAACGCGAGCGCAGGTGGGCAATTACCTGATTGTTGTCGGAGGGGATATCATTGTGGGGATTGATGGGAAGCCGATCGAAAGCACGGAGGAGTTCATGCGGGCCATACGGCGCTATCGCCCGGGGGACAAGGTCACATTGGACGTGGTTCATTGGGACGGAGGGCGAGACCGCGTTTCGGTGGTCCTCGGAGAAAGGCCGCAAGGTTATCGCATGCGATAGAGAGCGGGCGTCTGATCCAGGCCTGCAACGCGTTCAGATCTGCGAAAATGGCCATGGCGTCCAGGAAGGGCACCGAGGGATTTTCGAACGAAGGCTCTAACAGGCAGGAGAGGAGATGACGATGTCTTACGAGACGCTACTTGTGGAAGTCGGGCAAGATTTTGTGGCCACTATCACCCTCAACCGTCCGAATCAATTGAATACGTTCACCACACCGCTGGCGGACGAGCTCACGCAGGCCCTGTGGACTTTAGATGGGGATGCCAAGGTGCGGGTGATCGTGATCAAAGGGGCGGGAAAACACTTTTGCGCGGGCATTGATGTCAGTGAAATGGCGGGCAAGACGGCCATGGAGTTGCGCGCGTGGATTGAACGCATGGAAACGCCCCTGGTGACCATCAGCAAAATGAACAAACCCGTGATCGCTCAGGTCCACGGGGTTGCCGCGGCGAACGGTGCGGGCCTTGTGGCGGCATGCGATTTGGCGATCGCTGCGGAGACGGCAAAGATCGGGTTGACGGCGATCAATGTGGGACTCAATTGCGTGGGCCCTGTCCTTCCCGTCTCAAAGTCCGTCGGGCGAAAAACGGCGTTGGAAATGCTCCTGTACGGTGAATTGATGGAAGCCAAAGAAGCCCAAGCGCGGGGATTGATCAATCGGGTGGTCCCGGCGGACGAGCTGGACAAGGCGGCCCATGAGTGGGCGGCCATTCTGGCCCAAAAGAGCCCCATTGCCGTGCAAATCGCCAAGCGCGGCTTTTATGTTGCCGCCGACATGGAATATGTGAAGGCGTTCGATTACATGAACGAGGTTTTTGCCCGGCTGTGCACCACAGAAGATGCGAAGGAAGGGGTGGCAGCCTTTATGGAAAAGCGGAAACCTGTGTGGAAAGGGCGTTGAGGCCATTACGGGTGCGCTTGAGTTTCCCCCTTTCGGCACGTCCGAGAACACGGGCTGAAGCGGGCTTCGTGGCACGGCGATGCCGTCGCCATCCGTTGTGGAGGACCGCATGGTTCCAGTCCCCGATGACAAACCGGGTGGGGCTTTCCAAGAGCCGCGAATATTCCCGAGCCTGAACATGCCAACCGTGCTCTCGGACGAACCTTCCTTAGAGAGGAACTTATGAAAGCGATACGTCTCCTGCCCAAAAACGGCCCTCGCCCCTTGGTCCTAGTGATTATGGACGGCATCGCCTACTCGTCGCACACCGAGGGGAACGCCGTGGCCGATGCCTTCACCCCGCATCTGGATTGGCTCTTGGCGCACTGTCCGTACACCTTGCTGAAAGCGCATGGCACGGCCGTCGGGCTTCCCAGCGATTCCGACATGGGCAATTCGGAAGTCGGCCACAATGCCATGGGGGCCGGGAGGGTTTATGCCCAAGGGGCCAGACTCGTCAACGAAGCCTTGGAGACGGGCCGGCTGTTTCAAGGCAAGACGTGGCGCCGCCTCATGGACTTTTGCCGTGAACACGGCGGCACGCTGCACTTCATTGGTCTTTTTTCCGACGGGAACGTGCACAGCCACGTGGACCATCTCAAAAAGATGTTGGACCATGCCGCATGGGTGGAAAAAATCCCGCGGAGCCGGGTGCACATCCTTTTGGACGGCCGGGATGTGGGAGAAACATCCGCCCTGGAATATGTGGTGCCGTTTGAAGAATACCTGGCCGAATTGAACCGACAGGCCGGGGTTGATTATCGGATTGCCAGCGGCGGCGGGCGCATGGCCATCACCATGGACCGGTACGAGGCCAACTGGGAGATGGTCGCCCGTGGGTGGAAAACCCACGTGGCGGGAGAAGGGCGATGCTTTTCTTCGGCGAGGGAAGCTATTGAAACTTATCGGAAGGAAATTCCGGGGGTCATTGACCAGGACCTGCCGCCTTTTGTCATTGCCGACGCCCAGGGCCCTGTGGGTCGGATGAAAGACGGTGATGCGGTGATCTTTTTCAATTTTCGAGGGGATCGGGCCATCGAAATCAGCCGGGCTTTTGAAGAACAGGACTTTCAAAAATTCCCCAGAGAACCGTATCCCAAGGTGGCGTATGCGGGGATGATGGAATACGACGGCGATTTACATATTCCCAAGAGTTATCTTGTGGAACCGCCGCATATTGAAAAAACCGTGAGCGAACTTTTGTGTGCCCAAGGCTATAAGCAGCTGGCCATGAGCGAGACCCAGAAGTTCGGCCACGTCACCTATTTTTGGAACGGTAACCGCTCCGGGAAATTCGACGAGACCTTGGAAACGTACATCGAGATTCCATCGGACCGAGTCCCCTTCGAACAAAGGCCTTGGATGAAGGCGGCGGAAATTACAGATCGCGTATTGGAGGAGATCGCCTCCGGGAAGTTTGACTTTATTCGTCTCAACTTTGCCAACGGCGATATGGTCGGACACACAGGTGTCTACCAGGCGGCACATATCGCCGTGGAGACGGTGGATCTCTGTCTCGGGCGAATCGTCAGGGCCGTGCGGGACGCCGGTGGCATCCTTCTCGTGACGGCGGATCACGGAAATGCAGACGAGATGTATGAAATCGACAAGAAAACGGGGCGAGCCAAACGCCATCCCACGGGAGAGCCTAAAGCGAAGACCGCGCACACGCTCAACCCAGTGTGGTTTATCGTGTATAGCGCGGCGGAGGGGTTCAAGGTCCGGATCGACGCGGCCGTGAAAAGTCCGGGGCTGACGAATATCGCGGCCACGGTGATGCAACTTTTAGGATGTGAGCCTCCCGATTTTTACGACCCTCCCCTGCTTCTTTTTGAATCGTGACGGATCGGCTTCGTTTTCGGGCTGTGGAAAGGAGGGATCGTTTGAGCAAAACACCGGATCGGGATCGGCGATTGTTGGAGCACGTGGCGGCCTTGTGTGGGATTGAAGCCTCCTACGAGGACATGTTCGGGGCGCAGCACGAAGTGGAGGACGAGGTTTTAAAAGCCCTTCTCAGCGGGTGCGGTTACGCGGCGCAGACCCCGCGAGACCTTTTGGAAGTGCTGGAAGTCATTCGTGGGAGCTCCGCCTGCCGCGTGGTCGAACCGGTTCAGGTCGTGGCCGCGGAAACACGGCCTATCGCCATAACGCTCACCATTGCCGAATCCTTCAGCCACGGCCGATACCAGTGGCGTCTTCTGCGGGAGAATGGATCGGAAGCCAGGGGCGAGGGGTGCCTGAGCGAGTTGCAGACCGTGGATGAGCTCAGCATCCGCGGGGGACGGGTGTGCCGCCGTGTGCTCTTGTTGGGAGAGTCTTTGGAATGCGGGTACCATGATGTGGAAATTCGCCTTTCGAGCGCACTCGAGGAGAAAACGGCGAGGCAGAGGCTTATCGTGAGACCTCGGCGGGCTTACCTTCCGGAAGGGTTGCGAGGTGAGAAAAGATTATGGGGCCTCACGGCTCAGCTCTATGGAGTGCGGTCCGAGCACAATTGGGGCATAGGCTCCTTTTCCGATCTGAGAAGGCTCATCGATTGGGCCGCAGATCTCGGTGCCGCCTTTGTGGGCATAAATCCTCTGAACCTGCTGTTCATGGAAGATCCTTCCAAAGTGAGCCCATACGGTCCGTCGAGCCGACGGTTTAACCACCCCTGGTATCTGGACCTGGAAGCCGTCCCGGAATTTTGGGAATCGGAAGCCGTGCGGCGCTGGTGTGGCGAGGCACAGATTCAGGAAGCCTGCAAAGCCCATCGTCGCTCTCCCCTGGTGGAATACGAGAAAGTGTGGCCGATCCAGTGGGGGGCCCTGCATCGGCTTTACGACCATTTTCAAGAAAAGCACCTGAAAACAAACTCAGATCGGGCCCAAGCTTTTCATCGTTTCGTGGAGAGCGGCGGCGTGGATTTGGAACACTATGGCGTTTTCCACGCCTTGGACGCTCATTTTCGTAGGCTCGATCGATCCTCATGGGGATGGCACCTCTGGCCCGCCCCTTATCGCGAAGTGGGCAGCCCTCAGGTGCGGGGGTTTGCCGTCGAGCATGCCGAAACGGTGAGGTTCTATCAATACGTGGCCTGGAATGTTCGAGAGCAGCTCGCTGCGTGTGGTCACAGGTCTTGGGAACGGGGCCTGCCGGTCGGCCTGTATGGAGACCTTCCCGTGGGGGTCGAGCCTTGGGGACTGGACACATGGCAAGATCCGACGCTGTACGCGCTGAAGATTCGTCTTGGGGCCCCGCCAGACGGTTTTAACCCAAAAGGACAGGAGTGGGGGGTCTGCCCTTTTCTTCCGAGGGTACTCAGGGAAAAGGCCTATGAACCCTTTGTGGCCATGCTGCGGGCCAATATGCGCGATTTCGGAGCGTTGCGTATCGATCACGTCATGGGGCTGATGCGTCAATTCTGGATCCCGGAGGGTCAGGACGCGCGGTACGGCGCCTATGTCCGGTATCCTTTCGAAGACCTTTTGGGAATCGTGCTCCTTGAAAGTCAAAGAAACCGATGTGCTGTTGTGGGTGAAGATCTCGGGACGGTTCCTCCACGCGTCCGAGCGGCGATGGAAGAAAACGGGATTTTTGGATGTCGGCTGTGTTTTTTTGAAAGAGCTGAGGATGGATCGTTTCCGCGACCCGAGGACTATCCAGAGTGGGCCATGGTTTCCTTTGCCACCCATGATCTTCCGACCTTGGAGGGTTTTTGGCGGGGTACAGACCTTCGGCTGCGCGAACGACTCCATCTCTACCCGAGCACGGAAGTGCGAAGGCAGATGGCTCGAGGACGGGCCGCGGACCGTAAGGCCTTGCGCACACTTCTCAGATCATGGGGTTTTGAAGACCCAGGGGCGCGGGAAAAGCAAGGGTGCACGGTCGAAGACGAGGAAAGTCGGTCTGTGGCGCGGGCGGCCGCCGTGTATCGTTATTTGAGCGCCAGTCGCTCAAAACTTCTTTCCGTGTCCATGGAAGACCTCTGCGGGATGACGGACCAGGTGAACGTTCCGGGCACCGTGAGCGAGCATCCCAATTGGCGTCGGAAACTTCCTCTGGACATAGAATCCTTGAGGGAACATCCCAGAGTTCGTGCCATCCTATCGGCCGTTGCCGAACAACGGTCGTGAAACGGTCGTGAGATTTTGTGAAATAGGGATCCTACCGAAACGGACCGAAGAGATCGCGGCGAAGGTCAATATGCCGCGGCCGTGCCTCAGGCCCTCCCTTTTGACTTCTCGAGATTCCATGTCAAAATAATAAAAAAGTGATGGAGGAATTGGGGTGGACCATGACGGTGCATGTTCTCGAGGAGAAGGAAAAGGAATCCCGCAGATTGCCTGTACCTCTGGTGGTAGAGGTCATCCCTGGGCAGGCGGCCGAGGGGCTTCTGGAAGTCTTTGAGCCTGGGAGCTACGAGGGGCGCTCGCTTCAGGAACTGGTGAACGCGGTCCTTGGACGGCAAGATTTGTCGGTAGAGGAGAGAGAAATTCTTGAAGATATTCTGCTTCAAATGGAAAGCGGTGTGCTCTTGTGCTGGGGACGGCCGCTTGAAGGAGATCCAGTGGAGCGGGCCCGTGTGGAGGAGACAGACGAAGGGGAAAAATACTACTACGTGGCCGTAAGAGCGCTTCGGCCCCAAGAAGGGGGGTTCGAGCACAGAGATGAACCGGGGGATCAGAAAGCCGCCGAATAAAGCGTCGGCTGGCAAGTTCTTTCATCAACTTCGCGGTTGTGCTGTTCTGCTTCATCAGGGGAAGGTGTATGTGCCCTGCCCCACAGATCCGCAAATCGCCTCGGAGCTCCAAGCCCAAAAAGCCTTCACCGGCATGATCGGCCATAACCGGGACCGTTTCGAGAATCCAAGGATCTTTTTTCATGACGCAATCCCCTTTGTCGAAGCTTTTTCGTGGGAAGACCTCGTCCGAAACGCGCAAACGCTTTTGCCAGGAATGGCCGACGAGTACCGAAAGCGGTCCCGGCGGGATCTTTGGCGGGTCGCCAGGCTGCACGGCAAGACGCTCGCGTCGGGTTTCGCGGATGTGGTGCTTTTTCAGGTCTTGCCGCGTTTCGTCCGCCTGCCGCAGGAGGTGAAATCGGCCGAAAACAGGGCTGTTTTTCTGGCCGTGTGGTTGGCGCACAAGGTGCATGTGCCCCAAAGGTTCTTTTCGTGGGCGGAGCAGATCCTTCGCGAGGATCCGGCGCGGCCGGAGCGGCCCGCGACGACCATAGCAGCCTCGGGATCTCGAGAAGGGAATGGTCCTGAGCTCATTTCCGGCTGCGAACTGGAGGATCGGTTAAGGAAGCTCTTGGAAAAGGCCTGCCGAGACGCCATGGGTAACTTCCTAGATGGGCTTCGACACAAATTGAAAGGTTACAGGGATTGGCCCATGGAAGCCCTCGGCTTTATGCTCTATATCTGGACCCGGGGGGCGCTGGAAGTCGATGGCTTCGGGTTTTTCCACAGGGCTTCGGACGGAGCTTTGGTCGTTTACAAGAGAACAGGGCAGTACGCCCTCAGGGACTATTATCATCGACTGTATGTATTCCCGGATTGCCGTGTGGCGGTAAACTCCTTAGACCTCTGGCCGGTCGTTATCGAGGAGTACAAGCATCCGCTTCTCGCGCGGCACCAGCCTTGGCAGAGAATCTGCCTGGGTCACTCTCCGGTGGGCCGATCGTTCACATCCACCGAGATCATCCGTACGCTGGAAGACGGGCTGAATGCCCTCTACTATGGATACGACCCTCGGAAGAGAAACGGGTACCACAGCCTGGACCGGTTCTCCGGATTCCACACAGACATACACTTCGAGGATTTGAGAATCTCGGCGGACGATCCTCGGATTCGTTCCGGAAAGATTCAGGTCACCAATGCTTTTTCATAAGAACCGAACGGCGGGGGCAGCCGTTAGTCCAAGGGGCCTCATGTCTTCTCACCATGTGGGAACGGACCCGCCGGGGAGGCGAGCGGACGGGGAGGAGTTCGACCACAGAGCCGTTGGATGGCCGGTGAATATCTCGGCGGTGGGAAATCTTCGGCTTCGCGACCATGTGAAGCTCATCGGGGAGCCTTGAATCATGGACGGCATGGCGCCGTGGGTATTTTGGAGAAGGGTGTACCCCATGGGACTTTTGGGAAAACACCGGGTCTTCTCGGCCGACATGGTGGAGGTGGCCGCCGGAAGCGCCGGGGGATCGTGTTGCTCAGACGGGATGTTGCCGAAGGCTTAGGCGGAGCCATCGGTGAGAAACCCAATCGACGAGGCCGGGGATTGCGCAGGGTTTCCATAGCGGAGCATCGGATGATGGCGGGTTAGAGGCAAGGCTTTGGAGACAGGGTTTATGGTGGAAAAAGCGGGGGAGTTTCGCCGACGGCTCCGGAAGATGCGAGAGCGGGGCAAGGGTGAGGAGGTTTTCGAGCCGGATCTGTTCACTCGTGCCGCGGCGGTGCTGAAGGCGAGCGGCATAGATCCCGAAGCTTTGATGAAGGTCTTGGAAGGTGAGTGTCCTGACCGGACGGTGGAGCGGGCGCTCGAGCGAGGTGAGGCTCGAAAGGCGCCTTTCGTGATCCCCCTTTTCGCCTTTGTGGAGCCGGAAATGTATCCGAGGATGGAAAGACTCTTGGGGCGCATCTCCGGCCCATATGTTCGTTGGGCGGCAACACTCGAGGATCTTCTGCTCAGCGAACCGCTGCATGAGCTGAATCCCGCGATTCCGCCAAAAGCGCTCTCGCGATACAGCTTTGCCTTTCTCTATCGTTTTTACATGGAAAAACGCAAGGCCGAGGAGGTGTCCCGTGATTGACCCTGTGGCACCGGAGAGCCGATTGAAGATCCAGGAAAAACTCGACGGGGTTCGCGACCGCAAAACGGCCCAGACGGTGGAACACATCACAAGCTTTGACAAAACCCCGTCGCAGCTCAAAGCGGAAATGGACCGTTTTGTCATCGGTCAAGAACGCGGGAAAAAGATCCTCGCCACAGCCATCGCCTACCACTACCGTCGGCTTGGCGCGGCGTTGCGCGAGGCCGTGGGCCAGTCTGGTGGAGACGTGGAAAAGGCCTTGCAGAGAGTCAAAACGCCGAAAGCCAATATTTTGGTGGTGGGGCCCACGGGTTGTGGGAAGACCTACACCTGTGAAGTGGCCTCAAGGCTGGTTGGTGTTCCTTTTGTCGTGGAAGACCTCACCAAATTCAGCGAAACCGGATACGTGGGACAAAGCGCGTCGGACATCTTGGTGGATCTTTTGGTGTCTGCGGGAGGGCATACCCTGACGGCCCAGACGGGCATGGTCTACCTGGACGAGATCGATAAGATCGCTTCGGAAAAGACGTTGACCAAGGATGTTTCCGGCAAAGGGGTTCAGAAGGGACTGCTGAAGATCCTTGAGGGGATGGAAAACACCATTGAGTGGGGAAGAGAGCGCCTCACCCTGTCGACGCGCCATGTGTTGTTCATTGCCGGCGGCGCCTTTGAAGGTTTGGAAGAGATTGTTCTGAAGCGGATGGAACGCCTGGGAGCCAAAGGACTGTGGCGGGAGCATCTCCTTCCCGATGATCTGGTGCGCTATGGAATGGAACGGCAGCTCATGGCCCGACTTCCGGTGCGCGTGGTCTACAACTCGCTCACCACGGCCAATCTCAGGGACATCTTGACGAGAAGCGAGGACAGCCCGCTTCAGGCCTTCGTGAAAGACTTCGAAGCGTGGGGGATACGTCTGGTTTTTACTGAAGAAGCCGTGTTGGAAGTTGCTCGGCGCGCGGAACAGGAGGGCGTCGGGGCTCGGGGCCTGACGAGCATCCTGCATCGCGTTCTTCTGGAACCGATGTTTTCTCTGCCCGGGACACATACGGGTGACTATGAAGTCAATGCGATGCAGGTCAAGGCTGCCTTGGCTTAGGGGTGGACTGGAGGCCATGAGAGTCAAAAAGCTTTCCGATCTGAAAAGGCCGGCGCTCATCGAGGTCCCCTTGGGGAGTCTCCCGGAGGCGGTGTGCATGAGCGGGTATGCCCGAAACAAGGCGTTTGCCGTTTCATCTGCGGTCCGGGAGCTCTACGGAGGAAGCTACGAATGGTATGGCCTGACGCTTGGATTTGAAGACACACCGGAGGTCATCTCCGACATCGGGCTGCCTCGAAACGCCGCTAACCTGCTCCAGTACACCCGCCTCGAGACGGGGGATCTGCTGGCGTTTCAGGAAGAGCTGCGGAAGGGGATGGTGATCAACGGGTGGATCCATTCCCATGGAGATTTGCAGTATCATGGATTTTCTCCCGTGGACGAAGTCAACCATCGCACGGTGCTGGATTATGTGGCTTCCCGGGTGCGGCGCCCTGTGGTCAAAAGGGAAATCCGCATTGAAGGCTTGACGGTCTTGGTCGACACGCCCGGAGACCCGGAGAGCCTCAAGGAAGGAACCGTCACGGTGATGACCGATGTCCCCGTCAAGAGGGCACGTATTCTGGAGACCGTCTACGGCTCATTTTGTTTTGCGCTCGTCATCGGTGACGGGGGATGGATGTGCCAGCATATCGTAACGAAAATGCGGGGAATTTTGACCGGTGCCACCGTTTATGGGGGAGCCGAGGCGCCCCTTGTCCTCACGCCTCCGGATCGGCCGCTGACGGAAGCTGAAGAGATGAGACTGCGGGAAGAGGTGCGGGGGAAGATCCGCCCCCCCGGGTCCGATCCGCCGGAGCCTCTGGAACGACTGTAGGGGGAGGGGGTGCACGTTACCGGGGCGCCATGGGGAGCCGGAGGGTTTTTGTCACCCTGGGGTTCGTCGACGTTGCCCGCTTGTGGGCCAGGGCGTGCCGCCGGGAGGATGGAAGCAGCGACGGCTTGGCGGGCGTGGGCTTTGGATGGGAGCGGTTGGGGGTGAGATGGGTTTTTCCAAGCGACATGGAGACGGCGGGGGCACGTTTTTTGGGGCCGCGGCACAGGCATCGCAGGGCCGAGGCGGATTAGGCGCCGATAATTTTAATGAGCACGCGCTTCCGGCGCCGGCCGTCAAATTCACCGTAGAAGATTTGTTCCCACGGGCCAAGGTCGAGCCGACCGCCGGTGACGGCGACGACGACTTCACGGCCCATGATCTGACGCTTGAGATGGGCGTCAGCGTTGTCTTCCCCTGTGCGATTGTGGCGGTAACGGCTCACGGGTTCATGAGGGGCGAGGTGTTCCAGCCATTGCTCATAGTCGTGATGCAAGCCGGGTTCGTCGTCGTTGATAAAGACAGAGGCTGTGATGTGCATGGCGTTGACCAGAACCAGGCGGTCCTGGATGGTGCTTTCGCGGACGGCCGTTTCCACCTGGGGGGTGATGTTGACAAACCCCCGCCGAGACGGCACGTCCATCCAGAGTTCCTTACGGTAGCTTTTCACGGCGGAATTCCTCCCGGGGCGTTCAAGGAAAGGGGTCGAAGCGGTGCCGTCACGGACAATATCATGGGAACCGGGGTGATGGAAAGCCGGGAGAGGCGCAGGATGTTCCACGTGGAACACTTCTGAGCCTGATGGTTTCGGACCTTTTTCTCCTCGAAAAAGCCGCGCTGCCCAACCGGCTTCCCTTCGTTCCGTTGTCGGCCGACCGCGGCCGTGGACCCTGATCGGGACCGGCGAGAGAACGGCGGAGGGATCTCACCCCCGCCACGGCCTCGTCATGCGCCCCGACCATCCGTGGAAACGGGCGGGCGCGAAGGATGGTGCTCGGAAATGACACAAATGACGATTCCCCAGAAGGCTCGACTTGACGGCCAGGTGGCTGTGATTACCGGTGCCGGGCGAGGCATCGGGCAGGCCGCCGCCGAGCGTTTGGCGCTGGCCGGCGCGACTACGGTGCTCGTCGCGAGAAGTTTGGAGCAGATCCGGCACGGTGTGGAGGTGATCCGTTCGCGGGGTGGGCGGGCGGATTGCCTCGAGTGCGATGTGTCCCAATGGGAGCAGGTGCGCTGGATGGCCGAACAGACCGTGTCGCGCGTCGGTCGACCGCACATCGTCGTGGCCAACGCCGGCGTCATTGACCCTGTGGGCGACGCGTGGACCCTGGATCCCAAGAATTGGGCCAACAATCTCGCGGTGAACCTCACAGGGGCCTTTCACATGGTGAGAGCCTTCATGCCGGCCATGATCGAGGCGGGCCGCGGGGTTTTCATCTTCACCTCCAGCGGGGCGGCCACGCATCCGGTGCCGGGCTGGAGCGCTTACTGCGCCGCCAAGGCGGGGATGGATCTTTTTGCAAAAACCCTTGCCGAGGAAATCCGGAGAACGAACGCGGGCATCCGGATCCACATCCTTTATCCGGGGATTGTGGATACGGCCATGCAACAGCGCATCCGCGACATCTCAGAGGATCGTTTTCCCCTGGTGGGGGATTTCCGAACCTATTATCGTCACGGCCTCCTTCGTCCCCCTTCCGAACCGGCAGCCCTCATCTGGTGGCTTGCGACGCCGTTCGCCGTGGACTATCACGGCCGCGTGGCGTCTCTGGACGATCCGGCGGTGCGCCAGCGACTCGCCTCAGACCTGGATCTTCCCCTTTTCAAGCCCCGGGAGGGATAAACGGGATCATGGGCTGAAGGATCGGCGGTGCGGGTGGGGGACGGTGCGGGACACCGAGCCTCCGGGGCTTGACCTTTTAATAGCCCTGCATCGCGGGAATGCGCAGGCGCCGGCGTCCTTCCCTCCAGACCTAAAGACGGCCTCGGTTCCTGTCCGGCCTCGGTCCCGCCCCATTTATGGCGATCCGGCGATTTCTCGTTCTGCCTCTTCGGGAGATTCCTGGATTCGGGCCAAGAAGGCCGTCCGCCTTTCCTTGGACCACTGAGAGCAGAAAGCCGGCTTGCCCTTCATGACCCTTTTCATGCACAGAGAGCATGCAGGTTCACAGCGGATGATGGGCTCATTCACCTCACCCAGAGCTTTTCGAGGCCACAGGGGATCGGCGAAAAGAACCCTCGCCAGTCCGATGAGGTCGGCTTTTCCTCGCGCGAGAATGGATTCGGCGGCCTCCGGATCCTGGATGCGGCCGGCCGTAATAATCGGCGTGTGCTGGACGGCGTTCTTGATCTCGGCGGCGAAATCCTGCATGTATCCCTGTTCTTTCTCCTTGGCGAGGTACTCTGGGCTGAAGAACGAATCGTACGTCCCCGCCATGACCGAAAGGTAGGCGGCGTCCCTTTTCTCCAATTCCCGGGCGAAGACGGCCGTCTCGTCCACGTGCAGCCCCTCGGGGAGCCACTCGTCCGCCAGAAAACGGTACCCCACGGGAAAGGTGGGTCCAACGGTTTCGCGCACCGCTTCGAAGACTTCCAGGGGGAAGCGCATTCGGTTTTCTAGAGGCCCACCGTACTCATCGGTTCTGCTGTTGGTCCGAGGAGACAAGAATTGCACCAAGAGGTAACCGGTCCCGCCGTGGATTTCCACCAGGTCAAAGCCCGCCGCTTTCAGACGGTTGGCGGCTTTGGCGTAAGCCGTTCGAACCTCGGCCATCTCTTCCCGTCCCATCGGCCGAGGGACAACCTGACCGGTCGCAACGGGAGATGGCGCCAGTCTATCCGGAGTGAACGCGTAACGCCCGGCATGGTTGATTTGCACCGCGGCAATAACCCCTTCATCCTTGAGGACACGTGCCAATTTTTCCAGCCCGGGAAGAAACCGGTCGTCATCGGCTCGGAGCATGTAAGGGCTCCCTCGCCCGGTTTCGTGAACCGCGATGTTTTCCACCACAATCATGGATGCCCCGGATCGAGCCATTTCCCGGTAGTGATCGATGAGCAGTGCACTGACGGTCCCGTCGGCCTGGGCGTACCCTGCAAAAAATGGGGCCATCGTGATGCGATTCTTCAGTAAGAGCCCCTGAATTCTGAGGGGCGAAAAAAGTCTGGGAAACCGACTCATGGCAAGACCTCCTTGTTCCGGCTAGTTCATGTGCACGGCTTCTCGAGCCATGGGCGCACGTATCGACCGGCTCAGTGGTGCCTCTGGAATCCGAAGCGATGTCACCACAATGTCTTTTGACACATTCGTGCAAAAATGGCCATGAGGTGCTGGATAGTTCAGCGCGCTTGATTTTGGGCTGAAATCGCGAAGCTCGGGGCATGGGCCTTCCTTCCACAGGGTTTCCCTGAGTTGCAAGGACGCTGCCCCGCTGTGTGTGCTTGACAAGGCCACGTGGGCTTGACTATAAGCAACAATTCGCTTCCAAAGCGAAACGTGGGACCAGGCCTTGCGAGCGGCAGCGCACCGGAGACCTCAGTCTCAAGGATGATGCGCGACAATGAAAGGGGAAGGAAAAGGTCATGAAACGCACATTTCAACCTCATAATCTGAGAAGGAAGCGCACACACGGATTTCTTGTCCGCATGGCCACGAAATCGGGACGGGCCGTCATTAACCGGAGGCGCGCCAAAGGGCGGAAGCGCTTGGCCGTGTAAGCCATGCGGGGCATGGGGCGGTCGTGCCGACCACAAGCCGCAGCCGACAGTCCTTCCGGCCCGAGGAGCGCCTGAAGAAACGCTCGGAGTTCTTGAGGGTAAAGCGAGTCGGCCGTCGGTTCTCGTGCGGCGCCTTCATCATCAATCTGGCGCCCAACGGTCTGACGCACCACCGGTTGGGGCTTGTGGTGGAAAAGAAATACTGGAACGCTGTTTCGAGGAATCGGATCAAAAGACGGGTCCGAGAGTGGTTTCGGCATGCGAAGCATGCCTTGCCGCAGCCGAGCTTGGATATTGTGGTGGTCGCCCGCCCCGGTGCAGAAAGTTTCCCGACACCGAAAATGACCGACCTTTTCAGGGAGTGCTTTAAGAAAGGCGGTCTACGAATGGCATGATGAAACGGCTGCTGTTGTATGCTGTAAAAATTTATCAAATGTGTCTTTCACCCCTCCTTGGAGCCCACTGTCGATTTCATCCGTCCTGTTCTGCTTACATGTATGAAGCCATCGAGAGGCACGGGGCATTCGCCGGCGTGTTGTTGGGAAGCTGGAGGCTTCTCAAGTGCCATCCGTTTCATCCCGGCGGTTTTGATCCCGTGCCCACAAAATTCTGGAAGTGAACGGAGCGAACTTCATGGAAAAAAGAGCCTTATTGGCATTCGCCTTGTCCATGGCGGTCTTGTTTTTGTGGGAAATTTTCCTTTCACCGGACTCGAACCGAAAAACCCAAACCCCATCCGCCCCGCAAGCCACAGCGCCGGTGAAGCCCGAGTCCTCCACGGGAACATCGGGTCCTTTTGCCACCCCCGGTCTCCAACGGGAAGTGGATCTGGCCAATGTGCCCCAGCAGCACTCAGGACCGGCGACGGCGACGAAGACTTGGGTCGTGGAGACGCCCCTCTACACGGCCAGGATTTCTTCCGCCGGAGGACGCATTGAGAGCCTCACGTTGAAAAAGCACCGTAAGGAGGTGGATCCGTCATCTCCCCTGATGGATCTTATCCCCTCCAAGGGTTCGGGATACTTTCCGCTGGCCGTCGATCTCCTCCAGCGCGGCAACTGGCCTTTGGCCACCATGGCCTATGAGAGCGAGACGCCGACGGAGATGCGTTTAAACGCGGGGGATTCCGAGCAGACCTTGGTGCTGACGGCGGAAATTCCCGGGGCCGTGAGGGTCCGAAAAGCCCTCCGCTTTTCGCCACACACGTACGCCATAGGCGTGGATGTGACCCTGGAAAACCTCTCCGATGTGCCGTTGACGGATCAGTTGGGCATCAGTTCGTACGCCATGCCGTTCGACGGAGTGGAGTCTTCGTACAACCAGTCCCACGTCACAGTGTTCAAGAACGGTTCGTTGGAGCACTTCGACCAGAAGGCCCTGAAAAAAGAAATCCCCTTGCTCAAGCCGCCCTTGCATTGGATCGGTTTTGAGAACAACTACTTTCTGCAGGCCTTGCTGCCGGGAGCCCAGGCGCATTTCCAAGTGGCCCCTCGGCTTCTCGATGCCAATGCCGGACTGGTGCAATTGGTCTATCTCACCGACCCGTTCACGGTGGCTCCGGGTGCCGCTGTAACGGTATCCAACACGTATTATTGGGGGCCCAAGGAGTTGGAGGCTTTGAAGAGAGCCGACGGGCGTTTGGAGCGGGCTTTGGATTTCGGATGGTTCAGTTTCTTGGCCAAACCGTTGCTGATCTTCCTCAGGTGGCTCTACGATTATACCCGGAACTACGGGGTCGCGATCATTATCCTGACGGTGATCATCAAGATCCTGTTTTGGCCCTTGACGCATAAGAGCTTCAAGTCCATGCAGGTGATGAAAAAAATCCAGCCCAAGATGGCCCAGCTGCGGGAGAAGTACAAGGATGATCGAGAAAAACTGAACCAGGAACTCATGATGCTGTACCGCACCTACAAGGTGAACCCCTTGGGAGGGTGTTTGCCCATGGTGCTTCAAATCCCGGTGTTCTTTGCCCTTTACCGCATGCTTTACGGCGCCATCGAACTACGGCATCAGCCGTTTTGGCTGTGGATCAACGATCTCACCGCGCCGGATCGTCTGTTCATTGGATTCGAAGTCCCGTATTTGGGCGGGCTTCCCGTGCTGACCCTTCTCATGGGGGCGAGCATGTTCATTCAGCAAAAGATGACGCCGTCAGCGGGCGATCCCCGACAGGAAAAGCTCATGCTCATGATGCCCGTGATTTTCACCGTCTTCTTTATCAACTTTCCGTCGGGTCTCGTGCTATATTGGTTCGTGAACAATGTCTTGTCCATCGTGCAGCAGTACTGGATCAACCGACAGGCTTAACCAGGCGCCTCTCCGCTTCAGACTGGCGACCGCGCGTGCGCTTCGGACGATAAACGGAGGAGAGTATGCCAACGCAGGAATTTGAAGGGAAAACCCTCGACGACGCCATTCAATCGGCCTGCGAGGCGTTCCAATTGCCTCTGGAAAAGTTGGACATCGAGGTCCTCTCGAAAGGCTCTTCTGGCATTTTTGGCATCGTCGGGGCCCGCAAAGCACGCATTCGCGTCACCCCAAAAGAAACGCCTCTCGGCAGGGCGTGCGACCGGGCCAAGGAGGTGCTCACGGAAATCTTGAAGTATGTGGAGGTCCCCACGGTTGTGGAAAGTGAAGTGCGGGATTCGAGCATCTACTTGAACATTGTGAGCAACGGCTCGGGGCTGCTCATCGGCAAACGCGGCAAGACCTTGAATGCCTTGCAGTACGTCGTCGCCAAGATCGTCAGCCGAGAGGTGGGCGACAGCGTACCCGTGATCGTGGACACGGAGAATTACCGCTCCAAAAGGGAAAGCAATCTCACAGAAATGGCGTTGCAACTGAGTGAGCGCGTCAAGAAGTCCCGGCGTCCAGTGACCACAGGTCCCATGAACGCCCAAGATCGCCGCATCATTCATATGGCCCTGAAGGAAGATCAGGGTGTTCGAACCAAGAGCAAAGGCGAAGGCAACCTGCGCCGGGTCGTCATCTATCCGGCGAAGAAGACGAAAAACATTCCAGACTCCATGACCGAAGCGAAATCCAACGCATAGTGAGCGGAGGCTGCATCCGCGCACGATGGACATTGTCTGCCGATCCGAGACAATCTGCGCTATCGCAACTCCCATCGGCATCGGGGGCATCGGGATCCTCAAAATCAGTGGCCCCGATGCCCTTCCCCTTCTCCTGAAAATTTTTCGACCCGCCCGCCCATCCTCGCTTCCCCCCATCTCCCACAAACTCATTTACGGGTGGATCGTCGATCCCGACTCCGGGACGATCATTGATGAGGTTCTCGCCAGTTACATGGCGGGCCCTCGATCCTACACGGGGGAAGATGTGGTGGAAATCAACTGCCACAGCGGCTACGCTGTTCTGAATCGCATGCTGAGTCTCGTGTTGGCTCAAGGCGCCCGCATGGCCCGGCCCGGCGAATTCACTCTGAGGGCTTTTTACAACGGGCGGGTCGATCTGTCTCAGGCGGAAGCCGTGGTGGATCTCATCCATGCCCGCTCAGAAAAGGCTTTGGAAGCCGCCGGGCGGCAGTTGCGCAAAGGCTTTGGGGAACGGATCGGCCGGTGGCGCGAGCAACTCCTTGACATCGAGGCCCGCCTGGAAGCCTTGATGGACTTTCCAGAAGACCTCGACGCTGAAGACGAGGGCGAATTGGAAGGATTGGCCGAAGAGTTGGAGCGCCGCTTTGTTCCTGCTGTGCAAAGCATTGTGGATCATTACGAGGAATCCCGGATGCTTCGGGAAGGCCTTTCCATGGTTCTTGTGGGAAAGCCCAATGTGGGCAAATCATCCCTTCTCAACGCCTTGGTCGGCCAGGAACGAGCCATCGTCACACCCATTGCGGGAACCACTCGAGACGTCATCGAAGACGGATTTCTGGTCGGGGGAATATGGATCAGGGTGTTGGATACCGCGGGCATCCGTGAAAAACCTGACGTGATCGAATCTCTGGGAATCGAACGCACACTGCGCTCCGTGGAGGAAGCCGATCTCGTCCTCTGGATCGTCGATCAAAGTCGAGTTCTGGATGCCGACGACGATCGCATTGCGGAGAGGACGCAGAGGAAAAGGCGCCTCGTGGTCTTAAACAAGAGCGACTGTCCCTCGGTTACGACATCTGAAGCCCTTAGAGCGCGCTACGGAATCCACGATCCCATCGTGCCTCTTTGTGCCCACAGGCCGGAGGACATCCAGCGTTTGAAAGCCTATCTGGAAAACAATGTGCTCCGGGGGGTCATTCTCGGAGCGGAATCCACATTTGCCGTGAACATGCGCCAGAAAGAGTGCCTCGAACGGGCCTTGGAAGCACTAGGCCGGGCTGTCAAGGCAGCGCGAACCCAAGGCCTGCCTGAACTGGTCGCCGAAGACATCAGAACAGCGCGACAGGCCATGGAAGAAATCCTGGGTGTTCATGTGGATGATGCTGTTCTCGAGCGCATCTTTTCACGGTTTTGCATCGGCAAGTGAAAGACCAAGAGCGAGAAAGCCGTGAGCAAAGGCAAGGGCCGAGCCTGTCGGCACGCGATTCTCCGCCTCGGGGCCGAGGGCGGACTGGCTTTGTCGGAAGAGCAGGCGGAACGGTGCTGTCGCCATCTGGAACTTGTGGAGATGTGGAATCGCCGTGTCAACCTCACACGCATCACCGGCTTCGACGCCCTAGTCCGGCATGTGCTGGACAGCCTTGTGCCTTCGATCTGGTTGCCCGACGTGGGCCGGGCTTTGGATGTGGGCAGCGGCGCGGGCTTTCCAGGTGTTCCCCTGGCCATCGTCTTTCCGCGCCTTCAAGTGACCTTGTTGGAATCCGATCGGAAAAAATCCAGCTTTCTCAAGTTTTGTGCAGCCGATTTAGGGCTGACCAACGTGGTGGTCGTCCATGGTCGTGTGGAGGAGATATCTCGGGGGTTAATGGATCGCCGTCGGGTCGAAACCTCAGGAAGTGAACGTGAACTGGAGTCGTTTTGCTTTGATTTGACGACCGTGCGGGCCGTACGGGTGGATTCGATCCTGTTGGAGCATCTGGGTTTTTTGCTCAGATCCAACGGCATTGTGGCCTACTGGGCAGGTCCGACATCCCAGGCCCACATCCCTGGAGACATCCCGCTGAGAACGTGTTTTGAAACCTTCATCCCGATACGCCTGAAAACCTCCAGAACCACGAGAGACACGAAAAAACCCGAGGTCGCTCCCGACCACGCAGGACTTTCAGAAGCCTCGGCGGTTTTGGTCCGCTTGGAAGACAGGGAATACGTCCTTCCCGCCGATTTCGGAACACGGCGTCTCCTTCGCTGGGTCCGCCGGGATTTATGAACGAATTTCCTGGACGACGCGGGCTTGACTGACGCGCTCTTGCAAGGCTTGGAGCGGCCTGCTGGGGTGCACCGGATATGTCTTTTCCGGCGTGAGTGCTTTGTAGTCTTGTGGCAGCCGCTCCCAATCGGCTTGAAAACGGGCACGGATTTCCGCCAAGGATTCTTCAGGGATGGTCCGCTGTCCATGGACGACCACCGGACTCAGAAGCGGCTCGAAACCAGGGTAGTTTTCTTGCTTCAGTGCCAAGACGTCATGCTCCATGAGTCCGGAGGGATCATAGGAACGAAACACTTGCTTTTCTCCCACCCACGTGATCTTTCCCGGGCTGAGCTTGAGCACGGGGCGGCCGTCGTATTCCACCAACTTATAGGCCATGTCCAAATAAGGCGCGTCCGCGGAGACGCCCAGGCGGGTGCCGATGCCGAATAGGTCGATATGGGCGCCGGAGCGCAAAAGATCGTCCACCCGATATTCATCCAGATTGCCGCTCGCCATGATGGCCACATCGGGGAAACCGTGGTGACAGAAGAGTTCGCGGACCTGACGACTCAATCGCTTCAGGTCACCGCTGTCCAGCCGCACGCCCCGCAATTTCTTTCCTTGAGCTTGGAGTTCCCGAGCGATGACGACAGCCTTTTCCGCTGCGCTCAGAGTGTCATAGGTATCCAGAAGCAGGACGGTATTGTCGGGAAAAGCTGCGGCGTAGGCTCGGAAGGCCTCCATCTCGTGCGCAAAACTCGTGATATAGGAATGGGCCATAGTTCCATAGACGGGGATGCCGTAAAACTGCCCGGCAAGAACGTTGCTCGTGCCGAGAAATCCGGTGATATAGCTGGATCGGGCCGTTTTCATCGCGGCGTCGACACCGTGGGTGCGCCGTGGTGAAAAGTCGATGAGGGCGCGCCCCTGAGCGGCGTGAAGGCATCGCGAGGCTTTGGTGGCCACCATAATTTCCAGATGCAATGTGTTGAGGATAATGGTCTCCAAAAGCTGGCCTTCCACGATGGGGGCGGTGACTTCCAGGATCGGTTCGTTGGGGAAGAAAATGCGCCCTTCAGGGATAGCTCGAATGCTCCCGGTAAAGCGCACGGTTTTGAGGTAATTCAGAAAGCCGTCGGGAAATCGGCCGAGCGACCTCAGGTAATCGATGGAGGTTTTATCAAAATGAAAATCCTCAATGACGGCGAGGATGCTCTGCAAACCCGCGGAAACGAAATAGGCCCGATTGGGCGGCAGGTCTCGAATAAAGAGGCTGAAGGCCGCCCGGCCATGCATGCCCTCTTTCCAGTAGCTTGCCGCCATAGTGAGCTGATAAAGATCGGTGAAAAGTTCCGGCCGATAGCCGAGCCATAACGTCATGGGGTCGCCTCCTTTTTGGGCGTGGAGCGGACCTTCACCGAACGGTGGCACCGTAGACGCGGGCCATTCGTTTGAGCGCGAACGCATGAAATTCGGAATCGAAGTCGGCAACGGCTTCTGATGGGACCACCACCGGGTAATCCCGATTGCGAAGGTCTCCGACCGTATCCATGACGCAGATGGATGTACATACCCCGACAACCCAGACTTCTTCCGGCGCGAAACCTTTGAGAATGCCTTCGAGATCGGTACCAAAAAAGGCGCTGTATCGGGTTTTTTCCACGACGCGCGTTCCGTGCGGAAGGGGTAGTTCCGGGATCACGTCCGCACCCCACGTGCCTCGGACCGCATGGGGTGGGAACATCTGAAACTCAGGATCATCACTTCGATGGGCGTCCTTGACGACAACAATGAGGTGGCCCTGCCGAGAGAACTCCTCCATGAGCCGTCGAACGGCAGGGATAATCGCCCGGGCCGCCTCTCCGCAATACAGAGCGCCGCCCGGATCGACGAAGTCGTTGAGCATGTCGATGACCAAGAGCGCTTTGCGTGTCATGGCGTGAACCTCCTCGCGCGTTCAATGACAAAAAAATTGTATCACACGCCCTACTCAGTATATTAGAGATTCTTTTCGGTAAAGGGAGAGGCAGCACCATGCGTTTGGAACGTATTTCAGCGACCACTCGCGATCATTATTGCGGAGCCCAAGAACCGACGGCATTGGAATGGCGGGGACGGCGCTATCGAGTGATCTCGATCGAAGATCGTTGGTACGAGGGATACGTTCCTTCTCATCGTGTGCCCATGCGCTATTACCGCGTACTCGTGGATACGGGGGAAAGGTTCTTGGTGCGGTATCATGAGCTGTTTGATGCGTGGAGCCTGGTTGTCCCTCGAGAGGAGGGAGCAGCTCCATGACGTCGATCATGGCCGTTGCCAACCAAAAAGGGGGCGTGGGCAAGACGACGACCGCGATCAATCTCGGGGCTGCGCTGGCGGCCAGAGGCAAGCGGGTTCTTCTGGTGGATTGCGACGCCCAGGGAAACGCCTCCAGTGGGTTGGGCGTTCGAGTCTCTGAACCCGAAGCCACGCTCTACGGCTTGTTGCGGCGGGATGTGAAGCCGCCTTTGCATCGGCCCTTTGAGAGTCTGTCCTTGTGGGTTCTGCCCGCCAATGCGTCGTTGGCTGCGGCCGAGTGGGAGCTGGCGGTGCAAGAAGGTGGCGAGACATTGCTCGCGAAAAAAATGGAGTCGATCTGCCAGGATTTCGATGTTGTTGTCCTGGATTGCCCACCGTCTCTAGGGCTTCTCACCGTCAACAGCCTTTGTGCCGCCCGGGGTGTCCTCATCCCATTGCAGTGCGAATATTTTGCCATGGAGGGTCTGACATTACTCCTGGAAACCATTCGCAAAATCAAAATGCGGTGGAACCCGGATCTGCGCATCTGCGGTATTGTGCTGACCATGTTCGACCGACGCAATAACCTGTGCCATCAAGTGGCCACGGAAGTGCGCCAACATCTGGGCGGTCGGGTGCTCAAAAGCCTGATTCCGCGCAATGTCCGCTTGAGCGAATGCCCGAGTCACGGGCTGCCCGTGATGCTCTACGACCGAAATTCGGCCGGCGCTCGGGCTTACATGGCCCTGGCCGAAGAACTCCTGAAAATGGAAGACAGTGGTGGCTGATAAAAAGAAGGGTCTCGGTCGCGGACTTCAAGATTTGTTGCCTTCCACCGACTGGCTGAAAAGCGAAGAGGTCCAGGTCTTCTATTGTCCTGTGGACCGTCTTCAGCCCAATCCGTTCCAACCTCGGCAGAAGGTGGAAGATGCCAGCTTTCCCGAACTGGTCCAGTCCGTGCGGGAAAACGGCATCCTTCAACCCATTCTGGTGACGCGCGGCGCCGAACAGGGAACGTACACGATTCTTGCCGGGGAAAGGCGCTGGCAGGCCGCTCGGGCTGCCGGACTCCATGAAGTGCCGGTGGTGGTCCGGGAAGCGACACCACGCGAGTCCCTCGAGTTGGCTTTGGTGGAAAACCTGCAACGCCAAGACTTAAATTGCATCGAACAGGCGGCGGCGTATCGCCGACTGCACGACGAGTTTGGCCTCACCCAAGCGGAAATCGCCCAGCGTGTGGGTAAAGACCGGTCGACAGTCGCCAACATCATGCGCCTGATTCAATTGCCGCTGGCCATACAACAGGACATTTTGGACGGTCGCCTGAGCATGGGCCATGCCCGTGCCCTACTGGCGCTTCCCGACGATGAAGCCCGCCTGGCCATGCGGGATGCCATCGTGCGTGGGGACCTGTCCGTGCGCCAGACCGAAAAACGCATCGGCGATTTGCTGAACGCCAAGGCCGCTACGGTTTCCACCCCGCCGCGGTCGCATTGGCCGGAACTGGAAAGACGTCTGAGGCAGCGTCTAGATCTTCCCGTCACCGTCAAGAGACAAGGGGATCAAGGCACGGTGACCATCAGGTTTCGCAACCCTGAGCAGCTCGGCAGGTTACTTCGGCATCTGGGGCTGGCCTTGGAATCCGATGAGGACAATCCCACCCCATGAGCTGGCCTCCAACCCCGCATCTCATTTTGGGTGGGGCACGCAGCGGCAAGAGCACTTATGCCGAAAAGCTCGTGATGGCCTATGTCCCCCCCTACCGCTACGTCGCCACGGCGGAAATCCTCGATGAGGAAATGGCCTCCCGGGTGCTTGAGCATCAAAGCCGACGCGGCCCATCGTGGCAGACCGTCGAATGCCCTCTGACGCTTGCCGATACCCTGTCGGCGCTGGACCGTGACCCCGGCCCGGTTTTAGTGGACTGCCTGACTCTGTGGTACTCCAACCTCATCCTTCGCTTTGGTGCCATCGAGGCCAAGGCCCATGTGGAATCTTTGTGCCAAGTTCTCTCGAGGGCTTCTTCTCCGGTAGTGCTTGTCTCCAACGAGGTGGGCTGGGGGATTGTGCCGGACAATGCCCTGGCGAGAAGCTACCGGGATTTGGCAGGGTGGGCCAACCAAAGGGTGGCCGAAGTGTGTCCCGGTGTGACCTTGGTCGTGGCCGGTATCCCGGTTGTTCTCAAGCCTCGATGATCTCTTGGGAGCTGTGTTTTTGGGCGTTCAAGAGGTGTCGTGCAGGGAGGCGGCGTCCCTGTGTGGGAAGGCCGCCCGGGCGTCTCGGTGCCGGATCCGGTTCGTGTTATGCCTCAGCCCATGGGCGCCGCCCGGCACAGGGAACCAACTTGATAACGCGCAACGCGAAAGGTGACCTGCTTCCATGTGGGAAAGTTTCTCTGTGGCTTTGGGATTTCTCACTCGGCTGCGCATTCCCGGGCAAGCCCCGATGATTTATCAGGATGCAGACGTCGCGCGATCCCTCGCCGCCTATCCTGCCGTCGGCCTCCTCCTCGGGGCGATCCAAGCCGCGGTGGCATGGTGCGGGGTTTCCCTGGCGTTTTCCGCACCACTGACTTCCTTGTGGGTCATAGGCATCGGCGCATGGCTGACCCGTGGCTTGCATCTGGACGGCTTGGCTGACGTGGCCGACGGCCTCGGGGGATCTTTCGAACCCGCGACACGGCTGGAGATCATGAAAGACAGCCGTGTGGGAGCCTTTGGGGTCTTGGCTTTGGTGTTCGGCGTCAGTTTTAAGGTTTTTGCGGTCTCAGAGCTGCTTGCCGCTCACCGGTGGTGGGAGATCCTTCTCGTTCCGACGCTCAGCCGCTACACCATGGTCCTGTGCACCTACAAAATCCCCTATGCTCGAGCGCAGGGGGGGGTAGGGAGAGCCTTCCTCGAGCACGTGGGGCGTCGGGAAATCGTGTGGTCTTCCGTATGGGCCGCAGGGTGCGCTTTCGTGCTCGATAGATTTTGGGCTCCCATCATGCTGAGCATCTCTGTGCTGGCAGCGGTCTTATTTCGAAAGACCGCGAAACGATGGATTGGCGGCATGACAGGGGATATGCTCGGCGCTGTCAACGAAATGACGGAAATCATTCTGTATCATGCGGCCATCGGCCTTGCCCATGGGTTTGGATCATGACGGAACAATCGGCAACAATGTTCTCCATTCTCGCAGAGCTGAAAAAACATCCGGGGGAAACCATCTCCGGTAACAACCTTGCAGCTTCGTTGGGCATTTCGCGCACAGCCGTCTGGAAACATATTCGCGCGCTCCGCGCCCGGGGCTACTTGATCGAAAGTCGCGCCAAAAAAGGTTATTGTCTCGCGGCCCCAAGCCAATCTTTGCGGCATGAAGAAGTACTGCCATTGCTCCGCACGAGATTCCTCGGCCGGCCCTACGAGTACCATGAAGTGCTGGCATCGACCAACGATCGGGCCATGGATTTGGCACGCCGCGGAGCGCCCCACGGTACGACGGTCGTGGCCGAGGAGCAGACGGCGGGGCGCGGTCGGCTCCGACGCCCTTGGGTTTCACCAAGAGGCATGGGTGTTTACGTTTCCATGATCCTGAGGCCCGATCTCCCACCGCGGCAGGGTCCGGAGACCACCTTGGTGACGGCTCTGGCTCTGGCCCACGCCCTTCGAACCCGTTGGGCTTTGGACGCCCGCATCAAGTGGCCGAACGACGTCTTAATCAACGGGAAGAAGGTTGCGGGCATTCTTACAGAAATGCAGTCTGACCCGGACCGCATCCAGTTTTTGGTGGTGGGTGTGGGGATCAACGTCTTACAAGGAGAAAAAGACCTGCCCACGGATGTTCTTTACCCGGCCACATCTGTGGCCGTCGAATGGGCGAAGGCTTCGGCATCCGTCCCGCTCATGGGCGCCTGGGAGCAGAGTCGCGCCCATGTGTTGGCCACCTTCCTCAATAGCATGGAAGAACTCTACGGGCTCTATCTTCAGGAGGGTTTAGGACCCTTGCGGGAGGACTTAAAAAAGATGTCGGCCGTTTTGGGAAAAACGGTCCGTATTCAGGTCTCCGACGGGGTGGTTGAGGGCTTGGCCAGGGATCTTACAGACCGGGGAGCCCTCGTTGTGGAAACACCCTGCGGGATTTTGGAAACGATTTGGGTCGGCGACATCGTCCACCTTCGGGAAGCAGACGGCAAAGGCCCGGATGCCGCCCCGCAGTCTTGTCTTTAAGCTTCTCGGATCTTTTCCATGGCTTCTTGGCGACGCTTGCAGTCGATGCAAAGCGTCGTGACCGGGCGAGCCTTCAGGCGCTCGATGCCGATATCGTCACCGCAGGCCTCGCAGATGCCGAAAGAACCGTCTTCGATCCTTTGCAGTGCTTCCCGGATCTTGGTGATGAGCTTCCGTTCCCGGTCTCGGATGCGAAGCATAAAGTTTCGGTCCGATTCCAGAGACGCCCTGTCAGTGGGGTCAGGGAACGTTTCCCCTTCATCCGTCATGCCCGTTACGGTCTTCTCAGCTTCCTCGATAAGCTCGCGCAGTCGCTGTTCGAGAATTTCTTTGAAGTAGGCCAGTGTCTCTCGGTCCATGGCGAATCCTCCGCGCGCAGTGATGGAGGCATGTTCGCTAGCATAGGGCATGCCGGGTTGTAAAGCCTAAAATGCAGCCGGAATACCGCTCTGCGGTCTTTCTTTTGCCTGTCTGTGAGGTCACGAGGTCGAGTCCACCGTGATGGAATATGGTTGGCTTGGAGGAGACCACGGCATCCACACGCGGAATCGCTCTTAATTTTCCGAGTCGTCGCCGGTCGGGTTTTCCGCCGGAACCGGAAGTCGAAAGGTGCCGCTTCGGCCTCCGCTCTTGTAGGTCAGGCGGATGTTTTCCAGGACCATGGAGCGATCCAAAGCTTTGCACATATCGTAAATGGTCAAGGCAGCGTGGGTTACGGCGACCAGAGCTTCCATTTCCACTCCGGTGCGGTCGCAGGTTTTGGTATGGGCTTCGAGACGTATTCCGGGGAGATCGGGATCCGGGTTGGCAAAGATATCCACGGCCGTTAAAGACAGAGGGTGGCACAGGGGGATCAAGTCCCATGTTTTTTTTGCGGCCATGATTCCCGCCAGCCTGGCCGTGTCCAAAACATTTCCTTTGGCCACGGTTCCTTCCATGATGCGCCTCAGGGTCTCGGGAGCCATGCGCACCTGCCCTTCAGCACGAGCTTCCCGCCACGTCGGTGCTTTTTCGCTTACATCGACCATCTTAACCCGGCCGTTCCGGTCCAGGTGTGTCCAATCTTTTGCCTCTTCCTGCATGAGCCCTCCTGATGCATTACCGGATACGAAGTTGCCACATCCCGACAGACGAAGCCACGGATTGCCCCACAAGTCGACGGGCATCGAAAAAAATCTATTCCGGAGCCTTTTGCGGGGGGTAGGTCGCATGAGGTTATGGGGACCCTCTGTGAACTGGTTCAGGCCAAATTTCGAAGATTCCTCCTTTGTGCCTGCAAACTTTTGGGAAAGCAGGGGCTTTTGGCGTGTGCATCGATGACGCGGAAGTCAGCAACCTGTCATAGATGTTAATAACCCCTGAGGGCTTGGTTGGAAAACCCGTCAAGGGAGGCCAAACAACAAAAAGCCCATCCTCGGAGGATGGGCCAGGCTTTTGATATGGCGGAGAGAGAGGGATTCGAACCCTCGGTGCCCCTTTCGGAGCACACTCGCTTAGCAGGCGAGCGCCTTCAGCCGACTCGGCCATCTCTCCATACAACGGACATTCTGGCGGAGGGAGTAGGATTCGAACCCACGGGCCGGCTCATCACCGACCAACGGTTTTCAAGACCGCCGCCTTAAACCACTCGGCCATCCCTCCAAAGGTGAAGCTGGGTGCCGACTAACTACCATTCACCCCTCGGGCTGTCAAGAGAAGGCCAAGGTTTTGTCGTCTGTTGACAAGGGTGGTGCCCGCTGCTAAGGGGGATGCGGGAGGATGACACCGCACCATGACCACACCCTTTTGGCCTAAGGATTTGCCGGTACTGCCTCTTCGCCACACCATGCTTTTTCCCGCGATGATCATGCCGCTGTTCCTTTCCGAGCCTGCGGAAAAGACGGCTCTGGCCGAAGCCGAAAAAGTGGGCCGGTATGTGTTCTTGGCGGCGTGTTGCGGGGATAACGACGCCTGTGCCGCCGAGAGATCTCTGGAGCCTTCGTTGCCGGGGGCTCTTGGATGCGTGGCGTTGATCCTGAAAAATACAGTCCTGAGTGATGGTCGGATCAAAATCCTTGTGCAAGGCATCGCGAAGGCCAGGGTTTCTGGCCTCGTCTCCGAGCCTTCGGGGTTCAAGGTTCGTGTGGAGCCGTTGGTGGAAACGGATCCGCCTATTGATGACAGCCTCGCCCTGCTCCTGGCTCGGGTGCGGCAAATGGGCCTAAAGCTTTTCAGCCTGCGCGGCATGCATCCTGCCGATGCCGAAGCTGTTTTGCAAAGTGCCTCCTCTGCGGGACGACTGGCGGATCTTTTGGCCTTCAACCTCCACTTGGAACCTCGTTTGTGCTGCCGTTTGATGGCCATTGCGGATCCGGCACAACGGCTGCGGGAGGTGGCCGAGGCGCTGACGGAGGAACTCCAAAAAGCCGAAGTCCAGCAACAAATCGAATCCGAAGCCGAAACAGCCCTCATTCGACGTCAAAGGGAGCGATATCTCCGGGAGCAGCTCAAAGCCATCCGCCGGGAGCTGGGCGAGTGGGATGAAGACAGAGACGAAAGAGTCTATCGAGAAAAGATACAAGCGGCAGGAATGAGTCCCGAGGCGTATCGGGAGGCCATGCGTGAACTGGATCGCCTCATCATGCTGCCAAGCGACGCCGCCGAGGCTTCTCTGGTGCGCACCTACTTGGATTGGCTTATCGACATGCCATGGCAGCAGACAACTGACGACCGATTGGATCTTGCGGAAGCCGCCCGAGTTTTGGACGCCGACCATCATGACATGGAAGCGGTCAAAGAGCGCATTTTGGATTTTCTCGGCGTCTGCAGCCTCAAAGGGAGTGTCAGGGGATCCATCCTGTGCCTTGTGGGACCGCCCGGCGTGGGCAAGACATCCCTTGGGCGTTCCATAGCGAAAGCGATGGGTAGGCGATTTGTGCGGGTTTCCCTCGGTGGGATTCGAGACGAGGCGGAAATCCGAGGACACCGCCGCACGTATGTCGGCGCCATGCCGGGGCGCATTATTCAAGGTCTGCGCAATGCAGGGACCAAGAATCCGGTCTTCATGCTTGACGAAATCGACAAGATCGGTTCGGACGCCCGCGGCGATCCAGCAGCGGCCCTTCTCGAAGTACTGGATCCGGAGCAAAACCGCGCCTTTTCTGATCATTATTTGAGCGTAGCTTTTGATCTTTCACAGGTTCTCTTCATTGCCACGGCGAACAGCTTGGACAACGTTCCCCCTGCCCTGGCGGACAGAATGGAGGTGCTGACACTTTCCGGTTATACGGACAGGGAAAAGGTGGAGATCGCCAAATCCCATCTGCTCCCGCGGCAAATGAAAGAACACGGCTTGCGCCCCGGGGATCTCCAGCTCAGCGATCAGGCCCTCATAAATCTCGTTCGGTACTACACCCGCGAATCCGGCGTGAGGCAGCTGGAACGCGCCTTGGCCGCCTTGTGTCGTAAGGCTGCCCGGAAGCGCGCCGAGCTAGGAAAGTCGCCCTTCCGTATTACAAAAAGTCATCTCGAACGCTATTTGGGTCCTTCCAGAAAAGACCATCCGGCTTGTGAGGCTCCCGGTGTTCCCGGTGTTGCCTTGGCTCTTGCCTGGACGCCCCATGGCGGTGAAGTGCTGCGCATCGAAGCGGCCGTCATGCCGGGAAAAGGTGCCGTGGTGTTGACGGGCCATCTGGGGACGGTCATGAAAGAATCGGCCCAAGCCGCTCTGAGCTTCATCCGCACACGGGCTTTTCAGTGGGGTTTGCCCCTTGATTTTCACGAGAAGACCGATGTCCATATCCATGTGCCGGCTGGGGCCGTCCCCAAAGATGGGCCGTCTGCGGGCATGGCCATGTGCGTGGCCCTTGTGTCGGCCTTCTTGAAAAAACCTTTGGATTTACTTTGCGCCATGACGGGAGAAATTTCCGTTCTTGGGGATGTGTTTCCCGTGGGAGGATTTCGGGAAAAAGCCCTTGCGGCGGCGCGTTATGGCATCGGTGTGGTGTTTATTCCTCAGGCCAACCAAAGTGATGTGGAACAGTTGCCGCCTTATGTCAGGCGGGCCGTGAACTTTGTTCCCGCGATCCATATGGACCGAGTCTTAGAGCAATTGTTTCCTTTGAAAAGCGAGAGACCTGATGCGCCTAGGTTATTTTGACGCGTTTTCAGGGGCAAGCGGGGACATGATCCTCGGAGCGATCATTGATGCGGGCGTCGCGTACGAAGCTCTTATGGATGCGTTGACGGCTCTTGATCTTCCAGGTTGGCGCTTGGACGTCCACAAGGAGTCCCGAGGGGCCATTACAGGCACTCGTGTTGTGGTCCAAGAGACCGCCTCGCCTCCATTGCGACGCTTTTGTGATATTCGAGACCTGGTGTCCGTTTCACGGTTGACCGACAGCGTCAAAGATAAAGCCCTACGTGTTCTGGAACGTTTGGCCCGGGCGGAAGCCAGAGTGCACGGTGTACACCTGGAGGACGTGCATTTTCACGAAATCGGCGCCGTGGACACTATCGTCGATGTGGTTGGTGCCGTCATCGGCCTGGAACTTTTGGAAATCAAGAAGCTGTCGGCCTCCCCTTTGCCCTTGGGGCGGGGGCGTGTCTCCTGCGCGCACGGCACGTTGCCTCTCCCGGCACCGGCGACGGTGGCGCTTTTGGAAGGTGTACCCATTCGGGATGGAGGAGTGGAGCGCGAATTGGTGACGCCTACAGGCGCAGCGATTTTGAGCGGGCTTTGTGAAGCTTTTGGACCTCTTCCCGATATGGTCCTGAGCGCGGTAGGCTATGGTGTAGGGGCGCATCCCGCTGCGGACCCTCCCAATGTGTTGCGCCTCATGGTGGGGGAATCGCAACCGCAGTACACGACCCGAAAACTGCTCCTTATGGAAACCCACATCGACGATATGAATCCAGAATTCTATGAACATCTCATGGAATCGTGCTTTGCGGAAGGCGCTTTGGACGTCGTTTTAGTCCCTGTGCTTATGAAAAAAAATCGGCCGGCCACCCTGGTGCGCATCCTGATGGATCCGATCTTGAAGGATCGAGTCGCTGCACGGGTCTTTTGCGAGACGACCACTTTGGGGGTTCGGTTCCATGAAGTGGACCGGTTGGAACTCCACCGCGAACCCGTGACCGTCGACACGCCATGGGGGGCTGTGCGTGTCAAGGCGGCCACTCTTCCCGACGGAACGGTGCGGTATCAGCCGGAATACGAGGAGTGCAAGGAAGCCGCACGGCGAAGCGGTCAACCCTTGCCTACTGTCTATGACCAAGTCCGGCGGATCTGCCTGGAGAGGGTCACCAAGAAAGCCGCCGAGGGGGAAATGTAATGGATCACAACACATGCGGGGATATTCGGGGCGCCCTTCTCACCATCGGAGACGAAATCCTTCTCGGAGACATCCTCAACACAAACGCCCACCATATTGCCGGGGCCCTCAGGGCTCACGGGTTCCGTTTGGAAAAGGTGGTTGTCGTGGAAGACGCCGAAGGCGCCATCGCAATGCAGCTGGAACAACTCACGGCGCAAAGCAGCTTCGTTATCGTCACCGGCGGGTTAGGGCCTACCGACGATGATATGACCAAATCGGCGGTGGCTCGAGCTTTTGCCCTTCCTATGGCTGTGGACGAAAGAGATTTGAAGAATTTGATGGACCGCGTGAAAGCGCGGGGTGGCGTTTGGACGCACCGGCTGGAACGCCTTGCCCAATTGCCGCAGGGGGCCGTCCGACTTGCCCCGGGACGTCCCATGGCCGGGTTTTTTTTGGAGCATCGGGGGGTGCCTTGTTATTTTTTACCCGGAGTTCCCCACGAGATGGAGACCCTGCTGAGAGAAGTGGTCCTGCCGGACCTTATCCGGCGGTTTCCGCATAGGCCCCTGTGCCAAAAACGTATCCTACGCATCCACGGGTTGATGGAGTCGGAAATCAACGACCGTTTGAGCGGCTTTAATCCCGCCTCTTTTGGCATCAAGGTGGGCTATCTCCCTCAGACGGGAGAAAACTGGGTCACTCTCCTCGCCACGGCTCGAGATCCTGCGGATCTGAAAGCCAGGCTCGATACCGCCGAAAAAACTCTCGTGGGCCTTTTGGGAGAGGACCATGTGATCGGCCGGGACGACGAGACCTTGGAGAAAGTGGTTGGGTCGATGTTGCGCGAACGTGCCTGGAAGTTGGTCGTAGCTGAATCGTGCACCGGCGGTCTGCTTGCGGCGCGGATCACTTCCGTGGCCGGCGCGTCGGATTATTTTGAGAGGGGCTTTGTGACCTACAGTAACCAAGCGAAGCGAGAGGTGTTGGGGGTCCCCGAAGAGCTCTTGAGGGAACATGGGGCGGTGAGCCATCCAGTGTGTGAGGCCATGGTTCAGGGGGCACTGCGATCCTCGCAGGCCCACAGTGCGTTGGCGGTGACGGGGATTGCCGGCCCAACCGGGGGGTCGGCCCAAAAACCGGTGGGTACTGTGTTCATCGGCTGTGCCACGGACGGGCGCCTGCTCGTGGAACGGCATCATTTCCACGGTGGCCGACGGTTAATCCAAGAGCAGTCCGTTCAAGAAGCCTTAGCCCTTTTATGGAGGATGTTGCGATCATGATCCGCACGTTCGTGGCTTTGGATTTGCCTCCAGCCGTTCAGCGGGATCTTGCCGACTTCTGTGCGCCTTTGCAAAAGCTCGATGTGGCGGTGAGCTGGATCCGGCCTGATCGAATCCATCTGACACTGAAGTTCCTCGGCAATGTGGATCCTTCACTCATTGATCCCATGGGGGTGGCTTTGCGCGCCGCTGTCGGCGATACGCGTTCTTTCACGTTGCGGCCGGCAGGCTGTGGCGCCTTCCCTACACTTCGGGATATGCGTGTGATCTGGGTCGGGGTTCGTGGGGATCTCGAACCGCTGCGGGCGCTCCATCGCCGCGTGGAAGATGCGTTGGAACCTTTAGGATTTGCGAAGGAGAACCGACCGTTTCGAGCGCATCTCACCATCGGGCGGGTTAAGGGACGGCGCCATATCAAGTCCCTCCAGGACATGCTCGTGGCTCAGCAAGCTTACCAAGGGGTTGCTTTTGACGTCTCGGAGGTGGTGTTGTATAAGAGCGATCTCAAGCCCGATGGAGCCCAATATACCCCTTTGAAAAGAATCCCCTTTCAAGGTGGGCCGGAGCGCTCAGGGTCATTATATTCCCAGCACGAGGAGGACCGGCCATGACGGCACCGGCAGGCAACGATCGCCAAAAGGCTATCGACGTCGCCATGGCGCAGATCGAGCGCCAGTGCGGCAAAGGGTCTATCATGCGTTTGGGCGAAGGGGCCCAGACGGTCGAGGTTCCCGTAATATCCACGGGATGTCTTTCTTTGGATTTGGCCTTGGGGATTGGAGGTATTCCCCGAGGGCGGATTGTGGAAATTTACGGCCCGGAATCGTCGGGGAAAACCACCCTGGCCTTGCACGTGATTGCTGAGGCCCAGAAAAAAGGGGGATTAGCGGCTTTCATCGATGCGGAACACGCCTTGGACGTTCATTATGCGCGCAAATTGGGTGTGAAGGTTGACGACCTGCTCATCAGTCAGCCGGATTATGGGGAACAAGCTTTAGAGATTGCCGAGATTCTGGTTCGGAGCAATGCCATCGATGTGATTGTCGTCGATTCTGTGGCAGCCTTGGTCCCAAAAGCAGAAATCGACGGGGAGATGGGCGATCCCCACGTAGGGCTTCAAGCCCGCCTGATGAGCCAAGCCTTAAGAAAGCTTACGGCGGCCATCAGCAAGTCTCAAACCGTCGTGATTTTCATCAACCAGATCCGCATGAAAATCGGCGTGATGTATGGATCCCCGGAAACCACAACGGGCGGCAACGCCCTCAAATTTTACGCCACGATGCGGCTTGAGATTCGCCGAGTTGGGCCCATCAAAGAGGGACAAGAAGTTGTCGGCAACCGCACGCGCGTCAAAGTGGTAAAGAATAAAATTGCGCCGCCTTTCAAGGAAGTGGAGTTTGATATCGTTTACGGGCGAGGGATTTCCAGAGAAGGCGACGTGCTGGATTTGGCGGTAGCGGCCAATATCGTGGAGCGGTCCGGGACGTGGTATGCGTACAATGGAGAGCGTCTTGGGCAGGGCAGGGAAAACGTAAAGAGTTTTCTTCGGGAAAATCCAGACCTGCTCATGGAAATCGAAAATAAAGTCCGAGAACGCCACGTTCTGCCCACCCTCACCCCGGCCGAAGCCTCGGAGGGATAGTTTCTCATTGATATTACAACATATTCGTTTAATTCCACGAAGGATTCGACGAGGAGATATTATCGCCTAGGGTTTGCAAGACAGGAGAACCTTCATGAAGGCCAGCGAAATCCGTCAAAAATTTTTGGAATTCTTCCGAGACAGAGGCCATACTATCGTCAAAAGTTCTTCGCTTATTCCCCACGATGACCCAACCCTCCTTTTCACCAACGCGGGCATGAATCAGTTCAAACGCTGTTTTCTCGGGGAAGAAAAGAGGGAATACCGTCGGGCGACCACGAGCCAAAAGTGCATGCGCGCTGGAGGAAAGCACAACGACTTGGAAAATGTGGGCTATACGGCACGCCACCACACCTTCTTCGAAATGTTGGGGAACTTTTCTTTCGGAGATTATTTCAAGGAAGAGGCCATTCAATTTGCGTGGGAATTTCTCACGGACCACATGGGGTTACCGAAAGAGAAGCTCTACGCCACGATCCACGAAGGCGATGCCGGGATGTCCTTGGGGCCTGATGAAGAAGCCAAACAATACTGGAAACGATACCTTCCTGAGGATCGGATTCTTGCTTTTTCCACCAAGGACAACTTTTGGGCCATGGGCGACACCGGACCATGCGGACCGTGTTCGGAAATCCTCATTGATCAGGGAGAAGGCATGGGCTGCGGCCGACCCGATTGCCGACCAGGGTGCGACTGCGACCGGTTTTTGGAACTTTGGAACCTCGTGTTTATGCAGTTTAACCGGAAAGAAGACGGTTCTTTGGAACCCTTGCCCAAACCCAGCATTGACACAGGCATGGGGTTGGAACGGATTGCCGCGGTCATCCAACGCGTGCCGTCCAACTATGACACGGATCTGTTCGCGCCCATGATGGAGGCCATCGGGGAGCATACCGGCGTGCGTTACGGCCAAGATCCCGACAAGGACGTATCCTTCAAGGTCATTGCGGACCATGGCCGGGCGGCGGCGTTTCTCATTGGGGATGGCGTCCTGCCCAGCAACGAAGGCCGGGGATATGTATTGCGGCGTGTGATTCGCCGTGCCCTGCGCCATGGTCGCTTCCTCGGCCTGGATCGACCTTTTCTCCACCGGGTGGTGGAGGCCGTGATGCATTCCATGGCGGATGTGTATCCCGAATTGTTGGAAAACCGGGCCTATATTTCCCGGGTGATTCTCCACGAGGAGGAACGCTTCAGCGAGACCCTCGACCATGGATTGAAACTGCTCCAAAACGAGATGGCGCGCCTCCAAGACGAAGGGGCGCGCACCGTGCCAGGATCCTTGATCTTTAAACTTTACGACACTTACGGATTCCCTATCGACATTGTCACGGACATGGCCCGGAAAATGGGCATGAACGTGGATCAGACGGGGTTTGACACCCTGATGGAGCGGCAAAAGGAACAATCCCGTCGGCACTGGAAAGGCAGCGGAGAGCGCGAGATTTCCGAGGCTTACCGAAAATTGGCCGCAGAAGGTGTGCGGACGGAATTTGTGGGTTATGACCGACTGGAAACGCAAAGCCGAGTGATCGCCCTCATCCAGGAAGGGACCCTGGTGCCAGAGGCAGGCCCGGGAAGCCTTGTCGAGGTGGTTGTGGAATGCACGCCTTTTTACGGGGAGGCCGGCGGCCAGGTGGGCGATAAGGGCCGCCTCGAAGGCTCCGGGGTTTCCGCCGTCGTGGAGGACACCCTCAGGTTGCCCGGAGAGATTTGGGTTCATGTGGTCCGCATTGAGAATGGGGAATTGCGGCCCGGGGATGAAGTGACCTTAAAGGTGGATGCCCAAAACCGGAAAGATACCGCCCTGAATCACACCGCCACCCACATCTTGCATCGGGTGCTCCGCGATGTGCTCGGAGACCATGTCAAGCAAGCCGGGTCCTTGGTGGCGGCCGAACGGCTCCGATTCGACTTCACGCATTTTGCGGCCGTTTCTGCGGAAGAATTGCAGGAAATAGAGTGGCGCGTGAATGAGGCGATTTTGGAAAACCGACCGCTTCGGGTTCACATCATGGCCTTTGACGAAGCTCTCCGGACAGGGGCCGTCGCCCTTTTCGAAGAAAAATATGGCGAGACCGTCCGTCTCGTGGAAATCGTTGATTTCAGCAAGGAGCTCTGCGGGGGAACCCACACCGAACGCAGCGGCGATATTGGCTCTTTTGTCATTGTCCAAGAGTCGAGTGTAGCAGCCGGAGTTCGCCGCATTGAGGCTCTTACGGGGCGCCACGCGTTGCGCTTTTGGCAAGAACAGCGCCGTGTGCTGGAAACAGCCGCCCGACGCCTTAAGGTTCCACCGGAAGACGTGCCGGAGCGCCTCGATAAGCTTCTGGGACAGATTAGAGAGTTGGAAAAGAACCTGGAAGCCATGAAAAGCTCCATCACAGCCCAAAAATCCTTGGATCTTTTTGAGGAGGCCAAGGAGGTGGCCGGGGTGAAGGTTCTCGTTCGTCGGGTAGAAGTCGCCGATCCTAAAGCACTGCGGGAAATTCACGACCGATTCAAGGAACGGATCCGCTCGGGGGTGATGGTCCTTGGGGCCGTCCACGACGGCAAAGTGCTTTTACTGGTTGGTGTGACCAAGGATTTGAGCCACAAAATCCATGCAGGCAACGTGATCAAAGAGGTGGCCCAGGTGGTGGGCGGAAGTGGCGGAGGTCGACCCGATATGGCTCAGGCCGGAGGGAGCCTCCCGGAAAAACTGCCTGAAGCGTTAAAACGAGCTGAGGAAATCCTTGCAGAAAAATTGTCTTCCTGAATTTTCGAGAAGGTCTGTTTTCTCCTCGGCTTCCCGCAATGAGGCCGCAAACCCTCACGAGGGGTTTGCGGTCACAATCTGTCCACCCGAAGGCTTCCCAGCTGTTCCTCAAGATCGTCATCCATGAGCATAGCCAGCTTTTCCAATGGATAATCTACGCCGCACACCGTGCAGCGCCACAGCTGACGGCTTCACTGTCGAATCCACTGGAGAGGGGCAGCGCACTGCGGGCAAATGAGCATTCCACATCCTGTCGTGTCAAGAAGCGCACGGTTCGTCTATACGCTATTGAGATGCCGTTGACAAGATGAGAGGAACGGTGCCATTTTGATATGGCACGCCACGAAGAACACAAGTGTTTCGGCGAGGAGGTGTGTGCATGCCAGCGAATCTCCCCCCGCCCTACTTCGAAGCTGAAAAGCGTTATCGCGAAGCGAAGACCCCGGAAGCCAAGATCGAAGCGTTGGAAGAGATGCTCACAATCATGCCCAAGCACAAGGGCACGGATAAACTGCGCGCGGATTTGCGGCGCAAAATTGCCAAGTTCAAATCCGAGGCCCAGTCGCGAAAAAGCGCAGGCCGTAAAGGGGTTTCCTACACCATTGACAAAGAGGGCGCAGCCCAAATCGTGGTGGTGGGGCCCCCGAACGTGGGGAAGTCTTCCTTGGTTGGGGTTTTGAGCAACGCATCACCGGAAGTGGCCGAATTTCCTCACACCACCTGGAAGCCTACCCCGGGCATGGCCCCTTATGAGAACATTCAGTTCCAATTGGTCGACACGCCGCCGATCAGCAAGAGCTATATCGACCCGTGGATGGCGGACCTCATCCGCAAAACGGATGTGGTGATGATCATGGTAGACCTCAAAGCCGACCCGCTTCAACAACTGGACGATACGCTGCAGGTCCTTGAAGAGTTGCGGGTTTTCCCGGAAGGGAAGCCGCTGCCCCCCGATCTTCTGAAAAAGCCGTTCTTCAAGAAAATGCTTGTCGTCGTCAACAAAGTGGATACGGCTTCGGATTTCGAAGATTTTCTGGCTTTTTTGGAGCTGAGCCAATGTTCCCTGCCCTGCCTTGGGGTCTCCACGGCCACGGGTCGGGAGCTCCATGCGTTGTTGGACAAGATCTTTGAACTTTCCGGTGTCATTCGGGTTTACACCAAAGCGCCGGGCAAGGAGCCCGACAAGTCGGCCCCATTTGTGCTCCCGAAGAAAAGCACGCTACAGGATCTTGCAGAAAAAATTCACAAGGACTTTGTGGAAAAACTCAAGTTTGCTAGAATTTGGGGGAATGCGGTTTTCGACGGCCAAATGGTTCAAAAGGACTATGAGCTCCAAGACGGTGATGTGGTCGAATTTCGCATCTGAAGTGGAACTCCCATCCGCAAGGGAAGGGATCCCGGCTCTCTAGCCATTTCCCAGGAAACGGGTTACTTCCATCGATCAGGCAATGCCTTAAGACGCTCGTCAGCTTCGAAATCTTCACGGATTCCATTGACTCGGCATAAAGGCAGGCTTACGGTTATTAAGGTGCCATGGGCCGCTTTCGGGCGGCCTGTCCGCAGTGAACCCGATAAAACAGGAGGGTCACAAGCCGAATTTTTAGAATGATGAGGACTTCAACCTAGGGTGCCCCAGGGAGGATCGCCATGAAAACAATACATGGAGAGCGACTGGATCCTCTGTATCGCTTACGTATGAAAAGCGAGGGGGAGGAAGACTTTGAGCGACTCCTAGACATGGGACTCCTGGGATCCGACGACGGTTTTTTCGCAGAAGACTTGGAAGAGGATGAATCCGTGGAGGACAATCGCAACGGGCTACTTCACGATGACCGGAAAGATCCTCGATGTGACGACCTCCAGCTCTCACCGGCTATGGCTTCTGAGGACATGGAGGTGGACGGTGATGCGACGGTGGAGTTTGAAGAGGATCATGTGACCTGCTATCTCCGCGAGGTTTCTTCTTTCCCGCTGCTGACACCGGAGATGGAAGTTGAGCTTGCCAAAAGGATCCGGGATGGCCAGGACCGTTTGGTACGATTGGTGGAAAACTACAAGGAGCATCATCCGACGGTCAGGGACCTTCATGGCAAGGTGCGGAACCTCTTGGGTCAAGCGAAGACATTCCCGGGCGTTCGGGATAAGGTGCTCAAAGTGATCTCTCGAACCTTGCGGCAGGCCGTGGCGGAAGAACCCCACAACCCGACGCTGTCGGCCATGAGGGAGGAGTGTGACCGAATTATTGCTGAAATCGACGAAGCGAAACATGCGATGGTCAAGGCCAACCTCCGTTTGGTGCTCAGTATCGCCAAACGCTATCGGGGGCGCGGCATGAGCTTCGACGATCTCATTCAAGAGGGTAATTTGGGATTGTTGAAGGCGGTAGGGCGCTATGACCACACGAAAGGAAACCGATTCAGCACTTACGCCACGTGGTGGGTGAGGCAAAGCATCATACGGGGAATTTACGACAAAACGCGCACCATCCGGTTGCCGGTGCATTTCATTGAATTGAAGAATCTGTTCTTCAAAGTGTTTCATGAGCTCGTGAAGGAATTGGGGCGCGAACCCACGGCGGAAGAAATTAGCCATCGAGCGAATATCCCGCCGGACAAGGTGGAAATGGTGCTTAGCCTTGTCAGTCAGCCTTTGTCTTTGGAGATGCCCGTCGGGGATGACGAGCAAAGGTTGAGCGATTTCATTGAAGACGTGGACTGTGCGTCGCCGGCGGAAGGCTGTGAAACCAATGAATTGACGGAAATTACGAGGGAAATTTTAGCGAGCCTTCAGCCAAGGGAGGAGAAAATCTTGCGGCTCCGGTTCGGTCTAGGCGGCCAACCTGGAGAGACGCTGGAGAAGATTGGGAAGAGCTTCAAGGTCTCGAAGGAAAGGATTCGACAGATTGAGAAGAAAGCCCTCAGGAAATTGCGACATCCCAGTAAGCAAGAGCTTCTGAAGCCCTATTTGGACTAAAGGTTCGGGGAAGATTATGGCGAAGGGATCCGGCTTGAGCGGAAGCCGGATCTTTTTTTATTTCGAGGAGGGAGATTATGGCACGAACAACACGCGGCACCTCAGGCAAGGCGCCGTGGTGGCACCAAGGAGTTGATCTTTCTTTGCTGGAATGGGAACCCCTGCCGGCCGGGGACCTTACCGGCAAGCAGCGAGGCTACCTTAAGTCTTTGGCCCATAAATTAGAACCGGTGGTGCGTATCGGTCAGGAGGGTGTGACGCCGGCAGTGGTCTCAGAAATCCGGAAGCAGCTTCTTCACCATGAGCTCATCAAAGTCAAATGGTTAGGGCTTTCGGCAGAGGACGAGTCGAAGAAGGCGCAGGCTGTGGGATTGGCCCGAACCGTGGGGGCACATTTTGTTCAATTGGTCGGCCACGTGATCGTGCTGTACCGGGCTCCCGATGCGGGGGCTTTGGAGGATGGTCGGAGTGTCAAGATCATTCTGCCGACGACGCCGTAAACATTTGATCGTGGGACCGGGGGCGGAGGTTAAAGCCCGCCCTCGGCTGCGCGGGTTCATCAAATGTCACCCGATTCAGGAATTCCCGTGAAGCTTTAAGCACAGTTGGGCCACACGGCGACCGAGTTTACGGGCATGATCCGCTGTTTTTTCATCAGGAGCACCGACACATGCGACGCCGTAATGACCTGTGGCGGATAGGGGATCGCCAACCACAATCATCCCGTAAATCAGAAAGCATTGTAAGATCGACATGATGGTGGTTTCCTTTCCTCCGGTGGGGTCCCCCGACGTGGCAAAGGCCGCACCGACCTTGTCTTCCATTTTCTTGCGCACCCCCACAAAGTCGTCGAAGACCCGTTTGAGGTCGGTGGCCATGACGCCGAAATAAACCGGGGACCCGGCGATGATGCCTGCCGCATTGAGAAAGTCGTCCCGACTGACCTCTTGAGTGGATCGGAGCACGGCGGAGACGCCGTCCACAGATTGCACCCCTTCCGCGACATACTCTGCAAGTTTTTTGGTGTTGCCGGTCCGCGAATAATAAAGCACAAGAACCTGCATCTCTTCAGTACCTCCTTGTCAGAATTGTCACCATTCACTGCTCAGACGCCGGGAAACCTCCGGCCAATTCGCTTCCAAGGATCTGATGGCTTCCAGACCTAATTCAAGATGGATCGGCATATGTTCTGAATAGATTTTTTCATGAAGTTCCTTACTCTTAATGCCTTTTCGTTGCAGAGGCATGTCCGAAACCAGCATGATGGAGCCGATGGGGACTTCATAATGATACGAGACGGAAAAGAGGGTGGCCAGTTCCATTTCGATGGCCAGGATGCGCTGTTTTCTCAAATATTCGACGAAATCTTCGTCGAATTCCCACAATCGCCGATCTGTAGTGTAGACGATGCCGCATTTGGGCTGAAGTCCCACCTTCTTGACGGCCCCGATGCAAAACAGGTTGACGGAGGAGGCCGGAATGGCTGGAAATTCCGGGGGCAAGTAATGCCGACTGGTGCCCTCCCCTCGGATGGCGGCAGAGGGCACCACAAAATGCCCGATTTCTAGGGTATCATCGATCCCGCCGCACATCCCCAACATGATCACGGACTTCAGCCGATCCAGGTACGCCAGACAATGGATAAGCAAGGCCGCCTGAGGGGATCCGATACCGAAGTCAATGAGCGTGCAATTGAGATCAGGCGCGTTGACCAAACGGAAATTGCCCTCACTTTTTTCTCCCCTTGTTTTTTCCTGAAACCAATCGGCATACCGTTTGAAGTTTGTGATGAGGAAATGCTCGCCCATGCGATCCAAGGGAAAATTCGTGTAACGTTCCAGCGTCTGCCGCACATACTCATGCTCTTTCAATCCCATGTCGTGAGCCCCTTGTGGTGCGGTTCGAGCTTTCCTTCCGGAGTTTTCCGCCCTTCGGACTATTGGGAGACTGTTGCTCGGGCCAGCTTTTACTTAGAAAGTTCAGCGGCTGTGGCCGCATCCAAACGCCCTGTGACCGGTAATCCGCGATCGGACTGGAAGTTTATTAAAGCCTGCCGGGTGGCCTGTCCCATCTTGCCATCCGGCGTTCCGGCTTCATAGCCTAAAGCATTGAGCTTGATTTGCGCCTGTTTTAGTGAAAGCGTGGACCCTTGATAGCCGCCGCTCTGACTGATGCCCTCAACGCCAAGACGGCCACCGGTTCCTAACTGGCGGTCCCCCATGGTTTGAGGGGTATAGTTTCTCGCGACGCGCACGAGCTGATTGTAAGCCTCCAGAAAGCCTCCCGCCATCACCTTCCCCTGGGGCGTGTTCGTATAACCCCCAAGTCCTCCTCCGGCACTCCCACCGAAAATGGCTCCGCCAAGACCCCAATCGAAGTTCTTCGAGCTTCCCTCGGCCACACCGACCCGAACACCTGAGCGGTTGTCCACGAGCATAAGCATGACGGCGGCTTCGTTGGCTTTGATGCCCCCGAGGACGGCCCCGGCGACGGCACCCCCGATGCCAAACGCCCCCAAGACGGCCCCGGCGCCTCCTGTTCCTTTTTGACTAATCATGACCTCTGGGGTCAGGCTGTAGTCGGCACTCACCATTTGGCCCTTACCGAAGTTGCTCCCCGCCCTCAGTTCCCCGGTCTGCTGAAGGGCTCTTTCTCCCATCATGGTTTTCATGGCTCGGACACGGTCCACCGCAATAAAACAATTGGACTGCTGGATCAAAAGTCTCAGAACAGGAACCGTCGAGGTCAGCTTATACTGACCTGTGAGGTAGTGGTACCAGTCGGAGTTTTGGTCCTCCTCGACGGCGATGGTTCCCAAAGGCCTGTCACATCGCTCCAAGGAGGCGTTGGCGTTGGCGCTGGTCGCCCCGCCGGCGCTCCCTGTGGCCACCGTTTTGGCTGAAGAGTCCCCCACTTATACGGGCATGCCCGAGCATCCATTCAAGGCAGCGCCCAGCAGAAACAAGGCAATGATGAGCACGCAGCTTTTTGTGGACATGACCATTCCCCCTTTTTCGTGGCAGGATTTTTTTATGCCGTCCCTAACGACACATGCCTCCTTAGGTATCCTTGGACTTCTTGGTGTACCCGGTTATCCCAAAACGTCCCTGAGGATCACCTCCTTCTTAATTTCTTTCCCAATCTTTTGTTGTTCGTGGATAAATAAAACAAAGGCCCATGTTTCCGTCCGAGTTCCCTAGCTATTCAACTTGTCCAGCCTTTCTTTTCTGCATCTTTTCATAGACATCCGGATAGAGATTTTTCATGCACTCGGGGCAAATGCCGTGGGTAAAGAGAATGTCACTGTGCCTGCGGAAATAGCTCTCCAACTGCTCCCAATAACCTTGATCATCCCGTATTTTCTTGCAAGAGCTGCAGATGGGGAGGAGCCCGCTCAGAGTTTTCACTTCGCTGAGAGCCTTTTGCAGATTTGCAATCAGTTGCTCCCTTTCTTCTTGCAAGCGCTTCAAGACGGTAATGTCCGTAATAAACCCCTCAAGCGCCAACAATACCCCATCGTCCGAAAACACTCCTCGGCCTTTTTCCCACACCCACTTTTCTTTATCGTCTTTGGTACGAATTCGGTATAGCAAAATAAAAGGTCGCCGCTCTGAAAGAGCTTCCTGGGCGTCATTCCACACGGACTCCCGATCTTCCGGATGAATCAACTCCCCGTAACTTATGGTTTGGCTGGCCACTAACTCTTCAGGGTGGTATCCGGTCAGGGCGAACGCTCCTTCACTGACGAATTCCATGGTCCAGTGGCGATCGTTTCGGCACCGGTAAACCATGCCCTGCAGGTTGCCCATAAGGGTCCAAAGCATACGCCGGCGTTCCTCCAGTTCTTTTGTCCTCTCTCGCACCTGATCTTCTAAAAATTGTTGATGTCGGGCCGCTTCATGTTCGGCGTGGCGTAAGCTGTCGAGCATGTGCTGCAGCACTTTGCCCAAGGCATCATCTTCTGAAGCCAGCTGAATGTCGTGATCGAAAATTCCTCCCGCAATGTATTTGGCCGTGGAGGCTGTGGTTTGCAGGTATTGGCGCATGTCCTGAAATGCTCCCCGGGCTTCGTGGAGCTGCTCAATGATCGTATCGAAAGCCGCCGCCATGACACCCACCTCATCCGCCCGTTTCAGTTGGAGACTTTCGGCACTGACGGAAAAATCTACATTGAGATCGCCACGGGATAGGCGCCGGAGTTGATCGATGAGGTTCTGAAGATCTTTCAGGGCGATCTGTTGGGACGTCATCATCACGCGTTGCAACGGATTAGTGAGGCGGCGCGTATGGAAAAAACCCACCACGCCCCCCCCAAAAACCGCGAGGACGGCAAAGACGACCACGGCGAGCCCTGTGTGGACCGATTGCTTCTTCGATTCGTCTCGATAGGCGTGGAGAATGGCTTCAAGACTTTTCGTCATCGTGGTCGTGTCTTCACGAATTGCATCCTCTAGACGTATCAGGTTGTCGACCATCGATTTCAAGGAACGCATCTCAAGTCTGATTCGGCCGATGATATCTCCGTAGACCTGCAACCCTTTTTCAACGGAATTTAACGATTCCGGGTCTTCCGAAAGCCTCCCTCTCAGGGCGACAATTTGTTGCTGAGCTCCGTTGGTCGCTTTTTCCAGCAGAACGTAATGCTTTTCATCCCCAGTTTCGATAAACCGCAGTCCGTGCATTTGAATTTCCAAGAAGTTTCTGGCCGTGCTTTCCAGGAGCAGTAAAGCGGCCACGTCTTGGGTCGACACCAGAAGGACTCTCAGGGCGCTCAACCCGTCTTCAATCACGTATTTGTGGTGGTTGAGGTCCTTGAGTGTCCAGTCCTGGATTCTTTGAACGGCGGGGATGACGTCCTTGAACACGTCCTCGAACCGAGAGATCGATGCCTGCACTCTTTCCACGAGCCCCAGGTTCTCCATAGCCGCTTGACGATCTCTCGCCGTATTGAGGTTTTCTTTCAACAAGCGGCTCGTCTGCAAGAAAGCGTTGAGATCCTCCTGTCTTCGTCCCCTCACGTACCCAAGAGCCGACTGGCGCAGCACGGTGGTGTTGTGGGCGATATCCATCGCGAGGTCTATGGAATGTCCCAGATTTTCCGTCATGTGCTCGATGTGGCGTGCGCTTTTGTGAACGCTATAAAAGGCATAGAGACCGAAGACAAGGACGACACCGCATAGACCGGCATAGCCCGCGAGAATCTGCCGGCCCAGGCTTTTTCTGATCCAGTGTTTCATGACTTACCGCCTCCCACACCTTCTGGCGGGTTCATACCAAGATTCCAAAGCGTTTTGAACGGTATCCGCGGCCTTTTTCGCCGTCATTGCATTTCGAATGACAGCGAGCGCCGCATCTTGCATCACGGAATAACCGTCGGGAGTTCCGTCCCGAAGCTTTTCCCATACGAAACGGACATCACTTCCTCTGTCGGCTTTCAAAGCAAAGAAACTCTCAGCGTGGGGATCGGCAAGGGTGGGCAGTGAGCGGTGCATGGGGAAGAAGCCGGGGAGAAGGTTTCCCAAGAATCTTCCGCTTTCCGGTTGACAGATCCAGGAAAGAAAAACTCTCGCTGCTGGCTTTTGTTTCGAGGAGGCATTCAAACCCATTCCGGCATCCAAATGGAATGTGGTCTGCGGCCGAGCGCCTGCTGGGGGCGGTGATGCGAACACACTCCAAGGGAACGACGTGGCATGAGATTTGAGAAAAGGCACATCCCAGGAACCACCGAAGAACATGGCCGCCCGGCCCTGAGCGAAAAGCTGGAGGCTGTCGAAATAGCCAAGGGTTTCATGTCCGGAAATCAAATGCGGTCGAAGGTCTTCCAAGGCACGAAAGGCGGCGACCATGGAGGTATCGTTGAAACATCGGGTTCCGTTGAGATACTCGAGGCGTCCTTCGCGACCCCCGATGAAATTGGGCAAAATATTGAGAAAGACCAGTTCCAGCACGGTCCATGGATCCCCGCTCGTGTTGGCGAACGGAATGAACCCGGCATTGCGGATTTTGTGAGCGGTCGTCAGGAGTTCACCCCAGGTATTCGGAATCGGCAGTTCGAGGCGATCGAAAATGTTTTTGTTGTAATAGATCCCATGAGAGGTCGCAATGAATGGAACGCCATAAACGTGGCCGTCTGCGCCTGTCCAGGGATGCAGGGTTTCAGGATCGAAATTTTCCTTGAGCCCCGGTATATCGTCCAAGGGTTCAAGAAAGCCTTGTTCATATAACATTCGGGATTTGCTGAAGGATCGGAGATAAAACAAATCCGGGCCGGTGCCGGCTTTCAGTTGTGCTTCCAAGACGGCGTCGTAATGGGGCGCCGTAGTGGGATCGAAAAGAATAAGAATCTCAGGGTGGGATGCCCGAAACTCCTCCAAAAAAAGATTCATGGGCATGATGTCTTCCGTCCTCCAGGAACCCATGGTGAGCACGGCACGTGGCAGGATCTCTTCACCGTGCAGGGGAAACGAAGGCGTAATGAGGCTAAGAACAAACATAAAGATAAGGAGGAAGGATTGCCTAGAGCTTGGACGAAACACCAAGGGACACCGCATCGGGGTCCTCCGAGGGGCGATCGAGAAGGTCAAATCAAGAAGGGAAACGCGTGGATTCCACGGGTTACGTAACAAAATCTGTTTAAGTCAGCTATTAAAAAATAAACGAAATCACTGATCCCAATTTTGCGCCCATTGGGCCTGGGCCTTCCATTGACCAAAGAGTTTCCCCTGAGAAATCAGTCTGTCAAGTCGGGCGCGGATCTCTTCCGGAAGGGTTTCCGCCTTTCGCACACCCCAAGGAGAACCGGGAAGAGGCATGAAGGTATGGGCATGGATTCGGGCTCCCTCTTCGGCCAATTCCTCCATGAAATCCACGGTTCGGATCATCTGCTGTCGAGTCTCTCCGGGCAACCCGAGGATGAAATCCACGATAGGTCGTATCCCGAACTGTTTCATCAGGGTGGATGCCCTTCGCACATCGTCGACGGTGTGGCCTCGGTCCATACGATGCAGCATTTCCGGGTCGCCGCTTTGAGCCCCCATGACCATTTGGCGGTTGTCGGCATAGCGGACGACGAGCTCCAGAATTTCGGGGTGGACCCAATCCGGGCGGACTTCCGAAGGGAACGTGCCAAAAAAGAGCCGTCCTGCTTGGAATAATCGCTGCCGTAGTCCCGAAAGGAGTTCTCGAAGCGCCCTCAGATTGGGGAGTCTTCCATCCACCGAACCGTAGGCAAAGGCGTTCGGGGAAATAAAACGGACATCCGTGCGGCCTGCACGAATCATGGCCTCAACCGTCTGGAAAATCGAAGCGGGGCTTCTATGGCGGAGCCGCCGCCCTTTGAGACGCGGGGTTTGGCAGTAACGGCAGTTGTAAGTGCACCCCCGGGTAATTTCAATGGGACCGTATTTCCCATGCCCCAGCGGGAGTGCGGGGAAGTCATCCAAGGAAATTCGAACCGGGCGACCTGTGAACACCGGGCCAGCCGGAGTGCGAAGGTAAAGACCAGGTAGTGAATCGAGAGGAGCCTCTTCGGCCCACCGCCGAACCAGCTCGGGAAACACGGGCTCCCCGTCCCCTGAGCAAACGACGTCGAACCCGGCCTGAAGAACCGAGCGTGGACTGGCGGACGGGTGAGGCCCCCCTGCGGCAAGAAGCAAGCGATGGCGTTCCGCAAAATGTTTCAACTCGCGGACCTCTCGAGCCGTTTCCGACCACTGAGACGTCATGCACGAATAGGCGATAAGAAGACGGGGGTACGTCTCCAACCATTTCCGGAGCGTTGCCGACGTCTCGGCCTTTGTTCTGGTATCCAACCAAAGAACCTGTATATTATGCCCGCTCTGCCGGGCCTCCAAGGAGGCCAATAAGGCCAAAAAACTGTAGCGGTTCCGAGGATGATATCGAAAAACAACGGCATGCGGCTGGTGCGTGGTTTTTGCAGACAATGGCCTGTGCATCGCGGCGTGCTTCCAAATATCAAAGGATCGAAAGAATGAGCGTGCAGCATTTTTTAAGTGCTCTGGTGCTCCTGTGGCTGATCAACTTCGCCCCTCCCCTGCTGGCATTCCTTTTCGACAAACGTTGGTCGGCTCCTTTGGACGGCGGCCGCCTGTTCTGGGATGGGAAACCTCTGTTCGGTCCGCACAAGACGATCCGGGGGATTATCGGTGCCGTGGTCATGGGTTTTGCCGTGGCGCCCATGATGGGCTTGCCGGCGGTTGTGGGCGGAGGTGCGGCCGTTTTGAGCATGATCGGGGATCTGGTGTCCAGTTTCATCAAGAGGCGTTTCAATCTTCCCAGCGGGAGCACGGTGCCGCTTCTGGACCAGCTTTTCGAAGGAGTGTTTCCCATCCTCGCCCTTTTTCCCTACGTGGGCACCCACCCGCTTGCCATCGGCATCCTTGTGAGCTTGTTCTGTATCGGTGCCCATTTGGGATCTCATTTTTTCAAAAAGATTCTCCTACAGCAACCTTTCGATGGCTACCCCAGACCGGTCAACACGCGCGTGCGATTTCGGGAATTGACCAGCTGTCAGATCCGTTCGGTTCCGTGGGCACACCTGTTCCATTTTGAAGATGTGGTGATGTACCGAGTGGTGATGAAAACCGTTTTTCGCTGGCTGCGGCTTCTCGAACCGGGTCGGGCCAACGCGTTAAATATCACGAAGCGTCGACTCAGCTTGTCTTTCCCGAATCTCCCCGATGCCTTCGACGGCTACAAGCTGCTCCTCATGACGGATCTGCACCTGGACGGCCTCGACGGTTTGGTGGAAATGCTCCAGGGGCTGCTTGAAGACGAGCCTGCGGATTTGTGCCTTCTGGGAGGGGACTACCGCATGGAAAACTACGGTCCCAGCGATGAAGCCATCCGAAGGCTCCGTCTCCTGGTGCCGCACATCAAGGCTCGAGATGGCATTCTGGCGGTCTTGGGTAATCATGATTGTCCGGAAATGGTCCAGGCTTTGAAAAATGATGGCGTTCGTTTTCTCGTCAATGAAGCCGAATGCATTCATCGGGAGAGTCATCGTCTGTGTGTGGTCGGGGTGGATGATCCCCATTACTTCCGCGCGGATGATCTTTCGGCCGCGCTGGCCCAGGTTCCCCAAGGATCATTCGTCATTCTCCTGGTGCATTCTCCAGAGCTTGCCGAAGATGCCGCACGTTACGGCATTCCTCTGTACTTGTGCGGGCATACCCATGCGGGCCAGATTCAGATCCCTCATATCGGGCCTCTTTTTACCCACAGCCGGTCCCCTCGGGTTTTTGCTCAGGGGCTCTGGAAACACCGCGGCATGATCGGATATACGAGTGCCGGCGCCGGGGTTTCCGGTGCCCCGGTCCGATTCCGGACCGAGGGAGAAATTGTCTGCATCACGCTGAGGAAAGGGCCTGGAGAAAACGATTTTCATGCCTAAGAATCCCTATGGTCGGCGCATCAGATTCTAAAAATCAGGCGCATTCGGCCTCCTCCCCAAACGTCGGCACAGAAGAAACACCTGGTTGGAAAAAACGATGGGTGCAAAACCTTCTCCCGAAGAAACTCCATCCATTCGATTACGTGGGGTTCGCCAACACAACCTCAAGAATCTGGACCTGGACATCCCCCTGTATCAACTCATTGCGGTGAGCGGTGTCAGCGGCTCTGGAAAATCCAGTTTGGCAATCCATACGCTCTACGCCGAGGGGCAGCGGCGATACGTCGAGACCTTTTCACCATATGCCCGCCAGTTCTTGGAAAGGATGGACCGTCCCGACGCAGACCTTATCGAGGGGATTCTTCCAGCCATCGCCATTGAACCCGGCGTTACAGTACGCAGTTCCCGGTCCACCGTGGGAACCATGACGGAAATCACCGATCATTTGAAATACCTCTACGCCTTGTTAGGGGTCCCCCATTGTCCGAAATGTGGAGACGTCATCCGCAAGGAGGATCCTGAATCAGTTTTCGATCGGCTCAAACATCTGCCCTCGGACGCTCGGGTCATCATTGCCTTTTCCTATCGCCCCACGAGCGCGATGTGGCCCCAGGAACTCATCTCCCAGGGGTTTCTGCGTGTTTGGGTCGCCGCCGAGGTTTTGAACCTTGAGGATCTGCCACGGGTAGAGTCTGAGCGCAAAGCGTTCGAAGAGGTCCTCGTGGTTGTGGACCGCCTTGCATGGGCCAAAGCGGAACCTCCAAGAGTGCTGGATTCCCTGCGGACGGCCTTTGCCATGGGCCGCGGTGAGGTGGCGGTCATCATCGTGGGCGGCGAAACTCTGAGATTCTCTCAAGAGCTCAAGTGCGCCCGTTGTGGAGTGGATATCGAACCGCCTTCGCCCAATCTGTTTTCCTTCAACAGCCCCTTGGGGGCATGCCCCCATTGTCGGGGATTCGGGCGGCTTATCGACGTGGATTTGGATCTGGTCATTCCAGATCCACGGTTGTCATTGAAACAAGGGGCCGTGCGGCCATGGACCCCGGACCGCATGGAATACGAGGAACTCCTGGATTTTTGCCGGCGGGAAAACATCCCTGTCGACGTTCCCTTTCAGGAGCTTTCCGAGGCGGATCAACGCAAGATCATTGACGGTCACGAGGGGTTCTACGGAATCCGAGGCTTTTTCCGATGGTTGGAGTCCAAAACCTACAAAATGCATGTTCGGGTTTTTCTATCGCGCTATCGAGCGTATGTCCCGTGCAATGTCTGCGGCGGCAGCCGGTATCGGGACACGGCTCGGATGTATCGACTCCACGGGGTGGCCATTCATGAACTTTGCGCATGGTCAGTCAAGCGGTGCCGGGCTTTCTTTGATACTCTTTGGGAGCAATGCCGAAGGGATCCGGCGACGGCTCCCCTGGTGTCCGAGATTCGCCATCGTCTCCAGTTTCTCTGCGATGTGGGTTTGGACTATCTAACCTTAGACCGCCAGTCCCGAACCCTTTCAGGAGGCGAGGTGCAGCGGGTTCACCTGACTCGGGCGTTAGGATCCGCCCTCACCCATGTGCTTTATGTGTTGGACGAGCCCAGCGTAGGGCTTCACGCCAGAGATCAGGAGCGGCTTATCGGCCCTTTGCGCCGGCTCGTGTCTTTGGGAAACACCGTGGTCCTCGTGGAACATGATCCGGACATGCTGCGCCTGGCCGATGTCGTGATTGATATGGGGCCGTCCGGGGGCGAGCGCGGAGGCGAAGTGCTTTACCAGGGCCCACCCGAGGGGCTTCCGTTGGTGCGGGAGAGTTTAACGGGACGCTACCTCTACCGGACCTGCTCCGCCCTCGAAAGTGCCGCAAGACGCCGACCCTGTGTTCCGTCTCTCAAATCCATCACTATTCGAGGGGCTTCAGAAAACAACCTGAAAAACCTGACCGTATCCTTTCCCCTCGGACGTCTCATCGGTGTGAGCGGCGTATCGGGTTCCGGAAAAAGCACACTCGTAGAGACGACTCTCTATAACGGATGGCGGCGGTTTAAGGGGCTTCCGGGGGAACGACCCGGGCGGTGTCAATCCTTCGAGGGCGGCGATTTCATTGCCGACATGGTTCTTGTGGATCAGAAGCCCGTGGGACGCTCCCCTCGAGCGAACCTGCTCACATACACCAAAGTCTTGGATCCCCTGAGAAGACTTTTTGCCGCCACGCCGGAGGCACGGCTCAAGGGATATGGGGAAGGACACTTTTCTTTCAATGTCCCCGGTGGTCGTTGTGACCACTGTAAGGGGGAGGGGTTTCTCAAGGTCGAAATGCAGTTCCTTGCAGATGCCTACGTGCGGTGTCCGGTATGCGACGGCCGTCGGTTCCGCGATGAGGTGTTGGAGATCCGGCTCCGGGGTCTTTCCATCGCCGATGTTTTGGAAAAAACAGCTCGGGAAGTTCTTGAGACCTTCTCCGATGTGGAGCCCATCCGAAAGAGCTTGGAGTCCGTTGCCGCCATAGGTCTGGACTATCTTCGCCTCGGGCAACCATTGACAATGCTCTCGGGGGGGGAAGCCCAGCGGGTAAAACTGCTCCGCTACCTCGGGATGAATCCTCCAACGTCTGGGGACAAAGGGGTTTTTTTTATTCTAGACGAGCCCACCGTCGGGCTTCACCCCCATGACCTTCAAAAACTGATCGCAATTCTTAACCGCTTGGTGGATGCGGGCCATACCGTCCTAGTTGTGGAACACAATTTGGAGTTGTTGAGTGCCTGCGACTGGATGATCGATCTGGGTCCCGAAGGTGGCGAGGAAGGGGGCCACGTGGTGGTGTGCGGCGCCCCGGAACAGGTCGCGGCCCATGCGACCAGCCACACGGGTCGGTATCTTCGGGATCGGGGATTTGTGGGGATCGAAAGACCAAGGAATGTGCCCGGCGCGGATTTCTCTTCCTCTTCCCTGAAGTGGCATCCAGTGGCCACGCCGGCCCATATCGAGATTCGCGGCGCCCGGGAACACAATCTCAGAGTGGATCAGTTAAAATTGCCGCTCAATCGCATGACGGTTTTTACGGGACTCAGCGGTTCGGGGAAATCTTCTCTGGCCTTCGACATCCTTTTTGCGGAAGGACAACGGCGCTATCTCGAGTGCCTTTCCACTTTCGTTCGACAATATTTCAAGATCTTGGAAAAACCCGATGTGGACCAGATCCTGGGACTTCCGCCGACCGTGGCCATTGAACAGAGAATATCCCAGCTGGGCCGCAAATCCACCGTGGGCACGATCACGGAAATCTATCATTTCCTGCGCCTGGCATTTGCCAAGCTGGGACGCCAGCATTGCCCCCATTGCGGGTTGCGGCTCGAAGCCATGAATCCCGATACTATAGTGCGCCTTGTGGAGCACGAAATCCGCTCTCGGCACGGCCTCCTTCTTGCCCCGCTCGTTCGGGGTCGGAAGGGCATTTATAAAGACCTTTTTCACAAGTTAGTCAACTTGGGTTTTCACCAGGTGCGCATAGACGGCGTCGTGCAGCCTCTTGTCCCCATTCCTGCCATCGCCCGGCATCGTGAGCACGATATTGAGCTTGTCGTTTTAGAGTCTGGCGGTATGGGCAGATTGAACGTGGGGGCTTTGCAAAAGCATATCCTGGAAGCGCTCACCTTGGGTGGCGGCACAGTCATCGTTTCAAGGGATCAAGACCTCTTCTTCAGTCGTCACTTGATGTGTCCGAAATGTCAAAAAAGTTATGCCCCGTTGGATCCTCGCCTTTTTTCCTTCAACAGCCGGCACGGCATGTGCCCGCGATGCGACGGCACCGGACTCCAAGGGGACCGGACGTGCTCCGAATGCCACGGCATCCGGTTGAACGCTCAGGCTCGATCGGTACGCTTGAAGGACTTTTCCATTGGCGAGCTCGTGGATCTGCCTCTTCGCGAATTTCATCAAGCGTGGAAGGACCTGCGATTCGAGGGCGCTGAACGTGCCGTGTCCGATCCCATTTCGAGGGAACTGACCGAAAGGGTAGACTTTATCATGAATGTGGGCCTGGAGTATCTCACCCTCAATCGATCCGGAGAAACACTTTCCGGTGGAGAAGCTCAGCGCTTACGGTTGGCCGCCCAACTGGGGTCGAACCTCCGCGGGGCGTGTTACATCCTCGATGAACCGACCATAGGGCTCCACCCGGTTGACAACACCAGGCTTTTGAAAAATCTTCGGGCTCTCGTGGATAGAGGAAACACGGTCCTTGTTGTGGAACACGACGAGGACACAATGCGAGCGGCGGACTGTGTCGTGGAGCTGGGCCCTGAGGCCGGCACCGGAGGCGGCCGCGTGGTCGCTCAGGGGCCATTTCAGGCCTTGGTGCGTCGTCCGGATACCCTGACAGGAACGTGGTTTGGCGAAACCCGTTTTTCGCGGAAATTTTCTGGGCAGAAAAATGTTCCGGGAACTGCCGGGTGGCTTGTGCTTCGAGGTGCTCGGGCCAACAATCTGAAAAATATCGACGTCCGCATTCCCTTAGGTGCGTTCGTGTGCATCACCGGGGTTTCGGGATCGGGCAAAAGTTCCCTCCTTTACGATGTGCTCAAGATTGCTCTCGAAACTGTTAGACAAAAAGGACAGCTCGATCCTGCGATTCCTCTCGATGCCATCGAAGGCTATGAATCCGTTCGGCGCATCGTCGAAGTGGACCACTCGCCCATTGGGAGGACCCCGCGATCGACGCCGGCCACGTATGTGGGCATTTGGGACGAGATTCGAAAGCTTTTTGCCGCTGTGCCCGAGAGCCGAGCCAAAGGATTTCGAGAGGGTCGCTTCTCCTTTAACGTGAAAGGTGGTCGGTGCGAGGCTTGTTCAGGCCAAGGGCGCATTCGCGTCGCCATGAGTTTTCTCCCTGATGTGACGGTGCCGTGCGAGGCGTGTTCGGGAAAGCGCTTTAATCGGGAGACGCTGAGCATTACCTACCGCGGGGTGAACATCGCCGATGTGTTGCAGATGACGATTTCCGAAGCCCGGCGCTTCTTTTCTCCCGTTCCTTCCATTGTTCGTCCTCTGGTTGTTCTGGACGAGTTGGGCTTGGGCTATTTGACGTTGGGCCAGCCCAGCCCGACCCTTTCCGGTGGGGAAGCCCAACGGATCAAGCTGGCTGCTGAACTCACCAATCACAGAGCTCATACGCTCTACCTGCTGGATGAGCCGACCACGGGGCTGCATCGGGCCGACATCGGCAAGCTCTTGGGAGTCCTGAGGGCTTTGGCCGCTCAAGGACACACTATTGTGGTGATCGAACACAACCTGGATATCGTGGAAGCTTCCGATTATGTGGTGGACTTGGGGCCGGGCAGTGGCGACCGAGGGGGGCTTGTGGTGTTTAGCGGGACGCCTGAGGACATGCGTCATCATGGACAGGGCTCGGTGACCGCGGAAGCCCTCCGCCGCCATATGGGCGATCGAGACACCAAGGCTGAACACACCGGATAAGAGGTGAATTTCTGTGGTCTTATCCTATCATCCAGTGATCGAGGGGGATGTGAACAGGCTGTGCGCCGGCCGCGAACTTGATGAAGAAGACCGGCAGTGGATGAAACGTGCCGATGCGATCATCTTGCCGCAAGGTTGCCGAGAGTCTTTTTACCGGGCGGCCGTGAGGCACTGTCGCCATGTGTTTCCCAATTATCGCGCTCGATTCCTCTACCCGGGAAAAATCGGCGACATTCGCCTGTTCCGCGCTCTCGGACTGCCCCACCCCCCAAGCCGCCTATTTCTCTCCGTAAATCATTGTCCAGCGCATTTCTGGATCGGACTTCGGTATCCTATCGTTATGAAGAGCGCTTACGGCGGCGAGGGATCCTTGGTGTTCAAAGCGGACTGCCCGGAGGAAGCCCTCCGTTTTTTGAAAATCTATGAAGGCATGGAGCGCAGCGGATTCCCCGGTTTTGTGGTTCAGCCTTTCGTAGAAAACGACGGTCGGGATCTGCGCGTCGTCGTTGTGGGACAGACGATGATCAGTTATTGGAGGGTCCAGAAAGATCCATCCAACTTTCTGCACAATGCCGCCCAGGGAGCGGAGATCGACGCCGCCGCTGATCCGGAACTCCAAGCGGTGGGGCGTTCTTGGGTTCGTTCTTTGTGTCGTCTGACCGGGATTGATTTGGCCGGTATCGATCTTCTATTCTCTCTAAAAGGTCTGGAAAAACGGGAACCGCCGGTATTCTTGGAAATCAATTGGTACTTCGGCCGTAAGGGGCTCGGCGGAAGCGAAGCCTTCTACACCTTGCTCCAAAAAGAGGTGAGGGCATGGCTGGAAAATTTGGGGTTCTCTCCCGTTCAGCCGCCGCCCACAGGCGGGAAAAAAGCGACGCGCTCGTGACCCGCAAGAACCGCATCCCAGGAGGAGACGATCCCGTTGACCATGATGAGTTTGACGTCTTCTTCGGGAAGGCCCAATTGCTGCACCAGAGCCCTGATCGTGGTTCCCGAGGGTACGGTGACGGCTAAGCCAGTTAACGGGTCGTAACCGGGGACATACTTTCGGAGTGTAGCGGCTAGAAGCACTTGAAGCGGCATGGTATTCCTCTATGGGTCGGACCTTGCAGGATCCGCTTGCGGCGGCGTGGCGCTTCGGGAAAAAATCACGTCGCGGCAGCGTTGCGGTAGACCCTCTTGATATGCACATTGGAAATGAGAGCCGTGTAATCCTTTCCCTTTTCAAAATCGACTTTAATCGTTTTACGGTCGATTTCCATATATCTCGAGAGGACGTCGATGATGTCGTTCTTGATGGCTTCCATCAGTTGTGGAGAGATGTCGAGCCTGTCGTGCATGAGGACGACACCTAGCCGTTGTTTGGCCGTATCGGCGCTCCCTCTTTGACGGAAGAAATTCTGAATGGTTTTCAACATGACGACATCTCCTTTTACGCGCCGAAAATCCGCTTGAATCGACTGAAAAACCCGCTTTCTTCTTCCTCGTCATCCAGAGGGACGTTTTCGCCGTTGAGCCGAGCGGCGATTCTCTGAAAAGCTTGCCCAGCCCGGCTGCCTCGCTCGTGAACCAACGGGACGCCGCGGTTCGTGGAAACCACCACCTCGCTGCTTTCCGGGATGACGCCGATAAGGGGGATGGACAACAAAGAGACGATATCGGCCGTGGACATCATATCACCTTTTTTGACCATCTTCGCATTGAGACGGTTGATGATCAGATGAATCTCTTTGAGCAAGTTGGCTTCCAAGAGACCGATGACCCGATCGGCATCTCGAATGGCGGAAACTTCCGGCGTGGTGACCACCAAAGCCTTTTGGGCCCCGGCAATGGCGTTTTTGAAGCCCCGTTCGATGCCGGCGGGGCAATCCACGATCACATAATCGTTTTCTTCGGCCAGTTGTTGGCACAGGGTCTTCATCTGGTCGGGGGTGACGGCATCCTTTTCCCGAGTCTGAGCTGCGGGAATAATGTGCAGAGTCTTGAGTTTACGATCTCGGATCATCGCTTGTTCGATGCGGCATTTGCCTTCGACGATGTCCACAAGGTTGTAGACGATGCGGTTCTCCAATCCCATGACGACATCAAGATTGCGTAAGCCGATATCCGCATCGATGAGGACGACTTTGTAGCCTTTCTTGGCCAGCGCCGTCCCCAGATTGGCGACGGTAGTGGTTTTGCCGACGCCCCCTTTTCCTGACGTGACAACGAGCGTTTGTCCTGCCATGGCCCTTCCTTCCTTGCCGAAGCTCTGGTCTGTCCTAAAATCGGGTGACTTGTATGCGGTCCCCACGGACCTCGGCGACCTCGTAGCGTTTGGGCTTCATCGTCCTTTCTCGCGGCGGGACCGCCACCACATCGGCGATACGCAGCTGCTGGGGTTCGATGTGGAGCCCCCAAATTTTGGCGGTTCGATCTCCATAGATCCCCGCGTGGGCAATTCCTCTCAAGGTGCCAAAGACGATGATGTCCCGCGCCGCGAGAATTTCAGCCCCCGGATTCACGTCGCCTAGGATGATCAATTCCGCGGGTGATTCGATACGCGTTCCGGACCGACAGGTTTGCCGCACCACCAGCGGAGCGCTCTCACTCTCGGTGGTTTCGTGCTCCAAAGCCCGGTTTGCTCGAGGTGGATTTCCATTTGTCGGATTCCAGGCCGGAATTGTGACGGTCATTCCCAGCACACCCGAAACCCATGTCAAAAAGGGTTGGAGATTTTCCCCTAGGCGAATTTCTTGGAGTTCAATCCCGCCCACATCTTCTAAAAGTGTACGGATGACTTGCACTTCGTCCACATGAAAATCCCGCTCTCGGAGATCCAGAATCATCCGGGATTTTTGAAAGAATCCCCGGGATTCGGTGACTTTCTTTCGCAGCTCCCCCAAAAGGTTTTCCAGCGGGGCCTCTGCCCCCAAGACGAGTAAAAAACCGTCTCGGTCCGCTTTAATCTGAAAACTCGGCTGCTGAGGGATACGCTTGAGCATGGTGGTCACCCTTCGGGCAGATTGTCGGGGATTTTGTCCGATGAGCACGACGCCATTCGGTCGAGCTGCAAAACGCTTTGAAGCTCCTCCCAGGTGGACACCCTCGGAAAAGGTGCCGGTTCTCGGTTCCAAGGCTGATCGAATAGGATAGGCTGGATCCCGTTTTGAGCGAGAAGATGACAAGTCTCCAAACGGTCTTCCACGAAATGGCGTACCTTGAGGTCGTGCAGAATGCGATGCTTCTTTTCGGGATCTCCGGTGGCAATCACGGTGATGCAGCGGCGATCGACCCTGGGCAGAAGGGCATGCAGCCATCGCTCGATGGATTCGGGCCACACACGGGCCGTGACAAAGCGCAATGGTGTCAACTGAGCCAGCTGCTCCAGAACCTGAGGGGCACCCGCCATGGCCGGGATTTTGGCCGTGTGTTCGTCGTCCAGGGTCAAGCAGATCAATTCGTCGATGACATGGGGAGGGGCGGCGACGCATCGATGCAGATCGTAACACGTGAGATGCTCCTTGGTGAGGTCCCGCAACCCATAGCGCTCGCGGGCCAAGTCCACAAAAACCTTCATGGTATCTGCCACCACGCCGTCAATGTCAAAGGCCAGGTGTTTGGGGTCAATCGACCCGATGGAAGAAGTGAAGGGGACTGCTTTGAATGATGGATTGGACCGTCCTGAATCAGAACTCAACCAGCTCATGGGGCTCGGGACTCCTCGGAACCGGATTCCGCCGCTTCGGTAAAGCAGACTTGTGCGGGTTGGTCGAAACGAAAAGAAATCTCGTAGATCCCATCTTCCAAGGTGCTGTGGATGACATAACCGACTTTGTGAAAAACCGAGAGCATCTTTCTATTGGAAGCCAGGACATAGGCCGTGAAGCCCGTGATGCCCTTGGCCTTGGCGATTTCACACAGGTAATGGAGGAGGAAGGTCCCGATACCTTTACGCTGCCATTGCGCCCGGACGGCGAAATCCACTTCGGCCATGTTCGTCTTCTGATCCAGAATGTACCGGCCGAGGCCGATGATGGTTTCCGCTCCAATTTCCCCGATGACTCCCACAATGGCCATCTCTTGTTCGTAATCGATGTTGCACATGGCCTGGGTATCCCGATGGGGAAACACGCGCATGGCCGATAAGAAACGATAATAAATGTCCTGGTCAGGCAGCGAATAGAAAAACTCCTGAAGGGCTCGCTCGTCGGTGGGTTTGATGGGCCGGAAAAAGACTTTTTCATTTTCTGGAAAGATCTGATGTGTTTCCCATTGGCCCGGATACAGCGGCTCGAAGATGGGAGGCAGAATCTGGTCTTGGTAAACGTATCTGAGCCGCTTGGCTTCTTCCAAAAGCTTCTCCCGAAACTTGGGATGGGCGATGTTGATGAGCGCCAACGCCCTTTCTCGGATGGTTTTCCCGTGAAGAGAAGCGATACCGAACTCGGTCACCACAAATTGGACAACGCTTCGGGAACTCACCACGCCAGCGCCGTCCGTGAGCCGGCTGACGATTCGTGATTTTCTTCCATCCGGGCTAGTGGATGGGAGGACAATGATGGTTTTTCCTCGGTGGGCGCTTGCCGCACCGAGCATGAAGTCGACGTAGCCACCGATTCCACTATAGATCCGCTGGCCGATGGAATCGGCGCACACTTGGCCTGTGAGATCGATTTCCAGGGCGGAGTTGATCGCCGTCATTTGGTCGTTTTGGCTGATGATCCGGCTGTTGTTCACATAGTCGATGGGATGAAATTCCACCTGCGGATTATTATGGACAAAATCATAGAGCTGGCGGGATCCAACGCAGAAACTGGTGATTATTTTACCCCGGTGTAAGGACTTTTTCCGGCCTGTAATGACGCCTTTTTGGATGAGCTCCAAATGAGCGTCGGTGATCATTTCCGAGTGAACGCCCAAGTCTTTCTTGTCCACAAGGTACCGGAGCACTCCGTTGGTGATCCGCCCGAGGCCTACCTGGATTGTCGCTCCGTCCTCCACAAGGCTGGAGACATAACGGGCCATCCGTTCCGCCATGGCACTCTTTTCGCGGTAGGTCATTTCCAGGAGCGGTTCCTCGTATTCCACAAAATGGTGAATGCGGCTCACATGCAGAAAGGTGTCTCCCAAAGTTCTGGGCATGCGGGGATTGACCTGGGCGATGACCACCTGGGAATGTTCTGCGGCGATTTTGGCGACGTCCACTCCAATCCCTAAAGAACAGAAGCCGTGATCGTCCGGAGGGGACACTTGCACAAGGCTCACGTCGCGACCCAGGGCGCTCTCTTCGCGAAGGAGCTTGGGAACCTGGCTGAAATACAACGGAATGTAATCCGCCAAACCTGTATTGGCCGCTTTTCGGCTTTTCGGTCCTAGAAAAAAGGTCCGCAGGCGACAATGTTTTGACAGATCCGACCAATCCTCAGGAAGAGCCCCCATGGAAAGAGCCTGGAAGATCTCCACATCGCGATACCGAGGCAGGAGTTCCAGCATCGCTCGTACCAAATGCTGCGGTTCAGCCGCCGCGGATCCCACAAAGATCCGGCACCCATCCTGTAAAACCCGCGACAGAATGTCCGGAGCTTGTCCCAACCGCTCGCGGTAAAGGGTCGGCCACTGTCGTGTCCAAGCCATCAGATCGTTCTTCCTCGAGTTTTCGGCCCATCCTGATTTTCGGTTCTGTCGAAAGCATGCTCTCTAGGGCATAATGAAGGCAAGGTTGCACTGAGTCAAGACGGAACGGCCGACGAGTTTGCGCCATAGACGGCCGGGGCTGGAGATGGCGGTGTCTTCCACTGGGCTTTCTGGGCCACCAAGTCAAGATGCAAAGTGGTCCACTCCTCCAAGGGAATCCACGGGGGGTACAGCATCTCGCGCGCGTCTATGGTTTTGAAATAATGGTGGCATTCCACACAGTAATCAATGCGATAACGGGGCTCTTCTTCCGCGTAAAGATACCCCAAGGCGTCATGGCGTCGATTCCCACAGAAGGGACATTGGAACCGTGCCAGCCGCCATACCGTGCCGCACCAGGAGCAGTGTGCCCGCCGCTGCCCTTCCCGTTCAAGGCTGATCAGTGCTGGAAGGGAACCACAAACGGGACAATAGCCCTGCTTCCAAATATCGTCCGGGGAAGCCTTTTTTAACAACTCTTCCGCCGTTCGTTCGACACTGGGGCGAAGACAGCTGCGAGCCACGTACAGGAGGGATGGCAGATCCACTCCGGCGGTTTCCACCCACTCTTCCCACGGGTTCCACTCATGGTGCAAAAAACTTTCCCACACCGCGTCCTTCGCCGATGGATTTTGGGCCAGGGCATGAGAAAGAGCTGAACACGCACCGGACAGCTCTTGATTGTGTGGGGGAACGCCTTCGGCAATGGCGCGAAGCACGTCTTCGGCGGTGTGGATATCCAATGGAAATTCCCAGCGTCGCAGCAGTGGGCGACCTGAACTCCATAGATGACGCATATGGTCGGCGTCCATGGAGATGGGAGGAAGCGTGCAGCGGGGCTTGGCCCGTAGTTGCGCTGTAAAGAGCTTTTCCAGGAAATCATAGAGTTCCTGGTAGGCCGGTTTCAACGATCTTGAGAGTGAGATCGCTTTTCGCATGACGGTTTCAGGATCTTGTGGCATTGAACGTCCTTCCCTCGAAAAACGAGGGACGGGGAAACCCGTCCCTCAAAACACTCATCTCAGAGCTTCCAAATTGTCGGCCACACCCCACCCCAGGTTCTCTGGAATGTTCGCTTTGCGACCGATCGCGTCCGACCGACCATGCGTCGCCCTCTAAGGCCTGGCGCGCCGGTGTGCACAATGATCGATCCGCCGCGCCCTCCTAGCCTAAGGTCAGGCTCTTGGCCATTGTCCTGGCCGGCTGGAACAGGCGCCGCAGGGCCAATTTCCGGTTAATGCCGGATCCCAAACTCGCCACGGCGTGACTATGGTACTTGGTCGGATCGTCCACCACAAGGTAGATCACCCGGACCTCGTCGGGGTTGAGAAGCTGTGCCTTGGGATATTGGCCCTTCACATCGTTAAGGCGTGTGCGGGCGAGATCCAGCATGCTTTCCCGAGGGCCGAAATTCATGGCTCCCGTTGGACAAATCTTGACGCATGCCGGAATCAAGCCGTTTTTCACTCGGTCGATGCACATGGTGCATTTGACGATCCGACCGTCTTCCCGAGCACGGGGAACGTCATAGGGGCACGCCCCGCGCACGTCGTCAATGGGGGCCTCCTTGGATTTTTCCGTATAGACGACGGCCCCCGTTTCTTCATCGTGGATCACCCCGCCTTCCGTGTAGCCGGCGATGGCATCCTTGCACGGGGGTTCAAGACAATGGCGGCATTGGTCGGCGAAGAAGTACCAAACGGGTTTGTTGTTCACCTCGGATTCGCTGAACCGGACCAGTTTGAAGGTGTTCCCGTCCAAATCCGGTGGGTTCTGGTGGCTTCCCAGATTTTTGGTCATACTGGCGCCGTTTTGGTTCCAGTTCTTGCACGCAATCTGGCACCCACGGCAGGCCGTACATCGGGTCGTGTCGATGAAGAAACTCATTCCTGCCATGGCCTAGACTCCCTTCTTTCGCACGTTGACCATAAAAGCCTTGGATTCCGGAATACGGGTATTGGGATCCCCGGTGGAGGGTGTGAGCAGATTGGCACTTTCACCCCCTTGAGGCGGCCAGACCCATCCGAAATGCCATGGCAATCCCACCTGGTGAATTTCCTGACCGTGGACCAGGAACGGCCGGAATCGCTTCGTCACGATGGCGACGGCTTCCAATGATCCTCGGGCCGATTCCACAATGACCGTTTCGCCGTTCTTGATGCCCCGGAGCTTGGCCAGTTCTTCGCTCATTTCCACAAATACCTGGGGCTCCGCCTCCAAGAGCCACGGCTGCCATCGCGTCAGCACCCCTGTCTGCCAATGCTCGGTCACTCGGTACGTGGTGGCGACAAATGGATACCGAGGGTCACAGGTCTTGTAGACGTCTTTTTCGGTTCCGTACAATGGCGCAACCGGATTCGTGAACTGGGAGCTAAAAAGGTTTTTGTCCACGGGACATTCAATGGGTTCGTAATGTTCCGGGAAGGGACCGTCGGCCAGTCCGGGTCCGAAAATATCCGCGAAACCATAAGGTTTCATAATGAAAGGATATTTGCCCTCAGGGTGGGGACTCCCGTCTGGATTTTTCATGGGATACCAGCCGCCGTCCGGCACATCACCGACCCACTTGGAGGAGACATACTTTCCTTCCTTAACCTCCCCTGCGAAGCTGATCACAGGGCGTGCCGGGTTCCAGGGACGTCCCATGAGGTCCACCGAAGCCCTGTTGTAGATGATTCGCCGGTTCAGGGGCCAACACCATGCCCAATTGGAATACAGCCCGATAGCGCTGGTGTCCTTATTGTCGCGCCGGGCCATTTTGTTGCCGTCGTCCGTGTAGCTTTGACAGTAGATCCAGCAACCGCTGCTTGTAGATCCGTCATCCCGCAAGAGCGCAAAGGACGGCACGGATTGGCCCTTCTTGTAGGTCTTGTCCCCAATGGTCACATCCTTCGTGAACTCCCCATTGATCGTGCGTGCCACTTTGTGCGGATCGAAATGGCCGTTGGTCGTATAATCCCATTTGAGTTTCAGGATGGGATCGGGGAATGCGCCCCCTTCTTTGGCATACAGTTTCCGGATTTCTTCAAAAAGTTTGACAATAATATCGCCATCGGGCTTGGCTTCTCCCGGGGGTTCCTGAGCCTTAAAGCGCCACTGTGCCCATCGGCCGGAATTGGTAACGGAACCCTCCTTTTCCATAAAAGCTGCGCATGGCAGCAAAAAGACTTCCGTTTTAATCTTTTTGGGATCCATGCCGGGGGCTTGCCAAAAGGAACCTGTTTCATTGTGGAACAAATTGACGTTGACCATCCAGTCCAGCTTGCTCAGAGCTTCCCGGGTTTTGACAGAGTTGGCCCCGCTGCACGCCGGGTTTTGGCCCCACGCGAAAAAGCCGCTGAATTGCCCTTTATACATGGCATCGAAAAGATCCAGCCAGCTATAAGCCTTGCCGTCATCCAGTTTCGGCATCCACCCATAGCCGAAGTCATTGGAAGCGTCAGCGGCGTCTCCAAACATGGCTTTCAGAAAACTGACCACGTATTTGGGCCGGTTCTGCCACCAGTTGGCACTCATGGGATCTTTGGACACTGGCGTAAACTTCTTGAAGTAATCAGCAAGGGTCGGTGTCGACCCCGTCGGAACGGGGTTATAGCCAGGCCAAACGTGGTAAAGCAGGCCGTGGTCCGTAGAGCCCTGCACATTCGATTCACCGCGCAACGCATTCACACCGCCGCCGGCGATGCCCATGTTGCCCAGAAGGATCTGGATAATGGACATCGCCCGGATGTTTTGGACACCCACGGTGTGTTGTGTCCAGCCCATCGCATATAAAATTGTTCCCGCTTTGTCCGGTTTCCCCGTGGCGCTGTAGAGTTCATAGACTTTTTTCAGGTCTTCTTTCGGTGTGCCCGTGACCTTGGATACCTTATCCAGGGTGTATCGAGCATAATGTTTTTTCAACAACTGAAACACACAGCGAGGATGCTTCAACGTGAAGTCTTTTTTGGGCAAACCGTTCTCGTCCAGTTCATAGGCCCAGAAGCTTTTGTCATATTTTTTGGTTGCCGGATCAAACCCTGAAAACAGTCCATCCTTGAAATCGTATTTTTCTCCGACAATAAAGCTGGCGTTTGAGTAATAGGTGACATAGTCTTTAAAATAAAGAACATTGGAGAGAATATAATTGATCATTCCACCCAGAAAGGCGATGTCCGTACCAGATCGCAAAGCCGTATAGAAATCGGCTTTGGTGGAGGTCCGGGTATAACGGGGATCCACGTTTATGACCGTTGCCCCTCGATCCTTGGCCTTCATGATCCAACGGAACGAAATGGGATGATTTTCTGCAGCGTTGCTTCCCATGATGAGAATACAATCACTGTTCTTGAGGTCAATCCAATGATTCGTCATCGCGCCGCGTCCGAACGACTCTGCCAGAGCCGCTACCGTCGGGCTGTGTCAAATACGGGCCTGGTGTTCGATGTACACCAGTCCGAGGGCACGCAGCATGGCCTGGTACACCCAGCACTCCTCGTTGTCCAAGGCAGCGCTCCCCACGGATGCGATGCTGTCGCACCGGTTCACGACTTCATTTTTCGCATTTTTCACCGTAAAGCCCTTGTCTCGGCTGGCCTTGACGCGAGCGGCGATTTCCTTAAGAGCCCAATCCCACGTTTTTTCTTCCCACTTATCACTATAAGGGGCCCGATAGAGAACTTTGGTGACCCGTTTGTCGTTGATGGCCAACTGGTAAGACGACGCCCCTTTGGCGCACAAAGAGCCCTGATTGATGGGATGATCGGCGTCCCCTTCGGTGTAGATGACCTTCCCGGTTTGCCGATCGGTATGGCAAATGATGCCGCAACCGACTCCGCAATAGCAGCAGATGCTGGGCGTTTCTTTGGCGTCTTTGGTCCTGAGCTTCCATGCTTGCTCTTCCACGGGTTTTTTTTGGAACCCCATGGTCGTGCAACCGCTCAGAGCCAACCCCGCCGTCGCCGCCCCCGAAATTTTCAGAAAATCCCGGCGCGACAGCTTCATCTTTGACCTCCTCTCAAAAAGTTCACGTGATTCTCGAGGGCTGTAACCTTCCTCGGTCTCTTGGCCGCGCAATGACCTCGGCGGGTCCAGAGACCCTTTAAAACGCTGCCCTGATCCTCGCACCTCCTTTCCTTACCCTTGCATTTATGGCCGCCTTGGGCGCTTCAAGGCACAAAAGATGACTCCCAAAGGGGGAAGAGAACAGATGCGGGGACAAGAATGGACGCGAATTGGAAAGGGAGAGCAAGGAAGGGGCGGGCTGTACTGGAACTGAGCCACGCTCAGATCGGTGACGGTCGCAAGGCGATGGATGGCCGATCCCCTGGCGAGCTCCTCCATTGGGATCCTCTCACGCCGACTGTCAGACAAAGCAAATAAAGATTCGGAAATATGTTGTGATCAAAATCACTATAGCCGGGGCATGGAAGTTCTGTCAACCGCATCCCGTCTTTTTACGCGGCGCGCATCGGGCACCTCGATCCCTCGGCCTGTCCTAAGAAAACCCTCCTAAGAGGAAAAAGAAAAGGGGTCTCTAAGCACAATCGTCTCTTCCCGGCCGGGGCCGACCGAGATGATGGAAAAAGGGATTCCGAGGTGATCTTGGACAGCTTCGAGGTAGCGTCTCGTGGTTCCAGGGAGGTCATCGAAATGTCGCACCTGACGCAGATCGGCTTCCCATCCGTCAAATTCTTCATAAATGGGTTCACATTGTTCCATTCGTTCCAATTCGGCAGGGACGCCGTCCAGCAAGGTCCCGGCGCAACGGTACCCCACGGCCATACGCAGGCGTGGAAGGCCCGTGAGCACATCGAGCTTGGTCACGGCCAAACTGGCTAGCCCGTTTAAACGTACCGCGTCCTTGACGACGCACAAGTCCAACCATCCACAACGGCGTGGCCGCCCGGTGGTCGATCCAAACTCTCCGCCGCACGTGCGGATGTGTTCACCAATGGAATCTGAAAGTTCTGTGGGAAAGGGGCCTGCCCCCACCCGGGTCGTATAGGCTTTCATGATTCCCAACACATGATTGATCTTCGTTGGGCCGATGCCCGATCCGCAGCACGCATTGCCTGCCACGGTGTTGGATGAGGTGACGAAAGGATAGGTCCCATGATCGACATCCAGGTGCGTGCCCTGAGCGCCTTCAAATAGAATCGCTTGTCTCGATTCCAATGCCCTCTGCAGTCTGGCGGACACGTCGGCCACAAAAGGAGCCAAACGACATCCGTAAGCGTGGTACTCCTCCAGGACGGCTTCCATTTCCACGGGGGCCTGACGGTAATGTTGGGTCAGGAGGAAGTTCTTCTCGTCCAAAACTTCTTCGAGCCGCCGTCTCAGTGCCGCTTTCTCCAGCAGGTGATGGACACGGACGCCCATGCGGGCGACTTTATCTTCGTAGCAGGGACCGATTCCTCGGCCGGTTGTGCCGATCTTGCCGGCTCCTTTTCGAGCCTCTCGAGCCAGATCCAACATCCGATGATACGGCATGATCACATGGGCGTAAGGGCTGATCAACAGCTTCTCCGGGACGATGTCCACTCCGAAATCCTTCAGCCGCTCCAATTCATCCAGCAGCACCCTGGGATCCACCACCACACCGTTGCCGATCATGCATACTTTGCCCGGGTGGAGAATGCCCGACGGCGTCAAATGAAGGATGATCTTTCGACCGCCGACCACCAGAGTATGCCCCGCATTGTTCCCGCCTTGAAAACGCACCACATAGTCGGCGCGGGCCGTGAGCAGATCGACAACTTTGCCCTTTCCTTCATCACCCCACTGGGTCCCGATGACCACGACCGTACTCATGTCCGATGTCCTCATGGGGCGCCAAGTTGGCCGGCACCCCGTCCTGAACGTTAGGGATGTGAAACATGGAACACACACCGAAGGGGAGCTTTAGTGAAAAAGGCGGGCTCTGTCAAAACGAAAAAAGAACACCTCGCCGTGGGGGAGGCAAGGAGGCGGTTGTAAAGACCGCCTCCCTGACAGGAAAAAAGAGTTACCTTGCCATGGCGCGCAGGCGACGGATGCGTTCTTCAATGGGTGGATGGGTGCTGAACAATCGAACGAGTGCGCTTCCGGACAAGGGATTAACAGTGAAAAGATGGGCCGTCGCTGGTTTGGCCTCCACCATGGGGATGCGCTCAGAGGCAATGGCCAACTTTTCCAAAGCCCCGGCAAGCCCCAAGGGATTTTGAGAGATCATGGCGCCGGTCTCGTCCGCCAGGTATTCACGAGACCGAGAGATCGCCATTTGGATAAGCATTGCCGCAATGGGAGCGACGATTGCCAGCACCAAAGCTCCCACAAAACCCATGCCCCCGCCTTCTTCGTCATCGCCTCCGCGAAAGCCGCCAAAAACGGCACCCCATCGCAGCATGTCGGCAATGAGCATGACGGCGCCGGCCATGGAAGCGGCGATGGTTCCGACGAGAATGTCACGGTTTTTGATATGCGCCAGCTCATGGGCGAGCACACCCCGAAGTTCATTGGGGCTGAGCAAACGCAGGATCCCTTCGGTCACAGCCACAACGGCATTTTGCGGATTTCTCCCCGTAGCGAACGCGTTGGGTGTTTCCGACGGGATAATGGCCACTTTCGGCATGGGAAGCCCCGCGTTTATGGCCAATTCCCTGACCATGCGATACAGTTCCGGAGCCTCGTACTCTGAAACCGGCTGCGCCCTATACATGGCCAAAACAATTTTATCGGAAAACCAGTAAGACCCGAAATTCATGATCAGCGCCAACGCTAGAGCGATCATCATCCCCGTGGATCCTCCCAAGAGCCGGCCCAAAAAGACGATGATCATCGTCAGAGCTGTCATAAGTATCAAGGTTCGAAAACGATTTGCCATGCTTGATCCTCCTTGACTCTAATTGTCGGCCCGCACTGGCACTTTGCGCGAAGGTGCAGGGTTCTTGGGAACCACGATGGTCAGCACGCCATGTCGATAATCTGCGGAAACTTTTTCCGAGATAATGTTTTCGGGTAGCGACCACCGTCTGCTGAACGGGCCCCACGGTCTTTCCCGTACAATCGTGTTTTGCGACCCGACGGTCAGCTCGTGTCTTGTCCCATGAAGCATGAGGGTATTCTGAGTGAGTTCAACGGTAAAATGCTCTTGACAAACGCCTGGAAGATCAACAACCGCAACCCATTCTTTGTCATTTTCGAATACATCAGCTACAGGCTGCCACCCGGGCGAGACTTCTTTTTCCTCCGCCGATTGGACCGCCTGGACCGTTTCTCGATACAACAGATCCATCCGCTCTTTCATGGAAAGAATTTCATGTACCAGGGTTTCTTTGTCCGCCTTCACCGTGGCTCGCCTCCTGCCCACGTCGCGATGATGCGCCAGTGTCACAACATGTGTCTGGCTGTCGATCACTAAAAAAGTTAAAGAACTCTAGGGTCAGCGTCAAGATAAACCGGGAGCGAAGGGGGTCGTGAGCTGATGGCTCCGCACTGAGAAGGAGGGTCCAGGATCCGTGCCACTGACGCCGTCAGGATATCGTTAAGGTATCAGATGAAGAAAAAGGATCCGTCATGGAAAGCAAAAGAGAAGCGTTGAAACGCAGAATCGTCCCTTTGGATATCTACCGACTCACACCAAAGACCAATTGTGGTGATTGCGGCTATCCCACATGCTTGGCTTTTGCTACCCAAGCCGTTGTGGGAGAAATCACCCTGGACATGTGTCCGCACCTGGATCGGGAGCTCATGCGGACTTCTCAAGCACTCATAGATCAACAGCTGGATCAGGGCATTGGAAAAAAACGGGAAAGCTTCGAAAAAACATTGGAATTTCTGCGTAGTCAGGTGGCTCCATGGTTGACCCCCGAAAATGCTACGGCCTTGGGAGCCCATTGGACTGACCATAATGTCGCCATGCCGGTCTTGCGGCTGAAATACGTGGACGATGAAGTGATCGTTTCACAAGACGACGTGCAGTCCTTAACGGGACGTCAATTAAGTCCCTGGGAGAAAATTTTCCTTTACAATTACGTCATTGGTGGGGCTGTGGAGCCTTCGGGGCGATGGGTAGGCATGGAGAGCCTCCCGAATTCCGTCTCCAAGGTGAAAAGTTTGAAGGCTCATTGTGAAGAACCCCTATCAAAGACTTTCCCTGAGGACCCGCAGTCCCTGCGCCGCGCTACCGCCGGTCTTTTCGAGGAATTGCCCGTTGCGCCGGGGCACGCCGACTGGGTCGGTGAATGCCGGCTCTTGCCCAAGGTCCGGATTCGTTTGCTTTGGTGGGCCGGGGATCGTGAGGAGGGCTTTCCCGCGAGGGTCAAGTTTCTTTTCGATGCCCGCGTACTGGAAACCCTCGATTTGGAATCATTGCTCTTCGCCTGCGAACAGCTTACGGAAAGAATCCTGGATGCCGGCCGTCCAGCGGATTCGGATTGATTGGACGGGATCGGTCAAAAGCTCTATCGCCCGGTCAAAACACCATTTTGTGGCAAGTTGAAAAAGCATGGCGACAACGGTCACGGTCCGGCTTGCAAGACGACCTGAGCTGTTTCGCCGGCTTCTTCCTTAAGCCGCCAGAGCTCGTAGTGATTTCCTTTCCTGAGACCGTGGACCAGGAGGAGATAGTCCGCAAAAGATACGCCGACGCCGCTTTGGTGAACATAGACCAATGGGGGGCGCCGCAACTCATCATGGAAACCGCGGAGGGCGCCGCGAAGACGCTCGTGGATGTCCAGGGCTGCGGCCTCGATTCGATGATTCTCCCAGACATTGGGTTCGGGGACATGCTGAACCACCGACTCCACCAAAAATCGGTACCCTCGGGGAACGAAGTCTTCGCGGGTCAGAAAGGGGTAGTCGTGAAGAATCTCAGTGACCGTGAGTCCGTTTCGTGTTCCCCAAACCGCTAGATTTTCGAGGATAAGTGGTCCCCACAAGAGGAGGTGGAAAAGAGGGTTGGCTCGGGGACTTGAATAATAGAAGGATCCCAATCCTTCGGTAACTCCAAGCCAAAAAGACCGGGTTTCGGGGCTCAGTGCCTCGAAATGTTTGGCCTGGAGACACAACTCTCGGGCACACTTCTCCTTGTAGCCCGTGAGATGCCGAAGATCCTCACCTCCATGGCGAACGGGGTGAAGCAGGCAGCCGATCGCCCCACCGTTCGCATCGAGGTATCCCAGCGCCCAACAGGAAAACCCCACAATCGGTTTTTCGCAAAGCACATTCTTCACGAACGCTTCACGATGTTCTCGAAACTCCCGTTTTAAAGACCCGACCCAATCCAATGGGTCATATCCTCTCGGCCGGATCGGAGGGCAACACGCAAAGCAAGTCCGATTGGAATCGGGAGCGCACAGTGTCATCCGCAGCCCCTTAGAGGGATGCCACGCCGGACCGTTTCATTGACTTGTGGGCACGCCTTTGGTACCGTAACTTTACGTCTCATGGAAGCGCAATGGAATCGAATTTGAGGGAAAACGATGCCGATTTACGAATTCCGGTGTACTCGGTGCGGTCACATTCAGGAAATTCTGACGTCCAGCTCACAAAGCCAACCGACTCTAACGTGTGAACGATGCCACGGAGAAGAAATGGAGCGCGTATTGAGCCGTGTGAGCTACGTCATGGGAAGCTCTGCTTCCGGCAAAGATTCAGCTCGGGTGACATCCAAGAGCTGTTCGCCGGGAAGCAGCTGCACAACCATCGAATTACCGGGTTATTCCCGCTAGAAACTTCTTGCCCGCGAATCCTTCCGCATGTCCTTTCGTAATCTGCCGGGACTTTTCTGAGGGGGCACCGGTGCGTTCATGCGGCTCTGTGGGGGCTGGTGCCTCCCATCGGAGGAATGGAACGTCGGTGAGTTGAGTGCCGGCGGCCCCGTAGCGCAGCTCTCCCGTATGTCCAGGGGATGGCGTATCCCGAAACGCAAAGGTCACACGACCCCTTGGGATTTCAGCCGCTGGATCTCTTCCGTTCCGAACCCCAATTCTGCCAGCACATCCACGGTGTGCTCCCCCAATTCCGGCGCATGGAGATGCATGTTCGCGGGGCTTTCTGAAAATTTTGGGGCACACCCCAACTGCCGATACGTCCCCCAGATTTCGTGAGTCAGCTCCACCACCATCCGACGCGCCTTCATTGCCGGATCAGTCATAACTTCGTTCAGATTCAGCACCGGCTCGCAGCAGCAATCGTGATCTTGAAAAACGGCAACCCATTCCGCTTGAGTTTTTTCCATGAAGACCCGGGCAATTTCTTCTGCCAACTCCTTTTGGTGCGCTCCCGGGTCGAAGTAATCCGGGCGATCCCAATCCGGTCGGTTCATGACGTGGCAAAAAGCTTTCCAAAACTGAGGTTCCAAAGCCCCGAGACTCATGAAGCGAGCATCTTTCGTCCGATAGATGTTGTAACAGGCGAGGCCGTGGTTCAGGAGGTCATCCCCGGGGGTAGGAATCTTGCCATCGGCCAGGAATTTTCCCCACCGCAGGCAGTTCCACATGGTTGCCCCGTCGGTCATGGAGATGTCGATCATTTGTCCGACGCCCGTTCGTTCTCGAGCAAAAAGTGCTGCAGCGATGCTAAAAGCCGCCATGAGGGCTCCACCGCCAAGATCGCCGATTTGAACTCCAGGTAAAGCCGGCGTCGGCCCTTGACCGCAATAAGACAATACGCCACTTAATGCGAGATAATTGATGTCATGACCTGCCCGAAGAGCCCGCGCCCCCTCTTGTCCGTACCCTGTGATGGCACAGTAGATGAGGCCTGGACGAATCTTTCGCAGGGATTCATAATCCAGTCCCAACCGTCCCATGACCCCGGGCCGAAACCCCTCGAGGATGACGTCTGCCGTTGTCACGAGCTTTCGGAAGATTTCCTGCCCCTTGGGGTCCTTGAGGTTGAGCGTGACAGAGCGTTTGTTGCGATTCAAAACCACATGGAAGCCGCTGTTGCGCCCGATTTTTGGCGGCCACCAACGGATATAGTCACCAACCCTGGGATCTTCAATCTTGAGAACGTCGGCACCGAGATCAGCCAAAAGCATGGAGCAAAAAGGCCCGGGAAGAAGCCGCGAAAGGTCCAAGATACGAACGCCCTCAAAGGGTCCCAACATCTCTTTACCTCCCCCTTAGGTTGCGTTGACCCATGCCCGTGGCCGGGGTTTCCCCCTCTTGTCGTCGGCAGCTCTAAAACAGAGCCTGGGCGAAGGCTTCGGCATCAAATGGTCGCAGGTCGTCCACACCTTCGCCGATGCCAATGTAGCGAACGGGCAGTTTCAGTTCATGGCATATCGGCACGACGACCCCGCCTTTGGCTGTTCCGTCCAGTTTGGTGAGAATCAAGCCCGTGACGCCCAAGGCTTCCTGAAAAAGGCGAGCTTGACTCATGGCATTCTGACCCGTTGTGGCATCCAACACGAGAAGAATTTCATGGGGAGCCTCGGGCATTTTTCTTTGGATGACGCGGTGTACCTTTTTCAGCTCTTCCATGAGGTTGACTTTGGTGTGCATACGTCCGGCCGTGTCGATCAAAACCACATCGGCATGACGGGCCTGAGCAGCATCCAAGGCATCGAAGACGACGGCGCTGGGATCTACGCCGCTTTGCTGGCGGATGATGGGTACGCCGACGCGCTCAGCCCACAATTCCAGCTGCTCAACGGCCGCCGCTCGAAAAGTGTCGGCAGCAACAAGCACGGGGGTCAGGCCGGTTCGACGGATTTGGTGTGCCAGTTTGCCAATGGTGGTTGTTTTCCCAACCCCGTTGACGCCGATCATCATGACCACAAAAGGCTTGGCTCGAGACGGATCGAACGGTGGGGCGTCAATGGAGAGAATATTCTGAACCTCTTGTCTGATCGCCTCGCGCAGGCGTGCTGGATCTTGGAGCTCCTTCCTCTTTACCCTCTCTCGGACACGTTCCAGAAGGAGCTGCGTTGTCTGGACGCCGAGATCGGCCGTGATCAGGACTTCCTCCAAATCATCCAAAAGTTCGGCATCGATCTGCCTCTTCCCCAAAACCAGTCGATCCACCTGGTCGGCCAAGCGCTCGCGGCTCTTTGCCAATCGGTCCCTGAGGCGCGCGAAGAAGCCGCCCTCCTTTTCTTCACGCTCTTCTGAGGACACCTGGTCATCGGCCTGTGGCAGTGACTCTTCAGCGGTTTCCCGTGCTTTCCCTTCAAGCGGTGGTTCTTCACCCTTTTTGCGAAACCATTTGAGCATGGGCTGCCCTTCTCCTTTTGAGCGGGTCCCGGATGGACCGGGATTTCCTGAATTGCTCAAACGTTCAATCTTTGATGCCATTGGTGTTGCAACGATTGCGGGTGGAGCCTAGCATAGACGACCGCAAAATTGAAGGATGCGGCGATGGAGTCTCTTAGGAGGGATGTTCATGGAATCCAGGGAAATGAAAGCACGGGAGAGCATTGTTTGGGCGTGCCAAAAGCTTGCCTCGGCGGGACTCATTGCGGCCACTGACGGCAATGTGAGCTGCCGTCTTAACGACGGTTTCTATCTCATTACGCCCAGCGGTCGTCCCAAAGGGGAGATGGAGGTCCACGATCTCATAGTGATGGATCACACGGGGGCCGTCGTTTCGGGGGTGGGGAAACCTTCAAGCGAATTTCAGTTGCATCTTCTCGCGTATGAACGACGGGCGGACGTGCATGCCGTCATCCATGCCCATCCGCCTTTACTCACCGCCATGACCTTGGCCGGGGTCCCTTTCCCTGCCGGAGTTTTTCCCGAAGTCTGGCTCACCGTAGGGCCGGTTCCGACTGCCCCCTACGCCACACCTTCCACGGAGGATGTGCCGCGATCCGTCATGCCCTATATTGACTCACATCACGCCATCTTACTGGCCCGCCACGGATCGCTCACCGTGGGTCGTGATGTGCCCCAAGCGTATTATCGTCTGGAAAAACTGGAACATGCCGCCAAGAGCCTTTTGGCGGCGAGCCTGTTCGGCGGGCGCCTTCCAGATCCCCTCTCTCCAAAGGAATTGGAAAGGCTCGCCCGCGCGTTTTCATGACCGCCAGATGATTCGCGCATCGGCGATGAGCACCCCCTCTGAATAAGCGAACACAGGGTTCAGATCGATTTCCAGGAGGTCCTCGTGGGATTCTGCCAGGTGGGCCAGCTTTAAGATGGCGTCCACCAGTGCGTTCTTGTCCACCGGGCGGCCGCCGCGATAGCCGCTGAGCAATGGTGCCCCTTGAATCTCGTCCAGCATGGCGAAAGCCTCGTCGCGGCTTATGGGCAAAAGCTTCACGGTGACGTCCCTGAACAGTTCCACGGTCACGCCGCCTAACCCGAATAAAATGACGGGGCCGAACTGAGGATCGCGGTTCATCCCCAAGATGATTTCCACCCCCGAGGCGGCCATGCTGGTGACGACAGCTCCGCGGATGGCGGCCTGCGGCAGGACTTGCCGTGCTTGGGCCATCATCGCCTCATAGGCCGTCCGGACTTCCTGACCGGACCGAAGGTTAAGACGCACACCGCCCACATCGGATTTGTGGAGGATGTCCGGAGAGTCGATTTTAAGCGCCACAGGAAAACCCAGCTGATGGGCCACATGGACGGCCTTGCCCGGACTTTCCGCAAAACGGTGGCAAATGCATTCAAAACCTTGGTTTTCAAGAAAGTTCAGGCATTCGCTAAGACTTGCCGCCCGTCCCTGGACGTGGCCTTCCACGAAAGTGGTGCGCGCCGGCTTAGTGCGTTTTTCCTTGGGGATGCGCCTGGCCAGGGCGCGCACCCCTCGTTCGGGCGTGGGGAAAACCGGGACCCCTTTAAGGTGCATGCGTTTGCGTTCCACTTTCTCCACATCCGCCCCGCCGAGAAAAATCACCAATTCGGAAGCCTGCGGAGTCACCACTTCGGCGGCTTTTTCCACAGGATCACCAAAAATCACCCCCAGGATGTCATAATAGTGCCGCGCGCGCTCCATAACGGCTTGATACATGGGGGCGTTGGCATCGCCCGTAAGATCCAATGGGTTTGCTCGAATGGCGTGTGCGGGAATCACGCCTTCCAACGCTTGGGCCAACTCCGGCGGCAAAGGGGCCACATCGAGACCTTCTTTTTCGGCGGCGTCCGTCGCCAAAATGCCTGCGCCCCCCGATGTGGTGATAAACAAAATCCGATTTCCCGGCGGCTCATTCAGATAAGCGAAGGCTTTGGCAAAATCGTAAAATTCTTGGATGCTTTCTGCACGTACGACTCCATGGGTCCTGAAAAGGGCGTCATAAACTCCGTCCGCACCGGCCAGGGACTTCGTGTGCGACTCCGCGGCAACTCTTCCTTTAGGAGTGCGCCCCGCCTTCAAGACCACGATGGGCTTTTCGGTCCGGCGTAATGTCTGTCGGAAGGCTTCGGGCCTCTTGATGCCTTCCACGTATAACGCGATGACTCGCGTGTGGGGATCCTCCCCGAAGTATTCAATAAGGTCCGTTTCATCGACGTCTGCCCGGTTTCCAAGACTTACAAAACAGGAAACCCCCAATTCTTCATCGGAAAACCAGTCCATCATGGCGGCGCCGACGGTTCCGCTTTGGCTGATAACCGCCACATGGCCCTGAGTTTTCAACAGCGGCCATGAGGCACACAGAGGATGGTACGGATTGTTGACTCCTTGGCAATTGGGGCCGATAAGACGCACATTTGCCTTTCGTGCGATGTCCGCGACCTGGTTTTGGAGGGCTTCGCCCTCAGGGCCTGCTTCACTGAATCCCCCGGTGATGATGACCGCCGCCTTCACGGCCTTCTCGCCGCATTCCGCGATGGCTTGCGGCACAAACCGGGCAGGAATGATCACGACGGCCAAATCTACAACGTCCGGAATGTCCTTGACGTTCCGGAAGCATTGCAGGCCGAGGATGGTCTCACTCTTCGGGTTGATGGGATAAACGGCGCCTCGAAACCCACAATCCAAGATGTTTTTTAAGATAATGTGGCCGTACTTTTCCGGGCTCTCAGAAGCGCCGATGACGGCCACACTACGCGGCCTGAAAAAAGCGTCCAACTGCCGGGATACCATAGCAGCCTCCGTCCTGGTTTCATGAGGGAGTGATTTTCTGTGCTTTTTCCAAAACCCGGGCATTGAATTTGTCAGCCTTGATAATGAAGCGCTCGTGAGTCGCCTCCCCGATTTTTTCCACTTCGTCAAAAGCTTCCAGTTTGAACGTCACCTTGCGCCCTTCGATCGCGGTGACTTCGCACACCACCCTGACCCCCATTCCCAAAGGGGTCGGGGCCAAGTGCTTCAGGTCCATGGACATGCCCACCGATTGCATGCCCGGCTCGAGGTGTTCGTCGATCAATTCAGCACACACCCGTTCCATGAGACCTCCGAGAAAAGGGGTGGCGAAAACATCCGGCAGGTTTTGAAAAAAACTCTTTGCAGAGTGTTCCGGGCGGGTTGTCAACTTCAGTTCCCTCTTCATTCCAACGGCAATCTCGCGACCCATGAATCAATCCTCCTCCTGCAGGGACATAAGGGTTTCGTTTCAGGCAGCGTGCTCAAAAAATACGCTGCGCCACACTTGTGGTTGATCTTCAGACCGTGAATAGCTTTGTTCGCTGGAATGAGCGTCCACGCAATAACGGAGAGGATTCAGCGCTGGAAAATGCACAGAACCTATCCTTCCAGATCTCCTAGTTTCTGTCAAGGAAGCTCGGGCTCAATTGACAGATCCTGAGGGCGTTTTTAAGTTGGACCATGAAATTCTAGGCAAAGCTACATTGGGGAACCATGAAGACGAAAAAGCTCAACCAAGGAGGGCCGAATGTCCAAGACGGAAAAACATCTGAAAGAAGCCTTCGCCGGCGAATCTCAAGCCAATCGAAAATACTTGGCCTTTGCGGAAAAGGCCCGTGAGGAAGGTTATCCGGGTGTGGCCAAGCTGTTTGAAGCCGCGGCTGCGGCCGAGACCATCCACGCCCACAAACACCTAAGGGTTCTCAAGGGCATCCGGAGTACTCGAGAAAATTTGCAGGAGGCCATCGCGGGGGAGACCCACGAGTTTAAGAGCATGTACCCCCAAATGATCGAGGATGCCAAAGCCGAAGGCCAGCGCCAAGCCGAAATCAGTTTCACCTACGCCAACGAAGTCGAAAAGATCCACGCGCAGCTTTACGAAGAGGCCTTGAAGGACCCCGAAAATTTTCCGGTCAAAGACTGGTTTATCTGCCGCATTTGTGGCTATACGATCGCCGATGCCCCCCCAGAACGATGCCCCGTGTGCGGCGCAAACAGACAAAACTTTCTAAAGGTGGAATAATGGGCTTGCGGCCCTTTTACGCTTAAACGGCCCGGGGTTACAGAAAACCCCACTCAAGCATCGAACCGTCGTTACGCGAGTTCTAGGGGCACCTCCGAGGGTGCCCCATCGCAAAAGTTCTGGAAATGAGCGTGGAGGAACGCCTCCGCACCATAGGACGCGGGACATCCGTGCACCGTGGATTGTTCAGTTGGCTTGTCGGCCGTGGCCGGGTCCCGCCGGTGAAAGCGAGGGTCCCGTTCACTCGATACTCGTCAGTCCTTTCCCTGCTTGGCTTCCCTTTCGGCGATGATATGGTTTAGTGCATCGACCAGAGCCTGGGCGTCTTCGGAAAACTTTCGTGCGAAGAGCATTTCTCCGGGCCCGTAAGGATCGTCCTCGGGAAACCGGGTCGTCGTTTTAAAAAACTCCAGGTGCTTTCGGCTGATCCATTCCGGGCTGCGTTTCCGGGCGCTCCAGTCAGCATAGGTGAGATTCCTTTGGATTCTTGGTCGAAACACCGAATTGGCCAGAATGGTTTGCAACATCATTTCATCGGGACAATACGTGTGTCGATAAAACCGAAGAAAATCCGGCCTTCGATCCAGGAAGTCCGTGACGTACTGGGCGGCTTCCCGGGTGAGCGCCCAGAACATCGACCCGCCGTAAGGCTTCATGTCCCCAAGAATTTTTTTGTAATTCCTTTTCGGCCAGAGATGGAGCTTCATGAGAGCCTTGGCGGTAAAAAGAATCCAAGGGTGGGTTAAAGGTCCCGGTCGATAATAGCTCAAACGCGTAATGGGTTTTCCCATGGATTTTGAGGGCATGGGCACGAGATTCATGTATTCGGTGTGCGGGTGGCTTTCAAAAAAGCGTTCGATGGACTCGGCCGATCGCAAAGGGTAATCGGATCCACTCAGCAGGACGAAACGTTGGAATTCTTCGGGGCATGCCAGGGCTTCGCGAAGCACAATGAGGATGGCCTCCACGGTGCTGAAATGACCCCAGTAAACGGGAACGCGCTTTCGGGAAAAAAAGACATTATCGAGGGATACCGCCTTGTACGGCGTAATGTCGTATTTCTGATCAATGTGCACGAAGAAAGCGCATCGCGGCGAGTTGAGGGCTTTGATCAGGCGTGGAAAATGCTGCGGGTTGTTATAAGCGATGATCAGATAGGCGATGTTCATTGCGGTCTCCCTGTGTCAGGGGAGGTGCTGCCGTCTGAAGCCAGCCGAGCACGGCGCCAGTGTGCGCTACATTATCGCTTCACACTCCTGGACTCAAGAGTTTGCGATGCCGATAGCGTGTGTGGGAAATTTTGAGGGAACTCCAGAAAGAAGGACTTACTGTGGGGGCGTACGGTGAGAGGGCCTCCCTCGGAAGCGGTGTTGATCCGTCTTTGACGTCTCTGGTTCTTATGTCCGGCGTTCCGAGGGGGAAGAGCCTTCTTTTGAGTGAGATTTTTCGCAATTAGTCTTTTCGTGGTTTGGCCAGAAAAATTTCGTCCGGGTCCAAGATACGATGAATCAAGTGGATCTCTTCATAGGTCGGCGGCACCGTCTCTCCGCTTACCCGAGAGATGTCTAGATCAAACTCACACATCTCCTGAATCCTTTCAGGGCTCATGCCCGGATGGTACGTGTCTAGGTACATCCGGCCTGTGACCTCATCGAACCGAAAAACTCCCGCTGTACTGATCACCGCACTCGGCCCGCCGCGGTATGCCGAGCCGTAGAGTTCTCTCCGATGGATCCACTCTCCGGACGGCCAATTCTTGACCCGCCATCCTGGGCTGGTGATGTAGCTCACGTTCTTCGGAAAACGACGTTTTTCGTGCACCATGATATAAACGGTGCGCTTGGCGAAGGAATTGATATCGGGATTGCCACCGCTTCCGGTGAGCCGAAGAAGAGGGTTGAGGTAGTCGCCGATGGCTGTGGTGTTCACATTGCCGTATTCGTCGATTTCCGCTCCCCCCAGAAACCCGAGGTCCACGTAGCCTCTCTGGGCAATGCTAAAAGCTTCGTAGAGCCCTGAGGCTACGGAGGCGCCGACTTCACAGCGGGGATCCCCAACCGAAGTCGGTAATTCTCTGGGGCGCCCGTCCAGTGTGCCGGCTTCGAAAATAAGTTTAAGGCGCGGAGCGTGGGTTCTCTGAGCGAGCATGATGGCGATCATGGGCATCCCGGTGCCGGCGAAAACGACCTCGTTGTCCCGCACTTCTCTGGCCGCAGCTACCGTCATGAGATCCCCCAGGGTGTATTCTCCAGGCTGGGCGAACTGTTTCATCTCTTTCATAGCAGATCCCCCTTTACTTCCGTCCGCGTTCCACTCGGGTGCTATAGTTTAGGACTGTGTTGGCTTTGAGACGGGCGAGCCGAGGTACGCCAAGTTTGTTCAGGTAACCGTCGTGGTTCATCCCGAAAATCCATTCCTTGGCGAATTCGTTGAATCCTTCTTGGCTTCGTGTCTGGGTGTAGAAATTCCGGAGAAACTCGCCGTCGACATCGTAGAATCGGAACATCCCGGTGGGGTGAGCGCACCAGGGACATTCCACGATATAGTCCACTTGGAAGCTGGGGATCTTGTTTAAATGGGATTCGTGACGCAGGTATTCTTCGGGAACAATCTCTTCGGCGATAACAATGGTCACATCCGCCGCTCGGGCCACTTCGGGATCGGTGAAGAACTGACCTGCAATGCGCACCGTGCCCTCGTCGCCGACCTGCTGAACGGCGAGAACGGCCACGTCCACTTTGGCGGCGGGCACGAGCACCTGCCTCCCGTCACCAAAAAACGGGTCGTCCATGATATGGTACTTTTTCCGAGGGATTTTGGGATTCTTGCCGTTCCTTAATCCGGCACGCCCAAGCATGTCATAGTCGGGGTTGTGGATGTCGGTGCCGAGGGATGTCTGCGTGGCCATAAAAGGCATGCCTGCTGCGGCGGCCTGAAATCGGAATGCCATTTCCGCATGGCTGTAATCCTCATAGATGATTTCCTTTTGGCGAACACGCCGCGCCAGGTTGGCCCCATACTTGCCATAGAGTTCGTGGCCGATCCAGCACGATTCCCAGACATCCACGCAACCCGCTCCAATGAGGAACTCTGAGTGTGGACCGCTGTTGACTTCAATCAGATGGAGATGTCGTCGTTTTTGTCGGATGAGTTCGTAAACGAGGGCACAAGGCCGGCGCCAGATGGTAAACCCTGAAAAGGTCAACAAGCTGCCGTCTTTGATGATTTCTGCCGCTTCACTGAGACTGATACGTTTGGATCTACCCGTCATCGCTTTTCCACTCCAGTGGGCACATGAACTGTCGCATAGGAAGCATGAGCCGCTAAGAGAATGAGTCACCGCATCATGGCGAGAATCTGAGAGATATCAAAAAAGTTGGATTCGCCCTAGGCCATCGCCCTCCTTTCCCCCGATGGGATTCTTTTCCGCACGCTGAATCGAGCCATTGGCTCACTTTTTTCCAGGATCGCGATGTGTTCACCGCTGTATGGAACGATCCCTGAAGGCCGGCTGTGTTCAATACAGCGCCCGCACGAGAGAGGGAAAGTTCCACCGCTCTTCGCGCGGGAGGTAGTTTCCAACGGGTCCTGCTTCAAACTTTCTTCCTCACATACAGGACCTTTTCCACGACTGCGACCACATCGCCTTGCGAGTCCGTCACCTGGACCGTAAACGTGGGGAGATACTTTCCTCCGTTTTTCACTCTTTCCTTGATCTCTTGGATAACCTTATCCTCGAGTTGGAAATGCGCCCGCACGGTTCCTCTGCCCGGCTTCACGAAATCGATGTTCGCGGCTTTATCCCAAACGATGTAGTCGGGCCCGAGATTCTTGATGAGCATAAGCATATAGAAAGGATCCACCATGGCGTAGAGGCTCCCGCCGAAGTGTGTCCCCACGTAATTGCGGTTGAAAAATCGGAGCGGCATTTCCACGACAACTTCTCGAAAATCTGGAGCGACACGGCGCACTCGGACTCCCGCTCCCAGATAGGGCGGATAGATGTTGAGCAGCCATCGGAACAGTCGATGATTCACGACCAACCCCCTCCCTCCTGCGTGCACACCCGCCTCGATCGGGAAGCATTATGGGAGCCGAGTTCGTGTTGTCAAGGACCGATCCCGTGCCGTTTAGCAGGCTCGACCCACAAGGCACAGATGCACTTTCCTCGCGTGCTGGAGGACCTTGTTGGCATGACTGCCCACGAGAAAAGGTTTTTTTTCGCGAAGACTTCGTTTGCCCATAACCACGGCTTCATACTGACCGCTCTCGATGTGCGCGAGCAAATCGCGAGCCACGCCTTTTTGCAGGGGCACGATGCGGCACTGGATAGCGGAATTCGGGATACCCTGAGAGCTTAGGACTTCCCGGGCCTCGTCCATGAACTGGTCCACTTGACGCCGCTTCTCCTCTTCCCATTGGCGTTTCCAAGAGAGCCTGGATGAACGTTCTTGCTCGTCCAAAATATGGCCGTCGTCCCATAGGGCCGGGGGAATGGGAGGCAGGATGTGGAGGAACGTGTAGCGCTTTCCCGGCGTGGGTCCGATCCATTCGTTGACATAGTAGGTTAAAGCTCGGCACTCCGGATGGGATTCCACGGCGATAAGCACATGCCCTGTGGGAGGAGCTTCGGGGTCCATAATCCAAACCGTTCGATACTGTTCATATTGAACAACCCGAGTTGATACGCTCCCGATGAGAATGTTTTCCGCAGGGGATAAGCCTCGGCGGCCAACGGCGATGCAAGAAAGTTTCAGCTCTTCGGCCACCTTGATGATTTCCTGACCGGGATCCCAGCTGTCCAATCGGCATATCGTCTCGATACACTCGTTGTCAAAGCCGAGATCGACGAACGTTTCCCGGTACCGGCCGGTGATACTCTGGCAGATCTTTTCCTGCGTGCTCTTCGCGACTTTAAGAGACGTGTCCGCTTCCCACAGTTCTCCGGGGTATAGCATGAGATGCTGTTGGACGCAGTGCAGGATCGTCCAGTGGCAATCTGTCCGGTCCTTGAAAAACTGCGCGAACCTTTTGGCTGCCACAAGGCACCGCTCAGAACCGTCCACGGCCAACAAGAAGCATTTATGATCGTATTTTGCCATATCGCCCCCTCCTTTCCGCCTGCATGGATCGCTCGGCCCGCTGACCCTCCCGTGATTCTGATAGGAAACCTTGCTGTTAATATAACCGATCCCATGCTTCCAAGAAGAGGCGACCGGTCAGGAACGAGAGATTTCAGACGATCGTTTTGTTCGGAGGCGTGGATTTTACGCGAGCAGGTCTTCCGGGATGGCATGGAGATGATGCACGATAGGCATCGGTGGCAGGCTTTTCAGAAAGATTCGACCGTAGGGTTTCGTGAGGATCCGGATGTCGAAAAGCACGAGCAGGCCCTTATCATGACGGCTTCGGATCAGGCGGCCGAAACCTTGTTTCAACTGGAGAACGGCTCGGGGGACCTGATAGCGGTAGAAAGCGTTTTGCCCGGATTTTGAAAGCTGTTCCACGCGGGCGAATGTAACGGGGTCGTTGGGCACCTCAAAGGGAAGCTTATCAATGAGGACGCAGCTCAAAGCTTCCCCCGGCACGTCGATTCCTTCCCAAAAGGAGTAGGTTGCCAGGAGCACCGAATGGGTATCGCCCTTAAACTCCGCAAGGAGCAACCTTTTGGATTTTTCTCCCTGACACAGGAGCCGGAAAGGCAGACGGTCGGCAAGGAGCTGATACGTGTCGTGCATGTGGCGGTAGCTGGTGAAAAGGAAGAGAGCACGCCCTCGGGTCTTGTTCATGATCTTGATGGCCTCTTCGGCCATTGCATGACAAAATCGTGAATCGTTAGGAAGAGGAAAAGGTTTGGGAATGTAGAGAGCCGCCTGTTTCTCAAAATCGAAGGCAGATTGGAGAAAAAGCTCACGGGCTTCGTCGGGCACACCTAAACGTTCTCGGGCGTATCGGAAGCTGGGGCGATTGTTTTCTGCAGTCGCCAAAGTGGCCGAGGCAAGGATGACGGTTTCTTTCTGTCGGAAGAGCTTGTCGGTGAGCAGGTGAGCGACTTCCAGCGGCGTGGCCCTCAGGGAAAATGTCGACGATTGTGTACTGATTTCATACCAATAAGTAAGGGCCGGATCCTCCGAGCCGAGGAAATGGTCCAATTTCCCTACCAATGCGCTACAGCGTGACGCCAGGGACTCCCACAGCGCCGAAGCCTCAGGCGCCTGTTGAAGAAGACGAGCGAGTCTCTCCAGTGTCTCGCGAAGTTCGTTGGCGGATTCTCCAAAAGAAGATTCCCTTCGCAAAGAATCCAAGCGGTATCGTGCCGCCAGCGTCCCGGTGGCCTGAAGGCGTTTGAACATTTCTTTCATGCGCTGTGTAAGCAACTCACAGGCCGAAGTGGTTTCTTGCCGCAATGCTCGGGGAATCTTCGGGTCCGCCAAGGCGCGAAGAACATCCCGTCCGATCTCCATGACCGTCCAGCTGGAGAATTCCGGCCCAAAATAGAGCCCGGCCACGTCTTCCAAGTGGTGAGCTTCGTCAAAAATAACGGCTGGAAATAAGGAGAGCCACTCTGAGGAACCTCGCTCTTCCAGGGTCAGTGTTGCAAAAAAAAGATGGTGATTCAGAATCACGAGGTCCGCTCGTGCGGCTTCACTGCGGCTTTTTTGGACGAAGCATTCGCCATAGTGAGGGCACTGTTGGCCAAGGCACTGCTCAGCCCCGGCCGAGACGTCATTCCAGGCCTGATAATGGTCCGGGAGCCATCCGATTTCGGAGCGGTCGCCGGTATGAGTCTGAGCCGCCCACGTCTGGAGACGACTGAAGAGCGAGGCTTCTTCTCGGTTCCAAAATGAGGGCTGATAGGCAAACTCTTTAAAGCGGCGAAGGCACAGGTAATTTCTGCGTCCCTTGAGGGTGCGGACGCGGACCTTGGGGAATAACCGGCGGGTCAGTACGGGGATATCATGATCCAAAATTTGATCTTGGAGTGCTTTGGTGGCTGTGGAGACAATCGTTTTTCGTCCGCTTTCAAGAACCGGCACGAGGTAAGCGAAGGTTTTGCCCGTTCCCGTTCCGGCTTCGACCACCAAAGGCACGCCGTCCGTAAAACTCTCCCACACCGCTTGGGCCATCACAGCTTGGGATGGCCGATGTTCGAAGCGAGAAAGGATCGTGGACAACAGGCCGCCCGATGTGAAAAAGGCATCTGCAGAGAACTCTTTCCCCATGCTCTTGTTAATCGCCGCCCCAGAAAAGATCGGATTTGAAGAAAGAGCCCGATGTGGTTTCCCCAGTGCTTCCCTGGACTTGTCCTTGCCCTGCAGACGACTCTCTGAACCCCGTGGGCTGGGTGCCCTCTACAAACGGGGCAAAAGCTTCAGAACCGCCTGCGGCTTGGGGATCGTCGGTTTTCCTTGCGACCTTCGCGAAAACGATTTTTTCAGGGACGGGGAAATTCTCCGCGGGCTTATCTTTGAGATATTCGTACATAAAAGCGAGCCAGATAGGGGCGGCGGCTTTTCCCCCGGTCTCCCGGGCTCCGAGAGACAATCGATGGTCGTCGTGGCCGACCCAGACCCCGGTCAGAAGATCCGGCGTATAGCCCACGAACCACGCGTCCTTAAGTTCGTTTGTGGTCCCCGTCTTTCCTGCAGCCGGACGGTTGATGCTCCGAACAGACCGTCCTGTCCCTTCCTGAATGACTCCTTGGAGAATGTCGGTCAGTATGAAAGCGGTTTGAGCCGACAGGGCCCGCTCCTGCCGGATTTGGTGTTTCTCGAGAAGACGTCCATGGCGGTCGTAAACGGCCTCTATCATGTAAGGTTCCACACGCAGACCTTGTGCGGCAAAGGCCGAGTAAGCCGTCACCAACTCCCACAGACTGACGCCCGAAGCGCCCAAGGCCAGGGATAGGGTCGGTGTGAGGGGGGATCGAATTCCCAGCCGCCGAGCCATGTCGTGCACCTCATCAATGCCGATGCTTTCCAACAGCTTGATGGTCACCACGTTGCGGGAGTGGATCAAGGCATCGCGTAAAGAGATCGGTCCCCAAAATGTGTTATCGTAATTGGCGGGTTTCCACGGCCCGCTCAAGCTTGGATCTTCCTTGACAATAGGTGAATCGATCAGCACCGTCGCCGCAGTGTAGCCCTTTTCCAAGGCGGTGGCGTAGATGATCGGTTTAAAGGAGGAGCCCGGCTGTCGGTAGGCTTGAGTAGCCCGATTGAACTGGCTCTTGGAGAAGTCCTTCCCACCCACCATACACACTACCCGCCCGGTGCGAGGATCCATCGAGAGCAAGGCCCCTTCGACCTGAGGCTCTTGCTCTAAGGAAACCGACCAGGGTGTGTTGGGCGAACCTAGGGTTTCCACCCGGACCCAGATGATGTCCCCCTTGGTAAAAACTCTTTTGGCCGAAGAAAAATACCCAGCCGCCCACTTTGCGGTTTTAAGGTCTAGCAGAGCGGACCGTCCGGCTCCGAGATCCAACTGGCACCGTCGTCCCTGGGCGTCGCAGCTGGTGACCACCGCTTCCACCACATCGCCCTGCGCCGCACGGGGATACCTTTTCGCAAGTTCTTGGGAAAACGCCTCGACTCCAGCAGCTTCTATCCGACCATGCGGGCCCCGATAACCATGCCGCTTGTCCAGCGCTCGAAGCCCTTCGGTGATAGCTTTTTCGGCGAGACGCTGGGCATAAATGTCCAGTGTCGTATGAATGGCTAATCCCTCTCGATAGAGCATTTGCGCCCCGTACTTTTGTTCCACCAGACGCCGCACTTCCTCGGTGAAGCTGTTCATCGGGTAAGATGCTCCCCAGCCGGCTTCCGCCAGGTTCAGCGGTTCTTGACGAGCCCGTAGGGCTTCTTCCTGAGACAGAAAACCAACCTCCACCATGCGGTCCAACACATATTGCTGCCTTTCCAAGGCCTTGTCCAAATTTTGGAAAGGATTGTAACGACTTGGTGCCTTCGGCAGGCCGGCAAGAAGCGCCGCCTGGGCCAGACTCAGCTGGTGGGCTCCAACGCCGAAGTATGTGCGTGCCGCGGCTTCTACCCCGTAGGCGCCGGACCCCAAGTAGATTTGGTTGAGATAGAGATGGAGGATCTCATCTTTTGTCATAGAACGATCGATGCGGTAGGCCAAGATTGCCTCTTTGATTTTGCGCACCCAGGTCCGTTCAGGCGATAATAAAAGGGTCTTCACCACTTGTTGGGTAATGGTGCTTCCCCCTTGCACAATTCCTCCGGCCTCGATGTTTTTCATCATGGCCCGGATAATGCTCCCGAAATCCAAGCCCTTGTGTTCGTAAAATTTGGCGTCTTCCGCGGCAAGGAAAGCTTGGACCACGTGCCGAGGGAAATCCTGAAGAGGTCGAACGTATCGCCGTTCTGCAGCGAATTCCCCAATCACCGTCCCGTCTGCGGCATACATCGTGGTCACAATAGGCGGTCGGTAATCGCGCAATGACTGGATGCTGGGCAGCGATCTTTCCAGTTGAAAGTATGCGGCAACCCCCGAGAGGGCGGTCAAGGCGGTCAGGACCAGTAAGATTACCGCAGTGGCTAGGTATCTACCCGCACGAGGTTTGGGTTTCGTCGGGTGAAGGCCGTGGAGCGTAGGACTTTTTTTTCTGGACTCCATCGATGTGTCGCTCACAATCTTTACTGGACAAGCAGAAAATCCACGTCAGACATCGGCTACGGCAAAAATCCGGCCGGTGACGGTCACTGGATACTCATTTCACATCCAAAAGGTGCGGTCAAGGGTTCGGTATTGAATGGCCTCAAGGAGGTGGTGACCGGCAATGGCCTCTGAATCCTCCAAATCCGCGATGGTTCGAGCCACTTTAAGGATCCTGTGGTAGGCTCGGGCACTCAACTGGAGCGTCGCCATGGCTTCTCGCAATAATCGCCTTCCGTGGGGATCCAAGGCGCAGTACTGTTCCACGTCCTTGGGTCCCATGGCTGCATTGGCATAGATCTGCCTTTTGCGGAACCGACTCCGCTGTTTCAGCCGAGCTGCCATCACCCGGGATCGAACTTGCTTCGACGATTCGGCCTGAAGGTCCCCGTGCACGTCGTCAATCCGTACAGGCGGGACCTCCACGTGGAGATCAATCCGATCCAAAATCGGTCCGGAAATGCGACTCCGGTAGCGTTGGATTTCCAATGCCGAACACCGACACGCTCTTGTGGGATCTCCCGCGAAACCGCAGGGGCACGGGTTCATGGCGGCAACGAGGGTAAAGCGTGCCGGATAGGTGAGTGTCAGGGCCGCTCGGGCGATGGTGACTTGCCCGTCCTCCAAAGGCTGACGCAAAAGATCTAGGATATTCCTGCGGAATTCCGGAAATTCGTCAAGAAAGAGCACGCCGTGATGCGCCAGGCTCACCTCACCTGGGCGAGGCACGTGCCCCCCACCGATCAGGCCGGCATCCGAGATCGTATGGTGCGGGTGACGAAAGGGCCGGTGCACAATGAGGGGCTGGTCGCGGAGCAGTCCAGCGACGCTGTAGATTTGGGACGTTTCTAAGGATTCCTCAAAGCTCAACGCGGGCAGGATAGTGGGGAGGCGCTGGGCGAGCATGGTTTTGCCGGAACCGGGGGGGCCGATGAGCAAGAGGTTATGCCCGCCCGCCGCGGCGACCTCCAGAGCCCTCTTGGCATGCTCTTGCCCTTTGACATCCGACAAGTCCAAGGGGCCTTCGGGAGTGTCGGAAAAAAACCCTATCCCCCGCGCTTCGACTTTGGGCAGAGGACGTGAGTTTCGAAAGTGTTCCACCACCTCTGCAAGGTGGACCGCAGAGAGAACTTCAAGGCCGTCCACGATGGCGGCTTCCGCGGCATTCTCGGCTGGAACGATCATCACTTGGCGCTGAATCTCACGGGCTCGGATGGCCATGGGTAAACAGCCGGTGACAGCCTTAATCCGACCATCCAGGGATAACTCCCCAAGAAGGATGGGTTCAATGACAGCCAGCGGGTCCAAAAAGCCGCAGGCGGCTAACACACCGATGGCTATGGGCAAATCAAAAGCGGCCCCTTCTTTGCGTAAATGCGCCGGCGCCAAATTCACCGTGACGCGATCCATGGGAAAAGGATAACCGCAATTGAGCAACGCACTCTTTACCCGTTCTTTGCTCTCCCGCACAATGTTGTCAGGGAGACCCACCACGGTAAAGGAGGGCAACCCGGAAGCCACGTCCACTTCGACTTCCACGAGAAAGGCTTGAATTCCAATAACGCCAAAGGCGAATGTCTTGGCCACCATGGACCGGCGTAGCCTCTTCGGTGAGTTGTTGCTTGTCTTCGTTGTTCACCCGAACTATGATCCGTTGCGCCCGGTGTTGATGGATTCCGCAAGACTTTGATGGGCTTTTCGCGGGGCGCTAGAGGGTTTGGGCGCGATGGAGACGTGTTATTATAGCATCCTCGGTGTTTCCATAAAGGCGTCGCAGGACGAAATCAAAGGGGCCTTCCGCCGACAGGCTTTGCGCTGGCATCCGGATGTGAACCCCGGATGCGCCGATGTCGCCGAAAAGTTTCGACGGATCCGGGACGCCTACGAAGTCCTTTCGGATCCCGAAAAGAGGCGTCTTTACGATCTTCAGCGTGGTTATGGGGACAGGGGCAATGGCACCCGAAAGTATGTGTTTTACTGGTCGTGGGACATGGGGGAAGCCGTTTCGGAAGTGCTTCATGACATTTTGGGAGGCGCCCCACGTCATGAGACCTTTCAACCACGCGTGGATCTTCGCTTTGATTTGCATGTTCCAAGACATCGAGCGGCCCAGGGAACCCGAGAGAAGATCACTTATGAACGGAGCGTGTTTTGCCCGGAATGTGCCGACAATGGGCAGGCGCGGATGGCGCATGGGTGCGTGCGATGTGGCGGGACGGGGGAAATCCTTGAGCCGTGCAGCGTAACTGTGGTCGTTCCCGCAGGATGCGTCGACGAAATGCGTGTAAGGATTCCTGCAGCGGGGGATCGACCGCACCCTGGGGTGCCGGCCGGTGATCTCGTGGTCGTCTGCCATGTGATCGATCTATAATTTTTACCGAGCGTTGCCGTGAATCACGGGCAATTGGGATGGTGGCTGTGTTCCAGGTGAGGAGGAATCCGTGGGCCTGCGTCCGTGGACGGTTTTAGGAAGTGAACGACTGATGGGGACAACGCTTTTCGGCTTCCGGCGGGATCGAGTCGTTTCGCCGCGGACCGGAAAGGAGCATGACGTGTACATTTTGGAGACCCCGGAGTGGGTCAACGTCATTCCCGTCACGCCGGCACGGGAGGTGGTTTTCGTTCGCCAGTGGCGCCATGGGATTCAAGAGATCAGCCTGGAAATTCCCGGTGGGGTGGTCGAGAAAGGTGATACCCTTGAGGAAGCGGCCCGCCGAGAATTGATCGAGGAAACGGGCTATGAGGCGGAGTCTTTAATTTGTCTGGGTTATACATTTCCCAACCCGGCCATCCAGCATAACCGCTGTTACACCTTTGTCGCCGTCAACGCCGTGCGGCAAACGAATCCCACCCCGGACGCCATGGAAGATATTGAGGTGGAACTGCATCCTGTGGGGGAAGTTCCATCTCTCGTGCGACAGGGTAAAATCCTGCATGCCCTGATCATTGCCGCCTTGTGGAAATACTTCATCTGGACTCAAGCTTCCCACAGTATCGACGGGCTTCCTTCGTGAGGGTCTTATGAACGCTGAAAAGGAAATTCCACAGGTTTCCAACTTTATCAAAGACATTATCGAAGAGGACTTGCGAACGGGTAAGTACGGAGGGCGGGTTCACACGCGCTTTCCTCCTGAACCCAACGGATACCTTCACATTGGTCATGCCAAGTCGATCTGCCTGAATTTCGGTTTGGCTTTGGAATACAAGGGACTGTGCAACCTTCGATTTGACGATACCAACCCGGCAAAGGAAGATGTGGAATATGTTGAATCCATTAAAGAAGATGTCCGATGGTTGGGCTTTGATTGGGGCGACCGGCTCTATTACGCATCGGACTACTTCGAACAACTCTATGAGTATGCGGTGCAGCTCATCCGGCTGGAAAAAGCCTATGTGGACAGCTTGAGCACAGAAGAAATCCGACAATATCGAGGGACACTCACAGAACCTGGAAAAGACAGCCCTTACAGAAACCGATCTGTAGAAGAAAATCTCGATCTGTTCCAACGGATGCGGGCGGGGGAATTTGACGAAGGGCAACATGTCCTCCGAGCTAAAATCGACATGGCATCCCCCAACATCAACATGCGTGATCCGGTGATCTATCGGATCAAGAAAGCATCCCACCATCGGACGGGGGACGCTTGGTGCATTTATCCCATGTACGATTTCGCCCATTGCCTTTCCGATTCCATCGAAGGAATAACCCACTCCATCTGTACCCTGGAATTTGAAGATCATCGACCCCTCTATGATTGGTTTCTCGACGTTCTTGGGGTCTACCATCCGCAACAAATAGAATTTGCTCGACTCAACCTGAGCTATACGGTTTTGAGCAAGCGCAAATTGATACAACTGGTTCAAGAACGGGTGGTCGACGGATGGGACGATCCCCGTATGCCGACCATTTCTGGCCTGCGCCGTCGAGGGTACACGCCGGAATCTATCCGCACATTTTGTGAGCGCATCGGGGTAGCGAAAAGGGACAGTATCGTCGACGTGGCACTGTTAGAGCACTGTGTGCGGGAGGATCTCAATAAGAGAGCCCCTCGTGTGATGGGAGTGCTCCGCCCTCTCAAAATGGTCATCACCAATTACCCGGAAGACACCACTGAAGAGCTGGAGGCCATCAATAACCCGGAAGACCCGTCCATGGGGGTCCGCACCGTTCCCTTTTGTCGGGAGCTCTACATTGAGCGGGATGATTTTCGAGAGGATCCCCCCAAGCAATATTTCCGGTTGGCTCCCGGTCGGGAGGTCCGCCTGCGATACGGTTACTACGTCACATGCGTGGATGTGCTCAAAGACCCGAAAACCGGAGAAGTGAGGGAAATTCACTGCGTTTATGATCCTGCCACACGGGGCGGATGGTCTCCCGATGGGCGGAAGGTCAAGGGAACGATTCACTGGGTTTCGGCTCGCCATGCTGTGAAAGCTCAGGTGCGGCTCTATGATCGGCTTTTCCTCAAGGAAAATCCCAATGATACGGAGCCCGGCAAGACCTTTCTCGATTATATCAACCCCAAGTCCTTGGAAGTCCTGGAGGAGTGTTATGTGGAGCCGAGTTTGCGCGAGGCTTCCCCAGGTCGACAATTTCAGTTTGAAAGACTCGGTTACTTTTGCGTTGATTGCCGAGACAGCGGTCCCGGAAAGCTCGTATTCAACAGAATTGTTCCCCTAAAAGACAGTTGGGCCAAGATTGAAAAGGCCATGGCCAAGGGGCACGCATTGGAGCAGGGATGACAAAGCCACAAAAGATTGTCGTTTTTCAACAGAGAGGCAGCGGTGAGGCGAAAGTTGCCGGCCTGCGGAAATACGGCGATGGGGCTTATTGCATCGAGGTTTTCGACATTGACGAGCCCCTTCCACCGCTTCTGGACGATACGCAAGGGTATCTTCCGGAGTCCATTGAGGCGGATCTGGTGTTGGACTATTTGAAGCACCCGGATTTGTCAGAGGATTTGGCGAGAAAATGTGCGGCCTTGAACATTCCTGTGGTGGCTTCAGGAAAAAAAGTCAAAGGGCCGGGTGTCTACACTCCTCCAACCTGATGCGGTCTGGCCCGGCCGGGTCGGCTGGGAGGATATGAAGAGCGCTTTGGCGCTCCAGAAATCCATGTGGTTCTGGAAAACGGCCGGATTAAGAAGGTGTTCGTCCAACGGGGCGCCCCGTGTGGGGCCACGTGGGAAGCGGCCCAAAAAATCGAGGGGTGGGCGGTGGAAGAAGCGGCCGTGCGCTACGGTTTGGAAGTCCAGTACTTCTGCGTGGCCGATCCCTCGGGGTGGGATCCCTTGTATGGAAAGAGCCCTGTGCATTTTGCAGGCCATATCCACAAAAGGGCCATGCTGAAAGCCTTGGAGGCTCAAGGTGTTGGTGTCGCCGAGGAAGGGGATTCCGCCGAGTTTTATGTTTGAAGAAACCGCAAATTGCTGTTATAGATAAATTACCGTGATCGCCAGGGGGCGCCCTCGGAGGACCCGAGGGCTGAGATGGTACCCCTTGAACCTGATCCAGGTCATGCTGGCGGAGGGATTGGCGAAGGGAGCTCCTCATAGAGATCCTCTAGGCCGCCTCCAGGCGGCCTTTTTGTTGTCCCGCACTCGTTAAGGGTCTCCGACTTCTTGCCTCCCCCTCCTCCGCGTTCCAAAGGAGGAGACGATGGTCACCCAACTGGAGTATGCCAAAGCCGGGATTGTTACGGAGGCCATGCGCCGTGCCGCGCAAGAGGAACCGGTCACCCCCGAGCAGCTTCGGGACTTGATCGCCCGAGGCCACGCTGTCTTGCCGAAAAACATTCACCACGAATTTGCAAAGGTCCGCGCCATCGGCAAAGGACTCAAAACCAAGGTCAACGCCAACCTGGGCGCCAGCGGGGAATGTGCCGACATGGACTTGGAGCGGCGCAAGTTGGCCGCGGCGATCAAAGCCGGGGCGGATTCCGTCATGGACCTCTCGACGGGAGGCAACCTGGAGGCCCTTAGAGCCATGTATCTCCAAGAAGCAGGGACGATGGTCGGGACGGTGCCAATCTACGCTGTGGCCACGGAAATGGTTCGGCGTGGGATCCCTCTGGGAAAAATGGACCCCGATGACCTCTTTTCAGGCATCGAAGCCCAATGCCGTCAAGGGGTCGACTACATTACGGTACACTGTGGCGTGACCTGGGCTGCGGCAAGAAAACTGGAGCATTTTCAAAGGATTATGCCGTGTGTCAGCCGGGGGGGGTCCATTCTCTTGTATTGGATGCGGCATAACCACAAGGAGAATCCGCTTTACAAGGATTTTGACGTCCTGTTGAACATTGCCCGCGCCCACGATGTGACTCTCAGCCTGGGAGACGGATTTCGTCCTGGGGCGATCGCGGATGCGATTGACGGACCCCAAATCGAAGAACTCATGATCCTGGCCGAATTGGCCAAGAAAGCCCGGGACAAAGGGGTTCAGGTCATGATTGAGGGGCCCGGCCACGTTCCCCTCGAGCACATCCAATCTCATGTGCAGCTGGAAAAAAAACTATGTGACGGTGCACCATTCTATGTGCTCGGTCCGCTTCCGACGGACGTTGCGGCGGGCTACGATCACATCACGGCGGCCATCGGGGGGGCGCTGGCTGGAGCGGCGGGAGCGGACTTTTTGTGCTACGTCACGCCGGCAGAACATCTCGGACTTCCTGATGAGGCTGATGTCTATCAAGGGGTAATGGCAGCCAGGATTGCTGCACATATCGCAGATCTGGCCAAAGGGATCCCTGCCGCGCTGGCTCGAGACAGGGCCATGTCCCAGTGTCGCAGGGCGCTGGATTGGGATGGGATGATCGCGGTTGCCCTCGATCCGCAGTTGGTCAAGCGCCGTTTGCAGATCACCGAAGATCGTCAAGGGTGTACCATGTGCGGCAAACTGTGCGCCGTGAAATTGGCCGTTTCGGCCATGGGTTAAAAGGAGGACATGCTATGGCGCTGGATGAGAGGATCATCACAAAGGCGATTATCGATCGTTATTTCGAAAAAATCCGAGGGATCCTGGATTTGGATGCGGCCATCGTGGGTGCGGGTCCATCGGGTCTTGTGGCGGGTTACTGCTTGGCTTCGGCTGGGAAAAAGGTGGCTGTCTTCGAGAGAAAACTCAGCGTGGGCGGGGGCATCTGGGGTGGCGGGATGCTGTTCAATGAAATCGTGGTTCAAGAGGAAGCGTGCCATGTTTTGGAGGAACTGGGCGTGAGCACGCGACTCTACGAAGAAGGATACTATACGGCGGATGCCGTGGAGACGGCATCGACCTTGACCTCGCGGTGTGTCAAAGCCGGGGCGCCCATTTTCAATGCCGTGAGCGTGGAAGATGTGGTCATGCGACCCGAAGGGATCGTGGGGCTGGTCATCAACTGGACGGCTGTCGACATGGCGGGTTTGCACGTGGATCCGTTGGCGATCCGGGCACGGGCCGTGATCGACGCCACTGGACATGACACGGAGGTGGTGCAGGTTGTCCATAGGAAGGTCCCCGGGAACTTGAAGACGCCCAGCGGTGGACTCATGGGTGAAAAGTCCATGTGGTCTGAAGAGGCGGAGCGGCTGACCCTGGAAAACACACGGGAAGTGTTCCCAGGGCTTTTTGTGGCGGGCATGGCGGCCAATGCGACTTTCGGAGGGCCCCGTATGGGGCCGATCTTTGGCGGAATGCTCCTGTCGGGCAAAAAGGTGGCGGAGTTAGTTTTTGCTTTTCTCGAGACGAGTCCCACGGGGGCCTAGAAGCGTTCCCAAGGAGGATCTAGCCGTCGCCGAGGCGTAGTCGGAAAATGTGGGACGGGCAAAACGCCCATATGTCTTGGAGCCACGAGCTTTCCTCTTCTGGAAGGAGGTCATCAGGGAGGCCGACCCACGCCTGATCCACCGGCGGTTTCAATCCTGTCGGTGCTTTTTCGGATTCTTGCCAACCGGCTAAAGGAAAGCGCACGAGAACCGTTCGTCCCGAAGGCCCGGGGATTCGAGCCAGGATCTGGACCGAGCGGACAGGATCCAGCGTGGAAAAGGACTCACGGTCTAAGACGTGATCCCGTGACGCCTGCACGCGCTCTGCGACGGAAAAAACTACGGACCACGGAAAGACGGGATTTTCCAGGGAGACGACGAAGCTGAGAAGTGTCCATGGATTTTTCTCGAAGATGCGGAAAAAGACCTCCAACACAACGGGATCCTCTAAGCACCATACGGTATGTGCTGAAACATAAACGACAATGGCCTGCCCCACGGAAGGAAAACGCAACACCGGCAGAGGTTCCGGGCCGGCTTCTGAAGCTTGAAAGATCTGGATAGTCTTTTCTACGGGAAAAGCAACAACGTGGGAACCGATGTGCCGAACCTCGGGTGGCTCTAAGGGATCGGGGATATCAGGGGGAAAAAAATCTACCCCGCTGGCTGCTTCGGCATATTCGTAAGCCTTCCGGATATCTTCGGGGTCCATGTGGGGTGTTCGAATGACGTGATAAGGCGGTCGAGGATCCCACGTGATCTGAAGTTCGGTGGCTTGTCGGCGAAGTTCAGTGCCGGGAAGCAGACTCAGTGTGTAGACACTCAATTCGTCAAAGAGGTCACAATCGACGACAAAGTCGATGCATCTTTTCACATCATCCAGGGTATCTTCAGGGAGGCCGACCATGATGTCGACCATGACCCGTATGCCTTCGCCCCGAAGGGCTCGGATGCCGTCAACAAAACGGCGGCGGTGGAAACGGCGTCCGATCCTTGCCAAGGCCCTGGGGTTGATGGTCTGCAGGCCCACCTCCACCTGTGTTAGACCGGCTTGTGCCAAGGACCGGGCGAGAGGAGGCGAGATGTCTTCGGCAATGCATTCGCATTGAAACGTAAAGGGATGAATAGCTCGTGCGCGCGTGATGGCTTCCAAGAGTGCAGGGAGGTCTTTTCTTCGGGTGAAGCAGGGATCCACAAAATAGATTTCCGAAACCGAACGAGTCGCCGCCCACTCGAGTTCCCTTCTCACCCGGTCCAAGGAGAAAAGCCGTACTTGGGGAAACCTCTTGTGGTAATAGCAATAGGCGCAGCGGTTGGGACAACCGCGCACCGTTTCCAGCATGAGTGTGCCTGCATCGGAAGGGGTAAGCGCTCCCGAAAGATATGGCGAAGGTATGGAATCCAGTTTGTTGACGGGTATGGACGAATTAGCCACGAAACCTCGTTGATCTGAGGGAATCAAGAGTCCTGGAATGGTCGCAGAGGCAGGCATTCCGGACGACAGACTCAGGAGCGTTTCGGCAAACGCCCTTTCTCCCTCGCCGACGATACCCAAATCGAAGCCGCCGGTTGTGCTTAAAAAATCATTATCCGGCGTGACTTCAGGTCCTCCGATCACGACGACCGCCCGAGGACACTGATCCTTGACTCTTCGTGCAATGGCTAACGATCTTTCCACGTTCCACACATAGCAACTGAAACCGACCACTTCGGGCTCCTGCGAGACGATCCATTCCACAACGGCATGGTCGCCGCCATGATTGACAATGTCTTGTGGGGCCAGCACAATGGTGACCTCAGGTGACAGGACGGTTTCAGCATAAGCCTTCAGGTACCCCGCGCCTAACGCGATGTTTTCGGCGGGATACGCGTAGTCGTGCGATTGAACGGGCAGTTGCAGCAGAAGGGCTTTCACGGAATTTCCCACTCCGGTTAGGAAGCGATTGCGCAAAAAGCGTCAAAGTGATAGAGCTCATTGACTCCAGCGGATCCTACCACAGAGAGGAAATGTTTATGCTTTTAAATCGCATTTTGGGATGGTTTTCTAACGACTTGGCTATTGATTTGGGCACGGCCAACACACTCGTCTATGTCAAGGGCAAAGGGATTGTGCTCTGTGAACCTTCTGTGGTGGCTGTGAAGCGAACGACGGGCCAGAACACTCAAGTGGTGGCGGTTGGCAAAGACGCAAAGCTCATGTTGGGCAAGACGCCGGGGACCATTGAAGCGATTCGTCCCATGAAAGACGGGGTGATCGCCGATTTCGAGGTCGCCGAGGCCATGCTCCGGTACTTCATCCGCAAGGTCCACAACCGCAGAAGTCTCGTGCGTCCTCGGATCATCGTGGCGGTCCCTTCTGGCGTGACGCAGGTTGAACGGCGGGCGGTTCGAGAATCTGCTGAATCGGCAGGAGCCCGTGAAGTGTATCTCATCGAAGAGCCAATGGCGGCAGCGATCGGTGCCGGCCTGCCCATTACAGAACCTGTGTGCAACATGATCGTGGACATTGGCGGTGGGACGACAGAGGTGGCCGTGATCTCCCTTGCAGGGATCGTTTACAGCCGTTCGGTGCGCGTGGGTGGGGACAAAATGGATGTGGCAATCTTGCAGCACATCAAGCGCAAGTACAACCTGCTCATTGGTGAGCGGACCGCGGAGCTGATTAAGACGACCCTGGGCAACGCCTACCCGACTGGTCAGATCGAAACCATGCACATCAAGGGTCGGGATTTGGTCAGCGGCATACCCAAAACCATAGAGATCAATTCGGATGAGGTCAGGGAGTCCATCCAAGAGCAAATCGATACCATTGTGGAGACGGTGAAAACGGCCTTGGAGCAGACTCCGCCCGAGTTGGCAGCGGACATTGTGGATCGGGGAATCGTGCTGACGGGAGGGGGGGCGCTCCTTCGCAACTTGGACCATTTGCTTCGTCTGGAGACAGGTCTTCCGGTGGTGCTCACAGAGGACCCTTTAGCGACGGTTGTGTTAGGATCTGGAAAGGCTCTGGAAGACATCGAAATCCTCAAAGAGGTTCTCAGTTGACGGGTGAAACAGTCCTGGCAGGGCCTCATTTTGCCCTTGCCGGGCGCACTGCCCGAATCTGTCGTTCCCTTGCCTTCGCGCCGTAGGTGACCAAGAGATGCCGGAGTGGCTGCGCCGAGTGCGGCTGTTGGCCGTGTTTGTGGTGATGGGTGGGACTGTGCTTTATATCCTGTCGCACAATTTCCGAGCCCCAGCCCAAATGGATGTGATCCAACGTGCGGTGGTGGAGGTGTTGGGGCCGCTTCTGCACGCTTCCCGCAAGGCGACATACGCGATCGAAAATTGGGTCCAGCAGTATGTGGCGTTGCGTCACCTTCGGCAAGAAAACGAACGCCTGAAAAGGCAACAGGCTTTCCTAGAAAACGAACTGGTCCGCTATCAGGAAGCCTTTCTGGAAAACCAAAGGCTCAGAAGGCTTTTGGATTTTCGACAGAGTCTCCAGATGGACACCCTGGCGGCGGAGGTTGTGATTCAAAACGTGGTGGGATGGTCGCGAACCATCATTGTCAATAAAGGCTTTCGTGAAGGTGTCCATACGGACATGCCCGTTGTGAGTGATGAAGGGGTGGTAGGTTACGTTCTAGATGTCTCGGACCACTTTGCAAGGGTCCTGCTTTTGACAGATCGGGACTGCGCGGTGGACGCCTTGGTTCAGCGAAATCGAGTTCGCGGGGTTCTCAATGGACTGGACGCGGAGACGTGCGAATTGCGGTACGTGCGGAGCAATCAGGATGTGCGGCCGGGAGATTTGGTGGTCACTTCCGGAAAGGACGGGCTCTTCCCGGAAGGATTACGCCTCGGGATTGTGAAACAAGTGACCAAAGATCCTTCCGCGCTTTTCCAACAAATCGTGGTTGTGCCCACGGCGCAGTTGAGCGTCCTGCAGGAGGTTTTAATCCTGAAGGTTTTGCCGAATTTTCCTGGGCAATGGCGGGAAGGGGCGACCAAGGAATGAAACCCGTGGCTGTGGGAAGACTGAATCAAAAGGAGAGAAACCCGTGGGGTCGGATAATCATTGTATTTTTCGGGTATTCTCTACTGATCTTTGTATTGCAGTCGGTGATCATAAGGCGCCTCCCGTGGACGTGGGCCCAGGCCAACCTTATGGTGGCCGTCTGCACCGAACTGGTCGGGCGCATCCCCTTGATCGCCTCTATTCCATGGGGCTTTTTTTGGGGTTACGTGGGCGACGTGTTTCAGGGACGCCCGTGGGGTGTTCATTGCGGAACCTATCTTGGACTCCTTTTCCTGCATCGTTTATGGAGCGCTCAGATGGACATGAGCGCCATGGTCTATCGTGTGTTGCTGGCCGGGTTTGGGGTGATGATTCAAAATCTAGGATCGGCCGTGATTGTGGGTGGTCTTTCAGACCCGGGGGGCTCTCTGCGATCCACTGCAGGACAAGTAATCTTTTCGATATTCACAGCGCCTTTCGTCATGATCCCCATTCAATGGATTTTGGGTGAAAAAGAGACATAGAACCAACAGCCACGGTTCGGGGCACCGCGATGCTCGGCACCAAGAGTAAGAATGGTAAACAAAGGTTTCAATCTTTATTTCAGGCAGATGCCCGGGGATTGCAACTTATTGACTGGGAAGCCAACGAGCGTGCGGTCTTCGAACGACAGTCCCGTATCATTGCACTTTTCGCTTTTGTGGTTTTCGCCGTTTATGTGGCCCAACTATGGTATCTCCAAGTCATCAAAGGGCCCTACTACCGCGCTCGATCTGAAAACAACCGCATCCGCACGGAAACTATTCAATCGCCCCGGGGGATTATTTTTGACAGGAATGGTGTGCCCCTTGTCGAGAACCGACCGGCGTTTCATCTCATGCTCGTTCGCGAAGACATTAAAGACGAGGAGAGCCTTCAAGCGACTCTACGAACCATCAGCCACTTGAGCGAGAAGAGCCTGGAAGAATTGTTGGCCGTACTCGAGGCGAACAAGTCCAAGAGGCGCTTTGAACCCGTCAGACTCATCGCGGATATCGACCGAGACACCTTGGCACGGGTGGAAGCACGTCGGCTTCGGCTGCCCGGAGTTTATGTGGAAGTGGAGCCACGTCGTGGATACAAGCTGAGCGGAACGGCGGCTCATTTGGTGGGTTACCTGGGTGAAATTTCCGAAGAGGAACTGAAAAAGGAGAACTTCAGAGACTATCAATCCGGGGAGTTTATCGGGAAAGGCGGTGTTGAGAAAGCCCTGGAAAAGTTCCTCCGGGGCCAAAGCGGTTGGCGGCAGGTCGAGGTGGACGCGCTGGGCAGGCAGATTCGTTCTTTACAAGAGCGCCTGCCGATTCCCGGAAGAGACATGTGGTTGACGGTTGACTTGGACGTGCAAAGGGAGGCCGAAAAGTGCTTGCAAGGTAAGGTGGGAGCCATCGTCGCAGTGGATCCGAACACCGGAGAAATTCTGGCTATGGCGAGCAGTCCGACCTTTGACCAAGAACGGTTCGTGCGAGGGATGACGCTCGAGGAATGGAAGAAGCTTGTGGCAGATTCCAGCCATCCTTTGCTCAACCGAGCTGTTTCGTCGGCCTATCCGCCGGGATCCACTTATAAGCCATTTGTCGCCGTGGCAGCGTTGGAAGAGGGTCTGGTGACCCCGTCGAGCATTGTTTCATGCCCGGGTTATTATCCGTTTGCCGGGCGCCGGTACCGTTGCTGGAGAGATTCAGGGCATGGAGGTGTGGATCTCTACCGGGCTATCGCGGAATCGTGCGACGTGTATTTCTACACCTTGGGAATGAAGCTGGGAGTGGACACAATCGCTGCTTACGCCAAGATGTTCGGCATGGGGGAGCTGAGTGGGGTGGAACTCCCTTCAGAACGAGCGGGAATTATTCCGACGCGAGAGTGGAAGTTGAAGGCCACGGGCATTCCTTGGCAAAAAGGTGAGACCTTGTCCATCTCCATCGGACAGGGTTTTGATCAGGTGACACCGCTTCAGGCTGCCATGGCCTACGCGGCCCTGGTGAATGGAGGAACCCTCTGGGTTCCCAAACTGGTGACCCGGATAGAGGCTGCCAACGATGGAGAAGGAGATGTGGTGAAGCCGAAGGTCCGGAGAAAGCTCCAGGTGCGCAAGGAAACCTTGGATCTCGTGAAAAAGGGTCTTGTGGGAGTTGTCAATGACAGTCGGGGAACGGCGCACGGGATTGCCCTGAAGGAAGTGACTCTTGCGGGAAAGACCGGAACGGCCCAGGTTGTTCGAATGGCGGAAAACGTCAACAGGAAGGCCCATCAGCGAGCACTTGCCGAGCATGAACGGGACCACGCTTGGTTTGTCGGGTATGGGCCGGCCGAGAAACCTGAGATCGTTGTGGCGGTCATCGTAGAACATGGGGGCCATGGGTCTTCGGGAGCTGCGCCGTTGGCCCAAAGGGTGATGCGAAAATTTTTGGAAAAGTCTTACCCGCAATTACGGAATTCGGAGACGAGCGGGACGTCGCCGGTTCCGCCGGACGAAGGGGATTAGGCACATGATGGATCGGCGTCTTGTGGAAAATTTTGACTGGACGATCGTGTTTCTTTTTTTTGCCATCTCCTGCCTAGGTCTGACATCCCTTTACAGTGCCCTATACACTCAAATCCAGGTCAACCCGACGCGAAATCTTTTCCTGAAGCAAGTCCTCTGGTTTGCCTTGGGGTGCCTGATTTTTCTTTTCACACTGTTGGTGGATTACCAGAAGCTGAAAAAACTGGCCCCATGGATCTACGTGGTGACGCTCGTGGCGCTGGCCGTGGTGCTTGTTGTGGGAGACGGCATCAAAGGGTCGAGAAGGTGGCTCAATATTGGAGGCTTTAACCTTCAGCCGTCGGAGTTTATGAAGTTGGCCCTTGTGCTCCAGTTGGCTCGATCTTTTTCCTCCCAGGATGTGGAACCCTTTCCCCCGCTGAAGCAGATGCTTCCTGCATTTGGCTATGTTTTAGCCCCGGCGTTTCTGATCCTTGTGGAACCGGACTTGGGGACGACCCTGTGCCTGCTGGCCATATCTTTTACCATGCTGTTTGTTTTCGGGATTCGGTGGAGATATTTCATTGCCGTCGCAATTGTAGGAATACTCAGCATTTACCCGTTGTGGCATTACGGCATGAAAGAATACCAAAAGGAACGGATCCGCACGGTATTGGCGCCTGAACGGGATCCCATGGGTAGCGGCTACCATACGATCCAATCCAAAGTCGCCGTGGGTTCAGGTATGCTGTGGGGGAAAGGGTTCTTGAAGGGGACTCAGAACAAACTGCGGTTCCTTCCAGAAAAGCATACCGATTTTATTTTTTCTGTGTGGGCTGAGGAGTGGGGATTCTGGGGGTGCACCGTCATGATTGCGCTTTTTTTTCTTTTCATTTGCGCAGCCTTTCGAGTTGCCGGAAGGGCGAAGGATCGCTTCGGGATGCTCATTGTGGTCGGCATGACCTCACTGATCATGTGGCAGTCGATGATCAACATTGGTATGGTCATCGGCCTTCTGCCTGTGGTGGGGATCACGCTACCCTTTGTGAGTTATGGAGGATCGTCTCTGCTCACGCTGTGCGCTGCTGTCGGTCTGATCGAAAATGTGTCCATGCGTCGGTACGCCTTTCGTCCCGAATAGCGGGGCAAAGGGGTGACGGGGAGGCGGAGGGGCATTGTGATTTTTTTTACTTTTTCGCTTGCCAACCCTGTCGAGGTGTGCTAAGCACTGTTCCATCTAAAGGTTCCGGCCCGGGATCCGGTCGGAATATATGCACAAACCCACTTGTAGGGATCAACAACGATAGCAAGGTCACGACGGCAAAAGGCGATCTGAGCGCTGTCGTGGGCGTGGCAACTACTAGAGTGAGGGTGGGGAGACCATGATCAACGTCGATGTGACACTTTTCATCCAGATGGCAAACTTCCTCCTGCTTTTAGTGCTCATGAACCTGGTGCTGTATAGACCGATCCGGCGTCTTGTGGCCCAAAGGAGCGAACTGGTCAGCAAGCGCAGGGCCGGCATCGACAAAGCAGAGAGCGAAGCACAGAAGGCGCTGCGGGAATTTGAAGAGAAGCTGAAAGCCGCGCGCGCCGCCGGCCGCGAAAAAGTGCAGGAGCTCAAAGAGGCAGCATATCGCATGGAGAAAGACCTCCTCAGTCAGGCTTCAGAAGAAGCCGCTCGGGAGGTTCAGGCGGTGCGTGAAAAGATCCAGAAGGAAATCGGCCAGGTGCGGGCTCAACTTCAGGCGCAGATCCAAGAGTTCTCGAAGGATATGGCGCAACGGATCCTGGGGCGCAATCTGTGATCTCGGGTAGGCTGAGGTATCCTAGATTGAAGGGGCGATCGATGAAAGGGTGGAAGACGACGTCGGCGGCACTTGTCATGGTAAGCCTTTGTGTGGCGACCGCGGCCTACGGGTCAGCAGGGGGAGGGCATGAGGCCGGGTTGCCGTGGAAAGACTTTTTTCTGCGACTGATGAACTTTGCCATTATGGTGGCAATCCTCGTTAAGCTGCTCAAAAAGCCCATAGCGAATTTCTTTTCCTCGAGGCGGGAGAATATCGAGAGGTTGTTGAGCGACCTCGAAGTGAAGAAAAAAGAAGCTGAAGCTAAGGCGGCGGAATATCAGGCAAAGCTGGCAGCACTCGACAAAGAGACAGAGCAGATTCTGGCCGAATATATCCAAGAGGGTGAGACAGAAAAGCAGAAGATCATTCAAGCCGCCGAAAAACAAGCTCAATACATCAAGGAACAAGCACGGTTGGCCATTCAACAGGAAATCAAGGCGGCCAAAGAAAGCTTACAAGAGGAGATCGCTGAGCTGTCCGTGAGCGCCGCGGAGGATCTCCTCAAGAAGAATATCAGGCCCGAGGATCAGGATCGGTTGATTGACGAATTCATCACAAAGGCGGTGGAGGCAAAGTGAAGAACTTAATTGTCGCCAAACGATACGCCAAGGCCCTGTTCAATCTTGCCTTAGAGGACGGGAAGCTGACCGAGTACGGCCAAGAGCTGCAAGCATTTGTCCAGCTCCTCGATCAGCAGCCGGCGATCATGGACGCCCTGGCTAACCCCCTCTACCCAGAGGACGTGAAAAAGTCCGTATTCCGTACGCTGGCAGACAAGACAGAGATGAGCGCTGTAATGCGAAGCTTCGGGACGTTGCTGGTGGAGAAGGGGAGAATTCGCAATTTACCGGAGATATCCCAATACTTTCAGCGGCTGACCGACGAGCACTTTAATGTCGCTCGGGCAAAGCTGAGCGCAGCGATCAAGCTGGATGAGGCGGCGATCGCAAAGATCGCGGAAACCCTGGGTCGGGTGACCGGTAAGAAAATCGTCATCGAGTTCCAGCAAGATCCGAGTCTGATCGGGGGGGCTGTGGCTCGCATTGGCGACCTGGTGATAGATGGCAGCGTGCGAACGCAGTTACAGGCAATCAAAGAATCTTTGAAAAGGGGTGAGCTGGGTTAATGGAAATCAGAGCCGAAGAAATCAGCCAAATTATCCGCGAACAGATCAAAGACTACGAGAAGAAGGTTGAGCTCAGCGAAACCGGACGTGTCCTCTCCGTCGGTGACGGCATCGCGCGCGTCTACGGTGTCGAGAAGTGCATGTCCATGGAATTGCTTGAGTTCCCTACGGATCACGGACCCATCTATGGCTTGGCCCTCAACCTCGAAGAAGATAATGTGGGTGTGGCCATCATGGGCGAAGACATCCACATCAAAGAAGGGGCCGAAGTCCGCAGGACCGGAAGGATCGCCGAGGTTCCCGTGGGCGATGCGGTGATCGGACGGATCGTGGACCCTGTGGGCAATCCGTTGGATGGAAAAGGACCGATTGAGGCCAAAGAATTTGCGCGGATTGAGCGCATTGCGCCCGGTGTTATCGCAAGGCAGCCGGTGAATGAGCCCATGTATACGGGGCTGAAGGCCATTGACGCGATGACCCCGGTGGGTCGTGGACAGCGGGAACTGATCATCGGCGACCGGCAAATCGGAAAAACCGCCATTGCCGTGGATGCTATCATCAATCAGAAGGATAGCGGGATCATCTGTATTTATGTCGCCGTGGGCCAAAAGAAATCGACGGTGGCACAGGTGGTGGAGACTTTGCGACGCCATGGAGCCATGGAGTACACCGTCGTCGTGGCGGCGTGCGCGAGTGACCCTGCGCCTCTGCAATACATCGCGCCCTACGCTGGGTGCGCCATGGGCGAGTACTATCGCGACACCGGACGGCATGCCCTGATCATTTATGACGACCTGTCCAAGCAAGCGGCAGCCTATAGGCAAGTGTCACTGCTGCTTCGACGTCCCCCGGCACGGGAAGCCTATCCCGGCGATATTTTCTACAACCACTCCCGGTTGTTGGAGCGTGCCGCGAAGCTCAACGACAAACTCGGCGGTGGCTCGTTGACGGCTCTGCCCATTATTGAAACTCAGGCTGGGGACGTGTCGGCGTATATCCCCACAAACGTCATCTCCATTACGGATGGGCAGATCTATTTGGAGCCCGGCCTGTTCTTTGCCGGTGTGCGTCCGGCCATCAACGTTGGGCTCTCGGTTTCCCGAGTGGGCGGCGCGGCACAGACCAAAGCGATGAAGCAAGTTGCCGGTCGTCTGCGCCTCGACCTGGCGCAATACAGAGAGTTGGAAGCGTTTGCCAAGTTCGGGAGCGACCTGGACAAAGCGACGCAGCAGCAGCTCAACCGCGGCATGCGCCTCGTGGAACTGCTGAAACAACCGCAATACCAGCCGATGCCTGCGGAAAAGCAGGTCATGGCGTTGTATGCGGGTACCCGAGGGTATCTGGACAAGATCCCCGTGGAGAAGGTTGGCGCGTACGAGAGCCAAATGCTCGCCTTTATTGAAAGAAAATACCCTGAGATCTTCCAAGAAATCAAGGAGAAGAAGGTCATCAGCGAAGAACTGGACAAGAAGATGGCCAAGGCGCTCGAGGAGTTCGCAGAGGTCTTTCAAGGGTAACTCGAGGCAGTTGGCGTGCTGAAAAGAGGCGGGTATGGCGACCCTTCGGGACATCAAAAGGAAAATCGAAGCGGTAAAGAAGACCTCGCAGATCACCAAGGCCATGAACATGGTGGCGGCGGCGAAACTGCGGGGTGCGCAGGATAACATGGAACGCTTCCGAAACTACGCGGAGAAGTTTCGGGAGGTCATTGGAAGGCTGGCGGCGGGGGTCGAGCCCGATGGTACGTTCCAGCTCATGACACCGCGGGAGGAAGTGAAGAAAATCGAGCTGGTGCTCCTTACGGCGGACCGTGGCTTGTGCGGCAGCTTCAACAACAACCTTATCGTGACGGCCGAGCGGTTCATCACCCAGAAGCGGCGTGAAGGCCTTGAAGTCTCGCTAACGGCTGGGGGTCGGAAGGGGCGCGATTATTTCCGACGCCGTCGGTATGCCATGCGTGCGGAGCTTACCGGGCTGCTCAACAAGCCAAACTACGACGACGCGTTTCGACTCGGTCGGGAACTGATTGATCTGTTTTTAGACGGCGATGCCGACGAAGTCTATGTGATCTACAGCCATTTCCGCAGCATGGTGAAGCAGGAACCGCGACTGATCCGGCTACTGCCCATAGTGCCGGAGACTCAGGGCGAGGGGGATGCGCGGGAATATCTTTTTGAGCCATCGCATCAGGAGCTTCTGAACGACTTGCTGCCCAACTATGTGTACAACCAACTCCTGGACTGCTTCTACCTGACGGCGGTCAGCGAGCATGCGGCCCGGATGACGGCAATGGAAAACGCCACCAACAACTGTAAGGAGATGGTGCGCAGCTTGACGCTCACGTACAACAAAGCGCGCCAGGCGTCGATCACCAAGGAGCTTATGGATATTGTGGGTGGCGCTGAAGCTCTCAAGAAATAAGCGATGGTTCGGCAAATCATTAAGGAGGTAACGGGCCACATGAATATCGGAAAGATTGTGCAAGTCATTGGAAACGTGGTGGACGTTGAGTTCGAAGAAGGGAAGCTGCCGCCGATTCTGACCGCACTGCTGGTAAGCAATCCTGGACTCAGCGATGAAGAGGACAACCTGGTTTTGGAGGTCGCCCAGCATCTCGGAGACAACGTCGTGCGGACCATCGCCATGGACCTCACAGACGGTCTGGTGCGGGGTATGCCGGTGAAAGACACAGGAAAACCCATACAGATGCCTGTGGGGAAGAAGGTCCTTGGACGTGTGTTGAACGTCGTTGGGCGACCCGTAGATGGTCTCGGACCGGTTGATGCCGATGAGTACATGCCAATCCACCGATCTGCTCCGGCTTTCACCGAACAGGACACGTCGGTCAACGTCCTGGAAACGGGCGTCAAGGTGATCGACCTGCTGGTGCCGTTTCCCCGCGGTGGGAAGATGGGCATGTTCGGTGGAGCGGGCGTGGGTAAAACGGTCGTTATGATGGAGATGATTCACAACATCGCCATGCAGCACGGCGGGATCTCCGTCTTCGCCGGCGTCGGTGAGCGAACGCGGGAAGGCAACGATCTGTACCTCGAAATGAAAGAATCGGGTGTCTTGCCGCGTGCGGGGTTGGTCTACGGGCAGATGACAGAACCTCCGGGAGCCCGGGCACGCGTAGCCCTGTCCGCCCTGACCGTAGCCGAATACTTCCGGGATGTGGAAGGGCAAGACGTGCTTCTGTTCATCGACAACATTTTCCGATTCACGCAGGCAGGCGCTGAGGTGTCGGCCCTGCTCGGGCGTATGCCGTCGGCCGTAGGTTACCAGCCGACCCTCGGGACGGACCTCGGAGAATTGCAGGAGCGCATCACGTCGACGACCAAAGGCTCCATCACCTCGGTCCAGTGCGTTTACGTGCCGGCCGACGACTTGACCGACCCTGCACCAGCGACCACATTCGCCCACTTGGATGGGACGGTGGTTCTCTCGCGGCAGATTGCGGAGCTGGGCATTTACCCGGCTGTGGACCCGTTGGATTCGACGTCGCGCATTTTGGATCCGAACGTCCTGGGTACTGAGCATTATCAGACCGCACGAACGGTGCAACAGATCCTTCAGAAGTACAAGGACTTACAGGACATCATTGCCATTCTCGGCATGGATGAACTGTCCGACGAGGACAAGATCATCGTCGGCCGCGCCCGCAAGATCCAGCGGTTCCTGTCACAACCGTTCCACGTGGCTGCGCAGTTCACCGGTGTGGAAGGCAAGTATGTGAAGCTCGAGGACACGATCCGAGGGTTTAAGGAGATCGTGGATGGCAAGCACGACGATCTTCCTGAACAAGCTTTTTACATGGTGGGAACCATCGAAGAGGCCATCGAGAAGGCCAAACAGATGGCTGCGGCCTAACCTTCTGACGGAACGGTGAGCAGAGATGGCGGGAAAATTGCTGCTGGAAATTGTCACCCCGGTCCGAACGGTGCTCAGTGAGGAAGTGGACATGGTGGTCGCCCCTGGGGAGCTGGGGGAGTTCGGCGTGCTGGTGAACCACATTCCCTTCCTGACAAAGCTTAAAATCGGAGAGCTGCGTTTCAAGATTGATGCCAGCACACGTTACGTTGCCATTATGGGTGGGTATGCTGAGGTCCTCCCTGATAAAGTGACGATCTTGGCGACCGCAGCGGAAGAGGCGACGGACATCGATGTGATCCGAGCTCAGGCGGCCAAAGAGCGTGCGGAACGCCGTCTGAGGGAGGCGAAGGACCGGGTGGAGTTTGCGCGAGCGCAAGCGGCTCTGCAGAGGGCTCTGGCGCGGTTGAAAGTTGCCGAACGACGATAGGTCACGACTGCATCGTATCGAAAGCCCCGGCGGTGAACCGACGGGGCTTTTTTGTTTTTGGTGACAATAGCCGCGTCCGAAATATATAGAAGATGGTGATGCGTTGAATTCGGAGGCGAAAGGAGTCTGCCCATGTGTGGGATCGTCGGATATATCGGCAACGGGGACGGTGTGGAAATCATCGTCGAAGGGCTTCGCCGGCTGGAGTATCGTGGTTACGATAGTGCGGGAATCGCCGTGTTGGACGACAAGGGCGGGCTGCAGACGGTTCGCTGTGCAGGAAAGATCCGTGAATTGGAAAAAAGATTGCTCCTGAGCCCTTTGAAAGGAACCATCGGGATTGGGCACACCCGCTGGGCGACGCATGGGGCCCCAAGCGATGAGAACGCGCATCCGCATCGATCTGGGCCGTTTGCCGTTGTGCACAATGGGATCATCGAAAATTACGCGGAAATCAAGGAGCGGTTGTCGGCGAAAGGCTATGAGTTCACGTCGGAGACGGACACCGAGGTGATCGTCAAGCTGCTTGAAGATGAGTGGCGCTCGGGTGGAGATTATGTGGAGAGTGTCAAGGCGACGCTGCGCCAGCTAAGAGGTAGTTTTGCGGTTGTTTTTCTGAACGAAAAGCAACCGGACATTTTGCTCGGGGCTCGCAGGGAAAGTCCTCTTATCCTCGGCGTCGGTGAAGGGGCTTTTTACTTTGCCTCCGACATTCCGGCCATCCTGCACCAGACGCGGCGGGTTATTCTTCTTGAGGATGACGATGTGGTGGTGGCAAGGCGGGATGGGATTCAGATTGAGACGCTGGATGGAAAGCAGCGCTCCTACACCGTGCAGACCGTAGACTGGAACCCTGTGGCGGCGGAAAAAGCGGGTTACAAGCATTTTATGCAAAAGGAGATCTTTGAGCAGCCGAGAGCGATTATTGACACCTTACGGAGCGCGGTGGATCTCAACCGGGAGCGCCTTCGGCTGGCCGATCTCAATATCACGGACTCTCTAGTGAAATCTATAAATCGCATGTATCTCGTAGCGTGCGGTACTTCATATCATGCGTGTCTGGTGGGCAAGTATATTTTGGAACAGTTTTGCCGCCTGCCTGTGGAAGTCGACCTTGCATCGGAATTTCGCTATAGGGCCCCCCTTTTGAGCGATGAAACGCTTTTGATGGTGGTCAGCCAGTCCGGTGAAACCGCGGACACTCGAGCGGCCTTAAAGGAAGGACTCGAAAGAGGTGCCCCGTGCCGAGCCATTGTCAATGTGGTTGGGAGCAGCCTGGCGCGGATGGCCCAAGGCGTCCTCTACACTCATGCCGGGCCGGAGATTGGAGTGGCTTCCACAAAAGCCTTCACGACGCAGCTTGTGGCTCTGTTTCTCTTTGCTCTGTACTGGGCCGATGGCGCGGGAAAGCTTCAGCGAAAAGAACTGTCCCATCACATCCAAGCTCTTCGTGAACTGCCAGGAAAGATAGAAGAAGTGCTCAACGGTGAACACACTATCCGTGAGTGGGCGAGGCTGTTCATGGACAGAGATCACTTCTTGTATCTCGCGCGAGGTCTGCTCTTTCCCATCGCCCTGGAAGGCGCGCTCAAAATGAAGGAAATTTCCTACATCCACGCCGAAGGCTATGCTGCGGGTGAGATGAAACACGGTCCCATTGCCCTGATTGACGAGAAGATGCCCGTGGTGGTCCTGATCCAGAAGGGCCCGCTTTATGAAAAGATGATGTCAAATGTCCAAGAAGTGAAGGCGCGAGGCGGGAAGGTCCTGGCATTCGTCGAGGGCGAGCACGATGTCCGGCTTGGCGATGACGTTCTCCAGTTTTGTGTGCCGAAAAGCAGCCCATGGCTTGCGCCGATCCTTTTTGCTGTCCCTTTGCAATTGTTGGCCTATCATATGGCGGATCTTCGGGGAACCGATGTGGATCAGCCAAGAAACCTGGCAAAGAGTGTCACAGTGGAATAGTCGGCTCGCGGGGATGGTGAGTTTAATCTTGACTTTGTTCCAATGTTCCGCATAGAATTCGAGGGAAGCCAAGAAAGCTCTATGATTCAAGTGGCTTAGAGAAGGCAAGACATATGAGTGTGAAGCACCAAAGAACGCGATATGGTGCTTCAAGAGGGAAGTAGCAGTTCAGGCGAGCGGAGCCGAACCACATTTCGGTGACATTGCCGTAAGCATCCTCGGGTTTGATGGTGAACGAGGTGCGGCAATTCGTGATATGAGGAGAAGGGTAGGGTCCATTGCCCGCGGAGGATGGATGACGGATGAACCTAACGGAGCCGAAGGGGTGGCGGTGCATAAGAAATTGATATGGGGCTTCGAAGGATCCGGCCCGGGAGACGTTGTCAGCTAAGCCCCTGCGGTGTTCGTGATCGAGAGAGCGTTCCTGAGCCAACACCAACAAACGGGGGGTTCCCGCTCGTTTCGGTGTGCGCGCCGCCACGTCGGCGTGCCTAAAGAAACGATGGAACGCCCACTTCGCTGAATCGGTTCAAGACCGACTGTCGACACGGCACAAGGCGGGGGCGTTCCCTTTCTTCAATCCTCAAAGACGCTGCCTGTCTGCTCAACGCGCGTGGGATTCCCGCGTTAAAGGGGTCCACGAACGTCCCTCCAGGTAAGTCTCTCTAATTCCATGCGTTGGTTTTATCGTTTTTGTCCTTTTTGCCGTTTCATGGACGGTGTGTGAAGCACTGTCAAAACGCGAGGGCTCCAAGGACAAAGAGTTTCGGAGCCCAGACACAGAAAGGAAGAGCCCTATGGGACAGCTCGGCACGGTCATCGTGACCCTGCTGGCTCTTATCGTTGGAGTTGGCGCCGGCGCCGTTGGCTGGCGTATGGCCCACCAGCGCAAGAGCCAAAAGGAAAGGAGGGAGTCGGAGCTCCTAGTGGAAGAGGCCCGCAAGGAGGCTGAAACTCTCAAGAAGGAGGCCATTCTTCAAGCGAAAGATAACATCTTCCGCATGAAGGCGGATTTTGAAAAGGAAACCAAAGAAACTCGGAAAGAGCTCCAGAATCTCGAAAAGCGTTTGCTTCAGAAGGAAGAGAACCTCGACAAGAAATCCGAAGCTCTCGATAAGCGGGAAAGTGCCATTGCGAAAAAGGAAAAATGGTTACAGGAAAGGGAAAAGGAGCTGGAACAGCGATCCAAGGAGCTTGAGGATCTCATTGAGGCCCAAAGGGTAAAACTGGAATCCTTGTCGGGAATCTCGGCGCAGGAAGCGAAAGAAATGCTTGTCAAGTCCATTGAGGACGAGGCACGCCACGAGGCGGCGTTGACGGTGAAGCGTCTGGAAGCGGAGGCTCGCGAACAGGCGGACAAAAAAGCCAAAGAAATCATTGCACTGGCGATTCAACGTTTTGCCGGCGACTATGTCGTGGAAAAGACTGTTTCCGTGGTCAATTTGCCGAACGACGAAATGAAAGGGCGCATAATCGGCCGTGAGGGTCGAAACATCAGAGCCTTGGAGGCGACGACAGGCATTGATTTGATCATTGATGACACCCCTGAGGCCGTTATCCTATCCGGTTTCAATCCCATCAGGCGAGAGGTGGCCCGGCTCTCGCTTGAGCGACTCATTTCTGATGGGCGGATTCACCCGGCCCGTATTGAAGAAATCGTGGAAAAGGTGGGTCAAGAAATCGACACGGCCATAAAGGACGCCGGGGAGCAGGCGGCCTTCGATGTGGGAGTTCATGGTATAGATCCTGAGCTCATCAAACTTCTGGGGAAACTCAAGTACCGCACGAGTTACGCTCAGAATGTGCTCCAACATTCCAGAGAGGTGGCGTTTTTGTGTGGCGTCATGGCAGCTGAGTTGGGTCTGAACGAGAAACAGGCCAAAAGAGCTGGCTTACTCCACGATATCGGCAAAGCGGTGGACCACGAAGTGGAAGGTCCCCACGCTTTGATAGGGGCGGATTTGGCCAAAAAACATGGGGAGTCCTCTGAAATTGTCAATGCCATCGCCGCCCATCACGAGGACGTGCCGGCAGAAAGTGTGCTGGCGATACTGGTTCAGGCGGCGGATGCCCTTTCGGGAGCGCGCCCTGGGGCGCGCAAGGAGCTTCTGGAATCCTACGTGCGACGGCTGGAGAATCTCGAAAAGATCGCCATGTCTTTTAAGGGCGTATCGAAAGCTTATGCGATCCAAGCCGGCCGAGAGTTGAGAATCATCGTGGAAAACGAATCGGTCGGGGACGCGGACACGGTGCTTCTCAGCAAAGACATAGCCAAACGCATCGAAAATGAACTGACGTATCCCGGTCAAATCAAGGTGACCGTCATTCGAGAGACGCGGGCCGTAGAGTACGCCAAGTAGTGCATGTGACGAAACTTCTGGATGTGGAAAGGGAATGAGCGTGACCGTTGGAAAGAATGCTTTGGATGTACTCACCGAAAGGGGCTTTGTGGAGCAGGTGACCAACCGTGAAGCTTTGCATGAGCTTCT